>OY970171.1:0-3119018 GCA_963707575.1 uncultured Gaiellaceae bacterium
TGTGTTCGCCATGATGCACGAACACCTGTTCGCTGTCAAGTCAAGCTCTCAGACGATCGCGTGCAGCTCCCATTCGTCGACGCCCTTCAGCTCGTGACGGCCACGGTCCTCGAACGCGATCCCGGAGCCGGCGACCAAATCCTTGACGGTGCGCGTGACCAGCAGCTCGCCGGGCGCCGCGGCGCCACAAACGCGCGCGCCGATCGAGAGCGCGACACCGGCGACCTTTCCTTCGTGCAGCTCGCACTCGCCGGTGTGAATCCCCGCGCGTAGCTCGAGGCCGAGCGGACGCACGGCCTCCATCGCCGCCTCCGCGCAGCGGATCGCGCGAGCCGGCCCGTCGAAGGTGGCGAAGAAGCCGTCGCCGGCCGTGTCGCGCTCCTCGCCGCGGAAGCGCGCCAGCTCACGGCGAACCACAGCGTGGTGCCTTGCCAGCAAATCGCGCCAGGCGCGGTCGCCGAGCCTCGACGCCTGCTCGCTCGAGCCGACGATGTCGGTGAACATCACCGTTGTCAGCACGCTCTCGGGAACCAGCGGGCCGACGTCGCCGGCGACGAGCCGCTCGAGCTCGTCGGCGATGTCGAGGGAGAGGAAGACGCCCCAGTAGTCGCTCCCCGAGACGCGCATCAGGCGCGCTCCGGGGATCCGCTCCGCCACCGCCCGCGATTCCTCCGTGGTCTCCGGCACGTTCAGCGTCTCGCGGTAGAGGACGAGTGTCGGAGCACGTACGGCTGCGTAGACGTCGCTCAGGTCGGTTTGAAGGAAGGCGCGGTTGAGCTCGTAGCCCATCGCCGGGCTCGCGCCGACCCGAAGCGCGTTCACAACCCACTGCCGCCCCTCCTCGGTCGCTGCCAGCGTCGGGCATGTGACCTCGAGTATCGCGTCGCACCACTCCTGGGTTCCCCAGCCCTCGCGCAAGTCCAGCAGCTCGGATTCGTAGGCCCCCTGCACCGCAGCGACCGGCGGATGAAACAACGCGAGCGCGATCGTGCTCTCCGGATACGTTGCGGCGAAGAGCGTCGCCATCAGGGAGCCCTCGTGTGACCCGAAGATCGCTGCGCGCTCTGAGCCGACCGCCCCGAGCACGGCCCGCACGTCCTCCATCCGCGTCTCGAGGGTCGGGAACGAGCCCCCTCGATCCGACAACCCGGTGCCGCGCTTGTCGAACAGAATCAGCCGAAACGACTGCGCCAACCGCTCGTAGAACGGCCGCCAGTAGGGCGACTCCCACGCGTACACGAGGTTGGAGACGTAATCGGGGACGAAGACGAGATCGGTCTCGCCGTTGCCGACGACCTGGTAGGCGATGGCGACGCCGCCGCTCCGTGCATAGCGAATGTCAGGCTCCACGCGGACAGCGTCCCGGAACTGAATCGACTAGGCAAGTCGGCAGAGGTCGACCGGCTCAGGCCTCCAGCACACCCGGCAGGAAGCGGCCGTCGCGGTAGACGACCTCGCCGTCGGCGAGCACCTCGCTCCCGGAGCGGAGGTCGCAGATCAGGTCCCAGTGCAGGCCGGAGCGGTTCACGCCCCCGGTCTCGGGATAGCTCGTGCCCAGCGCGAGGTGCACCGTGCCGCCGATCTTCTCGTCGAAGAGGATGTTCCGCGTGAAGCGGTCGATGCCCTCGTTGAGGCCGAACGCGAACTCGCCCAGCCGCTTCGAGCCCTCATCCATCGCGATCATCGCGCGCAGGAAGTCGAGACCGTGCGACGCCGAGCTGTCGACCACCTCGCCGCCGACGAAGCGCAGCTCGACGTCCTGGACCTCGCGGCCCTGGTACACGGCGGGGTAGGTGAAGCGCACGACGCCGTCGACGCGGGTCTCGAGCGGCGCGGTGAAGACCTCTCCGTCAGGGAAGTTCTCCCGACCGACCGACGGCTCCCAGGTGCGTCCCTCCACCGCGAGCGTCAGATCCGTCCCCTCCGCCACGATGCGGAGCTCGCGGATGCCTTCGAGGTAGCGCTTCGCCGCGAAGGCGTGGTCGGCGAAGGCCCGCCACGAGGCGACGGGATCGTCATCGAAGAGCCGGCCGGCACCGTAGACGAACTCCTCGTACTCGCTCAGGGACATGTCCGCGTCCTGGGCGGCGGCGTCAGTGGGGAACGCCGTCAGCACCCATTTCAGCTCACCCTCGGCGGCACGCTCCAGGTAGCGGTTGCGCACCTCCATTCGCGCGCGGCTGACCCGTGCCTGCACCTCGGGGTCGACGCCGCTCAAGCTCTTCGTGTTCTCCTCGGCCTCGACGATGATGCGCACGTCGGAGCTCTCGTTGGCGCCCCGGAAGGCCGGGGTGAGCCAGTCGAGCTGGTCGCCGGTCGCCTCGGCGTAGAAGAGCTCCGGCGCGCGCCCGAGCTTCACCCGGGGGACCGGATGACCCCCGGCGCGGAGTACCTGGCGGTAGAGCTCGATGATCAGCGGCTTTGCGGCGAGCGGCGCCTCGATCGTCACCACCTCACCCGGCTGGACGTCGGCCGAGTAGCCCACGAGCACCTCCGCGAGCCGCTCTACCCGCGGATCAGCCATCGAGGAAGCCGCCCGCCTTCCACACGAGCTCGCCGTCGGCGTAGACCTCGCCGTCGGCGCGCAGATCGCAGATCAGGTCCCAGTGCAGGCTCGAGTCGTTCAGGCCGCCGACCTCGGTGAAGCTTGACCCGAGCGCCACGTGCACGGTGCCGCCGATCTTCTCGTCGAAGAGGATGTTGCCCGTGAAGCGGTCGATCCCGTAGTTGAGCCCGAAGGCGACCTCGCCGAGGATTCGGGCTCCGGCGTCGCGGTCGAGCAGCGACTCGAGGAAGTCGCCTCCCCGGGCAGCCTCGGCCGAGACGACCCGGCCACCCTCGAAGCGCAGGCGGACGTCGGTCACCTCGCGGCCGGCATAGAGCGCCGGGAACGTGAAGCGGATCTCGCCCTCGGTCGCGTCCTCGACCGGGCTCGTGTAGACCTCGCCGTCGGGCATGTTGACGCGCCCGTCCGCGGCCTCCCAGCGTCGGCCGCCGACGCCGACGCGGAGATCGGTGTCTGGCCCCAGGATGCGCAGCTCACGCACGTCGGTGAGCCGCGCCGCGTGGGCATTCAGCTCGGTCGACACCCCACGCCAGTAGGCGACCGGGTCGTCGTCGCCCGCGACGTGGCAGGCGCCGAAGACGAAGTCCTCGTAGTCCGTCAGCGACATCTGCGCGTCCTGCGCGAATGCATTGACCGGCGCCAGCGTCCCGCACCAGCGCATCTGCCCTGCCGCGATCCGCTCCCACGTGCGCCGGATCAGCGCCTGGCGCGCGGCGAGCCGGCGGCCGTGGCGGTCGGGGTCGGCGTTCGTGAACGCGCGCGTGTTCGTCTCCGCCCAGACGGTCACCGACGCGTCGAGCGCCTCGATCTCGTCCCACTCGAGCTGCGCGACGTGGGCGAGCTGCTCCTCCGAGCCCTCCGCCACCATCAGCTCGGCCAGGCGATCGACCGAAACGTCGAGGTAGGGATTGGCGCCGAGCCGCAGGGCTGCGCGATAGAGCTCCAGCAGGAGCGGCGCACCCGCCTCGGAGCTGTCGAGGCGGACGACCTCGCCGGGCTGCAGGTCCAACGAGTAGCCGGCGATCAGACCGGCAAGGCGCTCGAGCCTCGCGTCGCTCAAGCGCCGCCCGTTCGCCTCGGCTGGGCGTTCGCGACGAGGAAGGCCGGGCTGCGGAAGATCGAGACGCGGCGCGCGTTCAACTTCGCCGCGACCGACACGACGAGCACCTGCCTGCCGGTAGCTCGGCGTGGCGGAGACGTTCAGCGCGGGCCGCCGGTAGGCGTTCACGCTCCCTGCGGGCCGGAGGAAGGTCTGGATCCGGGCCAGCGGGGTCCGGGCGGGGACGAGACCCGCGCGAACGACGACGTCCTCGGCGGCCGTGGCCTTGAACCAGAAGCGACGCGCCGAGCCGGCCTGCACCCCCTTGAAGGGGCCGAACTTGACGGTGGCCCGGTCGGGCCGGCGCAGCGGCGTCCACCGGCGCAGCTTTCCGCGGCAGCGGCCGCCCGTCGCGGCGATCGCGGCGCTGACCGCCTTGTGCGCGGGCCGCGCGGTCCCGTCGACACGCCGAAGCGCGGACTGCCAGCCGCCGAGCGCGTCGTCGTCGTAGTAGCCGAAGAAGTTCAACTGCGCGACCGCGGGGTCGCAGACGACGAAGCGCACGAGCTCGCCATAGATCGCGGCCTGTGCCTTCTCGGTCGTCACCCTGACGTTCTCTTTCCCGTCGTAACCCCGCCAGGGGCTGACGGCGACCTGCCAGCCCACCTCGTCGAGATACAGCTTCAGGCCGCCCGACGTCGTGGGTTGCCGCGTGCCTGCGAAGGCGTCCCAGAGCGCCTGCTTGACGCGTCGCAGCTCGTGCAGCCCGGCGTTCGGCCACGAGTAGGTGAACCCGAACGGGACCTTGAAGTTGCTCGGGCTCGGATAGGGGTGGAAACTGAAGCCGTCCATCAGCGGCGCCCGCCGGTGGCTCTTGCGGTACCAGGCTCCGAGCGAGGAGATGAAGTGCATGGGCGAAGACTTGCCGGCCCGGCCCGGCGCGCGGTCGCCACGGGGCGACAGACCGACTCCGAGCACGGTGATGTCGCGCGAGACCGCCTTCAGCGCGTCGTAGCCCGCAGCCAGAAACGGGCCGAACGAGGCAGCCGAGCGGATCGCACCCTTGCGGTTGCCCTGCGGGCGCCAGAACGTGTTCAGGTTCGGCTCGTTGCCGACGATGTAGGTCGTCACCTCCGGGAACGCGCGCGCGACGCCCTCGAGCCAGTCCGCGAAGCCGGCCGGGCCGGACCAGCCGGTCTCGATCGCGCTCGGGGGATACGGGTAGACGGCGAACACCGGCCTGATCCCGGCGTCGATCGCAGCCGGCACCGCGCGCTCGAGCAGCTCGCGGTCTGGAATCTCACTCGACCCGGGCATCCAGCGAACGGTGATCACGTTCTGCTTCAGCCCGGCCGAGGCCATCTGCGCGAAGAACTCTGCCCCTCCGTCCTCCGCGTACTTGCCCGTGTCGTCGTTCGCGCCGAAGTCGACGGCCGATGCGGTCGCGGCGAAAGTGAGCGCGCACGCGAGAACGAGCGCGGCGATGAGCTTGTGCAAAGTGTGTGCCCTCTCTGGAGACCCGGAATCCTGCAGATGTGACTATCGGCTTTTCGGCGCCGGAATTGAAGAGCCTGCAACCCCTCGCTCCTCCAGCAAGGCGAGCACGGCGTCGAGCAGCCGCTCCGGACCGAAGCGCACCGGGTCGTCGACGGGCAGGCCGGTCTCGACCGCCGCCGCCTCGACTGCGGCGCGCGCCCCGTCCTCGTCCAGCAGGCGGGTGTTCAGCGCGATCGCAGCCACACGCGCCCGGCGGGCCGGGAGCGCAATCCGCTCGTGGAGCTCGACGAGCACCGGCAGCGGCGGGATCGTGTGGCCCGGGTAGCCCTCGACCTCCGTCTGGCCGGCGAGATGGCAGAGCACGAAGGCATGCGGCGCGCTCCCGTGGATCAGCCCGAGCGTGACGCCCGAGTAGGCCGGATGGAGCAGCGCGCCCTGCCCCTCGACGAAGAGCAGCTCGCCGCCGCGCTTGTGACCCTCTGCGACGAGACGCTCCGCAGCACCGGCCAGGAAGTCCGAGACGACCGCGTCGACCGAGATCCCCCAGCCGGCGATCGCAATCCCCGTCTGCCCCGTTGGCACGAAGCGGGCCGCCAGCCCGCGGGCCCGCGCTGCCCGCTCGAGCTCGAGCGACACGGTCATCTTCCCGATCGCGCACTCCGATCCGACCGTCAGCACCGTGCGCACCGGCAACTCGAGGTTCGCGCCCGTCGGGACGTCGAGACCGTCGGGCGGCCGGCGGAGGTCGCGCAGCTCGACCCCATGGCGTGCGGCGAGCGCCGCCAGCTCCTCGTCGCCGGCCAGGAACTCGTGCAGCCCGTTCTCGATATGCAGCCCCGCTGCGATGCAGCTCTTGAGCAGCTCGCGCCACGCCGGCGGGAAGCGTCCGCCCTGCGTGGCGACGCCCACGAGCGCGGTCGTCGGCCCGAGCGGGAGCGCGTCGGAGACCGTCGCGACGATCGGCACGCCCGACTGCGTCTCCCCCGCGCGCTCAGAGTCCAGCAGCGCCACGACCTCCCGCTCCCCGTAGGCGAGCACCCCGCGCGCCGTCTTCCCGTAGTGCGGATCGGCGGAGAAGCCCTCTGCCAGGATCAGCAGCCGCTCAGGCTGGGCCGGCTCAGGCTGGGCCGGCTCAGGCTGGGCCGGCTCAGACCGGGCGTCCGACACCGAGCCCTGGACGGTCTGAGGGGACCTGAACGCCGTCCGCGAGGTCGACCCCCGGCCAGGGGTCCTCGGCAAGCAGGAGATTGCCGTCGAGGTCGACGTGATCGCAGAGTGGCGCCACGACGCAGCCGGCCGCGATCCCGAGCCCGGATTCGACCATGCAGCCGAGCATCACGCCGAGCCCGAGCGCACGGGCCGCGTGAGCCATCCGGATCGCCTCCCGGATCCCGCCCGACTTGGCGAGCTTGAGGTTGACGCCGTGCGCGATCTCCGCGCAGCCCGCGACGTCGGCCAGCGTGTGGCAATCCTCGTCGACGTAGATCGGGAGCGGCGAGCGCTCCTTCAGCGCCCGGCCGCCCTCATCACCGGCCCGCAGCGGCTGCTCGCAGTAGGCGACGCCGAGCGAGGCGAGCTGCGGCAGCGCGTCGAGCGCCTCGTCGAGCGACCACCACTCGTTGACGTCGACCTGGAGCGGCAGGTCGGTGACGCCCCGCACCGCCCGGACGCGCTCCACGTCCAGGCCGTCGCCGCCTCCGAGCTTCAGCTTCAGCCGGCCGAAGCGCGCGGCTGCGCGCTCGGCGCGCCGAGCCATGTCGTCGGGGTCGCCGAGCCAGACCGTCCAGGAGGTCTGTGGGCCGCTGCGAGGCAGCCCGAGCAGCTTCCAGACGGGCACGCCAAGGAGCTTTCCCTGCAGGTCGTGCAGGGCCGCGTCGAGCGCGCTCTTGGCCGCGAGCTCACCCGGGAGCTCGCCGAGGCGGCCGCCGATCTGCTCGAGCGCCCAGGGGTCGTCGCCGAGCGCGCGCGCCCCATGCTCCTCGACGAACGCAAGCGCCGAGACGGCCGACTCGGAGTAGTGCTCGATCGGTGCCGCCTCGCCGTAGCCGACCGCGCCGTCATGGCGCAGCTCGACGTGGACGACGTCCTCCGCGTCGCGCGACTCGCGGGAGATGACGAAGGTCTCGGCCAGCCGGAGCGTGACGATCTCGGCCGAGAGCTGCACGCGCACAACCTTAACCTGACGCGGGTTGCAAAAGGTCTTTGTGCCGCTTACGGTGCCGGTGAACCAGCGGCAAACCAGAGGCAAGGGAGAGCGATGAAGAAGCTATTTCTGCTCGTGAGCGGCGTTCTCGCGCTGCTCGCGACCACGGCGGCGCCCGCGAGCGCCGAGCAGGGCCACGGCCTGGGCGCGAGCGGGGTATGCGTGGCCGAGAGCGAGTTCAGCAGCCTGAACGCCCTGACCCGCGGCTCCACTGCACGAAAGGGTTGGGAGCGCGACGCTCCGGCGCGTATCAACGTCGGCGACTCGAGTTACGACTCCGGGATCGCGCCGAACGTCCCGGCGGGCTTCACGGTGACCGTTCCGACCTACATCCACGTGATCACCGCCGGCACGGTGGGCGCGATCACGGATGCGCAGATCACCGCGCAGATGGACGTGCTCAACCTCTCGTTCGCCGGCTTCTACGGCGGCGCCAATTCCGGGATCCGGTTCGAGCTGCGAGGGGTCACCCGCACCGACAACGCGGCGTGGCACACGATGGACAGCTTCGCCGACGAGATCGCGGCCAAGCAGGCCCTCCGTCAGGGCGGCCCGAATGCGCTCAACATCTACACGGGCACGGCGGCCGGCAACCTCGGCTTCGCCTACTACCCGTCGGTGCTGAAGGCGAACGGGAAGAAGCTCCAGTTCCTGGACGGGGCCGTGATCCACTACGGCTCGTTCCCGGGCGGCTTCATCACGCCATACAACCTCGGCTTCACCGTGACGCACGAGGTGGGTCACTGGCTCGGGCTCGCGCACACGTTCGAGAAGGGCTGCCTCGGCGACGGCGACCGCGTGGACGACACGCCGGCGATGCTCGTGCCGACGAGCGGGTGCCCTGTGGGCAAGGACACGTGCCTGAAGGAGCCGGGGCTCGACCCGATCCGCAACTACATGGATTACTCGGTCGACGCCTGCTACAACCAGTTCACTCCTGGCCAGGCGGCGCGGATGCAGGCCCAGTACATCCACTTCCGCACGGGCAGGTACTAGGGAGATCCAGGGGCGGAGCGCCACTCGAGGCGCTCCGCCCTTCCATCGCAAGTCAAGGGGGTAGAGGGATGAAGAGGACCATGCTGCTGCTCGCTGCCGGCGTGGCAGCCGTCGCGATGACGGCCGCACCCGCAGGCGCAGGCGCCGGCGCCCAGGCCGGACCCTCGGCGTCGTGCTGGACGGCGTCGTCGAGCTTCGACAGTCTCGCGGCACTCACGTCGCCTGCGAGCAGCGCCCGTGGCACCGAGATCGGCCGGGAGCCGGCCCTGAACGAGAAGGTCGAAGCGCTGCCGGAGTCCGCGAAGGGCAAGGGCGGGAAGAAGTTCAGGGCAGCGGTGCCCACGTACTTCCACGTGATCACCGACGGGGCGACCGGCAACGTCACCGACGCTCAGATCCAGGAGCAGATGAACGTGCTCAACCTCGCGTTCTCGGGCTTCTACGGTGGCGCCAACTCCGGCTTCCGCTTCGAGCTCACGGGAATCACGCGCACAGACGACGCCGAGTGGTTCAACGCGAAGGCCGGCACGCATCCCGAACGGGAGATGAAGAGCACCCTCCGGCAGGGCGGGTTCGAATCGCTAAACGTCTACACGAACCTCGCCGGCGGCTACCTGGGCTACGCCTACCTGCCGGGGCTGCCGGACTCGCGGCTCTCCATCGACGGGATCGTCCTCCACTGGGGCTCCCTGCCCGGCACGACCGTCTTCCCCGGCCGCTACGACCTGGGCATGACGCTCGTCCACGAGGCCGGCCACTGGGTCAACCTCGAGCACACGTTCTACGGCGGCTGCAACGCCAAGGGCGACTTCGTCGCCGACACGCCGGCGATGCTCGTACCCACGAGCGGCTGCCCCGAGGGCAAGGACACGTGCCCGAAGGAGCCGGGGCTCGACCCGATCCACAACTACATGGACTACTCCTACGACGCCTGTTACAACCAGTTCACGCCGGGGCAGGTCGCCCGGGCGCAGGACTCCTGGCTCTACTTCAGAGCCTGATTGGGGCGGCGGAGGCGAGCGGCCTCGTCTCCGCCGCTACACTCACCTTCCCGAGCGCCCGTAGCTCAGGGGATAGAGCGCGCGCCTCCGGAGCGTGAGGTCGGAGGTTCGAATCCTCCCGGGCGCATCGTCGGCGGCTCCTGTCCGGATCCGACGGCCGCCAGCCGCTCGTCGGCCACCGCCTCGCCGGCGGCGCGAACCCCGGCATGGGCCAGCACGGCGGCGAGAAAGTCGCTCCGGCTGAGCACGTAGAGCTCGGAGTCGGCGAGAGCCTGCACCGTCGCCGTCCGTGGCACGTCCCTCAGCAGAGCGATCTCGCCGAAGAAGTCGCCTTCGCCCACGCGGCCGAGCACTCCCTCCCCGGTGATCTCCAAGTCGCCGCTCGCGACCAGGTAGAAGCGATTCCCCACCTCCCCGGCGCGGATGACGACATCGCCGGCGGCAACGGGCAGCGGCACGAGCACCCCCGCCAGGCGCTCCTTCGCAGCCATGCTGAGCGGTGAGAAGAGGGTCGCGCTCTCGATGAGCGCGAGCTGAGGGGGTGTACTCGAGACCGTCCGATCGATTTCGCGGAGCCGGTTCCAGGTCAGCAGGACCAGCACGGGCAGGATCGCCCCTACCGCGACCAGCGCCGGCCGAGGCCCGAACGCATGCACGACTGCCGGTGCGGCGATCGAGCCCAGCGCCACCCCTCCCATCACGAGGCTCCAGACGACACCGAGCGCGCGCGTGAGGACGTCGTCGGGGACCATGCGTTGCAACAACGTGAACACGGCGACGTCCTCGATGCTGTTGGCGGCACCGACCACGATGAGAAGTACGAGTGCCACCACCAGGTCGGACGTCGCCGCGATGAGCGCGATCGGCACGCCCCAGAAGATCAGTGCAACGCCGAACGGGATCGCGAGCCGGGTGCGGATGAACGTCGGAGAGGCGACCGCGCCGAGGAGACCCCCGACCCCGAGCGCCGCGGTCATGTACCCGACCGCGCCGTCGCCGGCGTCGAGCACCCGGAACACCGTCACGACGATCAGGACGTTCAGACAGCCCCGGACGAACCCCTGCGCCACGATCAGCGCGACGACGAGGCGCCGCTTCGGCTTGGCGAGCAGGGCGACGAAGCCGGCGAGGAGCGGTCGGCTGCTGGTGGGGGCAGGCACCGCGACGAGAATCCGACCCTCGACGCGCACGCTCGCGAAGATCGCTGCAGCCGTGGCCAGCGCAACCGCCCCAGCGCCGAAGACGACGCCGGGGTCGGCGATCGACACGAGCAGCCCCGCGCCGAGCGGCCCGACCAGCGTCCCAATCCCTTCGACCGTCGAGGTCGCGCCGTTCGAGGCGATCAGCTCTGCTGGAGTCCGAGCCAGAGAAGGAAGCAGTGCCTGGAGCGCCGGGCGGACGAGCGTCGAAGCGACGCCGATCGGCGCCGCCAGGGCGATGATGAGGATCTCGTTTCCGCCTACCGCGAAGACTGCGGCCGAAGCCGTCAGCGCCAGGGCGCCGACGAGCGCGTTCGTGGCCAGGAAGCGCTCTCGACGGAATCGGTCACCGAGCGCGGCGGCGAACGGCGCCAGGAGCGCGGCCGGGAGCAGGCGTACGAGCCCCGCGATGCCGACGGCAAGCGTTCCGCCAACGTCGTATGCGAAGACGCCCAGTGCGACGAAGTGCATCCACTCGGCGGTGACCGCGGCACCCCAAGCCAGCTCGGCGCGCCGGAGCTGCCGGTTACGCCAGATGCCGACGACGCGTGAGAGATCCTGAGTCGTCAGACCCATACGGACGATTGAATGCCGATCTCCGGCGCCCGGCAAGGTCCCCGAGCTTTTGAACGTCGCCCGGCACCGTCCCGGGCAGAGCCGGCGACGGCCGCGGCTGGCACGATGCCAACGTGGACCGCGAGCTGAGACAGGAGACGGAAACGCTCTATGCGCTCGCGCCGAACGAGTTCACTGAGGCGCGCAAGGCGCGGGCGAAGGAGCTGAAACCCGAGAACGCCGCCCTTGCCGCGGAGGTGGCGAAGCTCGCGAAGCCGACCGCCGCCGCCGCAGCGATCAACCGCATCGCCCGTGACGATCCCTCCGAGGTGCGGGCGCTCGTCCAAGCGGGGCGTGCCCTCCGCTCCGCGCAGGAATCTGCGCTCGCCGGCAAAGACGCGGCCGCCGTCGCCGAGGCCACGCGAGAGCACAGGGCCGCACTCGACCGCGTGAGGCGGGAGGCGAGGCGGCTGAAACTCTCGGACGCCGTGCTCGAGCGCGTCACCTCCACGCTGCGCGCTGCGTCGGTCGACCCCGCGCTCCAGCCGCTACTCGAGCGGGGCCTGCTCGCGCGTGAGGTCGAGTCGGCCGGCTTCGGGCTCGATCCCGGCCTGGCCGTCGCGGCTCCGCCCCGCAAGCCGAGGGGCGGCAAGCGCGCGGAGTCTGCAGCGCGGGCAGCGAAGCTCAAGGCGGCACGCGAGGAGCTCGCAGAAGCGAAGCGCGCCGCAGCGGCTGCCGAGCGCGAGCGCAAGCGGCTCACAAAGGAGCTCGAGCAAGCAGAGCGGGAAGCGGAGGATGCCAGCTCCGCAGTCGAGGAAGCCGAGCGCGCGGTCGCCGATCTGCGCAACGGTGGATAGGCTCGGGCCGTGATCGACCTCGAGGTCGAGCAGCCCTTCCACACCGACATCGAGTACTACGAGGAGCGCGCGGACGGGATCGCGAGCGTCGGTGGGACGACCGTCGCGGCGGCGCGGCTCGACCTGGCCGGCCGCCACGGGTTCTCGAGCTGGGACGCGTTGCGCGAGCACGTGGCGGCGCTGCGCGAAGGTCGCAGGCCGCCGGGACCGTTCATGCTCGCCTTCCGCGCCGTCGAGGCGGGCGATCGCGCCGGCCTCGTCGGCCTGCTCGACCAGCACCCGGAGCTCGTCCGCGCCCGGGGCACGAACGGCAACGACCTGCTCGGGATCGCCGGGACGAACGACGACCTCGGCCTCGTCCGGCTCCTGCTCCAGCGCGGCGCGGATCCGAACGGCGGCAACGACTACGGCTGGACGCCCCTCCACCAGGCGGGCTACGGAAACAGGCGCGACCTCGCCGAGCTGATGCTCGCTGCGGGAGGCGAGCTCGGCGCTTCGGCACGCGGCGACGGCGGCACCCCGCTCGTCGCGGCGCTCTTCTGGGGGCACCGGGAGGTCGTCGACCTGCTCGGGCTGGAGCCGCGCAACCTGCGCGTCGCCGCCGGTCTCGGGCGGCTCGAACTGATCGGCGAGCTGCTCGGCACGCCCGAGGCGGGCGCCCACCGCGCGTTCTACCGCCCCCACGGCGGCTTCCCGGTCTGGACGCCCTCCGACGACCCGCAGGAGGTGCTCGACGAGGCGCTCGTCTGGGCGGCGAAGAGCGGCCGCGTCGAGGCCATCTCGCTCCTGGCCGAGTCCGGAGCGCGGATCGAGGCGGATCCCTACCGCGGCACCGCCCTCGCGTGGGCAACGGTCAACGGGCGCGTCGAAGCCATGCTTCGGCTGCTCGAGCTGGGGGCCGATCCGAACACCCGCGGGACCTTCGGCGGCCCCGACCACGGCGACGGCGTGACGGCGCTCCACCTCGCGGCGCAGGCCGGCCGGTCCGACGCCGTGCGCCTCCTGCTCGATCACGGCGCGGACAGGACGCTCCGCGATGCGTTGCACGACGGCGCTCCCGCCGGGTGGGCGGAGTTCGGCGGGCACCCCGAGCTGGCCAAGCTCATCCGCGGGCCTGTGGGCGTGTGAGGCCGCGAAGCGGACTCCTTCAGGGGTCTCAGCTTGCGCGGCTAGAGCTCGGCGCGCAGCGCGTCGCGCAGCCGGCCGAGATCCTCCCGGACGACGTACGGCCCCACGGAGACGCGGAGCAGGCGCCGTCCCTCCCACTCCGACACCACCACCTCGACCCCGTGCTCGTCGAAGAGGCGCTGCTGGAGATCGTCGGGCGAGCCGGCCGGTAGCTCGAAGGCCCGCATGAGCGGCGCAGGGACGCCCCCGACCGGAGGCAGCCCGACGAGCCCAGCGACTTCGTCGGCGAGCATGCGCCGCTTGTCGAGATCGACGCTGCGCACGTACTCGAGCGCAGCGGGGATCGCGAGGTAGGCGGCCGGGTCGCGCGACCCGGCCCACGTGTGGCGCTGGGCGAACGTCGACTCCTCCACCCAACTCCACGACACGACGGCCGGCTCGATCCAACCCTGCTGCTCGGGCCGCGCCCACAGGAAGCCGCAGCCGCGCGGCGCGCACAGCCACTTGTGGCAGTTGCCCGCGTAGACGTCTGCGCCGAGCCCTGCCAGATCGATCGGCACGTGGCCGGGGGCGTGGGCGCCGTCGACGATCGAGACCACACCCGCCTCGCGCGCTGCCGCGCATGCCTCCTCCACCGGCAGGTGCAGCGCGGTCGCCGAGCTGATGTGGCTCGTGTAGAGCGCCTTCGTGCGCGGGCCGATCGAGCCCGCCAGCTCCTCTGGCTCCACCTCGACGAGACGTGCGCCCACGAACGCCCAGGTCCGCTTGAGGCCGCCATACTCGTGGCGGGTCGTCAGCACCTCGTCGCCGGGCTCGAGGCGCAGCGAGCGGATGACGGCGTTCAGCGCCGTCGTCACGTTCGGCGCCAGAGCGAGGTCGGGCGCGTCCGCGCCCACGTACGCCGCGAGCTCCGCCCGCACGCCGTCGAGCAGGCCCTCGAGCCGTCGTGCGATCAGCTCGACCGGGTTGCGCTCGAGCTCGCGCTGCCAGGCCCGGTAGGCGTCGAGGACCGGCCGTGGGCAGGCCCCGTAGCTGCCGTGGTTCAGGTGCGCGATAGCAGGGTCGAGAAGGAAGTCGTCGCGCATCCCGGGCGGTACTGTCTCACGGTGCGCGGCTACCTCCGCAGCCTGAATCCGCGCCTGCCGCGGTCGGTGCAGGTGCTGCAGCTCGGCGGCCTGCTGAACGCGGTCGGCAACGGACTCGTGCTGCCGTTCACGTTCATCTACCTCCACAACGAACGCGGCTTCTCGCTCGGGCTCGCCGGCCTGATCCTGGGGACGAACGCCGCAGTCAGCCTGCTCGCCGGGCCGGTGTCCGGCCCGCTCGTCGACCGGCTCGGCGGCCGCCGCATGCTGACGGTCGCGCTCGGCTTCCTGATGGTCGGCTTCGCCAGCTACGCGTTCGTCGAGTCGCCGTGGCAAGGATTCGCCGCCAGCGCGATCACCGGGATCGGCAACGGGATCTTCTGGCCCGCGCAGTCCACCCTGATCGCCGGGCTGACGCCGCGCGACCGGCGCACCGCCGCCTTCGCGATGCAGCGGGTGATGATGAACCTCGGGATCGGGATCGGCGGGCTCGCGGGCGGCTTCCTCGCGGCGACGAGCTTCCAGCTGCTCTTCCTCGGTGACGCCGCGTCGTTCGTGCTCTACGCCGCGGTGCTGACCGCGTTCGTGCCGGAGCCAGGACGTGCCCCCACGCGCGAGGGCGAGCGTCCCGGCAGCTACCTCGACGTGCTCCGCCACCGCGTCTTCGTCGGCTTCATCGCCGTCAACGCCGCCTTCGTCGCGGTCGGCTACGCCCAGCTCGAGCTGATCGCCCCGTACGGGAAGAACGAGGCCGGCGTCGGGGAGCAGTGGATCGGAGCGATCTTTGCGATCAACACACTCGTGATCGTGCTCGCCCAGCTGCCCATCGTCCGGCTCACCGAGGGCCGGCGGCGGATGCGCGTGCTTGCGCTGATGGGCGTCGTCTGGGCAGGAGCCTGGCTGCTCGTGCCGATCGCGGGGCTCTGGCTCGCGGGCCTTGCGGCGGTGGCGATGCTCGCGCTGGCGGCCGCCGTGTTCGGGATCGGCGAGTGCCTGCACGGCGCAGTGCAGGCGCCGCTCGTCACCGATCTCGCCGATCCGCGGCTGCTCGGCCGCTACATGGCGATGTCCGCGTTCTCCTGGCAGATCGGCTTCACGATCGGACCGCCCGTCGGCGGCTTCCTGCTCGGGCTGACGCCGACGGGGCTCTGGATCGTGGTCGCCTCCGTCTGCCTGCTCGCCGCGGGCGCCGCCCTCGCGCTCGAGCGTGGGCTCCCGGCGGGAGTGCGCCTGAGCCCGGTCAGCGAGCGGCCCGATCCGGCCGCGCCCGGGCCGGTCCCGGCACCGAGCCGCGCCCGCTAGGGAACGGCCGCGACGGGGTAGGGTCAGCGTATGCCGAGCCTGCCCCGCATCCGTCGCCCGAGGCCGGGCGCGGCGCCGGTTGCACGGGCGGAGCAGCAGCCGCGCGAGCTCACCGTGGACGGCCTCACCTGGGTCCATCTCGACCGGCCCCACCCCGCGGCGATCGACGCGCTCGCGGCCCGTTTCGGCTGGCACGAGCTCGACGTCGAGGACGTCCTCTCGAAGCGCCAGCGACCCAAGATCGACGAATACCCCGAGTACCTGTTCGCCGTCCTCCACTTCCCGGTCTACGACAAGCAGGTGCAGCGGCTGAACGCCGGCGAGCTCGACGTCTTCCTGGGATCGGACTACCTCGTCACGCTCCCGAATGTGGAGTTGCTGCCGGTGACGCGGCTCTTCAACCGCTGCGAGTCGAACCACGACGTGCGCCAGCGCGCGTTCGCGGAGGGCACCGGCCGGCTGCTCTACGAGATCCTCGACGACCTCTTCGACTACTGCTTTCCGATCCTCGACAAGATCGGGCACAAGCTGGACACGGTCGAGGATCAGATGTTCGAGGGGCGGGCCGAGGACGTGGTGCGCGACCTCTCGAACGTCAAGCAGGAGATCATCTCGTACCGCAAGATCATCAAGCCGGAGCGCTCGACGCTGCGGCTGCTCGAGCGGCGAGTGGAGCGTTTCATGCCGGAGGAGCTCGACCTCTACTTCGACGACGTCGTCGATGCGGCCGAGCGGATCTGGGACCTGCTCGACAACTACAAGGAGGTCGTCGAGGCGCTGGAGGACACGAACGAGTCCGTGATCTCGCATCGCCAGAACGACGTACTGCGCCTGCTCACGATCATCAGCGTGATCATGCTCCCGCTGACGCTGATCACGGGCGTCTTCGGCATGAACGTGTTCTACCCGGGCGAGGGCACGGAGACGGCGTTCTGGGTCATCCTCGCCGGGCTCGTCGTCACGCTCGTCGGGATGCTGGGCTTCTTCCGCTACAAGCGCTGGATCTGACCTAGAGCCCGGCCCCGGCATCGCCGAACTCGAACTCCGCACAGTCGCGGCAGTACACCCAGACGTCGTCGTCGGCGTCGAGGTAGGCGCGCCACCCGAGCCCCCGCTCGTCGCGTCGGCCGCACTCGATGCACTCGAGCACGAAGAGCACCTTCTGCGGCTGCCGTTTGCTGCCAGGCACGGCAACATCCTCTCACCTGGCGCGAGCTCCTGCCATCCCCGATTCGGCGCGACCCCCGTACCGCGTGATCGTCTACGGTTCCCGCTGGCGCGCGCCGCTGCGGCCTGGACGCCCGTCTAACCGAGGGGGGAAGGGCGAGCAACCCGGCGCGCGCCCTTGGTCTGAGGGCTGCCGCGCCAGTGAGCGCACGCTCGCCCACTCGACGGACGAGAAGATGGTCTCGGCCCTCGGGTAGGCGCGGCTGCCGTCCGCCTCCTCTAAGTCGTCCCGCAGGCGACGTACCGGCCGTTGCGAAGGAACGCCGCGACCAGCTCGCCCCGCTCAGCCGAGCGCCGGAACGCGTCGAAGTCCATCTGCACGACTCCCGTCGGCGGCTTGATCGGGAATTTGTCGTCGGTGTTCGGGCACGGCGACTGGGACATCACGCGTGCGCCGGTGATCGGCCCACCTTCGAGCTTCCTGACCGTGAGGCGGGTGGAGTGCTCCCCCGCGCGCCTCAGCTCGAGCTCGCCGTTGACGCCGGACCCGTTGACCTCGTCCAGCTCGATCGTGAAGGAGTCGCCCGCGCCGCCGCACGCGCCCAGCATGGCTGCTAGGGCGAGAAACGCAGCCGCGCGCCGCATGCGACCGGTGGCGAAGGCTGCCGTCGTCGCCGCGGCGGTCACACGCGGGCGCCGCCGACGACGAATGGAGATCGCACTTACGCGAGCGGCCAGGGCGAAGGCGCAGGGGTGATCGGCGGACGGCCCGCGTAGGCCTCCGCCGGCGAATCGGTGCTCACGGGGACCGATGCGCCGTGGCGTGCGGCCGCGGGCTCCGCCAGATAGTGCAGCGTGCGGTCGGGCGCGCGCGTGCCGACCATCAGGATCGCGCATGGCCCCTCGCCGGCGCCAATCGTGATGTGGGCCGTCCCGGGCGGGCAGTGCAGGTAGTCCCACGCGCCCATCCGGCGCTCTTCGCCCTCGACGATCGCGATGCACTCGCCCGAGAGCACGAGGAATCCCTCCTGGTTGCTCTCCGCGTGGTAGAAGCCGGGCGTCTCGCCCGGGCTCAGCACGTGGACGCCGATGCCGAGCAGCCGCGACCGCGCGGAGGGAGCCTCGAACGAGCACCAGGTGCCGCCACCGGGCACGCTCTCCCAGCCGATCTCCGCGACATTCAGGATGAACCAGCCGTCGTCGGCCGGCACACGGCCGGTCGCGGTCTCCTCGATCTTGGCCTCGCGCATGCACCCGGACGTTACCGGCGTTCGAAGCTACGGGGTGCCGGCTCTAGGCCGGCGACGGCACTGCGTGCAGCTCGCGCGGGCGCCGATCACGCAGGAGCCGTCTGGCGTAGAGCCGTTCGTCGGCCGCCCGGTACAGGGACAGCGCGTTCAGCCCCTCCTGAGGGGAGGCCGACCAGCCGAACGTCAGCTTGACGCCACGCTCCTCCAGGACCCGCTCGATCCGGGCCGCGAGCCGGCCCGCATCGTCGACGCTGCGGCAGTCGGCGAGCACGGCGAACTCGTCACCGCCGACACGCGCGACCTCGTCGGCAGCGCCGAGGAGCGACACGAGTTCTTCTCCGATCTGGCGCAGGACCTCGTCGCCGGCTGCATGGCCCTCGTCGTTCACGTGCCGGAAGCCGTCCACGTCGCCGAGGAGGAGCGCGAACGGATGCCCGGACGCGAGCCGCCGGTCGACCGCCCGCTCGAACGCGCGCGTGTTGGGGAGGCCGGTCACCCAGTCCCGCTCGGCCAGGATCCGCAGCTCTGCCAGGGCGACCCGGTAGCGCGCTGCGAACGTCCCGATCAGCGCGCCCATCGCGACGTAGGTGACGAGGCGGATCGGCGAGGCGATCGTGACGAGCTCCTGCGTTGGCACGGCGTGGTTCAGGACGACCGCGATCCCGAACAGAGCCGTTGCAAGCACACCCGCGGCCGCTCCCCAGTGCGGCCCGAACGCCAACGCTACGAGCCCGATCGCGAGGTAGAAGAAATGGCCGATGCCGAGGCCGGGCCGCTCCAGCAGCACGAGACAGACGAAGACGAGCGCAAAGGTCGCGGCCGCACAGGTCGCGAACAGCCGTCGGGTCGGGAGTGCCGCAGTCACTCGCCCTGAGAATCGCGCGCCCCGTGCAGGGCCGCGTCCCCCGATCGAGTGACGGGCGCCGCTTAGAATTGCCGGATGGCAGGCGGCTTCGCGCTCGGTACGACGATCGGCGGGGAGCCGTTCTCCGTCGATCCGCGCGATCTGACCACCCACGGGGTGATCGTCGGCATGACCGGCTCGGGCAAGACGGGCCTCGGGATCGTGCTGCTCGAGGAGGCGCTCTCGGCCGGCGTGCCGGTGCTCGCGCTCGACCCGAAGGGTGACCTCGGCAACCTCCTACTCACTTTCCCGGACCTCTCGCCGGAGAGCTTCGAGCCGTGGGTGGAGGAGTCCAAGGCACGCGAGGCCGGCGTCTCGGTCGCCGAGCACGCCGCCCAGGTGGCCGCTCAGTGGCAGGAAGGCCTCGCCGCGTCCGGGATCGGGCCGGAGCGGATTCGGGCGCTGCGCGACTCCGCCGAGCTGACGATCTACACACCGGGCTCGTCTGCCGGAGTGCCGCTCAACCTGATCGGGTCGCTCAGGGCACCGCAGCTCTCGTGGGAGACCGAGGCGGAGACGCTGCGGGACGAGATCGAGGGCACCGTCTCCAGCCTGCTCGGGCTCGTCGGGATCACGGGTGACCCGCTTGCGAGCCGCGAGCACGTCCTGCTCTCGAACCTCGTCGAGCACGCCTGGCGCGCCGGCCGCGATCTCGACCTCGGCACGCTGATCGGAGAGATCCAGGCCCCGCCGCTGCGCAAGCTCGGCGTCTTCGACATCGACGCGTTCTTCCCGGCGAAGGAGCGCACCGAGCTCGCACTGCGCCTGAACGCCTTGATTGCGTCGCCGTCGTTCGCAGCCTGGGGCGAGGGCGTCGCGCTCGACCCGGCCGAGCTGCTCGGAGCGCCCGGCAAGCCGCGGGCCGCGATCGTCTACCTCGCTCACCTCTCCGAGCAGGAGCGTCAGTTCGTCGTGACCCTGATTCTCGCCAAGGTCGTCACGTGGATGCGCGGTCTGGCCGGGACGAGCGACCTGCGCGCCCTCGTCTACATGGATGAGGTGTTCGGCTTCGCCCCGCCGACCGCCGCCCCGCCGACGAAGAAGCCGATCTTGACGATCCTCAAGCAGGCGCGCGCATACGGGGTCGGAATGGTGCTCGCCACGCAGAACCCCGTCGACCTCGACTACAAGGCCATGTCCAACGCGGGCACGTGGATGGTCGGCCGCCTCCAGACCGAGCGCGACAAGGAGCGCGTGCTGGAGGGGCTGCGCTCGGCCGCCGGAGACACCGATGTCGCGACGCTCGGCGAAACGGTCGGCGGGCTCGAGAAACGGCAGTTCCTGGTCGTCAGCGCACACGAGCCGGAGCCGGTCGTCTTCTCCACGCGCTGGGCGATGTCGTACCTGCGCGGGCCGCTGACGAAGGAGCAGATCGAGACGCTGATGCAGGGCCGGGAGCCGACTCCGGCCGCGGCGCCGCCCAGCCCGCAGGCCGCCACCCCCGCCGCCACCCCGGCGCCGGCGCCGGCCGCTGCCGCACCGCCCGTGGCGGGGGACGTGCCCGTGCGCCACCTCCACCCCTCCACCCCGTGGCTGGCCGAGGTCGGCGGTGTCGTCGCGGGAACTCAGCTGCGCGGCTATCTCGCCGCCCGGCTGAGCCTGCGCTTCGACGACGCCAAGGCCGACCTCGACGCGACGGAGGAGTGGGAGGCGCTGTACGGCCCGCTCGATGCCGGGCTCGACCTCGACCACGAGACCCAGGTCGACTACGACGACCGCAACTTCACCGCCGAGCCGCCGGCGGGCGCTTCCTACGTCCCGCCGGACGCGCCGATCGCGGACGCGGCGTTCTTCCAGCAGGCGGGCAAGGAGATCGTGCGCCGCGTCGGCGACACGAGGACGCTCACCGTCTATCGCAACCGCGCGCTCAAGCTCTACTCCCGCCCCGGCGAGACCGAGGAGCAGTTCGCCGCGCGCGCAGACGAGGCCGCCCAGGCCGCGGCCGACCAGGAGACGGCGAAGATCCGCGACCGGCTCGAGGCCAAGCAGGATCGCCTGGAGAAGGCCCTCGAGACCGCGCGCCGCCGGAGCGAGGAACTCGAGGTGGAGCAGAAGTCACGCACGACGACCGAGCTCATCGCCGGTGCGGGTCAGGTGCTGAGCGTCCTGCTCGGCGGCCGTGGCGGCACCAAGACGATCGCCAGCGCCGGGCGCGCACTGGGCTCCGCCGCGTCGCGTCGCGGCATGACCACGCGGGCCGGCGAGCGCCGCCGCACCGCGGAGGAGAAGATCGACGCCTCCGAGCAGTCGCTCGAAGATCTGGAGCAGGAGATCGTGGACGAGGTGGCCGAGATCGACGAGAGGTGGGATGCGAAGGCCCAGGAGATCGACGCCGTCGAGGTCCGGCTCGAGTCGTCCGACGTGCGGCTCGTCGAGTTGGCGCTCGTGTGGGTACCCACCGCCTGATCCGAACGCTCGCGCTCGCCCTCCTCTCGCTCGCCGGCTGCGCCGCGGAGGACTCCCTCGTCGCGTCAGGCAGCGAGCGCGGCCGCGTGGCGAGCATCGCCGACGGCGACACGCTGCGGCTCATCGACGGCCGGCGGATCCGGCTCGTCCAGATCGATGCGCCCGAGCCCGGCTCTGAGTGCTTCGGGGCAGCCGCCGAGCGGGAGCTCGCCGGGCTCGCCCCTCCGGGCAGCGACGTCGAGCTCGAGCGCGACCCGTCGCTCGACGACCGGGACCGCTTCGGACGCCTCCTCCGGTACGTCAGCGTCGAGGGCGAGAACGTCAATCTGGCCCTGGTCGAGCGCGGCGCGGCCGCTCCGTACTTCTTCCGCGGCGAGCGTGGCCGCCACGCCGACGATCTGCTCGACGCCGCCGAAGCGGCTCGGTCGGACAAGAGGGGGCTCTGGGGCGCCTGCCCGGCAGCGCAGCTTCACCCCGGCCGGACGCTCGTGGCCGGCGAAGCACGAGGCTAGGAAATGAGCGAATCCCGTAGCGCGATCGCGACCGCCTGCGTGCGCGTGGCGGCGCCGAGCTTCGCCATCGCCACGCCGAGCTGCGTCCGCGCCGTGTCCGGCGAGATGAAGAGCTCCTTGCCGATCGACTCGTTGGAGTGCCCGTCGGCGAGCAATCGCAGCACGTCGCGCTCCCGCGCGGTGAGCCGGACGTCGCCGTCGGCTGCGCGCAGGACGACGTCGGCCAGCGACGGGTCGATGTACATGCCACCCCCGACGACCGTCTCGAGCGCATGGATGAGCGCCTCGAGCGGCGCGTCCTTGAGCACGAAGCCGCGCGCGCCAGCGTCGAGCGCCTCGGTGAGCAGGGCGCGATCGGCGTACCCGGAGTAGGCGACGGCCGCACACTGCGGGGTCGACCGGGCGAGCCGCCGTACGGCACCGGTGCCGCCGAGCAGCGGCATGCGCAGATCGAGCAGGGCCAGCAGCGGCCGCTGCGCCTCGACGAGCGCGATTGCCTCCTCCCCGTTCCGGGCGCGACCGACGACCCGGAAGCCCTTGGCTTCGAGGTAGCGGGAGACGCTGTCGAGGACGGCAGGATGGTCGTCTGCGACGACACATGTGGTCGCGGAGCTCATGGGGCCGTTGTCGGCCGGCGCTGCCGCGAGTTGAGCGCCTGGCGGGCAGCACGAAGCGCTCAAGCTCGGGCCTCAACGTCCGATGTATCCTCGGTGGAGGACGTGCAGTTCAGGTCGATCGTCGAGCAGCTCCCGCTCGTGGTCTACGTCGACGAGCTCGACGAGCGCAGCTCAGCCCGCTACGTCAGCCCTCTCATCGAGCGACTGCTCGGTTACACAGCCGAGGAATGGCTCGCCGATCCCGACTTGTTCGTGCGCTGCCTGCACCCGGACGACCGGCAGCGCGTGCTCTTCGACATCGCCCGGCGCAACGAGAGCGGCAACTCGACGCCGGTCTCCGATTACCGGCTGATCGCCCGCGACGGCGCGATCGTCTGGGTCTGCGACGACGAAGTCGTCGTGCGTGACGCCGACGGCACCCCCCGCTATGCGCAGGGCTACCTCCAGGACGTGACCGAGCGGCACGAGAGCAGCACCCGGCTCGAGCTGCTCGTCGGCATCCTCTCGGCCGCCGTGGACGGCCTCTCCCCCGAGGAGGCGGTGCGGGCCGCAGTCGACCGGCTGGCGGCGTTCTTCCCCGACGTCCGCGTCAGCTTCTGCCTGGTGACACCGCAACGGCACCTGGAGCCGCAGTACGCGTCGCTGCACTCGGCGCTGCCGCCGCCGGGAGGCGGCCCGCTCGATCTGGACGACGAGTACCTCTGGCTGCTCGGGCAGGGCCAGGCGGTGGCCGTCGACGACGTGCGCTCGGAGATCCGCTTCCGGAGGCTCGTCGACCGGTTGGCCGCCGGCGGCGTAGGCGCGTTCCTCGACGTGCCGCTGCGCCGCGACGGCCGCCTGGCAGCCGTGCTCTGCTTCGACGCGGCCGCCCCGCGTCGCTGGAGCCGCTACGAGCTGAACGCGCTGGGCGAGGTCGCGGACCAGCTTGCGGTCATCCTCGCGGGCGCCAATGCCCGCGTCGACCGCGAGCGGGTCGAGCGCGACCTGCGCCGCCGCGACGCGATCCTGGAGGCGGTCAGCCGCAGCGCCGAGCGCCTGCTGCTCGAGCCCACCTGGCGGGAGGCCGCGCCGAGCGTGCTGGAGGAGCTCGGCACCGCGGTCGGCGCCAGCAGGGCGTACCTGTTCGAGAACGATGTTGCCTTCGACGGCACGGTCGTCACGAGCCAGCGCGCCGAATGGGTCGCGTCGGGGATCAAGCCCCAGCGCGCCAACCCGGTCATGCAGGAGCTGCGCTTCAGCGACGTGGGCCTGGGGCGCTTCGAGCAGCTCGTCGGGAAGGACGAGGTCTACGCAGTCAACGTCTGTGACCTGGCCCGGGACGAACGTGCGCTCTTCGAGGAGGTCGACATCCGCTCGGTGATGACCGTGCCTATCTTCGTCGAGGGAATCTGGTGGGGCTTCGTCGGCTTCGACGACCGCGTCGCCGAGCGGGACTGGACACCCGCAGAGACGGACGCGCTGCGCACCGCCGCGAGCCTCGTCGCGGCCGCGATCAAGCGCGAGCGTTCGGAGGCCGTGCTGCGTGAGCACGAGCAGAAGCTCCGGGCCGTCTTCGAGACTGCCCTCGACGCGATCTTCATCACCAACGATGCCCGTGAGTACGTGGACGCCAATCCGGCCGGCTGCGATCTGCTGGGCGTCGCGAAGCGCGACTTGCTCGGTCGGCGCATCGACGACTTCGCCGCCGCCGACCGCCTGGAGACAATCGACGCCGAGTGGGAGGCGTACGTCTCGGGCGGCCCGACGATGTCGGAGAGCCGGATCCGGCGCGCGAACGGTGAGCACCGTGAGCTGGACGTCTCCGCCCGGCCGCAGTTCCTACCCGGCCTCAACATCGCCTTCGCGCGCGATGTCACCGATCGGAAGCGGCTGGAGAACGAGCTCCTGAACGCGCAGCGCCTGGAGAGCATCGGCCGCCTCGCCGGCGGCGTCGCGCACGACTTCAACAACCTGCTGACCGCGATCGGCGGCTACACCGCACTGCTGCTGGAGCGCGCGAACGGCGATGCGGCGCTCGCCCACGACCTCGGAGAGATCCGCCGTGCGACCGAGCGCGCAGGCGAGCTGACCAACCAGTTGCTCGCGTTCGGCCGGCGCCAGGTGCTGCAACCCCGTGCGGTCGACCTGAACGAGATCCTTTCCGAGGTCGGATCGCTGCTGCAGCGGCTGCTCGGGGAGCACGTCGAGCTCGAGCTCCTGCCCGCGCCGGCGCCTGCCACCGTCCGGGCCGATCCCGGCCAGCTCGAGCAGGTGATCGTGAATCTCGCGGTGAACGCACGCGATGCGATGCCGGACGGCGGGCAGCTCCAGATCGCGATCGACGACGTCGAGCTTCCCGAAGGCGCGTTCGTCGAGCTCCGCGCGGCCGACACCGGGGTGGGTATGGACGCCGAGACGCTCGGGCGCATCTTCGAGCCGTTCTTCACGACCCGCGAGGAGGGTGTGGGCCTTGGTCTCGCTTCGGTGTACGGGATCGTGCGCCAGAGCGGCGGCGACGTCGCCGCCGTGAGCGAGCCCGGACACGGCACGACGTTCACGGTCCGGCTGCCTCGGATCGACGAGCCGCCCGCTCCCATCGTCGCCGTTGCGGCGCCCGTGGCCGACGCCCAGACCGGGACCGAGACGATCCTGCTCGTCGAGGACGAGGACGTCGTGCGCACCCTCACCCAGCGCGTCCTGGAGCGCTGCGGCTACACCGTGCTCCCGTGTGCGAACGGCGCCGATGCGGTCGAGCTCGCCGCCGGTCATTCGGACCCGATTCACTTGCTGCTGACGGACGTCGTCATGCCCGGCCTTCGCGGCCATGAGGTGGCCGAGCACGTGGTCGCCTCGCGACCGGAGATCAAGGTGCTCTACATGTCCGGCTACGCGGACGAGGCGCTCCTCGGCGCCGCCGCGATCGCCGGCCCGGCGTTGCTCGAGAAGCCGTTCGCAGTCGACACCCTCGCCCGCCGCGTGCGCGAAGCACTCGAGGTGGCGTCGGATACCATCTCCGCCACGCGGGCGTAGCTCAGTTGGTAGAGCATCAGCTTCCCAAGCTGAGGGTCGTGGGTTCGAGCCCCATCGCCCGCTTCCACGAAAGCCCTGCTGCCGCGGGTTCGGAGGACATTCCCGAACACTGACGCAACCAGAGGTACGGACGTCTGACCCACGTACCCTGCGGGGCACGGGTGATCTTTGCGATCCGCGATAATGGCCGCGTGGCGCTTCAACGGATGGACAACGTCGGCATCGTGGTGGAGTCGCTTGATGCCGCTGTCTCCTTTTTCGCCGAGCTGGGCCTCGAACTCGAGGGGCGAGACGTGATCGAAGGAGACTGGTCAGGGCGCGTCACTGGACTGCGCGACCAGCGCGTCGAGGTCGCCATGATGCGTATGCCGGACGGCCACGGCAAGATCGAACTCTCGCGCTTTCTCACGCCGCCTCCGGTCGCCGATCACCGAAACGCACCGGTAAACGCCCTAGGCTACCTCCGCATTATGTTCGCCGTGGACGACCTCGACGATACGCTCGCCCGGCTCCACGAGCACGGCGCGCAGCTCGTCGACGAAGTGGTCCAGTACGAAGACGTGTATCGGCTCTGCTACGTCCGAGGCCCCGAGGGCATACTCATCGGGCTGGCCGAGCCACTCGGCTGACGCCCGAAGAGCTCAGGCGACAGCACGCTGGCCCAGCCGACGCTCAGCGTCTTGATCGTTGGTCGCGTCCCCGTCGGCGCGTGCGCGTACTCATTTGCCGACCATCGGAACCGCCTGCCTCCGGTTCCTCGTTGTGGACGATCATCCGCCACGCTCCCCGACCGAGCGCGAAGACGACGAGGAACGCGGGCAGACCCAGAACGAGCGCGATTACAAACGGAGCGTCTATTGGGCGACCATAGCGCACAGGCTAGGGCAGCAAGCGATCCCCGTCATCGAGGCGGCGACGCTGAACGTGGCGTATGTTCGATGCGTGTCTACGAAGTCGGGTCGAGGCGCGGGTGGCGGCTATGTCCTCGAGACTGAACGCCTCGGATTGCGTCCTCCCTCTCTTGACGATGAGGAGCCAGCAGCCGAGCTGCTTACCGATCCAGCGGTAATGCAGTTCCTCGGTGGTGAGGTTGTGCCACGTGAGCATGTTCCCGACGTCATAGCCAAGTGGTTGCGGCGTTGGGACGAAAACGACATTGGGCCGTTCGTGATCGAACGACGACGTGACCGACGCTTCGTCGGCCGTGCCGGTCTGCTTGTCTGGGACACGCGCGGTTGGACGCACTCGACGCTCGCGGAGGCGGGCCGCCATGCCCAGCCAGAGCTGGGGTGGGCGCTTGCGCGCGCGCACTGGGGAGTCGGCTACGCAACTGAGGCAGCCCAAGCGGTACGTGAGTGGGCGCGCGAGGAACGCAAGATGCGTCACCTGATCTCATTGATCGCACCTGACAACGTTGCTTCGCAACGAGTTGCCGAGCGGCTTCAGGCCACTCCCAAAGAGACAGTCACACTGTTCGACTCGGGCGAAGCGGTCGTGTGGGCGCACCCACCAGCAGTGGGACGAGTCGAGTAGTCGTCAGGCGTCATTCCCGAACGCTGGCCCAGGCATCAGCGTGGTGCTCGTACCAGATCAAGCACATCCGCCGGGTATGTGCTGCCGCGGAGCCCGGTGGGTGCGTTGCTCTGCTGGAAGGTGAAGTAGATCGTCAGGAGCGTCTCGGGAGCGCGATTTGCCCACTCCTTAATCAGGAGCTCGTGGGCGTCGCCGAACTCGTCGATGATCTCGCCCGCGTCACCACCGAGCGCCTCTCGAAGCAGCGAGAGCGGCACCGCAGATCCGACGAGATAGTCGCGGAGTTCTGTTCTTGCTACCTCACCCGTGCTCAGCTCGTTGACGTGGACGCGCAGAGTTCCTCGCACTGCGAGCGACTCGTCCATCACACCATCGTGCCACGGCCTGCTGTCAGGGGACATTCGCGGACGCTGGCTCACGCGAGCATCGTTCGGCTAGTGACTCGCTGGGTCGGCTCCCTCGACCTCGAAGTTCGAGTCTCCGACAGCCCTAACTACGCGCACGTACGTCGGCATGGTCGGCGGCGAAACGATGAGAACGTTGGGGCCGTTCGTTCCGATTACGGTCCAGACCGATCCGTGGTCACGGATGGCCGCTCTTCCCTTGGACGATCGAGCGCGGAGGCGGATGTCGTAGGGCTCCACCTCATGAGTATCGACGCTCGGACCCTCCGCCTCCACTCAGATGACATTCCCGAACGCTGGCCCGCGCCACGCCTCAGAGCGCAGCGAGATGCTCGAATGCGGTCGGCGCCGGACCTGTGCGCAGGCGGTTCAGAATGGCGTCCGCGCACTCGTCTGGGCTGGCTGCCGACGTGTCGATCTCCAGGTCATACATCCCGTGGGCATGTACTTCCTCTTGCCAGCGGAGGATCGGGAGCGGGATCGGCTCGCCCTCCGTAGCTGTGACATAGCTCCCCGGCGCGGAAGCGTTCCGTCTCTCGATGATGACCTCGATCGGGCAACGAACGCCGACAAAGATCACCGGAAAGCCAGCGAGGCGGCGAGCGCAGTCCGACAGGATTTCAACGACGTGATGGCCCACATCGACGACGACGTTCAGCCCGAGCCTGCTGTGCGCCGCGATGGTGTCGTACAGCGCTGCGTACAGCACAGGCACAACAGGCGCGGCCGAGTGGCCTTCTTCGCCGGGTCGCAAGCCGATGCCCGGTTGGTATCGGGGAGGCGTCATCGCTCGCGCGACGTCCACTCCGACGTTCATCCACACGCCGTCGCGTTCCTGGATCGCCGTCGCGACAGACGACTTTCCTGAACGAGGGGCCCCGTTCAGGACGATGATCTGACCCGGAGAAACTGAACTCTCCACTGGCCGAGCCTAACCGCACGCATTCCCGCTCAAGGGACATTCCCGAACACTGGCCCAGCTCAGCGCGCCTTCACTCCGTGGTGGTGGCGACCTCCTGAAAGTGCAAGAGCCCGAACTCGAAGTTCGCTTGGCGGACAGCCGCCTCAACGTCTTTGTGCTCCGTGTCGGTCACGACCTGCCAGTGGCGGTCGCAGTAGAAGAGGTGAGCGGAGGAAGAGTCGTCGTACCGCGCGATGGCAAGCGCAGCGAAGTCGCTCGCCTCACCACCGTCTACGACGTGGCGCGTTCGGCCGCTCGGTTGTGCGCTGGCGAGGGACGCGAACTGCAGCACACGCGCGCCGCCAAGAAGCTCGGGCGGCATCTCCATCAGGCGGAATCATCACTTACTTCTCAGGCGTCATTCCCGAACACTGGCCCAGGCGAGGGAGCTGCTGCGAAGCCGTCAGAAACCTGCTGGTGGGATGTGCTCCTTCGTGACACCCGAGGCGGCGAAGAACCGTTCGATCTCCGGGTTGGGAAACCGTGGAGGTTCGCAGTTTTTTCGGAGCACACTCAAACCGCAGCGGCGTTATCAGGCCAAGCTCGAAGCGCGACATCGGTAGAGCTTTTACCAAGCGCATCCGAACTGACACGCCCAAATCTCCTCTTCGCGGCGCAGCACCCTCGGCGCACAAGGGCAGCGGCGCGTCTTAGGGTGCTGATGCAGTCTTCGACGTCGCGACTGCCCGATATCTGGCGATGCTCGTCGCGGCTGCCCAAATGACGAGCGACAGGATGGCCGGGAAGAACGCGTAGCCAAACGGGCTCCCGTCGGTCGTCCCGTCGATGACTGTTAAGAACGTGATGAGAAAACACACCGCGCCGATCAGCGCCACGATGCCAGTCCAGCGTGCGAAAACTCCCGTTCGCAGCGTGAGGAGTCCCGCCGCCATCAGGCACGCAGCAAAGCCCATAGCGGCGACAAGGAACGGGCCGCCCGAAGCGGTGGCCACCGCCTTGCTCACCACGGGATCCGCGTCGGCGCCGTTGGAACTCGCGGCGGCGAGCGTGACGGACGCCATCGCCATTCCCGTCATGCCAGTCAGGCCACCACCGAACGTGGCGCTGGCGAGGGGTTGAGACCCGCGAGCTGGGGACTCCGCACTCCCGAGCACGCTCCGAATTACGCCCAAGAAGTGCAGGAAGACAAAGCCTGCGAGCAGCATCAGAAAGCCACTAATGCGACCATTCCACTGGTTGTCCTGCGCCCATTTCGCCCACTCCTGATCGGGTTCCCCGTAGTGGGGGGTTACACCACCGGTGGTGAACCAGCCGACGACGAAGAGCAATGCGAACAAGACCCCGGACAGGGCCAGCAGTCGCTGCCATGGAACTGGGAGAGCGTCAGGCGACTGCATCACCGCGCCAATTCGGGCGGACGATTGGCGAATCCCGCTTGAAGCCCCAGATCGCGCAGTAGAAGCCGATGAACAACTCCCAGATGGCCTCCGGGAGCACGAGGATCATCACCGTGCTCCGATCCCACCAGTCGAACATGACGCCGAGGTTAGAGAAGAAGACGATCGGGCCTCCGATCAGCCCCAGCCAAGCCATGCGCCGTGGGACGAGACCCGACCTGTACATGAGATAGCCGAGGATCAGCCCGTTTCCAAACGGGACGATGAGTCCCGGACCCAATAGGAACGTCCAGTCCTTGAGTTCGTACAGCAACGTGGCCATGTCGGCCGTGCCGAGACCCTCAAGGCGCATCGTCACAAGCCCGAGCACGAAGACGATCCCCACCGCGATGAAGACGGACTCGATGATTCGAGCCGCGACGTAGCCTATCGCGAGCCCTTCGTTCTGCCGCCTCGCGATCGGATAGAGAACGACGCCCGTCCCGACGTTCGAGAGAACGAGGAAGAACTCGAGCAGGATTGCGAAGTAGAGCCAGCCCATCCCCCCGTCGCCGCCGATGAACCCGGCCGGGTCGTCGAAAACGGACTCGAAGATCAAGTACGCCGGTATCGACGTGAGGAAGGTGATGATGAACAGCACTCCGAAAATCCGGGCATGCCTCTGGTCGTCGGCCATATGTCACCCCTCCTCGGTTGTCTCACTCGGCGTTTTGGCCGCGGTTATTCAAACAAGGACGGACGGCGGATTTCAAGCTCGTGCTCGAGGACGGCACACCCGCCGACCCGCCAACGTTCACCGCAGCCGTACCGTGGTCAGGTCCGCATCGAGACGCACCCGAACGGATCAGGCGCGAGATCGCTGCGCCCGAGGGCTGGGACGGCTGGATCGTGGCAGTCGAGGACGAGTCGGTGATCGGCGCCGGCGGCGGCATTACCCAGCCCGGCGTCGGCGAAATCTTCGTGCTTTACCTCGACCCAACGCGCCGCGGCGAGGGGATCGGCACGCTCATCCTTGACGCGATCACGGAGCAACAGCGGGCGCAGGGCGCGCGCGAGCAGTGGGTCAGCGTCGAGCCTGAAAACGGGAAAGGGCTTCCCTTCTACTTCGCCCGTGGCTTCGAAGTGCACGGCCAGCGTCCCGAATGGGGCAGCACGCCCGAAGAAGGGCATGTTTCTCTCCGGCTCATGCGACGACTCCAGCCTCAGTAGCCGCCCCAAGACGGGAACTCCTCTAGTGACATTCCCGAACGCTGGAACGCTGGCCCACGCGAGGAGGCTTGCTCAGGCCGTACGCAATGCGTCAATCGTCGCCGTCTCGACGAGGCTCGATACCGCCCGCACCAGCTCGGTATTCGAGGTGACGAACGCGTCCGCCTGGAGCATCGTCAGCGCCACGTACTCGGCGTCGTAAGTTGTCTCCCACCCCAGCTGGTCTGCGACCTTCCACGCCTGACGTTGGAGCACCTTGTCTCCGAGGAAGCGAACCTTCAGCGAGTTGATCCGCGTCACCCGCTCGATGCCCTCCGCGGCCGAAATTTCTCCTGTGCGCGCCGCCTCGTACAGTGCCGCCAACGCCTGCGAGCGGACGAGCGTCGGAGCGACGAGCTGGTGCTCGGTGGCAACCTCCACCTCACGCGCAGCGATCTTAAGCAACGTTTCGCAGTCGACCACGAACCGCGTCATCCGAAAGACGCTACACGCGCACCGACGACGAATGCAGCGTTCGGTCAGGCGTCATTCCCGAACGCTGGCCCAGACGAGATAGCCGTCGCTTGGACTGCGAGAATCTGCTGCGTGAACGAAGCGAGGCTAGAGGACGCTGGGTCCGGGCTTGCCCCCGTCACGGAGGGTTGGTTTGTCGTCAACGTACGCGATGCCGAGTGGTTCTCGTCGGAGACGAGGGGCGCGGCGTGTTGGTTCGCCAACGAGTACGGCGAGTCTGCGATCGAGTTCGCGCAGTTCGGAATCAATGTGACCGTCCTCGAGCCCGGCCAGAGCAGCGTCTACCACGCCGAGGCGAATCAGGAGGCCTTCCTCGTTCTGGCCGGTGAGTGCAGGCTGCTCGTCGAGGGCGAGGAGCGAGTCCTCCGAGCCTGGGACTTCTTTCATTCACCTCCCTGGACGGAGCATGCCTTCGTGGGAGCTGGCAATGCCCCGTGTGTGGTCCTGATGGCTGGCGCGCACGTAAGCCCGGAAGTGCGGTATCCGGTGTCAGACCTCGCAGCGCGCTACGGCGCGAGTGTGGAGCAGGAGACATCCGATCCGGAGCAGGTATATGCGACGGCCGAGAGGTTCCGGCGACGGCGGCCGTCGTACTGGTCACGGCTGCCGTGGGGCTAGAGGTGTTCGCGGTAGCCGTCAGGCGTCATTCCCGAACACTGGCCCAGGCAAGCTCCGATACGCTCGCGGCATGAGTGCTGGCGTGCTGAAGGGGCGATGCGGGTGCCGTGTCGTCGAGTTCGAGGTCTCTGATGAGTTCGTCGAGGCGTACAACTGCCATTGCTCGAATTGCCGTGCGATGACGGGCTCCGCCTTCAAGCCGTGGGGAGAGATCGAACCCGAGAAGATGAGTGTGACGAGCGGTACGGACTCGTTACTGGTGGTCGGCGACGCGGACGGACGTCACGCCGTGCGCTGCAAGGAGTGCTTCTCGCTGGTGAATTGGACGGGCTACGAAGGCAAGATCCGGATTCCGTATGGGACACTGATCGACGAGCCGACGCTCAAGCCGATGGCGCACATTTTCGTCGGCTCGAAGGCATCGTGGTACGAGATCCTCGACCACTTCCCGCGGTACGACGAATCCCCGTGGTCAGGGTCGCCCCCGCTGGTCGGGTGACATTCCCGAACACTGGCCCAGCCGAACGGTGCGTTATCTCGGGCGATAGCCCTCGTGGTTGATGTTCACGATGAATCGGCCGCCCCGAATGATCGTGTTGCCTTGGATGAACGGGATCAGATCAATGCTCATGCTTGCATCGCCCGACTGGTAGCCGACGTTCGTGACGTAGGGCTTTCCGGTCGTGCGATGCGGCCAGCCTGCCGGGAGATTGCCCCAGTTGGCGCGGCGCCATCCGAGCGGCGGCAGCTGGCGGTCGAAGAAACGGGTGATCTGAGCAGCCGTCGTACGGGCCGGGCTCCGGAAGGTCACGTGGATGATGTAGCCGTCGATGTACGAGTCGCAGAAGATGAGGCAGTCGTCGGAGGACGAGTGCGTCGCTTCGTGGCGAACGCTGACCCGGCGCGACCCTGGGAAGAGCGGCGCCCCTGCTAGGAGTCCTCGGTTCTCGCTGAGGTATGCCGCACGGTCGACATCATCGGCCCCGACGCCACAGCCGCCGAGCGCTGCAATCCCAATCGCCACAACCGTCAGCACGATGACCGCATGCCGTAGCGTCACCTCACAGCACCCTGGTCGCGGGCGCCGAATGAGGGATCGCCGCTTCAGGGGACATTCCCGAACGCTGGCCCAGCCGAGCGCCGGGCTCTGCGATCATTCTCCGAATGGTCGGCCTGCGTTGGGATGGGGACGAGCGCGGCGAAGGCGTCGCTGATGCGACCGGGTTTGTGGCCGGCGTCTTCGAGTTGGTCGACGCGATGCGGAGCCCGAGTTGGGTGGCCGAAGAACCCGGAGTTCATCTCCTCCCTCATATCGAGCGGGCATGCCGGACGCTGCTGCTTGAGGTCGAGGACGCTCGGTTGTCTGCTGACGGATCGTTCGATGTCCGCCTTTCCTGGACGGGGCAGGGGTGGCGGGTCGGGGAGATCCGCGCGGCGGTCTTCGCGCTCGTGGGCAGTTTTTCCGAGATCGCGACGTACGTCAGGCAGCGTCGTGTAACAACTGAGAACAGGGATGAGACGCTCCTCTTCGAGATCGTCACCGGCATCCTCGACGACGGAGACAACGTGTTTGCCCCGCACGGGCACACGGTGCAGATCAGCGTGTCGCCGGCTCCGTAGCGCAGTCAAGCGTCGGCGTCAGGCGTCATTCCCGAACACTGGCCCAAGTCACGCCCGCTCCCCTGAGCCCTATGCTCAGGTCTGTCCTCATGCCCGCAGCTCCAGGAGGAGCTCCTCGATCCCGTCGTCGCCCGCGTGCTCGCCAACCTTGACGAACCCGCACTTCTCGAGCACGCGGATCGAGGCGACGTTGCTCTTCGCCACGTATGCGTGCAGCGGGCGCGCCTCGACCACGTCGAGGAGTTCCGCGAGGGCCTGCGTCGCGAGCCCGCGGCCCCAGAACTCTCGCCCGATCCAGTACCCGACGAGCCTGCGTCCGTCGTCCTCCCAGCAGCCGATGTTGCCGGCGACCGCGCCGTCGGAGACGACCGTCCAGGTCAGGGCCGAGTCGTTCGCGAGCGTCTTCGCCCAGTGCGCCATGAACGCGTCGCGTTCGCGCGGCGGGAACACAGCCATCGCCGCCGCTTCCCGGTCGCGCTGGTGCTCGTAGAAGACCGGCAGATCCGCCTCGACGACCTCGCGCAAGACGCCCACGCAACGAGCGTACCGCCGTCGCTACGGTCGACGATTGGCGAGGCTTCCCCCGGAGTCACGCTGGCCTCTGCCCCGGCTGCTTCGATCGCATGAGAGCGTTGAACTCGCGCCCGCGTCCTCCACCCGCACGAGCGACGCCTAGATCACCGTCAGGGTGCATTCCCGCGCGCTGGCGCAGGCCACCGCGCATGTCTTCCGAGCTGACTAGCTTGCTTCCGGGCTGGGGGTAAACAGCTTCCAGTGCCCCTCGGAGACGACCTCGACGGCGCCGTCAACGACCGTGATGGCGGTTTGATCGTCAATCGCGTACGCGGGCACTGACAACCCGGCGGCCCACGCTTCTATCTCGGTTAGAGGGGTAGCCGGAAAGTCATCCTCACGATAAAGGTGTGGAAACACCGAGAAACCAACAAGCCCCAGCGCTTTGTCGCTGCCTGTGAGTGGATCACTGTCGTCGTAGGTCTCTCCTCCGAAGTCGGGAGTCGCGACCATCGCACCGCCACTCGTGCCGACGTAGACGATGTCGGGCCGCAGCGACGGCAAGAGGTCGGCCAGCCCGGACTGCCGCATCCAGTAACACAGATACAGAGGACTGCCACCCCAAACCAGCAGAGCGTCGACTTCCTGAACCGCCGGGACCCAGTACTCCTCTTTGATGCTGGGCAGCGCGGTCAGCTCCAGCACTCCCAACGACTTCCAACCCAAACCGCACATTGGGCCGCCGACCGATCCGTTGATGAAACCGTAGACGTGTGACGGTCCGCCGGGGAAAGGTTGCACCCCAGTGGGAATGCAGAGCGCACTGGACTCGGCAATCGGCTTGCCCAGCAAAGCGACCAGCGCATCGTGGATGCTCGCATTCCTAATGCCGCTGGATGTGAGGAGAATCTTCATCGTGCCTCCTGAAGTCATTGCTACAGGCGAGACTCTCTAGACCGTACGCGGTAGAGACTGGCCGACCACCGACAATTCATCGACTCCGGAGGATCCAGCGTCACGTCCTCAGGGGACATTCCCGACCACTGGCCCAGGCGAGGGGATGGACGATCCGAAGCGTGGCACCGCAGCACGTCGAGGACGGCCAGCGGATCGAGATCGCGCGCATGCAGCAGCTGCTCGCCGAGCGCGACTAGGACCCGGCGAGGAACGCCTCCAGATGCCCTGCCTCGTCCTCGATCTCGCGCCGCGCCGCGGCTGAAAGCGGCTCGAACGGCTCCAGCACGACACGGCCGTCGTCGACGCGCCACATCCCGGCCACGAACCCGTCGACCAGGAACGTCTGCGCGACGTCGCCGTTCATCTTGATCACCGTCTTCCGGTACTGCTCCGGCAGCACGCGCGTGCGGTCGTCCCAGGCAAGCAGGACGTTGTCCCACTTCGGCAAAAAGCGGACGGGCGCGGGAGTGTCGGCGTCCGGCAGGGATGCGTGCCCGACGTCGAGGAGCTCGCGGCCCTGCTCGTCGCGGAAGCGGCGCAGCGGCTCGAGCAGCTCCAGCGCGGCGTCGATCTCGGCCACGCGCATCTTGCTCCAGGCCCCGAGGTCGCGGCGCGTCGAGGGGCCGAAGGCCGCGAGGTAGCGGCGGAAGATCTCGGCGCGCGCCTCGACCGGGACGTGCGCCTCCGGCTCCTCGAGCGCGACATAGCGCCGCTCGTTGCGCGGCTGCCAGAGCGCCGTCTCGTGGTGGTGGACGAAGTGCGCTGCGCCGCGCGCCATCCGCCAGGCGCGGCGCGCATCGACGGCGGCGAGGCCGTACTCGCTCTCCAGGTGGGCGAGCGCCTCTGCCGACGTGACGGGTCCCCCGGCTGCGAGCGCGCGCACCGACGGGGCGAGCTGCTTCGCCCGTTTCGTCTCCCAGGCTGCCGCTAAGTTCGTCTCGCTCATGGCCGCCCGGATGAGCGCATAGTCGCGCCGCGTGACGAGGTGCAGCGTCTGCCGCATCAGGGTCGCCCTGACGATCGCGGACTGCCGGAGCAGTCGCTCGAGCGACCCGCGCCGGAACCCCGTCGTGCGCGTCCAGATACCGACGTACGGAGCCTGCGGCGACTGCGCCTGCATCCCGACGAGGCGCTCGATCACCGCCGTTGGCGAGAGTCGCGTGCGGTGGAGGAGGAGGAGCTGCCGTGCGAGTGTCGCGCGGTTCAGCTCGCGCAGCGTGAGGACTCGTTCGGCCACGGGGTGAGGCACTCTACTCCGCCGACGCCGCGACGAATCCGGTCGCGCAGATCGGCCGCTCGTCACCTCATCTGGTCGAGATCGCGCGCTTCGAGGTTGTTGACGACCGACTTCGCCTGACAGATCAATCCGCCTTCGGGCGTCTTTGGCGAACACTGGCCCAGTCGAGTGTCGTCTCGTTTTCTACGGTCCTGTCGGGCATGAACTCCCGGACTTCCTGCGCGCAGCGGCAGGCGACGGCGATCTTGGCAGCCCACTTCAGCGCCTCCTCGCGTGACGGCACGTCGACGACACAGAGTCCGCCAATGGACTCCGGGTACGGCCCGTCGGTGACCGTTCCGTCGGTGGCCGCGATGCTCGCCTTCTGGTTTTCCAGTCCGCCGCCGAAAACCCACACGCCGGCGTTGATGGCCTCCTGGACCACCGCGAGTGAGGCGTTGGCCACGGCGGGCATGTCCTCGTCGGGGATGTGGTCCATCGCGTGGGCATCGAACGAGATCAGGTACCGCGTCATCCCATGACTCCCTTGTCCCGGCGGCCGCCTCCGGCCGCGCTAGATGTTGCTCTCGAGGTAGACCGCTCGGCGACACGTAACTCATCGACCTCTGCCCAGGTTGCGTCAGGGACATTCCCGAACGCTGGCCCATTCGACCGGTTCGCCGTCGAGGGCGGCGTTAGATCGGTTCCGCTGTTCGCGCTGCACGCTGTGTTTGCACGTCCAGCGATGCAGTCGCACGCCTCGCCGGCTGACCTACCGTCTGCGGCGTCGCTCACGCAGCCGACGAGCTAGAGCCGGGCGAACGACCGACCACAGCTTGCGGGCGACCCACAGCAGGACGACGTAGCGCAGGCGGAACACGCAAAGCTTCTGCGCTGCCGACGCGACACCCAAACTCCGAGAGCCTCACACGGTGCTCGCGTGGGTGCGAGCCCCATCGCCCGCTCTCGCACGATTGATCCGAAACCCTCGGTAACCGGCTTCCGCGTCTCTGAGCCTCTCTCCTCGTATCCGCTCGCGACCGGTGAACATCGCTCGGCGTCGCCACGGGGATCAGCAGTCCGGCTCGACGGGACGGCTCACCTCGGGCGGCACGTAACACGCCTCTGCCACACCATCGGCGTGGCCAGCAGCATGCGGGTCGTCGGGAACCTCGAGAGGGGGCTCCGCCGAAAAACTCGATGACGGCGGATTGGAGCAGCCAAGAACAGCGTTCGCGAAGTCCTCATCCTTGTACACCGCGACGATCGCCTCGTACACGGCGTCACAGCTCTCGATCCACCCGGCCCTGAAGCCCTCCTCGTACTCCTCCCACGCCGGCCCCACCTGGCTCTCCCAATCACGCTGCTCCGGCGACCGGTCCCCGAGAGGGTCAGCGGGTGCCCCGTCTCCCCCACCACAACCGGCTACCAGCAGGAGCATGGCCGCCATGCATTCGACAAGTCTGGAATTGCGGATGGCGGATCCTCCTTAGCCCGATGTGAGCGACCTCGCCTGCCCGCCGCCCCAGCGAGACTAGCGCGGCTGGAGGAAGACGCTCGGCGCCGCACCTCTTCGGCCCGCAAGCTCGTTCTTACGGCGTGCGCTACCTGGAGCCCGGACGAAGCCGTCGACGACGACGCCCACCGCTCACGCGAGTGCTCTGGCTGCTGGCGGCCGGACTGGCCGTGGCGCTCGCGGTGCAGGTGCTCCTGCGGTGAGCAGCAACGGCAACGCAGCGGCGGCTACCGGATCGGGGCGGGCGTTCCGCGGGCTCGTCCTCGTCTTCCTGCTCTCCTTCCTGAACCTGCTCGGGCTGATCCTGACGGTGACAGCCCTCGGCGGGGTGGCTCCGTGGACCCGGTGGCAGTTCATCGGCGCGTTCGGCGTCATCGAAGCGGCGTCGGGTCTCGCGAACGTGCTCTCGCCCAACATCTGGCGGCTCCCGATCGCCGAGCTGGAGACGAGCCGGCGCACGGACGTCAAGCTGGCGGGCTCCTCGCTCCTCCTGCCCCACTGGGGCGGGCTCGCCCGCTGCGGCGCCGGGCTCGTCTGCATGGCGGTGGCCGCGTGGCAGGAGGGTCTCGGGCCGGCCTCGGTCGGCCTCGTCCCGCTCGTGCTCGCCCTGGCGTGGTCGATCCTCGCCCTCTCCGCAGCCCTGGCCCGTGCGGGCGTCGCACGCCCCGACCTGGACGTCTTCCAGTTCGTCGTGCGGCGGGGACGGCAGGAGAAGGAATTGGCTCCCGTCACGCTGAGCGCCTCGCTGCTGCAATTCGTGCTCAGCATCGCGACGATCCCGGCCGCCAAGCTGCTGCCGCCGTCGGTGCTCTACCAGCCGGAGTTCGGGCCGTCCGCAGGGCTGCTGCTGATCACGCTCGCTCTGTCGATCGGTCTGGCGGTGCTCGTCTACGTGCTGTGGTCCGGTCGGATCGAGGCCGACGCACCGGCCGAGCAGCAGCGCGACGCCGAGCAGCACGCCTGAGCGATCGTCGGTAGGACCCCGGTCGCTAGACCCGGCCGCTGCCGTGCACGAACGCCTGCGCTCTGCCGAGGCGCTCGTCGATCAGCAGCCCGGCCACCTGCTGGAGCAGCTTCCAGGTGATGTCGGGGTTCTCCTTCGCGATGCGCCGGAAGTCCCAGAACGTGATCTCGAGGCACTCGAGCGGCGTCTCGGCGGTCACGGTCGCCGCCCGCGTGCGCTCGCTGATCAGCGCGAGCTCACCGAAGTGGTCGCCGGGGCCGAGGGTCGCGACCTCCCTGCCGTCGACGGTCACGGACGCCTCCCCCGCCGTGATGACGAAGAAGCCGATCCCGCTCATCTCGCCCTGGCTGACGACCGACGTCCCGGGCTTGAACCGGCGCTCCCGGAAGTCGCTGCCGATGCGCTTCAGCTGTCGCTTGTTGAGATCGCTGAAGAGGGGGACGCGCTTCAGCTCGTCGCTTCGGTCTGCCACGGGGTGAGTCTACGCCGACGTGGGAACATGACGAGCAGTGACGACGCTCGCGGTCGACACCCCGCACGGTCCGGCCAACGTGCACCTGCACGCAGCCGAGAAGCCCCGGGCTGCACTCGTGCTCGGCCACGGAGCCGGCGGCGGGGTGACCGCGCCGGATCTCGTCGCGGTCACGGGCGCGGCGCTCTCCGAGGGCGTCAGCGTCGCGCTCGTCGAGCAGCCCTACCGGGTCGCCGGACGACGGTCCCCCGCTCCGGCGCAGCAGCTCGACACCGCCTGGGTGGCGGTCGTCGAGCGGCTGCGCGATCGCGAGCTCGCCGGGCTGCCGCTCGTCGTGGGCGGGCGCTCCGCCGGGGCGCGCGTCGCGTGCCGCACCGCCGGGGCCACCGAAGCCGCCGGCGTGCTGTGCCTGGCGTTCCCCCTCCAGCCGCCGCCCCGCCGCGGCGGCGTCCCCTCACCGAACCGGCTGCCCGAGCTCGAGGTGGTCACGGTGCCGCTGCTCGTCGTGCAAGGTGTACGGGATCGCTTCGGGATCCCACCGGCCTCGGCCAACCGCAGAGTGGCGGAGGTGCCCGGAGACCACAGCCTGAGGGCCGATCCGGACGCCGTCGCCGCCGTCGTCCGCGACTGGCTGGCGGGCGTCGTCGCGACGGAGCGATGAGTTTGCGTCCTTCGGGCGGTCCGAATGGGAAACGACGAAAGGAGCAACCGTGCTCGCGAACAGCAAGGCGTTCAGCGGCTTCGCCGTAGACGACCTCGAGCAGGCCCGTCGGTTCTACAGCGACGTGCTCGGGCTGAAGACGACCGAGGAACACGACATGCTGACGCTGCAACTGGCCGGTGACCGGGCCACGCTGATCTACCCGAAGCCCGACTTCGAGCCGGCGACGTACACGATCCTCAACTTCCCGGTCGACGACATCGACCGCGCCGTGGACGAGCTCTCGGCACGCGGCGTGGCCTTCGAGCGCTACGACAGCTTCGACCAGGACGAGAAGGGCATCGCTCGCGGTCAGGGGCCGGACATCGCCTGGTTCAAGGACCCGGCCGGCAACATCCTGTCCGTTCTGCAGCTCTAGGAGGGCTTGGCGAAATTCAGCCTGTGCCATCGGGCCGCGCTGGTCGCCCCGATGCGGCGTCCTCAGTCGCGCCGATAGCTTTGGCTATCGGCGCTCCCTGCGTCCTTGCCTCGGAACGATCATCGCACCCCGACGACGAGCGGTATTCCGCCAAACCCTCCTAGTGTGATAAGAACTAGTGCGATGAAGACCATCGCAAGGAGGACGGTGACCCTGGCGACGACGGAGGCGGGCGTGCTCGGTCTGCTGGCGCTCGACGGCGAGCGCTCGGGCTACGACCTCTCGAAGCAGGCGGAGCAGAGCGTCGGGCACGTCTGGGGTCCCACGAAGAGCCACCTCTACGCCGTCCTGCGGCGGCTCTCGGCCCAGGGCCTCGTGAGCGCGCGCCAGGTCGAACAGGAGCGGCGCCCGGACAAGCAGCTCTACAGCCTGACCGACGACGGGCAAGGAGCCCTGCAGGCCTGGCTCGACGACGCCCCGAGCGGCGACCAGTCGGGCCTCGTCCTGCGACTCTTCCTGGGCGGGCTCGCGAGCCCGGCGAGCCATCGGCGGACGCTCGAGACCTTCCGGGACGACGTGCTCGCGCAACTCGAGGTCTACGCGGAGATCGACGCACGGAACTCGCGCCGCGGACACGACCTGTTCCACGGCGCCGTGCTCGACCTCGGGATCGCGCGGGCAGAGGCGATGCGCGTCTGGGCCGAGGCTCGGCTCGCGGAGCTCGGATGAAGCTGCGGCTCGCGCTCGCAGCCCTCGCGCTCGTGGTGGCCGCGTGCGCGGGCATGGCCGCGGGGCAGTCCTCCGCGCCGTCGCCGCAGGCCGCCGGCGACGTGCAGACACTCGCCGAGCACATGCGTCGCGCTCATCCGAACCTCTTCCACTCCCTGTCGCGCTCCGCGTTCGCGTCCGCACGGGACCGGCTCGTGGAGCGCGCGCCGGAGCTGGAGGCCGACGAGCTGCTCGTCGAGCTGATGCGCTTCGCGGCCCTCGCCGGCGAGCGCGACGGGCACACCGGGATCTTCCCGCTCGACCCTGGCCACCGGCAGCCGATGCATCTCTTCCCGATCCGGCTCTACGACTTCCCCGACGGCGTCTACGTCGTCGCGCAGGTCGGCGCACGACGCGACCTCGTCGGCAAGCGACTCGTCGCCGTGGCGGGTGTCCCGGTCGCGCAGGCGCTCGCGCGCGTCCGACCGCTCGTACCGCGCGACAACGCGCACAGCCTGCGCGCACGGGCGGTGCAGTGGCTCGTCACCGGCGAGGTGCTGCACGGGCTCGGCCTGACCGAGGAGCGGCTGAGCGCGCGGTTCGCGTTCGCCGACGGGACGCACGCCGACCTGACCGCGGTGCCGGGGCCACGCTACGGCGCCGCGTTCCCGGACAGCTTCCACCCGATGGTGCCTCAGGGGCTCCCGCCCCGCCCGTCGCCGCCGTTCCTGCGCTATCGGAACCGAGCCACGTGGACGCAGGTGCTCGGAAACGGCAGGGCCGTCTACCTGGCCTACAACCTCACGACCGTGTACACCGGGAGCGTGGCCGCCCGGCTGCAGCGGCTCGCGGCCCGTCCGCGCGTCGACCGCGTGATCCTCGACCTCCGGCACAACCCCGGCGGGAACAACTACACCTATCCACCGGTGCTCGAGACCCTGCGTGAGCTGCCGCGCCGTGTGCGGCTGCTCGTGCTCGTCGGCCGGACGACGTTCTCGGCGGCGCAGAACCTCACCGCCGACCTCGAGCGGTTCGCGCGGCCCCGGTTCATCGGCGAGCCGACGGGAGGCAGCCCCAACCTCTACGGCGATCCGTCCAGCCGACCGCTGCCGGCGAGCGGTTGGAACACGCACGTCGCCACGATCTACTGGGAGAAGAGCCGGCCGGGCGACCGACGGATCACGCTCGAGCCCGACGCTCGCGTTCCCTACACCGCGGCCGACTTCTTCGCCGGGCGCGATCCCGTGCTCCGCCGCGCGCTTCGTTGACCGGGGGTGACGATCGTGACAAGGTGGCCGCATTCGTTGTCTGCGGCGCGCTGAGCGAACGGTTTGCGCCGAAGATCGGCTCGCCGCGCCGAACAAGGAGGCTCAGGATGAGCACGACGGCGACCCCTGCCGAGGCCGCGAGACGCGAGCTCGGCACGGCCTTCGAGGGCGAGCTGATCGGTCCCGCCGACGGCTCCTACGACGAGGCACGCGCGCTCTTCAACGCCATGATCGACAAGCGCCCGGCGGTGATCGCCCGTTGCGCCGGACCGGAGGACGTCGCGCTGGTGGTCGACTTCGCCAGCTCGCACGACTTCCCACTCGCGATCCGCGGCGGCGGCCACAACGGCGGCGGCCTCGGCAGCGTCGACGACGGAGTCGTCGCCGACCTCTCGCTGCTGCGCTCCGTCTCCGTCGACCCGGAGAGCCGCACCGTGCGCGTCGGCGGCGGCGCCACCTGGGGCGACGTCGACACGGCCACGAATCCGCACGGCCTGGCGGTTCCGTGCGGCATCATCTCGACGACCGGCGTCGGTGGGTTGACGCTGGGCGGCGGGCTCGGCCACCTGACGCGTGGCTACGGCTTGACGATCGACAACCTGGTCGCCGCGGAGGTCGTGACCGCCGACGGCGAGCGTGTCCGCGCCAGCGCGGACGAGAACGCCGAGCTGTTCTGGGCGCTTCGCGGAGGCGGCGGCAACTTCGGCGTCGTCACCGAGTTCACCTTCCGAGGCCAGCCCGTCTCCGACATCGTCGGCGGGCCGACCTTCTGGCCGATCGAGCAGACCGAGGAGGTGCTCACGGCCTACCGCGAGTTCCTGCCCACGCTCGACCGGAACGCCACCGGGTTCTTCTGCTGGCACACCGTGCCACCCGCACCGCCGTTCCCGGAGGAGATCCACATGCGGCTCGTGTGCGGGATCGTCTGGTGCATCGTCGGCTCGGACGAGGAGGCGGAGCGGGCGATGGCGCCCATGCTCGCGGTCGGCGAGCCGCTCATGCACGGCGTCGCGCGCATGCCGCTGCCGGCGCTGAACAGCGCCTTCGACGAGCTCTACGCGCCTGGCGACCAGTGGTACTGGCGGGCCGACTTCGTCAACGAGATCCCCGACGAGGCGATCGCGCAGAACCAGGCCTGGAACGAACGGATGCCGTCCTGGAAGTCCGGCTCCCACCTCTATCCGATCGACGGAGCGGCGCACGATGTCGGGACCGACGAGACACCGTGGGCCTACCGGGACGCGCGCTGGGGGCAGGTGATCGTCGGCGTCGACGCCGATCCCGCGCTGGCTCCGACGCTCCGCGACTGGACGGTCGGCTACTGGGAGGCGCTGCATCCGTACTCGGCCGGTGGCGCCTACGTCAACATGATGATGGACGAGGGGCAGGAGCGCGTGCAGGCGAGCTACCGGGACAACTACGGGCGGCTCGCCCGGGCCAAGGCGACCTACGACCCTACGAACGTCTTCCGGGTCAACCAGAACATCGTGCCTGCGGCCTGAGGGCCAAGCCGACGTCGACGGGAGGGCCGCCCGGCCAGGGGCGGCCCTCCTTGTCGATCCCAGCTAGCTCGAGCGGGCGAGCTCCTCCATGTCTGCGCTGTAGCGACCCGCGACGGCCGCGCTGTTGTTCCGCGCGCGCAGCGCGAGGAAGGACTGGCCGGCCTCGACGTTCGCCGCCTCCCCTCCCCACGCCTTCAGCGCAGGCGCCTGGAGCGCGCGACCATACGAGAAGGAGAGCGTCCAGGGCTGTTCGCCCAGTGAGTTGATCGCGTTCAGGTTCTCGCTCGCCTGCTCGTCGGACTGGCCGCCGGAGAGGAAGACGATCCCCGGCACCGCCGCCGGGACGTGCTCCCGGAAGCAGCGGATCGTCCATTCCGCCACTTCCTGGGCACTCGCCTGCTTCGCGGCGCCCTTGCCCGAGATGACCATGTTCGGCTTGAGCAGGATCCCGCGCAGATCGACTTTCTGGTGGTAGAGCTCGTGGAAGACCGCGTGCAGCGTGCGCGCGGTCGCGTCGTAGCAGCGCTCGATGTCGTTGTCGGCGTCCATCAGCACCTCGGGCTCGACGATCGGCACGAGGCCCTGCTCCTGGCAGAGCGCCGCGTAGCGGGCGAGCGCGTGGGCGTTCGTGTAGATGCAGTAGCTCGTCGGGATGCCGTCCCCGATCGTGATCACGGCGCGCCACTTGGCGAAGCGCGCGCCCAGGCCGCGGTACTCCTCGAGCCGCTCGCGCAGCCCGTCGAGGCCCTCGGTCACCTTCTCGCCCGGCGCGCCGGCGAGGTCCTTCGCGCCCGTGTCCACCTTGATCCCGGGGATGATCCCGCGGCCGGCCAGCAGCTCCGGAAACGCTGTGCCGTCGGCGGACGACTGCCGGATCGTCTCGTCGAAGAGGATCACGCCGCTCACGTACTGCTCCAGCTCGGGCGTCGTGAAGAGCATGTCGCGGTAGGCGCGCCGGTTCTCCTCCGTGGACGCGAGCGAGATCGAGTCGAAGCGCTTCTCGATCGTTCCCGAGCTCTCGTCGGCGGCGAGGATGCCGCGGTTGTCGGCGACGAGCGCCCTGGCGGTCTCGTACAGCTCATTCCTATCCATCGCGTTCTCCCTTCATCAAGTTCCGCACCTTGTCGGACGGGTGGAAAGCCGAGATCCAGCGGCGGGTCCCGGAGCGCGAGCGCATCACGAGCGACTGGGTCTCGGCGCCGGCGCTACTCACCCGCACGCCGTTCAGCAGGGCGCCGCGCGTGACGCCGGTCGCCGCAACGAAGACGTCCTCGCCGGCCACCAGGTCGTCCGTCCGCAGCACCCGGTCGAGGTCGAAGCCGTCGTCCACGAGCGCCTGGCGCTCCTCGTCGTTCCTGGGCCAGAGCTTCGCCTGGATCGCGCCGCCGGCGCACTTGATCGCAGCCGCGGAGATCACGCCCTCCGGGGTCCCGCCCACGCCCATCAGCATGTCCACGCCGGTGAAGGCCAGCGAAGCCGCGATCGAGGGCGCGACGTCGCCGTCGCGGATCAGGTTCACGCGCGCCCCGGCCTCGCGCAGCTCGCCGATCAGGTTCTCGTGGCGGTCGCGCTCCAGGACGACGACCGTGACCTCGCTCACGTCGAGACCCTTGGCCTTCGCGACGGCGCGCACGTTCTCGGTGGGCGAAGCGTCGATGTCGATCACGTCGGCCGCTTCCTGGCCGACGGCGATCTTGTCCATGTAGAACGCGGCTCCGGGGAAGAACATCGTGCCGCGCTCCGCGACCGCCATCACCGCGATCGCGTTCGGCATCCCGAGCGCCGTCAGCCGCGTGCCCTCGAGCGGGTCGACGGCGACGTCGACCTCAGGGCCCGACCCGTCGCCGACGTTCTCGCCGTTGTAGAGCATCGGGGCCTCGTCCTTCTCGCCCTCGCCGATCACCACGACCCCGTTCATGCGCACGGTGTCGAGCACGAGCCGCATGGCGTCGACCGCGGCGGCGTCTGCGCTCTCCTTCTGACCGCGGCCCACCCAGCCGGACGCCGCGAGTGCGGCGGCCTCCGTCACGCGGACGAGCTCGAGGGCGAGGTTGCGGTCCGGGGCTTGGCTCACTCCGCGCGGATCCTACCCCCGCTCACGAGCCCGGCTCGCTCAGGCGGCGTCGCGGAGCGATTCGAGCTCGCGGGCGACGGCCAGGTGGCCGAGCGCTTGAGTCTCGATCTCCTTCACGCGCTCGGCGCGCAGCCCGAGCCGCCGGCCGACCTCGGCCAGCGAGTGCGGCTCGTCGTCGCCGTTCATCCCGAAGCGAAGCTCGATCACGGCGCGCTCCTCGTCGGAGAGCGTCTCGAGCGCTCGCCGCAGCGCGGTCTCGCGCAGGCTCACGTGGAGCTCCTCCTCGGGCGCCGCTCCCACGCCCTGCATCAGGTCGCCGAGCGAGCCGCCGTCATCGCCGAGCGGGCGGTCGAGGCTCGTCACGGTTCGCGCAGCGTCGCGCACCTGGAGCACGTGCTCGAGCTTGAGGTTGGCCGCCTTCGCGATCTCCTCGTCCGTGGGCTGGCGGTCCAGCTTCTGATGCAGCTCGCGCTCCACCCGCGCCATCTTCTGCTCGCGCTGGACGATGTGCGTGGGCATGCGGATCGTGCGCGCCTTGTTCGCGACGCCACGCTGGATCGCCTGGCGGATCCACCACGTCGCGTAGGTGGAGAACTTGAAGCCCTTGCGGTAGTCGAACTTCTCGACCGCCCGGATCAGGCCGATGATCCCCTCCTGGATCAGGTCGAGCAGCGTCAGCTCGTGCCCCTGCCACTTCTTCGCGATCGAGACGACAAGCCGCAGGTTGGAGTTGACCATCAGCTCCTTCGCATCGTGATCGCCGCGCTCGACGCGCTTCGCCAGCTCGACTTCCTCTGCGGCAGTCAGGAGCCGGTAGCGCCCCATCTCGTTCAGGAAGAGCTGGAGCGCGTCGGTCGTCGCATGCGTCAGCTCGCCGTTCACGATCTCCGGGCCGTCGGGCGCCGCGTGTCCGCAGTCGTCGCTCAGCTCGATTCCGCGAGCCTCGAGCTCCTCGTAGAGCGTGCCGGCCTCGTCCTCGTCGAGGTGCGCGTTCTCCACGATCGCTTCTACCTTCGACAGCTCGACGCACGACGACGTCTCGAGCCCGTCCACGAAGGCTCGCACGTCATCTGGCAGCAGACTGGACATCATGGCCCTTTCCCTGGAAATCCTCCCCTAACGTTACATCCGCTCGGGGGCGTCGACACCGACGAGATCGAGAGCGCGGGCGATCACGGCCATGGCGGCCGTGCAGAGGCCGAGCCGGAAGCCCTGCGCGTCGGAGCCGAGCACCTTGTGGTGGTGGTAGAAGCGGTGGAAGTCGTCGGCGACGCGGATCGCGTAGTTCGGGATCGCGTGCGGGCCGCGCCGCTCGGTCGCCTCGGCGACGACGGCCGGGAACTCGGCCAGTCGCTTCACCAGCTCGCGCTCCTCGCCCGCGAGCTCGACGGGCGCGGCAGCGTCCGGCTCGGCGCCCTCGGCATTGCGGAGGATCGATGCGATCCGCGCGTGCGCGTACTGGACGTAGTAGACGGGGTTCTTCTGGCTGCGCTCCGCCGCCAGGTCGACGTCGATCTCGATCGTCTGGTCGGGCCCGCGGGAGACGAGATACCAGCGGGCCGCGTCGACGCCGATCTCGTCCAGGAACTCATCGAGGAAGACGACGTCGCCGCGCCGCTTCGACATCTTCGTGGCTGCGCCTCCCCGGGTCAGGTGCACGAGCTGGTAGAGCAGGACCTCCACCCGCTCCGGGTCGAGGCCGAGCATGCGCGCGACCGCCGCATACCAGTTGCGCGTGCCGTGGTGGTCGGCGCCGAGCACGTAGATGGCGCGATCGAAGTTCCGCCCGAGCTTGTCCGCCAGGTAGACGACGTCGGCTGCGCGGTAGGTCGGGCCACCGCCGTCGGAGCGGATCAGGACGCGGTCGTCCTCGTCGCCGTACGCGGACGAGCGTGCCCAGACGGCGCCGTCGCGCTCGTAGGTATCCAGCCGAGGGAGGTACTCGGGCAGGCGCTGCTGCAGCTCGCTCTGCCTCGCCCAACCGTCGAAGTGGATCCGGAAGCGCTCCAGCGTCGCCTCGATCCGCTGGAGCATCGCGGGCACCGGGTCGCCGTCGATCTGCGCCAGCTCCGCGATGTACTCGCCGCGGTAGCCGTCCTCCGGCGGCTCCTCCCCACGCCTCGCGGCGTCGACCGAGAGCCGGAAGCGCTCCATCTGCGCGCCGGCGTCGTTGTAGTAGTACTCGCGCTCGACCTCGTGCCCGGCAAAGGCGAGCAGGCGGGCCACGGAGTCGCCGTAGGCACCGTTTCGTGCCGCCGCGACGGTGATCGGCCCCGTCGGGTTCGCCGACACCATCTCCACCTGGGCGCGCTCGGGGCTCGCGGCCGACCCGGAGCCGTAGCTCGCTCCTGCCTCGAGCAGCTCGGCCAGCGTCTCGGCGTACCAGGAGTCCGAGAGCCAGAGGTTGACGAAGCCGGGGCCGGCCACCTCCGCGCGATCGACCTGAGGCAGCTCGACCACCTGGCGCGAAAGCTCCTCCGCGATCTCGCGCGGCGGCTGCTTGCGTACACCTGCGAGGCGCAAGGCCACATTCGTCGCGTAGTCCCCGTGCGCGGCGTCGCCCGGCCGCTCGAGGGCCACCTCGGTCTCGGCCAGCGCTCCGATCGCCGCCTCGAGCCGTCTGATCGCATCCGCCCCCATTGCGCGTATCGTACGGAGATGGAAGAAGAGGGCCCCGACCGGCAGCTCAACATCCAGATCGACCAGGCGCACCTCGCCGGCGTGTACACGAACTTCGCCAACGTCTCCTTCTCTGACTACGAGTTCACGCTCACCTTCGCCCGGATCGACCACGAGGTGCAGGAGGGCGACATCCCCGGCATCGTCGTCAGCCGCGTCAACATGGCGCCGAAGTTCGCCAAGGAGCTGCTCGACGCACTCCAGGACTCGCTCTCGAAGTACGCCACGGTCAAGGGGATCCAGGACCTGCCCGAGTTCGACGGCTAGTCGGCGTCGAAGGCGCGCGCTCTCTCAATCCGCTCGACGAGCGTCGGATGCGTGTCGAGCAGGAGGTGCAGCAGGAGCGGCGGGTCCGGGTCGGTCAGGCCGGTGCGGGCGAAGCGGCGGTACAGCGCCTCGGCAGCGGCCGGATCTTGGGTCAGCCGCAGACCCTCCCAGTCGGCCTCGCGCTCGTAGCGCCGCGTGATCGCGTTGGCAGCGGGCAGCGTCGCCAGCTGGAGGAGCAGCAGCACGGCCGCAGTCGCAGGCAGCGCGCGCGGGTCGCCGAACGAGACGACGCGCCCGAGGATCCAGAGGCACGGCAGCGCGATCAGTGCGAACCAGGCCACGCCTTTCCAGAGGTGGTCGCGGGCGACGTGCGACAGCTCGTGGGCAACGGCGAACCGGACCTCGCCCCGCCCGACCTGCGGCTCGAGCAGCGTGTCCCAGAGGATCACGCGGGTCGTCGGGCCTGCACCGATCGCCTCGGCGTTCACCGCGCGCGTGCGCTCGCGCGCCTTGCGCACCTCGACCGTCGTCCGCCCCACGCCGGCCTCTCGCGCAAGCGACTGGATCTCGGCCGCGAGCACCCGGTCCTGGAGCGGCTTCAGGCGCGGAGCGAGCAGGCTCGGGTAGACGAGCACGTACGCGACGGCGATCGCCACGAACGCGGCCCAGAGACCCAGCCAGGCGCGGCGGCCGAGCAGCCGTCCGGCCGCGACCACCGTGAGGCCGGCGAGCGCGGCGAGCGCCAGCTCACCGAGCGTCGTCGACCAGTGGCCGAACACGAAGCCGACGTAGCCGAGCTCGGAGACGTCGTAGCGGCGCCGCCACCAGTGCCCCGCGAGGTCGAAGGGCAGGTCGGCGAGCCACGCGACGGCGTAGATCAGGGCTCCGGTGAGCGCTCCTTGTACCGGCCATGGTCCGGGCAGCACGAGCCGCCGTCGCGCGAGCAGGGCGAGCGCCGCGAGCTGCGCCGCCAGGCCGAGCGCCCAGAGAAGCGAACGCCCGTACTCGTAGCGCGCGTTTCGCTCGAGCGTCTGTCCGTCGAAGAGCGTCGCCGCGTCGACCGGCGCGATCGCGAGGTCCGGGACGGTGGTGCGCCACAGCAGCGCCGCGGCAGCGAGCCAGGCGACGGCTAGGGTCGCGAGGGCGGCCATGCGCATCGCAGTCATCAGCGACATTCACGCAAATCTGCACGCGCTCGAGGCGGTCCTGACGGCGATCGACGCAGAGGGAACGGACGAGATCTGGTGCCTCGGCGACACCGTCGGGTACGGCCCGCGGCCGAACGAGTGCGTCGCACTCGTCCGCGAGCGGACGTCGATCTGCCTCGCCGGCAACCACGACCTCGTCGTGCTCGGCAAGATCGACCGCTCGGCGTTCGCCGGGGAGGCCGCCGCGGCGGCGGACTGGACGCGGGTCGTGCTCGACGACGATTCGGCGGCCTTTCTCGCGGGTCTCGAGCCACGTGGGACGGCGCCGGGCGTCGAGCTCTTCCACGGCGGTGCCCGCGATCCGGTGTGGGAGTACGTCCTCGACGACGTGGCGGCGCTCGCAACGCTGGAAGCGACGAGCGCGCCGCTCGTGCTCGTCGGCCACAGCCACGTGGCGCTCGAGATCTCGGACGGCGGCAGGTTGCGAGGCGGTCAGGCGTCGGCCGGCACCGTGCTCGAGCTCGACGCCGAGCGGCGCATCCTCAACCCGGGTTCGGTCGGCCAGCCGCGTGACGGCGACCCCCGGGCGTCGTGGCTCGTGATTGACGCGGCGGCGCACCGGGCAACGTTTCGCCGTACCGACTATTCAATCGGGCGGACGCAGTCGGAGATGCGTGAGCGGGATCTCCCCGAGATCCTCTCGGAGCGGCTCGCGCACGGCGCCTGAACCCGGACGACGAAACGAGGAGCGACGACATGGCAGAACTGACGAATCTGGAGACGAAGCTGGGCGAGGTGATCGGGCTCGCGATGGCGTCTCAGGTCACGATCGAGCGCGTCGGGAAGCTGAACAAGGACCGGGCACTCGCGAAACAGCTGAAGACAATGCGCTCGGAGGCCGCGCAGGCCGAGAAGCAGGGCACGGCGCTCGCCTCCAGCTTCAACGGAAAGAAGAGCAAGATCCTCGGCGAGGCGCGCTCGGTGAAGAAGAAGGGCGGCGAGATGATGAAGGCCTATCTCGAGCGCGGCTCCGACGCGCTCGACGGCTTCGAGTTCATCACGATGGCCGAGGCGGGCGAGGTCGGGCACTGGCAGGTGCTGGAGCAGATGGCGAAGGACGCGAAGCACGCGGGCGTCCGCGACCTCGTCAAGGTCCAGCTGCCGATCCAGAAGCGCCACCTGAAGGAGGCGATGGCGGCCAGCATGACGCTCGCCGCGAAGGAAGACCCGAACGCACCGGCCTAGGCGACCGGGGCTCGCGCTCGTTGCCGCCACGGTGGCGGCGGGCGCGGGCCTTCGCTTAGAGGGGGAGGACGGCCGCGACGGGGGAAGGCGCTGTGGTCGCCTTCGGCTCGGGCTGCTCAGCCTTGCCCTCGGAGCTGGCGAGGGTGATGCCCTCGCGGGCGAGCGCGACCTGGACTTCCTCGCGCGCCTTGTAGATGCGCCACTTGACCGTGGCCAGCGTGATCTCGAGCGAGTCCGCTATCTCGGTGTAGGAGAGGCCGACGACGTCGCGAAGCAGCAGCGCCATCTTCAAGTCGACGTTCAACGCCTCGACCGCCCGCCAGACGGCGTCGATCGCCTCCACACGCTCGAAGGGCGCGTCCACGACCTCGAGCGGCGGGATGTCCTCCAGGTTGACGACGGCGCGCGGCCGCCGCTCGAGCGCGCGCAGCTCGTCGAGCACGCGGTTCTTGGTCACCTGGAACAGCCACGTCGTGAAGCGACAGCGCAGCGAGAAGCTCGGCAGGCCCTGGTAGACGCGGAGGAAGACTTCCTGTGTCAGGTCCTCCGCCAGCGAGCGGTCACCCACGAGCCGCAACACGTAGTTGAAGACCGGGAGCTCGTACGCGCGAACGATGAGCGAGAAGGCGCGCTCATCTCCTCGCTGAGCCTTCCGCAGGACGCCGAGATCAGGCTGAGGCAGCGACAAGTGGGCGTGAGTATAGCCGCGAAATCACGAAGTTCACAATGCTTTACTTTCCCGTGACAAGCGCTTCCCCGGTCATTTCGGCCGGAGGGTCGAGGCCCAGGAGCCGCAGGGCTGTGGGGGCTAGGTCGGCAAGGCCGCCCGGTTGCTTGAGCCTAAACCCTCGTGCAGTGAGGATCAGTGGAACCGGGTTGGTCGTGTGCGCCGTGTGGGGGCTGACCCCGTCCGCCGCGAGCAGCTGCTCCGCGTTGCCGTGGTCGGCGGTGACGAGGCAGATCCCGCCCGCGGCGAGCGTCGCGTCGAGCACGCGACCCAGGCATTCGTCGACCGCCTCGACCGCCGCCGTCGCCGCCGGGATCGACCCCGTGTGGCCGACCATGTCCGGGTTGGCGAAGTTGAGCACGGCGAAGCGGTAGCCGTCGCCGATCTCGGCGACGTAGCGCTCCGTCAGCTCGCGCGCGGACATCTCGGGCTTCAGGTCGTAGCTCGGCACGTCGCGCGGCGAGGGGACGAGGATCCGGGTCTCGCCCGGCCATTCCGTCTCGACGCCGCCGTTGAAGAAGTAGGTCACGTGTGCGTACTTCTCGGTCTCTGCCATGTGCAGCTGCCGCACCTCTGCCGCGGCGAGCACTTCGGCCAGGGTCTGCTGCACCTTCTGCTCGGCGAAGGCGACCGAGGAGTCGAGATCGTCGCGATAGCGCGTCATCGTCGTCACGTCGATTCCGGCGCCGAGGAGCTTCTCCACGAGCTGACGTCCGCGGTCGGGGCGGAAGTTGAAGAAGATCACGGCGTCGCGCTGCGTCAGCCGCGGCGTGCCGGTGAGCACCACCGGCTGGATGAACTCGTCGGTGATCCCCTCCGCGTGGCTTGCTCGGACCGCAGCGACCGCGTCGTTTGCCCGCTGGCCCTCTCCGCCGACGATGGCGGCCAGCGCGCGCTCGGTTCGGTCCCAGCGCCCGTCGCGATCCATGGCGTAGTACCGGCCTACGACGGTCGAGATCCGCTCGGCCGGCAGCTCGGCGAGATCGTCCGTCGATGCCGTCGGCGAGACGTCACGACCGTCGGTGAAGGCGTCGACCCAGGTGCGGTCCTCCATCCCGACCCGGCGCGAGAGCTCGAGCAGCGCCTGCAGGTGATCGATGTGCGAGTGCACGCCGCCGTGCGAGACGAGACCGAGCAGGTGGACGTCTCCGCCGCGCGCCCGCGCCCGCTCGAACGCGCCCAGGAGCGCAGCGTTGTCGGCGAACGAGCCGTCGCCGATCGCCCTGTTCACACGCTGGAGGTCCTGAAACAGAATCCGGCCCGACCCGATCGTCAGGTGGCCGACCTCGGAGTTCCCCATCTGGCCGGGAGGCAGGCCGACGGCCTCGCCCGAGGCATCCAGCTGCCCGTGTGGATATTGCTGCCAGAGGCCGTCGAAGACCGGGGTCCGGGCGAGCTCGACGGCGTTGCCGGGGCCGGCCGGCGCACAGCCCCAACCGTCGAGGATGACGAGCGCGACGAGCGGGACTACAGGGTCAGGGCTGCTCGACAAATCGCGGCGAACGCATCGGGGTCGAGGGAGGCGCCGCCGACGAGCGCGCCGTCGATGCCCGGCTCTGCGAGCAGCACAGGCGCGTTGTCGGGCTTGACGGAGCCGCCGTAGAGCACCGGGCGGTCGAGGAGACCCTTGATGAACGCGTGCGCCTCACGCGCCTGCTCGGGTGTCGCGGTGTGGCCCGTGCCGATCGCCCAGACAGGCTCGTAGGCGAGCACGAGGTCGGGGTGCTCGCCGGCCGCGAATGCGATCGCCTCGACCTGGATCTTGAGCACGAGCTCCGTGTCGCCCGACTCACGCTGCTCGATCGTCTCGCCGACGCAGGCGATCACGCCGAGCCCCGCCTCGAGCGCGGCGCGCGCGCGGCGCGCGACCATCTCGTTCGTCTCGCCGAAGAGCCGTCGGCGCTCGGAGTGCCCGACGAGCGCGCCTCGCACCCCCAGCTCGACGAGCATCTGCGGCGACACCTCACCCGTGTAGGCACCCGTGGGCTCCCAGTGGACGTTCTGCGCGTACACGGTGCGGCCGCTCTCCACCGCCGCGGCGAGCGAGGCGAAGGGCGGGCAGACGATCACGTCGACGCCGTCCGGGGGCTCGAAGGCGGCGAGGAACTCCCGCGTCTCGACGGGGCCCTTGAACATCTTCCAGTTGCCGGCGATCAGCATCGGTCAATTCTCCGGTATCGCCGCGACTCCGGGGAGCTCCTTGCCCTCGAGCAGCTCGAGCGCAGCGCCGCCGCCCGTCGAGACCCAGGAAATGCGCTCCTGGAGGCCGAGCTCGTTGACGGCCCGGACGGAGTCCCCGCCGCCCACGACCGTGAAGGCGTCCGCGTCGGCGATCGCCTGCGCAACGGCCTTCGTGCCGCCGGCGAACCGCTCCCACTCAAAGACACCCATCGGCCCGTTCCAGAAGACCGTGCCGGCACTGCGGATGTGGCCGGAGAAGAGCTCACGCGAGGCCTGGCCGATGTCGAGACCGAGCCAGCCCGAGGGCAACTCGTCGTAGGGAACCTCGCGCGCCTCGGCGTCCTCGGCAAAGGACGCCGCCGCAACCACGTCGATCGGCAGCACGACGTCGAATGGGAGCGGGTTCTCCTCGCGCAGCTCCTCGGCCATCTTCCCGCCGACGAGCACGGTGTCGGCACGCCCGCCCAGGTGCTGAAGGACGCCGAGCTTGTCCTCCACCTTTGCCCCGCCGGTGACGAGCACGAAGGGCTGCTCGACGTCGCCGAGGAGCCGCCCGAGCAGCTCCAGCTCCCGTTCGAGCAGAAGCCCCGCGTAGGCGGGCAGCAGGTGCGCGACCGCCTCGGTGGAGCTGTGCGCGCGGTGGGCCGAGCCGAACGCGTCGTTCACGTAGAGGTCGCATCCCTGCGCGAGCTCGCGGGCGAAGCCCTCGTCGTTGCGCGTCTCGCCGGGGTTGAAGCGCGTGTTCTCGAGCACCTCGATCCGGCCGTCGGGCAGCAGCGACAGCAGGCGCTCGCGGACGGGCTCGATCCGGAGGGCTGGGTCCACGCCCTTGGGGCGGCCGAGGTGCGAGCAGACCCGGACGCGGGCGACGCCGCGCCCGAGCAGGTGCTCGAGCGTGGGGAGCGCCGCGCGGATGCGCGTGTCGTCGGCGACGCGGCCGTCCTCGAGCGGGACGTTCAGGTCGGCGCGGACGAGCGCGACCTTCCCCTCGACGTCCGCCTCGTCGACGGAGCGCGGCTTCCTCAGAGAACCTTTCCGATCAGGTCGACCAGCCGGCACGAATACCCCCACTCGTTGTCGTACCAGCCGAAGATCTTCACCAGCGAGCCGTTCACCATCGTCAGCTCGGTGTCGAAGATGCACGAGTACGGAGAGCGCTGGATGTCGGTGGAGACGATCGGGTCCTCCATGTACTGCAGGTAGGCCTCGAGCGGCCCCGACGACGCGGCGGCGCGGAAGGCGCCCTTCACCTCGTCGACCGACGTCTCACGACCGACGCGGCAGACGAGGTCGGTCACCGAGCCGGTCGGCACCGGCGCGCGCATGGACATCCCGTCGACCTTGCCCTTCAGGTCGGGGAGCACGAGCCCGATCGCCCGGGCGGCTCCGGTCGAGGTCGGGATCAGGTTGATCGCCGCCGCACGGGCCCGGCGGATGTCCTCGTGCGGCAGGTCGAGGATGCGCTGGTCGTTCGTGTACGCGTGGATCGTCGTCATGAAGCCCTGCTCGACGGTGAAGGAGTCGTGGAGCACCTTGGCCATCGGCGCGACGCAGTTCGTCGTGCACGACGCGTTCGAGACGATGTGGTGCGTGTCGGCGTCGTACTGGTCGTCGTTCACGCCCAGCACGAGCGTGAGGTCGGGGTCGGTGGCGGGCGCCGAGATCACGACCTTCTTCGCACCGGCGTCGAGGTGCTTCTGCGCACCCTCGCGCTTGGTGAAGAACCCCGTCGACTCGAGCACGACGTCGACGCCGAGGTCGCCCCAGGCGAGGTCCGCCGGCTCGCGCTCCGAGAGGAGCTTGATCTCCTGACCTGCGACATGGAGGACCCCGTCGGCGACCGAGACGTCGCCCTCGAGCGGCCCGAGATTCGAGTCGTACTTGAGCAGGTGCGCCATCGTCTGCGCATCGCCGAGGTCGTTCGCCGCCACGATCTCGAAGCCGGCCTTGCGGTCGAGCGCCGCTCGGAAGAAGTTGCGCCCGATGCGGCCGAAGCCGTTGATGCCCACGCGTGTCGCCATTCGCTCTCCCTGTCGCTTTTGAGGCCGAGTCTAGGCGAGCGTTGCGAGCTTCGTCCCGAGGTAGCGGAGGTACGGGCCAGGATCGATCGGCCCGCCCACCACGCGCTCGAGCGTCTCCTTCGGCGTGAACTTGCGCCCGTGGCGATAGAGGTTCTGGACGAGCCAGCTCCGCAGCTCGCCGAACTCGCCTGCCTCGAACTGGGCATCGAGATCGGGAATCGCGGCGCCGACGCGCTCCCAGATCTGCGCCGAGATGACGTTGCCGAGCGCGTAGGTGGCGAAGTAGCCGATGTGCCCGCCCGACCAGTGGACGTCCTGGAGCACGCCGAGTCGGTCGTTCGGAGGCTCGAGGCCGACGTACTCGCGCATGCGGGCGTTCCACGCGTCGGGCAGCTCCTCGAGCGCGACCGCGCCGGAGAGCAGCTCCTGCTCGAGCTCGAAGCGCAGGATCACATGCAGGTTGTAGGTCGCCTCGTCCGCCTCGACCCTGATCAGCGAGGGCTCGACCCAGTTCACCGACCGGTACCAGTCCTCCAGCTCGACGTCGCGCAGCGCGTCGGGGAACTCCTCGCGCAGCCGCGGGTAGAAGAAGCGCCAGAACGGGAGGCTTCGGCCGACGAGGTTCTCCCAGAGCCGGCTCTGCGACTCGTGCAACCCGAGCGAGGTCCCGCGCGCCAGCGGCGTCCGTTCGAGCGCGGCCGCGACGCCGTGCTCGTAGAGCCCGTGCCCGCACTCGTGCATCGACGCGAAGAGCCCGTCGAGGTTCGTCTCGTGGTAGCGCGTCGTGAGCCGGATGTCCTCGATCCCGAGCGAGCTCGCGAACGGGTGGACGGTCGGATCGAGCCGCCAGGAGTGGGAGTCGAATCCGAAGCGCTCGAGCACGGCCAGCTCGAAGCGCCGCTGGCCTTCGAGTGGATAGGGCCGGTCGCGAGCGGGCCGGTCGCCGTCGTGGGAGGCGCCGGCGACGAGCGGCACCTGCTCCGCCTTCAGCCGGTCGAACACGACCCGCACCTCGGCCGCCGTCATGCCGCGCTCGAAGTCGTCGAGCAGCACGTCGTACGGCTCGTCGTAGCCGTCGAAGCAGTCGACGTAGCGCCGCCGCAGGTCCAGGTTGGTGCGCAGGTGCGGCAGGAAGCGCGCGAAGTCCGATTCGGCCCGTGCCTCCGCCCACACGGGCAGCGCCAGCGACGCCGCCCTCGACATGTCCGCCCTGAGCTGCGCGGGCACCTGTCTCGACTTCTCCCAGTCCCGCCGCGTCACGCGGATCAGGCTCGCCTCGTCGGAGTCGTAGTCCTGAGCCTCCTCGAACGGCGCGAGCCGGTCGAGGAGCAGGCCGATCTCGTCCGAGACGAACTGCTCGTGGGCGAGCCGGTCGAGCGTTGCGAGCTGCTCCGCCCGCACCGAGCCGCCGCCCTTGGGCATCTTCACCTGCTGGTCCCAGGAGAGCAGCGCGCGGGACTTCTGCAGGTCGTGGATCGCGCCCAGGCGCTCCTTCAACTCGGTGTAGTCCGTGTTCACACGCGCCACCGTACAGCCCTCTCGACGCCCGCCGCGCGTTGCCGTGCTGGTCGACAAATCGGATCGTTCTCGTTTGTAACTCGGGTAACAAGAAGTGCCGCTTTTGGCGTACGCTTTTGACGGCGGGTCTGTGCTCGTCCGGAGGTGGATTCAGACCCCGTCTACCCCGGTTCGGAGCACGGTTCTGCGGAGGGGGAGGTCGTCCTCGGAGCTCCCCCTCCGGCCCGCCCTCTCGCTCCTGGCCGGCCGGCTCCCGGCGGGCGGAGCCCGCCTCCGCCGGCCTCGCGCGTCTGAGCGCACGCGGCTCTCCGGGTCTGTGCTTACGCACTATCCCCTCCGGCCGCGCACGCTCAGCCACGCGCCAGGAACGAGAAACGCGTCTCCACGTAGGCGAGTTACTCGGCGAGGTCCTGGAGCTTACGGAGGCGCCGGTGCACCGACGCCTTCGTGGCCGGGGGGTCGCACTTCGCGGCCAGCTCGCGCAGGGACAGCGTCGGGTGGCGCAACCGAAGGAGCGCGACCTCGTGCAGCCGCGCGGGCAGGCGCTCCAGCTTCCCTGACGACTGCAGCTGGCGCACCGCCGCGAGCTGCACCTGCGCGGCGCGGCTCGTCCGAACGAGGTTCGCGTGATCAGCGTTCGCCAGGCGGTTCGCCTCCGCGCGCGTCGCGGCGAGAACCGACCGCTCCTCGAACGCGAGCACCGCGTCCGAGGCGCCGGCCGCCGCGAGCAATGTCTCGATCGCATCCGCCCCCTTGGCGTAGGCGACCGCATGCCGGCCCCGGTCGAGCACCCCGACCGTGGCTCCGTCCGCCGCGGCGACGGCGCGCAGGAAGCCGGCGCCCTCGAGCGAGGTCGTGCGCAGCTCGAGATGCGGCGCCCGCGGGCCGGAAAGCGAGCCCCCGCCGAGCATCGCTCCGCGCAGGTACGCGCCGCGGCAACAGCTCCTGCCAACGACGCGCTTCGGCGGCCGCTCGAGCGGCGCATGGCGCGAGTCGAGCACTCCGGCCTCGACGAGCGTCGCGAGCGCCGCCTCCTCCCCGGGCACGTGCAGCTGATAGCGCGTGGCGCGGTCGAACGCCCGTCGGCGGTACGTCCGGATCTCGGAGCCGATCCCCAGCTCGCGCAGCAGGGAGAAGGCGCGGCGAGCGACGCCGGAGCTGACGAGGTCGAGGTGGAGCGCGATCCGTCCCCGGCCGAGCAGATGCACGCTCCCCGCGGAGTGGAAGAGGGCCGAGAGCTCCGCCAGCCGGCAGCAGCCGCGCTCGGGCGCGATCGACGCCAGCTCGTTGCGGAGCTCCTCAGAGAGCACGGTGACCCTCGAGCCGGAGCAGGCGGCGCTTGTAGGAGACGCCGAGCGAGCCGTACGAGCCGATCCCGTCCGACGCGACCACGCGGTGGCACGGGACGAAGAGCGAGAACCGGTTGCCGGCGCAGAAGGTTCCCACCGCCCGGTGGGCGCGCGGGTAGCCCGCCAGCGACGCGAGCTCGCCGTAGGAGACGACCTCCCCCCACGGCACGCGGCGCAGCGTGTCCGCGACGCCGGCCTGGAACGGCGTGCACCACTCGAGCTCGAGCACGACGTCGGCGAAGTCGATGCGCTCGCCGCGGTAGTAGCTGTGGATCCTGTGCAGCAGTTCCGGCGCGAAGCCGGCACCCACGTGTCCAGGTTCTTTCCCTAGCGTTTCGGTCGGGACATCCCTCAAAGGGGCTGGGTTTGGCGTCGCTCGCCGCTGGGTCGGCGCGTCGTGGGCGACGACCATCCGGCCGTCGGCCTCCCACAGCTCCCCCACGCCCCAGCCGTCGACCGCGTAGGCATGCCGCGTCACGCGCATCGCCCCGACTCTACAATCGGCCCCATGTCCGCTCCCGGCATCTTCCGCCCTCCGACGCCCACGAACGAGCCGGTCAGGACGTACGCGCCCGGCTCGCGCGAGCGTGAGGAGCTGCGCGACCGCATCCGCCGGATGGAGCAGGAGCGCACGCAGATCCCGCTGATCATCGGCGGCAAGGAGATCGAGACCGGGACCCGCTTCGAGGCGGTGATGCCGCACCGGAAGGAGCACGTCCTCGCGGACGTGGCCAAGGGCGGCGCCGAGCACGTCGAGCAGGCGATCGCGGCGGCGCGGGACGCGCACGCCGACTGGTCGCGGCTGCCGTGGGCGGAGCGCGCCGCCGTCTTCCTCCGCGCCGCGGAGCTGCTCGCGGGGCCGTGGCGCTCGACGATCGTCGCCGCCACGATGCTGAACCAGTCGAAGACGGTGCACCAGGCGGAGATCGACGCGGCCTGCGAGCTGATCGACTTCTGGCGCTTCAACGTCGAGTTCATGATCCGGATGTACGAGGAGCAGCCGATCTCCTCCCCCGGCGTCTGGAACCGGCTCGAGTACCGGCCGCTGGAGGGCTTCATCTTCGCGGTCAGCCCCTTCAACTTCACCGCCATCGGCGGCAACCTCGCCGGCTCGCCCGCCCTGCTCGGCAACACGGTCGTGTGGAAGCCCGCGTCGACGGCGTCGCTCTCCGCCCATTACCTGATGCGCCTGCTGAAGGAGGCCGGCCTGCCCGACGGCGTGATCAATCTCGTCTACGGCTCCGGCGCCGAGATCGGCGACGCGGCCCTCGCGAGTCCCGAGCTCGCCGGAATCCACTTCACCGGCTCGACGCCCGTGTTCCAGAGCATGTGGAAGACGGTCGGCTCCACGATCGCGAGCTACCGGAACTACCCGCGGATCGTCGGCGAGACCGGCGGCAAGGACTTCATCCTGGCCCATCCGAGCGCCGACGTGGACGAGCTCGCGACGGCGATCGTGCGCGGCTCGTTCGAGTACCAGGGCCAGAAGTGCTCCGCCTCGTCACGGATCTACGCGCCCTCGAACCTCTGGCCGGAGCTGCGCGAGCGGCTCGCGGAGCAGGTGTCCGGGCTCGCCATGGGCGACGTCGGCGACTTCTCCAACTTCATGGGAGCCGTGATCGACGGCAGCTCGTTCAAGACGCAGAAGGAGGCGATCGCGGAGGCGCGCAAGGCGGGTGACGACATCGTCGCCGGCGGCGGGACGGACGACAGCGAGGGCTTCTTCGTGGAGCCGACCGTGATCGCGACCGACGACCCCGGCTCGCGCACGATGCGAGAGGAGCTCTTCGGTCCCGTCGTCACCACCTACGTCTACGACGAGAAGCGCTGGGACGAGACGCTCGAGCTCGTCGACGAGACGTCCCCGTACGGCCTCACCGGCGCCGTCTTCGCCGACGACCGGAATGCGATCGAGCAGGCCCACGCCGCGCTCCGCTACACGGCGGGGAACTTCTATGTGAACGACAAGCCCACCGGCGCCGTGGTCGGGCAGCAGCCCTTCGGCGGCGCCCGCGCGTCGGGCACGAACGACAAGGCCGGCTCGATGTGGAACCTGATCCGCTGGGTCAGCCCCCGCACGGTGAAGGAGACGTTCGTGCCGCCGACGGACTACCGCTACCCGTCAATGGATCCGGACGGGGACGGCTCCTCCGCGCGCTGAGCATCGACCACGCCGGTGACGGCGTTAGCCTGAGCGCGTGGGCGAGGTCTTCCACGCGATCGGCGTCTTCTTCGAGCGGCTCGCCTCGGTCGACTTCGGGCCGCTCGCGCTCGCGATCTGCTGCCACCTGCTGAAAACCGCCTGCACGAGCCGCGCGTGGCGGAACACGATCGCTGCCGCCTACCCCGAGGAGCCAGTCCCGTGGCGCCTGATCTACGGCGCGTACGTGTCGGCCGTCGGTGTCAACGCGGTACTGCCGGCCCGCGGAGGCGACGTCGTGAAGCTGTACTTCGCGCATCGGGCGGTCAAGGGCGCGACCTACACGACCCTCGCGGCGACGTTGTTCGTGCTGGCGATCTTCGACACCGTCGTCGCCGGGCTGCTCTTCGTCTACGCGCTCACGCAGGGCGCGCTGCCGGGGTTGGGCGCCCTGCCGAGCCTGCCCGGATTCGACTTCCGCTGGGTCGGGGAGAGCCCGGAGCTCGCGGTCACGTTCCTGATCGTGCTCGTGATCTTCGCGGTCTTCGGCGGCATCTGGCTGCATTTCCGCGTCCAGAACCTCAAGGAGCGTCTCCGCCAGGGCATCGTCGTGCTGCAGGACCGCCCGCGCTACTTCCGGACCGTGGCGGCGTGGCAGGCGGGCGACTGGATGCTCCGCTTCCTCTCGATCTGGTTCTTCCTGGGTGCGTTCGGGATCGATCAGAGCGTCCGGAACGTCCTGCTCGTGCAGGTGACGTCGAGCCTCGCCACGCTCGTACCGATCTCCCCCGGCGGGATCGGCACCGAGCAGGCGTTCATCGTCTTCGTCTTCAAGGGCGCCGTGCCGCGGAGCGCCCTGCTCGCCTTCTCCGTCGGCATGCGGCTGACCCTCACAGCCGTGAACGCGGTCGTCGGCTTCACCGCCATCTTCCTCATGCTCGGGCACATCCGCTGGCGCGACGTCGTCGGCGGCGGGAAGAAGCCGGCGCCGGAGCCGTGACGCCCTAGCCGCGGCCGGTCTTGTGCAGCTGCGCGTAGATCGCGCGCGCGGTCTTGGCGGGCACGCCCGGGACGCCCTCGAGCTCGTCCTGGCTCGCCGCCAGCACGCTCTCGGCCGATCCGAAGTGACGCAGGAGCGCCCGCCGGCGGGCCGGGCCGACGCCCTCGATCGTGTCGAAGATCGACTCGCGTGCCCGCACCGCCCGCCGCTGGCGGTGGAAGTCGAGCGCGAAGCGATGCGCCTCGTCGCGGATCCGCTGCAGCAGCTGCAGGCCCGGGTTGTGGCGGTCGAGGACGATCGGATCGGGCCGCCCCGGCACGAAGACCTCCTCGACCCGCTTCGCGAGCGAGATCACCGCCACGCGGGGGAGCTCGTAGGCCTGCATCGCCGCGAGCGCCGCCGAGAGCTGCCCCTTCCCGCCGTCGATGACGACGAGGTTGGGCGCGTTCGCGAACCCCTCGTCGTGCTCGTCGCCGGTGACGCCGAGCCTGGCGAAGCGCCGTGCGATCACCTCGGCCATGGCGGCGAAGTCGTCCTGGCCGTCGAGCCCGCGCACGGCGAACTTGCGGTAGTGGGCCTTCTTCGCCACGGCGTCCTGGAAGACGACCATGGAACCGACGATCTCCTGCCCCTGGATGTTCGAGATGTCGAAGCACTCGATGCGGAGCGGCAGGCTCTCCAGGTTGAGCGCCTCGCGCAGCTCCTCCAGCGCCTCCACCCGCCGCAGCCGCTTCTGCTCGCTCTGCGCGGCCTCCGACTCGAGCGCGAGCGCGGCGTTCTGGGCGGCCAGACCGGCGAGCCGGCGCTTCTCGCCGCGCGCAGGCGCGCGCACCTCCACGCGCGCCCCCCGTCGCTCCGTCAGCCACTCGCCCAGCGCGGTGACGTCCCCGACGTCCATCGGCACCACGATCTGCGGCGGGATCGCGGGCGCGTTCCCGTAGTACTCGAGGCAGAACGCCTCCAGGATCGTGGTCACGTCCTGGCCCTCGACGTTCTCCAGGTGGAACGCGTGGCGGTCGACCATCTTGCCGCCGCGGAGCGGAAAGACCTGGACTGCCGCGCGATCCTCCGCCGCGGCGATCCCGATCACGTCCAGCGAGCCGGTCTCGCGGCGGTCCGCGCCCTGCTTCTCCGCCAGGTTCCCGATCGCGAAGAGCCGGTTGCGGTAGCGCGCAGCGTCCTCGTAGCGTTCCTCGGCCGCGGCATCGCGCATCCGCTGCTGGAGCGCGCGCACGATCGGCTTCGTGTTGCCGGAGAGGAACTCGATCACGTCGTCGATCAGCTCGCCGTACAGCTCCTGCGAGATGTAGCCCACGCAGGGCGCGTGGCAGCGCTCGATGTGGTAGTCGAGGCACGGAATCCCGCTGTGCCGGCCCGGCTTCGGCCCCTCGCAGGGCCGGAACTGGAAGACGCGGTTCAACACGTCCAGCGTCTCGCGCACCTTCTTCGCGTTCGCGTACGGGCCGAAGTAGACGACGCCGCGCCGATGCCGCTCGCGCGTGAACATCACCCGCGGGAACTCGTCCTCGACGGTCACCGCGATGTACGGAAAGGACTTGTCGTCGCGCAGCCGCACGTTGAAGGGCGGCCGGTGGCGCTTGACCAGGTTCTGCTCGAGGTGCAGCGCCTCGACCTCGGTGCCGGTGACGATCACGTCGAGGTCGGCGATCCTGCCGACGAGCTGCGGGATCTGATGCCGCGCCTCCTTCCCGGCCTGGAAGTACGAGCGCACGCGCGGCCGCAGCGACTTCGCCTTGCCCACGTAGAGCACCTCCCCGCGCTCGTCGCGGAAGAGGTAGACACCGGGCTTCGCGGGCAGCCCCTTCAGCTTGTCGCGCACGTCTGCCATCCGCGGCTAGCGTATCGGCGTGTTTGGGGGTCTCCCGGCGGTTGCGGCAGCGCTCGCCCTCGTCCTCGCGGGCTGCGGCGGAAACGACGACGGGGGCGCGGCCGACGAGGCCGGAAGCGGCTTCGTGGTCGGGGCGGTCGACGACGCTGCGCGCCATCCCGGGCCCGTCCTCGGGCAGCTCGCGGATGCGGGCTTCGGCGCGCTCGGGCTCTCGAGCTTCTGGGAGCCCGGTCTCTCGGCACCCACGCCGGACGAGCTCGCAGTCCTGCGCGACACGGCCGAGCGCGCCGCCGAGCGCGACCTGCGTACGTTCCTCGCCGTCTATCACCGCGGCTCCGCGACGACGCCGTTGACCCCGGCGGCACGCGGGGAGTTCGCTGCGTACGTCGCCTCGATCGTGCGCGACGTGCCCCAGATCCGCGACGTGATCGTGGGTAACGAGCCGAACCTGAACCGCTTCTGGCTGCCTCAGTACGGACCCGATGGGGCGAATGTCGCCTCTGCGGCCTACCTCGAGCTGCTCCGGGAGGTCTACGACGCGGCCAAGTCGGCGTCGGAGGACGTCCTCGTCTGGGGCGGCGCGCTCGGCCCGCGCGGAAGCGACCGCCCCGAGGGGATCCGGCACACGCAGTCCCCCACCGCGTTCATCGAGGGCATGGGCGAGGCGCTGCGCGCGAGCGGCCGGACCGACCCGCCCATGGACGGCTTCGCCTTCCATCCGTACCCCGCGTCGTCGAGCACGCCGCCCGACGAGCCGCACCCCAACCCGCGCTCGAAGACGATCGGCCTGGCCGACGTCGGCCGGCTCCAGACCGCCCTGCGCGACGCGTTCGGACGCGACCTGCCGCTCCTCTACAGCGAGCTCGGCGTCGAGACGGAGATCCCACCCTCGAAGCGGGCGTCGTACGAGGGCGACGAGGTCGCGAGCGCCGTCGACGAGCAGACGCAGGCGGACTTCTACCGGCGCGCGCTCGAGCTGGCGGCGTGCCAGGAGGGCGTCGTCGGGCTGCTGCTCTTCCACTCCCAGGACGAGCCTGTGCTGACGGGGTTCCAGTCGGGCGTCTACTACGTCGACGGGACGCCGAAGTCGAGCCTGCCGGCCGTCCGCGAGGCGATCGCCGCGGCCCGCGACGGGTGCTAGGTTGCGGCCGTGAGCGAGCAGGCGACCGGCCAGTACGTCGCGTACACCTTCTACAAGGTCGATCCGGCGTGGCGGCGCCTCCCCGTGGAAGAGCGCGCCGCGGCGAAGGACGCCTTCGCCGAAGTGGTCGAGGCCTGGGCCGAGCGGCTCGAGGTGCGCGCGTACTCGACCGCCGGCGTCCGCCCCGACTGCGACCTCTTCCTCTGGAAGATCACCGAGCGCTACGAGGATCTGGGCGAGCTCGGCGCGGCCCTGAACGGAACGCCGCTCGCAGGCTGGCTCGAGACGCCCTACTCCTATCTGGCGACGACGAAGGCCTCGCAGTACACCTCGGCGCGGAAGCCGCGCAAGATCGTCCCGCGTGGCCATCCGTACCTCGTCGTGTACCCGTTCGTGAAGGTGCGGCCCTGGTACGCGCTCCCAGCCGAGGAGCGGCAGGCCGCGATGAACGAGCACATCGAGATCGGGGCCCGCTTCGCCTCGATCCAGAATCACACCACCTACTCGTTCGGGATCGACGACCAGGAGTTCATGACGGCGTTCGAGTGTGAGGAGCCGTCCGACTTCATGCACCTGATGCTGACGCTGCGCGAGAGCGAGGCGTCGCGCTATACGGAGCGCGACACGCCCATCTTCGTGGGCCAGGCGATGGATGTCCGCGCCGCGCTCGACGCGCTCGACGGCGCCGCGAGCCGCGTCGAGGCCTGATTCAGAGGAGACGCAGCATGGACCGATTCACCGGCGGTTGCCTGTGCGGCGACCTCCGAATTGAGGCGTCGGGACTCCCGTACCGGGTCGGCCTTTGTCACTGTCTCGACTGCCGCAAGCATCATGGGGCCCTCTTTGAGGCTTCTGCGGTGTTCCCTGAGGATGCGGTGACGATCGAAGGCGAAGCACGCGACTACGCCGGGCGTTTTTTCTGCCCCCGCTGCGGCTCGTCGGTTTTCGCACGCACCGCAGACGAAATCGAAGTGAACCTAGGCTGCCTGGATGCCCCTGACCAGCTGACGCCAACCTACGAAAGCTGGATCATCCGTCGCGAGTCCTGGCTGCCGCCGTTTCCGCTCACGAGGCGGTACGACCGCAATCGTGACGCCACGGGTCGCTTTGAGGAGTAGGGCCGCTCAGGAGTAGCGGTGCTCGTCGCGCCAGACGCGAACGATCGCGTAGGCACAGGCGCCGAGGACGAGGAAGAACGCGAGCGCATCCGGTCCGCCGGGACTCAGGCCGATGAAGGCGCCGATGTCGACGACCGCCAGCACGATCGCGGCGTAGAAGACCTTCTGGTTCCGGTCCGACCACGCCTCGATGTCCGAACGCCGTTCGCGCCAGAGCAGGAAGAGGAAGAACGCGATCGCCAGGAAGAAGGCGATCCGGAGGAGACCCCCGACGGTGGCGAGCACCTCGTCGAGCGAGAGGACGACCACCACGGCCGCGATCAGGGCGATGATCAGGAAGCCGCGCAGCGTCGCGTTCATGTCGGTGAAGAACCGCTTCACGAGACTCCGGTCATGAACGCGCGCACGGCGAGTGCAGCCGCGAGCGCCGACGTGCCGACAAACCAGGCGAGCCGCCTCGGGCCCGAGGCGGGTGCGTAGAGCCAGGGCGCAAGGATGGCGCCGAGCGAGAGCGAGCCGTAGAGGTAGTGCAGGTCGTCTCCCGTCCGCCGGTCGTCGGAGAGCAGCAGGAGCCCGAGCCCGACCTGGGCCACGAGCAGGGTCTGCGCCAGCGCGAGCAGGTTCGTGACGAGGCGGCCCGCGCCGCGCCGCCGCCAGAGCACGAGCCCGCCGACAAGCGCCGCCAGCGCCGGCACGCCGACCACCAGGAAGGCGAGGGCGTTGTGCGTCGTTAGCATCGGCCAGACCCTAGCGAGAGGAGATCACGTGGTCGAGGAAGGCAAGCCGGCACCGGACTTCGAGCTCACGAGCGACAGCGGCGAGTCCGTCGCGCTCGCGTCGCTGCGCGGAAAGCCGGTCGTCCTCTACTTCTACCCCAAGGACGACACGCCCGGCTGCACGGCGCAGGCCTGCGGGATCCGGGACGCCTGGGGCGAGTTCGAGCGTGCAGGCGCGGTCGTGCTCGGCGTCAGCCCCGACGGCGAGGCGTCGCACGCGAAGTTCAAGGAGAAGTACGGCCTCCCGTTCCCGCTGCTGGCCGACCCCGACCACCGGGTCTCCGAGCAGTACGGCGTCTGGGGCGAGAAGAAGATGTTCGGCAAGACCTACATGGGCGTCGAGCGCTCGACGTTCGTGATCGACGCAGACGGCCAGGTCGCCAAGGTGATGCGGAAGGTGAAGCCGGACAGGCACGCCGACGACGTGCTGGCCGTGCTCGCCGGCTAGTCGACGACCTCGATCCCGGTCGCCGCGGCCAGCAGCCCGGCGATCTGGATCACGTCGCCCCACGGCATGCGGACGCCTCCGAGGCTGCCCGCGCCGGTGATCCCGGTCAGCTCGCACTCGCGCAGCTCCGACTGCGAGAACGAGGCTCCGTCGACGTTCGCCCCGACGAGCACGCAGCGCTCCAGCCGCACCGACGAGAGCGTCGCTCCGTGGAAGTCGGCCTCCTCGAGGCGGCAGTCGCGGAACGCGACCCGGGCGAGCCGGGCGAAGCGGAACGAGGCCAGGTCGAGGCGGCAGCCGTCGAAGACGACGTCGCGCAGCTCCGTCTCCGCGAAGTCCGCGCCGGTGGCGCGCACCTCGTGCGCCTCGACGCGTGTCAGCGAGCCACGGACGGCCCGGAGGTTCGCCCAGCTGCCGCCGGCGGCGCGGACGTCCGTGAGCGTGAGCCCGGCCGCCTCGCAGCCGTCGAGCATGACGTTGTCGAGCACCGACTCCTCGAGGCGCAGGTCGGCTGCGGCGCGCTCCTCGAAGGCGAGCCCGCGCAGCGAGACGCGCTCGAGCCGCAACCCGGTGAGCGGCGCGTCGCCGAGCGTGGTCTCCTCCAGCTCGTCGGGCAGCTCGGGCCGCTTCGGGGCGACAGGCTCAGGAACGGTGGGCATCTACAGGATCTTCTCCGACGGCAGGGAGGCGCACGCTCTCGCTCGTTCCTGGCGTGCGGCTGAGCGTGCGCGGCCGGAGGGGATAGGCCGGAAGGCCAGACCCGGAGAGCCGCGTGCGCTCAGGCGCGCGAGGCCGGCAGAGGCGGGCTCCGCCCGCCGGGAGCCGGCCGGCCAGGGGCGAGCGAGAGTGCGGATGAGAGGACTTGAACCTCCACGCCCCGAAGGGCACACGGACCTGAACCGTGCGCGTCTACCAATTCCGCCACATCCGCGCGGACGCCCAGTGTAGCCAGAGCGGCTTAACGCCATCTTCATCGGGTGTGGCTAGATTGCGGCCGTGCGCCGAGCTTTCGTGCTGCTGTTGCTGGCCGCGCTCCCGCTCGCCGCGGGCGCTGCCGAGGCACGCCCGGATCGGCCCTCGTCGCAGCTGGTCGAGGTCGTCGTCGGGCTCGACGGAGCGCCACTCGCGGTCGCCCGGCCCGGGCGGACGCTGGCCGCGACCGGTGGCCGTCGGCTCAGCCTGAGCACGCCGACGAGCCGCTCCTACCTGCGCACGCTCGCGTCGCAACAGAGCTCCATCGAGACGCAGATCGAGTCGGCGCTGCCCGGCGCGTCCGTCACGCGCCGCTACCGCGTCGTGGCCAACGGCCTCGCAGTACTCGTCCCGCGCGATCAGGTCGCACGGCTCTCCGCAGTCGCGGGCATCGCCCGCGTCTACCCGAGCGTGCGCTACCGGACGCTGCTCGACCGCAGCCCGGGCCAGATCGGCGCGCCGGCGCTCTGGGGCTCCGGGCTGGAGAACGCGGGCCAGGGGATGAAGATCGGGATCATCGACGAGGGGATCGACCAGACGCATCCGCTCTTCGACCCGCGCGGCTACACGATGCCCGCCGGGTATCCCAAGGGCCAGACAGCCTTCACGACCGCGAAGGTGATCGTGGCCCGGGCCTTCCCGCCGCCGCGTCCTGCCTGGCGGCACGCGTCGAAGCCCTTCGACCCGGAGCACTCCTCGCACGGAACGCACGTCGCCGGGATCGCGGCCGGCAACGCGAACACCCAGGCCGAGGGCTCTCGCATCTCCGGCGTCGCGCCGCGCGCGTATCTCGGCAACTACAAGGCTCTGACCATCCCGACCGACGCGGACGTCGGCCTCGACGGGAACTCGCCGCAGCTCGTCGCCGCGATCGAGGCGGCCGTGGCCGACGGCATGGACGTGATCAACCTCTCGCTGGGCGAGCCCGAGATCGAGCCGACGCGCGACATCGTCGCCGAGGCGCTCGGCGCGGCCGCGCGCGCGGGCGTCGTGCCGGTGGTTGCCGCCGGCAACGACTTCGAGCAGTTCGGCCGCGGCTCCGTCTCCTCGCCCGGATCGACGCCCGAGGCGATCACGGTCGGCGCCGTCTCGACCACCCGCTCCGGCGCGCCCGGCGTCGTCGCGTCCTTCTCGTCCGGCGGGCCGACTCCGCTCTCGCTCCAGCTGAAGCCCGAGGTGAGCGCGCCCGGCGTCTCGATCGTCTCCGCTGCCCCTGGCAGCGCCTACACCGCGCTGTCGGGCACGAGCATGGCGGCGCCGCACGTCGCCGGGGCCGTGGCGCTCCTGCGCCAGCGGCATCCCACGTGGACGCCCGCCCAGGTGAAGTCCGCGCTCGCCACGACCGGTGACCGTGCCTTCCTGGACGGAGCCCGCACGACCGAGGCGGCGACGACCCGCGAGGGCGGCGGCGTCGTCAACCTCCCGCGCGCCGACCGGCCCCTGTTCTTCACCAGCCCCGTCGCGCTCTCGTTCGGACTGATCCCCGCGACCACGACGGCAACGCAGACGCTGACGCTGAGCGACGCGGGCGACGGTGCGGGGAGCTGGACCGTGACGGTGGAGCCGCAGACGGGAGCCGCCGGCACGACCGTCACCGTGCCTCCGACCGCCACCGTTCCCGGCACGCTGCCGGTGACGGTGACCACCGCGGGTGCTCCGAACGCCGAGCTCTCGGGCTTCGTCGTGCTCACGCGCGGCGCGGACCGCCGCCGCGTCCCTTACTGGTTCCGCGTCTCGGCGCCGGCGCTCGGACGCGCGAAGACGACGATCCTCAGAAGGCCCGGCCTGCACAAGGCGACGACGCGTGGCGGCTCGACTCTCGTCACGACCTACCGCTATCCCGAGAGCCCCAGGGGCCTCGGCTTCCCCACCAGCCTGCCCGGCCCCGAGCGAGTCTTCCGCGTCAACCTCGCGCGAAGGGTGGCGAACTTCGGCGTCGTGGTCACCTCCGAGGCGAGAGGCGTCGTCGTGGAGCCGCGCATCGTCGAGGCCGGCGACGAGAACCGTCTGACCGGGTATCCGGCGCTGCCGTTCAACTTGAACCCCTACCTGCGGATCTTCCAGGAGCCCGTCCCCGCGTCCGGGGCGATCCTGCCCGCCCCCGGGGCGTACGACGTCGTCTTCGACAGCCCGAGCAGGGCGACCTCGGGCGCGTTCACGTTCCGCTTCTGGATCGGGGACACGAAGCCGCCGAAGCTGACGCTGCGCACCCGCACCGTCAGGCAGGGAGGCCGGGTCGCCGTGGCCGTGATTGACGCCGGCTCGGGGGTCGACCGGCGCTCGATCGTCGCCCGCGTCGACGGCACGGAACGGGCGGCGGCCTTCCGCAACGGCCGCGTGCTCGTGAGCACGAACGGCCTGAGCCGTGGCAGCCACGCGCTCGTGCTGCAGGTCTCCGACTTCCAGGAGTCCCGCAACATGGAGAACGTCGGCCCGATCCTGCCGAACACGCGCATCCTGCGCGTGCGCTTCACCGTCCGCTAGCGCGCTGACGTTCCTGGCGCGTGGCTGAGCGTGCGCGGCCGGAGGGGATAGTGCGCTAGCACAGACCCGGAGAGCCGCGTGCGCTCAGACGTGCGAGAGCCGGCGGAGGCGGGCTCCGCCCGCCGGGAGCCGGCCGGCCAGGGGCGTCAGAGACGATCCCGCTCTTCGATCGTGGGGAGCTGCGAGAGGTCGCGCTGGACGCTCTCCTCGAACTCCTCCTCGTCGGAGCGGACGAGCTTCAGGTTCGACTTGCGGCGGCGGCGCTCGCGGGCGCGGCGTCCGTCGGCGCCGACGAGGCTTCCTACCCGAGACCACTCGGCGCCCACGACCAGGACGACCGCCAGCGCGAGCAGCACCATGAACGGCCAGCTCACAAGCGCATTCTAACCCGCGACGAGCGCGTCGGCACGGAGCGGGACGAGCTCGAAGCGATCGACGTCGACCAGGCCGCGATCCGTGATCTTCAGCCTCGGGATGACCGAGAGCGCGAGGAAGGCGAGCGACTGGAACGGGGACGGGACCTCAGAGCCGAGCTCGTGCACGGCCGCGACCGTCGCCTCGCTGCCCGCGATCACCTCGGCCAGCGGCAGGTCGGACATCAGCCCTGCGATCGGCAGCGGCAGCTCCGCGGTCACCTCGTCGTCGTCGACGACGACCAGGCCGCCGCCCAGCTCCGCCAGCCGCTCGACCGCTCGCGTCATGTCGGCGTCGCTCGTACCCACGACGACGAGGTTGTGGGCGTCGTGCGAGAAGGTCGAGGCGAACGCGCCGCGGCTGAGGCCGAAGCCTCGTACGAAGCCCAGTCCGACGCGCCCGGTCCCGAGGTGCCGCTCGATCACGGCGATCTTCGCGAGGTCGCGCTCGGGGTCGGCAATCGCCTGACCGCCTTCGACGAGCGGTTCCTCGACGAGTGCCTCCGTCACGATCTGACCGGGGACGAGGCCGATCACACGGGCCGCGCCGCCCTCCCACGGGATGCGGAAGTCTGCGGCTCCCACCGGCTGGAGCCGCACGCTCTGACGCACCCACTCGGGGACGGGCGTCTGCGGGATCTCCTCGACCGCGCGCCCGCCCTTGAGCACGATCTCGGGCACGAATCGCTCGAGGTCGGGCAGGATCAGCAGGTCGGCGGCGTAGCCGGGCCCGATCGCGCCGAGGTGCGACAGGCCGTGCCAGAGGGCCGGGTGATGTGAGGCCATCGTCAGCGCGTCGGCGGGCGAGACCCCGAGCGCGACCGCGTCGCGCACGATCGCGTTCACGTGCCCGTCGGCGGCGATGTGCTCCGGCTCGCGGTCGTCCGTGCAGAACGCCATCCGCCCCGGCCCGAACTCGGCCACGAGCGGCACGAGGGCGCGCAGGTTCCGCGCAGCCGAGGCCTCGCGGATCAGCAGCCAAAGCCCGGCGCGCAGGCGCTCGCGGCCCTCCTCGGCCGTGAAGGCCTCGTGGTCGGAGCGGATGCCGGCGGCAGCGTAGGCCTGGAGCTCCTTCCCGAGCACACCGGGCGCATGGCCGTCGACGTGGGCGTCGCCCGCGACGGCCAGCTTCGCGAGCTCGGCCGGATCACCGGAGATCACGCCGGGGAAGTTCATCATCTCGGCGAGCCCGAGCACGCGCTTCCGCCGCAGCAGGCTGGCCAGGTCGCCGGGCGTGAAAGGCCGGCGCGGCGACTCGAAGGAGGACGCGGGGACGCACGACGAGGCCGTGAAGTAGACGTCGAGCGGCAGGTCCTCGCAGACGTCGACGAGCCAGTGCACGCCGTCGGTGCCCAGCACGTTGGCGATCTCGTGCGGGTCGGCGACGACCGCCGTCGTACCGAGCGGCAGCACGAGGCGCGCGAACTCGGAGACGAGCAGCTTCGAGGTCTCGAGATGCAGGTGCGCGTCGATCAGGCCGGGCGCCACGTAGGCGCCGTCCGCGTCCAGGATCTCCTCGCCGTCGTAGCGGCCGAGCCCGGCGATGGTGCCGTCGCAGACGGCGACGTCGCACTCGAGCCACTCCCGCGTGAAGACCGACAACACCCGTCCGCCGCGAACGACCAGATCCGCCGGCTCGTCGCCGCGGGCAACGGCGAGCCGCCGGGCAAGATCACCCGTCAGCGGCATTCACAGGGCTCCGGAAACGTGTCGATAAGCCAAGTATGACCGTCCAACTCTCCCTCGCGTACACGGCGTTCTGGCTCACGCTGATGCAGCCGCTGCTCGTCCGCGCCCGGGTGATCCCGGCCTCCTGCACCCGCTGCGGCCGCCACCTGGAGCGCCAGGAGCTCGGCGAGCCGATCTGCGGCTGCGACGCCGTCTAGTAGATCCGCATCGGCAGCCGTGAGAGCGGCTCGCCGCCCGACTCGGTGACGAGCCACGTGTCCTGCATGTAGAGGCACGCCTTCCCGTCCGCTGCGATCGCGTGCGGGTGCATGGAGAAGACCATGTTCGCCGCCAGCTCGGTCTCGATCCCCTCGCCGATCTTCGGATGCTCGATCATCGTCATCCCGATCGAGTGCCCGGTCACGTGGCCGAGGTGGTAGCCGCGCTCGACGAACCCCTTCGAGACGGCGCGGTGGACGTCGTGTGCGGTCGCGCCGGGGCGCATCGCCGCCGGCGCCGCAGCGTGGTACTCCTCGTAGGCCTCGAACATGCGCTGCGTCTCGCCGTCGGCCTGGCCGATCGCACGTGACACCTCGACCCAGTGCATTCCCGGCCCGGCGACCTCGAGCGACGGGAGCACGAAGTCGCCCAGGATCGTCTCGAGCTTTGCGATCCCGAACTCGGGCCCGGTCAGAACCATGTTCATCGTCAATCGGCCGCAGCCGCGCTCGACGAAGAGCTTCTCCGCGGCCGCCATCACCTCGGCCGCGGTCCGGCCCGGCTCGTACGCCCCCAGGAACGCCTCGAAGCCGTCCTCGTTGATCCTGACGCTGTCGCGCACCGACTCCAGCTCGGTGTCGCTCTTGACGGCGCGCGCAAGGTCGTACTCGACGTCGAACGGGACGAGCTCGAATCCCTCCAGGGCGCGGTAGTCGCGCACGCTCATGATGTAGTCGAGCCCGTACACGCCGATCCGTCCCCACCCGCGATCGCGAGCGGTCGCGGCGATGTGCTCGCCGGGGCGGTCGTGGAAGACCTGCTCGAGCTGCGCGGTGCCGTGCTCGCCGACGTAGCGGGCCTCGGTCGGGAAGACGATCTGCGCGTCGCCCTCTGCCGGCACCACGATGTAGGCGTAGCGGTGCACGATCTGGAAGCCGGAGAGGTAGGTGACCGAGCCCTCGAAGCCGGAGTACTCACTGCCGGAGACGATCAGCGCGTCGAGCTCGTGCGCTGCCATCGCGGCGCGGATGTTGGCGTACCTACGTTTGAGTTCAGAGTCCACCGGTGTCCTTTCGCTTCGGGCGACCTCGTGTTCCTGGCGACGTGCTGCGCGTGCGCGGCCGGATGGGATAGTGCGATGGCACAGACCCGGAGAGCCGCGTGCGCGCAGCGCGGCGAGGCTCCGCCGGAGGCCGGCTCTGCGGGCCGGGAGGCGGCGCCGGCCAGGGACGCGAGGTCAGCTCTGCGTCCAAGAGGCCTCCATTCCTTTGATCAGGGCCACGACGGCCTCGTTGAGCGGCGTCGGCACGCCGTGCTCCCACCCGAACCGGACGATGCCCCCGTTCAGGTAGTCGACCTCCGTCTGCCGCCGCGCCTCGACATCCTGCAGCATGCTCGCCTTGTGCCCGTAGGCAACCTCCGGCTTGGCGGCGTGGTCGATCAGCTCCTCCGGGTCGGCGTCGAGCACGATTCCCTGCGCGGCCGCGACCGCCTTGCCCTCGTCGACGAGCCCGCTGACGAAGGCGCGCAGCGGCGGTAGCTCGCAGACGCGGCCGTGCGTGAGACCGGTGAGCGCGCCGACCGGGTTCGTCGAGGCGTTGAAGATCACCTTGCGCCACTGGGCGCCGCGCGCATCGGGCACGGCCGCAGACGGCATCCCGCCGCGCGTGCACGCCTCGGCGAGCCGCTCGATCTCCCCGGCGGGCGCGGGGCTCGGCTCGAAGGGGCCGAAGGTCGTGTCGCCCTTCACGTCCCACTGGACCACCCCGGGCTCGAGGATCTTCCCGGCCGGGAAGGTGGTGCCACGGATCACGCGCTCCACGTGGCCGGCGATCGTCTCCTCGTTGCCGACGCCGTTCTGCACGGACGCGACGCAGCCGTCGTGGAAGGCGTGCGCGGTCGCCTCGACCGCCGCCCCGGTGTGCATGGCCTTGGTCGCGACGAGCCCGAAGTCGCACGGCGGGAGCAGCGAGGCGTCGGTCGTCGCCTGGATCCCGCGCGCGTGCACCTCCCCCGCTCCCGTCAGCCGCAGGCCGTCGGCGTTGATCGCGTCGACGTGTGCCTGAGCGAGGTCGTACGCCCAGACCTCCACTCCGTCCACCTGCGCCAGCGCGGCCGCGAAGAGGCTGCCAACCGCACCGCACCCCACCACGCACACTCTCATGCAGCCCTCCTGCGCAACGTCAGCTCGCGTCCGCCCGTCAGCCCCGAGGGCTTCAGGATCAGCACGAGCGCCATCAGACCTCCAACCGCGACGAGCCGCGTCCCCGTCGGCACGTCGAGCGTGAAGCCTATGTTCACGCCTTCCTCCGCCCGCCCAAGGAACGAGTCGAGCCCGCTCACCGCGAGCGCTCCGACGACGGCTCCCCAGAGGCTCGTGACCCCGCCGACGACGAGCATGGCGAGGGTGACGAAGGTCAGCTCGAGGTAGACCTGCTCGGTCGTCATCGAGCCGAGCATGTGCACGAGCAGGCCGCCGGCGAAGCCAGCGAGCGCCCCGGAGAGCGTGAAGGCCCACAGGCGCTGCCGGTGCACGTCGATCCCGGTCGCCTGCGCAGCCGCCGGATCCTCCCGCGTCGCCCGCAGCATCCGGCCGAGGCGGCTCTTGCCGTAGGCGAAGGCCGCCACGATCACTGCGAGCGCGCCGAGCGTCGCCTGGAGCGGCCCCGTCGTCTCGGGGACGAGCGAGAGCGTCGTCGCGCCAGGCCCGATGCGGGTCCACTCGCGCAGCACGTTGTGCGTGATCTCCAGCACCGCGAAGGTGGCGATGCCGGCGGCGAGGCCGGAGAGGCGCATCAGCGGCAGCCCGACGAGGAACGCGAAGGCACCGCCGACCGCCGCCGCGAGCAGCAGCGAGGCGACGTTGCCGATCGTGTGGTCGCGCAGGAGCGGGAAGAGATCGCTGAGGACGAACGTCTTCGACTCCAGCGGCACGGTCAGCACGCCGGCGGCGAATGCCCCCACGGCGACGAAGCTGATCTGGCCGAAGGAGAGCACGCCGGAGTTCCCCACGAACACGTAGATCGCGACCACGATCGCCACCGACACGAGCGCATCCAGGAACGAGATCTGCAGTGAGCGCGAGACCTGGGTCGAGCCGACCCCGACGGCGACGACGAGCACGACGGGGCCGAGTAGTTGGACCAGCGGCTCGAGCCTCATCCGCGCTCCACCACGGGCGCGCCGCCCCGGGCGAAGAGCCCCGCCGGCCGCAGGAGCAGGACGAGGATCACGAGCGTGAACACCGCGGTCGGCAGGAACACCGTCTTGTCGGTGGGCAGCGCGCCGTTGATCACGCCGGTGGCGAAGCCGATCGCAAAGCCGCCGAGCGTGGCCGTCCAGAGCCGGTCGATCCCGCCGACGACGACGCCTACGAGCACGACGATCGTCTCCCTGAGCGCGTAGTCGGGCGTGACGAGCGGCGCCTGCACGGTGAGGATCACCGCGACGGTCGCGGCGAGGACGCCGGAGAGCAGCACCGCCGCACCGATCACCCGGTCGGCCCGCACGCCGAGCAGGCGGGCGGTCCGGAAGTCCGCCGCGGCGGCGCGCATGTGCAGGCCGAGCGTCGTCCGCGCGAGCAGCAGCGCGAGCAGCCCGAGGGCGACGACGGCGACGACGATCGCGACGATCGTCACCTTGCGCACGTCCACGCCGCCGATCGAGACGGAGCGGTTCAGCGAGGCGAGCGACGAGGCGGACTCGCCGATCGTGTCGTCCCGGACGTCGATGATCCGCGCGACGGCCTGGAGGAAGAACGCGATCGCGAAGGTGGTCACGAGCATCACCGCCGGCGACTGCGTCCGCAGCGGCCGGAAGACGGCGAGCTCCATGGCGAACGAGAGCGCCAGCACGACGGCGAAGCAGGCGAGGATGCTGGCGACGACGTTCCAGCCCGAGGTGAACGCAAGCGTGTACGCCCCGGCCATCACCAGCTGGCCGTAGGCGAAGTTGACGAGCCGGAGCACGCCGAAGACGAGCCCGATCCCGACGGCCATGAGGGCGAAGATCGCGCCCAGGCCGACGGCGTCGACCAGCGTCTGGGCGTCGACGACCGCGACCAGGCTCACAGCGCGCTCCTGGCGTGCCGCTCGCGGTGCGCGGCCGGAGGGGATAGTACGAGTAGTACAGACCCGGAGAGCCGCGTGCTGCGAGCGGTGCGAGGCGATGCCGGAGGCCGGCTCCGCCGGCCGGGAGGCGTTGCCGGCCAGGGGCGCGCGGTCATGCGAGGTAGGCCTGGATCATGCGGTCGGTGTCGTCCGCGTCGGCCGGGGTCAGGGTCATGCGCAGCTCGCCGTTCCCGAGCACGTAGGTGCGGTCGGCGAAGGCGACGGTGCGCTGGGCGCGCTGCTCCACGAGCAGCACGGTGACGCCGCGCTGCCGGATGGCGGCGAGCGCGTCGAAGACGAGGTCGACGATCGCCGGCGCGAGGCCGAGCGAAGGCTCGTCGAGCAGGAGCACGTCGGGCCCGGCGACGAGGGCGCGGCCGATTGCGAGCTGCTGCTGCTGGCCGCCCGACAGCGTTCCCGCCTGCCGGTGGCGCATCTCGGCGAGCACCGGGAAGAGCTCGTAGACGCCCTCGAGCGCCTCCGCGGCACCGTTCCCCCGTCGCGCCGCCTGGCCGAGCCGGAGGTTCTCCTCGACGCTGAAGTCGCCGAAGATGCGCCGGCCCTCCGGCACGAGCGCGACGCCGGAGCGCGCGATCGTCTCCGGCCGACGGCCACGCAAGGAGCGACCGGCGAGCCGAACGTCGCCCGCGGACGACGGGGCCAGCCCGGTGATCGCGTGCAGCGTCGTCGACTTGCCGGCTCCGTTCGGCCCGATCAGGCCGACGATCTCACCGGCCTCGACCGCGAGCGTGAGGCCGCGCACGGCCGGGACGCGGCCGTACCGCACGTCGAGCCCCTCGAGCTCGAGCAGCGCCGTCATCCCGCCTCCGCGACGGGGCTCTCCCCGAGATAGGCGGCGGTGACGTCCAGGTTCGCGCGGATCTCGGCCGGAGTGCCCTCGGCGAGGGTGCGGCCCTGGTCGAGCACGTGGATCCGGTCGCAGACCTCCATCACGAGCGTCATGTTGTGGTCGATCAGGAGCACGCCTACGCCGTGCTCGTCGCGGACGTTGCGCACGACCGCGGCGAAGTCCGGCACCTCGGCCTCCGGGAGGCCGGCGGCCGGCTCGTCGAGCAGCACGAAGCTCGGCTCGGTGGCGAGCGCACGCGCGACCCCGAGGCGGCGCTCGTCGCCGTGCGCGAGCGCCTCCGCGGGCCCGTCGGCCCTCTTCGTGAGCCCGAGCAGCTCGAGCAGGTCCTCGGCGCGCCGCCTCGCGGCGGCCGTTCGCGCTCCCACACCGAGCGCGGCGACCTCGACGTTCTCGCGCACCGTGAGGCCGCGGAACGAGCGGCTGTGCTGGAAGGTGCGCGCGATCCCGGCCCGGCCGCGGCGCTGCGGGCTCCAGCCGGTGACGTCACGGTCCTCCAGCTCGACCGACCCGCCGGTGGGCCGGTCGAAGCCGGAGAGGAGGTTCACGAGCGTCGACTTGCCGGCGCCGTTCGGGCCGATCAGCCCGACGACCTCGTGCCGGTGCAGCTCGAGAGTGACCTCGTTCAGCGCCCGCACGCCGGCGAACGAGCGGGACACGGCGGAGGCCCGGAGCGTCTCTCCGGGCCTCTCCGCCGTGTTGGACACCGCCGGCTCGGTCAACCGCCGAGTTCCGGCACGACCTTCGCAGTGACCGGCCCGATGTAGCTGGCCTTGTTGCCCTCGATCTTGATCACGCGGTACTCGCGTCCGAACACCGAGTGCAGGTCGTTGGAGAAGCTGACCTCGCCCGAGATCGTCTCGACCCCGTCGAACTGCTCGAGCTCGGCCGCCAGCTCGGCGCCGTCCGTGGAGCCGCCGGTGAGCTCGATCGCCTCCGCGACGCCGTCGATCGCGGCCGCACCGGTGACGAAGCCGCCGGTGCCCGGCGCGGCGCCCGCGTCGGTGAGGGCCTGGATCAGCTCCTTGACCTCGTCGCTCGGGTCGTCGCCGAAGACCGAAGCGTAGGTGACCGCGTAGTAGTTCGTCACCTGCGGGTCCTTCGTGTTCCAGTAGGTGCCGTCGCCGGCCCACGAGTTCAGGATCGGCGTCTCGTTCCCGAGCGAGCGCAGTCCGGAGACGAGCGCCGGCAGCTCCGCGAAGGCCGTCGCGGTGACGACGACGTCCGCCTCGGCGTTGTTCAGGCGGCTGACGGCCGCGCTGACGTTGTTCGCGCCCGTGGCGTACGTCTCGCTGGCGACGATCTCACCGCCGAGCTCGGTGAAGCGCGCCTCGAACGCCTCGACGACGTTCTTGAAGTAGACGAGCAGCGTGTTCGTGGCGAGCGCGGCGGTGCGCCAGCCCTCCTCGTACGCGAACTCGGCCATCGCCGAGCCCTCGTCCTGGGCGACGTTCCCGAAGCTGAACGCCAGCTCGCCCTGCTCGCCGAAGCGCTTCGGGCCCATCTGGTCGGTGCCGATGCAAGGCGCGATGGCGAGGATGCCGCGACTGATCGCCTCCTGCACCACCGGCGTCGCGAAGTCGACGTCGCAGGTGACGAACATGATCTCGGCGCCCTTCTCGAGCAGCTCGGCGGCACAGGCCTTCGCCTTCGCAGGATCGTTGTTCTGCGTGTCGCAGCTCTCGATCGCCAGCTCGCGGCCCTCTACGCCGCCTTCCTCGTTCAGCTGGTCGACCCGGATGTTCGCCGCGGCGAGCGCAGGCCCGTCGAACGGGGCCATGTTCCCGTTCCCGTCGAAGGCCCAGCCGATCACGATCGGCCCCGTCGCCTCCGGCTCCTCGTCCGTCGTCGCCTCGGTCGTCGTGCCGGCCGCATCGGGCTCGTCGTCGTCGTCTCCACCACAGGCCGCCAGCGCGAACGCCAGCACCAGCACGCTGAGGAGGGCGACGACGTCCAGTCGCTTTCTGCTCATGCCTCTCTCCCTTCGGATTCCCGGTTGTCGTCGATGTCGTCCCAGTTGTCGTCCCCCCATGAGGCTTCCTTCGCCTTGACCAGGCGGAGGAGAGCCGTGTGCAGCGGTACCGGCACGTGCAGCCGCTCGGCCTCTCGCACGAGCGCGCCGGTGATCAGCTCGATCTCCGTCGGGCGCTCGGCCTCGACGTCCTCGAGCATGGACGGAAAGTGTGCGCTGCCCCTCTGCGTTGCGAGCACGTTCATCTCCCACGGATCCTCGTGCAGCTCGATCCCGGCGGCGGCCGCGACGGCCTTGCCCTCGTCGATCAGCGCGTGTACGAGATGGCCGAGGTCGTCGTGGTCGGCCTCGGCGGCGAAGTGGCGGTCGTGCGGCAGCCCCGTGAGAGCCGCGACCGCGTTCACCGTCGCGTTGAAGATCAGCTTCGACCACTGCGCGGGCCGCAGGTCCTCGAACGGCCGCGCCTTCAGCCCCGCCTCGCGCAGCAGCGCCGCGAGCTCCTCGACGCGCTCGTAGGGCGTGCCGTTGTACGGCCCGAGCCACGTCTCGGTGTCGAGGACGTACTCGACGTGCGTGTCGTCGTGCCGCGTCCCACTCATGAACGTCACTGCGGAAACGAGCGGCCAGTCGCCGTGGCGGCGGACGATCGCCTCGGCGCCGAGGCCGTTCTGAACCGTCACGATCGTCGCCTCCGGAAAGCGACCCGAGAGCGCCGCGGCCGCAGCGTCGAGGCCGGTCCCCTTCGTGGCGACGATACCGACGTCGAACGGCGGCACGGCGTCGGGGTCGTCGGTCGCGTGCACCGTGCCGTGGAAGTCGGCGCGGCCCGAGATCTGCAGCCCCTCGCTCTCGAGCGCGCGGGCGTGCTCGGGCCGGCGCGTCAGCACCCAGACCTCGGCGACGCGGCTCAGGTGCGCGGCGTAGAGGCTGCCGATCACCCCCGCGCCGACGACGCACACCCGCTCGATCACCGGCTCACGTCACGCGGTTCATGCGGTCGCGACGGCCTCGCGCGTCTGCGCCGTGAAATGCGGCATCACGGTGTGTGCGAAGAGCTCCTGCGCCTTGATCGCCTGCCAGTGGTCGGCGCCGCCGGCGTTGACGGTGATCGAGATCTCCGTCAGCCCTGCGCACACCTCCTGCACGGCCTCGATCCGCTCGATCACGTCGGCGGGCGTGCCCACCCAGACGATGTCGCCGCCGATCATCTCGTCGTACGGCGTCTGCGCGAGCTTCTCGAGAATCCCGGCCGCGTAGAACCCGTAGCCGGCGGCGTTCAGCTCGTCGGTGGGCGGGGGCTCGAAGTCGACGAGCGGCGAGGCGTTCCCGGCCAGGAAGCCCTCCATCCACTGCTTCGCCTCGCGCTTCGCGACCTCGCGGTCCTCGTCGATGTAGCACGCATGAATCCAGACGATGTCCGGCGTCGTCCCGTGCTCGGCGCACTTCGACCGGTAGAGGTCGAGCTGGTCCTTGAGCGCGGCATAGGGCAGGAGCGGCGGCACGACCACGGCCCAGCCGCGCTCGGCGGCGAGCTCGTACGTCCGGTCGGAGGTGCCGCCGAGGAAGACGCGGAACTTCCGATCGGGCCGCGGCACGATGCCGGAGTCGGCGATCTGGAAGTGCTTGCCGTCGTAGGAGAAGCGCTCGTTCTCGAGCGCCGTGAAGAGCAGCTCGACGGCCTCCTCGTAGCGCTCCCGGCTCTCGGGCGTCAGCTCGAGCCCGGCCTTGGGCGGCATCCAGCCGTGACCGCGGCCGACACCGAACTCGTAGCGGCCGTCGAGGAGGATCTCCGCGACGGCGATCTCCGAGGCCAGGATGACCGGGTTGTGGTACGGCATCGAGTGCAGGAGCGTGCGGAAGTTGATCCGCTTCGTCTTCTGGGCGGCCGCCGCGAAGAGCGCCAGCGGGTTGGCCGAGATCGAGAACTTGGGGAAGAAGAAGTGCTCGATCACCGCGTAGGCGTCGTAGCCGAGGCGGTCGGCGTTGACCATCTGCTCCAGCACCTCGCCGTACAGCTGGGCCGCAGGCTTGCCCGGCCAGCTCTGGAGCTCCGAGTAGAGGCTGAACTTCACGCGCCACTCCCTTCACATGACTCGGCTGAACCGCAGCGCGCAGTATCTCGCGCCCGTGTCATGTCAGTCAAACCTCGCCCACGACCGCCGTGCACTCGACCTCGATCAGCAGTCCGTCCACGGCCAGCCCGGTCACTCCGACGATCGTCTGTGCAGGGTGATCCGCGCCGCCGGTGACGGCGTCGATCGCGGCCGTGATCGTCGCGAACTCCGTGGGCCGCAGGGTGTAGATCGTCCGGCGCACGACGTCGTCCCAGCCGACTCCGGCTGCGCGCAGGGCGAGCTCGACGTTCCGCATTGCAGCCTTCGTCTGCTCGCCCAGGTCGTCGCCACCGACGATCCCGAAGCTCGGGTCGAGGGCCACCTGCCCGGCGAGGTGCACGACCTTGGTGCCGGAGGCGATCGCGACATGGCTGAAACCCGGTGCCGGATGCAGCTCCGGCGGGTTCAGAAGCTCACGGTGATGCGACATCTGCCGCTCCTTTCTCGACGAGCGTGCGGAACTCGTCGTCGCTGACGAGGCGCCGCCTCGCCGTGCCGAGCCGCTTCACCTCGGCGAGCAGCGCGGCGTAGCGTTCTTCGGGGACGTCGAGGCCGAGCTCCTCCGCCTTGAGCCGGATCGAGTCGAGACCGCTCTTCTTGCCCAGCACGATCCCGCGGCCCGCGCCGACGAGCTCGGAGGAGTAGGGCTCGATCGCGGGCGGGTCGTGGAACTGGCTTGCGACGGCGCCGCTCTCCCGGGTGAACAGGTTCGCGCCCGTCAGCGGCTTCCAGGGCTCGAGCGCGTAACCGGAGCGCGCCTGGACGAGGTCGGCGAGCGTCCGTGCCTTCGTCAGGTCGAGCCGCGTGGGGATGCCGTAGAGCGCATCGAGCGCCAGAGCGACCTCGAGCAGGTTCGCGTTGCCGGCCCGCTCCCCCATCCCGTTCACCGTCCCCTGGATCCACGTCGCACCGGCCTGGACGGCGGCGACCGCGGCCGCCGTCGCGAGCCCAAAGTCGTTGTGCCCGTGCCAGTGCACCGGGACGTCGACCCACTCGACCGTCCTGCCGACGAGGTACGCGGCGGCCTCGGGCGTGGCAACGCCGATCGTGTCGACGGCGACGACCTCGGTCGCCCCGGCCTCGACGGCGGTCGTGTACGCCTGACGGTAGAACTCGAGATCGGCGCGGGTCGAGTCGACCCCGAAGAAGGCGACGGTGATCCCGTTCCCCGTCGCGAACGACACGGCCTTCGCGATCCGCTCCAGCATCGTCTGGCGCGAGACGCCGAGCGCCTCGAGCTTGAGGTCGGAGATCGGGCTCTCGACCACCGCGGCACGGACGCCCAGCTCGACGAGCGCCTCGACGTCGGCCTGGACGGCGCGGGAGAACCCCCACACCTCGGCGCGCAGCCCGGCGTCCGCGATCAGGCGGATCGCCTCGGCGTCCTCCTCGGAGACCCGTGGGAAGCCGGCTTCGATCCGGTCGACTCCCGCCTCGTCGAGCGCGCGGGCGATCTCGAGCTTGTCCTGGGGCGAGAGGACGACGCCGACCGTCTGCTCGCCGTCGCGCAACGTCGTGTCGTAGAGCCCGACGGTCGTGTGCGTTTGGGGGTCGAGCGCGAGCCGGTTCAGCTCGCCCGTCCAGATCTGCTCGCGATCGATCATCCGCACCTCACGATGCCGTCGGGAAAGCGGCAGAGCCGCTCGGCTCCGTCCGCCGTGATCAAGAAGTTGTCCTCGACGCGCAGGCCGCCGCCCTCGGGCCAGTAGACGCCGGGCTCGATCGCCAGCACCATGCCGGCCTCCATCGTGCCACCGCCTGCCTGGTGGGCATAGGGCGGCTCGTGCGCGCGGGCGCCGACGCCGTGGCAGACCGGGTGCCCCGGCTGGCCGGGGTACCCCGCCTCGGCGAGCCCCGCGCGGATGTCCCGGTCGAGCGCCGCCAGGCTCGCGCCCGCCTTCGCGCCTTCGATGCTCTCGGTGTAGACCGACATCAGCGCCTGCTCGAGCTCGGCGTAGCGCGCATCGAGCTCGCCGGGAACGAGGTTCTTCGTGTGGTCGCACCAGTAGCCGTCCGCGCAGACCCAGATCTCGAAGAGCGTCGGCTCGTGCTCCTGGATCGGGCGGTTGCCGGTCGCCGTGAACGTGCGGATCCCCGGCCCAGACCAGACGAGCGAGAAGCCGCGCGCGAGCTCGACCTTGTCCTCGAAGCCGGTCCCGTGCTCGTGCACCCACCCCTCCCACATCGCCGCCGCCTGCGCTTCGGTCATGCCGGGGCGGAGACTCGCCTGAAGGTGCTCCATCGCTAGCGCCGCCAGCTCGTTCGCGAGCCGCATCCGCTCCACCTCCTGCTCCGTCTTGAGCGCGCGCACCCCGCTCAGGAGCGGGGTCGCGTCGGCCGCGTCCGGGAAGGCATCGAACCATGCCTTCGGAAAGGTGGTCGGCTCGCCGATCATGCGGTCGGCGGCCTGCGTCCCGAGCGAGAGCTCCAGCCCGACCCGGTCGTACTGCGAGGCGATCTGCCGGGCCAGGTCGAGCGCCCGCAGCGCGGGCGGCCGCGGATCGGCGTCGTCGTAGCCGCGGAAGTAGCGGACGTCGCCGGTCCAGCTCATCCGCTCCGCGTCTCCCTCCGAGGCCTCGAGGCAGATCAGCACCGGCTCGCCCTCGCGCGGGAAGACGACCGCGTCGTAGCCCTTCATCCCCCAGAAGTTGGTCAGGTAGAGGACGTTGTCGGGCGCACGAGCGACGAGCGCGTCGAGCCCTTGGTCGGCCATCGCAGCCCGGACACGATCGAGCTTGTCGTCGTCGCGGGGCCAGGCCACGGCTACGCGTCGCCCCAGGGGCGGATGCGCGCAGGCGGCGGCGTCCCGTGCGCTTCCTGCCACGAGACGACGGGGTTGCGGAGCACACCGATCCGCTCGATCTCGGCCTCGATCACGTCGCCCGGCTTCAGGTAGAGGAGCGCGCGCTCCTCCGGCGACTTGAAGCCCGCGACGCCCGACACGGTCCCGGTCGAAAGGACGTCGCCCGCCGAGTACCCGAGCGCGGAGAAGTTCGAGAGGATCTCCGGGATCGTCACGCTCATCCGGCCGGAGTGCGACTCCTGCCGCACCTCCCCGTTGACACGCAGCTCCATGGCCAGGTCGTGCGGATCGGGGATCTCGTCCGGGGTCACGATCCAAGGCCCGAGCGGGCAGAACGTGTCGATCGCCTTGCAGAAGCTGAAGACGCCCGAGCGCATCTCGCCGCGCTGGATGTCGCGCGCGGTGATGTCGTTGAAGATCACGTAGCCGCCGATGTAGTCGGCCGCCTCCTCCGGCGAGAACCACTTGCCGGCCCGCTTGAGGACGACCGCGAGCTCGAGCTCGTAGTCGAGCTCCTCCGTCAGGTGCTCAGGGTAGACGACGGGCTCGTCCGGCCCGACGATCGCATCGACGTTCTGGAAGAAGTTGATCCAGGGAGCGATCGCGTGCGACCAGTCGACGACCTTCGACTCCTCCTCGTGCTCGCGGAAGTTGCCGGCGGTGTGGAAGAACTTCTTCGGCACGATCGGGGCGCGTAGCCGCGACTCCGCGAGCGAGACGCGCTCGCCGGTCTCGTCGGCGCCCCCGCGTTCGAACCACTCGCGCATCGTGGGCACGTCGAGGCGCACGATCTCCTCGCCATCGATGTGTCCGACCTTGCCGTCGTCGTAGGTGACGAGCCTCATCCGCACACCTCGACGGCGGCCCGCGCGTAGACCTCGGCCGTCTTCGCCAGGCCCTCGATGGAGAGGTTCTCCCCCTTCGACGTGTCCATCAGCCCGGTCGAGGTGCCGTAGTTGACGGTCGGGACGCCGTAGCGCGTCAGCGCCGACGCGTCGGAGAACCAGCGGGTCACGTCCCGCTCGGGCACCGCGCCGAAGACCGCCTCGTGGGCCGTGTCGATCGCCGCGACCACGGGATGATCCTCCTGGATCTCCGCACCGGGCGCGGTCACGTAGACCTCTCCCTCGACGCCGTAGTCCGGGAACCGCGCCGCGAGCGAGCGCACGAGGTCGAGCGCCTCGCGCCGCGCGGCCGCCATCTCCTGCGTCGGCGGCACGCGCAGGTCGAGGAAGAGGTCGGTCCGGTGCGGTGTCCGGGAGACGCGCCAGCCGAAGCCTCCGCTGACCGCGCCGACGTTCACGAGCGCCTTCGCGCCGGCGTACGCGTGCGTCTCCTCCCACTGCGGGATCCACTCCATCACGGCGTCGAGCACCTCGCGCATGCGCAGGATCGAATTCTCGTCGCGCTTGCCCTCGCTGAAGGCGGTGTGGATGAAGTTGCCCTGCGTCGAGATCCGCAGCCACAGCGACCCGAAGTGGCCGAGCACGACCTTCCCCTCGGTCGGCTCGCCGAGGATGCACATGTCGGCGACGCCCCCGTGCGAGACGAGATAGCGCGAGCCGGCGGCGTACCCTCGGTACTCCGCGCCCTGCGCGTCCCCCCACTGCGTCTTCTCGATCTCGCCGCACACCGCGGCGATCAGGACGTCGCCCTTCAGCCGCACGCCACTCTCCTGGAGCGAGCGCACCGCCTCGATGTAGCACGCCAGCGCGCCCTTCATGTTCGAGATCCCCAGCCCGAAGAGATGCCCGTCCTCCACGAACGGCGACGGCTGGAACCCGGCGACGCCACGGAGCCACGGCTCGCGGCCGGAGTAAGAGGTGTCCATGTGCCCGTTGAACATCAGCGACGGCCCGCCGCCGGTGCCGCCCCAGGTGCCCAGCACGTTGGCGCGCCCCTCCTCGACCTGCTGCCACTGGACGGCGAGACCCAGCTGCTCGAGCTCCTGGCGCACGAGGGCGGCCATCGTCTCCTCGCTGCCGGTGAAGCTCGACGTCGCGATCATCCGGCTCGCGGTCTCCACCAGTCGGTCGCGATCGATCACGGCTTGCTCCCCGAGCCGAGCTTGACGGCGACCGGCACCTCGAACCCGTCGCCGCTCCGGTACTCGTCCAGGAGCTCGTCGAAGCGCGCGCGAATCGACGCCTGGACGTCGTCGGTCTGCGCCGTCACCAGCGGCCGGACGCGGACGGTCCCGGCCACCAGCCCGTCCCAGAGCTCGTCCGCGCTCTTCAGGTTCAGGATCGAGTCGATCGTGTCGACGGCCGCGTCCGCTAGCCCGGCGTCACCGAGCACCCGTGCAAACTCGACGTCATCGGCGAAGCGGAAGAGCGGCGGTCCGGGCGGCACCTCCGCCGGCGGCTGGGCTCCGACGTCTGCGATGGCGTCGAGCAGGACACCGAGCCAGCGCCCGCGAGTCGGGACGTCCCAGACGGTGAAGGCGGCGCGACCGCCGGGCTTCAGGACGCGCGTCGCCTCCGCGACGGCCCGCTCCGGCGAGCCGAGGTGCAGCAGCACGAACGCCGCCACGACTCCTTCGAAGGAGGCGTCCGGAAACGGCAGCGCGGTCGCGTCCCCCTGCACGAACTCGACCTCAGGAGACCGCGCCCGGGCGAAGGCGAGCATGGCTTCGGAGAAGTCCACCCCCACCACGTCCGCGCCCAGCTCGGCAGCACGCGCGGCGACGTAGCCGGGCCCTGTGGCGACGTCGAGGATCCGCGTACCGGCGCCGGCGCTCACCGCCACGAGCAACGGGTCGGCGAGCCCGGCGGTCACGCGGCCGGCGAGCGAGTCGTAGGCGGCAGCGTCCTTCGTCTGCCACCCCTCGGCCTCGAAGGCGTCGAAGGCCTCCGCGTCGTAGCCGCTCACGACCGGAAGTGTGGCAAGACCTTCTCGCCGAAGAGGCGGATCTGGTCGTGCCGCTTGTCGCCCCACAGCTCGAGCATGACGTGGGTGCAGCCTGCGTCGCGGTACTCCTCGATCGCCTCGATGCAGTCCGAAGGCGTGCCGGCGATGGGCTTGCACTTGTCGAGGATCGCGTCCGTCACCTCGGCCTTCGCAGCCAGGCGCCCGCCCCGCTCCATCGCCTCGGCGACGGGGCGGATCTCGTCCTGCTCCAGCCCCGCGAGGTCGAGCAGCGTGTCGGCGGCGCCCTGGATGTTCTGCACCTTGTTCGCGAGATACATGCCGGCGATCTCGCGTGCGCCGTCGCGACCCCGGTCGCGGTCCTCGTCGATCGACGCGACGACCGTGCAGCCGATGTCGATCTCCGAGCCGGTGTTCCCGATCGTGTAGCGGACGAACGCCGGCGTCGTGATCGACGGCGTCAGGCAGCCGTCGCCGATCTCGCCGGCGAGCGCCTGCATCTTCGGCGCAGTCGCGGCGACGTAGACCGGCGGCGCGCCGCGCGGCGTATGGGCCTCCGCCTGGAGGCCCGGAACCGAGGCGCTCCACGTCTCGCCTTCGTACTCGAACGGCTCGCCACCGAGCACGCCCCGTACGATCGAGACCGCGTCGCGCATCGGCCCGAGCGTCTTCTTCGTCTGCATCTGTGCGTTGTTGAGGAAGATCTTCGACGTCCCGAAGCCGAGCAGGAACCGATCGGGGCCGGCGGCCTCCTGCACGACGCGCGCGTCCATCGCGACCTGGACGGGGTGCCGCGTGAACGGCGAGATGATCCCCCAGCCGATCGTCAGGCGCGTCGTCTCGCGCGCCATCAGCGCCGACACCACCGTGGACGAGCGCGCCTCCATCCCGTGCTTGCGCCACCAGGGGTACGCCTCGGCCAGCCAGATCGTGTCCATCCCGGCCTCGTCCATCACGCGCGCCGACTCGAGCATCTCGTCGAGCGGCTCCATCGTGAGCTGCATCACGCCGATCCGGAAGGGAACGGCCATTCAGTCCTCTGTCGACGTCGTGGGGCCTTCGGGCTCCTCGTCGTACGCCTCGGGCGACCAGGGACTGATCCCCTCGTCCGCGCCGCTCGTGCCCGACTCGGGCTCGGCGTCCTCGTCGCTCTCGGCCGGCGGGCCGTAGTCCTTCTCCTCGGGATCCGTCTCCGGGTCGGGCGGAGGCTTCGGGGCGCCGGCGTCTCCGGACTCGCTCACGCCGACGCCTCCACCTGCTGCTCGAGCGAGCGCAGCACGTTCCCGACCTGCTGGTTCACGATCGGCTGCAGGACGCGCTGCCCCATCGAGCCGACCGGGCCTGCGATCGAGACGTCGGCCGCCCATTTCATGTTCGTGCCCCCATCGACCTCGGCGAGCTCGAAGGACGTCTGCATGTTCATGATCGCCCCCACGCCCTGGCCTTTTGCCGACAGCTTGGCGTACTCGGGCTCGCGCTCCTCGAGCTTCTCGAAGTTGATCTTCATCCGCAGGCCGCCGAGGCCGAGCGGGATCTTCACGTTCGCGGTCCAGTGGCGGTCGTCGTGGATATCGAAGCTCTCCACGCCGGGCATCGTCTTCGCCATCGACTCGGGGCTGTTCAGCACGCTCCAGACGGTGTCGCGCGACGCCTCGAAGCGCTTCTCGCCCTCCACTCTCACTCTGCTGCTCCTTTTTGGGACTCCACCTGCACGCGGGCGCGGGAGGCCTCGGGGTCGCTGAGCAGCTCCCAGACGCGGTGGTAGGGATTGAAGCTGTCATAGATGATGGGCCGGCCACGCCCCTTCAGCGCGTCCTGGAGCGCCGCGCACACCGCGTGGATTCCGGCGCCGCCGCCCTCGCCCATGCCCTTCGTGCCCAGCGCGGTAAATGGGGACGGGGACTCGACGTAGCCCGTCTTCAGCGGCGGCATGTCCAGCGCGTGGGGCACGTGGTAGTCGTAGAAGTTGGGCGTCAGCAGGTTGCCGTCCTCGTCGTAGGTGAAGGCCTCGTGGGTCGCCGCGCCGAGCGCATGCGCCGTCGCGCCCATCACCTGGCCCTCGACGATCTGCGGGTGGATACGGGTGCCGCAGTCGTCCACGGCGGCGTAGTCCACGATCTCGTAGACGCCCGTCTCGGGATCGATCTCGAGCAGCACCGCGTGAATCTGCGCCGCGTAGGTCAGCGTCAGGTTGCCGTACTTCGTCTCCACGTCCGGCACCTGGAACGGCGGCCGGTAGACGTACCGGGCGTTCAGGGTCACGTCGAGGTCCTCGGGCAGGCCCGCGTTGTTCGCGTTGATGATCGCGCCGCAGGCCATCAGCGGCAGAGCGGCCTCCGCGTTCGCCTTCATCCGCACGTGCCCGTCGGCGAGCTCGAGGTCGTCGACGCCGCAGCCGAGGATGACGGAGCCGAGCTTCTTGATCTCGCCCGCGAGCAGGTCGGCCGCGCCCTTGACCGCGCCGAGCCCGGTGACCGCGAACTGGCTCGCGTACGTCCCGGAGAAGCCGGCGTGCGAGTTCCAGTAGCTGTCGTGGCCGGCACGCACGTGCACGTCGTCGGGCGTGACGCCGAGGATGCCGGCGACCACCATCGAAGCGGTCGTCTCGTGCCCCTGGCCCTGCGGCGTCGTCCCGAGCGTGACCACGACCTCGCCGAAGATGTCGAGCTTCACCGTCGCGACCTCGTTGTTCCCGGAGAACTGGAGCTCCGGGTTGATCAGGCGCGACTGGCCGAAGTTGTTCGTGCCCGAGTCGAGGGTGGAGCCGATGCCGAACCCGAGCAGCTTCCCGCGGGCCTTCGCGTCGGCCCGCCGCTCCTCCAGCCGGTCGTGCTCGATCAGCTCGAGCGCGACGTCGAGCATGCGCGCGTAGTCACCGGAGTCGTAGACGCAGCCGTTCGGCGTCGTATACGGCATCTCGTCGGCGCGCACGTAGTTGCGCTTCCGCACCTCGATCGGGTCGAGCTCGAGCTCGTGCGCGACGATGTCGATCACGCGCTCCGTGAACCAGAGGTGCTGCATGCGCGAGTAGCCGCGGTTCGGCGAGCACGGCGCCTTGTTCGTCATCACCTGCGTGAACTCGACCCGCACGTGCTTCCAGCGGTAGCAACCCGGGGTCACCTGCGCCCAGATCACGCCGCCGAGCGGCTCGTAGCGGAGGTAGGCGCCGGCGTCGTCGAGTGCCTTCGTGCGGAACCCGAGCAGCGTGCCGTCGGCCTTCACCGCGACCTCGGTGTCCTGGAACCAGCGCTCGTTCCCATGCGACATCGTCAGGTGGAAGTCGGTGCGCCACTCGGTCCACTGGATCGGCCGGTTCAGCTTGCGCGCGAGCAGGCAGCAGGCGACGAGCTGCGGGTGCGAGGTGATCTTGTTGCCGAAGCCGCCGCCGATGTCCTGCGTGACGAAGCGGAGCTTGTCCAGCCCCGTCCGCATCGCCGGGCCCATCATGATCGCCGCGAAGCCGGGGAACTGATTGTTCGTGTGGATCGTCCACTGCCCGGTGCCGCGGTTGAACTCGACGAGGGCGCCGTCGCATTCGAGCGGCGTCGAGTTGAAGCGCTCGAAGTGCAGCTCGCTGATCGTCACCACGCGGTCGGCCTCGGCGAAGGCAGCCTCGAGGTCGCCCCACTCGTACACGCCGCTCCAGGAGAGGTTGCCTCCGGTCTCGTCATGCAGCTGTGGCGCATCCGTCTCGAGCGCGCGCCGCGCGTCGACGAGCGCAGGCAGCGGCTCGTACTCGACCTCGACGAGATCGGCGGCGTCGCGGGCGAGCTCGCGCGTCGCTGCGACGACGATCGCAACCGGCTCGCCGACGTGGCGCACCTTGCCGACCGCGAGCGCGTAGTCCTTGACATGCGCACCAGGTGGGGACGAGATCTGGAAGAACGGATCGGTGAGCGCGGCGACCTCCTCGCCGAGCAGCGTCCCGTAGACCCCGCCGAGCTCTTCGGCCTTCGAGACGTCGATCGAGACGATATTCGCGTGCGCGTAGGGCGAGCGGACGTAGTGCGCATAGCCCATCCCGTGGCGCTTGACGTCGTCGACGAAGACACCCTCGCCCTGGACGAGCCGCTTGTCCTCCTTGCGCGGGACGTTCTGGCCCGCGAAGCCGCGCCGCGTCTCCGTCTCCTCGACGACGAGCGCCTGCTCGGGCGCGATCGTCTCACTCATGTCCCGCTCCAGCGGCGGCAAAGCCGCCGCCTCCGCTCTGGGCGGCTCCGTCGAGCCTACGCCTCACGAGACGCCACCTCCTGCCCGGACGCAGCGGTGACGGCGTCGACGATGTTCCAGTAGCCGGTGCAGCGGCAGATGTTCCCCTGGATCGCCTTCTTGATCTCGTCCGCGCTCGGCTTCGGCGTCTGACGGAGCAGCGCGGTCGCGCTCATCAGCATCCCCGGCGTGCAGTAGCCGCACTGGAGCGCGTGCTGGTCCGAGAAGGATTGCTGCAGCTGCGTCAGCTCCCCGTCCGTGGCGAGCCCCTCGACGGTCTCGAGCTTCGCGCCATCGGCCTGCACGGCGAGCAGCATGCAGCTCTTCACGAGCGTCCCGTCCATGATCACGGAGCACGCGCCGCAGTTGCCGGTGTCGCAGCCGACGTGGCTGCCGGTCAAGTCGAGATCGTCGCGGATGAAGTGGATCAGCAGCCGGCGCGACTCGACCTCGCGCTCGTAGGTCGTGCCGTTCACGTCGATTGTGATCGTCTGGCTGGTCGTGGGCTCCATCAACTGCTCTCGCTCGCCTTCTGCACCGCCCGGACGGCGACCACCTCGGCGAGGTGCCGCCGGTAGTCGCCCGAAGCATGGACGTCGTCCGGAGGCACGAGGCGGGCGCCCTGCACCGCCTCGCGCACGGCAGCCTCGTCGGCCGAGGCCGGCGTCACGAGCACGGGTACCGCGTCGACACAGCCGAGCGCGACCCGCACCCCGTCTCCCACCGAGGCGGCCGCGCTGACGATGCACGTGCCGTCGGCGCCGAGCGTGATCGCCTCGAACGCCGCGTGCCGACCGGCCGGGACGAGGATCGTCGTGAGCAGCTCGCCAGGCCCGGCGGCGGTCAGGTAAACGCCGAGGAAGAAGTCCGTCGCAGGCACCGTGCGCTCGCCGTCGGGGCCGAGGATGACCATCTCCGCTCCGAGCGCGACCATCAGCGGCGGCAGGTGGTTGGTCGGGTCGTTGGAGCAGACGTTGCCGCCGATCGTGCCGCGGTTACGCACCTGCACGTCCGCGATCAGCGCACAGACCTCCGCGAGCACCGGCCGCGCCACCTCGACCTCGGACGAAGCCATCAGCTGCGAGTAGGTCGTCATCGCGCCGAGCTCAAGCGTGTCGCCCGCGACGGAGATCCGCTTCAGGTCGTCCAGCCGGTTCAGGTCGACGAGCACGTCGGGCGCGGCAGCGCGCGCCTTCATCACATTCACGAGCGTCTGGCCGCCGGCCAGCGCGCGGGCGCCGTCGTAGGCGCCGAGCAGCCGCACCGCTTCGTCCACGGAGGACGGCCGCACGTACTCGACCTCGCGCAGGAGCATGCCGTGAATCTAACGCACATCAGGTTCTGACATGTCAAGGACGTTAGAGTCGGCCGCATGGCGCGCTTCGACGCGGTCTTCGTAGGCAGCGGGATCAACTCGCTCGCGGGTGCCGCCTTGCTCGCGAAGGACGGCTGGAAGGTCTGCGTGCTGGAGCGCAACGACTGGCTCGGCGGCGCGATCAAGACCGTCGACGGGCTGATCGCCGGCGGCTACACCCACGAGGTCTTCAGCTCGTGGCATCCCCTCTGGACGGGCTCCCCCGCGTACGCCGAGCTGAAGCCGGAGCTCGACCGCCGCGGCGTCGAGTACCTGAACACGGAGCTCCCCACAGGCTCCGCGTTCCCGGACGGGTCGAGCATCTTCCTCTCCACCGACGGCGCGGCGAACGCGGCCGAGCTGGGCGAGGCCTGGAGCCGCCAGTTCGACGAGTTCATGGGCAGCGCCGACATCGCGTTCGGCGTCCTCGGCACGGAGCTCTGGTCGACCGCGGGGCTAGGGCTCGGCCGGCAGGCGTACTCGCACTTCGGCCGGCGGGGCCTGATCGAGTTCGGCGGGCGCGTGCTCACGAGCGCCCGCGACTGGCTGACCCAGACGTTCGACGACGAGCGGGCGCACGGGCTGCTCGCACCCTGGGTGCTGCATACCGGGCTCGGACCGGATCAGGCCACCTCCGGCTTCATGACCCAGGTGATCGCCTGTGCGCTGCAGCTCGGGGGGATGCCCGTGCCGAAGGGCGGCGGCGTCAGGCTCGTCGAGGGGCTGGCGTCGATCGTCCGCGACGCGGGCGGCGAGCTACGTACCGACGCCGAGGTCGAGCGGATCGTGGTCTCGGGCGGTCGCGCGACCGGCGTGCTCCTCGCGGACGGCGAGACCGTCGACGCGGACCGGGCCGTCCTCGCCTGCGTGACCCCCACCCAGCTGTACGGCCGCCTGCTCGGCGACGGGGACGTCCCGGCGAACGTGCGCGACGCGGCGGCCCGGTTCCGCTACGGCCGCGCCGAGATGCAGATCCATCTGGCCCTGAGCGAGCTGCCGCGCTGGCGCGGCGACGAGCGGCTCGCGCGGACGCCGATCGTCCACGTCACGCCCGGCCTCGACGGGGTTTCGCGCGCCGTCAACGAGGCCGAGCGCAGCCTGCTCCCGGCCGAGGCGACGATCGTCTGCGGCCAGCCGCTCGCGGTCGACCCATCGCGCGCGCCGGAGGGCTCGTCGATCCTCTGGCTGCAGCTGCAGGAGCTGCCGCCGCACGTGAAGGGCGACGCAGCGGGAGCGCTCGACGTCGGGGACGGGACCTGGACCGAGACGCTGCGCGAGGCCTATGCCGACCGGATCGTCGAACGCCTCGGCCGCCACATCGAGAATCTCGCCGGCGCAACGATCGGCCGGGTCGTGCTCGGGCCCGCCGAGCTCGAGGCCGCGAACCCGAACTGGGTCGGCGGCGACATCTACGCCGGCTCGTGCGCACTCGACCAGAACCTGCTCTGGCGACCGACGCCGGCGAGCCCCGGTCACGAGACTCCGGTCGAGGGCCTGCTCCACATCGGCGCGAGCACGCATCCTGGCCCCGGTCTCGGCGCCGGCTCCGGCTACCTGGCCGCGAAGAGGCTGGTGCGCCCGCCCCTCCCGAGACGCCTGCTCTCGCGTCTGCCCGGCGTCTCGTGAAGCTCTCACTGAGCGAGATCTCGACACCTGTCGCGAGCTTCAGCGACGACCTCGCCGCGTATCGCGCCGCCGGCTTCCAGGGGATCGGGATCTGGGAGATGAAGCTCGGCGACGACGGCCCCGACGTCGCGGCGCTGTGGGCCAGCGGCCTGCACGCCACGAATTGCGTGCCGCTCGTGCCCTCGATCCTCCCCAACACGGTGATCGAGGGGCCGTCCGACGTCGAGGAGCGGATCACCTCGATCTGCGCGAGCATGCGCCGCTTCGCCCGCTACGAGCCCGAGTCGGTGCTCGTCCTGACCGGCCCTGCCGGCGAGCTCGAAGCGACCGATGCCCGACGCGTCGTCGTCGAAGGGATGAAGCGCATCGCCGACGCGGCCGAGGATGCCGGTGTCCGCCTGGGCCTCGAGCCGATCCACTCCACCGAGCGCGACGCGCTCACACTCGTCACGTCGATCCCGGAGGCGCTCGACCTGCTCGACGAGGCCGACGTGCCGCAGGTCGGGATCATGGTCGACCTCTGGCACGTCGGGGACACGCCGACGATCGACCGGGATCTCGGTGAGCACGCGCAGCGATTCACCGGCGTACACATCTCGGACTGGTTCGGGGACTCGCGGCCGGGCCGCGCGCTGCCCGGCCACGGCGTCTCGCGCACCCGAGAGCTCGTCGCGCTCCTCGCGGCGAGCGGCTGGGACGGCTCGCTCGACGTGGAGATCTTCGGCGACGCCGACGATCCGGACTCGCTCTGGTCGCTGCCGGCGGAGGAGGCTGCTCGGCGAGCCTACGAGGCCGCGGTCGGCGTGCTGCCGTAGGCGCGGCGGTAGTAGAGGATCGGCACGCGCTCCGGGTCGGGCGCGCGCCCGGCCTCGACGACGCCGGTGAGGATGAGATGGTCGCCGGCCTCGAGCTCCTGCTCCGTCCGGCACTCCGCGATCGCGAGCGCGTCCTCGAGGAGCAGAGGCACACCGTCCAGCCCCGGCTCCCAGGCCACGTCGGCGAACTTGTCGTCGACCTTGGAGGCGAAGAGCGCGCACAGATCGGCGCAGCCGTCGCTCATGAAGTTGACGACGAAGCTCCGCGCGTGCCGCAGCGCCTCGAGCGTGCGGCTCGTCCGGTCGACGCAGACGAGCAGCATCGGCGGGTCGGCCGACACGGCGCAGACCGCGTTCGTCGTCAGCCCCCGCGGCTGCCCGTCGGCATCGAGCGTGGTCACGATCGCGACCCCCGTCGGGAACGCGCTCATGATCGCGAAGAACTCGTCTCGCTCCAGGGCCATGTTCAGATCGTACGCGGCGGAGGCGTCGCTACACTTTCCCGCGGTTCGATCCCCGGTAGCTCAATTGGCAGAGCATTCGGCTGTTAACCGAAGGGTTGTTGGTTCGAGTCCAACCCGGGGAGCTCGTTCGTTCTAGCGGTTGGGCCTAGGGGTTAGGCCGTGGTGCGGTGGTGGCCTTCTTCTTCGCCGGAGTCGCCGCAGCCTTGAGGGTGATCACCCCGGGCACGACCCGCATCGACTTCGCGCTCGTCTTCACGATCACGACCACCCGCGCCTTGAGCGTCGGTCGCTTGAGGAGCATCTTGCGCGCCTTCGGCGAGAGCTTGAGGCCGAGGGTCTGCTTCTTCCCCTTTGCGACCGCGAAGGTCTTGGTGCCGAGCTTCACGATCGGCTTCACCGTCGTCTGCAGGGTGATCGAGCCCCGGCACGCAATCGGCGAGGCCTTCGCGCAGGTGAGGATGAGCCGTGCGAGGCCGGTCGTCGTGACCTTCACGGTCCTCGGCGCCAGCACCATCCTCGGCAGCAGCACCTTCGGCGTGGCCTTGGGCGTTGGCGGGCGGCCTCGGCGGGGCCGCCGAGGACGTCGTCACCTGGTCGCTGGCCTCGATCGTGGCCGTGCCGCGGCTCTTCGTGATCGTCGCGTTGACGACGTCGCCGAGGCTGACGGAGAAGGTCTCGATCGGCTCGGCGGTGGTGTCGTCGACGACCGTCACCTCGAGCGTCTTCGACTTCTGACCCGGGGCGAACGTGAGCGTGCCGCGCCGTGCCGTGTAGTCGCCGGGCTCCCGCGCCGTGCCGTCGCTCGTGTTGAAGGTGACGGTGACAGTGCGCAGCGTGTTGCCGGCGAGCTCGACCTCGAACGTCGCTCCGCCGCCCTCGCTGGCAATGGTGTCGCTGATCGAGAGCGACGGCGGCGCGTTCTTGTCGATGATCGTGCCCTGCGCCTGAGCGTCGGCGATCTGTGCGCCCTCGCGGGGCGACGAGCTTGACGAGCACGGTCTCGTTGTCCTCGTTGACGTCGTCGCCGATGACCGTGACGGGATCTCCTTCGTCGGTCTCGAACGGGCGCGAAGGCCAGCGTCCCGCCTCGCGGCGCTGTAGTCGCTGCCGGCGGTGGCCGTGCCGTTCTCCGTGAACCACCCGACGTTCACCGGCCGCGCGCTGGCCGGTGCGAGCGTGACCTTGAACGTCATCGTGCTCGACGTGCCCGCGCTGCCCTCGTCGGCCTCGGAATCGGCCGATCGAGAGCATCGACTTCTTGTCGTTGTCGGTGATCGTCACCGTGGTCGTGTCGACGACAGCGCCGTCCGCCGGGCCGGACGATCTGGATGAGGAACGTCTCGGGAAGCTCGTCGAGCACGTCGCCCTTGATGACGACGAGGAATCGTCCGCTCGGTCTGGCCCGCGGTGAAGGTGACCGCGCCGCCGAGGCGGTCGTAGTCCGCACCCGTCGCGGTGTTGTCGACGCTCCGGTAGTCGAACGTCAAGGTCTGCTGGCTGGGGCTTGCGAGTTTCACTGTCACGTCGAGGTTGAGGTTCGCGTCGCCCTCGGGTGTGGTGAAGTCCTCAATCGACGCAACCGGCGCGGCGTCGTTGTCGACGATCGTGGCCGTGCCGCTGCCGTCGCTGATCGTCGCGTTGGTCGCGTTGAAGATGTTGACCGGGAAGCTCTCGGAGCTCTCCGCCAGCTCGTCGCCGTTGATCTTGATCGTGATCGTTCCCGATGGTTGGTTGGCTGGGATCGTCAGGGTCTGATCCTGAGCGGCGACGTAGTCCGAACCGGCTGTCGGCCGTGCCGGTGCCGGTTGAGTACTGCACGGTGATCGGTTTGCCGCTCGCCGGAGAGACGCTCACCACGAAGTTCGCATCGACGGTGCCGGAGTTCCCCTCGGTGACGGTGACGTCGCCGATGGAGATCGGCGGCGGACCGTCGTCGTTCGTGATCGTCCCGGTTCCCGCCCCGTCCCCGACGACAGCTCCGGCAGGGTTCGAGAGGGTGACGCTGAACGACTTGTCGTCCTCGAAGGACGAGTCGTTCGGGATGCTGACGACGAACTGCTTGCTCCCGCCGGCCGGGATCTCCGTCAGCCGCTCCGTCTTGTGCACGTAGTCGGCGGGCGCCGTTGCACTGCCGGTCGCGGTCGTGACGTCGACCGCCGCTGTGTCGGGGCCGGCGCTCAGCGAGACGGTGAACGTCGCAATCCCGGCGGCCTCGTTCACCGTGACGTCGCCCGATCGAGAGCGCCTGCGTCTCGTCGGCAGACGCCTGCCCGGGCAGGACGATCACGCACACGAGCAGGATCGTCATCGCGAGCCCGCGCTTCCAGGTTCTAGCCCTCACCCTCAACACCCCCACCGCCAAAGATTTCAGTAGCCGGGGTGTAGCACGGATACGGTTCGAAAGGAAGGTATTCCGGCAAACCTACCCGGCTAATGCCGTCCGACCCTGCTGCCGATAGTTATCAGGCGAGCAGGGCACCACATTTACCCCACTCGCAATCCCCAAAGACACGAGGGCCCCGGCGATGATGCGATCGATCGGGGCCCTTCGTGTGCGATTGACCCCGCAACTGTTTTACAAATTGACCCCGCAACTGTTTTACAAAGAGTTACGAGACGTTTAAGCGGAGCCTGGTCAAGGGTACTGACATGTCTCGGCGAGCAATCCTATGCTTGCCCTGCGGCAGCAACTGAGATAGAAGAAGGGTCTACGCTCCAATAGGAGGCGGCTCGTTGGCGGGACGGGTGAGGTTGGGGGCACGGGGAATTCTGCAAGGACGAGGGCGCGGCACGCGGCTTGCGTCAGCGACCCTTGTGGCGATGCTCGCCGCCGCCTTCGCGTTCAGCGCTCCGGCGACCGCGCAGGACGCTCCCGGGGACGCGCCTGCGGACGTCTCGACGGCACCGACGGACACGCCGACCGGCGGCAGCGACACACCCGAAGCAGGAGCGTCGGAGGGAGAGACCGAGCCCGCCGAGACCCCCGAGGCCGGCACGGAGGAGCCCGAGACTCCGCCGCCCGGATCGGAGACGCCTCCGGCCGACACGACGGAACCCGCTGAGGGCACGCCCCCGGCGGAGGGAACCGACCCGGCCGAGCCCGCACCTCCGGCCGAGGAGTGCACCGCGGGTGCGGAGGGATGCGAGCCTGCGGACGAGCCCACCTGCGAAGCCGGCACGACGGCGGCGCCGGTGGCGATGACGGGCTCACCGGGAGCAGGCTGTGAGGACGTCGTCGAGCTCGAGCCGGACCCCACCCCACCGCCCCCGGCGCCGCCGGCCGCTCCGACGCCGCCAGCACCGCCTGCGCCCCAGGCGGCGGCTCCCGCGCCGACCGGTAACTCGATCGTCCTGCTGATCGCGGAAGCAGGCCCTGGGCCGTCGCAGCTGCCCGAGCTTGCCAACGGCCTCGCCCCCGACGGGGGTCGGATCTCGACCCTGATCTCGACCGTCGTCCTCGGTGGGCCGGACGAGACCGGGACGCCGGAGGCCGCCGACGAAGACCGCGGTGCGACCGACCACGCGCTCGCCCTCGCACACTGGGCCGAGAGCATGGCGTCCTCGCAGCGAGAAGGACCATGCGCGCCGCTCTCGAGCGCCGGGATGGCGCCGCTCTCGGACACCTGCCCGAGCTCGCAGCGCGAATCGATCTTGACCATCGGGACACAGCCCTTGCCCGACGCTGACAGGGCCATCATCCTGCCGGCCCCGCCGCCACCGGACACACGGCTCCCGCGTCACAGACGTACCCATCCCGAAGCACAATCCGACACTGAACGGCCGGCCGTAGCCGCTGCTCCGGCCACCTCGACACGCGATCACGGCAGACGCCTGGCCGGTGGAGGAGCACCTGGCGGCTCGTCGGCCGCGGCCGGCCTCCGGATCTTCGCCGTCTCGACTTCACCCCTGCTCCTCACGGCTCCGGTCACCTTCCCGACCGAGCCACAGCCGTCGGTCCTCCCCGAAGGGGAGCCCGGCGTGCCTCCGCCTGCGAGCCCTGGATAGATCGCCCCGCGACTTCCTCTGTGGAGGTCGCTGCACGGCGATGTACATCCTGGAATTCGCTACTGGAGGATCCAATGGAGCACGAATTTGAGAGAGGTGGCAGGACGGCCGTCCTCATGGACCCACACCCGCTCTGCCATGCGGCACTTGCGGCGCTGCTCGCCCGCTTCGACACGAAGGTCGTGGGCACAGCGACGTCGGCGGCAGCGGCGCGGGTGCTGGTCGAGGTGCACCGACCCGACCTGGTCCTGGCCGAGGTCGATCTACCGGAAGGACACGAGGAGGGCCTGAGCATCGTCGCGCTCGCCCAGGCCGACCCGAGCCTCACGGTCATCGTCCTGTCGAAGAGCGACGAGCCCGACCTGATGCAGGCTGCGTTCGAGGCGGGTGCGTCCGCCTACATCTCGAAGACGGCGGAGCCTGGCGAGATCGCGGCGGCGGTGCGACAGGCGTTCGCACCGGACGGATACCGCGCCCACACGAACGGAAGGACGGCGACCGTCACCGCGTTCCCTCAGGAAAGGGTCCGCCCTCGCCTGACCCGTCGCGAGGTCGAGATCCTGAGGCTCGTCTCGGAGGGCAGGTCGAACCGTGAAGCCGGGCAGGTGCTGTGGGTCACCGATCAGACGGTGAAGTTCCATCTGGCCAACATCTACCGCAAGCTCGGAGTCCGGAACCGCCACGAAGCGGGACAGTGGGCGCGAGAGCACGGCCTGCTCGAGCTGGCGGTCCCCGGTGACCTCGTCTCGATCGCCGAGGGCAACGGGCACGCCAACGGCAACGGCAACAGCACGGGCACCGCGAGCGGTGGGAAGCTGACGCGGCTGACCCCCCGCTATGCCACGCCGTCTGTGGTGATCAGGGAGCAGCTAGAGGGAACATCGCGATGACGCCGAGCGAGTACAGCCGGTTCCGGGAGCCGCGGCAACGCACGTCCACGGTGTACCGGCCGGCTGTCAGCGTGGCGGAGAGGCTGAGCAGGTTCTTGACCGCGGGGACGGCCATGATCACCTCTCCGGGCGAGCGGAGCGAGAGCGTGCATTCCCGGGCGCGGCCGGTGGCGAGCTGCATCTCGAACCGTCCGCGCCCCACCCGGAAGGTCGACTTGAACGAGCGTCGGAAGCTGCCGGCCTCGAACACGATGTCCCGTCCGTACAGCTGTCCGGGCACCGGCGTCCGCGGGGCGCCCGCCGCCGGCGTGGACGGCGTCCCGGTTGCACCGGCCGGAGTCGTCTGCGCCGGGGCGAGGAGACCGAGCCACTGGAAGGCGGCTGCGGCGTCGATCCGGCCGAACGCGACGCCGGGCACGGGCTTCGCCGTGGCCGTGAGCGCGGCGATGACCTGATGCGTCGTCAGGCTCGGGTTGCGGGAGAGGATCAGCCCGGCCAGGCCGGAGACCGCCCCCGGCGTGAACGACGTGCCACAGATCGTCCCGGGCGTGATCGTCGGATCGAGCACCATGTGACACCCTGGAGCCGTCAGCGCCACCCAGGGCCCGCGCGACGACCAGAAGTAGAGCGAGTCGCTGTCGTCGGTGCCTCCGACGGAGAGCACGCCGGGGTAGGCGGCGGGATACTGCGGGACCGTGTTCCCCGCGTTCCCCGCTGACGCGACCACGAGCACACCCCGGTCGAGCGCGTACTGCACGGCTTGCTGCTCGGTGGGGTCGGGGCTCCCGGGCCGCGTGAGGCTCACGTTGACGATGCGCGCGCCGTGCTCGACCGCCCAGATGATCCCCTGAGCGATCCGCTCAGGGTTCACCGAGCCACCGGCGGTCACGCGCACCGGCATGATCCGGCACCCCCAGCAGTGCCCCGCCATCCCGAGCCCGTTGTTCCCGCGCGCGGCGATCACGCTGGCGACCCGAGTCCCGTGCGTCTGTGTGTCCTGGGGGACCGCGTCGTTCTCGACGAAGTCCCAGCCGGGGACGAGCGCGCCCTCGAGATCCGGCATCGGGTTCACACCCGTGTCGATCAGCGCGATCACGATGCCGGGATCGCCGGTCGTCGTCTCCCAGACCTGCGGGAGACCGATCTTTCTCTGCGCCCACTGGTCCGGCCAGGCCGGGTCGTTCGGCTGCAAAGCCGAGGTTCCCGAAGCTGGCAGCAACAGAGTCGCCGCCAGGGCAAGCAGAAGGAAGCGCCGCAAGATACAAGCGAGTGTAAACCGCTCTAGTGCTGACTAATGTCCAACTATGAAATCCCACCCGTTGCGGTGGTCTATCTGACTTTCAAACCGGTATCGAGGGGGGCTTTTTCCTGTCACAAACCCTACCCGCCCAACCCTTGTGCAGCGGCCGCAAACGGTTTAGAAATCACTCTTGTAGAACCGACAAATCTCTCGGCACCTGAAGCCGCCGGAAAGGAGGCAACTGCCGCGAAAGTCTCGTGATGGAACGTCCAGTTTTGCAGCAGTTCGTGGGTCAATCTTGGGGATTTCTACGAAGTGGGGAGAATCAACACATGCGTAAGAGACTGAGGATCGCGTTGCTTGCGATTCCGGTTGCTCTCCTTGCGAGTCTCGCGTTTGCGGGAACCGCAGCGGCAGATCATCCGGATCCGCAGACAGCGAACATCCCGTACGTCGGGTGGTTGGGCAACACCATCCGCGTTGCGAAGTGCTTCGACAGCAGGCAGGCGGAAGGCGACCTTAGTCGTCTTTCGGGCGTCGATCTGTCGTCCATCCTGTACCGCGGGAAGTACCGCATCGAGGACTGGAGCGGTGACCCGTTCCAGAAGCCCGTCTTCCTGAACGACAGTGACGGCGATGTCGTCCCGCGCTACGTCGACGGCCGGCTCTGCTTCGCAGTGCAGGTCGCGTCGCTGAAGGCGGGCATGGCAGTGATCAAGCTCGCGGTTCGGCCGGACCTGCTCGGCCTGTTCCCGGGGCTTGATGTGTTGGCCACGCACCAGTTCCTCGTGATCTGGCTGCGCTCCAACGCTCCGGTCATCCGTGAGGTCGCGGACGACGATTTCCCGAGCATCTCGCTCGGCGACCCGCTCGGCGACGGGATCTTCAACCCGCCGTTCTCGAACGGGCTCGTGCAGATCAACGTCACCGGCACGTTCCCGCTCGGGAACAACTTCGCCGGCAACGACACCACGGGTACCGCTGACTCGATCACGCTGCCGGGCGACTGGGCGCAGCTTGCTGGGCTCTACTCGTTCGACAGCGATCGTGAAGACGGCGGCGTTCCCGGCACGGCCGTGGACCGCTGGGACATCCACGATGACCAGCTCGAGACCGAGGGTCACGTCGCGAACAGCGACTGCGGTCCCCCGGCCGGCGCGGTCGAGGCCGTGGACAACTGCTACACCGGCACGGGCAACGACCAGAACGGTCCGTTCTCGAGCATCTACGGCATGTCGACGGGCCTCGGTCCGTTCGAGCCGCTCGAGCGCCTGACGCTCCTGTCAGACGGCAAGACGGATGCCGGCGATGCCCCGATGCCTCCGCTCCGCGTTGACGTGCGGATCGGGCCCGGCGGTGCCGGCGGTCTGGAGAAGGCGGACAAGGACGACATCTACGTCCGCGATTCGTCGATTCCGGACGGTCGTCCGCACAACCTGTACGCGCCGTACTACCGTGCCCTGATCCCGGCCTCGCTGCCGCAGGACAACGGCACGACGTCGGGCGTCTCCGGGTCGTTCACGAACAACTTCCCGGGCTGGCTCGACCAGGACGGTCGGTACGACTACTGGGCGCTTGCACGGCGTCATACGGAAGATCCGCTCCGTAACCAGCGGCTGTGCAAGGACGAGCTCGGCAACTACCGCACCTCGCCGACCGGTTTCGACCACGTCGGTGTCTACACGGACGAGCACGGCGAGGCGTTCGTCTCGTTCAACCCGAACACCGGGTTCAACTTCGCAGTGGACTCGAACTTCCGCTGCGACCTTGACCTCCCGGCGAACCGCACCTTCGAGAGCGAGATCACCGCTCAGGGCATCTATCCCGATCAGCCTGTCCTCTGGGATACCGCGAGCAAGATCTCGAACACGCTGACGAAGACCGTGAACATCGCGGCCAGCAAGACGCTCAGCTGCGTCCCGAAGGGTCGCCACGAGTCGTTCTGCGTCGAGACGATCCTGGACATCCAGGGCCGGCCCGTCGCTGGCGCCTCGGTCGAGTTCGTGCGCACGCCGCGTGGGCCGATCCAGGCCGACGCAGCTCTGCACGGCGGCTTCGACACTCGTGGCCAGGAGCTCGTCAACCAGGGCGATGACTTCGTCCGGGTCAAGACGAACAGCCTCGGCCAGGCCGGCGTTGTCGTCACGGAGTCGCTGAACATCTGCGTCGACGTGAAGAGCGAGAACATCGGCACCCGTTGGAGCGAGCAGAACCCGGGTGTCAAGCGGTTCTTCCTGGTCAACCCGACCACCGGTGGCACGACGCAGTGTGCTGGTGGCACCACCACGCCGCCTGGCGGCACGGGTGGCACGGGTGGCACGGGTGGCACGGGCGGCAGCACGGCGACCACGGGCGTCCAGTCCGCGGCCTCCGTCGTGAGCCTGGCCGGCGCCCCGACGCCTGCGGCGCAGACGCCGAAGGCGAAGGCGGCGGCGAAGGCTGCGAAGGCCAAGCTCCGCTCGGCCAAGCTGCTCGTCGTCAAGGGCAACCGTTACCTGGTGCTTCGGCTCTCGAGCCCGAATGCAACCGCCAAGGTGCGGATCGTCCTCGTCAACAAGCAGGGCAAGGTTCAGCGTGTCGTGATCCGCAAGATCGGTACGAACCGGTCGGTCACGGTGCCGAACCTGAAGTTCAACAAGACGGTCAAGTCGGTCCGCGTCTCGGTCGTCGCCTAAGCGGCGGCAAGACCGACACGCACGACCTGGAGAGGGCCCGCCGCAAGGCGGGCCCTCTCTCTTCTTGTCAGGGCAGGTCGAGGGAGCGAGCAGCGCGAGCCGGCATCGGCTCGTCGGTGCTGCCGGGAGCTGAGGTCGCCGCCGTGGCGGGTGCCAGCGCGCCGAGGACTGCAGCCGCGTCGATCCGGCCGGTCGAGACGAAGTCGCCGACGGAGCGCGCGCCCGCCGTCACGGCGCCCTCGATCGCCTCTGTGGAGGTCTCGGGAGCGAAGGACCGGGCGAGGCCGACGATCCCCGAGAGGAAGGCGGTCGCGGACGACGTTCCGCAGAACTCTCCGTAGCCGCCGCCGGGAGCGGTCGTCAGGTTGCAGCCGGGGGCCGCGACGCGGACCCAGCTGCCGTAGCTCGACCACTCGTACCGTGCGTCAGCGGCGTCGGTGCCCGCGACGCTCAGCACACCGGGGTACGCGGCCGGGAAGGTGGCATCGGCCGTGCCGCTGTTCCCAGCGGCGGCGACGACGACGACGCCGCGTGAGCGCGCGTGCGCGATCGCCGCGGCCACGGCGTCGTCGGGAGCGTTCATCGTGAAGCTCATGTTGATCACGTTGGCGCCGTGGTCGGCCGCCCACACGATCCCTTCCGCGACGGCCGAGGCGTTCCCCGTGCCGTCCGCGCCGATCACCTTCACCGGCATCACCGAGCAGCGCCAGCACGTGCTCGTGACGCCGACTGCATTGTTGGAGCGCGCGGCGATCACACCCGTGACCATCGTGCCGTGACCGTGGTCGTCGGAGGGATCCCCATCCTGGTTGACGACGTCGAAGCCGGCGACGAACGAGCCCTGCAGGTCGGGGTGACCGAGGTCCGCCCCGGTGTCCAGAACAGCCACGACCGTCTCGGTGCGGCCCGTCGTCAGGCGCCACGCCGAAGGCGCGTTCGCCCTGGCGAGAGCCCAGGAGTCGCGCCAGAGCGGATCGTTCGGCGGCGCCGGCTCGCTCGGGCTCGACACGACCGGGCGGACGGGCTGGCGCGGGCGACGCGGCTTCGCGGCGCGCACCACAGCCTTGCGATTCCGCCGCGTGACCTTGGCAGCGGCCCGCGAGCGCTTCGGGGCTTGCTTGGCCTTCCGCGCCGGCCTGAGCTCGGCATCCGCCACGGAGGCGATCACGGGCTCTGCGCCGGTCTCACGCTCGCCGGCCCGGGATGCATCGTTCCAGAGCAGCGAGAGAGCGACCAGGAACGCCCCCACGAGGAGCAGGAGCGCGCTGGGCGCGAAGTTGAGGAGGTGAGCGGCGCGAGGAGGCTGAGACATGCGACCTGCTCTGTATCGGCAGGCAGCCGCGCTCCTTTACAGCGAATCGCCTCAGCCCTCGAAGGCGCTCAGATCACGAACGTGCGGAACCCGGCGCGCACGCGCACACCCTCGGTGCGGACGCCCACCGTGGCCACGATCAGCTCGCCCTGCGCTCCGCGTGGAACCCGCCAGACGCAGGTCGCCTCGGCACCCCTCAGCCGATGCACGAGCACGTCGAGGCGACTCTCCCCGATGGTGGCGCTGCAGAACACCCGGCCCTTTGCCAGCTGCTTCCCGCGCCGGAGCACCGTGACCGTGCTCACGAGCTTGCGCCCCGCCCTCGGCCGATGCGCAACCGACAGGTCCTTCAGGACGATGCCGCTCGACGCGGTGACCGACGCGGCCGGCTCCCGCGGCGCCGAGCTCGACGGCTGCTGGGCCGGAGGCGGAGGCGTGGAGGTGGGTGGAGGTGGCGGCGGCGGAGGCGGCGGCGGAGGGGGAGGCGGTGGGGGCGGCGGCGAACCGTCCGCCACGGTTCCGAAGGCGTTGACCCAGTAGAACCGGCCGGAGGAGTTCGCGGCGGCAGCCGCCCCGATCGCAGCCCAGCCCGGGTTCTCGATGTTCGACCGGTGTCCGGGTGAGGCCAGCCAGCCGTTGAAGACGGCCTGGGCGCTCGCGTAGCCGTACGCGATGTTCTCTCCCCAACCGGTGCCGTAGCCGCAGGCCTGCATCCGGTCCCCGGTCGTCCGGGCGACCGGCGGGGCCGGATCGTTGTGCGCCATGTAGGAGTAGCGCGCCATGTGACGCGCCTTCCAGAGCGCCGAGGCGCCGAGCGCCGGCGAGGCGACGAGCTGCCGCAGGCCCAGGGTCGCCCGGTGTGCATTCACGAGCTGGATCGTCTGCGCAGCGAGGTCTGCTCTCGGGACGCCCCAGTCCGAACCCGGCGTGCAATCCCCGACGAGGGTGTTCGCACTCGCCGACTGCGGTGCGAGCACGGCGGCGTAGATCGCCGAGGCCGCGATGATCGCGGCCGTGACGAGCGTCGCGACGGCGCGTGCACAGTGCCCACGCAGGAGCCGGTCGATCGATGTCAGCGGCGGGGGATCCATCTGACGAGGGATCGACCCTAACAGCCCCGAGCTTGAGTAGCCGGTTCAGGCGACCCAGGCGCGGAACGGCGCACGCACGCGCTGCCGGCCCCGACCGACCACGACGACGCCCCGCACGAGCTTGCCGCTCGATGCTACGGGGAGGCGCCAGGCACACGTTGCCCGTCCCGCCCTGAAGCCGTGCTCGACGATCGCGAGCGGTTGCCCCCCGAGACGCCCGTAGCAGCCGACCCTGCCCGCGGTGACGCGCTCGCCGTTTCGGAACACCCCAACGGTGCCCGTCAGGGTCCTTCCCGCCCGGGGCCGGCGCGGACTCAGCCGGAGCCCGCGCAAGGCCACGGCGCCGTTCGCCGAGACCGCCCTGGGTTTGCTCGGCGTTGCGGGAGGCGTGGTCGTCGTCGTGGTCGTGGTGGTAGTGGTCGTGGTCGTCGTGGTGGCCGTCGTGGTCGGAGGCGGCGGCGGTGGCTCCGGCGGCTCGGAGCCGAAGGAGTGCGCCCAGTAGATCGTCCCGGTGCTACCGGCGGCCGCGCCGGAGCCGATCGAGACCCAGTTCGGATTTTCGATGTTCGCCCGGTGACCCGGCGAGCTCAGCCAGCCGTTGAGCGCCGCCTCGGCGGTGGCGTAGCCGTAGGCGATGTTCTCACCCCAGCTCCCGCCGACGCCGCACGCCTGCATACGCTCACCCGCCGAGCGCGCCACCGGAGGCGCGGGATCGTTGTGAGCCATGTACGAGTAGCGCGCCATGTGCCGCGCCTTCCACACGGCCGAGGCCTCGAGCGTCGGCGACACCGACAGCCGGCCCAGGCCCAGCCCGCGCCGATGTGCGTTGACGAGGTCGACCGTTTGCGTGGCGAGCGCGGCGCGCAGGCTCCCCCAGTCCGCGCCGGGAACGCAGTCGCCGGCAGCGGCCGTCGCCTCCGCGCGCAGCGACCGATACCCCGCGCTCCCGAGCGCCAGCGCGGCAATCACGGCCGAGGCCACGACTGCGACGAGCGTCCTTGTCAGTGAGCTTTTCGAGCGCACGTGAGAGGGATCGAGACGCCGGCGGCGATGAGGTACGACGCCCGATCGGGGCGAACCTACCGATCTGCCCGGACGGAGCTGCTAGCGGATCTCGTGAAACGCGGCCTGAACCAATGCCAGCGCGGCGTGCAGCTCTTTCATCCGGTCCAGCTCCGCTCCGGCGAGCTCGCGCCGCAGCCGGCGCTCACGCAGGTTGAGCAGCAGCTCCTTGCCGGTGCGCTCGTCGAGCCCTTCGCGCGCTGCTCGCGCGTCCAGCTCCGCCCGCAACGCCACGAGCTCGTCGTCGGTCGTGCCTTCCACGAGGTGCTCGCGGAAGCGACGGTTCGTCGCCGAGTCGAAGTGCTCGGGCGACACCTCGGCGAGCAGCTTGACGAGCGTCGGGAACGCCACACAGGCCGCAAGCGCGTCGCGCTCGAGCCGGTCGCCCTTGACGAGCATCTTCGGCGAGAGGTCTTCCTCCAGCGAGGGCACGTGCGCCTTGGCTCCGAGCCCGGCCAGTGTCTCCCGCGGCAGGTCGAGCCGGTCTGCGAGTAGGCGGAGCGCATCCTGGCGCTCCGGTGAGTCCTCGGCCCGCTCGAGCACCGCGCGCGCCCGGACGAACGCCTCCTGCCTGTCGGGCGCGCGCTCGAGCTCGAGCCGGACGCGGTACAGGACGTAGCTCTCGGCCCGTACGAGCCGTGCCTCGAACCCCGCCGGCGCGTCGGCAGGATCCTGCCCCTTCGGCAACGTCACGACCCGGACGTCGAAGCCGAGTGTGGTCGCCAGCTCCATCCCGCGGAGCGTCGCCTCCTCGCCGGCGGCGTCGGAGTCGAAGCAGAGGTAGATCCGACGGGTGAGCCGCTGGAGCTCCTTCAGCTGGCGCTCGGTCAGCGCCGTTCCCATCGACGCCACGGTCGGCTCGAACCCCGCCTGGCGGAGCGCGATCACGTCCGTGTTCCCCTCGACGACGACGGCACGCTCCTGCTTCGCGATCGCCGTCCGGGCGAGGTGGAGGCCGTAGAGCACCGCCGATTTGTGGAAGAGCTCGGTCTCGGGCGTGTTCACGTACTTGCCGCGCAGCGGGTCGTCCTCGCGCAGCTTCCGCGCCTGGAAGCCGATCACGCGCCCGCGCGCGTCGGCGAGCGGGAACATCAGCCGCGGCGGGAAGTAGTCGTTGCCACGGGCGTTGGTCAGGCCCGCGGCGCGCAGCTCGTCGCGCGTGAAACCCTTCTCCTGCGCCTTGCCGGCGAGACCGGTGCCCGGCGACAGGCCGAGCCTGAACTCGCGGCAGACCTCCTCCCCCAGCCCGCGGCTCGCGAGGTATGCGCGCACCGGCTCACCGGCGGCCGAGTCCCACAGATGGCGCTCGTAGAACGCCGTCGCCTGGTCGAGCAGTGCGTGCAGCCGGTCACGGCGCTGTCGCGCGGCCTCGACCTGCGGCGAGCTCTCCTCGTATTCGAGCGTGACCCGGAAGCGCTGCGCGAGCCACTCGACCGCACCGACGAAGTCGACGCTCTCCGTCTCCCGCACGAACGAGATCACGTCGCCGCCCTTGCCGCAGCCGAAGCAGTGATAGAGCTTGTCCACCGGGTTGACCGAGAAGCTGGGCGTCCGCTCCTCGTGGAAGGGACAGCGGCCGCTGTAGCGGGCACCGGCCTTGCGCAAGGACGTGCGCCCGCTCACCACCTCGACCATGTCGGCGGCGGCGACGACGGCGCGCACGGAGTCGTCCTTGATCCGCGCCACTAGGCGGGCTGCTCGGCGTACGACAGGGCGAACCGGTCGGTCATCCCGGAGAGGAAGTCGGCGATTGCCTGGGCGTCGTCGCCGCGGTCGACCAGGCGGTCGAAGATGACGCGAATCGTCCGATGGGCGCGCTCATGCTCGTCGCGCGCATGCGGCCCGAGGTAGACGCGCTCGAACATGAAGGCGCGGAGCGCCAGCATCGCAGCGCCGATCTCCTCGCTCTGGACGATGTCGCCGGCGAGCTCCGAGCTCTCGACGATGTCGTGGACGAGCCTGTCGATCCGGCGCGCGCCCGTCTCGCCGAGGAGCTCGATCTCCGCCCGCGGGAGGTCGCCTGCGGCGAGGATCCCGAACCGGATTGCATCGTCGATGTCGTGGTTGATGTACGCGACGCGGTCGACGAGCCTGACGATCTTCCCCTCGAGGGTCTCGGGCTCGCGCGGCCCCGTGTGGGTGAGGATGCCGTCGCGCACCTCAGCCGTCAGGTTCAGCTGCTCGGCGATCCGCAGCGACTGCTCGTTGTGCCGGAACCCGACGCGGAAGCGCTCGAGCAGGCAGCGGTCGAGCTGCTCCTCGCCCGCGTGGCCGAACGGGGGGTGCCCGGTGTCGTGCCCGAGCCCGATCGCCTCGGTCAGGTCCTCGTTCAACCGGAGCGCCCGGGCCACGACCCGCGCAATTCCTGCCGTCTCGAGCGTGTGGGTCATACGCGTCCGGTAGTGGTCTCCGGCCGGGTCGATGAAGACCTGGGTCTTGCCCTTCAGCCGGCGGAACGGCTTCGAGTGGAGGATCCGGTCGCGGTCGCGCTGAAAGGGCGTGCGGAGTCCGCATTCCTCCTCGGGACGGAGCCGGCCGCGCGTCTCGTAGGAGCGGACGGCGTGCTGCGAGAGCGTCGACTCCTCCTGCTCGCGCACGCGGGCCTCGAAGGCGTCGGCGACTCGACCTGCTACGTGAGGCATCGTTCCACGTTAGATGATGATCGGGACAGTGCCGCCATCCGCGCTCCAGGCCGCGCCCGTGACGTAGGACGACTTCGGCGAGGCGAGGAAGGCGATCACGGCGGCGATCTCCTCGGGCTCCGCGAGGCGTCCGAGCGGCCTCCCCGCTCCCACCTTCGCCAGCACGTCGTCGCGCTTGCCTCCCTGCTGGTCCGCCAGGCCGCCGTCGCCGAGCCACGCCTCGGTTGCCGTCGGTCCTGGCGTCACGGCGTTGGAGCGGATCCCGTCACCCGCGTACAGATCGGCGACGAGCCGCGAGAGGGACAGCACCGCCGCCTTCGTCACCGAGTAGTGGGGCATGCCGGCCGAAGGCCGCTTACCGGCGGTGGAGGAGACGTTCACGACGACGCCGCGGCTCGCGCGCAGGTGCGGCAGGGCGGCGCGAATCGAACGGACGTAGCTCATCACGTTCAGCTGCCACATCGAGTCCCACTCTTCGTCCGGCACGTCCTCGAACTGGGCCTGCACGGCGAAGCCGACGTTGTTGACGAGCACGTCGAGCGACCCGAGCGCGCCGACGGCGTCCTCGACGAGCGCCTCGGGCGCGCCGGGCACGGTGAGGTCGGCGGCGACGTGGAGGGCCTCTCCGACACCGGGCGCGCCGCGACGCCCGCAGGTGACGACCTGTGCGCCCTCGGCGACGAACAGACGCGCCGTCTCGAGCCCGATTCCACCGGTCGAGCCGGTGACGATGCACACCTTCCCTGTCAGCCCCAGATCCACGGGCGGCTAGCGTATCGCCGTGAGCGAGACCACCATCCTGCTCGTGCGCCACGGCGAGACCGACTGGAACGTCGAGCGCCGCGTGCAGGGACACAGCGACCGGCCGCTGAACGACACCGGGATCGCGCAAGCCGCCGCGCTGGTCGAGGAGCTCGCGGACGAGCAGATCGACGCCGTGTACACGAGCGACCTTGCGCGCGCCTTCGACACCGCGAGCGGCGTGGCCGCCTCCCGCGGGCTGCAGGTGGTGGCGCTCCCGGAGCTCCGGGAGAAGCACTTCGGCACGTGGGAGGGGCTGACCGACGTCGAGATCAGGGAGCGCTTCCCACAGGCGCTGACCGGGCCCTGGGGCGACGGGGAGACGAGCGACGAGCTGGCCGAGCGCGTGCTCGCGGCGCTGCGCAGCATCGCCGCCGACCACCCCGGCGAGCGCGTGCTGGTGGTGACCCACGGCGGTCCGGTGCGCGCGGTCCTGCGCCACTGCGCGGTCGCGGACGGCCCGGTGCCGAACTGCCACGTGACCCGGATCGCGGTCGGGAACGGGAAGCTTGCGCTCGGTAGACTGAGCCGCCCGTGGACGACTACACGAACAAGTACAAGGGCGAGCAGGTCGAGGTCGCTCTCTTCGGAGGCGAGTACCAGGAAGGCGTGCTCACCGCGTACTGCTCGATCGAAGACGTGCCGCACATCGAGCTGAACGGGCACATCCTCGTCCCGCTCCAGAACGTCGCCTCGCTCCACTGCTCCAGCCGCTGCGACGCGCCGGAGCCGGACTGGCCGCCGCGCGGGCTCGGTGACGACGACCGCGACCTCGGCGACGACGACAGCACCTAACCCCTGATGCGGCTCGCCGCCGCCCGGAACCTCCTCAAGGCCTGGCTGCTGGCCGCGCTCCTGGCCGGCACGTTCGCCGGGCTGGGTTGGTTGATCGGCGGCTACAGGGGCGCGTCCCTCTTCGGTTTCTGCGCCCTCCTCGCGGGGGCAGCGGTCTACGCGTACGGCGATCGCGCGCTGCTCGGCACACTCGGTGCGCGCGAGTACGCACTGGCGGAGGATCCGCTGCTGCGCTCCACGGTCGACGCCCTCTCGGCGAAGCTCGAGATCCTCCCACCCAAGCTCTACGTGATCGCAGACGGGTTCCCGCGGGCGTTCGTGGCCGGCCGCGGCCCGCGCGGCTCCGCTCTCGCTGTCAGCACCGGCCTCCTCGGCGCGCTCCATCCGGCCGAGCTCGAAGGCGTTCTCGCCCATGAGCTCGCACACGTCCGCTCGCGCGACGTCCTCGTCCAGACGCAGGCCGTGATGCTCGCCGTCGCGCTCGTCGATCTCTCGCGGATCGGCGGCTGGCTCGAGCGCGCGCTGCTCTCGGTGCTCGGGCCGGTCGCGGCCGCGTTCGTCCATCTCCTGCTCTCGCCCAAGCGCGAGCTGGCGGCCGATCGGGTCGCCGCCCATGTCTGCGGCTCACCGCACGGCCTCGCGGACGCACTCGTCCGCCTCGATCTCGCCAGCGAGCTCGTCTCGTTCACCGCCAATCCGGCCACCGAGCCGCTCTACACCACGAACCCGTTCGCCGAGGAGGGCCTGGCCGCGTTGATCTCGACGCATCCCCCGCTCCAGCAGCGCCTCGCAGCCCTGCGCTCCCTGGATCCGGGCAGCCGGGCGGCCTGATCAGTCGCGCTCGAGCACGTACCGGTAGGCGTCGGCCGACGAACCGTCCCGAAGCGGGATGTGCCGCGCACGCGTCCCGTCGCGCCGGTAGCCGGCACGCTCCGCAACGGCCTGCGAGGCGATGTTGTCGGGCAAGGTGTAGAGCTCGAGCCGGTCGATCGGCCGCTGTTCGAACGCGTACCGGGAGACGAGCACGAGCGCGCGCGTCATCGCGCCGCGGCCGCGCCCCTCCGGCGCGAGCCAGTACCCGACGTCGGGTGGCACGCCGAACCGCACCTCGATCGCTCCCAGCCGCGCGCGGGTCTCGGCGTCGACGACCAGAAACGGGGCTGCAGTGGCGTCCTTCCAGCCGCGACGGCAGTGCTCGAGCCACCAGTCCGCGTCGGCCGGCCGATACGGATTCGGAAGGCTCGGCAGCCAGCGCTGGTTGACGGGATCGCGACAGGCTTCGACGATCCACTCGGCGTCGGCGGCTTCCGGCGGTCGCAGAGCGACGTCGCCGTCGGTGAGCTCCACGACCCGAGTCTAGAAGAACGACAGAGAGCCGCTCGCGCGGCTCTCTGTCCAAACTAATTCGGCGGCGACCTACTCTCCCGGGGGCTTTCGCCCCGAGTACCATCGGCGCAGTCGGGCTTAACTTCTCTGTTCGGAATGGGAAGAGGTGTACCCCCGACGCTATGACCGCCGAAATTGTCGAAAGTACGCGGCGAAGATCGCGTGCGCGCACCCTCAAAACTCCATAGTGACAAACAAGTGTTCTAAATCAAGACCTCGGGCAATTAGTACCGGTCAGCTGAACGCATTGCTGCGCTTGCACCGCCGGCCTATCAACGTGGTCGTCTTCCACGGCCCTTACTCTGTCAAGCAGATGGGAAGTCTCATCTTGAGGTGGGCTTCCCGCTTAGATGCTTTCAGCGGTTATCCCATCCAGACGTAGCTAGTCAGCAGTGCCCTTGGCAGGACAACTGATACACCAGAGGTCTGTTCGTCTCGGTCCTCTCGTACTAGAGACGACTCCTCGCAAACTTCCAACGCCCATGGTGGATAGGGACCGAACTGTCTCACGACGTTCTGAACCCAGCTCGCGTACCGCTTTAATGGGCGAACAGCCCAACCCTTGGGACCTGCTTCAGCCCCAGGATGCGACGAGCCGACATCGAGGTGCCAAACCCTCCCGTCGATGTGGACTCTTGGGGAGGATAAGCCTGTTATCCCCGGCGTACCTTTTATCCGTTGATCGACGGCAATTCCACTCTTAACCGCCGGGTCACTAAGACCGACTTTCGTCCCTGCTCGACTTGTCAGTCTCGCAGTCAAGCTCCCTTATGCCTTTGCGCTCTACGCACGATTTCCAACCGTGCTGAGGGAACCTTTGTGCGCCTCCGTTACATTTTAGGAGGCGACCGCCCCAGTCAAACTGCCCACCTCACGCTGTTCCCGACCCGGATCACGGCATCGGGTTAGAAGCTCAGAATCCAAGGGGTGGTATCCCAAGGTTGCCTCCACGGAGACTGGCGTCCCCGCTTCAAAGGCTCCCACCTATCCTGGACAATGAACACCAAACTTCAACGTAAAGCTGCAGTAAAGGTGCACGGGGTCTTTCCGTCCAACCACGGGTACTCGGCATCTTCACCGAGACTACAATTTCACCGGATCCCTCGTTGAGACAGCGCCCAAGTCGTTACGCCATTCGTGCAGGTCGGAACTTACCCGACAAGGAATTTCGCTACCTTAGGACGGTTATAGTTACCGCCGCCGTTTACCGGGGCTTGGATTCAAAGCTTCGCCCGAAGGCTAACCTCTCCTCGTGACCTTCCGGCACCGGGCAGGCGTCAGCCCCTATACGTCGTCTTACGACTTCGCAGAGACCTGTGTTTTTGGTAAACAGTCGCTTGGGCCGTTTCACTGCGGCCCCCTCGAGCTCCGCTCCGTAAAGGAGCTTCACTCTACCGGGGCGTCCCTTCTCCCGAAGTTACGGGACCATTTTGCCGAGTTCCTTAACGAGGGTTCTTCCGATCGCCTTGGTATTCTCTACCTGCCTACCTGTGTCGGTTTTGGTACGGGCACGTCCAACCTCCCTAGACGCTTTTCTAGGAGGCATGGCTTCTGGAACTTCGCCCATCGCTGGGCTCGGCATCCCGTCTCAGGCTTGAATGGGCGACGGATTTCCCTATCGCCCGCCCTACGCGGTTACCCCGGAATCCAATAACCGGGTTTCCATAGCCTACCCCGTCCCGCCATTGGTAATAGCGGTTGGGACGTGGTACAGGAATATCAACCTGTTGTCCATCGCCTACGCCTTTCGGCCTCGGCTTAGGTCCCGACTAACCCTGAGCAGATTAGCTTTACTCAGGAACCCTTAGGCATTCGGCGGAGGAGTTTCTCACTCCTCTTTCGTTACTCATGCCAGCATTCTCACTTCCCATGCCTCCACGGCTGGCTTACGCCGCCGCTTCGCTGGCATGGGAACGCTCCCCTACCACTCCACGATTGCTCGTGAAGTCCGTGGCTTCGGCTCCATGCTTGAGCCCCGTTACATTGTCCGCGCCCGACCACTTGACCAGTGAGCTGTTACGCACTCTTTGAATGGTGGCTGCTTCTAAGCCAACATCCTGGTTGTCTCTGCAATCGGACATCGTTTCCCACTTAGCATGGAATTAGGGGCCTTAGCCGACGGTCCGGGCTGTTTCCCTTTCGACCACGAAGCTTATCCCCCGCAGTCTGACTGCCACGCTCTGGAATACCGGCATTCGGAGTTTGCCTGATTTCGGTAAGCTGGTAGGCCCCCTAGACCAAACAGTGCTCTACAACCGGTATTGAACGCGTGACGCTATACCTAAATATATTTCGGGGAGAACCAGATATCTCTGAGTTTGATTAGCCTTTCACTCCGACCCACAGGTCATCCGCCCCGTTTTCAACCGAGGTCGGTTCGGTCCTTCACGGGGTCTTACCCCCGCTTCAACCTGCCCATGGGTAGATCACTCAGTTTCGGGTCTACCTCCAACGACTGAATCGCCCTATTCAGACTCGCTTTCGCTACGGCTCCGTTTCCTTAACCTTGCCGTTGAAGAGTAACTCGCTGGCTCGTTATGCAAAAAGCACGCCGTGACAGGACAAGCCTGCTCCGACCGCTTGTAAGCACACGGTTTCAGGTACTATTTCACTCCCCTTCCGGGGTGCTTTTCACCTTTCCCTCACGGTACTAGTTCACTATCGGTCGCCAAGGAGTACTTAGCCTTGCGGGGTGGTCCCCGCGGGTTCCGACCGGGTTTCCCGTGCCCGGCCGTACTCAGGTACCTGTCAAGGAAGGCTGTGCGTTTTCGTCTACGGGACCATTACCCTCTGCGGTGTGAATTTCCATTCACTTCGACTAACGCACAACTTTGTAACTTCCCGACCCGCCGGCAGACGGATCCAGACAAGCCCTACAACCCCCAAACGACAACGACTGCCGTCTATCACATCGTCTGGGTTTGGGCTCTTCCCTTTTCGCTCGCCACTACTCAGGGAATCGAGGTTTCTTTCCTTTCCTCTGGGTACTAAGATGTTTCAGTTCCCCAGCTTGCCACTGCTTGCCCTATGTATTCAGGCAAGAGCACGCGCGCATTACCACGCGTAGGTTTCCCCATTCGGAAATCCCGGGATCAGTGATTGGTCAGCATCTCCCCCGGGCTTATCGCAGCCGCCCACGTCCTTCATCGGCTCTTGGCGCCAAGGCATCCACCGTGTGCTCTTATTCTCTTGATCAGAAAGAACACTATGTGTTGCCACTATGGAGTTTTCAAGGTGCACGCGGGCCTGCGCCCGCCGGCAGAAAGAACCGAAACGCCGCCGTAAACCGGCAGGGCTCGGTCTCTCAAAACTCAACAGCGTACGGAATACATGCGTCGAGGTCGACGTAGATTCTAGGCGAACCGAGTCATCGGACGAACACCTCGAGAGGTGACATCAACGAGCTCGGCGCCTACCGGAGTAAGTGCTCCGGTATCCCTAGAAAGGAGGTGATCCAGCCGCAGCTTCCGCTACGGCTACCTTGTTACGACTTCACCCCAATCATCAACCCTACCTTCGACGGCTGCCTCCCTTGCGGGTTAGCCCACCGGCTTCGGGTATTGCCAACTTTCGTGGTGTGACGGGCGGTGTGTACAAGGCCCGGGAACGTATTCACCGCGACGTTGCTGATTCGCGATTACTAGCAACTCCGCCTTCATGGAGGCGAGTTTCAGCCTCCAATCCGAACCGGGACCGGCTTTTTGGGATTCGCTCCCCCTCACGGGTTTGCAGCCCTTTGTACCGGCCAATGTAGCACGTGTGTAGCCCAAGACATAAGGGGCATGATGACTTGACGTCATCCCCACCTTCCTCCGATTTGTCACCGGCAGTCTCCTATGAGTCCCCGACATAACTCGCTGGCAACATAGGACAGGGGTTGCGCTCGTTGCGGGACTTAACCCAACATCTCACGACACGAGCTGACGACAGCCATGCACCACCTGTGATCGAGTCCCGAAGGAGGACCGTATTTCTACGGCTTTCTCGACCATGTCAAGCCTTGGTAAGGTTCTTCGCGTTGCGTCGAATTAAACCACATGCTCCGCTGCTTGTGCGGGCCCCCGTCAATTCCTTTGAGTTTTAGCCTTGCGGCCGTACTCCCCAGGCGGAGTGCTTAATGCGTTAGCTTCGGCACGGGGGGAGTCGACACCCCCCACACCTAGCACTCATCGTTTACGGCGTGGACTACCAGGGTATCTAATCCTGTTCGCTCCCCACGCTTTCGCGTCTCAGCGTCAGTACCGTCCCAGAGAACCGCCTTCGCCACGGGTGTTCTTCCTGATATCTGCGCATTTCACCGCTACACCAGGAATTCCATTCTCCTCTTCCGGACTCTAGCCAGATGGTTTCCATCGACCTCTGAAGGTTAAGCCTCCAGTTTTCACAACAGACCTATCTGGCCGCCTACACGCTCTTTACGCCCAATAAATCCGGACAACGCTTGCCCCCTACGTATTACCGCGGCTGCTGGCACGTAGTTAGCCGGGGCTTCTTCTGTAGGTACCGTCACCCTCTGGGCTATTAACCCGAGTGGCTTCGTCCCTACTGAAAGAGGTTTACAACCCTAAGGCCTTCTTCCCCCACGCGGCGTCGCTGCGTCAGGCTTTCGCCCATTGCGCAAGATTCCCCACTGCTGCCTCCCGTAGGAGTCTGGGCCGTGTCTCAGTCCCAGTGTGGCTGATCGTCCTCTCAGACCAGCTACGGATCGTCGCCTTGGTGAGCCGTTACCTCACCAACAAGCTAATCCGCCGCGGGCTCATCCTCGATCGGAGGCCGAAGCTACCTTTTCTCACGAGCCCGAAAGCTCGAGAGGCTATCCGGTATTAATCCGGGTTTCCCCGGGCTATCCCAGAATCGAGGGCAGATTACCCACGTGTTACTCACCCGTTCGCCGCTGTCCCCGGTCCCGAAGGACCGGTTCTCGCTCGACTTGCATGTGTTAAGCGCGCCGCCAGCGTTCGTCCTGAGCCAGGATCAAACTCTCCGTGAAGATGTTTTTGCCGGACACCGCTGATGAACAGCAGGCCGGCAAGCTTCTCTTCGAGCTTGAGCTCAAAGTGTCTTCCGCACCGCTACCGAAGTAGTGGTGGGTCGACGGGTTTTTGTTAAGCCTCACCCCATCTCGCAGGCAGAAGCCGGCGAGAGGATGAGGTCTCGACGTAAACGCACGCTGTTGAGTTTTCAAAGACCGATGCCGTGTGTCGAACCGGCGTAAAAAAGCCTCCGACTCGCGCCAGAGGCCTCCAAGCTTGCGGTGCTGATCGTATCCGATCGGCCTAGAGGCGCTCCATTGGTCGAGGTGAGGGACTTTTCAACACCGGCCCTCTCGGGCGGCCGAGGAACAGTAGCAAACTCAGGGGCTCTGTCAAGCGGGTCTAGGCGGTTTCACGGAAGCGGGCGAACCGGCGCTTCCCGGCTTGAACAGTGGCGTCGAGCAGATCGGACCGGGCCACGTCGAGCTCGGTGACGACAGCGCCGTCCAGTTTGACGCCGCCCTGCGCGATCAGGCGCCTGGCCTCGCTCGTCGAGAGCCCGAAGGCGGCGGCCAGCGCTGCCGGCAGATGCACGGGGTCGCCGTCGGGCAGCGCCGCCTCCGCGACCTCTTCGGGAGCCTGTCCTTCGCGCACGACACGCGTGAAGTGGGCCTCCGCCTCGCCAGCAGCCTCCTCCCCGTGCGACCGCGTGACGATCGCGCGGGCAAGCGCAAGCTTCGCCTCCATCGGCTCGCCTTGCGGAGCCTCCTGCTCGAGCACGAGCCGGTACCACTCCTCGAGCTGCTCGTCCGGAATCCGCATCGTGCGGCCGAACTGCTCCTCGGGTGCGGCCGTCAGCGGAATGTTGTTCCCGACGGACGAGCTCATCTTGGCCCCGTCCCACGACAGCAGGAGCGGCGTCGTCAGGACGACCTGCGGCTCGAGGCCGTAGGCCTCCATCACGGTGCGCCCCGCGAGCAGGTTGTAGAGCTGGTCGGTCCCGCCGAGCTCGACGTCCGCCTCGGACCGCCACCGAGTCGTAGGCCTGCATCAAGGGATAGAGCAGCTCGGAGACCGAGATCGGCTCCTGGGCGGTCATGCGCTTGGAGAAGTCGTCGCGCTCGAGGATCTGGGCGACGGTCGTCGTGCGCGTCAGACGCAGGATCTCGGCGAAGTCGAGCGAGGCGAGCCACTCGCTGTTGAAGCGCACCTCGGTCCTGTCGCGATCGACGATCTGGAGCGCCTGCTCCACGTAGGTCTGCGCGTTCCGGTCGATCTCCTCGTCCGAGAGGATCGGCCGCTCGGCCGAGCGGCCGGACGGGTCGCCGATCCTCGTCGTGTAGTCGCCGACGATCAGGACGCCCACGTGGCCCGCGTCCTGGAAGGCCCGCATCCGCTGCAGAGGGATCCCGCGACCGACGTGGATGTCCGGCGAGGTGACGTCGATGCCGAGCTTCACGCGCAGCGGCCGGCCGAGCTTCAGCTTCTCCGCGAGCCCGCCGGCCGGCAGGACGTCGACGGCGTTGCGGGTGAGGATCTCGCTCACGGGCCGCCGATCGTACCGAGGTGCGCCTCGGAGACGCGCTCCGGCGACGTGCAGCCGCAGAGCGCGAGCGCGAGCTCGATCTCGTCGCGCAGGAGCGCCAGCACGCGCTCTGCTCCGGCCTGGCCGTCGCACGCAAGCCCCCAGAGCGGCGCCCGGCCGGCGAGCACCGCGCGCGCCCCGAGCCCGAGCGCCTTGACCACGTCCGACCCGCGCCTGATGCCGCCGTCGACGTAGACCTCGATCCGGCCCGCGACGGCGTCGACGATCTCCGTCAGGAGCTCGGCCGTCGGCGCGACCGCGTCGAGCTGGCGCCCCCCGTGGTTGGAGACGACGATCGCGTCCACGCCGTGCTCGCAGGCGAGGGCGGCGTCCTCGCCGGTCTGGATTCCCTTCAGCACCAGCGGGAGCGGCGAGAGCGAGCGCACCTCGTCGAGGCCTCCCCAGGTGAGCGAAGGATCGATCGCGCTGAGCAGCTCGAGCGGCGTCGCGCCCTCCCACTTGCCGAGCGCTGCCGCGAAGCTGGGCACCCTGATCTCCTCGGGCACACGGAAGGCGGTGCGCAGGTCGCGCTCACGCCGGCCCAGGCGCGGCGCGTCGACGGTGAGGACGATCGCGCCGTAGCCGTGCACGGCCGCCTGCGAGATCAGGTCCCGCGTCACGCTACGGTCGCGGAAGACGTAGAGCTGGAACCAGCGCGGCGCACCGGGTGCCGCCGCCGCCACCTCCTCGAGCGTCGCGGTCGCGATCGTCGACAGGCACATCACGGTGCCTGCGGCCGCCGCGGCGCGCGCCATCCCGGGCTCGCCGTCGGGATGGGCGAGGCGCTGGATCGCCGTCGGCGCGACGAGGAGCGGCATCGACACCGGCGTGCCGAGGACGGTCGTCGCCGTCGAGACCTCGGACACGTCGACGAGGACGCGGGGGCGCAGCCGAAGCCGGCGCCACGCCTCGACGTTCCCGGCGAGTGCCTGCTCGTCCCCGGCGCCTCCTGCGTAGTAGCCGAAGGCGCCGGGGTCGAGCCGTTGCTCGGCCAGGCGCTCGTAGTCCGCGACGCAGAAGCCCTCCACGCCGCCGAATCTACCGCCTAGGCCGGGAACCTCCTCGCCGACGGCGCAGCGTCGAGATACGCCGGGTCGAGCTGGCGGACGCGGGCCCGGTAGGCCGCGGCGGCCTTGCCGTGCCCGAGGCACGCCTCGATCAGGCTGTGGTGGTAGAGGCCGTCGACGTCGAGCGTCCCGAGCCGCAGCGAGCGGAGCGAGACGCGTCGTGCCTCTGCGCAGCGGTCGTTCTTGTAGAGCGCCCAGGCCAGGACGTGGTCTCCCTCGACGCTCGGACGCTCCGCGCGGCCGCGGCGCGCACGGTCGAGCGCGCGCCGGATGTGGCGGTCGTGATTCAGATCGAACTCGGCCGTCTCGAGCAGGTTGCGGCCGCCGTTCGCGGCGAAGAGCTGCTCGAGCTCGTCCGCGTCACGCCACGCGCGCTCCGCTGCGCCCGTCCGTCCGAGCGTCGCGAGCGTGTCTCCGAGGCTGGCTGCGAACTCGGGCACCGGCGCAGCCGCGGCCGCCTGCCGGTAGAGCTCGGCGGCGCCCGGGAGGTCGCCCTCGGCCGCCCTTAGCTTGGCGAGGCCGGAGACGGCGGCCGGATAGCCGGGCACGAACGCGAGCGCTTCGCGAAAGCGGATCTCGGCCTCGCCCGCCCTGCGCGAGCCCAGAAGCAGGTTGCCGAGCAGCGTCCGCGACCAGGCAGACGGCTCCGCGACGCCGATCGACGCGTCGACGGCCAGCTCCATCGCCGCGATCGCGCCCTTCGTGTCGCCGAGCAGCTCGCGGGCGTACGAGATGCGCGCGTAGACATTCGCGTTCGGCTTCAGCTTCGCCATCCGGTCGAACGCGGCGAAGGCCTCGTCATAACGGCCGAGCTCCAGGCTCGCGTCGCCGATCAGGCCGTAGACCGTGGCCGAACCGGGCTCGAGCCGCAGCGCCCGCCGGGCGAGCGTGAGGGACTCGGCGAAGCGATGGCGCGACGCCGCGAGAGCGGCAAGGCCGCGTACGGCCGCCGCGTTGCGCGGGTCGAGTTCCGCTGCGCGCCGCAGCTGACGCTCCGCCCTGGGATAGAGGGATGGATCGCCGCTGACGCGGGCCTGCTGCTGGAGCTCGAGACCGCGCAGGGCGACGCGTTGCGCATCGCCAGGCTGCGCGCCCGCTGCCTCTTCGCGCAGCGTCCCGCTCAGGAGGACGGCGCAGGCGACCGCGACCGCCGCTCCGAGAAAGCCGATCGTCTTCATCTTCTTCTCCTTTGGTGGTAGGGAGGCGGGGCCCCGCGTGGGAGGCCCCGCCTGCATGCGGTCAGGGCTTCTGCTGTCCCTTCGAGTTCGCGAACCCCTGCGGCGGGTCGGCCTGGTAGGGGAAGGAGTCGAGGGCGGGCACGTCGCCGGCGTTCACGCCGTCGCCGAGCTCGACCTTGTTCCCCTTCAGGAAGCCGGCCATCACGCGCTCGGCTGCGTCGACGACGTCGTCACCCAGACGACGGCCGTTCGGGAAGCCGCCGTTGTCGCCGCCGATCACACCGAGGCGGTTGACCTTGTCCTTCGGCGTCACGGGGATCGAGTAGTTCAGCCTCAGCAGATCGGCGACGGTGTCGCCGGTGAAGTTGAGGCCCTTCACGCCGGTGCCGAACACGGCGACGAGATCGTCGCGGTTCGTCTCTGGCGCGTTCAGCTTGTAGAGGTCGTTCATCAGCTTGGCCAGGATCGGCGTCACGACCGGGCCGGCGAACTGCTTGTCGTCGACCGGCTTCGAGCGGTTCCAGACGTCCTTGAACGGCGTCGGGACGACGACCTCGTTGACGAGCGGGTTGCCGAGACGCGACACCTGCGTCCAGCCGCGCTTCAGCTTGCCGTTCACGGTCACGTTCGGCCGCTCCGTCGAGGCGTAGACGCCGATGGTCGAGCCCTTCGCGTTCAGCTCGGCGATCGGGATCTGGAGCGCGATCGAGTGGACGGCATAGCCGGCGAAGAAGTCCTTCCCGCCGCCGTTCGCACCCGTGCCCTTGCGGAACGCGAGCAGGTCGAAGATCGCCCCGATGTCGCCGAAGAACGCGTCGTCGCGCTGGCCGGCGAAGATCGAGACCCCGTCCTTCTGGACGATCGAGTCCTCGACGAGCTTGCGGTAGTTCGGGGTCGAGCGCGGCCCGATGTTGTTCGGCGGCGTCTTCCCGCGGGCGAAGAGCTTCTTGTTCCGCCACATCGACCAGTTCTGCACCGTGTTCCCGAGGAACGCCGGGCCGGCCGTGCGGTTGAACCGGAACTCGTAGACGATGTCCGGCCGGGCATCGCCCGTCCGGTCGATGTTGATCTTGTACTTCGCGGCCGGCGAGAACGTGTAGTAGTTCGGGCCGGCGGCGGGATCCTCGCCCGGGATCCAGTTTGCGATGATCGTCACCGTGCCCGGCTTGTCCGGGCTCCGGAACGCGTACAGGTCCGTGTTGTCGGCACTCGGATCCTCGGCGATCAGCGGTGCCTCACGGTGACTCGAGGCGGTGCCGGCGGTCGGCCCGGAGCCGGTGACTGCCGCTGCGAGAGCGGCCAGTCCGGCTACGGACACGGCGGCGGCTGCTAGTGCTGCCTTCTTCATCTTCCACGCTCCTCCGTGGTCGGGGTCGGCGCTTGTTCGGCCGAATCGGAGGAACGGTTCGCTCTCGAGCCAGAACGGTTTTTCGGGCCGAACCGACCGGCGGCCTCGAGCGAACAAGGGGCGTGCTCGCTGTGACTCCTTCGTCCCGCTCGGTAGGCTCGCGTCCGCAGCCGATGCGGAGCCGCGCTCTCGCCCATCTCTCCGACGAAGCGCTCGTCGCCCTGATCGCGCGCTCGGACGAATCGGCGCTCGCAGAGCTCTACGACCGGATCGGCGGCGTCGCCTATGGCCTCGCCTTCCGCGTGCTGCGAGACGAGTCGCTCGCAGAGGACGCCGTGCAGGAAGCCTTCCTCGCCCTCTGGCGCTCCGGCGCCGCGACGTTCGTTCCGGAGCGGTCGAAGGCCTCGACCTGGCTGCTGACCCTCGTGCACCGGCGCGCCGTCGATCTCGTCCGCCGCGAGGAGCGACGGCGCGCGGAGCCGCTCGAGAGCGCCGCCGAGCCGACGGTCGACTCCGCGGAGACGAGCGCCTGGCTGCGGCTCGAGCGCGAGCGCGTGCAGGCGGCGCTGAGGCTGCTGCCCGACCAGCAGCGCGAGGCGATCGAGCTCGCCTACTACGGCGGCTTCAGCCAGTCCGAGCTCGCCGAACGGCTCGGCCAGCCGCTGGGTACGATCAAGAGCAGGATGTTCTCGGGGCTCTCCCGGTTGCGCGAGCTGCTCGACGAGAATGCGAACGAGGACGCATGGACGACGTGATCCACGAGCTGACGGCCGCGTACGCCCTCGACGCCCTCGAGGGCGAGGAGCGCGCCCGTTACGAGACGCACCTGGCCACCTGCACGCCGTGCCGCGAGGAGCTGCAGTCGTTCTGGCAGGTCTCCGGCTCGCTCGCGCATGCGGCCGGCGGGCCTCCCCCGCCCCCGGCCCTGCGCGAGCGGATCCTCGCGGAGGCGCGCCGGGACCTGCCCGACAACGTGGTGCCGCTGCGCCGCCGCGTGGCGCTGCCCGCCGCGGCGTCGTTGGCCGCCGTCGCAGCCGTCGCGGCACTGGGGCTCGGCCTGTGGGGCGCGTCGCTGTCGAGCGAGCTCGACGACGTGCGCGGGCAGCTCTCGGGTAACGAGGAGGCGCTGGCGATCGTGTCCGACCCCGATGCGCGACAGGTCCAGCTCTCGGGCGCCGACGGACGTGTCGTGGTCGGGCCGACCGGTCGCGCCGCACTCGTCCTCTCCGACCTCGAGCCGGCCCCGGCCGGCAAGACCTACGAGATCTGGGTGATCGAGGACGGCACGGCGCAGCCGGCCGGCCTCTTCGACGGCGCCGGCGCACCGACGGTCGTCGCCGTCACCCGTCCCGTGCCCGATGACGCGGTCGTGGCGGTGACGCTCGAGGACGACGGCGGCGCGGACGCCCCCACGGGCGACCCGCTCTTCTCGACGCCCACCATCTAGCCGCGAGGCCGCCCACCCTGGGGACGATCCAGGGTCGATTCAGGGCACGCTCAGGGTCGATCACCGATGTGCGCGAACGTCGCCGCAGGCAGGTTGAGCGCATGGCGCGCGACGACGACGAAGCCCGCCTCCTGGGGCGGATGCTCGTGCTCCTCGGCGACGGAAACGAGCTCCGCGCCGTCCACGCACCCGCCTGGCGCGTCCGCCGCAACCGGCTCCGCCTCGACCGGGCGCTGTCGAAACTGGCGCAGCTGCGCAGCCGGGAACTCGTCACACATCGGTGTCGGACGCGTTCCGATGGTCACCGTACACTCGTTCGGATGAGCTCGTTGACGCCCGCGCTGACGCGTCTGTTCGGCTTCCCCGCCTTCCGCCCCGGCCAGGAGCAGGTCGTCCAGGCGGCGGTGGAGGGCCGCGACACGCTCGCGCTGATGCCGACCGGCTCGGGCAAGTCGCTCACCTACCAGCTCGCCGCGATGCTCCGCCCCACCCCGACGCTCGTCCTTTCGCCCCTGATCGCGCTGATGAAGGACCAGGTGGACAAGCTGCCGCCCGAGGTGGCCGCCCAGGCGACGCTGATCAATTCCTCGCTCGAGCCCGACGAGGCTGCGCGGCGGCTGCGCGGTGTCGCCGAAGGTCGCTATCGCCTCCTGTACGCCGCACCCGAGCGACTGCGCCAGCGGAGCTTCCTCGACGCGCTCGGCGCCATCGACGTCGGGCTCGTCGTGATCGACGAGGTGCACTGCGTGAGCATGTGGGGACACGACTTCCGGCCCGACTACCTCTTCATCCGGCGTGCCCTCGACGCGCTCGGCAGGCCGGCCATCCTCGGGATGACCGCCACGGCGACGCCGGCGACCGAGCGGCAGATCGCAGACGCGCTCGGACGCGAGCCGGAGATCGTGCGCACGAGCGTCGTGCGCGACAACCTGCGCTACGACGTCGAGCTCGTCGACGGCGAAGAGGACCGCCTGCGCACGCTCGTGCGGCGGCTGAAGGAGCTGGACGGGGCCTCCGCGATCGTCTACGCCCGCTCGCGGCGCAGCTGCGAGACCCTGGCGCGGACGCTCCGCCACCACGACCTCTCCGCGATCCACTACCACGCCGGGCTCGAGCCGCTGGAGCGCGCGGCCGCCCAGGAGTCCTTCATCGGCGGGAACGTTCAGACGGTGGTCGCGACGACGGCGTTCGGCATGGGGATCGACAAGCCCGACATCCGCCTCGTCGCGCTCTACAACTATCCGGAGTCGCTGGAGAGCTATGTGCAGATGGTCGGTCGCGCCGGCCGCGACGGACGCGCGTCCGACACGCTCCTGCTGGCGAGCCGCTCGGACGCGCAGCAGCTGAGGCGCTTCGCGCGCTCCGACATCCCTACCGTCGACAACCTCCGTGCCGTCTACGCGCGCCTGCGCGGGCGCGGCGAGGTCCTGCCCGAGGAGCTCAGCAGCGGCGAGGGTCCCGACCCACGCGTACTCGTCGGGATGCTGGAGCAGGTCGGGCTTGTGCGCCGGGGCTTCGACGCCGGCCGAACGATGCAGGTGGAGGTGCCCGACCCGCCGATCGACGCCGCCCAGCGGATCGACGACCTGCTCGCGCGCTACGAGGACGAGGCGCTCGCTCGCGCCGACCGGCTCGTTCGCTTCGCCGAGTCGAACCGCTGCCGGCACCGGCAGGTGGCGGAGCACTTCGGCGAGACGCTGGCGGACGGCTGCGGCATGTGCGACGTCTGCCTGCCGCTCGCACGCCCGCAGTCCGAGCCCGAGCCGGCGGCGCCGCTCCCGGACGACATCGCGGGCACGATCTACGCGACCGCTCTCGGCCTCCGCTGGCCGCTCGGGCGTACGGGGCTCGCCGCGCTGCTGAAGGGCTCGATGAGTGCGCCGCGCTCGGCGCAGCGGTCGCCGGCGTTCGGCGTCCTCGCCGCCGCAACCCAGGCGGATGTGAAGCGCTGGATCCAGCTCCTCGAGGTCTCGGGCGCCCTCGAGCAGTTCGAGAGCGACGACGGCTTCCGCCTGCTGCGCGCGGTGCCGAACGCCGACCTGCCGCGGATCGGCTCGGCCGGCTCGCCCGACGAGAGCCTCTTCGAGCGGCTGCGTGCGTGGCGCCTGGAGCGGGCGCGCACCGACGAGGTCCCGGCGTACGTCGTGCTCCACGACGCGACGCTGAGGGAGCTGGCGACGGCCAAACCGCAGTCGCAACGAGACCTCGCGGCGGTGAGGGGCTTCGGGCCGGCGAAGATCGAGCGGTACGCGGCGGACGTGCTGGCCGTTATCTCGACCGCACCCGGCTAGACTTTTCCGCTTGCGATTGCACCGTAAGCACGCTGCGCCCAAAAGGCGCCGCCGGATTCGCAAGACCCGTCTTCTGGCTCTCCTCACCGTCCTGGGACTGCTGGGCTCGGTCTCGTTCGGCTTCGGCCTGATCACGGCGATCGCCGGTGAGATCCCCAAGCTCGACCCACGCAACCAGATCGAGCAGGAGGTCAACGGCGTCATCTACTCCGACAACGGGCACTCGGTGCTCGCCGTGCTGCGCGGCTCGGAGGCGCGGACGCTCGTGGACTACGAGGACATCGATCCGCTGATGCGCCATGCGATCGTCGCGATCGAGGACCGCCGCTACTGGGAGCACAGCGGCGTCGACATCCGCGGCATCGGGCGTGCCCTCTGGGCCGACATCAGCCAGAAGAAGGTGGTCGAGGGCGGCTCGACGATCACACAGCAGTTCGTGAAGAACGCGCTGCTCCAGGATCAACGGACGATCGGGAGGAAGGTGCGCGAAGCGGCCCTCGCCTGGCAGCTGAGCCAGCGCTGGTCGAAGCAGCGGATCCTCGAGGCCTACCTGAACACGATCTACTTCGGCAACGGCGCCTACGGCGTCCAGCAGGCGGCGCGCATCTACTTCGGCCACGGCGCCGACGACATGACCCTCGCCGAGGCGGCCCTGCTCGCCGGGATCCCGGCGAACCCGACCGCGTACGACCCCGTCGCGCATCCCGCGGCCGCCACCGAGCGGCGGCGACTCGTGCTCGAGGTGATGCACGACGAGGGCAAGATCACGCGCGCCGAGCTCGAGCGGGCGCACGCCAAGCCGCTGCCCCGTGCCGAGGACGTGCGACTGCCGGGAACCGAGCGGACGGCGCAGTACTTCGTCAACTACGTCAAGCAGCAGCTGGTCGACCAGTACGGGCCCTCGATGGTCTACGGCGGCGGGCTGAAGGTGAAGACGACGATCGACCTCGAGCTGCAACAACTCGGCCGCGACGCGATCTCGAAGTGGCTGACCGATCCCGAAGGCCCGTCGGCGGCGCTGGTGGCGATCGACCCGCACAGCGGCGCCGTGAAGGCCATGGTCGGCGGGAGCAACTACCGCGAGAGCCAGTTCAACTTGGCCGTGCAGAGCGAGCGGCAGCCCGGCTCAGCGTTCAAGCCCTTCGTGCTCGCGACGGCGCTCCGGCAGGGCATCTCCCCCGCGACGCGGATGACGTCCGAGCCGCAGGAGATCGACCTCGGGGACAAGCTCTGGGTGGTCGCGAACTACGACGACACCTACCACGGCTCGATCGATCTCGAGCAGGCGACGATCGAGTCGGACAATTCGGTCTACGCCCAGCTGACACAGCTCGTCGGCGCGCGCAAGGTCGCGGAGACGGCGCGCAACCTCGGGATCCGCAGCGAGCTGAACGGCTTCTACTCGATCGGCCTTGGCACAGAGGCCGTCAACCCGCTCGAAATGGCGCGCGCCTACGCGAGCTTCGCGAATGGCGGCCGGCGGATCGACGGGTCTCTGCGCCAGGCCAACCAGCCCCGTGCGATCGTCGAGGTGCGCAACGAGGAGGACGAGCCGATCCTGGTGAACAAGCCGCACGGGAAGCGCGTCCTCACCCCCACCCAGGCTGCGTACGTCAACTCGATTCTCGAGCAGGTCGTCTCGCAGGGCACCGGCACGCGCGCACAGCTCGACGACCGGCCGGCGGCGGGCAAGACGGGAACGACCGAGAACTACGGCGATGCCTGGTTCGTCGGCTACACGCCGCAGCTCGTGGTCGCGGTCTGGGTCGGCTACCCGACGACGCTCCAGCCCATGCTGACCGAGTTCAACGGCGAGTCCGTGGCAGGCGGAACGTTCCCGGCCCTGATCTGGAAGAGCTTCATGGAGCGCGCGCTCGAGCACGAGGGGGCCGAGCCGAAGTCGTTCGCCGCGCCTCCCTATCTCTCCACGAGCCCCAAGCTCGTCTCGCGCCGCGGCCAGCGGCTGCTGCTCGACAACGGGCTCTGTGCGACGCGGCAGGAGGTCGTCTACTTCAGCGGCATGGGGCCACAGCACGTCGCCAACTGCAACCCCGACGAGGTCGAGGTGCCCGACGTGCGCGGCCTCAAGCTCGTCGACGCCGAGCGGCAGCTGGGCGCGAAGCCGCTTACCACCGAGCTCGTGTACAAGCCCGCAGCGCCGCTCGAGCCGGCGGGGATCGTCGTCGACCAGCGGCCCAAGGAGGGCTTCGCGTCAGCCTTCGACCGCGTCATCCTCGTCGTCGCGAAGCCGCAGCACGGGGTGATCCCGAACCTCGTAGGCAAGAGCCTCGCGCAGGCCGAGGCGCGCCTCGCCAAGCTCAACCTCGATCCCGACGTCACCTGGGTTGAGGGAAAGCAGGAACGGGTGCTCGAGCAGACCCCGAGGCCCGGCCTGGCCGCCGCCCCCGGCGTCACCGTCCGGCTCGTCGTCTCGCGGGGGGCTAAAGCTTCCGGCTGAGCCAGGGCGAGCCGGCGGCCGCGTACCGCCAGGGGCGGTCGGCGGCGACGCTGATCCCGATCCGCGGGCCGGTCGAGAGCTGCACGGGCGTCCCGGCTGCGTGCAGCTCGAACGGCGGCGCGTCGAGGGCGAGCCCGTCGTGCTCCCGCGTGACGCCGAGGGCCTGGCAGAGGCGGCCGGGGCCGGCACAGAGCAGCCGGGGATCCTCGAGCCCGCGCCGCGCACGCATCTGCTCGAGCCCCTCGACCGGCTCCAGCGCCCGCACGAGCACGGCGGCCGCGCTGCCCTCGGCCTCGCAGACGAGATTGAGACACCAGTGGATCCCGTACGACCGGTAGACGTACGCGTGGCCGGGCGGCCCGAACATCGATGCGTTGCGCGGGGTCGGCCCGCGGAAGCCGTGGCTCGCCGGATCTTCGCCGTCGTAGGCCTCGACCTCGACGATCGTGCCGCCGACGCCGTCCACGAGGAGCGTGGCCCCGACGAGCTCGGGCGCGACCGCGTGCACGCTGCGGGCGAAGAAGTCCCGTGCCAGGCGCACGTCGGCGCTAGAAGAGCTGCTGCGGGTCCACCGTGCGGCTCGAGGACTCGAGCAGCTTGCGGGCGCGCCGGCCGAGGTCGGTCAGGTCGACCCGGCCCGCCTCCGCGTCCTGCGCGAGCCGCTCCGCGAGGGACAGGGCCTCGTCGAGCAGCGGCGTCCCCGCGGCGGCGTCCTGGCCCATGTCGTGCAGGATCGTCCGCTCGGTCCGCGACGCGATCAGCGGGTCGCCGATCCCCTCGACGAAGACGAGCGTGCGCTGGCCGCCCCCGCGTGCCTCGCCGGTGATCGGTTGCAGCGCATAGATCCGGTCCGCGCGAGCCCATTTGCCGAAGCCGAGGAAGACCATGCGCGACCCGTCCATCGCTACGCGAGCGCCGCGCGGAGCGCCCCGGCGACGCGCTCCTGGTCGTCGGCGTCGAGCTGCGCGAAGAACGGCAGCGCGAGCGTGCGCTGCGACAGGTCCTCGGAGACCGGACAGAGGCCCGGCTGGAAGCCGTACGCATCGCGCATGTAGGACTGGAGGTGGATCGAAGGGAGATACCGACTCGAGGCGATGCCCTGCCGCTCCAGCTCGGCAATCACGCGTTCGCGGTCGACGCCGGCCGCCAGCTTGACGACGTAGACGAACCAGGAGCGGACGTGGTCGGCGTCATCGGCGAGCGGCACCTCCAGCCCGTCCACATCGGCCAGCAGCTCGGAGTAGCGCTTCGCCGCCGCCTGACGGAGCGCGAGGATCCGGTCGAGCTTCTCCAGCTGGCCGATCCCGAGCGCCGCCCGGATGTCGTCGATGCGGTAGTTGTAGCCCAGCCGCGCGTGCTCGAGCCATCCGCCCCCGTCGGCGCGCCCCTGGTTGCGCAGGCTCTTGAGCAGCCGCCACTCCTCCTCGGAGTGTGTCGTGACCATGCCGCCCTCGCCCGTCGTCATCTGCTTGTTCGGATAGAAGGCGAAGACGGCAGAGGGGCCCTGCGAGCCGACGGGCGCGCCGCGGTACTCCGCGCCGAGCGCCTCGCACGCGTCCTGGATCAGCGCGAGGCCATGCTGCTCGCAGAGCGCGTGCAGCGGGTCGAGCTCGCACGGGTACCCGAAGATGTCGACGGCGATGATCGCCCTGGTGCGCTCCGTGATCGCGGCCTCGACCGCGGCCGGGTCGAGGTTCATCGTGCCCGCGTCGACGTCGGCGAAGATCGGCGTCGCGCCCTCGTAGATCGCGCAGTTGGCGGAGGCGACAAACGAGTAGGGAGACGTGATCGCCTCGTCACCCGGCCCGAGCCCCGCGATCCGGCAGAGCAGATGCAGCCCGGCGGTGCCGGAGGACACCGCGGCCGCGTACGGCGCACCGACGCGCTCCGCGAACAGCTCCTCGAAGCGGTCGATCGCCGGCCCAAGCGACAGCCGCCCGGAGCGCAGGACCTCGAGCACGAGCTCCTCGTCCCGCTCGTCGAGATACGGCGACGAGAGCGGGATGCTGCGGACGCCGGTGCTCAAGCCTCGGCCGTGGCTGCCTGCGAGACGTCGACGTGGTCGAGCCAGTGGCTCCAGCGCTCGCTCTGCCCGCGGACCGTATCGAGATAGGCCCGCTGGAGCTCGAGCGCGACCGCACCGACGCCGATCTCGTGGTCGTCGACCGAACGCACGGGTGTGACCTCCGCAGCCGTCCCGGTCATGAAGACCTCGTCGGCGAGGTAGAGGTCGGAGCGGATCAAATCGGTCTCGTCGACGACATACCCCAGGTCCTGGGCGATCTGGATCAGCGTCTCGCGGGTGATCCCCGGCAGGATCGAGGTCGAGAGCGGCGGCGTCGTGATCCGGCCGTCCTTGACGACGAAGATGTTCTCACCCGAGCCGTCGGCGACGTAGCCCTCGTCGGTGAGCAGGATCGCCTCGTCGTAGCCGGCTCGCTGCGCCTCGTGCACGGCGAGCATCGAGTTCAGGTAGATGCCTGTCGCCTTCGCGACGTGCGGGATCACGTTGGCGCCGACGCGCTGCCAGGAGGAGATCTTCGCGCGGATGCCGGAGGACGCATTCTCGTCGCCGAGGTAGTTCCCCCAGGGCCAGCTCATGATCACGACCTCGACGGGGTTCCCTGCTGTGTGGACGCCCAGCTCGCCGTAGCCGTAGAAGGCGAACGGTCGGATGTAGCACTCGGGCAGCCCGTTGCGACCGATCAGGTCGTGCGTGGCCGTGCGGATCTCGTCCACCGAGTAGGGCAGCTCCATGTAGAGCAGGCGAGCCGAGTTCTCGAGCCGCTGGAGATGCTCCTTGAGCCGGAAGACGGCAGGCCCCTTCGGCGTCTCGTAGCAGCGGATGCCCTCGAACACGCCGGTGCCGTAGTGGAGGCCGTGGGCGCCGACATGCACCTTCGCGTCGGCCCAGTCCACGAACTCGCCGTTCATCCAGATCGTCTCGGTTTCGCGCATCAAGTGTCTCCTCTCGGAACGGAATCGTATGCGGGCTCCTGGACGGCGTCCAACGGACGGGCCCGGGAAAGTCGTACGAGCTCGGCAGGCCGCAGCACGGCCACATGCGTCGGCGAGCCGGCGCCGATCCAGACGAGGTCGTGCACGAGCAGGGACTGGTCGATGAGGACCTCGTCGATGCGGGGCAGCGGGAATGGCGCCACGCCTCCCGGCTCGAATCCTGTCGCGCTCTCCACCTCGACGGCGTTCGCCAGCCGCGCCTTTCGGGCACCCGCAGCGGCGGCGATCTTGCGCGTGTCGGCGCGGCGATCGCCCGGCAGGAGCGCCAGCACCGGCCGGCCGTCGCACATCACGACGAGGGACTTGACGATGCAGTCGGGTGTGCAGCCGGCCGCCCGCGCGGCATCCTCGGCGGTCGGCGCAACGGACTCGAACTCCTCGAGCCTCGCCTCGGCGCCTGCCTTGCGCAAGAAGGCGGCGACACGCTCGACCGGCTCCGGCCAGGTTGCCCCCACGACCGCAAGCCTACCCGTGAACCGACCACCGGAACCGAGAGCCGAGGGACGCCGACGGCGTGCTCAGTTGTGCTCGCGCAAGACGATCACGCGAGCGTCGTCGAAGCCCTCGCCGCGGATGCGAGCCTCCAGCTCGGGCGTCGGCTCGGAGTCGATCGAGAGGGCCATCAGCGCCTTGCCGCCCTCCCGGGTGCGCGAGACGGCCATGTTCGCGATGTTGACGCCGGCCTCGCCGAACATCGTCCCGACCCGTCCGATCACGCCGGGCACGTCGTCGTAGCGGAAGAAGACCATCAGGGGCGAGAGCTGGAGATCGATCGCGAACCCGAGCGCGCCCGCCAGGAACCGGCGGTGCTCGGGGCCGATCGTCGTCCCGGAGACCTGCACGTCGTCGGCCGTGACCGTGACGAGGTTCGTGTAGTCCCGTGCAGTGCCCGAGCGCTCCTCGGTCACCTCGATCCCGCGCTCCGCGGCGATCACGGGCGCGTTGACGTAGTTGACGGCCTGCTCTACCCGCCCCTGGAAGGCACCGTTCAGCGCCGCGACCGTGAGCAGGCGGGTGTCGTGATCCGCGAGCGCGCCGTTGTAGGAGAGGCCGATCCGGCGTGGCTGGCCGCCGGCGAGCTCGACGGCGAGGCGGCCGAGCGTCGCCGCCAGCGGGATGAACGGCCCCAGCAGCTCCAGGTCCTCCGCCCCGACGACGGGGATGTTGATCGCATTCGTGACGAGGCCGCCGTCGAGCGCGGCGACGATCTGCTCCGCGACGATCAGGCCGGCGCGATCCTGGGCCTCGTCCGTCGAGGCGGCCAGGTGCGGCGTGACGACGACCTCGTCGAGCTCGAGCAACGCGCCCGAGTAGGGCTCGGCCGAGAAGACGTCGAGCGCCGCTCCCGCAATGCGGCCCGAGCGAACCGCCGCCACGAGGGCTGCTTCGTCCACGAGCTCGCCCCGAGCTGCATTCACGATCCGCACGCCGGGGCGCATCTGCGCGATCGCCGCCTCGTCCACGAAGCCACGCGTCTCGTCGGTGAGGGGCAGGTGCAGCGTGAGGAAGTCGGCGGCGGCGAACACCTCCCCGGGCGAGGCGACGTGGTCGGCGCCGAGCTCACGGAAGCGCTCCGGCACGACGAACGGGTCGTAACCGACGACGCGCATCCCGAGACCGAGTGCGCGGCGTGCGACCTGGCGCCCGATCCGGCCGAAGCCGAGCACGCCCAAGGTCTTGTCCGCGAGCTCCACGCCGCCCCAGCGGGTGCGCTCCCAGCGGCCCTGCTTCAGCGCGGCGTGGGCCTGCGGGATGTTCCGGGCGAGCGCCACGAGCAGGCCGACCGTGTGCTCGGCGGCCGAGATCACCGTCGACTCGGGCGCGTTCGCGACGACGATGCCCTTGCGGGTCGCGGCGGCGACGTCGACGTTGTCGATCCCGACCCCGGCTCGCCCGATCACCTTCAGCCGCTCGGCCCGCTCGATCAGCTCCGCAGTCAGCTTCGTGGCCGAACGGATCACGATCGCGTCGTAGCCCGCGATCACGTCCTCGAGCGGCGAGTCGGCGTCGACGTCCACCTCGAAGCGCGAGCGGAGCAGCTCGACCCCCGCTGCCGCGATCGGCTCGCGGACGAGAACCCTCAGACCTTCGCCCCTTCTGCGTAGACCTCGAGCGCACGCGACGCCGCGATGCCGCGCTCGATCGGAGCGCCGAGCTCCCCGAGCACGAGCTCGACCGCCGAGAGCGCGGTCGCGATGTCGAACTCGTCGAACCAGCCGATGTGCCCGATCCGGAAGATCGCCTCCTTCAGCTCGCCCTGGCCGCCGGCGATCGTGATCCCGTGCCGGTCGCGAAGCGCGCGCGTGAGCTGCGACGCCTCGATCCCCTCCGGCATCCGCACGGCGGTCACGACGGCGGAGCGGTCCTCGTCGGGCGAGAACAGCTCGAGACCCATCGCGGTCGCGCCGGCGCGGCAGGCGCGGCCGAGGCGAACGTGCCGCTCGAACGCTGCGTCGAGCCCGTCCTCGAGCAGGAGGCCGAGTGCCACGTCGAGCGCGACCACGAGCGAGACGGCCGGCGTGAAGGCGCTGTCGAGCTTCTGCTGGGCTTTTCGCGTCCGCTCCCAGTCGAGGTAGAAGCGCGGCAAGGTGGCACGAGCCGCCCGCTCCAGGGCGGCCTCCGACACGGCGGCGGTCGCGAGCCCCGGCGGGGTCATCAGCGCCTTCTGCGAGCCGGCGAGAACGACGTCGAGACCCCAGGCGTCCGTGTCGAGCGGAACGGCGCCGAGGCTCGAGACCGCGTCGACGACGACGAGCGCCCCTGCATCCCTGGCCACGGCCGCGAGAGCCTGGATGTCCGACACGACACCGGTCGAGGTCTCCGAGTGGACGAGGAAGACGAGCTCGACGGGATCGCTCTCGGCGAGCTTCCGGGTGAGACCCTCGGGCGTCGGGGTCGCGCCCCAGGGGAGCCGCAGCTCCTCCACCTCGCACCCGAAGCCGCGCGCCATCTGGGCCCAGCGCTCGCCGAAATGGCCCGCGGAGACGGCCAGCACGCGGTCGCCGGGCGAGCAGAGGTTGACGATCGCCGACTCGAAAGCAGCCGTGCCCGAACAGGTGAAGAGAAGGACGTCGTTGCTCGTGCGATGCACCTCACGGAGTCGCCCCAGCACGCGCTCGTAGACGATCCGGAAGTCGGGCGCCCGGTGGTGGAGGACCGGCTCACCGAGCGCGGCGAGCACCTGGGGCGGCACCGGTGTCGGCCCGGGCGTGAACAGGTACCGCTTCTGCGCCATCGGCGCTGAGGCTATCTGGAGGAACGGCTGGCCGAGCGCGCCGCCGACTACGCTCACCGCGTGGAGGCCCTGCTCGCGTTCGGAGCCGCACTGCTCGCGCTGCGGCTCTCCGGCCTGCTCGCCTCCCGCTGGCGCGTGCGCCGGACGCCGCACCTCGCGGCGTGGAGCGCGGGTCTCGCCGCCTACGCACTCGCGACGGGCGCGCTGGCCTGGGGCGCCGCGGCCGGCTGGGACGATCGTGCCTTCCGGGCGTACTACCTCTTTGGCGGCCTGTTGACTGCGCCGCTCCTCGGCGCAGGGTCGCTGCTCGGCGCGGGTCGCCGCCTCGCGGGGCCGGTCGTGCTCGTCTACGCGGGGCTCGCGATCGGCGCTGGCCGTTGCCGTGCCGCTGACGGCTCCCGTGAGCGGGACGGCCATTCCGGACGCGCAGGCGCATCTCGAGCTCTTCCCCGCCCGCATCCTGGCCATCGCCGGCAACGTCGCCGGGTCGATCGCGCTGGTCGGTGTGGCCCTCGCCTCGCTCCGAAGCCGGCCGCTCGGGAACTCGCTCCTCCTCGCCGGCTTCACGCTCGCTGCGGCCGGAAGCGCGGTTTCGGGCCTGGGTGCGAGTGAGACGGCGGCCTTCGTCGCCGTTGCGGCTGTGCTGCTGTACGCGGGCAGCGTCGTGAGAACGTGACACATTTTACGGATTACAAACAGTAGTTCGCGCGGTCCCTGCTAGCCTGCGCAGGCAACACATCGTCGCCCCCGGGACGCCCTGCGGCACATCCGCGTCCCCGGCGACACGTTCACGTTCCCGAGAAGGAGCTTCAATCTGTGACGAAAACGTCTATTCGTCTGCTCGTGCTGCTGGGCATTCTCACCTTCGCGGTGGCAGCTCTCACCCGGCCCGGCGCCGCAGACGCAACCACCCACAACGTCGCCATGCTCGCCGAGATCGACGATTTCCGCAGCGAGACGTGGCGCTGGCAGCGGCTGATGATGAAGCCGCGCACGCCGACGAACTACAGCGAGCGCGAGACGACGAGCACCACCTACCACGCGTGGATTCGCTCGCTCTGGCGCTCCCGAGCCGAAGCGGCCGAACGGCTGGCCAAGACGCCGCCGCGGCAGAAGCAGTGGCTCTGCATCCACCGGCACGAGCGCAACCCACAGCAGGGCTGGCGCACCCGGACCGGCAACGGCTACTACGGCGGCCTGCAGATGGACATCGAGTTCCAGCGCATGTACGGCGCCGACCTCCTGCGACGGAAGGGCACCGCGGACCGTTGGTCGCCGATCGAGCAGATCTGGGTGGCCGAGCGCGCGTACCGGAGCGGCCGCGGCTTCTACCCCTGGCCGAACACCGCTCGCAGCTGTGGCTTGATTTGAGCTAGCTGCAGCGAGCACGGGCAAAGCCCGCGCTCGCGCCACGTCAAGAACTGCGCGGGCATGGCCGAGCCATGCCCGCGGCAAAACCCCTGAAGGGGACGCCTTCGGCGTCCGCCGGCCCGCTAGTCCACCTCGTCCTTACGTCGCCGCTCGCGCAGCCAGATCATGAAGAAGACGGCTGCGACGCCCACCACCAGGAGCACTTCGACGATCGCGCCCCCGACGCCGCCGTGCGCGAGCAGGGGGCCGGTCGTCATTCCAGCGAGAGCAGCCACATGCCTCCGATCGTGTACGTGACCATCAGCGCGAGGAGCGGGTACTGAGATCGAAGCGCGCGGCCCTCGGGCAGGATGCTGATCGCCCGGTCGTGGGCCACCGCCAGCCCGACGGCGTGCCCGGCGACGAGCGCCGCCACCTGGATGTACCAGATCGTGTTCGGAGCGAACGGCGGCGCGAGACTGGGCACGTAGTCCGCGACTCCGAGCAGGTTCCAGCCGTACCCGAACGGGTCGGCCAGCAGCGGCACGGCAACCTTCACGTACACGATCAGGAGCGTGAAGTAGTGCGCGACGGCGTAGACGAGCACGATCGGGACGAGACTCAAGAGGAAGTCGGGCACGAGGCTGCGGTCGGCGCCCGCCAGGGCTTGCGAGACCCGCACGGCGGTGAGATACGCGACGGCGACGAGTGCAATGCAGCCCAGCAGGCCGGCCAGGCCCAGCAGGGTGCTGACGAGGTCCGCCGTCCCCGGTGAGTCGAGCACGTACGGCCCCTCGACCCGCGCGCGCAGGTCCTGCCAGAACGAGGCACGGCTCAGCCCGTCGAAGCCGACCGAGCCGAGCATGACCGCGACGAGCGCCAGGACACCCGGTCTGCGGTCGGCGCCTGCGAGCCCGGTGAACGGAAGGCGCACGACGAACCGCCCGTCCTCACGCCTCGCGAAGGGGGCGATGCGGGCGAGCAGCCCGAAGTACGCCGTGAACCCGTCCCCGCCCTCGCTCCAGGCGCGGCGCCCGTACGCGGCCATGCCGAACCAGGCCGAGTAGCTGTAGATCGCGATTGCGAGCGCCAGTGCACGCGGGTTGGCGGGGTCGGGGTAGCAGAGCTCGAGCGCCGTGAAGGCGAAGAGCGCGAGCGCCGCCGGATAGACGCCCAGTCGCGCCGGGTACGAGAGCGGCGGCTCCCAGCGCTGGCCCAGCCGCTCCGAGGTCCAGTTGACGGCATTCGCAACGGCGAGCCAGGGGTTCAGCACCGGCCAGACGTTGCCGAGCACGACCTGGACCACGACCAGGCCGAGCCAGAAGATCACGAAGACGAACGTCGGCGCGAGGTTCTCCGCGGAAGACGGCTCGCCGATCAGTGCGGCGAGGAAGACCAGCACGAGCAGGCCCGCCGAGACGGCTCCGACGAGGAAGCGGAGCACGGCGGAGCCGAGCACGCGCTGCAGCCACGCCGTCAGAGATCGCCCGCCCGCGCGGCGTTCGAGCTGCGGCTGGCGCCAGAGCACCCCGAGCGCGAGGAACGAGATCACGAGCACGACCGAGCCGCCCCAGAGGAAGAGCCAGGCCGGGACCGGCAGGTCGCGAATGCCGCCGATCCCGTGCGCGATCAGGTTCATGGACGTACCTGGAGGTCCGCTATTGGCACGCCGAGGTCCTCCAGCTCGACCTCGAAGCGGCCCGGCACGTCCGCCGTGAAGCGCAGCCGCGCAGGCGCACCGGGCGCCACGTCGGCCATCAGGTCGTAGCCGTGCAGGTGGACGTGGTCGCTGACGTCCGCGCGGACGACGAGCACGACGTCGCGGCCCTGCTCGATCGTGGCGCGCTTGACGCCGCCCTGGGGCCGTCCCCCGACGACGTTGACGCGAACCGTGTCGAACGCGGGCTCGGGCGGGGCCGCCGTCGTGGTAGGCGGAGGCTCGGTGGTCGTGGCCGGAGGCGGCTCGGTCGTCGTCGCGGCTGTGGTCGTCGCAGCCGTCGTCGTCGTGGTGGTGCCGGTCGTTCTCGTCGTCGTCGTCGGGCCGCAGGGCGATGAACAGGCTCAGGACGAGGCCCACGGTGGCGAGCACCAGGGCGAACCTTCGAAATCTCGGATGCATGGAATCTCCTCTTGGAGCGTCGGGCCGCTCGTGCGGCCGGTTCGCGGGCTAGAGGAGGACGGGTGGCCCGCGTGGCCGCGGTCGGGCCTGAAGGCCGGCAGTGACCGGAGCGCCGATCGCGGTCCGCACCTCCGAGACGAGGCGAGGGCGCCTCGGAGGCCGCGCGCGCGCAGGCACCTCGAGGGCGAGCAGGGCCCGCGCGAGCCGCCACGCGGCGAGCGCGAAGGGCAGCTGGAGCGCGAGCCCGAGCAGGAAGAGCGGGCTCGTCAGCAGCCACGGCACGCCGTGCTCGAGCCGCTCCAGGTGCTCCATCGCGGCAAATCCACCGGCTCCCAGGAGCCCGAAGGCCCAGGCAGGCGGCGCCTGAGTGCGGCCGCCCGCAAGCGCGACGAGCAGCGCCGGAAGCGAGAGCGCGACGAGGAGCTGCGGCGCATGCGCGAGGTAGCCGTGCAGGCCGTCGCTCCCGACGCCGGCCAGGCGGTAGGCGAGATCGTGCCCGACGAGCACGCCGGCGGCGGAGAGCGTGAGGACGAGCGGCCAGAGAAGCCTGCGCGACATCAGCTGGAGTGTGCCTTACGCGCTCAGCCGCTCGCGCACGAGCTCGTTCACGACGCGTGGATTCGCCTTGCCCTGGGTCTCCTTCATCACCTGGCCGACGAAGAAGCCGAGCAGGCCCTCCTTGCCACTGCGGTACGCAGCCGCCTGACCGGGGTTCGCCGCGATGATCCGCGCCACGATCGGCTCGAGCTCGGACGTGTCGGAGACGGCCTCCTGCGCGAGGTACGGCTCGGCCGAGAAGCCCAGCTCGCCGAGCTTGCCGAGCGCCTCGTCGAGCGCGGCGCGCGGGATGCGCTCGCGGGCCTCCACCAGCTTGGCCAGCTCGGCCGCGTCGATGCCGTCGCCCGTCGTCCCGGCCAGGCGGTTCGCAATCAGGTTGGCTGCGGCGAGGCGGTCCGCGCCGGCGGCGACCGTCGCCTCGTACAGCCGGTCGAGCCCGCCGGTGACGAGCACCGTCGCCCGGTCGAGATCGAGCTCGGCCTCGAGCCGCCGGATCCGCTGCGCGGGGAGCTCGGGCAGCTCGTCGCGCAGCCGCTCGACCAGCTCCGCCGTCGGCTCCACCGGTACGAGGTCGGGCTCCGGGAAGTAGCGGTAGTCGTCGGCCTCCTCCTTCGAGCGACGCGCGGTCAGGGTTCCGCTCGACGCGTCGAAGTCGTAGGTCTCCTGGACTACCGTCTCGCCCGACTCGTAGAGCGCGATCTGCCGCGCCACCTCGGCGTCGATCCCCTGCGCGACGAAGCGGAAGGAGTTCATGTTCTTGAGCTCGCAACGCGTGCGCAGCTCGTCCGACCCCTCGGGCCGGACCGAGACGTTGGCGTCGACCCGGAGCGTTCCCTTCTCCATCTCCGCGTCGGAGATGCCGAGCTCGACGATCGTCTGGCGCAGCAGCTGGAGGAAGCGGCGCGCCTCCTCGGAGGAGTGGATGTCCGGGCCGGTGACGATCTCGACGAGCGGCGTGCCGCCGCGGTTGAAGTCGACGAGCGAGTGCTCCGCGCCGCCGATCCGGCCGGTCCGGCCGCCGACATGCGTCGTCTTGGCCGCGTCCTCCTCGAGGTGGGCGCGCACGATCTCTACCTCATGCTCGCCGTCTGCAATCGGTACGATCATCTTGCCATTTATGCAAGACGGTAGATCGTACTGAGAGATCTGATATCCCTTCGGCAGATCCGGGTAGAAGTAGTTCTTGCGTGCGAAGACGGCTCGGTCGGCGATCGTGCAGCCGAGCGCGAGACCGAGCTTGACCGTCCACTCCAGGGCGATCCGGTTGGGCACGGGGAGCGCACCGGGGAAGCCGAGGCAAACGGGGCAGGTCTGCGTGTTCGGTCCACCGCCGTAGCCGTTGGTACAGCGGCAGAACATCTTCGTCCGCGTCTTCAGCTGGACGTGGATCTCCAGCCCAACCACTGGCTCCCACGTGACGGTACTCATCGCAGCCGCTCCGGAACCGGGTCGAAGCCGAGCACGCGCTCGAGCGCGTGGCCGGCGCGGAAGAGCGCGTTCTCCGCGAACTGGGGGCCGATCAGCTGCAGCCCCACCGGCAGTCCGTCGGAGAGCCCGCAGGGGACGTTCAGCCCGGGGAGCCCGGCCATGCAGGAGGGGATCGTGAGCAGGTCGGAGAGGTACATCGCGAGCGGGTTCGCCGCCTTCTCGCCGAGCTTGAACGCAACCGTCGGCGAGGTCGGCGAGACGAGCAGGTCGAAGCGCTCGAACGCGGCGGCGTGCTCACCCGCGATCACGGTCCGCACCTTCTGCGCCTGGCCGTAGAACGCGTCGAAGTAGCCCGCCGAGAGCGCGTAGGTGCCCAGCATGATGCGCCGCTTCGGCTCGTCCCCGAAGCCGGCGTCGCGCGTCCGCTCGACCATCTCGACGTAGGTGTCTCCGTCGACGCGCGCGCCGTAGCGAACGCCGTCGTAGCGGGCGAGGTTGGAGGACGCCTCGGCGGGGGCGATCAGGTAGTAGCAGGCCAGCCCGTACTCGACGGAGCGGGGCAGCTCGCACTCCCCCACCTCGGCGCCGAGCTCGCGTGCCAGGTCGATCGCGCGGGCGACCGCCTCGGCTACGCCCGGCTCGATTCCCTCGGCCTCGTTCATCTCCTTCGGCACGCCGATGCGGACGCCCTTCAGGTCCTCCGCCTCGGGCAGGCGAACCGGCTCCGCAAGCTCCACGGTGGTGGAGTCGCGCTCGTCGCGCCCCGCGATCAGCGAGTAGAGGAGCGCGCAGTCGCGGACGTTCCGCGCGACGGGGCCGACCTGGTCGAGGCTGGAGGCGAAGGCGACGATCCCGTAGCGGCTGACCGTGCCGTACGTCGGCCGGAGTCCGACGTTGCCGCAGAGCGCGGAGGGCTGCTTGATCGAGCCGCCCGTGTCGGAGCCGAGCCCCCACGGCGCGAGCCCCGCCGAGACGGCTGCGGCGGTGCCGCCGCCGGAACCGCCGGGCACGCGGTCGGGATCCCACGGATTGCGCGAGGGACCGTACGCGGAGTTCTCGGTCGACGAGCCCATCGCGAACTCGTCCGTGTTCGTCTTGCCGAGGACGGAGAGCCCGGCCGCCCTGACCCGCGCGGCCACGGTCGAGTCGAACACGGGCACATACCCCTCGAGGATCTTCGAGCCGGCCGTCGTCTCGACCCCACGCGTCGAGATCACGTCCTTGAGCGCGATCGGGATGCCGGTGCTCCCGGTCTCGAAGTCGACGGTGCGCAGGTAGCAGTGCAGCTCGGGGTCGCGCGCGGCGATCGCGTCGCGATAGGCGGCATGGAGCTCCGCCGGAGAGACCTCACCGCGCTCGAGCAGGCCGATCGCCTCCTCCGCGGTGAGCCGGAGCGTGTCGAGCGCCGGGCTCACGTGGTCGGCGGGACGCGGAAGAGGTCGTCCTCGCGGTTGGGCGCGTTCGCGAAGACCTCGTCGAGGCCGAGCGACTCGTGGGGCTCGTCGTCGCGCCACGCGTTCACGAGCGAGAGCGGATGCGAGGTCGGCGGCACGTCGGAGAGGTCGAGCTCGGCGACCTTGCCGACGGCCTCGAGGATCGCGCCGAGCTCGCCCGTCAGGCGCTCGACCTCCTCCTCGGTCAGCTCCAGCCGCGCCAGCTTGGCGACGTGGAGCACCTCTTCACGTGTGATTGCCATGTCGATTCATCCTCGCAAATAGAAGGAGCCCCGTTGCCGGGGCTCCTTCGCAACTCGAGTTCGGGAAGGTGCTAGCCGGCAGCTGAGACGTTCGCGGCCTGGGCGCCCTTGGGGCCCTGGACGACCTCGAACTCCACGCGCTGGCCTTCGGTCAGCGACTTGTAGCCCTCCATCGTGATCGCGGAGAAGTGCACGAAGACGTCCTCGCCACCCTCACGCTCGATGAAGCCGTACCCCTTCTCGTTCGAGAACCACTTCACGGTGCCCTGCGCCAACTGATGTTCCTCCTTGCATGACGCGACAAGGGTGCATTGGCACCGGTGCCGCTGACCTTATAAGCGCGCGAAACATAGCCTCACAGGCCAGGAAACGCAAGCTCGTTGCGCCGGTACCGAGCGGCGCGGACGGCGTTGCGGAGCAGCATCGCGACCGTCATAGGACCGACGCCGCCGGGGACGGGGGTCATCAGCGCCGCGCGCTCGGCGGCGGCGGGCGCGACGTCGCCCACGAGCCCGGCCTCGGTGCGGTTGATCCCGACGTCGATCACGCACGCCCCTTCCTTGATCCAGTCCTCCTGGACGAGGCCGGAAATGCCCACCGCGGCCACGACGACGTCGGCCTGGGCGACCTCACCCGCAAGGTCGCGCGTGCGCGAATGGCAGATCGTCACGGTCGCGTGGCGGCCGAGCAGGAGCATCGCCACCGGCTTCCCGACGATGTCGCTGCGGCCGACGACGACCGCGTGGGCACCTGTGAGCTCCACCTCGTATTCCTCCAGCAGCGCGATCACGCCCAGCGCGGTCCCCGGGACGTACGTGGGCCGGCCGAGGTAGAGCTGGCCCGCGTTCGCTGGATGGAAGCCGTCCACGTCCTTGATCGGGTCGACCGCGCGGATCACGCGCGCCTCGTCGATCCCGTCCGGCAAGGGCAGCTGCACCAGGATGCCGTCGACGCCGTCGTCTGCGTTCAGCTCCGCGACGACCCCGAGCAGCTCCGCCTCCGTCGTCGACTCGCTCAGGCGGAGGTCGCGCGCCTCGATGCCCACTTCGGCCGAGGCCGTGTGCTTGGCGCGGATGTAGACGTCCGACGCCGGATCGTCACCGACCAGCACCGTTGCGAGCCCGACGTGGCCGATCTGAGCCACCTCTCCGGCCACCTCTGCGCGCACGCGTGCGGCGAGCGCCTTCCCGTCCATGATCGTCGCCGTCATGTCGGGCGTGAGGTTAACTCCCCGCCATGGACGTGCGCCGCTGGCCGCGGAAGAACGACCCGGACTCGATCCGGGCCCGACAGGACGCGATCCGGGACGCCGTCGGCCCGGAGACGCTCGAGCACGACCTGGAGCCGTGGAGCTCGGCGCAGGAGGCGCTGACCGGCGCCACGCTGATCCCGGTCTCCGTCGTCGGTCCGCTCGCCATCGAGCTCGGCGACTATGCGCTGGAGGAGCCGGATGGGACGCTGCGGGAAACAGGGCGCGCAACCGAGGAGCTGTTCGTGCCGCTCGCGCACACGGAGGGCGGCCTCTCGGCCTCCGTCACACGCGGCGCCAAGGCCGCGGGCGTCGCGGGTGGGTTCAGAACGTATGTGCTCCACGACAGAATCACCAGAGCTTCTTGCTTTGTTTGCAAGGACACTGATGAAGCTGTGCAACTTGCAAGGTGGCTCGAGAGCTCGCTCGACGGCATGCGCGCCTTTCTCGCAGCCCTCGACGATCCATCTCTCTCGAAGCGGGCGAAGCTGCGCGAGGTGAAGACGCACGTCGTCGGCCCGATGTGCCACGTGCTCTGGGCGTGGACGACGGGCGACGCCGTCGGGCCAAACATGATGACGCGCAACAGCTACGCCCTGAACATGGGCTACGTCCTGCCGCAGGCTCCGGTGCGACCGGAGCGGGCCATCCTCGAGGCGAACATGGGCGGCGACAAGAAGCCGTCGTTCGAGTTCTTCCAGTCCGGCCACGGCAAGACGGTGCTGGCCGAGGCGACGATCGACGCCGAGACCGTGCGGCGGGTCCTGCGGACGACCGTCGACGACCTGCTCGAGCTCTCGTGGGCGGGAACGCACGGCGCAGTCGCGTCGGGGATGCAATCCGTCGCCTTCACCCCGGCCTCGGCGATCGCGGCCCTCTTCGCCTGCACCGGCCAGGACCTGGGCATGGTCGGGACGAGCTCGATGGCGCATGGGACGGCCCACCGCACTGCCGACGGCGGGCTCCACGCCGCGATTCGCTTCCCCGGGCTCGAGGTGGGCACCGTCGGCGGCGGCACGACGCTCCCCTATGCCCGCTCGTGGCTCGGGCTGCTCGGCTGCGCCGGCTCGGGCAAGGTCTATCGCTTCGCCCAGATCGTCGCCGCGACCGCGCTCGCGCTCGAGCTCTCGGCGTCCGCGGCGATGGCCACGGCCGGCTCCGAGAACTTCTTCCGCGCCCATCACGAGCGCGGCGGATTGCGGTAGACGGCCTGCGACCGCCGTTAAGCTAGCGCCGTGGACGTCGACCCCCTCGAGGAGCCGATCAACGCCGATCCGACCTACCAGCCGCTGATCGACGCCGAGCGGGCCGCGGAGGCGGACGCCGCCAAGCACGACAAGGGCCGCGGCGTCCTTCGTTTCTACGAGCTGGCCAAGAAGCAGGAGTGGCAGGTGCGCGATATGGCGTGGGGCGAGATCCCGCCGATCCCGGAGACGCGAGCTGGCGCGTCGCCCGAGCGGAAGGAGCGCCGCCGCGCGGTCTGGCGCTCCGTCATCACCCAGCAGCTCCAGGCCGACGAGCTCGCCGTCTCGATGGCGGGTCAGCTGCTGAACCTGGCACCCCACCGCGAGGCGAAGCTCTACTACTCGACGATGGTGCAGGACGAGGCTCGTCACGTCGAGGCGTGGCTGAAGCTCGCCGAGCAGGCCGGCGGGGTCGCCGAGCGTGACCCGCACCTCGACGAGCTCGCGAAGATGACGCTCGAGGCGGAGACGCTCGAGGAGAAGGTGTTCCAGATGCAGGTCTTCTTCGAGCGCTTGATCATCCCGCGCTTCCGCCTGATCGCGCGCTCGTCGCGCGGCACGCTCCTGGAGGACCTCTGTAACCGGCTCACGATCGACGACGGCATCCACCACAGCGCCGGCGTCGCCTACGAGCGCGTCCTCCTCGAGGGAGCCTCGAGACAGACGAAGGACCGCCTGATCAAGGCGGCCAACCAACTGCTGCCGATCTTCGTCGAGCACGCGCTCTGGCGGCCAAAGGAGCGTGCGTGGATCGGGAACGTCATGCGCGACACCGACATCAGGCGGCTCCAGGAGGACGTGCAGGACGGCATCCGGATGGCAGCGAGCATGGGGCTCGACGTCAGCGACATCGAGCTGCCGTTCGCGGCCTAGCCCCGTCGAAGCCGACCGCATCCCTCCGCATCACGACGCCTCGTGCTTCGGCTGCGGCGACGCTCCCAACGGCCTCCGCCTGGCCTTGCCGGAGACCGAGGGGTTGGAGCGGTACGAGTCGCCCGTCACCTTCGGCCCCGCCCACCAGGGCGGGCCCGGGCTCGTTCACGGCGGGATCGTCGGCGCGGCGCTCGACGAGGCGTGCGGGCTGCTCGCGACGTGGCATCGTTTCCCGGCCGTGACGGCGCGGTTTGCGGTCCGCTTCCGCAAGCCGGTGCCGATCAACCGGGAGCTGCGCGTCGCCTCGCGCGTCACCGCCGAGCGGGGCCGCCGGATCGAGATCTCCGCGGAGCTCCACGACGGCGAGACGCTGCTCGCCGATGCCGAGGGCGCGTTCCTGCACGTCCCGCTCGAGCACTTCCTGGCCACGCCGGAGGGCCGCGCCGCCGGCGAGGCCTGGCGCCGACGGCTGTCCGCGACGTGAAGCAGCAGCACGTCGCCTAGCCCTGGGCCAGCGCCTCCTCCAACCGCTTCCGGACCTGAGCGACGCGCGCCGTGTACAGCGGCTCGCCGAGCACAGACGAGGCGAGCTCGTTCGCCTCGCGGACGATCCGCTCGCGCTCTGCCTCCAGGCCAGCGCGCGCGACGACGAGGGCTGCGTGCGCCCGCGCGCCCCACTCGGCGAGCCCCGAGAGCCCCGGCTCCGGCGTTTCGACGGAGGACAAGCGCGCGCAGCGCTCCAGGCGCGCGGTCACTTCAGAGGCGCTGCGCTGAAGCTCGACGATCTCCGTTTCGAGCTGGTCGACTTCCGCCTCCAGGGCGGCCCGCCTCGCGACCAGCCTCTCCTGACGCTGCTCGGCGGCGCGCACGTCGGCGGACGCCGTCGCGACGTGTCGCCTCGCCGCCTCGCGCGCATCGTCGCTGCGCGCTTGCTCGAGCGCAGCCTCCGCCTCGGCCAAAGCGGCCTTCGCGTCCTCGAGCGCGCCTGCGGCCTCTGCGTCGGCATCGTCGAGATGGGCCGCCTCGGCGGGAACGACCGCGAGGCGCGCATCGATCTCGGCCGTGCGCGCCCGAATCCGATCGACCTCGGCCGAGGTCGCTGCCAGGTCGTCGACTCTCTCGGCCAGGGTTGCGTCGCGTTGCTCGAGCTCGACCGCGAAGGCGAGACGCGAATCCATGGGCAGCACGTTAACGTCAAGGACGATGCAGCGAGTGGAGATTCCGAAAAGCGGGCTCGAGAGCCTGGCCTCCTTCTTTCGAGGTGTCGTCCGCTCGCTGCAGGGACTTGCGATCGCAGCCGTCTTCGGCGTCGCCGCGGTCGCGGCCGCTCTCGCCCGCGACGGCCTCGAAGCCGCCGACGTCTTCGTGACGCTCGTCCTGCTCGCGGCGCCGGCCGTACTGCTCTTCTTCGCGGCTGGGCTGCGGCAAGTGCTGCAGCTGCCCGCGCGTGTGCGCCGCATGCCGGGCGAGGGGTCGGAGCAGCTCGCCGAGCTGACGCGAATCGCCGGAGCCACTCGCGGCGCCGGCATTCGCCGCGCACCGGGGCTCCTGTGGCGGCTCCGTGGGGTCGTCGGCTCCGGTCGCGATCTCGTAGGCATCGCCCTGCCGCTGAAGATCTTCACGCCCGGGTTTCTCGGCCTGGCCGCGCTCGCCGCGGCGGTCAGCCTGTTCCTGATCGGGGCTGGCCTGATCGCGCTGATCGTGCTGGCGGCGGGCTAGCGTGGCCTCCCCGGAACCGGCGCAGATCCTGCAGGAGCTCGACCTCGTGGTCGGGCGCGTCGTCGCTGTGGAGGACCTCCCCGGTGCACGCGGGCCCTCGACGTTACTCACCCTCCACCTCGGTCCGCGCGGCGAGGCACGGGCACCGCTGCCTGTCCGCGTCGACGAAGCGCAGCTACTCGTCGGGACGCAGGTCGTCTGCGCGCTCGGGCAGGACGATGCGATCGTCCTCGCCGTCTACTCCCACGCCACCGGCCCGGTCGTCGTACGACCCGCCGCGGACGTGGAGGACGGCTCCCCGGTGGCGTAGCTACCCTCCGCGGGTGCCGCGCCGCGACTATCCAGCCCGCCGGGACGATCTGCGCAACGTCGCGATCGTCGCCCACGTCGATCACGGCAAGACGACGCTCGTCGACGCGATGCTCTGGCAGTCCGGCTCCTTCCGGGCCAATCAGGACGTGGCCGATCGCGTCATGGACTCGATGGACCTCGAGCGCGAGAAGGGGATCACGATCCTCGCCAAGAACACGGCGGTGCAGCGCGGCGACACGAAGATCAACATCATCGACACGCCCGGCCATGCCGACTTCGGCGGCGAGGTGGAGCGCGGCCTGACCATGGTCGACGGCGTGCTCCTGCTCGTCGACGCGAGCGAGGGCCCACTGCCGCAGACGCGCTTCGTGCTGCGCAAGGCGCTCGAGGCGCGGCTCCCGGTCGTCCTCGTCGTGAACAAGGTCGACCGCCCCGATGCGCGCGCCGACGAGGTCGTGAACGAGGTGTACGAGCTCTTCCTCGACCTCGATGCGGACGAGACGCAGATCGAGTTCCCGATCGTCTACTGCAACGCGCGGGAGGGACGCGCCGGACTCGCCGCCGACGACCTCGCGGCCGATCTGACGCCACTCTTCGAGGTGTTGCTCGAGACGGTCCCTCCGCCCTCGTACGACCCGGAGCATCCGCTCCAGGCACTCGTCACCAACCTCGACGCGTCCCCCTACGTCGGCCGCCTCGCACTCTGCCGCGTGCGCCACGGGACGCTACGCAAGGGTCAGCAGATCGCGTGGTGCCGGGCGGACGGGACGATCGAGAACGCGCGCGCGACCGAGCTCTTCATCACCGAGGCGCTCGAGCGCGTCCCCGCCGAGGAGGCCGGGCCGGGTGAGATCGTCGCGCTTGCGGGCCTGCCCGAGGTGACGATCGGCGAGACGATCGCCGACCCGGAGGATCCTCGCCCACTCCCCGTCTCGACCGTCGACGAGCCGTCGCTCTCGATGACGCTCGGGATCAACACCTCCCCGCTCGCGGGGCTCGAGGGCGACAAGCTGACGGCGAGCATGGTCCGGACCCGGCTCGAGCAGGAGCTCGTCGGCAACGTCTCGCTGCGCGTCCTCCCCACGCCGCGCCCGGAGGTCTGGGAGGTGCAGGGCCGCGGCGAGCTCCAGCTGGCGGTGCTCGTCGAGCTGATGCGGCGCGAGGGCTTCGAGCTCACCGTGGGCAAGCCCGAGGTCCTGACGAAGACGGTCGACGGCAAGCGCCACGAGCCGGTGGAGCGCGTGGCGATCGACGTTCCCGAGGATTACATCGGCGTCGTCACGCAGCTGCTGGCGCTGCGCAAGGGCCGGATGCAGCAGATGGTCAACCACGGCACCGGCTGGGCGCGCATGGAGTACCTCGTTCCGGCGCGCGGCCTGATCGGCTTCCGGACGGAGTTCCTGACCGAGACCCGCGGCGCCGGCATCCTGCACCACGTCTTCGACCGCTGGGAGCCGTGGCACGGGGAGCTGCGCACGCGGCCGAGCGGCAGCCTCGTGGCCGACCGCCGCGGCCCGACGACCGGGTTCGCGCTGGCCAACCTGCAGGAGCGCGGAACGCTCTTCACCGGCCCGGGGGTCGAGGTCTACGAGGGCATGATCGTCGGCGAGAACGCCCGCTCCGAGGACATGGACGTGAACGCGACCAAGGAGAAGAAGCTGACGAACATGCGCTCCGCGAACGCCGACGAGCTCGTCCGGTTGATCCCGCCGCGTCCGCTCTCTCTCGAGCAGGCGCTCGAGTTCATCCGCGAGGACGAGTGCGTCGAGGTGACCCCGAAGTCGATCCGGCTGCGCAAGGTCGAGGTGTCCGCGTCGAAGCGCCAGTCGCAGGCGTCGAAGCGCAAGCGCGAGCGGGAGACCGCCGCGGCGAGCTGACGACCCGCGATCGGGGGATCGCGCCCAGGGGCCGGATGCCGACGACAGAGGCATGCGGTGGCGCCTGCTCGCAACGCTCGTGTTCGTGCTCGCCCCGGCCGCCTTCGTACCGGGTGCTGCGGGGTACCGCGTCGAGGGCCAGGCGTGGCCCGGAGGCATCGTCTCGTACTACAACGCCGCCCCGGACCAGGCGTGGGCGGTCGCCCAGGCCGTGGAGGCCTGGAACACGAGCGGCGCCGGCGTCCGCTTCGTGGCGGTTTCTCCGGATCGCGCGAAGCTCGTCATCCGCTCGACGGGAAGCCGTTCCTGCGCGCAAGCGCACGCGACGCTCGGGTACGGAGCATCAGCCACCGTTCGCATCTGGCGGGCGGGCCCCGCGACTCTGACCTGTAATGCCCAGTGGGCGGCCGGCGCGCTCGCCCACGAGCTCGGGCACGTCCTCGGCCTGGGGCACGAAGACCGTGGTTGCGCCGCGATGAACCCGAGCGGCAACCATCTCGGGCCGAGCAAATGCGAGCGCGCCGAGCATTGGGAATGGCGTTGTCGACTGCTCGAGCACGACGACATCAAGGGCGCCGTCGCCGTCTACGGCGGCGCCGTTCGCGAGCCGCGCGCAGACCCGAATTGCGACCTCTACCGGCCGATGGGACCGGCGGGCTACGTCTCGTCGACGATCGACCGCGACCGCGGCGTCCTGCGCGTGTCGCTCCGCCGTCCCGCGGCGCCGCCCATCCCCGCCTTCCTCGGCTCCCGCCCAGAGGCCGAGAGCCTCGTGCCCATCTGGGCGAACGGCCCATGCCCCGCCGCATTCGACGCCGGCGCGAGCCGCTACCGCTGGCCCGCCGCCCGCGGCGAGGTGGCAGAGATCCTCCAGCGCGTTCCACCCCGCTCGAGCCGCCAATGCCTCTCCATCTGGGCGCTCGACGGCCTCGGGCGCCCCAGCGCCCGGCCCGTCTCGATCACGATCGCCGCGCTCGCGACCTGAGCGGTTAGGGATTCTGTGGCTCGTCGGGCGTGGTCGCCACCTTCGCTGCGCGCACCTCTTCGACGTGGCATCGCGCCGAATGGCTCCAAATCGCGGGAAGGCAGCAAGCGACGGTCCGGGCGCCGGCAGGCGGATGCCTACTCCGTCAGCTCTGGGTGACGGACCACGAGCCGGTCCACACGATGTCGGATCGCCTCGTAGGCGACCACCCCCGTGCAGACGACGCTCACGAGGGCGAGCGCCACGGCCGCCGGGACCACCAGCGCGACCGGGATGAGCGCGAGCAGGACGACGGCTCCGATCGTCCGCCGCCGGAAGACACGGCCGGTCGTCCGCACGAGGAAGCAGACATGGCCGATGAGGTACAGCGCAGCGCCGCCGCACAGGGCCACGGCGGACACGGTGTCGAGCCTGTCGCCGACGTGGTGCAGGGTGGTCTCCAGGCCGAACGCGAAGAGGACGATGCCGGCGACCAAGGGCAGATGGAGATAGCTGTAGGCGACGAGAGCGAGCCGGGCCTGCTCCCCGCGGCCCGCCTGGACGAGCCGCCTCCGGGCGAAGATCTCCGCCACGTCGAAGTACAGCCACCACAGCGCGGACACGACCACCACGCCAAGCGCCGCCGTTGCCATCACCTTCGGGGTCAGCTCGAGGCCCGCGCCGACGCCGATGGCGACGATCGACTCCCCCAGCGCGATCAGGACGATCAACCCGTGGCGCTCCGCGAAATGGTGCGGCGCGATGCGCCAACCAGTGCCGACACCGACGACGATCGGCCCGAAGTAGTCGATCGTGAGCGCCACGACCCAGATCGCGATGCGCGCGTCACCGTCGACGAAGGCGGCCGGCACGAGCAGCGCGGCTCCGAGGAGCTCCGTGGGGACGATCTTCAGCACCGCGCCGAGAAGATCGCGGTCGTTTCGTCCGGCGATCGCGTAGAGGACGAGGTGCAGGACGCGCACGAGGAGATACGCGAGCGCGAACACCAGGGCGTCGTCCGCGAACGCGCCGGGGACTGCCAGCGCTGCGGCGAGCATCGCCGTCATCGACGCGAGCATCGTCAGGCGGACTCCGCCCTCGTCGACGTCGATCGTGCTCGAGAGCCACGAATAGCCCGCCCACGCCCACCAGAGCGCGGCGAGCACGAGCATCCCCCGGAGAACCCCTCCCCACGTCGGATCCTCGACGAGCGTGTGCGTGACCTGCGTGAACGCGAACACCAGCGCCAGGTCGAAGAACAACTCGAGCGGCGTCACGCGATGCTCGTCCTGTTGGAGCTGGGGCTCGGTGTCCGTCACGACGAAGCCATCGTTACCGGCGACGCGGGCTCGCGCTCAAGAACCGAACGTAGAACGACCCAAGAAGAGGCGACGAGCGGATTCGAACCGCTGTACGAGGCTTTGCAGGCCTCTGCCTAACCACTCGGCCACGTCGCCGCGAACGGCCATCCTAGCGACCGCCGTATCCAGTTTCTGCGTTGCGCCGTTGTCTCCCGGTAAGCAAACAAAACAGGAGGAACGCATGTACATCGGCGGCGGACTTCTCACCCTGATCGTCATCATCATCCTGCTGATCTGGCTTCTCTAACACGCGACCGGGCGCCTCGTATGGGGCGCCCGTTGCGTGTGGGGAAGCGTCCGATCCCGCTTCTACCTTTCTAGGTGTGACCTCGACCCTCAACGCTGAGCACGTGGAGCGCTGTCTCCGCTGCGCGGCGCCGATGGAGTGGCGCCACCAGACATGGCAGTGCCCACGCTGCCGCTTCAAGGTCGGTTGCTGCGAAGGCGACTCGCCGGAGGCCTGCGCGTCGTAGCTGCTCGGCCCGGCTACGCCGGCGCCTAGAAGCTCGAGTCCTGCAGCACCTCGGCCGCCCGGCGGAAGAGCGCGGCGGCCCTCGCCACGTCGCCGCGAGCCGCGGCGAGATCGCCGCGCGCGAGCCAGGCGGCCGCGCGCAGGCGCGTCGACCCGAGCTCGACAGACGAGGTCTCGGCGGCCGCGAACCAAGAGGCGGCCTCGTCGAGCCGCCCCTGCTCGAGCAGAGAGCGTCCGAGCACGACCTGCACCTTGCCGATCTCGTCGGACGCGTCGGCACGCGCGCCGAGGAGCTCGAGCGCGTGGCGCGCGTGAGGCTCGGCCAGAACGGGCTCGCCCGAGCTGAGGTGAACCTCCGCCAGGAAGGCCACGGCCGCAGCCGCATCGACCTCGCTCCCCGTCTCGAGCGCGATCGCGACGGCGTGCTTCAGGTTCGCGACGGCCTCGTCGGGCTTGCCGAGACGGAAGTCGAGCCCTCCGAGTGCGGACAGGAGCCGGCCGACGTTCGCCTCGTCGCCGCACTCGCCGTAGAGATCCTTGGCGTTCTCGGCGTAGAAGCGCGCGAGCAGCCACTGGCCGTTCCGCTCGGCGATCACCGAAGCGCGGAAATTGACGTGCGCCGCCGTGTGGCGATCGCCCATCGCGTCGGCCAGCTCGAGCGCATGCTCGACGTCGCTCCGCGCGGCTGCGAAGTCACGCTGCCACTCGTAGCACTGGGAGCGCCACTCGAGGATCTCCGCGCGCAACCGGTCACACGGTCGTCCCGACCGCTCGCACAGCTCGAGCGCGAGCGTCAGATCGTTGACGGCCCGCGAGACTGCGGAGCGCTCCAGCCGGACGCAGCCGATGCGAAAGAGCACCTCGGCGCGATCGATGTCGTTGAATCCGGGGCGGTGCGCCACTCGCTTCGCGGTCTGCAGCAGCTCGAGCGCCCGGTCGAGCTCGCCTCGGTACATGCGCGCCCACGCCTCGGCGAGCAGGGAGCGCAGGGCGAGGTCGGGGAGATGCCCCGGTGCGATCGGGCATCCCAAGAGGATCTCGATCACGTCGTCCCACCGTGAGGCGGCCAGCGCCGCCTCGGCGGCGGCCACGCGGTGCTCCTGCTCGACGAACTCGTCGTCGCGCTGGAGATCGGAAACCGGCGGCAACATGAAGGCAGCCGGATCCGCAGTCGTGGTGAGCGCCGCAAGCTCTTCCATCCAGCCACATCCTCGGCTCCCGCAACAGCCGAGTCGATGCCCGCCACTGCGGCGCCGGCATCCCCGATCTGCCGTCCGCGGTCTACCGGAAACCGGTGCGTCCGCGCCGACGTAGTCCCGAGAACGGGGGGAAGACGGAAAGGAGGGAGCATGCGCAGATCTCGCACGATCGCCTTCGCCGCCACCTCGGCCCTCGCGGCACTGCTGGCCGGAGTCGCCGTGGCCGCGGGGCCACAGACGCGGAACGTGCAGGTTCTCGACGACTGCGAGGCAGCGTCGTTCAATGCCGTCATCGGCCCGGGAACGTGTGTCAAGGACGGTGGCGTCACGTTCTCGGAGTTCATCGAGCAACTCGAGTCCCAGGGCCGCGCTCCGGCCTGGCGCTTCTCGCCCGAGCGGCTGAAGCTGTCGGCCGGCGGTCGGCTCGAGGCGTACAACCGAGGCGGCGAGTTCCACACGCTCACGGAAGTGGCGGCCTTCGGTGGCGGCTGCGTCGCCGAGCTGAACGAGATCCTGGGTCTGACGCCCGTCCCGGAGTGCGCGATCCCGGGCATCTTCGGCACGACCGGCATCGCACCCCGCGGCGAGCTCGAGACAGGGCCTCTGGCCGCGGGCACGCACCGCTTCATGTGCCTGATCCATCCGTGGATGAAGACGACCGCGACGGTCGGCTGACCACGGTGACGGTGGAGCGCCTCGCTCGACGAGGCGCTCCACCTTCCCAGCACGAATCGCACATTCGAGGGATTCAGTTCGCACGACCCAGGTCGAAGATGGGAGTGCCGGAGCGGCACGGCGGCTTTCCCAACTCGATGGAGGTTCCCTGTGTCCGCTCGCTTCGTCCGCACCGCGCTCCTGGCCTCGCTCGCAGCGCTGTGTGCCGTCCCTGCCGGGGCGACCGCGCTCGACGCCGGCTCCTCCCTGCGCATCGCCTTCCTCCCCCAGAAGACCTTCCGCGGCCAGAACGCGAAGCTGACGGTCGTCGCGAAGCCGACCGGCGTGCGCTGCACCGGTCGAGTCGTGTACGCCGACGGACAGCGGCAGGGCCTGGCGAGGACGACGGCACGCCGCGGCAAGGCCACATGGACGTGGCGCGTGCCCCTCAATGTCAAGCTGGGCGCCGCAACGGTCAACGCCTCCTGCGCCCGCGCCGGCAGCGTCTCGCGCACGATCACCGTCGCCGGGGCACCCACCGAGCCCGCGCGCGTTGAAGTCGAGAAGGAAGGCTTTTCCCAGCGCGTCAAGTCCGGCCGCCGCGAGGTGAGCTACGGGATCGTTCTGGCCAACGTGTCCCCCGAGAACGACGCGCTCAACGTGACGGTGCACGTGAACTTCCTCGATCCGACCAACACGGTGCTCGAGACGGACCTGACGAAGGTGACCACCGTGGGCGCGAAGGCGCAGCACTTCCTCGGCGGCTCGGTCACGATCCCGGAGGGAATTCCGGTCTCGAAGCTGGAGACGATCGTGCGCATCGGCGCGCAGGAGCCGAAGCGGCTCAAGGTGCCGGAGCTGACGGACTATCGGATCCTGGCGGCGCGGTACGACCCCGGGTGGGTCGCCGCGGTCATGTTTCAGGCGCTGAACGACGAGCCGCTGCTGCAGTTCTCCAGCCCGAAGATCTCGGCCGTCATCTTCGACGCCGACGGCAACGTGATCGGCGGCGGCACCGGTTCCGCCTCGACCCCGCTGCCTCCCCTCATCAGGGCGCAGTACGACGCGTCGAGCGGGCTCAGCGCGATTCCGTTCGACCGTGCAGCCTCGGCGGGCGTCAGCGTGCTCGGGCGCTACGACCGCGTGACCTGAGCGCAGCGCGAGGCCGAGAGCTCAGCCCGCAGCGAGCGAGCGCACGGCCGCGACGATCTCGGCCGGACCGGGCAGCGTCGCCAGCTCGAGGTCCTTCTGGTACGGGATCGGGTGCGACGCGGCTCCGACGCGGGCTATCGGCGCGTCGAGGTCCCAGAAGCAGTGCTCGGCCGCGTGCGCCGCGATCTCGGAGCCGAAGCCGCAGAACTGGACCGCCTCGTGCGCGACGACGAGCCGGTGCGTCTTCGCCACGGACGCTGCGATCAGGGCTGTGTCGAGCGGGACGAGTGTCCGGGGATCGACGACCTCCACGCTGATGCCATCCGTCTCGAGCTCGTGCGCCGCACGGAGTGCATGGGGCACGAGCGCGCCCAGGGCGACGACGGTGACGTCTGTTCCCTCGCGGGCGACCCGTCCGACGCCGAGCTCGATCCCGTAGCGCTCGGTCGGCACGGGCGCGGGCTCGCCGAAGAAGAGGAGCTTCTGCTCCAGGAAGATGACGGGATTGTCCCCGCGGATCGCCGCCGAGAGCAGCCCCTTCGCGTCGTAGGGCGTCGAGGGCATCGCGACCACGAGGCCGGGAATGTGCGCGAAGAGGGCCTCCAGGCTCTGCGAGTGCTGCGCCCCGAGCCGCACGCCGCCGCCCGAGACCATCCGGATCACGAGCGGGATGCTCGGCGTCCCGCCCATCATGAACCTGAGCTTGGCGGCCTGGTTCATGATCTGGTCGAACGCGACGCCGGCGAAGTCCGAGAACTGCAGCTCGACGACCGGCCGCAGCCCGGTCAGGGCGGCGCCGATCCCGCAGCCGACGAAACCGCTCTCGGTCAGCGGGGTGTCGCGGATCCGCTCCGGGCCGAAGCGCTCGTAGAGACCTTCCGTGGCGCGGAAGAGCCCGCCCACCCTGCCGATGTCCTCACCGATCACGATCACGCTCGGGTCGGCGTCGAGCTCGAGCTCGAGCGCCTCCCGCACCGCGGCGACGAAGCCGAGCGCCCGCTCGGGCTCCGCGGCCGGCGCCGGATAGCTCCGCTGCGGGCCGAACACGGCCGGCAGCAGGTCGTCGCTGCTCGCGTCCTCGTCGGCGAGCGCGATCTCGATTGCGAGCTCGACATCGTGCTCGACCTCGCTGAGGACGGCGGTGACACGGCCGTCGTCGAGCTCCCCCAGGTCTCTGAGCTGCCGCTCGAACCGCGGCAGTGGATCCTTCGCCTCCCACTCCTCGACGAGCGCCGGGTCGCGGACGTCGGGCAGGTTCGCCCGCATCGAGTGCTGCATCCTCCGGAACGTCTTCATCTCCAGGAAGGTCGGACCGCCGCCTTCCCGCGCGCGCGCCAGCGCTTCCGCGACCGCGTCCTCGACGGCGAGCACGTCGTTCCCGTCCACGATTCGGCCGGGCATCCCGTAGCCGGCGGCGCGGTCGGCGAGATCCTCGACCGCACGCTGCGCGCGCCAGTCGGCCGAAAGCGCGTACTGGTTGTTCTCGCAGATGAACACGACGGGAAGCGACCAGGTCGCGGCCAGGTTCATCCCCTCATGCGCTGCGCCCTGGCCGGCGGCGCCGTCGCCGAAGAAGGCGACGGCGGCCTGCTCGGTGCCACGCAGCTTCGCGCTCAACGCGGCACCACAGGCATGCGGGATCCCGGCGCCGACGATTCCGTTGCAGCCCAGGATGTCCAGCGAGAGGTCGGCGATGTGCATCGAGCCGCCGAGGCCACGGCAGTAGCCGGTCCGCTTCCCGAACATCTCGGCCATCATCCGGCGGAGGTCGGCCCCGGCGGCGATCAGGTGGCCGTGCGAGCGGTGATGCCCGACGAGGTAGTCGGTGTCGCGCATGACGCCCGCGGCGCCGACCGCGATCGCCTCCTGGCCGACGCAGCTGTGCGCGGTGCCGAAGATGACGCCCTCCCGGAACAGCTCCGCGGCGCGGTCCTCGAAGCGGCGGATCAGCGCCATCAACCGGTACTGCTCGAGGAGCGGCGGCCGGTCGGCGGGCCGCCGCGTCGCATCCGTCGCCTCGACGCTCATCGAGTCGCCCGCTGGTGGAGTTCGAAGACGTAGCCGTCCGGGTCGAGGGCGTACAGGCTCTTGCCGCCTGCGTTCGCACCCGCAGTCATCTCCACCGGCCCGTCCGAGCGGAACGAGACGCCACGTGCGCGAAGCTCCTCGTACAGCGCCTCGATGCCCGTGACGAACACGCAGAAATGCCCGGTGCCGTAGTCGCAGGGCCGGGAGCTGCCTGAGTGCCGCTCGCAGCCCCGGTACTCGATCAGCTCCACTTCCAGCTCGCTCCCCGGGACGCGGAGCATGGCGATCTCGAGGCCCGTCGCCTCGGGCACCCCGACGATCCGGGTGATCTCGGGCTCCTCGTAGAGCCGGCGCCAGAGCAACTCGAGCCCGAGCAGGTCGCGGTAGAACCCGAGCGAGCGGTCGAGGTCGGAGACGGTGATCCCCGCGTGCCGCGGCCCGGCGATCGCCCACGCGCTCATGGGGTTAACGTACTTCGGCGATGGGACAGATGCTGGAGAACCGGGTTGCGCTGGTCACGGGTGCTGCGAGCGGGATCGGGCGTGAGATCGCCGAGCGCTTCGCCCGCGAAGGCGCACGCGTGACCGGCCTCGACCGCGCGGGTGAGGTGGCCGTCCAGTGCGATGTCCGCTCGCCGGCCGAGGTCGAGCGGGCGGTCGAGCGGGTCGTGACGGAGGCGGGCCGCCTCGACGTGCTCGTGAACGCCGCCGGCATCCGGGAGATCGGCGACGTCTACACGATGGCAACCGACGAGTGGGACAACGTCATCGCCGTCAATCTGAGCGGGACGTTCTACTGCTGCCAGGCGGCGGCGCGGCACATGCGCGAGAGCGGGCGCGGCGCGATCGTGAACATCGCCTCGGTCGGGGGCCTGATCGGGCTCGCGAGACGCCCTGCGTACACGGCGTCGAAGCACGGTGTCGTCGGGCTGACGAAGAGCCTGGCCCGCGACCTTGGTCCGGCCGGGATCCGCGTCAACGCCATCTGCCCCGGTCTCGTCCGGACGCCGCTGACCGAGCAGTACTTCGCCGAGGCTGCCTTCGAGGAGGGGTTGGAGACGGTCGTGCCGCAGGGTCGTGTCGGGACCGCCGGTGACGTGGCCGACGCCGCGCTCTACCTCGCGAGCGACCAGTCCGGCTATGTGAACGGGGTCGCGCTCACCGTCGACGGTGGCTGGCTCGCGGAGAAGAGCTTCGCGGCGGGCGAGGCAGCGGCGGTGACGTTCCTGGCCGCGACCGAGCCCACCGAAGACTCCTAGGCGGAGGAGTTCAGAACGGCCCTGATTTTGCCGACAAGGTAGGTGCGGTCCTGGCTGATCTCTTCAGGGGGAGCGCCAGGGCCGCTCTCTATCTCCCGTTCGCTCTGCATTTTGTTTCCAACGTGGAATACTGCTCGAGCGCGCCCGTCGACCCGAGCTTCGGTGCACTGCGGCTTGGGCGACGCGGAGTCACTCCCCCTCTCCGCACTGCGGCGTACGGCGGGCGCGCACCCTCCATCGTGCGCGGCGGCAGGCTGGAGCATCCCCCGGCCGGAGTAGGGTCCTCGGGTGGACGCGCTCGCCCTCGGCTACCTGCGGACGCTCGTCTTCGCGGCGCTGCTCGGCCTCCCGGTGGCGTTCGCAGCCGTGCTCTTCCAAACAGTTCTGCATGACGCCACCCACGTCGTCTGGGACGTCGTCCCGGACCGGCTCGACTGGAGCGAGCCGCCCTGGTGGTACGTGGTCCTGGTGCCTGGTCTGGCCGGCGTTCTCGTCGCAGCCGCGATGCGGCTCCCCGGCCACGGAGGGCACTCGCCGCTCGAGGGCCTGGGCGTAGGGACGGTGCGTCCGTTCGAGCTCCCGAGCATTCTGCTGGCGGGGCTTGCGACGCTGAGCCTCGGGCTCGTCCTCGGCCCGGAGGCGCCGCTGATCGCGCTCGGTGCCGGCCTCGGGGCGTTCGCCGTCCGACTCCTGCCCTTGGAGCCATCGGGAGCCCAGCTGCTGACGCTCGCCGGAGCGTTCGCGGCGCTCGCGGTGCTCTTCGGCAACCCGCTGGTCACCGGATTGCTCCTCTACGAGGTGGCGGCAGCGGGCGGGACGATCCCGTCCGCTGTGCTCGGACGAGCCCTGCTGCCCGGCTTCGTGGCGGCCGGCACTGCTTCGCTGGTCTTCACCGGCGTCGGCGACTGGCCTGGCTTTCACCAGGTCTCGCTTTCGCTTCCAGCCCTCCCGGCGTACGAGACCACGAGGATCGCGGACCTCGCGTGGTGCCTGCTCCTCTCCGTCGTCGTCGCGTTCGTGGTGGTCGCCCTGCGCCGTGGCGCACATGCCGTCGCGACGCGCGGCTCCGCGCGGCCGGAGGCAATGCTCGTCGCCGCCGGCCTCGCGGTCGGCGCGATCGCCGTCGGCTTCCGTGCGCTGGGTGACCGGCCCGTCGACCTCGTCCTGTTCTCGGGTCAGCTGGAGCTGCCGGCGGTAATCGCGGAGGGCTCGGCCGGCGTGCTCGCTCTGCTCGTGGTGGCGAAAGGGCTCGCCTATGCGCTGTCGCTTGGGGCGGGATTCCGCGGCGGGCCGATCTTCCCGGCGCTCGCGATCGGCGTGATGCTGGGCGTACTCGGCGCCGATCTCCTCCCCGGCCTCGAGCTCACGCCCGCCGTTGCAGCAGGGATGGCCGCCGGCACCGCCGCCGTGGCGCGCTGGCCGTTCACGGCCGTGCTTCTCGCAACCCTGCTCGTCGGATCGTCCGCGGCGGACGTCGCCCCGATCGCGATCCTCGCCTCAGCCGCGGCCTGGGTCGTCGCGAGCGCGCTTCCGAACCCGGAGGACACGGCAGCGGATTCCCGACTGCGCTCCGCCGCGAATCACTGACCACGGGCTGCGACGCCTGCGGAGGGCTATTGCGATTTCTCTTGCGTGCTAGTCACGACTTGCATTACATCCGTTTGTAGCCGCCGGTCGCCGTAAGGAATCGCAGGACTCGACCTTATCCGTGGCGCGCGTCGCCATCAGGCTGGGGGCGGGCAACGCTGAGAGGCGCGCCGGCGAGCTCGGCCCGAGAGATTGACGCCGACGAAAAGCGAACGCACACGCGGCCCTGCGCTGTCTTGACTGCATCCACTGTCGGTCATAGGGTCCGCGACGGTGTCGCTGCGGCTCGCCCTCCTGCTCAGCGTCGTGCTCCTCGCGGCCTGCGGCGGCGAGGGCGATGACGAGACGGCGGATACGACAGAAGCGGCACCGGAGGCCTCGAGCTGCGAGCCCGCGACGAGCGACGTGATGACGCCGCTCGGCAACAAGGTCACGCTCGAGCAGGGGCGCGTCCGCAACGGGCAGATGGTCGAGTCGGCAGCCGTACCCGGCGTCTGGTTCATCGCGGTCGAGCTCGACGGTACCGGGTACGAGGACGAGGGTGACGTGGCGATCTTCGCGACGCGGAACCGATTCGGCGGTGACGCGATTTATGCCGTTGACGAACTCGCCAAGCAGCACACGGACTGGAGCGACGTCGCTGAAGCCGACGGCATCGAGGCGGCCGACCCTGCTGCCGACGACGCTGGAACGTGCGTGGTCGGCTAACGCATAGCCGCGGGATGCCGCGCACCCCTTGCGCGTCCGACACTCAGTAGCGCCGACCCCCGACGTGGTCCACGCCGTCCCTGGGCGCACTCTGCCCCGAGGCCCCGTTGACCAGGAAATAGATGATCGTGCCGACGACCGGAAGGATCAAGACCACGAGGATCCACGCCGCGGTCTGACCGCTCGAGCGCGAGTGACGGCGCCGAACGATGTCGATGATCGTGAAGACCCAGAGGATGAGGATGAGTACGCCGAAAAACCACCAGAACCAAGCCATGCGCAGCTCCCTTCGCGAGTTTCGCGAGGCTAGACCATAGGGCGCCGCGATGCCTCACCCCGTCGGGATGATCGGACGACCCCGACAACAGAACACCCGCGAGCTCCGGGGCGCCTACGCGCGCGGCGCGTACTCCACGCTGGCGAATGGCCAGTCCGATTCGAGCCACTCACTGACGGCGCGCCAAAGGGGGGTATCCAGGTGCGCGCGGCTCTCCCGCACCCACGAGAGCGCGCAGGCGTCGGAGTCGCTGTCGCGCAGCGGGTAGATGTAGACGCACCCGATCACGTCGCGGCTGGCCGGATCGAGCACCGTGTACGTGAACCCCTTCCGGGTGCGGAAGTCGTCTGCGTGGCGCTGCAGGTCCGTGCGGTTCTCGTCCTGCGTCATCTCTCGCGGCCAGGAGCCGTCGGGATACCCGGGCGTCGCCGCGATGTGCTCCATCGACGACGTCCAGGCGTCGTAGTCCGACTCGTTGTGCTCGGGCCCGAGGGGCTCGAGGACGAACTCGGACGTCTCGAGACCCAGCGGGACGTCGAAGTCGGGCGGAACGAACTCCACGCAACCGATCGTAGAACGCCGGCTCAAGCGGAGCTGGGGAAGCGCGTCTCACGTGCCCGAGCGAATCGAAGATGATCTAGCCGTGCCAGTCAAACCTCTGAGCGACGTGCGAGCGATCGCCGCCACCGCGATGGGGCTCCTGCTGGTGTCACTCGTGGCGCTCGCCAGCGGCGGCTCACCCTGGCACGCCGGCGGCCGGCAGGACGTCCCGGTGGGCGTCGTCAATGCGGTCGCCGCCGCCGCGGGCGCGCTCGTCATCGGGTCGCTGCTCCTCGTCTGGATGGGAACGCCCTCGGTGGAAACGCGCCGGCGACGGCGGCGACGGCTCGGTGCGAAAGATCTCGAGGAGACCGGGGCGTCGCTGTCGGCGGCCGGGAAAGCCGTTGCGATCGTCGGTGGTGCGATCGGCTTGTTCCTGCTCCTCGCCCTGCCGTTCCTCGTTCCCACGGAGGCGACGCCGCCCGGCGCCACGTCCGGGAACGCGGCGCCGAGCGGCCCCGCGAGCAGTTCCGCGCCGGCGGGGCACCCGACCTCCATCGCGCTGACGTGGCTCGTCGTCGGCTCGGCGGCCGCGCTGCTCCTGCTCGCGCCGGCGGCGGTCTTCGTCCGTCGTCGGCGCGCTCGCCGCGAACGTCGGGCGGTTGTTCCCGATACGGCGGCGCGGGTCGGCTCCGACCTCAGGCGGTCGCTCGCAGACCTGGAGTCCGAGCGAGACCCGCGGCTTGCCGTCCAGCTCGCCTACGCGCGCATGGAGGAGTCGTTCGGCGAGATCGAGCTCCCGCGAGCGCCCGACGAGACCCCGACCGAGTTCACGGCCCGGGTCCTCCGAGTGCTTGGCGCGAGCGCTGCAGCCGCGTCCGACCTCACCGGCCTCTTGGAGATCGCCCGGTTCAGCGACCACCCGATGGACGAGGACGACCGCCGGCGCGCGATCGCGTCGGTGCGGCGGGTCGAGGCGGAGTTGGCACCGCGGTGACAGCCCGCCGCCCGCTGCTCGTCGTCATCACCGGTTGTGTCGCGACGACCGCCTTGGGTCTCGTCTTCGGGCAGGGCAGCAAGGTCGCGCTCGGCTCCGCCCTGGCGCTCGCCACGGCGCTCGCCGCCGTGACCGCGCTGGAGCTCCGACCGCCGCGGAGGCAACAGCCACCGCCGCGTACGGGGGACCACGAGATGCCGTTGCGGCTGCGCCAGATCGCGGCCGACCTGCGGGCGAGCGAGCAATCGGAGTTCGGCGTCGACCGGTCGCTCCGACCGCTGCTCGTCCCGATCGTCGCCGCGCGCCTCGGCCGCCGCGGCGTCGACATGGCGCGCGCGCCGCGGCGCGCGCAGGAGCTGCTCGGCGACGTGCTGTGGGAGATCGTCCGTCCTGACCGTCCGTCGGCCGCCTACCGCGCCGGCCGGGGTCTCGCCGGCGACGACTTGCGAACTGCGATCGAGCGGTTGGAGCAGCTGTGACCGACGAGGCGAAGGCAGGCGTCGCCGTCCAGGAGCTGGCGACGGCGGTGGTCGACGCCGTCGAGCAGGCGATCATCGGCAAGCGAGAAGCGGTGGAGCTGGTGTTGTTTGCTCTGCTCGCCGACGGCCACGTGCTGATCGAGGATCTCCCAGGGCTGGGCAAGACCCTGCTCGCCCGCTCCTTCGCGCAAGTGTGCGCGATGGACTTCGCCCGGATCCAGTTCACCCCCGACCTGATCCCGAGCGACATCACCGGGGCCTCGATTTACGACCGCTCCAGCGGCAGCTTCACGTTCGAGCGCGGGCCGATCTTCACGAACATCCTGCTCGCCGACGAGATCAACCGCGCGCCGGGCAAGACGCAGGCCGCCTTGCTCGAGGGGATGGAAGAGCGGCAGGTGACGCTCGAGAACGTCACGCGGCAGCTCGAGTCCCCATTTCTCGTCCTCGCAACGCAGAACCCGGTCGAATACGAGGGGACGTACCCGCTGCCGGAGGCGCAGCTCGACCGTTTCCTCGTCCGCATCGCGATCGGCTATCCGTCGCAGGACGCGGAGCGCGACATCCTCCTCGAACGCTCACGTCGACGGCGCGAGCGGATCGAGCTCGAGCCCGTCTGCGACCAGCAGGCGCTGCGGGCAATGCAGGCGGCGATCGAGGAGGTGTACGTCGCGCCGCCGCTCGCCGAGTACGCGGTCGCGATCGCGCGCGCGACGAGGGACTCGCCACAGCTGGCCGTCGGGGCCTCGCCGAGGGGCTCGCTCGCGCTGATGAAGCTGGCCCGCGCCCGCGCCGCGTATCTCGGCCGCGACTTCGTCACGCCGGACGACATCAAGGCGGTGTCGATCCCCGCCCTCGCGCACAGGCTCACGCTGGCGCCGGAGCTCTGGGTGCAGCGGATCGATCCGGCCGAAGCGGTGCGGGCGGCCGTCGCGTCGGTTCCGGTGCCGGTCCTCGACGCGTCGTCGTGACGTTCGAGCAGCGCGCCGTCGTCTGGTTCGTCGTCGCTTCGGCTGGGCTCCTCGCCGGCCTCGCGACCTCGCAACCGGCGCTGGTCGCAGTCGGGGCCGCTTTCCTGGTTCCGCTGCTCTTCGGGCTCGCGGCGCGGCAGCCTCGGCTGCCCGAAGCGACCGTCCGGGTCTCGGCCGATCGCGTGATCGAGGGCGGGCGGGTCGAGCTCGAGCTGACGCTTGCCGCGTCGGACGCATGCCCCTGGCTCGACGTCGAGCTGCGGCTGCCGGAACGCCTCGATTGGGACGGAGAGCCCACGCGGCGCGTGCTCGCGCTCCATGAGGGCGAGACGCGGACGCTCGAGTACTCGATCAACTGCCCGCGCTGGGGTGCCTTCCGCGTCGCCTCGATCCGGCTCTCGGCGCGCGATCAGCTTCACCTCCGTCGCGCCGAGCTCGTCGTCGAGCCGACCACGACGCTGCGGGTCTACCCGTCGGTCGAGAGGCTGCGACGACTCGCCGGGCCGCGGGCGACACGCCCGGTAACCGGCAGCCGTCCGGCTGCGGTCGCCGGCGAAGGCATCGAGTTCGCGGAGCTCCGGTTCCTCGCCCCCGGCGAGCGCGCCCGGAGGATCAACTGGCGTGCGACCGCCGCCCGCGGTCGGCTGCTCGTCAACGATCGGCTGCCCGAGCGGAGCTCCGACGTCGTCATCTTCCTCGACGCGCTCGGAGCCGCCGCGACGAGCGGGGCGAGCACGCTCGACCACGCCGTGCGCGCGGCCGCCTCGCTGAGCGAGGCGTATCTCCGCCAGCGCGACCGCGTCGGGCTCCTCCGCTTCGGCGGCGACATCGAGTGGATCGTCCCCGGCTCAGGCCTGCGCCAGCAGTATCGAATCGCGGATGCCTTGCTCGAGAGCGAGGTCGCCCGAACGCACCGCTGGCGCGACACGAGCCTCATCCCGCGCCGGATCCTCCCGCCTCAGTCGTTGATCGTCGCGCTGACATCGCAGCTCGACTGGCGCGTCACGCGCGCGCTCCTCAATCTCCGCCGCCGCGGCTACCAGGTCTCGATCGTCGAGATCGATCCGCTCCCGTACCTCGCTGACGCCGAGGCCGTCGCCGGGCCGATCGCCTGGCGAACCTGGTTGCTCGAGCGGGACGCGGTCCGAACGGAGCTCGCCGGCGCTGGGATCGCGCTCGCCTCGTGGCGACCGGACGAGCCGATCGCGGCTCCCATCGAAGCCCTCGCCGCGGCACGATGAGCGGGAGGCGATTTCGGCGCGCCGCGCGGGCCGCGGCGCTCGGCCTCGGCGCCGTCCTCGGTGCGCTCGCGGTCCTCTACGGCGAGGACGTCCCCGTTTGGAGCATCCCGCTCCTAGTCGCCGCCGTCCTCATCTTCTTCGAGCTCGTCTCTCTATCCCGCGACCCGGCGCCGGACGCGGCGCTCGAGCGGCCGGCTGTCACCGCCGTCCTGGTGGGACGCCTGCTCGTCGCTGCGCTGCTCGCGTTCGCCGGCGCGACCGTCGTCCTCCTGGCGGCCGCCCTCCCCGCCCGACACGGCCTCGCCGCCGGGCTCCTCGGCGCGGCGGCCGCGGCGGCGCTGTTCCTCCTCGTCGCGGCGGTCGCGCGGCGGCGCGGCGAGGCTGGGATATCCAGCTGATCCGCCGAGCGTCCGCTTGCCGTTCCGCTTGCAGGAGCCCACCTCGGGGAGTCCACAGTCGGGTCAGCGACCGCCACGCGCGGCCGCCGTGATTGCGAGCGCGGAGCCCGTGGCGAAGAGGGCGCCCGCAACGAGCAGTCCGATGCCGATCCAGAGGATCGAGTCCAACTCGGCGCCGATGCTCAGCTCGGCGGAGACCCCGCGCGACCCGTCCTCGTTCATCACGACCGCCCGCCAGTCCCCGTCCTCCGGCTCCCATTCGAGCGTCCGTTCGCCGGCACCCGCCGTCGACGCGACCCAGAACGTCTCGTCGCCCGGCGGGGCGCTTGGCGTGCCGCCCGGGCGCCGCGAGTACTCCGGATCACCGTCGCTGTCGAGGTCGTCGACCACGTCGCGCTCGACGCCTCCGAGGTACCGCGTGACCTCGCCGGCCGGCCCGATCCCGACGAACACCGGGCGGTCGCTCTCGCTGCGGATCCGGACCGTGCCGAGGAACGTGTCGAGCGCCCACTCGGCTCCGTCGGCGTCGAGGTCGGCGCTCTCGGACACGATCGCGTACGTCGGTGTCGAGAAATCCTGCGTCGGTGACATGACGAAACCGTCGTCGTCCCGTTGCGTCTGATCGACGGCGACGAGCGCGCAGCCGCCGGCGAGGAGTCCGAGCGCCAGTAGGCCCGCGATCGTGCCGACGACCACGAGCGCGATTCGTCCCCCACTCCAGCCTCGGCGGGCAGGAGGCGCGGTCGGCGAAGCCGGCTCGCCGGCGACGGAGGCGGCGGGGGACGCGAGAGCCGGCTCCGCGAGCCCTTCCCCGTCGGCACCTCCCTGGTCGAGCCGGAACGGCGGGTACTCGTCACGCATGAGCAGCACGTAGGCGGCAACGCGCGCGACCCACCGGTCGAGCCCGACAGCGAGGTCGAAGAGCCCGCCCGGGTACCGCGTGGTGAAGAGCAGCGCCACACCGGCGAAAAGCACGAGGATGCCGATCAGCCCGGTTTCGAAGCCGATGCCCCAGAACCACTCGTCCACCCGGGCCGCCGCATAGCTGCCGCCTCCCAGGAAGATCCCCGTGACGATGTAGTGCGGGATCGCGAGCAGCCACCACTTCACCAGGACGAGGCCGCGGGAGAGCTGCTCCGGGTACGCGACCTCCAGGCGCGCCGGGTAGTCGGGCACGTCGTCGAGCGTGAAGGGCGGATAGCGATCAGTGCCCAGCGCGCCGTACGAGTAGAACGCGACCCGCCACGTCCAGCGGAGAACGCCGACGTTGAAGTCGAACATGCCTCGCGGGTAGCGGCCGGTGAACAGGATCGCGAAAAACGCGACGATCGTCAGGACGAACAGCGTGAGCCAGAGCAGCGCGAGCACGATGTAGTGCGGGATCGCGAGGATCCACTTCACCAGCCAGAGCCAGCGGCTCAGCTTGGGATCCAGCTGTCCCTCGATACGGACTGGATACGGCTGCGGTCTGTCCACCCACTCCTCCGCGCTGGCTCGACCCTAGGGGATCAGGCGTGCCGATGCGAGGCGCTCCCCACTCGACAGACGCAATCTGCGGCGGAATTCGCGTTCCAGGAATCTGGCCACTGCTCGCCACGACGCGAGTGCGGACGCTTACGCTCGAGCCGCGAAGAGCGCCACGGACCCGACCACTTCGACCTGGACCTCGGTCAGCTCGGACGCAAGCCCCTGCTCGAGTCCCCGCTGGTCGTCCTCGAGGTTCGAGAAGATTCGCTTCCGGTTGTAGAGGCGCATCAGGCGGCGTCCGAGGAGGTTGTGGGAGACGCCGCGGCCGAGAATCGTGCTTCCGAAGAAAACCCCGCCCGACGCGAGATAGGGTCGGAGGTTCGACGCCACCGTCGCTGCTTTCGCCTCCAGTCCGCCAGGAAGACAATGGAAGAGGAAGTTCGCCGCAATCGAGTCGAAGAGCGCGTCGCCCAGGTCGACTCGATCCAACACGTTCGCCTGAACCGTCGCGGGCGCATAGCGGCGGATCCGGTCGGATGCTGCCGAGAGTGAGTTCTCGTTCAGGTCGAGCAGCGTGATCTTCGGGCTCTCGACCGGCCATCTGCAGTGGTCGAGAAACCAGCCAGTGCCAACACCGACGTCGAGGTGGCGCGCGCCGACGTGACTGTCGTACCGCCCGAGCATCTTGGAGCTGCGACATCGCCAGACGAAGCGGTTCGAGAACCCAAGGACAAAAAGGTCGTAGACCCGCAGCGTGAACGGCGTGTAGATGCGCTGGCCAGCCTCGACTTCGTCCGCCTTCGGCCCCTCAGTCGGCCACTCTGGAAGCTTACGCCTGGGAGGCGCGCTTCGGAGCATTCTGTTCAGTGGCACGAAACGCCCTTCCGGCCTGCTCCGACGCCACAAGACGAGTGAAGCCTGCGAACAAGGATTCCACCACGACAGCGCCGCGTCCCAGCAACCGCGCCTTCTCGTGCAACTGTTCCAGCACCTTCTCGCTCGGCTCGCCGTAGATGTGGATCGAGGACAGGGTGACGAGCTCGACGAACCGCCGAAAGAGAGGCCCGGCCACCGCCATGTGGTACTCCAAGGAAGCGGAGTCGGGATGCACGTTCACCACCGTTATCTCGGTGCCATCCTCGCTGAAGTAAACGTTGTAAGCGATGAGCCGAGGCTCGTTCGCTTCGACAAAGTCGACCAGCTCTCTGATGGCTGGCTTCAATGCGTCGAGCGCTCCCTCGCGAACGTCCGAACGATCGACATACAAGATCAGATCCGACATGTGCCTCCTGTGACGTTCTACCAGGAGTCAAGCGTGCTCGGCGACTCTCCAGGCCGCCGCGCGGTCCTCACTTCAAGACCGATCGGCCGGCGCTGAGCCAGCCAGACCCGAAGGTTGTCCGAGCGAGGGGGCGCGGTCACACCGGACGTGTCGACCGCCTGGACCGTGAGCCTGTTCGGCCCCGTGTCGCGGCAGTACACGAGCCAGACCGACGCGAATCGTCGCTAACGCCTCATTGCAGCAGTCGGCGTGTGCCAGTGCAGGCGGGAGGAGCGCAGTTTCCGATCACATCTGCGGCAGCCCGTATCGCCGTGAGTCGCCCGCGAACGTACCGTCGACGTCGTTCCCAACACGTCAGGAGACTCTCATGCCCGACTCTGACACCGGCGAGCGCGTCACCGACGTGCTCAACACTCCATCGCGCGATGGACTCGTCGTCAACGCCGTACGCGTCGACTACGAGCCGGGCGGGTTCTCGCGCGCTCACCGGCACCCGGCCGGCGCATACGTGTACGTGATCGACGGCAGCGTGATCTTCGGAATCGATGATCGCGAACCGGTCGTAATCAAGGCGGGAGACTCGTTCTACGAGCCGCCGGGCGCGCTCCACGCCGTGTCGCGCAACGCGAGCCAGGAGCTCCCGGCGAGCCTGCTCGCGTTCTTCGTTCTCGGTGAGGGTGAGTCCCCGACCGTCTACGACGGCACTGACGGGGTGAAGGCGGCGTGATGCGCGTCGTCAGGCTGCGCGGGGCGGGCGGTCCGGAGCAGCTCGCGGTCGAGGAGGCCGACAAGCCACGCCCCGGTCCGACGGAGGCGCTCGTCCGCGTGCACGCGGCGGCGATCACCCGCGGCGAGCTGGACTGGCCGGTGGACCGTTTGCCAGCGATCCCGTCCTACGAACTCTCCGGCGTGATCGAGGAAGTCGGCACGGCCGTCGCGGGCGTCGCGGACGGCGACGAGGTGTTCGCGCTCACCCCGTTCGACCGCGATGGCGTCGCGGCCGACTACACAGCAGTTCGCGCCGAACTACTCGTGCCGAGGCCGCGGGCACTCGGGCACGCCGAATGCGCCGCGATCCCGCTGCCTGCACTCAGCGCCTGGCAGGGGCTGTTCGACCACGGCCGGCTCGGGGCAGACGAGCGCGTGCTGGTCCACGGGGCCTCGGGCAACGTCGGCGGCTTCGCGGTACAACTCGCCCGCGCGGCCGGCGCGCACGTGATCGGGACTGCATCCGCGGAGAACCTGGATTTCGTCCTCGAACTCGGCGCACACGACGTGGTCGACGCGGCGGAGGGCTTCGAGGACGCCGTGGGACCCGTCGACGTCGTCTTCGACACCGTCGGCGGCGAGCGGTTGCGTCGCTCCCGCGCCGTGCTGCGCCCCGGCGGACGACTGGTCTCGGTGGCCGAAGAGCCGCCCGAGGGGGGCGTGTACTTCATCGTCGAGCCGAATCGCGACCAGCTCCACTCGCTGGCGAAGCTCGTAGATGGCGGCGATCTGCGTCCCCCGCCCGTCGAGGTCTTTCCGCTCACATCGGCGCCGGAGGCGTTCGCGCGGAGCCTGGAGCCAGGTCGGCAAAGCAAGGTGGTGCTGTCTGTCTGCGCGTGACGTCGGGTGATCGAGCGAACTGATCAAACAATCGTCTCGCCGTCTCGCCGGCCCCGTTCAGCGCGTGCATCCTGAGGCGGATGCATCACGTCGAGACCACGATCGCGGGGATCGGAATCCCCGACAGCGCCCTCACCCGCGAGGCAACCGAGTTCGTGCGGGAGGTATCCACGCGGCTGCTGTTCGACCATTCACGGCGCGTGTTCCTCTGGGCCTCGCTGCAGGCCGAGCGGCTCAGCCTCGACCACGACGCCGAGCTGCTCTACGTAGGCGCGATGTTTCACGACGTGGGTCTGCTCGAGGGCCATCGCTCCGAACACGAGCGCTTCGAGATCGACGGGGCGAACGCCGCCCGCGCCTTCCTCGAGCGGCACGGCCTGCCCGAGGAACAGCTCACGACGGTCTGGGAATCGATCGCGCTGCACACGACCAGGCAGGTGCCGAACTACAACAGCCAGAGGTGCGGCTCGTCGCTCTCGGCGTGCAGTACGACGTCAACGGTTCGGACTTCGACAGTCTCACGGCCCAGCAGCGTGACGCGGTCCTTGCCGCCCATCCGCGGACGAACTTCAAGACCGGCATGATCGAGGCCCTTGCGACAGGCGTCCGCAACAAGCCGGAAACCGCCGTCGGAACGGTCCTGACCGACGTTCTCGAAGCGACCGTGCCCGGTTACGTGCGACCCAACTTCTGCGACGCCATCCAAAACTCCCGCTTCGAGACGTGACCCGCACTCGCTGGGGGCGACCCAGAGGCGCCACGTCCGCGCCCGAGGGCCGTCGGCCGACCCGACCGAAGCGGATGATCTGCTTGCGCGAGTTACTCACGCCGACCGCTTTGCGGGCCTTTCGTGAGAGCGGATGATGGGACTCGAACCCACGACCTTCTGCATGGCAAGCGTTTCATGCCCTTCCTACGCAACTCTGATCTAGCCGTGGAATGTAGTGTTTTGCAGCAGTTTTTTGTCATTCCGCGGCCAAAGTGAGGGCCGAGATGACGCTGCCTAGAGCGTCAGCTAACCCGACTCTGCGGGATATCTGCGGGATGAGCCACGGCAGGAACAGAACCCGCGAAACGTTCCCGCCGATCGACCGACGTCGAATCCGTATGGGCCTTACCGGCCCGCATGGCTACTGGGTTTTGGCTTAGCCATGCGGGTCAGGTGGGTCAGGTATGCCGGGAATGTCCACCGCGTGCTACCCCCGGTGCTACCCCAAGGACGACACGCGCGCAACAATTTGTAGTAGAGGCGTCTGCGCCACTAACCGCGAACACCAGGACTCAGGAGCAGGCCGCTGGCCGAAGCGCTCTTCGAGCACGAATCCCGCACTAAGCGGGATCTACTCGTCCCCGTACGTCTCGAAGCGCTCGGCACCTGTGTAATCGGTGTAGAAGGTCGAACCGTCAGACCGCGTGCATTTCATGTCGTTGTCCCAATTGTAATCGTAGCTCGTGACTTCCTCGCACGAGCCCGCTGCGGAGTGCGGGGACCCCGCAGCGGTACTGCCGCCGCAGCCGGCGACGGCAAGCACGGCGACGACGAGGGCGGTGATCGCTACAACAATGGTGGTCCTCCGCATGGCCGAGGAGGATGGTGCCGCCGCGTCCATTTCGTACCAGCCTTGTGTCTGAACGCCCGGGGCAGAGGCCTCGTCGATCGGCTCCGGGACAGGGTTGAACAGCGGCTCCGCAGCATTGCCTTCCACAGGGCGTCTATCGGCGCTGCGCTCCCCCACTTGAGCGGAAGGGCGCGCGCCTGCTCGCCCTTCCCCCCAACAGATGGACGTCCAGGCCGCAGCGGCGCGCGCCAGCGGAACCGTAGACGATCACCGTGGATCTCAGCCGTCACGAATCCTGGCCGCTGACCGCCCTCTTGGTTAGTCGGTTCGAAACTTAGTTCAAGCCGCCGCCCGAACGGGGTTCAAGGCGCGCGCCGGCGTGGTGGCCTTTCGCCGTCTCTTAGACGGGCGTCAAGGACGCGGCTTTCCACATCCCGGCGGTTCTCCTCGGCTTCCTTTGTGGCCTGAGGTGTGCTTGACCCGGACTGAGATCCGTTGACCCAGTTAAGGAATCTCGCACTATGCCGGTACAACGCGCGGAGCATCTGACGGCAAGGCTACTCCGATCAGTCCAAAACGGCCACTGAATCACGGCTTCTGGCCGCTGACGTTCCGCGGCTTCTGGCAGACCGGGCACATCCGCGGCCGGCGCGGCGGATTCTCGATGCTGTCGTGCTCGAGCATCGGCACCGTGTGACCGCACGAGAGCTACCACCCCGGCTCATTCACCGGAGTCGGCATGACTCCCGAGGTGGGCGGTCGATGTCGTTTCGGACCAGTCATCGACCCAGGCGTTGACGACCAGGTAGAAGACCACGGCAAGCGCAACGATGACCCCAAGGGCCACGAGCTTGAGGAACCATCCTCCGGCTACCACCGGCCTGCCGCCGGCAGCAAGCCTGCGAGCCATCTCCTCGAGCCGCTCATCGCGTCGCTTCTTGCGCCAGCTCTGCCACTTCTCAACCCGCCCGGCCATTCCGACCCTCCGGTGAGCGTTCCCACGAGAGTACGCCTCGCCGAAAGCCAGCACAATGGGACACGATTGGTACACATGGCCGGCGCGGAGGTTCGTCGGGCCGATCGTGTTCGAGCAATGCCACGGAATGCCCGCGCAACAGTTCAGTCAAGAGCTCGAGGCTGGTGCGTCCGGCCGGAACTCCCGATGCGCACACGCCGCGCAGAACGCGTGGAGCTCGCCGGCGCCGTCGCTCCAGTACCGCCAGCCCGCGTCTTTCGCGTCGGCCTCCGGGATTTGCTCGCGGCAGTTCGAGCACGTCAGCGCGCCGGGCAGGCTAGCCGCCGTGTAACGCCAGAAGCACGCCTCCCCCGGCGCTGACCGCACTCCATCCGGCAGGTTCACAGCCGCCCGTGCCGAACCGAGCCGCGATGTGGAACCAGGATGAGGCGGGGCGGGTCACACGCCGTTTGAGCCGGTCGTGCTCGCGGCCACGCTCTCGCTGATCCCGATCCTGATCATCGAGGCCGACACGACTCCGACGGCTGGCGGACGTTCGCGACGGTCGCGAACTGGGTCATCTGGGCGATCTTCCAATGGAGCTCACCGCCGTCCTCGTCTACGCGAAGCGCAAGCGGGCCGCCCTTTCGAGCGCACTGGCTTGACGTTGCGATCGTCCTCCTCACAATCCCCCTCCTCGGAAAAGCACTTGCCTGGATCCGGTTCGCCCGCTTCGTTCGCCTCGCCCGCTTCGGGGTCATCATTGGCCGCGCCCTGCAAGCCGACCGACGGCTCACGTCCGGGCTGGTCTTTGCGACTCGGGGAGGCGCGCCTCTCGGCTCTCGCTTCGAGGCATCCTTCCGGCTCGCAGTCGAGCTCGCCGAGCTCGAGGGCACGACCTTTCACGCGCTGCGCCATACCTGCGCCAGCCTTCTGATCGCCGCCAAGGCGAATCCGCTCGAGATCGCCGAGCAACTCGGCCACTTGAGCGGAGGCAAGCCAGATCCGACCATGATCTGGAAGCGTTATGGGTGGCTCTATGAAGGTGCTACGAAGTCAGCCGTGATGCGGCTGGACGAGCTCATCGCGTCGGCTCCGTAGCGCCGTCATGAGGGATATCCGCGGGATGCCGCGCCGGGGCCTGTCGAGAGCTGCGCCTCTGAAACGGCTTGTTCAAGGGAAGCGGATGATGGGACTCGAACCCACGACCTTCTGCATGGCAAGCAGACGCTCTAGCCAACTGAGCTACATCCGCGCGAGGCGCCAGTATAGCCACGCCTCCCGCGTCCCTGTGGCCCCGCGCCGCCCCGGCTAGACCGCGTCCAGCGCCTCGTTCACGAGCCGGTCGGCGAGCTCGTTGTGCTCCCTCCGGACCGCCGTGTAGCGCACGGTCCCGAGCCGGCGGGCGAGCTCTGCCGCCCGCAGCGACAGCTCCCGCAACGCGGCGTTCTTCACCTTGTACTCGCCGCGCATCTGCTTGACCATCAGCTCGGAGTCGGAGACGACCTCGACCTCGTCGACGGCCAGCTCGACGGCCTTCTCGAGCCCGGCAAGAAGCGCGCTGTACTCCGCCACGTTGTTCGTGGCGATCCCGATCGCCTCGCCGTGGGCGGCGAGCACGGTGCCGTCCTCGCCCTCGAGCACGAAGCCGTAGGCGGCCGGGCCGGGGTTGCCGCGGGCGCCGCCGTCGGTGAAGAGGCGCGCCTTCACGGCGTGGTGAGCGCATAGACGTCGTAGGCGGGCTCCTCGTAGGGATGCGCGTCCTTCAGCGCCGCGACGACCGCGTCGAGCAGGTCGTCGGGAACAACCGTCTCCACCCGTAGCTCCGCCACGCGCTGCTCGCGGCCGGCCTCGCCGAGCGTGGGGCTCGTCCCCTCGCCGCCGACGTAGGTGCCCGTTCCTGCGGCGTACCATGAGCAGCGCTCGTAGGCGCCGATCCGGCCCGCTCCGGCGTCGAAAACGGCGGCCCGGGTCGCCTCCAGCGCCTCCCGCGGCACGAACCAGACCAGCTTGTAGGTCAGATCTCCACCTCGGGCGCGGCGTCGGCGTCCGCGTCGCCCGTGTTGGGTGTCCCGAGCGGCTCGATGAGCAGGATCTCGGCGCCCTCCTCGGAGCGGGGACAGTGCTCCACCCCGCGCGGGACGACGAAGAGCTCGCCGGGGCCGAGCTCGACGTCCCGGTCGCGCAGCTGGATCGTCAGGCGGCCGGTGAGGACGAGGAAGAAGTCGTCCGTGTCGGGATGCGAGTGCCAGACGAACTCGCCGCGCGTCCGCGCGACCTGGATCTTGTTCCCGTTGTAGTGCCCGACGATCCGCGGTGAGAAGACGTCGTCGAACGACGCGAGCTTCTCGGCCAGGTCGACCTTGTCTCTCACTCGATGTTGTCGATCTGCGCCCGCTGGAGCTTCCCGGAGTAGTCGACGTAGATCGACTTCCACTCCGTGAACACGTCGAGCGCGGCCTGACCCGCCTCGCGGTGGCCGTTGCCGGTGTCCTTCGTCCCGCCGAAGGGCAGATGCACCTCGGCGCCGGTCGTGCCCGCGTTGATGTAGGTGATCCCGGACTGGAGGTCGCGCATCGCGCGGAACGCCTTGTTCACGTCGCGCGTGAAGATCGCGGACGAGAGCCCGTAGCGGATCCCGTTCGCGACGCGCAGCGCCTCGTCGAAGTCCTTGACGCGGAGCACCGACGTCGTCGGCCCGAAGATCTCCTCCTGCGCGATCCGCATCTGCGGCTCGACGTCGCCGAAGATGGTCGGCCGGTAGAAGAAGCCCTTGCCGAGGTCGCCGTCGCTCGCGGGCTCGCCGCCTGTGAGCAGCGTCGCGCCCTCGTCGGAGCCGATGCCCGTGTAGGAGTGGATCTTCTCCAGCGCCTCACGGTTGATCACCGGGCCGAGGTCGGTCTCGGGATCCCAGCCGGGGCCGATCCGCATCGCCTCGGCGCGCGTGACCAGCCGGCTCTGGAGCTCGTCGTAGATTGCCTCGTGGGCGATCACGCGGCTCGCGGCGGTGCAGCGCTGTCCGGACGTGCCGAATGCCGACCAGACGATCCCCTCGACCGCGAGGTCGAGGTCGGCGTCGTCCATGACGATGATCCCGTTCTTGCCGCCCAGCTCGAGATGGACGTGCTTCAGGAAGTCGGCTGCGTTCTTCGTCACCAGCACCCCGGTCTCGCGCGAGCCGGTGAAGGTGATCACGGGCACGTCCGGGTGGCGCACGAGGCGGTCGCCCGCCTCCTCGCCGTAGCCGTGAACGAGGTTGACGACCCCGTCCGGCAGTCCCGCCTCCGAGAGCAGCTCGACGAACCGCTCGGCGAGAAGCGGCGTGTCCTCCGCGGGCTTGAGCACCACGGTGTTCCCGCACACGAGCGCGGGCATCAGCTTCCAGGCCGGGATCGCGATCGGGAAGTTCCACGGCGTGATCGCGCCGACCACGCCGACCGGGTTGCGCACGGACATCTGGAACTTGTCCCGCAGCTCCGACGGGGTCGTGTGACCGAACATGCGCCGGCCCTCGCCGGCCATGTAGACGGCCATGTCGATCGCCTCCTGGACGTCGCCGCCGGCCTCGGCGAGCACCTTGCCCATCTCGCGGCTCATCAGCTCGGTCAGCTCCTGCTTCACGTCCTCCAGCAGTCGGGAGAACTGGAGCAGGATCTGGCCACGCTCGGGGGCCGGCACGAGCCGCCACTCCTCGAAGGCGGCCTTCGCGGCCGCGACGGCGCGATCGACGTCCTCGGCGCCCGAGCGGGGGAACGTGCCGAGCGTCTCGCCGGTGGCGGGGACGGACGACTCGAAGGTCTCGCCCGACACCGCGGAGACCCATTCGCCGCCGATGTAGTTCTTGAACTCGCGTGCGCCCGTGACCGCCATCGGCGGCCAGTGTAGTTACTCGTCCTGCGCGGGCGTCGGCGTCTGCGGGAACGTCCCCGGGATGCGCGCGCGGCGACGATCGCGGATCTCGCGCTTGCCGCCGTACTCGCGGCCGTTGCGCCGGTCATCCCCCTCGCGGCGGTCGATGATCACCGTCACGTTGGGGTTGTCGGCGTAGTACGCGACCATCTTCTCGAAGAGCTCGTCCTCGAGATCCCTGGGGATCACGCAGTAGATCATCGTGCTCGCAGTGTAAGCAGGTATCCGGTCATTGCCAGACCAGGTTCTCAGTGCCTCTTGGCAAACGCCGTAACGGCGCCGAGGCCGACGAAGACGGAGCCGGAGACGTACCGCCGCGCGGCGAGGAAGCGCGGGCTGGAGCGCAGCCTGGACGCAGCGCTGCCCGCGGCGAGTGCCCAGAGGGAGTCGCTCACCACCGCGAGCGCCACGAAGACCAGGCCGAGCACGAGCAGCTGCACAGCCACGGAGCCGGCGTCGCGATCGACGAACTGCGGCAGGAACGCGATGAAGAAGAGCGCCGTCTTCGGGTTGAGCACGTTCACGATCACGCCCTGGGCGAAGCTCCGCCGCAACCGGCGCTCGCGGCGAACCTCGTCGGCGGGGTCTTCCTTGCGCACGAATAGCGTGTAGAGGCCGAGACCGATCAGGTACGCGGCTCCCGCGAGCTTGACGGCGGTGAAGGCGGTCGCGGACGAGAGCAGGAGGGCCGAGAGCCCGATCGCGGCCGCCGTCGCATGGACGAGGCCGCCCACCGCGACCCCGAGCGCGGACAGCAGCCCGGCGACGCGACCGCCGTCGATGCTCTGGGCGACGATGTAGAGCACCGCCGGGCCCGGCACGACGATCAGCGCCAGGGCGGCGAGCGAAAACAGTGCCAGCGTTCCTGCGGACGGCACGCCTAGCGTTCCTCTAGGTGCGGGCGATGTCGGGCATCAGGCGCCCGTCGTCCGCGAGCTGGGCGTTCCAGTCGAGGAAGCTGCCCTCGAGCTCGGTGACGTCGTGCCCGCGCTCGGCGAGGCGCACGGCCTGCGCCGAGTCGGGCGTGACGCGGTACTGGTACCAGGAGATCTCCCAGGCGACGGTGATCACCGTGTCGCCGCTGACACCCGAGAGAGGCACGATCGACGCCTTCGGCGGGCCAAGGCTCTTGGCGATTCCGGCGACGGTGCGCCGGTAGGCGCTCGCGTTGAAGAGATCGGCCGCCTCCACCTGCTCGAGCTCGCGCGGCGACAGGCGGCGCAGGATCGGCTCGTCGGCGACAGGTGCTTCCTCAGCCCGTCGCCCGCCGAGCAGGCCGCTCCAGGACTTGCGGCGCCGGCGAGCCTCGTAGGGGACGGTCGGCGTCATCGGCGCACCCTCCCGTAGCCACCCGTGCTCGAGCGCGACGTCCTGGCAGAGCGGACAGACGTCGACGTAGTGGGACCCGTCGTCCGGCGTATAGCGCACGGCGTGCTCGCCCATCAGGAGGGAGCGTTCGCAGATGGCGCAGGTCCGCGTTGCTGCGGCTCGCGTGACGCGCATAGGCACGACCGTAGCAAACCCCGCCGAGTTATCCACAGGCGTGGAAATCAGTGCGCAGCGGCTGTCTCTCGTGCCTTCTGCGTGTCGGTGATCACCTTTTGCGCGACGTGCGCGGGCACCTCCTCGTAGCGCACGAAGTGCATCGCGTAGTCGCCCCGGCCGCCCGTGATCGACGTGAGGGTCTGCGAGTACGTCAGCACCTCGGACATCGGCACCTCGGCCTTGATCGTCGTCATCCCGCCCGCCGGCTCCATCCCGTGCAGGCGGCCGCGACGGGAGTTGAGGTCGCCGTTGACCGCGCCGACCGCCTCGTCGGGGACCGTCACCTCGACCTCCATGATCGGCTCGAGCAGCACCGGCTGCGCCTTCGCGTAGGCCTCCTTGAACGCCATCGAGCCGGCGATCTTGAACGCCATCTCCGAGGAGTCGACGTTGTGGTACGAGCCGTCGACGAGCAGCACCCGCACGCCCTGCACGGGAGCGCCCGCGAGCTCGCCTTGGCTCATCGCCTCCTGGATGCCCTTGTCGACGGCCGGACGGAAGCCCTGCGGGATCACGCCGCCGACGATCTTGTCCACGAACTCGTAGCCGACGTTGCCCTCGATCGGCTCGAGCACGATCGTGCAGTCGCCGAACTGGCCGCGGCCGCCCGTCTGCTTCTTGTAGCGCGCGTGCGCCCGCGACTCGGAGCGGATCGTCTCCAGGTAGGGCACGCGCGGCGGGTGCAGCTCGACGTCGATACCGAATCGACGCTTCGCCCGCTCGAGCGCGACCTCGACGTGCATCTGGCTCATCCCAGCGAGGATCTCCTCCCCGGTCTGCGCGTCCCGATGGAGCCGCAGCGTCGGGTCCTCCTCCGCGAGCCGGCGGATTGCGGTGGCGACCTTCTCCTCCTCGCCCTTGATCGTGGGCGTGATCGCGAAGCTCATCACCGGCTCGGGAAAGCCGATCTCGGGCACGTCGGTGGCGACTTCCTTGTCCAGCAGCAGGTCGCCGGTCTGTACTTCCTTCAGCTTCGCCACCGCGCCGATGTCGCCGGGCCCGAACTCCTCGGCCGGGATGTGCTCCTTGCCCTGCTGGAAGAGCAGCGCGCCCATCCGCTCCTTGGCGTGCGTGCGCGCGTCCACGAGTGTCTGCTCGGGCCGCACCGAGCCTTGGAGGACCCGGAAGAGGTTGATCCGGCCGGCGAAGGGGTCGGCGATCGTCTTGAACACGAAGGCCGCCGTCGCGGCGCCCTCGATGTGCGTGATCGAGCCCATCTTCGCGGGGCTGGGGATGCCCTCGACGATCAGGTCGAGCAGGGCGTGGGTGCCGAGGTTCTGCGTCGCGACGCCGCACGCGACAGGGAAGACGATCCCCCGCGTGACCGCATCCTTGAGCGCGTGCGCAACCTCCTCGACGCCGAGCTCCTGCCCGTCCAGGTAGCGCTCCATCAGCGCGTCGTCGGTCTGGACGACCTCGTCGAGGAGCTTCTCGCGGTACTCCTGGGCGAGGGCGGTCATTTCGTCCGGGATCGGGCCGGGCTCGCCCTCGCGCTCCCCACCCGGGCTGAGGTACGCGCACATGTGCAGCACGTCCACGATCCCCGTCAGCTCGTGCTCGCTCCCGATCGGCAGGTGCACGGCGACGCAGCGCTCCGACAGCTGCTCCTGGAGCTGGCCGAGGGCGCGGAAGAAGTCGGCGCGCTCGCGGTCGAGCATGTTCACGAAGAGGACACGTGAGAGGCCGAGCTCGTCGGCGCGCTTCCAGCCGCGCGTCGTCCCCACCTCGACGCCCATCACGCCGCTGATCACGAACAGCGCCCCCTCGACGACCCGGAGCGCGCACCGCGCCTCGCCCTGGAAGCTCGGATCGCCGGGAACGTCGATCAGGTTCAGCTTCCGCCCCTGCCAGTCGGCGTGCGCGAGCGAGAGCGAGATCGAGAGCTTGCGCCGCTGCTCGTCGTCGTCCCAGTCCCCGACAGTCGTGCCGGCGTCGATCGTGCCCAGCCGGTTCAGCTCCTCAGCCTGGTAGAGCATCCCCTCGACGAGCGAGGTCTTGCCGGTCCCGCGGTGACCGACGACGGCGACGTTGCGGAGCTTTCCGGGCTCGAGAGCGGGCATGCGGCGGTTCCTCCTCGGCTGGACGACTCGGGGGAGTGAATCCTAACCGCGCTCTATGCGATCAGTTGGCCCCTAGGTCGGATGTTCTGGTTGCCGCGGAAGACGTTCCCGGGGTCGAGCCGCTCCTTCACGGCAGCGAGCCGCTCGTACGCGTCGCCGAACGCCGCGCGGATCCGCTCCTCCCCCTCGTCCCCGACGAAGTTGAGATAGACGCCGCCGTTCGTCCACTCGGCGAAGACGTCGCGACACGCACGACCCCACGTGATGTGCTCGTCGTCACGGTCCGCTCCGTCCCAGACGCAGAACGGGTGCAGCACGAAGCGGGCGTCGCGCTTGGCGAGCGGCGAGTCGGTGGCTCTGGCGACCTGGCCACCCCAGGGCGCGACGAGCATCTGCGTGAAGCTGATCGGCATCTGCTCCGAGTAGGCGACCAGCGCATCGAGCGCGTCGTCCGTCAGCTCGTCGAGATACTCCGCCGTCCACCAGTTCCGCTTGCCCGGTGGGTCGTCGATCATCTGCTGCAGCTCGGCATACGGGATCTCGCCGTACAGGTCGACGATCGGCTCGACGGCCGTGCGGAGCGGCTCGAGCGCGCGCTCGCCCTCCTCGACCGGGCCGTTCCACATTCCCGCCGTGACCGCCACCTTCTTTCCGTGCCACTCCTCCGGGATGAAGTCCTCCGGCGGCGCGGCGACGTATCCGAACACGACGCCGGATTCGTCGGGACCCGGCGTGTAGAAGTCGCGGAACGCCGCCGCGAGGGCGCGGCCGTGGGCCGGGTCGTACGCCGCGAGCCCGCCGAAGACGGCCGGCCCGACCGGGTGCAGCTTGAACTCGAGCGCCGTCACGACGCCGAAGTTGCCGCCACCGCCGCGCAGAGCCCACAGGAGCTCCGAATCCTCGTCGGCGCTCGCACGCACGCTCTCGCCGGACGCCGTCACGAGGTCGGCGGCGATCAGGTTGTCGCAGGCAAGGCCGTGCGAGCGCTCGAGCCAGCCGGAGCCGCCGCCGAGCGTAAGCCCGGCGACACCGGTGGTCGACACCCGGCCGCCGGTCGTGGCGAGCCCGTGCTGCTGCGTCGCGGCGTCGAACCGTGCCCACGTCAAACCCGCACCCGCGCGCGCGGTGCGCGCCTCGGCATCGACCTCGATCGAGTCGAGGCCGCGGACGTCGATCACGAGCCCGTCGTCGTTCAGCGAGACGCCGGCGACGGAGTGGCCGCCCGCGCGGACCGCGACGGGTGTCCCCGTGCGCCGCGCCCAGTCGAGACAGCTTGCGATGTCGTCCTCGCCCGCGACGCGGGCGATCGCGCCCGGCCTGCGGTCGATCATCGCGTTGAAGATGGTGCGCCCTTCCTCCCAGCCGCCGTCGCCGGGGAGGAACACGTCTCCTGAGAGCAGCTGTCGGAGCTCGCCGAAGTCACGCTTCATGGCCGCCTCCTGGTATGCGAATTGGTGCGCCGACCCTACCCACCGCACGCGAGCGGGTCTAGGAGATCGGCGTACGGGCGGCGCCGCCGAGGCGCGCCTTGAGGCGGAGGATCGCCTTCGTGTGCAGCTGCGAGACGCGGGATTCGGTCACACCCAGCACCTCGCCGATCTCGCGCAGGGTCAGCTCCTCGTAGTAGTAGAGCGTGACGACGAGCTTCTCGCGCTCGGGGAGGCGCGCGATCGACTCGCCGAGCGCCTCGCGCATCTCGGTCTCGGCGAGCGCGGACTGGGGCTCCGGCCCCTGCGTGTCCTCGATCGTGTCGATCAGCGCGACGCTGTCGCCCCCGTCGGAGACCGTCCAGAGCTCGTCGAGCGCGGCGATCGACGAGCGCGAAATCTCCGTCAGGCTGTCGCCGAGCTCCTCCTCGGTGACACCGAGCTTCGCCGCGATCTCCTCGTCGGTGGGCGCCCGGCGGAGCTTCCGCTCGAGCTCGGCGATCGCCCGCTCGATGTCACGCGCCCGCGCGCGCACCGAGCGCGGCACCCAGTCGAGCGCGCGCAGCTCGTCGATGATCGCGCCCTTGATCCTTGCGATCGCGTACGTCTCGAACTTGATCTCTCGGTCCGGGTCGTAGCGCTCGATCGCGCCGATCAGGCCGAGCAGTCCGTAGGAGACGAGGTCACCCTCGTCCACGTGCGCCGGCAGACCGCTGCCGAGCCGGCCCGCGACGAACTTGACGAGCGGCGCGTAGGTGAGGATCAGCCGGTCGCGGATCGCGCGGTCTTTCGTCCGCACGTACTCCTGCCAGAGAGCGCTCGTGTCCTCGGTCGTGGCCACGACGAGAGAATACGCCGCGAAACCGCCGATTCCTCAGCGCGCCGTCAGCGTCGCCGCAAGGCGCGCAGCGCCAGAGAGGCGAGCCAGCCGCCGATCACCGCCGCTGCGAGCGCCACCACCCACACCCCGGCGCGGCCGGCCGCGACCGCGATCCAGCCGAACGACGCGGCGAGGAGGACGAAGAGGAGCCCGAGCGCGTGCCGCTGCTGCACGCCGCTGAGCCTAGATGAGCGCCTCTCGAGCGGCCGACTACAATTCCCGGACTGAGGGGCGTAGCTCAGTTGGTAGAGCGTCGGTCTCCAAAACCGAATGTCGCAGGTTCGAGTCCTGTCGCCCCTGTAATCGCGTTTCGGCGAAGCTCGCTGCGGCAACGATTCGGGGGCGGCGCGCCCGGTTGCGCTGGGGTGACCATTTCTCTGCGGCGAGAGGTGAGCACCAACGCATCCCGCCCCTGCCCAAGCAGCTGGGGCGGCCAGCGGGCGCGCCGCGCTTCCTGTCAGCGCACGACACATCGAACCCTCTGAGCGCCCGGCGCCGTTGAAACCTGGACATGGACGAACGCGAACAGCGAATGGCCCAGAACGAGGCCCTCTTCCGCGAGGTGAACGAGCGCGTGGACGCGATCGCCCACAAGCTCGGGCCCGACGTGCCGTACGAGTTCCTCTGTGAGTGCGCGAACGCGGATTGCACCTTCCGGGTCACGCTCCCGACCTCCATCTACGAGGCGGTCCGCTCCGATCCGACGCAGTTCGTCACGTTGCCGAACCACTACACACCGGAGATCGAGGAGCTGATCGTCCAAGAGGAGACGTACTGGATCGTGCGGAAGACCGGAGAGGCCGCCGAGTACGTCGAGCGGCTCGATCCCCGCAGCCGCTGAGCTGCCCCGCCGCTACTCGCAGCCCCAGCCGTCGCCGTCGCCGTCCAGCCGGTAGCGGTCCGAGCCGAGCACGCGCACCGGAGCCTTGCCGAGTGCACGGACGTCCGCGCAATCGAGGTCGCCGACGACCGGGAGACACGGCGAGTAGCTGGGATGGCAGCTCGAACCGACGGGTGGCGCGGGCGGCGAGACGATTGGCTGCGGAGCGGTCGCCTGCGTCCCGCAGGCTTTCCACCGGCCTCGGGGAGACGCCTTCGCGCCCTGCTCGGCCTTCACGTACGCCGAGTGACGCTGGAACAGGTCGCGGTAGACGTAGACCTTCGCGAAGCCGCCCGCGATCAGCTGGTAGCCGAGATCCTTGCCGCCCGGGAGCCAGACGTACGCCAGCAGGCGGCCGTAACGGTCACGGGTGTCCTGCGTCGCGTCCCCGTGCAACACGACCCGGCGGTTCAGCGCCAGAGCTCGAGCCCGAGCCGACGCCTGCACGGCGTAGCAGGCGCCCTGCTCGGTCGCGTCGATCCCGATCAGACGGACACGTTCCCGCTTCCCGCTCGTCAGCCGAACGTCAACGGTGTCGCCGTCGATGATCCGGAGAACGGTGCCACGGTCGGTGAACCGACCACTCGCGGCGGCCGAGGTCACATCGGCGGAGACGAACGCTGCGCAGACGACTGTCGAGAGCACGGCGACCAACGCCGCAGCGCGGGTCGGGACAGACCGACTCAAACCGCGATGGCCACGGGGGCGGCCGTGCGGCGGAGCACGCGCTCGAGCGCGGCCACGCAGCGGGCGTCGAACGCGGTGCCGGTCTCTTCGCGGAGGAGCGCGAGCGCCCGGTCGGGAGACCACGCGTCGCGGTAGACGCGGCGCGAGCAGAGCGCGTCGTACACGTCGCAGGCCGAGAGGACGCACGTCTCGAGCGAAAGGTCGTCCGCGGAGGCGCCGTGCGGGTAGCCCGCTCCGTCCAACCGCTCGTGGTGGTCGCGCACGAGCCTGCGCACGCCGCGCGAGAAGCCGAGCTCGCCGAGCAGCGCGTCGCCGCGTGCGGGGTGGCGCCGGATGACGCCGAACTCCAAGTCGTCCAGCGCCCCGGGCTTCTTCAGGATCTCGTCCGGAACGGACAGCTTGCCGATGTCGTGCAAGAGGCCGCCGATCGCGAGCTCACGGAGACGCGCTGGGGCGATCCCGAGCTCCTCGCCGACCTCGACCGCGAGCAGGGCGACGCGGCGCGTGTGCCCTTCCGTGTACTCGTCCTTCTCGGCGAGCAGGCGCGTGAGCGCACCGACCTGGGAGCCGAGGAACGCCTCCTCTGCCGCCACGAGCTCGGCTCCGCGGAGATCGCCGGCGAGCGGCCGCGAGGGCGCTGCGCGCATCAGGTCGAGGGCGACCGGAGTCGCCACGACGAGGATCCCGAGCACCTCCAGGAAGTGGCCGACCCACCAGCCGAGCGTGCGGTAGTCCTGGGTCAGGGCCGGGACGAGCGACGCTGCGAGCCATACGATCCCGATCAGCACGAGGAGATCGGCGGCACGTCGTGAGAGCGTGATCGTGCGGAGCGCACGCAGCCCGACGAGACCGTAGAAGGCGAAGCCGGCGACGAGCAGAGCAATCGCAGGCGGGCTGCTCGGCTCCGGCACGTCGGGGACGAGCGACGGCACGACCAGCGCGAGGACACCGAGCGAAATCACGCCGGCCATCAGCGCGCCCTGGAGCCAGATGATCCAGGAGATGTTGCGGTGCTCGCGCACGGTCGGGAATGCCGCGAGCGCGAGGATCGCTCCGCCGACGGGCAAGGTCGCGGCGCCGGTGAGCGACGAGACGCCGTTGTCGCCGACGAGGAAATAGGGCGTTGCGACCCCGTGCACGACGAGCAGCGCCGCCATGACCGTGAACGCCGAGCCGACGAGGGCGGGACGCGCGTCGCTGCGGCGCTTCCCCGCCACCGCGAGCGCGAAGCCGGCGATCGTGGCCACCAACGCACTCACTCCGACGGCCCAGAAGTGGAACGAGCCCGAGAAGTTGACCTGCTGCCCGCCGAAGGCGTGCATGACCGCCGGAGGGAAGACTGCAGCGGCGCCAGCCGCAACGGCGAACGGGACGAAGGTATCGCGTCGCACGAGCGCGTTATCGGCCGCGCTGGCCTGCGTCTTAACCCTTCACAGGGGGCAGGATGCCGCCATGCAGACGCAGGTCCGAACGGCGCTCGTCGACGGTCGGCGCTGCCGGTGGCGCGAGGCCGGCAGCGGGCCACCGCTCGTGCTCGTGCACGGGCTGGCCGGATCGTGGCGCTGGTGGCGGCCGGTCGTGCCGATGCTCGCCCGGGAGCGCACCGTGCTCCTCGTCGATCTGCCGGGCTTCGGCCGGCGCCCGGGCCTGCGCGCGTTCGACCCCGATGCAGCCGTGGAGTGGCTCGCACACTGGTCGCAGGTCGCGAAGCTCGGCCCTGCAGACCTCGTCGGCCACTCCCTCGGCGGCTTGCTCTCCGCCCGGCTCGCCGCACGCCATCCCGAGACGGTGCGTCGGCTCGTGCTCGTCGCGCCCGCCGGGCTTCCCGGACGCAGCGCCGTCGGCGCCACCGCGCCGCTCCTGCGCGTGCTGTTCGCCTCGCGGCCGCGCTTCCTCGCCCTGCTCGCGTCCGACGCTGCCCGCTCCGGGCCGGTGACGATCGGGACCGCCGCGCGGGCCTTGCTCGCAGCGGACGCCCGAGCCGATCTGGCCGCAGTTCGCGCCAGGACGCTCGTCCTGGCAGGGCGCAAGGATCACCTCGTCCCGCTCGCACACGCGCAGGAGCTCGCACGGGCGCTTCCGGACGGGCGCCTACGCGTGCTCGACGCGGGACACGTGCCGATGGTCGACCGGCCCGCCGAGCTCAGCCGCGAGCTGCTGGAATTCCTGGCAGAGCCCTGATCGCCTCCGCGACCTCACGCGGATGCGAGAAGTGGACGGCGTGGGCCGCGCCCGCGATCGTCACGAGCCGGCCCTGCGGCAGCAGCGAAGCCGCTTCGCGCGCCCAGTCGGGCGGAGACATCGTGTCGTGCACCCCGCGCACGACGACGGCGGGGACGTCGATTCGCGGCAGGCGCTCCTCGATCCGGTCGTCGAGCGCGTAGCGGGCCTGGCGCAGCAGTGGGAGCAGCCCGAACGTCGCGTAGTCGGAGAGCACGATCCTGGTGAGCGCGAAGGGCTCGAACCAGGCGTCGGCTGCGAGCCGTCCCAGGTGCCGGACGAGGCTGTGCGTCCGAGCGTCCACGGTCGGGCCGATCAGCGCGAGCGCGGTGACGAGGTCGGGCCGCCGCAGGGCGAGCTCGGTCGCGATCTGGCAGCCCATCGAGTTCGCGACGAGCGCCGCCGGCTCGTCCAGGTGCTGCTCGAGCTGCCTGGCAAGCTCGGAAATCGGACCCGCCTGGCGGAGCTCCGGCCGCACGAGGCCCGGTCCGAGCTCTCGCGCCAGCGGCTCGAAGTACCGCTGCCCCACTCCGAGCCCGTGCACGAGGACGACCACCACGGGACGGTAGCCGTGGAGAGCAGCCGGGTCGTGGCTTAACTCCGGCGGACGACCTCGCAGGTCCGGGCGACGGAGTCGACCCGGTCGGCGATCACCGTGTCGCGCCCCGGTCCGCAGCGGATCACGTCGCGGGCCTTGTCCCGGGCTTCGATCCGATCCTTGCCGGTGCCGCCGTCGAGGACGTCCCGGCCCGGACCGCCGACGAGGTGGTCGTTCCCGGCCCCGCCGAAGAGCTTGTCCGCGCCGCCCAGCCCGAGGAGCCAGTCGTCGCCGCCGAGCCCGCGCAGGAGGTCGGGGCCGCTCGTGCCGTTCAGGACGTTCGCCCGGTTGTTCCCGGCACGGACGCGCGGCGCCGCGGCGGTCGTCAGCGCGGTCGGCCCCTGGCCGCCCCTGACGTCGAGCGCGAGGACGCCGGTGTTGTTCGCCTCGTCAGGATCCGCCGTGCTCGTCAGGGCCACCGAGATCGACTTCCGCCCTGCAGCTCCGACGTTGAGCGAGAAGCGGAGCAGCGTCGTCGTCGCCCCCGGGAGATAGTCCAGGTTGCAGTCCAGCACCGCTGCCCCCGTGCACCCAGAGCCCCGATCGAAGGCGGGCGGGCCGAGCAACGTCGTCCCCACCGGCAGCCCGATCGCAGCCCGCAAGCCTCTCGCAGCCAGGTCCTGAGTCTTGTTGTGAACGAACACGCGCACCTCGACCACCTCGTTCACCGCCGGCGTCAGGCTCGACGCCGCGAACGACACCTCGACATCGCCGGCTACCCCACCGCCTCCCCCACTACCGCCGCCACCCGGCGGCGCGGCGCCGGTGGTCAGCGTGGCGTCGAGCCCATGGGTCGTCCCGACGGCGTTCGACGCGACGATGCGGTAGTGGTAGGCCGTCGAGGCCGCCAGCCCGGCAAGCGTCGTCGCCACGTCCACCGGTGCGCTGCCGAAGCCGACGGCGACGGGCGCCGACTCGGCGCCGTACGAAGCCGTGGGGCCGTACTGCACGGTGTAGGTCGTCTGTTCGCCCCGCGGGTTGACGACGCCCGCGATCTGCGCGGACGACGACGTCAGCGACGTCGCCGCTCCGGTCGTGACCGTGGGCGCCGCTTCGACTGCGGTCGTGAAGACCCGTTCGCCGCTGTCGGTCGTGCCGTCGGCGCTCTCGGCGACCACGCGGTAGCGATAGACCGTGTTCCGAACGAGCCCGGTCAGCGTGTGGCTGATCGGCACGTCGTGGACGCCGCCGCCGATGTCGATCCGCGCCGTCTGCCCCAGCTCGTACGCGGGGGTCCTGCCCCACTGGATGGAGTAGGTCGTCGCGGTCTCGTTCGGGTTCACGGCTCCGACGATGGTCGCGCGGGTCGCGCCGAGGACCGGCGGCCCGAGCAAGACCGTCGGGGGCTGGGCGGCCAGGGTCGTCACGCTCCGCTCCGCGCCGTAGGAGACACCGAACAGGTTCGTCGTCTTGACCCTGAAGTAGTACGTCCGCGCAGCCGAGAGCCCCGTCAGGACGTGCGCGTACGAGGCGTCGGTCCGGCCGCTGCCGGCGGCAACGGGCGCCGTCTCCGCGCCGTACGTCCCGGGTGCGGTGCCGTACTGCCAGACGAACGTCGTGGGCAGCCCGCGCGCATTCACAGTCGCCGCGACCGGCGCCGTCGTCTTCGTCGCGGAGCCGGCGCCTGCCAGCGTCGTCGCAGCGGCGGTCGACGTCGGCAGCCGCAGCCTTCCTGCCCCGTAGGTCGAGTCGATCCCGAAGGCGCCGAGATCGGCGGCATCCGCCTGCAGCATCGTGCGCAGGTCGTTCACGGTGGAGAGCGGCAGCAGGCCTTTCCAGAGCGCCGCGGCCCCGGCAACGTGCGGCGCCGAGGACGAGGTACCCGTGAACGCAGAGGTCGCGCACGCCGAGAACGGCCCGTACTGGGCCGAGCTCACCGCAGAGGGAGCCGCGAGGTCGGGCTTCACACGCCCGTCGATCGTCGGGCCGCGCGAGCTGTACGGCTCGAGCGAGCTGTTCTGCCAGCAGATTGCGCCCACCGTGAAGACGTGCGGCGAGGTCGCGGGCTCGAGGATGCTGCCGGCCGGTGCGCCGTACTGGAGGAGGCCGCCGATCGAGACGAAGAGGTCGAACCGCGGCGTCGTGGCGTCGCCGACGCGCTCGATCACGAAGGAGACGGTCTGCGTGGCCGAGCTCCCGTTCGAGTAGCAGACCCGCTCGGCCGGCGGATGTGCCCCGTCCTGGGGCTCGAACGACCACGCCACCGGCATCCCGTTCAGCTCGAGATAGAGGTTGAAGTCTTGATCCGTGACCGGCCAGGCGTCCCACTTGAGGAAGCCACAGATCTGCTTGCCGGGCGCGAGGGCGAGCGAGTTTCCCTCGTCCGAGCCCGCAAAGTTGTGACGCCGGTTGCCGTCGGGATCGGAGAACGGGCCACTCCAGTGCGCGAGCGCCGAGTTGCCGGCGGAGTTGATCCAGAGAACGCCGTTGGCGCGGGCGTCCGCGACGAGCGCGTCCGGCGTTCCCGCAGCTCCGGACCCATCGCCCCGGGCGGTGTTCAGCCAGCCCACGGAATGGTTCACGATCGTGATCCCGTTGGCCTTCACGTACTCCACCGCCTGCGCGAGATCGACCTCTGTCGCGATGCAGATCAGGCTCAGCTGCGCCGCGGGCGCCATCTCGTGCACGATTTCCGCGACCGCCGTCCCGTGCGGGTCCGGAGCTCCCATGGCGCCGCCGCAGAAGTCCCGCGCGGCCAGAGTCGGCGGGAGCTCCCCCGCGCGATGCGGTCGTGGTACCCGGCGAACCCGACGTCGATGATGGCGACCTTCGCCCCCGCGCCCCGCAGGTTCCGGGCGTGCCAGTCGACCGCTGCGGTCGTGGCCACGCCCTCGCTCTGGGTCGCCAGCGGGATCGCGGCGAACGGGGCGCGGACGCGGTCGACGCCTCCCGCGCGCGCGAGGTCGGCCAACGCCGAGGGCGCAACCAGCGCCTCGGTCAGCCCACCCACCGCTCCCTCGACGACTCCCCCGCTCGACTCCACCGCTGCGCGGACGGCGGCGGACGTCCCTTCGACGACGATCCGCACACGTCCCCTCGCCGTGTCGAGACCGGCGCGTCGTGCAGCCGCGAGAGCCTGGGCGGCGCCGTCGTCCTCGGCGACGTACACGAGCCCGGCGAGCGCCGATTCCAGGCGCGGGTTCGTGCTGGGCGTCCGCGACGGCGACTGCCGGTCACTCGCGCCGGGGCCACCGTCCGTGCGCGCGGCACCGACCGGCGCCAGCGCCAGGCACGCAGCCGCGACCACTGCCGCGGCACCGACGATCCTCCACATCCTCCCCGCTCTCCCCTTCGGTGACGTCAGGGAGAGCATGTGACCTGGAGTCGCGCTCGTCCAGGGCTCCGAGCGAATCCCGCCCGGGCAGGAAGTTGTCCACCGCCCTTGGCGTTAGTCTCCAGCGCGTGGGCCTGCTGACCTCGCAGCTCGAGCGCGACGACGCCTTCGCCGCGCGCGAGCAGCGGATGGAGGAGCTCGTCGCGGAGTTGCGCGAGCGCAGCGCCGCGGTCGCGGCCGGCGGCGGCGAGAAGGCGCTCGAGCGCCATCGCTCCCGGGGCAAGCTGCCGGTGCGCGAGCGGATCGACCGGCTCGTCGATCCCGGCTCCGCGTTCCTGGAGCTGAACGCGCTCGCTGCCTGGGAGCTCTACGACGGCGCGGCCCCGTCGGCCGGGATCGTCACCGGGATCGGCGTCGTCGAGGGCCAGGAGTGCGTGATCGTGGCGAACGACGCCACCGTCAAGGGCGGCTCCTACTTCCCCCTGACGGTGAAGAAGCACCTGCGCGCGCAGGAGGTGGCGGCGCAGAACCGGCTGCCGTGCCTTTACCTGGTCGACTCCGGCGGCGCGTTCCTGCCCCTCCAGGACGAGGTCTTCCCCGACCGCGACCATTTCGGGCGCATCTTCTTCAACCAGGCGCGCCTCTCCGCCGCCGGGATCCCGCAGATCGCCGTCGTGATGGGCTCGTGCACCGCGGGCGGCGCCTACGTGCCCGCGATGAGCGACGAGACGATCATCGTCAAGGGCACGGGCACGATCTTCATCGGCGGCCCGCCACTCGTGAAGGCGGCGACGGGGCAGGATGTCACCGCCGAGGAGCTCGGCGGCGCCGACGTGCACGCCCGCCGGTCGGGCGTCGCCGACCACTACGCGACCTCGGACGAGCATGCGCTCGCGCTGGCGCGCCAGATCGTGCGCAACCTGCACCGGCGGAAGGAGGCGCCGTGGGACGTTGCGCCACCGGAGCCGCCGGCGCTCGACCCCCGAGAGCTCTACGGCCTGGTGCCCGAGGACTTCAAGCACGAGCTCGACGCGCACGAGGTGATCGCGCGCCTCGTCGACGGCTCTCGCTTCGCCGAGTTCAAGGCGCTCTACGGCGAGACGCTCGTCTGCGGCTTCGCCCGCATCGAGGGCTATCCCGTCGGGATCCTCGCGAACAAGGGCGTCCTCTTCGCCGAGTCGGCGCAGAAGGGGGCGCACTTCATCGAGCTGGCGGCGAAGCGGCGGATCCCGCTCGTGTTCCTGCAGAACATCACCGGCTTCATGGTCGGCAAGGAGTACGAGGAGGGCGGGATCGCGCGCGACGGCGCCAAGCTCGTGATGGCGGTTGCCTGCGCAGACGTGCCGAAGTTCACGGTCGTCACCGGCGGGTCGTTCGGGGCAGGCAACTACGCCATGTGCGGGCGGGCCTACGAGCCGCGGCAGCTCTGGATGTGGCCGAACGCGCGCATCTCGGTGATGGGCGGCGAGCAGGCGGCGACGGTGCTGTCGATGGTCGGCGACTCCGACCCGGACGAGATCCGCGCCAAGTACGAGGCCGAGGGGAACCCGTACCACTCGACGGCGCGGCTCTGGGACGACGGCATCATCGACCCGCTCGACACACGCCGCGTCCTGGCGCTCGGGATCTCGGCGGCTCTGAACGCGCCGATCCCGGAGTCCACGTTCGGCATCTTTCGCATGTGAGGAGGAACGATGGCAATCACAGCTGAGCAGCTGGCTCACGAGCTACGCGCGGCCGAGGCGGCGCACGCCGAGTACGAGCGTGAGCTCGGTCGCGCCGACGCGGACTGGCCGACCTGGTATGCGCGCTTCATCGTCGACCGGCTCGATCAGCCCCGCGGCATCGGCCTGGACGCGGAGGACCTGCGGGTGCTCGAGGCCGCGCTGCACTCGTACATGGACGACTTCGGGCACGAGGAGGCCGACGTGCTCAGGCAGGCGAAGGCGACGCTCGCCAAGGTGAGGTCGACCTAGACGTGGTCGTCCGGATCGTGCTCTGGAACCTCGCCGACTCGAAGACGACGATCGAGGAGCTGCGGCGATATCTCCGTGACGAGTCCGTCGACGCGTTCGCCGAGGTCGACGGCCTGCGCTTCAAGGCCTGGATCTCGGACTCCGCGGGGGAGCGCTGGGGCGCGTTCTACCTGTTCGAGTCGCGCGAGGCCGCCGACCAGGAGCTCCCGGGCCGGGTGCGCGAGCTGATCGGGAAGGAGCCCGGGCTCGTCGAGGAGTTCGACCTCGAGGCGACCATCGAGGGCCAGTTCGCCGACGAGCAGCTGTCGCACCTCGGCCTCGCGTTCGAGTGATCAGCGCGCGCGCACGGTAAACGTGCTGGAGCCCAGCGAGGGGCCGAAACGTGGTTGCGCTCGCGTCCCGAGGGCGGGCCAGACGAACCACCGGTACAAGCCCGGGAGCAGCAGGTGCTGCCGGCCGCCGTAGCGCCACTTCTTCGCGAGCACGAGCTCGGGCTTCGTCGGCCACACGCTCAGCACCTTGACGCCGTTCCGGTGCAACTGAACGTTGTAGTAGCGCGCCCGCTTGGCCGGCTCCCAGGCCAGGCGGACAGGACCGCGGACGACGGCGCCCGCGAGCGGCGTGTGCAGCGCCGAGAGCGCGTCGGCGGTGATCGCCGCCCCGGCGACGTTGCCGGCCGCGTCGGTGGCGGTCAGCTCGTAGCGGTAGCGCACGCCCTTGCGAACGGTGCGATCGACGAAGGCCTGCCCATTGCCGCGGTAGACACGTGTCTTCTTCGCGCCGTTCACGCCGGGTACTCGGTCGATCCGGACCAGGACGGCGTCCGCAGGCTTCTTCCAGCCCAGCCGCGCGACGCCCTTCGCAAGCTGTGCCTTGACCGCGGCGAGCTTCGGCGCAGTGGCGTCGTAGTTGATCGCAACGGCGACCTCGGCCGCGTTGCCGGCCTGGTCACGGCAGGTGCCTGAAAGGGCAGCCTTCGCCCGATCCGGCCCCGCGTAGCGCGCCGGCTGTGTGCACGCCGCGATGCCGGACGTCGCATCTACGCCATTGAACGAGACGGTGAGGGGCTTCCGGTACCACCCGTTGCCGTCCGGAGCCCGATCGGCGGCCGGCGTGACGGTCGGGGGGGTCGCGTCGTACTTGAGCGCAACCACAGCGGACGCGGAATTGCCCGCGACATCGCGGCAGATCCCAGACACCTGCGCGGAGGCGCTATCAGAGGCGTGCGTTGGCCGGTCGCATGACGCGATCCCCGACGTCGCGTCGCTGCCGGAGAAGGCTACGGCGACGGGTTTCGTGTACCAGCCGTTCGAATCAGGTGCACGTTCCGGTGCGGCAGCGGTCACCTGCGGCGGCGTGGCGTCCCGTTTGATGATGGGCCGTCTACCCGTAGATCTCACTTCCGTAGGTGACGACTGCACGATCTGTGCGGAGTCCGCCGTGTCGCTCGTGATCGTCTGGCCGTTGCAGCCCAGCGGTCTTGCCCGTTACGCCGGTCGAGGTCGCACGACCAGGAGACAGTCACATTCGGTCCGGTACCACCCGCTGCAGTCGGTGGGTGCCGGTGCAGCAGTGCGGGACGGGCGGAGCCGGTGCGGCACCGACTTCCGGCGTGACGACGAGCGGCAAGACGACGACCAGCAGCAGGGCTAGCTGGAGATGCGGGTACTCACGCGAGCCCCTCCTTCAGCGTCCGTCCTCCCACACCGAGGAGGACGCCTCCGCCCACGGCGACGAGCGCGAGCGCGAGTCCGGCGAGCGCGAAGCGGCCGCGCTCGAGCGGGTCCGCGGGTACGGCGATGGTGGCACGCGGCGTCAGCCACGCCTCGCGAGGCGCCGTGTACCAGGGCGAGAGGACCCACGACCGAGAGGCGACCGGCTTCGACGTCTTCGCGACCGGCTGCTTCCGCGCCGGACGCTCCCTCCTCACGTCAGCGGGCGTGGACTTCTGGACGGGCCGGGCCGGAGCCTCAGTCGCGACCGGAGCCGGAGTGACGGTCTGCACCACGACCGGGGCTCGAGTGACGGCAGGTGTCTCCCGCGGCCGCGCAGGCGTCACCACTGGCTGTTTCGCCGGCACGGGATCGGGAGCGACCGCGAGCGGCGGCGGATCCGGGGCAGGCGCGTCCGCCGCGGACGCGACCGGCGCGAGACCCGCGAGACACGCGAGACACGCGACAACGGCGATACCGAGCGCCCCTACGGGGCCGAATCGCCGCAGCGATCTGCTGTTCCATTCGGGCACCGGCGGCAGCCCCCCACACTCGCTCGTACGACTTTGGACGGTAGTACTCGCCCCGATCTGTGTCAATGAGCACGATGTGACCCGCAGGCCGGCCCGGGACCGGCCTGCGGGTCGTTCGCTGCGCGGCTCTACTCGGCCAGCAGCGGCTTCCTGTTGAACGCGGCCAGCTGAAGCGCCACCGACAGCGCGAACGCCGCCTGGCGGTTCTTTGCCGACTGGCCGATGGCCTGGGTGCCACCGCCGCCGCCCTGATGCTGCCGGGCATGCTGCCCGAGCAGGTTCAGGTTGGCCGCCGTGGCGTCCGAGTCGACCGTGTTCGACTGGTCGACAGAGCCCTCGTAGCCGGGGCTGTCCACACGCACGGGCGTGTTGGAGTTCCCGTCCGACGAGCAGCCGCACTTCCCGTGCCCGAAGACCTGTGCGGCCAACGAGGCGGCGAGTGCGCCCTGTTCGTTCTTCGACTCCTGGCCGATCGCCTGGATGCCGATCGAGTCGCAACCGCACTCCTTGCGGCCCGACTGCTCCTGATAGGCATCCTGCCCGGTCAGGTTGATGTTCAGCGCCGTCGCGTCCGAATCGACGCTGTTCTTCTGCGAGACGTCACCGTCGTCGCCCTTGCTGTCGACCCGCACCGGGGTGTTGCTGTTCGACGCGCCGAACTGCAGCGCGGCGGACAGCGCGAGCGCACCCTGGTGGTTCGAGGCGGACTGGCCGATCGCCTGGATGGCGATCCCGGCACCGCCGGCCTGCTTCTGATCCGCGTCCTGATGGAGCGCGTTCAGGTTCGCAGCCGTCGCGTCCGACTCGACGCTGTTCTTCTGGTCGACCTCGCCGCCGTAGCCGGGGCTGTCGACGCGCACCGGAGCGTTCGAGTTGCTCGCCCCGAACTGCAGCGCGGCGGACAGAGCCGCGGCGGACTGCTCGTTCTTCGCCTCCTGCCCGATCGCCTGGATCCCGATCCCGTCGTGGCAGCCGCATTCCTTGCTGCCCCACTGGTTCTGATCGGCGTCCTGCTTCGTCAGGTTGGCGTTCAACGCCGTTGCGTCCGAATCGACCTTGTTCGACTGATCGACGTCACCGTCGTCGCCGTAGCTGTCGACCCGCACGGGCGTGTTGCTGTTCGACGCGCCCGCCTGCAACGCCGCCGAGAACGCGGCCGCGGCCTGCTCGTTCTTGGCCGATTGGCCGATCGCCTGGATGCCACCGGAACCGGACTGATCCTGATCCGCGTCCTGCTTCAACGCGTTCAGGTTCGCCGCGGTCGCATCCGACTCGACCTTGTTCGACTGATCGACGTAACCGCCGTCACCCTTGCTGTCGACCCGCACGGGCGCGTTGCTGTTCCCACCCGACGAGCAACCGCACTTGTCGTGACCGGCTAGCTGCGCCGCCAGCGACGCGGCCAACGCGCCCTGGCTGCTCTCAGCCGACTGACCGATCGCCTGCGTCCCACCCGACTCACAGCCACACGCGTGGCCGTACTGGGACTGGTCGGCGTCCTGCTTGGTCAGGTTGATGTTCAGTGCCGTCGCGTCCGAGTCGACCTTGTTCGACTGGTCGACGGAACCGTCGTCACCCTTACTGTCGACCCGCACGGGCGTGTTGCTGTTCGACGCGCCCGACTGCAACGCCGCCGAGAACGCGGCCGCTGCCTGCTCGTTCTTGGCCGACTGGCCGATCGCCTGGGTGCCACCGGCGCCGCCCTGGGTCTGATCGGCATCCTGCCCGGTCAGGTTCAGGTTCGCCGCGGTCGCATCCGACTCGACCTTGTTCGACTGATCGACGTAGCCGCCGTCACCCTTGCTGTCGACCCGCACGGGCGTGTTGCTGTTCCCACCCGACGAGCAACCGCACTTGTCGTGACCGGCGACCTGCGCCGCCAGCGACGCGGCGAGCGCGCCCTGGCTGCTCTCGGCCGACTGGCCGATCGCCTGCGTCCCACCCGACTCGCAGCACTTGCTGGCGCTGCTGCCGCCGGACTGGGTCTGATCGGCGTCCTGGTGGAGGCCGTTCAGGTTCAGCGCCGTTGCATCTGACTCGACGCTGTTCTTCTGCGAGACGTCACCGTCGTCGCCCTTGCTGTCGACACGAACCGGCGTGTTGGTGTTCGACGCGCCGGACTGCAGTGCGGCGGACAGAGCGATCGCGGCCTGGTCGTTCTTGGCCGACTGACCGATCGCCTGGGTCCCGTCGGACGAGCAGCCGCAGCCGTGACCGGACTGAGTCTGATCCGCGTCCTGCTTGGTCGCGTTCAGATTCGCCGCGGTCGCATCCGACTCGACGCTGTTCGTCTGCGTGACGGATCCGCCGTTGCCGGGGCTCAGAACGCGCACGGGCACGTTCGTGTTGCTCGCCCCGTCCTGCTTCGCGGCCGAGAGAGCAGCAGCTCCCTGGTCGCTCTTCGCCGACTGGCCGATCGCCTGCGTCCCACCGGCGCCGGACTGAGTCTGGCCGGCGTGCTGCCCGGTCAGGTTCAGGTTCGCCGCCGTGGCGTCGGACTCGACCGTGTTCGACTGCGAGACGTCGCCGTCATCGCCGGGGCTGAGAACGCGAACGGAGATGTTCGTGTTCTTCGCACCGGTCTGCTCGGCCTTGGACGCCGCTGCGGCGTCCTGCTCGCTGTCGGCCGACTGGCCGATCGCCTGCGTGCCCGAACCACCAGCACCGCTCTGATCGGCGGACTGGCCCGTCGCGTTGATGTTCGCGGCGGTGGCGTCGGACTCGACGCTGTTCGTCTGCTCGACGGAACCGTCGTTGCCGTCGCTCAGGACACGCACGGGGATGTTCGTGTTGCTCGCGTTCGCCTGCGTGGCGAGCGAGAGCGCGGCTGCGGCCTGGTCGTTCGTTGCCGACTGGCCGATCGCCTGCGTTCCACCCTCACAGCCGCAAGAGCCGCTCTGGGTCTGGCCGGCCGACTGGCCGGTGATGTTCGCGTTTCCCGCCGTCGCGTTGGAGCTGACGGCGTTGGTCTGCGTGACGTTGCCGGCGTTACCCGGGCTCAGCACGCGGACCGAGATGTTCTGGTTACCGGGGTGACTCTGCGACGCGCCCGAGAGCGCGCCGGCAGCCTGGCCGCCGTCGGCGACCTGTCCGGCCGCTTGCGCAGGGCCTCCCTGGTCGCTCGCCACGGCCTGGCCGGCACTCACGAGGAGCGCGAGCATGGCTATGGCAAGCACCACGAGTCGATGTCTCATCAACCCTTCTCCTTCTCGAAACATCTAAGGACTTGGGACGGTCTTCGTCCCACGGCTCTAGAGAGAGGGAGAGGGTCAGCCGGGGCGATCGCGGCGTGTGCTGAGCTCCGCCGCCGCGGGGAGGGCTGCGTCTCGCCCCATCCGCCTCGTGCTGTCGACAAGCGCGAGGGAGAACGGAACGAGCAGCAACGCGAGAAGCGGCCAACCGCCGCCGTCGGTCCCGCCGGGGGAAGCCCCGGCAAAGCCTGATGCAAGAACCGGCGCCCGCATGGGCGGTGCAGGGCGCCGGGAGGGTTTCCGCGGTGTCTTCGAGCGGGCGGGCCGGTCGGGTCGCACGCTCTTCTGAGCGCGAACGACCGCGACGGCGCGCAGGCCCAACGCGGAAGTGCTGGTGAGGTACCGCGGCGCGGTCCGTGCCGCCGACGCGTCGCTCTCGCGCTCGCGCGCGGGCTGCACCACGACGGAGTCGCGCTCGGCGCGCCGAGCGGCCGCGTCGTCGACTCCGAACGGGGCCGACGAGCCTCTGAAGATCCACTGGGCGGCGTCTGCTGCCTCGGCGAACACCGAGAGCTCGACGCCGGCGAGCTCGAGCACCGGCGCTGCGACCGCCGTGCCCGCGGCCGCCGCCCAGTCGTCCGAGCCCGGGGAGGGAAGCGTCGACACGGGCAGCGGCAGCGTGGGCACCGTGACGACCGGCGGCGCGATCACGACGAACGCGACATTGGTCTGCGTCACGGAGCCGTCGTTACCGGGACTGTTGATCCGGATCGAGATATTCAGATTGATTGGCTGATACTGCGTAACTCCGGGGTGATACTGCCCGATGCTTTCCGGATTGCTATTTCCCGCTGCCGTTCCATCGTCGCCGCAGTTCCAGTTCCAGTTCCAGGTCCAGTTCTCCGGTAGGTGCGTGCTACTGCCACCAGCGGGCAGAACCTCCGTCACCGTGCCGCCGCAGGTCCACGTCCAGTTCCAGCCCGACGTGGGTGCAGCCGCGGCAGGGCTCGCCGGAGGCGCCGCGGAGGGCTGCGGAGGGGTCTGCGACGGCTGATACTGCACTGCCTCCGGCTGATACTGCTCTGGAGCGGCGGCCGGCGGCGGGGCGCCGACCGCGACGGCCGCCGCGTTCACCTGCTCGACCGCCCCGTTGTCGCCCGGGCTGTCGATGCGGATGGACACGTTCACGTTCCCTGGCTGGAGCTGCGTGGCCGTTGCGGGAGCGGGAGCAGGAGCAGGCTCCGGTGATACTGCCTCCGTCGCCGCAGGCGCGTCGGATGCGGTCACGGGCGTGGTTGCCTGCTCCACCGGCTCCGTCGAGACCGCTGTAGGCGTCTCGATGGGCGCCTCAGTGGGCGCAGGAGCCTCGGTGACCGCTTGCGGGGCCGGTGGCGGCTGGTCCGGCGCGGGAGTGTCGATGGGCGGTGCGACAGGAGCCTGCGGCTCCTCGGTGACGGCGGCGGCGGCCAGGGCGTCCGTCGGTAGGGCCTCGGTCGGATCCGTCGTGGCCAGGTCGGCACTCGACAGAGCGGTGACGGTCTCGAGTGCGGCCTCGATCGCGCCACCCGTGAGCTCCGGAGAGGTGCCGAGCGAGCCACCGTCCTCCGCCGACGCGACCTCAACGGCCGGGCCGGCGAGACAGAACACGGTCAATCCGAGCCCGATCCGGGTCCGGAGCGCCCTGGACGGCCGCACGCGCGTCATGCACGGGAAATATCCAGACGCGCAATAGTTGATTCATTTTCATGTCCCTTTGTCGTGATCTCTGCGCAATCACATGGAATACATGCTTGAACTTCGTTCTCAGGGCGATATAGTCGAAGTGTCGTGACGACGACCGAAGCACAGCTGCTCACCGAGGCATGGTGCGACCGCCGAGATCGGCAGGCACGCCGGAAGCTGATCGAAGCGCATCTGCCTCTCGTCCGCGCCGTCGCACGCCGGTTCGCCCATCGCGGCGAGCCGCACGAGGATCTCGTCCAGGTCGGCGCCGTGGGTCTGATCAAGGCCGTCGACCGCTTCGATCCCGCTCGAGGAGTCACGCTCGGCGCGTACGCCGCGCCGACGATCGCCGGCGAGATCAGGAACCACCTCAGGGACCGTGCCACGCTGATCCGACTCCCACGGGATGCGGAGCCGGAGACGCCCGCGCGGTTTCCGGTGCCGCTGGAGGGCTCGATCGAGCTGTGGCCCGACGCGGCGGCGGAACGGGGCCTCGAGCGAAGCGAGGATCGCGCGCTGCTGGCGGACGGGCTGCGGGCGTTGCCGAGCCGGGAGCGGAAGATCGTCCACCTGCGGTACTACGGGGGCCTCAGCCAGCGCGGAATCGCCGCAGAGCTCGGCATCTCGCAGGTCCACGTTTCGCGGCTGCTGCGCGAGTCGCTCGGCAAGCTGCGCGTCGAACTGGGCCGACCCGCGGCGTGATACTGGTTTCAACGCATTGTGCGACCCGTTGCACAGTCGTACAATTCGCGGATGGGCGCGTCGTCAGCACAGCCCACGCCGGCTGAGCCCGCTCGGTCCGAGCGCCGCTCGCGCGGGGCCGCGGATCCGAGCGGCCGCTTGCTGCTGCGGATGCCGCGCTCGTTGCACGGCGCGCTGGCGCAGATCGCCGAGCGCGACGGCACGAGCCTGAACCAACTGATCACCGGAACGCTTGCGAGCGCGATCGGCTGGACGGGCGAGTCGGTCGGCGAAGGCGTGACGGCGAAGCCCTCCTCGACGCAGGCCGCGAACCGAACGTTGCTGGTGCTCCTGATCGCGAACGCCGTCGCCGTCGGTCTCGCCGCACTCGCCGCGATCGGGCTTTTGCTCTACGCCTGGCAAGGCTGACGGACTCCGCCTGCCGCCCAACGCGGGTCTGAAGGTGCAGAAGAAGCTTGTGTTGTTCCAACACAAGCGCCGTTCAACAATCGTTACAGAATCGAGACACTGCTGCGCGGGTGAGTCGGCATCGTGGAAGCCATGCGGTTCGCGGTCTCGCGTCACGGCCAGACACTCCGAGACCTCGTCGGCGCGTTCGACGAGGACGGCGTCCCGATCGCGGAGACGTGGCGTGCCGTCGGCGAAGCGGCCTGGAAGCTCGGCCTGCCCCGCCCGGGCTATCACGCGGTGCGTGCGCTCGTCCGAGCCGAACGAGCCCGACGCGACGCGCGGAAAGCGACGCGCGATGCAATCCTCGGGCTCTTCGAGGCGATGCCCTCGTCGCTGGTGCTCGACCAGCGGCGGGCGATCGAGCGACTCGCTGAGGCGCGGCGGCGAGAGAGGCTTGTGTTGGAACAACACAAGCCTCCATGACGACCTCGACGGCCCGCGGCTAGAGCACGAGCGTCTCGGGGAAGCTCGCGCCCTGCTCGAAGCGCTCCAGCCGGTACGGCGTCAGCTCGACGAGCGGCGATTCCCCCAGCAGCTCCGCCGCCACGGCCGCGCCCACCGCAGGTGACTGCATGAAGCCGTGGCCGGAGAAGCCACACGCTGCGTACAGGCCCTCGCCGACCGGGCCGATGATCGGGTGGGCGTCGGGCGTCATGTCGTAGAAGCCGGCCCAGGCCCGGACGACGGGTGCCCCCGCCGCAGCGGGGTAGCGGTGGGCGAGCCGCACACGCCAGTCCTCGACGAGCTCGTCGCTCACCTCGGCAGGCCCGTCCCAACGCGCCGCGGTCTCCCCCATCGCCAACCGCAGGCGATCGGCTCCGACGGACCGGAAATGGAAGCCGCTCTCCTCGATCGTCATCGGCAGATCGTCCGGCAGCCCGCCGACCGGGCCGACCTCCGCCAGCTGGCGCACGAGCGGCCGGACCGGGAGCTCGACCGCCCGCGCCGCGGCCACGTCGCGGGACGAAGCCCCGCACGCGACGACGAGCGTCTCGGCCTCCAGTCCGAGCGCGTCCGTGTGCTCGCGCACCTCCACGCCCTGTGCTGCCGCCCGCCGCACGAGCTCCCGCGTCACCTCAGCAGGATCGGCGATCCCGTCCTCGCGGCAGATCACGGCCCCGAGCAGATCGTCGGTGCGCAGGCCGCGCACGAAGCCCGCGTCGACACGCTCCACGGGAACGCCCAGCTCCGCCTGGAGCTCGCGCCGCTCCTCGAGCTCGCGCAACCCGGCGTCGGTGGTGGCGAGGAAGAGGTAGCCGACCTGCTGGAAGAGCGGCGCTCCGAGCTCCGAAAAGAGGCGGACGCTCGCTTGTGCGAGCCGTACCTCCGCCTCCGTCGTGAACTGCTGGCGAACGCCGCCCATCGCCCGCCCCGTCGCCCCACCTGCGATCTCGCCCGTGTCTGCCAGCATCACGTCACGCGCCCCCGCCAGAGCGAGGTGATAGGCGATCGAGGCGCCGATCGCACCCGCCCCGGCTACGACGAAGCGCGCCACGTCCGCAGCTCGTCACGCTCGAGCTCCGCGAGCTGCCGCAGCGGTGCCCGCACGTCCTCGCGGACAGGCAGCCCCGACTGGGCGAGCAGGAACTTCAACGCCGCGTGGCGCGGGAAGCGCTCCACGGTGGCGCGCAGCTCGCCGAGGCGGGCGGCACCGTCGGCCGTCGGCGCATTGACGACGTTCGCGACCTCACGCGGGAACGCGGCGGCGAGGCCCGACACCGCGCCGGCCGCTCCGGCCTCCAGCCCTTCGAAGATGAGCGACTCCGGCCCGACGAAGACGTCGAGCCCCTCGATCAGGTACGGCGAGAAGCGGTCGAAGGGAGCGTCGGAGACCTTCAGCCCCGCGAGGTTCGGCGCGCGCTCGCGTAACTCGTGCAGGACGGGGAGCGGCACCGCGTAGCCGCTGGCGCGCTCGAATTCGTAGACGTAGAACGGGAGCGGCGCGCAGGCAGCGGCTGCGGCTGCGAAGTGCTCGACGAGGGCGCGCTCGTCGAGCTGGAAGTACGGTGGCCCGATCACCGCGACCGCGTCCGCCCCGGCCTCGGCGGCGTGCGCGGCGAGAGCGACCGTGTCGGCCGTTGTCTGGGCTCCGCAGTGGACGGCGACCTGAAGCAGGTTCGTCGACGCCGCGACGAAGAGCTCCAGCCCGCGTCGGCGCTCCTCGACCGAGAAGAGGATTCCCTCGCCGGTCGTTCCCAGCGCCAGGATGCCGTTCAGCCCGCCCGCGGCCAGGAAGCCCACGTAGGGCCCGAAGGCGTCCTCGTCCAGGCCCCCGTCGCGCAGCGGGGTGACGGCGGCTGCGAGCGCTCCGCGAAGCATCTTGCGACTCTAACGGGAGGTCGCGGGGCTCAGCGCGTGCGCTCGACGCCGGTCAGCCGGTCGAGCTTGCGGTCGACGAGCGCGGTGTCCCGCCCGGGGCCTCCCACGACGACGTCCCGGCGACGATCGCGCGCGTCGAGCGTGTCGGCGCCGGAGCCGCCTTCGAGCCGGTCGGCTCCGGCGCCGCCGACGAGCCGGTCGTTCCCGCCCAGCCCGCGGATCCGATCCGAGCCGCCGAGCCCGCAGATGACGTCCCGGCGTGGCGTCCCGGTCAGATCGTCGCCGTTGATCGTTCCCGTGATCGTGCAGCCGGGGCGGCCTGCGCTCTTGCCCCAGTCGGGAGACATGTCCCAACGGCGCGGATCGCGCAGCAGCCGCCGCTGCAAGGAGCCGTTTGCGGCCATCACGAAGAATTCACGGTTGTCCTTGGCCGTGCGGTCGCTCACGAACACGATCGAGCGACCGTTGGGCGAGTACGCCGGCAGGGCATCGAGAGCCGGGCTGTTGGTGAGCCGGGTCTGTCCGGTGCCGTCGGGCGCCATCGCCCAGATGTCGAGGTTGCCCGCGATGTCGCGGTCGGAGTCGAACACGATCCTCCGTCCGTCCGGCGACCAGTTCGGATTCTCGCCGCCGATGTTCGGCGCGTTCGTCAGCTGGGTCTGTCCGCCGCCGTCCGCGTCCATGATCCACACCTGCCTGCTGCCCGAGCGGTCGCTCATGAAGGCGATCCTGCGACCGTCCGGCGACCACGCGGGATCCGCGTCGTTGCCGGGGGAGCTCGTGAGCCGGGCCTCGCCGGTGCCGTCGGCGGCGATCCTGTACACGTCGAACGTGCCGTTCCTCGTCGTCTCGAACGCGAGCGCGCCGCCGGTCGAGCTCCAGGCCGGGTCGCCGTCGAAGCCGCGTGAGAACGTGAGCTCTTTCAAGCCGCTCCCGTCGGGCGCCACGACGTACACGTCGGTGTCGCCGCGTCGCGTGGACTCGAACGCGATCTTGGAGCCGTTCGGCGACCACGACGGCTGTGCGTCGTGCTGGTAGCCGCGCGTCAGCTGGACGAGACCCGTTCCGTCGGCGTTCAGCAGATAGAGGCTCGACTGTCCTCCGTCGTAGGGTGCACCCCGCGTGAACACGATCCGGCCGTTCGCGCCCGGGAACGCGGCGTCGCCGTCCGTGACGATGCCCGCGAGCACTGCGACCGCCGCCGCCGCACCGATCACCGTTCTCAGGAGCATGGCCGGAGGCTACGCCCGCTGTGTGAAGCCGAGTGACGAAAAGCGTAAGCGCTTTCGGGACTTCTGTAAGGATCTCCGCGCATGGGCGCCCTCAGGATCGAACGCGACGGCGACCTGTTGCGGGTGACCCTCGCGCGCCCCGAGACGCGAAATGCGTTCGACGCGGCGCTGATCGCCGAGCTCTCCGAGGCGTTCGTCGACGTCGGCAAGGCACGGGCGGTGGTGCTCGCCGGAGACGGCCCGAGCTTCTGCGCCGGCGCCGACGTCGAGTGGATGCGGTCGTCTGTGGAGCTGGACTACGACGCGAACGTCGCCGACGCCACTGCCCTACGGCGGATGCTGGAGGCGATCGACGTCTGCCCCGCGCCCGTGGTGGTGCGCGTCCAGGGACATGCGCTCGGCGGCGGCGCCGGCCTGGTCGCGTGCGCCGACATCGCGATCGCCGACCGGCACGCGCAGTTCGCCTTCTCCGAGGTCAAGCTCGGGATCATCCCGGCCGTGATCTCACCCTTCGCACTCGCGAAGATCGGCGTCAGCGCAGCACGACGCTACTTCGTCACCGGCGAGCGCTTCGACGCGGCCACCGCGCTGCGGATCGGGCTCGTGCACGAGGTCTCGGACGACCTGGACCGCGCCGTGGACGCCGTCCTGGGCGAGCTGCGCAGCGCCGGCCCGCGGGCGGCACGACACGCGAAGCGGCTCGTGCTCGACCGCCCCGACGCGACGGAGACGGCGCGGCGGATCGCCGAGCGGCGGACGAGCGTCGAGGGGCAGGAAGGACTGCGTGCGTTCCTCGAGCGCCGGCCGCCCGGCTGGCGCTCCTGATGCCGCCCCGCGAGCTGACGCAGAAGGAGTGGCGCGAGGCGGGCGCCCCGGCGCGGAACCGCATCTTCGCGAGCGACGATCCGTACGAGGAGCCCTTCCTCGCCGAGGTCGGCTCGCGCGGCCTGCTCTTCCCGCTGGCCTACGCACACGCCGGCCGGGAGCTCGACGCGATCCGCGCGGCGGCCGCATCGCTCGGCGAGACCACCTGCTACCTCCAGCTCTACCTCTTCGGCGAGGACGAGTGGCCCTACTGGGAGCTCGATCTGACCGAGGCCGACCCGTACGAGGGCATCCCGTTCATCCGCGAGAATTCGCTCTTCTCACGCGAGGGCGCCTGGGGCGTGCTCGTCTCGGACGAGAACCACGCCCTCGTGGCCGGGGACGAGACCTTCGTGCAGACCCTGGTGTCGGGTCTCGATCCACCGGATCTGGACGCTCATGCGCTCCGTTTCCTCGCCCACTTCGAGGACCTGCGCGCGACCTTCGGCCAGAGCTACGAGTGGCTGCCGGTGCTGCTGACGCACCTCTACGGGGAGGAACACGCCCGTGAGCTCGCCGAGCGGGGAGGCTGGTAGCTAGCGGACGGTGAGCAGCGGGCTCGCGAGCTGGTCGGCCGCGTACCAGATCCGGAACTTCGCGCCGCGGCCGGCCAGCACGGTGCGCGTGAGGTACCCGCGGGACGTCGTCCGCTGGACGCCGCCCACGCTGCGCCAGTTGCCGTTCCGGAACTGCTGCAGGAGGTAGCGCTGGCGGCCCCGCTCCGGTCGCACCTGGCCCCACAGGACAGTACGGACGCCCGTCCGCGAGACCTGCGCCAGCGGAAGCGAAAACGCCCGGAGAGCAGGCTTGGCCACCCCGCCGTGGGAGATGAGTCCGCTCTGCCAGCGCGATGCCGACGGCTCGTCCTGGTAGAGGTAGTGGATCAGCAGGTCGACGCGCGGGGTCACGTACACCCGCCGCGAGGCCTCGGCGTGGTAGCGGGCCTGGAGCGCACGCGAGACTCCGAGGGCGCGGTCGGGCGGATTCGTCTGGTAGCCGTACTCGGTCAGCCAGATCCGCTTGCCGCCCCATGCGCGCTCCACCTCGCGCAGCAGCCGGTCGAGCGTGGCCATCGTGATCGTCTCGCAGTGGCCGCAGCCGCCGGCGTACGGGGTCTCCCCGCGGCCGAGCGGGTACGGATGATGGGCGTAGGCGTCGAGCCGCGCGCCGTGGGCGCGCATGCCCCGGATCCAGCCGACCGGCGAGACGCCGCGGTAGGCGCCGCGCGGAGCGGTCACGCCGCCGCCCACCTTGATCCCGGGGCGCGCTCGGTGCATCGCGTAGAACGCCGGGTTCAGCAGCTGCTTGACGTAGGTGCTCGGCGTCGTCGGTCGCAGCCAGCGGCGCTGGTTGGGCTCGTTCCAGATCAGCCACTTCTTCACGAAGGGATAGCGCTTGGCCGCGGCGACGGCGAAGTTCGCGAAGGAGGCGCCCTTCGTCGGTGCCCAGTTCGACGACCGGCCGCCGTTCGCCCAGCGGGGCGTGCCGTAGAGCGTGACGACGGCAGCGATCCCGTGCGCATTCAGCCCGCGCAGGACGGTGTCGGCGTTCCCCCACTCACGGACGCCCTGGCGCTTCTCGGCTTCGTGCCAGTTGATCGTGTAGCGGACGAGGTCGACGCCCAGCCTGTCGAGGGTGTCGAGCCGGCTCTCGAGCGTGCCCGGGCCGTACGTGATCCAGGCGTCGTCCTGGATGCCGTACTGCGCGTACGGCGAGGCCGAGGCCGGGCTCGAGAGGACGAGCAGGGAAACGAACGCCGCCAGGGTGAGGGTCAACCGCCGCACGCCAATCACCGTAGCCGGATCGCTGTGAGGGCCGGGTTAGGAAAGGTTCAGCGTGTCTTTAGCGTGACCGAGCCACCGGCGCCGGCCGCAGAGGCAAGCCGATACGAGGTCGTCCTGCGGGGTGTGACGGTGACCGTGAAGCGGCCGTCTGCGCGTGTCTTGACGGGCCGCACCCGTCGCCACGTGCCCCCGGCCACCTGCTGCTCGAGGCGCACGCGCCCCAGCCCCCGGACGAAGCCTTGCAGCTTCGTGGGCTTGCCTGCGATCGCCCGGCGGAGCGGCGGATCCAGCCTCAGCACCCTCACCGTGAACCACGTCGAACGGAGCTCGAGCTCACGCCTGAAGTCCTGCGCGAGCACGGTCCGGACGCCGGCCCGCCCCTGCACGGCGACTGTTCCAACGCGGCCGGAGGGCGTCCGCTCGACGCGCACGTCGCGCACGCCTCTCGCCTTCAGCTTCTTCGCCATCTGCTCGGGGGTCACGAGCACGGGGCCCCAGCGGTGGTGCTTCGAGATCCGGTCGTACGGGTCCGGCACCGAGACGAGGTACGGCAGCGGCGTGGCGCGCGGCCACACCTCGGCGATGGGCGCCGTCCGGCCCCCGGAGGTCGAGTGGTAGAAGGTCGTCGCGACGCGGCCGTTCCAGTAGAGAACCCGCCCCGCGGTGGCGCCGACGGCACGATTCGTCGCCGGGTCCTCAGCGCGGATGCCGCCATAGACCTGACTACGCGTATCCGCATACAGGTCGAAGAGCTTCCCGGGCTTGAGCGTCGCGAGCGCGTAGGAGCGCGCGACGACTGCCTGCGCCTTCAGCGCCTCGCGGTGCCAGTCGTCGGGCATCTCCCACGGGACGACCCCGCGGAGGTAACGATCCAGCGGCAGCCGGTTGACGACGCTCAAGCGCTTGCCGACCCGATGAACGTGGAGCCGGCCACGGTAGGCGTCCCCGTCGAGCCTGAGCGTGCCGGCGGCCGGCTCGAAACGCAGGGGCAGCTTCAGCCCCTTCAGCCTCCCCCGGGGGGCGGACCGCCCTAGCGTCACCGAGCCGCGAGCGAGCCGCCGCTTCTTGCCGCGCGCATCGACGACCCGGAAGCGCGTCGCCGACGAGATGGTCACGCTCGGCTCGCGGTCCAGCAGCAGGACCCGCACCTGCCGGCCCGGCACGAGCTTCAGCTCCGTGCCTCGGTAGTAGTGAGCGAGGATCCGGCTGTAGGGCCACCCAGCCTCGGCGTAGCCGCGCGCGCCGTACTGGCTCATCCCGATCCCGTGGCCCCAACCGCGACCGTCGATCAGGAAAACGGTGCCCGCGCCGGCCGGAGCCGCGCAGGCGAGCACAAGCCCGCAGATGAGAAGGAAGCGCCGCATTCGGGCGGGCCAGAGTACCAGCGCTCTTTAGAGTCTCGCGATGGGCGCGATCCGGAAGGTGCTGGTGGCGAACCGAGGCGAGATCGCCGTGCGCATCTTCCGCACGTGCCACGAGCTCGGGCGGGGCACGGTCGCGGTGGCCGCTCCCGACGACGCCGGCGCGCTCCACGCGCGCTCGGCCGGCGAGACCGTCGCGATCGCGTCGTACCTCGACCCCGCAGAGCACGTGCGCGCCTCCCGCGAGGCGGGAGCGGACGCGATCCATCCGGGCTACGGCTTCTTGGCGGAGAGCGCGGACTTCGCCGACGCGGTCGTGGCCGCCGGGATCGCCTGGATCGGCCCGCCGGCGGAGGCGCTGCGACTCGGCGGCGACAAGCTCGCGGCCAAGCGCGTCGCGGCCGAGGCGGGCGTGCCTGTGGTCCCCACGGGCGAGCCGCACGAGATCGGCTACCCACTCGTCGTCAAGGCCGCCGCAGGCGGAGGCGGACGCGGCATGCGGGTCGTGCGTGCGCCCGGCGAGCTCGACGAAGCGCTCGCGGCGGCCGCCCGCGAGGCGGAGGCGGCCTTCGGCGACGGCACCGTCTTCTGCGAGCGCTACGTCGAACGGCCCCGGCACGTCGAGATCCAGCTGCTCGCGGACGCGCACGGCACCGTCGTGGCGCTCGGAGAGCGCGACTGCTCGGTCCAGCGACGCCACCAGAAGGTGCTCGAGGAGTCGCCCTCCCCCGCGCTCGATCCGGGGCTGCGCGCCGCCATGAGCGAGGCGGCGGTCGCCTTCGCCCGCGCGATCGGCTACCGCAGCGCCGGCACCGCGGAGTTCATGCTCGACGGCCGCGCGTTCTGGTTCCTGGAGCTGAACGGCCGCATCCAGGTGGAGCATCCCGTCACCGAGCTCGTGACCGGCATCGATCTCGTCGCCGAGCAGTTGCGCGTGGCGCAGGGAGAGCCACTTCGTGTTCCAGGAACACAAAGTCCGCTCGGCCACGCGATCGAGGCGCGGTTGTACGCGGAGGATCCGCGCACCTTCCTCCCCCAGGCCGGCAGGATCGAGCGGCTGCGGCTGCCCCGCGGCGTCCGTGTCGACTCGGGCGTCGAAGAGGGGGACGAGATCGGCGTCGCCTACGACCCGATGATCGCGAAGCTGATCGCGCACGGGCCGACGCGCGACGAGGCCCTTGCCCGGCTCGCGGACGCCCTCGCCGAGACGGAGGTCGCCGGCGTGACCACGAACCTCCCCTTCCTACGCTGGCTGGTCGGCCACCCCGTGCTGCGCGCCGGGGAGGCGACGACGGCCTTCCTGACCGAGCACCCGCCGCTCTCTGAGCCGCCTCTCCGACTCCCGGCCGGGCCGTGGCGGGGGCCCTGGCGCCTGAACCTCCCTCCCGCGCCTGCGGCAGCGGCCCCGGACGTCGACGACGCGGCTCATGCGCACGCGGCGACGGGCGGCGAGAGCTCACTGACAGCGCCGATGCCCGGAACCGTGATCCGCGTCCACGTCGCGCCCGGAGACCGCGTCGCCGCGCGGCAGCCGCTACTCGTGCTCGAGGCGATGAAGATGGAGACGCCGCTCACCGCGCCTTACGAGGCAGTCGTGAAGGCGGTGCACGTCAAGGAGGGCGACCGCATCGCGGGCGGCGCCCTCCTCGTCGAGCTGGAGACGGACTAGTCGGTCTGCGCGGCTGCGTCGGCCGACGGCCGGGCCGCGAGCCCGCGTGCACCCACGGCGAGCGTCGCGAGCACGATCGCCGCGCCGAGCAGGAGCGCGCCGGTGTCGTCGCCGGTCGGCTTCACCGCCATCACCGCGACGACGAGGAACAGGATCACCATCTCCATCCGCTGGACGACGTTGATCCGCCGGATGTGGTGTGCCGCCTGCGGGGATCCAGGCCCGTACTCCGTCATCGCCGCGTCGATGCGCTTGCCCTCGGGCTCGAGGAAGAGGATGCCCGTCAGGAAGGACGCCGCGTAGCCGATGAGGCCGAGGACGATCCACAGGTCGCCGAAGCCCCAAGGCCCCTCGATCGTGGCCAGGATGCCCAGCACGAGCACCGCCAGCGAGGACGGAATGAAGAGTCGCTGCGCGAGCCACTTCGTGTTCTCCGCGATCTTCTTCAGCAGCAGACCGTCATCGGCCCGCTCGGCGCGAACGACGAGTGTGAGGATCATGAAGCCACCGCCGAGCCAGATGATCGCCGCCAGGACGTGCAGGAACTTCAGGATCTCGTAGTAGGTCATCGGGCTAGAACAGCTTCTGCAGCTTCATCGCTGCGCCCATGTCGCCCTTGATCTTCAACTTTCCGGTCATGTAGGCCGTCGTCGGATTCAGCTCGCCGCGCGAGATGGCGAGGAAGTTCTCCTCGGAGGTCGTGATCGTCGTGTCGGCCTCGCCCGTGCCCTCGGTCACGTTGACGGTGCCGTCGTCGACCGCGACGACCCACTGGCCGGCGCCCTCGATGTCGAACAGGTACGAGTTGGTCATGCCCGCGGTCTTGCTCGGGTCGACACCGCCCGAGAGGCCGTCGAAGAACTCCTGCACGCTCTCAGCCATCTTCGCTCCCTTGAATGGTGGTTCAACGCACGACGGCGCGAGCCTACCGGATAGCATCGCGGCGCCCATGGATCTCGATCTCACCGCCGAGCAGGAGCTCGTCCGCGACACCGTGCGGCAGTTCGCGCGCGACCGCGTCGCGCCCGTGGCGGAGGAGCTCGACCGCGAGTCGCGCTTCCCCTACGAGCTCGTGTCGGAGCTCGCCGAGCTCGGCCTGATGGGGCTCCCGATCCCGGAGGAGTACGGCGGCGCCGGGGGCGACACCGTCTCCTACGCGCTCGCGATCGAGGAACTGACGCGGATCGACTCCTCCGTCGCGATCACGGTGGCCGCGCACACCTCGCTCGGGACGATGCCGATCTTTCTGTTCGGCAGCGAGGAGCAGAAGCAGCAGTGGCTGCCGGAGCTCGCGGCCGGGCAGAAGCTGGCGGCGTTTGGACTGACGGAGCCCGGCGCCGGCTCTGACGCGGGCGCGACGCGCACCACGGCGGACCTGCGCGACGGCGAGTGGCTCGTGAACGGCTCGAAGATCTTCATCACGAACGCGGGCACGGACATCTCCGCCTGCGTGACGATCACCGCGCGCACCGGCGAGGACGAGATCTCCAACATCGTCGTCCCGAACGGCACGCCGGGCTACGAGATCTCAGGCCCGATGCGCAAGCTGGGCTGGAAGGCCTCGGACACGCGCGAGCTCTCGTTCCGCGACTGCGCAGTGCCCGAGGGCAACCTGCTCGGCCCGCGCGGGCAGGGCTTCCACCAGTTTCTCGAGATCCTCGACGGCGGCCGGATCTCCGTCGCGGCGATGGGCGTCGGCCTCGCCCAGGGCGCCTACGACCTCGCCTTCGCGTACGCCCAGGAGCGCGAGCAGTTCGGGCGGCCGATCTCGCGATTCCAGGCGATCCAGTTCAAGCTCGCCGACCTCGCGACCGAGATCGAGGCGGCGCGCGGGATGGTCGTCAAGGCCGCGTGGCTGAAGGACCAGGGACGCCCGTTCGGCCGCGAGGCGGCGATGGCGAAGCTGTACACGGGCGAGCTCTCGAACCGGGCCGTCAACTGGTCGCTCCAGATCCACGGGGGCTACGGCTTCATGGACGAGTACGCGATCTCGCGGCTCTACCGCGACCAGAAGATCCTCGAGATCGGCGAGGGCACAAACGAGGTCCAGCGGATGGTGATAGCGAAGCACCTGGGCCTGTAGGCGCAAGCTGAGCATCCGCGGGAGCGGATGCTCATAGCGCGAAGATCCCTGAAGGGGCCGCTCCGCGGCCCAACGACCACCCCACGTCGGCGAGGGACGTGTCCAGGGGCTGGCCCCGGTCACGTCCCTTCCGGACGTGTCGTGGATCAGAGCTCGAGCCGCTCCACGATCGGGCTGTCCCGCAGGGCTGTCGTGCAGCCGGCAACCGCGAAGAGCGCGCCGTCGGCGACGAAGGCCGAGAGCGCGTGGCGGGTGACACCGGGGGTCAGTCCGGCCCTCCACTCACCCGTGCGGGCGTCGTAGATCTGGTAGGTCGACTCCCACACGGCGTGGATCTCGTCACCGGACACCGCCGCGCCGAGCAGCTCCATCGGCTCCGGCATCGTGGGGCCGTCGCGCCAGCGGCCTGTCCGCGGGTCGAGAATCCGCACCTCTCGCAGCACCTCCTCCCCGCGCCGGCCGCCGAGCATCCAGATCTCGCCGCGAAACAGGACAACGTCGAACGCATGGTTGGGCTCCGGCAACGCCGTGGACCGGCGCCATGAGTCGGCGCGCGTGTCGTAGACAAGCACGTCGCGCAACTCCCGCCCGCTGCGGAAGCCGCCGAGCACGTAGATGTCGTCGCCGACCGCGATCGCGGAATGATTGAAGCGCGGCGAGGGCAGTGGGGCGCGCGCAGACCAACGCTCACCGTCCCAGGCCCAGACGTCACCGGTGTTCCCATCCGGTGTCGTGCCGCCGAAGACGTAGAGCGTGTCGCCGGACGACGCCGCCGCCGCGGCGCGCGTCGGCTGCGGCAGCTGCGGCAAGGTGTCCCAGCGATCGGCGACGGCGTCGTAACGGGTGAACGTCGCGAGCGGGCGGCCGGTGTCGCCGACCATCCCGCCGGCCGTGTAGATCGCCTCGCCGATCTGCGCAGCTGCGACGTAGCTGCGCCGCTGCGGCATCGAGGCGACCTGCTCCCACTCCGCGCTCTCCCGCGCCCCGTCGCCGTCCGCGACGAGGAAGAAGAGCACGAACGCACCGACGGCCGCGACGACGGCGCCGAGCGCGAGCTTCACGACCCGCTACTCGGCGAGAGCGTGGCGGAGCTTGCGGCGCGCAGCCTTCCGCTCCTTCATCGCGCGCGGATCCGGGACCGGCACAGCGGAGAGCAGCGCCTTCGTGTAGTCCTCGCGAGGCTTCGTGTAGACCTCCTCGGCCGGCCCGACTTCGACGAGCTTGCCGCGGTTCATCACGGCGATCCGGTCGCTCATCGAGCGCACGACGGCGAGGTCGTGGGCGATGAAGAGATAGGTGAGCCCGAAGTCCCGCTGCAGGTCCTTGAGCAGGTTGAGGATCTGCGCCTGGATGGAGACGTCCAGGGCCGACACCGGCTCATCGCAGACGATCAGCTTAGGGCTGAGCGCGAGCGCGCGCGCGATCCCGATCCGCTGGCGCTGGCCGCCGGAGAACTCGTGGGGGTAGCGGTTCGTGAAGCCCGGGTTGAAACCGACCACCTCGAGCAGCTCCCGCACGCGCGAACGCCGGTCGCGCCGGGTGCCGATGGAGTGGACGACGAGCGGCTCGGAGACGATGTCGCCGACGGTCATGCGCGGGTCGAGGGACGCGTAGGGATCCTGGAAGACGATCTGGAGCTCGCGCCGCATCCGCCGCATGTCCTCGCGTCCGAGCTCGGTCAGCTCCGTGCCCATGAAGTTGACCGAGCCCGCGGTGGGCTGGAGCAGCTGCAGGATGCAGTAGCCCGTGGTCGACTTCCCCGAGCCCGACTCGCCGACGAGGCCCAAAGTCTCACCCTCGGCGATCTCGAAGCTGACGTCGTCGACCGCCCGGAACGCATCCACCGTGCGCTCGAAGAGCACGCCGCCCCGGATCGGGAAGTGCTTGCTCAGCCCCTCCACCCGCAAGAGCGCTCCGTTGGAGCTCAAACCGGCACCTCCGCCCCCTGCGGTCTCCCGCTGCGCTCGCTGGCCGGATGGGACGAGCGCACCCAGTGCTCCTTCCGGATCTCGCGCAGCTCCGGCATCTTCGTCGCGCAGCCGTCGTTGTGGCTCGCGTATGGACACCGGGGCGCGAAGCGACAGGCGACCGGGGGATCGATCAGGTCGGGCGGCCGGCCGGGGATCGCGGTCAGGCGCCCGGCGCGGATCTCGTCGCCCTCGATCTGCGGCAGGGCACCGAGGAGCGCCTCCGTGTACGGGTGCTCCGGGTGGTCGAACAGCTCGTGCACCGGTGCCTGCTCCACGACCTGCCCCGCGTACATGACGAGGATGTCGTCGGCTGCCTCGGCGACGACGCCCATGTCGTGCGTGATGATGATCATCGCCATGTCGTGGCGCTGCCGCAGGTCGTCGAGGAGGTCGAGCACTGCGGCCTGCACGGTCACGTCGAGCGCGGTCGTCGGCTCATCGGCGATCAGGAGCTTCGGGTCGCAGGAGAGCGCGATCGCGATCATCACGCGCTGGCGCATGCCGCCCGAGAAGCGGTGCGGGTAGTCGTCGAGCCGCTCGGCGGCACGCGGGATCTGCACCTCCTCCAGCAGCTCGATCGCCTTCTTGCGCGCGTCCTTGTTGGAGACGTCGTAGTGGCGCCGGATCGTCTCGGTGATCTGCGTCCCGATCTTCAGCGTCGGGTTCAGCGACGTCATCGGGTCCTGGAAGATCATCGCGATCTCTCGGCCGCGCAGATCCTCGAGCCGCTTCTCCGGCAGCTTCACGAGGTCGGTGCCGTCGAAGACGACGGAGCCGGAGACGATCTCTGCAGGTGGCTTCGGGATCAGGCCCATGATCGAGAGCGCGGTCACCGACTTGCCGCAGCCGGACTCGCCCACGATCCCGAGCGTCTCGCCGCGCTCGATGGAGAAGCTGATTCCGTCCACCGCGCGCACGACCCCTTCGCGCGTGAAGAAGTGCGTGGCGAGATCGGTGACTTCGAGCAGGGCCATGGGCGATCAGGTCTCCCGTGTGCGTGGGTCGAGGGCGTCGCGGAGACCGTCCGAGATGAAGTTCGCACAGAGGATGAGCGTCGCGATCGCGATCGAAGGCACCACGATGATGTGCGGCGAGGTGCGATAGACGGTGCGCCCGTCGTTCGCCATCTGGCCCCACGAGGCGTCGGGCGGGCTGATCCCGAGGCCGATGAAGGACAGGAACGCCTCACCGAGGATCACGCCCGGGAGCTCGAGGAAGATCGCGATGATCAGCACGCCGAGCGTATTCGGCAGCAGGTGACGGCCAAGCACCCTGAACCAGCGTGCTCCCACCGCCTTGGCCGCACGCACGTAGTCGTTCTCCTTCAGGGTGATGATCTGCCCGCGGACGATGCGTGCACTCGTGAACCAGCTCGCCACCGAGAGCGCCACCACCATCGTCCAGAAGCTCGCGTCCCCGAAGATGGCCAGGATGATGATTGCGAAGGGCAGGTACGGCAGCCCGTAGAGCGTGTCCAGGATTCGCATCATCGCGTTGTCGAGCCGGCCGCCGACGAAGCCGGAGATGGAGCCGTAGGTGACGCCGATGAGCAGGATCGCCAGCGTGGCGGCGAAGCCGATTCCCATCGAGACGCGGCCGCCGACGGCCGTTCGCGTCATCAAGTCGCGGCCGAAGTTGTCGGTGCCGAACGGATGGGCGAAACTCGGCGGCTGGCTCTTGATCGCGAAGTTGACCTCGTTGGGGTCGTACGGCGAGATGATCGGCCAGATCAGGCAGAAGAGCACGAGCGCAATGAACATGCCGCCCGCGAAGACCGCCGCCTTGTTCCGCACATAGCGACCCCACGCGTCCTTCCACAGGTTGGACTGGCCTATCGGCGCGCCCGCCGTGCCGGGCTGGAGCGTCCGATCCTCCTCGAGGAGCGGCGCGCGAGTCGCCTCTGGTGGGTTGACGACCACCCTAGGTCCTGATGTCTCTCGTCCGCGGGTCGAGGATGCCGTACAGGATGTCGACGACCAGGTTGGCGACGATCACGATCACGGCGAGCAGCACCGTCAGGCCCATCACGACGGAGTAGTCCCGCGCCGTCACCGCGGTGACGTAGTAGCGACCGATCCCGGGGATGGCGAAGATCTGCTCGATCACGAAGGATCCGGTGATCAGGAAGCCCAGCGTCGGGCCGGCGGCGGTCACGACCGGGATCAAGGAGTTCCGCAGCACGTGCACACCGACGACGCGGCGCCAGCGCAGTCCCTTCGCCTTCGCGGTGCGGATGTAGTCCTGCTGCATCGTCTCCAGCATCGTGCCGCGGACGAGGCGGGCGAACGCGGCCATCGGGCCGATTCCGAGCGCGATCACGGGCAGCACCTTGCTCTGCCAGGTCGTCCAGCCGCTGGTCGGGACGAGTCCCCACTGCAGCGCGAAGAAGTAGATGAACACGGTCGCGAGCAGGAAACTCGGAATCGCGAAGCCGACGTTGGAGAAGAACATCGCCGAGTAGTCGACCCACGTGTTGGCGCGTAACGCCGATAACGCCCCGAGCAGGACCCCGAAGGTGATCGCGAAGAGGAAGGCGAGCCCGCCGAGCTCGAGCGAGGGCGGGAAGTGTTCCTTGATGATGTCGTTGACGTCGCGGTTACGCAGCACGAGCGAGGGCCCGAAGTCGAACGTGCCCACACCCTTCACGTAGCGCCAGTACTGCACGTACCAGGGCTGGTCGAGGCCGAACTTGCGCTCGAGGTTGCGCTGGATCTCCGCCGGCACGGCGCGATCCGAGGTCCGGAACGGATTCCCTTCGATCTGCCGCATCAGCACGAACGTCATGAAGACGACGAGGAGGATCACGGGGATCGTCCAGAAAACGCGGCGAATGATGAAAGTCGTCATCAGTCGGGAGACCTACCCATCTTGCGCGCAGTCAAAGCTCGGGAAGCAGGTACGTGAAAACGGCGAGGGCGGAGCGCCAGTTGCGCGCTCCGCCCTCCACCGGGTGTCTCTCTCTTACGACTCCTGAACGACGACCTGAGTTAGGTCGACCTGATCGAGGAGGTTGAGGTTGTACGTGTCCTGAACCGTCGGGCGCTCCAGGTTCGTGAACGTGTACCAGTAGATCGGCATGATCGGCATCTCGCCGTCCTCGCCGCCGAGGAGCTCCTCGGCCTGGGCGTACAGCTCGTAGCGGGCGTCGTTGTCGGGCGTCTGGCGCGCCTCGGCGATGACGTCGTCGTACTCCTTACTGGCGAAGTTGGTGCTGTTGTTCCCCGAGTCGGTCGTCCAGAGCTCGAGGAAGTTCATCGCATCGACGAAGTCGCCGATCCAACCCAGCCGGAAGACGTCGATCGACTTGTCCGGCGGCGGGCCGATGAACTCGAGGAACTGGGCCCACTCCTGCTGCTTGATGCTGACGTTCAGGCCGAGCTCCTTCCACTGCGCCTGCACCGCCACCGCGATCTCACGATGGCCCGGGGCATCGTTCAGAAGCAGGTTGATGTCCTTCTTCGGGTTGTCGACCTGCTCCATCAGCTGCTGGGCCTGCTCCAGGTCGGCCGTCGGCGGCTGCCACGGAGAGTCCGGGTTGATCACGTCGAAGCCCGGCATGCCCTTAGGCGTGAAGCCGGTGGTGGGCAGCTGGTCGGCCTGGGCGACGTTGTCGATGATGCTCTGCCGGTCGATCGCCAGCGACATCGCGCGCCGCTGGTTCACGTCGGTGATCGTGTCGACGTTGAAGCCGTAGTAGTAGGTGCCGAGAGCCGGGTACTGCTGATAGTCCTCGGTCTCCTTCAGGCGCGGGATCTCCTCGACCGGGAGACCGCCCGTGACGTCGACCTCGCCGGCCTCGAAGGCCTGCACCGCGGTCGTGCCGTCCGTGATCATGCGCCCGTCGACCCGGGTCAGCTTGACGCTGTCCGCGTCGCGCCAGTCCTCGTTCTTGACGAGGTTGATGGCGGCATTGTGCTCCCACGAGTCGAGCAGGAACGGGCCGTTGGTGACGATGTTCGCGGCCTCAGTCCACTTGTCCCCGAACTGCTCCACCGTCGGGCGGTGGACAGCCATGAACGAGTGGTGCGCGAGCTGCTGCGTGAACCACGGCTGCGGCGAGGTCAGCTTGATCTCGAGCGTGCTGTCGTCAACCGCGTTGACGCCGACCTTGTCCTGGAGCGCGGCGCACTTGCTCTCGCAGCCGTTGTACTCCTGGGCGCCGACGATGCCGTAGAACTGGTAGGCGTAGTCCGCCGCCAGCTCCGGCGAGATCGTGCGCTTCCACGACCACTCGAAGTCCTCGGCCGTGACCGGGTCGCCGTTCGACCAGGCGCCGTCGTCGCGAAGCGTGATCGTGACCGTGAGACCGTCCTCGGACGTCTCGAAGCTCTCGGCGAGGGCCGGAACCGGGTTCAGGTCCTCGTCCAGCTTGATCAGCGGATCCATGATGTTGTAGACGATGTTGGACGACGTCGTGTCGCTGGCCAGACCAGGATCGAGCGACGGAGGCTCCGTGCCCCAGTTCACCGTGAGCGTCTGGTCAGCGGCCTCGCCGCCACCCTCCTCCTCCGTGGTCGTACCGGTCCCGGCAGACTCGCCGTCGTCGTCGCCGCCGCATCCGGCTGCGATAAGCGCGAGACTCGCGACCAGCATGGCCAGAAGCAGCCATAGGGTCTTGATCCTCATGAAATATGTCCTCTCTTCCTTCGCGTTTGCGCGCGCGCGAACCGATGGTAGACGCACCAACTTGTTATCCGTGTTTACCGCTCTCAAACCCGAACATGGTGTGTCCGCACGAACTCTTTACCGTGTTTCGGCGACGATACCGGCGTGAGGAGCCTGCTCGTCGCAGTTGTCACCGCCCTGGCGCTGCCGGTTGCGGCGGCTGCCCACCTCGTGATCGAGCCGGGCCTGCTCGAAGCCGGCCGCGATGTCGAGCTCCAGATCGAGGTGCCCGACCTGCGGCCCGGGGAGCCGCCGACGAGCCTCTCCGTGAGCGGCGACGGCGTCCGCCAGCTGCGCAGCAGCGCCGCCGGCACGTTCGGGCGCGAGACCCGCTGGGAGGTGCGTGTCCACGTCGACGCCGCACCTGGGCCGACGGAGCTGCTGATCACCGCGGGCTTCGAGGACGGAAGCACTGTGGAAGTGCGCCGCACGGTGACGGTCGTCCCCCCACGAGACGACGACGACGGCCTCCCGGTCGCCGCGGCCGCCTTCGCCGCGCTCGGGCTCGCGGGCCTCGTCGCGGCCGCCGTGATCCTGCGCAGGCCACGCCGCTCGGCCTAGAGCGCGGCCGCGCTACCAGAAGGAAAGCCGTGTGCCGTGGTAGCGTGGCCGCGCCGTGCTCTTCCAGCAGTTTCTCGACGAGGATCTCGGCTGCGCCTCGTATCTCGTGGGCGACGAGCAGGCAGGCGTCGCCGCGATCGTCGACCCACCCTTTGCCCTCGAGCCGCTCCTGGAGGCAGCCGACCGGCACGGCGTCGAGATCGTGCGCTGCCTGGAGACGCATACTCATGCCGACCATCTCTCCGGCCACGGCCGGCTCGCGCTCGAGCACAACGTGCCCGTCTCGATCCATCCCGCCGCCGAGGCGGAATACCCGCATGATGCGCTGGCGGACGGGCTCGAGCTGGAGCTCGGTCAGATCGTCGTGCGGGCGCTGCACACCCCGGGCCACCGGCCCGAGCACACGTGCCTTGCGGTCTCCGACCGGTCCCGCGCCGACGAGCCGTGGCTCGTGCTGACCGGCGACTCCCTCTTCGTCGGCGATGCGGCGCGCCCGGATCTCGCGGTCGGCGCGCAGGAGGGCGCGACCGCGCTGTACGCCTCGCTCCAGCGCATCCTCGAGCTCCCCGACGGGGTCGAGGTGTTCCCCGGCCACGTCGCCGGCTCCCTCTGCGGCAAGGGGATGAGCGCGAAGGCGTCCTCGACGATCGGCTTCGAGCGCCGCTTCAACCGCGCGCTTGCGTTCACGGACGAGATCGCCTTCGTCGCCGAGACCGCCGCTGCGAGCGCGGCCAAGCCGCCGAACATGGCCCGCCTCGTCGAGCTGAACCGAGGCCCGTTCGTGGCGGACACAGATCCGCTCGAGCAGTTGAGCACGGTGCCGGAGGGAGCGGCGGTGCTCGACGTCCGCCCGATCGACGACTACCTCGCAGGCCACCACCCCGGGGCGGTGAACGTGCCGGTGTCCGGAGGCTCGTTCGCGACCAAGGCCGGATTCGTGCTGGAGCTCGGGAGGGCGATCGTGGTCGCATCGGACTCGGTCGCCGAGGCGCAGCGCGCCGCCCGCGGGCTCCACTCCGTCGGCTTCCTCGAGCTCGCCGGCTTCGTCGAGCCGGCCGGCACGGAGCGGATGGAGCCGGTCGGCCTCGACGAGCTCGACGCATTGCTCGCGGCCGGCGCCGAGCTGATCGACGTCCGCGAGCGCGAGGAGCGGGACGAGGGCTACATCGCGGGCAGTCGCAACATCCCCTACCGGCTGCTGGGTGTCGCAGGCGCAGAAGTGCCGACCGACCGGCCCGTGGTCACGATCTGCGAGTCCGGCGCACGAGCGGGGATCGCGGCGTCGCTCCTCGCGGCCCGAGGCGTGGACGCCCGGCCCGTCGTCAACGGCGGCGTGAGCGCCTGGACGGCCCGCGGCGGCCACACCGTCGAGTTCCGCCGCTGCGGCAGCTGAGCGCTCCGGAACGGCTTGTGTTCCTGGAACACAAAGCGTCCTTTCGCGACGCTATCGACACACGGCCGTAGGGCCGGCTCCGGCACGCTCGGAGAGTGCGCAGCGCCATCTCCCCGAACGACGGACGTGTGGCCGACCTCGTGCGGCTGCTCGACGAGGACGGGACGCCTTTCGCGGCGACCTGGCGCGAGGTCGCTGCAGGCTCGGAACGGCTCGGGCTCAGCCGTCCAAGCTATGGACACGTGCGGCGGCTCGTGCACATCGAGCGCCGTCGCCGCGAACTGCGACGGCAAGCAGCCGCGGCGCTCGGCGAGGCCGGCACCAAGCTCTTCGCCGGCCTCGTCCCCCATGTCCCGGAGCTCGCCGACACGCTCGACGAGCTCCGGCTCGAGGAGGAGCTTGTGTTACAGGAACACAAGGCGTTCGCGGCAGCTGAGCGCTCCGGAACGACGGCTCAGGTGAGGCGCTCGAGCGGATAGCCGCGCGCGCCGAACGCCTCGAGGAGCGCCTCGCAGTGCGCCTCGTCGCGGGTCGCGAGCGTCAGCTCGACCTCGGTCTCCCCGATCGGCAGCGCCATCCCCTCGCGGTGGTGCTCCACCGAGACGACGTTGCCGCGCTCCTCGGCGACGAGCTGCAGCAGCTTGATCAGCTCGCCGGGCCGGTCGGCGATGCGCGTGCGCAGCACGAGGTAGCGGCCCGCCTGCGTGAGACCGTGGCGCATGACCTGGATCAGCAGCGTCGGGTCGATGTTGCCGCCCGAGAGGATCAGACATACCTCGTCCTCGCCGGGGACCTTGCCCGCGAGCAAGGCGGCGACTGACGCAGCGCCGGCGCCTTCGACCAGCAGCTTCGTCCGCTCGAGCAGGAGCACGATCGCGTGTGAGATCTGCTCGTCTGTGACCGTGACGATCTCGTCCAGCCGGTCGCCGAGGATCGCAGCCGTCAGCGTTCCAGGCTGCTTCACGGCGATGCCCTCGGCGATGGTGAAGCGGTGCTCGGTGCCTCCCGCGAACGGGCAGACGGCCTCCGCCTGCACTCCCACAAGCCGTACCTCGGGCCGGAGCTCGCGCAGGGCGATCGCGACGCCTGCGGCGAGCCCGCCTCCACCGACCGGGATCACGATCGTCCCGACCGAGGGCAGCTGCTCGACGAGCTCGAGCCCGATCGTGCCCTGGCCCGCAATCACGCGCTCGTCCTCGAACGCGTGCACGAAGGTCGACTGTGTCGCCCGCATCCGCTCCTCCGCGGCCGCGACGGACTCGTCGAAGCCCACGCCCGTCAGCTCGACCTGGGCGCCGTAGTTGCGCGTCGCGTCCACCTTGGCCATGGGCGAGTCCTGCGGCATGAAGACCGTCGCCGCGATCCCTGCCTCCCGCGCCGCCCACGCGACCGCCTGGCCGTGGTTGCCCGCGCTCGCCGCGATCACGCCGGCTGCACGCTCCTCGGCCGACAGGGTCGCGATCGTGTTGACGGCGCCGCGGATCTTGAAGGCCCCGGTGCGCTGGAGGTTCTCCGCCTTCAGCTGCACGCTGCGGCCGGCACGGCGCGAGAGCGTCTCGGAGGGGTAGACCGGCGTGACGCGCGCGACGCCGGCGAGGCGCGCACGGGCGTCCTCCAGGCTACGGAGCGTGGGTACGGCTGTCGTCGCCAATTCCATACACCTTGTCCAGGATCTCCCGCACCGCCGACAGGGGGTCGAGCTCGCGGGCCTGCACCTCGTCCAGCAGGCGGCGCAGCTCGGGGTCGTCCGAGACCGTCGCCTGGAGATGCGCCTTCGCGCGGCCGGAGGCAACGGCGAACACCTCTCCCGCCAGGTTCTTGCGCCTGCGCTCCTCGAGCAGCCCTTCCGACTCGAGATAGGCGCGGTGCTCCCCGAGCTTCTCCCAGAGCACAGGCACGCCCTCGCCGCGCATCGCCTCGGTGAGCACGATCGGCACCTTCCATTCGCGCCCACGGTCGAGCGAGAGGATCGAGCGAACCTCGTTCAGCATCGTCTTGGCCGCGGGGTGATCCATCTTGTTGATCGCGATCACATCGGGAATCTCCATGATCCCCGCTTTCAACGCCTGCACGGAGTCGCCCGAGCCGGGCATGAGTACGAGCAGCACCGTGTCGGCGATCCCGATCACCTCCACCTCACTCTGGCCCGCGCCGACGGTCTCGAGGAAGATCAGGTCCTTCCCGGCCGCGTCGAGCAGCAGCGCAGCCTGGAGCGTCGCCTCCGCGAGCCCACCGAGGTGCCCCCGGGTCCCCATCGAGCGGATGAAGACCTCAGGGTCGAGGAAGTGGTCGCTGAGGCGGATGCGGTCGCCGAGCAGCGCCCCGTGCGTGAACGGGCTGGACGGGTCGACGGAGATGACACCGACGCTGAGGTCGTGGCCGCGGACGTGCCGGACGAGCGCGCTGATCAGCGACGACTTCCCGACGCCGGGGGGCCCCGTGATCCCCACCACGCTGCTGCGACCGGTCTCGGGGTAGAGCTCGCGGACGAGCTCGAGCGCGAGCGGCTCGCCGTTCTCCACCAGCGTGATCGAGCGGGCGAGCGCACGGCGATCACCGGCGCGGACGCCCGCCGCGAGGTCGTCGAGCGTCCACTCCGCGCGCGCCACGCCCCAGACTGTAGACGGCTCAGACTCTAGACGGCACTGCCTGCTCGAGCTCGGCCGGCACGAGCGTCGTCTCGACGTCCCGCGCCATGACGACGGCCGCGAGTGCAGCGAGCAGGAAGGCGATGCTGGCCCCACCCCACAGCCACCGGGCTCCGAATGCGTCCACCAGCGGCCCTGCGACGGCCATGCCCAGCCCCAGGAGCACGTAGTTGGACGACATGATCACGGTGAACGCGCGGCCGCGGAGCTCGTCGGGCGCCCCGCGCTGGACGAGCAGCGCGTTGCAGACGATTGCGGCGCCGTTGCCGAATGTGCCCACGACGACCGCCGCAACCGCCACGGCGAGCGTCGGGGCGACCGCAGCGACGCCGTAGCCCAGCGCCATCACCGCGATCGTGGCCGCGTAGGTATTGCGGATCCCCAGCCGGTCGAGCAGCGAGCCGGCTGCGAGGCTGCCGAGCGTCAGGCCGAGGCCCGAGGCGCCCACGAGGACGCCGAAGCCGAAGTCGCCCGCATCCAGCGAGACCTTCGCCAGCACGACCTCGGCCACGTTGACCGCCGCGCTGCCGAGCAGCACGACGTTCCAGACGACCAGCACGGTGAGCAGGGCGCGCGAGCGGCGCACGAGCCGGAACCCGTCGCCGAGGTCCTGCCAGTGCCCACGGCTCTCGATCTCGCCGGCCTGGAGCCGGCGCGCCGGGATCCGGGCGAGCAGCGCGGCCGAGAGGAGGAACGAGACGGCGTTCAGCCAGTACGCGAGCTCCGGCCCTTGCACGGCGAGCAGCACTCCTCCGATGATCGGGCCGATCATCCAGGCGAGGTTCTCCACCGCCTGCAGCAGCGCGTTCGCGGCCGGAAGGTCGTCGTCGTCGACGAGATTCGGCATGCCCGCATAGACGGCCGGCCGGAAGAACCCGGTCGCGAGCCCCGCAATGAAGGCGAGAATGACGACCACGGTCGCACTCCCGGCAAAGGGCAGCGCACAGAAGACGGCGAGCCGAACGAGGTCGGAGCCGATCAGCAGGCGCCGCCTCGACCAGCGGTCGACGAGCGGCCCGAGCAGGAGGCCGATCAGGATCGCGGGCAGGAACTCGGCGATCAGGAGCGCGCTCACCCACGTGCCCGAGCCGGTGCGGTCGAAGACGTCGACCGTCAGTGCAATCGCGGCGAGGTAGGTGCCCGCGCCGGAGGCGAGCGTCGCGACGAAGAGCCGCCGATAGTCCGTCGCCCGTCTGAGGAGATCCAGGCGGCGCACGGACCTCAGGCGGAGTGAAGGGCTGTGAGGGCGGCGGGCGTGCGCAAATCGAGGCGGCTAGTCGGCGTCGTACGCGAGGTTCGGGCGGAGCCACCGTTCGGCGTCGTCCACATCGACCCCCTTGCGGGCAGCATAGTCCTCGACCTGATCGCGTGCGATGCGCCCGACGGCGAAGTACTTCGAGGCCGGATGGCCGAAGTAGAGCCCGCTGACCGCAGACGCAGGCGTCATCGCGAAGCTCTCCGTCAGGGCGATCCCGAGCCCTTCGGCGCCGAGCAGCTCGAACAGGCGACCCTTCTCGGAGTGATCCGGACAGGCCGGGTAGCCGAAGGCCGGCCGAATCCCGCGGTAGCGCTCCGCGACGAGCTCCTCGGGCGTCGGCTCGGCGTCCGGCTCGTACCAGGCGCGCCGCGTCTCGAGGTGGAGCCACTCCGCGGCCGCCTCCGCGAGGCGGTCCGCGAGCGCCTTGACCATGATCGATGTGTAGTCGTCCCCGGTGGCCTCGTGCCGCGCAGACAGGTCCTCGGCGCCGTGGACCGCAACGGCGAACGCACCGATGTGGTCTCCCTCGGGCGCGACGTAGTCGGCGAGACAGCGGTTCGGCCGCGAGTCGCCCCAGTCGGCCTGCTGCCGGAGCATCGGGAAGCGCACGCCGTTCTCGAGCACCACGTCGTCCCCCTCGGCGTGGGCGGCCCAGAACCCGTGCACGCCGTTCGCCCGGAGCGCCCCGTCGCGCACGATCTCGTCGAGGAGCGCCGTCGCGTCGTCGTAGAGCTCGCGTGCGGCGGGCTGCTCGAGAATGGCCGGGAACTTTCCCTTCAGCTCCCAGGCGTGGAAGAAGAACTGCCAGTCGATCAGCCCGCGCAGCACCTCGAGGGCCGGCTCGACCGCGCGCGTGCCCGTGAACGCGGGCGTCGCGAGCTGGTCGAAGGCGAGCCGCTCGCCGTTCTCCCGCGCGAGCCGCGCCGGCAGCAACGGCCGCCGCTCCTTCTCGGCGTGGAGCGCGCGCAGGCGCTCCTGCTCCTCGCGGTTGCGGCCGTCGAGCTCCAGCTTGCGCACCGGGTCGAGTAGGTCGGAGACGACGCCGACCACCCGGGAGGCGTCGAGCACGTGCACGGTCGGACGGCCGTAGGCGGGCGCGATCCGCACGGCCGTGTGCTGGCGCGAGGTCGTGGCCCCCCCGATCAGGAGCGGCAGCACGAACTCGCGTCGCTCCATCTCCTTCGCGACGTGCACCATCTCGTCGAGCGAGGGCGTGATCAGCCCGGAGAGGCCGACCGCGCTCGCGCCTTCCGCGACCGCGGTGTCGAGGATCTTCTCGGCCGGCACCATCACGCCGAGGTCGATCACGTCGTAGTTGTTGCAGCCGAGCACGACGCCGACGATGTTCTTGCCGATGTCGTGCACGTCGCCGCGCACGGTGGCGAGCACGATCTTCCCCTGGGCGCGGCCGTTCGAGCCCGTCCGCTCCTTCTCCTCCTCCATGTACGGCTCCAGGTGGGCGACCGCGCGCTTCATCGCGCGCGCGCTCTTCACCACCTGCGGGAGGAACATCTTCCCCGAGCCGAAGAGGTCGCCCACGACCTTCATCCCGTCCATCAGGGGGCCCTCGATCACGTCCAGCGGACGGGCCGCCGCGACGCGCGCCTCCTCGGTGTCCTCGACGATGAAGTCGACGATCCCGTGCACGAGCGCGTGCTCGAGCCGCTTCTCCACCGGCGCCTCGCGCCAGGAGAGGTCGAGCTCCCGCTTCGTCCCTTCGCCCTTGACCGTCTCCGCGAAGGACACGAGCCTGTCGGTCGCGTCCGGGCGCCGGTCGAAGATGACGTCCTCGACGCGCTCGAGCAGGTCGGCGGGGATGTCCTCGTAGACGATCAGCTGCCCGGCGTTCACGATTCCCATGTCGAGGCCGGCGCGGATCGCGTGGAAGAGGAAGGCGGAGTGCATCGCCTCGCGTACGACGTCGTTGCCGCGGAAGGAGAAGGAGAGGTTCGAGATGCCTCCGCTCGTGTGCGCTCCCGGGCAGCGTTCCTTGATCCGGGGCAGCGCCTCGATGAAGGCCTTCGCGAAGCCGTTGTGCTCCTCGATTCCGGTCGCGACGGCGAGGACGTTCGGATCGAAGATCAGATCCTCCGGCGGGAACCCGGCCTGGTCGGTCAGGAGGTCGTACGCACGCCCGCAGATCGCCACCTTGCGCTCCACGGTGTCGGCCTGCCCCACCTCGTCGAAGGCCATCACGACGACGCCCGCGCCGTAGTCGCGGATCCGGCGCGCCTGTTCGAGGAACGGCTCCTCGCCCTCCTTCAGGCTGATCGAGTTGACGACGCCCTTGCCCTGGACGCACCGGAGGCCGGCCTCGAGCACGCTGAAGCGGGAGCTGTCGACCATGATCGGGATGCGCGCGACCTCCGGCTCGGTCGCGATCAGGTTCAGGAACGTCGTCATCGCCCGCTCGCTGTCGAGCAGGTCGGCGTCCATGTTCACGTCGAGCAGGTTGGCGCCGCCGCGCACCTGCTCCAGCGCCACGTCGACGGCGCCCTGGAGGTCGTTCGACTCGATCATGCGGCGGAAGCGCGCCGACCCGGTCACGTTCGTGCGCTCGCCGATCATCACGAAGCCGGTGTCGGGGCCGAGCTCGAAGGGCTCGAGGCCGCTGAAGCGCGTGCGCGGGCGGTGGCCGGGCACCTGGCGCGTAGGCAGGCCGGCGACGGCAGCCGCGATGCGGGCCGTGTGCTCGGGCGTCGTCCCGCAGCAGCCGCCGACGACGTTGACGAAGCCTGACTCCGCGAACTCGTGCAGAAACGCCGAGGTGTCGTGCGGCTGCTCGTCGTAGCCGCCGAAGGCGTTCGGGAGGCCCGCGTTCGGATGGCAGCTCGTGTAGGTGTCCGCGAGCCGGGAGAGCTCGGCGACGTGCGGACGCATCTCGGTCGCTCCGAGCGAGCAGTTGACGCCGACGAGCAGCGGCTCGGCGTGCTCCACCGACGCCCAGAACGCCTCGACGGTCTGCCCCGAGAGCGTCCTGCCGGAGAGGTCGACGATCGTGACGGAGATCCAGAGCGGCAGCTCCGGTGCGACCTCGCGCGCGGCCGCGATCGCAGCCTTAGCGTTCAGCGTGTCGAAGATCGTCTCCACGAGCAGGAGGTCGACGCCGCCCTCGGCAAGGGCTTCCATCTGCTCGGCGTACGCGTCCTTGACCGCGTCGAAGTCGACGGGACGGAAGGCGGGCTCGTCGACGCGCGGCGAGAGCGAGAGCGTCACGTTGAGCGGGCCTACAGAGCCGGCGACGAACCTGCCTCCGGTCTCGTCCGCGGCCCGGCGGGCGAGCCGCGCGCCTTCGAGATTGAGCTCCCGCACCACGTTCTCCAGCCCGTAGTCGGCCTGGCCGATCGACGTCGCGGTGAAGGTGTTCGTCGTCGTGATGTCGGCGCCCGCGGCGAGGTACTGCCGGTGCACGTCGAGGACGACGTCGGGCCGCGTCAGGTTGAGCAGGTCGGGATCGCCGGCGACCTCGCGTGGGTGGTCGCGGAAGCGCTCGCCGCGGTAGTCGGCGTCGACGAGGCCCGCCTGCTGCAGCATCGTCCCCCAGGCGCCGTCGAGCACGAGGATCCGCTCGCGAAGGAGTGTCTCGAGTCTGTCGCGTGTGTCGCTCACGTGTCGCTCCCGTGCCTAAAGAGGTTGGGAGCCGGAGCTCGCGGGCTCTTTAGGCGTTTTTTAGCCTGGTCGCCAAGCTGCCGTCAAAGCTTTCCAGGTCGAGCAACCAGGCTATCAGTAGCCGGAGAACTTGTCCGTGCTCACACGGTCTTCGGGGACGCCCGCGGCGAGCAGCGACTGGGTCACGCCCTGGGCCATCGGCGGCGGTCCCGCGATCAGGATCTGCTTGCCGTCGAGGTCGCCGAGGAGGTCGCGGAGCACGTCGGCGTCGAGCCGGCGCGTCTCCCCCTCCCAGCCCTCGTCGTCCGTCATCGTCAGCACCACCCGAAGCCCGTCGATCCGCCGCTCGAACTCCTCGAGGTCGTCGAGGAACGGCGTCGACTCGCGATCGCGGTTCGAGTAGACGAGCGTGATCCGGTAGGGCAGCCGCTCGTGGGCGATGTAGCAGAGCATCGAGCGGAAGACGGTGATCCCGATCCCTCCGGCGACGAAGACGTAGTCGGCACTCGTGTCCTCCGGCAGCAGGAACGAGCCCTTCGGCTCCTCGACCTCGACCTCCGCGCCGATCTCGAGCTCGGCGAGCGTCCGCTTGAACGCGGAATTGCGCAGGCGCGTCGCGAGCCCGACGACGCCCTTGTCGGTCGGCGAGGTGACGAGCGAGATGTGCCGGCGGAGCCCCTTCTCGTCCTGGTGACCGCGGTCGGGCAGCTCGACCCAGAAGTAGCTCCCCGGACGGTAGTCGGGGTAGTTCTCGACGGCGAAGAGAACGAGCAGCGTGCCCTTCGCCACCTCGCGCTTCTCCGCGACGGTTGCCTTCATGCCCTAGGTACGACCGGAGACGGTCAACTGGTTCTCGGCGTGGAGGATCCGCTGCTCGAGCTGCCAGCGATCGGAGACCGACTCGCCCGCGTCGACGCGCTCGAGCTCGGCCTTGGCCGCCTCCAGCTGCTCGCGCGCGCGGTCGTCGTCGATCTGCTTCACGTCCACGGCGTCGTCGACGAGCGCGATCGCGCGGTCGAGCTGCACCTGGAAGAAGCCTGGTCCAGTCGCGAACTCGAGCACCTGGTTGTCGCCGAGGTGCACGCGTGTGGAGCCGGCTTTGAGTGTCGCGACGAGCGGCGCATGCCGGGCGAGCACGCCGATCTCGCCGGCGGCGCCGGGCACGATCAGCATCTCGGCCTCGCCCCGGAAGGCATCCCCTTCCGGGGTGACGAGCGCGACGTCGAACTTCGGATGCGCGTCGGCCATGCTTAGGCCGCGGCTGCCGCTGCGCCGGCCTTCTCGACCGCCTGCTCGATCGTGCCGACCATGTAGAACGCCGACTCCGGCAGCTCGTCGTGGCGGCCCTCGATGATCTCGCGGAAGCCCGCGATCGTGTCCTCGAGCTTGACGTACTGGCCGGGCGTGCCCGTGAACTGCTCCGCGACGAAGTTCGGCTGCGAGAGGAAGCGCTCGATCTTGCGGGCGCGGGAGACGACGAGCTTGTCCTCGTCGGTCAGCTCGTCCATGCCGAGGATCGCGATGATGTCCTGCAGGTCCTTGTAGCGCTGGAGGATCTGCTGCACCTGCGTGGCGACGGCGTAGTGCTCCTCGGAGACGATCTCCGGCGCGAGCGCCCGCGAGGTGGAGTCGAGCGGGTCGACGGCGGGATAGATGCCCTTCTCGACGATCGCCCTCGAGAGCACCGTGGTCGCGTCGAGATGCGCGAACGTGTTCGCGGGCGCCGGGTCGGTGAGGTCGTCTGCAGGCACGTAGATCGCCTGCACGGAGGTGACCGAGCCGGAGCGGGTCGAGGTGATCCGCTCCTGCAGCTGGCCCATCTCGGTCGCGAGCGTCGGCTGGTAGCCGACGGCGCTCGGCATCCGCCCCAGGAGGGCCGAGACCTCGGAGCCCGCCTGGACGAAGCGGAAGATGTTGTCGATGAAGAGCAGGGTGTCCTGGCCCTGGTCGCGGAAGTACTCGGCCATCGTCAGGCCGGAGAGCCCGACGCGCAGGCGCGCTCCCGGCGGCTCGTTCATCTGGCCGTAGACGAGCGCGACCTTGTCGATCACGCCCGACTCCTCCATCTCCAGCATCAGGTCGTTGCCCTCGCGCGTGCGCTCGCCCACGCCGGCGAAGACGGAGACGCCGCCGTGCTGCTGCGCCACGTTGTGGATCAACTCCTGGATCAGGACCGTCTTGCCGACGCCGGCGCCGCCGAAGAGTCCGATCTTGCCGCCCTTGATGTAGGGGGCGATCAGGTCGATCACCTTGATCCCGGTCTCGAAGATCTCGACGTCCGGGGAGAGGTCGCGGAAGGCGGGCGGATCGCGGTGGATCGCCCAGCGCTCGACGTCGTCGCCGGCCGCCGGCTTGTTGTCGACCGGCTCGCCGATCACGTTCCAGATCCGACCGAGCGTCGCCTCGCCGACCGGCACCGAGATGGGCTGGCCGGTGTCGACGACGTCGACCCCGCGCGCGAGGCCGTCGGTGGTGTCCATCGCGACGGCGCGCACGCGATCGTCGCCCAGATGCTGCTGCACCTCCGCGATCAACGTCGTGCCGTCGCCGTTTCCGTCCGGGCTCGCCATCGGGATGGCGAGGGCGTTGTAGATCGCGGGCAGCTCGCCCGGGAAGACGGCGTCGATGACGACGCCCTTGATCTCGATGATCTTGCCGACGTTGTCGCCGGTGGAGGACTGCTCAGGCATGTGGCTCCCGGGGGAGAATGGATGACGTGGAAGGAGGGCGCGCACGGAGGCCGCGCCGGTTGCGCAGTTTACCGAAGCGCGACTCCGTCCCCCGCAGCCAACTGCGCCTCTGCGGGCGTCTTCCGTTCAGCCGTCCCTGCGCCTCGACACGCTCGGCGTGGTCGAGGCGTCAGACGTGCGACGTGACGAAGTCCGGCGCCATGAACATGAAGACAGCGTACGCGTAAGGAGCGATACGCGAGTGATGGGGTCGGGCCGCGAAGCGGCCCCCTTCAGGGGTCTTCGCGCGATCGGGATCTGCTTCCGCAGATTCCGATCCTGCGCCAACAGGTCAGCCGCCGGGCGTCTGCGGGACCGGGATGCCGACGATCGGCGCCCAGTAGTCGACGAGCCACTTGAGCTTCGCGCCCTTCCCAACGGCCTTCAGGCCGATGAAGAACGCCTGCGGGTCGACCTCCTCGCCCTCCTTCGGCGACAGCAGCACCTCCAGCACGACCCGGCGCGCGGTCGACTCGTCGACGCCGAAGGTGGCGCCGTCGAGGTTTCCGGTCGGATAGAACTGAACGGGGATGTTGCCCGTGAGCCACTCCTTGTAGGTGCACCCGCACTGGGCCTTCAGCTCCGGATGCGTCAGCTTCCAGGCCTTCGCGAGATCCTCGCGACCGGCGGCGGCGAGAATGAACTCGCCCGCTGCCTGACGCGCCTCGGGCGCGACCGGGCCGGGCACCGCCTCCGTCGTCGCCGGGTTGAAGTCCTCGATCGGCGGTGTGGTCGTCGTGGCCTGGGTCGCGGACTCGCCGTCGTCTCCGAGCCGGACGGTCACGAAGGCGACGATCCCGACGATCAGGACGAGCGTCGCGAAGACCATGAAGGCCCGTGCCGAAAAGATGGTGCCGAAGCGTTCGCGCATCGACATACAGTAGACGCCAAAACGCCGTTCGAGTTAGGACGGCACCATCAGAAGTTCCGCCGCCGCAGGAGGAGGAGCAACGGCAGGAAGGCAACCGCGGCCACGTGCGGCGCGAGCGCGATCGAACGGAGCTCACGCCCGCGAGGCACCGTCGGCCCCTCGCCGACGAGCCGTCGGATCTCGGCGACCACCTCACGTTCCTCACCCTCGCGGTAGAGCGCCCCGTCGAGGGCCCCGGCGATGCGCCGGAGCGCGCGAATGCTCGTGGGATCCGGCTGATAGGCGTCGTTCACGGTCTCCTCCGACTCGAAGACGGCCTCGTCGTGGCGCCAGACGTGCACGAAGATCGTCGCGATGCGCCCGTTCACGAGCCGCGTGCGGATCGTGGCCAGGTCGACGGGCACCGTCTCGCCGTCGGTGACGACGAGCAGCACCCGCCGGTAGGCGTCGTCGGCGAAGAAGTTCAGGCGTGGCATGTCGGCCAGAGCGCCGAGCGCCGTCGCGCGGCGACTCCTGCGGTCGGGCGGCGGCCGCTCGATTCCGATCGCCCGGTCGACCGTGGCCGCGAAGGAGTTGACGCCCAGCGTCGGGAAGAGGTGCGGCAGCACGCGATCGGTGATCGAGGCGACGCCGAACTCCACGTCGGTGAGCTGTGCGCGCACCTCTTTCGAGAACGAACGGGCGCGGTCGAGCCGCGTCGGCTCCGTGGGCGAGCGCCGCGCCAGCATCGAGCGGGTCACGTCCACGACGGTGATCACCTCCACACCCTCCCGGCCTTCGCGAGCCTGGCGCGTCGAGACGACCGGCTGCGCAGCGGCGAACGCGAGCAGCAGCGCGATCGCCACGAGCGGCAGCGACTCACGGAGAGTCTTCCGGCGCCGGTCCGGATCGAGGCCGAGCACGCCGCAGAGGGCCTCCGAGCGCCGCACTGCGGAGCGCAGCACGAGCAGCGCCAGCAGCCCGACGAGACCGACGAGACCGGCCGCCGGAGTCAGGAACGAGAGCGACACGGCGTGCTTCCTAGAATCCGCCGCCGGATGTGGCGGCGCCTGCTCCAGGGGCCGGAAGCGGCGAGCGTGAGTTCTGTCCCTCGCCCGAGTCCGAGCCGGCACGCCGCAGCAGGCGCAGCGCCAGCTCGAGGTCGTAGAGCGCCTCCTCGTTGTCCGGGTCGAGCGCAGCCGCCTTCCGGAACTCGCTGATCGCTCGGCGCACGAAGACCTCGCGCTGCACCGGTGAGTTGCGCGCCTCCTCGAGCAGGAGCGCCCCGCGGAAGATCGCCAGCTGCGCACGCCGGTCGCGATTCGTGTCGACCTCGCCCGCCCGCGCGACCTCCCGCTCCGCGCCGGTCCGCCTGGTCACATCCGCGAACTCCCGGATCGGCTCGCGCGGGCCGCTGAGCCAGAACCGGCGCAGCGCGCTCCGGTAGACGATGTCGTCCTCCACGCCGAGCAGCGCTCGGGAGACGCCGCTCGGCAGCGTCGTCTGCGGCTCCCAGGCCGCCGCGCGGATCGATGCGCCCGAGGCGAAGCTCGCGTCGCCCCGCTCGAGCGCGCGCTCCCAGCGCAGGAGGTCGGCGGCGAGCGCGACGAGCAGCAGCGCGAGCCCCAGCATCAGCACGACGCCGACCGCGGCGAGCTCTGTGCGGCGGGAGGCGACGAACGCCCTCACGTCGTCCTCCAGGCAAGACGTGCACACCAGCGCTCGTTGGCCGCGAGCAGCAGCAGCAGCGCCGCCGCGGCTGCGACGAACGGCCACGGGAACGCCCCTACGAGTGTCTGCCGCTCGCTCACGCCGGAGTTGCGCACGAGCTCGGCGCGCTCCACGAACGCCTCCGCCGGCAGGAGCTGCTCGAAGAGCTCGAGATCCTCGGGCTGCGGGAAGAGCGGAATCACGCGGAGGTCGATCCCGCCGCGCACGTAGTGACCGAGCTCCGCGGTGAGGATGGACGTGTCGAAGCCCGAATTGTCGAGGTCGCTGAGCAGCACGACATCCAGGTTCGGATCTCCCTCTCGCACGATCATCCGACGCGCCTCGACGAGGCCGGTGGAGATCTTCGTGCCCCCGCGGAAGGCGAGCGACCACGGGCTCTCATCGGGCGAGGCACCGTTGCCGCCCTGACCGCCGAACACCGGCGGGCCGCCGCGGCTGCGGAAGAACTGCAGCAGCGGCCGCAGCTCCTCGGTGCGAGTGTCCGGCGGGAACATCTCGTAGGCCGTGTCGGAGAAGACGACCAGGCCGACGCGGCCTTCCGTCTCGGCGAGTGCTGCAAGCACGCGCTCGATCCGCTGCGCCTTCAGCTGGTCGACGCTCGCCGAGAGGTCGAGCACCAGCACGCCGCCGCTGCCAGTGGCGAAGTACGTGGTCGGCAGCGCCTCGGCGTCGCGGGACAACGCGAAGCAGAAGACGAGCAGGGCCAGCGCCGCCGCCGCGAGTGCGAGCCGCAGCCGTCGCAGCCGCCGGTGCTCCCGTCCGAGCTCGTCGGCTGCCGTCGACGGCAGCGCGCGGGTGCGCAAGACGCTCATGCGGCGCCCTCCGCGGCGACCTCGGTGCGACGCGCGAGCTCCTCCACGTCGTCCCTCGTCGCCTCCCGCGGCGACCAGGCGAGCGTGCGCGCGTCGGCGGCCAGCTCGGGGAGGCCGACACGGCCGAGCTCGCGCGCGACGCTTTCGAGCGCACGCCGCCGCTTGGGCAGGTCGCCGTTCGCCGCCGCCACTCGGGCCGCTTCGAGCACGACCGCGAGCGGCGTCCGGGCCGCCTCGGCGCTCTCCGTCTCCGTCCCGCGCCGCTTCCCCCAGAGCTTCCACGCTATCGCGGCCGCGCCCAACGCCAGCAACGCGGCGAGCACCAGCAGCACGAGCGACGCCGGACCGGGGCGGGTCCGGTAGGTGACGGTCGCGAGCGCAGACTGATCGGCACGCCAGCCGATGTCGACGACGGCGCGCTCGCCGACGCGACCGGTGACGATGAAGGGCCGCCACTCGATCGTCTCGACGCTGGGGCGGGTACCGCCGTCGCCGCGGTAGCGGTAGGTCAGGCGACTGGACGGGAAGGAGACGACGCCGCGCGCGCTGAGCGGCTCGCACCCGGCGTCCAGGCAGCGCAGCCTGTAGGCGTAGGTGATCCGCGACATGCGCCCCGAGTCCACCCGCTCGACCGTTCGGGGTCCGGCCACCTCGTACGGGTCGAACGCCGGATCCACGCGGATCCGCGCCGGGTCGACGATCGTGGTGTCGACCAGCACGTCGACGGTGGCCACGACGGGCTGGCCGAACGGATGCCCGTCGGGAGCGACCTTCGTCCCGACGACGATGGGATCCTGCGGGCCCTGCCCAGCCTGCGCGCCCTCGTCGCTCCCGCCGCGCACGGCGACGCCGACCGCGATCCCGACGACCGCCGCGGCGACGGCGAGCGCGGCGAAGGCAGCGAGCCGGCCCATCAGGCACGGCTCCAGGCGGACTGCCGCTCGGTCGACCAGGCGGCGAACGACTCGAACACCTCGTCCACATCGGCCGAGGAGACCAGCACTGGCTCGATGCCGAGCCCGTCCAGGTCGGACAGGAGTCGTGCCCGCCGCTCCTCGTGCGCTCGGCGCCAGGAAGCCGACTCGCCCCTGCGCAGCCGCACGAGCCGCGTGCGGCCGGCGACCGGCGCCAGCGGGACGACGATGCCGTCGATCTGGGGGAAGCTCTGCTCCCACACCGGATCCTGGATCACGACCGGGACGACGTCCCAGCCGCGGTCGAGCGCGTCCTCCCAGGATTCGACGGACGGCGGAGTCAGAAAGTCGGAGAGAACGAAGACGAAGCTGGCGGACGGCACGGCGCGTCGGTGCAGGCCGAGGAAGTCGAGCGCACCGGCGACGTCGGCCGGCGGTTCCACCCCGGCGCCGTGGTGCAGGTCGTGCTCCTCGAGCACGGTCGCCGCACTGCTCGACGGCTGCGCCCACTTCACTGTTTCCCGGCCGGCGACGAACTCCAGGAAGCCGATCAGGCCGCGCGCCGCGAGCACGCTCGCGGCGACGATCTCGGTCGCGAGCCGCGCGGCCGCACCCTTGTCCAGCCAGGGCAGCCCGCCGGTCGGGAGGGCCATTCCCGCGCTCCGGTCGAGCACGGCGATCGCCCGGGGCGCCTCGTCGGCGAAGTGCTCCCGCACGATGAACTCGTCGCGGGCCAGCGCCGCCGACAGCCGCGCCGACGAGGCCCAGTCGATCCGGTCAGGATCGTCGCCCGGCACGTACGAACGCGAGCCGGAGACGTCCGAGCCCGTGCCGCGCCGCGCGCCGTGCATGGCCCCGAACGCGAGCCCGTGCAGGCGACGCCGCGAGACGAGCGGGAAGGTCGGTGCGCCCGTGATCACGCTGTCGCCGTCGGGAGGGGCGCCGCCTCCTCGAAGAGCAACGTGGGGGGAGGCGCCGCCACGAGACATTCCTCGAGAAAGGATGCGAGCGCCTCGGCCCGGCCGACGCGGCGGGTCTCCGCCAGCTTCGCCGGCGTCAGCACGACGCGGTGCGCCACGACCGCCAGGAAGAGCTGCTCCACGTCGTCCGGAACCACGAATTGGCGCCCCTCGAGCAGCGCCCAGGCGCGCACCGCCCGCTCGAGCGAGAGACTCCCGCGCACGGAGGCTCCCACCGCCGTCGACGGCGCGTCCCGCGTGGCTCGGACGAGGTCGACGATCCACGATCCGATCAGCGGGTCGATGTAGATCTCGGCGACGGCCTCCTGCATCTGCTCGATCTCGGTCAGGGTGACGACCGGCTGCAGCGTCGCGAGCGGGTGCTCGATGCGCTGGTCGTCGATCACGCGCAGCTCCTCCTCCGCGGTGGGGTACCCGAGGGAGGTGCGCAGAAAGAAGCGGTCGAGCTGCGCCTCGGGCAGCGGGAAGGTGCCCTCGTACTCGATCGGGTTCTCGGTCGCGAGCAGGAGGAAGGGCTCAGGAACGGGTCGGGTGACACCGTCGACGGTCACCTGCCGCTCGCCCATCGCCTCCAGCAGCGCGGATTGCGTCTTCGGCATCGCCCGGTTGATCTCGTCCACGAGGACGACGTTCGCGAAGATCGGTCCCGGCCGGAACTCGAAGTCGCGCGTGCGCTGGTCGTACACGGCGAGCCCGGTCACGTCCGACGGCTGCAGGTCGGGCGTGCACTGGATCCGCCGACCGATCGCACCGTCGATCGAGCCCGAGACGGCGCGGGCGAGCACCGTCTTCGCGGTGCCCGGAACGTCCTCGAACAGCACGTGGCCCCTGCAGGCGAGCGCGGCGAGCACGAGTCTGATCTCGTCGTGCTTGCCGTGCACGACGGTCTCGACGTTCGCCAGGAAGCGATCGGCCACCTCGCGCGCCTGCTCGAGCTCCGCGCCCGCCGTGACGTCACCGGTTGTCATCTCGCCGAGTCTAGTCCGAGCCGAAAGCTCCGTCGTCCCGCCGTTGTGATCCACACCGCCCTGCTTAGACGTTGCCCGCCGGCAGGACGGGCTTGGCTGCGCCGATGTCCTCCTCGTCCGCCGCCGGCAGAATCGGGATCAGACCCTCGGAGAGATCCTCCCGGTACAGCTCCTGCAGCGAGACGAGGCGAGGGATACCGACTGCGGGAGCAGCGGTGCGAACCGCGTCGTTCGCGGGGGCCGCGACACGCGTGCGGTCGGCGAGGTTGGCGGAGCCCCCGATCGCCACCGCGGCCATCGCGGCCGCCGCTGTCGCCGCGACACCGCGGGCAACGCTGAGATGCCGCCTGTAGGGCACGCGCGGCAGCGTGATCTGGCGCGGAACTCCCACCTGGTCGGCAGCACGCAGCAGCTCCGTGAAGGCGCCGACCTCGGCCTCGAAGGCGGCGCAGTCCGGGCAGCGACGCAGGTGAGCGCCCACGCGCGCGACCTCGAACTGGGAGATCGCGCCGTCCAGCCGGCACGAAACCAGGGTGCGCATCTCCGTGCAGGTAGGCGTCTGCGACGTGCTCACAACCTCTGAGACGCCAACGGCGCCGGTGAGTTAGACGGTACGGACGGGACGCTGGGTCGATGCAAACGCATTTTGCTAGCTCAGGAGTGAGCTTCGCCCGTCGGTTGCGACGCCGAGCACGATCAGGGCGATGCCGAGGCTGAGGAAGAGCCAGCTCGTGGCCCGTGCGTCACGGCGCTCGTCGGGGCTCGCCGTGCGGATGCCGTGCGCGAAGATCCCGATCCCGAACAGGCCCCCGACGCTGTCCCTGCCCTCCTCGCCGTCCTTCGGCCGCACGGGCCCGCGGATGCCGGAGAAGACGCCTGCGAGCAGCAGGAAGCAGCCCACGACGTACAGGCCCCTCGGCACCGCCGCGCCGGCCGACGCGTCGACGGCGAGCGCTGCAAGGAGGGCGATCCCCGCGGTGGCCCCGGCCACGACGGCCAGCAGGATGGCGAACCGGCGCGCGGCCGCGAAGAGCATGGCCGGCTAGCGGGTGGCCGCGGTCACCGACTCGAGCGGCGAGCGCTCGAGCGGGTAGTGACACGCGACGAGATGCTCTGGGCCCATCGTCTCCAGCGGAGGCGTCTCCACGTCGCAGTGACCCTCGTGGAACTTGGGGCACCGCGGGTGGAAGTTGCAGGCCGCAGGGGGGTTGATCGGATTCGGCACGTCCCCCTCGAGGAGGATCGGGTTGCGCAGGCGCCCAAGTGCCGGGTTCGGGATCGGGACGGCCGACAGCAGCGCCCCCGTGTAGGGATGCTTCGGGTTGGCGTACAGCTCCTCGCGCGGGGCGACCTCGACGGCCTTGCCCAGGTACATCACCATCACGCGGTCCGAGATGTGCCGGACGACGTTCAGGTCGTGCGCGATGAAGACGTAGCTGAGCCCGAACTCCTTCTGCAGGTCCTTGAGCAGGTTCAGGATCTGCGCCTGCACCGAGACGTCGAGTGCGGACACCGGCTCGTCGCAGAGGATCAGCTTCGGGTTGATCGCGAGCGCGCGGGCGACGCCGATCCGCTGGCGCTGGCCGCCCGAGAACTCGTGCGGGAAGCGGTTGTAGTGCTCGGGGTTCAGGCCGACGATCTCGAGCAGCTCCTGCACGCGCCGCTTCCGCTCGGCCGGCGTCCCGATGCCGTGGATCTCGAGCACCTCTCCGACGATGAAGCCGACGCGCTTGCGGGCATTCAGCGACGCGTACGGGTCCTGGAAGACCATCATCATGTCGCGGCGGCGGGCGCGCATCTCCTTGCGGGAGAACTTCGTGATGTCCTCGCCCTGGAAGATGATCCGGCCGGAGGTCGGTTCGAGCAGCTTGAGGATGCAGCGGACGAGGGTCGACTTCCCACAGCCGGACTCGCCGACGATCCCGAGCGTCTCGCCCGGCTGCAGCGAGAACGAGACTCCGTCCACGGCCTTCACCGCGGCGACGGCCTTCTGGAAGATGATCCCGCGCGTGATCGGGAAGTGCTTCGTCACGCTGTCCACGACGAGCAGCTCGTCGCCCGTGATTTCCATCGGCTCGGCAGCCTGCTCGATCACGGGCTCGCTCATGTGCGCACCACGCCGACGGTGGCCAGGAGCTTCGCAGCCTCGCGCTCCTTCGTGACCGGGTCGAGGTGGCAGGCCTGCTCGTGAAAGACCTCGCCTGGCACCTTCTCGAGCCCCGGCACCTTTTCCTTGCACACCGCCATCGTGTAGGGGCACCGCGGGTGGAAGCGGCAGCCGTTGGGCGGGTTGAGCAACGAGGGCGGCTGACCGGGAATCTGCTGGAGCCGATCGACGACGACCTCGAGCCGCGGCAAGGAGCCCATCAAGCCCCAGGTGTACGGATGCTGGGGGCGCTCGAAGATCTCGTCCACCTCGGCGTGCTCGACGACCTTGGCCGAGTACATGACGACGACGTCGTCGCAGGTCTCGGCAACGACGCCGAGATCGTGGGTGATCATGATGATCGCGGTGCCGAAGTCCTTCTGGAGCTGCTTCAGCAGCTCCAGAATCTGGGCCTGGGTGGTCACGTCGAGGGCAGTCGTCGGCTCGTCCGCGATCAACAGGTCGGGCGAGTTGATCAGGGCCATCGCGATCATCACGCGCTGCCGCATGCCGCCCGAGAACTGGTGCGGGTAGTCGTCGATGCGCCGCTCGGCGCGCGGGATGCGCACGGCCTCGAGCAGCTCGAGCGCCCGTGCCCGCGCCTCCTTGCGGGAGACGTCACGGTGGAGCGTCACCGCCTCGCTGAGCTGCGCCCCGATCGTGTGGACGGGGTTCAGCGAGGTCATCGGATCCTGGAAGATCATCGCGATCTCGTTGCCGCGCACGGCCCGCAGCCGCCGCGACGACGCCTTCAGCAGGTCCTCGCCGCGAAAGAGCACCTCGCCGGTCGACGTGGTCAAGCGCGGGTCGTTCAGGCCCATGATCGTCAGGCACGTGACGCTCTTGCCGCAGCCCGACTCGCCCACGATGCCCAGCACCTGACCCGGCTCGACGGTGAAGCTGACCCCGTCGACCGCCTGGAGCAGGCCGTCGTCCGTAGAGAACCGGGTCCGGAGATCACGGACTTCGAGAAGAGGTGCCATCCGAGCGCAGGCTACAGGTTAGGAGAGCCGGATCCTCGGGTCGATCCAGGCGTACATGAGGTCGACGATGAGCGTGAAGATGATGATCGCGATCGCGCCGAAGATGACAACGCCCTGCAGCGTCGGAAGGTCGTAGCGAGAGATCGACTCGAAGGCGGTCCCGCCGAGTCCCGGCAAGCCGAACACCGTCTCGATCAGGATCGAGCCCCCGAGCAGGATTCCGATGTCCATGCCGATCATCGTCACGACCGGCAGCATCGCGTTGCGGAGGATGTGCGAGCGCATCACCTGGCGCTCCGGCGCGCCCTTGGCGCGCGCAGTGCGCACGTAATCCTGGTTCATGGTCTCCATCACCTCGGCCCGCACAAAGCGGACGTAGGTCCCGGCGACGACGATCGAGAGCGTCAGCCAGGGCAGGACCATACGGTAGGCCCAGTCGGTGAAGCCTCCGCACACGGCGGCCTCCGGGACGGAGAAAACCTCGCAGTAGCCGGCGATCGGCGTTAACCCCCACTTGTAGCCGATGAAGTACGAGAGCACGAGCCCGATCCAGAACGAGGGCAGGGAGATGCCGATCAGGACGTAGGTCATCGCCGTGCGGTCGAGTAACGAGCGCGGCCGCAGGGCCGAGAAGATGCCGAGCGGGATCGCGACCAGCAACACCAGGATCATCCCGCCGAAGACGAGCGAAGCGGTGATGGGCGCGGCGCGGAAGATCTCCTCGTTCACGGACTGCCGCGTGATGAACGACTGGCCCAGCGAGCCGTCGACGACGAGCCGCTTGAGGAAGTTGCCGTACTGGATGTAGACGGGGTCGTTGAGCCCCAGGAACTCCTCCACCTCCTTGACCCGCTCCGGCGTCGCGGACTGGCCTGCGGCGAGCCGCGCCGGGCTCGCCGGCACGAGGAAGAAGATCACGTAGGTGACGATCGTGACGGCCAGGAAGAGCACGAATGCCCAGAGCAGCCGCCGAATCAGATACTGGAACATTGTGTGGTTGGGAGCCTAAGGGTTTTCGTTCGGTTCGGTGTAGCTGGGAGGGGCACCGCGAACCGGTGCCCCTCCCATGCTGTGCGTGTCGTGCAGTCGAGCTCGTTACTTCTTGCAGATCTGCGTGAGCAGCGTGCTCTGGATCGAGGTGTAGCCGTAGCAGCCGACCGTGTTGCTCGTGAAGATACGAGCGTTGGTCGAGATGTACGGCGCCACCGGCGCGTGATCCCGCATGAGGTCACGGTCGAGCAGGCCGTACGCCGTGAGGCGTGCCTGGCCGGCCGTCGCGTTGGCCTTGTCCATGCGGCTGTTCATCGCCGCGTTGTTGAAGTACGACACGTTGACGTTGTGGTCAGCCTGGATCCGGCGCCCGTCCAGAAGGACGTTGATGAAGTTGGACGGATCCGGGTAGTCCATGCCCCAACCCTCGAGGACGAGATCGAACGGCTCGCCGCGGACGGCGGCCTTCTCGTGCTCGACGACACGGTCGAACTGGCGGATCTCCACGTCGATCCCGATCTGCTTCAGGTTGAACTGCACCGACTGTGCGATCGGCGGGCCCTGAGCCGTGTTGAACGTGTACATCACGGCCTTGCCGTCACGCGTCTGGCCGTTGGCCAGCGCCTTCGCGCGGTTGTAGTTCGGCCCCTTCAACGAGTAGATGTTGAAGTTCTTGAAGCCGGGCATCGAGTACGGCAGGAACTGGTCGGTGCGCTGACCGGCCAGGTAGCCGTGCTGAGCGACCATGAAGCGGCGGTCGATCGCGTGCGACACGGCCTGCCGCAGCTTCAGGTTGTTCTGGAAGATGCCGCGCGAGTTGTTCATCGCGACGTACCAGAGCGTCGTCTGGGACTTCACGAAGAAGCGCGACTTGTTGATGCCGTGGGCATCTGCGAGCTCCTTGGCCTGAGCCGGCGGGAACGCGCAGATGTCGGCCTCGCCGCGCTCACACATCAGCCGCTGCGTGGCCGGGGCGGGCCCGACGATCCAGCGGAACTCGTTGATGTTGTTGGCGTAGCCCAGGGACTTGAACGGCTCCTGGTTGTTCTTCCAGTGTGGGTTCCGCACGACCAGAGCGGACGTCTTCGCGTTCCACTCCTTGAGGTAGTACGGGCCGGCCGACACGACCGGGGCCTTGATGCCGTCCTTGTTGAACGGCGTGTTCGTCGGCACCGCGGAGAAGAACATCATCGACATCCTGGCCAGGAAGTCCGGAGCGACCTTCTTCAGCGTGACCTGGAGCCCGTAGGCACCGACCGTGCGGTAGCTGGCGACGTCATCCATGAACGAGGACGCCGGCGAGACCATCGCGGGGCTCTTGCCGCGATCGAGGGCCCGCTTGAAGTTCGCCGCGGTCACGTTGGTGCCGTTGCTGAACTTGAAGCCGCGCTTGATCGTGAACGTGTAGGTCTTGCCGCCATTCGAGACACGCGGGAAGCCCTGAGCGGCCATCGGCGAGAGCCGGCGACCAGCGGGGCCCTCGACGTGCGGGTAGTACATGAGCTGCAAGTGCGTCGCAGCCATCATGTTCCACGAATGGCTGAAGTAGGACAGCGCGGGATCGACATAGTCGAAGTCGCTCGTGCTGACAATCCGCAGCGTTCCCCCTGCCTTCGCATCAGTTGCCGCCGTGCCGCCCGCTGCCGTCCCGGCAAACATGGTGGCGACGAGCAGCGCCGAGCCCATGACGGTCATCCCGACCGAGGCCCAAATACGTCGCTTCATCTCACTCCTTTCGATGACGACCCGGCGGTGGCGCCGAGCCCGGGGACGAATTCGGCCCCGCTTCTAGGACGGCGCGGTTGCGAGTTTGTTAGCGAGCCGCGAAGAAAAGGTTCAGATGGCGTTACCGGCAGGAAGCGGGAGCGTGCCCCGCGGCTACATGCGGCTGCGCGGGTCGAACGCGTCGCGGAGGCCGTCGCCGAGCAGGTTGCACGCGAGCGTCGTGAAGATGACGGCGAGCCCGGGCCACACCATCAGCAGCGGGGTGTTCGTGTAGTAGTCCTGCGCGCCGGTGAGCAGGTTGCCCCAGCTCGCCGTGGGCGACTGGATGCCGACTCCGAGGAAGGAGAGGGCCGCCTCGCCCAGGATGTAGCCGGCGACGATCAGTGTCGAGTAGACGATGATGGGCGCGACGAGGTGCGGCAGGAGGTGTGACTTGATGATGCGCCAGTCGCTCGCGCCGGTCATCAGCGCTGCCTCGACGAACTCCTTCTCGCGCAGCGAGAGCACCTTGGAGCGGATGATCCGGGCGGGGTAGAACCAGCCGAAGAGCGTGAAGACGAGGATCAACGTGACGACCCCCTCGCCGAGGAGCCCTCCGAACGTGACGTTGTTCAACTGGGGGCCGACCGTGCTCGCGAGCGCGATCGCGAAGAGCAGGGCCGGGAAGGCCATCGTGATCTCCGTCAGGCGCGAGACGATCGTGTCGAGCCAGCCGCGGAAGTAGCCCGCGGCGGCACCGAGCGTGACGCCGATCATCATCACGAAGATGGTCGAGAAGAAGGCCACCTGGAGCGAGACGCGGCCGCCGTAGAGCAGGCGCAGGAAGAGATCCCGCCCGAGCGAGCCGTCGGCGCCGAGGATCAGCAGCTGCGACTCGCCCGTCTCGAAGTTGGTCACGCGGCTCATCGGGCCGACCGGGAGGAAGCCCTCGTCGATGCCGTCCGTGAAGATGTCGTCGGGACCGTGGCCGAGCAGCCGCTCCGCGATCCAGGCGCCCGGGTAGACGGCGAGCACGAGCAGAACGAGGAAGACGATGCTGGCGATCGCGACGCGGTCGCGCTTGAAGCGGCGCCAGATCTGCTCCCAGTAGCCACGGGCCTTGACCGCCTCGGGCTCGAACGACGTCTCCGCGTCCAGCGCGATGCCGCCGGAGATCCCAGGCCCCGCAGGCAGCAGCTCGGGCTGCTTCGTCGGAGTCGCCACAGCTGGAGCTTAGACGACCGGAATCCGGTTTTGTTGGCGCGAGCTCACGTCAGCGCCTCTGCGCCGGCGACCACCTCGAGGATCTCCTGGGTGATCTCGGCCTGCCGCGCGCGGTTCATCTGCAGCGTCAGCCCGTCGATCAGCTCGCCGGCGTTCTTTGAGGCGTTGCGCATGGCCGTCATTCGCGCCCCCTGCTCCGACGCAGCCGACTCGAGCAGGGCCCGGAAGACCTGGGTCTCGAGGTAGACGGGCAGCAGGCGCGCGAGGATCTCCTCCGGCTCGGGCTCGAAGATGAAGTCGCCGCGCAGAGCGTCGTCGCGGCGCTCGTCCTCGTCGGTCTCGAGGATGTCGGCGGAGATCGGGAGCAGGTCCTGCTCGGTCACACGCTGCACGAGCGGCGACTCGTAGGCGTTGTAGACGAGCACGACCCGGTCGACCTCGCCCGAGGTGTAGAGCTCGCCCACCGAATGCGCGATCGCCTGCGCATCGGAGTAGGCGGGGCGGTCGGTGAAGCCGACGAACTCGGCGGCCACCTCGTAGCGACGGAAGGCGAGCGTCGAGCGCCCCTTCTTGCCGATCGCGACGAACCGCACCTGCTTGCCCTCGCCGCGCAGCTCGCGCTCGAGCGCAAAGGCGCGGCGCAGGATCTGGGCGTTGAACGGACCTGCAAGGCCACGGTCGCCGGTGAGCGCCACGACCGCCACCGTCGTCACGGTCTCGCGCTGCTGCAGGAGCGGGAGACCACGCACGGACGCGCTGGCGCGCCCGACGCCGGCGATCAGCTCGCGCATGGTCTCCGCGTAGGGCCGCATCGCCTCGATCCGGGTCTGCGCACGACGCAGCCGCGCCGAGGCGACGAGCTCCATCGCCTTGGTGATCTTGCGTGTGTTCTTGACCGAGCGGACTCGGCGCTTCAGGTCCTGGACCGAGGCCATGGAGCTAGATCAGGCCTCCCTCGTCCTCGACGTTGAAGTTGGCCACAAACTTCTTCAGCTCCTCTTCAAGCCTGGCGGTCAGCTCGTCGCTCAGGTCGTTCGTCTCCTCGATCTCCTTGTAGACCGTGCCCTCGGAGCGGAGAGACTCGCGCAGCTCGTCCTGGAAGCGCGACACCTGCGCCGGGGGGACCCCATCGAGGAACCCGTGGATGCCGGCGTAAAGCGCGACCACCTGCTCCGCGTGCGGCCACGGCTTGTACTGCGGCTGGTTCAGCGTCGCCACCATCCGCTCGCCGCGGGCCAGCGTCTTCTGGGTCGCCTCGTCGAGCTCCGAGCCGAACTGCGAGAAGGCCTCCAGCTCGCGGTACTGCGCGAGCTCGAGCCGCAGGCGGCCGGCGACCTTCTTCATCGCCTTCGTCTGCGCGGAACCGCCGACGCGGGACACCGAGGTGCCGACGTTGATGGCCGGGCGCACGCCGGAGTAGAAGAGGTCCGCCTCGAGGAAGATCTGCCCGTCGGTGATCGAGATCACGTTCGTCGGGATGTAGGCCGAGATGTCGCCGGCCTGCGTCTCGATGATCGGCAGCGCCGTGAGCGAGCCGCCGCCGAGCTCGTCGTTCAGCTTGCAGGCGCGCTCGAGCAGCCGCGAGTGCAAGTAGAAGACATCGCCCGGATAGGCCTCGCGGCCCGGGGGGCGCCGCAGCAGCAGCGAGAGCTGCCGGTACGCGTCGGCATGCTTGGTCAGGTCGTCGTAGACGATCAGGGCGTGCTTGCCGTTGTAGAGGAAGTACTCGCCCATCGCGGCACCGGCGAACGGCGCCATCCACTTGATCGGAGCGGCCTCGTGCGCCGCTGCGGAGATGATCACGGTGTAGTCCATCGCGCCCTCGTCCTTCAGCCGCTCGTAGACCTGCGCGACCGTCGAGCCCTTCTGCCCGATCGCGACGTAGATGCAGACGACGTCCTGGCCCTTCTGGTTCAGGATCGCGTCGATCGCGACGGCGGTCTTGCCGGTGCCGCGGTCGCCGATGATCAGCTCGCGCTGGCCGCGGCCGACGTTCGTCATCGCGTCGATCGCCTTGATCCCGGTCTGGAGCGGCTCCTTCACGGGCTGGCGATCGACGACGCCCGGGGCCTTGAACTCGAGCGGACGGCGCTCGGAGGTGTCGATCGCGCCCGCCCCGTCCAGCGGGTTGCCGAGCGGGTCGACGACGCGGCCGAGGATCGCATCGCCGACGGGGACGCTGACGACGGAGCCGGTGCGGCGGACGGGCTCGCCCTCCTTCACCTCCTGCCACTCGCCGAAGAGCGCGACGCCGACGTTGTCCTCCTCCAGGTTGAACGCGATGCCGACGACACCGTGCTCGAACTCGAGGCGCTCGAGTGCGATGCAGTTCTCGAGGCCGTGCACGCGGGCGATTCCGTCGCCGATCTGGAGCACGGTGCCGACCTCGGAGAGGTCGGACTGGACGTCGTAGTCCTCGATCCTGGACTTGAGGATCGAGGTGATCTCTTCGGGGCGCAGCTTCACATTGACTCCTTGTAGCTCGGGTGAGCGAGTGGGTGGGAGAGCTTTCGGCGCTCGAGATTCGAGCCGGCGCCGGCGGGCGCAGCCGGGCTTTGCCCGGCGGGAGCCCAACAACCTCTGTCAGAAACCGCAACCTGAAGGAGGGGGCTCATGGGGGAACCCTGGGTTCCCCCATGCTCGTCTTCGGGGCGCAGCTTCACGTGTCAGCTCCTTGTCAGCAAGTCGTGTCGTAGTCGGTCGAGACGGCCCTTGACGCTCGCGTCGGCCCGCATCGAGCCGGCCTGCAGGACGATGCCTCCGATCAGGGACGGGTCGACCTTGCGGGTCGCCTCGACGTCGCGACCGGCGGCCGCCTGGATCTTCTTCACGATCGAGTCGGCTTCCTCGTCGGAGAGCTCGAAGGCCGTCGTCAGCTCGACGGTGAGCCGGCGCTGCTCCGCGGCGACGAGCGCCTCGAACTCGCGGTAGATCTCCTCGAGCTCGGTCGCCCGGCCCTTCTCGGTCACGAGCAGGACGAAGTTGCGGGTGAGCTCGTCCGCGTCGCCGAGGATCTCACCGAGAACCGCCGCCTTGTCGGCGGCGTCGAGCTCGGGATTCGAGAGCACGTTGCGCAGCTGCGGCACCTCGACGATCGCCGCGGCGAACTCGCCCAGCTCCGTGAGGACGACGTCCAGCTTGCCCGCGTCCCGCGCCGCCTCGAAGAGCGAGCGCGCGTACATCCGGTGCGCGACTGCCACTAGCTCTTGGCCTCGAGGGCGGAGAAGTCGAGCTCGCCGATCGCGTCGTCGATCAGCTTGCGGTGGTCGTCGCGATCGAGCACCTTGCCCGTCACCTTCGACGCCGCGATCAGCGTCAGGTCGGCGACCTCGGCCCGGATCTGGTCGAGCGCGCGAGCGGTCTCGGCCTCGATCTGCTTGCGCGTGTCCTCGAGCCGGCGCTGCCGGTCGACCTCGATCTCCTCGCGGGCGCGGTCGCGCTGCGAGTCGGCCACCTTGCGCGCCTCCGCGAGGATCCCGCCCGCCTCGTTCTTGGCCTGGGCGATCAGCTGCTTGTGCTCCTCGAGCAGCCGCCGGGCCTCGGCACGCGCGTGCTCCGCCTCCTCGACGGAGGAGCGGATGCGCTCACGCCGCTCGTCGATCGTCTTCTGGATCGGCCCGAACGCGTACTTGCGCAGCACGAAGAACGTGATGCCGAAGCAGATGAGCGTCCAGATCATCAGACCCGGGACGACCTCGATCAGGGGTGAAGCTGCCAGGAACATCGCTCTAGGCTCTTTCTCCTTTAGACGAGGACGAAGGCGAGCAGGCCGCCGATGAGGCCGTAAAAGACGACGGCCTCGGTGAGCGCGAAGCCCAGCCACTGGATGCCGGTGAGCTCACCACGGAGCTCGGGCTGGCGTGCGACCGCCTGGATCATCGAGCCGAAGATGTTGCCGATGCCGATGCCGGCGCCGAGCGAGCCGAGCCCGATGCCGAGCGCGAGCGCGATCGCCTTGCCGGCGTCCACGTTCGACGCGGCTTCCTGAGCGAGCAGGGTGAACATTCGGGTGGTTCCTCCTTAGTGTCCCGGCTCGATGGCCGAGCCGATGTAGATGGCGGAGAGTGCGGCGAAGATGTACGCCTGGATGGAGACGACGATCACGACCTCGAAGAGATAGAACGCGGTCGCGAACGGGATCGCGAAGGCGGCCACCGCGAGGTTGCCGAGCACGAAGATGAGGCCGATGAAGGTGAGGATCAGCATGTGGCCGGCGAGCATGTTGGCGTAGAGACGCACGCTGAGGCTGATCAGGCGCATGAACTGGCCGAGGATCTCGAGCGGCACGATCAGCGGGTACATCGCCTTCGGCACATCGGGGATCCAGCTCTTGAAGTACTTGATCGGGCCGTTGTGGCGGATCCCCTCCACATGCGTGAAGACGAAGGTCATCAGCGACAGGGCGAGCGTGACCGAGATCGACGACGTGGCCGCATAGACGGCGAGCGTCGGCAGATCGAGACCGAAGATCTCGACCGTCTCGTTCGAGAGCGGCAAGGGGATGAAGCCGAGCATGTTGATCACCCAGATGAAGAGCATCAGCGAGGCCACGTAGGGGAACCAGCGGCCGATCGCCTTGTGCGGCAGCCCCTGCTCGGCCACCTGGGTCTGCGCGATCTCGTAGACCATCTCGCCCACCGCCTGACGGCGCTTCGGGTCGTTCTTCGGGCCCGTCTTGACGCGCATCAGCACGAGGCCGAGCACGATCGTGCAGATCGTGCCGAGGATCAGGTACGCCACGGCCTTGTTGATCGAGAGATCGAGCGGGCCGAGGTGGATCGGGATCCACTCGCCCACCTCGAAGTCGTGCTCGGGGTTGAACTCCTCCTCGTCCCCCTCCGCGGAGGAGGCGAGCGCCACCGAGGCCGGCAGGACGAGCAGCAGGGTGAGGGCGGACGCGAGGATGCGCCTAAGCATTGGTGGCCCCGGCGCCGAAGTAGAGCGCGAGCGAGACGCCGAGCTCGAGCGTGTACGCCAGCGCGTAGACGAGCGTGGCCGCCAGCGCCAGCGCCGGGTCCGTGGCTGCGAGCGCGACGATGACGACCATCACCGCAAGCGCTCGAAAGGTCATGCCGAAGCCCACCACTCCACCGGCGGCGAGGTTACCGTCGCCGGGACGCAGCCGCGTCAGTAGGGCGGCGAGGAGCCGCGAAGCTGCCCACAGCAGGCCCCCGATGAGCCAGCCCGCGAGCGGCCAACCGGCGGCGACGAAGATGGGCAGGGCGAGGCCGACCACCGCTGCGCCCGCGAGCAGCGCGGGAGTCTGGCTGGGGATCGGCCGAGGCGTGCTGAAAGCGCCGGCCATCAGCGCACGTTCCCGTAGCGGAAGATCGTCATGGCGATCCCGGCGGGGATGCCGAGGATCGCGCCGACCAGGAACCCCCAGGCCGTCGAGCCGGCGGCCCAGCCGATCGCCGCGCAGATCACGATCACGGCCGCCGTCGTCCCGATCAGGACGGAGCCGGCGCCTGCAAGGCTGAAGTTGGACCGAGACGCAGCGGGCTCCATGCGCGGCGCAGCATACCAGAGCAGTTGGGGACATTGTGACAGCTGAACTCGGCCTTCTTTGCGGGAAATCGCCCACTTTGTACGATCTCGTGATGGAGCGGCTCGTGCTCGTCCACGGCAGCGTCTCGAACGGCTTGCGGACGTGGCGCGCGCAACGCCGGCTGGGCGAAAGCTACGAGCTGGTCGCGCTCGACCGCCGCGGCTTCCCGCCCGGGCCCGATGTCGACCGGGTCGACTTCGAGGACGAAGCCGACTGGGTGGCGGAGCGGCTGCGCCCGGGCGATCACCTCGCGGGCCACTCCTACGGCGGTGTGATCACGCTGCTCACCGCGGCGCGCTACCCGGAGCTGAGCTCACTGACCGTCGTCGAGCCGCCGTGCCTCGACGTGGCTCGCGGGCACCCGGCCGTGGAGGAGTTCGTTCGGGTCGCGACCGCGCACTGGCTGGAGGGGCCGCACGAGCCGGAGCCGTTCCTGCGCGGCTTCCTCCGGGCGGTCGGCTCGCCGCTCGAGCCGCCCTCCCCGCTCCCACCCGAGCTCGCGCAGGGCGCGCGCACACTGCTCGTGGAGCGGTTCCCCTGGGAAGCGACGATCCCGCTCGCGGAGCTCCGAGCCATGGCGTTCCCCAAGCTCGTCGTCTCGGGCGGGCACAACGAGGCGTTCGACGCGGTCTGCGACGTCCTCGAGGAACAGCTCGAGGCGGAGCGGGCGATCTGCCCTGGCGCCGGCCACAGCGCCCAGGCCGCCCCCGGCTTCAACGACGTCCTGGCCGCCTTTCTTGCCCGCGCGAGCGCCGGGTGACGGACAGCTACTTGGCGTCGGTCAGACGCTGCCGCTCGTCCTGCACGCGCTCTTCGTGGCGGCGCAGGCGCGGGTTCGCGAGCTTCACGATCTCGAGCAGGTAGACCACGTAGACCGAGAAACCGAGCGCGAGGATCGCGATCCCGGCGTAGGCGAGCGTCTCCCAGAGGTGCCACTCGCCGCCGGCCCGGAAGGGGATGAAGCGGGTGGCGAGCGCCGCGGCCGCCAGGGTCGCGCACCACAGCCACATCGTCACCGCAGCGCGGCGCTGCGAGAAGCCGCGGCGCAGGAAGCGAAAGTGGAGGTGCGACTGGTCGGGCGCCGAGAGCGGCTCGCGGTGCTTGAGCCTCCGGGCCACGACGAACGACGTGTCCAGGATCGGCACGGCGAGCACGAGCAACGGCAGGAAGAGCACGATCGTCGACGCAGTCTTGAGTAGGCCTTGGACGGACACGGCCGCGAGCAGGAACCCGAGCGTGAGCGCGCCGGAGTCGCCCATGAAGATCCGCGCGGGGAAGAAGTTGTGCCGGAGAAAGCCGAGGCAGGCGCCGGCGACGATCGCGGAGAGGATCGCCGGGTCGGTCTTCCCGAGCGAGAGCGCCAGCACCGCGTAGGTGGCGGCCGAGATCCCGCACACGCCCGCAGCGAGCCCGTCCATGCCGTCCAGGAAGTTGACCATGTTCATCACCGCCACGATCCAGAGCATCGTCAGCGGCACCCCGACGGCGGCCGGCAGGTCGACGGCGCCGAAGAACGGGAACGTGAAGTGGTCGATCCAGACGCCGAAGAGAGGCGGGATCGCGGCGGCGATGATCTGGCCGGCGAGCTTCAGCCCGGGTCTCAGCACGCGGAAATCGTCGATCGCGCCGACCACGGTCGCCACGGCAGCGCCCAGCAGGACGCCGCGCGTCTCCCGGCCCAGCTCGAGGAACGCGAGCGCGGGCACGAAGACGCCGAAGAAGATCGCGATCCCGCCCAGCCGCGGGATCGGGTTGACGTTCAGGCGGCGGCTCTCGGGCCGGTCGACGACGCCGAGCAGGCGCGCCATCCCGCCGACCGCCGGGGTGAGCAGGATCACGATCAGCAGCGCGAGGGCGGCCCCGTAGAGCACCTCGGGGTTGTCGCGCAGCTCCTGAGGCATGGCGCTAGTGGCTCGCCCGATGACGGTTTCGCGTCTCTGGCGTGCGAGCTGCAAGCGAGGCTAGGACGCAAGGAGCGGCCAGGCTGGTTTGCCTGGACGCGACCGAGGACGACGCATCGCGCCGCAGATCGCGCGTCAGAGGCGCCCTAACTGTCGTCGGGCGAGCCACTTTCCCTACTTCGTGGCGTACAGGCGGTCGCCTGCGTCCCCGAGCCCGGGGACGATGTACCCCTTCTCGTTCAGCTCGCGGTCGATCCCGGCGACCACGATCGAGACCTCGGGATGGTCGCGGTGGATCCGCTCGATCCCGGCCGGCGCAGCGATCAGCGCGATCAGCCGGATCGACGACGCTCCCGCGGCCTTCACCGTCGTGACGGCCGCCGCCGTCGAGTTGCCCGTCGCGAGCATCGGGTCGAGCAGGATCACGTCGCGCTCGGAGATGTCGTTCGGGAGCTTCACGTAGTACTCCACCGGCTCGAGCGTCTCCTCGTTGCGGTAGAGGCCGATGAAGCCGACGCGGGCGACGGGGATCAGCGACAGCACCCCGTCGAGCATCCCCACCCCTGCACGCAGGATCGGGCAGACCGCCACCTTCTTGCCGGAGATGTGCTGCGCGCTCGTCCGCTCGAGCGGGGTCGAGATCTCGATCTCCTCGGTGGCGAGGTCCTTCGTCGCCTCGTAGGTGAGCAGGAGGGTCAGCTCGTTCACGAGCTGGCGGAACATCTGCGTGTCGGTCGAGGTGTCGCGCAGGAGCCCGAGCTTGTGCTGGACAAGCGGATGCTTGACCTCGGTGACGTTGGCCGTCGTGCTCTCGACGGTGCTCATGCGTAGCTCGTGTAGCCGCGGAAGCCCGGATAGAGCGGGCGCTTCTCGCACAGCGCGAGCGAGCGCTCGGCGAGCGCCGCGAGGTCGGCTCCGTCCGCGAGCGCGCCGGCGATCACGCTGCCGACCTCGCGGAAGTCCTCCTCGTCGAAGCCGCGCATCGTCGCCGCCGGTGTGCCGATCCGGACCCCGGAGGCAACGGTCGGCGGACGCTCGTCGAACGGGACGGTGTTCCGGTTCACGGTCAGCTTCACCTCGTCGAGGCGCTCCTCGGCGTCCTTGCCGGTCCAGTCGGTGCCACGGAGGTCGAGCTGGAGGAGATGGGTGTCGGTGCCGCCCGTGAGGACGTCCAGACCGGCTGCGAGCAGCTCGTCGGAGAGCGCGTCCGCGTTCGCGCGCACCTGGGTCTGGTAGTCGCGGAAGGCCTCGGTGGCCGCGATCCGGAAGCAGGATGCCTTGGCTGCGATCGCATGCTCGAGCGGTCCGCCCTGCATGCCGGGGAAGACGGCGCGGTCGACCGCCTGGGCGTGCTCCTCGCGGCAGAGCACGAAGCCGGCCCGTGGGCCGGCGAGCGTCTTGTGGGTCGTCGAGGTGACGACGTCGCAGTGCTCCACCGGATTCGGGTGCAGGCCGGCGGCGACGAGACCTGAGAAGTGCGCCATGTCGCACATCAGGAGCGCACCGACGTCGTCCGCGATCCGCCGGAACTCGGCCGTGTCGACGGTGCGCGGATACGCCGAGCCGCCGCAGACGATCAGCTTCGGCCGGTGCTCCCTCGCGAGCCCGAGCACCTCGTCGTAGTCGACGGTGTCGGTCTCCCGCGAGACGCCGTAGTGGACGATCGTGTAGAGCCGGCCGGAGAAGTTGACCTTGAGGCCGTGCGTCAGGTGGCCGCCGTGGTCGAGCCGGAGCGAAAGGATCGTTTCGCCCGGCTGGAGCAGCGCGAAGTACGCGGCCATGTTGGCCTGCGCGCCGGCGTGCGGCTGCACGTTCGCGTGCTCGGCCCCGAACAGCGACTTCGCGCGGTCGATCGCGAGCTGCTCGATCTCGTCCACGACCTCGCAGCCGCCGTAATAGCGCTTGCCGGGATAGCCCTCGGCGTACTTGTTCGTGGGCACCGATCCGAGCGCCTCGAGCACCGAGGGCCAGGTGAAGTTCTCGGAGGCGATCAGCTCGATCTGCGAGCGCTGCCGCTCGAGCTCGCGACCGAGCAGCTCGGCGATCTCGGGGTCGATGTCGGCCAGGCCGGCCTGCCTGAGCTGATCGAGCGACGCGGCGATCGAGGCCATCGACCTGATGCTAGAGCACGGCGCCGCTAGACCACGGCTGCGACGCGTTCGAGCGCCTCCGCCGCCGGCGCGGCGCCCTCGCGCAGGACGCGCGGCTCGCGGCCGCTGAAGTCGAGCACCGTCGAGGGCGTGCCGGCCAGCTCGCCGCCGTCGAGCAGCGCCCCCGCCGCCGCGCGAATCTCGTCGGGCACCTCGTCGAGGGTGCGCGGGTCGGCCCCGCCGTGGAGATTCGCGCTCGTCGCGGCGAGCGCGCCGACGCGGGCGAGCAGCTCGCGCCCCACCCCCGTCATCCCCGGCACCCGCACGCCGATCGCCTCCGGGCTTCGGCCCGTCAGCCACGGGAAACGCCTGCCCGGGTTGGCCAGCACGAGCGTGTACGGCCCCGGCAGCAACGCGCCCGCGATCCGCTCGGGGCGGCCGCGCAGCTCGGGCACGAGCTCGACGAGCGTCGCCAGGTCCGACGCGAGGAGCGCCGTGGGCTGCTGCAGGTCGCGGCCCTTCGCCCGGTAGAGGAGGTGGACGGCCTCCTCGCGGTCCGGGCTCGCAGCCAGGCCGTACACCGTGTCGGTGGGGACGACGGCGAGCCGGCCGCTCTGGATCGCCTGCACGGCCGCCTCGAGCTCCGAGCTCACCTCCGCCCCTCGACGACGCGCTCACGCCCCGTGAGATCGGGCGTGATCCCGGTCTCGCCGTAGCCCAGCTCCTCCAGCCGGGCACGCACGTGCGGAGCCTGGCCCTCGGCGACCTCGAGCACGAGCCACCCTCCGGGCCGGAGCACGTCGCCCGCACCTTCTGCGACCGCCTCCGTGACGCCCTCGCCGACGAGTGCGACGTGCGGCTCGTAGTCGCGCACATCGCGCATCAACGTGTCCAGCTCGGCCGGCGCCACGTACGGGGGATTCGAGACGACGAGGTCGTAGGGGCCGCCCGGCAGCCCGCCGCGCAGGTCGTGCTCGAGCAGCTCGACCACGATCCCCGTTCGCGCAGCGTTCTCACGGGCCAGCGCGAGCGCGTCCGGCGACGCGTCGATCCCGGTCACGCGCGCCCCGGCGTGCTCGTCCGCGATCGCCAGCGCGATCGCTCCCGTCCCGGTGCCGACGTCGAGGACGCGCGGCGCGTCGAGCCCACGCAGTCGCTCGAGACAGCGCTCGACGACGATCTCGGTCTCGGGCCGGGGGATGAGCGCCCGCCGGTCGACGTCCAGGGTCAGCCTCCGGAAGCCCCACTCGCCGAGGATGTACGCGACGGGCTCGCAGCGCGAGCGGCGCGCGACCAGCTCGCGGTAGCGGCCGATCTCGTCCTCGTTCAGCGGGCGGTCGAGATCCGTGTACAGCTCGACGCGCGAGCGGTCGAGCGTATGGGCGAGCAAGAGCTCCGCGTCCAGGCGGGCCGTCTCCGACGTCCGCCCCAGGTGTGTCGTCGCCCGCCGGAGCACCTCGCCCAGTGTCATGACCGGGGCGTCACAGCCCGTCCTGCTCCAGCGCGCGCCGCCGCTCCTCGGACTGCAGCGCCTCGGTGAAGTCGTCGAGGCCGCCGGGAAGCACCTTCTCGAGGTTGAGCGTCACCTTGACGCGGTGATCGGTGACGCGGCTGTCGGGATAGTTGTAGGTGCGGATCTTCTCCGAGCGGTCGCCGGAGCCGATCTGCGACTTGCGGGTGGCCGAGAGCTCCGCCTGCCGGCGCTCGCGCTCGGCCTCGTAGAGACGCGCGCGCAGGACGCGCAGCGCCTTGGCCTTGTTCTGGAGCTGCGACTTCTCGTCCTGCATCGCGACCACGATCCCGGTCGGCAGGTGCGTGATCCGCACGGCCGAGTCGGTCGTGTTCACGCTCTGGCCGCCGGGCCCCGTCGAGCGGTAGACGTCGATCTTCAGGTCTGCGTCCGTCAGCTCGACCTCCACCTCCTCCGCCTCCGGCATCACCGCGACGGTCGCCGTGGAGGTGTGGATCCGGCCCTGGCTCTCGGTCTCCGGCACGCGCTGCACGCGATGCGTGCCGCCCTCGTACTTGAAGACGGAGTAGGCGCCGTCGCCCTTCACGCCGAAGACGACCTCCTTGAAGCCGCCGGTCTCGCTCTCGTTGGCGCCCAGGAGCTCGGTCTTGTAGCCGCGCCGCTCGGCGTAGCGCGTCAGCATCTTGTAGACGTCGCCGGCCCAGATGGCGGCCTCGTCGCCGCCGACGCCCTGCCGCACCTCCACGATCACGTCCTTCTCGTCCGCCGGGTCGCGCTCGACGAGCGCAAGCTGGAGCTCCTCCTCCAGCCGGGCCACGTCCGCCTCCAGGTCGGCGGCGAGCGAGGCGAGCTCGGGATCGGCGCGCGCCGCCTCGAGATCCGCGCTGGCTTGCCGCCACTCCTGCCCGAGCTTGTAGGCGCCCTCCAGCTCCTTCAGGCGCCGGCCGACGTCGGCAGCCTCACGGTGGTCGTTGTAGACCGAGGGATCGGAGAGGCGCTCACGCACCTCTTCGTACGAGCGCTCGAGCTCGGTGATCAGCTGGTCGACGGCCACAGGACGATGCTAGCCGCGCCGTGACGCCGTGTCGCCGCCGCAGCCGGCGGCGGGATCTGGGAATACTCCCGCCGACTCGCGTGAGTGTGACTGCGGCGCACGGGAACGTGCGCGAGGCAGACCGAGCCAGCGACGAAGGAGGGGCCACGATGATCCTCAGGAGTCTCCCGCCCGCGACCCGGGCGCTGATCGCGATCGCAGCCGCCGGAGTGATCGCGGCGCTCGCGCCGGGTACCGCCCGCGCCCAGGAGGTGGGCAGCGCCACGGTCGTCCCGATCCAGATCACGGGGCCGCCGTCCGAGCGCCTGAACCTCGTGATCCTGGGCGACGGCTACACGGCCTCGGAGCAGCAGGCGTTCCGCGACGACGTCGAGCGCAACCTGAACGTCCAGTGGAGCATCGAGCCGTTCCGGAGCTACCGGCACTACTTCAACGTCTACCGCCTGGAGATCGTCTCCCAGGACTCCGGGATCAGCTGCGATCCCGACGACGGCAACGTGAAGCGCTCGACGCCGCTCCGGCTCGGGTTCGCGAACAACTGCCCGGCACCGATCCTGGCGCGCGGGATCACGTACGGACCGGCGCTGACACCGGGCACGGGCTGCCCCGCACTGAACGCGCCGGGCTGCACGGGCACCCAGCAGCACAACCTGTTCCTGTCCACCTACCTGGCGCCGCTCGGTGTCTCCGGGCAGAACGTCCAGACGCTCGCGCTCGCCAACACGTTCACCTACGGGGGCATCGGCGGCACGCAGGCGACGACGTCGGGCGGCAGCCCGCAGGGCCCGCTGATCTCGACGCACGAGCTCGGGCACTCGCTCGGGCAGATGGCCGACGAGTACCCGTACTCCTCGCGGGACGTCGTGCGCCCGTGTTACACGGGCGGCGAGCCGGGCTCGTTCCACCACACGATCTACACCGATCCGCAGCAGATGGTCGCCGACCAGCACAAGTGGTGGCGCTGGATCGGCGAGGAGAGCCTGTCGGGCGGGACGATCGGCCTCTGGGAGGGCGGCGGAACGTTCCCGTGCGGCCAGAGACGCCCGAGCCAGCACTCGATGATGAGGTGGCTCGGCTTCTACTTCGACCAGGTCGGCCGTGAGCACATGACCTACCGGATCACCGGGCGACGCAACGCGAATGCGATGTCGCTCCTGCACACGCCGCTCGGCGAGGTAGGGCCGCAGGACGTGGTCTGGGTCGAGACCCAGCACCCGAAGTGGCACGAGCTGACGGTGACCTGGCGGGTGAACGGCGCGGTCGTGCCCGGGACGGGCAACGGCCGGAACCTCGAGCTCGCCGGGCTGGGCGTCTCCGCCGGCGACGTGGTCCAGGTGACGGTCCAGGACGAGACCGACTTCGTGCGCGACCCGGCCTTCAGGAACGGGCCGCGGCTCACCCAGACCCGCCAGTGGACGGTCGGGGCGCCGCTCGCACCCGCCTCGCCTGCGGCCGCATTCACGATCTCGACGCCCACCGATCGCGCGGTCGCGGGCGACGAGGTCGTCTTCGTCGAGACGACCCATCCAACCGCCGCCGTGCACGAAGTGACGTGGCGGCTGGACGGCGCGGTGGTCGCGAACGGCAATCGACGGAACTTCGACCTGGGCGCGCAGGGGCTCTCACCCGGCACGCACACGCTCAGCGCGACGGTGGGCACGGAGACGCGGAGCTGGACGGTCGACAACACGCTGCCCACGGCGCCGCGAACGCTGTCGACGCCGCTCACGGACCTGCCGGGCGACCTGGAGCACAACGTCTACTTCGGGGAGTTCGACATGGGCCTCGCGCCGCAGGACGACCAGCCGGGCTTCGTCGTGGGCGAGTTCCGGCTCAACCGAGACGGCTGGTTCAACTACTTCGGCTTCCCGGAGCAACCGGAGGGGACACCCTTCACGTTCTCGCACTCGGGCAAGGACGTGAAGGCGCTGACGTACGGGAACCTCGGCTCCGGTGGGCTCTCGAAGGCGACGTTCGAGCAGTCCTTCACCGATGCCCACCCGAGCGGCGGCTTCGAGCCTGGCTACGGGACGCACACCGTCGAGCACCGGGCGATCGACGCAGCCGGCAACATCGGTGCTGCACGCTCGTTCCGCGCGACCGTCCTTCCCGGCGGCTCGCCGGCGTGCACGGACGTCGTGCACGGCAACCGGAACGGCCTCCTCGTCGTCGGCAGCGGCGTGACGTGCCTGGCCGGTGCGAGGGTGAACGGCGGCGTCACCGTGCGTCCAGGCGCGTCGCTCGTCGTCGCCGACGGCTCCAGGATCAACGGCGGCATCCGCGCAACGGACGCCGCCGTCGTGCACGTGTTCGGCGCGCAGGTGAACGGCGACACACGGATCACCGGCGCCGACGAGCTGATCCTGGCGGGCTCGACGTTCACGGGCTCGGTCACCCTGACCGGCAACAGCTCGCCGGACATCGTCCTGCTGAGCGGCGAGACCCGCAACTACGGCATCGGTGTCGTCGGGAACAGGGCCGTCGGGAGCCTCGTCTGCACGGGCAATGACCCGGGGGTGACGAACTACGGGGCGCCGAACACCGTGATCGGCCTCAAATCCGGCCAGTGCGCCGGGATCTGACCTAGCTCCCGTGGGGGGTGGGCGGCGCCGGCCGTCCCACCCCCCACAGCGCCATGAGAGTTTTGCCGGCGGGTCGCCACGCAGGGCTGCGAAGCAGCCCTGCCTTCAGGGGTCTTGCCCGTGGCATGGCCTGGCCATGCCACGGCAGCTCTTGACTTGGCGCGAGCGCGGGCTTTGCCCGCGCTCGCTGCGGCTAGTCGAGACCGGCGTCGAGCGTGATCTCGGGGACGCCGGCGAGCGCCTTCGAGACGGGGCAGTTCGCCTTGGCGCCCTCTGCCGCCTCGCGGAAGCCCGCCTCGTCCAGACCGGGCACCGCGCCGCGCACCGTGAGCGCGATCTTCGTGATCCCGGTCCCGGGGACGAAGGTCACGGTCGCCGACGTGCTCAGACGTTCGGGTGGGTTGCCGCCTTTTGCAAGGCCGCCGGCCAACGCCATCGAGAAGCACGAGGCATGTGCGGCGGCGAGCAGCTCCTCGGGGCTCGTCGTGCCGGCCGTCGGGTCCTCGGCTCGCGCGGCCCAGCTGACGTCGAGCGGCCCGAACGCACCGGTGCCGACGCTGTCGATCGTCCCCGATCCGCCCGTCAGGTCGCCGTTCCACGTCACCTCGGCGTGCCGCTCCGTCGCCATGTTCGCCCCCTTCTAGGTCGATTCCAGCTGCGCGCGCACCGTAACGGACGCGCTCGCCCTGATGAGGGCGGAGAAGGAGCAGCCTTCGTCGGCGGCGCGGACCGCGGCCTCGAAGCGCGCCTGGTCGATCCCCGGGACGCGCGCGACGATGTCCGCCTCGGAGGCGATCACGAGATGGCCCTTGCCGGGGACCTCGTCCATGACGATCTTCACGTTCACGTCGAGGCGCTCCGGCGGCGAACCGGCGCTCGTCAGCTCGCCCGCCAGCGACATCGAGAGACAACCGCCGTGGGCCGCCGCGAGCAGCTCCTCGGGGCTCGTCTTCCCGGCCACCGCTCCGAGCCGAGTCGGCAGCGAGAACGGGAGCTCGGTGAACGAGCCGGTCTCGCCGGAGATCAGCCCCGTGCCGCGGGCGACGTTCCCCTCCCAGCTGACGGTGGCGCTGCGCTCGATCCGTGGCACTAGCGGGGGCCCGTCACGCCATGACCTCGACCTTGCGCTCGGTCGGGTCGAGGGCGCCCTCGCGCCGCAGGACCTCCTGGAGCGCCCGGATCGAGACCTCGATCTGGTCGAGCGACGGCTGGCGCGTGGTCAGGCGCTGGAGCCAGAGACCGGGAGCGAGCAAGGTCATCAGCAGCGGATTCGACTGGTGCTGGCCCGCGAAGCGGATCAGCTCGTACGCGATCCCGGCGATCACCGGCAGCAGCAGGATCCGGCTGGTGATCAGCCAGTACCAGGCCGGCTGGCCGACGAAGGCGAAGACGAAGATGCCGATCACCATGACCCAGAGCAAGAAAGCAGTTCCGCAACGCGGGTGAAGCAAGCTGAACGTTTGCACGCGCTCGGGGGTGAGCTCCTCGCCCGCCTCGTAGGCGTTGATCGCCTTGTGCTCGGCGGCGTGGTACTGGAAGACCCGGCGCAGGTCGGGCAGGAACGAGATCAGGACGAGGTAGACGAGGAAGATGCCGACGCGGATCACGCCCTCGACGACGACGAAGAGCCCCGTCGTGTCGATCGGGAGCCAGTTCGTGATCAGCGCCGGCGTGACCTTGAAGAGCATCAGGGCGAAGCCGATCGCGATCGCGAACGAGAAGACGATCTGGCCGCGCGAGATCTCGGTCTGGATCTCCTCCCCCTCTTCGGCCTCGGGGTCCTGTGCGGCGTAGTTGGCCGAGATCGCGAGCGCCCGAAAGCCGATCGCGAGCGACTCTCCCAGCGCGATCACGCCGCGGATCACGGGCAGCCGGAAGATCCGGTTGCGTGCCATGGGCGAGCTGATCTCGCGCACGACCTCGGCGATCTGGCCGTCGGGCTTGCGCACGGCCACCGCCCACTTGGACGGGCTGCGCATCATCACGCCCTCGAGGACGGCCTGTCCTCCGATCGAGTTGCTCAAAGCTGGCTGCTAGCCGCGGCGGGCGCCGCCGGCCTTCTCGAGCCGGCGCTGGAAGCGCTCGACACGCCCGCCCTGATCCATCAGCTTCTGCTTGCCCGTGTAGAACGGGTGGCACGCGGAGCAGATCTCGACGTGGATCTCGGACTGCGTCGACCGCGTCTCGAACTCGTTGCCGCAGGAGCAGCGCACGTGCGTCAGGACGTACTCGGGATGAATGCCGGTCTTCATTGCTTAGCCAGGATAGCAGAGGCCGTTTCGGGGTTTACGTTGCCACCTGAGACGACAACGCCGACCGCTCGCGGCTCGATCTTCCCTGCTCGGAGCGCGGCGAGGCCGACTGCCGCGGCCGGCTCGCAGGCGAGTTTCGCCCGCTCGTAGAGGAAGCGGAACGCCTCCTCGATCTCCGCCTCCGTGACGAGCACGCTCTCGACGTCGTGCGCGCGCAGGACCTCGAGGGCGACGTCTCCGGCGAACGGCGCGGAGAGCCCATCGGCGATCGAGGCCGGAGTCACCGGGACCGAATGCCCGGCCTCGAGCCCGGCATGCACCGCGGTCGAGAGCTCCGGCTCCACGACGACCACGCGGCGGTCGGGCGCCGCCGCAGCGATCCCGGCCACGAGCCCGCCGCCGCCGCCCGGGACGAGGATCGTCTCCACCTCGGGCGCGTCCTCCAGCAGCTCCAGCCCGACGGTGCCGGCCCCCGCGATCACGGCCGGGTCGTCGAAAGGATGGACGAGCGTGCGGCCGCTCTCCTCGAGCAGCACGGCGAGTCGCTCGAACGCTCCGGCGGGATCGTCCGCCTCGAGGTCGACGGCCGCGCCGTAGCCGCGCGTCGCGGCGAGCTTCGCGGCGCTCGCACTGCGCCACGTCACGATCAGGCAGTCGACACCCTCGGCAGCCGCACCCCAGGCGAGCGCCTGCGCGTGGTTGCCGGCCGAGATCCCGATCACCCCGTGAGCCTTCTCCTCGGGCGACAGCGACGCGAGCTTGTTCAGCACGCCGCGCACTTTGAAGGAGCCGGTCTTTTGGAAGAGCTCGGCCTTGAGCCAGACCCCCGCTCCGAGCGTCGCCGACGAGAAGGTCGGAGTCCGGTGCACGCGCCCGCGGATCCGCTGCGCCGCCGCGAGCACGTCGGCATGGGTCACCGGGGCCACCGTCCGACTCTAGTCCGGATAATCCGACCATGACTCCACACCCGGTCCATGTTCGGCTCGACGACGACCTGCAGCGCTCCCGGCTCACCGTCTTCTTCCGGCTTCTGCTCGCGATCCCCCACTTCATCTGGCTCATCCTCTGGTCCGTCGCGGTGATCGTCGTCGCCCTGATCGGCTGGGTGGCCGCGCTGATCCTCGGTCGCCTCCCCGAGGGCCTCCACAACTTCTTCGCCGCCTACGTCCGCTATGTGACCCATCTGGGTGCGTACCTGGGCCTCGTCGCGAACCCGTACCCGAGCTTCACCGGGACGCCCGGCTATCCGTTCGACGTCACGATCCCCGAGCCGCAGCCACAGCCACGGTGGAAGATCGCGCTGCGGCTGCTGCTGGCGCTGCCCGCGCTCCTGATCGCGGCCACGCTCGGCTCGGGCTTCGGCGGCGGAGGCGGCGGCGCCACCCAGGACAACGAGGCGCAGTGGTTCGCCAACTCCGGGGTGGGCGGGATCGCCGCGGTCTGCGCGTTCCTCGGCTGGTTCGCGATCCTCGCCCTCGGCCGAATGCCGAACGGGCTTCGGGATCTCGGCAGCTACGGGCTCGGGTACACGGCGCAGGCGTACGCCTACTTCCTGCTCCTGACCGATCGATATCCGAACTCGGATCCGGAGGCGCTCGGCCCTGCCTGGTCGCTGCACGAGCACCCGGTGCGGCTGGAGCTCGCCGACGACCTCCGACGCTCGCGCCTGACCGTCCTTTTCCGGCTCCTGCTCGCGCTGCCCCATATCGTCTGGATCGCGCTGTGGACGGTGCTCGCGTTGCTCGCCGCGCTGGCGAACGGGATCGTGGCGCTCTTCCGCGGGCGCTCCGCGACCCCGCTGCACCGCTTCCTGGCCGCGTACATCCGCTACGGCGCGCACGTGAGCGCATTCCTCTTCCTCGTCGGGAATCCGTTTCCAGGCTTCGTGGGCGCGCCCGGGTATCCGGTCGACGTCGCGATCGACCCGCCCGCGCCGCAGCGGCGCGTGATCACCTTCTTCCGCCTGTTTCTCGCGCTGCCCGCGTTCCTCATCTCGGCCGGGCTCGGGGCCGCCCTGTGCGTCGTCGGCTTCCTCGGCTGGTTCGCCGCCCTCGCCACGGGCCGCATGCCCGAAGGGCTGCGGAACCTCGGCGCTGTTTCCATCCGCTACTCCGCCCAGACGCACGCCTACGCCGCCGTCTTGACCGACCGCTACCCGTACGCGTCACCCGCGCTGCGCCGTGCCGAGCAGCCGGAACAGCTGGAACTGCCGACCGTGGCACCCGCGCTCTGATCCGCCTCCTCGCGCTCGCAGCGGGAGCGGTTCTCTGGATCGTCGCCGCGGTGCTGCTCTGGCGGACCGCCGTTCCAGGCGACCTGAGCCTCCCGGACGTCGATCCGGCCGCGCTCGTCCCCGCCGCAGCGCTCGAGCGGGCCGAGCGCTACGAGCGCTTCCTCCGGATCGACTTCGTCCTCTCACAGGTCGTCCTGCTCGGCGTGCTCGCGCTCTACGCCTGGCGCGGCGCCCGCTTCGCGAAGGAGTCGGCCGCGGGGCGCATCGGCACCGGGATGCTGCTCGGGATGATCGGGCTCGCGCTGGTCTGGCTCGCCCAGCTGCCCTTCCGGCTCGCCGAGGTCTGGTGGGACCGCCGCTACGACCAGACGGACGCTGGCTATGTCGAGGCGCTGTTCGACAACTGGCTCGCGCTCGGCGCGGAGTTCCTCTTCATCTGCTTCGCGCTCGTGATCGTGATGGCACTCGCCGGCCGCTTCCCGCGCCGCTGGTGGCTGGGCGCGGCCCCCGCGTTCATCGGGCTCGCCGTGCTGTTCTCGTTCGTGGCGCCCTACCTCTTCCCCACCGAGCCCGCCGACCCGGCGCTGCGGGCCGATGCGCGCCGGTACGCACTCGAGCAAGGGACGGAGCCGATGCGCGTCGCGGTTGAGGACGTGTCCGAGTTCACCGACGCGCCGAACGCCTATGCGGTCGGGCTCGGGCCGACGCGCCGCGTCGTTCTCTGGAGCACGCTCCTCGACGGCCGCTTCTCGGACGGCGAGGTGCGAGTGGTGCTCGCACACGAGGTCGCCCACCACTCGCGCAACCATCTGGTCGAGAACCTCGCGTGGTACACGCTCTTCGCGCTTCCCGGCACCTGGCTGATCGCGGTCGCCACCCGCCGCCGCGGCGGCATGGCCCAGCCGGCGGCAGTCCCGCTCTCGCTGCTCGTCCTGGTCGTGCTCCAGATGGCCTCGCTGCCCCTCCAGAACGGGATCTCACGGCACCTGGAGCAGGAGGCTGACTGGGTCTCGCTCAGCACGACGCGCGATCCGGCCTCGGCCCGCGCGCTCTTCCGCCACTTCACGACGGAGGCTCTCGCGGACCCGGACCCGCCTGCGTGGTCGCGTGTGCTCTTCGACAGCCATCCGTCGGTCGTGGAGCGGGTGGCGCTGGCCGAGGCCTGGCGCGCGCATCAACGCGAGCGCTGATCCGACGGGCTCTTGGGCCGCGGGCGGCCCCTTCAGGGGTCTTCGCGCGATCGGTATCCGCTTCAGCGGATGCCGATCCTGCGCAGCTAGGTCAGCGTGTACTCGGGGCCGGAGCCGCCTTCGGGCGGGGTCAGCCGGCCGCCCTTGGCAGTGATCGCGCCGCACTGGACGCAGTTCGACGGCGTCACCTCGAGCTTCACCGTTCCGTCACCGTCCGCGTCGCCCACCTCGTACACGTGGGCCGGGCACATCCGCGTCCACAGCTGGGCGAGCTCGAGCGGCACCTGCCGCTGTACCCGGATGTGGTTCGGCTGGTCGTCGCGGGTCCGGTTGCCCGAGAGGAAGACGGACGAGAGCTTGTCGAACGTGAGCTTTCCGTCTGGCGCGGGGTAGCTCCTCGCGCGGTCGGTTCGGAGCAGTGGCGAGGCGCTGTTCGGCTCGCTTCCGTACTCCTTCGGCGGCAGCTTGCCCTTCGTGACGGTCATCGCGCTCGCCAGCGCTCCGCCCATGAAGAAGCCCTTGTCGAAGACCTGGCGCATGTTCCGCACCTCGTGCAGATCCTTCATCACGTAGCTCGCGCGCAGCTCCTCGTCGTAGCTGTCGAGCGCTCCCGGACGCGACGGGCTCTCCCCCCGCTGGAGCGCGCGGAAGGCCGCCTCGGCCGCCAGGATCCCGGACTCGATCGCGTAGTGGATCCCCTTCAGGGTCGGTACGTTGACGAGCCCGGCGCCCTCGCCGACGAGCAGCAGCCCCGGCGCGTTGAAGCGTGTCGGCAGCGCGTGGTAGCCGCCTTCGGTGATCGTCTTCGCACCCCAGCCGATCCGCTCGCCGCCGGCGAGGATCTTGCGCACGAGCCTGTGCGTCTTGAACTCCTGGAGCACGTCGTGGACCGAGAACTCGGCATCGCGGTACTCGAGCCCGGCCACGAACCCGACGGAGACCATGTCCTCGCCCATCGGATAGATGAACGAGCCGCCGAACTCGCCGTACTTCGCGCGCTTGCGCAGCGGCCACCCCATCGTGTGGACGATGCGGTGCAGCGGCCTGTCGACCTTCCACACCTCCTTGACGCCGAGCGCCCACACCTGCGGGTTGTCGCCCTCGAGCCCGAAACGCGAGATCGCCGCGCCCGTGAGGTGCCCCTGTGTGCCCTCAGCGAGCACGGTGATGCGCGCGGCGATGTCGGAGCCCGGCTCGAAGTTACCGAGCTGCTCGCCGTTGCGACCGCGGCCCTTGTCGCCGGTGCGGATGCCGTGCACCCGTCCGTCGCGCACGAGCAGCTTCTGCGCGTCGGTCTCGGGGAGGATCGCCGCGCCGGCGCTCTCGGCCTGCTCCGCGAGAAAACGGCCGAGCTGCGCGACCGAGACGACGTAGTTGTGGTGGTTGCGCATCGTGGGCGGCGGCGGGATCCGCAGCGTCGACGACTTGGTCAGCAGATAGACGGCCTCACCGTGGACCTGCCCATAGTTGGGAATCTCCTCCATGGTCAGCCGGTCACGGAAGAGCCGGCGCAGCGCCCGGGGGTTCACGACCGCACCCGAGAGCAGGTGCGAGCCGGGCTGCTTGCCCTTCTCGACGACGGCGACGGGAACGTCGCCCAGCCGCTCGGCGGTCTCGGGCGACTCCTCCAGCAGCTGGCCGAGCCTGATCGCACACGCGAGCCCTGCCGGGCCGGCGCCGACGATGAGCACGCCGACCTCGATCCGCTCGTCGGGCGGGTCGGTCGGCACGGCCAGCGCGTCGGCCGGCGAGAAGGGCGGCGGGTAGTCGGCCGGACGAACCGTCACGACTTGCGTGCCCGCACGAGCTCGGTCAGCTTCGGCACGATCTGGTGCAGGTCGCCGACGACCCCGAGGTCGGCGAACTCGAAGATCGGTGCGTTCGCGTCCTTGTTGATCGCGACGATCACCTTCGAGGACTGCATGCCCACCTTGTGCTGGATCGCGCCGGAGATCCCGCACGCGATGTAGAGCGTCGGCGAGACGCTCTTGCCCGTCTGGCCGACCTGGGCCGCGTACGGGTACCAGCCGGCGTCGACGACCGCGCGGGTGGCGGCGACCGCGCCGCCGAGCGCCTTCGCGAGCTCCTCCACGAGGGCGAACTTCTCCGGCTCGCCGAGCCCGCGGCCGCCGGCGACGATGATGTCGGCGTCTTCGATCGACGGGCCGGTCGACTCCTCGTGCGCCTGCTCGAGCATCTCGGCCGCAAGCGAATGCTCCTCGAGCTGGACCTCGAGCTGCTCGACCGCACCCGCGCCGCTCGCAGGCGCCGGGTCGAACGCGCCGGCGCGGAAGAGCGCGAGCCGGGGGGTCGAGGTCCAGCCGACGTCGACGAGCACGGAGTCGCCGAGCGCGGACTGCTTGCCGACGAGCGTGCCGTCCTGCGAGACGAGGTCGACGAGCTGCCAGTTCAGCCCCGCCTCGAGCCGTGCCGCCAGAGCGGCCGCAACGTCGGCCGAGAGGATGGACTGGGCGAAGAGCACCGTCTCGATGCCCTTGTCCCGGACGAGCTGCGCGAGCACGTCGACGCGCGGCTGCGGCAGTGGCGCCTCCAGGCGCGGGTCGTCGGCGACGTAGACCGTGGCCGCGCCGTGCTCGGCCGCCTTCGCCGCCAGTCCCTCGACGCCGGAGCCGATGATCACCGCCGAGACGTCGTCGGCCCCCAGCTGGACGGCCTTTGCGAGCACGCCGAGAGAGCCCTTCTGCAGCTCACCGCCGCCGCTCTGAGAGAAGTGGTGCTCGAGGAAGACGAGGACGCTCATCTAGAGGAGTCGCTTCTCCGCCAGGAATTCCACGATCTTCTCCGCGCCCGAACCGTCGTCCTCGATCGTGCGCGTGTCGCCGCGCGGCGGGGGGTCGCCCAGCGCGAGCACCTCGGTGCGGGAGCCGGGCTGCCCGGCGCGGTCTGCCTCGACGCCGATCTCGGCGAGGGAGGCAACATCCTGCGGCTTCTTCTTCGCGCCCATGATCCCCTTCAGCGACGGGTAGCGGGGCTCGTTGATCGAGTCCGCGACGGCGACGACTGCCGGCAGGCTCGCGCGGATGACGTCGTAGCCGAACTCGGTCTGGCGCTTCCCCTTGACCGAGTCGGCCTCCACGGTCAGCTCGGCCGCCTGCGAGATCATCGGCCGGCGCAGCCGCTCGGCCACCGCCGCCCACAGCACGGCGCCGTCGGAGTCCGAGGATTGCTGCCCGAAGAGGACGAGGTCGGCGGATTCGCGCTCGAGCGCCTTCGCGAGCGCATAGCTCGTGGCCACGAGGTCCGAGCCGGCGGCGCCCTCGTCGGAGACCAGGACGGCGCGGTCGGCACCCATCGCGAGTGCCTTGCGCAGCGAGTCCAGCGCCTTCTCGGGGCCGAGCGAGACGACGACGACCTCGCCTTCGCCCTGGGCCTCCTTGATCCGGAGCGCCTCCTCGACCGCGTTGGCGTCGACGGGGTTCAGCGCACCCTCGCCGGAGCGGTCGAGGCGCTTCGTGCCGGGGTCGATCCGCTTCGTCACGGTCGCATCCGGAACCTGCTTCACACAGACGGCGATCTTCATCCGGCAGGACTCTAGCGTTGCCGCCCGGGCCGGCGGCCGGAGAACGGCTTTACCCCTTTTGCGCAGGAATTGGCCGCCGACCCTGCTAGTGTTCCGCCCTTCGAGCCGCGCACCGGAGCTCATGAGACGCCCCCGGACGACAGCCCGAGGAATCCTCTTCCTCACCCTCGCTCTCCTCATCTGGTCGGAGACGGCCGCCGCATCCCCCGATGCGAGCGACGGAGTCACGAAGGTGCCACGGCTGATCTTTCCGGTGATCGGTGCCACCTCGTACACCGACAGCTTCGGCGACGCACGCGGCCAGGGCGGCCACGAGGGCAACGACCTGATGGCCGCCAAGCGCTCGCTCGCGGTGGCCGCCGAGGCGGGTCAGGTCAAGTTCTGGACGACCTCCTCGCGCGCCGGCTGCATGCTCTACCTCGACGGTGAGAGCGGTACCCAGTACCTCTACATCCACCTGAACAACGACCTCACGCCGGCGAACGACAACCGGGGCAAGTGCATCCCTGGCGTAGCTTTCGCCGACGGGCTGAAGAGCGGCACCCGCGTCGACGCGGGCGAGCCGGTGGGCTTCGTCGGCGACTCGGGCGACGCGGACGGGATCGCGTCCCACCTCCACTTCGAGGTGCACCCGAACGGTGGTGGAGCGGTCAGCCCGTACCGCTACCTGCGCAAGGCGCGGCGCCTGCTCTTCGCAGCGAAGCCGGGCAGCCTGTTCACGCTCGCGCTGACGGGCAACGTCGTGTCGGCCCTCGGCGAGGAGCTCGAGCTGGAGCTGGCCCTCGTTCGCTCGTGGCCGGGCGGGCGGAAGATCGAGCAGTCCGGTCAGAAGGTCGCGGTGAGCGTCCCGCCGACCGCGTCGGTGGAAGGCGTCACCGGTCCGCTCGCCCTGTCCGGGCCGACGATCGACACGCTCGCGCCCGGCACGTCCGTGACGATCTACACGGCGCCGGCGAAGACGACGCTGGCCGCGCAGACGGGCGCGAGGCACGCGCTCTCCGCCAAGCGCGTCGTCGTCAGGCCGTAGCGCCGCCCGGCAGGACGACGAGCGACTCGAAGAGCCGGTCGAGCTGCCCGGCAGGGTCGGCGCACAGCCCGGTGTGGACCGCCGAGGGCTGGATGATCGTGCTCGACGGCGACACGAGCCAGTGGAAGCGCGCCGTCTCGTCGAGGCGCGCGATCGGACCTGCATCCGCGTCGCCCGCCGCGATCCGCTCGATCGCGTGGAGCTGTGGGCGCACCGTCGCCGGATCGAGCTCGGGCCAGAGCGCCGCGAGCCGCCCCTCGTCGAGCGCGGTCCGGGCCCCGAGATAGCCGAGCGGCCGGCTGAAGACGATCACGCCCACGTTCATCCGCTCGCCGCGCTCGACGCGCGGCACCAGGCGCACGACCGCGTACGAGAACGGGCTAGACCCGGCCACGCGCCCGCTCCGCCTCCGCCACGAACGCCCGTGGCTCCTCCAGCCGCCCGAGCAGATAGTCGACGTAGAGCTCCGGGTCGGCGCCGCCGAGCCACGCTTCGGGAACGGCCGAGACGGCGTCTTCGAGCACCGCCGTCGTCAGCTGCGGCGCCAGCCGTGCGTCGGCGTCGAGGATCGAGCCCGCGAACGGGAGCAGGACGTGCTCCTCGATCGCCTCGAACGGACGCTGCTCGTGGCCCTCGATGCGCTCGGGCGCGTGGTGGAAGTACAGCGCGGCACCGTGATCGATCAGCCAGAGTCGCTCGTGCCAGAGGAGGAGGTTCGTGTTCCGGGCCGTCCGGTCGACGTTCGTCACGAGCGCATCGAACCAGACGACGTCGGCGGCGAGCCCGGCGTCAGGTGGCGGGCCGGCCGCGGGACCGAACGGCAGCGCGCCGGGCAGGAAGTCGACACCGAGGTTGAGGCCCGCGCTCGCGTCGAGCAGGTCCTGGATCTCCCGGTCCGGCTCGGCGAGCGCGAGCGTCGGGTCGAGCTCGACGAGCGCGAGCTCCGGCACGGCGAAGCCGAGCGAGCGCGCGAGCTCGCCGGCGGCGATCTCGGCGACGAGCGCCTTCGGGCCTTGGCCGGCGCCGCGAAACTTGAGCACGTAGAGCCCGTCGTCGCTCGCCTCGACGAGTGCGGGCAGCGAACCGCCCTCGCGGAGCGGAGTGACGTACCGCGTCGCCTCGATCGTGCGCAGCTGCACGCGCAGGAGCTAGGCCGGGATCTTGGCGCGCAGGAAGTCGACGATCTGACTCGTCGGCGCGCCGGGTGTGAAGACCTCGGCCACGCCCTGCTCCTTCAGCGCCGTCGCGTCGTCACCGGGGATCGTGCCGCCGACCACGACGACCACGTCGTCGATCCCGTTCTCCTTCAGGCCGGAGAGGATCCGGGGCACGAGCGTCATGTGCGCGCCCGACAGGATCGAGATGCCGACGGCGTCCGCGTCCTCCTGGATCGCGGTCTCCACGATCTGCTCCGGCGTCTGGTGGAGACCGGTGTAGATCACCTCCATGCCGGCGTCGCGCAGGGCACGAGCGATGATCTTGGCACCGCGGTCGTGCCCGTCCAGACCGGGCTTCGCGATCACCACTCTGATCTTGCGTGCCACGGTTCGGCAAGTATAGGAGCGTGAGATTGAAGATCGTCGGTTGCTCCCCGGCCTGGCCGAACCCGGGCGGGGCTCACTCCGGTTACCTCATCGAGGGGCCCGGCCGCCTGTTGCTCGACTGCGGACCGGGGGTGCTGCCACGGCTCCGTCAGGCCGAGAGCTGGCCGAAGGTCGACGCGATCGTGATCACCCACTTCCATCTCGACCACTGGGGCGACCTCGTCCCGTGGGTGTGGGGAACGATGTACGGCCTCGGCGGGGAAGGCCCGCAGCCCGAGCTGTGGGTGCCGCCCGGCGGCGCCGATCACCTCTCGTCGCTCGGGCAGCGGCTCGGCTTTCCGGACATGTTCGAGAGGACCTTCACACTGCGCCAGTACGCGGATCGCACCCCCTTCTCCGCGGCGGGGCTCACCGTCACCGCGCTGCAGCTGCCCCACTACCAACTCGAGACCTACGGCCTGCGGGTCGAGAACGAGAGTCACACGCTCGCCTACTCGGGAGACGCCGCCCCGAGCGAGATCCTCGTCGAGCTCGCCCGCGACGCCGACCTCTTCCTCTGCGAGGCGACGCTCGAGCGCGGCGACCTGGACGGCGAGCCACGCGGTCACCTCGCCGCCGACGAGGCGGTCGAGATCTCCAAAGCGGCGGGTGCGAAGCGGCTGCTCCTCACGCACCGGCCCGCCGAGCTTCCGCTCGACGCCGGCCTCGAGCGCGCCTACGAGGGCCTCGAACTCGACATCTAGCTAGCCAGCGCAAGATGGGCATCCGCGGGAGCGGATGCCCATCGCGCGAAGATCCCTAAAGGGGCCGCTTTCGCGGCCCAAAGGCGCGTTCAGAGGTTGCGGGCATCTGCTTCAGCCCCGAATCAGAAGACCGGGGTCTCGCGCCAGGTGCCCCAGACCTCGCGCCAGGCGTCGCAGATCTCGCCCATCGTCACGTAGTCGCGGGCGGCGTCGAGGAGCGCGGGCATGAGGTTGACGCCTTCGCCGGCGGAGGCGCGCTTGAGCTCGCCGAGGCGCTGCTCGACCGCGGCCGAGTCGCGGCTCGCCTTGAGGGCCTTCACGCGCTCGATTTGCTGCGTCTCGAGCGCGGCGTCGATCTTCAAGATCTCGAGCGGCTGCTCGTCGGCGAGCTGGTAGCGGTTGACCCCGACCACGATCCGCTCGCCGCGCTCGACCTCGGCCTGGTAGGTGAAGGCGGCGTCCGCGATCTCGCGCTGGGGGAAGTTCTGCTTGATCGCCTCCACCATCCCGCCCAGCTTGTCGATCCGCTCGAAGTACTCGTAGGCCTGCGCCTCGAGCTTGTTCGTCAGGCCCTCCAGGTAGTAGGAGCCGCCGAGCGGGTCGATCGTGTTCACGACACCCGTCTCGTGCGCGATCACCTGCTGCGTGCGCAGCGCGATCCGGACCGCGTCCTCGGTCGGCAGCGCGAGCGCTTCGTCGAAGGAGTTCGTGTGCAGGCTCTGGGTGCCTCCGAGCACCGCCGCGAGCGCCTCGATCGCGGTGCGGACGATGTTCACCTCCGGCTGCTGGGCGGTGAGGGAGACACCGGCGGTCTGGGTGTGGAAGCGCATCAGCCAGGAGCGAGGATTGCGCGCCCCGAAGCGGTCGCGCAGCTCGCGGGCCCAGATCCGGCGCGCCGCCCGGTACTTGGCGATCTCCTCGAAGAAGTCCAGATGGGCGTTGAAGAAGAAGGAGAGGCGCGGGGCGAACTCGTCCACGTCGAGGCCGCGCTCGATCGCCCACTCCACGTAGGTGAAGCCGTCTGCGAGCGTGAAGGCGAGCTCCTGCGCGGCCGTCGAGCCGGCCTCGCGGATGTGGTAGCCGGAGATCGAGATCGGATGCCACTTCGGCAGATCCGACGCACACCACTCGACCATGTCCGTCACCAGCCGCATCGACGGCTCCGGCGGGAAGATGTACTCCTTCTGCGCGATGTACTCCTTCAGGATGTCCGTCTGGATCGTCCCGCGCAGCTCCGCCCGCGGCACGCCCTGCTGCTCGCCCACTGCCACGTAGTAGGCAAGCAGGATCGCCGCCGGCGAGTTGATCGTCATGGAGGTCGAGACCGAGTCGAGCGGAATGCCCGCGAACAGCGTCTCCATGTCCGCGAGCGAGTCGATCGCGACACCTTCGCGGCCGACTTCGCCGAGCGAGCGCTCGTGATCGGAGTCGTACCCCATCAGCGTCGGCATGTCGAAGGCGGTGGAGAGCCCCGTCTGGCCGTGCTCGAGCAGGTAGCGGAAGCGCTCGTTCGTCTCGGCCGCGGTGCCGAAGCCGGCGAACTGGCGCATCGTCCACAGCTTGCCGCGATACATCGACGGATAGACGCCCCGGGTGAACGGATGGACGCCGGGATAACCCAGGTCCCGCTCGTAGTCGACCTCGACCGTGTCCGGCGTCGCGAGCGGCTCGTTCTCCAGACCCGAGATGGTCGAGAAGAGCTCACCCTGCCGTTCGGGCTGGCGCTCGTAGAGCTCCTCCCGCCACGCCGCCGTCGCGTCGAGCGAGCCGCGATCTTCGGTCGTGGCCATCGGCGCGCATTCTAGAGAGGACCGCTCCGCGGAGCGTTCGACTCTCGACCTCTACTGGAGCGTTAGTACCTTGATCGAGGGAGGCGGCTGAGCGCCGTCCGTCCGGCGCCCGGCGCAGCTGTCGCAATCGGCGGCGCCGGTGGGCCCGAGGCCCGCTTCTCACCCTTCTGGGGGGTTCGGCCCGCTTTACCGTTTGAAAAGGACAATTTCCCTAAGGTAAGACGGTCACGCGACCGATCCCCCTTTACAACAAGCGGTTTCTGCGTGCCCGACTGACCGAATCGAAGTGACTCACATCCCCACTCTGCGGCTCGACGTTTCCCCTGCCCCTGCCTGGGCAGGCTTGCGGCTGGCGATCTGCGCGATCGCCGCGCTGCTGGCCGGGCTGCTGTTGCTCGGACAGGTCGGGCGCGACGAGGCCGCTCCAGCAGCGGGCTTCCTCCAGCAGGCGCTCGGCTCGCAGGACGCCGACGCGCCGCTCGTGCGCGAGCCGTTGCTGGGCGTACGGACGGTGCTCGACAGCCGGTCGTTCGGCTTCGAGCGCGCCGGCGAGTCGGTCTCGCTCCGGCCGAGCGGCAGTCGTGCCGACTGGACTCGCTACGAAGGTGGAGCGGTTCGCACTACCCCATTCGGGTCGGAGACCGTCCTCTTCCGCGGCGAGCGCGGGCTCGAGCAGTTTCTCACCGTGGAGCGTCGCCAGGGCGAGCGCACGTGGCGCTGGCAGCTGCAGACCGGAAACCTCGAGCCGAGGTTGAGGGTCGATGGCGCGGTCGAGTTCCACCGTGGCCGAGGCACCGCGGCCCTTCGGATCGCGCCCGTCGCGATCCTCGACGCCGACGGCCAGGACGTCACCCCCGCGGGCCTCCGTTGGTCGCTCGCTGAGCGTGGTTCAACCTGGTGGCTCGAGCTCGAGCTCGACGACGCCAGGCTCCCGCTTCCATACGTGATCGACCCCGCGATTGGACCTGCGGCCACGACGACGGCGTTCGACACCGGCTCGCCGCTCGTGCTGACCCGTCCCGGGAATGCCGGTGATCTCCTGCTCGCGCAGATCACTGTTCGCTCGACGGGAGCGATCACGGCTCCCGCGGGCTGGAACCTGATCGGCACGGCGACCGGCACAGCGATCAAGCAATCGACCTACTGGAAGTTCGCGACGGGATCCGAGGCGCCCGCCGCCCTGACCTGGTCATGGCCTTCCGGGCATGGCGCCGGTTCGATCGTCGCGTATGCGAACGCCCATCCAGTCTCGCCGATCGACGCGTCGAACCAGGGGAACGGCTCGAGCGCGACCGCCTCGGCGCCCACGGTCACGACGACCGTCCCGAACGACAGGATCGTCGCGTTCTACGGGGTCGCCACCGGCGGCTCGACGGTCACGCCGACGGGCGGACAGGGGCAGACCGCGCTCTTCACGCCCACCGGCACGACGAGCGGCGGGCCGGCCGGAAGCCGGATCACGATCGGCGCGACCGAAGCGACGCAGGCGACGGCCGCGGTCGTCGCGGCGAAGACGGCGGCGGTCTCGAACGTCGCCTGGGTCGGCAGCCTGGTCGCCGTCCGCCAGGCACCGGACGACGGTGACGGCACGCTGACGACCTCCGCCACCGGCTCGAGCGCGGGCTCGACGGGCAACTCGATCACGTTCACCTACACGGCCGGCGTGCACGGGATGGCAAACGGGGCGATCGCGGTCGACGCACCCGTAGGCTGGTCGGCGCCCTCGACGACCGGCAGCGCCGCCGGCTACACCACCGCTTCGACGGGCACCGTCGGCGTCTCGGGCCAGCGGCTCACCGTCACCGGCGTGACGCTGAACGCAGGCGCCACCATGACGATCACCTACGGCTCGACGGCGTCGGGCGGTCCGGGCGCAACGGCGAGCGCCGCCACGGGCGCGGTCTCCTGGGCCGCCCTGGCCCGCGGCACGGCTGCGGGCACTCTCGCCGCGCTCGGCGCCTCGCCCTCGATCACGCAGTACGCCGCGAACGGCTCCGGGACGATGATCGTCGCCCCGACCCAGCTCCTCCAGGGCACCGCGACCACGCTGACGTTCACCTACACCACCGCGACCGGCGGGATGAGCAACGGCGCCGTCACGATCGCGATCCCCGCGGGCTGGACGGCGCCGAACACGACCGCCGGCACAGCGGGCTACACGACGGCGTCCACCGGCACGGTCGCCTGGAACGGCGGCACGCGGATCCTCACGGTTTCCGGGGTCAGCCGGACGGCCGGCCAGACGCTGACGATCACGTACGGCGCCGGGGCTGGCGGCGCCGTCACCGTGCCGGCCGGCTCGGGAACCGTCACGTGGCAGGCGCAGCAGCGCTCGCTCGCCGCGGGCACGCTCGTCAATCTCGGTACGTCCCCGGGCTCGACGTACAACGCCCCGCCCACCGCGACCGTCTCGCTCGCGCCGGTGAGCCCGACGACGAACCAGACCGTCACGGCGACCGCGACGAGGAACGACGCGGACGGCGACACCGTGACGCTCACGTACGTCTGGAAGGTGAACGGCGTCACGCGCAAGACGACGTCGGCCTCCTCCTCGCTGACCGACACGCTCGACCTCTCGGGCGCAGGCGACGGCGACAAGGGCCAGACGGTGTCCGTCGAGGTGACGCCGAACGACGCGAACCAGAACGGAACGACCGTGAGCGACTCCGAGGTCGTCGCCAACTCGGCGCCGACGATCTCGAGCGTGACGATCGACCAGGGCTCGCCGACGACGAACCAGACTCTCTCCGTCACCGTCGTCTCGGCCGACGCCGACGGCGACGCGCGCACCTACGCGTATCAGTGGCGGAAGAACGGCTCGGATCTCGTCGGCCAGACGGGAGCCACGCTCGACCTCTCCGCCGCCGGGAACGGCAGCAAGGGCGACGGAATCACCGTCGCCGTCGTCGCCAACGACGGCTCGGCCAACTCCGCCCCCGCTCTCTCATCCGCCGTGACGGTCGCGAACTCCGCGCCGACGATCTCGAGCGTGACGATCGACCAGGGCTCGCCGACGACGAACCAGACTCTCTCCGTCACCGTCGTCTCGGCCGACGCCGACGGCGACGCGCGCACCTACGCGTATCAGTGGCGGAAGAACGGCTCGGATCTCGTCGGCCAGACGGGAGCCACGCTCGACCTCTCCGCCGCCGGGAACGGCAGCAAGGGCGACGGAATCACCGTCGCCGTCGTCGCCAACGACGGCTCGGCCAACTCCGCCCCCGCTCTCTCATCCGCCGTGACGGTCGCGAACTCCACGCCGACGATCTCGTCCGTCACGATCGATCAGGCCGCGCCGAAGACGAACGACACGCTCAGCGCCTCGGTCACGAGCGCCGACGCGGACGGCGACGCGCGCACCTACGCCTACCAGTGGCGACTGGACGGATCCGACATCCCCGGTGCGACCGGAGCGACGCTCGATCTCGGCCAGCCGGGACACGGCAGCAAGAGCGACGACATCTCGGTGGAGGTCGTGGCGAACGACGGCAGCGCCGGCTCCGCGCCCGCGACGTCCGCCCCGATCGCGATCCAGAACTCCGCTCCGACGGTCACGAGCGTGACGATCGACCAGGGTGCGCCGACGACGAACCAGCTGCTGTCGGTGACCGTCGTCTCCGCCGACGCCGACGGCGACGCGCGCACGTACACCTACCAGTGGCGGAAGAACGGCGCCGACCGCTTCGGGGAGACCGCGGCGACGTTCGACCTCTCGCAGCTCGGGAACGGCGACAAGGGCGACGGGATCTCGGTCGAGGTGATCGCCGCCGACGGCAGTGACTCCTCCACACCGCTCACCTCCGCCGCGGTCACCGTGGCCAACTCCGCACCGGTGCTGTCGGCCGTCTCGATCGACCAGGCCGCGCCGGCCACGAACGCCACGCTGAGCGCGACGATCACGGCGAGCGACCCCGACGGGGACACCGTCACTCCGACGCGCCAGTGGCGGAAGAACGGCGTCGACCTCGCGGGCGCGACCGGTGCCGCACTCGACCTCTCAGTGGCCGGCAACGGCGACAAGGGCGATCAGATCGCACTCCGGGTCTCGGTCTCGGACGGAGCCGTCTCCGACGGGCCGGTCACCTCGAGCGCCGTCACGGTCGCGAACTCGGCGCCTGCGATCACGAGCGTCTCGATCGTGCAGGCCTCGCCGCGGACGAATGACACCCTGACGGTGTCGGTCGCGAGCAGCGACCTCGACGGCGACGCGGTCGCGTATGCGTATCAGTGGCGCAAGAACGGCGTCGACCTCGCCGGTGAGACCGCCGCCACGCTCGACCTCTCGGTCGCCGGCAACGGCTCGAAGGCCGACCTGATCTCGGTGCGCGTCACCGGCAACGACGGCACCGCGAGCTCGACTCCGTCCACATCCACCGCGGTGACGATCGCGAACACGGCCCCGAGCGCAACGGTGACGCTCGCTCCAGCGGCTCCGTCCACGACGACTACGCTCACCGCCACGGCGACGAAGGCCGACGCGGACGGGGACACGGTCACGCTCACCTACGTCTGGAAGGCCGACGGCGTCACCCGAAAGACGACCTCCGGCTCGGCCTCGCTCACCGATGCCTTCGACCTCTCCGGCGCCGGCGACGGCGACGAGGGCCAGACCGTCTCGGTGGAGGTCGTCCCGAACGACGGCACCGTTGACGGCTCCGCGGCGAGCGACTCCGAGACCGTCGTGAACTCGACACCGACAGCCACCGTCTCGCTTGCCCCGGCCGGTCCGAAGACGGATCAGGTGCTGACCGCCACGGCGACGAAGGTCGATGCAGACGGCGGAGACACGCTCACGCTCACGTATGTCTGGAAGGTCGACGGCGTCACGCGGCGGACGACGTCCGGGTCTGCTTCGCTCACCGACACCCTCGATCTCTCCAACGCCGGCAACGGCGACGAGGGGCAGGTCGTCAGCGTCGAGGTGACGCCGAACGACGGCAGCGCCGACGGCCCGACGGCGAGCGACTCCGAGACCGTCGCGAACTCGGCACCCACCGTCACCGGCGTCACGATCGACCAGGCCGCGCCGCGGACGAACGACACGCTCTCCGTCTCCGTCTCGTCCGCGGACGCCGACGGCGACGCGCGCACCTACGCCTACCAGTGGCGGCTCGACGGCAGCGACATCCCAGGCGCAACGGGCGCCACCCTCGATCTCTCCCAGGCCGGCAACGGCGACCGGGGCGACGACGTCACCGTCGAGGTGGTGGCGAACGACGGCAGCACGGGCTCCGCCCCGCTCTCCTCCGCCGCGGTCACCGTCCAGAACTCCCTCCCTGCCGCCACGGTCGCGCTCTCGCCCGACCCGGCGGGCACGAACGACACGCTCACCGCCACGGCGACGAGGAGCGACGCCGACGGCGACACGGTCACGCTCACCTACGTCTGGAAGGTGAACGGCGTCACCGTCAAGTCGACGCCGGGCACGAGCTCGCTCACCGACACGCTCGACCTCGCGCAGGCCGGGAACGGCAGCGCCGGCGAGACCATCACGGTCGAGGTGACGCCGAACGACGGCAGCGCCGACGGCGCGGCAGCGACCGACGGTGTCGGGATCGGAAACTCGCTGCCGGCAGCAACCGTCTCGCTCGCGCCGGCGGCGCCGGGCACGGCCGCCGTGCTGACGGCGACTGCGACCGCGGCCGACACAGACGGCAACGCCGTCACCCTCACCTACGTCTGGAAGGTCGACGGCGCGACGGTGAAGACGACCTCGGCCGCGAGCTCACTGACCGACACACTCGACCTCGCCCAGGCCGGAAACGGCGACAAGGGCGAGACCGTCACCGTCGAGGTGACGCCGAACGACGGCAGCGCCGACGGCACGCCCGTCGCGGACGCCGTTGTCGTCGGCAACACGGCTCCGACCGCAGGCGTCTCGCTCGCGCCGGCCGCGCCGAAGACGGACAACCTGGTCACCGCGACCGCCACACGCGCAGACGCCGACGGCGACGCGGTCACGCTCACCTACGTCTGGAAGGTGGACGGCACCACGGTGAAGACGACCTCTGCCACGAGCTCACTGACCGACACGCTCGACCTCGCCCAGGCCGGAAACGGCGACAAGGGCGAGACGATCACGGTCGAGGTGACCCCGAACGACGGTACTGCCGACGGCGCCGCCGCGAGCGACTCGGAGGTCGTCGCCAACTCCGCCCCCGTGCTCTCCTCCGTCTCGATCGCGCAGGCCGCGCCGCGGACGAACGACACGCTCTCGCTTTCGGTCACCGCCACGGACGCCGACGGCGACGCGCTGACGCCGGCACGGCAGTGGCGCAAGAACGGCACCGATCTGGCCGGCGAGACCGGCGCGACACTCGACCTTTCCCTCGCCGGCAACGGCGGCAAGGGCGACCAGCTCGACCTGCGGCTCTCGGTCTCGGACGGCACGGCGTCCTCGGCCACGCTCACCTCGAGCGCCGTCACGGTGCTGAACTCCGCGCCCACCGTCGTCTCGGCGACGATCGACCAGGCCGCTCCGAAGACGAACGACGCGCTGACCGTCGCCGTCGCCACCGCCGACGCGGACGGCGACACCGCAACGCTCACCTACCAGTGGGCCAAGAACGGGGTCGACCGGTTCGGCGAGACCGCCGCCGGCTACGACCTCTCGGAGATCGGCAACGGCGACAAGGGCGAGAACGTCACCGTTCGCGTCACCGCGTCCGACGGCACGGACCCGTCTGCGCCATTCGGTTCCGCTGCGGTCACGGTGACGAACTCGGCCCCCGTCGTCGACACGGTTGCGATCGACCAGGCCGCGCCGAGGACGAACGACACGCTCACGCTCTCGATCACGAGTCACGACGAGGACGGCGACGCGGTCGCTTACACCTACCAGTGGCGCCGGAACGCGGCCGACCTCGCCGGCGCGACCGCGTCTACCCTCGACCTGTCCCAGGCCGGCAACGGCGACAAGGGCGAACAGCTGAGCGTCCGCGTCATCGGCGCAGACGGTGGCGCCTCGTCCTCCCCGCTCACCTCGAGCGCGATGACGATCGCGAACACGGCACCGGCCGCCACCGTCTCTCTCGCGCCCGCCACGCCCACGACGAATCAGGTCCTGACGGCGACCGCGACGAAGGCCGACTCGGACGGCGACACCGTCTCGCTCACGTACGTCTGGAAGGTCGACGGCGCGACCCGCAAGACGACCGCCGGCTCGAGCTCGCTCACGGACACGCTCGATCTCTCCGGCCCGGGCGACGGTGACAAGGGCCAGGTCGTCACCGTCGAGGTGACGCCGCACGATGGCGACGAGAGCGGCACTCCTGCGTCCGACTCGGAGACGGTCGCGAATTCGGCGCCCACGATCGCGTCCGTCACGATCGACCAGGCATCCCCCGCGACGACAACCGTTCTCTCGGTCACCGTCGCGAGCGCCGACGCCGACGGCGACGCCCGCTTTACCACCTATCAGTGGGTCAAGAACGGCACCGACCTCGCCGGCGAGACCGGCGCCACGCTCGACCTCGGCGCTGCCGGCAACGGCGACAGCGGCGACTCGATCGCCGTGCGCGTCGTCTCGTCGGACGGGTCAGCGTCCTCCGCTCCGGCGACGTCGCCCTCGGTGACGGTTGGGAACGCAGCGCCGACGATCTCGTCGGTCACGATCGACCAGGCTGCGCCCAGGACGAACGACACGCTCAGCGCCACGGTCGTCAGCGCGGACGCCGACGGCGACGCGCGCACCTACGCGTACCAGTGGCTCCTCGACGGCGTGGACATCGCAGGCGCTACGGCGGCGTCGCTCGATCTCTCGCAGACCGGCCACGGCGACAAGGGCGACAGGCTCTCCGTGCGCGTCACCGCCTCGGACGGCACGGACCCGTCCGCGCCGACGACCTCGGCCGAGGTCACGATCATGAACTCGGCGCCGACGATCGGCTCGTTGTCGATCGACCAGGCCGCACCGAGGACGAACGACACGCTCACCTTGACGCTCGCTGCCACGGATGCGGACGGCGACACGTTGACGTCGGCACGCCAGTGGCTCTCGGGTGGTGTCGACATCTCCGGCGCCACCGCCGCGACACTCGACCTTTCGCAGCCCGGCCACGGCGACAAGGGCGACACGATCGCCGTGCGGGCAACGGTCTCGGACGGCTCGGCTACGAGCGCGCCGGCCACGTCGGCGGGCGTTGTCGTCGTCAACTCCACACCCGTCGTCGACTCGGTCTCGATCGACGAGGCGACGCCTCGTACCGACGACACGCTCACCGTCACCGTCAGCTCGTCGGACGCGGACGGCGACGGGCGCACCTACGGCTACCAGTGGCGGCGCAACGGCGTCGACCTCGTCGGCGAGACGGGCGCCACGCTCGACCTCTCCATCCCCGGCCACGGCGACAAGGCCGACGAGCTCGCCGTCGCGGTCGTGGCGCACGACGGCAGCGCGAGCTCCTCCCCCAGCGTCTCCGGTGGGGTCACGGTCGGCAACTCGGCACCCACGATCACGAGCGTCACGATCGACCAGGCGGCACCGCGGACGAACGACCTGCTCACGGCCACGGTCGTCAGCGCCGACGTAGACGGCGACGCCCGCACGCACGCCTTCCAGTGGCAGCGGAACGGCCTCGACCTCGCGGGCGAGACCGGCGCCACACTCGACCTCTCCGTCGCCGGGAACGGCGACAAGGCCGACGACATCACTCTGAAGGTGACCGCCGGCGACGGCAGCGCGAGCTCCGCCCCGTCCACCTCCGCGCCCGTCTCGATTCAGAACTCGGCGCCGACGATCACGCTCGCTGCGATCGACCAGGCAAGCGCGCGGACGAACGACACGATCGACGCAACCGTCACGGCTACCGACGCCGACGGCGATGCGGTCACCGTGTCCCGGCAGTGGACGAAGAATGCCGGCGACCTTGTCGGTGCGACGGGTACGAGCCTCGACCTCTCGGTCGCCGGCAACGGCGACAAGGGCGACGTGCTGCGTGTGCGCGGCGAGGCCACGGACGGCGACGACGACGCGGCGCCGATCACCTCCGCGCCGCTCACCGTCTCGAACTCGGTCCCCACTGCCGGAGTCGCGCTCGCACCGGCGAGCCCGGCGACCGACGACGTCGTCACCGCAACGGCCATGCGCGCCGACGTCGACGCCGACACGGTCACGCTCACCTACGTCTGGAAGGTCGACGGCGTGACGGTGAAGACGACAGCCGGCTCGAGCTCCCTCACCGACACGCTCGACCTCGCGCTGGCCGGAAACGGAGACGGCGGCGAGACGGTCAGCGTCGAGGTGACACCGCACGACGGCACGGCTGCCGGCGCGGCTGCGTCCGACTCGGTCGCGATCGCCTTCGTGCCCCACCACCTGACCTTCACGAGCTCGACCACGGCTCTCCCCTCCGGCGCCCAGCGCACGCTGAGCGTCGAGGTGCGCGATCCCGACGGCGCGCTCGTTGCCGGCGACAACGCGACAGCGGTCACCTTCTCGAAGTCCGGGGGCAGCGGCACCGTGACGGGTCTCGGCGCCGGCACAGCGTCGAACGGCGTCGCCTCGATCGACGTGAGCGGCTCGCTCGCAGGCGCGCTCACGATCACCGCGACCGCTGCCGGCCTCACCTCGGACAGCACGGCGTTCTCGGTCGTCCACGGCACGGCGACGACGATCGACCTGCTCGCCTCGGGGTCGAGCGCCTCTGGCGCGACGAAGACGCTGACCGCGACGATTCAGGACGCGGCCGGAAACACCGTCACCTCGGACAGCTCCACCGTCGTCGGCTTCGCCAAGACCGGTGGCCCCGGCACCGTCGTTGGTCTCGGCACCGACACCGCCGCGAGCGGCGTCGCGTCGATCGACGTCACGAACACGACCGCCGGCCAGATCGACGTCGCGGCCAGCGCCGCGGGCCTCACCGCAGGCACGACGACGTGGACGATCGGCGCCGGCAGCGCGTCGACCGCCACGAGCACGATCGACGCCGCTCCGGGCACGATCGTCGCCGACGGCGTCGCCACCAGCACGATCACCGTGCGGCTCAAGGACGCGGCCGGGAACGACCTCGCAGCAGGCGGCGGCGTCGTGGCTCTGAGCCTCTCCGGCACCGGCAGCCTCGGCGGCGTCACCGACGAGGCCGACGGCACCTACACCGCCACGCTCACCTCCCCCACTTCCGTCGGCAGCGGCTCGATCACCGGCACGCTGAACGCGGCCGCTCTCGCCGACAGCGCCGCCGTCACGTACGTCCACGGCCCGGCGAGCGCGATCGCCCTCACCGACTCGGGCTCCCTCGTCGCCGGTGGCACGCATTCGCTCACGGGAACGATCGTGGACGCGCACGGGAACACGGTCACCTCCGACAGCTCGACCGTCGTCACGTTCGGAAAGGCGAGCGGCGCCGGCACTGTCACCGGTCTCGGGACGGCGGTCGCGTCGAGCGGCATCGCCACGAAGGCCGTCACCAACGCGCTCGCCGGTCCGATCGCGCTGGAGGCGACGGCGGCCGGCGTCGCGGCCGGGACGACCGGCTACACGATCGCCGCCGGCCCGGTCAGCACCGCGACCTCGACGGTGGCGGCGAGCCCGACGAGCGTCCAGAACAGCGGCGTGGACACCAGCACGATCACCGTGACGGTGCGCGACGCCGGCGGGAACCCGCTGCCCGGCGAGACCGTCACGCTCGACGACGACGGCGCTGACTCGGCGATCGCCCCGGCGAGCACGACGACGAACGGCGCGGGCGTCGCGACGTTCAGCGTCACGAGCACGACCGTCGAGACCGGCGTCTACACCGCGACCGCCGACGGGATCGAGCTCACCGACACGGCCTCCGTCAACTTCGTCTTCAACGACACGAACGACCCGACCAACACGATCACGCTCGCCGGGGCAACCGGCGCGTTCTTGGCCGGCACCGATCTCTACTACCGGCCCGCGGCGGCGGGCTCCTTCACGCTCTCGAGCGCGGTCGTCGACGCAGGCTCCGGGCCGGCCTCCGCCACCTACCCGGCGGTCGGGGAGACGGGCTGGACACATGCGCTCGAGACTGTCGCCACTCCGTCCGCAGGCCCGTACGTCTCGAGCCCGTTCAGCTGGACGCCCGCCGCGGCCGGCGACTTCTCGATCGTCGTCACGGCCGCCGATGCCTGGACGCCCGCGAACACGAGCGACACGACGATCGACGTGATCGAGGACTCCTCCGCGCCGACCGGCCAGACGATCTCCCTCGGCGGGCCGGTCTTCGCAGCGCTCTCGGTTCCCTTCGTGCTCGGCGACGGCACCGACCTCGGCGCCGGCCTCGACACCGCCACGCGGGTCGTCACGCGCGAGTCCGCCCTCCTCGTGGACGGTGCCTGCGGCACGTTCAGCGCAGACGTAGGCACGTTCACGAGCCCCGACACGAGCGTCCAGTCGGGCCGCTGCTATCGGTACACCTTCACGGTCGAGGACCGCGTCGGCAACGCCTCGGCCGGGGTCACGACCGCCGTCGCCCAGGTCGACACGGCCGCTCCGGCTGCGCCGGTCCAGACCGTCACCGAGACGGGCGACGACGGTCACGCGACCGGCTCCACCCTCTACTTCGACCCGGCCGGCTCGGGCTCGTTCACGGTCACCTCGGCCGCCTCCGACGGCGAGTCCGGGATCGACAAGGTCACGTTCGCGGCGCCCGCCGCGGGCTTCGCGTCGCTCGACCCGGCCGACGACTCCACCCCGCCGTTCGCGCGCTCGTACTCCTGGGCCGCCGGCGCCGCCGGGTCAGGCGCACAGGCCGTGACGGCGGTCGACCGCGCCGGTCACAGCTCGGCCGGATCGTTCATGCTCACCCCCGACGCGGCCGACCCGACGGTCTCCTTCGACGCGCCGGCCGGAGGCGCGATGCTCGACTCCGGCTCGCATGCCCTCGAGGCGACGGCGAGCGACGCCGGAGCCGGCGTCGCGTCCGTGCTCTTCGAGTTCTCGTCGAGCGGCCCCGGCGGCCCGTTCACCGCGATCGGCACCGCCGACACGACGGTGCCCTACGCCGCCTCGTGGGACACCACGTCCGTGACCGACGGTCCCAAGGTGCTGCGGGCGACGGTGACCGACAACGTCGGCCACACCGCTTCCGCGACGCGCAACATCGCGGTCGACAAGGTGCCCGGCGCGCCCGCCACCTCGATCACGTCGCAGCCCTCCGACCCGAGCGCCAACGCGACCCCGACCTTCGGCTTCGGCTCGAGCGAGACGCCGTCCACGTTCGAGTGCCGCATCGACGGCGGCGGCTGGAGCGCATGCGCGTCGCCGCACACAGTCTCCCCTGCCCTCACCGACGGCTCACATACGTTCGAGGCTCGCGCGACCGATGCCGCCGGCAACCAGGATGCGACGCCCGCGAGCCACACGTGGCTCGTCGACGCCACCGCTCCGACCGGCGCGCTGACGGCACCGGCGGCGCTCGCGGCCGTCTCCGGCAGCGCCGTCACCGTCACGTCCGATTCCTCGGACGGCGGGTCCGGCGTGCAGCACGCGCTCTTCGAGGTTCTCGTCGGGGGCTCCTGGCAGTCGCTGGGCGGCCCGGACACGAGCGCGCCCTACTCCGTCGCCTGGGACACGACCGGTCTCGCGGACGGCGACCACGATCTCCGCGTCACGACCCGCGACAACGCCGGCAACTCGACTGTCTCCGCCGTGCGCACCGTGACCGTCGACAACTCGCTGCCGCTGCTGTCGGCGAGCGTCTCGCACAACCCGGTCAACCTGACCACACCCGATCCCGCCCAGGTGAGCGCGGTCGCGGACGACCTCGGCTCGGGGATCGCGAACGTGCTCTTCGAGCAGTGCAACGAGACGTCTGCTGCCTGCACCTCCGACACCTGGACCACGCTCGTCGGCCCCGACACCGTCGCGCCGTACGCGGTCGACTGGGCGATCCCGTCGGACGGCCCGCGCCTCCTTCGCGTGACCGCGACCGACAACGCCGGCCGCTCGGCGGTCGAGCTGATCCTCACCACCGTCGACCGCACGCGGCCGAGCGGCTCGATCACGGCTCCGGCCGCCGGCGCCGCCCTGCGCGGCTCGGTCGCCCTCGCCGCCACCGCCTCCGATCCCGCGCCCGGCTCCGTCAACACGGTCACGTTCCAGGTCTCGCCCGCCGGCGCCGGTGCCTGGGACGACCTGGGCGCCGACGGCTCGGCTCCCTATGCCGCCACCCTCGACACCACCGGGCTGACGGACGGCCTCTACGACCTGCGCGTCTTCACGACGGACGCCGCCGGCAACGCCGAGACCACGCCCGGCATCACCTCCGTACGCATCGACAACACTGCTGCGACCACCACCGACGACGCGCCGGCGGGCTGGAGTGACGGCGACGTCGCGGTCGCGCTCACGGCCGGCGATCCGGGTGGCTCGGGCGTGGCTCAGACCGAGTACCGGCTCGACGGTGGCGCGGCGCAGCCGTACACGGTCGCCGTCACCGTCTCCGGGGAGGGCGTGCACACGCTTGAGTACCGCTCGCAGGACGCTGCCGGAAACTGGGAGGGCTGGCAGACCGTGAGCGTCCGCATCGACGAGACCGATCCGGTCACGACCGACGATGCACCGGCCGCGTGGCAGGCCGGTGCGACCACCGTCACACTCTCGCCCGCCGACGCCGGTGGCTCCGGCCTCGCGACGACGACGTACGAGCTCGACGGAGGCTCGACCCAGACCGGCGCGACGGTGAACGTGCCTGCAACGCACGGCGTGCACACGATCACGTACCGCTCGACCGACGCCGCGGGCAACGTCGAGTCGGACCGCAGCGCCTCGGTGCGCATCGACCGGCAGGCCCCGACGACGAGCGACGATGCGCCGGCCGGCCTCGGCAATCTCCCGATCACGGTCACCCTGTCCCCCGCCGACCCGGATTCGGGCGTCGACACGACGACCTACGAGATGAACGGCGGCGCGACGCAGTCGGGCACGAGCGTCTCGATCCCCGCTCTCACCGGTGCCTACACGATCACCTATCGATCCACCGACGCCGTCGGCAACGTCGAGGCGACCCGGACTGCGACCGTCCAGATCGACGCGACGGCGCCGACGACGAGCGCCACGATCTCGCCACGCAACCCGAACAACGGCCCGATCACGGTCTCCCTGTCGGCAGTCGACGCCGGCGGTGCCGGAGTCGACGAGACGCGCTTCCGGATCGACGGCGGCAGCGAGACGGCCGGCTCGAGCGCCCTCGTCGCCGGTGCAGACGGCCCGCACACCGTGCACTTCTACTCCGTCGACACGCTCGGGAACGTCGAGGCCGAGCAGCTCGTGACGGTCACGATCGACACCGCCGGCCCCACGGGCACCCCGGCCAATCCGGGCGGCTACCTGCGCGGTACGGCCGCGGAGCTGCGCTGGACGCCCGACACACCCGCCGACGTCTCCTCCGTCACCTTCGAGTTCTCCACCGCGGGCGCGGGCGCCTGGGCTGCCCTGCCGGGCGGCACGGTCGCGACGCCGATGCTCTCCGCCTACACGTACAGCTGGAACACGACCGCGGTCGCCGACGGCCCCTACGACTTGCGCGTGCGCGTCGAGGACGAGCTCGGCAACGAGACGATCCAGCTTCTGCCCAGCCTGCCCAAGACCGTGGACAACGGGTTGCCGACGGCGACCGTCTCGACCCCGGCCGGCGGTAGCGTCGTCTCGGGCTCCGTGTCGCTCGGCGGCTCCGCCGGCGACGCGCTGTCGGGCATCACGTCCACGGCGATCCAGTTGAAGCCGGCCGGCGCCGCGGGCTTCACCACCGTCGCGAGCAGCTCCACCGGAGCGGTCTCGACGACATGGGACAGCGGCCTCGTCGCCGATGGCGCGGTCGAGATCAAGGTCGTCGCCACCGACGGCGCCGGGAACCAGGCCGAGTCGGCAGTCGTCACCTTCACGGTCGACAACGACGCGCCGACGGTGACCCTCGCCGATCCCGGCGTGGCCGTCTCCGCCTCCCCCACGCTCACGGCGACCGCCGCGGTCGACACCGTGAGCATCGCCTTCGAGTATCGCGCGGCCGGTTCGAGCCCGTGGCTCCTGATCGACACCGACGCCACGCCCGGCGATGGCTTCGAGGCGACCTGGTCGATCGGGCCCGTCGCCGAGGGGGCGTACGAGCTGCGTGCCCGCGCGACCGACGGCGGCGGCAACTCCGGCACGAGCGGGCTCCGCACCGTCCTGCTCGACAAGACGGATCCGACCGGCTCGGTCACCGCGCCCACCGGCGGCTCGACGATCGGCGGAACGGCGGTCGCGCTCACCGCCGACGCGGCGGACGGCGGGTCCGGCGTGCGCGACGTCGTCTTCCTCGTCAAGCAGTTCGGCTCCTCCACCTTCGACCCCGTCGGCACGGACGCGACCGCCCCGTACGCGCTGACCTGGGACGCGTCGAGCGCGACTGACGGTGCTGCCGAGATCCGCGTGCTCGTCACCGACGTCGCCGGCAACACGCGTACGTCGGCCGTCGTTCCCGTCACCCTCGATTCCTCCGGCCCGAGCGTCACGCTCACCGATCCCGGCGCCGCCCTTTCGGGCACCGTTGCACTCGGGGCGACGACCGGCGGCGGCGCCGTTCGCGTCCGCTTCGAGCTCAGCCCGGCCGGCGCAGGCTCCTGGACGGAGATCGCCACCGACACGGCGGCACCGTTCGGCGCGGCCCTGGACACGGCTGCGCGCGCCGACGGCGTCTACGACCTGCGCGCCACCGGCTTCGATGCGTTCGACAATCCCTCCACCCCGTCGGTGCGGGCCGGAGTGCGCTTCGACAACACGGCGCCATCGCTCGTCTCCGCGTCGCCCGCCGACGGCTCCGTCTCCACCGCTGCGAGCCAGATCGTGCTCGAGGCGAGCGAGCCCGTCATCGTCACCGGAGCGCTCCTCGACGGCGGCGCCGCACCGGCAGCGTCGATCTCGGGCACCACGATCACGTTCGCGACGGGCTCGCTTGCAGATGGCGTGCACGTGCTCGCCGGCCGGCTCGAGGATGCGAGCGGCACCAGCACGCCCTTCCGGGTGGCCGTGACGATCGAGAGCGTGGCCGGCGCCGACCGGCTGCCGGTCGAGCGGAGCATGTCGTACACGACCACGCTCGTCACCGCCGCAGGCGGGCTCGCGACCGTCTCGCTGCCGCCGGCGGGCTGGCCGACCGCTCCGACGACCGACGACTTCCTCGTCGTCCGCGTCGACCCCTCCCCGCCCACGCCCACCCTCGCTCCCGGCATCGTCCCCGGCGGCCACGTGATCGAGGTCACCGCTCACTGGGCGCTCGCCGGCACCCCGGTGACCGCGTTTGCGGCACCGCTCGACATCACGATCCCGAATCCGGGTGGCGCGTTCGTCTCGCCGTCCACCTCGGACGACGGGATCACGTGGCGATCGCTCGCGCGTCTCAACGGATCGACGCTGCCGGCCGGCCAGTCCGACGGCTACTACGTCGCCGGCGGCAACGTCCACGTGCTGACCCGCCACCTCAGCTTCTTCGCACTGATGCTCGACGACGAGGCGCCTACGCCCCCGATCCACATCGCCGGCGTCGTCGCCGATGACGGCCTGACCATCCGCTGGCTCCCCGGCACCGACTCGAGCGGCCACCTCGGCAACGTCATCCTCGTCGTCAACGGCGGCGAGTATCGCCAGTTCGGCCCGACCGAGTACGAGGCGAAGCTCGGCCCGATCGAGCCGGGCGACACGCGCCGGTTCCAACTCCTGCAGCTGGACGGAGCCGGCAACAAGAGCATCCTGACCCCCGTCCTGCGCGCGGTTCCGAGCGTCACCGGGCTCGGCGTCGACGCTGCCCGCGCCGCGCTCGCCGAGCGGGGCTTCCGGCTCGGCCAGGTGCGCGAGGAGATCGTGCCCACCGTCGCCGCAGGCACCGTCGTGGCGCCGGCCGCGCTCACGATGGCGGTCGAGTCGAGCGCGATCGACCTGGTCGTCGCTCGCGGCACCGCCGCCGCCCGGACGAAGTTCGTGCTCCAGGTCGCGAGCGCGCCGACGGTGACGCTGCAGAAGCGCACCAGTCTCGCCGCCCGCGTGAAGGTGACGCGTCCGGCGCAGCTGACCGCAACGCTGTACTCCCCGGCCAAGAAGCGCGTCTCCACCTGGAAGCGGAACGTGAAGGCGGGCAGCACCATCGTCAGGCTCCAGCTGCCGGCGCGGATCAAGCGCCCCGGGACGTACCGCGTCGTCTGGGTCGCCCGCTCCGGGGCCGAGACGATCCGCCGGACGGTCAACATCCGCCTCGCGGCGCCGAAGCCCCTGAAGCCGCGCTCCCAGCAGCAGAAGGTGGACGTCGTGTTCGCGGGCGAGCGCGCCGCGCTCGACTCGATCGCCGCCCAGCTCGCCGGGACGAGGGCGCGTGCCCTCGCGAGGACCGACGACGACGGGACCTTCGCGCTCGCCTCCTCCCGCTCGCGCAACATCGGGGTAGCGGTCGTGGACGTCGACGACTACGGCGTCGGCGTCGTCCGCGATCTCGGCATCGTCTTCCCGCGGCTGCAGCTGATCGGGATCGCACGTGACCCGGGCACACGCCAGCGTGCCGTGCGCGCCGGGGCCGTGCTCGCCCTGCCGCGCAGCACCCCTGCGGCGAAGGCTGCGCGGGCGATCGCGCGCATCGCCGGGCGCTAGAGAACGGCCTGCAGCGCGAAGGCGAGCCCGACGGCGACGAGCGTCGCCCCGAGCGCGAGCCGTAGCGTGCGCTCGGAGACGACGCCGGTCCAGCGCGCGCCCAACCAGCCGCCCGGGATCGCACCGGCGAGGCCCGCCGCCAGGATGCCCCACTCGAGCTCGAGAGCCGAAGCGTGCGCCGCGAACCCGGCGACTCCCAGCAGGAAGCCGACGACGAGGTTCGTCCCGGCCGCCCGTCGCACATCGAGCCCGACGGAGCGCACGAGAGCGGGCATGCGCAGCGTGCCCAGGATCACGCCGACGGCGCCGCCGATCGCGCCGATCGCCCCGCCGGCGACGACGGCCGGCGCCAGCCTGGGCCGCTCCCGCGTCCGCGCCGCGATCGGCCGGAGGGCGAGATCGATCCCGCTCCAGACGAGCACGGCCGCGATCACGGCGTAGAGGAGCCGCTCCGAGACGTCATCCGCGAGCAGTGCACCGACCACTGCGCCGACGATCGACGGCGGCGCCATCCAGGCTACGACCCGCCAGTCGACCCGGCCCTCACGGATGTGGCGCAGGCTGCCCGCGCCGGCCGCTGCCGCGGAGATCGCGATGTTCGTGCCCGCCGCCGCGAGCGGGCTGCCGGACGCGAGCACGATCAGCGGCAGCCGCAGGGTGCCGAGCACGAGCCCCAGGGCGGAACCGAAGTAGCCCGCGACGAACGAGCCGACGAAAGCGAGCAGGAGTGACCAGATCACCGTCTCACCTCGCGTTCCTGGCGCGTCGCTCGCAGTGCGTAGGCCGGGGTCACAGTATGGGAATACGGGGCGCCGGCTGGAGCACTGCGAGCGACGCGAGGCGTCGCCGGAGGCCGGCTCGGCCGGCCGGGAGGCGGCGCCGGCCAGGGGCGCGAGGCGCTAGCGCGAGCTTCCAGGCTTCCAGAGCGGTTCCTCACGACCCGCGCCGGCGTTCGCCGCCCGCGCGAGGATGAAGAGCAGGTCGGAGAGCCGATTCAAGTAGCGCAGCACGAGCGGGTTCAACTCGAGCTCCTGCGAGGCCACGAGCGCGTCGCGCTCCGCGCGCCGGCAGAGCGTGCGGGCGACGTGAAGCCGTGCCGCCGCCTCGCTGCCACCGGGGAGCACGAAGCTGCGCAGCTCGGGGAGATCGGCATTGAAGCGGTCGCACAGCCGCTCGAGCTCGTCGATCATCCCCTGCTCGACCCGGAGCCGGTCGGTGACGCCCCACGGCACCGAGAGGTCGGCGCCGACGTCGAAGAGCTCGTTCTGGACGCGCTCGAGCGGCGGCCGCAGCTCGGACGGCACGTCGCCGGCGAGCACGACCCCGAGGGCGGAGTTCAGCTCGTCGACCGTCCCGAACGCGCCGATCCGGCAGTCGAGCTTGGAGACGCGGGAGCCGTCGCCGAGCGACGTCTCGCCCGCGTCGCCGCCGCGGGTGTAGATCCGGGTCAGGCGGACCGGCTCGTCCCGCGCCCTCATCGGCTGGCCGCGGGCTCCCGCTGGAGGTCGAGGATCGAGCGCGCGATCACGAGCCGCTGGATCTCGCTCGTGCCCTCGTAGATCTCGGTGATCTTGGCGTCGCGGTAGTAGCGCTCGACCGGGAACTCCTTCGTGTAGCCGTAGCCGCCGAGGATCTGGATCGCCTCCGCCGTCTGGCGACGAGCCATCTCCGACGCGAACAGCTTGGCCTTCGCCCCGGGCTCGGTGACGGGCTCGCCGCGATCCTTCAGCCACGCGGCGCGGTAGACCAGCAGGCGCGCCGCGTCGATCTCCGTGGACATGTCGGCCAGCTTCCACTGGATCGCCTGGTGCTCGGCGATCGCCTTGCCGAACGTCCGACGCTCCTTCGCGTACTCGCGCGCCACGTCGTAGGCGGCCTGCGCGATCCCGAGCGCCTGCGCTGCGATCCCGATCCGCCCGCCGTCGAGGGTCGACATGGCGATCGCGAAGCCCTTGCCCTCCTCGTGCAGCAGGCGGTCGCGACCGACCTGCGCGCCCTCGATCACGAGGTCGGCGGTGGAGGACGAGTTCAGGCCCAGCTTCTCCTCCTCGCGGGTCACGCGCACGTGCTCGGCGTCGAGCAGGAAGGCGGAGACGCCACGGGCGCCCGGCTGCTCCGGGTCGGTGCGGGCGAACGTGAGGAAGGTGCCCGCGTAGCTGCCGTTCGTGATCCACTGCTTCGTGCCCTCGATCCGCCAGCCGTCGCCGTCCGCGTCTGCCCGCGTCCGCAGCGAGCCCGCATCGGAGCCGGCGCCGGGCTCCGTGAGCGCGAAGGCGCCGATCGTCTCCCCGCGTGCGAGCGGCGGTACGAAACGCGCCCGCTGCTCCTCCGAGCCGAAGCCGAGGATCGGGAGCGTGCACGCGCTCGTGTGCACGGCAACCGTGACGCCGACGCCCGCGTCTGCCCGTGAGAGCTCCTCGAGCACGAGGATGTACGAGAGGAAGTCCGCACCCGCGCCGCCGAGCTCCTCCGGGACGCAGACACCCATCAGGCCGAGCTCCGCCAGCTTGCCGTACAGGTCCGCAGGGAAGCGGTGCTCGCGGTCCCACTCGGCGGCGTGCGGTTCGATCTCGGCCTGCGCGAACTCCCGCGCGAGCGCCTGGATCTCCCGCTGATCGTCGGTCAGGGAGAAGTCCATGCCGCGCGAGTCTATCGACGGGGTGAGGCTGCGACTACGCGGCGGCGAGGAAGTCGCGGCGGATCTCGTGCAGGACGTGCTCGCGGTCGCGGAACGCGTCGACGACCTGCGGGTCGAACTGCTTGCCCGACTCGGCGATGATCACCTTGTGCGCGACGCGCCAGCTCTGCGCGCCGCGGTACGGGCGGTGACTCGTGATCGCGTCGAGCGCGTCGGCGACCGCGAAGATGCGGGCGCCGAGCGGGATCTCGTCGCCGACGAGGCCGTCGGGATAGCCGGCGCCGTCCCACCGCTCGTGGTGGGAGCGGACGATCTCCACGCCGGGACCCTGCAGGAACGCAACTCCGCCGAGCATCTGCGCCCCGAGCACGGTGTGCTTCTGCATCAGCCGCCACTCCTGCTCGTTGAGCGCGCTCGGCTTGCGCAGGATCTGGTCGGGGATGCCGATCTTCCCGATGTCGTGGAGCAGGAACCCGTACTCGACCGACGGGTGTCCTGCGACGATCGGGTCGAGCGCGCGCGCGAGCTCCATCGCGTAGAGCTGCACGCGCTGCGAGTGCTGCCGGGTGCCGGTGTCCTTCGTCTCGAGCGCGCTGGCGAGCGCCGACACCGTGTCGTGGTACGCGCGCTCGAGCAACGCCCGCTGCCCCCGCTCCAGCTCCACGAGGTCGCGCAGATCGCGCGCGTAGAGCAGCAGCTGCTCCTCCTCCGAGCGTCCGCGCGGCTTGCGCATCGGCACGCCCACCCTGCCTCCCGCGAGCCGCTCCACGACGGCGAGCAGCTCGAGCGGCCGGAACGGCTTCAGCAAGAGCGCGTCCGCACCGGCGGCGCCGGCCACGTCCTCCACGTCGTCGAGCCCCGTCAGCAGGACGATGCGGATGTCGCGCGTGGCCGGGCTGGCTTTGAGCTCGCGGCAGAACGCGATCCCGTCGATCCCGGGCATCCCGACGTCCAGCACGATCACCTCAGGTGCGGACTGCTCGATCAGCTCGGCGGCTTCTGCGGCGCCACCGGCCTCCTCCACGTCGACGTCGACGGCCTCGAACGTCGTCCGGAGCAGAGCCCGGAATCTCGCATCGTCGTCTACCAGCAATAGGCGCATCGTTCCCCCCGGATCTTGTGCCTTTGCTTCCGCTATCGGCCGACTAGGACCGAAGCTTGAGGAGGACCTACCCCGATCGGGGGGTGCCACGCATCCGGCGCACCGAGCGCGGTGCCCGCCGGCGTGCCGTCCGCTCGATCCCGCTCGGCGTGAGCAGCCGGCGCAGGCGCCTCGGCGAGAGCTCCGCGCACAGCACCGCGGACGCCGCGGGGCCGCGCTCGCCGTAGCGGAGGCCCTCGCTCGTGAGTTCCGGCGAGGCGCGCCAGCCCTCCTCCGTGAGCTCGTACACCTCCTGCTCCTCGACGAAGAAGCCGGCCCGCGTGAAGAGACGCGTCCAGCCGCGGACGTCGTCCTGCCGGAACCAGCCGTAGTTCTCCGGCTCGCCGCACGGCACGGTGATCAGCAGCCGGCCGGCCGGAACGAGGACGCGGCGAAGCTCACGCAGCGCCGTCAGCTGGGACGCGGCGTCGTCCTCGGCGCCCAAGCCGTAGCCCGTGTTGTCCGCACCGACGTGCTCGAGAGTCGAGACGCAGAGGACGAGCTCGAAGGCGCGGTCGTCGAAGGGGAGATCGCGCACATCCGCCTGGACCGTCGTCATCCCCGGCACGTCCGCAGTGGCGAGGTCGACCCCGGCCAGCTCGTCGAAGCCGGCGCGCAGGAGCGCACCGAGATACGGCGGCTCCGCGAAGGCGTAGCCGACCTCGAGCGCCCGTCCCTTCGGCAGCCGGGCGAGCACCCACGGGAGCTCGATCACGCGCTCGTCCGTATCCGGTGGGCCCTGCAGCCAGCGCGGACGGTCCCCGCGCTCGCGGGCGCCGCGGGCGAACGCGACGCCGTCGTCGAGCAACCGCACGCGCTCGGCCTCCTGCGCAGTCGCCAGCTCGTGGAGGAGCGTCGTCCGCGAGAGGGTCCCCTCGGCGAGCTTCGCCAGCGCCCGCTCGCGCGCCTCCTCGTCGGGCGGTCGGCGCAGGATCGAGCGAAACGCGGACTCGACGAACGCCGAGTCGTCTCCCTCCCCGCCCTCGAGCCAGGCGCGCAGGCGCTCGTCCATCAGGAGTAGTCGTGGAAGCCCCGACCGCTCTTTCGGCCGAGCCGCCCGGCGGCGACGTACTGGCGCAGCAGCGGACAGGGCGCGTACTTCGGGTTGCCGAGCCCCTCGTGCAGCACGTCCATGATCGCCACGCAGGTGTCCAGGCCGATCAGGTCGGCCAGCGCCAGCGGGCCCATGGGATGGGCGAAGCCGAGCTTCGCGATCGTGTCGATCGCCTCCGGCTCGGCCACCCCCTCGAGCACCGCGTACGCGGCCTCGTTGATGAACGGCATCAGGATCCGGTTGGAGACGAAGCCGGGGAAGTCGTTCGCCTCGGCCGGCACCTTCCCGAGCTCCTCGGCGAGGCCGACGATCGCGGCGGCCGTCTCGTCCGAGGTCTGGACGGCCCTGATCACCTCCACCAGCTTCAACATCGGCACCGGGTTGAAGAAGTGCATCCCGATCACGCGCTCGGGACGTCCCGTGGCCGCAGCCAGCGAGGTGATCGGAATCGAGGACGTGTTCGAGGCGAGGATCGCCTCCGCGGGCAGGAGCTCGTCGGCGCGGCGGAAGAGCTCCTCCTTCACGGCTGCGTCCTCGACCACCGCCTCGATCATCAGGTCGGCGACGACGAGGTCGTCGGCAGTGTCGATCCGCGCCAGCACCTCGTCGGGATCGGCCCCGCCCTTGTCGGCCAGCCGCTCGAGACTCCTGCGGATCCCGGCGAGGCCGCGATCGACCGCGCCGGGAGCGGCGTCGTGGAGCGAGACCCGCCGGCCGGACCCGGCGACGACCTGGGCGATCCCGGCGCCCATCTGACCTGCCCCGACGACAAGGACGTGCTCGAAGCGCATACTTCGAGCGTACCCCGGAACCCGACCGGCGGGCCCGGTGTAGCAGCCACATGAGGCGCCTCGTACCACTCCTCCTTCTCGCCGCCGTGCTCACGGCCACAGCCGGTGCGGCCGCGCCGCCGGACCGCGTGCTCGCGGTCGAATGGATGGGTGGCGGCGGTCAGCTGCGCTGGGTCTCGGCGCGCACGCTGCAGCCGGCCGGCGGGCCGGTCGTGAACCTCGGCGGCGCGCCGGCAAACCTGATCGCAGTCTCGCCCGACGGCCGCACCGGCGCGATCGGCGGCGGGGAGAACGGGCGGCTGCGCCTGCTCGACCTGCGCCGGCCACGCAGCCTCGCCCTCCTGCGGGTCGGGGACGAGTTCGTGTTCGCTGGGATCTGGCCCGCGCGCGACCGGCTCGTCGTGCTGCTCGGCGGGATGGGCGCCGAAGTCGCCGTGGTCGACCCCACGGCGCGCCGCGTCGTCTCCCGCCGCACCTTGCGCGGCACGGCTCTGACCACGCTCGCGGCCGGCCGGCGCCTGCTCGCGCTGCTGGCCCCCCGGGACGCGATCGGAGCGGCGCGGCTGGCGGTGATCGACGCGCGCGGATCGGTGCGCACCGTCGCGCTGCCGGGAATCCAGGCGGGGTTCGCAGCGCCGCGCACGAGCGACGGCACGGGCAAGCAGGCGTCCCCCGGCCTCGCCGTCAGTCCTGACGGCAGCCGGGCGGCCGTCGTCTCACCCACCCGCGTCGTCGACGTCGACCTCGAGACGCTGAAGGCGACGGGCACGCGGATCGCAGTCCGGACGACGTCCCGTGCGGAGAAGCGACTCGAAGGCTGGAGCCGAGCCGCCGTGTGGGCAGGCCGGGCCACGGTCGCCGTGACCGGATCGGCCGAGTCGTTCGTCGGCGATACGCGCCGCTACACGCCGACAGGCTTGAGCCTGGTGGACGTCCGCACGGGTGCGGCTCGCGTCCTCGACGGCTCGTCCACCCAGGTCACGCGGGTGGGGACGACGCTCGTCGGGCACGGCGGTGCAGCGATCACCGGCTACCGCCTGGACGGCTCGGTGCGCTTCGAGGTGCTCGACGACGACGGTGACTCGGGCTACCTCCAGCGGGCCGGCAGCTACCTGTACGTCGGCAGCGGCAACAGCACGCGCTTCGTCGTCGTCGACGTCGAGACGGGCCGGATCGTCGGGCACGCCCGGACGACGAAGCCGACTGTCATCCTCGGGCCGTAGCGCGGCGCGCGCGCAGCCGGCGCACGAGCAGGAGCAAACCGAGCGCGAGGACCGCCGTGCCGACGACGATCCCGCCCCAGTTGACGATCGGCTCCTCGGTCTCCTCCGCAGCGGCGATCAGCTCGCCGACGGCCATCTGGCCGCAGAGCCCTCCGATCCAGACGCCGCGGACCGTGTCGCGGCGGAGCAGGATGCCCGTCGCGTCGTCCCGCCGGAGCTCAAAACCGCAGGCGGCACCACCAAGCGGGCTGACGACCTCGACCCGCTCGTCCAGCTCGCCCTTGACGACGCTGTCGGCCGCGAAGACGTAGACGAGCTCGCGCTCGCCGTCGCGCGCAGGCGCCGGGCGCGTCTCCAGCAGTCGGCCGATGAAGGCTGCGTCGGCCGAGTCGAGCCGCTGCCGCGCAGGCACCGCGGCGCAGGTGCACGCGAGGGCGTCGCCCGCGAGAACGAGCGCGACGAGGCCGAAGGCGAGGAGCTTGCTCAGACCTCGATCAGCAGGGCGTCGCCCTGACCACCGCCGGAGCAGATCGCGGCGAGGCCGAGGCCGCCGCCGTTGCGGCGCAGCTCGTGCACCATCGTGCCGACGATCCGGCCGCCGCTCGCCCCGATCGGATGGCCGAGCGCGACCGCGCCGCCGTTCACGTTCACGATCTCCTCGTCGGCGCCGAGCAGCCGCGTCGAGTTGAGCGCGACCGACGAGAAGGCCTCGTTGATCTCCACGCGCTTGACGTCGGCGATCGTCTTGCCGGCCTTGTCGAAGGCGACGGCCGCGGCGTTCGCGGGCGTACGCACGAGGTACGCGAACTCGTCCGCGACGTAGCCCTGGGAGAGGATCGTCGCCAGCACCTCCAGCCCGCGGCGCTGCGCGAACGCCTCCGACGTGACGACGACGCAGGAAGCACCATCGTTGACGCCGGGGGCGTTGCCGGCCGTCGTCGTCCCCTCGGGGTCGAAGACGGGCTTCAGCTTCGCCAGCGACTCGGCGGTCGTGTCGCGGCGGATGCCTTCATCCGCGGCCACGTCGCCCACCGCGACCAGCTCGTCGTCGTAACGCCCCTCGTCCTGTGCGGCCGCCGCCCGCTGGTGCGAGCGCAGCGCCCACGCGTCCTGCTCCTCGCGGCCAATCCCGAGCTCACGCGAGACCATCGAGTTGTGCTGGACCATGTGCATCGAGTCGTAGGCGTCCGTGAGCCCGTCGAAGATCATCGAGTCGACGAGCTCGCCGTTCCCGAGGCGGTAGCCGAAGCGGGCCTTCTGCAGCAGGTAGGGAGCGTTCGACATCGACTCCATGCCGCCCGTGACGACGACGTCGACGTCACCGGCGCGGATCATCGCGTCCGCGATCTGCACGGCGCGGATCGACGACGCGCACACCTTGTTGATCGTGTCGGCAGGCGTCTCCTTGGGCAGTCCGGCGCCGATCGCAGCCTGCCGCGCAGGCGCCTGGCCGGCTCCGCCCTGCAGCACCTGACCCATGATCACGTACTGCGGCTCGCCGACCTCGAGGCCGATCCGGTCGAGCGCGGCCTTGATCACGATCGAGCCGAGCTCGGTCGCCTTGTGGCGTGCCAGGCCGCCCCCGAGCTTCCCGAACGGGGTGCGGACCGCACTGACGATGACGGAGCGGGACATGCGTTGAGCGTACCCTTCGGAGGGCGGCCATGACTCGGACGACGCACATCCCCACCGACCTCCTCACCCCACTCGGGGCGTACCTCCGGCTGCGTGAGAGCGGCAGCGCGAGCTTCCTGCTCGAGTCGGTCGAGCACGGGCGACTCGGGCGGCACTCGTTCATCGGCGCCGGCTCGCGCCTCGTCTCCTTCGAGGAGGCAGAACAGCTCGACGAGCCGGTGGTGGGGTACCTCGCCTACGACCACGTCGCGACCCTGGAGCCGACGGTGCCGCTGCCCGCCGAGGGGGCCGGACTGCCCGAGAGCCGCTTCGTCGTCGCCGAGACGCTCGTCCGCTACGACCACGGCAGCGGCACGGCCGAGGTGCTCGCGGGCGACCCGGGCGCGATCGGAGCGCGACTCGAGCAGGAGCTTGTGTTCCAGGAACACAAGCTCCCCTCCGCGCCCGGCCCCGTGCGCCGCTTCCCCACCCAGGCGGCGTACGAAGCGGGGGTGCGCCGCATCCAGGAGCTGATCCGGGCCGGGGACGCCTTCCAGGTCGTGCTCTCGCAGCGCGCCGAGCGGCCGACCTCGGCGGGCGCGCTGGAGCTCTACCGCGCGCTCCGGCGCGTGAACCCGTCGCCCTATCTCTTCCTGCTCGAGCTGGACGGGCTCGCGCTCGTCGGCTCGTCACCCGAGACCCTCGTCAAGTGCGAGGGCGGGCGTGCCAGCGTGAACCCGATCGCGGGCACGACCCATCCCGGCGAGGGCGACGCCGAGCGGCTGCTCGCCTCGGAGAAGGACCGCGCGGAGCACGTGATGCTCGTCGACCTCGGCCGCAACGACCTCTCTCGCGTCTGCGCGGCGGGCACCGTCCGCGTCGAGCGCTTCCTCGAGCCGGAGCGCTTCTCGCACGTGACCCACCTCGTCTCCGAGGTGGTGGGCGAGCTCCGGGAGGGGATCACGCCCTACGACCTGCTCCGGGCCTGCTTCCCGGCCGGGACCGTCTCCGGCGCGCCCAAGGTGCGGGCGATGCAGATCGTCTCCGAGCTGGAGGGCTACCGGCGCGGGCCGTACGCGGGCGCCGTGGGCTACGCGCTGCCGAACGGAACGCTCGACACGTGCATCGCGATCCGGACGATCGTGCTCCAGGACGGCGTCGCCCTCCTGCAAGCGGGCGCGGGGATCGTGGCAGACTCGGATCCCGCTTCCGAGCACCGCGAGTGCTTGTCCAAGCTCGCTGCGCTCGAGGCGGCGATCGACCTGGCCGAGGAGGAGCTGTGCTCCTAGTCATCGACAACTACGACTCGTTCACCTACAACCTCGTGCACCTGTTCGAGCAGCTCGGCGCGGAGGTACGGGTGTTCCGGAACGACGCGCTCTCGGTCGACGAGGCCGAGCAGCTGGCCCCCTCGCAGCTCGTCGTCTCCCCCGGCCCCGGCCGGCCCGTCGACGCCGGCATCTCCGTCGAGCTGATCCGCCGGCTGGGCCCGCGCGTGCCCACGCTCGGCGTCTGCCTCGGGCACCAGGCGATCGTCGAGGCGTTCGGCGGCGAGGTCGGCCAGGCCCGCGCGCTCCTGCACGGCAAGGCCTCGAGCGTCGAGCACGACGGCAAGGGCGTCTTCGCGGGGCTTCCACAGGGCCTGGACGCCGGCCGCTACCACTCGCTCGCCGCCACACGCGTGCCGGACGAGCTCGAGATCTCCGCCCGCACACCGGACGGAGAGGTGATGGGCGTCCGCCACCGCGAGCTTCCGATCGAGGGCGTCCAGTTCCACCCCGAGAGCGTGCTGACGCCGCTCGGGCCCGACCTGCTGCGGAACTTCCTCCGGTGATCCAGGCGGCGCTCGCAGACCTGCTCGAGGGCCGGTCGCTGAGCCGCGCCCAGGCCCACGGCGTGATGGACGAGATCATGCGTGGCGAGGCAACCTCGGCGCAGATCGGCGGCTTCCTCGTCGCACTCCGGCTGAAGGGTGAGACGCCCGACGAGATTGCGGGCTGCGCCGAGGCGATGCGCGAGCACGTCCTCGTCGTACGCCCGAAGCGCGACGATCTCGTCGACACCGCCGGGACGGGTGGCGACGGCGCGAGCACGATCAACATCTCGACGGCAGCGGCGATCGTGGCCGCAGCGGCCGGAGCCGGGGTCGCGAAGCACGGCAACCGCGCGGTCTCGTCCGCCTCCGGCTCGGCCGACGTGCTCGAGGCGCTCGGCTTCACGCTCGAGCTGCCGCCCGAGCGGATCGCGCGCTCGATCGACGAGCTCGGCTTCGGGTTCATGTTCGCGCCGGCACATCACCCGGCGATGCGCCATGCCGCGCCCGTCCGGCACGACCTGGCGGCCCGGACCGTGTTCAACGTGCTGGGGCCGCTGACCAACCCCGCGGGCGCACGTGCGCAGGTGATCGGCGTCTACTCGGCCGCGCTCGTGCGCCCGATCGCAGAGTCGCTCGCGCAGCTCGGCGCGCGCCGCGCCTTCGTCGTCCACGGCGCACACGGGATCGACGAGCTCTCGCCGACGGGCGCGAACCTCGTCGGCGAGGTCGTGAACGGCGATGTCTCGGAGCGGGAGGTCGATCCGCTCGACCTCGGGATCGAGCGCTGCGACCCGGCCGCGCTGCGCGGCGGGTCGCCGGCCGAGAACGCGCAGGCAATCAGGGAGGTCTTCGCGGGCGCCAACGGCGGCCGCCGCGACGCGATCCTGCTGAACGCCGCTGGCGCGATCGCCGCGGCCGGCCACGCCGCCGACCTGCGGGAGGGGCTCGCCTCGGCGCGCGCCGCGGTCGACTCGGGCGCCGCCGGCGAGAAGCTCGACGCGCTGGTGAGGTTCTCCCATGCGCTTTAGGGACGCGCTCGCCGCCCCGGGCCTCGCTGCGATCGCGGAGATCAAGCGCCGCTCGCCCTCGCTCGGCCCGATCCGGCCCGACGCCGACCCGTCGCGGATCGCGGCGGGGTACGAGCGCGCCGGCGCGGCAGCCGTCTCCGTGCTCGTCGACGAGCGCTTCGGCGGGACGTGGGACGATCTGCGTGCGGCACGCGCCGCGGCGACGCTCCCGCTACTGGCGAAGGGGTTCTTCTCCACGGAGGACGATCTGCGCACCGCGAAGGAGGCGGGCGCCGACGCGGTGCTGCTGTTGCTCCGCGATCTCGACGACGCGACGTGCGCGAGCCTGATGCAGGCGGCCGCGGAGCTCGGGCTGGAGACGCTCGTCGAGGCCCACGACGCCGGTGAGCTCGTCCGCGCGGCGAAGCTGGCGGCGCCGGTGATCGGGATCAACGCGCGCGATCTCTCCACCTTCACGATCGACCGCAGCACCCAGCTCGACCTCGTTTCCCGGAGCAGCGATCTCCCCCACGCGCCCGTCGTCGTCGCCGAGAGCGGCGTGCGCACGCGCGCACAGGGTGCGGGAGCCGAGCTGGCCGGCGCGGACGCGATCCTCGTCGGCTCCGCCCTGATGCAGGCTCCCGACCCGGCGGAGAAGCTGCGCGAGCTGCTCGCGCGCCCGCTCGTGAAGGTCTGCGGGTTGACCCGCGAGGAGGACGTGGCGGTCGCGGCCGAGGCCGGAGCCGATCTGGCCGGGTTCATCCTCGCGCGGGAGAGCCCCCGCCGCGCGGCGGAGGTGCTCCCCGTCCCGGACAGCATGCTCGCCGTCGCCGTCTGGGTGGAGGACCGCCACGAGACGAGCGCGGAGCTCGACCAGGTCTACGGTCGGACGGGCGATCACCGGAGCCGCGACGCCGTGCTCCTACGCGACGAAGAGGAGGTCGCGCTCGTCGTCGACCTGCCCTGGCAGGACGACGATCCGCTGCACCTCACCCGGGCGGCGGCGATCGAAGGGCGCGTGATGCTGGCCGGAGGGCTCTCGGCCGAGAACGTGCAGGGAGCGATCCGCGCCGTGCGGCCGTGGGCGGTGGACGCGAGCTCGCGACTGGAGGTCGAGCCGGGGATCAAGGACCATGCCAAGGTGCGGGCCTACGTCGAGGCGGCACGGGCATCGTGAGCACGTCCGACACCTACGGCGGCTACGGCGGCCGCTACGTGCCGGAGACGCTGATCCCCGCTCTCGACGAGCTGAGCAGCGCGTGGGAGGCCGCGCAGGCCGACGACGGCTTCCGCGCGGAGCTGGACGAGCTCGCCCGCACCTACGCGGGCCGGCCCACCCCGCTCACGCGCGCCGAGCGCTTCGCCCCCTCGAAACGGCTCTACCTGAAGCGCGAGGACCTGCTCCACACCGGCGCGCACAAGCTGAACAACGCGCTCGGGCAGGCGGTGCTGGCGCGCCGGCTCGGCAAGAGCCGGATCGTGGCCGAGACGGGCGCCGGCCAGCACGGCGTCGCGACGGCCACCGTCTGCGCGCGCTTCGGGCTGGAATGCGTGGTCTACATGGGCGCCGAGGACATGCGCCGACAGCGCCCGAACGTCGAGCGGATGGGCCTCCTGGGCGCCGAGGTGCGGCCGGTCGAGTTCGGCACGCGCACGCTGAAGGAGGCGACGAGCGAGGCGATCCGCGACTGGATCACGTACGTCGAGACGACGCACTACCTGATCGGCTCGTGCGTGGGCCCTGCGCCGTACCCCGCGATCGTGCGCGAGCTCCAGGCGGTGATCGGGCGCGAGGCGCGGGCTCAGCTGCTCGAGGCCGAAGGACGCCTGCCGGAGGCCGTGCTCGCGTGCGTCGGCGGCGGCTCGAACGCGATCGGCATGTTCTCGGGCTTCGTCGACGACGCCGACGTCGAGCTGGTCGGCGTCGAGGCGGCGGGCGCTGCGAGCCTCGGCACCGGCCGTGCCGGTGTCCTCCACGGTTCGCGCTCCTCCGTGCTCGCAGACGAGGACGGGCAGATCGCCGACGCTCACTCGATCTCGGCCGGGCTCGACTATCCCGGCGTCGGCCCTGAGCACGCCTTCCTGCGCGACTCGGGTCGTGCTCGCTACGTGGGCACGACCGACGAGGAGGCGCTCGCCGCGTTCCGGCGGCTGACGCGCACCGAGGGGATCATTCCGGCGCTCGAGCCGGCGCACGCGCTGGCGCGCGTGGACGAGCTCGACGCCGAGCTCGTCCTCGTCTGCCTCTCCGGCCGCGGCGACAAGGACCTGGCCGAGGTGCTGGCCCGCGGGTGACCAAGACTCTCGTCGTCTACTTGATGTCCGGGCGGGAAACGCCCGCGCTCGCGGAGGCGGCGGTCGAGGGCGGCGCCGATCTCGTCGAGCTCGGCTTCCCGTTCTCCGACCCGCTCGCGGACGGCCCGACGATCCGGCGCGCCGCGGAGCGGGCGCTCGCGGCCGGGATGCGGACCGCAGCCTGCCTCGACTGCCTCGCGCAGGTGCGGGCGCGCGTCGACGTGCCCCTCGTGCCGATGACCTACTCGTCGCTCCTCGAGGCGTACGGCTGGGAACGCTTCGCGCTCGACGCGCACGCGGCAGGCGCCGGCTCGCTGATCGTGGCCGACCTCCCCGTGGACGAACGGCCGGAGCTCCGGCGTGTGCAGCTGGTCGCCCCGACCTCAACCGACGAGCGAATCGGGCTCGCGGCGGCGAGCACCGATGGGTGGCTCTACCTGGTCGCCCTCACCGGCACGACCGGTGCGCGCGCGGAGGCCTCGTCGACGCTCGCGGGCCTGGCGAAACGCGCGCGGCGAGTCGCAGCGGACACGCCGCTGTACGCCGGCTTCGGCATCTCCACGCCCGAGCAGGCACGGGTGGCGGCCGACGTCACGGATGGAGTCGTTGTCGGCTCCCGTGCCGTCGAGGTCGCCGAGGAGGGACCTGCGGCACTGCGCGCCTACGTGCGCTCGCTGCGCGTCGCGCTCGACGAGCCCTAACCCGAATCGGCGATCAGAATCGCGCGGTTCGGGGAGCAGAAACGCGCTCTTCGGGGGATACAGGCCCCGCTGTTCGTCGGCAACTCTGGTGGGTGCACGTGGACGGGAGTCCACGGCACCGAAACCGGAGGGGAAAGTGACTGGGGATTCAGCCGTGCCGCGCCCGTCGCGACGCATCAAGATCGTCCTGAGCGTGCTCATCGCGCTCGCCGCCTGGCTCCTGGCGTACGCGCCGGAGCAGGCCGCCGCGGCCGCGTTCGTGCCGCCGTCTCTGCTCGAGCAGGCCGCCGCCAATCCAGACGAGAGCTTCCACGTGATCGTCGTCGGCACGCCCAAGGGCAAGCTGGCGGCGTCGCTCCGCAAGGAGATCGGCGCGGGTCTCGGTCGCATCACGCGTGAGTACGCGATCCTGCGCGGCGTCGCAACGGAGCTGAACGGCGCGCAGGTCGTGAAGCTCGCCAAGCGGGACGGGATCGCGTCGATCACGCCCGACGGCGCGGTGAAGCCGGCGAGCGTCAACACGGTCTGGCCGCAGGCAGTGAACCTCGCCGGCCTGTCGGCGGCGGCATCCGATGCACCGACGATCGCGATCGTCGACTCCGGGATCGACGCCGGCCGCTCCGACTTCGCCGGACGCATCGCCGCGAGCGTCAACCTCAACTCGCGCGAGCCGGGAGCAACCGGCGACGACAACGGCCACGGCACGCTCGTCGCGGGCCTCGCGGCAGGAGCCTCGACGACCTACGGCGGCGTCGCGCCGAGCGCGAATCTCGTCTCCCTCGACGTCGTGGACGCCGACGGGCTGGCGCTGACGAGCGATGTGATCGCCGCAGCCGACTGGATCTTCGAGCACCGCGAGCAGTACGGAATCCGGGTGGCGAACTTCTCGCTGCACTCCGCCTACGCGAACTACGGCATGCGGGATCCCCTCTCGACGGCCGTTCGCCGCCTCTGGCTGACGGGAACCGTCGTCGTCGCAGCGGCCGGCAACGCGGGCCCCCAGCGGATGCTCTACTCGCCCGGAAGCGACCCGTTCGTGATCACGGTAGGCGCGCTCGACGTGAACGGCACGGCCGGCACCGCCGACGACTTCAATGCCCCGTGGTCGTCCTACGGCGCAACCGCCGAGGGCTTCTCCAAGCCGGAGGTGGCCGCGCCCGGACGCTATCTCGCCGCGCCGGTGCCAGGCGGCTCGACGCTCGCCACAGCACTCCCGGACCGGGTCGTCGCACCCGGCTACATGTGGATGTCGGGCACGTCCTTCGCCGCACCGATCGTCTCCGGTGTCGCGGCGCAGCTGCTGGCCCGGCATCCCGGCTGGACGCCCGATCAGGTCAAGGGCGCGTTGATGCTGACCGCCCGAGCCGTGCCGAATGCCGCTCCCCTCTCGGCCGGCGTCGGCGAGATCGACGCCGGAGCCGCGGCGGCGCTGATCAGTCCGCCGAACCCGAACGAGAACCTCTACGCCTTCGTGGCGCCGGACGAGAACGGCACGCCGAGGCTGGATGCCGACGCGTGGAACGCGCACGTCGCCCAGGACGCGAGCTGGACGAGCGCGTCGTGGACGTCGGCCAGCTGGACCTCCGCCAGCTGGACCAGCGCCTCCTGGACGTCGGCCTCCTGGACGAGCGCGTCGTGGACGAGCGCTGCGCAGCTCGATGCGTCCTGGACCTCCGCCAGCTGGACGTCGGCGAGCTGGACGAGCGCCTCGTGGACGTCCGCTTCGTGGACGTCCGCCAGCTGGACGAGCTGACCGATGGCGCGGGAGGGGCGGCGCACCGCCGCCCCTCCCGGCCACGGACGAGGTAAATCCGGCGGCGCGGCTGCCGATGACGCGGACGAAGGCGCATCCCACTCCTTCGTCGAATACCGTGCCCAGGTGCAGCAACCCATGAGCGTCCCTGCCGTTGCGGAGGGGGCAGGCTGGCAGTCCAAGCGGGTTCGCCGGCTGGAGCCGGCCGCCTGGGCGTACAGCTGGCTCGTCTTCCTCGTCGCCGCCGTCGCGGCGGTCCTTGCGGTCGCCACCGCCGCGGTCCCGACCAGCAGCGAATGGGTCGAGTTCGCGCTGCTCGCCCCGCTCGCCGCCCTCGCGCCCCTGCTCTCGGTCAGCATCGGCCGCAACCACAGCTTCCACACCGGCGCGGCCTTCATCGTCGCCGGCGCGATCGTCCTGCCCGCTCCGCTCGTCGTCGTGCTCGCGATCGTCCTGCACCTGCCCGAGTGGGTGAAGGAGCGCTACCCCTGGTACATGCAGGGCTTCAACATCGCGAACTACACGATCAGCGGACTGGCCGCCTGGTCGGTCGCCACGACGATCGGGAGCGGCAGCGATCTCAGGACGGCCCTCGGCGGAACCGCCGCGGCGGCAACCTTCGTGCTCGTGAACCATGGCCTGCTGGCGGGGATGCTGAAGCTCGCGCGGGGCCACTCGGTCCGCGGAGGCGGGCTCTTCTCCTCGATCAGCTTCGGCACCGACCTCGTGCTTGCGACCCTCGGCCTGACGGTAGCCGCCTTCGTCGTCGCGAACCCCTGGCTGCTACCCGCGCTGCTTGCGCCGCTGCTGCTCGCCCACCGCTCGCTCTCCGTCGTCGCGCTGCTGCGCGGCAGCGAGGAGCGGTTCCGGACGATGTTCGAGTCCGCCGCGACTGCAACCCTGCTCATCGGCGCCAACGGGCGGATCCTGACTGCCAACCGCGCCGCCGAAGAGCTCTTCAAGCTCGATCTCGCAACGCTCACCCGTATCGACACCGACGCATTGCTCCATCCCGACGAGGCGCCGGCGGACGATCTCGACAAGCTGCTGCGCGGCGAGCAAGAGCGGTACCGGGCCGAGCGGCGCCTCGTCGACGCCGACGGCGCCGTCATCTTCGCGCGCCTGGCGGTGTCGCTCGTCCGCGACGCCAACACGCAACCGCAGTACGCAATCGCGATGATCGAGGACGTCACCGAGCAGCACGAGCTCGCCGAGCGGCTGCGCCAGGCCCAGAAGCTGGAGGCGATCGGCCGCCTCGCCGGCGGCGTCGCGCACGACTTCAACAACATGCTGACGGCGATCGGCGGCTACAACACGTTCGCGCTCGAGCGCACCGAGCCGGGCACCCCGCTGCACGAGGACCTGCACGAGATCCGCAAGGCGACCGAACGCGCGACGCTGCTGACGCGCCAGCTGCTCGCGTTCAGCCGCAAGCAGATCCTGCAGCCGGAGCTGCTGAACCTGAACGCCGTCATTCTCGAGCTCGAGTCCATGCTGCGCCCGCTGATCGGAGAGGACGTCGTGTTGACGACGAAGCTCGACCCCGCGCTCGGGCCGATCGAGGCGGATCCGGGCCAGCTGCAACAGGTGCTGATGAACCTCGTCGTGAACGCCCGCGACGCGATGCCCGGCGGCGGCACGATCGTGATCGAGACCGCGAACGCCGAGGTCGGAGACGACAGCGCCACGATCGAGGCCGGCCGCTACGTGACCCTGACGGTGCGGGACACCGGTCACGGCATCGACGCCCAGACCCTGGAGCAGATCTTCGAGCCCTTCTTCACCACGAAGGAGACCGGCAAGGGCACGGGCCTCGGGCTTGCCACGGTGTACGGGATCGTCAAGCAGAGCGGAGGCTATGTCGCCGTCGAGAGCGAGCCGGACGAAGGCACGGCCTTCACGGTGTACCTGCGCCGCGACGCCGAGGCGCGGGTGCCGCGGATCGAGCCGGTGCCGGATGACGCGGTGCCGCAGCCGGCGACGCACCCGGCCGCGGAGACCGTGCTCCTCGTCGAGGACGAGGAGGTCGTGCGCCGCCTCGTCCGGCAGGTGCTCGAGAACGACGGCTATCACGTGCTCGAGGCGCACGACGGCGAGGTCGCGCTCGAGCTCGCCCGTTCCACACCCGTGGATCTGCTCCTCACGGACCTCGTGATGCCGAAGGTCGGCGGCCGCGAGGTCGCCGACGGGCTGCGCCGCACGAATCCCGACCTGAAGGTGATCTACATGTCGGGGTACGCGGACGGCGCCATCCTCGAGAACGGCGTCCTCCAGGCGGGGACCGAGCTGCTCGAGAAGCCGTTCGCCTTCTCCGCGCTGACGGAGAAGGTGCGCTCCGTCCTCGACGGCTAGGAGGGTTTGGCGAAATACAGTCTGTGCCGCCGGGCTGCGCTGCTCGCCCCGATGCGGCGTCCTCAGTCGCGCCGATAGCTTCGGCTATCGGCGCTCCCGGCGTCCTTGCCTCGAAACGACCAGCGCACCCCGACGACGAGCGGCATTCCGCCAAACCCTCCTAGCCCGCCGTGAGCGCGATCTCGGCCGGCAGCTCGTCGGGCTGGTCTTCCGGCTCGAGCTCGACCCGCGTGCGCGCGTCGAAGTAGACGTACGACGTCGTCAGCGCGACGAAGGGCATCGAGAGTGCGTAGACGACTCCGGCGACGACGTTCACGAGCCCAAGCGGTGCGTCCGACGCGAAGATCAGGAGGGCGCCGATGAGCGGCCCGGTGACGAGCGCGATCAGGCTGCCGGCGACGACGAGCGACGCGACCCGCCACCAGCGGCCGCGCACGAGCTCGCTGCTGCGCTTGAGAGCCGCCCACGACGAGCGCTGCTCCAGCTCGACCACCTGGGCGAGCAGGGACCAGCGCACGGCGAACCAGAGCGCAACCGGGATGAGCACCGCCGTGAGGGTCAGCGCCACCCAGACCACGACGGCGATCGCGATCGCTCCGAGCAGGGGGCGAATCCGGGTCATGGCCTGGGCATAGGCCTCGACCGGGCCGATCGAGCCGCCCTCGTCGATGCGAGCGAGAGCGCAGGTGGTCGCCGCCTGGACGAGCGAGATCCCGAGCAGCGTCAACGTCGCGCCGATCGCGAACGTGAGCAGCACGAGCGCGCCGGCTGCCTCGCCCGAGACGTCGCCACCCGTCAGGTCGAGCCCGCCGAGGATCAGAGCCTGGACGAGCGCGATCACCAGTGAGAGCGGGATCAGGACCGCGCCGATGCCGAGGAAGAGCCGGGCGTGCCCGACGTACATGAGCCCGGCGGCCGAGAGCACCTGCCCCCAGCTCCGTCTCCGCGCAAGGCGCAGCGGCGTTGCCGGGCGCCAGGTCGTCCTCGTCACGGCGAGCGCGACGAGCGCGAGCAGGGCGGTGAGAGCGAGCAACACCGGGAGCGGGCTCCGCAGGAGCTTTGTCAGCGCTCTCGACCCTCCTCCGACCGCGGAGCAGAACAGGTCGGTCGCTCCGGTTCCGAACAAGCCCCCGGTCGGCACGGCATAGGCCTGCGCGCGCCAGTTCTCCGAGATGGTGATCGGTTCCGTCCACGACCGCTTCAAGTTCGGCCCCGTCGGACCGTTGAAGAACGCCTCCTGCAGCTCGCCCCAGCGCCCTTCGAATGCGATCCAGGGCAGTGACCGCCGCGCCTCGGACGCGTCGCTCGGGATCGTCACGACGACCGGGTCGAGCTCGACGTGCGGCCCGCGTGTGTCGTCGCAGCCGACGCCCTGCTCGGCCGAGCTGCCGAGGAAGAGCGCCTCGTCGAAGAAGTTCGCGTGCGAGCCGGCGGCGGGGTAGACGACCGGGCGGCGACCGTCGACCAGCTCGAGCTTGTCCGCGTCCCAGTCGGCGCGTTCCGACCCCTCGTGCTGGCTGTAGCCGACTGCCACCGGCTCCTCGCCGAGCGCCTCACGCGCGTCGCCGGCGTCGAAGAGGAGCTGGATGTTCTCCCAGTCACCCTCGTGCAGGTTGTTCCAGTCGTTGAACGAGTAGAAGAGCCAGTACTGGAGCGCCAGCTGCCCCGGGAAGCGCTCCTCGGTCGCGACGTGGGCGTAGACGGCGGGCGGGTGCCCCTCCGTCAGCCGCCGCGTCCACCGCTCGTAGTCGCACCCCGGGTTGAGCGCGTGGCCGGGGAAGTCGAGGTGATACTCGTACAGCCCTACGAGCGCCTCCGCATCCGGCCCGACCTCGATCAGGTCGGCGGCGTTCCACGGGCCGCGGAGCGCCACCGTCGGCTCGTCGAAGAGCAGCTCGACGTCCATCGGCTCGTACGGCTCCCCCGGCCCGCACTCCTCGAGCTGCTCCACGATCCGCACGACCGGGGCATGCCGCTCCGCGAGCGCGATCTCGTCGTCGAGGTCGGCCGCCGCGACCGGCGCGGCGACGAGGGCCGCCAGCGCGAGCGCGGCGACGACTGCGGATCGCAGCGCCCGGCGCCAGACGGGTCCTCGAGCGTCGCTCACAAGCAGTCACGTCCCCTACCTCGGTTGCCTCGCCAGGCTACCGCCCGTGCCGGGCCGCGTCGAGCGCTCCGGCTACTGGTGCATCGGCGCCGGGGTGCCCGGGGTATGGAGCAGGTTCTCCACCTCACGGACGCCCCGTACCTTCTGTGTGCGGTTGACGAGCTCGTCGATCAGCTCGGGCGACTGGACCTCGCCGCGCAACTGCGTCACGCCGTGCTGGACGTTCACGTTCACGAGTCCCTTGAGCGCGTGCTCCTCGCGGAAGAGCTCGGACTCCACCTTGGCCTTCAGCGTCTGATCGTCGTAGGTCGGCGGCGGCGTGACCGCCCTGCGCGCGCCTGCGACCACCTTGTGTGTGAACGCACGCACGTCTCGCTTCCGCACGACCCACGCGAGTCCCGCACCGACGAGCGCGAGCAATCCCAGCTTCCGCATTCCGTTCCTCCTTCGTGGCTGACCTCAGTCCCCTACCGCGAGACCGCCGGCCGAAACGTCGGCGGGGCAAGTACCTTTCCGGACATGAACGGAGATTCGCTCAAGGGAAGCCTGCTCGTGGCGACGCCGGCGCTCCTCGATCCGAACTTCCGCCGCACGGTCGTCCTCGTCGCCGAGCATGGCGATGCGGGCGCGATGGGAGTGGTGCTCAACCGGCCCTCCGAGACGGCCGTCGCGGAGGCGATCCCGGAGCTCGTGTCGCTCGCGGGAGACGAGGAGCCCGTGTTCGTGGGCGGGCCGGTGGCGGTCGACTCGCTGCTCGCGCTCGCGGAGGTCGAGGAGCCCGACGAGACGGTGGAGCTCGTGGTCGGAGCCGTCGCGTTCGTCCGGGATCCCGAGGTTCCGGCCCTGCGGGGGCGGATCTTCGTCGGCTACGCCGGCTGGTCGCCGGGCCAGATCGAGGCCGAGCTCGACGAGGAGTCGTGGATCGTCGTCCCCGCCGAGCCGGACGACGTCTTCAGCGAGGACCCGGACGAGCTGTGGAGCTCTGTCCTCCGCCGCCAGGGCGGCCCGCTCGCGCTGCTCTCGTCGCTGCCGCCCGACCCGTCGCTGAACTAGCGCAGGCTCGTTTCCCTGGGCTCGTCGCCCTGGGCTAATTTCCCTGGGCGACGAGGTCCTTGCGCTCGGCGTCGAGCTCCGCCGCCATCTCGCGCGGCGTGCTCCGGAGCAACAGGAGGCCGACGAGGAGCAGAAACGCCTCGACCAGCGTGATCGCGAGCCGGTTGAGGACGATCGCACCGAGCGCGACGCCCTCCGACACGACCGCGAGCAGCAGGCCGTACACGGACGCCTCGCGCACACCGAGCCCCGAGGGGGCGAAGACCGCCAGCACTGCCACGATCGCGCCCACCGCGCTGGCGCCGCCGAGATACGGGATCGAGGAGATCGGCGGGTCGCCGCCGACCGACCGGAGGAGGAAGAAGAGCGACAGCCCCCCGAGCGGCCACGTGAGCGCATAGAAGCCGAGCAGCTCGAACGCAGTGCGTGACGGCAGCGGCTCGACGTCCTTCGCGCCGAAGGGTCGCAGCAGCCAGCTCGCGACGGTACGGAAGACCGGAGGCCAGAGCAGGACACCCAGCACGATCGCGAAGAGGCCGAGCGGCAGCAGCGGCGCGTCCGCGCCGCCGACGAACGCGAGCCCGAACACGAACACGCCCACGCCCGCGATCGCCGAGAGCCCGGCCTCGAGCATGATCGACGCCAGCACCACGGGCGTCTCCTTCACCCCGAAGCGGCGCAGCGCGACGACGCGGGCAGCAGGCGTCCAGAACCCGCCCGGGATGTACTTCGCGAGCATCGAGAGCATCTCCGCCTGGAGCGCGACCGTGTACCGGAGGTGGATCCCGTAGGCGGCGAGGATCCGCATCCAGCCCAGCACGAACACGAGGTAGTACGCGGCCAGGACGACGAGGGCGATCCCGACCTCGACGGGGTCGGCGTGCCGCAGGAGCGGGGCCGCTTCGGCCCACACGTCCTGGAACGCCCAGGCGAGGATGCCGAACAGCACCGCGACGAGTACGAGTTGCACCGCGACGACGACGCCGCGCCGGCGCAACGGTGCGGGAACGCGGTCGCGCAGCGTCATGCCCCTAGCCTACGCGCCGCGTCAGGCGATACAGGCCCCCGTGACTCAACTCCTCCGTGGGAGTCCGCTCCACGAGCCAGTCGTTCCCGGCTCCGGCGAGGAACTTTTGCAGCGCCGGCCGGCCCGGATCGGCGAGCCGCACCTCGCTGCCGAGCCGCGGGAGCAGCTCGCTCAGCTGGGGGGCGTTGCGCGCCTCGTAGAGGACGTCGGCCGCAAGCACGAGGTCGAAGGGGGCGCGCGCCACGAGCGCGTTCGGATTCGCCCACGCGACGCGGGCCGTCTCCAGCTCGGCCCCGTTGTCGCGCGCGTTGCGCTCCGCATAGGCGAGCGCCTCGGACGACCAGTCGGTCGCGAGGGCCCGGGCGCCGCCCAGCGCGGCGGCGATGCTCGGCAGAGCGAGCCCGCAGCCGAGCTCCACCACCGCGAGCCCGGCCAGCGGGAGCGCCGTCACCGCCCGCGCGAGCGCGATCGAGCTCGGCCACAGCTCGGCCCAGTAGGGCAGGAACTCCTCTTGATCGAAGGCCGCCTCGTCGATCAGCTCCGTCGCGTCGGGTGGGTGGGTGATCGCGAGGAGGCGGCCGCCGAGCTCGATCTCGTCCGTCACGTCCACGCTGCCTGCCCGCTAGATGAGCCGTTTCTCCAGCATCGCGGCCAGGCGCGTGAGCGGGAAGGAGATCAGGAAGAACATGATCGCGACGGCGCCGAAGATCTCGAACGCGTGGATCTCGCCCAGGCCGATCGGCGGGATCGCGGTCAGCCGCTCGTTCTGGCGCTCCGCCGCCTCCAGCAGCTCGAGCCCGCCGATCACCTGCGCCAGCGTCGAGTTCTGGATGATGTTCACGAGCAGGCTCACGAACGGGGGCAGCAGCCGGCGCAGCGCCTGCGGCAGGATCACCCAGGAGTGCCGCCGCACCCAGCCGAAGCCGAGCGCCGACGCCGCCTCGTGCTGCTCGCGCGGGATCGACTGGACGGCGCCGCGGGTCGCCTCGGCCACCTGCGCGCTCCCCCAGAGGACGAGCGCGATCGCCGCGGCCAGCAGTGGGTCGTCGAACTGGAGCCGCGGCGAGACCGACGGCAGCCCGAAGTAGACAATGAAGACGGTGACGAGGATCGGCAGGCCGCGGAAGACCTCGATGTAGAGCCGGATCAGCGCCTGCAGCGGCCGGAAGTGGATCGTCATCAGCGTCCCGAAAACGAGCCCGATGACCGCGCTGCCGACGACGGCGATCGCGGAGACTTTCAGCGTCCCCGGGAGGCCCTCGAAGACGATGTAGCGGGCGACCGGCTCGACCCAGTCGGGCAGGTCGATCATCGGGTCTCCGGGAGGGCGAGGTGCGACTCCAACAGGCGAATCAGCGCCGACAGCGTCCACACGAGCGCGAGGTAGACGACCGCCAGCACCGTCAGCGCCTCGGTCGTCTGCAGCGTCAGGTTGCTGATGTTGAGCGCCGTCGTCGTCAGCTCCGGATAGCCGATCACGTACATCAACGAGGTGTTCTTCAGCACCGAGATGTAGGTGTTGATCGACGACGGCAGCGCAATGCGGCCGCCGATCGGCAGCGTCACGTTGCGGAAGGTCGCGAGCCGGCCGAAGCCGAGCGCGTCGCCGGCCTCGCGGAAGCGGTACGGAACAGCCTCGAAGCCGGCCCGGAAGTTCTCGCTGTTGAACGCCCCGCCCCAGATCATCACCGAGAGCCAGGCGACCGTGAACTGGTCGAAGACGATCCCGAACTGGGGCAGCGCGTAGAAGATCATGAAGATCTGGACGAGGATCGGCGTGTTCCGGATCACCTCCACGTAGACCGCCGTGAACTGGCTGACGACGGGGATCCGGTGTGCGCGCGCCGCGCCGAGCACGAGGCCGATCACGAACGAGCCTGCGATCCCGTAGGCCGACACCTTCAGTGTGTTCTGGAGGCCGTCGACGAGCTCGGCCCGGTACTCCGAGACGAAGGCCCAGAGGTCGTACGTGGCCAGCAGCATCAAAGCGACAGAGAAGCGGCCGCGCGTGCGCGGCCGCTTCTCGTAGTCATGCGGATTGAAACTAGTTGCAAACGGTCTCCGCGGCAGGCGCACTGGCCGGCGCGTATCCGAAGTTGACGTTCGGTCGCAGGATGTTCTTCGAGAAGCCGTTCACGAAGCGGGCCGGCACGTTGTTGCGGAGGATGGGCAGAAACAGGTCCTTCTTCTTCATCAGGTTCAGCCGCGAGTCGACCCAGCGCTTCATCGCGGCGTTGCCCTGCTTGATCCCGATCCCGTACGGCAGCGCGAGGAAGGTGTCCTCGGTCAGCTTCGCGGTCTGGTCCGCCGCCGCGACGCCGACGAGCACGGTGTCGTCCCACATCAGCGCATCCGCCCGGCCCTGGTTGAAGGCGAGCAGCGCGTTCGTGAAGCTGTCCGTCACGACCGCCTCGGTCTGCGTAAAGCAGCGCTTCAGCCATGTGTCGTAGATCGAGCCGCTCGTCGTCGCCACCTTGCGGCCAGCGAGGTTCGAGAGCGACTGCACCGGCGAGTCGTTCTTGACGAGCAGCCGGCCCGTAGCTTTGTAGTACGCCCGCGAGAAGTCGATCCTCGTATCCCGGGCGGCGGTGTAGGTGAATGTCGAGATGACGAGGTCGACGCGGTTCGTCGTCAGCAACGGCTCGCGGGCCGGCGTCGGGGCGCACACGAACGACACGCGCTGTGCACGGCCGAACGCGTAGCGGGCGAACCAGCGGGCGATCTCGACGTCGAAGCCGGCGTTCTTGCCCTGCACGTTGATGTACCCGAACGGCGGCGCGTCGCACTTGACCCCGACGACCCAGCGCTGGCGCTGCTTCACCTCCGCGGGCAGCGGCGGCAGCTTGGGCGCCGTCGCCTCCGCCCGGGTCGGGCCGGTCGAGCTCGTCGGCTGGGCGAAGCCTAGCGTCGCGGTACCCACCGCGATGAGGGCGACCCCGGCCGTGGCCAGCAAGATCCTCTTCATTCAGCCACTCCTTCTTCGTTGATTTGCAGTTCGTCCAGCGAGTCCGCGAGCTGGAGCGTGCGGCGCAGGAACCGCCGCGTGCGCTCGTCCCGCGGGTTGTCGAGCACGTCGGTCGGCCGCCCCTCTTCGACGATCCGTCCCTCGTCCATGAACACGAGCCTGTCGCCGACCTCACGGGCGAATTGCATCTCGTGCGTGACGACGAGCATCGTCATCCCGGTGCGGGCGAGGTCCCGCATCACGATCAGCACTTCTCCGACGAGCTCGGGATCGAGCGCCGAGGTGACCTCGTCGAAGAGCATCACGTGCGGGTTCATCATCAGCGCGCGCGCGATCGCCACCCGCTGCTGCTGGCCGCCGGAGAGCTGATGGGGATGCTGCCGCGCCTTCTCGACGAGGCCAACCGAGTCGAGCAGCGCGAGCGCCCGCTTCTCGGCCTCCGACCGCGGCACCTTCCGGATCTTGCGCGCCGCGAGCGTGACGTTGTCGATCGCACTCAGGTGCGGGAAGAGGTTGAACTGCTGGAAGACCATGCCGATGCGCTGGCGCACAGCCGAGACGTCGGCGCCCTTGCGAGTGATCTCGTCGCCCTCGAGGAAGATGCGGCCGGAATCGATCGGCTCGAGCAGGTTCGTGCAGCGCAGCAGCGTGCTCTTGCCGCTGCCGCTCCGGCCGATGATCACGAGCGCCTCGCCCGCGGCGACCTCCAGGTCGATCCCGTCGAGCACGAGGTTGTCGCCGAAGCTCTTCCGCACGCCCTCGAGCCGGACGGCCGACCCGGGACGAGCCCCGGCTTGCGTTCCGTCGTGCAGGCTGCTGGCCTCGGCCGCGCTCATCCGCGCGGGCCCGGCTTGCCGCCCGTATCGCTTTCCACCGACATCAGTGCCACGATCAAAGGAGAAGCGTGGCTGGAAGTCAAGAGCCGAGGGCTACTTGAACTTGAAGCTCGCGACGTGGGTCGAGCCGTCCACGAGGGTGACGATGAGCTGCCGGCACGTGCCCACCCAGGCCTTGTTCGTCTTCCAGACGTAGTGGTACCGCTGCGAGGCTGCGTCGTAGCTGAGGCCGTTCGCCGCGGGGGAGTCGATCTCCTCGAGCGAGTCGTCCGGCTGGCTGGAGCTGCAGTTGACGCCGACGGAGGCCGGGCTCCCCGGCGCGAAGATGTTGAGGCCCCGATTTCCTCCGAGGCTGAACTTGATCGGCACGGAGCTGCCCGCCTTGACGACATTGACGATCGGGGGATTGTCGACGGGCTCGAAGAAGCCCGTGAACGGCCACACGACGCGATAGGTTCGGGTCGCGGTCGTCGTGTGGCCGACGATGTCGGTCGCCGTCACCGTGAGCGTCTTCTCGCCGACCGTTCCGGTCGGGAGCGGGCTGCCGTTCGCGGTCGACCCGATGCACGACTTGACGCCGGAACCGGAGTCGAGGCACCTGAACGCTGCTGCGACGCTCTGGCCGAGCGTGAATGTGGCGTTGGGCGCCGGTGAGGTGATCAGGACCTGAGGCGCCGTCGCGTCGATCACGAAGCGCTTCTCCGCGTGCTCGCCGGCCGCCGTGTCGACCTCGACCACGTGCAACCCGTCGCGGGTGACCGACGCGGGCAGCGAGGCAGGCGTCAAGCCGTCGATCGTCACCGCGGCGCCGTCCGTCGGCGTGACGTCGACGGTGACGGGGCCGGAGAAGTAGTCGGGCAGCCCCGGCGCCTGCGTGCCCGTGAGCTCGATCGTGATCCCGTTCGGCGGGTCGGCCGGCTCCGGCTGCGCCTGGAAGTAGTGCGCCTTGTTCGTGCTCATCGCGCAGTTCCCGTCGGCGTCGCATGCCTGCACGATGTACTGCACGTTCGGACCGATCACCGGCGCGCCGCCGGTCCAGCGGCAGCTCCCCGGCGCGTCTGGCAGCAGGTCGACGCCGACCCAGGTGTCCTGGGTACCGGCGGTGTCGCCGAGGTCGTCGAAGAGGATGAAGACCCGCACGGCCGTGCAGGCGGACACCTCGAAGCCGACGTTCGTCCCGAATCGGGTCGCCTCGCTCGACACGATCGTCGGCGGCTCGTAGTCGGTGCTCGCGTTGTAGAAGACGCGGCCGCGGATCTGTGTCCAGCGACGCATGACGCTCGCTCCCTCGCTGCCGGGCGTGTCGTCGGTGAAGTACTGGCTCGTCGCGAGGTTGAGCTGCGAGCGGGTGCCCGTGACGCTCCTCGCAGTCGCCATCGTCGGAATGCCGCTCGGGAAGCCGATGTCGGTGAACGTCGGCTCGGGCGAGAGCGCCGTCGAGTCCGTCGTCGGCATCAGGAGCGACGGATCCCACGGCGAGTCGTCCTGCGAGACCAGCGACTCGACCAGGGCCGAGTGCGCGCGCTCGCCGGTCCTCGTCGCCGGCAGGGCGAGCGTCGAGACGAGCGGCCGGTAGTGGACGCCCGTGACCTGGCCCGCGTTCGTCCAGAAGTCGCCGAACTCTCGGTTCTCGCGCGTGAAAGCGGGCACGACCGCGAACTCGCCCGAGCGGAGCTGGCTGACGGGATCCAGCGTGATCGGGCCCTGGTTCGGAGCGGTTGCGCTCGTCGCACCGGGAATGGTCGTCGGTGCGGGCGGCTGCGGTGGCGGCGGCGAGCCGACGGGGGGCGGCGCTGAGCCGACACCGAAGAACGGCAGTCCGTAGAGCGTCGCCTGGAGGGTCGTCTTCTGCTCGTAGGCGCTGAAGCTTGCCCGGCCGAGGAAGTAGTCGGCCTTCGCCTGCGCGAGCGCCTCGCCGATCGTGAGCGAGCCGTTCAGGTTCCCCGCGAGCTCAGCCATCAGCTGCTCCGACCAGGCGATGGAATCGGTCGAGCCGAGCCCGAAGCCGGTGTTCGCCGCGAAGGCGCTGCGCTGCTCGCCGTACGCCTCGGCCCAGTCGCGCTTGATCGGGCTCGTCTCGCCCACGATCACGTTCGCGACGGGGAGTCCTGCGTGGCAGCCGATCGTGAAGACGATCCGCCGCGGCATCGAGCCGGGACGGGCATCGAGGTCGGCAGTCGTGAACAGGTCGGAGGTGTCCCCCGTCGTGTTCCCGGCTGCCGGCAGCGCGCTGTGGTGGTCGTAGTGGCCGTTCAGCTGGTTGATCCCGGACGCGCCGGTCGTCGGGAAGAGCGCGCCCAGGAGCCCGACGCGGTTCCAGGTGTCGTCGATGAGCGTGCGCGTATTGGCGGCGCCGACGATTCCCGAGAGCTCCGAGGACGCGGCGGCGGTACCGTCGCTCGCGAAGTCGTAGCCGGAGCTGAAGGCCGAGTTGCGCGCCAGGATCCCGCTCGCGGCGACGAACTCGTTCAGCTGGCCGATGATCTGGCCCGGGCTCTCCACCAGCCGGCCGCCCGCGAGATCGGGCACGAAGACCTGCCGGGCGCCGACCTGGATCGGGTCGGTGTCGAGGTACGGGTCGTCCGAGAGCAGGTTCTCGCGAATGAAGGCGCCCGAGTACTGGTTGCCGGTGAACGTCGAGGCGTTGCCGCTCTCGTTGGCGATCAGCGTCAGGTCCGGGACACGGAAGAACGGGATCTGGTCGTCGCCGCCCACGAAGACGATGTACTTCAGCGACGGGCGGGTCAGGCGGATCGCGTTCACGGTGGCGGCGATCCCGCTCGCGACCGCGTTCGCGAGCTCGGGTGCGCACGGGTTCGCGTCCCAGGCGGTGTAGAGCGCGGCGTTGCTCCCGTAGGCCTCGACGGGGACGACGGCGCCGGCGACGCCGAGCGCGTTCCGGCCGGCGACGTTCGCGAGCGAGGCGAGCACGTCGTTCGCGGGGCCGGTGCCGTACGTCCGGCCGAGCCGGAGCCTGTTGACGAGGAAGAGCGTGTTCACGTTCGCCGGGATCGCGACCTGCGCACCCGCCGTGCCCTGGGTCGGGAACGGGAAGCTGCGCGGCGCGCACGGCCCGACGGTCGGCGGTGGGGTGGTCGTCACGCGCAGGGTGTAGGGCCGCGGCGAGCTCGCGTCGTTGTAGCCCGACACCTGCAGGACGTAGTAGCCGCCCCCGCCGAGCGAGATCGCCGAGACGTCTTCGGGATCGTTGCCGCGGAAGATCGACTGGCCGGCGATCGGCAGATCGACCGTCGAGATGTCCTGCAGCCCTCCCGGCTCGAGCTGGCGGCCGAGATCGGTCAGGCCGATCCCGTCGTCCGGGATCGGGGCGTTCTGCAACGGGACGCCGACGGTGCCCGTGTTGACGAGCGGCGGCACCGTCGCCGGGGCATAGAGCGTCAGGTCGTAGTCCGCGGCCAGGTTCGTCATCCGCACGGTCAGCCGGGTACCGGCCGGCGGGGTCGGGATGCGGTAGAAGTCGGTATCGCCCTCCTGGTCGAGGTAGGAGAGATCGACCTCGACGTCGGGCTCGACGATCGGCGCGGTCGCCGGATCGTCGTTCGGCTCGAAGACGGTGCGCACGACGACGTCGTGGGTGTCGGCCGCCTCGAGCTCGGTGCCCGCGGCGGTGACGGACAGCGACGCGCTCGTCGGCCCGAGATCGATGCCGGGGAGAGCGTCGAAGTCGAGCCGGTGCTCCACGCCGAAGGCGACGTCCGCGACCGTCCACGTCAGGGTGCGGCCGTCCGTCGAGACGCTCGGGTCCGGTAGCGGGGCCGTGGAGCCGCCGGCGACGAGCGCTGAGGTGCCCGCGGCGTAGCGCCACCCCTTCGGCAACGTGACGGCCACCGTGGCCTCGCCCGCGCTGCCCTCGTCTCCCGCGAGCGTGAACGCTGCGTGCCACGTCAGCCCGCCGTTCGTCCCGAAGCTGCCGAGCACGTCCGCGGAGAGCGTCTCCCAGGCGACGCCGGCGCGCGTGATGAAGAGTGCGAGCAGGTCGTTGAACGTGAGCCCGGAGGGCGTCGGCAGGCCCTCGAGCAGGTCGCCGACGGTCAGCGGCGGCTCGCCGTAGAAGATCAGGTCGCCGAGCGTGAAGCCGCCGAGCGAACCGGCGAGGTGCGAGAGCGTGGCCGTCTCCTTGATGTGCCCGGCCGCGAAGGCAGCGCCGAGCGTCGCCTCGGTCGTCACGGTCAGGACGTCGGCCGGGTTGCGCAGCCCGGCGACGGGAATCGAGCCGAGCGGCGACGAGGTGGCCAGGATCCGGCGCAGCGACAGCTCGCCGAAGCCGGAGGCTGCGAGGTCGAAGTTGTCGATCGGGAAGTTGTCGATCGGCGACACCGACAACGGCATGTTGTCGATGGGGAAGTTGTCGATCGGCATGTTGTCGATCGGGAAGTTGTCGATCGGGAAGTTGTCGATCGGGAAGTTGTCGATCGGGAAGTTGTCGATCGGCGCGCCGGTGAGCGCCGCCCCGAGCACGGTCTGCGAGCCGATCGTCTGCGCCCGGTTGGCGGGCGTGCAGTTGACGGGCGGGCCGCTCAGGGCGGCGCACCAGTCGGTCAGCGCGTCTCCCCCGCCCAGCGGGTTGATCTGCGAGAGCGGGATCGCGCCGACGGCGAGCGCCTCGAAGCCGAGCCGCCGCAGCTTCGAGCTGCCGAAGTCCAGCTGCTCGAACAGGAGCTGCGGCGTGCTGCTGCCCGGCGTGAGCGCCGGCGAGGGCGGCGTGGCGAGCACGAGCTGCGCCAGCGAGACGCTTTGCGGAGGCACACCGGCGTACCGCGAGCCCTCGAGCACCTTCGGCCAGCCACCGGGATACGTGATCCCGATCGTCGAGAGCGGCACGTCGTCGAGCTCGGAGGCGACCGTCGGCGCATCGAACGGGAAGTTGTCGATCGGGAAGTTGTCGATGGGGAAGTTGTCGATCGGGAAGTTGTCGATCGGGAAGTTGTCGATCGGGAAGTTGTCGATCGGAAAGTTGTCAATGGGGAAGTTGTCGATCGGGAAGTTGTCGATCGGCGCCGGGGCGACGGCGGATGCGGGAGCCGGCTGGAGGATCGAGAGCGGGAAGTTGTCGATCGGCAGCTGACTGGCGCCGGCCTCGGTCGAGTCCGCATCGGTGGTCAGCGCGGCGGTGATCCCCGTCGGCGTGGCCGCCGGGCTGAGGTCGCGCACGAAGACGTCGATGGCCGCGTTCGTGTCCTCCTCAGGCCCCAGCAGGTCGTCCGCCGCAGAGGAGAACGTCACATGGCGGCCGTCGGCGCTGAGGGCGGACAGCAGCCCGTTGTGGCTGGAGCCGTTCCCGGCGACGCCGGCCGGAGTCAGGTCGACGACGCGCGTGGTACCGCCCGCGAGGTCGCGGGCGTAGACGTGGATCCCGCCCGCGTCGGTCAGCGGGCTCAGGTTGGACGCGGCCGAGGTGAACGAGACGATCAGGCCGTCGTCGCTGAGCGCAGGCGCCGAGGCCTGCGCGTTCCCGCGCTCACCCGTCCCGCTCAGGTCTGCGATCTCGGTCGTCGCGGCCGCGAGGTCGCGCACGAAGACGTGGCCGTTCGAATCGGCCGGAATGCCCGGCGCGAGGTTCTCGGCGTTCGAGAGGAAGGCGATCCTGCTTCCGTCGGCACTGAGCGAGGGCGGCCACGCCGGCGAGCTGTCCGCGTCGCCCTGAGCCCCCGCGGAGGAGATGCTGACGCGCGTCGTCTCGCCGGTCTCGCGGTCGTGCACGAACACGTCTGTCGCTCCGTTTGTGTCGTTCTCGACGAGGTTGCTCGCGGCCGAGGCGAAGGCGACGAAGCGCCCGTTGCCGCTCAGCGCGGGATAAAAGCTCGGCCCGTTCGCCTGGACGCCGGCGCTCGAGACGCTGACCCGCTCCGGGCCGGCGCTGCCCAGCTCGCGCACGTAGACGTCGGACACGCCGTTCGAGTCCTCGCCCTCGGCCAGGAGGTTGGTCGCGACAGTGTCGAACGCGACGGCGTTGCCTGCGGCGGAGATCGAGGGGTGCTGGCTCGAGCCGTTTGCGATCGACGCGCCGACCGCATCGACGAGCTGCGTGGAGCCCGCGTCGAGGCTGCGCCGGTAAACGTGCCAGGTACCCGTCCCGGGGACGCAGCTCTCGCCGACGCACGCGAGGTTCGAGGCGAGCGACTGGAACGCGGCGAAGCCGCCGCCGCCCGCGACCTGAACCCAGCCGCTGTTCGCGTTGCCGGGCTGGACGCCGTCCGGGTTCGGGATGCTCGAGCTGAGCAACGTCGTGGTGCCGGCCGCGCGGTCGCGCGCATAGGCCTGGACGAGCTCGAGGCTCCCGATCGGGGTGAGGTTCAGCGCCGCGGACTCGAAGCCGACGAGGTTCCCGTCGTCGCTCAGGGACGGGAAGACGCTCGCGCCGCCGTTCACCTGGATCCCCGCAGCGGACAGGCTGGCGATGAACGTCTCGCCGGTCACATCCGGGGCGGGCGCGGCCAGGATCGTCCAGGTGCGCACTTCCGGGGTCGCGTCCGTGTTGCCGGACGGGTCGGTCGCCTGCGCCGTGAAGGTGTGCTCGCCGAGCCCGAGCTCCGAGAAGAACTCGGTGCCCTCGCAGCCGTCCACCAGCTCGCCGTCGAGCGTGCAGGCGAACGTCGAGCCTTCCTCGTTCGAGCCGACCGTAAAGGAGGCGACCGTGTCGGTCGTCGACTCGCCGGGGCCACCCGCGATCTCGGTCACCGGCGGCGTCCGGTCGAGGTCGACCTCGATCGAGTTCACATAGGACGCCCCACCCTCCTCGAGCGCACGCGCGGTGACGATCGCGCCGTCTCCGACGACGTCGCCGGCCTCGAAGCTCGCCTCGTAGGGAGCCTCGGAGTCGGTTCCGAGCGCGTGCGTGCCGGCGTCGTCCGTGTAGGAGAACTGCATCTGGATGATCGCGTGCACGTCGCCCCCGGAGGCGCTGACGGCGACCGTGCCCACGACCGTCGTCCCGGCGACCGGCGCGGAGATCGCCGGCACCGGCTGCCAGTCGGGGAAGCCGTTGCGCGCGCCCGCGACGACCTGCGTGGGATCGCCGCCGTCGGCGCTGATCGTGGCGAGGTCGAAGTTGCTGTTGCCGAACCGCGTCGTGACGTAGGCGACGCGAGACCCGTCGGGCGACCAGGCGGGATCGGCGTTGTACGCGCCGTCCGCCGTCAGCGGGGTGGCGACCGGCTCCGCGGTCACCGGGTCGACCGTCCACAGCTCGTGCTGGTCGCCGGCGCCGGCCCGGACGAAGACGATCTTCCCGCGCACTCCCCAGTCGGGGTCGGTGTCGCTCTGCGGTCCGCTGGTGAGGACCCGCAGGTCGCCGGTCAGGTCGACACGCTTCGTGAAGATCTGGCAGGGCTGGCCCGCTGGGCAGTACTGGAATGTCAGCTCGTCTCCGTTGGGGGAGAAGGATGGCGCGCCGGCGGGGTGCTCGCCCCGGAAGATCGTGGTGACTGCGCGCGTGGCGACGTCCATGACGTAGATCCCGTTGAAACCGACGACTCGGTCACTCTCGAAGGCGATCAAGCGTCCGTCGGGAGACCAGGCAGGTGCGCCGTCGTAGCGGTCGTTGTTCGTCAGCTGAACGCGCCCATCCGGCCCATCGAGGTACAGCTCGAAGGCGCTGGCCGGGTCCGCGACGTCCTTGGAGGCGAACACGGTGCGGGAGCCGTCAGGCGAGACCGCAACCAGCTGGTCGGCAGACGGATCGGTGACGACGCCCTGCAGACCGCTGCCGACCGGGCGAACGGAGTAGATGTCGTGGTTCTGGTCGGGAAGGCTCGTCGAGCGGAGGAAGAAGATCCGGCCGTTGCCCGGCAGCTCGAGCGGCTGGATCGTGTAGCTCTGGTCGAGCGCCTCGGAGAGCACGTAGCCGAGGCAGTTGCCCGCCTTGTCCACGGCGACCCACGGATGTGTGAGCCAGGTGGGCTGCGAGTAGCCGGCGCCGTCCTGCAGCGTCGCATAGTGGATGCGGTCACCCTCGTAGTCGAGCCAGTAGATGTCCACCTCCGTGCCGCTCTCGTTCACGAAGGTGATCTGCGAGGGCGTCGAGCCGTCGATCGATTGCGCCTGCGTGACGTGGCAGTTCGGGTTCACGACGGCCGAGCCCGACGGCACGACGACGGCAGCGGCCAGGGCAACCGCCATCAAGCCGAGCGCAGCCACCGTCCAGGTGTGACGGCGTAGCGAAGCCCTCAATTTGTCGAGCCTGCCGCAGATCCTGGCCCCTCCTCCCGTTGCCGCCGACCCTACTCCTCTCCGCCGGGATTTCCTAGAGATTTCGTCGCTTTCGTGCGCAACAATGGGTAGCTCGGTGACGCAGACGCTGACGCAGCCGGGCCTCGAGCCGTACGTCCCGCGCCTCGTGCGCACGTGGAACGACGTGCGCGGAGGGGTCGACGCGATCGAGGTGGACGGCACGCTCGTCTCCGTCGACCTGGCCGGCTTCACCGCGCTCTCGGAGCGGCTGGCCGCCAAGGGCCGCGCCGGCGCCGAGGAGCTGATCCTCCTGATCAGCGGCGTCTACGAGGGGCTGATCGGGATCGCAGGGCGCCGCGGCGGCGACGTGCTCAAGTTCCGCGGCGACGCGCTCCTGATCTTCTTCGAGGACGACGACCACGCCCTCCGCGCCTGCATCGCCGCGGGCGAGATGCAGTGGTTGATCGAAGAGACGGGCCGCACGCGCAGCTCGGTCGGCGCCGTCGAGCTGACGATGGCGGTCGGCATCCACTCCGGCCCGTGCCACTTCTTCCTCTCCGGCCGCTCGCACCGCGAGCTCGTGATCGCCGGGCCGGCCGCGACGGGGACGCTGCGGCTCGAGGACGCGGCGAGCTCCCGGGAGATCCTCGTCAGCGCTGCGACCGCGCACGCGCTCGACCCGGGCTGGCTCGGGGCCGCGCGCGACGGCGCGGTGCTGCTGAAGCCCGGCCTCCACAACGGGGTGCCGGACGAGCCCGGCGCCCCCGACGAGCCGGCCACGGACGCCGACCTCGTCGAGTTCGTCCCGCTTCCGCTACGACCCGTGCTGGCCTCCGGGGCGGCCGAGGCCGAGCACCGGCAGGCGACGGTCGCCTTCGTGAAGTTCACGGGCGCCGACGAGCTGCTCGCTCGGGAGGGCATCGACGGGCTCGGCGAGCGGATCACACGCCTCGGCGACATCGTCGACGGGACGGTCGACGGGCTCGGGATCACCTGGCTCGAGTCGGACATCGACCTCGACGGGGGCAAGGTCTATCTCACGGCGGGGGCGCCGGCGACGCCTGGAGGCGACGAGGAGAGGATGCTGCTGGCGCTCCGCGCGATCCTCGACGAGGAGTGCGGCCTCACGCTGCGCGCCGGGGTCAACCGCGGCCACGTCTTCGCGGGCGAGATCGGCGCCGAGCGCCGGCGCACCTACGCCGTGATGGGCGACACGGTCAATCTCGCCGCCCGCCTCGCAGGACGTGCTCAGCCGGGCCAGATCCTCGCCACCGGGGACGTGCTCGAGCGGGCCCGCACCCGCTTCGAGACGAGCTCTCAGCCGTTCCTGATGAAAGGCAAGGAGCGTGCCGTCACCGCGTACAGCGTCGGCGCCGTCGTCGGCCTCCGCGAGGAGCAGCTGCCGGAGCGCCTGCCGCTCATCGGCCGCGAATCGGAGCTCACTGCGCTGCGCGAGGCGGTCGACTCGGCACGCCAGCGCCAGAGCCGCCTGATCGAGCTCGTCGGCGAGCCGGGAATCGGCAAGACGCGGTTGATCGACGAGCTGACCGCGCTCTCGCTGGGCTTCACGCAGCTCGTGGCGCGCTCGGAGGCCTATGCGACGGCGGCGCCGTACTTCGTCTTCCGCCCGCTGCTGCGGCAGCTGGCGGGGATCCTGCCGACCGCCGCCCGAGACGACGCCGGCCAGCAGCTCACTGCGTGGGTGCAGGGGGTGATGCCGGATCAGCTGCCGTGGTTGCCGCTGCTCGGTGTCGCGTTCGACGCGGAGGTCGAACCGACGCCCGAGACCGATGCACTCGCGGCGTCGATGCGGCGACAGCGGCTGCACGAGGCGGTCGAGCAATTCCTCGTGCGCATCCTGATGATGCCGACCCTGCTCGTCTTCGAGGACACCCACTGGCTTGACGACGCCTCACGTGAGCTGCTGCTGCACCTCGCGCTGAGACCGTCTCCGCGCCCGTGGCTGATCTGCGTGACTCGCCGCCCACGTGGCGCGTCCTTCGTCGAGGAGGGCGGCGCGGAAGGGCTCGTGATCGCGCTCGAGCCACTCGCGCCGGAGCTGACTGCGTCGCTCGCCCGGATCGTCGACAACGAGCTGTCGCTGTCCGAGGACGAGCTCGAATCGCTGGTTGCGCGCGCAGGCGGCAATCCGCTGTTCGTTCGTGAGCTCGTCGCTGCGATCCGCCGCGGCGCAGCCGGCGAGCTGCCCGAGACGGTCGAGCGCCTGATGACCGAGCGCATCGACACGCTCGACCCCGAGGACCGGCTGCTCCTCCGCGTCGCCGCCGTGGTCGGCCCGCGCTTCGACCTCGAGCTGATGCGGGAGCTGCTCGGCGACGAGCTCGGCGACGTCGGCGAGATCGAGCGCTGGCACCGTCTCGGCGAGTTTGTCGAGTGGCGCGGCGAGGACACGCTCCGGTTCCGCCACGACCTCTTCCGCGCCGCAGCCTACGAAGGACTGTCCTTCCAGCGTCGACACGACGTGCATGCGCGCGTCGGCGCGGCGCTCGAGCGCCGCGCGGGCGAGCGAACCGACGAGGCGGCGGGGCTGCTCTCGCTCCACTTCCTCGAGGGCCGCGAGCCCGAGAAGGCCTGGCGCTACTCGGTCGCCGCGGGCCGGCGTGCCCAGGGGCTGTGGTCGAACGTCGATGCGGCCGAGTTCTACGAGCGCGCCCTGAGCGCGGCCGACGACCTCGACGGGGCCGACCCGGTGGAGGTGTCGGCCGTCGCCGAGTCGCTCGGAGACGTCTGCGAGCTCGCCGCTCGCTACGACGAGGCGAGCGAGGCCTACGGCCGCGCCCGCGCGCTCGTCGGCGACGACGTCGTCGCGTCGGCTCGGCTGCTGCGCAAGGAGGGTGTCCTGCACGAGCGCCACGGCGGCTACGACGGCGCGCTCGAGCTCTACCGCCGGGCACTGGAGTTGCTCGACTTTCCGGCCGGCGGCGGCGCCCCGGCCTCGGACCGGGTCGAGCTCGAGCTCGAATACGCAACCGTGCTCTTCCGGCAGGGGCACTTCGAGGAGTGCCTGGGCTGGGCGGAGCGGGCGGCCGAGCACGCGCAGGACGCAGACGACCGGCCCGGCCTCGCCCACGCCTACCGGGTCCTGAACACGGCCCATCGAGAGCTCGGCGGCACCGAGACGCGCTGGTTCGAGCTCGCGCTCCCCATTTACGAGGAGCTCGGAGACCGGGTCGGCAAGGCGATCGTGCTCAACAATCTCGGCGTCAGCGCGTACTTCGCCGGCCGCTGGGACGAGGCGATGACGTACTACGAGCAGAGCGTCGAGGAGGAGCACGCGGCCGGCGACCCCATCCGTGCCGCGAACTCGTCGAACAACGTCGCCGAGATCCTGCTCGACCAAGGCCGGCTCGAGCCGGCCGTCGAGCTCCTGCGGGAGGCGCTCCGCGTCTACAACGCCGCCGGGTACATGCTGGGGGCGGGCGTGGCGAAGAAGAACCTCGCCCGGGCAGCGGCGGCGGTCGGGGCCTTCGACGAGGCACACGCGCTCTTCGACGAGGCGCTCGCGCATCTGGAGGAGATCGGCGCGGGCACGTTCGTCCACGAGGCGAAGGCGCGGAAGGCGGAGTGCTTCGTGCTGGAGGGAAGCCACCGCGAGGCGCTCGCGCTGGCGCAGGACGTGCTCACCGAGGCGCCCGACGCGCTCGTCGAGCGGCTCGTCGGCTACGCGCTCGCGCAGGCCCGGCGACCCGAGGAGGCGCGGCCGCACTTCGAGGAGAGCCTGCGCCTGGCCCGGGAGCGCGGCGCCCGCTACGAGGTCGCGCGCACGTTGCGCGCGCTCGCGGACACGGGAGCGCCCGAGCACGGCGCGGAGGCGCAGGAGCTGCTCGCCTCGCTCGGCGTCGTCTCGCTGCCGCGCGTGCCGCTGCCCTGACGCGCAGCCGCTGCCCTGACGAGCGCTAGCTCGAGGTGGTCTGGCGGGCTTCGACCTCGCGCAGCTTGCCCGCGAGCGACTGCAGCAGCTTCCAGGCGATGCTAGGGCTCGACTCGACGAGCGGGCGGAACTCCCACACCGTCAGCCCGTAGGTGACGAGGTCGGTGTCGGCCGTCACGGTCGCCGAGCGGGAGTGCTGCTCGTCGATCAGGGCCACCTCGCCGAAGTAGTCGCCCTTCTTCAGCTTGCCGACCTCACGGTCGCCCACGGTCACCGTCGCCTCGCCGTCGCCGATGACGAAGAAGCCGACGCCGCCCGTGCCGGCCGTCGCGATCGCGTCGCCGGCCTTGAAGGTGCGGTCGTGGAAGGAGTTCGCCAGGCGCTCGAGCTCACGCTTGTCGAGGTCTGCGAACAGGGGCACTTGAGCGATCAGCTCTGGGGTGGGTGAGGACATGGCAGCGATCCTAGTCCGTTCGGCTACGTGGGCGCTACCCCGGGGCTGAAGGAGCCGAGGCGTCCGGCGACGACGTCGTCCGCCGCGCTGCGGCTGTAGGGATCGCGCGTGACGGCGGCGAGGAAGTCGTCTCGGTCGAGCGCGAGCAGCTGCGCGTCGGTGCGGGCGACCACGGTCGCGGTGCGCGGGACGTCGCGGAGCAAGGCGATCTCCCCGAAGCCGTCGCCGGGCCCGAGCACGGCGACGCGGTCGTCGAGCTGCGCCTCGACCTCGCCCGACTCGACGAGGTAGAAGTGGTCGCCGAGGTCGCCGCGCCGAATGATCTCGCCGCCGGCGCTCACGGAGACCGGGGTCAGCCGGCCGGCGAGATGCTCGATCGTGGCCGGGGGCAGCGGCGCGAAGATCGGGTGCGCGGCCACGAGCGCGATCCGCTCCGCCGGGACCCGAGCGCGCGTGTCGATGCGCGCGAGCGCAGGCGCCGAGAGCAGGACGACCGCGGGCAGGAAGCCGCCGGCGACGACGAGCGCGGTCTCGATCCCCACCGTCTCGACGAGCACAGGCCCCAGTACGGCTCCCAGGCCGAGACAGCCGAGCAGGACGCTCTCGAGCGCGCCGAAGGCCCGCGCGAGCACCTCGTCCGGCACGGCGCGTTGCATCAACGTCAGGGCGGCGACGTCGGTGAGCGTGTTGCCGACGCCCACGAGCGCCATCAGGACGAGGGCCGCCAGCGGCTCCTGCCAGACGACGACGAGTGCGAGCGGGCCGCCGTAGAGGGCTACCCCGAGCGCAAAGTCCGTCGCGAGGCGCCCGCGCATCGCGAGCGCGAGCGCCAGCGCGGCGCCGACGAACCCGCCGATCCCGACCGCGGAGTTGAGGAACCCGAAGCCCGCTTCTCCCATGTCCAGCAGCTCGAGCGAGGCCACCACCATCAGCACCGTGAACGCCCCGGCGACGATCGTCTGCGCGCCGTACAGGACCACGATCAGGCGCAGGTCGCGCTCGACCGCGAACGTGCGGAAGCCGGCACCGACCTCCCGTCTGAACGAGCCGCGCTCGGCCGGCTCGGCCGGCTCGTGGGCGACCCGCCGGATCCCGGCCACCATCAGCGCCGACCAGACGAACGTGAGCCCGTTGACACCGAAGACGACCTCCGGGCTCGTGGCCGCTAGCAGGATTCCGCCGAGCGCGGGCCCGATGAACGTGCCGATGCTCTCCACGGTGGACGACGTCACGTTGGCGGCGCTCAGCTCCTCCGGCGTGCGCGCGAGCGAGGGCGTCAGCGCCGCCTGAGCCGGGCGAAACGCGGTCCCGACGACGCTCGTCAGGCCGACCGCGAGATACACGATCGCCGCGGGGCCGTCCCAGAGGATCGTCAGCGCCACGACCGCCATCAGCGGGACCCGGATCAGGTCGGTCACGACCATCACGCGCTCGCGCGGGAACCGGTCGGCCGCCACCGCGACGAACGGCGCCGCCAACGCCGAGGGCAAGAGCCGGATCACCCCGACGAGCCCGACGGCTGCCGCGCCGCCCTCCCCGTAGGCGTAGACGGCGAGCGCGACGAGGTAGGCCCAGCTGCCGATCACCGAGCCGACCCAGGCGAGCTCCAGTCGGCGCAGGTCACGGTTGCGGAAGACCGCGGCGAGCGCCCCCGCGGACTGCGACATCCTCGTCAGCGCCGACCGCATCGGCAGACCTTCGCAGCATTTGTTGCGATTGGAAAGCACTGGTGGGAAGATCGTGGCGTCGATGCACGTCTTGTGATCAACGCGCCCGATCCCGAGGCGCCCGAGTTGAAGGAGAGGCACATGTCGGATCGTGAGAGGCACGAGCGCGACAGAGCTGAGAGCCTGAAGGACGAGGGCGACTCCAGCACCGAGGAGACACCGGACGTCGAGGCGCATCGCTTCGAGACCGGGTCCGAGGCGGCGCGGGCCGACCATGGCCGCGCCGATCAGGGCACCGAGCCCGAGGATCGCCACCGGAACGAGTCGGTCTAGCAGCAGGCAGCAGCTTGGCACTTGCGGCCGCGGGGCCGGGAGGAGACGCTCCTCCCGGCCCCGCGTTGCCGAGCGTCACTCTTTTCGAAGCACCTGCTCGAGGGCCTGCAGCAGGGTCGCACCTGCCTCGCGCCGGTCGCCGTCCAATCCGTCGAGCGCCGAAGCGAGCGCGGCAACGGCGGCGATGTCACCGCCCCCGCCTTCGATCACCGCGCGAGCACGACGCGTGCTGCGCAGCAGGTCGAGCGCAATCGCTGCCTGGTTCGCGAACAGGCCGAGCAGCTCCATCCCGGCCAGGCCGGCGTGTGCATCGGCCTGACGGTCGAGCACCTGGAGCACGCCGAGCGCGCGCTCCTCGTACAGGAGCGGCACCGCCATCAGGGCGCTCGGCACGTAGCCGGTCCGCTCCGCGAGGTCGCGGGCGAAGCGGGGGTCGTTGGCGAGGTCGTCCAGGACGAGCGGCTGCCGCGTCACGAGCACCCAGCCTGCGATCCCCGTGCTCGACGGGATCCGCAGTCCCAGCACCTCGCCGGAGCGCTCGCCGGCGGCGGCTTCGAAGACGAGCTCGTCCGTCTCCTCGTCGTGCAGGAAGATCGACGCGGCGTGGGCCGAGAAGATGGCGCGCGCGGCCTCGACGATCGACTGGAGCAGTGCCCGGTGCTGCGCCTCGTCCGGCAGGATCCCGGCGGCCGCCGCGAGCGAAGGGTCGGTCATCGGTCGGCTCCACTGACGTTGGCGGCGGTGAGGTACAGCAGGTGCTTGACCTGGAACGGCGCCAGCTGCGGATGCTTCGCCAGGGCGAGCGCGCAGAGGCCGCTGACGTGGGGCGTCGCGAAGCTGTTGCCCGTGCAGCGCAGCGTGCCGCCGCCGGGCCAGGCGACGTCGAGGTCGACGCCGCGCGCGAAGAACTCGACGGGCGGATCGGGATTGGCGTAGAGGAGGCGCGGATCGGCCTCCTCGTGGCTGCCGACGGAGATCACCGACGAGAAGCGCCACGGGTAGCTGTCGACCGCCAGGTTGTGCGCGGAGGCGACGAGGATGGTGCGGCCGAAGTAGGCGCTGTCGGCGAGCTCGTGGAGCACGGCTGCGAACTTGCTCTTCGTGGTCGAGATGCTCATGTTGATCACGTCGAAGCCCTGTTCGATCGCCCAGTGGAGCCCGGCCAGGAGCACGTCGCCGCTCCCCGTGTAGCCCGCGCCGAGCACGCGCACGCTGTGCAGGCTGCACTCGGGGGCCAGCTGCCTCACGATCCCGGCGCACGCCGTGCCGTGCCCGCAGAGATCGCCCTCCGGGTCGTCGACGACCTCGAACCCGTCCGCCGCCGCGACGACCGCTACGGACTGCTCCACGGCGCCGACGAGCGGGTGGTCGCGGTCGACGCCGCTGTCCAGGATGCAGACGCGGACCCCCGCCCCCTTCGACTCTCCGTACGCCCACTCCGCCGTGACGACCGCGGGCCACTCCTGTGCGATCTCGATCTTGCCGCGCTCCCCCGTCGGCAGGCTCCACGCGGGCAGCGAGCTCATGCGCGGGCCTGTGCGCGGCGGGAGGCCTCCGCAGCATGGGCGGCCACGGCGCGCGCCTGGAGCACGCGCGGATCTCGCTCGCCGGTGGCCAGGTTGATCTCGACGAGGTGGACGGCCACGCGGACCGCCGACTCCGCGAGCACCGCTGCGGCGAGGACGTCGCCGCGCACGCTGCCGACGCACTCCTCGGCGGAGTAGGCGGCGAGCACCACCGTGTCGGCAGCCGCCTCGGCGATCGCGAGCGGCAACTCGGCGGCGCGCCCCAGGGCGAAGCCGAGGCGGATGTCGCGCTCGTCCGGATCCAGGTCGCCGTCGGGCCCGAGTGCATCGAGCACGCGCGCATAGGCCTCGGAATCCGCGAGGGCAAGGGCCATCAGGCGCGTCCGCACCACCCGCACCTGCGCCAGAACGCCGCCGGCTCCCTGCCAGTCCGGCGAGGAACGAGCCGTCATGCCCACGAGGCTCGCCGCCATCGCGGCCGAGATCGCGGCAGCTGCGCCGCCCGCGGGAATCGGCCCCTCGGCTGCGAGCCCGTCGAGTAGGTCGACGAGCCGCAGCTCGAGGAGGTCGCGGGGGCCGCCCGCTCCCGTGGCTACGCCGGAAACCGTCGGCGCAGCTCCTCGATGACGAAACGATTCGGTTCGTGGCCGCCCACCCGAAGCGCTGTCTCGAGGTCATCGATGAGAGCGCGCCGAAATTCGGCGTCAGCCTGGGCGAGCTCGACGATCCGATCGAGCTCTCGACGACTTCGCGGTAGCTCCTTCGCAGCCGTTACCAGGCCCGCGGGTACCGCAGGGAGGGCGCTCAGGAGCTCCCCCATCCGCTCGTCATCGTTTCTCATCGACATGCCCTCAAGACTCCACGGCGAGCGATTTTCTTCCCTCGAGTTGCTCTCGGAGCCGGCCGAGGCACCGGGAGATGCGGCTCGCGATCGTCCCGGGCGGCAGGTCGAGCGCCTCGCCGATCGCGCGGTAGCTCTCGTCGCGCGTGAAGAAGCGGTCGAGGATCTCGCGGCAGTTCCCGGACAACGTCTCGAGCGCGTCGCGGACGGCGAGCGCCTCCTCGAGCCGGTGCAGCTCGTCCGCGGCCTCCTCGGCGATCGTCTCCTCGTTCAGCTCGGCGTCGCGCGAGGTCAGGCGCAGGCGGTCGATGCAGAGCCGCCGCGTCAGCTGCGCCAGCCAGGGCCGGAACGCCTCGTCGTCGCGCAGCGTCCCCAGCCGCTCGTAGACGCGCGCGAACGTGTCCTGGAAGACGTCCTCGGCGTCCGAGGGCGGCAGGCGGAAGGCCTGTACGGCGATCGCGAACACGTAGCGGGAGTAGCGGTCGACGAGCTCCGCCCACGCGGCCTCGTCGCCGGCGCGGCAGCGCGCCAGAACGTCGGCGTCGCCGCCCGCGCTCACCCCCTGAACGTCATCCACGAATGCGACTCTAAACGCCATCCCGCTGACTTTAGGCGTCGGCGGCGTCCCAGCGTCCGTCGGCCCGCGCCCGCTCGACCTCACGCAGCCCGGCGGGACGCATCTCGCCGCGCTCGATCAGCGCCTCGGCCCTGGCCCGGTTGAGCTTCGACCAGTTGCTTCGGGCCCGGCGGGGCGTGAACCGCTGCAGGTGCCAGTGCTCGTCGAGCCCCTTCGCCAGACCGTCGATCCAGCCGTGGCAGAGCGCAACCTCCACGGCCTCCGGGTAGGTGACGCTCGGGCTGGCCCGAGCCCTTCTTGGCCAGCTTGACCCAGACCTCCTGGGCCGCGGAGCCATGCTGCTCGAGCCAGGCGTGCCACGCCGCTCGGTCCTCGAAGGCGATCGGGTTGCCGGCCTCCATGCCACCCGATCATCGCAGGGGCTCAGATCCAGTCGCGCCGCTTGGCCACGACGATCACGAGGGGTGCGAGGGCGACGATCAGTGCGACCACCACGTAGAAGATCCAGTTGGTCTCGAACAGCCCGACTTTGAAGTTCATCCCCAGCACGCCGGCCACGAGCGCTCCGGGCAGCAGGATCACCGAGGCGAGCGTCAGCACCTTCATGATCTCGTTCGTGCGCTGGCCCGTCCGCGCGATCAGCACGTCGAAGGAGCCGACCACGGCCTCGCGCGCATCCCGCGCCTCCTGGACCGTCGACTCGAAGCGGCGCAGCAGCGCCTGGAAGCGCTCGCCCGAGTGGTGGTCTCCGAGCGCCTCCAGCTCGGGATAGGTGAGCGCCACGAGCGGCGAGCGGTGATGGGCGAGCGCGCGGCGCAGGACGCCGACCTCCTGACGAATCGCGATCAGACGTTCGATGTCCTCCTCGGGATCGGCGTCACCTCGCATCGCGCGAACCTCGAACTCCTCCAGGCGCTCCTCGATGCGCTCGAAGGCATCCGTGTACGCCCCGAGCACCCAGTCCAGCAGCGCCGCGAGGAACGACGGGCCGTCGAGCTCGCCCGGTGTGCCCCGAGCCGGAGACGCGCTCCGTGAACTCGTCCAGCACGGGCACCGGACGGTCGTGGGCGGTGAGCACCCAGTTCTCGCCCACGACGCACTCGAGCGGCACCAGCTTGCCGTCCTCCGCGTCGGGCGCGAACGCGGTCACGTGGATGTACGCGCCGTGATCGGAGAAGACGGCGGCCGCCGACGACGTCGACGCGAGCCCGTCGCGCGTGTCGTGATCGAGACCGAACTCGTCGGCGACCGCCTGCGCGCTCTCCTCCGAGGCGCGGTCGACGTCCACCCAGAGCAGCATCGAGCCACGCAGCCGCCGCGGCCGCTCGGTGAGACCGCCGAGCTGGTGGACTCGGTCTCGATCGAAGAGGATCACGTCGCTCACGACCTAGTCGCCCTACCCCACGCGCCGAGACCGAACCACCTACCCGGGCAGCGGGTCGTCGCGAGCGCCGACCACCGGGGCGTCGACCCGCGTTCGCGAGCGCTCGATCAGCACGGCCGCGGCGGCGAAGCAGACGAGCCCGACCGGGCCGATCGGCGGCGGGTGGATCGCGAACAGCGCTGCTCCTCCGACGAGCAACGTCACCGGCCAGCCCGCTCCGGAGCGGCGGAACGCGACCGCGGCGGCGATGGTCGCCACGACCCAGCTCAGGACAGTCACGATCAACGCGACCGACGGGTCGGTGACGAGCCAGTGCTCGTTGTAGTCCTGGATCGCGTCGGCGACGACGGCCTGCTCGGCGGCAGGCAGCCCGTTCGCGTACTGGACGAGGATGCCGGTGCCGACGCCGACGGACACCTCGTAGGCGGTGAAGAAGACGAGGAAGAAGGCAACGGCGACGCGGCTCACCAGCGCGGCGCCGCCTTCGAGGCCTCGCAACAGGACGAAGACGGCGATGCCCAGCAGCGGCAGCAGGAAGAGCATCCCGGCGTGCACGAACAACCAGGCGTCCACGTCGCCACGTACGCCCTCGTAGACGTTGCTGCCGCCGGCGGGATGCCACAACAAGATGACTGCAAGCGCCAGCGGGATCGCCACGAGGAACGCGAGCCGAAGGCGGACGAAGGTCATCGGCTGCGCGTCAGCGCTCGAGCAGCGCGTCGTCGAGGAAGCCCACGACGCGGCGCTCGTACTCCTCCGGCGCGGTGGTGATCCCTGCGACGTGCTGGCCGTTCGGGACCTCCCAGATCCCCTTCGGCTCGCGCGCGGCCGCGTAGAAGCCCTGGTTCGGCACGGTCTCCGTGCCGCCCTGGCCGTGCTCGCCGTAGACGAAGAGCACGGGCGTCGGCGAGATCTTCGACACGTCGCTGTGCAGGCTCGGTGGAGGAAGCTGGTTCGTGAAAACGGTCAGGGCAGACGTGAGCACGACCTGGGTCGGGAAATCGAGGAGCCGATCCGACAGTCCGGGGTTGTCGAGCTCGTCGCGCAGCGACTGACCGCTCGCTCCCTCGGAGACGACGGCCGCGAACGCATCGGAGTCGGCCGCCGCGTGGATCAGCATCTCGCCGCCCACTGAGAGGCCGATCGCGCCGATCCGGTCGGGGTCGACGTCGTCGCGCGACTGGAGGTATGCGGCCGCGGCGTGCAGGTCGCGGTCGCCGCCCCAGCCGAAGATGTTCGGATCGCCGTCGCTCGCACCCTCGCCACGGCGGTCGAAGAGCAGCACCCCGTAGCCGTTGCGGACGAGCATCCGCGTCTGCTTCTGGGGGCCGGAGCGGCCGGGGACGACCATCACCGTCGCGCCGTTTCTCGACGGGACGAACCAGCCCTGGAGCCGGAGGCCGTCGGAGGTCGTGAACGACACGTCCTCGTGGGCGGCGCCGAGGTCCGGCGTCGGGACGTGCGCTCGGAACGTGTGCGTGACGACTTGGGCGATCACGACGGGGAACATGATCTGGGTCGCCACGAGCAGGCCGGCGATCGTGAGCAGGAGGCGCCTTCCGTACCGCCACCGCCGGCTGTCGTCCGTGCGGCGTGTCCTCCAGAGCGTCACGATTCCGAGGCCGACGAGCACGACGCCGGCAGCGAGCGACAGCCACCCGGTGAAGTCGTCGCCCGAAGCGCCGCCGTTGATGGTGTAGTACACCGCCTCCACGCCGCTCGCGATCCCGAAGACGCCGAGGACGAGAGCCCACGCCGCACGTGCGCCGGGCCGCAGGCGGCGATAGACGACTGCGATCCCCACGACGAGGGCGATCGGCAGGAGCATCAGGTAGTGGTCGCCCGCCGACACGCCCGGCTCGGGTTGGAGGAAGGCGTCGTCGACCAGGTGCAGGGCGACGACGGCAAGCGCCGTCTGCGCCAGCCCGGCCTCTGTCGCCACCCACGCCCACGCCTCGCCGAGCGACCGCGGGACGTCCTGGTGGGCGACGTGGGTCACGACGCGGGCACCGGCGGGGCCTCGACGGGCTCGAGCTGCTCGCCGTGCTCGAGATGCGGCAGCCACTCCAGCCACTTCGGCAGGTACCAGTTCCACTCGCCGAGCAGCTTCATCGAGGCCGGCAGCAGCACGCCGCGGATGATCGTCGCGTCGATCAGGACCGCGGTCGCGAGCCCCACGCCGAACTGCTTGAAGATCATCATCCCGAGCGTGGCGAAGACGGAGAAGACGGCGACCATGACGATCGCCGCGCTCGTGACGACGCCGGCGGTCGACTTGATCCCGTGCGAGATCGCCTCGTCGGTCGTGGCGCCGCCGTCGTAGGTCTCGCGGATCCGGCTCAGGATGAAGACGTGGTAGTCCATCGAGAGCCCGAACAGGATCACGAACAGCAGGATGGGCAGGAACGGGTCGATCCCGGCCGTCGACTCGAAGTCGAGCAGCCCCTTGCCGTAGCCGTGCTGGAAGACGAGCACGAGCACGCCGTAGGCGGCGCCGACCGACAGCAGGTTGAGCACGATCGCCTTGAGCGCGATCACGATCGAGCGGAACGCGAACAGCATGAGCAGGAACGCGAAGACGAGCACGAATCCGAACACGAGCGGCACGACCGACCTCAGCTTCGTGCTGAAGTCCTTCGACTCCGCCGTCAGCCCGGTCACACCGGACTCGACGCCCGGGACGGCCCCCAGCGTTGCCGGAAGGATGTCGTCACGCAGCGCCGCCAGCGCGGCGTTCGAGGCGGCGTCGGTGCCGTTGCCGTCGATCGGGATGGCGATGTTGGCGACGGTCGCGTCCTCGTTCAGGTCGACGGTGATCGGCTGGTGCATCCCTCCCGCGGCGAGCGCGCTCTCCTTCAGGTCGTCGATCGCCGCACGCACCTCCGGTGCGTTCACGTTCGGCGCCCCGACGACGACGTTGGCGGGGATCTCCGTGCCGGGGAAGGCCGCCTGGAGCCGCTGGTAGGTCTGCATCACCGGGAGCGACTGCGGGTACGAGTCTGGGCCCGCGAAGACGGTGCGCAGCTGCAAGGCGGGGATGGCGAGCGTGACGAGCAACCCGCCGGCCAGGACGACCGACAGCACCGGACGGCGCAGGACGCGGTCGATGATCGCGCCCCAGATCCGGCCCTCGCCGCGGTCGCGCCGCAGTCGGCCGACGAACGGGACGCGTAGCCGGTCGACGTTGTCGCCGAGCTTGGACAGCACGGCGGGCAGGACCGTCAGGGAGCCGACCATGGCGACGGCGACGACGAGCATCGTCGCGAGCCCGAACGAGGCGAAGCCCTTGTCGCCCGTCAGGAACATGCCGCCCATGGCGACCATCACGGTCAGCCCCGAGATGAGCACCGAGCGGCCCGACGTGGCGGCTGCGGCCTCGAGCGCCGCTTGCTCGCTGCGGCCGGCGGCCCGCTCCTCGCGCTCTCGCTTGAGGTAGAAGAGCGAGTAGTCGACCCCGACTGCGAGTCCGATCAGGAGCACGATCGCGGGCACCGACTCGTCCATCGGCAAGAGGTAGCTCAGCGGCCCGAGCAGCCCGAGCGTCGCGAACACGGCGGTCAGGGCGAGCAGCAACGGGATCCCGGCGGCCACGAGCGCTCCGAAGGCGATCACGAGGATGAGCAGGGTGATCGGGACGGAGATCATGCCGGCCTTCTTCAGGTCGTCCAAGAACGAGGCCGTCAACGCCTTGTCGGCGCTCGCATCCCCGAAGCCTCCGACGAAGAGCTCGGGGTGGGCGCTCTGGACCTTCTCGATCGAGGCAGTGACGGGATCGATCAGATCGGCCGCCTTGTCCGAGTCGCCGCGGATCTGGTACTCGACGAGGGCGGAGCGGCCGTCCTCGGAGATCTGGCCGGCGTTCTCGCTCACGAGCGGCGAGCGGATCTTCGTCACGGCGTCCTGAAGGACGAGCGCGGCCACGACGTCGTCGATCGCCGCCTCGAAGGCAGGATCGTCGGCCTGCAGCGAGGAGCTCTGGACGAGCACGCTCTCGCCGGCCGGCTGCTCGAAGCCTTCGGCCAGAAGCTTGTCGACGCGGCCCGACTCGCCCGGGCCGGCGGTGTCGAGATCGATCGTCTGCGTCCCGACGGCAGTGCCGATCGCGAACGCGACCACGACGAACCCGAGCCAGCCAAAGATGGCGATCTTGCGGTGTCGCGCGCTCCAGCGCGCCATTCGGGCGGCGATGTTCGTCGCGGGCCTCTGGGTCGCCTCGTCGTGGTTCACACGCGTCGTCATCGGTGCTCCTCTCGGCCGTGCGCAGGTGACTTCACGTTCGCACCGGGGCCGCCGCCCAGGAAGGCGGGAGACTTCCGGTTTCGAGGGGCGGGTTTCTGGTGGCTACGAGCGCAGGTACATGAGCACCGCGAGCACGCGGCGCGACTCGGTGCCCGTGGAGGGCAGCCCGAGCTTTCCGAACACGCTGGAGACGTACTTCTCCGCCGAGCGCAGCGTGATCACGAGCTTGTCGGCGATCCCCTGGTTGGAGCGGCCCTCCGCCATCAGCTCGAGCACCTCCCGCTCGCGCGGCGTCAGCTCGGCGAGCGGGTCGTCGCTGCGCCGCTTCGCGATCAGGGTCGAGACGATGGTCGGATCGATGGCCGAGCCGCCGGCACCCACACGCCGGACGGCGCCGACGAACTCGTCCACATCGCCGATCCGGTCCTTGAGCAGGTAGCCCACGCCTTCCGCGGAGTCGGCGAGCAGCTTCATCGCCAGCCCCAGCTCCATGTACTGCGAGACCACGAGGACGCCCACCGACGGGTGGGCGGCGCGGATCTCGACGGCCGCCCGGATGCCCTCGTCGCTGTGGGTCGGTGGCAGGCGGATGTCGACGATCGCCACGTCGGGCGCGTAGCTGCGCACTTTCAGCATCAGCTCCTCGGCGGTCGCGCAACTGCCCACGACGTCGAGCCCTGCGCTCTCGAGCACATGTCCGATCCCCTCGCGCAGCAGCACGCTGTCCTCGGCGATCACGGCACGCATGGGATCTCCGCCCTCACCCGCGTTCCGCCTCCCTGCGGGCTCCACACCCGCAGGCGGCCGTCGAGCGTCTCGACGCGGTCGGCCAGCCCGCGCAGCCCCGTGCCGCGCTCGGTATCGGCGCCGCCCAGGCCGTCGTCGACGACCTCGATCACGACGACGCCGTCCTCCCGTGTCACCTCGACGGACGCCGAGGACGCCGCCGCGTACTTGCCGATGTTCGTGAGGCACTCCGACACGAGGTAGTACGCGGCCACCTCGATCGCCTCGGACAGGCGGCCGTCGGTGGTCACCGTGAGCAGCACGGGGACCGGCGCCCGCACCGTGAGCGATTCGAGGGCGACCTCCAGCCCATGGCCGCTGACGACGGCCGGGTGCAGCCCGCGCGCGAGCTCGCGGAGCTCCTCGAGCGACGCGCCCACCTCGCGGCGTGCGAGATCGAGCCGCCGGCGCGCATCCTCGTCGTGGCCGAGCCGCTCCTCCAGCATCCGCAGCTCGAGCGACAGCGCGACGAGGCGCTGCTGCGCGCCGTCGTGCAGGTTCCGCTCCAGCCGCTGCCGCTCCTTCAGCCCTGCCTCGACGATCCGCGCCCGCGAGCCACGCAGCTCCAGGAGACGTGCCCGCAGGTCGACGTGCAGGCGTGCGTTCTCGATCGCGATCGCCGCCGCCGCTTTGACCGCGAACAGCAGCTCGGGCTCGTCGAGCAGCGACCGGTCGTGCACGAGCGCCGCCACGTGATCCCCGTCGCGGTCGATCAGAGTCGTGGCCTGGCGGCCGTTCCCGTCCGGGAGGTCGACGGGAAGAGCCTCCAGGTCGGCGTAGCGACCGAACTCCGGCAGCCAGTAGGCGAGCGTCGCGGAGGGGTCGCGCAGCGCACGTGCGATCGCTGCCCGCAGCTCGGCCGGAGCCGGATCGGAGCGCAGCTCGACGAACAGCTCTCCGACGGACGAGCGGGCCAGGCGCGAGTGCAGCAGACCAACCAGGAAGGCGATGGGCGCCAGCCCGAGCGTGACGAAGGTGGCCCAGCGGATCTGCGGGACCGCGGGGCCGCCGAAGACGAGGGAAACGAAGAGGAACGAGATCATCAGCAGCCCGAGCGCGAACGCATCGACGAGCAGCGCGAGCGAGCGGCGCAAGGGCCGCCCGGAACGCCGTCTGCGGACGGCGAGGACGGCGACGCCGGCCAGGCACGCGCCGCTCACGATCAGAAGCTGCGTGTGCGTGGCCCAGTCGGTCACGCCCTGGTTCGCCGAGAGCTCGAGCAGGTTGCGCGGCCCGAAGCCGCCGAAGGCCAGCCGGAAGAACTGGAGCCCGATCGCGGCCGCGTAGGCGGTGCCCACGAGACGGCGCTCGAACCGCGTTTCCAGCCGGCCGCTCGGGAAGGCCAAGAACACGTGCAGGAAGAGCACGGGCGGCAGCAGGTCGAAGACCTGCCCGATCGTGAAGGCGACGTCGTTCGTCGTCCACGAGAGCGTCGTGACGTAGTTCACGAAGCCCGCCACGATCATCAGCGGCCCGAACCGGCTCTCGGGCCGCCGCCACCACGCGATCAGGCCGCAGAAGACGTAGGAGAGGGTGATCCAGTCCGCGAGCAGCGCGATCACGAGCGGCTCGCCCAGCTCGGTCCCGATCGCCTCGTTCCGCAGCGCGAAGACCAGCGAGGACGCGCCGGCGGCACAGCCGGCGAGCGTGAGCGCCCAGAGCGCGGCGGGCGTCGGCGGTCGGCCGGCGACGGGTTCAGCGAGAGAAGCGGGCGCAGCGATGGTCGCCATCGTGGGCTCCGTCCTGCAGGGAACGAGGTAGGCCCCAACATCGACACTAGCGCTGCTTCCGCGCGATTACCAGCGTGGCGGCCCGGGGAGCGAAGCGTTGAGTTCCACGATCCGAGGAGGATGGAATGGCCGGTTACACCAAGCTCAACCTGAAGCAAGACGTGAAGGACATGGCCCCGGAGTTCGGGCTCTCGCCGGGCCTCGAGTCGCGGTTCGGCCGCGTCCCGCTCGAGCTCGAGCAGACGGGGCTGAGCTACTTCAAGATCGGTCCGGAGTTCCGCACGCCGTTCGGGCACCGGCACACCGAGCAGGAGGAGCTCTATCTCGTCGTCGCCGGCAGCGCCCGCGTCAAGCTCGACGACGACGTCGTCGAGCTGCAGCAATGGGACGTCGTCCGGATCCCGCCCGGGACGATGCGGGCCCTCGAAGGCGGCCCCGACGGCGCCGAGGTGGTCGCCTTCAGCGCGCCGAACAACGAGAACAAGGACATCGAGATGGAACAGGGCTGGTGGAGCGACTGACACGACCCTCCGGCAGGAATAGGATCGCGTCATGCGGCTGCGCAAGGACGCGAAGATCGAGTTGATCGCACGGGTGCCGCTCTTCGGGCACTGCACGAAGAAGGAGCTCGGAGCGATCGCGGCGCGGGCCGACGAGCTGTCGCTGCCCGAGGGTAGGGAGCTGGTGCGGCAGGGCGAGCGCGGCCGGGAGTTCGTCGTGATCGTCGACGGGGCAGCCGACGTGCGCAGGAACGGACGCAAGATCAACGAGCTCGGGCGCGGAGACTTCCTCGGCGAGATCGCCCTGCTCTCGGGTGCCCCGCGCACCGCCACCGTCACGACGACGACCCCGACGCGGATCCTCGTCCTTACCGACAGCGCCTTCAAGAGCGTCACCACCGAGCTGCCGTCCGTGCAGACGAGGCTGCTCGCCGCGCTCTCGGCGCGCCTGCACGACGACGCCTTCTAGTCGATCAGCTTCCGCGTCATGGCGCCGATCGCGACCCGCCAGAGGGCGAGCCCGAAGAGCACGAGCGCGCCGACGCGCAGGAGATCTGTCCAGCCCTCGAAGCCGAAGACCGCGTGCCGCACGAGCTCGACGGTGTGGTAGAGCGGGTTGAAGTTCGCCAGGAACTGCGCCCAGCCGGGCAGGGTGTCGATGGGGAAGAACGTCCCCGCGACGAGGAAGAGCGGCGTCAGGACGGCGCTGACGACGTAGTTGAAGTTCTCGAAGGACTTGGAGAACCCGGCGACGGAGATCCCGAAGCACGCCCAGCCGAAGCCGGAGATCCAGGCGATGTAGGGCACGAGGAGCATCCCCCACGACGGATCGAGCCCGAAGACCATCGCCACGAGCATGGGCACGCACCCGTACACGCCGGCACGCGTGGCGATCCAGAGCGCCTCGGCGGTGACAAGCTCCTCGGTGTCCACGGGCGCGGCGAGAATCGCGTCGTACGTGCGCTGGAACTGGTACTTGACGAACGTCCCGAACATGGCCGGGAAGGCGCTCGAGAAGAGCACGGCCGTCGCGACGGTGCCGGTCCCGACGAACTCCACGTACTCGTAGCCGCCGATCTGGCCGACAAGCGCCCCGAAGCCGAAGCCGAACGCGAGCAGGTAGATCGTCGGCTCCACGGTCGACGAGAACGTGGAGGACTTCCAGTACGACGAGAAGTTGACGACCTCGCGCACGAGCACGCCGGTGAGAGCAGAGCGCTCGAACCGGCCGAGTCGGCGGGGTCGTGGCTGGGTCGCAGCCTCCATCAGGCGATCTCCTCGCCGGTGAGGAGCACGAAGACGTCCTCGAGGTTCGCCGGACGCCGCTCGCCCTCGATGCCGAGGCCGTTGCCGTTGTCGATCCCGAGGATGGAGACGCTCGTGCCGGTTCGGCGGGTCCGCAGCCCCGACGCGCTCGCCTCGCCCTCGACCTCCGCCAGTCGCGCCGGCGGGCCGTACACCTCGAGCACCTCGTTCCCGGCGTGCTCGCTGACGAGCGCCGAGGGCGAGCCCGCGGCGACGGCCTTGCCGTGCGACATGATCAACACCGTGTCCGCGAGGCGCTCCGCCTCCTCGATGTAGTGCGTCGACATCAGGATCGTCGTGCCCTCGCTGCGGAGCGCGTCGATCAGCGCCCAGAGCTCCTGGCGCACCTGCGGGTCGAGCCCCACCGTCGGCTCGTCCAGGAGCACGAGCCGGGGCCGGTGCACGAGCGCCCGGGCGATCAACAGCCGCCGGCGCATGCCGCCGGAGAGCTTGTCGACGCGGGTGTCCCGCCGGTCGACGAGCTTGGCCATCACGAGCGCGCGCTCGATCGCCTCGCGCCGGTCCGCACGGCCGATCCGGTACAGGTGCGCGAACACGAGCAGGTTCTGCTCGACCGTGAGCGTGACGTCGAGGTTGTCCAGCTGAGGCGTCACGCCGAGCTGTGCGCGCGCCTGCTTCGACTCCTCGGGCAGCTTGAAGCCGAGCACGTCCAGCTCGCCCTCGTCGGCGATCGCCTGCGCCGTCAGCAGCCGCATCGTCGTCGATTTGCCCGCGCCGTTCGGGCCGAGCAGGCCGACGCACGTGCCCTCGGGCACGTCGAGGTCGAGCCCGGCGACGGCGGTGATCGCGCCGTAGCGCTTCACCGCGCCGCGCAGCCGGATCGCCAGCTGGGTCACCTGTTCACCTTACTGACGGCCCCGCTCAGTCGGCCTGCGCCCCCGCGGGCTCCCCGATCGCGCCTTCGCCGCCGTGCTCGGGCGCGTAGGCACCGGCGCGCAGGAGCGTGCCGCCGATCACGGCCGCGGCTGCTGCGAACAGGGCTCCGAGGAGGAAGGCCGCGTGGTAGCCGGTCGTCAGCGCCTCCAGCGAGTCGCCGTTCGTGCGGGCCGCGGCGACGCTCGCCAGGACGGCGAGGCCGAGCGCACCGCCCATCATGAACGACGTGTTGACGACTCCCGACGCCAGCCCGGCCTCGCTCGGCTCCACGTCGCTCATGGCTGCGAGGAGCACCGGGTTGAACGCCATCCCGGCGCCGAGCCCGAGCAGGATCATGCTCGGCAGCACGTCGATCACGAAGTTCCCGTCCACCGGGGCGCGAGCGAACAGCAGCAGGCCCAGGGCCGCGATCATCAGCCCGGTGAACAGCGGCGGCCTGAAGCCGAAGCGCATCACGAGCTTCGCGGAGAGGCCCACTGAGAGGATGCCCATGATCAGGTTGCCCGGCAGGAAGGCGAGGCCGACCTGCAGGGGGCTGTAGCCGAGCACGAGCTGGAGGTAGAGCGCCGAGAGGAAGAACCACGCGAACATGGCCGCGGCCCAGAGGATGCCGACGACGTTGGAGACCGCGACGTTGCGCAGCCGGAAGAGGCCGAGGGGCATGAGCGGGGACGGGACGCGCGACTCGATCACGAGGAAGACCCCCAGCAGCAGCGCCGAGACGCCGAGGAGCCCGAGCGTCTGGGCGGACGTCCACCCTTCCTGGTTGCCGTTCACGATCGCGTAGACCGCCAGCATGAGCGAGGCCGTGATGGTGACAGCGCCCGCAATGTCGAGACGCGCATCCGGGGTGACCACAGGAGCCGCCGGCACGAGCTTCAGCGTCAGGACGACGACGAGCACACCGACCGGCACGTTGACGAGGAAGATCCAGTGCCAGTTGAGGATGTCGGTCAGGATGCCGCCGAGAATCACCCCCATGCTGCCGCCGCCCGAGGCGACGAAGCCGAAGATGCCCATCGCCTTGGCGCGTTCGCCCGCCTCCGTGAACAGCGTCATCATCAGCGAGAGCGCGACCGCGGAGACGACGGCGGCGCCGAGGCCCTGTACGGCTCGCGCCCCGACCAGCAGCTCTTGCGAGTTGGCGAGGCCGCAGGCGAGCGAGGCCGCCGTGAAGAGCGCCGTGCCGATGATGAAGAGGCGCCGATGCCCGAAGAGGTCGCCCAGCCGCCCGCCGAGGAGCAGGAAGCCTCCGAAGGTGAGCAGGTACGCGTTCACGATCCAGGCGAGCGACGTCTCGGAGAACCCGAGGTCCTCGCGGATCGACGGCAGCGCGACGCCGACGATCGAGACGTCCAGGACGATCATCAGGTCCCCAAGGCAGAGGACGTACAGCGCGAGCCAGCGGGTGCGGCTGTCCAGGTTGCTCATCTCATCACCTCTCGGGCTGGTGTGTTCGGTTCATGAAGCGTTAGACGGCCTTGCGGGCGTGAACTCATCGGTGCTGCGCCGATGAGTTTCGTCCAGGCCCGAGGTCTTGTTTGGGATGGCTACGCCAGCGCCGCACGCGGTCCACTTTGCGATCCGCGGCCCGATCGACCGCACCGACGTTCCCGGGCTGTGCGACCGCGTGTGCGCACTGCTGCGCGAGAGCGGCACCAGCCTCGTCCTGTGCGACGTGAGCGGCGTCGAGCCGAGCGTCGTCACGGTCGACGCACTGGCGCGGCTTCAGCTCGGCGCGCAGCGGAGCGGCTGCCGGATCCGCCTGCGCAACGCGTCGAGCGCGCTCCGTGAGCTCGTCGCCTTCATGGGGCTCGGCGACGTCCTGCCGGAGTAGCGGCCCTCCTAGACGGCGAACTGCAGCGGCAGGCCGAAGAGCGGGAAGACGGCCTCGGTGTCCAGGAAGAAGGTGAAACCGACGATCTTGCCCCGCTCGAGCTCGAGCACCTGAAGCGCCCACGGCACGTGGCCCTCGCCGTCGGGGTTCGGCTTGTACTGCCCGAACGCCGGTGACCCGTTGGCCGTGACCGTGGGGATCACCCGCGAGTCGCGGCAGCCGGCGCCCGGGCCTACCCACCAGGCGAGGATGTCGTCGCGCCCGCTCACCCACAGCGCGAACGGCGGCATCGACTGCGTCGCGTCCTCGTGGATCAGCGACGTGAGCGCCTCCATGTCGTAGCGCTCGAACGCCTCCACGTAACGCGCCAGCAGCTCGGCGTCCGCCTCGTCCAGTGACGTCGTTCCCGGGCTCAGGTCGCTCGCCTCCAGGGTCGCGCGCGCCCTCTGCAGGGCGCTGTTGACCGAGGCGACGCTCGTCTCCAGGAGCTCGGCCACCTCCGCCGCCTTCCAACGCAGGACCTCGCAGAGGATCAGGACGGCACGCTGCCGGGGCGGCAGGTGCTGGAGCGCAGCCACGAACGCCAGCCGGATCGTCTCGCGCGCGACCGCCACCTCCGCCGGATCACCCTCGGCAGGGACGACGCGGGCATCGGGCATCGGCTCGATCCACGTCACCTCGGGCAGCGTCGGGCCCGGCTCGAGGGCGCCGGAGCTCGCCGGGCCGAGGTCCATCGGGAGCGCGCGGCGCTTCCTCCCCTCCAACATGTCGAGACAGACGTTGGTCGCGATGCGGTAGAGCCAGGAGCGCAGCGCCGCCCGGCCTTCGAAGCGGTCGTAGCTCCGCCAGGCCCGCACCATCGTCTCCTGCACGGCGTCCTCCGCCTCGAAGGAGGAGCCCAGCATCCGGTAGCAGTAGCCGGTCAGCTCCGAGCGGTACTGCTCGAGCTTGAGCTCCAGCTCTCGGGATCCGCCTCGCGCCGCGGTCTCGGGCGCGTCGGCTGTCGCTTCGAGGTCGGTCACCCACCGAAGGGTACCGGGCCGTGCTCCCCGGCCGACGTGTTCCGGCCGGGGAGCAGCCTGTCGCCCTACTCGTACTGGAGGGCCTCCAGCACGTTCAGCCTCGACGCACGCCGTGCCGGCAGGATCGCGGCCAGCATCCCCGCCAGGATCGCGACGAAGACGAAGACTGCGAGCGTCCCGGCCGGCACCGACAGAACGATCCCGTAGTCGGAGAGGGCCAGCGTCGTGATGAACGCCAGGAACAGCCCGACGGCGATTCCGAGTGCCGCCCCGATCAACGCGGTGACGATGCTCTCGTGCCGGATCATCCTGCGCACCTGGCGGCGGGTCATGCCGATCGCCCGCAGCATCCCCAGCTCGCGTGTTCGCTCGAAGACCGAGAGCACGAGCGTGTTGATGACGCCGAACAGGCTGACGATGACGGACAGCCCGAGCAGGACGTAGAGCACGTTCAGCGTCGTCGTCAGCTCGGCGAGCTGACCGTCCTTGAACTCGTCGCGCGTCTCGACCGAGACGTCGGGGAACGCGACGAGCGCCTGCTCGAGCCTGGCGGTGTTCGCGTCGGACGGGCCGCCGCTGATGTTCAGCAGCGTCAGCTCGTTGTCGTGATTCGTGAACGCGTCGTCGAAGGTCTCCTTGGAGATCGTCACGCCGTCGCTGAAGGGGGAGCCGCCCTTCGGCTCGTCGAAGACTCCCTCGATCTGCAGCTCGAGCGTCTGCCCCGCCGGCGTCTCGACGGTGATGGGGGAGCCGACCTTCAGCCCGTTCTCCTCGGCGTAGCGGTCGGTGACGAACGCGCCGTCGCGGCCGAGCCTGCCGGGCACAGTGGTGGAGCCCTCCGTCCAGGCCATCTCGACGGTCCTGCTGAGGTTGCGGTCGACGCCCGTGACGTGGATCGCGTCGCCGTTGCGCTTGGCGTCGGCACCGCGGATCTCGGAGACCACGGTCCCCGGCTCACCGGCCACGGTCTCCGCGGCCTGGCTCGACACCTTCTCGGCGTCGGCCGTGAGTGCATAGTCGGCCACGAAGAGCTCGTTCACGGCACTCGTGAACGACGTGCGCACGCCCTGGCCGAGCACAGCGACGAAGGTGATCAGGGCCAGCCCGATCATCACTGCAGCCGCGGTGGAGGCGGTGCGGGTCGGGTTCCGCACCGCGTTCTGGCGTGCCAGCGCGCCGGCGGTGCCGCCGAGCCGCGCGCCGGGGGCTCCCAGCACGAAGGCAAGCGGACGCACCACGCGTGAGGCGACCATCGACACGCTCACGAAGAGCAGCAGCACGCCGAGCACGAGCGCGACGATGCGCACGATCGTCTCGAGCCCACTCGCGAACACGCCGTAGGAGAAGAGCGCGAGCGCGGCCACGAAGACGACCGCGGACACGCGCACCGCATAGCGCGCGAAGCGCGATGCAGGCATGACGGCGCCCTCGCGAACCGCCGCGATCGGCGGGATCCGGGTCGCGCGAACTGCGGGCCGAAGGCTCGCCAGGAGCGCGATCAGCGTCCCGACGGCGAGGCTGACGATGATCGTCCGGGGCGCGAAGACGAGCCCGCCACTTGGCAGCTCGATCCCCAGCGTCTCCAAGAGCGCCATCAGCCCCACGGCGATGCCGAGCCCGAGGAAGAGGCCCAGCAACGAGCCGACGATCCCGATTGCCACCGACTCGAGCACCACCGAGCGGAGCACCTGGCCCCGCGAGGCGCCGAGCGTCCGCAGCGTGGCGAGCTCGCGCATCCGTTGCGCGACGGTGATCGCGAGCGTGTTCGCGATCACGAAGCTGCCGACGAAGAGCGAGATCCCGCCGAAGCCGAGCAGGACGTACTTGATGATGTCCATGCCCTCCTGGGTCTCCTTGCTGTCCGCGGCCGCCTGGGCCTCCGCGCCCTGGACCTGCGTCGTCTCGGAGAGGAGCGGCTGGATCTGGGTCACGAGCTCGGCCTCCGAGACGCCGGGATCGGCGCCGACACGGATCAGGTCGAACTTGGCCCGCTTGTCGAACAGCTTCTGGGCGGTGCCGAGATCGAAGACGGAGATGGACGACCCGCCGAGCGAGTCGGCCGCGCCGAACGTGACGATCCCGGTGATCCGGTACTGGTCGACTGCGCCGCTGCCGAACGCCCCCACCGTCTGCCCGACGGTGAAGTCCTGCTTCTCGGCGGTCGCCTTGTCGATCGCGATCTCGCCGTCGCCGCTGGGCCAATCGCCCTGGGCGAGCTCGAGCGGGTTCAGGCTCTGGTCGGCCGAGGCCTCGACCCCCCAGGCGATACCGCTACCGGCCTTGCCGATCGGCGTTCCGTCCTTGTCGACCAGTCTGGCCTCGTCCTCGATCGAGCCCTGCGCGACGCGAACGCCCGGCAGGGTCTCGACCTCGCGCAGGACGGCGGCCGAGAAGGCCGGTGCCTCCGTCTCGCCGTCGTCGGTCTCGATCGCCTGCTTCGAGCTGATGATCGCGTCCGTCGCTGCGTAGGACTCGTCGTAGACGCTGTCGAAGCTCTTGCTCAACGTGTCGGTGAGCACGTAGCTGCCGCTGATCATCGCGACGCCGAGCACGATCGCAAAGCCGGTCAGGATAGCGCGCAGCTTGCGGCCGAGCAACCCTTTGAGCGCGACCCCGATCATGGCGCCGCCACCTCCTCCAGCGCCGCGAGGATCTCGTGCGTCGTCGAGGGCCCCACGTCCTTGACGATCTGGCCGTCGGCGAGGAAGAGGATGCGATCGGCAATCGCCGCCGCGTGCGGATCGTGCGTGACCATCACGGTCGTCTGGCCGTAGCCGTCGACGGACTCGCGCAGGAGCGAGAGGATCTCCGTCCCGGTACGCGAGTCCAGGTTGCCGGTCGGTTCGTCGGCGAACATCACCGTCGGCTTCGAGACGAGGGCCCGAGCGATCGCGACGCGCTGCTGCTGGCCGCCGGAGAGCTCCGAGGGCCGGTGGGTGAGCCGGTCCTTGAGCCCGACCGTCGTCGTCAGCTCGTCGAGCCAGGCCGGATCCACCTTCTCACCGGCGATCGAGAGCGGCAGGACGATATTCTCCTTCGCGCTCAGCATCGGCAGCAGGTTGAAGAACTGGAAGATGAAGCCGATGTGTTCGCGCCGCAGTTTCGTCAGCTGCGTGTCGTTCAGCTCCCCGAGCGCCGTCCCGGAGATCCAGACGGCGCCTTCGGTCGGCTTGTCGAGGCCGGCGAAGATGTGCATCAGCGTCGACTTGCCGGACCCCGACGGGCCCATGACGGCGGTGAGCTTGCCGCTCAGCACCTCCACCGAGACGCCGCGCAGAGCGTCGACGGCGGTCTCGCCCTCCCCGTAGCGCCTGGTGATGCCCGCGCCTGCGACGACCGGGACGGAACGTGCCGGCGCCTGCTGATCGCTCTGGACGACAACCGATCTCATCGCTCTGCTCCCCTTCCACGTGGCCCAGCGCGAAGGCGCGGGATCCTGCTTCCACGCTCCCACCCGCGGCGCCCGCGCGGAAGGCGGGTATCTGGCGGTTCGAGGGGCGGGTTTTCTGGTGTCTCGGCTACCCGCCGAGGAGCGCGCCGTCGAGGAAGTCGACGACGCGGCGCTCGTACTCGGCGGGCCGTACGTCGATGCCGCCCGTGTGCTCGGCCCCGGGCACCTTCCAGATCGACTTGGGCTCGCCGGCGGCGGCGAAGTACTTCGGCTGCCTGACGTCTTCGCCGCCCATCCCCGGCTCCGTGTAGATCAGGAAGACGGAGCGCGGTGCGATCCGGCCGATGCGGTCGACGATGCGGGGCGGCGGCGCGTGGTTCGCGAAGACGGTCGCCGCGGAGCGCATCACGACCTGGAGCGGCGCGAACACGATGCCCTCCGGCCCGGGCACATCGGCGTCGCCGAGCGGGAAGCCGGCTCCCTCCGAGACGACCGCCTTGAAGGCATCGGACTCCGCCGCGGCCACGAGCAGGATCTCACCGCCGACCGACGAGCCGAAGCCGCCGATCCGGTCGGGATCCACATCGGACCGGCCCTGCAGGTACTCGGCGCCCGCGATCAGGTCGCGGTCGCCGGCCCAGCGGACGAGATCGCCTTCGCTCCCGCCCTGCCCGCGCGGATCGAGCAGCAGCACGCCGTACCCGTTCCGAGCCAGCATCCGCGCCTCCTTGACCGCTGAGGCACCGGGGAAGACGACGACCGCGGCGCGGTTCTTGGAGGGAACGTAGGTCGCCGTGAGCTCGAGCGAGTCGCTCGTCGTGATCGTGACCGTCTCGTGCGGCAGGCCGATCGGATCCGCCGGCGCCGTACGGCCGATGTGGGTGTAGCCGTACGCGAAGGCGATGGGGAAGACCACGAGGACCAGGATCGCCAGCGCCGCGACTGCGCCGACGACCGTCGCCAGCGCGCGACGCGCCAAGCGGCGCCGCCGCGACCCGCCGCGCTTGCGCGCCTTCCAGAGCGTGACCGGCCCGGTCCCGATCAGGATCGCGCCCGCCGCGATCGCGAGCAGGCCGGTGTAGTGGGCGCCCTCGGCACTGCCGTCGAGCACGTAGTAGGCGCCCGGGAAGCCGACGGCGATCCCGAGCGCGCCGAACGTCATCGCGGTCGCGGCACGCAGCCACGCCGGCAGCCGCGGGTAGGCGGCGGCGACGCCCAGCAGGATCGCAACGGGGATGAGCCCGCTCGCCAGGTGGTCCGCGCCGGAGGTCCCGGGCTGGGGTTGCAGATAGTTCTCGTCGACCACGTGGAGCGCTATCGCACCGAGCGCGAGCCGCACCAGGCCGATCTCCGTACGCGCGAAAGCGGCCGCTCGGGAGAGCCCGCTGCGCCACGCTACTCCGGATGCGCTGCTAGCGTCGGGCGGATTCGCGAGCGAGTGGTCGGTCATCCCGATCCACACTCGCAGCCCTGCTCGCCGGGTGGAAGGCGGGAGACCGCCCGTTCACGGGTACGGGTTTCTGGTGTGTTGGCATCGACGGCACCGGGCCGGGCGCGCGCAGCCGCTCGCGGCGCTTGCGCGCGCGCAGCCACTCCGCCCCGAAGTAGCTCCCGATCACGAACGCCGCGGCACCGAGCTGGGCCACGATGCCCTCCCAGGTCGGGAAGACGCCGAACCAGAGGCCGGCCCAGTACGGCAGGCGCAGGTCGCCGATCGGGTGCACCGGCACCCAGCCGACGACCTGGCAGACCTGGACGGTCTTCCCGACCATGATCACGAGCACGCCGAGGATGAGGAGGCCCGTCAGCTCGAGCATGCGCCGGTGCGGGAGCTTCCGCTGCAAGGCGATCGTGAGCACGCCGACAGCTGCGACCCCGATGCCGCCGAGCACGGCTCCCTCCGCGACGTTGGCCACGCCGGCCTCGAGCGCGAGCGCCTGCATGAAGAGGACGGTCTCGAAGCCCTCGCGGTAGACGGCCGTGAACCCGAGGGTGGCGAGACCCACGAGCTGAGCCGCCGCGACGGAGAGGCCGGCGCCCTTCAGGATGTGCTTCTTGCGCCCGTGCAGGCCGGCGAGGTGGTCACCCCAGTACACGCGGTGGAAGAACCAGTTCAGGATCAGCAGGAGCACCGCGATCGCGACGAGCGAGACGATCGCCTCGAGCTTCTCCCCATAGCGGACGAGCGACGAGAGCACCGTTTCCGCGACGACGAACGTCAACACGGAGGCGACCAGGGCGCCGGCGGCACCGAGGAACAGCGGCCGGCGGAGCCGGCGCCGAGCGCCGACGAGCCCCGCGGTGAGCGCGGCCAGGATAAGCACGGCCTCCAGCCCCTCGCGGAAGACGATGATCGCCGTGTTCGTCACGACGGCCGCGGCCGACGTCGGCCCCGCCCCGACAGCAGCCTCCGAGTCCGCGAGCGCGGCGTCCAGGGCCGCCCGCGTCGCCATCACCTCCTCGGGTGGGGCCTTGCGCCGGATCAGCTGCGCCAGTCCCGGGAAGCCGTCGGCCCCGTACCAGAACAGGCTCTCGGTGCGGATGAAGAGGTCGGGTGCGAGGCCGCGTAGCCGTTGCTCGGGGCCGAACTCGAAGAACGCATACGCCTCGAGCCGTGCCTGCTCGGCCGCGCCGTACTCGCCCGCGCGGACGGCTCCGACGACCCGGTCGAGCGAGGTGCGGATCACGTCGAAGTCGGCGGCGGCGCCGGCGTCCTGCCACTCGTCCGGGAAGATTCCCTCGGCGAGATCGAGCGCTTCGGCCACGTGCGCCTCGACGATGTCCTCGGACGCGACCGCCCCGCCGCGGGAGGCGTCGGCGAGCTCGGCGCCGATCGTGGCGACGAGCTCCTCGATCCGGCCGACGGCAACGGCGTCACGCTTGGTCAGCACGCTCTCGAGGTCCGCGAAGGCCTGAGCTGCGCCGTCGCGGAAGGTGACCGCCTCCTGGATCTCGAAGGGGACCGTCACCTTCCCGTCGGCGACTCCACGTCCGTACTCGACCGGCACGAGCGCGAGGAAGCGAAGGAACTGCCCTGCGCGCCGGACCTCCTCCTCCCGTGACAGCGGCGCCGCACGGAAGCCGTGGAGGACCTCGTCCACCGCCTCCCGGGCCCTGCCGTAGGCAGCGGCGTCGCGGTCGAGCCCGGCGGCGGCCAGACCGTCGAAGGCTGTGCGCGCCTCCGCGGCAGCGGCCGCGCCACGCTGACCCCGGTAGGAGGGCTCCAGCACGGCGAAATACCCACGGGCGAGGGCACTCTCGGAGGCGACCCGCGTGGCGAAGCCACGCCCACGCGCCTCTCCCCCCGTCTCGAGCGACGTACGGAGGCGCGCCTGGTACGTGTCGAGGTAGTCCGCCCGCACGGCCGCGAGCGCCGCCTTTCGCGAGCCTCGACCGTCTGCGAGCAGAGCGACCGCGAGCGTCGCGTCGGCTCCGGGACGCGAGAAGCGGGTGGGTGGCCGGAACTCGCGCACGAGTAGCCAGCGCTCGGCCTCGGCGACGTCGCCGCGCCCGAGGCTCGCCAGCACCCTCCGGTAGGCGGCGCCGAGCACCGCCGTCTGGAGCCCCGCTCGACCGGCGGCGAGGTCGACCTCGTCGCCGCGGACCACGGCGCGCTCGACGCCGAGGTAGGCCGCTCCAAGCTCCTGCTCGCCGAGGAGGGCAGCGAGTCTGGAGACGATCGGCGCTCCTTCCCGTACACGCTCCCGGGCACGGGCTTCCTCGCCCATGATCAGCGCCCGCTCGGCGTCCGCGAGCGTCGTCCGCAGGTCTGCTGCGAGCCTCCAGGGAGGCTCGTCCGCCCCTTGGGCAGCCTGAGCAGGCTGGGCCGCCTGGGCCCAGACGAGCGCGGCGAGCAGCGCGGCGAGCGCCAGCAGGCGCCCGCGCGCGCCCCGTGGGCTACTGCTCGATCGCAACACCGAGCTGCGCTGCCGCCTGCGAGACCTGACCTGCGATTGCCGTCGCGCGCTCCTGCGCCTCGGTACCGAGCGTGTCGGCCTGCTCCGGTGTGAAGCGCTTCCCCGCCTGTTCCTGGTCGTGGAGCTGCGCGATGAAGCCGCGCAGGTCGCTCAGCTCACGTCCGGTCTGGGCCGCTTTGGCCTCGTCGATCTGGCCGACCGCGGGCTCGACGCCGTCGTAGATCACTTCCAGGCCGGTGAGGATGTCGCGGATGTCGGAGAGCCGGGAGACGACGTTGAACGACTCGGCGCTCGCGGCGTCGCCCGCGACGAAGCGGGAGTCCTTCCACTGGCCGAAGTACTCGCTCATCGTCGGCACCATCACGACGACGGCCGTGAAGGCGTCCGAGGCGGAGGGAGCCCAGTCCTCGCCGGCTGCGTCGAGCTCCTTCGCGTAGCTGTCGAAGGTCTCGCTGGCGGCCAGGAGGAGGCCGGGATCCGGCAGGACCTCTCCGAACTCCTGCTTCCCGTCTCCGTCGAGATCGGCCGGAACGCCGGGGTGAGGGATCGCCGCAGGCAGCGTCCCCCAGAGCGCGCCCTCGGTGAGGTTGAAGAGGTTCCCGGGCTGCTCGAGCGTCGTGTCGTCGGGCAGCGTCAGGTCGAAGGGAACGGCGCTCTCGGGATCCTCGGCGGCGCTCGAGCCGGCGTCGAGGATGACGTCGAACTCGGCGAGCGACGGTGTCCCGGCGACGATGCCCTCGACACGCTCGTAGTAGGGGTTGCCCTCGATCCACGCGGCCTTCATCTCCTCGAGGAGCGGCCCGATTTCGTCCGCCTCCGCCGCCCAGAGCGCCTCCAGGTCGAAGTCCTCGGCCTCAGCGAGGTTGTAATAGCTCGCGGCCAACTCGTTGAACTCCTTCGTGAAGCCGGCCAGGCGGTCGGTGTGCTCGCCGAGAAAGCTCTTCACGCCCGCGAGCTGCGCAGCGGAGACGGGACCCGTCTCGGCGGGCGCGCTCGTGGTCGCGGCGGGGGGCGCCGACGTCGAGTCGTCTCCTCCACAGGCTGCGAGCCCAAGCACGAGCAGTGCGAGAGCTCCAAGTCGGAGCAGCGATCCCGGGCGGATCCGATCGACGTGCAATGCAACTCCCTTCGTTCGAGCGTGCTCGAGGTCAGTGCCGACCATAGTCGAGATTCGGCAGTTCTGTAAGGGCAGCCTGACAGGATACGTGAGGGGCGCCGCTCCGCACTACGACAAGGGAGAAACCGCGCTCCGGGCGAGCGGGCTGCTCCACCAGGACCGCGGCACTCGGCTCCTAGCTTGAGGGCACCCCAAAAGGAGCAGCTAAATCATGAGCAAGAAGAAAAAGGCCGCGATCGTCGCAGGCGCCGTGATCGGATCCACGGGCGTCTTCTTCGGCGCAGTGCTCGCCATCAACACCCTGCTGGACAGCAAGACGACCAAGCAATACTCCGTGTCGGAGCCCGTCACCGAGCTGATCGTCAGCTCCGGCGCAGGCAACGTCGAGATCGTCGCGACCTCGGCCGACCGCGTGACCGTCCAGCAGACGACGCACTGGGTGACGGACGAGCCCACGCCGAAGAAGACCCTCGCCGACGGCGTCCTCACGCTCGCCGACTCGGACGACTGCCGCGGTGGCTGGACGCTGCTCCGCTGCGAGACCGACTACCGGATCGAGGTCCCGCGCGACCTCGCCGTCTCGATCAACGCGAACGCCGGCGACGTGACCGTGACGGGGCTCGCCGGCCGGGTCGCCCTCGAGTCCGATGCGGGCAACGTGAAAGGCACCGAGCTCGGCGCCTCGCACGTGCAGGCCTCGACCGACGCCGGCGACGTTCGGCTCTCGTTCACGGTCGCGCCGACCTCGGTCGACGCCGAGACGGACGCCGGCAACCTCGACATCGATCTCCCCCGCGCCGAGTACGCCCTCGATCTGGACACGGACGCAGGCGACACGTCGGTGGAGGGGATCGTCCGGTACGACCTTGCCCCGCACTCGGTGACCGCCGAGACCGATGCCGGCGACCTCACCATCCGCGGCAACTGAGCACTCGCTTCTGCCACCGCAGGGGCCGGCATGACGCCGGCCTCTGCGTTTGCCCCGCCGAGTGCCGGCCGAGGATGTCGGCTACGGTGAGGGGGAACCGGCTGTGCTGGCGCCTCGGCGCCGCGCCGGAATCTCTACGGAAGGGACGCGGTGCGTACCGCGATTGTCTCGAGCTACCCGCCGCGCGCGTGCGGGATCGGCGCGTTCGCGGCCGACGTGCGGGCCGCACTCCTGGGCGTCGAAGGCGTCGACCGCGTCGACAAGGTCGTGGTCGTCAACGAGCCGTCTCGGCCCCAGCGCCCCGGTCTCGTCGCCACGATCACCCAGGCCGTCCGCGGCGACTATCTCCGCGCGGCGCGAATTCTCGGCCGGCTGGACGTCGACGTCGTCCTCCTCCAGCACGAGTACGGGATCTTCGGCGGTAGGGACGGCGCCTACGTGGTCTCGCTGGCCGAAGAGCTCTCGCAGCCGCTCGTCGTGACGCTCCATACCGTGCTGTCGGAGCCGACGGCCCATCAGGCCGAGGTTCTCGCGGCCCTGTGCCGCCAGGCCGAGCTCGTGATCGTGATGACGGAGACCGCGCGTCGGCTGCTGGTGGAGACGGAGACGTGCAGCGCCGAGAAGATCCGGGTCGTGCCGCACGGCGCGCCCCCGGTGCTCGCGCAGCGCGCCGCGGCGTATGCGGCGAAGCGCGCCACGGGCGACGGCCCCCCGTTGCACGCGACCTACGACGCCGGCGATTCGCGGTTCCTGCTCTCCACGTTCGGTCTGATCTCCGCGGGCAAGGGTCTCGAGACGGTGATCGAGGCGCTGCCGGCGATCCTCGAGCGCCACCCGGAAGTGCTCTACGTGGTGGCCGGCCGGACGCACCCGGACGTGGCGCACCGCGAGGGCGAGCGCTATCGGCTGAAGCTCGAGCAGGCCGTGCTCGACCTCGGCCTCGAGGATCACGTCGAGTTCGACGACCGCTTTCTGACGATCGAGGAGATCGCCGACCTGCTCGCAGCGACCGACGTCTTCGTCACCCCGTACCGGGGGCGCGAGCAGATCGCCTCGGGCGCGCTCACCTTCGGCCTCGCAGCCGGCTGCGGAGTCGTCTCGACGCCCTACTGGTACGCGCAGGACATGCTCGCGTCGGGGGCCGGCGAGCTCGTGCCGTTCGGCGACTCCACAGCGCTCGCGGACGCCGTCTGCCGCTACATCGAGGAGCCGGATCGGCTCGACGCCGCCCGGGCCGAGGCGCGCCGGATCGGGGCACAACTGGCCTGGCCGTCGGTCGCTGAGGCCACGGCAGCGGTGCTGAAGGAGGCCGTCGAGCTGGCGCCGCGCCGCCGCCGGCCGCTCGCCCGCCTCGACCCGCAACTCGTGAGCATGCGCACCGACCACCTGCTCACGCTCGTCGACGACGTCGGGATCGTGCAGCACGCGAACGGCGTGATCCCGAATCGGGAGACCGGCTACTGCGTCGACGATGTCGCGCGCCTCGCAGTCGTCGCGCTCGAGCTCGCCCGCCGCGGCGACGAGCAGGTCTGGACGTCGATCGTCTACCGCTCGCTCGCGTTCCTGCAGGACGCGACCGATCCGCGGGCAGGTATGCGGAACTTCATGGGATACGACCGGCGCTGGCACGACGAGCCCCACGTCGGGGATCACGTCGGCCGTTCGGTCTGGGCACTCGGCGAGGTGCTCTCGACGGCCTGGGTGCCTGCGGTCGTCAGCCCGACGCAGCGCTTGCTCGACGCGATCGTCGGCACGCTCGGACCGGAGACGTCGTTGCGCACCGGCGCCTACGCCGTCCTCGGACTGGCGCGCCTCGATCCCGACCGCCTCCAGCCGGCCGCGCAGCAACTGCTGGAACGAGTCGTCGAACAGCTGGCCGACGCGTTCGAGACGCACGCCTCCGGCGAGTGGCGCTGGTTCGAGGACGCGCTCACCTACGACAATGCGTCACTCCCCCATGCCCTGATCGTCGGCGGCGCAGCGCTCGGCCGCAACGATCTCACCGAGACCGGCCTCGACGCGCTCCGGTGGCTCGGCGACGAGTCCGGGCTCGAGGACGGCACGCTGCGCCTGACCGGCCATCACGGCCGCGATCGCACCGAGCCGGGCCCCGGAGGCGGCGACGAGCAACCGCTGGACGCTTCCGCCTTCGTCTCCGCGGAGCTGGCCGCGTTCTCGGTCACCGGCGATCCTGATCACGCGCTGCGCGCGCAACGCGCCTTCGACTGGTTCCTCGGTCGCAACCGCCTCCGTCAGCCGCTGTACGACTTCGCCACCGGCGGCTGCAGCGACGGCTTGGGCGAGGAGACGACCAACGACAATCAGGGCGCCGAGTCGACGCTCGCCGTCCATCGCGCGGCGCAGCTGCTCGACGCGGCCGGCCTGCCGGCCGTGCTCCGACAGCGCACGCGCGAGGCCACGGCGGCCGTGGCGATCGCTTGAGCGGCGTAGGCTCGACGGAGCCGCTCCAGGAGCGGAGGCGGCGGCTCAGCCGCCGCCGGGAGCGGGCATGAGCGGATTGCCGTCCACGGAGTCCCGCGTGGGCGAGCGTGAGCTCTTCGTCCGGCATCCGGCCAACCCGATCCTGTCCGCAGGCGACTGGCCGTATCCCGTCAACGCCGTCTTCAACCCGGCCGCGACCGTCGTCGACGGCGAGACGGTCCTGCTCGCACGGGTCGAGGATCTGCGAGGGATCTCGCATCTCTCCGTCGCTCGCTCCGCGAACGGGATCGACGGCTGGCGCGTCGCAGACGAGCCACTGCTCACTCCCCGGCCGGGCATCGAGACCGAGCAGTGGGGCTTCGAGGACGCTCGAGCCGTGTGGGTCGAGGAGCTCGACCGCTACGTGATCACCTGCACGGCGTACGGGCCGGCCGGACCGGCGGTCTATCTCGCCACGACGACCGATTTCTCGTCGGTCGAGCGTCATGGGATCGTGGTCAACCCCGACGACAAGAATGCGGCCATCCTGCCCGAGCGCGTCGGCGGGAAGTGGATCCTCTTCCACCGGCCCACCACCGGCTTCAAGCATCCCGGCATCTCGCTCTCGCGGTCCGCCGACCTGGTCAGCTGGAGCCCGCCCGAGGCGGTGATGCAGCCGCGGCAGGGTGCGTGGTGGGACTCGCTGCGCATCGGCATCGGCCCTCCGCTCCTCAAGACCGAGCACGGCTGGCTGCTCGTCTACCACGGCGTCAAGGAGACCGTCTCCGGCGCGCTCTACCGGCTCGGGCTCGCCCTCCTCGATCTGGACGAGCCGACTCGGGTGCTCAGCCGCGGCCCCAACTGGATCCTGGGGCCGCTCGAGACGTACGAGCGGGTCGGCGACGTGCCCAATGCGCTCTTCGCCTGCGGCCTCGTCCATGAGCCGGACTCGGGCGAGCTGCGGCTGTACTACGGCGCCGCCGACACGTCGATCGGCCTCGCAACGGCGCAGCTCGACGATCTGCTCGCAGCCGTGCTCGCCGCTCCTGCCTAGCGTCCGAGGAGAGCCGCGTACGCGTCGAGATAGTCGTCGACCATGCGCGCGACACTGAACTGCGCGACGGCGCGGGCGCGGATGGCCGCTCGGTCGAGGCCGCCGGTCAGGGCGACGGCGGCAACAGCGCCCGCGACGTCGTCGACCAGATACCCGGTCAGGCCGTCCTCGATCAGCTCCCCCATCGAGCCGCGCCCGAAGGCGATCACGGGCGTGCCGCACGCCATCCCCTCGACGACGCTGTACCCGAACGGCTCGTCGAATCCGATCAGGTGCAGGAGCGCATGCGCTCCGCCCAGCAGCTCCGACCTCTGCTCGACCCCGACCGGGCCGACGAAGGACACCTGCTCGCCGTCGACCCGCGGCGCGACGCGCTCGTCGAAGTAGCGCTGGTCCTGCACGATCCCGGCGATCACGAGTGGCATCCCCGACGCCGCCGCGACGTCGATCGCCTCGGCGGTGCCCTTGTCCGGATGGATCCTCCCGAAGAAGAGGAGATAGCCGCCGGGTGACGGGTGCAGCGAGAACGCGTCGGTGTCGATCCCGTGATGGATCGTCGCCACGTAGTCGAGGCTCGGGTGCCGGTCGGAGTCGCTGATCGCGACGTAGGCGCCGCTCGCGTTGTAGCGCTGGTACACCGGCAGGATCCGGGGCGACGAGAACCCGTGGATCGTCGTCAGCACCGGCGTGTCGACGAGCCCGCTGTAGGAGAGCGGGAGGAAGTCGAAGCTGTTGTGGATGAGGTCGAACTCGCCGGCGCGCTCGTAGGCGTGAGCGATGTGGAGGCACTCGGCCACCTTAGGCTCGACGTCCGAATCCTCGGAGTACCCGCGGGCGACGACCGAGGCAAGGCGCGCCGAGGTGATCGAGTCCCCGGCTGCAAAGAGCGTCACGTCGATGCCCTTGGCGACGAGCCCTTCGGTGAGGAGCGAGGCGAACTGCTCCCACGGCCCGTAATGACGCGGCGGAACGCGCCACGACACCGGCGCCAGGACAGCGACTCGCAGCGCGCGCGTCTCGGCTCCCTCGCCGATCATTCCTCCCGCGCGAAGAACGGACGCCCGATCCGCAGCTCGAGCTTCACGTAGGCGTCCAGACGAACCCCGTCGACGAGCTCCCGCACCGCCTGCATCATCGCCGCCGCCACGTCGAGGTCGTCGACCTCGTAGATCAGGTTCCAGGCCCACGGATGCTCGCTGGCGCCGACCTGGAAGACGTCGTCGCAGAAGGACGCCACCACGCGGGCTCCAAGCTCCTCCCACTCGGCGAGCACCCCCTTGAAGCGCGGGAAGAAGCGCGACTCCTTTTCCTCCTCGCTCGCGGCGAAGAACGTCTGCGTGCCGCAGCCGACGACCATCACACGAATGGGGCGGCGCATCGGGACTGGCTTCCAGGCGATCGACACGTCCCCCCTTTTTCCGGCCGTGCGCTTGCGATCCTGCGCGACCGGGCCGTGTGTAAGCTCGCGTCTTGCCGAGCGTCTTGATCTTCGGCGACACCGTGCGCTCGCCGGAGCTCCGGCGCGAGGTGCCGCATGCCGTCGCCGACCCGTTCCTCTACGTCGAGCACGACGGGCGGCGCTATGCGGTCGTGCGGTCGCTGGAGGTCGCACGGATGCGCCAGGTGGATGGCCTGGAGCCCCTGCCGCTGGAGGAGTTCGGACTCGACGAGCTCGTCGCGGGCGGCACCGACTCCGAGGCCGCGCTGGTCGAGATCGCTGCGAGGGCGTGCGAGCGGCTCGACGTCGCGACGGCGATCGTGCCGGGCAACTTTCCCGTCGAGGTCGCCGACCGACTGCGCGCCGCGGGCATCCGGCTCGACGTTCAGCGCGACCTCTTCAACGACCGCCGGCGCGCGAAGACGCCGAGCCAGCTCGAGGGTGTCCGCAAGGCGACGCGGGCCGCAGAGGCGGCGACCGCCGCGATCGCCGCGTGCCTGCGCGAGGCCGAGCAGGTCGACGGCGCCGTGCACCACGAAGGAGAGCCCCTCACCTCGGAGCGCCTGAAGGTCGCGGCGGCCCAGGCGTTCCTGGCCAACGAGACGGTGGCGGACGAGTTCATCGTCGCCCACGGGGAGCAGACCTGCATCGGCCATCACATGGGCTCCGGCGCGATCCTCGTCGGCGAGCCGATCACCGTGGACCTCGGCCACGGGACCCCGAATCGGGCTACCACACGGACATGACCCGCACCTTCGTCGTCGGGCCTGTCTCGGACGAGCTGCGTGCCTACCACCGGCTCTGCGAGGAGGCGCTCGCGAAGGCCGTGGCGGCGATTCGCCCGGGGATTCGCGGCAGCGAGCTCCACACGATCGCGTCGGAGGTCTTCGAGGCGGGCGGCTTCCGCAGCCAGCTCTCGAAGGAGCCGGGCGAGGTGCTCCTGGACGGCTTCTTCCACGGTCTGGGGCACGGCGTCGGCCTCGAGGTGCACGAGGCTCCGTCACTCGACCTCTCGGGCGGCGAGCTCGTCGCCGGAGACGTGGTCGCCGTCGAGCCGGGCTGCTACCGGCAGGGCTACGGGGGCGTGCGACTCGAGGACCTCGTCCTCGTCACCGACGACGGCTGCGAAGTGATCACGTCGTACCCGTACGCGCTTGAGCCCTGATTCGATGCTTGCAGCCGTCGAGGCTGCGATCGCCCGGGACCGTGACGCCCTGATCGAGGAGTGGCGGGAGGCCTGCCGGATCCCGTCGGTCACCGCGGGCGACCCGGCCGCGCTGGCCCAGATGGTGCGCTGGGTCGTCGGGCGGATGGAGGGCCTCTTCGACCGAATCGAGCTCGACGAGGCACCTGGCCGACCGCCGGTGATCCTCGGCGAGGTGACGGGGACCGGCGCCGACCGCGTCCTCGTCTACTCGCACTACGACGTCCAGCCGCCCGGCGACCCGGCCGCATGGACGGGCGATCCGTTCGGCGCCGAGCTCCGGGACGGGCGCGTGTACGCGCGCGGGACGTGCGACGACAAGGCCGACATCACGGCGCGCCTGCAGGCGCTGGAGCTCTGGCTCGTCGAGCGCGACGCACCACCGCCGTTCACGATTCTCTGGATCTGCGAGGGCGCCGAGGAGATCGGGAGCCCCGGCCTGGCGGACGTGCTCGCGCGTCACGCGAGCTGGCTGCAAGCGCCGCAGTGCCTCTGGGAGAGCTTCGTCCGGCGCTCCGACGGGCGGCCGGAGATCGGCTTCGGCGGCCGGGGGCAGCTCGGCGTCCGCCTGTCCGCGCGCTGCCTCGCCGCCGACCAGCACGCCGCGTTCTCACCGGTCCTGCGCTCGGCGCCCGCCCTCCTCGCCCGAGCGCTCGCGAGCCTGACCGACGCGGCCGGCGACGTCCAGATCGACGGCTTCTACGACGACGTGAGGGACTGGGATGCCGCCGCCGTCACGGCCGCCGAGCAGATCGTCGCGCCGGGCGGTGAGCTCGGCGTGGCCGGAGCGTCCGGCAACCGGCCGGGCCTGACGCAACCCGAGCTCGGGCGGCGGTTGATCTTCAGCCCGGCCGCCAACATCTCCGCGCTCGGCGCGGGCGACATCGGGTCGGGCAACTCGGTCGTCCCGGCCGAAGCGCACGCCAAGGTCGACTTCCATCTCGTCCCGGACCAGGAGCCCGACGACATCCTCGCGAAGCTGCGCCGCCACCTCGACGCGCACGGGCTGGAGCAGATCGAGGTCGAGACGGGAACCGGGCTCCGCCCCGCGGCCGGGTCGCTGGAGACCCCGCTGGCGCTCGCCGCGGTCGCGGCGGCACGGCACGCCTACGGCGAGCCGGTGCTCTACCCGCTCCTCCCGGGCGCCGGACCGCACCGGCAGCTGCTCGACCTGCTCGGCGCGACGACGGTCTCACCGGCCGGCACGACGCGCCTGGACAGCGGCATCCACGGCAGCGACGAGAACGGCAGGCTCGACGACTACATCGACCACGTGCGCTTCTCGGCGGCGCTCCTCGTGGAGCTGGCTCAGGCGAGCCGCTCGGACTGACCTGCCGGCACCGCGGTCGCGCTCGAGCCGCGGAGCCAGCACGCGACATCGCGTCCCTCCGCGACGCGCTCGAACGGGGGAGCTTCCTCCGCGCAGTGCGACACGGCGATCGGGCAGCGTGGATGGAAGCGGCAGCCGGAGGGCGGATGCACGGGGTCCGGCACCTCCCCAGCGAGCGCCTCGGGCACGAAGCCGGTGCCGTCCGCGTGCGGGATCGCAGCGATCAGCGCCTCGGTGTACGGATGGAGCGGCTCCGCCCAGAGCGCCCTCGTCGTCGCCTGCTCGACCACCTCGCCGAGGTACATCACGCAGACGCGGTCGGCGACCTGACGGACGACCGCGAGGTCGTGGGAGATGAGGAGCAACCCCAGGTCGAGCTCCCTGGTCAGGCGCACGAGCAGGTTGGCGATCTGGGCCTGCGCCGAGGCGTCGAGCGAGGAGAGCGGCTCGTCGAGCACCAGCGCGGTCGGCTCGGCCGCGAGCGCGCGGGCGATCGCGATCCTCTGTCTCTGGCCGCCGCTGAACTCGTGCGGGAAGCGCTCGCCCGCGTCGGCCGGGAGGCCGACCTCCTCGAGCAGCTCGGCCACGCGCACGACGCGCTCTCGCCGGCTGCGCCGTGCCACGCTCACCAGCCCGTCCGCGACCTGACTGCCCACCTTCCGGCGCGGGTTCAGCGACGCGTGCGGGTCCTGGAAGACCATCTGCAGCCGCGTGTCCTGCTTTGGCCGCGCGCGGCGCGTGAGCGGCTCGAGCAGGCGCCCTTCGAACTCGACCGCGCCGGCGGTGTGCGGTACGAGCCCCACGGCCGCGCGCGCGAGCGTCGACTTGCCGCAGCCACTCTCGCCGACCAGGCCGACGATCTCGCCGCGGCCGACGGTCAGGCTCGCGTCCACGACGGCCCGGACCGGGGGTCCGCTCTGCCCGTCGTAGACGACCTCCAGGTCGCGGATGGCGAGGACGTCCGTCATTCGGCGAAGGGGTCGACGTGGCAGGCCAGGCTCCGACCTCCGGCCGCGAGGAGCGGCGGGACGGTCTGGGAGCAAATCTCCTGCGCGTAGGCGCAGCGGGGATGGAAGGCGCACCCGGGGGGCAGGCTCGCGGGCCGCGGCGGCGCGCCGCCGATCGACCGCAGCGGCGTACCGATCGGGAGCTCCGGATGTGGGAGCGCGTCGAGCAGGGCGCGCGTATACGGGTGTCGCGGGCCCTGCAGGACGTCCCTGGCGGTACCGCGCTCGACGATGCGGCCTGCGTAGAAGATCGCGAGCTCGTCCGCGATCGCCGACATGACCCCGAGGTCGTGCGTGATCAGCACGACGGAGAGCGCGCGTTCCCGGCGCAGCCGGTCGAGGAGGCGGATGATCCCCGCCTGCACGGTCACGTCGAGCGCCGTGGTGGGCTCGTCCGCGATCAGCAGCGTCGGCTCGCACGCGAGCGCCGAGGCGATCGCGATCCGCTGGCGCATCCCGCCCGAGAACTGGTGCGGATAGGAGTCGAGCGCCCGTTCGGGGTCGGGGATGCGGACCTCTTCGAGCAGGGCCGTGGCCCGCTGCCGCGCCTCCTTGGCGCTCTCCTTCAGATGCAGGCGCACGTGCTCGGTCAGCTGCCGCCCGATCGAGAGCATCGGGTGGAACGACGTCAGCGGGTCCTGGAAGACGATTCCGATCTTGCTCCCGCACAGCCGCCGGAGCTGGCTCGGCCGCATGCTCAGCAGGTCGGCACCGGCGAAGCGCGCGCTCCCCGACGTGCGCGCGCCTGAGGGAAGCAGGCCCATCAGCGCGAGCGCCGACACGGTCTTGCCGCTCCCGCTCTCCCCCGCGATCCCGAACACCTGGCCGTCCGCGACCTCGTAATCGACACCGTCCACCACGGTCAGCGCGCGGCTGCCGCTCGCCAGGGTGACGCGGAGGCCCTCGACCTCGAGGAGGGCGCTCACGCGCGTCCCCGCCGGGTTTCGCGGGCGTGGCCGCGCGGGTCGAAGCGGTCGCGCAGGCTGTCGCCGAGGAAGTTGAAGGCGAGCACCGCCGTGAAGATGGCGAGCCCGGGGAACATCCCGACCCACCAGAACTGGAAGTTCTGCGTCCCGACCGCGACCATCGAGCCCCACTCGGGCGTCGGCGGCTGCGCTCCGAGCCCGAGGAAGGAGAGCCCGGAGAGCAGCAGGATCGCGTTCGCGAGATCGAGCGTCCCGAGCACGATCACCGGGCCGGCGAGGTTGGGCAGGATGTCCCGGACGAGCGTCCTGCGCGAGGAGGAGCCGAGCAGGCGGGACGACTGGACGAACTGCGAGTCGCCCAGCGAGAGCACGAGCCCGCGCACGACCCGCGCGTAGGCGGGCCAGGAGACGACGACGATCGCCAGCACGGCGTTGCGGACGTTCGGGCCGAGCGAGGCCGTCACGACCATCGCGAGGATGATCGCCGGGAACGCGAAGACGAGATCGACGGTGCGCATGACGATCGCATCGGGGAGCGAGCGGAAGTAGCCGGCGATCGACCCCAGCGCGCCGCCGACGAGGATGGACAGGGAGACGAGCAGCACGGCGAGCGGCAGCGAGAGCCGCGCGCCGTAGATGACCCGGCTGAGCACGTCGCGCCCCAGCTCGTCGGTGCCGAACGGGTGCGCGCGGGAGGGCGGCTCGAAGAGCAGGAAGTCCTGGGCGAGCGGGTCGTAGGGCGCGACCCAGGGGGCGAGCAGCGCCAACAGCGTCCACACCAGCACGATCGCGAGCCCGATCAGCGCCAGCGGCCGGCGCAACCCCGTCCGGAGCCGCCTCCGCGGCGCGACGACCTCCTCGAGTGGCCCAGGCGCGGCGATGAGGTCGCTCACGAGAGCCGGATCCTCGGGTCGATGACGCCGTAGAGCACGTCGATGACGAAGTTCACCGTCACGTAGACGATCGCGACGAACAGGCTGACGCCCATGATCGCGGGCAGGTCGAGCTCGATCGCCGAGCGATAGGCGTACTGGCCGATCCCGGGCCACGCGAAGATGTTCTCGATCAGGACCGCGCCCGTGAGCACGTTCGCGAACACGAGCCCGAGCACGGTGATCACGGCCGGCATCGCGGCGCGCAGGGTGTGCCGGACGATGACGACGCTCTCCGGCAGGCCCTTCGCCCGCGCCGCCCGGACGTAGTCGTCGCTGATCACCTCGAGCACCGCCGAGCGCGTGTAGCGCATGATCAGGCTGACGTTGAAGGCGGCGAGCACGAGCGCGGGCAGGACCATGTGGTCGAGCGCGTCCCTGGCCACGCTCCACTCACGGGCCAGCAGCGCGTCGAACACGTACAGCCCCGTCACGTGCTCCGGGGGCAGGACGCCCGGATCGAGCCGGCCGCCGCCCGGGAACCAGCCCAGCCGGAAGAAGAAGACGTAGAGCGCGATCAGCGCGAGCCAGAACGTGGGCATGGAGATGCCCGCGAGCGAGCCGATCCGGAGCACGTGGTCGGAGGGCCGGTCCCGCCGGACGGCCGCGAACACGCCGAACGACACTCCGACGACGACCGCCACGAGGATCGAGAGGATCGCGAGCTCCGCCGTGGCCGGGATCGCCTCCTTCAGGTCGGTCGAGACCGGCTGGTGCGACTGCTGCGACTCGCCCAGATCGCCCTGGAGAAGGTTCCCCAGGTAGGTCAGGTACTGCACCGGCAGCGGGTCGTCGAGCCCGTAGCGGTCGCGCCAGGCCGCGACGGCGACGGGGTCCGCCGACGTGACGGGGCCGAGATTCGCGAGCGCCGGGTTGCCGGGGACGAGCTGGGTGAGGATGAAGGTGATGAACGTGACGCCGATGACGAGCACGACGAGTGCCGCCAGGCGTCGGAGGAAGAAGCGGAGGAAAGGCCGGGACGCAGCCCTCTGGATGCGCCCCGGCCTCCGTCCGCTGTTCGAGCTAGCGAGAACCAATCGCCCTGACGTCGAGCGGCCAGATCACGCCGAGGTAGACGTTGGTCAGGTTGCTGCTCCGCACGACGGCCTGCGCCGGCTGGAACAGCGGGAAGAACGGCGCGCGCTGATTCATCAGGCGGCCGATCTGCTGGTAGAGCCGGACCCGCTGCGCGTCGTTCGTCGTCCGCTGCACCGTGCGGGCGAGCGCTGCGAGCTGCGGGTCGTCACCCGCACCCCAGTTGACGCGGTTGGCAGCGAGGCCGCCCGGCAGGAAGACGAGGTAGTCGTTCGGGTCCGGATAGTCCGGGCCCCAGTACGACTGGCTCATCGCGTGCTTCCCGGCCGCGTAGGTCTCGAGGAACGCGTTCACCGGCTTGCCGACGAGCGTCACCTCGATGCCGACCTCGGCGAGGTTGGCCTTCGTCTTCTGCGCGAGCGTCGCGAACGAGATCCCGTTGATCGTCAGCTCGGACGGGTAGGTCATCTCGATCTTCGGATCGTCGATCCCGGAGGCCGCCACCGCGGCGCGCGCCGTGGCGAGGTTCCGCTTGATCGCCGCCGAGCGCGGCAGGTGCCCGAGGAACGTGGTCGGGATCATCCCGGGAGCCTGAACGGCGCCGGGTCCCGAGAGCCTCGTGAACGACGGATAGTCGAGCGCGTACCGGATCGCCTTCTGGATCTGCTTGTTCGCAGCGACCGGAGAGATCTTCGGGTCGGTGTTGATGTCGATGTTGAACAGGTTCGGCGACGCGCTCGTCGTCACCTTGACGTTGCTCTTCCCCTTCAGGGTCGTCGCCTGCTGCGCGGAGAGGTCGATCGCGATCTCGTTCGCCCCGCGCTGGACGTTCAGCAGCTGCGTCGCCGCCGGCATGTTGCGCAGCACGACGGTCTGGAACTTCGGCTTCGGCCCCCAGAAGTTCGGGCGAGCCTCGAGGATGATCTGCGTCGTCTTGCTGTAGGCCTTCAGCACGTACGGACCGCTCCCGGCCGACTGGCGGAGCAGGAACGGCTCGGCCTTGTCCTTCTTGTCCGCGCCGACGGCGTCGGTGCCGCCGTTCGCCTTCACGAGCTTCGAGTTGACGATCCCGAGCGACGGGTTCGGCACGATCCGGAGCAGCGCCGGGTTCGGGATCGACGAGCGGAGGACGACGGTGTAGGGGTCCGGCGCCGAGGCCTTCACGTTCGCGAGCAGGAAGGACGGCGACCCCTTCAGGTTGATCACGCGCCGGTACGAGAAGACGACGTCGGCGGACGTCAGCCTCGTGCCGTCGGAGAAGCGGACGTCACGCCGGAGCTTGAACGTGAACGTCTTCGCGTCCTTGGAGACCTTCCAGGACGACGCGAGCCAGGGGTGCGGCTTCGTGCCGCTGCCCTTGAACGTCAGCAGCGTGTCGTACATCCCCTTCACGGCGATCTGCGAGGTCGGCTCGAACATGCGGGCCGGGTCGATCGTCTGCACGACGAACGACGTGTCGACGACCAGAGTGCCCTCGGCCTTCGTCGCTCCGGACGAGGTCTGGGTGACGACCGCGACGAGGAGCCCCGTACTGAGGATCGCCGCGAGCGCCGCCCAAGCCGGGCGTCGAGCGTGTGTCACCTTTCTCATTGAGCCTCCCTTTCGAACAGAGGTCGGGTTGACGGTGTGCAACGACATGCGGCTAGACCACCTGGAGTTCCGGCGTCAGCTGCGCTCGCTCGAATCGTTCGAGCGCGAAGTCCTCGAACAAGGGGTTCGACGTGCGATCGACGAGCAGGTTGGCGAGCGCGCGGGAGACGGCGGGCGCGAGCATGAAGCCGTGGCCGCTGAACCCGGCGGCGAGCCAGAGGCCGTCGTGGCCCGGCACGGGGCCGAGCACGGGCTGGTTGTCGGGCGTGACGTCGTAGAAGCCCTCGACGAGCACGGAGTACTCGACGTACTCGAGCAGGGGCAGGAGCTCGCGGACGTTCCGCTTGATCGCGCGGCGCCAGTCGTCCGAGCTGCCGTTCGGGTCGCCGTTGGCGGCCAGGTGGCTCGCGAGGACGCGGCCGCTGGCGAGGTGCTTTGCGGCGAACGCGCGCTCCGACGAGATCACCAGCGGCTCGAGCAGGCGCTCGCGAATCGGCTCGCTGTAGAAGAGGTACCGCGGCTCTCTCGCGATCGGAAGCGTCACGTTGAGCGGCGCGACGAGAGCCGGCGTGTCGTACGCCGCCGCCAGGATGACGGTCTCCGCCTCGTGCTGCTCACCGTTCGCACCGTCGAGTGTCCAGCCCCCGGCGGTTCGTCGAAGGGCCACGACCTCACGCAGCTCGATCCGGACGCCGTGCCTCTGCGCGGCGGCCGCGTAGGCCTCCACGACCGCCTGTGGACGGTCGAAGTACCCGTCCTCGGCGCAGTAGGCCGCGCCCGTCACCGTGGAGACGTCGAGCCCGGGGACGAGCTCGGACAGCTCGGCCGGGTCGAGCAGCACCGAGGGCACTCCCATCTCCTGCTGCAGGGCGACCTCGCGGGAGAGGCCGGCGAGACGCTCGTCGGTATGCGCGAGGAAGACGTAGCCGCACTCCGTCAGCGGCCCCACGTGCGGCGCGTCCAGATGCTCCTCGACCCGGCGGTAGAACTCGAGCGACTCCCGGGCCAGGACGCAGTTCACGCGCGTGCCCCACTGCTGCCGGACGCCTCCCGGCTGCACGCCCGACGCCCCCGCGCCGATCCCGGCGCGCTCGAGGATCGCGACGTCCACGCCGCGGCTCGCCAGCTCGTAGGCAATCGCGAGTCCAGTGATTCCGGCCCCGACGATGCAGACGTTCGAGCGGGTCGAGGTCAATTTCGGCCAACAGTATTCTGCACGTGGCGTCCAGCTTATTGGCTGGTGCTACTCAACTCAAGCCGCAACCTCCGGTAGCTTTCCGCCCGTGTCGCTCGGAATCGACATCCACCCTGGCCTCGGCGCCGGGCTTCGCTCCGTCCGGCAGGCGAAGCGGCTGTCGCTGAGCGAGGTCGCCGGTGCGACCGGGATCTCCAGCTCGTTCCTGTCGCTCGTCGAGAACGGACGCAGCGACATCACGATCGGCCGGCTCGCCCGGCTGGTGGAGTTCTACGGCGTGCCGCTGGCCGACCTCGTCCCCGTGCGCGCCGGCCCGGACGCGGACGTGGTGCGCAAGACCGAGCAGCGCATCCTCCCCTCGCCGGCCGAGGGAATCACGTTCCTCCTGCTCACGCGCGACACCCGCGGCTCGATGATGCCGATGATCGTCGAGTTCGAGCCCAGCGCCCACCTGGCCGAGTACGGGCGGCACCAGGGCGACGAGTTCGTGCACGTGCTGCAGGGCCGGCTCGAGCTCGTGCTCGAGGGCTCCGAGCCCCGCATCCTGAAAGCGGGCGACAGCGCCTACTACAGCGCCGAGCGACCGCACCTCTTCCGCAACGCGAGCGATCGCCAGCCCCTGCGGATCATGTGCGTCGACACGCCGCCGAACCTCTAGAGGCTCAGAGCCCGTCGGGCAGGCGGAACGCGAGCTCGCCCAGGCGGCGATGTCCCGCGACTGACGGATGGTTCCCGTCGTCCGTCCAGTCGGCGCGCATGCGGCCGGGCCGCGCCTCGTCCTCGAGCAGCTCGTGGAAGGGCAGCAGCGTGACGCCGTTTCGGGTCGCCAGTCCGTGGATGAGGTCGTTCAGCGCCCGGATCTTCGGCTCCGCGTCGGGCCAGCCGTTGTTCCACGGCAGCACGTTGGGCAGGAGCACCGGCAGGCCGAGCTCGCGGCCGCGCTGCACCATCGCGTCCAGATCCTCGGCGGCCAGCTCGATGCTGCGGCCCTGCACGACGTCGTTGATCCCGCCCTGGACGATGAGGACGTCGGTGCCGTCGAGAGCCGCTTCGAGGCGCGTCCGGATCTCGTCCGTGCGCTCTCCGCCGACGCCGTGGTTGCGGAAGACGATGCGCGGGTCCTTCTGCGCAGCCCAGTAGAGGTACTGGCTCCGCTCGTCGTCGCCGGGGTCCTCGAGCAGGCGGCGAGCGGGATCGGGGTCCCAGCCCGGGTTGCCCGCGGTGATCGAGTCCCCGACCGCGGTCACGGTGATCCGGTCCATCGAGATGCTCAAGCCGACTGCTCGCCCTCCGCGGGCAGCCACGCGTCGACCTCGACCTCCACGACGGAGCCCTCGGGAATCAGACCGGCGACGAAGAGCGTCGTGTTCGCGGGGTCGATGCCCTCGAAGAGCTCGTGGTGCGCGCGGACGCACTCCCGCCAGTCGGCCTCCGGCGTCAGGAAGAGCCGCGTCCGGATCACCCGCTCGGCGGAACCGCCGAACCCTTCCACGGCCGCGAGCGCCCGCTCGAGCGCGATCCGCGTCTGCCGGTAGCCGTCCCCCGGGTGCAGGGCGCGGCCGTCGGGCCCGCTCGCCGTCGTCCCGCTCACGGCGACGGACTGACCGGCCCGCACGGCGCGGCAGTAGCTCGCCACTGCCTCGAATGCGCTGCCGTCGTGTTGACGCTCGATCACGACGGAGACGATACGCAAAGGACGAACCTGTCGATTTTCGACCGGTTCGCTCGTCTCACCGATGAGTTCCGTGCACGGACGGCGTCCTAAGAGGGAAGATCGTGCGTGCGCCATCGCCTCCGGAGGTGAAAGGGATGTCCAAGACCGTTCTGCTCGTCGGCACCTACAAGGGGTGCTTCCTGCTCGAGAGCGACGAAGACCGTCGCGACTGGGCCCTGCGTGGCCCGTTCTGCGAGAACTGGCCCATCTACCACGCCGTCCACGATCCCGCGACCGGCGCGATCTACGCGGCCGCCGCGAGCGAATGGCACGGCGCGAGCGTCTGGCGCAGCCCGGACCTCGGCGAGACGTGGGAGCAGTCGAGCGAAGGTCTCGGCTACGGCGAGGGCGAGGACGCGCTGAAGCTCTCCAAGGTCTCCGGCCTCACGGTGTCGAACGGCCGCATCTTCGCGGGCGCCGAGAACCCCGGCGTGTTCGAGAGCCGGGACGGCGGTGAGACCTGGTCGCTCCTGACCACGCTCGAGGGGCAGCCCGGCAGCGAGGGCTGGAACGACCCGGCGAACCAGCCGCCCGGGCACCTCGGCGTACCCGCGATCCTCCCCCACCCCGACGACCCGTCGCGGTACTGGGCGATCGTGCAGGGGGTCGGCATCTTCGAGACGCGCGACGATGCCGCGACGTGGACGCCGCGCAACAAGGGCCTCCGCGCCGACTGGCCCCTCGAGAACCCCGAGGTCGGCTACTGCGTCCACAAGCTCGTCATGTCGCCCGTCGACGCCGACCGGCTCTACCAGCAGAACCACGTCGGCATGCACAGGAGCGACGACGCCGGCGGTTCGTGGACCGAGATCACGGACGGTCTCCCGACCGAGTTCGGCTTCGCGGCGGCGGCGCACCCGCACGATCGCGACACCTTCTACGTGATCCCGCTCGACCCCGGACACGGACGAGTCATGCCCGACGGCCGCGCGGCGGTCTGGCGCACGCAGGACGCGGGCGAGAGCTGGCGGCGGCTCGACCGGGGGCTGCCACAGAAGGACGCCCACGTCGGCGTGCTGCGCGAGGGAATGACGATCGACAGCCACGACGACCCTGGCGTGTACTTCGGCACGAGCACGGGGCAGCTGTTCGGAAGCACCGACGCGGGCGACAGCTGGAGCGAGATCGCGAGCTACCTGCCGCCGATCCGGTCGGTCGAGGTGGCGGTGATCCCGTAGCCATGGCCGAGCTCTACCTGCCCTCGACGCTGCCCCCGCTGTTCCCCGGGCTCCCGCGTCGGCTCGAGCTCGACGTCGGCACGGTCGCCGAGGCGCTGGACCAGCTCGATGATCGCTGGCCGGGCCTCCGCGACCGCCTCTGCGAGCCGGGCCCCGCCCTGCGGCAGCACATCCACGTGTACGTCGACCGCGAGCGCGCCGCCCTCGAGACCTCGCTCGAGGAGCGCTCGCGCGTCGACGTGATCACCGCGATCAGCGGCGGTTGATCAGGGTCCACCGGGTCGCCTCCGCGGCGATCCGCTAAGCAGGCGTCAAGACTGCGTCGGGCGGCGTAGAGCTTCCGTCAAAGCCCGGTCCGAGGAGCTGCGCGACCGCTATCACCGGTACATGCGTGACGTTCTCTTCGTCCTGATCGTGGCGGCGTTCTTCGTCCTCGCGACGACGTCCGTCCGTGCGTGCGCGTGGATCGGCGAGCGCGACCGTGAAGAGAGCTCGGGCCGATGACGCTGGGCGACATCCTGCTGCTCGGGCTCGCGGTGCTCGTGCTCGTCTACCTGATCTGGGCGCTGCTCGAGCCGGAGCGGCTCGGATGACCGGCGCGGCCTGGCTGCAACTCGTCGTCCTGATCGCCCTCGTCGTGGCCGGCACGCGCCTGCTCGGGCCCTACCTCGCTCGGGTCTACGCGGGCGCGGGTGCGCCCGGCGACCGCTTCTTCCTCCCCACCGAGCGCCGCCTGTACGGGCTCGCGGGCATCGACCCCGAGCGCGAGCAGCCGTGGCAGGTATACGCGCGCTCGCTGCTCGCCTTCAGTGTCGTCTCGGTGCTGGGCCTGTACCTCCTCCAGCGCCTCCAGGGTGTCTTGCCGCTGAACCCGACGGATGTCGACGGCGTGCCGTCTGCGCTCGCGTTCAACACGGCGGTCAGCTTCGTCACCAACACGAACTGGCAGAACTACGGCGGCGAGTCGACGATGAGCCACCTGACGCAGATGGCGGGCCTGACGGTGCAGAACTTCGTCTCCGCCGCCGTCGGGATCGCCGTCGCCGTCGCGCTGATCCGCGGGCTGACCCGCCGTCACAGCGACACGATCGGGAACTTCTGGGTCGATCTGGTCCGCACGACGACTCGTGTCCTGCTGCCGCTCGCGACGGTCGTCGCGCTGCTGCTGGCGAGCCAGGGCGTCGTGCAGACGCTGCGCGGCGCGACCGAGGCGCAGACGATGGAAGGGGCGGCACAGCAGATCTACCGCGGGCCGGTCGCGAGCCAGGAGGCGATCAAGGAGCTGGGCACGAACGGCGGCGGGATCGTGAATGCGAACTCGGCGCACCCATTCGAGAACCCCACCGGGTTCACGAATCTCGTCCAGCTGCTCTCGCATCCTGCTGATCCCGTTCGCGCTCACGTACGCATTCGGCCGTCTGGTCGGCAACCAGCGGCAGGGCTGGGCGATCTTCGCGGCGATGTTCGCGCTCTGGCTCGGCTCGGTCGCGGTCGCGACCGGCTTCGAGGTCGACGGCAACCCGCGCATCGACGCCTCGGCAGCGAACATGGAGGGCAAGGAGGTGCGTTTCGGAGCGCCCACGTCCGCGCTCTTTGCGGCCACCACGACGGGCACCTCGACAGGCGCGGTCAACGCCGCTCACGACAGCTTCACGCCTGGCGGCGGCGCCGTCCCGCTCGTCAACATGATGCTCGGCGAAGTGTCGCCCGGCGGGGTCGGCGCAGGTCTCTACGGGATGCTCGTGTTCGCGCTGCTCGCAGTCTTCATCGCGGGCCTGATGGTCGGGCGCACACCCGAGTACATCGGGAAGAAGATTCAGGCACCCGAGCTGAAGCTGATGATGCTCTACCTGCTCGTCGTGCCGGCGCTCGTGCTCGCCTTCGCCGGGGCATCGGTCGTACTCGATACCGCCACGGTGTCGATTCTGAACCCCGGGCCGCACGGGCTCTCGGAGGTCGTCTACGCGTTCACCTCGGCCGCGAACAACAACGGCTCCGCCTTCGGTGGCCTGACCGGGAACACGGACTGGTTCAACACCACGCTCGGCCTCGCGATGCTGGGCGGGCGGTTCCTCCTGATCGTCCCGGTGCTGGCACTCGCGGGGGCGCTCGCACGCAAGCCGATCGTGCCGGCCTCCGCGGGAACCTTCCCGACCGGCTCGCCGATCTTCGTCGGGCTGCTGGTCGGGGTCGTCCTGATCGTCGTCGGGCTCACGTACTTCCCGGTGCTGGCCCTCGGCCCGGTCGTGGAGCAGCTCGGCCTGTGACCCGGCCCGACCTCCCTCCTCGATCCGGCGATCCTGCGCCGTGCGGCGCGCGACAGCGTGCGCAAGCTCGACCCGCGCCGGATGGCGCGCAACCCGGTCATGTTCCTGGTCGAGCTCGGCAGTGTGCTCGTCACTTTGTTTATCGGAATCGGCGATCGTCGAGCCGTCCGTCTTCGCCTGGGCGATCGCGATCTGGCTCTGGTTCACCGTGCTCTTCGCCACCTTCGCCGAGGCGATGGCGGAGGGCCGCGGCAAGGCGCAGGCCGGGACGCTGCGACGGACGCGGGCCGAGACGGTCGCGCACCGCCGCCGTGGCGACGGCACGCTCGAGGAGCTCCCGTCGAGCTCCCTCGCGGAGGGCGACGTCGTCGTCGTGTCGGCAGGTGAGCTGATCCCCGCCGACGGCGAGGTGATCGAGGGGATCGCCAGCGTCGACGAATCTGCGATCACCGGCGAGTCGGCACCCGTGATCCGTGAGTCGGGCGGCGACCGCTCGGCCGTGACGGGTGGCACGCGCGTGCTCTCCGACCAGATCGTGGTGCAGGTGACGCAGCGGCCCGGCGAGAGCTTCCTCGACCGGATGATCGCCCTGGTCGAGGGCTCCTCGAGACAGAAGACGCCGAACGAGATCGCGCTCGACATCCTGCTCGTCGGGTTGACGAGCGATCTTCCTGCTGGCCGTCGTGACGCTGCAGCCGTTTGCGATCTACTCGGGTGAGCGGCAGGACACGATCGTCCTCGTCGCACTCCTCGTCTGCCTGATCCCCACCACGATCGGCGCCCTGCTGTCCGCGATCGGGATCGCCGGGATGGACCGCCTCGTCCGGCGGAACGTGCTCGCGCTGCTCGGGCCGCGCGGTCGAGGCGGCGGGCGACTGCTCCACGCTGCTGCTCGACAAGACCGGCACGATCACGCTCGGCAGCCGCCAGGCCGCGGAGTTCCTGCCGCTCGACGGCGTCACCGAGCACGAGCTCGCTGACGCAGCGCAGCTCGCGAGCCTCGCCGACGAGACGCCCGAGGGGCGCTCGATCGTCGTACTCGCGAAGGAGCGCTTCGGCGATCCGCGAACGGGAGCTGCACGGGTGCGAGGCTGATCCCTTTCACCGCGCAGACGCGGATGAGCGGCGTCGACATCGGCGGCCGCTCGATCCGCAAGGGCGCCGCCGACGCGATCGCAGAAGTCGAGGAGCGGCGTCCGCGTCGGACGGGCTCGGACGAGCTCGTCGAGGGCGTCGCCCGCAGCGGCGGGACCCCGCTCGTCGTGGCCGAGAACGGCGCGCGCACTCGGGCGTCGTGCACCTGAAGGACGTCGTCAAGGAGGGCCTGCGCGAGCGCTTCGACGAGCTGCGCGCGATGGGCATCCGGACGGTGATGATCACCGGCGACAACCCGCTGACGGCGCAGGCGATCGCCGGCGGAGGCGGGGGTCGACGACTTCCTCGCCGAGGCGACGCCCGAGGACAAGATGGCGCTGATCCGGCGCGAGCAGGCGGGTGGCAACCTCGTCGCGATGACCGGCGACGGGACGAACGACGCTCCCGCGCTCGCACAGGCCGACGTCGGCGTGGCCATGAACACCGGCACGCAGGCCGCGCAAGGAGGCGGGAAACATGGTCGACCTCGACTCCAACCCGACGAAGCTGCTCGAGATCGTGGAGATCGGCAAGCAGTTGCTGATCACCCGCGGCGCGCTGACGACGTTCTCGATCGCGAACGACGTCGCCAAGTACTTCGCGATCATCCCGGCGATGTTCGTGGGCACGTATCCGGCGCTCGACGACGCTGAACGTGATGCGGCCTGGACAGCCCGCGAGTCGGCGATCCTGGAGCGCTGTCGTCTTCAACGCCCTCGTCATCGTCGCGCTGATCCCGCTCGCGCTGCGCGGCGTGCCGCTTCCGCGCCGGCTCGGCGGCGTCGGTGCTGCGCCGCAACCTGCTCGTGTACGGCGCTCGGCGGCGCTGATCGTCCCGTTCATCGGGATCAAGCTGATCGACGTCGTCGTCGCCGGGCTGGGGATCGTCTGATGCGCCGCCAGCTCCTTCCTGCGCTCGTCGCCTTCGTCGTGCTTGACCGTCCTCGACGGGCTCGCGTATCCGCTCGCGGTGACCGGCGTCGCCCAGGTCGCGTTCCCGTCGCGACGCCGACGGCTCGCTGGTCGAGCGCAACGGCCGCGTCGTCGGCTCGCGCCTGATCGGCCAGGCGTTCGACGGCATCCGAGTACTTCCACGCCCGCCCGTCGCGCGGCCGGCGACGGCTACGACGCGATGTCGAGCTCGGCCTCGAACCTCGGGCCCGACGAACCAGGAGCTCCTCGACGCCGTCGACGAGCGGGTCGACGCCTACCGCGCAGCTCGAACGGGCTCGCCGCGATGCCGGTGCCGGTCGACGCGCGTCACCGCCTCCGGCTCGGGCCTCGACCCGCACATCTCGCCCGAGAACGCGCGCCTGCAGGCGCCGCGCGTGGCCGACGAGCGCGGCCTCGAGCTCGACGACGTGCTCGCGCTCGTCGAGGAGCACACCGACGGCCGCTCGCTCGGCTTCCTCGGCGAGCCCGGCGTCAACGTGCTCGAGCTCAACCTCGCGCTCGACGCAGCGGCGTAGGTCGCTCTCCGCGCATGGCGCGCGGGTCGCTCCGGCTCTACCTCGGCGCCGCGCCCGGCGTCGGCAAGACGTTCGCGATGCTCAGCGAGGGCCGCAGGCGCGCGCGAGCGCGGCGAGGACGTCGTCGTCGGCTTCGTCGAGACGCACGGCCGCGCCGCAGACCGCGGACCAGGTGGGCGAGCTCGAGGTGGTGCCGCGCAAGCGCATCGAGTACCGCGGACTCGAAATTCGAGGAGATGGACGTCGACGGGCTGCTCGCCCGCCGGCCGGCGGTGGCGCTCGTCGACGAGCTGGCGCACACGAACGTCCCCGGCTCGCGCAACGAGAAGCGCTGGCAGGACGTCGAGGAGCTGCTCGAGGCCGGGATCGACGTGATCTCGACGCTCAACATCCAGCACCTCGACTCGCTCAACGACGTCGTCGAGCAGATCACCGGGGTGAAGCAGCGCGAGACGATCCCGGACGAGGTCGTGCGGCGCGCGGACCAGCTCCAGCTCGTCGACCTGACGCCGCGAGGCGATCCGCGCGCCGGCATGGCGCGCGGCGACATCTACCCGGCCGAGCGGATCGACGCCGCTCTCGGCAACTACTTCCGGCCGGGCAACCTCGGCGCGCTGCGCGAGCTCGCGCTGCTCTGGATCGCCGACCGCGTCGAGGAGGCGCTCGGAGGACGTACCGGAGCGCGCACGGCATCGACCGGCCGTGGGAGACGCGGGAGCGCGTCGTCGTCGCGCTGACCGGCTCACCCGACGGCGAGCGACTCGTCCGGCGCGCGGCGCGCATGGCCCTGCGCGCGAACGGCGAGCTGATCGCCGTCCACGTGCGTCCCGCAGGACGGGCTCGCCGCAGCACCCGCGGCTCTGCTCGACCAGCAGCGCCGGCTCGTGGAGCAGCTCGGCGGCGACGTTCCACGAGGTCGTCGGCGCCGACGTCGGCCGAGGCGCTCGTCGAGACCGCGCGGAGGCTGAACGCGACGAGGATCGTGCTCGGCGCGACCCGTCGGTCGCGCTGGCGCGAGCTGACGCAGCGGCTCGGTGATCAACGACGTGATCCGCGAGCTCGGGCATCGGCCTCGACGTCCACGTGATCAGCCGCGAGGGGAAGGTGCCGCGCCCACCGAGCCGGCTCGCGCCGCACGGCGCCCGCGCGGCGCTCCCGCGCAGACGGCGTGCTGACGGGCTTTTTCCTCGCAGCCGTAGGCCTGCCGCTGCTCACCTGGCTTGCTCTCCGTGCTTCGCGACGAGGTCGGCCTGCCGAGCGTCCTCCTCCTCTTCCTGCTGCTCGTCGCCGGGATCTCCGCCGTCGGGGGGCTGTGGCCCGCGCTCGCAGCGGCCGTCGGCGGGGTTCCTGCTCGTGAACTGGTACTTCACGCCGCCGCTGCACACGTTCACGATCGCGCGAGGGCGAGAACCTCCTGGCGCTGACCGTCTTCGTGGCGGTCGCAGGGCTCGTCAGCGCGCTTCGTCGCGCTCGCGTCGCGGCGGTCGATCGAGGGCACGCGAGCTCGCGCCGAGGCGGAGGCCCTCTCGCGCGCTCGCGGGGTCGTCCTCGGTCGACGGACGCTGCTCGAAAGCCTGCGGCGCGCGCTGGGGCTTCGACGCCGCGGGGGTCCTGCACCGCGACGGCGCGAGCGTGGCGGCTCGAGGCCGCAAGCGGCGACCCGCGCCGGCAACACCCGACGATGCGACCGCCACGTTCGAGGTCGATCCGATGCACCGTGCTCGTCGGTGGTCGGTTCGGGCGCGACCGGACGACGACGACCGGCCGATCCTCGAACGCATACGCGCGGGAGCTCGCCGCCTCCCTCCAGATCGAGGAGCTCGAGGCCGAGGCCGTCCAGCGCCGGCAGCCTGGCGGCCGCGAACGAGCTCCGCACGGCGCTCCTATCCGCCGTCTCGCACGACCTCCGCACACCGCTCGCGGCGATCAAGGCGTCGGTGACGAGCCTGCTCCAGCAGGACGTCGCCTGGACCGCGGCCGAGCACGCACGAGTTCCTCGCAACGATCGACGAGGAGACCGACCGCCTCGATGCGCTCGTCGGCAACCTGCTCGACATGAGTCGCCTTCAGACCGGCGCACTCGAGCTCCACGCGCAGCCGATCGGCCTCGACGAGGTCGATTCCCGCCGCTCTCCGAGCCTCGGCGCCGAGGCCGCGAGGTCGACTCGAGCTCCCCGAGGGCCTACCGCCGCGTGCTGCGCCGACGCCGGCCTGCTCGAGCGCGCGCTCGCGAACGTCGTCGCGAACGCCGCGGCGTACTCGCCCGCCCGGATCCCCACCCCGCGTCGTCGCCGGGGCGGTCGGACGAGCGGCGTCGACATCCGCGTCGTCGACCGAGGCCCCGGCGTCCCGACCGCCGAGCGCGAGCGCATGTTCGTGCCCGTTCCAGCGCCTGGGCGACTCCGAGCCGGCGAGGGAGTCGGCCTCGGCCTCGCAGTCGCGAGAGGCTTTGTCGAGGCGATGAGCGGGTCGATCGAGGTCGAAGACACTCCCGGTGGCGGGCTCACCGTCGTCGTTCGCCTGCAGGGCAGCGCGCGTGACGAGGATCCTCGTCGTCGACGACGAGCCGCAGATCCTACGGGCGCTCGGACACGAACCTGCGCGCGCGGGGCTACGACGTCGACCTGGCGCCGAGCGGCGAGGCCGCGCTCGACGCTCGCCGCTCGCAAGCACCCGGACGCTCGTCGATCCTCGACCTCGGCCTGCCCGGCATCGACGGGGTCGAGGTGATCCGCGGCCTGCGCGGGTGGACCAGCGTTCCGATCATCGTTCTCTCCGTCCGCGAACGCGAGGCCGACAAGGTGGCCGCCCTCGACGCGGGGGCCGACGACTACGTGACGAAGCCCTTCGGCATGGACGAGCTCCTGGCGCGGCTTCGCGCGGCGTTGCGGCGGGCCGCGCCCGCCGAGGAAGAGGCTGTCGTGGAGACGCCTGACTTCACCGTCGATCTAGCGGACAAGCGGGTCACGACGGGACGGTAGCGAGGTACGCCTGACGCCGACCGAATGGCAGATCGTCGAAGTCCTGGTTCGCAACCCGGGCAAGCTCGTCACCCAGCGGCAGCTGCTCCAGGATGTCTGGGGACCGAAGTACGAACGAGGAGACCAACTACCTCCGCGTGTATCTCGCCCAGATCCGGCGCAAGCTCGAGCCCGACCCCGCCCGGCCTCGCTACTTCGTCACCGAGCCTCGGATGGGCTACCGCTTCATCGGCGAACGGTGATCCACCTCCGCCTAGTCGCCCCGCCGCAGCTGGCGCCGCACGTGCTCGAGGTGTTGTCGGCAAGGCCGTCGGTACTCAACATCGTCCATCTGCCCGGGGTTGCGAGCAAGCCTGACGGCGATCTGATCCTCTGCGACGTCGCGCGCGAGGACGCGAGCCTCGTGCTCGCGGACCTGCGCGGGCTGGGCCTCGACCGTCAGGGAACGATCGCGCTCGAGGAGATCGACACGGCGATCTCGTCGCGAGCCCGGCGTGCGGAGCAGGCGGCGGTCGGGTCGCCCGCCGACGCGGTCGTCTGGGAGGAGGTCGAGAGCCGGACCTCCGAAAGCGCCGAGCTCTCGTTCAGCTTCCTCGCCTTCATGGTGCTCGCAACGCTGATCGCGGCGGTCGGAATCCTCACGGACTCCGTGATCCTGATCATCGGGGCGATGGTGGTCGGGCCCGAGTTCGGGCCGCTCGCCGGGTTCTGCGTCGCGGTCGTCCAGCGGCAGCTCCCGCTCGCCCGGCGCTCCCTCGCAGCACTCGCAGTGGGCTTTCCGCTCGCGATCGGTACAACGGTGCTCGGAACGCTCCTCCTGCGAGCGTTCGACCGCGGGCCGGACGAGCTCGGCGAGCACCCCGCCACGCTCTTCATCTCCCGGCCCGACCTCTTCTCGCCGATCGTCGCGACGCTCGCAGGAGTGGCCGGGATGCTCTCGCTCTCGACGGCGAAGTCGGGTGCCCTGATCGGCGTCCTCATCTCGGTCACGACGATCCCCGCCGCGGCCAACGTCGGCGTCGCGACGGCGTACGGCGACTGGCACGAGGTCGGAGGAGCAGCAGCGCAGCTCGGCCTGAACCTCGCTTGCATCATCGTCGCGGGAATCGCCACGCTCACGCTCCAGCGCCGGCTGTACCGCCGGCGGCTGGACCGAGCGCTTAGCGGCGTGTCGCGCTAGAGCTCGGCCGAGACGAGCCGGGCGCCCGCGACCATCGCCTCGAGCTTGCGGAACGCCCGCTCGCGCGGGAGGTACTTCATCCCGCAGTCCGGCGCCACCACGAGCCGCTCCGGCCCGACCACGGCGAGCGCCGCCCGGATCCGCTCCGCGACCGCTTCTGGCGTCTCCACCTCGCCCGCGCCGAGGTCGAGCACCCCCAGGACGATCACCTGGTCGGGCACGGCGCGCAGCACCTCCGGGTCGAGCCTGGGCTGGGCGGCCTCGAGCGAGAGATGGGTGGCGCGGCACTCGGCGAGCTCGCGCAGGAACGGATAGCCGGTCGGCCGCTCGTGGACGATGTGCGCATAGCCGAAGCAGGTGTGCAGGACCGTGTCGCCGTCGACGCCCTCCAGCGCGCGGTTGATCGCCTCCACGCCGTACGCCCGCGCCGCCTCCGGCCGTGCCTGGAGATACGGCTCGTCGATCTGGACGACGTCGGCGCCGGCCGCCTTCAGGTCGCGCAGCTCCTCGTTGACGGCCTCTGCGTACGCCAGGGCGAGGCTCCGCTCGTCGGCGTAGTGGTCGTTCTGGGCCTGCTGCGCCATCGTGAACGGGCCTGGGACTGTGATCTTGATCCGCCGCCCTGTCAGCGAGCGGAGGAACTCGACGTCGCGGACCTCGACCGCCCGCGTGCGCCGGATCGGGCCGACGACCCGCGGCACCGGGTTCTCGTGGCCCGTCCGGTCGAGCGCGACGCCGGGCTGGTCGAGGTCGACGCCGTCGAGCGCGGTCGCGAAGCGGTTCGAGTAGCTCTCGCGTCGCATCTCCCCGTCGGTGATCACGTCGACGCCGGCCCGCTCCATGTCCTGCACTGCGAGCCGGGTCGCGTCGTCCTGGGCTTCTTCGAGCAGCGGCTCCGGCACCCGCCAGAGCTCACGCGCCCGCACGCGCGGCGGCAGCCGGTCGCCGAGCCGGTCGCGGTCGATCAGCCAGTTCGGCTGGGGGTAGCTCCCGACGACCGTCGTGACGAGGCTCATGCGTCGTGCTCCATGAGCTTCGACTTGTACTCGCTCCGCTCGAGGCTCCCCCACGGCACGAGCTCGACGCGCGTCCGGACGACCAGCACCTCGCGCAGCCGGTTGTGGATCGCCTCGGCGAGGGCGTCGTCGCCCGCCGCGCCCTGCGCCAGCTCGACGCGCACGGGGAGCGGCGGCTCCTGCTTCACGCCCGCCGCCCCGGGCCGGACGAGGATCTGGCCGCTGACGGCCGGGGCGAACCCGCTCACGACCTCACGCACGGCCGAGGGGAAGACGTTGACGCCGCGCACGATCAGCATGTCGTCGGTCCGCCCCACGCAGCGCACGCGTGGGCCCGTGCGCCCGCACGGGCACGGGCTCGTCCGGAGCTGGACGTGGTCGCGCGTGCGGAAGCGCAGCAACGGCGTGGCGCGGTGGCGGAGATGCGTCAGCACGAGCTCGCCGGTGGCGCCGTCCTCCAGCTCCAGCGCCTCGCCGGTGGCTGGCTCGACCAGCTCGGCGTGCACGAAGCCGCGTGCGCCCAGGTGCATCCCGTCCTGCTCCTCGCACTCGCCCCAGAGCGAGACACCGATGTCGCCGATCCCCATGGCCTCCGTCACCTTCGCGCCCCAGCCCTCCTCGAGCCTCGCCCGGAACGCGGGCTCGCCGCCGCCCGGCTCGCCTGCCACGAGGACGCGCTCGACACTCGACCCCCGGAGCTCGTTGCTCTCGGCCAGGTGCGCCGCGTACGACGGCGTCGTGACGATGGCTTCGGGCTCGAGCCGTTCGATCGCCTGAACGAGGCGAGAGGTGTTTCCGGTGCCCACCGGGATGTGGGAGAGGCCGATGCGGTCGAACGCGGCGAGTGCAGCCCCGGCCACGAAGGGCCCGGCGTTGTAGGTGGAGACGATCCGCTGCCCGGGCCGCACGCCCGAGGCCGCATAGCTGCGCGCCGAGCCGGCGATCCAGTTGTCGAGGTCCTCCGCGGTCAACGGGATGTAGCTGGGCTCGCCGGTGGTGCCGCTCGTCGAGTAGATCCGGACGATCTCGTCCCGCTCCACGCACAGGTGGGTGCCGAACGGATTGTCGCGCGTGCGTGTCGCCCGAAGCTCGTCCTTCTCGGTCAGCGGCAGCTGTGCGATCTCTGCGAGCCCGCCTCTGGTGTCGACCTCCGCGAGCTTCGCGCGGTAGAACGCCGAGCGCCCGAGGAGGTAGGCGATCTGCGTCCGGTAGCTCGCGTCGTCGGCGGCGAGCTGTGCCGCCCACGGGCGCGACTCGACGTCAGGCTCGAGCATCGGGCTCGTACCGAATCGCCTCTTCCGCCGCTCCGGCGAGCAGGAACCCGACCGGTCGCTCCCGCTCCTCCGCGAGATGCGCGAGCAGGCTCGCCGTCCGGGCGAGGATCGGCACGCCCTTGACGGCGGCGACCGGGAAGTCCAGGTCGAGCAGGACCGCGGCGATCGGCATCGAGACGTTCATCGTCAGCGGCTTCCCCCACGTCTCGGCGACGGCGTCGCGGAGCTCGGTCGCGAAGCGGACGTGCGGGCCGGCGGCGCCACGCGCCTCCGCGAGCTCCAGGATCCGCTCGGCGCGCGGGTCGAGCGGCCGGTGCACGGGGTGGCCGAATCCCGGCACCCGGCCGCCGGCTGCGCGCAGCTCCTGCGCCACCTCCACTGGCTCGCGCCCGGCCTCGACGGCGTCGGCCAGCAGGCGTGCGCATTCCTCCGACGTCCCGAGCAGGACCGGCCCCGCGCCGAGGATCCCGGCGGCGACCGCGCCCTGCAGCGAGCCGGGGTCGGCCGCGTACGTCATCCGCGCGGCGACGTTCGTGGGCATCAGCCCGTGCTCGGCGATCGCGACGAGCAGCAGGTCGAGGAAGAAGCGCTGCTCCTCCGTGGCCTCGCTGCCGGTGAGCAGGAGGTGGAAGTACTCGGTGAAGCTCAGGCGGCCCATCAGGTCGCCGGTGAGGTCGCGGCCGCGAACCTCGACGCGGTCGGGGAAGGCGTGGGCGATGCTGCTCACCGCCGGCTGCGGCGGCTCAGCCACTCTGCGGCTTCACGTGCTCTGCGACCTGACGTAGTCGATGTAGCCGCGCACGTCGGCGACCGGCTCCGAGTAGGCCTTGCCGAGCGTCGCCTCCATCCGGGTCATGTAGTCCTCCGCCCACTCCGGGAACACGTAGTCGATCGCCCGGAGGAACTCGAGCGTCGCCGCGAGCCGGAAGTCGGCGATCGAGGGGTTCTCGCCGCCGATGAACGGCTTCCCGTCCAGGAAGAACGCGCGGTAGACGTCGAGCGGCTCCGCGAGCGCGGCCTCCGCGTCCTGCTGCGCCTTGGCCTTCAGCTCGTCCCCTGCCTCGGACGTTGCGACCTCGCCCGGATACTGCGCGAAGCCGAGCGCCGGGTAGGTGGCGCGCGTGACGAGCGGATAGAAGGTGCCGACGAGATAGAACATCGCGTTGTCGACCATCGCGCGCTCGCCCGGATCCGAGGGGTAGAACCGCTCGAGCCCGTGCTTGTTGCAGAGGTACTGCATGATCGCGCAGCTCTCTCCGAGCGCGCCCCTCGGCAGCCCCTCCTCCTCGAGCATCGGCGTCAGGTGGGCGGGGTACTTCCCCAGGTACTCCGGCGTGGTCGTCTTCCCCCAGACGTCCTGCTCCTCGAAGTCGAGCCCGGCGGCCCGCACGAAGATCCGGACGGCGAGGTTGTTGACGCTCGGCTTGAGGATGTTCAGCGTGTTTGCTGCCACGTCTTCCTCCCGGTCTCAGCTGTAGGGGTCTTTGGGCGAGCGGTCGTCGGAGAGCGAGGCCCGCGACCGCTCTGCGAGCCGCTCGATCGCGTCCGCGAGGTGTCCCTCGTCGATGTTGTAGTCGCCGCGCCCCACCCGGAGCCCGTGCGCTTCGAGCAGCACGTCGGCGTGGGTGTGGCCGTGCGGCGGCTCGAAGCGGTAGGACGCGAGCTCGATCAGGAGGCCGAGTGGGTCCTCGAAGTAGATCGAGTCCATGAAGCCCCGGTCCTTGACGCCGCTGTGGCGGATCCCCCGTTCGTCCAGTCGCTCCACGGCCTGGCGGAAGCTCGCCTGCGAGACCGAGAACGCGATGTGGTGCACGCAGCCGATCTCGGTCGAGGTGCGCGTGGAGTCCCGCTCGCGCTCCTCGTTCGTGAAGACGGTGATCAGGCGCCCGTCCCCCGGATCGAAGTAGAGGTGGCTCTCGGACTCGTTGTCGAGGTTGGGCTGCTCGAACACGAACGGCATGCCCAGCACACCCTCCCAGAAGTCGATCGACGTCTGCCGGTCGGCTCCGACGAGCGTGATGTGGTGGACACCCTGGCTCTGCAGCTTCCTCACGGTCACGGTCGAGTCTCGCGCGCGCTCAGCCGGGCTGCAACCTCCGTGGCGATCCCTCGGCGAGCACCTCGTCGACAAACGCGAGCACGGTCGGGTGAGCCGGGTCGATCAGATGGCCGCCTTCGACCCACTCGACCCGGGACGACGGTATCGCGGCAGCTACGAGCGTCGTCACCTCCGCGAACGCCGGCGGTGAGTCCCTGGCGGCGACGATCAGCGTCGGCAGGTCGATCGCTCCGAGCTGCTCCGCGCTCACGTCGAGCAGACCGCCCCGGTCCTCGGCGACGATCGCCGGGCCGTTGTCGGTGAACACCTGCTGCACCCCGTCGGGGAGCCCGTCCCAGACTGCATCGCCCAGGATCGCGCGCAGCAGCACCTCGCCGACCGTGCTCACGTCGGCCTCGGCTGCGGCGAGGACCTCCTCGTCGACGGCCGCCAGCCAGCGCCGGAACGCATCGCCCAGGATCAGCCCACCGCCCTCCAGCAGCGCCAGGGCTCGGACGCGGTCCGGGTAGCGCAGCGCGAGGTCGACCGCGATCTCGCCGCCCTGGCTGCGCCCGATCACGATCGCGGGCGCCGCGGTCAGCGCGTCGATCAGGGCCGCAGCGTCGTCGGTCTGCTCGTGCACGTCCGTGACGAACGGCTCCGGCCTTTCGCTGCGGGAAAACCCACGGCGGTCGTACACGATCGAGCGTCCATGCTTCGCGAGCTCAACGGCCGCGTCGGCCCAGAGCAGAGCCGAGCTGCCGGTCCCGTGGATGCACACGATCGGCTCGCCGGCACCGTGCTCCTCGTAGTAGAGGGTCACGCCGTTGGCGCGGACCTCGGGCATGCGTCGATTATGCGACAGCCGGCCACCGGGAGCGAGCTCCCGGCAGCCCAAAGGCCGTCGTCTGCTCAGCGGAGCGAGATCGCGACCTGCTCCAGGAGGTCCATGGCGTCCTGCATGCCGGCCTCCATCCCGGAGTCGATGATCGCGTCGCGGATCTCCTTGCTCGGTGCTTGCACGAGGATCGTGAGGGTCGTCCGCCCGTCCACCTCGGTGAACGTCGCGGTGTTCAGCGTCCCCTCGGCGGGCGAGCCCTCGGGCATGCCCTCGTAGACCTCGGTCGACACGATCCGCTCGTTCGGGACGATCTCGCGGTACTCCCCGTGAAAGCCGACCTCGAAGCCGCCGTCCGCCACCATCACGTACCGCCACGTGCCGCCGACGCGGAGGTCGATGTCGGCGATCGTCACCTCGCCGCGCTTCGCGTTCCACCAGCGCTTGACCAGCTCGGGCGTCGTCCACGCCTCGAACACGAGGTGCTTGGGCGCGTCGAACTCCCGCGTGATCAGGATCTGCTCGTCCGTGGGGAGCGTCACCGTCGCCGTCCCGCTACTCGTCACTGCCATCTCCTTCCTCCTTCTGCTTGAGGTCTTCCAACACGACGTCCAGCTGGTCGAACCGCTCCGACCAGGTGCGCTCGTAGCTCTTCACCCAGTCATGGATGGGCTTGAGCGCATGGCCGTTCATCCGGTACAGCCGCTGCCGTCCTTCGTCACGCACTTCGACCACTCCCACTTCTCGGAGGACCCGAAGGTGCTTGGACACCTGCGGCTGCGCGAAACCGAGCGCGCGCACCACCTCGTTCACCGAGCGCTCGCCGCCGGCGAGGACGTCGACGATCTGCCGCCGCCGGGGCTCTGCCAATGCATTGAATGCATCTGCGGTCGTTGCTGCGCGCGCCATGGCGAAAATCGTATACCCATATCGGCATATGTCAAGTGGAAAGGCAATGCATACGGTTCCGCCGTGGCGATCTCCCCGAACGAGGCCCGGGCTCTCGCGTTGTCCCTCCCCGAGGCCGTCGAGCAGGACCACCACGGGCGTCCCTCGTTCCGTGTCGGCGGCAAGATCTTCGCGACGCTGTGGAACGAGCAGCGCATGAACGTGATGCTGGATCACGGAGGAGTGCTGACGGCGGTCGAGAGCGCGCCGGCTGCCTGCGAGGAGGTGTACTGGGGAAAGCGCCTCGCGGCCGTCGGCGTCACACTTGAGCTCGTCGACCCCGAGCACCTGCGCGAGCTCCTCACCGACGCCTGGGAGCAGAAAGCGCCGAAGCGCCTCGTGTCCGGCAGCTAGTCGGCCTAGAAGTCGATGCGCATCACGACCCGGCGGAGGGTCGGATGACTGACCTCGGCGAACCCGGCGGCTGCGAAGACGCTGCGGCTGCCGACGTGGAGCTCGCCCGGGAGGGCGACTGGCTGCCCGGGCTGGGTGATCATCGGGTAGCCCTCGAGGGCACGGGCTCCCCGTTGCCGCGCAAAGTCGACGGCGGCACGGGCGAGCGCAGAGCTGACGCCTCGGCGGCGGAAGCCGGACCGGGTGACGAAGCAGGTCACGGCCCAGACGCCGTCATCGGTCTTGTCCTCGGAGCGTCCCGCCCAGGGAACGAGGGTCTTGAGCAGCAGGCGTGGGTAGGCAGTGCGAGGCTCGACCGCACACCAGCCGACCGGCTCGACGTCGAGGTAGGCGACGAGGCCGCTCGTCGCGCCCGACTCCGGGTGATCGCAGTCGGTCTGCGTGCGAAGCCGGAACGCCAGCTCCTCCGAGCCGACCGAGGCCCACGACTCCTTGGGTTGCATCTTGTAGCGCTGGCACTGGCATCTGGACGGATCGCCACGCGTGCCGAACACGGCCTGGATGTCCTCCCAGCTCGCTTCGTTCGCTGGGACGATCGTGAGCTCGGGCGTCGTCGTCTCGGCCATGCGGACACCGTACGAGAGTCCGCGCGTCCTCGCCCGAGGTTCAGCCGCCGGCAGCGTGCGCGAGCGCGGAGGGCGTCCGGCCGCCGACGATGGCCGGGGCCTCGTGGATGAGCTCGTCGTTCTCGAGCGCGTCGACCATGAAGAGGGCAAAGTCCGTGCGGCGCGTGATGTTGCTCGCGAGGATGGGGTCGCCCACGTGCCGGCTCCACACGGGCAGGCCCTGGCTCTCACCCTCCTCGAGGTCGCTCCCACGCACGACGGTCCAGAGGGTGTCGCTCGCGAACACGCGCCCGCAGGCCTCGACCTGGTCGTCGAGGTCGGCGAAGCGAGCGAGCTTGGCGAGTGGGCCGGCGATGTTCACGAGCGCCTTCAGCTTCCACGAGTACACGTCCTGACCGTCGAGGGAGATGTGCCACCCGCACGAGAAGACGAGGCGCGCGCCTCGAGCCGCGTGGTCGAGCACGGCCTGAGCCGTGCCCGTCGAGTAGCCGTGGACACCCCTCGGGACGAGCACGACAAGCACGCCGCCGCACCCGGCCGTGGCGGCCTCGATCACCTCGGCGTCGTCCGTCGCGCCCGGGAAGACGGTGATCCGCCCCTCGAACGCGTCCAGCTTCCCGACGCTCTCCGGCCGGCAGACGCCCACCACCTCGTAGCCGCGGTCGAGCGAGTGCTGGACCATGTACTGCCCGAGCTTCCCGGAGGCCCCGACGATGCAGACCTTCACGGCGTGCTCCCCTCTTCACCCCCACGATCGGGTGAGAGCAGGGCTGCGAGGAGCAGACCGGTGATGAGCGCGTACAGGAGCGTCCCGCTGGCGCCGAAGTTCGTGAATCGCTCGTCGACGTTTCCCGTGATCACGTAGGAGGTGACGAGCCAGGCGAGCGCCCAGGCGGGCGGGTTCACCACAGCCCACCACGCTGCCCCCGAGATGCGCTGTCGTGCGAGCACGAGCGCCTGCAGTCCACCGACACCGAGGCCCGTGAGAGCGCCCATGATCATCAGATCGCCCCGGTCGATCCCGTAGTCGACGACCGCCGCCCCGACGGCAAGGCCGGCAGCCATGCCCACGCTCGTCGCGGCGATCCAGACCCAGGAGACGACGTTTCTCAGCGCGACCCACTGTGCGGCTCCGATCACGGCGCCCGCGAGCAGCCCGCCGGCGAGCGCTGCGCCGACCGAGTCCACAGCACCGACCACCGCGTTGGCGATCCACCCGCCGATCGGAAAGCCGAGGAGGCTCGCGAGCGGCCAAGCCCAGACGGGCGGCCGGTGGAGCGTTCTCGGCGTGGCCGCGGTGGCACCGTTGTGCATAACGGAGGACATGATCACCCCACCTGAGGGGCGGGTTGGGACGGTGCCTCGGGCTCGACCTGTGACGGCTCGACCCGGAGAATGCGCGCCGCCCAGTCCGGGAGCCACCAGTTCCAGCGGCCGAGGATGGCGACCGCCGCCGGCGTGAGGACGCCGCGGATGATCGTCGCGTCGATCAGGATGCCGCCGCCGAGCGCGAGGGCGAAGATCTTGGCTTCGGTTCCAGGCTGGGCGCCGAAGGCGACGAACGACAGGCCGAGGATCAGCGCTGCACTCGTCACGAGCCGGCCGGTTCGGCCGATCCCCTCGACGACGGCGGTCTCGGTCGAGCCGGTGCGGTCGTATGCCTCCCGCATCCGGCTGATGATGAAGACCTGGTAGTCCATCGAGATGCCGAAGAGGAAGGCGAAGACGACGATCGGCATCTCCACGTTGATCGCCTGCGTCGCCTCGATCCCGAAGATCTCGTCCGACCCGTATCCCTTCTGGAAGACGAGCACGATCAGCCCCCACGCCGCGCCGACCGACAGGAGGTTCAGCAGGACGGCCTTGAGCGGCAGGATCAGCGACCGGAATGCACGCGCGAGCAGGATGAAGGTGAGGATGGAGATCAGCGCGAGCATGAGCGGGAAGTTGGAGTAGACGGCCTCGAGGAAGTCGGCGCCCTGCGCGGCCTCGCCGCCGACCGTCACCTCTGCCGGCAGCGTCTGCGTGACGGCGCGGATGCGGTCGAGCGTCTCCCGCCCGGCCGGAGAGTTCCCGTCCTCGGTCGGGATGATCACGACGACCGACGTCCCGCCGCGGCGCCACTCTGCGGGTGCGGCAGTGCTGAGGACTCCGTCGACCTGGCTGAGCGACTCCGCGACGGCGGCGGGGTCGTCCGAGCGGACGAGCGCGTCGAACGGCGAGAGCGGGCCGGTGCCGATGCCCGAGTCCTGCAGCCCGTCGAGGGCGACACGCGCCGGCCCGGACTGTGCGAGCGACTCGGCCCGCGGATTTCCGAGCTGGATCGAGACGGCGGCGGCGACGAGCGCGAGCAGTACGGCGGTCGAGGTCGCAGCAGCAACCCAGCGGTGGCGCACGACCAGGCGGGCCCAGGCCGACCAGCCACGGCTGGCGCGTGCATCGCGTCGGTTCCGCGGCCAGTCGAGCCTCGGGCCGATCGTCGCCAGGACGACCGGGAGCAGCGTGATCGCGACGGCGACGCTGACGAGCGCGATCATCAGGCCGGCGATCCCGATGCTGCGCAGAGCAGGTATCGGCACGGCGAGGAGCGCGAGCAGCGAGATCGCGACCGTCGTGCCGCTGAAGACGACAGCGGAACCGGCGTGCTGCATCGCGTTCCGCACTGCGACCTCGTTCGTCACGTTCGGCTGCTGCCGCTCCTCACGCCAGCGGACGACCACCAGCAGCGCGTAGTCGATCGCGATGCCGAGCCCGATCAGCGCGACGAGGAACTGCACGATCACGGAGACGTCGGTGATGCTGGCGACCGGCCAGATCAGCAGGAAGGTGGTCGGGATCGCGACGAGCGCCATCAGCAGCGGCACGATCGCCATGAACGAACGGAAGACGAAGATCAGGACGAGGAGGGCGCCGAGCGCCGCTAGCAGCGTGCCCAGCAGGACCCCGGTGCCGCTGCTCTCGTTCGCGCCGGCAGAGGCGCGCAGTGCGTCGAGCCCCGTCACCTCGATCGTGGATCCGGCGACGGTGACCCCGGCCACCGCGGCCTGCGCCTGACGGGCCTCTTCTTGCCCTTGATCGACGCCACCCTTGGCGGGGATGTAGACGAGTGCGAAGGTGGTGCGGCCGTCCTCGGAGACGAAGGCCCGGTCGCCGGTCGAGGCATAGGAGGCGGTGCTCGCCCCCGGCAGCGCGGTCTCCACCTTCGCAAGCGCCGCGTCGAACTGCTCGCGGATGCCGGGCGAGTCGACCGTCGTCCCCTGTGGGAGCGTCACGACGGGCACGATCGGCGCGACGTCGCCGCCGTTCCCGTAGATCGCGGCGAGCTCCTTGTTCGTCTCGAAGCCCTCGCGGCCCGGCACGTTGAACTGCTGGGAGAGGGCGCTGCCCGCCGGCCCGACCGCGGCGAAGGCGGCGATCGTGACGACCAACCAGAGCCCAAGCACGAGTCGCTTGTGGCGGAGGACCCAGTCGGTCAGCACAGCCATCGAGCCGCTCCCCGTGGCTGGAGCATCCGACGGCGGTAGCGCCTCTGCGCGAGTGCTTCGACTCTTCATGGTGACCCCTCTCAGAACGCTCCCTGGGCACCGGACGGTGCCGCATCCGCGTGTTCCCGAGAACTCACTCGCCGGCGTCGGCGTCAGCGGCATCGAGCCGGCGCGGAGGACTCAGATCGGTGCTCCTCAGCGTCGAGGAAAGCCGCGCGCGGGTCAGCGTCTCAAATCACACTACGGCACGCGCCGACGACGCACAAGACGGGCCTGGACCGGATCACGCCGGGCGGTAGGTGAGGAGGACCACTCCGGAGTCGAACCGCTTCACGTCGTCGAGCTCCATCCGGACCGTTCCCCTGTCGCCGAGCACGTGGACGTTTCCCTTGCCCCAGACGAGCGGGTTCAAGTAGATCTCGTACTCGTCGATCAGGCCCTTCTCGGCGAGGGCGTACGCGAACTCGCCGCTCCCGTGCATGAACAGGTCACCGTCGACCTTGTCCTTCAGCTTCGGGACCGCCTCCTCGAGCTCACCTTCGAGCAGGGTCGCGTTCCACTCGAGCTCGCCGGACAGGCTGTTGGACCCGACGTACTTCGGCAACGGGTTGACCATGTCCGCCCACTTGCCCGACTGGCTCGGCCAATATCCCGCCAGCCCCTCGTAGGTCTTGCGGCCCAGCACCAACCCGCTGGATCTCGCCTGACGCTCGAACGAGTAGTCGCCGTGGTCTCCGTCCGGCTGCACCCACTCGCCGACCGGATCGACGACGCCGTCCACGGTGGCCTGCGTGGTCGCGATCAGCTTTCCCATCTCGATTCTCCTTTGGTCACGGAGCTCCCTCTGAGCGCCTCTACCCAATGACATGAACGGGGAAGCGCGAGCCGTATCGCGCGGGAAGTGTGCGATACTGGAAGTGGAACGCAAGGCAGCGGGCAGGGAGCGATGGCTTTACCCCTGATCGGACGTTGCTGCGGCACTCTCGTCGAGGGACTCTCGGGCGGCATCGCCTGTCGTGTCGACGGCATGAGGAGGCCGACGTGCTCAATGTGATGGTGCAGCTCGCGCCGGAGGCTGCCGTGGCGGTAGGCACCGACCGCGACACTTCCGCCGCGCTGCGCGAGGCGGAAGAGAAGCTGCGGCCGCTGGAGCTCGCACTCGAGCCGTTGCACCCAGGGGCGCAGGACCGCTCGCTTGCCTCGTGGTTCCGAATCTCTGTCGAGGACGAAGCGACTGCCGAGCTCGTGCTGACGGCGCTGAGCGACTCGCCGGCCGTCGAGAGCGCCTACGTCGAGCCGCTCTCCGCGCCGCCGGCATGAGGGGAGGGCGATGGCCGGTCCATAAGTGAAACCGCCCGCAAAAAAGACCCACAGAAGCAAGGAGAGTGCGATGTCCGCACATGGAAGTGGGAGCAAGGGCGGCGGTGATCGTTCACGAAGTCGCCGTCGCCGCGAAGACCCCTATCAGGATCTCTCCGGGCGAGATTCCGAGTTGTTCACGCCGCCGGAGCTGATCGTCATCGCGAAGCGCGAGGCCGCCTTGCGCGCGCAGGCAGACGGCGTGGCGTCCGCATCGGGCGTAGACGTCAGCATGCTGTCGACGATGCTGGCGGAGGAGGGGCTGCACCTCGAGCCGCTCTTCGGCGCGAGCGAGGAAGCGCTTCAGATGCAAGTCGGGAGCGCCCCCCTCGGGACTGAAATCAACGAGCTGCCCGATCTCTCCGTCTACTACCGGGTCTCCGCGCCAACCGATCGGATGACTGAGCTGGCGGCGCAGTTCGCGGAGATGGAGGAGATCGAGGGCGCGTACGTGCAGCCGATCAGCGCTCCGCCGATCACGGCGACCCCCGAAGTCGAGGTGCAGACGATCGCGGTGTCGCCCGACGAGGTGGAGCTACCGCCGCTGAACGAGATGGCCCCGGTGGGCGAGGCGCCGCCAATCGTGACGCCGGACTTCACGGCGTTGCAGGGTTACCTGAATCCAGCACCGATGGGCATCGACGCGAAGTACGCCTGGACGCTGCCCGGTGGTCGCGGAAACGGCGTCCGAATCATCGACTGTGAATGGGGTTGGCGTTTCACTCACGAGGACCTGATCCAGTCACAGGGCGGCGTCCTGGCCGGAAGCAACTCGAGCGACGACAACCACGGCACCGCTGTACTCGGTGAGATCAGCGGCGATCGCAACCCATTCGGGATCACGGGGATCGCCGAACAGGCCTGGGTCGGAGCCGTCTCGTTCACGACGCTCGCCTCACCCACGGCGATCAAGGAAGCAGCCGACCGCCTCAGGGCGGGGGACATCATCCTGCTCGAGATCCATCGTGTCGGGCCGCAAGGGAAGTGGCTGCCGATCGAATGGTGGCCGGCCGACTTCGACGCGATTCGCTACGCCGTCGGGAAGGGAATCGTCGTCGTCGAGGCCGGAGGCAACGGCGGCGAGAACCTCGACGATCCGATCTACAACACGCCGCAGACCGGCTTCCCCGCCTGGTGGCGCAATCCGCTGAACATGGCCAACCCGTCGTCGGGCGCGGTCATGGTCGGGGCGGGAAACCCGCCCGCCGGGACGTTCGGCTTCGCCCAGTACGGCGGTGACGTCCTCGTCGACCGCGCGCGCTGCAACTTCTCGAACTACGGAAGCCGGGTCGACGCGCAAGGCTGGGGCTGGCTTGTCGCGACGACCGGATACGGCGATCTGCAGGGCGCCCCGCCGCCGCCGGACTCGAACAAGAACCAGTGGTACACAGACGAGTTCTCCGGCACATCCAGCGCGTCCCCGATCGTCGTCGGTGCGCTGGCCTGCGTGCAGGGGACACTCAAGGCGCGCGGCCGCATTCCGCTCAGCCCCGCCCGTTGCAGGGAGCTGCTCCGCGCGACCGGCACGCCCCAGCAGGACGCGCCGGGGAGGCCGCGGAGCCAGCGGATCGGCAACCGCCCGAACCTCAGGCAGTTGATACCGGCGGCGTTGCAGACCGGCCAGTGGGTCGGCGTTCAGTTCACCGGCACCGTGCCCGCCAACCAGACCCGAAGGTGGTTCACCTTCCGCTGGCCGGCCCATTGGCACGTGGTCTGGACCGTTGTCCCGACGACGCCGAAGCTGGGCGCGCCGCAGATCTCGTGGTCCGTGGGTGTCGAGCGAGCCGAAGACGCGTACGTCACCTACTGGATCTCCATCACGAACCTGACCAGCGCCGACGTCGACATCGAGGCCCGCTATGCGGTACTCGGCTGGTAGACGATCGCCAAACGAGATGAAGGACACGACGTCATGAAACTGACCATCACGATCGAGGAAGAGAAGGAGGGCGACGTGCGCGTCGAACGACCCGGCGACGTCACCGCCCTGATGCCCGCCGAGGAGCAGCCGGGCGACGTGGCCGCCGTGAGCGCGGGCGGCCCGCCCGAATGGTTGCTCGCAGAGCTCGAAGAGAATCCAGAGGCTCAGCAGCCTCAGGAGTTGGAATCGGGTGCGGCACTGGACGCCGGCCCCGCTCCGGTCAGCACAAACGGCGCGGCGTCGTTGCACGTGTGACGCTGGAACGAGGGCGGCCCCCTGACCTGCGGGGCCGCCCTCCCTCCAAACCCAGGCCCCTCGCGGGGCAGCATGATTCAACGACGCTAGTCCAACGAAAAGCCCCGTTTCCGGGGCTTTTCTAGTAGCGGGGGCAGGATTTGAACCTGCGACCTCCGGGTTATGAGCCCGGCGAGCTACCTGACTGCTCCACCCCGCGTCGCGGCGCTAATTGTAGCGAACGATCCGGGGGCTTGCGGCGGCGCGTGGGTAGCATCCGACGATGCTCTTCTGGCTCTCACTCGCCTTTGCAATCCTCGTCACCGTTGCCGCGATCGTCTACGCAGTGCTGAAGGGCCTGGCGCTCTTCCGCGCTTCCAAGCGGCTCCTGAGCGCGACAAGTGACGAGCTCGAGGCGATCGAGCGCTCGACGGCCCAGATCGAGAACCACCTCCAGGCTGCAGCGAAGAGCGGCGATGCGCTGAACGCCTCGCTCGGCCGCCTGCGCGCCTCGCGCGCACGCCTGAACGTGCTCACCGCCGCGGTCGAAGACGTGCGCGCGTCGGTCGACCGCGTCACCAGCGTCTACCCACGCAAGTGAGAGTCGCAGCGGTCGACCTGGGCACGAACTCGACCCGGCTGCTCGTCGCCGACGTGAACGGAGAGCTGACCGAGGTCGTGCGCCGGCTCGTGATCACCCGGCTCGGCGAAGGCGTCGACGAGCGCCGGAAGCTGCTCCCGCTCCCGATCGCGCGCGTCCGCAACGCGCTCTCCGACTTCCGCCGCGAGCTCGAGTCGCTCGGCGCAGAGCGCACGCTCGCGATCGCGACGAGCGCCGTGCGCGACGCCGAGAACGGCGAGGCATTCCTCGGCGAGGTCGAGTGGAGCTACGGCTTCGCAACGCGGCTCCTCTCCGGCGACGAGGAAGCCGAACTGACGCTGCGCGGCATCGGCGCCGTCGACCCGGGGACGCTCGTCGTGGACATCGGCGGCGGCTCCACCGAGCTCCAGGTCGCCGGCACCGAGCTGCGCACGAGCCTCGACATCGGCTGCGTGCGCCTGACCGAGCGTTTCGGCGAGGACGTCGACGCGATCCGGGCGTACGTGCACGGGCTGCTGCCGGAGCTCGAGGCCGAGCAGGCGATCGGCGTGGCCGGCACCGTGACGACGATCGCGGCTCTCGACCTCGGCCTCGACGCGTACAACTCCGAGCGCGTCCACGGCCACTCGATCTCGAGCGAGGCCGCGCACGCACAGACGAAACGGCTCACCGGGCTGACCCTCGAGGAGCGCACGGCGATCGGCGTCGAGCCCGGGCGCGCCGGCGTGATCGTCGCCGGCGCCGCGATCCTCACTGAGATCCTCGACCGCTACGGGCTCGACGCGATCCGGGCCAGCGAGCGCGACATCCTCCACGGCGCGGCGCTCGCCGCAGCCGAGCTGCCCGAGCCCGAGGAGGGCGCCGCGCCCCCCGGCGCCTACACCTGCTGCTGACGCCTCAGTCGGTCGCAGGCTCGGGCGGCGGCTCGTCCTCGGCCAGGCGCCGCTGGAGCACGGCCCGCGAGAGCACGCCGACGAGACGGCCCGACTCCACCACGGCCACGCGCTCGAGGTCGTGCTCCTCGAGGAAGCGGAAGGCCTCGTCGAGCGGAACGTCCGAGTCGATCGTGTTCTCCGGCTCCTCGGCGATGGCGGCCAGCTGCGTCGCGCGGGGATCGAGCCCGGCAGCCACGACCTCGCGCACGAGCGTCTTGCGCGTCACAACCCCTAACAGGCGACCGTCGTCGCAGACGAAGAGAGCCCGCACCTCCGGCCGCTCGAACGCCTCGCCGGCCGCCTGGGCGGTCGCGGCGCCGTCGAGCTGCGGCGGATCGGCGACCATCGCGTCGCGAACGCGGTCCATCAGCGCACCCTACGGATACAGGCCACGGGCCTCCAGGGCCGACGCGACCTCGCGGATCCCGGCGACGAGGGCGGCCGTGCGCAGCGTGATCGAGCGCTCCTCCGAGATCTCCCAGACGCGGTCGAAGGCGTCGTCCAGCTTCTCCTGGAGCTTCTCGCGGATCTCATCCCGGTCCCAGAAGAGCCGGCCGAGGTCCTGCACCCACTCGAAGTAGGAGACGGTGACGCCGCCGGCGTTCGTGAGGATGTCGGGGAGGATGCGGATGCCGCGGTCGGCCAGGATCGCGTCGGCCTCGAGCGAGGTGGGGCCGTTCGCCCCCTCCGCGATCATCGTCGCCTGGACGAGGTGCGCGTTGGCCTCGGTCAGCTGATCCTCGCGCGCGGCGAGCACGAGGATGTCGCACGGAAGCTCCAGCAGCTCCTCGTTCGTGATCCGCGTGCCGCCCTCCCACTCCTCCAGCGAGCCGTGCTCCTGCGCGAACTCGCTCATCGCGTGGATCGGCAGGCCAGCCTCGTCGTAGACTCCGCCCGAGACATCGGAGACCGCGAGCACCGTGGCGCCGCGGTCGGCGAGCTCGTGCGCGGCGATCCCACCCACGTTGCCGAACCCCTGGACGACGCAGCGCTGCTCGGCGAGGTTCAGGCCGAGCCGCTCGCAGGCGCGGGCGATCACCATCACGACGCCCGCGCCGGTCGCCTCGTGCCGGAAGACGGAGCCGCCGATCGAGATCGGCTTGCCCGTCACGATCTCGGGCACGGCATGACCGACCTGCATCGAGTAGGTGTCCATCATCCAGGCCATCGTCTGTTCGTTCGTGGCCATGTCGGGCGCGGGAATGTCCTCCTGCGGGCCGATCACGGGCAAGAGCTCCGAGGTGAAGCGGCGCGTCAGCCGCTCGATCTCGGGCTGCGACATCTGGCGTGGGTTGCAGCGCACACCGCCCTTGGCACCGCCGTAGGGAAGCCGCAGGAGCGCGCACTTCCACGTCATCCAGACCGCGAGCGCAGCGCACTCGCCGAGCGAGACCTCGGGGTCGTAGCGCATGCCGCCCTTCGTCGGGCCGAGCACGCTCGAATGCTGCACGCGGTAGCCCGCGAAGACCACGCGGCGCTCGTCGTCGAGCCGTACCGGCACCGAGAGCATGATCGCCCGCTCGGGGTAGCGCAGCCGCTCGGCGACGCCCTCGGACACGCCCGAATAGGGCAGGGCCTGCTCGTACTGGGCGACGGCTGTGCGAAAGAGCGGCGTGTCCCACTCGAGGTGGGTGTGGGAGGCAGCCTCTTCGATCTGCGCCATGGCCGGAGTGTATTCAGCAGGGCGCGGAAGAGCCTTGGACCGCGGCCGCGAAGCGGCCTTCAGGGTCTGGGCGATGTCCGGGCTTTGCCCGGACATCTGCCGGCAAGCAATCGATGCCGGGGGAGGGACTCGAACCCTCACGACCCGAAGGCCGGCCGATTTTAAGTCGGCTGCGTCTGCCCGTTCCGCCACCCCGGCAGGGGTCTTAGAGGCCGGGCTCTAACTGCTCGGGCGGGAAGCGCTCCGGGCCTCTGAAGCGGAAGTTGTCGCGAAAGGCGGCGAACGCTTCCTCGTCGAACTCCGTGCACTTGGCGAGATGGCCCTGCCCGCCCTCGCCGACCGACCCGGGCCTCGGATCCGGCGTCACCCAGGCGCCGAGCGCAATCGAGTCACCGAGCCTGGGAAGCGGCGCGACCAGCAGGGCCGTCTTGTCCTCGTTGTAGAAGTCCTCGATCTGCGTGACCGTCGCTGCGGGCACGTCGTCCCCGTAGAAGATGTAGATGCCGCCGTGCTCCAGGTTGTGCACCGCCTGGGCGATGTTCACGGGCGTGTCGTAGATGCCGAAGATCGCGGGAGGATTGAAGTGCGGCCCCGACGTGGGCGGGTCGGTATTCCACTTCGGGTCCGAGGTGGCGTCAATGGCAGCCGTGTGGTTCCCGGCCTGCGCCGGCTCGGACTGCAGCGTGCAACCAGCCGCCGTCATCGCCGCGCGGACCTCGGCGACGCCGTCACTCGCGTCATCCCCGCCGGTGAAGAGGACGATCCCGAGCACGACCGCGATCACGATCAGCGCCGACGCGACGCTCGCGAAGATCAGCTTGCGCCGGCGGTCGGCGTCAGCAGTCGAGGGCGTGCTGCGCCGCTGCGGCGCCTGCACGCGCTTCGGGGGGTTCGGAACGCGATCCTTGCGGGCCATCGGCGAGCGATCGTAGCAGCAGCATTCGCGCCGGCCAGGCGGGCGAGAGTGTCGTCCGGCCCTGTCTCTACCGTTCGTCGGCCATGGTCGTCCTGACACTCATCCTCGGGCTCTTCCTCGGCGCGGCGTGTGTCTGGATCGTGCTGCGCAGCCGCACGACGCAACTCGAAGCAGAGCTTGCGCTCGAGCGGCGGACCGGCGCCGAGCGCACCGCACTCGTCGAGGAGGCGCGCGACGCGTTTCGAGCGCTCTCGTCCGAGACGCTCCAGCAGACGACCTCGTCCTTCCTCGAGGTCGCGCGTGCGCAGATCGGCGGCTATGTGGCGCCGCTCAAGGAATCCCTCGAGAAGATGGACGGTCAGATGCGTGGCATGGAGAAGGTTCGCCAGGAGGCGTACGGCGCCGTCTCGCAACACCTGACCACGCTGACGAGCACGCAGGAGCGGTTGCGCCTCGAGACCGGGAACCTCGTCAAGGCGCTGCGCACGCCGCACGTGCGCGGACGCTGGGGCGAAGTGCAGCTACGGAACGTCGTCGAGGCCGCAGGCCTGCTGCCCCACTGTGATTTCGAGGAGCAGTCCTCGAGCCGCGACTCGGATGGAAGTCTCCTCCGTCCCGACCTCGTCGTCCGGATTCCCGGTGGCAAGCAGGTCGTCGTCGACGCGAAAGCACCACTCGCCGCGTACCTCGATGCGTGCGAGGCCGAGGACGACGATGTCCGTTCGGTCCATCTCGCCAGCCACGCCCGCCAGGTGCGCGACCACGTCACGAAGCTCGCCCAGAAGTCGTACTGGCGCCAGTTCGAACCGTCTCCCGACTTCGTGATCATGTTCGTGCCGGACGAGACGTTCATCCGCGTCGCCCAGGAGCACGACGCGGCGCTGAGCGAGGACGGCTGGCGCCAGGGCGTCATCCTCGCCTCGCCGTCGACCTTGTTCACCTTGCTGCGGACGGTCGCCGCGACCTGGCAGCAGGAGACCGTCGCCCAGAGCGCGCGCGAGATCCACCAGCTCGGACGTGACCTCTACGGCCGCATCGGGACCATGGCAAAGCACCTGGCGAGCGCCGGGAAGGCCCTCGACAGCGCGGTGGGGCACTACAACTCGGCGATCGGGTCGCTCGAGTCGCGCGTCCTCGTCCAGGCACGGCGTTTCGAGCAGCATGGCATCGAGGGCGACCTCACCTCGCCGCACCAGATCGACCGGCGCGCGCAGGCACTCCAGGCACCAGAGCTCACCGAGGTCACCGGCGAGCAGCTGCGCGCGATCGACGCTGCCTAGCCAGCCGACGCTCGCCCAATCGCCGGGAGAAGCGACCCTTCAGGGGTCTTGCCGTTGGCATGGCCCTGCCATGCCAACGCAGCTTGTTGCGCGGGCACGGGCTTGCCCGTGCCCTTGCGCTAGAGCCGCAGGGGTCTTGCCGTTGGCATGCCCTGCCATGCCAACGCAGCTTGTTGCGCGCTAGTAGCGCAGGATCGCGCCGATGCCCTCGACCGGCTCGAGGTCCTGCCGGTGCTCGACGTCCAGCACCTCGCCGCCGTTCGCGAGCGTCAGCCTGACGGCCAGGTCGAGCCCATCGTCCCGCGGTTCCATCGTCGTGCCGTCCAGCGGGCAGCCGCCCGGCTCCGTGGACGCGCGGCCGCATGCGGGGCACCGGTACGCATCCCGGCGGACGCCGTCGGCGTAGAGCAGCAGCTCGACGCGGGCGTCCGAAGCGGCTTCGAGCGTCGCCTCCCAGCCCGACGCGGCGCGGCCGCCGCGGCCGGCTTCCTCGCGCCAGCGCTCCACCGCCTCGCCTTCACGCTCCGCCCGCCAGGCGTCGAGGAGCGGCACGACGGCGGCTTGCAGCTCGCTCGGGCCGGCGTGCTGCTCCACGGCCGTCCACCCGACGATCGCGTCGGAGACCTCCGTCGAGAGCACCGCCGAGAACTCGTGCCGCGCGTCCTCGGAGCAGACGGCGACGATGCGCGGACGCTGGAGCTGCCGGAAGCGCCGCTCGAGCTCCTCCCCCACCGTCTTGTAGTGCTCGTGGGCCAGATGGTCGACGTGCCGCTGGAAGTTGGCCTGCGACCAGCCGCCCTGGTCGTGCCTCGTCGGGGCATCCTCGGACTTGTCGGCGATCGCCTCGAGACGGCCGTTTCGCAGCGCGTAGACCCGACCGGCCTCACGGTTCACGACCGCGACGAGCGCGGTCGTGACGCGGCCGACGATCGGGACGAGCGGCGCGAGCAGGAAGTCGTCGGCGACGCGGATCGTGTCGGGGACGGGCGCCGGCAGCGGCAGCACGCTCCACATGTGGTCGCGCCCCGCCGCGAAGATCGCGAGACCGTGGGCGCCGTCGCGGTCGAATTCACGCTCGAAGTACGCCTCGATCCGCTCGAAGTCGGCCTTCAGGCCCAGCCGCACCTCGTGCGCGAGGTCGCCGCGGGTCGCGCCGTGGGACTTGCCGCCCGCATCGAGCAGCGAGCGCACCCGCGTCGCGACGGCCGCAGCCGTCGGCGAGACGCTGGGGTCCAGATTGAGGTAAAGGCTGATCGCGCAGCCGTGCTCGCCCCGAAAGCCCGCCAGCTCGCGGAGCCCGTCGAGGCTCATGGTCGTAGTCATACGACTCTTCTGCCGGAACGCGCGGGTTTCTAAGCCTCCGGCCCCGAGCACCGGAACACCTGAGCGCGCCGATGCGTTCTCTATGGTGAGGGCCGGATCGCACGGCCAGACAGATGGAGGAGTGAACGTTGAGCGACGTACGTGACGTGATCATCATCGGCGGCGGCCCCGCCGGCTACACCGCTGCGCTCTACGCGGCGCGCGCCAACCTGAAGCCGCTCGTGATCGAGGGGATCGAGTGGGGTGGTCAGCTGATGATCACGAGCGATGTGGAGAACTACCCCGGCTACCCGGACGGGATCATGGGGCCCGAGATGATGAGGCAATTCCGCGACCAGGCGGCGCGGTTCGGAACCGAGTTCGTCACCGACATCGTGACGAGCGTCGACTTCTCGGAGCAGCCGTTCAAGGTCAACGTCGAACAGAAGGAGTACCTGGCGCGGACGGTCATCGTCGCGACGGGTGCGACCGCGCGGAAGCTCGGGTTGCAGTCGGAGCTGGATCTGCAGGGCCGCGGCGTCACCTACTGCGCGACGTGCGACGGCGCGTTCTACCGCGAGAAGGAGGTCGTCGTCGTCGGCGGCGGCGACTCGGCCATGGAGGAGGCGCTCTTCCTGACCAAGTTCGCCTCCAAGGTCACGGTCGTCCACCGGCGCGACGTCTTTCGGGCGTCCCAGATCATGGAGGACCGCGTCCGCGCACACGAGAAGATCGAGATCCTGACCCCGTTCGTCGTCGACGAGGTGCTCGGCGTCGACACGAACAAGCTCACGGGCGTGCGCCTGCTCAACACCGAGACGGGCGAGACGCGCGAGCTCCCGACCGACGGACTCTTCGTCGCGATCGGACACGACCCGACGACCAAGCTCTTCGTCGACGTGCTCGACCACGACGAGTCCGGCTACCTGATTACCCGCGGCAAGACGACCGAGACGAACATCCCGGGAATCTTCGCCGCCGGCGACGTCCAGGATCACGACTACCGGCAGGCGGTCACGGCGGCCGGCTCCGGGTGCCAGGCCGCGCTCGACGCGGAGCGGTTTCTCGCCGAAGCCGAGGGTCATCTGTTGGACGCCCTCACGGCGCCGCGCGAGCAAGGGGCACCTGCGTAGCCCACCGCTAGTCTGGCCGCGTGCCGTACTTCATCTGCCCGAACTGCAAGGAGCGCTCCGTCGACCACGACGGGCGGCAGGGCCTGCTCCGCCAGGCCGTCTCGTGCCAACGCTGCGGCTTCGGCTTCCTCTTTGAGCTGCTCGACGACTACTACCCTGGTCCGAACGCGGGCCTCGTGGCCTGCGACGGGCAACGCCGCATCCTCGCAGTGGGAAGGGGCGTGTTCGAGCTGACGGGCTACCGCGAGCCCGAGCTGATGGGCAAGGACGTGGTCGAAGCCTTCGGCCTGAGCGGCTTCGCCCCCGAGCAGGATCCCGTCGCGCTCGCTCTCGAATGGGGTGTCAGGCGGATGGGGGAGCGGCTGGAGGTGCGCACGCGGGCCGGCAGCGTGAAGCCGGTCACGGCCGACGTCTTCCCCGCCTACGACGACGACGGCGGCCTGCTGCTCTCGCTCTCGCCGCGCTGATCAGCCGCTCGGGGCAGGCCCGGCCAGGTAGTGCGAGCGTGCAGTGGCGAGGATCCGGTCGGCCAGCGACGGCCTGTTCGCGCTCACCCACATCAAGATGCGCTGGGCGAGCGGAACCCAGTCGTCCTGCGTCTGTCGCGACATGAGCAGGTACAGCCGGCCGGCCTCGTCGGATCCGAGCACTTCGTCGAGCGCGCGGTCGACCGAGTGGGCGAAGCGCGGGTAGTGCCGTGCGGGCAGGACGTGCGAGTGCAGCTCGCACACCCAGGGCAGCGTCGTCGATTGCGCTGCGCGGTCGAACACGTCCAGGTGATAGCCACAGAGGAGCGAGAAGTCCCGTGTCTCCGCCGCGTCGCGCCAGATCTCTTCGAGCGCGAACGCGGCTTCGGGCCGGCCACGCTGGCAGAGCAGGTCGACCATCTCGCCGAAGACACGGATGGGCCGGCCCTCGAAGCGTGAGCCAACCTCGTCCAGCTGGCCTCCCACGACCTCCTCGAACTGGGACGTCGACGGCCCTTCACCCGCGACGAGCGTGGAGAGCGTCGTCTCGGCGTCCTCGACCGTCAGCAATCCACTCTCCTCGAGCGCGCGCGAGTCCCACCCCAGCGCCGTGAGCCGCTCGCGGAACGTGGCCAGATGCTCGGGTGTGGCGATCACGACCGCCGGCTCTCCCACCTCGAAGCCGGCCGCCAGGTACGCGGCGACCGATTCGGCGAGCTCATCCACACCGGAGTAGATCTGCACGCCGTGCCCTGATGCAGGTCCTGTGAGGAAGTCCGCCCAAGATTGGCGCATACGTCACTATATCGTCGGTCTCGAAAAGTCGCTCTGCCCGGGACCGAGGTGTTCTTGTTCAGGAATCGCTGCCGCTTGCGACCGGAACGACGCGACTCGCCGGACAGAGCTCGGCGAGCACGCACTCCTCGCACAAGGGGCGCCGTGCGATGCAGACGCGGCGCCCGTGCCAGATCAGGAGATGCGGGAAACGACCCCAGTCCGCCCGCGGCACGAGCTTGATCAGGTCGCGCTCGATCCGGACGGGATCGTCCTGCTTCGTCAGCCCGAGCCGCTGCGAGAGCCGACGCACGTGGGTGTCGACGACCACCCCTTGCGGGAGCCCGAGCTCGGCGGCGACGACGTTCGCGGTCTTGCGCGCCACACCGGGCAGCCGCAGCAGCTCGTCGAGCTCGCGGGGGACGACGCCGTCGAATTCCTCGAGGAGCACCCGGGCTGTGCCGCGGATCGCCTTCGCCTTCTGGCGGAAGAACCCGGTCTGGTAGATGTCGCGCTCGAGCTCCTCCTGCGGCACGGCGAGATAGTCCTCCGGCCGCCGGTACTTCTCGAACAGGCGCTCCGTGACCCGGTTCACGTTCACGTCGGTCGTCTGCGCCGAGAGCATCACCGAGACGAGCAGCTCGAAGTCGGTACGGAAGGTGAGCGCGATCTTCGCGTCCGCGTGCTCGGCCGCCAGCCGCTCGATGATCGGCCCGATGCGCTCCCGTTTCGGACCGACGCGACGCCGAGCCTCGCGCACGTAGCTCGGCGCCATCAGTGTTCCGTCCCGGAATTCAGCTGCTGCTCTGTGGAGTGACCAGGTGTGATCTGGTGGCGCACGGTGCCCGCGTGCGTGCTGGTAGCACGTGCGCGGGCGCCGGGTGCTGCCAGGCGCGGCTGGACGCCCGCAGAGTCCAACGGACTTCCGGGACGGAGCACTTAGGCGATGCTCTCGAAGTACGCGGAAGTCTCGTCGGGATCTTCGGGCTCGAGCAGCCACCCAGCGAGCTCCTCGGCGTTGGGATAGGCGGTGGCACGGATGAGGGCGACGGCCGCGTCGATCGGATACGACGTGCGGCGCAACTCGACCGCGCGGTCCTCGACGAGCGCCCAGAACGCGCCCTGCTTCCCCTCGTACGGCATGCCCACGCTGCCGGCGTTGGCGAGCCGGATGCCGTCGACGACGCGGTCGTACTGGACGTGCGTGTGACCGCCGACGACGACTCGCTCGGTCACGCCGGCGAGTGCCTCGCGCACGCGCTCGTCGGGCGAGACGCGGGTCAGGATCTCCACATCGCTCCGAGGAGAGCCGTGGCAGTAGAGGACCCCGTCCAGTTCGACCGTGGTCGGCAGCCCGGCAAGAAACTCGCGCGCGGTGGGATCCAGCTGCCCGCTCACCCACTCGCTGAGCTCGCGGTCGGCGTTGCCGCGCAGGAAGAGCGCATCGTGGCGGCGCAGGAGCTCGAGCACCTCCCGCGGGAACGGGCCTGCCACGACGTCGCCGCCGCACACGATCCGGTCGACGTCGAGCGAGGCGACCTCGGCGAGCACGGCCTCCAGAGCGGGCAGGTTGCCGTGCACGTCGTGAAGCGCGGCGACCCGCATCTAGGCCGTCGCGGTCAGGGCCGGATGCCGGGAAGGCGCGGCTCGCAGGCGCGGTCCTGCGCAGACGACGTCGAGCGCCGGACAGCCCGCGCAGTTGAACTCGCTCGGCGTCGGTCGGAACTCGCCCTGTCGGATCTGCCCGATCGCCGCCGACAGCTCCAGCTCCAGTGCAGGCAGCTCGTCCCGCCCGAACGTGCGCGAGACGACGGCCTCCGGCCGCTCGAGGAAGTGGTAGACGACCTCGACCTCGTCGGCGCCGCCGCGGAAGCAGGCGAGTGCGTAGACGAGCCGCTGGAGCCGGTAGTCCGCCTCGACGATCTCCTCGGGCGCCCCCTCCGCGAGCGAGTTCGTCTTGTAGTCCAGCACCAGCGCCCGGTCGCCCTCGCGCTGGAGGACGTCGAGGCGGCCGTGCAGGAGGACGCCGTCGTGCTCGAACGCGAACGGCCGCTCGGGCTGCGCGCCGGAGAGCGCCGCGACCCTCCGAGCGAGTTCGGAGCCGCAGTAGGTGGCGACGAAGCCCTCGATCCGCGTCAGCTCCTCGTCGGTGACCGCCGGGTACCACGTCCGAACCTGCTGGACGTCGGGCACCTCCGGCGCGGTGAGGTCGACGAGCTCGAGGAGCCGGTGCACGGCGTCGCCGACCTCGGTCGCGGCAAGCCCGCTGCGCCCCGGAATCGAGCCGTTGCCGTCCGCGGGTCGCATGCCGGCCACGCGCTCGGCGTAGTAGCGGTACGAGCAGCGCTCGTAGAGAGCGAGCGCGGAATACGAGAGCTTCCTGACGTCGTGAAGCGGCGGCTCGGGCAATGCCGCGATCGGCGCGAGCGCCGGCGCCAGCGGAGGCAGCGGCGGCGCGCTCTCGGGTGAGAAGAGCGCGAGCTGCCCCTCCTCGGACACGAGCTCGGCCGGCTCGGCCTCGACCGCGACGACCCGCGCGGGCACTCTCCGGTCGAGCCGGACGAGCACGCGCGCACCCTCACGCTCGAGCTCCAGCGGGCCGTCTGCAGCGACGAGCTCCTCGGCGCAGTCGAGCCGGCCCAGCACCCAGCCGATCGGCGTCTTCTCGTCGGCCTTGCGGCCAGATCCAAACGATTCAGCATCGATCGAGCCGGAGACGATCAGGCGGTCGATCGCCCTGGTCATCGCGACGTAGTAGAGCCGCAGCCGCTCAGCCTCGTCCTCCTGGCGCCGGCGCTCGGTCACCTCGTCGTAGCCGAACGCGCCGTACCGCTTGCCCGTGGCCGGGTCGGCGACGCGGAAGCCGAAGCGGCCGTCCGCCAGGCAGAGAATCTCGTCTGCGGAGGGCGCGGCGCGGTCGCGGCCCGCATCCGCCACGACGACGACCTTGAACTCGAGCCCCTTCGCGGCGTGGATCGTGAGCAGGCGCACGGCGTCCGCGCCCTCCTCCTCGGCGACCGCCTCCAGCTCGCGTGCCCCGACCGCCTCCTGCTCGGAGACGAAGCGGACGAAGCCTTCGACGTCGGGCCCGCGCAGCTCCTCGTACGAGCGCGCGAGACGAGCCAGCTTGCGCAGGTTCGCGTAGCGGCGGCGGCCGTCCCACTGCGCGAGCACGGCGAGGTCGTAGTCGTGATCGGCGACGATGCGCTCGCAGAGCCGCTCCAGCGAGAGCCGCGACGACGCCTCCGCGAGCCGGTCGAAGCGCTGGCGGAACGCGCGCAGCAGGCGCAGGTCGCGCTCGTCGAGGTCGGGCGGGAGCGAACGCTCGATCCCCGTGAAGATCGGACGGCGGCCGGCCGCGCGCCGGATGAGCATGAGAGCGTCGTTCGAGACGCCGACGAACGGCGAGGCGAGGACGCTGACGAGTGCGTCGTCGTCGTAGCGGTTGTGCAGCAGGCGCAGATAGGCGAGCAGGTCGACGACTTGCTGCTGGCCGAAGTACCCGCGCCCCGTCGCCCGGTAGGTGGGCAGGCCGGCCGCTCGTAGCTCCTCCTCGTACCACTCCGCATCCGTCCCCGCCGCGAAGAGCAGCACGATCTCACCCGCGCTCGCGGCGCCGCTGTCCACGATCTCGCGGACACGACGCGCCACGTGCTGTGCCTCGGCGCGCCGCCAGTGGATGCCGCTGCCGTCGTACGCGGCCTTGTCGGTCACGAGCAGCTCGACGGGCGTCCCGAAGACAGGATCGGGGAACTCGCCCGAAGCTGCGAGCGGTTGGAACTCCTCCCCGAAGGAGGCGCCGAAGAGGTGGTTGACGACGCGGAGCACCTCGGGTCGGGAGCGGTAGTTGCGGGTCAGCGGCAGCAACGTCTCGGCCGCGGCGCGGCGCTCGCGGAAGACGCCCACGTCCGCGTGGCGGAAGCCGTAGATGGACTGGAACTCGTCGCCCACGTAGAAGCGGTCGGTCGCCGGCCCCGTGAGCAGGTCGACGAGCTCGCACTGGAGCCGGTTCGTGTCCTGGAACTCGTCCACCATGATCGAGCGGAAGCGCAGCTGCTCGCGCTCGCGCAGCTCGTCGTGGTCGCGCAGGAGGTCGCGGGCTCGCAGCTGCAGATCCTCGAAGTCGAGCGCCGACTCGGCGTCCTTGGCGGCGGCGTACGCGTCCGCGAAGCGCTGCAGCAGCTGCTGCAGGAGCTCGCGGTCGCGGAGCGCCAGCTCGTCCAGCGCGGCCTGCTCGACGGCCTTGCGGGCCTCCTCGTAGCTCGCAGCTCGCTCGCCGCGCGCCCGCAGCCCGCTCAGGTCGAGCAGGCGCTCCGGCAGCTGCGGCGCGGCAGGCAGCGCCATCGCCTCCCCGGCCGCCGCCCGTGCCGCCGGCGTCGCGTCGAGGTCATCCGCGAGGCACCGTGCCGCTTCAGCCAGCTCGGCGAGTCGTGCCTCGAGCCCGGGCCGCTCGCCGAGCTCGAGCTCGAGCTCGCGGCCGGCCGAGCGCAGCGTCTCGTAGACGCTCGTCAGCATGCGCCGAAGCCCGGCCGCCCCGTAGGTCGCGAGCAGCTGGAGCCGCTCCGGCTCGTCGTCGGAGCAGAAGGCGGTGAGCGCCGTCGCGAAGGCCTCGCCGCGGACGACACGCCCCTGGCTCTCGTCGAGAATCCGGAAGCGCGGATCGAGCCCGGCCTCGAAGGGGTGCGACTTCAACAGCCGCAGGCAGAACCCGTGGATCGTGGAGATCCAGGCACCGTCCAGCGAGCGGGCGAGATCGTGACGGCCGAGCTCGTTCAGCCGCGCCCGGATGCGCCCGCGCAGCTCGCCTGCAGCCCGCTCGGTGTACGTGATCACGAGCAGCGACTCGACATCGATGCCCTCGTCGCAGACCGCCTGGACGAAGCGCTCGACGAGCACCGTCGTCTTGCCCGTGCCGGCACCCGCGGAGACGAAGACCTGTCCGCGGGCCGCGACCGCAGCCGTCTGCTGCTCGTTGGGCACCCTGCCCCGCTCCCGTGCCGGCGAGGCCGGCACCTCCGCTCTCTGGAGCGGCTCCGTCGAGCCTACGCCGCCGCTCATGCGCGCCGGATCCGGCACATGCGCCAGAGGTCGCACCACGCGGGGCAGTCGCCGCCCTTCGGGTCGTGCACGACGTCGCCCGCCTGAATCCGCTGCGCCAGGCCGCGCGCCAGATCCCGCGCGCCCTCGACCTGGCCCCAGAAGGCCTCCTCGTCGAGGTAGTCGTTCTTCGCGAACCCAGGCACGCCGTCGTCCTTGGCCTCGAGCCGGAGCAAGCCGCGCGGCTTGCGCTCGCCGGCGAGCGGCCGATAGAGGCCGCCGAGCGGCTCGATCCCGACGAGGTCGCGCAGGACGAGCATGTAGAGCGGGATCTGGAGCCGCAGCTCCTTCTCGATCTCGACGGCCGAATGACCGGTGCGCCCCGACTTGTAGTCCTGGACGATTCCGCGTGCGCTGCCCGGGTCGACGTCGATGCGGTCGATCTTGCCGGAGAGGGCGATCCCGTCCCCGAGGTCGAGCCCGCGCTGCAGCTCGGGCGCCGAGCGCTCCGACCCGAAGCCGACCTCGAACCGGCGCGGCAGGAGCGGCAGCTCCGACGCCGCTTCGTCGCGCACGAGCTGCTCGAGGTCGCGGCGCAGGCTCTGCTCCAGCTCGCGCCGCTCGAGCTCCGTCATCTGCATCGTCACGCCGCCGAGAGCACCCTCCAAGCACTCCCGGAGGAAGGCGAGCGCATCGTCCAGCCGCGCTGCCTCGACGCGATCGCTTCCGATCTGCTTCGGCAGGCCCGCGTAGAAGCGGTGCAGCGTGGTGTGCGCCACGGAGCCGCGCAGCATCGCGTCGACGCGGCGGTCGATCTGCCGTGGGTCGATCAGCCGCTCGAAGAACCAGGCCGACGAGCAGTCGGCGAAGCGCTCGAGCTCGGTGACGTTGAAGGTGGTGCGTGCGGACAGCTCCGCGAGGGCGCGCGGGTGGGTGAGCTTCGTCGGCCGGACGAAGGCCTTCACCGCGCGCTCGAGACGTCGCTCCCAGCCGTTCGCCGCAGCGATTCCCTCGGCGGCGACGGCGTCCTGGGCCGCGAGCAGCGCGAGGGCCCGCAGCCGTTCCCGCTCGGTCGGGGCCTGCTCGAGCTCCCACGTCAGCTGCGAGAGCGCCCGCCGTCGTGTCCAGCGCGCGACGTCCTCACGGTCGAAGAGGGCCTGCACCTCCTCCCAGAACGGGCTCGGCTCGCGCGGGCTCCCCTCGTCGCTCGCCGCCTCGCGCACGAGCGTCAGCCGCCGCGTCGCCCGCGTGCAGGCGGTGTAGAAGAGGTAGCGATCGCGGGCGACCGGATCGGGTCGCGCCAGCCGCGAGCGCTCGCGGCCGTCGAGCTCGCGCCGCGCCTCGTCGTCGAGGAAGGGCGACGCGAGCCCGCGGCGCGGCAGGCTGCCCTCCTCGAGCCCGAGCACGAAGACGGCCTCAAAGCGGCGAGTCCGTGCCCGCGAGAGGTCGAGCACGGCGACGCGGCCACGCTCCCCGGCACGTGCGAGCCGGACATCGGTGCGCTCGAGCGCCGAGACGACGTCGTCCGGCGAGAGCTCTCCGCCGAGGCCGGCCCACCCGTCGAGCTCGTCGAGCAGACGTGCAACCGCGTCGTATGCGCGCAGATCGGGCAGCGTCGGCTCTCCGACGGGCGGCGACTCGAGCCCGTGGGCCGACCGCAGCATGGACGCCGCGAGCGCCCGCACGGCCGCGACCGGCCCGGGCGCGGCGCGGAGCGCCTCGAGCACCGGGAGGGGCTGACCGTCGCGCAGCCTCACCGTCTCCTGCTCTACCAGCTCGCCCTCGGTGACCGCACGCCCGCGGAGCCGCCCTTCGAGGAAGTCGACGTTCGTCCGTGCGAGGCCGGAGAAGGGCGAACGCAGGAAGCCGTAGAGGTCGCGGCGGCCTCCCCCCTGCCAGCCGAACCTGAGCAGCGCGAGCAGCGCCTGGCCGAGGGGCGTCTGGCCGAGCCGCACGCGTCCCTCGATCGCATGGGGAATGCCAAGCGTGCCGAGGACGGTCTCGACCGGCGCGCGCCAGCGCTCGACCGCCGGCACGACGAGGGCGATCTCCTCGAGCGGGGTACCCGCGGCGGCGAGCTCGCGGATCTCTTCGGCTGTGAGCTCGAGCGCGCCGCGCGCTCCTGCGCCCTCGAAGAAGCGGATCGCACCCTCGAGCTCCGGACCGGCCGGCGCCTCGTCTGCAAAGAGGTGCCGCTCGAGGTGCGCGAGCGCGGCGTGGCCGTAGTCGGCCGCCCGGGCCGGAAGCTCCTCGATGCGCCCGGCGGCGAGCGTGCCCAGGTCGTCCGCGGTCCTGCCGAGTGACGCGAACACCGGCCGCCCAGGCTCGTAGGGCAGCGAAACCGTCACCTCGGCGCGGCCCGAAAGCGCCTCGAGAAGCGCCCATTCGGCGCCTGTGAGGTCCTCGAAGCCGTACGCGAAGACCGGGCGCCCGTCCCAGGCCTCGAGCTCGGAGATCAGCCGCTCCACGGCGCGGCGACGGAGCAGGTCGCGGTCCCAGAGACCGAGCTGGTCGAGCTCCGCCCGGTAGGTGGCGTAGAGACGCCCGAGGTCGCCGTCGAGCTGATCCGGGTCGAGCAGTCCCGATTCGAGCTCGCCGAGCGCGACCAGGAGGGCGTCGGCGAAGCCGCCGAAGCGCGCCGAGCGGCCGAGGCCGTTCAGCGAGGTGCGCGCGAGCGCGCGGCGCACGACGAGTGCTCGCTGTGCGTCGCCGGCCACCGGGAGCCCCTCGCGACCGCCGTGTGCCAGCTCGCGGAAGAGGTCGTCGAAGGTGCCGATCGAGCCGCCGAGCAAGGCGCCGGTGCGGCGCAGCAGGTCACGCTGGACGCGTTCGACGTCCGCCGCGTTCGGCACGATCAGAAGCGGATCGCGCTCGATCGCCTCCAGGTAGCCCGCCAGCAGACGGGCGATCTTGCCGGCCTTCGCCGGCCCGACGACGAGCGCGAGAGCCACGGATCCATCCTAGTCCCGGCCCCTGACGGCTTTTCTCACTCGAAACGGAGGAAGCCCGGAAAGAGCGTAAAAGGAGCGGCCGCTTTCGCCGCGGGTGTCGGGCTAGGCGGTTGCCGACTTCGGGCGGCGGCCGCGCCGCGCGACCTGGCGGCCACCGAGCTTCTCGGCCTCGCTGTCGGTTACGTCGAGCTCACGCACTCCCTTGCGCGCATCGTGGAACGTGATGCGGATCGTCGCGCCCTTGCCCTCGGCGATCTCTGCGCCGGAGATATCGGACACGAGTACGGTTTTTCGAGCCACGTCCTTCCTCCTATTCGAGTACGAAAAGACGAGCACAACTTACACGTAAACGCGAAGCGAAATCAGGCTGCTTCTCTCGATCTCCTGATTCGCCAGGATCTGAGCAAGCTGGTCACGGCTTGTTCCTCCGGATCGAGGCCGATCTCGCGCGCGCGGACGACCCGAAGCCGACGAGGACGGAAGTCGTCCACCGTCCGGCCGTCGAGGTACTGCTCGATCACGGCCGGGCTGACGTACGAGGAGCGCGCCACCGCCGGGGTATTCCCGAGCCGGTCTCCGACCGTCCGCATCACCGCCGCGAGCCGCCGCTTCGCGTCGGCCTCCGACTCGGGCGGATCGTGTTCGGCCAAGGCGACTGCTGCCATCAGCGTGCCACCCCAGGTCCGGAAGTCCTTGGCGGAGAACTCCTCGCCCATGTACTCCTGGATGTAGCCATTGAGCACGGCGCCGCTGAGCGCACAGACACCGTTGCCGTTCTCGTAGCGAAAGAGCCGGCCGCCTCCGGGGAGCGCGAGCAGCTCCTTGATCGCACCGGCGAGCTCGGCGTCGACCAGCGTGGTCCGCACGAGCACCTTGTGCTTGCCGCGAAACGCGAACGAGACCTTGTTTCCGCGTACGGAAACGTGCTTCTTGTACAGCGTTGTGACGCCGTAGGTGCGCGAGGTCTTCGCATAGCGGTCGGACCCGACCCGGAACCAGCCCAGATTGATCAGCCGCACTGCGATCGCACAGACGCGCTCTGGCTCATAGGTGTCGAGGTCCATGTGCTCGCTCATCGCCAGCCGGAGATCGGGCAGCTTCGCGGCAAAGCGCACGAGCTTGTCGTACTTCGCCTGCTCCTGCTGAGCGCGAAACTCGGGGTGGTAGAGGTACTGTCGCCGGCCGGCCCGATCGACACCGGTCGCCTGCAGCTTCGCGCGGGGATTCGGCGAGATCCACACCTCTTTCCACGCGGGCGGGATCACGAGCGCCTCGATCCGCTCGAGCTTCGCCTCGTCCTCGATCCTCTTGCCGCGCCCGTCGAGATAGCGAAAACGCCCCTTCGACCCGGCACGGCGCCATCCACCTCTGCGCGCCACGGAGGGAGTCTGCCCCGATCGACGCCAGTAGAATCCGCCGCCGATGGATCCGCGGACGATCGTCGTGCTCGAGGGGGACGAAACGGGCCAGGAGCTGCTGGAGGAGGCGCTCCGTGTCCTCGCCCCCGAGACCATCGGGGTCGAGCTCTCCTTCCCACGCTTCGATCTCTCTCTCGCCAGCCGGCGAGCGACGAAGAACGCCGTCGTCCACGAGGCCGCCAAGGCGGTCCGCGACTCCGGCCTCGGGCTGAAGGCGGCGACCGTGACACCCGAGACCCCCGGCGACGTCGGCTCGCCCAACCGGATCCTGCGCGAGGAGATCGGCGGCAAGGTGATCGTGCGGACCGGCCGCCGCATCCCCGGCGTCGTCCCGCTCGGCGGCGTCCATGCGCCCATCTCCGTCGTGCGCATGGCGGTCGGTGACGCCTACGGGGCCAAGGAGTGGCGCGAGGGCGAAGGCGAGGACGAGGTCGCCTTCCGCACCGAGCGGATCGAGCGGCGGATCTGCCGAGCCGTGGCCGAGTTCGCATTCCGCCAGGCCGAGAACATGGGCGCCAAGGTCTTCGGCGGGCCGAAGTACACGGTCAGCCCGATCTACGAGGGCATGCTCAAGGAGGAGATGGACGCCGCCGCGGCGCGCCATCCGGAGGTGACCTACGAGCCACAGCTGATCGATGCCACCTTTGCCCTCCTGATCTCCAGCACGGGCGCGCCGCTCGTCATCCCCACGCTGAACCGGGACGGCGACATCCTCTCCGACCTCGTGCTCCCGCTCTTCGGCTCGATCGCCGGCTCCGAGTCGCTGCTCGTGGCCTTCGACGACGACTACGTCCCGGACGCGCTGATGGCGGAGGCCGCCCACGGAACGGCACCGGCGCTGTACGGCAAGGACGTCGCGAACCCGATGGCGATGATCCTCGCCGGAGCCGCCCTGCTCTCGCACGCAGACGAGGAGCTGCAGCAAGCCGGCCGCGCGATCCGCGAGGCATCCCTCGAGGCGGTATCCGAGGGGATCAGGACGGCCGATCTCGGCGGCCATGCCGGCTCGCGCGAGTATACGGACGAGGTGATCCGGCGCACGCGCTCGAAGCTGGAGGTCTGGGCCGCGCTCTAGCCGAGCTACCGCGAGATCGCGAACGCCGGCGCGGAGGCGCTGATCTCGCCCCGGTGCCAGCCCTCGACGAACGTCCGGGCCAGCGTGGGATCGAATTGCGTCCCGGCGCAGCGCTCCACCTCGGCGAGAGCCCGCTCGACGGTGAGCGCACGCCGGTACGGGCGGTGCGAGGTCATCGCGTCGAAGGCGTCGGCGACACCGAGCAGCCGGGCCTCGACCGGGATCTGGTCGGCCGCCTTCCCGTGGGGGTAGCCCTTGCCGTCCCAGCGCTCGTGATGGTGAAGAACGTAGGGCAACGCCGGCACCAGGTCCGCGACGCCCTCGATCAGGCGCGCGCCCGCGACTGGGTGCGTGCGGATGTGCGCGAGCTCCGCCTCGGTCAACGGGCCAGGCTTGCGCAGGATCCCGGCGTCGACGGCGATCTTGCCGACGTCGTGCAGCGACCCACCGAGGCGCAGCGCCTCGAGCTCCGAGCGACGCCACCCGAGCAGCCGCGCCAGCCCCTCGGCGAACGCGGTGACGCGAGTCGAGTGCCCCTGGAGGTAGGGGTCTCTCGCCTCGAGCGCGTCCGAGAAGCTGGTGAGCAGGGACACAGACCGCAACGTTCCAGGGGAAGGGGCGGTTCCCTGCTGCCGTCCGACGACGTCTCGTAGAGTTGCGGGTCTCGTGAAGCTGGCAGTTCCCAGAGAGACGGCGCCGGACGAGCGCCGAGTCGCGCTCGTGCCCGAGGCGGTGCGCCGCCTGGGCGAGGGGTTCCAGGTCGCCGTGGAACGCGGCGCGGGCGAGCGGGCGGGCTTCGCCGACCACGAGTACGAGGCCGTCGGCGCCTCCCTCGTGGGCGGCGACGAGCTCCTCCGCGACGCCGCGGCCGTTGTCCGCGTCGCGCCCCCGTCGCCCGCAGAGGTGGACGCCCTCGCGCCCGGAACGATCCTGATCGGCTTCCTCGCGCCGCTGTCCGACCCCGACGGCGTCAGGCGGCTGCAGCAGCGTGGAGTCGTCGCGTTCGCGATGGAGTCGATTCCGCGGATCACGCGCGCCCAGACGATGGACGCGCTCTCGTCGCAGAGCACCGTCGCTGGTTACAAGGCCGCGGTGCTGGCTGCGGACCGTCTGCCACGGCTCTTTCCGCTGCTGATGACCGCCGCCGGCACCGTCGCGCCGGCGAAGGTGCTCGTGCTCGGCGCAGGCGTGGCCGGGCTCCAGGCGATCGCGACCGCACGGCGGCTCGGCGCCGTCGTCTCGGCCTTCGACACGCGCCCCGTCGTGCGCGAGCAGGTCGAGAGCCTCGGCGCGAGCTTCCTCGACCTCGGCGTGCGCGGCGAGGAGACCGCCGGGGGCTACGCGGTGGAGCTGACGCCCGAGCAGCAGGAGCAGCAGACGGCGGCGCTCGCGGAGCGCATCGCCGACATGGACGTCGTGATCACGACGGCTCTGATCCCGGGGCGCCCGGCGCCATGCCTGATCCCCGCCTCCGCGGTCGCGTCGATGCGGCTCGGATCCGTGATCGTCGACCTCGCCGCGGAAGCGGGCGGCAACTGCGAGCTGACCGAGCCTGGCGCCGAGACTCTGCGCGAGGGCGTGACGATCATCGGGACGACGAATCTCGCGGCCACGATGCCCTACCACGCGAGCCAGCTGTACGCCCGGAACGTGACGGCGCTCCTCCAGCACCTGGCGCCGAGCGGAGAGCCCGAGCTCGACTTCGAGGACGAGATCACGCGCAGCGCCTGCGTCGCGCGACCCGAGGTGCCAGAGGTCCAGCAGGTGGATGCGTAGTGGAGCCAACGCTCGTCATCGAGCTGACGATCCTCGTGCTCTCGATCTTCCTCGGCATCGAGGTGATCTCGAAGGTGCCGACGATGCTGCACACGCCGCTGATGTCGGGCACGAACGCGATCCACGGCATCGTCCTCGTGGGCGCGATCCTCGTCGCCGGTCGCAGCGACGGCGACACGCTGACGCTCGTCGTCGGCTTCTTCGCGGTCGTGCTCGGCACGGCGAACGTGGTCGGAGGGTTCGTCGTCACCGACCGGATGCTCGAGATGTTCAAGCAGCGGGGGCCACGTGGGTCGCACGACGACTGACCTGCTCTACCTGGTCACGATCGTGACCTTCATCCTCGCGTTGCGGTTCCTGTCCTCGCCGAAGCGCGCACGGCAGGGGAACCTGCTCGGCGCCGCCGGCATGGCGCTGGCAATCGTCGTGACGCTCGCACAGGACGGGCTCGAGAACTACGGCTGGATGGCGGTCGCAATGGCGATCGGCACGGTGATCGGCGTCGTCGGCGCACGCTCCGTGAAGATGACGGCGATGCCGCAGATGGTCGCCCTGTTCAACGGGGTGGGCGGCGGCGCCGTGGCGCTGATCGCGTTCGCGGAGTTCCACAACCTGGCTCCGGCCGGGCTGGACGGCGAGGAGTCCGTCGCGATCCTGCTCTCGGCGCTCATCGGCAGCATCTCGTTCGCCGGCTCGATGATCGCCTTCGCGAAGCTCCAGGAGCTGTTGAGCGGCCGCCCGATCGTCTACGCCGGACAGCAGTTCGTGAACGGCGCGATCCTGCTGGCCGCGCTCGCGCTCGGCGCCGCGATCGTGGCCGGAGCCGACCAGGACGTGCTCGTGATCGCGCTGATCGCGGCGGCGCTCGCCTTCGGCGTCCTCTTCGTGCTGCCGATCGGCGGCGCCGACATGCCGGTCGTGATCTCGCTCCTGAACGCCTTCACCGGGCTGGCAGCCTCGGCTGCCGGCTTCCTGCTCCACAACAACGTCCTCATCGTCGCGGGCGCGCTCGTCGGCGCCTCGGGCACGCTGCTGACGCTGCTGATGGGGCGCGCGATGAATCGCTCGATCGCGAACGTGCTGTTCGGCGCCTTCGGGTCGGTGCAGGCGGGAACGGGCGCCGCCGCGGCCGTCGACGGGCGCACGGTGCGCTCGACGACCGCGGAGGACCTCGCGATCATGCTGGGCTACGCACGCAAGGTCGTCTTCGTGCCGGGCTACGGGCTCGCCGTCGCGCAGGCACAGCACGACGTACGCGCGCTTGCCGAGCTGCTCGAGGCGAAGGGCGTGAACGTCCTCTACGGCATCCACCCCGTCGCCGGCCGCATGCCCGGCCACATGAACGTCCTGCTCGCCGAGGCGAACGTCCCGTACGACCAGCTGAAGGAGATGGACGAGATCAATCCCGAGCTGCCGCAGACGGACGTCGTCGTCATCCTCGGCGCGAACGACGTCGTCAACCCGGCCGCCCGCACCGACCCGAGCAGCCCGATCCACGGCATGCCGATCATCGAGGCCGATCGCGCCGCCAGCGTCGTCGTGGTGAAGCGCAGCCTCAGCCCCGGCTTCGCCGGCATCGACAATCCACTCTTCTACGACCCGAAGACGTCGATGCTCTTCGCCGACGCGAAGAAGGCGCTCGAGGACGTGGCCGCCGCCCTCAAGGCGCTCTAGCGTGCCCGTCCCCTTCTTCGGCGCGCGCGACGTCGAGGCCGCCGTGCCGCCGCAGGTGGCGTACGAGGCGGTGCGCGACGGGTTCCTCGCCTACGCAAGCGGCGAGTGGACGATGCAGCCGAAGCTGTACGTCACGAACTATCCGGCGGGCGACTTCCGCGCCATGCCGGCGCTGGGCGGGGGCCACGCGCTCCTGAAGTGGGTGACGTCGTTTCCCGGGAACCCGGCGCGCGGGCTGCCGACGGTGAGCGGTCTCGTCGTCCTCTCCGACGCCGAGACCGGCGTCGTCGTGGCGCTGCTCGAGGCCGGTGCGGTGACCGCGTTGCGAACGGGAGCGGCGGCCGTGCTCGCGGCGGAGACGCTCGGGCGCCCCGACGCCGACACCGCCGCGGTCGTCGGCACCGGCGTCAACGGCCGGGCCGCGGTGCGCACGTTCGCGGCGTTCGGCCGGCGCGTGGCGGTCTGGGACGTGGATCCCGCTCGCGCCGAGGCGGCGGCGGCCGACCTCGGGGCGGAGCTGGCGGGCTCACTGGAGGAGGCGCTTGCGGCCGATCTGCTCGTCACCGTGACCCCCGGCAAGGAGATCCTGCTCCCCGAGGGCTCGCTGCGACCCGGCCAGCACGTGAGTCTGATGGGGGCCGACGGGCCCGGTAAGGCCGAGATCGCTGTGGCCGAGCTGGCCCGGGCGCGCGTCTTCTGCGACGACTGGGAGCAGGCAAGCCACGGCGGCGAGCTCGCCGCCGCCGTCGAGGCGGGCGTGCTGGAGCGCGGCGACGTGACGGTGCTCGGTGAGGTGCTCGCAGGCTCGGCGGACGGCCGGGTCGCCGCGGAGGAGATCACGGTGTTCGACTCGACCGGGCTCGCGATCCAGGATCTCGCGGTCGCCCGCGCCGCCCTGGCACGGGTCGGTGAGCTCGACTTGCCCATGCTGGAGCTCTAGCTCGGCGTAAGGAACGAGCTAGGCGAGCAGGCGCGATGGCGCCATGTGTTCGAGCAACGGATCCTCGTCGCCGGTGATCGCGTTCGCGACGAGCTCGCCGCACATCGACCCGAGTACATTGCCGTGGCCCGAGTAGCCGCCCACCACCCAGAGCCCGTCGCGGCCCGGAACGGGCCCGACGACGGGCATCAGGTCCGGGACGAGGCCGAAGACTCCGGCCCAGCGGTGCGTGATCTCCGGCCTACGCCCGAGCAGGGACTCCACGAACCCGTCCAGAGCCCCCTGGATTCGCTCGGTCGTCTCCTCGCTGGCCGTGAACTCGGAGTCCATGTCCGCGTCGCGAAAGCCGCCGACGATCAGGCGACCCTCGTCGTTCTGGTGCCAGTAGTCGAAGCCGTGGCGACCGTAGTGCGGCAACGGGAACAGACGCTCCTCGAGCGGCTCCGTGGCGAGCATCTGGCCGCGGGTCGGGATGATCAGCCCCTCCAGCTCGCCGAGCAGCCCGCTCGGATAGCCGTCCGTGGCCACGACGACGGTCGGCGCCTCCAGGCCGTCGAGGTCCTCCACACGATCGTGCTCGCGGAGCTCGATCCCAGCGACCGCAGCGGCCGCAGCGAGACGGCGCACGAGCCGCGCCGGCTGGAGGACGGCGTCGTCCGGATGGAAGAGCGCACCTCTGAACCGGCCGGCGAGCGGTGCCGGCAGCTCGTCGCGCCACTCCGCCTCGAAGCCGTCCTCTCTCAGCGCCTCGTACTCGGCGAGGAGCTCCTCACGCTCGTCGTCGCCGGCCAGGCGCAGGCTGCCGGTGCGGTGAAGCGCATCCCCGCCTAGCTCCTGCATCCGGTCGACGTACGTCTCCGTCAGCCGCCAGTAGCGTGCTGCCGTTTCGGGGCCGAGCCACTCACGTGCGCTCGCATATGACATCGCGCCGCCGCGCAGGGCGAAGCCGCCGTTGCGACCGCTCGCACCGCCGGCGATCGTCCGCGCCTCGCGCAGTCGCACGCGCAGGCCCGCGCGCGCTAGGGCGAGCGCGCACGAGCAGCCGGTGATCCCGCCGCCGACGATCTCGACGTCGGGCGCCCCGTCGAGCGCGGTCGACAACAGGGTCGGGGCGGGCTCCTCGAGCCAGTACGAATCGGACACCGCGCGATGCTACCCCGTCGCACGTACCAGCCCCTCCTCCACCGAGACGAGCCCGGCGAGCTCGAGCTCGGTGAGGACGACGGCGAGCTCTGCGGCGCCGAGCTCGGTCGCCCGCGCCAGCTCGTCGACGCCAGCGGCCGTGGCCCGGACCCGCTCCAGGACGTGCGCCACGCGCGGCTCGAGCTGCGGTTGCGGCGGTTCGGTCGGCGTGATGCCGAAGCTCTCCAGCGCGTCTTCGTAGCTCGTCAGTGGCGTGGCGCCGAGCCGCAGGAGTGCGTTCGATCCCGCCGACAGAGCGGAGGTGATCTCGCCGGGGACGGCCAGCACCTCTCGTCCTTCCTCGAGCGCGAAGTCGGCGGTGATCAGCGCGCCGCTCCGCTCCCGTGCCTCCACGACGGTGGTGGCCGAACACAGGCCCGCGATGATGCGGTTACGTGCCGGGAAGCGCCAGGGAGCGGGCTCCACGCCGGGGCCGTACTCGGAGACGATGAGCCCGCGTTCGACGATCTCTCGCGCCAGGGCCGTGTGGGCAGCGGGATAGTCGCGGTCGACACCGCAGCCGAGCACGGCGACGGTGACGCCTCCCGCCTCCAGGGCGCCACGGTGAGCCTCGGCGTCGATGCCGCGCGCCATCCCGCTGACCACGACGAGACCGGCGGCGGCGAGCTCGCGGCCGAGCCGCCGCGCGACCTGGCGCCCGTACGCCGAGCACGCTCGCGCGCCGACGACCGCCGCGGCCGGACGTGTCAGTAGGTCCGGCGCTGCAGTTCCGCGGAGGAAGAGGCCGGGCGGTGGATCGTGGATCGCCTCGAGGAGCGGCGGAAAGCCCGGCTCGGAGCGCCCGAGGAAGCGAAGGCCCGCGGCCCGGAGGCGCTCGCGCTCCGCCGCCTCGTCGAACGTCTCGCGGAAGCGCGCGAAGCGAACGGTGCGCGGCTCTTGCACGACGTGCGCGTCCGTGGCGGCGGCGAACGACGCCAACGCGAGCTCGCTCACGCCGCGAGCTCCTTGGGGGAGCGGTAGGCGAGCGCCTCGGCGACGTGCGCCTGCTCGACCGACTCGGATCCTGCGAGAGCAGCCGCGGTGCGGGCGACACGTGCCACACGCGAGCGCCCCCGAGCCGACAGCGGCAGTCGCTCCACTGCGCGGTCGAGCAGCTCGTCCGCGGGCCTCGTTCGCCGGGGCAGCTCGGCCCGGAGGCGCTCGCGCGCCTCGACGACGCGTGCGCGCACGGGTGCGGACGCCTCCGCCTGCGGAGCGGCCAGCTCCTCGGCGCGAGGCCTCGGAACCGTCACGACGAGGTCGAACCGGTCGAGCAGCGCCCGCGAGAGCTTGTCGCGGAACGAGGCCAGCCGCTGCGCCGAGCACGAGCACTCCGCCGCCGGGTCGCCGCGGCCCGCACAGGGACAGAGGTTCATCGTCGCCACGAGCTGGAAGCGAGCCGGGAAGACGGCCTGGCCCGCCGCTCGGGCGATCGCGATCGTGCCGTCCTCGAGCGGTTGACGCAGCGCCTCGAGAGCCGGTCGCTGGAACTCCGGCAGCTCGTCGAGAAGCAGCACGCCCCGGTGGGCAAGACTGGCTTCGCCGGGGCGCGGCCCGGGACCTCCACCGACGATCGCGGCCGTCGACGCGCTGTGGTGTGGCGCGCGGAACGGCGGGCGCGTCACGAGTGGCCGCTCGGGTGCCAGGAGCCCCGCGACGGAGTGAATTCGGGTCACCTCGAGCGCCTCGAGCGGGACGAGCGGCGGCAGGATGCCGGGCAGCCGTCTGCCGAGCATCGTCTTGCCCGTCCCCGGTGGGCCGGCGAGCAGAAGGTTGTGCCCGCCCGCAGCCGCGAGCTCGAGCGCACGCCGCGCCCGCTCCTGACCACGCACGTCGGCTAGGTCGGGAACGGGTGGTCCGTCCTCCTCGAGGGGCGGGTCGATGGGAGGAGGACGGAGCTCGCCGCGGAGATACGCCACCGCCTCCGCCAGGTGACGGACGGGCACCGGGTCGACCCCCGCGAGCGACGCCTCGGGAGCCGACTCGGGCGCGCAGAGGATGCGGTCGAAGCCGGCTCGCCGTGCGCCCTCGGCGACCGCGAACGCGCCGCGCACGGGCCTGATGCGCCCGTCGAGCGCGAGCTCGCCCACCGATGCGTGCTCGGCCAGGCCCTCGCTCGGCAGCTGACGCGACGCGGCCAGCACCGACAGCGCGATCGAGAGGTCGAAGCCGGAACCCTCCTTGCGCAGGCCGGCGGGCGCGAGGTTGACGGTGATGCGCCGGTCGAGTGGCCACTCGAGCAGCGCGGAGGAGATGCCACTGCGGACGCGGTGCTTGGCCTCGGAGCAGGCGCGGTCGGCGAGGCCGACGATCGCGAAGCCCGGCACGCCGCGCTCGAGATGCGCCTCCACCTCGACCCTGCGCGGCTCGAGCCCGACGAGAGCGTGGGTGACGGCGCGCGCGAGCACACCCGCGACGCTACGCCCGCAACGCCTACGGCTGTGTGTCGATTTACGGACTAATGCGTCACGCGCGCGCGATCAGGATCGACTCGTAGTACTCGCCCGCGCGGCGGCCAGTACGGCGGTTCACGTGGCGTTCGAGCCGGTCGTCCAGGCGCAGCCCAGCTCGCGCGAGAATCTCGGGGTAGAGGTCGCGTCGGTCGTTGACGACGATGCAGACGGGCGCGCCCGGGCGCAGCGCCGCCCGGACCCGGGCCAGCACGGTCCCGATCCCCTCGACGTAGGCGTCGATCGCCGCCTTGCTCGTCCCCGCGGCGGCGGCGCCGACCTCGCGCTCGCGCCGGTCGTCGAGCCCCAGCAGCTCGTACGCGTAGCGGTGCTGCTCGTGGTAGTCGATCAGGCCCGGATAGGGCGGCGACGTGACGATGCCGTCGTAGGGCCCGCCGAGCTCGAGCTCGCGAGCATCGCCGTTGAGCACGACTGCGGCGCGTTGCTCGTCGCGCACCTCGGCGAACGCCCGGAGACGCGCGAGCGTGTCCAGCAGGTAGCGCGACAGGAACTTGTTGGCGGTCTCGACCGGGCGGCACGTCCGGCGGTGCTTGTGGCACCAATATTCGCCGATCTGCGGCGTGCGCGGGAACTCGAGGTCGAAGTGGGACGTCAGTCGCGCCGAGCGCGCCGCCCGCGCGAGCACGACCCGCAGCACGTCCGCGTGCTCCGCACCCGCAACGAGCGCACGGAAATGCAGCAGCTCGGAGGCGGCACCGGGCGCGAACCAGTCGCGCACGTAGCCCTGCGGCCGTTCGCCCGACCGCCCCAACCCCGCGTGCGCTGCGCGGATCTCGGACTCGAGCCCATCGAAGTCGTAGGTGCGGGTCTTGACGCCGACGAGCAGAGCATTGAACGCGGCGACGTCGACGCCGACCGCGTCGTAGCCCGACTCGAGCGCCTGCACGAGCGTCGTCCCGGAGCCCGCGAACGGGTCTAGCACGCGGCCGCCGGGCCTGACGTACCGGGCCAGCAACGCCTCCACGAGCTGCGGCACGAACTTGCCGAGATACGGATGGAGCCGGTGGACGTGCTTCGTCCGCTCACGCTCGGGGAGCTGCTCCTCGGACCAGGAGAGCTCGAGGTCCAGCTCGCGGTAGAGCGCTGCCTGGGTTGCCGCCACCGCGTTGACTTCAACGGCCGGAGGGGGACTCCTAGGCCTGACGGCCGCGTGCGTCCGTGTCCTCGGGCTCCTGCGGGAGCTCGAGCGCCACGGCGCCGCTCCCGAGCGGCCGGCTCGGCCCGGACGGGACGAGGGCGGGTTGCTCGTCGGGCGGCGCCGGCGGCGGCTCCAGCGGCGGTGCGAGCCCGAGTGCCCGCTTCAACCGCTGCCAGAGGCCGCCCTTGCGCATCTTCCGGCTAGTAGTGGATTCCGTTCGCGGCGTCGAGCTCCCGGAGGCGGCGGATGCGCTCCTCCATCGGCGGGTGCGTCGAGAACATCGCGGAGAAGCCGCGCTTGCTGAGCGGGTTGGCGATGTAGAGCGCCTCGGTGGCCGGGTTCACGTTCATCGGGACGGCCTCGACGCCACGCTGCAGCGTGCCGAGCGCCTCCGCCAGCGGCCTGCCTTCGCCGAGGTACTGCGCCGCGCTCGCGTCGGCCAAGTACTCACGCTGGCGCGACACGGCGAGCTGGAGGATCATCGCGGCCAGCGGCGCGACGATGATCGCGACGAGCACGCCGATGATCCCGAGCGGGCCGGAGTCCTCGTCGTCCCCGCCGCCGAAGATCATCGAGAACTGGAGGATGTTTGCGATCGCCGCGATCGCGGCGCCGATCATGGCCGCGATCGTCATCACGAGGATGTCGCGGTTGGCGATGTGCCCAAGCTCGTGAGCGATCACGCCTCGGACCTGGTCGCGCGGCAGATGCCTGAGCAGGCCCTCGGTGACCGCCACGACCGCCTTCTTCGGGCTGCGGCCGGTCGCGAACGCGTTCGGCTGCTCCGACGGGATCAGGTAGACCCTCGGCATCGGGACGCCAGCCTTGCCGGCCAGCTCCTCGATCTCGCGGTAGAGCTCAGGCGCCTCGCTGCGGTCGACGGGACGGGCCTTGCTCGCCTTGAGAGCGAGCTTGTCGGAGAACCAGAACATGACGAGGTTGAAGACGACGGCGATGCCCGCGAACAGGATGAGCCCGGCCGAGCCGGCGAAGAGGTAGCCGAGCCCCACGAAGAGGCCGGCGAGCCCGGCGATGATCACCCACGTACGGGCCTGGGTTGAGATTCTGGTGCGCGTGATCGACATGGTGGTGTCGGTGTTCCTTTCCGGCTGAAACGAAGAAATGGTCTCTGGGTTCAGCCGGAAGTTTCTCCCGCCGGCGATCTGGTGACCGCCGGCCGGCGCGCCCGGGCCGAAGCCGTTCTGACGAGCGCTCCCGTTCGGGGATAGTGCCTTCCGACCGCTCACAGTCTAGCTTCCGCACCAGACCGTGAGTTGCGCGCATATTAAGGCGGACCTAAAAATTCTGCGGGCACGCGCTGGAGCCGTCCCACCCGCACCGCCACGACCTCGAGCCGCGCGTCGAGCGCACGGCACTCCGGATGAGCGCCGAGCCACGTCTCCGCTGCACGCCTGATGCGGCGCAGCTTCTCCGGCCCGACCATCTCGAGCGGGTCGCCGAAGCCGTGGCCGCTCTTTCCCTTCACCTCGCAAAAGACGAGGCGACGGCCGCGGCGCACGATCAGGTCGAGCTCGTTCCCGCCCGCCCAGACGTTCGTGCCGAGGATGCGGTAGCCGCGGAGCCGGTAGTGCAGGGCAGCACGGCGCTCATCCCGGTTGGGCGACATGTCCTCGCGTTCCCGGGTCGTTGCTGGCGGTGCCGTGTCGGAGGGCACAGTATGGAAATACGGGCCCGGAGAGCACGGTGCCGCCAGCGGCGTCAGGCGACGGCGGAGGCCGGCTCTGCCGGCCGGGAGCCGTCGCCGGCCGGGGACGCGAGGTAGCAGAGCGCCTGGAACGAGCGGCGGTGCTGATCGCTCGGTCCGTGGACACGTACGGCTGCGGAGTGACCGGGGGTGATGTATCCCACGTGCGACGCGAAGCCGTACCGCGGGTAGAGCGCGTCGAGCCGGCGCATCACGCGGTCGCGGGTCACCTTGGCGACGATCGACGCGGCAGCGATCGCAGCGCTCTTGGTGTCGCCGTCCACGACGGCGCGGTGCGCCGGCGCCTGGGGGCCGAGCCGGAAGCCATCGACGAGGCAGGCGACATCTGCGCCGGCGAGCGGCGCGAGCTCCCCGAGCACCGAGCGCAGGCCCCAGAGGTTCGACTTGTGCAGGCCGCTGCGGTCGATCTCGCCGGCCGGAATGATCCGGACGCTGATGCGGGCCGCGCAGCCCACGACGGCACGAAAGAGCTCCTCCCGCGCCTCGGGGCCGACCTGCTTCGAGTCGTTCAGCTGCGCGAGCGGCCGCACGCGATGGTGCCGGAGGCACTCGTAGTCGAGCAGGACGCCCGCGACGACGAGCGGCCCGGCGAGTGAGCCGCGCCCCGCTTCGTCTGCGCCCGCGACGAACCGCGAGCCCAGCTTTCGATCGAAGAGAAGGAGCCTCTGCCCGCTGCTACGCGCCACGCGTCGAGCTTAGCGCCGACCTCGGCGCGCTTGGTGCCGGGTTGGTCAGGAGAGCGTGTCGGCTCTAGGACTTCTCGGCGGCCGGCTCGGCGTCCGGCTCGGGAGCCTCGTCGGCGACGTCCTCGTCGACCGGAGCATCGTCCACGACAGTCTCGTCCACCGGCGTCTCGTCCACTGGGGTCTCGTCGACCGGAGCCGCCTCTGCCACGGGCTCCTCGACAGCCTCGGCCGGCGCGGCCGCCTCCGGCTCCGCAGCCGTGGGCTCGAGCGTCTCGGCGGTGGCCTCGGCCTGGGCGGCCTGCGCCTTGGCACCGGGAGCCTGGCGCAGCTCGCGGACGCGTGCCTTCTTGCCGACCTTCTCGCGCAGGTAGTAGAGCTTCGCGCGGTTGACGTCGCCGATCGCGGCGACCTCGATCTTGTCGATCTTGGGCGAGTGCAGCGGGAACGTGCGCTCCACGCCGACCCCGAAGGACTGCTTGCGCACGGTGAACGTCTCCCGCATGCCCGAGCCCTGCCGCTTGATCACGATCCCCTCGAAGACCTGGAGCCGGCGGCGCGTGCCCTCGATCACCTGGAAGTGCACACGGACCGTGTCGCCCGCCTTGAAGCGGGGCCGGTCGGGGCGCAGCTGGCGCTGCTCGATGCTCTCGATGATCGTGCTCATAGGGAAAGGGTCGGCCTCGGGCCGGAGGCGAATGATAGCGAAACGTTCGAGCAGCAGTCGCGACGTCCCTGACGTCTCCGGCGGGTCGCTCGCGGTGCGGGGCCGGAGGGGATAGTGCGGGAAGCACAGACCCGGAGAGCCCCGTGCCGCGAGCGGGCCGAGCGTTCGGCGGAGCCGGGCTCTGCCCGGCGGGAGCCGAGCGCGACCGGTGACGTCAGCGGAAGGAAATCCTGTTCGGCGGCCAGTAGGTGGCGAAGACCTTGCCGATCAGATTATCGCGGGGCACGCTCCCCCACTCACGCGAGTCGCACGACTTCGAGCGGTTGTCGCCCATCATGAAGTACTGCCCCTCGGGGACCGTGAACGACTCCGCCCCGCGCTGGTCCCGCCGATCGCGGGCGATGTACGGCTCCTCGAGCCTCTTGCCGTCGATGTAGACGTAGTTGACGCCTCCCTCGGGCCGCAGCTCCACGCGCTCTCCGGGCAACCCGATCAGCCGCTTCACGAACGTGCCGCCGGCGCCGCACTGCTGCTGCGCCGCGAGGGGCGTCTCGAAGACGACGATGTCGCCCCGCTCCGGCTCGGTGAAGTGGTAGATGAAGCGGTTCGCGAGCACGCGGTCGGAGAAGCTCGCCTCGCAGCCGTCGGCCGGAGCGGCGCAGTGGAGCGTCGGCTCCATCGAGGAGGACGGGATGCGATACGGGTTCACGACCCAGGCCTTGATCGCGAGCACGATTGCGATCGCCCCCGCGATCGTGACCACCCAGTCGATCGTGACGCGCCAGCCGTGCGGCAGGCCGCGCGTGAGGCGGTCGACCGGGTTGCGCGAATGGTGCTCGCGCCGCTGCGCGCCGTCGCGGGCCGCCGGCTCGCCGTAGGCCGGCAGCCGGGGCTCGCTCTCGCGCTCGACCCAGCGGTCGTACTGAGCCCGGCGGTCCGGGTCGGCCAGGGTCCCGTACGCGACCTGAAGCTCGCGCAGCCGCTGCTCGTCCCACGTGTCTCCGGCGGCTCTGGCGAACGCCTCGTCGATCTGCTCGCGCGAGGCGTCGCGGCCCACTCCGAGGGTGGCGTAGAAGTCGTTCACGATGGCACGATCCGGCCGCGGCTCTGCTCGCGCCGCCAGGCGTCGACGCGCCCGTGGTCGCCCGACAGCAGCACGTCGGGCACCGTCCAGCCACGAAACTCGGCCGGGCGCGTGTAGTGCGGGTACTCGAGCCCGCCGTCGAGCTCGGCCGAGAAGCTCTCGTACTCGCCCGAGCCTGCGGCGAGCGCGCCAGGGAGGCGGCGCGCAACGGCGTCGAGCAGCACCATCGCAGGCAGCTCGCCGCCCGAGAGGACATAGGGGCCGATCGAGATCGCATCCGAGCAGAGGTGCTGCACGATCCGCTCGTCGAAGCCCTCGAACCGAGACGAGAGGAGCGTGATGTGAGGCTCGGCGGCCAGCTCCTCGACAACGGCCTGGGTGAGCTGCCGGCCCTGTGGCGTGAGCGCGATCACGCGCTGCGCCGGAGTTTCGCCGTAGGCACCCTCGAGCGCCGCTGCCACGACGTCGACTCGCAGCACCATCCCGGCGCCGCCGCCGTAGGGCTCGTCGTCGACCTGTCCGGCGCGCAGCGGCGTCGTGTCGCGGTAGTTGTGGAGGTGCAGCTCGAGCTCCTCGCCGAGCACGCCGGCCAGCGGCCGCTGCTCGGTCAGCCACGCGAACGCGTGCGGAACCTGGGTGAAGATGTCGAGGCGCATGGGGCGAGCCAGGTTAGCCGTCGTCGGCGAAGCCGCGGGTGACGAGGATACGGCGGGCGGCGAGGTCGACCTCGCGGACGCAGGCGTCGACGAGCGGGAGCAGGAGGCCCGAGCCGAGCTCGATCGAGTCGTTCGCGGGGCCGTTGTGGACCTCGACGACCGAGCCGAGGGCCCGACCTCCCTCCTCGACGACGTCGAGCCCCACGAGCTGGAAGACGTAGTAGGCGTCCGCCTCCGGAGCCGGCAGCTCGGAGCGCGGGACGGCCAGCGTGGCCCCGCGGGGCACGGCCCGGTCGAGCTTCAGCACGCGCCTCCCCCCGGAGCCGCGTTTGGAGACGACGACCTTCGCGGTCGCCGCTTCGACGTACAGCGTCGCGCCGACGGCGAAGCGCTCCTCCGCCTCGCTCGCACCCTCGACGAAGAAGGAGCCGTCGACTCCGTGCGGGCGGCCCACGCGGCCGACGGTCACGAGCTCGGCCTCGCTCACTCCACGATTTCGAGCACGACGCGCCGACGCTCGCGCGAGGCGCTCGCCCGAACGACCGTGCGGAGCGCGCGCGCGATGCGGCCGGCGCGGCCGATCACCTTGCCGCGGTCTGCCTCCGCGACGTAGAGCTGGAGCACCGTCGCGTCCTCGCGGTCGATCTCCTCGACGCGCACGGCGTCGGGATCGTCCACGAGCCCGCGTGCGAGCCAGGCGAGGAGCTCCGCCACCTAGCCTTCGCTCTTGGCTGCGATCTTGATCAGCTTCGCGACCGCATCCGAGGGCTGAGCGCCCTTGTCGATCCACTCCTGCACCTTGGCGTCGTCGAGCTCGATCGTCGACGGGTCGGTCTGCGGGTTGTAGCGCCCGATGATCTCGATGAACTTGCCGTCGCGCGGCGAGCGCGAGTCGGCGACGACCACGCGGTAGATCGGGTTCTTCTTGGAGCCGACACGCGTCAGCCTCATCCGTACTGCCATAGACCTTCTATCTCCGTCCTGTTTTCGTTAGTTGGCCGGGAAGTGTAGGCATCTTTCCCTTCCCCATCTGCTTCATCATCTTCTCCATTTGCTTGCGTGCCGTGAGCAGCTTGTTCACGTCCTGGATCGTCTGTCCGCTGCCCTGCGCGATGCGCAGCCGGCGCGAGCCGTTGATCAGGTGCGGCATGCGGCGCTCCTGCGGCGTCATCGAGAGCACGATCGCCTCCACCCGGGCCAGCTGCCGCTCGTCGATGTCGACGTCCTTCAACTGGTTGCCGAGGCCCGGGATCATCTTCAGCACGCCCTGGAGCGGCCCCATCTTCTTGAGCATCTTCTGCGCGGCGAGGAAGTCGTCGAAGCTGAACTGGCCGGCGCGCATGCGCGCCTCCATCGCCTCCTGCTCATCCTCCTCGACGGCCGCCTCCGCCTTCTCGATCAGCGTCAGCACGTCGCCCATGCCAAGGATCCGGGAGGCCATCCGATCGGGATGGAAGTACTCGAGCTGGTCGAGCTTCTCGCCGACCGAGACGAGCTTGATCGGCTTGCCCGTCACGGCCTTGACGGACAGCGCTGCGCCGCCGCGCGCGTCGCCGTCCAGCTTCGTCAGGACGACGCCGTCGAAGGCGATCCGCTCGAAGAAGGACTCGGCGACGTTGACGGCCTCCTGGCCGGTCATCGCGTCGAGGACGAGGAGCACGTTCGTCGGCTTCGCCGCGTCGCGCACGCGCGCCAGCTCCTCCATCAGCGGCTCATCGACGTGGAGCCGGCCGGCGGTGTCGAGGATGATCACGTCCTGGCCGGCCGTCTGCGCCGCCTGGATCCCGTACTTCACGACCTCGACCGGGTCCTGGGTGTCCTTGCGGTAGACCGGGACCTGGATCTGTCGACCCAGCTGCTCGAGCTGATCGATCGCAGCCGGGCGCTGCAGGTCGGCCGCGACGAGGGCGGGCTTCTTGCCGTCCTTGCGCAGCAGCAGCGCGAGCTTCGCCGAAGCGGTGGTCTTGCCCGAGCCCTGGAGCCCGGCGAGCAGGATCACGGTCGGCGGCTTCCCGAACGCGAGCCGTGAGTCGCCCGAGCCCATCAGGCTCGTCAGCTCCTCGTGCACGATCTTCACCACCTGCTGCCCCGGGGTGAGGCTCTTCAGCACGTCCTGACCGGTCGCGCGCTCGCGCACGCCCGCCACGAACTCCTTCACGACGCCGAAGTTGACGTCGGCCTCGAGCAGCGCGAGGCGGATCTCGCGCATCGCCTTCGAGATCGTCTCCTCGTCGAGGCGGCCCCGGCCGCGGAGGTCGCCCAGAGTGGCCTGGAGCTTGTCTGAGAGTGTGTCGAACAGAGCCCGTCCAGTGTAGACAGCCGCTCGCGCCTAGCCCGGACCGGAACACGGTCGTACACTCGGTGGATGGCCGTTCGTGACAAACGCGGCGAGCCTGCGGCTCGGAGCACGCTGCCGACGGGAACCGTCACGTTGCTCTTCACGGACGTGGAGCGCTCGACGACGCTCCTACGCCGGCTCGGCGCCGAGTACGGCAAGGCCCTCGAGACGCACAGGCGGCTGCTCAGGGAAGCCTTCGCGCGTCACGACGGCCACGAGGTCGACACCCAGGGCGACGCATTCTTTTTCGTGTTCGCACGCGCGTCGGACGCCGTGCTCGCAGCCGAGGAGGCGCAACGCGCGCTGACGGAGGAGGGCTGGCCGGGCCGCGTGCGGATGGGCCTCCACACCGGCGAGCCATTGCTCGGGCGCGAGGGCTACGTCGGCCTCGACGTCCATCTCGCGGCCCGGGTCTGCGGCGCTGCCCACGGAGGTCAGATCCTCCTCACTGCGGCGACCGGCGACCTCGCACACGGCGCCCTCCTTCGCGACCTCGGCCTGCACAGGCTCAGGGACATCGAGCAGCCGCAGCGCATCTTCCAGCTCGGCTCCGGCGAGTTCCCGCCCCCGCGAACCGCCAGGGCGACGAACCTGCCCTCACCCGCCAACCGGCTGATCGGCCGCGAGCGGGAGCTGGCGCTGGCGCTGGAGTCCTTGCGCCGCCAGGACGTCCGGCTCCTGACCCTGACGGGGCCGGGCGGCGCGGGAAAGAGCAGGCTCGCCCTCGAGATCGCGGCAGTGCTCGGCGAGGAGTTGCGCGACGGCGTCCAGCTCGTGCCGCTCGCACCGCTGGCCGACGCCACGCTGGTCCCGTCCGCGATCGCACGGGTGGTGGGCTCACGTGAGCCCACGCTGAGCGCCGTCGTCGACGTCCTCGCCGACAGCGACCGCCTGCTGCTGCTCGACAACGTCGAGCATGTGGCCGCCGCGGCTCCCGCCTTCGCGGAGCTCGTCGCCGCCGCGCCGGGCGTGACGCTCCTGACGACGAGCCGCTCTCCCCTCCGGGTGCTCGGCGAGCACGTGCTCCTCGTTCCCCCGCTCGGCGACGACGACGCGGCAGTGCTGTTCACGGAACGGGCGGCGGCCGCCGGCTACGCGCCGTCCCCGTCGAGCGGGCCGGCCGTGCGCGAGCTCTGCCGCCGGCTCGACCATCTCCCGCTCGCGATCGAGCTGGCGGCCGCCCGCGTCCCGCTGCTCGGGGTCGAGATGCTGCTGGAGCGGCTCTCGCTCGCACTGCTGAGCGGCGGCCCGCGCGACCTGCCCGAGCGGCAGCGCACCCTCAGGAGCACGATCGACTGGAGCTATGGGCTCCTGACCCCGGCCCAGCGCCTGCTGCACCAGTGCCTCGCCGTCTTCCCAGGCGGCTGCACGCTCGTCGCGGCCGAGGAGATATGCGAGATCGGGGATCTCGTCGGCGAGCTCGGCGTCCTCCTCGACGGCAGTCTCTTGCTACGCGACGACGACCGGCGCGGCGGGCCGAGGATCCGCCAGCTCGAGACCGTGCGCGAGTACGCGGTCGACATCGCGCGCGAGACCGGCGTCCTCGACGACCTGCGGCGGCGCCAGGCGGGCTGGGTGCTCGGCCTCGCAGAGGAGGCGGACGAGGGGCTCGGGGGCCCGCATCAGGCCGACTGGCTCGAGCGGCTCGAGGTCGAGCTGCCGAACCTGCGGGCCGCGATCGGCTGGGCGCTCGACACCGGCGAGGAGGAGCTGGCCTTGCGCATCACCTCCGCCCTCGGGCGCTTCTGGCGCGCGCACGGGCACGCCGGAGAGGCACGCACGTGGCTGGAGCAGGGACTCGCCGCGACGGATGTCCCGGATGAGATCCGCGCAGATGCGCTCTGGACCGCCGCCTGGCTCGCGATCGGACAGGGCGACCACGATTCCGCCGCCCCGAATCTGGAGGAGGCCCGCGTGCTCTACGACCGCTGTGGCAACACACGCCAGGCGGTCTTTGCGCTCTGCGAGCTTGCACACGTCGCCCATCGCCGAGGCGACGCGGATCGGGCGGTGGCGCTGGCCACGGAGGCACTCGCCACAGCACAGCCGCTCGGTGACCCGCGCACGACCTCCGGAGCGGCAAACGCCCTGGCCTCCATCCTCTCGGAGCTGGGCGACTTCGCTCGGGCTCGTCCGCTGCTCGAGGAGGCGCTCGCGCTCCGGCGATCGCTGGACAACCCGATGCTCGTCGCGAACTCGGCGTACAACCTCGGCGTCGCGGCGCTCCACGAGGGCGAGCTCGAGCGTGCCGCCGAGGCGCTGGAGGAGGCACTCGCGCTTGCGCGAGCGTCAGGCGACCGCTACTACACCGCGTATTCGCTCTGCATGTTGGGGGAGATCGCGCTTCTGGACGGGAAGCCGGAACAGAGCGAGCCGCTCCTCGCTGAGAGCCTCGAGCTGCTCGAGGAGGTCGGCGATGCTCGGTCACAGTCCGAGTGCCTCCACGCACTCGCTGGCGTCGCAGCGGCCGAGGGTCGGGCGGGCGAGGCGGAGACGCTCGCGACGGAAGCTGCGGCGCTGCGCGGGGACGAACCACTACTCCCCTGGGAGGTCGCTATCGACGAGGCGCTCGCATCGGCGGCTCGCCCGCAGTAGATTCGTCACGACCGGAGGGAGGCGACAGATGAACGAAGATCAGAGCGGCGGCGAGGGGCCCATCACGGGGCATCACCGGGTCGGCTACGCGAACCGGCTGAAGAATCACGCCGAAGGGTTCAACCGGGCGATCGAGGACGCGCTCCGACAAGCCGACGAGCAAGGACGGATCGTGCTCGAAGGAACTTACGAGACGGAGATCCGCTTCTCGGTCGAGATCAAGTACACGAATCCCCCGTGGATCGGCGACTACCGCGCGGCGATCGACCCCTGACGCCGTTCGGGCGGGCTAGGAGACGAGGGCCCGCGCGAAGTCGTGCGGGTCGAACGGGCGGAGGTCGTCGAGGCCTTCGCCCACGCCGATCAGCTTGACGGGCAGCCCCAGCTCGTAGGCGATCGCGACGGCGACGCCGCCCTTCGCAGAGCCGTCCAGCTTCGTCAGGGCGACACCGGTCACCCCGGCCGCCTCGCCGAACAGGCGCGCCTGCTGAAGGCCGTTCTGACCGGTGGTCGCATCGACGACGAGAAGCGTCTCGTGCGGCGCTCCCTCGATTCTGCCCTCGATCACCCGGCGCACCTTCGCCAGCTCGTCCATCAGATTCGACTGCGTGTGCAGGCGGCCGGCCGTGTCGACGATCGCCACGTCGTGGCCGCGGGCGCGCGCCGCCTCGACGGCGTCGAACGCGACGGACGCGGGGTCTGCGCCGCGGGCCGCACCGACGAAGTCGGCGCCTGCGCGCTCCGCCCAGATCTCGAGCTGCTCCTCTGCGGCCGCCCGGAACGTGTCGGCGGCGCCCAGCAGCACCGAGCGGTCGTGCTCGCGCAGCTTCTGAGCCAACTTGCCAATTGTCGTCGTCTTGCCGGTGCCGTTGACGCCGACGACGAGGATCACCGTCGGTGTGTGGCCCAGGTCGAGCGTGCCCGGCTCCCCGAGCAGCTCGGCGATCTCCTCCGCGAGCGAGGCCCCCAGCTCGCCGATCTCGCCGCGCGCCTCCAGCCGCCGGATCAGCTCCGCCGTCGCGCGCACGCCCACGTCGCCGTGGATGAGCGCCTCCTCGAGCCGCTCCCAGTCCTCCTCGTTGCCCGGATCGAACGCGGCGGCTGCCAGCTCGCCCGTGAGCGCGCGCCGGCTCTTGCCGAGCGAGTCGCGCAAGCGCCCGAAGAAACCGGCCCTCTCAGCCTCCGTCTCCTCGGGGCCCGCCCCGTCCCCGAGCAGCTCTGACCAGCTTCTCGCCATCGGCGCGACACGTTAGCCTCAACGGGTGATCACGTGGGAGCGGGTGGCGGAGCTCGCCCTCGAGCTGCCGGAGGTCGAAGCGTCGAGCTCGTGGGAGCGGCCGGCGTTCAAGGTGCGCGGGAAGACCTTCGCGGGTGCCTCCCGGCACGACGGTGCGATGTACGCGCGCTGCGATCGGGACGAGCGCCCGCTGATCGTCGCCTCCAACCCCGAGCTCTACCGCCTGACGCCTCACTTCGAAGCGTCGCCGGCCTTCCTGCTCGTCTGGCTCGAGCACGCCGAGGACGAAGACGTGCGCGAGCGCCTGATCGATGCCTGGCTGATCCAGGCGCCGAAGCGGCTCGCGGCGCAACACGACATCGGCTAGGACGGCAGACGGACCGTCAAGCGCTCGCTGCGACCGCGTCTTCGCGGGGGAGCCGGCGCGAGACGACCTGGCTGATGCCGTCACCGCCCATCGTCACGCCGTAGAGGACGTCGGCCGCCTCCATCGTGCGCTTCTGGTGGGTGATCACGACGAACTGCGCGCGGTCCGAATAGCGGCGCAGGAGCTCGACGAAGCGGCCGATGTTGGCGTCGTCGAGCGCAGCCTCGACCTCGTCGAGGAGGTAGAACGGGCACGGCTTCGCGAGGAAGAGCGCGAACAGGAACGAGATCGCCCCGAGCGCCTTCTCTCCGCCCGAGAGCATCCCGAGGCGCGTGATCTTCTTCCCGGCGGGTCGCAGCTCGACTTCGATGCCGATCTCTCGGCCCTCCTCCTCCGGCTCGACGAGCCGGAGGCGCCCGTCGCCACCCGGGAAGAGCGTCGCGGCGACGTCCTCGAAGTGCTCCGCGACGGCGCCGAACGTCTCCGCGAAGCGCCGCTCGACCGTGTCCGCGAGCTCGGCACGGAGATCCTCGAGCTCCTTCAGGCTCCGCTCCAGATCCTCGCGCTGGGTCTCGAGCTCCTCGAGCCGCTCCTTCTCCGCGTCGTACTCCTCCTTCGCGAGCGGGTTGACCTGGCCCAGCTGGATCCGCCGAGTCTCGAGCCGCTCGGCGCGCGCGGCGAGCTCGGCGCGATCGTCGCCGTCCGCGGGCTCTACCCCCTGCATCCGGGCGTCGACCTCGTGGCGGCGTCGCTGCGCGTCGGCGGCCTCGGCGTCGATCCGCGTCAGCTCGATCTCGATCTCGGTCGCCCGCTGGGCGGCCTCCTCCGCACCCTGCCTCAGCTCGACCTCGCCGGCCCCGAGCTCGCGCAGCTTCGCGCCCAGCTCTCCCGTGCGGCTCGCACCCGCGTCGACCCGCGCGCGGAGCGGAGCCTCGAAGCGTGCAGCTGCCTGGGCCGCGGCCCCGAGCGTCTCGTCCAGGCGCTCGGCGCCCGCGAGCACGCGCCGAAGCAGATCGGCGTCGAGGTTGGCCGCCCGCCGTGCACCTGTCTCAACTGCTGCCGAGCCGGCGCTCCGCGCCGTGTCCGCGAGCGCGGTCGCGGCCTCGGCGAGCCGTTCGGCCTCGTCGGCGAGCTCGCGCGCCTCGCGCTCGACCTCGGCCCGCTCCGCCTCGTCCACCTGCAGCATCCGGATCTGGCCCTCGCCACCGAGCCGGGCGCGCAGGAGCTCGGCGGCAGCGGCACGCTCGTTCGCGCGTGCGGCCTCGCGCCGCGCCTCGTGCTCGAGCGCGCCGACGCGGGCGAGCTCGCTGCCGAGCGCGCCGGCCCGGTCGGAGCCGGACTCGGCCCGTGCGCGCAGCGGTTCCTCCAGCCGCGTCGCGATCGTCGCGGCGGCGAGCAGCGTCTCGTCCAGGCTGTCGGCGCCCCTCGCGAGCCGGCGCAGGACGTCCGGGTCGAGAGCGTGCGCGCCACGAAGATGCGCGACCTGCGCATAGGCAGCCTCCGCCTCGGTGGCCCGCGCGACGGCCTCCTCCGCATCCGAGCCGGCCGCCTTCGCTCCGCTCTCCAGCTCGGCCACCTCGGCTGCGAGCTCGCGGCGCCGCGCATCGAGCTCGAGCAGCACCGCCTCCGCCGTCTCGCCGGCGAACCAGAGCTCGCCGCGGCCGGGATCGAATCCGAAGCCTTCCACCGTGACCGTGGGGACGGTCGCGTCGAGCAGGTGCTCGAGCGGAACGACCGGCAGCTCAGCGACGCGCGGTGCCGGTGACCCGATCAGAACGGCGAGGCTGCCGAGACCAGCGTCTCGCGCGCGACGCAGGAGCGCAAGCGCGGCGGACGGATCGTCGGCGACGACCGCCGACGCGCGCCAGCCAAGCGCCGCTGCGACGGCGCGCTCCGACCCGGGCTCGACGTCGACGAGCGACAGCGCGAGCGGCGCACCTTCGGCCGCCAGGCTCCGCGCGGCGGGCGGAAGGCCTTCCCGCGCAGCGAGGGAGAGCTCGAGCGCCGCGAGCCGCTCGCCGGCGAGCGCGGCTCGGCCGGCGAGGTCGTCGCGCCGGTGAACCGCATCCCGTGCCAGCGCGGTCGCCTCGTTCGCGGCCGTCTCGAGCTCGTCGGGCGTCGGGCCCGACCGCCGCGCCGCAGCCTCCGCCTCGGCCAGCTCGGTGCGGAGCGCTGCGCGAATCGACGCCGCCGATTCGCTGCGCAGGGCGATGCGCTCCCGGCAGCTGCCCAGCCGGTAGAGCGCCTCCGTCGCGCTCTCGCGCCCACCTGCGACGTCGGCGAGCTCCCCTTCGAGCACCTGCCGCTCTGCGCGCAAGCCCTCGAGCCGCTCCTCGGCGCGGGCGGCCGCACCGCGCTCGAGCGCCGCCAGCCGCTCCTGCGCCGACCTCGCCCGCTCCGCACCGGCGCCGCTCGCCGCCGCCGCAGCGCGGGCGGCCGCCGTCGCCTCCGCAGCCGCCGCTTCCAGTGCGCGACCGCTCTCGTCCACGACGTGCGCCGCCGCGGACTCGGCGTCGCTGAGATCGCCTTGCAGGCGCGTGAGCAGCGCGGCCGCACCCTCCTGGCGCAGCGCCACCCGCTCGGCCGCTCCCTGCAGCCGGTACAGGGCCTTGACGGCGGCCTCGCGCCGTCCGGCCGCGTCAGCCAGCTCCTCCTCGGCAGCCTGGCGCTCGGCAAGCAGCGCCGCGAGCCGCTCGTGCGCGCTGCGGCGGCCGAGCGCGGCCGCGGTCTTGCGCTCCTCTACCTCAGCCCGTCGTGCCTCCGCGGTCGCGAGGTCCAGCTCCGCCACCCGCGCCTGCAGGCCGGCGACCTCGACGGCGAGCTTCTCGGCGCGTTCGGCCGCAGTTGCCTGCAGCGCCAGGGGCCGCAGGCGCTTGCGCACCTCGGCTTCGACGTCGCGAGCGCGCTCGACCTGGATCCCGACCCGGTTCAGCTTCAGCTCCGCACGGTGCTTGCGGCGCTTGAACTTGCCGAGCCCGGCGGCCTCCTCGACGAGCTCCCGCCGCTCCTCGGGCCTGGAGGCGAGCACGGCCTCCACCTTGCCCTGGCTGACGATCGAGTGCATCGAGCCGCCCAGGCCGACGTCGGCGAGCAGCTCGACGAGATCGGTGCGGCGCACACCGGCCTTGTTCACGAGGTACTGCCCCTCGCCGCCGCGGTGCAGCCGCCGCGCAATCGACACCTCGGAGAAGTCCAGCTCGGCACCGAACCCGCCGTCGGCGTTGTCGAAGACGAGCTCGACCTCGCACGAATCCGCCGGCTGGCGCCCCTCGGCGCCGTTGAAGAGCACGTCGTCGGGCTTCTCCGCGCGCAGCTCGGAGGGCGTCAGCGAGCCGGCCGCCCAGACGATCGCGTCGGCCACGTTCGACTTGCCCGACCCGTTCGGCCCGACGACGACCGCGACGCCCGGCTCGAGCTTCAGCTCGAAGGCGTCGGGAAACGACTTGAAGCCGCGCAGGCGGAGAGAGCGCAGGTGCACCCGACGAGGCTAGCGGGCGGCGCGGACGGCTAGCCTGCAGCCGTGGCCCAGGTCGTGCGCATCCGAGAGACGTCGGCCCAGGCCAAGATCCGCCACCCCCTCGCTGCCTTCGGGCTCGTCTTCCTGACGCTCGGGATCTACTACTTCGTCTGGTACTACAAGATCAATCGCGAGCTGCGCGATCTCGGCCGAGCGACGGGTGACGAGGAGCGGCTTGGCAGGAGCCCGCTCAGCTCGCTCCTCGCGGTCACCGTCGGCTGGCTCATCATCGTCCCGCCGTTCGTCTCGTTCTACCGCACCTTCAAGCGGATCGAGGCGGCGCAGGAGACGAGCGGGACGCCCCAGCGGGTGAACGTCTGGCTCGGCTTCATCCTCTACCTGATCGGGCTCCTCGTCCTTCCGGTCGAGGTCATCTACGCGCAGAGCGAGCTGAACGCCGTCTGGCGGGCGGAAGCCGAGCGAGCCGCGCCGGCGGCACCGACGGCCTAGCTGAGGTCCAGCGCGGCCAGCGCCTGCTTCGCAGCGGCCTGCTCGGCGTCCTTCTTCGCGCGGCCGGAGCCGCGGCCGAGCTCCTCGCCGTCGACGAGCGCAGCACATTCGAAGTGGCGGTCGTGCGGCGGGCCGTCCACCTCGAGCACGGTGTAGGAGACGCTGCGGCCGGACTTCGCGAGCGCCTCCTGGAGCTCGGTCTTGTGGTCGACGTGCTCCGTGCGCGCGTACTCGATCCGGTCGGAGAACGCGGCCACGATCGCGGCCTCGATCGGCTCGTAGCCGTGCTCGAGGAAGAGCGCGGCGATCGCCGCCTCGAGGAGCGCCGCGGTGACGTTGCGGCTCTTGACGATCCGCCCGAGCTCGTCCGAGCCGATCGTCTGGGCCGCCGCCTCGCCCAGCTGCTCACCGAGCCGGAGCTCCCGCGCGACCTCCGAGCAGCTCTGCCGCGAGACCACGTGCGAGCGGATCTTCGCGAGCCTGCCCTCGGACGCCTCGGGGTAGCGCTCGTACAGCTCGCGCGCGATCGCGAGCTCGAGCACGCTGTCGCCGAGGAACTCCAGCCGCTCGTACGACGACGCTCGGTCCGGCGCCCAGGAGGTGTGGGTCAAGACGTGCATCAGCCGCTCCGCCGGGAGCGCGGCGATCAGGCTCCGGAGCTGCTCCGGATCGCCTGTTGGGGCTGCGCTACTGGTGCGACGAGACGTAGTCGACGGCCTGTCCGACAGTCGTGATCTTCTGCGCGTCCTCGTCCGAGATCTTGATCCCGAACTGATCCTCGAGCTCCATGATCAGCTCGACGAGATCGAGGGAATCCGCGTCCAGATCCTCCTGGAACGAGGCTTCCTCGTTGATCTCCGCGTCGTCCACGCCGAGCTGCTCGCTCAGGACTTCCTTGACCCGCTCGAAGACTTCTTCACGCGACGCTGCCAAATCGACCTCTCTTGGTAAGTGGGGCTGGAGCGCGCACGATCATACAGTCGCCGACGTACGCCGCTCGGGGAAACGGGCGGCCAGACGCCCGACGACGTCGTGGTCGACCCCGCGCGCCGCCAGCCGGATCGCGTTCGCGATCGCCCGCCGCGAGGAGTTCCCGTGTGCGATCACGGCCAGGCCGCGCAGGCCGAGGAGGTAGGCGCCGCCGTACGTCTCGGGGTCGAGCCGGGTGCGCAGCCGGCGTGCGGCCGGCCGGATCAGCAGGCCGCCGAGCTTTCCGCGCGCCGTTGCGGTGATCTCGTCGCGCAGCGAGTCGAGCACCGTCCTGATCGTCCCCTCGAGCAGCTTCAGGGCGACGTTCCCGGTGAAGCCGTCGCAGACGACCACGTCGGCCGCGCCCGCGAGCAGGTCGCGGCTCTCCGCGTTGCCTGCGAACCGCAGCTCGGTCTCCGCGAGCAGCGCATGCGCCTCGAGCGTCAGCGCATTGCCCTTCTCCGGCTCCTCCCCGATCGAGAGCAGCCGCACCTCGGGGTCGGGGAGATCGAGCAGCTCCGCCGCGAAAATGGCGCCCATGTGCGCGAACTGGAGCAGGTGCTCGGCTCTGGCGTCGGCGTTCGCACCGGAGTCGAGCAGGACGGATGGGCCGCGACGGGTCGGGATCGGCACTGCGATGGCCGGTCGCAGGACGCCGGGAAGGCGGCGCATGTGCATCAGCCCCGCCGCGAGCATGGCGCCGGTGTTCCCGGCCGAGACGACCGCGTCGGCGCGTCCGTCGGCGACGGCGCGGCAGGCGGAGACCAGCGAGGAGTCCGGCTTCGCGCGCACCGCCTCAGCAGGCTTCTCGTGCATCTCGATCGTGTCGGGGGCGTCCACGAGCTCCAGCCCACCCGTGTCCATCCCGGGCCGGCCGAAGAGGACGACGTCGATGCCGTCGCGTGCGGCTTCGAGCGCGCCCGCGACGACTTCGTCGGACCCACGGTCCCCGCCCATCGCGTCGACCGCGATTCTGGCCAAGGCTACGGCGCGGGAGTGCGGAGCGGCTCGATCTCGCGGCCCTTGTACGTGTGGCACGTGGGGCAGACGCGATGCGGCAGCTTGGGCTGGTGACAGGTCGGGCAGACGTTCACGCGCGGCGACTCGATGCCGTGCTGGGCGCGGCGCTTGTCGCGGCGGGCCTTGGAGGTTTTCTTCTTGGGGACTGCCATGAGCGGCTGCGGAGTGTAGCGAACTCCTTCCTAGAGCCGATCCTTCAGCCCCTCGAGCGCCGACCAGCGCGGATCGACGACGACGTCCTCGTGCGTGTGCGGCTCCACGTTCAGGTCCTTGCCGCAGACCGGGCAGAGGCCGGCGCAGTCGGGCGCGTGCAGGATCTGGTCGGGCAGGGCGAGCGCGATCGCGTCGCGCGCCCACGCCGAGAGCTCGAGCTGGTCGTCGATCACGTATTCGCTCCGCAGCTCCTCCCCGGCGCCGGCGTCGTCCGCGTGGTACTCCCGCGCGTCGATCGAGACGTCGACGACAGCGTCGGCGAGACAGCGCATGCACGGGCCGTGCAGCCGCACGTCGAACGCGAGCCGGATGTCGAGCCCCGTCGTCGCCTGTACGAGCGTCAGCTCGGCTTCGACCGCCTGCGGCACGGGCAGGTAGCGCTGGCCGCCGAGGTCGAACGGCTCGAGCTCGATCTCGACTGCGTCACGGTGCTCGTCGCCCGAGCGCAGGCGGAGCCGGCGGAGAGGGAAGCGGGTCACGGACCGAGACTAGCGCGCTCTGGTCGGCGCCACGGCACCGGGCCGGGCTGTCGGCGCAGCCAGCGGCCGCGCCGAGACGATCAGGATCACCGCGGCGAGGATCGCCGCACCCCCCACGAGCACGCGGGCGCCGAGCGGCTCGCTCAGCACGAGCGTCCCGAGCGCCACCGCGACGACCGGGTTCACGTAGGCGTACGTGCCGACGAGCGAGGTGGGCGCATTCCGCAGCAGCCAGACGTAGGCCGAGAAGCCCACCAGAGATCCGATCAGCACGAGGTAGGCGAGCGCTGCGAGCGACTCGCCGGAGATGGCGGCCACGTCGACATCGCCGGCCTCGCCGCGCACGAGCCCGCCGAGCCCGAGCAGCACCCCGCCGGCGAGCATCTGCAGGGCCGCACCCGCGAGCGGCCGGTCCGGCAGCTCCGCCCGGCGGGCGTAGAGCGACCCGGCCGCCCAGGCCAGCGAGCCCACGAGCACTACGGCGGCACCGCCGAGCGAGCCGCCACCGGCGCCGCCCGCGAGCAGCGCAACACCGCCGAAGCCGACGACGAGGCCGGCCACGGCGGCCGGCGCGAGCCGCTGGCCGAGGAAGACACGGTCGAGGAGCGCGAGCCAGAGCGGCACGGAGCCGACGATCAGCGCGACCGTGCCGGTGTCGATCGTCTGCTGCGCGATCGCCACGCCGCCGTTCCCAAAGAGGAGCAGAGCCCCGCCGATCAGGATCGCCGCCCGCCACTGGGGCCACGTCGGGCGCAGCCCTCGGCCGACGAGTAGCCAGAGCAGGCTGCCCGCGATCAGGAAGCGCAACGACAGCATGAGAAGCGGCGGGATCGTCCGCATGGCGAGCTCGATCCCGAGGTAGGTCGACCCCCAGATCAGGTAGATCGCTGCGAGCGCGGCCCAGACGGCAGGACGGCGCCGGGCATCGAGGTCCCCCATCGAATCAGGATGGCGACGGTGGGACGTCGCCCGCAAGTCGAATCTGCGCTGGACTCGATCAGCAGCGCTGATCAGGTGCTACAGGTAACTGCCGTCGTCGTCCTCGGGGGCGGTGGGCTCACGCGGCCCCACGCCGGCGACCACCGTCTCCTGCGAGCGCTCGTGCAGCCGCTCGCGGCCGCGCTTGACCGCGGTCAGGAACTTGTCGAGGTTGACCTCGAGCGTGGAGAGGATCCCGTCCGCCCAGTCCTCCATCTCGAGCCGCGTCTCGCGGGCCTGCCGGCGGGAGTCGTCCACGATCTCCTGCGCCTGGCGCTCGGCGAGCTTGACGATCTCGGTCTGCGAGGCCTCGCGCACGGCCTGCTCACGCGCCTCGCCGAGGATCCGGTCGACCTCGCGCTTCGCCTCGGCCAGCATCTCCTGCCGCTCCTTGACGATCCAGCGGGCCTGCTTGATCTCCTCGGGGATGGTCGCGCGCATCTGGTCGAGGATGTCGTAGATCTCCTCGCGGTCGATGCGAACCTGGTCGGTGAGCGGCACCGCTTTCGCGTTGTGCACGAGGTCGTCGAGCTTGTCGATGAGTACGAGGACGTCCATTTGTCTCCAGAAGTTTACTCGCGGGGGTTCTCAGGGGCGCCGGGACGGCCGTTCGGGAATTTCTCCGCGAGTCGGCGCGCCACCGTGTCCGGCACAAGCTTGTCCACCTTTCCTCCGAACGCGGCGATCTCCTTCACGCCGCTGGAGGAGACGAAGCTGACCTGCGGGCTCGCCATCACGTAGACGGTCTCGATCTCGGGGGCGAGGTGGCGGTTGAGCTGGTTCATCTGGAACTCCCATTCGAAGTCCGAGATCACCCGCAGGCCCTTCACGATCACGCGCGCCTCCCAGCGCCGGGCGAACTCGACCACGAGCTCGGAGAAGACGTCCACCTCGACGTTGTCCAGCTCCGTGAGCGCCTCCTTCAGGAAGTCGACCCGCTCGTCGAGCGAGAAGAGCGTCTCCTTGTGCCGAGGCGTCCCGACCACGCCGACGACGACACGGTCGAAGATCGCGGAGGCGCGGGAGATCACGTCGACGTGGCCGAACGTGACGGGGTCGTAGCTCCCTGGGCAGATGGCGGTGATCATGGGTGCTCGTAGAGGGTGAGCCGGGCGGAACCGTACCGCCGCGAGGTGCGCAGCGCGAGCGGGAGCACCGGCTCGGTCTTCGAGCCGGTCTCCACGACGACGAGACCGTCGGGCGCGAGCACGCGCTCCAGCGCTCCCGCAAGCCGCGGCTCGAGCTCGGGCCAGAGCTCGTAGGGCGGGTCGACGAGGACGAGGTCGTAGGTGCGGGGCTCCTGGCGCAGCGCCCAGACGGCGTCGCCGCAGACGACGCGCGCTCCCGTCAGGCCGAGCTTCTCCAGGTTCTGCGAGATCGTGCGACACGCAGCTCGGTCGCTCTCCACGAACGTGGCGCTCGCGGCGCCGCGCGAGAGCGCCTCGAGACCCATCGCGCCCGAGCCGGCGAAGAGATCGAGGACGGCGGCGCCGTCGACGGGGCCGATCAGGTTGAAGGCGGCTTCGCGGACTCGATCGCCCGTCGGGCGCGTCGCGAGTCCCTTCGGGGCTGAGATCCCCGCGCCCCGCTTGCTGCCGGCGATGATCCGCACCGGCACATTCTCGCCCTCAGGTCAGGCGAGCCGGACGACGACCTCGACGTTCCCGTCCTCCCAGCGCCGCACGAGCTCCTCGCCCAGCCCGCCGACGAGGGCGAGGGCCGGCCCGTTGCCGAACGCGACCAGCGCGCGGAAGCGGAGGATGCCCTGTTCGCGCGCGAGCAGCTTCAGCGACTCGACGAGCCGGCGGCCGAGCCCGCGCCCTTGCCACTCGTCCACGACCTCGAAGGCGATCTCCGCCTCTGGACCGTCCGCGTCGCGGACGAAGCGGGCGATCCCGACCGTGCGGCCGGTCTCGCGCTCGATCGCGGCGACCGCCTCGCGGCCGCAACAGCCCACGTCCGCGAGATGGACGAGATCGCGCTCGAGCAACCGCGGCTTCGAGCCGAGGAAGCGCAGGCTGCGGCTGCGCTCCGAGAGGCCCTCGAAGACCTCGAGCACCGGCCGTCGCTCGCCCCAGTTGAGCTGCCTGATCGCGATCCCGTCCATGAGCTGATCCTGCCGACGGCGGTTGGCGCCACGCGTTCGGTGCTCCGGCCGCGATCGGTGCGGTTAACCGCACCCGTGCTAGGACTTGCCGAGGTGCTCGGACTCGCCGAGGAAGGAGTCGACCTCCGGCGCCATCGTCCCGGCCGGGAGCGAGCCCGCCGCGTCGCGGGCCGCCTCGAGCAGCTCGCGGTCCTTCGTGATGCGCGCGAAGCGGAGGTCTGACAGGCCGGACTGGCGCGCGCCGAGCAGCTGGCCGCCGCCGCGGATCTCGAGGTCCTTCTCGGCCAGCTCGAAGCCGTCGGTCGAGGCGACCATCGCCTCGAGCCGCTCGCGGGCGCTCTCGGTCAGCTCGTCCTTGGCGCGCGAGATCAGCAGGCAGTACGACTGCTCCGCCCCGCGCCCGACGCGCCCGCGCAGCTGGTGGAGCTGCGCGAGCCCGAAGCGGTCGGCCTCCTGGACGATCATGATCGTCGCGTTAGGCACGTCGACGCCGACCTCGATCACGGTCGTCGCCACGAGCACGTCCAGCTCCCGCGCCTTGAAGCTCGCCATCAGCTCGCGCCGGTCGGCCGGCTTCAGCCTCCCGTGCATGCAGCCCACGCGGAAGCCCTTCAGCTCGCCGGCGCGGAGCTGGTCGGCTTCCTGCTCGGCGGCGCGGGCGAGGGTCGTCGCCGACTCCTCGATCAGCGGGCAGACCACGTAGGCCTGCCGGCCCTCGGCGAGGTGCGCGCGCAGCCGCGTGTACGCCTCCGAGCTGCGCTCGTCGGTCACCCACGCCGTGACGATGGGCTTGCGCGAGGCGGGCGGCTTCGCGATCTCGCTCACCGCGAGATCTCCGTACACCGTCAGCGCGAGCGTGCGCGGGATCGGCGTCGCCGTCATGTGCAGGACGTGCGGCGCACGCCCCTCGGCGAGCGCGGAGCGCTGCTCGACGCCGAAGCGATGCTGCTCGTCGACGACGGCGACGGCGAGATCGCGGAAGTCGAACCCCTCCTGGATCAGCGCGTGCGTGCCGACCACGACGTCCGCGTCCGGCCCGCGGGACCGGAACGAGCCGGTGACGAGCGCACACGAGACCCCGAGCTGCGCGCAGATCGCCTCGATGGTCAGGAAGTGCTGCTCGGCCAGAGTCTCCGTCGGCGCCATCAGCGCGCCCTGCCGGCCCGCCTCGACCGCCCGCAGCAGCGCGTACAGCGCTACGACCGTCTTGCCCGAGCCGACGTCGCCCTGGAGCAGGCGCTGCATCGGGGTCGTGCGGGCGAGGTCGGCGTCGAGCTCGGCGATCGCCGCCTCCTGGTGCTCGGTCAGCTCGAAGGGCAGGACGGCGCGGTAGCGCTCGATCAGCTCGCCCGGCTCCGCGAGGGCCACGGCGACCGCCTCCTCGCGCTCCGCCGCCTGGCGCACGAGCGCGAGCTGAAGCGTGAGCAGCTCGTCGAACGCGAGCCGCTGCCTGCCCTCCTCCGCTTCTGCGAGCGAGCGCGGCCGGTGCAGCGCGACGAGCGCGTCGCCTCGCAGGGGCAGGCCGCGTTCGGCCTTCACGGCGGCGGGCAGCGGATCGGGCCGGTCGTCCGCGAGCGGCAGCGCGCTCTCGACGAGCTCCCGCAGCTTCGCGCTCGCCACCTCCTCGCTGGCGGGATAGACCGGCGCGAAGTCGGCGGTCGCCGAGCCGCCGTTCAGGTCGTACGAGCGCACCTGGAAGCCGTAGCGGTTCGGCACGCCGCGCAGCCGGACGCGGGTTCCGGGCACGAGCTTCTCCTGCAGCCACGGCTGGTTGAACCAGGTGGCAGAGATCTGGCCGCTGCCGTCCGAGACCTGAGCCGTCAGGATCTGCAAGCGGCCCCGTCCCCGCCGGGACGAGGTCTTCAGGATCTCCCCCGCGATCACGACCTCGTCGTCGCCCCACAGCTCCGCGATCCGCTTCTCGGGCACCGGCTCCTCGTAGCGCCGAGGACGGTGGTCGAGCAGGTCGCCCACACGCTCCAGGCCGAGCTTCGCCAGGCGCTTGCGCAACGTCGGCCCGACGCCGCTCAAGGAATCGACGGGAGCCTCGAGCCGCTCCGGATGGAAACGGCCGCGCGTCGGCCTCCAGCCGTCGTCGGGCGGGTCCACGGCGGCGAAACCGGGCTGTGGCCGGCTCATCGGCCCGAGTATGGCACGGGGCGCGGTCGGCGCCGGCCCCTCGCGCTCGCTAGTCCTGGAACCAGAAGAAGCCGACCGTCCCGGGCCCCGCATGGGTGCCGACCACGGCGCCGAGCGAAGTCACGAGCTCGATCTGCGCCTGGGGGCGCGCGGTCGTGACGAGGCTCCGCAGCTGCTCGACGGCTTCGTCGGCCTCCGCGTGGGCGATCGCGACGTGCAGGCCGTCCGCCTCGCTCGTCCCCGCCTCGAAGCGCTTCCGGAACTCCTCCAGCGCCTTCGCCCGCCCGCGCACGCGGGTGAGCGGAACGACCTCGCCGTCCTCGATCGCGAGGATCGGCTTCACGTTCAGCAGGCTCCCTGCGAGCGCCCGGGCTCGGCCGATGCGACCGCCCTTCGCCAGGAACTCGAGCGTGTCGACCGTGAAGAGAAGCCCCGCCTCCTCGCGGTAGCGAGCGGTGAGCGCCTCGATCTCGGCGTCCGTCGTGCCCTGCTCGAGCAGGCGCTGGATCCCGAGCGCCAGCATCGCGATCCCGACCGACGCGGACTCGGAGTCGACGAGCCGGATCCGGTCGCCGCCCACCTCCCCGGCGGCGAGCGTCGCGCTCGCGAACGTCCCGGAGAGCTTCGACGAGATGTGCAGCGAGTAGATCCGCTCGTAGCTCGACAGCGCCTGATAGACGGAGAGGAAGTCCTGGGGCGTCGGCTGCGAGGTCGTCGGCAGCTCGGACGCCGACTTCAGGCGCTCGTAGAAGTCGTGCGGGTCGAGCTCGATGTAGTCCCGGAAGCTCTCCTCGCCGAAGCGGACGTAGAGCGGCACCACCCGCATGTTCGGGAAGCGGATCTGGGCGTCGGGGAAGTCCGCGGTCGAGTCGAGCACGATCGCCGTGTTCTGGCGGGTCAGGTTCACGATCGGCGCTCGCCGGCACCGCGGATCGCGTCCACGATCTCGTCCAGCTCCTGGTCCTTGCGCAGGCAGGCGACTGCACCCGCGGCCTCGAGCGCCTCCAGCTCGCGGGGGCTCGCGCTCGCGGTCAGGCAGACCACGGCGACGCTGGGACAGGCGGCACGCAGGGCGATCGTGGCCTCCACCCCGTCCATCCCGGGCAGGCGGAAGTCCATCACGCAGACGTCGGGGTCGAACTGCTCACAAGCGGCGACGACGGCCGTGCCCTCCGCGACCGCGCCGACCACCTCCAGCCCCTCCTGCAGCCCGAGCAGCAGCTCGAGGGCCTGACGGAAGACGTCGTTGTCCTCGACGAGCAGGATGCGGATCGGCTGGGTGCGCGTGACCACGCTGTGACCTTAGAGCTTCCCGGGGGGCGAAGTCTCGCCGCGGAGGCGCTCGATGATCCGCGCGATCGCGTCCAGCACCACGTCGGGACGGTCCCGCATCACGTAGTGCCCGCTGCCGCCGGCCGACACGGCCTCCCGCACCTGCGGAGCGGCCGCGACGAAGTCCGCATGCGCGCGGCGCATTTCCTCGTTCTCTTCGGGCGTCTGGCCCCACGACCGCTCCGCGACGATGTCGATCGTCGGCAGCGTGCTCGGATAGTCGACGGCGCCCACGTGCCGAACGGTGTCGGGATAGGCGCGCATGAGCGGGATCATCACCCTCGCCAGCTCCGGCGCCCGGCGCTCGAGCTCGTCGAACTGCGGCGTGTAGGTCGCCAGGAGGCGCGCGACGACGGCCTCGTCGAAGAACGCGGGGAGATTCGCGTCGACGAGCACCACACCTGCGACGCGCGGATCGGCCGCCGCGACGAGCCTGGCCACGAAGCCTCCGTACGAGTGCGCGACGAGGACGACAGGCCCGGACAGATCGACGGCGTCGAGCGCGCGCGCCAGCGCGGCCGCCTCGTCGCCGATTCGGTACTCGCCGCGCGGCGGCGGATCGCTCCTGCCCAGCCCCGCACGGTCGTAGACGAGGGTGCGCACCCCGTTCCGCCGGCGCACCTCCGGCTCGATCGTCGCCCAGACGGACGAGTCGTCCCCGCCACCGGCCTCGAACACGACCGTGGGTGAGCCGTCGCCCGCCAGCGACGTCCACAGGCGCCGCCCGCCGACGTCGACGACCCCCGGTGTCACTCCGCCACTCCCTGCTACTCGGCCGAGAGGAGCAGCGGATAGTGCGGCTGGCCGCCGGGGTGCACGTCCAGCTCCACCGCGGGGTGTTGCTCCTGGACGTGCCGCAGGAGGTCGTCGAGCTGCGGCTCGTCCGAGCCGGTGAGGATGGTCAGCACCTCCGCGCCGTTCGCGAGCAGGCGCTCCACGACGGCCTGGGCCACCTCGTCGAAGCTCGCGGACGAGGCGACCGCCTCGCCCTCGGCCAGGCCGAGATAGGCGCCCTTACGGACGGGCACGCCGTCGAGCTCGACGTCGCGCGAGGCGATCGTCACCTCGCCGGTCGCGACCTGGCCGAGCGCCTCGAGCATCGCCGCCTCGTTCTCGGCTGCCGTCAGCGACGGGAGGTAGCGGACGATCGCCGCCAGCCCCGCCGGCACCGAGCGCGACGGGATCACGCGCACGGGCTTCGTCGCCAGGCGGGCGGCCTGCTCGGCCGAGAGGATCACGTTGCCGTTGTTCGGCAGCACGAGGACCTCGGTCGCCGGCGTCGCCTCGATCGCCTCGAGGATGTCGGAGGTGGACGGGTTCATCGTCTGCCCGCCCTCGATCACGCGCGCCGCGCCGTACTCCTCGAAGAGCCGGCGGTTGCCGGTGCCGGGAACGACGGCGACGATGCCCGTCTCGAGCGTCAGCCCCAGGGTCGTGAGTGCGCTCGTATTCCGTTCCCGCGGAATCCGAGCTTGCGCAGAGAGATCGTCGGGGACGGTGTCCAGCAGCCGCTCCGAGCGCTCCGCCGTCTGCTTGTGCATGTTCGCGATCTCGATCCCCTCGATCGTCCCGAGTCGCGTGCCGGCGGCGAGCGCCGCGCCGGGGTCGTCCGTGTGGACGTGGACCTTCAGGGCACTCGGGTCGCCGACGACGAGCAGCGAGTCGCCCAACTGCTCCAGCTCGGCCTCGAGCGCCTCCGCGTCCAGGCCGTCGCCCTCGACGACGAAGACGGTGCAGTAGCGGTACTCCGACAGCTCCAGGTGGATCGCGTCGAAGCCGGCCTCGTGCGCGTCCTCGACCGGGGCATCGGGAAGCGTCTCGCCGGCGAGAGCGGCCGCGACCCCGCGGACGATCTCCAGGAGCCCGGCGCCGCCCGCGTCGACGACTCCGGCTTCCTTCAGCACCGCGAGCTGCTCGGGGGTGCGCGCGAGCGCGTCCTCGCCCCGGGCGAGGAGAGCCTTGAAGAAGTCGGTGTTCCCGAGGGTCGCATGGCGTGGGTCCTCCGCCTCCTCCGCGAGCTCGCGGATCACGGTCAGCATCGTCCCTTCGACCGGCCGCCGCACCGCCCGGTAGGCGGCGTCGCTGGCGCCACGGAAGGCGCGCTTGATCCGAAGCGTGTCGATTGCGCCGGGCTCCCCCAGCACCTCGGCCGCGCCGCGCAGGATCTGCGAGAAGATCACGCCCGAGTTGCCGCGAGCGCCCATCAGCGCCGCGCGGGTCAGCTCCTTCGCGACCGCGGCTCGGTCGCCCGCGGTCGACGCGTCGAGCGTCTCGACGATCGAGCGCGCGGTCAGCGTCAGGTTCGTGCCCGTGTCCCCGTCCGGGACCGGGTAGACGTTGAGGTCGTCGATGCGGCGGCGGTTCGCCTCCAGGTTCTGGAGCGCCGCCCGCGCGAGCTCCCGTGCCCGCTCGAGCTCGCTCACGCGGACCGCCGAACGTCCTGAATGTGCACCTCGACGGCGCCCACCTCCAGGCCCGTCAGGCGCTCCACCTCGTAGGCGACGCGCGAGCGGACGGTCGCGGCGACCTCCGCCAGGTTGAGGCCGTACTCGACGACGACGTACAGGTCGAGCGCGAGCCCGCCGTCGCGCTCGGAGACCTCGATCCCCTGCCGCAGCCGATCGCGCGCGAGCAGGCGCTTCAGCCCCTTGCCGGCCATCCCGACGACGCCGTAGCACTCGGCGGCCGTGTGGCCGACGATCTGCGCGATCGCATCCGAGGCGATCGTGATCCGCCCGAGCTCGGACGATCCGGTGAGGTGTCCCCGATCCACGCCGCGAGCTTAGACGCGGCGGACGGGACGAGAAGGTTGCTAGACCGCCTTTCTGCACTTTGCCCGCCTTGAGGCAGCGGGTGCAGACGTAGGCGCGCGTCTTCACGCCCTTGACGAGGACGCGGATCTTCTGCAGGTTCGGGTTGAAGCGGCGGCGCGTGGCCACCATCGAATGGCTCCGGTTGTTCCCGAACGACGGCTTCTTGCCGCACACTGAGCAGACCTTGGACACGGCCGAGGAGTGTAGCCGAAGAGAGCTCGTAACAGCCTGTCACTTGGCGCAGCCCCGCGTCGGTACCCTCTTCGAGTTCGCATGGTCCGCCGCTCGACTCTCATCTGCCTCGTCGTCGCAGCCGCGCTCTCGGCCTCTATCACCGACGGGCGCTCGGCCGCGCCGGTCACCTTGAGGATCGTCTTCCCCGAGGGCCTGACCGCGCGGCAGATGGCCGATCAGACCACGCATGTGCGCCGCATCGCGATCCGCAAGCGGGGCGTCACTCCCCGCCTGACCGGCAAGGCGTACGCCGCGGCTACCGCACACGCCCGGGCCCCGAGCGGGTTCGCCCGCTTCCTGAAGCGTCGGAGCGTGGAAGGGTTCCTCTTCCCGGCTCTGTACGAGTTCACGCCGCAGACGGCCGCCTCCGAGCTGGTCGCCAAGCAGATCGCCGAGTTCGAGCGCCGCTGGAGCACGGTCGACCTGCGGGCGGCTCGCAACCGAGGTCAGAGCCCGTACGCCGTCCTCACGATCGCGTCCCTGGTCGAGCGGGAGACCGTCGTGCCGCGGGAACGTGCGCTCGTGGCCGCGGTGATCGCGAACCGGCTCGAGCGCAGGATGCCGCTCGCCATCGACGCGTCCCTCCGCTACGGGCTCGGGATCGAGGGGACGAGATCGATCACCAGGGCCCACCTGCGGAGCTCGACGCCCTACAACACACACCGCTTCAAGGGTCTGCCGCCAACTCCGATCGGCAACCCCGGGCTGGCCTCGATCCGCGCGGCCGGACGTCCCGCGACGGTGGACTATCTCTTCTACCTGCGCATCCCCGGAACCGTGCGCCACTTCTTCACCGCCGACGAGCAGGAGTTCTGCGCGAAGGCGCTCGAGTACGGATACGCCGGCTGCTAGCGGGCCGCCGCGGCCCGTAGCTGCGCGAAGACGTCGGCCATCTCGAGGCCGGTGCGGACCGCCTCGGCGCCCTTTTCCAGCCGGTCGTCGGCCTGGCCGGCCTGCTCGAGCGTGAGCACGCCGAACGCGACCGGGACCCCCGTCTCGAGCGCCGCGAGCTGGAGCCCGCTCGCGGCCTCGCCGGCCACGAAGTCGAAATGCGGCGTGTCGCCGCGGATCACGCAGCCGAGCGCCACGATGCACGCGTAGCGGCGCGTCTTCGCGAGCGCCATCGCTGCGAGCGGCAACTCGAAGGCACCCGGGACGGGCATGACCGTGATCGCCTCGCGCGCGACGCCGGCCTCGTCGAGCTCTGCGAGCGCCCCCTCGAGCAGCTTCGACGTGACGGCGCCGTTGAAGCGGCTCACGACGACGCCGACGGAGCGGCGCGCGCCCGTCGGCGCGCCTTCGAGGATCGCGTAGCCGCTCGGGACGCCGAACTCGCCGGAGGCATGCTGGTCCGCCGGGGACTGCTGGGCCGCCGGAACGTCCTCCGGCTCGGCGACAACGCCCGCGTCGGTCTCGACGGCCTCGTCCTCGACCTCGGCCTCGGCCTCGTCCTCGACCTCTTCCTCCGCCTCGGCTTCGTCCTCCGGCTCGACGGGCTCCGGCTCGGCTGCCGTTCCGGCGAGGACGTTCTCGGCCGACTCCTCGTCAACCTCCGGCGTGCCGTCGAAGTCGGGCACGTCGGGCCAGCGCTCGGTCATGCCTCGGCCCCGTCGAACAGCTCGGGCTCGAAACGAAGATCCTGGTGGTGGAGCGCGTGGCCCAACGTATGACCCAGCTTGTCGCGCTTCGCGTCGAGGTAGCCCCGGTTCTCGGCGTTCGGCTCCACCTCGATCGGCACCTGCTCGACCACCTCGAGCCCGAAGCCCGAGATGCCGGAGATCTTCTTCGGGTTGTTCGTCAGCACCCGGATCGTCGAGAGCCCGAGGTCGGCGAGGATCTGCGAGCCGATTCCGTACTCGCGCACGTCCGCGGCAAAGCCGAGCCGCAGGTTCGCCTCGACGGTGTCGAGGCCCTGCTCCTGGAGCTCGTAGGCCTTGAGCTTGTTGAGCAGGCCGATCCCGCGGCCCTCCTGCGAGAGATAGAGCAGGACGCCCTGGCCCTCGGCCTCGATCCGGCGCAGGGCATGCTCGAGCTGCTCGCCACAGTCGCACCGGAGCGAGTGGAAGACGTCACCCGTGAGGCACTCCGAGTGGACGCGCACGAGCACGTTCTGCTCGCCCGCGACCTCGCCCTTCACGAGCGCGACGTGGTGCTTGCCGGTCAGGGTCTCGTGGAACGCGACGGCGGTGAACTCGCCGTGGGCGGTGGGCAGTCGCACGCTCGTCTGGCGCTCGACGAGCCGCTCATGGCGCCGGCGGTACTCGACGAGGTCGGCGACGGTGACCATCTTCAGCCCGTGCAGGGCGCAGTAGGGAATCAGGTCCGCGACCCGCGCCATCGAGCCGTCGTCGCGCATGATCTCGCAGACGACGCCGGCCGGATTCAGGCCGGCGAGGCGGGCCAGGTCGACCGCGGCCTCCGTCTGGCCCGTGCGCTGGAGAACGCCGCCGCGCCGGGCCCGCAGCGGGAAGACGTGGCCCGGCTGCACGAGATCGGCGGGCCGCGAGGTCGGGTCGACCGCGACCTGGATCGTGTGCGCCCGGTCGTGTGCGGAGATGCCGGTCGTCACGCCCTCGCGCGCCTCGACGGAGACGGTGAACGCGGTCCCGAACGGGGTCTCGTTCTGCTCGGTCATCTGGCGCAGGCCGAGCTCGTCGCAGCGCTCCTCGGTGAGGCAGAGGCAGACGAGCCCGCGGGCATGCGTGACCATGAAGTTGACCGCCTCGGGCGTCGCGAACTGCGCCGCGATCGTCAGGTCGCCCTCGTTCTCGCGGTCCTCGTCGTCGACGACGACGACGAATTTGCCCTGACGGATGTCCTCGATCGCCTCCTCGATCGTCGCGAAGGGGCTTTCGGTCTGCGTCTCGGAGGCCATCGTCACGGGCGCATCGTAGCGGTGAGCAATCGCTCGACGTACTTGGCCAGGACGTCGGCTTCGAGGTTCACGGCATCGCCCGGCGCGAGCGAGCCCAGCGTCGTCAGCTTGAGCGTGTGCGGGATCAGCGCGACCTCGAAGCCGTCCTCCCTGAGCGCCGCCACCGTCAGCGAGACGCCGTCGACCGCGATCGACCCCTTCTCGACGAGGTAGCGAGCCAGTTCCGGCGCGTCGATCGCGATGCGCGCGCCGTCGCCCTCGGGCGTGACCGCAGCGACCTCCCCCACACCGTCGACGTGACCCTGGACGTAGTGGCCGCCGAGCGGCTCGCCGGCGCGCAGGGCGGGCTCGACGTTGACCCGCTCGCGGAACGGCTTGACGCGGGCAAGCGTCTCCGGGACGACGTCGAAGGAGAGGCTGTCGGCGGACCCGTCGACGACCGTGAGGCATACCCCGTCGAGCGCGACGGAGTCCCCGAGCTTCGCTCCGGTCGCGCACTCCACGACGAGCCGCCCGCCCTCGAAGGAGGCGACGCGCCCGACCTCGCGTACCAGCCCGGTGAACACCCCCGGAACCTTACGGCTCGCGCACGTGGGCCTCGAGCAGGACGTCGGCGCCCACCTGCCGGCTCGTGAGGCGGCTCAGCGCGACCGGCGTCTCGAGCGCGTCGAGGAGCCCCTGGCCCCGGCCCGCGAGCGTCGGTGCGACGAAGAGGAGCAGCTTGTCGACGAGGCCGGCGCGGAGGAACGCCCCGGCGAGCGTCGGGCCTCCTTCCAGGAGCAGCGACTGGACGCCCTCGGCCCCGAGCCCTTGCAGCTCCTCGGCGAGCGGCCCCGAGCGCAGCTCGAGCTCCGAGCCGTCGGGAAGCGGGCCGCGGCCGAACGCGAGGCGCCGCGGCTGCCGGGTCACCGGGACGTCGCGCGCGTCGAGCCGGGGGTTCTCGAGCCGCACCGTGCCCATGCCGACGGCGACCGCATCCGAGGCCGCACGGAGCTCGTGCACGAGCCGGCGCGACTCCTCACTCGAGACCCAGCGCGAGCCGGGAACCGTGACGCGGCCGTCCAGGGTCACCGCGGCCTTGTACGTCACGAACGGCCTGCCCTCCGAGACCCAGGTGCGCCAGGCCTCGTTCTGTGCCCGCGCCTCGAAGCGCTCGTCGAGCTCGACGTCGACACCGGCCTCGCGCAGCCGCTCGAGGCCGCCCCGCGCCTCGGGATTCGGGTCGCGCGAGGCAGCGACGACGCGGCCGACTCCCGCAGCGACGATCGCCTCGGTGCAGGGCGGCGTCGTCCCGTGGTGCGTGCAGGGCTCCATCGTCACGTAGAGCGTCGACCCGCGCGCGCGCTCGCCAGCCGCCGCCAGCGCGACGATCTCGCCGTGCCGGCCACCGGCCTCCGTCCAGCCCTCGCCCACGACCTCTCCGTCGCGCACGAGCACGGCGGCGACCGTCGGCTTCGGATACCCGGTGCCGCGTGCAGCCTCGCCGAGCTCGAGCGCCCGCTCCAGGCTCATGTCAGGGTCTGGACGAGGCTGCGGTAGGCGTCGGACGGGTCCCCGGCGGCGAAGATCCCGCTGCCGACGACGAGCAGGTCGGCACCCGCCTCGCGGAGCGCGCGGATGTTCTCCTGCTTCACGCCGCCGTCGACCTGGACGTAGCAGTCGACCAGGCCGCGCAACCGCTCGATCCGCTCGAAGGCGTCCTCCATCAGCTCCTGCCCGGAGTAGCCCGGGACGATCGACATGCAGAGGCAGAGGTCGGCACCGGTGTTGGCCGCTTCGGCGGCCACGTCCACCTCGGTGTCGGGGTTGAAGGCGACGCCGACCCCGAGGCCGTGCTCCCGCGCCTGTGCGATCACGGCGCCCGGGTCGGGTGCGACCTCGACGTGGAAGGTGACGCTGTCGCCGCCCGACTCGGCGATTTCGGCGAAGTGGTGCACCGGGTCGTCGACCATCAGGTGGCAGTCGAGCACCCCGCCGGCTGCGTGGATCATCGGCGCGATCGAGCGCAGCACGACCGGCCCGATCGTCACCGGGGGCACGAAGTGGCCGTCGCCGACGTCGAAGTGGAAGACGCGCGCGCCGCCGTCCAGGAGCGCCTGGATCTGCTCCCCGAGCCTCGCGAAGTCGGCCGCGTAGAGCGACGGCTCCACCTCGACCGTCCGCACCCAGTCGCGCCACGTCACGGGCTCGATCTTAGAGCCGCCGCAGCCGGGCGACGAAGAAGCCGCTCGTCGCGTGCACGTGCGGCAGCGTCTGCAGGAACTCGGGACGCCTCGTGTGACGGAACTGCTGCCACTCCTCGATCGGCTCGACCTCGAGACCCCCGGCCTCGACGGCCGCGTCCACCACGGACTCGCTCTCGTCCGCATTGACCGTGCAGACCGAGTAGACGAGCGTGCCGCCCGGACGCACGCGCACCGCGGCCGCGCGCAGCAGCTCGGCCTGGAGCTCCGGGAGCGGGCGCGAGCGCCAGCGGAGGTCCGCCCGCGTCGCGAGCACGCCGAGCCCCGAGCAGGGCGCGTCGACGAGTGCGCGATCGAAGCCGTCGAGCTCGGGCGGCAGGTCGCGCCCGTCCGCGTGGACGACGCGCACGTCGTCCCGGCCCAGGCGGCGCAGGTTCTCCTCCAGCTCGCGCACGCGACCCTCGTTCGCCTCGACGGCGACCACCTCGCCCGCGAGCATGGACGTCTTGCCGCCGGGCGCGGCGCAGACGTCGAGGATCCGCTCGCCTGCCTGGGCACCGACACAGAGCCCGGCCACCTGCGACCCGCGGCTCTGCGGCCAGATCCGGCCGGCGGCGAGTGCGTCGTCGTCCACCCGCTCGACCACGTACGCGCCGGGCACGTCCGTAGCCGTCCCGTCCGGGGCCAGCCCCCGGACGTGTCTCACGACGACAGGTGGCGGCTCGTTCTGCGCCCGCATCAGCGCCAGCGCCTCCGCCTCCCCGAGATCGCGCCGCCAGACGTCCCAGATCCAGTCCGGATAGGAGTGCTTGAGCGGGCCCTCCGGGAGCGAGGCGAGCAGCGGGGCGAGGCCGTCGGCGAGCCGGCGCAGCACCGCGTTCGTGAAGGGGACTGCACGCTCGAGCCGGGCGCGGCGCACGAGCTCGACCGACTCGTTCACCGCCGCGTAGCGCGGCACGCCGTCCAGGTACCCGAGCTGGTAGGCGCCCAGCCGCAGTGCCGCGCGGACGGGTGGGTCGAGCTTCCGCACGGGCCGCTTGCCGAGCGTCTCGATCCCGTGGTCGAGGGTGCGCATGCGCTGAACGGCGCCGAACGCCAGCCGGCGCGCGAGCGCGCGGTCGCGCTCGTCGAGCTGCTCCGAGGCCGTGCGGAGGGCACGGTCGGCGTACGCGTCCTCCTCGAAGACGCGCAGCAGCACCTCGTAGGCCGCGCGCCGCGCGGGCGCGACCGTCATCGGAGGCCGCGGAGAAAGGCCTCGTACGGCATCCGGCGGCCGCCCTCGGGCTGCACCTCGACGGGCACGAGGCGCCCGTCCTCGACGCGGGCGCGCCAGATCGTGACGCGGCGGCCGTCGAGCTCCGCGCGGGCGCCGATGTGAGGGGCGAGCGCGCGGATCCGGTTCAGGCTCTCCTCCCCGGGTGCGGTCAGGTCGAGCTCGCGGTCGGCGGCTTCGATCTTCGCGGCGTACGTCACCCCCTCGTCGGGCTGCGGGGTGAAGGTCGGCGAGGGCAGGACCTCGTCGAGCAGCTCCACCGCGAGCGCCGCGCTGCGGGCGAACACGGTGCCGGCGTCGTCGTCGGAGCCGACGGCGAAGGCCCGCTGCGCCGCGATCGGGCCGGCGTCGAGCTCCTTGACGGTCTCGTGGATCGTCACCCCCGTCTCGTTGTCGCCGGCGAGCAACGCGCGCTCGACGGGAGCGGCGCCCCGCCAGCGCGGCAGCAGCGACGGGTGGACGTTCAACCAGAGGCCGCGCTCGAGCAGCTCGTCCGGGATCAGCAGCCCGTACGCGCAGACGACGACCGTGTCGACGGGCAGCTCGAGCTCCCCGGTCGGCCGGTCGGGCTGGAGCACCGGGATGCCGAGTGCCTCCGCCCTCACCTTGGCGGGCGGCGGAGCCAGCCTGCGCCCGCGGCCCGCAGGGCGGTCCGGTCGCGTCAGGAGGGCGGCCACGTCGTGTCGAGCAGCCAACCCCTCGAGAACGTCCGCGCCGAACGGCGCCGTGGCCGCGACCATCAGCTTCACGGCTGGAGGCTAACTACAGCGAAGGGTCGCGCCGCAGCGTCGCGAGCGCGCCACGGCGCGACTCGGCGTCGGTGCGCTCGATCATGAGCGTGCCGTCGAGATGGTCGAGCTCGTGCTGGACGACGCGGGCCGGCAACTCCTCCAGCTCGAGCCGCAGCGGCTTCCCCTCCAGATCCTGGCCCTCGAGCGTGACGGTCAGGCTGCGCTCCACGGGCACGAGCACGCCCTGGAGCGACAGGCAGCCCTCGTCGGCGCTCTCGGTCTCCTCGGAGCGGGCTGTGATCCGCGGGTTGACGACGGCGCGGGCCTCGTCCTCCTCGTCCGCCTGGAAGACGAACAGCCGCTGGAGCACGCCGACCTGCGTCGCCGCGAGCCCGACGCCGCGAGCATCGTGCATCAGCTCGGTCATTCTCAACGCCAGCCGGGCGAGCGTCTCGTCGAAACGGTCGACCTCGTGCGCACGCATCCGCAGCACGGCGTCCGGGTACTGCCGGATCTGCGCCAGCGCGACCCGCCGCCGAAGTGCGCGCTCGGCCTCGTCTCGCGCGTCCTGAGCCTCGTCCTCGAGCTCGTCGGGGTACGCGTCGCTCTCAGCCGCCATGGCGCCGAGTGTAGCCACCGAGACCTCCGGCTCCGTCACTCCAATGAGGGATGCGTCGGCTGATCGGTAAACACCTAGACGGATTGGGGGTCCACGTCGACGACCGCGTTGACGCCGGCCTTGCGCATGGCCGGAGCGGCGCCGGCGAGCAGCCGAGCGACCTGCTCCGCGAGCGCCCGCGGCCGCTCCGTCTTGGCGAGTAGCTGCGCACGATGGCGGCCGCGGAGGCGGAGGAGCGGCGCGGGTCCGAGCAGCTCGCCGCCACCGATGCCCTCCCGGAGCTCGCGGAGGAGCCGCTCCGGCGAGGTCGTCTCCGGGCCGGTGGCGACGACGGAGACGAGGTGACGGAACGGCGGGTAGCCGAGCTCGCGCCGTCGACCCAGCTCCTCGGCGAGGAAGCCGGCGACGTCATGCCGGGCCGCGAAGGCGAGCGGTGTGGCGTCGGGCTGGAAGGTCTGCACGATCACCTTCCCCGGCGCGTCGCGGCCGCTGCGGCCGGCGAGCTGGGTGACGAGCTGGAACGTCCGCTCCTCGGCCCGGAAGTCCGGCAGCGAGAGCCCCGTGTCGGCGTCGACGACGGCAGCGAGCGAGACCCCGGGGAAGTGATGGCCCTTCGCGACCATCTGCGTCCCGATCAGGACGGCGCGGTCGGCGGCGCCGAACCGCTCGAGCGCGTCGTGCAGCGCCCCACGCTTCCCGGCGGTGTCCGCGTCCAGCCTGATCCGCTCGAGCTCCGGCACGCGCTTGGCGAGCTCCGACTCCAGGCGCTGCGTGCCGGCGCCGATCCGGGCGAGCTCGATCGAACCGCAGGCGGGGCACTCCGCCGGAACGTCCTCCGAGAAGCCGCAGTGGTGGCAATGCAGGCGGCCGTCACTGTGCAGCGTCAGGGCGACGTCGCACAGCCCGCAGCGGCGCGAGACACCGCACGCGCGGCAGTGCAGCGCCGGCGCAACGCCGCGCCTGTTCAGCAGCAGGATCGCCTTGCCGCCGTCCTGGGCGACCGCACCGAGCTCGGCGAGCAGCGGCGCCGAGAGCGGGTAGCCCGCCTCCCGCCGGAGGTCGACGATCCTGACGGTCGGCATCGGCGCGCCGAGCCGCGTGCCGAGCTGAAGCCGCTCGAGCCGCTCCCAGCTCTCCGGCCGCGGCGTCGCGCTGCCGTACACCGCGACGGCGCCCTCGAGCGCAGCCCGCTTCGCGGCGACCGTCCGGGCGTCGTAGCGCGGATCCGACTCCTGCTTGTACGACGAGTCGTGCTCCTCGTCGACGCAGACGAGCCCGAGACTCGGCACAGGGGCGAAGATCGCCGAGCGGGCGCCGACGACGATCGGGGCCTCGCCGGCCACGATCCGCTCGCGCTCGTCGCGCCGCTCCGCGTCCGTGAGCCCGGAGTGGAGCACGGCGATCCGGTCGCCGAAGCGGGCGCGGAAGCGGCCGAGCGTCTGTGGGGTGAGCGCGATCTCTGGCACGAGCACGATCGCGCCTCGGCCCCGCGCCAGCGCCGCCGCGCACGCCTGGAGATAGACCTCGGTCTTGCCGCTGCCCGTCGCGCCGCCGAGGAGCAGGTGCCCGCCTCCCGCCTCGAGCAGCTCCGCGATCCTCGCCACGGCGGCCGTCTGCGGCGCCGTCAGCTCCGCCGGCTCGGCCTCTCCCGCCAGGCCGTCCCCGAGGGCTCTGCGCTCGCCCCGGCGCGCACGCAGCCGGGGCGCCACGAGCTCGAGCGCCCGGGCGGGCGTCGAGCCGTAGTAGCCCGCGACCCAGAGCGCGAGGTCGACGAGCGCCGGCGGCAGCTCGTAGAGCACGCGGTCGATCGGCGCTGCCGTGATCCCCGGTGGTGCCTCGACGCCCGTCTCCACGACCACCCCGCGCGCCGCGCCGCGGCCGAAGCGAATCGCGACAACGGCTCCCTTCCCCACTCCCTCGGGCACGGAGTAGGTGAACGGCCGCGCAACCGAGCGCGAGGAGACCAGCGGGTAGACCGAGGCGAGTGGCACACGCCGAGGCTACTCGGCACCCCGGCGTGCGCCGATCTGCCGTCTTGCTGCTGTAAGGTTCGCCTTACATGAGCTGCGGGATGATCTGCGTCCACGGCGTCTCGAAGCGCTTCGGAGCCGTCACGGCCGTCGACGCAGCCGACCTCTGCGTCGGGCGCGGGGAGTTCGTGGCGCTGCTCGGCCCCTCGGGCTGCGGGAAGACGACGTTGCTCCGGCTCGTGGCCGGCTTCGAGCAGCCCGATCTCGGCGAGGTGAAGATCGGCGACCGGGTCGTGGCCGACTCGAGCACATGGGTCGTGCCCGAGCGGCGCCGCGTCGGCATGGTCTTCCAGGACTACGCGCTCTTTCCGCACCTGACCGTCGCCGAGAACGTGGGCTTCGGCCTACCGCGGCGGGAGCGGAGTGCGCGGGTCCCGATCGTGCTCGCACTCGTCGACCTGTCGGGGTTGGGCAGGCGGTATCCGCACGAGCTCTCGGGTGGGCAGCAGCAGCGCGTTGCGCTCGCCCGTGCACTCGCGCCGAATCCCGAGCTGGTCCTGCTCGACGAGCCGTGGTCGAACATCGATCCGCACCTGCGCGCGTCCATGCGCGACGAGCTCGCGCGGATCCTGCGCTCGATCGGGGTCACCGTCGTCCTCGTCACGCACGACCGGGAGGAGGCGTTCTCGCTCGCCGACCGGATCGCGATCATGCGCACCGGCACTGTCGTGCAGGAGGGCTCGCCGGAGGAGATCTACCTCGAGCCCGCCGACCGCTGGGCGGCCGAATTCGTCGGCGCCGGCAACTTCCTGCCCGGCACACTCGAGGACGGCATCGTGCAGACGACCGTCGGCCGGTTCCCTGCGCTGAACGCGAACGGGGCGACCGACGTCGAGGTGCTGATCAGGCCGGAGCTGCTGGAGCTCCAGCCGGACCCGCTCGGGCCGGCTGAGGTGGTCGCCCGCGAGTTCCGCGGCCACGACGTCTTCTACCGCGTGCTCCTGGACGGCGTCGAGCTCGTCTCACAGCGGCCCTCGAACGAGGTCGTACCGCTCGGGGCGCGCGTCACCGTGCGGCCGCACGCCTCACGCGTCACCGTCTTCTCCTGATCAGTAAGGTGCGCCTTACATCGCTGCTACGGCGCCCCTTACACATGGAGGATCCATTCAGATGAAGAGCTTGATGCGGTCACTGGTCGCCGCGGGCGCGCTCGCGCTGCTCGCGGCCGGCTGCGGCGGCGACGACGGCGACGACGCAGCCGCGACTACGGCGCAGGACGGTGGCGGGACGCTCGTGGTCTACTCGGGGCGCGAGGAGGAGCTCGTCGCGCCGCTGTTCGAGCGCTTCGAGCAGGAGACGGGCACCGACGTGGAGGTGCGTTACGCCGACAGCGCCGAGCTGGCTGCCACGATCGCGGAAGAGGGCGACAACTCGCCGGCCGACGTCTTCTTCGCCCAGGATCCGGGCTCGCTCGGCGCGGTCGAGGACCGTCTTGCGGAGCTGTCCGACGAGGTGCTCGATCGCGTCGACGAGCGCTTCCGCGACGACGACGGCCGCTGGGTGGGCACGTCCGGCCGCGCGAGGGTCGTCGTCTACAACACGGAGGCGCTCACGGAAGACGACGTGCCGGACTCCGTCTTCGACCTGACCGACCCGAAGTGGAAGGGCAAGATCGGGATCGCGCCGACGAACGCGTCGTTTCAGGCCTTCGTGACGGCGATGCGGCTCGACGCGGGAGACGACCGCACGAGGGAGTGGCTCGAGGACCTGATGGAGAACGACCCGAAGTTCTACGAGCGGAACACGCCGGTGGTAGAGGCGGCAGCCGCGGGCGAGATCGAGGTCGGGCTCGTCAACCACTACTACCTCTACCTCGTGAAGGCCGAGCAGGGCGAGGACACGCCGATCGCGAACAAGTTCCTCCCCGGCGACGATCCCGGTGCGCTCGTTAGCGTTGCGGGTGCAGGCGTGCTGGAAGGAGCCGACAACGCGGACGCGGCGGAGCAGTTCGTCGAGTTCCTGCTCTCCGACGAGTCCCAGCGCTTCTACACCGAGGAGGCCGAGGAGGCCGAGATCCCGCTTGTCGACGGGATCGAGCCGAAGGAAGGCGTGCCGTCGCTGGACGATCTCTCCGACTCCGGCCCCGACGTCGATCTCTCCTCGTTCGGCGAGGAGCTCGAGCGCACCCTCGAACTGCTGAACGAGACCGGTTACACGTCGTGAACCTCGCGCGATGACGCGGTCGCGGGGAGGCCGGCGGGCGCCGCTCGCCCTCGTCCTCCCCGCGATCGCCGTCGTCGGGCTCGCGCTGCTGCCGCTCGTCTACCTCGTCCTGCGGGCGGCCGGCGGCGGCGGGAGCGGCTTCGAGCTCCTCTGGCGGCGGAACACGCTCGAGCTGCTCTGGAGCACGTGCCTGCTCGTCGTCGGCGTGACGGCCGCCTCGGTGGCGATCGGCGTCACGCTGGCCTGGCTCGTCACCCGCACAGATCTTCCGGGCAGGCGGTTCTGGGCCGTCGCAGCCGCGTTGCCGCTGGTGATCCCGAGCTACGTGGCCGCGTTCTGCCTGCTCGGAGCGCTCGGCCCGCGTGGCCTGGCGCAACAGGTGCTCGGCGTCGAGCGCCTCCCAGAGATCTACGGCTTCTGGGGCGCACTCGGCGCGCTCACACTCTCGACGTACCCCTACGTGCTGCTGCTCACCGCGGCTGCGCTCCGCGGCGCCGACCCGTCGCTGGAGGAGGCTGCGCGCGGGCTCGGCCGGCCCTCGCACGAGGTCTTCCGCCGCGTCACGTTGCCGGCCGTCCGTCCGGCGATCGGAGCCGGCGCAGTGCTGGTGGCGCTCTACACGCTGTCCGACTTCGGCGTCGTCTCGCTGATGCGCTACGACGCGCTCACGCGGGCGATCTACCTCCAGTACCGCTCGCTCTTCGACCGCACGCCGGCGGCGGTGCTGGCGCTCGTGCTCGTGGCGCTGACGGCGATCGTGCTCATCCTGGAGGGACGCACGCGCCGACGCACGCACCGCAGTTCGCCGGGTGTCGCGCGGCAGCTGCAGCCTCATCCGCTCGGACGGTGGAAGGTGCCTGCACTCGCGTTCTGCTCGGCTGTGGTGGGGTGCTTCCTCGTCCTCCCGGCCACCGTACTCGTGGTCTGGCTCGCCCGCGGGCTCGATCGCACGGACTGGCCCTGGAGCGAGGCGCTGAACTCGGTCTCGGCCTCCGCCCTGGCGGCCGGCGCGGCGGCGCTCGCCGCGCTCCCGGTCGCGATCCTCGCCAAGCGCCATCCCTCGCGGGGAACGCTCATGCTCGAGCGGCTCTCCTTCACCGGCAACGCGCTGCCGGGGATCGTGATCGCCCTCTCGCTCGTCTTCTTCGCCGCGAACTACGCCAGCCCGGTCTACCAGAGCCTCGCGCTGCTCGTCTTCGCGTACGTCGTGCGCTTCCTCCCCCAGGCGCTCGCGGGCATCGAGTCGTCGCTCGCCGCCGTCAGCCCGCGGACGGAGGAGGCGGCGCGCGCGCTCGGGAGGGGGCCGATCTCGACGACGCTGAGCGTGACCGTCCCGTTGATCCGCTCGGGGATCCTGGCCGGCGCCGCGCTCGTCTTCCTCTCGTCGATGAAGGAGCTGCCGGCGACGCTGCTGCTGCGGCCGATCGGCTTCGACACCCTGGCCACCGACATCTGGCGCTTCACCTCGGTGGGTGCGTACTCGGAGGCCGCTCTGCCCGCGCTGCTCCTGATCGCCGTGTCGGCTCCGTTCGTCTACCTGCTCTCCGGCAGGCACGAGCCGGAGGCGACCGAGCACGGCTAGAGTGGCGGCATGGCCGGCCATTCCGTCGACGACTACCTCGAGACGATCTACTTCCTCGCCTTCCCGATCGGCGAGTACAAGCCGGACCCGAATTCGGCCGCGATCGCCTCGCGCGTGGCGGAGATGCTCGGCGTCTCGCGCGCCTCCGCCGGCGAGATGCTGAAGCGGCTCGAGGCCGACGGTCTCGTCGAGCGCGGCGAGCACAAGGAGGCCCTGCTCACCGAGGTCGGCATCGAGCGTGCGGAGCGGGTCGTCCGCAAGCACCGCTTGATCGAGCGGCTGCTCACCGACTTCATGGGCTACACCGCGGCCGAGGCCCACGTGCACGCGGACGAGCTCGGGGACACGTTCAGCGACGACATGGTCGACCGGATCGAGGAGCGGCTCGGCAATCCCGAGCGCTGCCCGCACGGCTGGCCCGTCGATCCCGCCTTCGAGCAGGCGGAGAACCGCGAGCTCGCGCCTCTCACCGATCTCGCGCCGGGGCAACAGGGCGAGATCGTGCGCCTCGCCGAGCACGACGGCGAGCTCCTGCACTGGTTCTACGACGAGGGGTTCGTGCCGGGCGCGACGGTCATCCTGCATGAGGCCCAGCCGGCCGCGGCCCAGTTCAAGGTCAGCCTCTCCGGCGCCGAGCGCGGGATCAGCGAGAAGGCCGCCGCCGGCCTCTACGTTCGTCCACTCGCCACGGTCTAGACCGCGGCGAAGCGGATCTCGACCCGCTCGAAGCCCAGGGAGCGGAGCAGGCTCGTCAGCATCGCGCGCGTGTTCTGCTCGGCGCGGGCGAGCAGGCCGGACCCGTCGCGCGCCGCCTGCGCAAGCCGCTGCTCGGCAACGCGGTAGAGCTCACGGTCGTCGCCGGTCTCGTCGCCGAAGAGCGCGCCGAGCCTGTCGATCGCACCGCGGTCACGGTCGTGGACGTAGCTGCGCTCGAGGTCGAGCCGCGGCTCGTGGTACTCGGCGGGCGGCAGCAGGATCGTCGCGGCTCTCCGGTCCTCGGAGACGTCGACGGCGTCCTCGTCGAGGCCGGCGAAGCTGACGCCCGCGTCGACGGAGCCGACGGCAACGAAGAGCACACGCTCGCCCCTGATCGCGCTCGGGACGAACTGCGTGTCGCGTTCGAGGTCGACGATCACCTCGAAGTGACCGCTCGCGGCCCGGTATTCCTCGAGATCCTGCAGCGACTTCAGGAGCGCCGGCCCCGAGCGGTCGACCGTTTTCTCCTCGAAGGGGTTCGCGAAGTCCGGGAGGATGCCGCCGACCCAGCCCGCGAAGAGGTAGAGCGCGAGGGCGGCGAGGCCGACCCCGACGAGCCAGCCGGGGACGCCCTGCCGTGGCGGCGGCGGCGCAGGCGGGTGCTCGGGCGCAGCGACTCCCATGGCGAGTAAACGGATGGTAGGCGAGGCGGGGTGCGTTACGCGGTGACGCGGGCCGCGAGCCCCGCGGCGGCGCGCAACTTGTCTGCGCGGTCCGTGCGCTCCCACGTGAAGTCGCGGTCGTCGCGGCCGAAGTGGCCGTAAGCGGCCGTCTTGCGGAAGATCGGGCGGCGCAGGTCGAGGTCGCGCAGGATCGCTGCGGGACGCAGGTCGAAGTGCTCGCGCACGAGCTCCTCGATCCGGCTCTGCGTCAGCCCCTCCGCCTCGGTTCCGAAGCAGTCGACGAGCACCGAGAGCGGGTGCGCGACGCCGATCGCATAGGCGACCTGGATCTGGCAGCGCTCGGCCAGGCCGGCACCGACGACGTTCTTCGCCACGTAGCGCGCCGCGTACGCCGCCGAGCGGTCGACCTTGGTCGGGTCCTTGCCCGAGAAGGCCCCGCCGCCGTGGGGCGCGGCGCCGCCGTAGGTGTCGACGATGATCTTGCGGCCGGTGAGGCCGGTGTCGCCCATCGGGCCGCCGATCACGAACTTGCCCGTCGGGTTGACGTAGACGAAGTCCTTCTCCTCGAGGCGCTTCTCGTCGTAGAGCGAGTGCGGCAGGATCGGGTGCAGGACATGCTCGATCAGATCCGGCTTGATCAGCGCCTCCGAGTCGAGCCCGTCGCGGTGCTGGGTCGAGACGAGGATGCGCTCGATCTCGACGGGGCGCTGGCGGCCGTGCTCGTCCACCTCGTAGCGCACCGTGACCTGCGCCTTGCCGTCCGGACGCAGATACGGGAGCACGTCGGCCTTGCGCACCTCGGACAGGCGCTTGCAGATCTTGTGTGCGAGCTGGATCGGGACCGGCATCAGCTCGTCGGTCTCGTTGGAGGCGTAGCCGAACATCATCCCCTGGTCGCCGGCGCCGACGCGGTCGAGCGGGTCGTCGTCGCCGTGCTGGGCCTCGAACGAGTCGTCCACACCCTGGGCGATGTCCGCCGACTGCTCGTCGAGGGCGACCATGATCCCGCACGTCTCCGCGTCGAAGCCGTACTTGGCGCGCGTGTAGCCGATCTCGGCGATCGTCTTGCGGACGAGGCGGGGAATGTCGACGTACGTCTCGGTCGTGATCTCGCCCGCGACCACGACGAGACCGGTCGTGATCAGCGTCTCGCACGCGACCCGGCCGTTCGGGTCGTCGGTCAGCACGGCGTCGAGCACCGCGTCCGAGACCTGGTCGGCGATCTTGTCGGGGTGCCCTTCCGTGACGGATTCGGACGTGAACGAGAACTCGCGGGCAGGCATCGGCGGAGAAGGGTACCTGCTTGCGGGCTAGCGGATCCCGAGGAAGAACCCGAACTGCGGCTCGTCCGGATCGCTCACGTCGCCCCAGCCGATCAGACTCTCGAGCGGCTCGAGATTCGCCTGGACCTCGGGCGGCACGTCCTCGTCGGACAGGGCGGAGATGGTGCCGATCAGGTCGAGGACCCCTTGCAGGTCGACATAGGCGTAGATCTGCGCGTCGTCGCCGATCTCGGCGGCGTCACGGGCGGCGCGGAAGCTCTCGTCGTCCTCGAGCGAGTCGCCGCCGTCGGCAAGCGACCTGAGCCCGGCCGGCGCCGTCGTGACCACGACCCGTCCGTCCACGGCGCCGTACAGGATCGAGACGGGCCCGAGCCGGATCTCCCTCGCTTCGATCTCGCCCACCCGCCTCGTACCCGGCTGGGCCTCGAGGAAGCTGGCGGCCGTCCCGGCCAACGCGTCGAGGGTCTCGAGCGCGCGCGCCTCGTCCTCCGGCTCGAGCACGAGGGTCACCTCGGGGATGAGCAGCCCGGGCGCGGTATAGAAGGCGAAGCCGCCCGCGAAGAGGTCGAGGACGTCGTCGTAGGAGACGCCGAGCAGGCGTTCCGCATCGGGCGCGTTGGCCTCGTCGAGCGCGCAGCGCAACTGCCCGCCGAGCCCGAGCGCGGCCGTGTCGAAGCCGGGAGCGCCGAAGTAGGCGAGCGCCCGGGCCGGCACGTGCGAGAGCAGCGTCTCGTCGCCGACGAGGTCCGCTGCACCCTCTCCGGCGGCCTCGAAGAGCAGGCGCACCCCGTCGTCCTGGGCCATCAGGGTGCCCACTGCGAAGTCGAACTTGCCGGCTGCCTCGGGCACGTCGCAGGCAGACGAGGCCGTTGCCTCCTGCAGCGCTGCACCATTCGCGTAGAGCGTCATCAGCGCCGCCTCCTCGACCTGCTCCTGGGCGTCGACGAACCAGTCGCTGCCGTCCAGCCGGTCTCCTTCGGCGCCGAAGCGGTCGAGCACCGCGTCGGACTCGGCGACGAGCGTCCAGCCGTCGACGACGCGGGTCGCGGTGGGCTCGTCCGAATCGTTCAGGAGCTCCTCGAGCTTCTTCGCGTCCCGTGGCTTGGTGATCACCACGACCTCCGCCTCGTCGTCGAGGTCGAGGAACGCGACGTAGGTGTCGTCGCCGAGCGCCGGCAGCAGGTCGCCCTCGACGGACACGCCCTCTTCGGAGAGCTCGCTGCTGAGATCCTCGAAGAGCTTGTCCTTGCCCGGGAAGCGCTCGAGCAGCTGCTCGGCCTGGCGCCACTGCTCCGACTCGGGGTCGGTCTCGAAGGCAATCAGGACCGGAGCGTCGGCGGGAACGATCGCCGCGACGTCGAAGGCGCCCGCCGCAGCGGTGTTCTTGCTCCCGCCGCAGCCTGCGAGGAGCAGCGCGAGCGCAGCAAGCGACAGGAGAGCGAGGTGACCCCTCATGGCACCATCCTACTCGGCAGTCGGAGCCCTTCTCATGAGGTTTCCGACCAGTTCGTGCAGCGGCTCGCCCTCGAGCACCGCGCAGACGCCGTTCAGAATCGGCAACTCGATCCCGAGGCGGTGCGAGAGATCGCGCAGCACGGGTGCGGTCGTCAGCCCCTCCACGACCATCCCGATCTGCCGCACGGCCTCGTCGGGGTCGGTGCCCTGGGCGATCAGCTCACCGGCGCGGCGGTTGCGGCCCGACTTCGCCCAGCACGTGACGATCAGGTCGCCCATGCCGGCCAGCCCGGAGAACGTCTCCGGCCGCGCTCCCGACTCCTCGGCCAGGCGCGCCATCTCGGAGAGCCCACGCGTGACGAGCGCGGCCTTCGCGTTGTCCCCGAGCCCCAGGCCGTCCGCCCCGCCCGCTGCGAGCGCGATCACGTTCTTCGCCGCGGCGCACAGCTCCACGCCGACGATGTCGTCGTTCACGTAGACACGGAAGGTGAGCGAGTTGATCGCCTTCTGGAGCTCGAGCGAGAGGTGGTGGTCCTCGCTGGCGATCACCGCCGCCGCCGGGAGATCGCGCGCGATCTCCTCGGCGATGTTGGGTCCCGACAGGACGGCCACCGGCCTGCCCTCGACGAGCGTCGAGAGCCGCTGGCCGGTCGCCGGGTGCAAGCCCTTGGTGAGCGACAGCACGGGAGCGTCCCCGGGCAGCCCGGCGACAACCGAGCCGAACGTCGCGCTCGGCAGGGCGACGACGATCAGGTCGGCGCCGGCGAACGGTGCGTCCGCGAGCGCCACGGCGGTGACACCGCTCAGGTCGACGTTCGTGAGGTAGCGCGGGTTGCGGCCGGTCTCTGCGATCGTGCGCGCCTGCTCGGGATCGCGGCAGGCCAGCGTGACGTCGTGGCCGCACGTGACGAGCACGCGCGAGAACGCGGTGCCCCACGAGCCACCACCCACGACGACGACGTTCACGAACGCTGCACGAAGTCGATCGAGACGGGGACGCCGTCGAGGTCGAAGCGCCGGCGGAGCTCGTTCTCGACCCAGTAGGCGTAGTCGCGGGTGACGAGCCCCGGGTCGTTGACGTGGATCCTGATCCGCGGCGGCCGCGTCGAGACCTGGGCGCCGTAAAGCAGGTTCAGACGCTTGCCGCGCCGCGACGGGGCTTGCCGCGCCTCGCGCAGCTCCGCGAGCGCGTTGTTCAGCGCCGGCGTCGGGATCCGGCCGGTGTGCTTCTCCCACAGCGCCACCACGTGGTCGAGCAGGCGCTCGAGACCCCGGCCGGTCTTCGCGGAGACAGCGATCACCGGTGGGCGCTGACGCAGCCGCGAAGCGAGGCGCGGCTTCACGTCCTCGAGCGTCACCTCGTTCACGTCCCACTTCGAGAGCACGACGAGCGTCGAGCAGGACGCCTTTCGGGCCACGTCGGCCACGGCGAGATCCTGGTCGACGACGCCCTCGCTCGCGTCGATCAGGACGAGCGCGACGTCGGCGCGCTCGGCGGCCGCCAGCGCGCGCAACTCCGAGTAGTACTCGATTCCCTGCCGCTGCTTGCGCTTGCGCCGGAGGCCGGCCGTGTCGACGAGCAGGAAGGTACGGTCGTCGCGCTGCAGGATCGTGTCGATCGCGTCGCGCGTCGTGCCGGGGACGTCCGAGACGATCACGCGCTCGTGCCCCACCAGCTTGTTCAGGAGCGAGGACTTGCCCACGTTCGGGCGGCCGAGGATGGCGACGCGGATCGTCTCGTCGCCGAGCGGCGCCCTGCCCTCGCCGGGGAGCAGCGAGACGACCTCGTCGAGCAGGTCGCCCGTCCCGTGCCCGTGCAGCGCGGAGAGCGGCCAGGGATCTCCGAGCCCGAGCTTGTGGAACTCCACGGCCTCGAGGTCCTTGCGCGGGTCGTCGATCTTGTTCGCGAGCACGAGCACCGGCTTCTTGGCCGCGCGCAGGGTGACGGCGAGCTCCTCGTCACCCGGAGTGATCCCGTGGCGCGCGTCGACGACGAAGAGGACGAGGTCGGCCTCTTTGATCGCCGCACGGGCCTGCTTCGCGATCTGCGGGCTGAACACGTCCTCGGCGGCGTCGTCCACCCCACCGGTGTCGATCAGCAGGAAGTGGACGCCATTCCACTCGCAGAGGAGCTCCTTGCGGTCGCGTGTCACGCCCGGTGTCTCGTGCACGACGGCCTGACGCGATTCGGTCAGCCGGTTGATCAGCGTCGACTTGCCCACGTTCGGGAAGCCGACGATCGCGACGGTCCCGGCGATCTCGGGCGCAGTCTCGGCGGTGGTGTCGGGCCTGCTCATGCCGGTGGTGTCGCCTGTCGCGGGCGCCCGAGCGCATGAATCTCGGCCAGCCAGTCGTGCAGCTCGCGCAGCTTCGCGCCGATCTCCGCGGACGCCTCGCGATAGCCCTTGCCGCCCTTCGGGATCCCGTCGAAGCGCATCGGGTCGCCCCAGGCGACCGAGACGGGCGCGCGGTTTCCGATCCGCCAGGTATGTGAGCCGTGGATCGCGGCGGGCACGACGGGCACATTCTCCTGGAGCGCCACCATCGCCGCGCCCGGCTGCACGGGGCCGAGCTCGCCGCTCAGCTGGCGCGTTCCCTCGACGAAGAGCCCGAGTGCGTGGCCGTCGCGCACGACCTCGCGCATGCGCCGCACCGCGTCGCGGTCGGACTCGCCGCGACGCACCGAGATCGTGCCGAAGCTGCGGATCAGCTGGCCCAGGCCCGGCACCCGATGCGCCTCGACCTTCGCCATGAAGTAGACGGTGCGGGGCGAGACGGCGCCGTAGACCGGCGGGTCGATCCAGTGGAAGTGGTTGAAGGCGAGGACGACTCCGCCCGCGGAGCGGGACCCGCTCGACCCCGTAGTTGCGGATCGGCGTGAAGAGGCGGACGAGCGGCTGGAGCGTGCCGCGACCGACCGCCCAGACGGCGTCGACGCGGTTCATGCGCCCGTGCTGGACCGGACGAGCCGCTCGATCCGCTCCACGACCTCGTCCACGGCGAGGTCGGTCGTGTCGATCTGGACCGCATCCGGAGCCGGCCGCATGTTGACCGCGTCCTTCTCGTCCCGCAGGCGCAGGTCGGTGGCGAGGGCGTCGGCCGCGAGCTCGGGATGCTCTGCGGCGCGGCGCCCGGCGCGCACGTCGTGATCGGCGATCAGATAGACCTTCACGCCGGCCTGCGGGGCGACGACCGTGCCGATGTCGCGGCCCTCGATGACGACGTCTCCCTCCTCCCCCAGCGTCCGCTGGCGCTGGCGCATCACCTCGCGCACGGCCGGGTGGCGGGCGACGACGGGCACGAGCTTGTCGATCCCCGGCTTGCGGATCGACGCCGTCACGTCGGCGTCGTCGATGAAGACGCGACCCTCGTCGTCGAAGCGCACAGGATGCTCGCGCGCCAGCTCCGCGAGCTCCTCGGCCTGGTCGAGCGGGAGCCCGCGGCGCTGCGCCAGGCACGTGAGCGCGCGGTACATCGCGCCGGTGTCGAGGTAGCGGAAGCCGAGCCGCTCGGCAAGCCGCCGCGCAACCGTGCTCTTGCCGGCCCCTGCGGGCCCGTCGATGGCGACGATCATCGGGGTGAGGAAGCTCCTGTCGAAGGGGTGAGTCGGAGCGAGTCGAGCAGCTCGTAAAAGCCGGGGAAGCTTACAGCGACCGCCTCGGCGTCCCGGATCTCCACGCCCTCGCGGGAGGTGATCCCCGCGACCGCGGCCAGCATCGCGATCCGGTGGTCGCCGTGCGTCTCCATCCAGCCGCCGCGGAGGCGCGAGGGGACGCCGCGCACGACGAAGCCGTCGTCGGTCGCCCGGATGTGCGCGCCGATCCGGCGCAGCCCGTCGACCACGGCTTCGATCCGGTCGGTCTCCTTCGCCCGCAGCTCGGCTGCGCCGCGCAACCTGCTGTCGCCGTGCGCATGCGCGGCGAGGAGCGCGAACAGCGGCAGCTCGTCGACGAGGGACGGCACCTCCTGTGCGGAGATGTCCGTGCCGACGAGCTGCGCGGGGCGCACGTCGAGGTCGCCTGCGGGCTCGCCCGCGATCCGCCGGCGGTTGAAGACGGTCACGTTGGCGCCCATCCGCTCGAGCACGTCGAGCAGCCCGGTGCGGCGCGGGTTCAGGTTGAGGCCGTGGAGCGTCAGCTCGGAGCCCGCGAGCAGCGTGCCCGCGACGATGAACGGGGCGGCCGCCGAGAAGTCGCCCGGCACCTCGACCTCCCCCAGCTCGAGCCGCTCGGCGGGCTGGACGCTGACGCTGCCCGGCCGGCGGCTGACGCGCGCGCCGGCCGCGGCGAGCAGCGTCTCCGTGTGGTCGCGCGTCGGCAGCGGCTCCACCACGGTCGTCTCGCCGTCCGCGTAGAGCCCCGCGAGCAGGATGGCGGACTTCACCTGCGCGCTCGCCACGGGCAGCTCGTAGGTGAGCGGCGCCACGGCGCCCCCGACGACCGTGAGCGGCGCATGCCCGTCGGTCGTCTCGACCTCGACGCCCATGCTGCGCAGCGGCTCCGCGATCCGCTCCATCGGGCGGGTACTCAGCGACTCGTCGCCCGTCAGCGTGAACCGCCCCTCCTGGCCCGCGAGCACGCCCGGCAGCAGGCGTATCAGCGTGCCGGCGTTCGCGCAGTCGATCGGCCCCTTCGGCTCCGCCAGCCCGCGCAGGCCCACGCCGAAGACGCGCAGGGTCTCCGGGCTCGCCTCGTAGACCCGCACGCCGAGCTCGCGAACGGCTGCGATCGTCGCCTCCGTGTCGGCCGAGCGGCCGAAGCCCTCGATGCGCGTCTCGCCCTCGCAGATCGCCGCCAGCAGGACGGCGCGGTGCGAGATCGACTTGTCGCCGGGGACGGCGAGGTGCCCGAGGATCGCAGCGGCAGGCTCGATCCTCATTGCTCGGACGCGTCCAGGACCGGAGCGACGACGACGCCGTAGCCCTGCGCCTCCAGGAGCGCTGCGGCCCGATCGGCCTCGCTCGCCCCTGCGACGAGGATCGTCAGCGTGCCGCCGCGGTCGGTGGAGAGGTGCTGGAGGTCGAAGTCGGCGATGTTGATCCGCTCGGCGCCGAGCGCCTGCGCGATCCCGGCGATCACGCCGGGCCGGTCGGGCACGTGCACGCGCAGGCGCTGGAGCTCGCCGGGATCGTCGTAGGCCGTCTCCAGCAGCCGGCGCCTGTTGCCCGACGCCTCGCCGATCCAGCGCGCGAGGAAGCCGGCGTCGCCGGCCTCGAGCGCGGTCTCGAGCTGCTCGACCCTTCGCCGGTGCTCGGCGAGCGCAGCGCCGAGCGCCACGCGGTTCTCGAGGAAGATGTCGACCCAGATCCGCGGGTTCGCTCCCGCCACGCGCGTCATGTCGCGCAGCGAGCCGCCGGCGCCGGCGAGCGGCTCGTGCCCGTCCACGCGGGCCGCGCCGGCCTGGTTGAGGAGCGCGTTCGCGAGCGCGTGCGGCAGGTGGCTCGTCACCGCGACCAGCCGGTCGTGCGCCTCGGGGTCGACGGCGACGGGGATCGCCCCGAGAGAGGAGACGAAGCCGTGGAGGAGCTTGTAGCGCTCCGGCTCGGTCGCCGCCACCGGGGTCAGGAACCACGTCGCGCCCTCGAAGAGCTCGGCCGTCGCGCGTTCCGGCCCGCGTGCCTCAGAGCCGCAGATCGGGTGCCCGCCGACGAAGCGAGGCTCGCCCGCGGCCGCCGCGCAGACGCCGCCCTTCGTCGAGCCGACGTCGGTGACGGTGCAGCCGGGCCCGCTCGCCTCGAGCACCGTCCGCACCTGGGCGGGCAGCGCGGTCACCGGTGCTGCGACGACGGCGAGATCGGCGCCCGCAAGCGCCCCGCCCAGCTCCGCAGCCGGCTCGACCGCGCCGCGCTCGGCGGCCGTCCGGAGGTGCTGGGCGTCCGGGTCCCAGCCCGTGACCGCCTCCACGCCGGCGCGGCGGGCGGCGAGCCCGACGGACGCGCCGATCAGCCCGGTGCCCACGATCGCGACTCTCACCGCTAGCCGATCGTCTTGCCGAGCAGGGAGGCGAGCGCGCGGATCTCGTGGGCGAAGTCGCCGAACTCCGCCGCGGGGATCTGCTGCGGCCCGTCGCAGAGCGCCTCCTCGGGGCGCGGGTGCACCTCGACGATGATCCCGTCCGCTCCGGCGGCGACGGCTGCCCGTGCGAGCGGCAGCACGAGGTCGCGCTTCCCCGCCGCATGGGACGGATCGACGATCACCGGCAGATGGGTCTCGTGCTTCAGCACGGGGATCGCGGAGAGGTCGAGCGTGTAGCGGGTGGAGCGCTCGAAGGTCTTGATCCCGCGCTCGCAGAGGATCACCTGCGTGTTCCCCTCCTTGACGACGTACTCGGCCGCCATCAGCAGCTCCTCGATCGACGCCGACGGGCCGCGCTTCAGCAGCACGGGCTTCGGCGCCCGCCCCACCTCGGAGAGCAGGTTGAAGTTCTGCATGTTGCGCGCGCCGATCTGGATCACGTCCGCGGTCTCGACGACGGCGTCGACGTCGCGCGGGTCCATCAGCTCCGTGACGAGCGGCAGACCGGTCTCTTCGCGGGCCTCGGCGAGGATCTCGAGCGCCTCCGCGCCGAGCCCCTGGAAGGCGTAGGGGGAGGTGCGCGGCTTGAAGGCGCCGCCGCGCAGCATCGTCACGCCCTCGGCGTGGACGACGCGTGCCGTCTCGAGCGTCTGCTCTCGGGTCTCGACCGTGCAGGGGCCCGCGATGAAGCCGAAGTAGTGGTCGCCGATCCGCCGCCCGCGCGCCTCGATCACCGTCGGGTCGCGATGGAGCTCGCGCGAGACGAGCTTGTACGGCTTCAGGATCGGGAGCACCTGCTCGACGCCGGGAAAGCCCTCGAGCGGCAGCGTCGCCAGCAGCTCGCGCTCGCCGATCGCTCCGATCACCGTTGCGTCGCGGCCGTGGCTGACGTGCGCGCTCGCGCCCGCCTCCTCGAGCCGCGCGACGATCTCGTCCACCTGCTCGGTGGACGCCTGCGCGCCCATCACGATCAGGAGCTCCGGTGATCCGACGACGGCCATGCGCGCCAGTCTAGATGCGCGCTATTCTGCGGCTCATGCGTTCCTGCTCCCACACCGAGGCCTGGTTCTGGCGCCGCGGGCGGAGCGGGAGCCTGCGCTAGTCGCGCTCACCGTCCCGCCCGCTTCCCCGACCTCCGGCAGGAGGTCTTTCTCGTTCCCCGACCAAAAGTGAGAACAGACATGCGCATCTTCTCCGGCATCCAGCCCACCGGCGCCAAGCAGCTCGGCAACCTGATCGGCGGCTTCCGCCAGTACGCCGCCACGCAGGAGCGCGGCGAGGGGTTCTTCTGCATCGTCGACCTGCACTCGATCACGGTCGACTACGACCCCGCCGACTTCCGCGCCAAGACGCTCGACCTGGCGGCGATGCTCTTCGCCACCGGGCTCGATCCCGAGCGCTCGACCGTCTTCGCCCAGAGTCACGTGCCGGCACACGCCGAGGCCGCCTGGCTGCTGGGCTCGGTCACGAGCTTCGGCCAGCTGGGCCGGATGACGCAGTTCAAGGACAAGTCGGAGCAGCGGGAGTTCGTCTCGGCCGGCCTCTTCACCTACCCGGTACTGATGGCCGGCGACATCCTGCTCTACCAGACCGACATCGTCCCGATCGGCGACGACCAGCGCCAGCACCTCGAGCTCGCGCGAGACGTCGGTGAGCGCTTCAACACCCGCTTCGGCGAGACGTTCAAGATCCCGGACGGGGTCTATCCCGAAGTGGGCGCGCGGATCATGGACCTGCAGGAGCCGACGAGGAAGATGTCCACGAGCGGCGGCACGCCGCAGGGCACGGTGCTCCTGCTCGACGAGCCGGACGTGATCCGGAAGAAGTTCCGCTCGGCGGTGACCGATTCGGGTCGCGACGTACGCCGCGGCGAGGACAAGCCCGGCGTGACGAACCTGATCGACATCCTCTCGGCGCTGACGGACGAGCCGCCCGAGGCGGTCGAGGCGCGCTACGACGGTGAGGGCTACGGGCAGTTCAAGGCGGACGTCGGCGATGCGGTCGTGGAGGTCGTCGCGCCGATCCAGGAGCGCTATCGCACGCTCCGCGCCGATCCGGCCGAGCTGCAGCGACTGCTCGCACGCGGCGCCGAGAAGGCCCGCAAGGCGTCAGAGCCGACGCTCGAGGCGATGTACGACCGGATGGGCTTCGTCAAGCCCGAGCTGGGCCGCTTCTTCGGAGCTGCTCGACCTCGGTCGCTGTGAGCTCGCGCCACTCGCCCGCCTGGAGGCGGCCGAGCTCCAGCCCCGCGTAGACACTCCGGTGCAGGTGGCGGACGCGGTGGCCGACCGCCTCGACCATCCGCCGCACCTGCCGGTTGCGGCCCTCGTGCAGCACGAGCTCGAAGCGGGCTCCGCCGATCCGGCGCACGCGGGCCGGCGCCGTGCGCCCGTCCTCGAGCTGCACGCCGTCGGCGAGCTTGCGCAGGATCCCGTCGGTCGGCTGCTTCCAGGTCTCCACCTCGTAGACCTTCTCGACCCCGTAGCGCGGATGGGCGAGGCGGTGGGCGAGCGGGCCGTCGTTCGTGAGCAGGAGCGCGCCGGTCGTCTCGAGGTCGAGCCGCCCGACCGGGACCACCTGCGAGCCGTGCTCGACGAGGGAGACCACGGTCGGCCGGCCCTGCGGGTCGCTCGCCGTCGTGACGACGCCTCCCGGCTTGTTCAGGAGGACGTAGGCGAGCGCCTGCTTGGCCACCGGCTCGCCGTCCACCTCGACCACGTCGCGGGACTCGACGAACGTGTTCAGCTGCCCCGGCTCGCCGTTCACGAGGACACGGCCGGCCTTGATCAGGTCGTCGGCCTTGCGCCGTGAGGCCACGCCGGCACGGGCGAGATAGGCGTTCAGTCTCATCTCCTCGATTGGAGATGATGCCGAGCCGCGGCCGCGAAGCGGTCGCCTTCAGGGATCTGCGCGATCGGACATCCGCTCCCGCGGATGTCCGATCTGCGCCGGCAGGTGTAGTCTCCGCTGCCGTGCGCGACCGCAGCCGCGATCTCGAGCGCCTCGCCGACCTCCTCGTCGGCTTCGGAGCGAACCTCCAGCCGGGTCAGATCCTCGGCGTCACCGCCTACTACGACATGGCCGAGGTCACTCGGGCCGTCGCGCGTTCGGCCTACCGGCGCGGAGCACGCTACGTCGACGTGTTCTGGTGGGACATGCTGATCAAGCGCGCGCGGCTGGAGCACGCGGCGGAGGACACGCTCGAGTACGTGCCGCCGTGGGTCGGCGAGCGACTGCGCTGGCTCTCGGACGAGCGGGCGGCCCGGCTCAGCCTCACCGGCACCGACTCGACGGTCTTCGACGGGATCGACCCGGCGCGCATGGGCCGCGACCTGCTGCCGTACGTGCGCGAGATCCCGGAGATCGTCAACGAGCGGACGACGAACTGGACGGCCGGGCCTTGCCCGAACCCGCGCTGGGCGGAGCGCGTCCATCCGGACCTCCCACCCGACGAAGCGCTGGCGAAGCTCTGGGACGAGATCGTCTGGGTCTGCCGGCTCGACTCCGACGACCCCGTGGCCGCCTGGCGCAAGCGCATGGAGGCGATCGTCGCCTCGGCCGACCGGCTCACCGAGCGGCGCTTCGACGCCATCCACCTCAAGGGCCCAGGCACCGACCTCACCGTCGGCCTGTTCCCGAGCTCGCGCTGGCTCGGCGCCGACTTCACGACTGCGGACGGGCTCACGCACTACCCCAACGTCCCCACCGAAGAGGTCTTCACCACGCCCGATCCGCAGCGCGTCGACGGCCACGTCAGCGCCACGATGCCGCTCGAGGTCTACGGCTCCTTCATGTCCGGGATCAAGATCACCTTCGAGGGCGGCCGCGCGACGAAGGTCGATGCGGACGAGGGCGGCGAGGCGCTGCGCTCGATCGTCGCCAAGGAGGGCGCCGACCGGCTCGGCGAGCTGGCACTCGTCGACAAGGAGGGCCGCATCGGCCCGCTCGGCACGGTCTTCTACGAGACGCTGCTGGACGAGAACGCGGCCAGCCACATCGCGCTCGGCAACGCCTACACCTTCCCGGTCGAGGACGAGGCCGACCAGAAGCGCGTGAACCAAAGCGGCGTCCACGTCGACTTCATGATCGGCAGCCCGGAGGTGGACGTCGACGGGATCACCCGCGACGGCGACCGCGTGCCCGTCCTGCGCGGCGGCGCATGGCAGCTCTGAGAACGTGGGGGAACCCATGGTTCCCCCACGAGCCCCCTCCTTCGTCGTCTGCACGCATCAGACGCAGCGGCGCTCTCGCCGGGCAAAGCCCGGCTCCGCGCACCATGTGCACCCGTCCGCGCGAGCGCACCGGCCGTGAGTGACGCCGAGCGCTTCGCCGACCTCGTCGTCGAGGTCGGCGCGAACGTCCAGCCGGGCCAGGACGTGGAGATCCTGGCCGACCTCGGCACGGAGGAGGCGGTGCGGGCGGTGGCCGGCGCGGCCTACCGGCGCGGCGCGCGCTTCGTGGACGTCTGGTGGTGGGACTCGCTCGTGAAGCGCGAGCGGCTCCTGCACGCACCCGACGACACCCTCGACTACGTGCCGCCGGAGCACGGCGCCCGGACGGTGCGCCTGGGCGAAGAGCGGGGCTGCCGGATCTGGATCATCGGCAACCCGCATCCCGACGCGCTCGAGGGCATCGATCCCGTGCGGGCAGCGCGCGACCGGATGCCGCGGCTGAAGGAGCGGATGGCGGTCATGACCGCCCGCACGACGAACTGGTGCATCACGTCGTGGCCGACCCCCGGCTGGGCGGCGCAGGTCTTCCCGGAGCTCCCACCGGACGAGGCGTACGAACGGCTGCGGCGCGAGCTCGCGCACGTCTGCCGGCTGGACGAGCCGAGCGCCGCCGACGCCTGGCGGGCGCGGGTGGCGGAGCTGAAGGGCGCCGCCGCCCGGCTGACGGAGCGGCGCTTCGATGCGCTGCATCTCACCGGTCCCGGAACCGACCTGACCGTCGGGCTGCTCCCCACCACCCTCTGGAACGCGGCCATTCTCGAGCGCATCGACGGGCTCCCCAGCCTGGTCAACATCCCGACCGAGGAGGTGTTCACGTCTCCCGACCCGCTGCGCGTCGACGGGGTCGTGCGCGCGACGAAGCCGCTCGAGCTCTCGGGTGCGCTCGTGGAGGGCCTCGAGGTGCGCTTCGAGGGCGGCCGCGCGGTCGAGATCGACGCGACGTCGAACGCCGAAGTGCTGCGCGGAGTGGCGGCCACGGACGACGGTGCGGCCCGGCTCGGCGAGATCGCGCTCGTCGACGGATCCGGCCGCATCGACGCGCTCGGGACGGTCTTCTGGAACACCCTGCTCGACGAGAACGCCGCGAGTCACATCGCGATCGGCAGCGGCTTTCCGTTCGCCGTCACCGGAGACGACGACAAGGCCCGCGTGAACGAGAGCGAGATCCACGTCGACTTCATGATCGGCGGCCCCGAGGTCGACGTGGACGGGGTCACCGTCGACGGCGAGACCGTGCCGATCCTCCGCGGCGGCGCCTGGCAGGTCTAGCCGCGTGGGGGAACCCATGGTTCCCCCACGAGCCCCCTCCTTCTTCGTCTGCACGCATCAGACGCGGCGGCGCTCCCGCCGGGCAAAGCCCGGCTCCGCGCACGACACGCAGCTTCCGGGCAGTCGCCCATCGCGGAGAGCATGAGGTGACGACGACCGCATCGCCCTCTACTCGTTGAGGTATGCGCGCAGACGTGCAGCGTACGGAGCTCGCTCGTTCTTTGTCGTCCACCGAACGCGGAGCGAATTGCGGTAGAGATCGTCGCCTTCGTACCGCGGATAGACGTGAACGTGGAAATGCCACACATCTTGATTGCCAGCTGGCTCGTTGTGTTGCCGCATTGACGTGCCGTCGCAGCCGTATGTCTCCCTGATGGCCTCCGCAACCCGCTTTGCAGCCCTATAGACGTCGGCCAGCTCGTGGTCCTGGATGCCGTACACGTTCTCAACGTGGCGGTTCGCGACGACGAGCACGTGCCCGTGATTCCGCTCCCACCACTTCGGAGCGACGAACGCAGTCGCGCCGTTGGCGCGCAGGACGACGTCGCCATGCGAAGTGACCTTGCTCTCGCCTCCCGCGACGACGCGGCAGAACGGGCAGTCGTAGTCCTCCGGCTCGTGCCGGTGCATCGCTAAGCAGTCTTGCCCACGGCGACGCTGTGGAGCCGCTCGCGGATCTCCGCGGCCGACTCGCCCAGGTCGTCGAGGCGCGGCAGCGCGGCGATGCTCTCGAGCCCGAACACGCGCTCGAAGAGCGGCGTCGTGCGGTAGCGCACCGCCCCTCCTGGCGCCTCCTCACGGCCGGCCTCTGCGATCAGGCCGCGCTCGAGCAGGCCGGCGACGGCCGAGTCGGCAGCGACGCCGCGGATGCGGGCGATCTCAGGCCGGCTGCACGGGCCCAGGTACGCGACGATCGAAAGCGTCTCGAGCGCTGCCTGCGAGAGGCCCCGCTCGACCGGTCGCTCGAAGAGACGCGCGCACGCGTCGGCGGCCTCACGGGCGGCGCGGAAGGCGTAGCCGCCGGCGACGCGCTCGAGCACGATTCCGCTGCGACCCTCGCGGTAGCGGTCTCCGAGCAGGCCGAGCGCGGTCTCGATCCGCTCCGGATCGTCGTCTGCCGCCTGCGCGAGCTCGTCGACCGAGAGGGGCGCGGAGGCGACGACGAGCAGTGCCTCCAGCGTGCGGGCGAGCTGGTCGACCGGGTTGGCGGTGATCAGGCGGAGCGGACGATCCATTCGGCACCTCTTTCGACGTCGGAACGCGAGACCCTTATCGGGGCGAACGGGGCTGCTTGATCCAGTGAGATCTCGCCGGCCTTGCGCAGCTCGAGCAGCGCCAGGAACGCGACGGCCTGGTCGACGCGCGACAGCCCGCCCACCTCGGCGTCGAAGTCGAAGCGCCTGCGGCGGCGGAGCACGGCGCGGAAGCGCTCGAGGAACTGCGAGACGGGTGGGAAGCGCAGCGCCATGTGCGCGAGCGAGAGCTGCGCGGGCGGCTCGGCGAGCGCGCGCAGCGCCGTCGCCAGGCGCTCCGGGTCCTGCGGCGCGAGCTTCCGCTCGGGCTGCGGCGCGAGCGGGGCGGGGCCGACGCGGAAGTAGCGGTCGCGCTCGGACGCCAGGCGCTCGGCGAGCCAGCCGGCCGCCTCCTTCATGCGCCGGTACTCGGCGAGGCGGCGCGCGAGCTCCTCGGCCGCCTCCTCGGGCTCGAGCTCGGCGAGCTCGGCCTCCTCGTCCGGGAAGAGCGCGCGGGCCTTCAGCTCGAGCAGCGACGCGATCAGGACGAGGAACTCGCCGCACGCCTCCAGATCGAGCTGGTCGCGCTCGCCCGTCTCCACCTGCTGGGCCAGCCGCTCGACGAAGGCGACGACGATCGCCGCGATGTCCACCTCGGCCGGCTCGAGCTCTTCCTTCAGGACGAGCGTCAACAGCAGGTCGAACGGGCCCTCGAACGCGTCGAGGTCCAGCTCGAGCTCACGGACTCCGGTTGCCTGGAGAGTCACGCCCGGAGGCTAGCGGCGCGATCGGACGCGGCCGCGCGGGACGGCCATCGCCGGCGGCGGCTCGACCTTGCGCTCGCGCCGGCCGCGCCGAGGGGTGCTACGGCCGTGGAAGAACTGCCACCAGACGAAGAACGCGAGCGAGAGCACGAAGACGACGAGCGAGACCCACGCGTTCACGCGCATGCCCGCGAGCTCGCTCGACGGATCGACGCGCAGTTGCTCGAGGAAGAAGCGAAAGCCGGTGTAGAGGACGATGTAGAGCGCGAAGAGCGCCGGCGGGCGGAAGCGGTAGCGCCGGTCGAGCAGCAGCAGGATCCCTGCCGCGGTCAGGTTCCACAGCGCCTCGTAGAGGAACGTGGGATGGAACGTCTCGCTGGTGAGGTAGTCGTCGGGGCGGCGCGCGAGGTCGATCTCGAGCCCCCACGGCAGGTCGGTCGGCTTCCCGTAGAGCTCCTGGTTCCACCAGTTGCCGATGCGGCCGATCGCCTGGGCGATCAAAAGGCCCGGCGCGGCCGCATCGAGCAGGGCAAGCGCGCTGGCGCCGGCGCGGCGGGCGATGATGGAGCCGACGGCCGCGCCCAGGGCGATCCCGCCCCAGATCCCGAGGCCGCCCTCCCACACGGCGAACGGCCCCCACCACTCGTCCGGGACGTCGTCCCAGCTCGTGAGGATGTGGTAGAGCCGGGCGCCGACGATGCCGGAGCCGACGCCCCAGACCGCCACGCGGAAGATCAGGTCCCAGTCGCCTCCGCGCGCCACCCAGCGCACGCCGGTCAGCCAGATGCAGGCGGCGATGCCGGCGAGCAGCATCAGCCCGTACATGTGGATCGTCAGCGGGCCGAGCTCGAGTGTCCCCGACGAGGGGGACGGGATTGAAGCCAGGAAGGGCACGGGCTAGGGATTCTGCCCGCGCACGCCGGATGGCGGCGACTACAGCGTGCTTCCCGGCCGAAGCCGGCGTTCTCTGGCGCTCCGACGTGGCGCTGCCGGAGCGCGGCCGTAGGGGATAGTGCGGAGGCACAGACCCGAAGAGCCGCGTGCCGGCAGCGGCGCGAGGCGGGCGGAGCCGGGCTCTGCCCGGCGGGAGCCCGCCGGTCGGTGCGTCAGAGGAGGATTTGGAGCGCTAGCTCGGGCTCGCAGCCTGCGCGCAGCAGGTCGATCGCGTAGTGCAGGTCGACGTCGAGCCGGGCCGCGAGCATCGCCGCCGCCGCGCGCTCGTAGCCGGCACGCTCGAGCTCGCCGGCGCGCCAGCGCTCGATCCGCTCCTGCTCCGTCTCCTGTGTCTTCAGCTCTGCCGCAGCCATCGTCAAAAACCTTCCGTCTCGTTGTACACGGTATTCGTCGTCCCGAACGCTGCGGATCCCCCCTTTTGGGGTGATTGAGATAAAGGTTGAGTAAATCCTTTGCAAGGAGGTATCAGCACGGCACGCGATTGAGCCGCAGCTCGTGCGATCCGTCGGGCCGCGCAGCCTCGTAGTAGAGCCAATGCGAGCCCTCGAATTCGAGCGCGTCGAGGTAGCGGAGCGAGCCGCTCGCATGCGGTGAGACGAGCCACGGCTCGTCGACGCTGAGGCGGCGCCAGCTGCGTCCGTCGCCGGAGACGGCGAGGCCGAGTCGCTCCTCCGTGTCCTCCGCCGCACTCGCGGCGCCGTCGTAGAACCCGACGAACGTCTCTCCTGAGCGGAGGATCCCCGAGAGCCGTGCCTGGTAGCGGTCCCAGCCCGAGCCAACGGCGAGCACCTCGCCGAGCCACTCGTACTCGAGCCCGTCCCGACTGACCGCCAGTGAGGTCGGCGCGGGCCCGGCGGCCGTCAAGAACGTGCTCACGTACATCCGGTACTCGGGCCCGACGCGCACGACGTACGGGTCCTTGACGGCGTCCGTGCCGGTGCCGGCGGGCGTCAGGACAGTGCGCGCGGACGCGGGATCGAACGCCTCGGGCGCGGCAGCCTCGAGCACGTCGATGCGCCACTGCCCGTCTTCGGGATGCTCGTAGCTGACGTAGAGCAGCCAGCCGCCGGTCGGGCTGCGCTGCAGGTTGAACCGCTCCATCGACGTCGTCGCGAAGGCCTCCTTCGTCACGCGCCAGAGGTCGGTGAAGCGGACGCCGTCCGAGCTCTCGGCGATCCGGCACTCGTAGCCACGGTCCGGAGGTGGCCCGCCGCGCGGCCGCCGCAGCCGGTAGGTGAGCAGGATGCGCTCGCGTTCGGCGTCGTAGAGGACGCTCGGACAGCCGGCCCAGTTCCCGGGACCAGGCGCATCCGGCTCGAGGATCGTCGTCCCGTCCTCGGGGTCGAACGGCTCGAGCATGACGCGATTATCCGGAAGGCGGAGGCTCCGACGCCGGAGCCTCCGCCACAGGGGCTAGCGGCCGATCGGCGCAGGCTGCGGTGCGCTGCGGCTGCGCCGGACGAAGAGGACGAGCGCGGCCGCGAGCAGCAGCGCCAGCGCGATCCCGCCGACGGGGAGCGTGGGGAACGAGGACGGCGCCGACGCGGGGCCGACCTCGACGGGCTTGAAGGTGTGGACCTGGCTGAAGCCGTCGGCGATCTCGTACCGCCACGTCCCCGAGGACGGGAAGCGCACCTCCGCGTGGTAGACGCCGGCCCCCGGCGTCGCGACCGCCGCGAACGGCCCTGCCACGGCACCGTCCTCGCCGTAGAGCGTGACCGTCGGCTGCAGCCCCTCGAGCGGCGTCTGGCCGTGCTGGAGCACCGTCAGGTCGACGGACCACGTCCCGCCGGCCGTCAGATCGTCGGAGGGCAGCGAGCTGAGCCCGACGGTGGCGAAGCCCCCACCGGACGCCGCAGGTACGAGCACGACGGCGGCGGCGAGCGCGAGCAGGATCTTCTTCATGAACGGGACCTCCTTCGCAGATCTGTTGCTTCCTCTACACCGCTCCACGCCGCCGGGGTCCATCAGACCGCGGCGATCACGACCGGCTTGAACGTGTGCACCCGCGCGCACTCGGCGTACGGAAAGCCGTCGTAGACGGACAGGCGGTACCGGCCCGCGGCCGGGAAGACGACCCGCGCGCGGTAGGAGCCGACCCGCGCCGTCGGCTTCGCCTTGAAGACCAGCAGCTTGCCGGCGGCGTTGCGGATCCGCACCGCGGGCTTCGCGTCGGGCATCGGCGTGCGGCCGTGCTGGAGCACGCGGATCGTGACGATCCACGGCTGACCCGGCTCGAGCCCGGGCTTCGGCATCGAGCTGAGGCCGACGGTCGCCATGCAACCCGCTCTGGCGACGCCTGGCAGGACGAGGCCCGCGGCCACGACGGCCAGGAGCACGATTCTCTTCATGGTGTCCTCCTCCGGATGACGTCTCTACTACGCCGCTCGACGCCCCAGGGTTCCCGGCCGGCTAGGGGTTCCCGGCCGGCTAGCGGTTCCCGCCCGGCTAGCGGACGGACTCGGCGAGCTCGAGCGCCTCGTCGCGGGAGAGGTCTCCCTCGAGGCGCAGCAGCTGTGTGCCCCGGTTCCAGAGCAGCGTGTTGCCCGCGAGCGCCGTCTGCTCGTCGGTGACGAAGCCGTCCGCGCCCATGAACATGACGTAGTGCTCGTTCCCCGAGATGAAGAGGCCGCGCTGGCCGTCGACGGTGACGTCTTCGATCTTGGTGCCGGTGCCGGCCGCCTTCTTGTGGAAGCCGTCCCAGACGGCGCCGTCGAGCTGGGACAGCACGAGCCGCGGCTTACGGGGCGGACCGTAGACGAGCGTGGCGACCCGGCCCGCCCTGACGTAGATCGCATCCGGCTCGCCGAGGTCGACGAGCTCGAAGCCGACCCGCCGCTCCGCCTCCTCGCGGTCGACGCGCTCGCCGAGGTCGAAGGTGATCAGGTCCACCTCCGGCAGCGACTCGACCTTCGTCACCGTCGCGCCCTGGAGCCGGAAGAGCTCGAGGAACGCGCTGCGGGCGCCCGGCGAGAACGCAAGCACGCCCGCCGCCGCGGCGAGAGCGACGGCCAGAGCGACGGCGAGCACCCGGCGCCGGCTCCTCCGGCGAGCCGGCGCCGGCCCGGCCTCGAGCGAGCGCATGACGGCGGCCGCGAGATCGGGCGTCGAGGGATACTCGACCTCCTGCCCGAGCGCCGACAGCCTGAGCTCGAGCTCGCTCATGCGTCCTCCCCCAACTGGTCGCCCAGACGGTCACGGAGCCGCGCGAGCGCGCGCGACGTGCGCGACTTGACGGTGCCGCGGCGCACGGACAGGACCTCGGCCGTCTCCGCCTCGCCCAGCTCGAGCAGGTACCGGCAGGAGAGCACGAGCCGGTCGTCCTCGCCGAGCTCTTCGAGCGCCGCGAGCAGGCGGGCGCGCTCCTCCCCGGCCAGCAGGGTCCCCTCGGGGGACGGAGCCGCGTCCCCCAAGGGAGCTTCGTGGAACGCGCGCAGCGTGAGCGCGTCGCGGCGCGCGGCCGAGCGGAGGCGGTTGCGCGCCTCGTTCGCCACGATCGCGAGCAGCCAGGGCCGCAGGGGTGCGCCGCGCCGGAAGCGCGGCAGCGCGTAGTACGCCTTCACGAGCGCCGTCTGGGCGGCGTCCTCGGCGTCTGCGGCGTTACGGGTGATCAGGTATGCGGTGCGGAAAGCGAGCTCCTGGTGGTCGCGGACGAGCGTGCCGAAAGCGGCGCCGTCGCCCCGGCGCGCCCGTTCGACCAGCTGGTCCTCTGTCGGTGGCCGGCTCACCACTCATGGGTTCTACACCGGGAGCTACGCTGCGGTTCCTTGGCGCGCGCTGTCGGGATGAATCACGTGGCCCTCGAGGTCGGCTCCGTCGACGAGGCGCTGGTCTTCTACGGCCGCCTCTTCGAGGTGGAGCTGCGCGAGCGCATCCCCGGGGCGGCGTTCGTCGACATGGGCGACCAGTTCCTGGCGCTGATGGAGGGCGGCTCGACCGCACCCGACCGGTACCGGCACCTCGGCCTGGTCGTCGACGACCGTGAGGGCGTGCTCGCGGCGGCGCGCGAGGCCGGCGTCGAGGTCTTCGGCGGCAACTCGTTCCTCGACCCTTGGGGCAACCAGATCCAGGTCGTCGCCTACGCCGACATCCAGTTCACGAAGGCACCCGAGGTGCTGCGCGGCATGAGCCTCGAGCTCCCGAAGTCGGAGGCCGCCCTCGCCGAGCTGCGGGAGAAGGGTCTCGCCTAGTGGGCCACACGCACCACGAGTCGCTCTAGCCGGACGGGGACTCCCCTGATCGATCTCGACCACCACGACCTCGTCGGCTTGCTCGCGCTGCTGGTGGCGGGCGCGACGATGCTGGTGCTCGTCCCGAAGCTCCGGATCCCCTATCCGATCCTGCTCGTGCTCGGAGGGCTCGGACTGGGGTTCGTCCCGGGCCTGCCCGACCTCGATCTGCCGCCCGACCTCGTGCTCGTGGGCGTGCTGCCGCCGCTGCTCTACGGAGCGGCGTTCTTCACCTCGCTGCCGGATCTGCGCTCGAACCTGCGGCCGGTGGGGCTGCTCGCGGTCGGGCTCGTGCTCCTGACGATGGTCGTCGTCGCCGTCGTCGCCCACACGATCGTCCCCGGGCTGCCCTGGGCGCCGGCGTTCGTGCTCGGCGCCGTCGTCTCCCCCACCGACCCGATCGCCGCGACCGCGATCATGCAGCGCCTCGGGGTGCCGCGCCGGATCGTCTCGATCGTGGAGGGCGAGAGCCTCGTCAACGACGGCACCGCGCTCGTCGCGTACCGGTTCGCGGTCGTCGCCGCGGTGAGCGGCGCCTTCACGCTGTGGGAGGCGGGCATCTCGTTCGTGCTCAACGTCGCCGGCGGCGTCGCCGTCGGCCTCGCCGTCGCGTGGATCGTCCGTCAGGTGCGCCGCCGGCTCGACTTCCCGCCCGCCGAGGTGACGATCTCCCTGCTCACAGGCTATTTCGCCTTCATCCCCGCCGAGCTGATCGGCGTCTCGGCCGTGATCGCGGCGGTGACGGCCGGGATCTACCTCGGCTGGCACACGCCCGAGCTGACGACACCCGAGGTCAGACTGATGGGCGAATCGGCCTGGGAGATCGTCACGTTCGTCCTCAACGCGCTCCTCTTCACGCTGATCGGGCTGCAGCTCCCGGGCATCCTCGACGAGCTCGACGCGTACTCCTCCGTCGACCTGCTCTGGTGGGGAGTCTGCCTGTGGTTGACGGTGGTCGCCGTCCGCGCACTCTGGGTCTACCCAGCGGCGAAGCTGCCGCGGATGCTGGTCCGGAGGGTCCGCGAGCGCGACCCGATGCCGGCCGGGTCGGCGCTGGCGCTGATCGCGTGGTCCGGGATGCGCGGCGGGGTCTCGCTCGCGGCTGCCCTTGCGATCCCGCTGGCGACCGACGCCGGCGAGCCCTTCCCGGGCCGCAGCCTCATCCTCTTCCTCACCTTCGCCGTCATCTTCGGGACGCTCGTCGTCCAGGGTCTGACGCTGCCGCTGGTGATCCGCCTCCTGCACCTCGAGGACGACGGCGAGGACTACGCGCGCGACGAGGCCCGCGCGCGGATCCACGCGGCCGAGCTCGGCCCTGCTGCGGCTCGAGGAGCTGGCGGACGAGGACTGGGTCCGTCCCGACACGGCCGACCGCGTGCGCGCCAGCTACGACTTCCGGCGCACCCGCTTCTCGGCCCGGCTCGACGGCGAGGACGACGGCTCGATCGAGGCCCGCTCGCGCGACTTCCAGCGACTCAGGCGCGAGTTGCTGAACGCCGAGCGTGAGGCGGTCCAGGAGCTGCGCCGGAGCGGCGAGATCTCCGAGGAAGTGGCGCGGCGCGTGACGCGCGACCTCGATCTCGAGGACGCGCGGCTCGAGATCTAGGCCTCGCTCCCGTTCCGGCATAGAATCGGCAGCGCCGAAAGGAGGCACCGATGCGCGAGTGGATCCCGATTCTGATGCTCTACGTCCTCGGGCTCGCGATCTTCCGAGTCCTCGGGGGTCTCGGGGCCGCGGCCGGTGCGCTGCGCAGGTGGGGTCGCGGCAGCTCGACGCTGCGGACGAACCCGGGCTCGAGCAGCTAGGGCCTGCCGCGGGATCTGACTCCGGGCCAACACGCAGAGGAGGGGTACGCCGGATGAGACGCGACACGAGATCGAAACGATTCGTACCGGTGCTGGTCGCGGCGTGCGGGGTCGTCGTGCTCCTCGGTTCCGCCGCGATCGCAGGCGGGGCACAGTCCCCGGGCGTCGACAGTCGCACCCGTTTCCCCGGGATTCCGTCCGCCACGGGCGTGTTCGCCGCCTGTTACGACCTGCTCACCTACCGGGTGCGGCTGGTGCGGGCGGACGAGGGCTGCGAGCGGGACGTCGAGCGCCGCGCGTCGTGGAACCGGACCGGCCCGCCGGGGTCGAGCGGCGAACCAGGCCCCGCCGGCAAGCGTGGCGCGGCCGGAGCGCGCGGTGCCGCCGGTGCCGCCGGCGCGGCCGGAGCGACAGGAGCGCCCGGGCCTCAGGGCAGCCAGGGTGCGACGGGTGCCCAGGGAGCCCAAGGAGCGCAAGGAGCCCAGGGAGCACAAGGAGTGCAAGGAGATCCCGGGCCAGCCGGACCGGCTGGAGCCGTCGGCCCGGCCGGACCTGCCGGAACGGCCGGCTCTGCGGGTCCCGCAGGACCGGCAGGCCCACCAGGCGCAGCAGGGCCGGCAGGACCGGCGGGCCCAGCAGGCGCGACCGGATCAGTGGGACCCGCAGGCCCAGCAGGGCCGGCCGGACCGGCGGGCGCAACGGGACCGGCAGGCCCGGCCGGCGCGACCGGCGCAACGGGACCGGCAGGCGCAGCAGGCCCGGCTGGACCGGCGGGCGCAACGGGACCGACCGGCGCGACCGGCGCAACGGGGCCGGCCGGCGCGACTGGGCCGGCGGGCGCAACGGGCGCAACAGGGCCAGCGGGCCCGACGGCCTCGCAGCGCGTGACCGGCTCGACGACGTCCGCAGCCAACGCGGCGCGCAACGTCCTCACCACGGCGACCGCCACCTGCCCGGCCGGGAAGGTGCTGCTCGGAGGCGGAGCACAGGTCACGACCACGGCCACCCAGAAGGAGCGGGCCGTCCTCGTCTCCTCCTACGCGTCCGGCGCCACGACCTGGACGGCGATCGGCGTCGTCGCGGTAACGGCCCTCGGCGCCGGACAGACGATGACCGTCACGGCACAGGCCATCTGCACGACGTAGCCGGCCAGGAGGTGACTTACTGCAGTGCTTCGACGCCGAGCCGCATGCGGGCGTCGGTGAGGAAGTCCGAGTCGATCGCGACACGGTGCTGCGGGCCGAGCGCGAGAGTCTTCGGGCCGAGCGAGGTCTCGAGCGAGACGTAGACGGGCGACTCGCCCGGATACTCCTTCACGAGCTCGGCGAGCTCCCGGATGATCCCGGCGCGAGCGGCGCGCGCATCGAGCTTGAAGCGCACCTCCGTCCGCACGGCGACGGCTTCGAAGGCGGCCACCTCCAGCGCGATCAGCTTCGTCTCGCCCTGCTGCTTGTGGTCGATGCGGCCCTTGATCACGAGGATCCGGTCGGCGACGCAGAGGTCGCGGGCGTTCGCGTAGGTCGAGTTGAAGACGACCACCTCTCCCCCGCCCGTGGGGTCGTCGAGGGTGAGGAAGACCATCGGCTCGCCCTTCTTCGTCGTCAGCTGCTTGACCGCCGAGACGATCCCGCCCACGGTCACCGTCTCGCCGTCGCGGCGGCGCTCGAGCTCGGCGAGCGTCGCGTCGGTCTTGCGGCGCAGCTGGTCGCGGACGGCGTGCAGCGGATGCTCGGAGACGTAGAGGCCGAGCGTCTCCTTCTCGAGCTTCAGGAGCTCCGGCTTCTCGAACTCGCCTGCCGGGATGGCCGGATGGTGCTTGGGGTGCGCCGCCGTCTCGTCCCCGCCTGAGCCGGCAGCGTCGCCGAGGTCGAAGATCGAGGCCTGCCCGGCGAGCCGGTCGGCGGCGTACTTCTGTCCCCACGCAAGCGCCTGCTCGAGCAGCGCGAGCATCCCCATGCGGGAGGCGCCGGTCGAGTCGAGCGCGCCGCACTTGACGAGCGCCTCGAGGGCGCGCTTGTTCACGACCTGCGGGTCGACCCGCTCGGTGAAGTCCCACATCGACTCGAACGGACCGCCCTCGTCGCGCGCGCGGATGATTGCGCGCGCCGCCGTCTCGCCCACGCTCTTGACCGCGTTCAGGCCGAACCGGATCTTCCCCTCGACGACCGCGAAGTCCGTCTGCGAGGTGTTGACGTCGGGCGGCAGCACGTCGATCCCCATGTCGTGGCAGGCGTTGACGTACAGCGGCACCCGGTCCTTCGTGTTCATCACCGAGGAGATCAGCGCGGCCATGTACTCGCACGGGTGGTTGGCCTTGAGCCAGGCGGTGCGGTAGGCGATCAGCGCGTAGCAGGCCGCGTGCGCCTTGTTGAACGAGTAGTCCTGCGACTGCTCCATGTCCTTCCAGAGCTGCGTCGCCACCGCAGGCGTGACGTTGTTGGCCGCGCAGCCCGTCAGGAACTTGTCCTTCAGCGAGGCCATCAGCTCGTGGATCTTCTTGCCGATCGCGCGCCGCAGCGTCTCGGCCTCGGCCGGCTCGAAGCCGGCGAGCTGCTTCGCGATCTGCATGTACTGCTCCTGGTAGATGCAGATCCCGTACGAGTCGCCGGTGATCTCCTTCAGGCGCGGGTCGATGTAGGTGACCGCCTCGCGCCCGTTCTTGCGCGCCGCGTAGGCGGGGATGTACGCCATCGGGCCTGGCCGGTAGAGGGCGACGAGCGCGATCAGGTCCTCGAACTCGGTCGGCTTCACGGTGCGAAGCGCGTCGCGCATGCCCGACGACTCGAACTGGAAGACGCCGTTGGCCTCGGCGCGCGCGAGCATCGCGTAGGTCTTCTTGTCGTCGAGCGCGATCTTTTCGATCTCGAGGTTGCCGCCGATCAGCTGCACGGCCTTGTCGATCACGTCGAGGTTGCGCAGGCCGAGGAAGTCGACCTTGAGCAGGCCGAGCGCCTCGACGTTCTTCATCGAGAACTGCGTCACCACCTCCTGGTCGGCGCCCTTCTGCTGCAGCGGCACGACCTCGATCAGCGGCTTGGCGCCGATCACGACCCCGGCGGCGTGGATCGAGTCCTGCCGGACGAGCCCCTCGAGCGGCTTCGCCAGATCGACGATCTCCTTCGCGAAGGGGTCGGAGTCGTAGGCGGCCTTCAGGTCGGAGCCGGGCTTGAGGCAGTCGGCGAGCGTCTGGCCAGGGCCTTCCGGGATCAGCTTCGCGATCTTGTCGACGACGCCGTAGGGGATCTCGAGCACGCGGCCGGCGTCGCGCACCGCGGCGCGGGCAGCCATCGTCCCGAACGTGATGATCTGGGCGACCCGGTCGCGGCCGTACTTCTCGGCGACGTAGTTGATCACGCGCTCACGGCCCTCGACGGCGAAGTCGATGTCCATGTCGGGCATGTCCTTACGGGCCGGGTTGAGGAAGCGCTCGAACAGGAGCCCGTAGCGGATCGGGTCGATGTCGGTGATCTCCAGGCAGTAGGCGGCGAGCGAGCCGGCCGCCGAGCCGCGGCCGGGGCCGACGCTGACGCCGTTTCGCTTCGCGAAGCCGATGAAGTCCTGGACGATCAGGAAGTAGTCGGCGAAGCCCATCTCGCGGACGGTCTTGAGCTCGAACTGGAGCCGCTCGCGCAGCTCGGGCGTGACGGTGTCGTAGCGCCGCTCGAGCCCCCGCTCGCACAGCTCCACGAGGTACTCGAAGGCGTCGCGGCCGCCCGGCGTCGGGAACTCGGGCAGCAGGATCTTGCCCAGCTCGATCTCGACGTTGCAGCGCTCGGCCACCTCGAGCGTGCGCCGCATCGCGTCCTCGTGGCCGGGGAAGTCGAGGGCCATCTCGGCCGGGGACTTGAAGTAGAACTCGTTCGTGTCGAAGCGCCAGTGATTCGGGTTCTTCAGCGAGTCGCCCGACTGGATGCAGAGGAGCGCCTCGTGCGAGTAGGCGTCCGCAGCGGAGAGGTAGTGGACGTCGCCGGTGGCGACGAGCGGGAGCTTCGCCTCGCCCGCGAGCTTGACGAGCTCCGGATTGACGCGCTGCTGCACCTCGAGGCCCGCGTTCTGCAGCTCGACGTACGTGTTGTCGCGCCCGAACACCTGCGCGAGCCGGTCGAGCTCGGAGCGCGCGTCGCCGGGGCGGCTCTCCTCGAGCGCCTTGCAGACCCGGCCGGAGAGGCACCCTGAGAGCGCGATCAGGCCGGGCGCGTAGGTCTCGAGCAGCTCCCAGTCGACCCGCGGCTTCGCGAAGTAGCCCTCGAGGTAGCCGAGCGAGCTCAGCTTGACCAGGTTCGCGTAGCCGGCGTTGTCCTGCGCGAGCAGCGTCAGGTGGGCGTACCCGCGCGTCCGGCTGTGACGGTCGTCGGCGACGTACACCTCGCAGCCCACGATCGGCTTCACACCCTGCGCCTTCGCCGCCTTGAAGAGCTCGATCGTCCCGGCCAGCGAGCCGTGATCGGTGAGCGTGACCGCGGGCATCTCGAGCTCGGCGGCGCGCGCCGCCAGAGCGGGGATCCGGCAGGCCCCGTCGAGCACCGAGTACTCACTGTGGACGTGCAGATGGACGAAGTCAGCGCTCATTCCCGCTCCGGCGCCGGCAAAGCCGGCACCTCCGCTCCCTGGAGCGGCTCCGTCGAGCCTACGCCGCTCGCGCGACCCTTACCGCAGAAGTGCGCGCGAGCGCTCGAGATTGTCATGAGCCATGCCACGAGCGGCCATTATCGCGACGGGTCCTGACGACCCTGCCCCGGCCCGCGAGGCGATCCCCGCTCTTTGCGGACTTAGATCAGGCGGATGTTGGGCGTGCCCGGCAGGTCGCTCTCGAGCCAGCCGCTGCGCCGCCACTCGGTCGAGCCGGGCTCCGGCAGCTGCCCGACGTGCACGCGAACGTCGGTGAGCAGCTTCTCGAGGAGCCGCTGCTCCTCACGCCGCCCGTAGAGCACCGCGAAGTGCGGGTCGACCCAGCTATAGGACACGGGTGTAGCCGATCGCCCAGAGCGTCGTCCAGGTGGCGCCGCCGTCGTCCGAGCGCTCGTACGCCCAGCTGAGCGAGTCGCGCTCGATGTCGAACCAGCACATCCGGAAGGTGGCGATCTTGCCCTCGTGCTCGCCCTGGCGGCGTAAGTCCATGACACCGTTCTCGAAGCCGCCGACGAAGTCCAGGTAGGCGCCGTCGCTGTCCACCCAGGTCTGCTTCCAGCGCGCGACGGCGCGGTCGTAGACCGAGTGGCTCATCCCCTGGTACTCGAGCGACGGGCGGGCGTCGAAGCTCTCCACGACGACCTTGTCCCCCAGGTCGAGGTAGACCGAGTTCGTGCCGCCCTCGCCGTCGCCCCAGGAGCAGTCCCACTCACCGAGCCAGAAGTCGAACTGGCGTGCCGCATCGAGCTGCGCGGTGGACGGTTTCGGTGGTGACGTTACGCCCATACATGGACTTTTACGTCAGCACGCCCAGGTCGGTTAGGCGGTTAACGCGAACGCAACAGAGCCGCAACGGGGGGTTCATCGCCCCGGCCGGGTGGCTACGGTCTGGCCATGGACGCGCCGGCGCTGCCGCTCGTACGACGACTGCGGATCGCCGGGATCGCGCTCGTCGTCGCGTGGTTCCTCGTGCCGGGACTGCGGGACTGGATCCCCGTCTGGGTCCCGTTCCTCGCTTTCGCCGCACTGGAGTTGAACTACCTGGCGGGCGGCCTGCGCGACCGGGGCTCGCCCCGGCGTTCGCGCGGGCGGAGCCCGCAGGAGAGCGACATCTCCGAGCTCGGCGGCGAGGAGTGGCTCGAGCCGGCGCTCGTCCGCATCGAGGGCCACGACGTCTGGCTTCCCGTGGGGGGCCGAAGCGACGAGGAGGTGCACGAGCTGATCGAGGAGAGCCGCGCGCGGCTGCTGCGCGGCGAGCCGGCGCTCGAGCCCGAGCCGCTCCCCGCGCCGCGCGAGGTCCGTGGCGGGGGGCGGCGACTGCTCGCCCGGCTCGAAGGGCTCGCCGTGGTCGGCGTACTCGCGTTCGTCCTCTTCGTGCTGCTGCCGGACCGCGGCTGGGACGGGCTCGACGAGAGCGAGCAGCGCGCGGACCGAGGCGCTGCTCTCGGCCGAGGCGGGCCGGATCGCCGGGACACGAGGCCGTCGTTCGCTGCGACGCGGAGGGCCAGGCCGTCGGGATCGTCCAGCACGCCGACGGCCTGGCCGAGGTCGGCGGCTCCCGCGCCGTCCTGACGCCGGAGATCTGCTACCGGCTGCACCGCCTGGCCTTCGAGAACGACGAGGGCGCGTTCAGCCAGACGGCGCGCGCGATCGCCGTGCTGGCGCACGAGGCCTGGCACCTCCACGGCGAGAGCGACGAGGGGGTCACGAACTGCTTCGCGTTCCAGAGCGGCGTCGAGCTCGGCCGTCGCCTCGGGCTCTCCGAGGGCACGGCGGCGCGGATGATGCGCCAGCAGCTCGCCGACAACGGCACCTTCGCCCGCTCCGCGCCCGCGTACCTCGTGCCGGGGGAGTGCCGCAACGGCGGCCGCCTCGACCTGAACCCAGCGAGCAGCCGCTTCCCGTAGAACCGGAGCCGCAAAGCGGCTCCCTTCAGGGATTTTGCCGTGGGCATGGCTTTGCCAGGCCCACGCAGCTCTTGACTGGGCGCGAGCGCGGGCTCTGCCCGTGCTCGCTGCAGCAGAAGGGGGAGGCGCGACGTCGTGGTCTGCGCCTAAGCTGAAAGGTCGTGTCTGTGAATCTGACAGCCGCTTCGACCGAGCTCCCGGCGTCCCCGACGCTCGAGCTCGTGTGGCAGCAGGACGCCACCGCACTCGTCTTCGTCCGGGACGCCGACGGCACGCTCTCCGCCGGCGAGCTCCACCTCGGCATGCCCGCGATCGCCGAGCTGGAGCCGGTCGGGCATGGATTCGCCGCGCGCCGGGTCGATGCGCGCGCGCTCGTCGCGCTCGCGACTGCTCCGCCGCCGGGCCTGGAACCGGGCGCGACCGCGCAGACGCTCTTCGCCGTCGTCGAGCTGGCCCAGCGCTCCGTCGCGGAGGGCCTCGTCCACCCCAGCCTCGACGGGGGCGGCGGCCACTGGGCCGCCTTCTGGGGCGCGACGCTCGACGCGAGCGTGCAGGACGCTCTGCGGCAGATCGCCGCGGCGCTGCCGGCGGTCGCGGCGATCGCCTTCGACGGCGACCGCGACGCGACGGTGCACGATCTCTACCCCGTCGTCGTCGACCAGATCGCGCGCGACCGGCTCCGTGCTCGCCGCGTGCGGCTCTCGAACCGACTGCGCGCGGGACGCCCCACCGCGATCGAGCTCTTCCTCGACGGGCTCACCGCACCCGAGCCGGAGCTTCCCCGCCATCCCGGCTACGCGGCTCTCGAGCGGCAGCTGACGCGCTGGGTCGACAACGGGCTCGGGCGTCCCTCGACGGCGGCCTGGCGTCTGGGTGTCCACCTCGACGAGCGGCCCGCGCCGAACGACGAGGGCGAGCCGGCGCTCGTGCTCGAGCTCTGGCTGCAGGCGGAGGACGACCCGACCCTCGGCCTGCCCGCTTCGCTGCTGTGGGAGGGCGGCGAGGACGTCTTCGCCTTCCTGCGCACACGCGACGCTCACCGGGACCTGATCCGCCAGCTCGAGGAGGTGGAGCCGCTGCTCGCACGACACGGCGTCGAGCTGGACGCCGAGCAGCCGAGCGAGGCGGTGCTCGAGCCGGACGCCGTGCGGTCGTTCCTGCGCGAGGCGATGCCCGAGCTCGAGGCGCGGGGGATCCCCGTGCTCCTGCCCGCTGCCTGGATGCGCGCGCCCAGCCGGCTGCGCGTCAACCTGGCGGCGACGAGCCGGCCGCCGAGGCCACTCGAGCGGCCTGCTCTCCCCCGCCGCCGTGGCGAGCTTCGACTGGCGGCTCGCGATCGGCGACGTCGAGCTGACCGAGGAGGAGCTCGCCGAGCTCGCGGCCTCGCACGAGCGCTTCGTCCGCATCGGCGGCCGCTGGCATGCGCTCCGCGAGTCGGAGGTGGAGCGGGCGCTGCGCTTCCTCGAACGGCGCCGCGATGGTGTCGGCGTGGTCGACCTCGTCCGCGCGGTCTCGGGGCTCGAGACGGACGAGGCCGGGCTCGAGCTGGGCGAGGTGACGCTCGACGCGCGGCTCTCGGAGCTGCTCGGCGACGACGAGCTGCGCTTCCGGCCGCTCCCCACCCCCGCCGGGATGCAGCACGGCCTGTTCCCGTTCCAGGAGCGCGGCCACGGCTGGCTGCGCCTGCTCGGCGACCTGGGGATCGGCGGGATCCTGGCCGACGACATGGGCCTCGGCAAGACCGTGCAGGCGATCGCGATGCTCGTCTCCGAGCGCGAGGACGCCGGGCCGGACGAGCTCGGGCCGACGCTCGTCGTCTGCCCGATGAGCGTCGCGAGGCAGTGGGTGGCCGAGCTCGCCCGCTTCGCTCCCTCCCTGCGCGTCCACCTGCATCACGGCCTCGACCGGCTCACCGGCGCGGCGCTCACCGAGGCGGCGCGCGGCGCCGACGTGGTCGTCACCTCGTACGACATCGCCGCACGCGACGTCGAGGTGCTCGCCACCGTCGCCTGGGACCGGCTGCTGCTCGACGAGGCGCAGGACGTCAAGAACCCGGCCACCAAGCGCGCGCGCGCGCTGCGCCGGCTGCCCGCGCGGCGCCGGCTCGCGATGACCGGCACGCCGATCGAGAACCGGCTCGGCGAGCTGTGGGCGATCATGGATCTCGTCAATCCCGGCCTGCTCGGCTCGCGCGAGTGGTTCGAGCGCTCGTTCGCGCGGCCGATCGAGGCCTACGGCGACGAGGGCGCGCTGGAGCGGCTGCGCTCGATCGTGCAGCCGTTCATCCTGCGCCGCCCGAAGGACTCGGCCGAGGTCGAGCTGGAGCTGCCGCCGATCACGATCGAGAAGGACTACTGCCGGCTGACGGTCGAGCAGGCGAGCCTCTACCGCGCCACCGTCGACCGCTGGCTGCCGCGGATCGAGGAGCACGAGGACCGCTTCGGCCGCCGCGGCGCCGTGCTCGCGATGCTCGGGCAGCTGAAGCAGGTCTGCAACCACCCCGAGACCGTGCTCCCGACCGGTCGGCCGCTGGACGGCCGCTCGGGCAAGCTGGAGCGCCTCGTCGCGCTGCTGGAGGAGATGCCGCGCGAGGACAAGGCGCTCGTCTTCACGCAGTACCCGGGCTTCGACCGGCTCGTGACCCACCTCGCGGAGCGGCTCGGCCGTGACGTCGGCTTCTTCCACGGCCGGCTGAGCGCGCGGCAGCGCGACGAGCTGCTGGCGGCGTTCGCGTCGGAGGGCGGCCCGATCGGTGCTCGTGGTCTCGATCCGCGCGGGCGGCCGCGGCCTCAACCTGCCCGCCGCGAACCACGTCTTCCACTTCGACCGCTGGTGGAATCCGGCCGTCGAGCAGCAGGCCACCGACCGCGCCTACCGCTTCGGCCAGCGCAAGCCGGTCTTCGTCACGAGCCTGATCTGTACCGGGACGCTCGAGGAGCGGATCGACCAGCTCCTGGACTCGAAGCGGGAGCTCGCCGCCAAGGTGATCGCCGGCGGCTCCGAGGACTGGCTCGGCGACCTCGACCTCGGCGCGATCCGGGCAGCCGTCGCGCTCGCCCCGGATGCGGTGGAGGCGGCCGCATGAGCACCGGAGCGGATCGGACGCGGGCCGTGGGCGCGGCTCTTCGCGAGCGCGCTCGTGCCCGACGAGGGCTCGTCGGTCGCGGAACGCGGGACGCGCGCTCGTCGGCGCCGATGAGGTGCACGAGCTCGAGATCGTGGCCGGGAAGGTCTCCGCGCGCGTCGGCTCCTGCGCCGTGTCCGTGTCGGCGCGCGCCCGTGTCGCCGCGCATCTGGACGGCGGTGGCGCGGTTCGCGCGCGGCAACCGGCCGCTCGAGGCGGGCGTGAGCGGGCGCGAGCAGTCCGTGCACCTCGAGCATCTGCTGACGGTCGACTGGGACGCGCCGCTCGTCCCGCGCCGCGAGGCGATCAGCCGCACCTGCACCTGCGACCGGCGGCGGCACCTGCGAGCACGTGGCCGCGCTCGCCTACGCCGTCGCGCAGGAGATCGACCGCGATCCGTCGCTGCTCCTGCGCTGGCGCGGCTGCGGCGCGGCGGAGAGCGAGGCCGAGGTCGAGCCGGAGGTGGCGCCGCTCGAGCTCGGCGACGACCCGTGGCTCGCCGGGACGCTGCCGCCTGCGCGGCCGCTGCGCCCGCTCCCGGTGGGAGCGGTGCTGAAGCGGCTCGGCCCGAGCGGCGTGCGGGTGGGCGGCAACGACCTCGCCGACGTGCTGCTCCCGGCCTACGCGGCCTTCGAGGGCGACCGGTGACGCCTGCCGCGCGGCGCGTCCTCGTCACCGGTGCCGAGGGAACGATCGGGACCGCCGTGCGCGAGCACCTCGGCAACCGCTACGAGCTCACGTCGCTGACGCGGGCGCCGCAGCCGTTCCCGAGCCACGTGGCCGACATCGCCGAGCTGGACGCGATCCGCCCCGCCTTCGAGGGCGTCGACGCCGTCGTCCACCTGGCGGCCTCGGCGGCGATCGAGACGCCGTGGGAGGAGGTGCTGCAGAACAACCTCGTCGGCACCTACAACGTCTACGAGGCGGCGCGGCTCGCGGGTGTCGGGCGGATCGTCTTCGCCTCGTCGAACCACACCGTCGGGATGGTCGAGGTGGAGGGCGCGCCGCAGATCTACTCGCCTGACGACGCGCGCGTCGTCGACCACACGTCCGAGCTTCGCCCCGACTCGCTCTACGGCGTCTCGAAGGTCTACGGCGAGGCGCTCGGCCGGCTCTACCACGAGCGTCACGGCCTCAGCGTCTTCAACCTGCGCATCGGCGCGGTGCGCGAAAAGGACGATCCCACGCAGCCGAGCTCGAACCCGCTGCTCGACCTCGACGACGAGGGCAAGCACGCACGCATGCGCGCCGTCTGGCTGAGCAAGCGCGACTGCGCGGAGCTGATCGCGACCTGCCTGGACAGCGAGGACGTGACGTGGGCGGTCGTGTACGGCGTCTCCGCGAACGCAGGCCGCTTCTGGGACCTCGAGCACGCGCGCAAGCTGCTCGGCTGGGAGCCGCAGGACGCGGCGCCAGCGTCCTAGCGCTCCTCGATCTCCATCCCCACCGCGTAGAGCTCGTACGGCAGCTGCTCCAGCACGCGCAGCCGCGGCTCCGGGACGGTGAAGAAGCGCGCGAGCGCGCGCTCCCTCAGCCACCCGAGCTCGGCCCGCTCGGCCAGGACCCCGTCGATCGCGGCGCGGTCGCCGCCGAGCGCGACGAACTCGGCGCGGCCCTGCCAGGGGCCGAGAACCCGTGCCGCCACCTCGGCGGCCTCGCGCACGAGGTCGTTCACCTGCTCCTCGCGCCGGCGGCGGAAGCGGTTCGACGAGGAGCCGCCCTTCTTGTGCCGGTTCTTGACGAAGCGCGAGCCGACCTTCGACGCGACCAGCTGCTCGCCCTCGAAGACGCCCACGGCGTAGCCGCCGAGCCGCACGAGCAGCGCCGCGACGAGGTGATCCCGCTCGATCTCCTCCAGCAGCGGCGAGAGGCGGACCATGTCGTACTCGCCCTCGTGCCCGAGCCCGAACGGCGGCCGCGCCACGATCGTCTCGCCCTCGGCCTCGATCCGCGCCTCCCCGCCGGCGTACACCGTCCGGCCCGGCGTGCCGTCGAGGCGCTCGAGCCGCTTGCGGACGTTCGCCCGGCCGATGTAGCGCTGCGGCATCAGGCCGAGAGGTCGGCGACGGTGGCCCCGTCGGCCGAGTCGCTCTCGGTCGCGCCGACGAGGGGATGCTTGGCGAGCTCGTCCCGGACGGCCTTGCGCACCGCGCCGGTGCCGCGGCCGTGCACGACGCGAACCGTCGGCAGCCCCGCGAGCGAGGCTGCGTCGACGAAAGATCGCACCGCCTCGCGCGCCTCCTGTGCCGTCTGCCCGCGCACGTCGAGCTCGTCCGAGACGTCCCCGCGCGCGGCCGCGAGCACGCGCACCGCCGGCTCCTCGACCTCGCGTCCGCGGCCGTGCGCGTCGGGTCGCAGGCGCGCGAGCGCGATCCGCACGCGGTGGCCGCCGGAGCCGACCACCTCGGCCTCGTCGCCGTCGATCGCCGCGATCGTGCCGCGGACGCCGATCGCGGGCTCCTCGACGGGGTCGCCCACCGCGAGCGGCGCCAGCAGCTCCAGCGGCTGGTCGAGCGTGCGCAGCTTCTCCTCCGCACGCGACGCGCGCACGGACGCGGCGCCGAGGCGGCGGTCGCGCTCCCGCTCGGCCTCCGGTGCGCGGCGCGTCTCCTTGTGACGGCGGCGCGCGGCGCGGATCTCCTTCCGCAGCGCGTCGAGCTCGGCCCGGGCCTCGCCGAGGTCCCGCTGGGCCGCCGCCGCCGCGGCCTCGCGCTCGCGGTCCGCCGAGGCGCGCACCTTCGCGATCTCCGCCTCCAGCTCCGCCTCGCGCTCCTGGGCCTGCGCGCGCTGGCGCTCCATCTCCGCACGCGCGGTCTCCGCCGCCTCGCGCTCGTCGGTCGCCGCGCGCTCGGCCGCCTCCGCCTCGGCGAGCAGCTCTGCGACGCGCAGCCGCTCCGGCGCGACGCGGTCGCGTGCGTCGCGCACGACCGCCTCGTCGAGCCCGAGCCGCTCGGCCGTCTGGAGCGCGTGCGACGTGCCCGGGCGGCCCAGCGCGATCCGGTAGAGCGGCTCGTGCGTCTCCGGGTCGATCCCGGTCGCGGCGTTGGCGGCGCCGTCGGTCGCGCTCGCCCACTCCTTCAGCTCGGGGTAGTGCGTCGTCACGACCGTCAGCCGCGCCTGGCGCGTGAGCCGCGTCAGCAGCGCCTGCGCCAGGGCGGAGCCCTCGGCCGGGTCGGTGCCGGAGGCGAGCTCGTCCACGAGCACGAGCGACCGCGGCGTCGCCGCGCGCAGGATCGCGATCAGGTTCGAGACGTGACCGGAGAAGGTCGAGAGGCTCATCTCGATCGACTGCGGGTCGCCGATGTCGGCGAGCACCTCGTCGAAGACGGGCAGCGCGGCGGTCTCGGCCGGCGGGCGCAGGCCAGACTGGTGCAGCAGCGCCGCGAGGCCGAGCGTCTTCAGCGCCACCGTCTTGCCGCCCGTGTTCGGCCCGCTGATGACGAGCGCGCGCAGGTCGCCGAGGTCGAGGTCGATCGGCACCGCGGTCCCGGGATCGAGCAGCGGATGCCGGGCGTCGACCAGGCGCACCTCGTCGGAGACCCGCACCGGCGCGCCGCGCCAGCGGCGCGAGAGCGTGCCGCACGCGACGGCGAGGTCGATCGCGCCCGTCGCCTCGACGAGCGCCGTGAGCGCGTCGGCCCGCTCGCCGACGGCGACCGACAGCTCGCGCAGGATCCGCTCCACCTCCTCGCGCTCCTCCGCGATCGCCTCCGACTGGCGGTTGGAGAGCTCGACGACCTCGAACGGCTCCACGAAGAGCGTCTGCCCCGAGCCGGAGGCGTCGTGGACGATCCCCTTCACGCTCGAGCGCGAGCTCGCCTTGACCGCGAGCACGGGCCGGCCGCCGCGCATGGCGACGAAATCCTCCTGCAGGTGCTCGGCGAGGCTGGGCGAGCGGGCGAGCCGGCGCAGCTCGTCGGCGACGCGCTGGCGGCCGTCGCGCAGCTCGCGGCGCAGCTTGCGCAGGCGCGGCGAGGCGTTGTCGCGCAGGTCGGAGCCGTCGTCCTCGACGCAGCGGGAGATCTGCTCCTCGACCGCGGCGAGAGTCCGCTCGATCGCCTCGGCAATCTCGCGCAGCAGCGGCGCGAGCTCGCGGTGCTCGTCGAGCGCGGCGCGGGCGCGGAGGCCGCCGGCGATGGATGCGCCGATCCGTCCGAGTGGCTCCACGGTGAGCGTGCCGCCGCGTCCGGCATGCGCGGCGGCCTCTCGCACGTCGTGGATCCCGTGCAGCGGCGGCTCCTCCGCGATGTCGAGCAGCGCGACCGCCTCGGACGTCAGGGCTTGCCGCCGCCCGACCTCGTGCGGGTCGCCCGACGGCGCGAGCTCGCGTGCGAGCTCGGCGCCGTGGGGCGTCTGAGTCGATCCCGCCAATCGCTCGGCGACGACGGGGAACTCAAGGGCAATGAGCGCGTCGAGGTGCACGCGCCCGAGTGTACGACCGCCGGTTCTAGCGGCGGCGCCGGCGGCGCTGCCCAGAGCCGGAGCCCGAGCCGGCCGAGCGTGCCGGCCGCGTCGAGACCGTCATCCCGGAGGCGGCGAACTGCTCGCCGTGGCCGAGTCGCGTGGCGAGCCGGCCGACGTCGTTCCGCTGCTCCGGGAGCACGAGCGTGACGCCGTTGCCGCTGCGTCCGGCGCGGCCGGTGCGGCCGATCCGGTGCACGTAGTCGTCGTCGCCGTGCGGCGGGTCGAAGTTGATCACGTGCGTGATGTCGTCCACGTCGAGGCCGCGGGCGGCGACGTCGGTGGCGACGAGCGTCGAGACGCGACCCGACTCGAACTGCTTCAGGGCGCGCTCACGCTGGTTCTGCGAGAGGTTGCCGTGCATCGCGACGGTCGGGATCCGGTGCTGGCGCTCGAGCTTCCGCGCGAGCTTGTCGGCGCCGTGCTTCGTCCGCACGAAGACGAGCGCGAGGCCGCGCTCGGCCCGGAGCTGCTCGACGAGCCGCTCCAGCTTGTCCTCCGAGGTGACCGCGACGAAGGCGTGCTCGATCTCGCCACGCTCGGCCTCGGCCGGCAGGGCGCCGCGCACGTGCGAGGCGTTGACGGTGTAGGCGCGGGCGAGCTCGGCGACGGCGCCGTCGAAGGTGGCGCTGAAGAGCATCGTCTGCCGGTTCTCCGGCACGCCGCGGAGGATGCGGTCGACCTGGGGCTTGAAGCCCATGTCGAGCATCCGGTCGGCCTCGTCGAGGACGAGCACGCGGACGTCGTTCAGCTTCACGGCCCGGCGCTCGATCAGGTCGAAGAGCCGGCCCGGCGTGGCGACGAGGATGTGCGCGTTGCGCGCCTTGCTGATCTGCGCGCCGATCGGGGCGCCGCCGTAGACGGTGACCACCTTGAGCCCCTTGACGGCCGCGAGCGGCTGCAGGTCGGCCGCGACCTGGAGCGCGAGCTCGCGGGTCGGGACGAGCACGAGCGCGCCGGGGCGGGCGTTCGAGCCGGCCGTGCGCTCGACGAGCGGCAGGCCGAAGGCGAGTGTCTTCCCGGAGCCGGTCGGCGACTCCGCAAGGATGTCGAGACCGGCGAGTGCGTCCGGGAGGACGAGATGTTGGATTGCAAAGGGATGCGTGATCCCCTGCTTCTGGAGCACGGTGGCGACAGGCGCGCTGACGCCGAGCTCCTGAAAGGACTTGGACATTGTTCTACTCCTACTGAGTTTTGATTTGTCTGAGACGCAACTGCCTCGGACAACCCTCAGCGGGAGGAACGAAGAGCCAGATCTCCACGGAGCCGGATGGCGCCGTGGGCACACCGTAGCAACAGTTCGCGGCCCGTCCCTCCCCCGCCTGGGTGTCGGCTCGGTAATCTCGGTAGATGAGCGACGGTCCACGTCTCGAGGTGCGCGAGCCCGAATCCGGCACGAACGAGGTTGCAGCCCTCTACGACCCGGCGTCGCCGTTCGGCGGCGACACGCCGGTGGCGTGGCTCGAGTACGACGAGGGCCGCGGCCGGCTGCGCTGGTACGTGCGGCCGCGGGCGGCCACGAGCGGTGACGAGTCGATGCGCGCGCCCTCGCTCGAGTACGTGACGACCCTCGCGGGCGGCGACGAGGCGCTGATCGAGCAGATCGCCGAGGTCACGTCGAGCTACAGGCGGCTGGCGACGAAGTACGCCTCGAAGCTGGAGAAGTCGCGCGACCGCAGCGACCGCATGACGTCGCAGCAGCTGCGCAACGACCTCCGCTCGGACGGCCTGAAGCTCAGCCACAGCTGAGGCTCGGCCTTTACTGGCCGGAAAGCGGCGTGCCCCGCAGGTGGGCGAACGTGACCGCGTACGGAACTGTCTCCACCACCTCGGCTTCGACGGTCGCGGTGACCTTGTCGCGCAGCGCCATCCGGGCGACCCGATGGTGCTCGGCCACCTCCTCGCTCTCCCAGAGCGCGATCACCTGTGTGACCCCCAGCTCCTCGTTGCTGAGCATCAGGAGGCCTCCGAAGCCTTCGATGTCGCGGAGCCAGTCGATCATCGTCTCGCCGACCATCTCGGCGATCTCGGCCATGTTCTCGGTCGACCCGCGGGTCGTCGTCACGCTCGCGTACATCGGATCCTCCTCGCGCGGACTATGGCGCTGCTGACAGTTCCACAAACCTGCAGAGCGCGTTCGCGAGCCGCATCTGCGGGATCGAGCGGCAGTTGACCTCCAGCAGCCGCGGGCTCGCGACCAGGTACGCGAGGCACTGCGCGCGCGAGATGGCCACGTTGAGCCGGTTGCGCGAGAGCAGGAACTCGAGCCCGCGCGGGACGTCCTCCCCGCTCGAGCTGGCCATCGAGTAGAGCACGACGAGCGCCTCCTGGCCCTGGAACTTGTCCACGGTGCCCACGCGCACGGAAGCCGGCAGCGCCTCCCGCAGCGCGTTCACCTGCGCGTTGTAGGCGGCGACGACGATCACGTCCTCGATTCCGTGCGCGCGGAGACGCTCGACCTCCGCGCACACGACCGCGACCTCTTCCGCCGACTCCTGACGGTGGCCCTCGTGCTCGACGGCGAGGTACCGGAGGCCTGTCCCGAGCGGCGTCGTCCGTCCCGCCGCGACCGGCGCCGGCTCCAGCCGGCCCTCGTAGAACTCCTCCGAGATGTAGCCGCAGACGTCCGGGTGGAGGCGGTAGGTGCGTTCGAGGAAGAGGCCGCGGTCGGGCGGGACCGTCGCGTCGCCGCCGAGCAGGTGCCGCAGCACCGACGCGCCGCTGCCGGCGGGGTGCGTCCCCTGGATCACCTGGTCGAGCTGCTGCGGGTCGCCGACGAGCACGACGTTCCGCGCCGCCGTCCCCATCGCGAGCGCGTCTGCGAGCGAGACCTGCCCGGCCTCGTCGACGAAGAGGTAGTCGACCTGCTGGTTCTCGCGCGCGAAGAGCCAGGACGTGCCGGCGGCGAGGTCGGCGCCGACGCACTCGTCGGCATGCTCGACGTCCTTGACCGCGTCGCGGCCGTAGTAGGACTCCGGGTTGCCGGCGCTCGCCTTCTTGCGCCCGTCGAAGGCGATTCCGAGCTCCGCCGCCGCCTCGACCACGGCGTCGAGCAGGTTGTGGATCGCCTTGTGGCTCGTCGACGCGACGCCGACCGACTTGCCGTTCGCGATCAGGTGGGCGATCAGCCGTCCCGACGTCCACGTCTTCCCGGAGCCGGGCGGCCCCTGGATCACGAGGTGACGCTCGTTCAGCGAGAGCACGAGCTCCTTCATCTCGTCGAGATCGGAGGTCTGAACGGAGCGGTCGAACGGCTCGCGGCGAAGGATCGACTCGGCCGCGGGGTAGCGGCGGTCGCCGGCGAGGAGCGAGCGGCCGAGCCGCATGAGCGCCTCCTCCTGCTCGGGCGTGTTGAACGCGCTCTTCGGAAGGATCGACTCGGGCAGGTCGACGTCGTCGAAGCTGCGTCCGCGCTTGAGCGTGAGCCGCCGTTCGTCTCGGTCGACGTCCGTGATCGCTCCCGGCGACTTGAGCGTGGCTCGATCGACGGTCTGCTGCCCTTCGCGGATCTTGTGCTCCTGCGGCGGGAAGCTGAGCGTGTACGCCCAGGAGCGGTCGACGCGCGTCGGCTCTCCGGCGACGGTCAGGCCGGCGATCGCCTCGGGATCCTCGAGCAGCTCCTCCGGCGTCATCTCGATGCGGTCGAAGTAGGCCCACCAGACCGGCTTGCGCTCGCGGTCGTGGTAGTCGAGCAGCTGCGCGGCGAGCTCCTCCCCGGCGTCGAGCAGCTGCGTGCGCAGCTCGGCGCGAACCTCCTTCACCTCCGGGAGCGGCTTCGCCTCCTTCGGCTCGGGCGGCGGGAACGGCCCGAACTGCGCCAGCGCCTCGGCGCGCCGCTCGAGCAGCCAGTCGCGCAGCAGCCGCGTCGCGATGCAGTCCTCTTTGTTGTAGGCGTCGATCTGGTCGAGCAGCGCCTGCTCGCCGGTCTGCATCCACTGCTCGAAGATCACGATCGAGGCGCCGCCGTCCTTCACCTCCGCCTGGCGCTCGAAGTCGAGGAAGGCCTCGAGCTCCTTCAGCCCGTAGCCGGGCCGCGAGACGCGAACGGCGTTGCGGACGACGCGGTAGAGGTCGACGAAGACCTCGCGGCGGAGCAGGTCGTCGAGCTCGCGCTCGCGGGTGCCGTAGCGGCCCATCAGGCGCTTGAGCGCGGTGATCTCGTAGGGCGCGTAGTGGTAGACGTGCAGGTCGGGGAAACGCGCGAGGCGCTCGTGGACGAGGTCGACGAACTGCTCGAACGCGAGCCGCTCGGTCTCGTGGTCGTGCGCGTGGAGCGGCGTGAAGTTGCCGTCGACGTCGAGGATCCCCCAGAGGTACTCGAGCGAGCCGTCGGCGTCCCAGAACGGGTTGCCCTCGAAGTCGAAGAAGAGGTCGCCGGGCGAGGGGTCGGGCAGAAGCGAGAAGCCGGCTTCGGGCTGCGGTTGGAGAAGCTTGAACGCGTCGACGCCGGTCTCACGCGCGTGCAGCTGGAGCTCGGCCTGCTCGCGGTTCTTCGACCACGAGTCGGCGCTGATCCCGGCCGGCACGGGCTCGGCGGGCGAGCGCCCGAGGGCGGCGAGCGTCGTGATCCCGGCGGCTTCCAGCCGCTCGATCTGCGACCGGTAGACCCCGGCGACGCGGGAGAGGTGGTCGACGGAGTCCCAGTAGGCGTCGCAGATCGGCTTGAAGTCGCAGATCGAGCAGTGGTCGACCGGGTAGGGCTCGGTGGGCGGCGGGTCGGCGACGAAGCGCTCGAGCCGCGAGCGGACGCGCCGGTAGTAGGCGGCGAACTCGCCGGGTCTGAAGGTGGCTTGCGTGCCGTTCCCGAGCAGCACGTGGATGCGCTCGGGCTCGCGGCCCTGGATGCGCGCGAGCTGCTCGTTGTAGAAGAGGAGCTGGAGGATGTAGGCGGGCTTCGCGGAGCGCGCGAGCTTGGTGTCGAGCGCCTCGTAGGTGCCGTCCGGCTGCTTCATCAGGAAGTCGGCGACGCCGCGCCAGCTCTCGTGGGCGAGGACGCCCTGGTAGATGACGTCGTGCTCGGCGGCTCTTGATCGCCTCGGCGGTGACGCGGGCGGCTGCGTCGTAGTCGCCTTCGGGGTCGGGGAGCTCGAGGATGGTGTTGCCCTCGGCGCGGAGCTGCTCGAGGTAGGCGCGCTCGTGCTCGAGCCCCTTGCGGAAGATCAGCTCGGCCTGCTCGTTCTCGACCTCGGGCTTCGCGAGCTCCCCGCGCGCGTGGCGCAGCGAGAGCGTCGTCAGGTGCTCGCAGGCCAGGAAGGCCGTGACGTCGGACGGCGAGAGGCTGGAGGCGATCATGCTGCAAGTACACCCGCTAAGAGTTGCCGATGAACCGGTCGCCGTTCGTTCCTGGACATCTTCCAACCCGTTCGGACGCCGCCGGTCTGAGCGTGCCGCAACAGAGAATGCCTGCGGTCTTGAAAACCGCATCCCTGATGCAACCTACGAGCGGCGCGCAAGCGCCCCGAGGTAGACACCGGCGCAGACGATCGCGCCGCCGACGACCGTGGTCACGGTGATCTCCTCGTCCGCGACCAGGGCGCCGAGGGCGATCGCGACGACGGGCATCGTCACGAAGATGTACGCCGTCGACGAGGCCGTCCAGCGCTGCACCACGACCAGCACGAGCAGGAAGAGGCCGACCGTGGCGGCGACGAGGTAGGCGAGCGCGAGCTGGGTCTCGCCTTCGGCGGGTAGCACCAGGCTCTCGCCGGCCGCCGCCGACACGACGAGCAGCACCGCCGCGCCCGCGCTCATGCCGACGAAGTTCATCGCCACCGGGTGCTCGCGGCCGACGAGCTTCGAGACGACGAACGCCTCGGACGCGCAGAGCGCGGCGACGCCGAGTAGGGCGAAGGAGCCGAGGCCGAAATCCGTCGACCCGGGCTGGAAGAAGACCAGCGCCGAGCCGCCGAACGCGATCACCGAGCCGGCGAGGGCGCGGGCGTCGAGGTGCTCCATCCGATGTGCGACGGCGAGCAGCAGCGTCAAGAGCGGGCCGATCGAGACCACGACGGCGGCCACGCCGGCCGTCACCTCCTGCATCGCCAAATACATACAGCCGTACGCGGCGGCGAATGCGAGCAACCCGTAAACGACGATCAGGGCGAGCGCGCGCCCACGCGGGAAGGACAGCCGCAGGGCCACGAAGAGCACGCCGAAGACGACCGCCGCGCCCGCAAAGCGGAGGCCGGCGCCCCAGATCGGATCGAGCTCGCGGTTGCTGTAGCGGATCGCGACGTAGTTCGAGCCGCCGATCACGACGGCGCCGGCGAACGCGCTCAAGGCCAACCGGTCGGGCGCCTGCTCGACCTCCGTCGCCACCACCGCCGCGCTCACCTCGTCCACCGACCGCCTACCCGGCCTCGGTCGTCGTCGCCTCCGTCGTCGTCGGCGGTGGCTCCTCGGTCGTCGTCGGCGGCGGCGGCTCGGTGGTCGTCGGCGGCGGCTCGGTCGTCGTCGCGGGCGGCGGCTCGGTCGTGGCCGGAGGCTCGGTCGTCGTGGGCGGCGGCTCCGTCGTCGTCGCGGGCGGCGCCGTCGTCGTCTGCTCGGTGCTCGTGCCCGCGGTGGTCGTGCCGGTGGTGGTCGCGTCGGTGGTGTCGGCGGTCGTGGTCGGCGGAGGCGCCTCGGTCTCCTCCTCCGTCGATTCGCCCGTGGTCGGACCTGACGTCGACTCCGTGGTGGGATCGGTCGTGTCCGAGCCGTCGGAGGTCGCGAAGTACGCCGCGCCCAGGCCCGCGACCAGCAGGAACGCGGCGATCGCGACGGCCGCGACGACGCGCCGTCGGCCAGCAGGCGTCGGCTCCGGCGGCGCCGCGCGAGGCGCTGCGATCACCGTCGTCGGCTCGGCCGACGACGGCGACCGGGCGGATGTCGTCGAGCCGTGCGGCCAGCTCGGAGCTGTCGAGCTCGCCGGCGAGCGCAGCGGCGGCGACCGGGCCGAGCGCCGGCGCGGCGGTCGCCAGCGACTGCAGGATCGCGCCGAACGCCAGCACGTCGTCCTGCGGCTCGCCCTCGGCGGTGAAGTCGGCCACCTTCGCACGGTCCTCCGCGTCGAAGAGGACGTTCGCCTCGCTGAGCGCGCCGTGCGCGACGCCCTGCCCGTGCGCATAGGCCAGAGCGGCCGCGACGTCACTCGCGGCGACCTGGGCGGCGTCCTCCGAGAGAGAGGCCGCTCCGCGCTCCTCCAGCGATCCGCCGGGCAGGTACTCCCGCACCACGAACTGCTCGCCGTCGGCCTCTCCGTGGTCGAAGACGCGCGCGATGCTCGGGTGCGAGAGCAACGCAGCCCCCGTCGCGCCGGACGCGCCGAGCCGCACGACCACCTCCCGCCCGAGCTCGGTGTCGGTCGCCCGCCAGCTCGAGCCGCCGAGCGGCTCGTTCAGCGCATAGCGCCCCGCGATCAGTCGCTCGTCCACCGTCGTCCTGCTAGCTCGGCGGGTCCTGGATCACGCCGAAGCCGGCGCCGACGGGGTCCTCGAGTGCGGCGTAGCGACCGATCGACGGTATGTCGAACGGCTCGTGCACCACGCGCGCGCCGAGCTCCTCGGCTCGCGCACAGCTCCCGTCGGCGTCGGCGACGTTGAAGGTCGTCGCCCAGCTCGGCGGGCCGTCGGCCCACTGCATCAGGCCCGCGATGCCCTTGCCGCCGACCTCCAGCACGCGGTACGGCTCGTCCTGGCCCATCGGCGTCGCGGTGACGCTGTAGTCGAAGACGGCGCGGTAGAACTGCTCGGCGGCGGCCGCGTCGGGCGTCCGGCACTCGTTCCAGCTGAGCGTTCCCGGCTCGTTCGCGAGCTGGGCGCCGATGTGCTGGTCGGCCTGCCAGACGCCGAAGGCGGCGCCCGTGGGATCGACCGCGATCGTCATCCGGCCGGCCTCGAAGACGTCGAAGGGATCTGCGAGCACGGTCCCGCCCGCCTCGCGCACGCGTGCGGCCGTGTCGTCGACGTCGGCGCTCGCGAGGTAGGTCGTCCAGAACGGCGGCGTGTCCTCCTGCTGCGGCGGGCTCGCGGCCGCGACGTGCTTCCCCTTCAGGCTGAACATCGTGTAGCCGCCGGCCTCGGGGCGCGGGTCGCGGTCGGCCTCCCAGCCGAAGAGGCCCGAGTAGAACGCGATCGTCGCGTCGAGGTCGGGGCTCGTGACGTCGATCCAGCAGGGAGTGCCGGTCTCGTACTCGGTGAACTCGGGCATTTACAGGCTCCTTTGTGAGTCGAAATTTCACACCTTCGAGACGAAGGTGACACACAGGCGTTGCCGTTCGTCGGGCACGGTGAAGTCGTTAGCTCGTGAGAGGAGACAGGCGGTACGCCATCAGGATCGCATCCACGTACTCCCCGTCACGCCGGTAGTGGTCTCGGCGAAGTCCTTCGCGCTCGAAGCCGAACGTCTCGTAGAGGCGGATCGCGGGCTCGTTCCAGGGGAAGACGTGCAGCTCGAGCTTGCTGACCTCGGCGCCCCGTGCCCACGCCACCGCCTGCTCCAGCAGCATCCGGCCCACACCCTGGCGGCGGTGGCTCGCAGCCACCATCAGGCCGAGGTCGGCGACGTGGTGGCTGGAGGGATGGGGGTCGCGCGCGAGCGAGAGCCGGCCGACGAGCTCGCCGTCCTCCTCCTCGGCGACGTAGACCGCAGCGTCCGGGAAGCGCTTGAGTGCGCGCAGGTACCTGCGCTCGTCGGAGACGCTGCGCCAGCCGGCGCTCGTCAGCAGCCAGGCGCCCTCCTCCGCCCCGATCGCCGTGCCCAGCTCGACGAGCGCGGCCGCGTCGTCGGCGCGGGCGGGCCGGATCTCGATCACGGGACGACGATCCCGTGACCACCCCGGCGCGGATCGCCTGCTGCGGCGAAGGTGCCGTCCGCGGCGCGCTCGACGGCGGAGACGCCGCCGAAGTAGAGGTTGCGGCCGGCCCAGCGGACGACCTCCCACCCGCTCGGCGGCTCGTCGGGGTAGCCGCCCTCCAGATGGAGGACGTCGCCGTCGACGTGGAGCCGCGGTGCGTCGATCGCGGCGGCGAGGGGCACGCCGCGGAGCACCGCGTCGGCGACCTGCGCAATCGCCCCGGCGAGCCTCACCGACCCGGCGCTGCCGAGCGCGAGCCGCGGCCGCTCGTCCTCGAGCACGAGCGTCGGAGTCATCATGCTCGCGAGCCGGGCTCCCGGCTGGAGCTCGGCGTGGCCGATCACGTCCCGCTCGCCGAGCATGTTGTTCAGCTGCGCACCCGCGCGGAAGACCCCGGAGCCCGAGCCCAGCGTCGAGGAGAGCGCGGCGGCGTTGCCGGCGGCGTCGATCACCGAGATGTGGGTCGTGCCGGCCATGCGGGCGGGGGGAGCGGTCGCGTAGGCGTCGCGCAGCGCGGCGGCGCGGTCGCCGAGGCTCGTCGCGTGCTCGAGCCGTTCGAGCGCCGCGGCGACGATGCCGCCGCCGCGGGAGGGCGCGGGCGTCGCGAGGACGTCGTCTCCGCGGAACGACGTGCGGACCGGCTCGCGCTCGACGACTCGGTAGGCGGCCAGGTCGTCGGCGAGCTCGGGCAGCAGCTCGGCGACGGCCGCGGCTTTCCGGTCGCGCAGGCCCTCGAGGGTCGGGACGAGGTCGCTCGTGACGACCCGGGCCGGGTCGCCGAACATGCGCCGGCCGCCTTCGTCGTGCTGGAGGATGCCGGCCAGGATCAGGTGGAGGAACGCTTGCGCCTCGTTCACGTCGAGGCCGGCGCGCGCGAGCTCGATCGCGGGCTCGACGAGCTCGGCCCAGTCGAGGCTCCCGTACCGGTCGTGGGCAGCTTCGAGACCGGCGACGAGCCCGGGCACGGCGACCGACGCCTCACCGACCTGGAACACCTGCGTGGACGCGTCCCCGAAGTCGATCACGATCTCGTCCATCTCCGCGAGCGGGCGCGACGGGACGGCGAAGAAGCAGTCGAGCAGGAGCGGCTCGCCGTCGACGTACGTCGAGGAAGAAGCCGCCGCCCGCCGGCCCCGTCAAGGGCGGCTCGGCGACGAACGCCGCGAAGGCGGCGGCCACGCAGGCGTCGACGGCATTCCCGCCTTTTGCGAGTACTCTGGATCCAGCTTCGGCCGTGATCGGATGCCCGGCTGCAATCGCTGCCCTCATCTAGGGAGCGTAAACCGGGACTTCCTGCCGATAACAGGTCAGCACCCGATCTCGACCCCGGAGCGTTCACACCCGATGCCCCCCATCTTCGATCTTCGCAAGCGCCACCTGTTCCTGTCCCTCGGAACGCTGGCCGCCCTCCTCGTCGTGGCGACAACGCCGCAGCTGCTCGGCGACCAGGTGAGCGAGGCCTTCCACGGCCTGCTCGTCGCGAGCCCCGCCTGGCTCTGGCTGGCCGCCCTCTCGTTCGCGACCGCGCTGGCGGCATCGGGCTGCGCGTGGCATTCCGCGCTCAGGCGCTGCGGCGGCGACCTCGGCCGGGCCGACGCGAGTGCCCGTTACGGCGTCGGCTCGCTCGTGAACGCGTTTGCGCCGGCCAAGCTCGGCAGTGCCGTGCGCTTCGGGCTCTACGCCCGCGTGCTCCACGGCGAGGGCCGGCTGTGGACGACCGGCGGCGTCGCCGCCTCGATCGGCGCGGCGCGCTCGATCTGGCTGGCGGTGCTGCTCACGTTCGCTGCCGCGAGCGGCGTGCTGCCCGTGCTGGCCGCTGGCGCTGATCGCGCTCGCGGTCGCAGTCGCGATCACGGTGGCCGTGCTCTCACGCAACCGGCAGCCGAACGCCCGCGTCGCTCATGTTCTCGACGCCTTCCGCGTGCTCGGACGCTGCCCGCGCGCCGCGGCGCAGCTGATCGGCTGGGTCGGCGTGGCCGCAGCCGCACGCGTCGGCGCCGCGACAGCGATCGCCGCCGCCTTCGGCGTCGAGCGCCCGCTGCTCGCGGCACTCCTCGTCGTGCCCGCACTCGACCTCGCGGGGATCCTTCCGCTCACCCCCGGCAACATCGGCATCGCGAGCGCCGCGGTCGCGTTCGCGTTGCATGCGCACGGGACTGCCTCCGGCGCGGCGATGTCGGCAGGGATCGCGTTCAGCGCGGTCGAGACGGTGACGAGCATCGCGTTCGGCGCAGGGAGCCTGCTGTTCCTGGCCTCCGGCACGCCGGGAGCCCGGCGCTGGACGATGGCAGCCGCCGGTGCCACGGCCTGCCTCGGCCTGGGCGCCGCGTTCGGCGCGACCGTCGTGCTCCCGCTCGTCTAGCTAGCGGCGGAGGAAGCTCGGCGGCTCGAGCGGGTCCTCGGTGCGAGCCGGTGACGGGCTACTCGAGCCCGAGAACGCCGGGACCGGTGCGCGGCGGCGGGTGCCGCCGAGGCCCGTCGCGACGACCGTGACCCAGACCTGTCCGGCGAGACGCTCGTCGACGGTGGCGCCGAAGATGATGTTCGTGTCGTCGGTCGCGGCGGCGCGCACGGCCTCGGCCGCGTCGTTCACCTCGAGCAGGGTCAGATCCTCGCCGCCGGCGATCGAGAGCAGGATCCCGCGGGCGCCGACGATCTCCGTGTCGATCAGCGGCGAGCGGAGCGCGCGCTCAGCAGCCTGCTTGGCGCGATCGTCTCCCGTGGCGAAGCCGATCCCCATCAGGGCCGAGCCCGCGTCGGACATGATCGTGCGCACGTCGGCGAAGTCGAGGTTGATCAGGCCCGGCATCGTGATCAGGTCGCAGATCCCCTGCACACCCTGGCGCAGGACGTCGTCGGCGATCTTGAACGCGTCGAGCATCGAGGTCGAGCGGTCGAGCACCTCCAGCAGGCGGTCGTTCGGGATCACGATCACGGTGTCGCAGGCAGCGCGCAGCTCCTCGACGCCGAGGTCGGCGGAGGTCTTGCGGCGCGAGCCCTCGAAGCGGAACGGCGTCGTGACGATGCCGACCGTGAGCGCACCCAGCTCGCGCGCGATCCGGGCGACGACAGGCGCCGCACCGGTGCCGGTGCCACCGCCCTCGCCCGCGGTCACGAAGACCATGTCCGAGCCGCGGAGCGCGTGCTTGATCTGGTCGTAGGTGTCCTCGGCGGCGCGGCGGCCGATCTCGGGCTCCGCCCCGGAGCCGAGGCCCTGCGTGAGCTCGCGGCCGATGTGGATCTTCACCGGCGCGTCCGAGATCTGGAGCTGCTGCATGTCGGTGTTGACCGCGACGAACTCGACCTGCGAGATGCCGGCGTCGATCATCCGGTTGACCGCGTTCAGGCCGGCTCCGCCCACGCCGACGACGCGGATCACAGCGAGGTAGGAGGAGCTGTCGGTGCGCGTCGAGTACTCGAGCCTCGGTGCGGGCTCGGGCATCGTCTCGAGCAGGCTCACGGGCGGCTCGTACGGGCGCTCGCGGACGGGCTCGGGCGCGACGACGCGCGGCGCCGGGGTGACCGTGACCGGCGGCGGTGCGGGAACCTCTTTCGGCACGGCGGGAGCCGGCGCGGCGGCGACGGGCTTCGCCCGCTCCTCGCGCACGAAGTCGGGCACGTGCTCGACGGTCTTCTCCTGCGGCTCCTCCGGCGGAGCGGCGGCAGGCGGCGGCGCAGCCGCGGCCTCCGGCTCCGGCGCAGCGGGCTGCTCGGGTGCCTTCTCGCCCTGCTCGGCCTGCCGCTGGGCGGCCTCGGTCGCGCGGAAGAGCTCGGCGAGCGGGCCCTCACGCATGCTCGCGCGATTTCGCGCCACTGAGCACCTCCTTTGCCAGGTCGCGGTACGCCTCGGCGGCGGTTCCGGACGGATCGTACTTCAGGACTGACGCACCTTTCACCGGCGCCTCGGCGTAGCGAACCGTCTTGCGGATCCGCGTCTTGTAGACGAGCTCGCCGAAGTTCTCCTCGAGGATCTCGACCGCCTCGCGCGCGTGGAGCGTGCGGCTGTCGAACATCGTCGGCAGGATCCCCTCGATCTTCACCTCGGGGTTCAGGTTCTCGCGCACCATCGCGAGCGTGTTCTCGAGCTGGACGAGGCCGCGCAGGGAGAGGTACTCGCACTGCACCGGCACGATCACGCCGGTGGCCGCGACGAACGCGTTGATCGTCAGCAGGCCGAGCGAGGGCGGCGTGTCGATGAGGACGTAGTCGTAGGTGTCGCGCACCTCGAGCAGCGCCTTCTCGAGCGCGCGCTCGCGGCCGATCATCGCGGAGAGCGCCAGCTCGGCACCGGCGAGGTCGATCGACGAGACGGCGACGTCGACCTCGGCCTTGTGGATGATCTCCGAGATCGGCAGCCGGTGGACGAGCACGTCGAACATCGAGCGCTCGATCGCGTCCGGGTTCATGCCCTGGCTCATCGTCAGGTTGCCCTGCGGGTCGAGGTCGACGATCAGCACCCGGTGACCGAGCTCCATGAAGGCGACGCCGAGATTCAGCGTCGTCGTGGTCTTCGCAACGCCGCCTTTCTGGTTCGCGAAGACGATCACCCTCTGCAACGTGGTCTCCTCGGTGGGGGGATCGGGCCGAACGTTCGGCCGCGGAAGCAAGCGCATGAGTCCCATGTGCACCCGCTTTTCAAGGCTCTGTCGCCTATTCCTTCACCCGGCCTCAGTCCTCGCCGTCCCAGTAGTCGAGGGACTCGGGCCGGAAGATGACGCCGACGCCGCGCAGGTTCACGTTCCCCGACCGGGGGTAGTAGGCCACGTCGCCCGGATCGCGTGTCCCGTACGCGAGCAGCGTCAGGCCCGCCGCGCCCGCACGAAAGGAGTGCCCGACACGCGTGCCCGCGGGTCGCGCGACCGTCGAGCCGGCGCGAACCGGGAACGTGCCGGTGACGGCGTCGGACCACGCCGTCGGCGACGGCACGAGCTCGAGCTCCCCTTCGCCGTCCAGGACGACGAAGATCTCTTCCTCGGCCGAGTGGCAGTGAGGCGGCGCGTTCAGCTTGCCCGGAGGAACGGTGAGGTGGTTGAGCCCCGTCCGGACGCTCTCGGCGGCGATGCCGAGATCGCGGCCCACGACCTCGACGCTCCCGCGACCCCACGGCTCCGCCTCGACGTCGTCGACGTTGACGACCCAGCGCGGGCGCTCGGCCGGTTCGCCGACCTCGGGCTCTCCGGCCTCCGCTTCGAGCTTCCAGGGGTGATCCTCCGGATCGCCGGTTCGGACCCAGGCGCCGAGGCCCCAGGAGACCCCTGCGCGCGGCAGGCGCGCGCCTCTGTTCGTGTGCCGCTCGCCGAACGCGAGCACCGTCAGACCCTCCGTGCCGGCGCGGAGCGTGTGCGCCTCCGTGCCCGCCGTGTGCACGAGGCAGTCACCGGCACGGACGTCGTAGCAGGCACCGTCCTGCCACGAGATCCCCGAGCCTTCGAGGACGTAGAAGATCTCCTCCTCGGAGATCTCGACGTGAGCCGGTGTCGACCACTTGCCGGGATCGACCCTGATCCGCTTCACACCGACCGTGATCGACCGGTCTCCGGTCAGGCTCTGCCAGTCGCCTCCGATGTGCCCGCGCTCCATGCGCTGCCACGGAAGCTCGTCCCAATGGGAGACCGCCACGAGGCGATTATGTCCCGTGCGGCGGCGGGCGCAGCCGAGCTAGGCGGTGCGGGCGAGGTCGTGCGCCGAGCGCAGGCCGAGCAGGACGTCGTCGAGCGAGCGCACGAGCCCACCGCGGTCGCCGTGCCGGAGGGTCTCGACGAGCGCCCGCCGCACCGCGTTCTCAGCCGTCTCGCCGGCGGGCTCGCCCCCGGCGAGCTCACGGAGCCGCTCGTAGAGCGCTCGGCGGCCGTCGGAGTCGTCGCCGAGCAGCACCGCGGTGCGCAGCTCCCAGGTGTCGCCGAGCAGCGCCGCGAGCGCGCCCCGCAGCTGCTCGGTGCGGAACGGCTCGTTCTGGAACAAGGACAGCTCCCAGCGGTCGAGCGCCTCGGCGAGCGCCGGGTCGCCGTCGGCGAGCGCGAGCCGCTCGAGCAGCTCCTTCGAGAGCGTGCCGCGGAAGCCGTCGAGACGCGATGGCTCGCCGGGCGGCGGCGTGGCCGCGATCGGCAGCACCGGGCGGATCCCGAACGGGCGCCAGTCCAGCCGCTCGAAGAGGACGGGACCGGCGGAGACGGGCGCGGCGGTGGCGAGCCGCAGCGCGGTCACGGCGTCGGCGAGCTCGGCGGGCGCGTCCGGCGGCTCCTCCCCCGCCTCGAGCGCCCGCTCCAGCTCGAGCACGCAGTAGCGGTCGACCTCGCGGCCGAAGCCGGCCGGCAGCAGGCCCTGGGCCTCGGGCCAGTGCTGCGCGAGCTCCCCGGTCGCGGACGCCCGCACGCGCAGGCCGTTGCCGAGCTCCACCTGCGTCACCACCGAGAGGCCGATGAGCGGCGCGACGGCGGCGTAGGCGCGCGAGGACCCGAAGAGCGAGCGGCCGAGCTCGTCGTACGCGCGCTCGAAGGCGCGGTCGTCCCAGTCGAAGCCGCCGCAGGCCTCCGCGGTCGAGATCAGCAGCGAGAGCAGGACGGTCCGGAAGAGGGCCTGCTCCTCGGTCGGCTTCGGGCCGGCGTGGGCGCGCGCGAAGATCGCCGCCGCCGGCTCGCGCAGCAGCTCGTCGAGCGCGAGGCGTGCGTCCTCGCGCGCCGCGAGCTCCCGCGCCCGCGACTCGATGAAGGAGCGCACGAGCGGCCGGTACTCGTACAGGGCCGGGCCACCGCGCTGGACGTGCTCCTCGAAGGAGAAGGGCAGCTCCTCGCCGTCCTCCAGCGCCCGACCGAGATAGACGAACGCGCCGAGACAGAAGGCGCGCAGGGTGAGGTGCAGGTGCGGAGCGCGAACCACCCATCCGGTTACGACCCCGCCGGCCCGCCTCCTGCCTGGCAGCCGGGGCACCAGTAGGCGGTGCGGTTGTCGTCGCCCAGCCCGCGCGAGCGGACGATCGTGCCGCAGCGCCTGCACGGCCGGCCGGCACGCCGGTAGACGTTCCGCCCCGGCCTGCCCGTCGCAAGCGACTCGCGCATCAGCCGCCGGGCCGCCTCGACCGCCGCCGCCAGGGTCTCGTCTTCCACGTCCGCGACGCGCACCCACGGCGAGACGCGGATCGACCACAACGCCTCCGCCATCCACATGTTCCCGATCCCGGCGACGAGCCGCTGGCTCTGAAGGGCCTCGCCGAGCAGGCTCCCTCCCGCGCCGCGCAGCCGCGCGACTGCCCCATCCACGTCGAACTCGTCCGCCAGCACGTCCGGCCCGAGCGCGCGCACCGGTCGCGTGTCGAGCGAGAGCACGGGGCCGTTCCAGAGCACGGCCTCGAGCTCGTCGCCGCGCAGAACGAGCCAGGGCGAGCCCACCCGCCGGGCGCCGCGTGGCTCCACCCGCCAGCGGCCCGTCATGCGCAGGTGGCTGCGCACGACGACCCCGCCCTCGAAGCGGAGCAGCAGGTTCTTGCCCACCGCCTCGACCGAGTCGAGCACGCGCCCGTCGATCCGCGGCGCCACTCCCGTCGCCTGCGCCCGCGGATGCGGCGCCTCGACCTCTAGCCGCTGCCCGACGAGAGCCTGGAGCCGCGCCGCGGCGCGATGCAGCGAATCGCCCTCGGGCACAAAACGGAATCTAGCGCGGCCCGCTACTGTTTCCCGACCGATGGACGACGCTGGAACGCTCACCGTCGGCGCTGGTCTCGACGACCCCGGGCGCCTCGAGGCCCTCGAGCGAATCCGGCTCGACGGCCCCTCCGACCGCGCCGTCTTCGACCGGGTGACTGCGCTCGTCACCTCGCTGCTCGACGTTCCGATCTCGCTCCTCACGCTCGTCCGACCCGCTAGCCAGACGTTCGTCAGCGCCGCCGGGCTCGACGGCGACTGGTCATCGCGCGGAGCGGTCGGCGCCGGCGGCTCGTTCTGCCAGCGCGTCGTGCTCTCGGGACAGCCGGTCGTGCTCGAGGACGCAAGCGCCGATCCGCTCCTCGACGACGTCCGTGCCCAGCTCGAGGTGGAGCTCGTGGCGTACGTCGGCATCCCGCTCGTCACCTCCTCGGGATACGCGGTCGGATCCTTCTGCGCGATCGATCTGCAGCCGCACCCGTGGAGCGAGCTCGACGTGCGCGTGCTCGAGGATGTCGGCCGGACAGTGATGGCGTACGTCGACGCCTCCCCGGACGCCCCCGCAGCGGCCGCCCGCGGGCTCAACATCGCCGCCGTCGCCCGGCGGACCGGGATCGCCTCCGACACCCTGCGCAAGTGGGAGCGCCGCTACGGCGTCCTGCGGCCGAACCGGACGACCGGCGGCCAGCGCCGCTACGACGAGAGCGACGTAGCCCGGGTGGAGTGGCTGCGCGACCGCCTCGCGGAGGGCTTCCGCATCTCCGAGGCAGCTGCGCTGCTCGATCCCGAGGGAGAGATCGCGGTCGCCTCGACAAGCGAGCTGCGCGAGGCGCTGGTCGAGGCCGCGCGCGAGGCCGACTCCGGCCTGCTCGCCTCGCTCGTCGAGCAGGCCTTCACGCTGCACCCGGTCGAGCACGCGATCGAGGAGATCGTGCAGCCGGCGCTCGAGAGCATCGGCGCCGCCTGGGTCGACCGGAGCGGCGCGATCGCCGAGGAGCACCTGCTGACGGAGACCGTCCGCGCCCGGCTCGAGCGGATGCTGGCCGACCGGCGTCCGGGTGTCCGCGGCAAGGCGGTGCTCGCCTGCGGGCCGTCCGAGCGGCACGACCTCGGCCTGCTGGCTCTCGCCGTGCTGCTGCAGGCGGACGGCTGGCTCGTCGCCTACGTCGGAGCCGACGTTCCCCTCGACGCGGTCGTGGAGCTGGCCGAGCAGATCGAGGCGGACGTGCTCTGCGTGAGCGTCACGCTGCCGAGCTCGCACGAGCGCGTCGTCGCCGAGCTGTCGGAGGTCGCGCTGCCCGAGCGGCTGCGCGTCGTCGTCGGTGGGCCCGCCGCGCCCGGCGGGGCCGGCCTCGCCGCGACCGTCGCCGACCTGCGCTCGTAGTGTCGTACGCCCGCTCCGCAGCCGCCGGAGCAGTGGCCGCCACGGTGTGGGGTCTCGCCGAGCCGCTCGACCAGCGGCTCCTCCGCTACGACTACTCCGACGTCGCCCTGCTCGGCAAGGCGGTCACACGCGGGCCACGCTGGCGCGCTGCGGGTCTGGCGATCCACGCCGCGAACGGCGTCGCATTCGGGCTGACGCTCGAGCTCATCCAGCGGCGGACCGAGCTCGACGAGGCGACGGCTGGCACTCGGGCTGGCGCTCGCGGAGCACATCGCGCTTTTCCCGCTGTCGTACTTCGTCGACCGCTACCACCCGGCCCGCGGGGAGCCGGGGATCCCACCGCTCCTCTCGAGCCCGCGGGCGTTCACGCAGGCGACGTGGCGTCACGCCCTCTTCGGAGCGGTGCTCGGCCGGCTCGCCTGAGCCGAGGCGACCGCGGCGCAGAAGCTCGCGTAGGCGTCGAGCTCCTCCTGCAGCGGCGCCAGCACGAGTGTCTGCGCGGAGGCCTCGAGGCGCTTCCGCAGCGAGCGGGCGGCCGCCCGGGCACGGCGGCGGGCGCCTGCGCCGTTCGCGAGCCTGGTGAGGAAGGCGAGCGCGATCCCGGCCACTGCGCCGCCGAGCAGGAGCGCGGTCGGCAGAGGCACCCCCCTCGCCTCCGGCGTCGGGAGCACGTCGTCCAGGCGCAGGTAGTCGAGCGCGAGCAGTGCCAGCAGCCAGAGCACTCCGACGGCGACTGCGGCCGCCAGGCCGGTCTGGAGCAGGTCGACGAGCCGCCACCAGCGCGGGCGTCGCCCGTGCAGGTGGGCCCCGGCGACGGCACGGTCGAGCTCTGCCGCGACGTCCTGCTCCTTGCTCCCGGCCGCAGCGCGGACGAGCGCCGGCCAGGGCTCGGGCAGGTCGGCGGCTGCGCCGCCTGCGAGCGCCCGGGCCGCGTTCTCGACTCTGGCCACCTGCACGGCAGAGGCTGGCGGCAGCGACGTGTGGACGCTCTCGTTCGCGTCGTCGCCAAGCCGCAGGCGCCGCAGGGGATCGGGCCGAAGCCTCTTGATCCAGCGCGCGAACGGCCAGCCCGTCGCGAGCGTGCCGCTGCGGCGGTGGGCCTGCTCGACCGCGCGCACGACCGTCGGCACGCCGGCGGCGTCCTCGAGGGCGTCGAGCAGGCGCGAGCGCGCGTCGCGGTCGACCTTCCGCGCGGAGCCGCCGCAGGCGGCGGCGAAGCCGGCAGCCGCCGCGTCCACGTCGGCGGCGAGGCGCGCGGCGACGGCCTCGCGCGCCGCGACGCGCTCGGCGAGCAGCCGCCGCAGCTCGGGCAGCCCCGCGCCCATCGTGGCGGAGACCGCGAGCAGCGGCAAGCCGGGCAGCCCGTCGCGCTCGAGCAGGCGTCCGAGGTCAGCGAGGCATGCGGCGAGCGCCTCGCCGTCGAGCAGGTCGGCCTGGTTGAGCACGACCGCCATCGCCTCCCCGTGGCGCGCGAGCGGGCGCAGGTAGCCGTCGTGCCACGCCGCGTCCGCGTACTTCTGCGGATCGACGACCCAGACGACGAGGTCGACGAGCTCCACGAGCCGGTCGACCTCCAGCCGGTGCCCGCGCTCAACGGAGTCGAAGTCGGGGAGGTCGAGGAGGACGAGGCCGTCGAGATCGCCGCCGTCGAGGCGGTGCCGGCGCGGCACCTCGAGCCAGTCGAGGAGTGCGGCGCCCCCGTCACCCCACGTCGCCGCCTCCGCGGTCGACGTCGTCGGCCGCCGCCGGCCAACGCTCGTCAGCTCCGCTCCCGCGAGCGCGTTGAAGAGCGAGGACTTCCCTGCGCCCGTGGGACCGGCGAGCGCGACGACCGTGGTCTCGACGCCCAGCCCGAGCCGCACGCCGGCCTTCGCGAGCACGGCGCTCGCCGCCGACACGAGCTCGGGCTGGAGCCGACCGTCCGCGATCGCGGCGGCGTCGGCGAGCGACGCCAACCGCGCGTCGAGCGCGTCCGTCACCGGCGGACGGATGCAGCTGCGGCCCGCAGGCGCCCGGGCGTGTCGGGGTCGGGCTCGACCGGCTCGAGCAGTGCGTCGAACCGCGCCGCCTCGGCCGCGAGGAGCCGGCGTACCCGCTCGACGAGGTTCTCACGTGCCTTCGCCGCGAGCGCGCGCACCGCCTGGTCGCCGAAGATCGCCTCGAGCACCTTCTGGCCGACGGCGGAGGTCCCGCCGGCGACGACGATCTCGGCGCCCGTGAGGCCACCGGTCTGGAGGAACACGGCGAGCATGACCGTCAGTCCGGCCCCGTTCACGCCGAGGGAGGCGAGCCGCGCGGTCGTGCGCTTGCTCATCCCCTCGTTGCGCACCAGCTCGAAGACGTCCCCCTGCCACTCGCGCACTTCCCGCTCGGCCGCCGCCTTCAGCCCGGCCGACGCGACGTCGAGGCCGGGCGCCCCCGCCAGCAGCGCGCGCCCGCCCAGCGTCTCGCGCCAGGCCGCCGTTGCGCGCGTGGCGGCGCGATCCGCAGCCGCGTGCACGACCGCCTCGACTCCGGTCTCCACCGCCTCCTTGACCGCGGTGTCGGCGCCCGGCTTGCCCGTGACGAAGCTGCGCAGCCGGTCGCGTGCCCAGGCGACACGCGACTCGAGCGCGCGCGTGAAGTCACCAGTGCCGACGACGTCGTACCAGCGGGCGAGAACCTCGCCGCGCAGAAGCGAGCCGCTCCCCAGCGCCTCGTCGATCTCCTCGGCGGCCCGCTCGTAGGCGCGGTCGGTCGCCTCGCGCAGCGCCACCACCGCCTCGGTCTGGCCTTCGACCGCGACGGCGACGGTCTCGGTGCGAGGGCGGATGCTCGCGAGCGCGCCCGCGAGCGTCTGCTCGATCAGCGCCGAGCGCGCCCCCGCGTCGGCGGCGAGCCGGTCCAGCCAGCCGCGCACGGGCGCCAGCGCCTCGGCCGGGAGCAGCCCGCGGTCGAGCCGGGTCTCCGGCACGACCAGCAGCTCCGTCCCGGGCAGGCCGCGCTCGGCGAGCATCCGTGCAAGGTGCTCGCTCACCTCGGCGGTCGCGTCGGCCGGCACCCGGTTGAGCACGAGTGCGAGCGCGGTACCGCGCTCGCGTGCCGCGTGCAACAGCTCCCAGGGGACCGCGTCGGCGTAGCGCGCGGCCGTCGTGACGAAGAGCCAGAAGTCGGCGGCGGCGAGGAGCTGCGCCGCCAGGGCGCGGTTCTCGGCGGCGACCGAGTCGATGTCGGGCGAGTCGAGCAGCGCCAGCCCGGCGGGTAGCGTGGTCGTCTCTACGAGCTCCAGCCCACGCCCGCCGGCTTCGCCGCCGCTCGTGCGCGAGAGCTCCGGCAGCACGCGGTCGTCGGAGAACCAGGGCAGGTCGGCGGGGTTGCAGACGAGCACCGGCGCGCGCGTCGTCGGGCGGAGCACTCCCGCGGGGCTCACCTCCGCCCCGACGAGGCTGTTCACGAGCGTCGACTTGCCCGCGCCCGTGGAGCCGCCGACGACCATCAGCAGCGGCGCGTCCAGCTGCCGGAGCCGCGGCAGGAGGTAGTCGTCGATCTGGGCGACCAGCTCGCCGCGCAGGCGCCGCGCCTCCGCCGCCTCGGGCAGCTCGAGCTCGAGCCGCGCCGGAGCGAGCTCGTCACGGAGGTGTTCGAGGGCGGTTGTGACCATCACCGGAGCGTTCCCCGTTTTGCCAGTCGAGAAAAGCGCTCCTCGGCGGCGGCTGCGTCCGGCACGACGCGCGGCAGCTGGTCGCGGAGCCAGAGGAGGGCCAGATCCTTCGCCTTCGCTTCCAGCATCACGTCCAGCGGCCGGGGCGCCGCGGCTAGGACGTCCGCCAGGTCCCAGGGCGTCACGAAGTCCGCGTGCTGGTCGACGAGCGGCGGCACGAGCTTCGCCACCTTGCCCTTGCCGACCGTGCGCAGCTCAGTCCGCGGGCTGGAGACGTGCACCTTGGGGCGCACGTCCTCGGGCCACGTCGCGCAGACGGCGGCCAGCGCCTCGGCCGGATCGCCGAGCGCGGCGGCACGGTTGCAGCGGTGGTGGTGGTGGTCGTAGATCACGCGCACGCCGGTGCGCCGATGGAGCTCGAGCACGTCCTCGACGTCGAAGGAGCGCTCGTCGTGCTCGACGACGACGCGAGCACGGGCCTGCTCCGAGAGCGCCTCGTAGGCAGCCGCCCAGCGGTCGAGCGCGCCGGCCCGGTCGCCGTAGACGCCGCCGACGTGGAGCACGACCACGCCCTCCGGCCCCTGTCCGAGGGCGTCGAGAAGCGCTGCGTCCTGCTCCAGGTCGAGGCTCGACTTCCAGCGGAGCGTCTCGTCGACCGCGTTCAGGACGGTGTACTGACCGGGGTGCGTGGAGAGGCGCAGCCCGAGTGCGTTCGCCTTGGCCCCAAGCGTCGCCAGCTGCTCCTCGCACTCTCCGAGCTGCCGCCGGTAGTCGAAGTCCGGCAGGTCGGGATGGGTGCCGTAGGGCACCGTGCTGCTCGAGAGCCGGTAGACGCGGACGTCGATGTGGTCGAGGTAGTCGAAGGCCGCATCGAGCAGCTCGAGCGACGTGCGCAGGTGCGGCCCGGACTGCCAGCGGCGCGCGTCGGCCGTTCTCAGCCCGCCGCCTCCGACGATCTTGACGGCGAAGCCCAGCCGGTACGGGTGGGTCAAGGCCGGAGCACCGCGCGCCGCGGGCCGGCCAGGAAGCCGGCCTCGACGAGCAGCGGCATGATCTCCGTCTCGATCACCGGCCGCCCGTCGAAGCGCTCGACCGCGAGCCGGGTCTTGCCGCCGCGGCCCTTCACGTGCGCCACGAGCGCCTCGATCGCGGGTCGCAGCCACGCCTCGTCGGGCTCGCGCAGCGGGACGAGCGTGCGGCCGCCGCGCTCGACGAAGAGCGCGGCCTCGCCGCCGAGCAGGACGACCTGGGCGCCGGCAACGCGTGCCGCGCGGGCTCCGGCGCGCTTCGGCCAGGGCAGCGCCGCGCCGTAGGGCTGGGCCGGGTCGGCCGCGGCCAGCACGAGCGGCTCCTCGTCGTCGCCCTCGCGCCCGCGCAGCTCGCGGAGCCGCTCGACCGCGCCCGCGAGCGCGAACTGCGCCCCGCCGAGCCCCTCGACGAAGTAGCCGCGGCGGCAGACGCCGATCGTCTCCAGATCCTTCAGCTCGCTGTAGACCGCGCCGTAGCCGCCGGGGATCCCCTCGCCCCGCACGCCGTCGCGGGTGACGATGCCCTGCCGCTCGAGCAAGAGCTCGGCGAGCGCGCGCCGGTCGGGCGTGCCGGCGAAGAGCTTGTCCGTCAGCGACCAGCGGCCCTGCGTGGAGGTGATCGCCGCGGCGCGGGTGCGTGAGAAGCGCCGGGGCCGCCGATCGGGCCGCGGCGCCTGGTAGCGGCGTCCCGCCCGCAGCGGGGTCCAGGCGTCGTTCGTCACCTCACCCGCCCAGACGAGCTCCCAGAGCGCCGGCAGCGCCGCCTCCGGCTCGAGCTCCGCCGCCTCGACGAGCGGGTACCAGAACTCGGCCGAGCCGGCGAGTGCGCGGCGGATCGCGTCCGCGTCCTCGCTCTCGGGCGCCGGGGCGCCCGCCGGGCGGCCCAGCAGCGGCGCGTCGTCGCGGAAGTAGAGCGCGACGCGGTCGAGCCCCGCGCCGGCCCAGACGACCTCGCCGGAGGCACAGAGGGCGTCGAGCCACGCGGGCTGGTAGCCGGGCACGCGCCGGGGCAGCACCTCGGACTCCCACAGCGAGACGGGGAGCGCGAGCCCCTGAAGCGGGATGAGCGCCTCGCGCAGCGTCGCGCGGCGGTCGATCCCGTGCCAGGCGGGCAGGAAGCGCCCGAGCGCGGCCTGTTCTGCCGGCTCTACCTCCTTGCGCAGCGCGGCGAGCGAGGCGCGCCGCAGCCGCCGCAGCACCTCGGGGTCGCACCACTCGCGCTCCGTGCCGCCGGGACGCAGCTCGCCGCGGACGAGCGCGTTCTCGCGCTCGAGCCCGTGCAGCAGCTCGGCGACGTCCACGCCGAAGTGCTCGGTCGTCTCTGCGGTCGTGAACGGCCCGCGGCCCTTGGCGAACCGGAGCACGAGCTGGCGCAGCGAGTCGGGGCCACCGGCGAGGAAGGCCTCGGGCAGGCCGCCGGGCGGCATCACGCCGAGCGCGTCGCGGTAGCGCCCCGCATCCTCCGCGGCCAGCAGGCGGGGCTCGCCGGCCAGCCGGATCTCGAGGGCACGGCGCTCGGCCACGAGCACCGCCGCGAAGGCCTCGTCGTACTCGCCGGGACGCAGGTCGCCGCGGCGGCGGAGAACGTCGTGCAGCTCGTCCGGGTCGCGCGGGCTACCGCGCAGCTGCGCCTCCACTTCGGCGAGCGCGTCCGCGTCGATCAGCTCCCGCAGCTCCTCCTGGCCGAGCAGCTCGCGCAGCAGGTCGCGGTCGAGCGAGAGCGCCTGCGCGCGCCGCTCGGCCGGAGGCGTGTCGTCCTCGTACATGTACGTGGCGACGTAGTCGAAGAGAAGCGAGGAGGCGAACGGCGACGCCGAGACGGTCTCGACGTCGACGAGGTCGAGCTCCCGGGTCTGCAGGCCGCGCAGGATCTGCTTCAGCGCGGGCAGGTCGAAGACGTCCTGGAGGCACTCGCGGTAGGTCTCGAGCACGATCGGGAACGAGCCGTACTTCCGCGCCACCTGCAGCAGCCCCTGCGCCTTCAGCCGCTGCTGCCAGAGCGGCGTGCGCTGGCCCGGGCGGCGGCGCGGGATCAGGAGCGCGCGCGAGGCGTTCTCGCGGAAGCGGGCGCCGAAGAGCGCGGTCTGCCCCACCTCGTTCACGACCAGCTCCTCGATCTCGTCCGGCGCGATCAGCAGGTCGGCGACCGGAGGCGGCGCGTCCGCGTCGGGCAGGTGGAGCGCGATCCCGTCGTCCGACCAGATCGACTGCACCTCGATCCCGAGCGCGTCGCGCAGCCGGGCCGCCAGCGCCATCCCCCACGGGGCGTGCACCCGGCCGCCGAACGGCGTGAGGATGCAGACGCGCCAGTCGCCGATCTCGTCGCGGAAGCGCTCGACCACGATCGTCCGGTCGGAGGGCACGGCGCCGGTGGCGCTGGCCTGCTCGCGCAGGTAGGTGAGCAGGTTGCGCGCGGCCCGCACGTCGAGGTGGTACTCGGCCCCGAGCCGCTCGAGCGCCTTCGCGTCGGTCAGCCCGACGAGCTCCCGCGACGCCGCGCCGATCTTCTCCCCCAGCTCGTACGGCCGGCCGACGCCCTCGCCCTTCCAGAAGGGAACGGCGCCGGGAACGCCCGGCGCGGGCGAGACGAGCACGCGGTCGCGCGTGATCTCCTCGATCCGCCAGCTGGAGGCTCCGAGCAGGAAAGTCTGGCCTTCCCGCGCCTCGTAGACCATCTCCTCGTCGAGCTCGCCGACGCGCCCGCCCCCCTTGCCGGACGAATCTCCGACGAGGTGGACGCCGAAGAGGCCGCGGTCGGGGATCGTGCCCGCGTTCGTGACCGCGAGGCGGCGCGCGCCTGCGCGGCCGCGGATCACGCCCGCAGTGCGGTCCCAGACGATGCGCGGGCGCAGCTCGGCGAACTCGTCCGAGGGGTAGCGGCCGGCCAGCATGTCGAGCACGTTCTCGAGCTGCTGGCGCGAGAGGTCGGCGAACGGATAGGCGCCGCGCACCAGCTTGAAGAGCTCGTCCACCGCGAGCTCGTCCTCGGCCACGATCGCGACGATCTGCTGCGCGAGCACGTCGAGCGGGTTGCGCGGGATGGACGTCTCCTCGATCGCGCCGTCGCGCATCGCGCGCGCGACGACCGCGCACTCGAGCAGGTCGGCGCGGAACTTGGGGAAGATGCGGCCCTTCGAGATCGAGGCGAGATCGTGGCCGGCGCGGCCGATCCGCTGCAGCCCGCGCGCGACCGACTTCGGGCTCTCGACCTGGATCACGAGATCGACGGCGCCCATGTCGATCCCCAGCTCGAGGCTCGAGGTCGCGACGAGGCACGGGATCTGCCCCGCCTTCAGCAGCTCCTCGATCTCGACGCGCTGCTCGCGCGCCAGGGAGCCGTGATGGGCACGCGCAATCTCCTCTTCGGCGAGTTCGTTCAGGCGGAGCGCGAGCCGCTCGGCGAGCCGGCGATTGTTCACGAAGACGATCGTCGAACGGTGCTCGCGCACGAGCCTGAGCAGCTCGGGGTAGATGGACGGCCAGATCGAGCCGAGCCCGCCCTCGGTGGTCGGCGCGAGCACGCTGCCGTCTGCCTCGGGCACGTTGTCGTACGCCTTGCCGCCGGGCTCGCGCATGTCCTCGACGGGGACGACGACCTCGAGGTCGAGCTCCTTGCGCGTCCCCGCGTCGACGAGCTGGATCGGGCGGTCGCCGGAGACGAAGCGGCCGATCTCCTCCAGCGGGCGCTGCGTCGCGGAGAGCCCGACGCGCTGCACCGGCTTCGCGAGCAAGTGGTCGAGCCGCTCCAGGCTGAGCGCCAGGTGCGCGCCGCGCTTCGTGCCCGCGACGGCGTGCACCTCGTCCAGGATCACCGTCTCGATCGTGCCGAGGATCGAGCGCGCCTGCGAGGTCAGCATCAGGAAGAGGGACTCGGGCGTCGTGATCAGGATGTCGGGCGGTGTGCGCACGATCGCTGCCCGTTCCTTCTGGGAGGTATCGCCGGTGCGGACGGCCACGCGCAGCTCCGAGCGGAGGCCGGCCAGCGGCCCGCGGAGGTTCCGCTCGACGTCGTAGTTCAGCGCCTTCAGCGGCGAGACGTAGAGGAGCCGCAGGCCCGCACCGGGTGTCTGACTGAGCCGGTCGATCCCGTAGAGAAAGGCCGCGAGCGTCTTGCCCGAGCCGGTCGGCGCCTGGATCAGGACGTTGCCTCCGGTGGCGATCGCGGGCCAGCCGGCCACCTGAGCCGGGGTCGGGCCGGCGAACGCACGCTCGAACCATTCACGCGTCTGCGGTGAGAACGGCGCGAGCGGGTCCATCGCGACAGGGTAGCCCGCGGGCACGCTCCGGCGGCGGGCCGCTAGGCGAGCAGGTAGGCGACGAACGCGATCGCCAGGACGACCGCGACGAGCGCCGCGACGGCGATCTGCACGCCGCCCCAGACGAGCCACGGCGTGCGCTCGCTACGGCCGCGCTCGGCTTCCTGCACGAGCTCTTCGGTCTTCTCGATCGGTTCGGGCATTGAGGTCGAGGTACCCGGCAGCGGTAGGATCGAACCGTGCCCGACGTGCTCCACTTCACCGGGAACGAGCAGGCCGACGCCCTGATCGCCCGCGAGCCGCTGGCCCTGCTGATCGGGTTCGCGCTCGACCAGCAGGTGACGGTGCCGACCGCGTTCCTGGGCCCGCTCAAGCTGCAGCAACGGCTGGGGCGTCTCGACGCGGCGGAGATCGCCGCGCTCGACCCCGACCGGCTCGAATCCGCCTTCCGCGAGAAGCCCGCCATCCACCGCTTCCCGGGCAGCATGGCGAAGCGCGTGCGGGAGCTGGCCGCGGTCGTCGCCGAGGAGTACGACGGCGACGCCGGGCGCGTCTGGGGCGACGCCGAGGACTCTGCCGACCTGAAGCGGCGGATCGAGGCGCTCCCCGGCTTCGGCGAGATGAAGGTGAAGGCGCTCGCCTCCGTGCTCGCGAAGCGGTTCGGGCTCGCCATCGCCGAGCCGCTCGTCCCGGATCACCCGATGCTGGGAGACGTCGACTCGGCTGAGGCGCTCGAGGAGTACCAGGCGGCGAAGCGCGCCTACAAGGCGTCGCTCCGCGCCGCCAAGGCGTGACCTACTCGCTCGTCGCGCGCGACGCGGAGACGGGAGAGCTCGGCGTCGCGGTCCAGAGCCGCTCCTTCGGCACGGGCCGGGTCGTGCCGTGGGCCGCCGCCGGCGTGGGTGCCGTCGCGACGCAGTCGTTCACGCTGGCGAGCTACGGCCCTCTGGGGCTCGGCCTGCTGCGTGAGGGCACGTCGCCGCGGGACGCGCTGGCCGAGCTCGTGGCGGCCGACGAGCTGCGCGACTTCCGTCAGGTCGCCCTCGTCGACGCGCAGGGCCGGACAGCCGCCCATACGGGCGCCGCGTGCATCCCCTCCGCCGGCTCTCACGCGGGCCACGGCTTCTCGGCGCAGGGGAACATGCTCCGCTCCGACGAGGTGTGGACGGCCGCCGCCGAGGGCTTCGAGAGCGCCTCCGGGTCGCTCGCGGAGCGGCTGCTGGCGGGCCTCGACGCCGCCGAGGCGGCGGGCGGCGACTTCCGCGGCCGGCAGGCGGGCGCGATCCTCGTCGTCCCGGGCGAGGGCGCCGGCGAGATCTGGGGCGAGCGCGTCGTCGACGTGCGGGTCGACGAGCACGAGGAACCGCTGCGGGAGCTCCGGCGTCTGCTCCGGTTCGAGCTCGGGCAGAGTCGCTTCGGTGCGCAGACCACGCCCGAGTCGCTCGACGAGGCGGCCGCGGGCGCCCGCGACGACGGCGTCTCCGAGGACGTGATTACGTACTACAGCGCGCTCGTGGCTGCGCGCTTCGACCGCCACGAGGGCCGGCGGCGCCTCCGACCGCTCGAGGAGCGCGAGCCCCGCTGGGGTCGCGCGTTCGAGTCGGCCCTGGAGATGTTCGAGCGTCGCGATGGCTGACCTCGGCGTCCGCCTCTACCGCGACGGCGGGCAGAGCTCGCTCGACGTGGCGCGTGAGGTGGCCGAGTTCTTCGGCGCGGCCGAGCGCACGCTCGACCTGGCGCTGTACGACATCCGGCTGACCGGGGAGGCGGGCGAGGCCGTCTCGTCGGCATTCCACGCGGCGCACGAGCGCGGCGTCCGTGTCCGGCTCGTCTACAACGCCGACGACCACCGCGGGCCGATTCCGGTGCCGCCGCCGCCCCAGACCGAGCCCGAGCTGCTGCACCGCCTGCCACTCGAGGCGAAGCCGATCCCGGGCGAGCCCGACCTGATGCACCACAAGTACGTCGTTCGCGACGGCAGCACCGTGTGGACGGGCTCGATGAACTGGTCGGACGACTCCTGGTCGCGGCAGGAGAACGTGGTCGTCGTGGCGGAGTCGCCGCAGCTGGCACACGCCTTCGCGCTCAACTTCGAGGAGCTCTGGGAGGGCGGGCTCGTCGAGCTGTCCGGCAAGGTGGAGCCGCGCCCGGTCGACGTGGGCGGGATCCAGGTGCGGCCGTGGTTCACGCCGGGGCACGGCGAGGAGCTCGCCCACCGAATCGCGAAGCGGATCGGCCAGGCCAGGAAGCGGGTACGGATCGCCTCGCCGGTGCTGACGTCGGGGCCGATCCTCGGCACGCTCGCGGAGGTCTGCTCGGAGCGGCGCGTCGACGTCGCCGGCGTGATCGACGACACGCAGATCGACGGCGTCCTCCACCAGTGGAGCCTGAACGGCAACGCAAGCTGGAAGGTGCCGGCGCTGCGACGGCTGCTCGAGGCGGCATCGTGGTCGGGCAAGCCCTCGACCCGCTGGGCGCCGGACACCGTGGACGACTTCATGCACGCCAAGATCGTGGTCGCGGACGACATCTCCTTCGTCGGCAGCTTCAACCTCTCGCGCTCGGGCGAGCTGAACGCGGAGAACGTCCTGGAGCTTCGCGACGCCGCGCTCTCCGACCGTCTCGCCGTCTTCGTCGACGAGATCCGCGCGCTCTACCCCGCGGTGACGCTGCCACCTGAATAGGGCACGCGGACGTCGTGCCCGCCGCCTAGGGTGTGCGGCGTGAGGCATGCCGCCGCCCTCGCCCTGCTCTGCCTGCTCGCCGTCGGCGCGGCCTCGGCGTCGCGGCTGCCCGGCGCCGCCGCGTGCCCGGTCTTCCCGGCCACGAACGCCTGGAACCAGCGCGTCGACAAGCTGCCCGTGGCTCCCGACTCGGATCGGATCGTCACAGCGATCGGCGCCGACGACCACATGCACGCCGACTTCGGCTCGGGCCTCTGGGAGGGCGGCCCGATCGGGATCCCGATCACGGTCGTGCGCGGCTCGCAGCCGAAGGTCCGGGTCTCCTTCGAGTACGCGCCCGAGTCGGACAAGGGGCCGTATCCGATCCCCAAAAACGTGGCGATCGAGGGCGGGCGCGGCTCGGACGGCGACCGGCACGCGCTGATCGTCGACCGCGACCGCTGCAAGCTCTACGAGCTCTTCGCACTGCAGCCGAAGCCCGGCGGCGGCTGGCGCGCGGGCTCGGGCGCGATCTGGGACCTCCGCTCGAACAAGCTCCGCCCGAAGGGCTGGACGTCCGCCGACGCGGCCGGCCTGCCGATCCTGCCCGGGCTGGCGCGCTACGAGGACGTGGCGCGCGGCCGGATCGACCACGCGCTCCGCTTCACCGTCTCCCGCACCCGGCGCGCCTACGTCTGGCCGGCGCGCCACTTCGCAAGCGACCTCACCGACCCGAGCCTGCCCCCGATGGGGCTCCGCTTCCGGCTCAAGCGCAGCTACGCGATCGGCGGCTTCCCGCGCCAGGCCCGGATCGTGCTGCAGGCGCTGAAGGAGTACGGGATGATCGTCGCCGACAACGGCTCCAACTGGTACGTCTCGGGCGCCCCGCACCCGAAGTGGTCGAACGACCAGCTGCACACACTGCACCGCGTGCCCGGCTCGGCCTTCGAGGTCGTCGACGGGACGCGCCTGCGCCCGTAGCATCGGGGCGTGCGGAGCCAGCCCGACCGGATCGAGCGTCTCCCCCAGCAGTACTTCACCTCCCTGCTCGCACGGGTCGCGGCGGTCGCGGCCGAGCCCGGCGAGCGCCTGCTCGACCTCGGGCGCGGCAACCCCGACGTGCCGCCGCCCGCTCACGTCGTCGACGCCCTGGTCGAGACCGCGCGCGAGGAGACGGCCGCGGTGCACGGCTATGCGCCCTTCGCCGGCCTGCCCGAGCTGCGGGCGGCGATCGCCGCCCGGTACGCGGACGTGTACGGCGTCGAGCTCGATCCGGAGCGCGAGGTGGCCGTGCTGCCGGGAACGAAGACGGCGCTCGTCGAGATCGCCCTCTGCGTCGCCGGCGAGGGCGACCGGATCGCGCTGCCCGACCCGGGCTACCCGGACTACAACTCGGCGGTCGCCCTCGCCGGAGCGGAGCGCGTGTCGCTGCCGCTGGACGAGGCGGGCCGCCCGGAGTGGGAGGCGCTCGCCGACGCGCCGCCTGCGCTCCTCTATCTCAACTACCCCTCGAACCCGCGCGCCGTGGCCGCCCCCGAGGGCGTCTTCGCCGAGACCGTCGAGTTCGCGGACGCGGACCGGGAGCGTGGTGCTGCACGACTTCGCCTACGGCGATCTCGTCTTCGACGGGCGCGCACCGCAGAGCTTCCTGGCCGAGCCCGGTGCCCGCGAGGTCGGCGTCGAGTTGTTCTCGCTCTCGAAGAGCTACGGGATGGCCGGCTGGCGGCTCGGCTTCGTCGTCGGCAATGCCGAGCTCGTCGCGCGGGCGACGTGGCTGCAGGAGCACATTCGCGCGGGGATCTTCGTCGCGCTCCAGCGGGCGGCGGTGGCAGCGCTCACCGGCCCGCAGGAGACGGTGAGCGAGCGGCGCGCGCTCTACGAGGCGCGGCGCGACCGCGTCTTCGCCGCGCTGGCGCCGCTGCGCCCGTCCTGCGAGGGCACGTTCTTCGTCTGGCTGCCCCTGCCAACGGGCTGGACGGCCGAGCGGCTGCTGACGGAGACCCGCGTCGCCGTCGCGCCCGGCGAGGGCTTCGGCGCGCGCGGGGAGGGTCACGTCCGCCTCTCCCTCGCCGTCGCGGACGAGTTCCTCGACGCGGGACTCGAGCGGCTTCGGCAGGCGCTGCTGCCGGAGTAGATGATCGATCGGTGATTCAGGTGCTGCTGGAGCCGGCTCAGACCAAGCAGCGCGTCGCGATCGGTCGGCGCGCGTACCGGTAGTACGTGTGCCGGCCGAGCGCGGCGCGATGCGCCGTGTCGGAGCCGCCATCCGGCAGTGCCGGAATTGCTGATCGATCATCTAAAGTCGAGGCGTGTTCGAGGAGCTGCTGCGGCGGTGGGACGGCGAGCACGTCGTCGTCCGGCACGATCCGGCGAGCGGCGCGTGGATGATCGTCGGGGTGCACTCGACCCGGCTCGGCCCCGCGATGGGCGGGACGCGGCTGAAGACGTACGCGTCGCCGGCCGAGGCGCTCGAGGACGCACTGCGGCTCGCCGCCGGGATGACGCGGAAGCTCGCCGTCGTCGGCCTGCCCTGCGGCGGCGGCAAGGCGGTGCTCGCGGTGCCGGAGCTTCCGCAGGGCGACGACCGCCGCCGTCTCTTCGAGCGCTACGCGGAGCTCGTCGACTCGCTGGGCGGCACGTTCGTCACCGGCCCGGACGTGAACACGGGCGAGGCGGACATGGACGTGATCGGCGAGCGCACGCCGCACGTCTTCTGCCGCAGCGTCGGGAACGGCGGCTCAGGCGACCCCAGCGTCCACACGGCGCTCGGGGTCTTCCACGGCATCCGGGCGAGCCTCGCGCACGCCCTGGGCTCGGACGATCCCGTCCGGCCGGACCGTGCTCGTCCAGGGCGCCGGCTCGGTCGGCGCCAAGCTGACGCGGCTGCTGGCGGAGGCGGGCGCGACCGTCCTCGTGGCCGACGTCGACGAGGAGCGGGCGCGCGCCACCGGCGCAGCGGTCGTCCCCGCGGACGCCGCGCTGGAGACGGAGTGCGACGTCTACGCGCCGTGTGCGCTGGGCGCGACGATCTCCGCCGAGTCGATCCCGCGCCTGCGCTGCCGCATCGTCGCCGGCGGGGCGAACAACCAGCTCGCCACCCCGGCGGACGGCGAGCGGCTCCGCGCAGCGGGCATCCTCTACGCGCCCGACTACGTGATCAACAGCGGCGGCGCGCTGCACGGGATCGGCCTCGAGCGGCTCGGTTGGGATTCCGACCGGCTGGAGCAGGAGGTCGCCGGCATCGGCGTCACGCTCACAAGCATCTTCGCGGCTGCCGACTCCGACGGCAGCTCCACGGACGCCGCCGCGGAGCGGCTCGCGGCCGAGCGCCTCGCTGTCTAACGCGGGCCGTCTAGTCGGGCCGCTTCATGTACAGCTCCGTGAACTCGGAGCAGCGGCCCTCGGCGTTGAAGCGAAGCAGGAACACGTTGTCGTACACGCGCGCGACCTTCCCGTCCGGGTTGCGGTACGTGCTCTCCCCCACCGCGACCGCCGCGTCGCCGTCCACCGCGAAGCACTCGTAGCGGGCGTCGAACGACCCGGGCGCATCCGGCTCCTCGAGCCAGGAGTCCGCGACAGCCTCGCGGCCGGCCAGCGGCTCGTCCCAGGGGTGGTAGCGGTACCGGGCGTCCTCGTCGAAGAGGTCGAGGATCTCGCCGCGGTCGCCGCTCTTCCAGGCCGCGACGTACGACGCGAGCCAGCGCGCGACCCAGCCCCGGTCGAGGTCAGGTGACACTGGCGAGTAGGAACGCGCGGGTCTCGCGCAGCATCTCGCGCGCGATCACGAGCCGCTGCACCTCCTGCGTGCCCTCGTAGATTTGCGTGATCTTGGCGTCGCGCATCATCCGCTCGACGGGGTACTCCTTGATGTAGCCGTAGCCGCCCAGGATCTGGACCGCGTCCGTGGTGACGGCCATCGCGGTGTCGCCGCAGATCAGCTTCGCCTGGGCGGACGCCTTGGTCAGCTCCGGCCCGTCCACCCCTGCGTCGGCCATCTGGCCGAAGCGGTAGAGCAGCCCACGGGCCGCCTCGCACGCGGTCTCCATGTCGGCGAGCTTCGCCTGGATCAGCTGGTGCTGCGAGATCGGCTTGCCCATCGTCACGCGCTCCCGGGAGTACTCGAGCGCATAGTCGGTCGCCCCCTGCGCGATCCCGAGCGCTTGCGCCGCGACACCCGGCCGCGAGCGGTCGAGGATCCGCATCGCGAGCTTGAACCCCTCGCCCTCCTCGCCGAGCAGGTTCCCGGCCGGAATGCGGCACTCGTCGAAGGCGAGCTCGCCCGTCGTGGAGCCGGAGATGCCCATCTTCGGCTCCAGCCGCGTCACCTCGAAGCCGGGGGCGTCGGAGGGCACGACGAAGGCGGAGATCCCGGCGTGCCCGGCGTCCGCGTCCGTCTTGGCGAAGACGGTGTAGAGGCTCGCGACGCCGGCGTTCGTGATGAAGCGCTTGCTCCCGTTCAGCACGTACTCGTCGCCGTCCCGGCGCGCGGTCGTGCGCATCGCGGCCGAGTCGGAGCCCGAGCCGGCCTCCGTCAGCGCGTAGGCGCACAACTCCTCGCCGGACGCGAGCTTCGGCAGCCAGCGCTCCTTCTGCTCCTGCGTGCCGGCGAGCTTCAGCCCCAGCGAGCCCAGCTCCTGGACCGCGAGCAGGAGGCCGCTCGTGGCACAGACCTTCGAGATCTCCTCGATCGCCACGAGGGCGAGCAGCGTGCCGGTGCCCGTGCCGCCCCACTCCTCGTCGAAGAGCAAGCCGAAGAGCTCGTGCTCGCGGAAGAGCTCGACCACGTCCCAGGGAAACTCGTGCGACTCGTCGATCTCGGCCGCGCGCGGGGCGACGCGCTCGCGCGCGAGGTCGCGGACGAGCTCACGGATCTCGCGCTGCTCCTCGCTCAGGACGTCGTACGGCACGGCGCGCAGTCTACTCGTGCAGAATCGCGCGAATCCATCGTCGGAGGAGGAGCGATGAAGGACTTCAAGGAGTTCCTGCTGCGCGGCAACCTCGTCGACCTGGCGGTCGCAGTCGTGATCGGCGTCGCGTTCGGCGCGCTCGTCGACTTCGCTCGTCGAGAACATCATCACGCCACTGATCGCTGCGATCGTCGGCGAGCCGGACTTCTCGGCGCTCGAAGTTCACGATCAACGGCTCCGCCTTCACCTACGGCGCGTTCATCGAATGCCCTGATCGCGTTCCTCGTGATCGCCGCTGGTCGTCTTCTTCTTCGTCGTGAAGCCGATGAACCGCGCTGATGCGAGCGAGATGAAGACCGGAGCCGCCCGTCGACGACACCGTGCGCGACTGCCCGGAGTGCCTCAGCTCGATTCCCGCCGAGGCGCGCCGTTGCATGTTCTGCACGACCGAGGTTGAGCGCCGCGCGTTAGACCGCAACCTCTAGGCTGGCCGCCGTGATCCTCGAGAACGGCGTCATCCGGACGATGGACCCCTCGCTCCCCACGGCGCGGGCGCTGGCGATCGCCGGCGACCGCGTCGCGGGCGGGGTCGGCGTCCACGAGTGGGCGCTCGCGACGCCCGGAGACCGTGAACCTCGGCGGGCGCTGCGTCCTCCCCGCCTTCACCGACTCCCACGTCCACTTTCCGACCTGGTCGCTCGCGCAGCGGCAGGTGAAGCTCGACGGCTGCGCCTCGCTGGAGGAGGCCTTGGCGCGCGTGGCCGCGGCCGAGGTCGCACCGGGCCGCTGGCTGCGTGGCTACGGCTGGCGCGACGGCGACTGGTCCCCCCGGACCGCGCCGACGAAGGAGGCGCTCGACGAGGTCACCGGCGAGACGCCGGCGCTCCTGATCTCGAAGGACTACCACTCGGTCTGGCTGAACTCCGCCGCGCTCGCGGCCGCGGGTGGCGACCTCGACGTCGACGGCGGCGTCGTCGAGCGGGACGAGCAGGGCGAGCCGACGGGCGTGCTGCGCGAGGAGTCGGCCTGGCGCTTCCGCGACCGCTACGTCGTGACCACCCAGGACGAGTGGGTCGAGGCGACCCGCGAGGGCGTGCGCCTCGCGAACTCCCGGGGCGTCGGCGCGGTCCACGACAAGGACGGCTGGCTCGGCGCGCCGGGCATCTTCCAGCGCCTGCGCGACGAGGGGAACCTGTCGTTGCGCGTGTGGGGCTCGATCCCCCACGAGTCGGTCGGCCACGTCCACGACCTCGCGTTGCGGAGCGGCTTCGGGGACGAGTACCTCCGGATCGGCTATCTCAAGTGCTTCATGGACGGGACGCTGGGCTCGCAGACCGCACGGCTCACTGACGGCAGCGGTGTGGAGATCACGAGCGGCGCCGAGCTGGAGGAGATCGTGCGGCGCGGCGCCGAGGCCGGCTGGCCGGTCGCCGTGCACGCGATCGGCGACCAGGCGAACCGGGACGCGCTCGACGCTTTCGAGGCGACTCAGGCGGTGTGGCGGCCGCTCGGCCTGCGCCACCGGATCGAGCACGCCCAGTGCCTCACGGCCGAGGACCTGCCGCGCTTCGCCGAGCTCGGGATCGCCTGCTCGGTGCAGTTCTCGCACGCGCCCTCCGACCGCGACCTCGCCGACCGCCTCTGGGCCGACCGGATCGACGGCACCTACGCGTTCCGCTCGCTGCTCGACTCGGGCGCGCTGCTCGCGAACGGCTCGGACGCACCGGTCGAGGAGCTCGATCCACTGGCCGGGATCGCCGCCGGCGTGCTCCGGACGATCGACGAGCGGACGGCGTGGCGGCCGCAGGAGGCGCTCACCGTCGAGCAGGCGCTGCACGCCCAGATCGTGGCGCCGGCCTGGCTCTCGGGCGACGAGCGCCGCCGCGGCAAGCTCCTGCCCGGCTTCTTCGCGGATCTCGTCGTGCTCGACCGCGATCCGCTGGAGCTCGAGCCGGACGAGCTGCGCGACGTGCGGGTCGTCGCGACGATGGTCGGCGGCCGCTGGGCGCACAACCCACCGCCCTGGGATTGAGCCCCGCGCTCTGGGTCGGCGGCCGCGAGGCGTACAATGAGGCTGTGGCCACACGCACCATGAACCCGGTTCACGACGCGACCTGCTCGGTCGCCGCGTGCGCGGAGATCATCGGCGCGAAGTGGACGGCGCTCCTCGTCCACGACCTCTCCGAGGGCGCGCGTCGCTTCTCGGAGCTCGAGCACTCGTGCCAGGGGATCAGCCCGCGGACGCTCTCGGAGCGCCTGCGCTGGCTCGAGCACGAGGGGATCCTGGAGCGCCGCAGCTACCCCGAGTCGCCGCCGCGCGTCGAGTACGAGCTGACGAGAAGGGCGAGGCGCTGCTGCCGATCATCGACGAGATGCGCCGCTTCGGCCACGACCACCTCGGCTGCAGCGCCCAGCTCCCCTAGCGGTTCCTGGCGCGTCGCTCGCGGTGCGTAGGCCGGTGGGACAGTACGGCGGTACGGCCCGCCGGGTGGAGCGCCGCGAGCGACGCGAGGCTGCGCCGGAGGGCGGCTCCGCCGCCCGGGAGGCGTGGCCGGCCAGGGGCCGCTAGGCGCGTTCGGCCCAGACGCGGGCGAGCTCCACTGCGGTCGCGGCGGCGGCGGCCATGTCCTGCACGCTCGCCCACTCGCGCCGCGAGTGGTACTCCTGGCCGCCGGTGAAGATGTTCGGCGTGGGCAGGCCGCGGTGCGAGAGCCGCGCGCCGTCGGTGCCGCCGCGGATGATCGCCGGCACCGGCTCGGCGCCGGCCCGGCGCACGGCCTCCTCGGCGGCGGCGACAACCTCGGGGTGCTGGTCGATCACCTCGCGCATGTTCCGGTACTGCTCCTCGGCCTCCACCTGGACGCGCGCCCGCGGCTCCCGCTCGGCGATCCCGTCGGCGAGCCGGCGCACGAGCGCGAGATGCTCCTCGAGCTTCGCCGCGTCGTGGTCGCGCACGATCAGGTCGATGTGCGTCTCCTCGGCGGAGCCGCGCACGGTCGTCGGGTGGACGAAGCCCTCGCGCTCCTCGGTCGTCTCGGGCGAGAGGCCGTCCTGCGGCAGCGAGGCGAGGAACTCCGCCGCGAGCTTGACGCTGTTCACGAGCTTGCCCTTCGCCGAGCCCGGGTGGACGGCACTCCCACGGATCGTGACGCCGACACGGACAGCGTTGAACGTCTCCGTCTCGATCTCGCCGAGCCCGGAGCCGTCGAACGTGTAGGCGTAGCGCGCGCCGAACTCGTCGATGTCCAGGTGATCCGCGCCCGCGCCGATCTCCTCGTCGGTGGTGAAGCAGACGTGTACGGGGGCGTGCTCGGGGTCGGCATGCCGCTTCAGGTACGCGACCGCGGCCATGATCTCGGCGACACCGGCCTTGTCGTCCGCGCCCAGGAGCGTGGTGCCGTCGGTCGTGACGAGATCGTGGCCGACGCGCTCGGCCAGTGCGGGATGCTCGCTCGGATCGAGCACCTGCGACGGATCGGCGGGCAGCTCGATCCGGCTGCCGTCCCAGGCGCGCAGGACCTGCGGCTGCACGTTCGTCCCCGTGACGTCGGGCGACGTGTCGACGTGTGCGATCAGCCCGATCGGATCGACGCCGTCGGCACCCGGCAGCGAGCCGTAGACGTAGCCGTGGTCGTCCATGCGCACCCCGTCCAGCCCGATCTCCTCCAGCTCGGACAGGAGCAGCCGCGAGAGCTCGAGCTGCTTGGACGTCGACGGCGCCGTCTCGGAGCCGTAGGCGGACTGCGTGTCGATGCGGACGTAGCGCAGGAACCGCTCGAGCACGTCTTCGGCCAGCTCTTCGGCGAGTGGGGACGTGAACCCGCTAGCCAAGCCGTCCCCACGCGAGGAAGAGCTGCCGCGCCGCCTCGACGCCGAGCGGGATGTACTCGACCAGCAGGCGCTCGTTCGGGGAGTGCACGTTTCCCTCGGGCAAATCGAAGCCGGTGATCACGGTCGGGATCCCGCGGTCGGCGAGCGCGGGCACGATCGGCAGCGTGCCGCCCGAGCGGACGAGCAGCGGCCGCACGCCGAGCGCCTGCTCGAACGCGTCGAGCGCGAGCTGGATCGGCTCAGCGTCGGGGGGCACGAGCCCCGCAGGCGCCGACGACCAGAGGTCGACCTGCAGGTCGGCGCCCTCGGGCGCCGCCTCGCGCAGCAGGCGCTCGACCTCGGGCGCGATCGTCTCGATCTCCTGGCCCGGAGCGAGCCGGATCGAGAGGTTGGCGACCGCGTGCACCGGCAGCACCGTCTTCTGCAGCGTCGGCGACCCGCCCTCGATCCCGTGCACCGTCACCGCGGGCTCGCCCCAGGTGCGGAGGTAGAACTCCTCGGCGCCGCTCCCGTCGAGCGGCCTGGCGCCCTGGTCGGAGAGCACTTCCGCCCCGGCCTGGAGGCCGGCCCAGCCCTCGAGCTCCTCGGGCGTGGCGGGCACGAGGCCCGCGCGGAGCGGCTTCGGCAGGCGTCCGTCGCGCGGCAGGACACCGGCGAGCGTCTGCAGCATCGCCTCCATCGCGTTCAGCGCGGCGCCGCCGTAGACGCCGGAGTGGAGGTCGCGCTCGCCGGTGCGGAGCTCGACGTGGAAGTAGCAGAGGCCGCGCGTGCCGATGTTGAACGCGGGGATCCCGCGGCCCATCATCGAGCTGTCGAAGATCACGGCCGCGTCTGCGCCGCGCTCGTCCTCGGCCAGGAAGTCGACGATCGAGTGGCCGCCGATCTCCTCCTCGCCGTCGCAGGCGAAGCGCACGTTGACCGGGAGCTCGCCGGCCGCCGCGAGCAGCTCGGCCGCCTTCAGCAGCATCCAGAGCTGTCCCTTGTCGTCGGCGATCCCACGCGCGAAGAGCCACTCGCCGCGGATCGTGGGCTCGAAGGGCTCCGACTCCCAGAGCTCGAGCGGCGCGGGCGGCTGCACGTCGAAGTGGCCGTAGCAGAGGATCGTGGGCGCGCTCTCCGCGTCGCTCGACGCGCGCACCTCGCCGATCGCGAGAGGACGTCCGTGCCAATCGACGAGCTCGGCCTCGCCGCCGGCGGCCCGGATCCGCTCGCAGACCCACTCGCCGGCCGCCTTCACGTCGTCCGCGTGCGCAGGGTCGGCGCTGATCGACGGGATCCGCAGGATCTCCGAGAGCTCGTCGAGCCAGTCTTGCCGCAGCTCTGCCACCGCGGGCGAGTCTAGTCGCCCCAAGGTAGATGACGGGCCCGGAGCCGACGGAGGTCGATACCGTCAGTCCCAGGCCCGGGCGCCGCCTCTTGGGTTCGAGACCATCGTCTCACTGGTCTTCCCGCAGACGGATGTGCAGCCGGCGCAGGTGGAGTGCGTAGCGTGCTCTCCTTCGCCGCGGCATCGACACTCGCCCCTCCGCCGCGCCCTCGCGCGGCGGCCGACGTGCGGCACGTGCCAACTGCTCCATCCGCTCACGGTGCTGCAGGCGGATGACTTCGATCTCGTGGCTGAGCATGTTCCCTCCTCTCGCTCGGTCGTCGGGGCTTCGGCGGGTGGTGCGAATCGGCGGTCAGGCTGAAGATCACGACGCACGTTCTCCTTCCTCGAGGGACGACTTCTCCGGACGCGGGTGCGCCCGGTTCGCTGCGCTCGTCGAGCTAGCTGGACGAGGCAGGCACTAGAGAGATGGGCCCGGCGGGACCCTGCTCGCGGCGGCGCTCAGCCTGCGAGCGGAGGCCGAGACCAGATGGTGAGTGCAACGTTCGTCTGGATCATTTCGACCTCCTTTCGTGCGCTTGCCGGCGAAAGTGGCGCCGACGGAGAACCCAACATCCTGGACCCTCCTGCCACTCATGTCAAGGAGGGAGAGTGTTCCTTGCCTCAGATCCGCTGCATCTCGAAGTAGAGGAGCGCGTGGTCCGAGTAGCGCCGCACCCAGTCGAGCCGCTCGTCGCGCGTCGCAAGCTTGGGCCAGCCGCGCACCGACACTTCGGAGCCGTCGAATGACTTGAAGCGGAGGTGGTCGCGGGCGACGACGAAGTCGAGGCTGGACGGGTCGATCGAACCGCCGCCCCACCACGTGAACGGCTCGTCCTTCTCCAGCACCTTCATCTGGCGGCGCGGCGCGCCGCGCTGGAGCTTGAGCAGTTCCTTGTCGGCCATGATGTCGCGCTCGCGGACGTAGCGGTACTGCATGCCCATGATGTTGAAGTCGCCCAGGAAGAGGTAGTTCGACTTCTTGCCCGGCGGCGCGGCGCGATCGAGCACCTTGGCGAAGTCCAGCGCGCGCGTGAGCATGTCGTCGCGCAGCCCGAGCCCGCGCGGGTCGGTGCCGCTCTTCGTGTGCAGGAAGAGCATCGGATAGCTCTCGTCGGCGACGCGGACGGTCAGCAGCGCCCCCGGCCGCAGCAGCGACACGCCCGAGCGGAACTCGGTCTTCTGCGTGAAGAAGGCGGTCAGCCCCTGGCGGACGCCGAGCAGGATCTGCTGCACCTGCTGACCCTCCGTGATGTGGAAGGTGTACTTGGGCATCTCCGTCGTCAGGGTCTCGTAGACGCGGCTGCCCTCGACCTCGTAGAGCGCGAACACGTCCGGGCGCTGCTCGTCCAGGAACGCGAGCACGTCCTCGACGCGGCTGTCCAGCTTCTGGCTGCGGAAGTGCTCGACGTTCCAGGAGGCGACGGAGAAGGCCTTCGCCATCGCCGTGCGCGCTCCCCTCTAGGCTACGTCGCGCAGTTTTGCGGCGTCGGCCAGCGCCCGGAGCTTCTTCAGGCACTGGTTCTCGATCTGGCGGATCCGCTCGCGCGTCACGTTGAACGTGCGACCCACCTCGTCGAGCGTGCGCGGCTGCTCGCCGTCCAGGCCGTAGCGCAGCTCGAGCACGCGGCGCTCCCGGTGCGAGAGCGTGCCCAGGATCCCGCGCAGCGCTTCCTTGCGCATCGTCTCCTCGGCCACCTCGTCGGGCAGCGGCTGCGTCTCGTCGGTCAGGAAGTGCCCGAACTCCGACTCGTCCTCGTCGCCCACCGGCTTCTCGAGCGAGATCGGCGTCTGGGCGCTGCGGCGGATCTGGTCGACCTCCTCCGGGTGCAGGTCGAGCTCCTGGCCGATCTCGAACGAGCTGGGCTCGCGGCCGAGCTTCGCGCGCAGGGTCCGCTCGGTGCGGACGATCTTGTTCAGCTTCTCGACGACGTGCACGGGCATCCGGATCGTGCGCGCCTTGTCGGCGAGCGCCCGCGCCACGGCCTGCCGGATCCACCACGTCGCGTACGTCGAGAACTTGAAGCCCTTGCGGTGGTCGAACTTCTCCGCGGCGCGGACGAGCCCGATCGTGCCCTCCTGGATCAGGTCGAGGAAGGGCAGGCCCTGGTTGCGGTAGCGCTTCGCGATCGAGACGACGAGGCGCAGGTTCGCTTCGACCATCGCCTGCTTCGCCGAGTGATCGCCGCGCTCGATCCGCTTCGCGAGCTCGACCTCCTGCGCCGCGGTCAGGAGCGGCACCCGGCCGATGTCCTTCAGGAAGAGCTGGAGCGTGTCGGTCGAGACCTCGTTCGCGGCGGCCTCCTCGGGGGCGTCGAGCTCCTCCTCGGCGCGCGCGACGACCTCGATCTGCTGCTCCTCGAGCGTGACGAAGAACTCGTCCAGCTGCGCCGTGTCCAGATCGAGCTCGTCGAGGGCGCTGGCGATGTCCTCCGCTCGCAGCTTGCCCGCGGCCTTGCCCGTCTCGAGCAGGAGGCGAGCCTCGTCCGTCTCGAGCAAGTCGAATGCCCGCGCGGGCGCCTCGGTGGCGCCGCTGCTGGTGGTCGTACCCCCGTTGACCCTTGCGCTCACCCGGTTCCCCCTCCGATCGGCGCTCCCACAGTAGATGCGTTACGGGCACTCCGCAACACACTCATCGATGAAGATGAGGCATGGTGCCAGCCCCTGGCCCCGGGCGCCATGGGCCGTTCGGCCCATCTTTCGTTCAGCCGGTCCCGGCCTCTGCGAGCTCGTCCAGGTAAAGGCTCGCCCTGCGCGCCACGAACGAGCCCGGTTCGGCCTCCTGAGCCAGCTTCAGCTGCCGCCTGGCCGGCCCGACGTCGCCCTGCCAGAGGAGCAGCAACCCGAGGTGGAAGCGCACGCTGGCGGAGCTCGGAAACCGCTGGGACAGTGGCCCCAGGCGCGAGAACGCGGCAGCCGGGCGGTCCTTGGAGTACCGGCCGACCGCGTCGGCGACGAGCGCCTCGGGCTCGTCGGGGAACGCCTCCGCGGCGGCCACGTAGACCTCGCGCGCCGAGAGGGGCCGCCCCGCCCCCTGGAGCGCGATCCCATATGCGAGCCGGGCGTCGAGCGGCCCGCCCTGCGCGCCTTCGCGCAGCGCCTCCAGCCGCTCGGCCGCCGACAGGTTTACAGCGCCGCCGGGCGCGGGGCGGGCCCCGCTGACGAGGATCGGGAGCCCCGGGGCGAACTCGGGGTTGAGCAGGTCGCCGGCGCGCACCGCGTAGGGGGTGTCGGGCTCGACGTCCTCCGCCTCGCGCCACGCGTCGACCGCACCGGGTCGGCCGGCCCAGAAGCGGGCGATCCCGACATGCAGCTGCACCATCGCGCTGCGCGGATAGAGCGCACCGAGCTGCTCCACGCGGTCGACCGACCCCGGCCAGGCCGCGAACGCGGCGCCGAGCTTCGCCTCGAGCGAGCTCGAGCGGGCGAAGAGGGAGGCCGCCTGCTCCAGGCGCCCGGCGTCGTAGGCGGCCACCGCCTGCCTCAGCACCTCCGCGTCGGCGTCGGTGCGCAGCGCGAGCGCGAGGGAAAGCCGGGGCGCGCCCTCCTGTGGCTCGCCGGCGGGCGAGGCTTCGGCCGGCCTCGCGATCTCCTCCGCGGAGAGCACCGCCGCGCCCGCGACGACGACGCCCGCAAGGAGGGCGAGAGCTCCGACGGTCAGGCCGACGCGGGCACGGGGAGACACGGAGCCAGGTTAGCCACGGCTCACGTACTCCTCGACGGCCCGCGCGGTCTCCGCCGGTGTGGGCATCGCCGCGATCTCCGCCGCCAGGGCCTGCGCCGCGAGCGCGTACGACGGCTCGTCGAGGACGCGACGAAGCGCCGCTCGCACGGCGTTCGGGGTCAGCTCGTCGGGCCTCAGGACCACGGCCGTCCCCGCCGCCACGCAGCGTGCGGCGTTGTCGAACTGGTCGGCTCCCTGCGGCACGAGGACGAGCGGGAGCCCGTGCGCGAGCGCGCCCAGCGTCGTTCCGGAGCCGCCGTGCGTCACGACGGCGACACAGTGCGGCAGCACGTGCGCCTGCGGGACGAACCGCTCGACCCGCACCCGCGACGGCACCGCTCCGAGCGTCGCCGGGTCCACGTCGCGGCCCGTGGTGACGAGCGCGGACACGTCGCCGTCGAGCGAGTCGAGCAGCGGCCGAAAGAGCGCGGCCTCGTTGAAGATCGTCCCCAGGGTGAGATAGACGAGCGGCGGCGGCAGCTCGTCCAGCCAGCCGGGTGCCGCCGCGGGCTCCGGTCCCACCGGCTGCATGTGCACGCGCTCGCCGAGCGGCTCCTCGAACGCGAGCCGGGGCGGGCAGATGTCGACGTAGAGGCCGCCGAACACGCCGGCGTACGGCTGGGGTTCGAGCCCGTGACCGAGCCAGAGCGGCTCGATCTCCTCCGCCGCGCGCTCGAGCGCCGCGAGCGGGATCATCGCGCCGAACGCGTGGTGCACCGAGGGCAGGCCGAGCGCTGTCGCCACCGCCGGGGCGGCCAGGTCGGCGCCGTCGTAGACGATCACGTCCGGGCGATAGGCCGTGGCCACGTCCAGCAGCCCGGGCAGCTTGGCCGGGGCGTGGACGAGGGCGAAGTTCCCGCTGAAGGCGAGCGGACGGCGCTCCTCCGGCGGGAGCTCGAGCGTCGCCTGCCGGACGCGCGCGAGCTGCTCGCCCAGCTCTGCCCTCGAGCCGCCGGCGGCCAGCGCCGCGAAGCCCTCGGCCTCCACCCGCGGATGCCAGTCGCGAGCCGTCGCGAAGGCGACCTCGTGCCCGGCGGCAATCACGGCACGCGCGAGCGGCAGCAGAGGCCGGAAGTGGCCTTCCGAGGGGATGCAGCAGAAGAGGGCGCGCATCAGGCGATCTTGTCGCACATTCGCGCCGAGGGAACACGCTATCCTTGGTGAAGTAATGGCGACGTACCGTGAGCTGCTCGCCCAGGTCAAGGGCGAGATCGATGAGATCGGCTCTGCCGACGCGCGCGAGCGCAGCGATTCCGCGCTCTTCCTGGACGTGCGCGAGCAGGATGAGTGGGACGAGGGCGCCGTACCCGGCGCAGTGCACGTGCCGCGCGGGCAGCTCGAGTCGCGGATCGAGGGCCTCGTGCCCGACAAGGACCGCGAGCTCGTCGTCTACTGCGCCGGCGGCTCCCGCTCGGCCTTCGCGGCCAAGTCGCTGGGCGAGCTCGGCTATCGCAACGTCTCTTCGCTCACCGGCGGGTTCACCGACTGGAAGCGGAACGGCTTCCCGATCGAGACGCCGAAGGCGCTGACGCCGGCCCAACGTGCCCGGTACAGCCGCCACCTGCTGATCCCGGAGGTCGGCGAGGCCGGCCAGCAGAAGCTGCTCGAGTCGCGCGTGCTCCTGATCGGAGCGGGCGGCCTCGGCTCGCCCGCGTCGCTCTACCTCGCCGCGGCGGGCGTCGGGACGATCGGGATCATCGACGCGGACGTCGTCGACGACTCCAACCTCCAGCGCCAGATCGTCCACTCGACGAAGCGGCTCGGCGAGCCGAAGGTGCAGTCCGCCAAGGACACGATCGAGGCACTGAACCCGGACGTCCAGGTGAAGGGCTACGAGGAACGGCTGACCTCCGAGAACGTCGAGCGGATCCTGGCCGACGGCTGGGACGTGATCGTCGACGGCGCCGACAACTTCCCCACCCGCTACCTCGTGAACGATGCTTCCGTCTGGCACAACGTCCCCGTCGTGCACGGCTCGATCTACCGCTTCGAGGGCCAGGTCACGGTCTTCAAGCCCAACGATGGCCCCTGCTACCGCTGCCTCTTCCCCACCCCGCCGCCGCCGGAGCTCGCCCCGAGCTGCGCCGAGGGCGGCGTGCTCGGCGTCCTGCCGGGGATCATCGGCTCGCTGCAGGCGAGCGAGGCGCTGAAGCTCCTGCTCGGGATCGGCGAGAGCCTGCAGGGCCGGCTGCTGCTCTTCGACGCGCTCGCGACGACCTTCGACGAGGTGCTCGTGAAGCGCGACCCGTCGTGCCCCGTCTGCGGCGAGAGCCCGACGATCACCGAGTACATCGACTACGTCGAGTTCTGCACCGGGCCAAGGGTGACGTCGTGACGGCCATCCGCATCCCGCCCACCCTTCGGAACGAGGTCGGCGGCGAGCGCCAGGTGGAGGCGCACGGCGGCAGCGTCCGCGAGGTGCTCGAGGATCTCGCCCGCCGCTACCCCGCGCTCGAGTCGCAGCTCTTCGAGGACGGCGAGCTGGCGACGTTCGTGAACGTCTATCTGGGCGGCGAGGACATCCGCACCCTCGACGGCCTCGACACGACCGTCGACGGCCTTCCGATGATTCTCCTGCCAGCCATGGCCGGCGGAGCGCCCGCGTCCCCGGCCGCGGACGGCTCCCGCCGGGCGGAACCCGGCTCCGCCGACCGCTCGCGCCGCTGGACGGCGCTCCGTCGGGAGGGCCGTGCAGAGCACTGTCCCTCCCTCCTCCGCTTGCCAGCGACGCGCCGGGAACCCGGCCGCGCGTCGTGCTGACGACAGCCGACTCGCTGCTCTCGCTCGTCGGTGACACGCCGCTCGTCGAGCTCTCGCGCTTCGTGCCGGGGCCCGTGCGCGTGTACGCGAAGCTCGAGGGTCAGAACCCGACCGGCTCGATCAAGGATCGCGTCGCGAAGGCGATGATCGAAGCGGCCGAGGCCTCCGGCGAGCTGGAGCCCGGGCGCCGCCTGCTCGAGCCGACCAGCGGCAACACGGGCATCTCGCTCGCGCTGGTGGCGAAGCTGAAGGGCTATCCGCTCACGTGTGTGCTCCCGTCCAACGCGACCGAGGAGCGCCGGCGCCTGCTGCGGCTCTACGGCGCGGAGATCGTCGAGTCGCCCGGCGAGGAGGGCTCGAACGGCGCCGTCCGGATGGCGCTCGCGCTCGCCGAGGCCGATCCGTCCTGGTTCATGCCGTTCCAGTACGCGAACGAGGCCAACCCGCGGGCGCACTACGAGGGCACCGGCGCGGAGATCGCCGCCGCCCTCGACCGCGTCGACGTGCTGGTCGCCGGGCTCGGGACGGGTGGCACGCTGATGGGCGCGGGCGAGCGACTACGCGAGAGCTTCCCCGACGTCGTGGTCGCAGCGGCCGAGCCGCTCCCGGGCGACCCCGTGATGGGCCTGCGCTCGCTCGCAGACGGCTACGTGCCCCCGATCCTCGACGTCTCCCGGCTCGACCGCAAAGTGCTCGTCTCGAACGAGGAGTCGGTGGTGGCGCTGCGCGAGCTGCTGGACGCGGAGGGCATCTTCGGCGGGGTCTCGGCCGGCGCGGTCGTGCACGTGGCTCGGAAGCTCGCCGCCGAGCTCGAGGACGGCGTCGTGGTCTGCATCCTCGCCGACGGCGGCTGGAAGTACCTGTCCGCCGACTTCTGGGAGGCCGGCGACGTGGAGCGCTCGATGGAGCGGACCGTCTGGTGGTAGTCCCGGCCGCGATCCGCGAACGGCTCGTCCAGCACGCCTCGGAGGAGGCTCCGAACGAGGCCTGCGGCGTCGTCGTGCTGCAGGACGGGGTGGCCGAGCGCTACGTCGCGGGCCGCAACGGCGCCGCCTCCCCGTACCGATTCGAGCTGGAGGTCCCGCCCGAGACGTGGTTCCTCGAGGACGACGGCTACGACCTCGCCGTCTTCCACTCGCACCTCTCCTCACCGCCGCGGCCGTCGCGGACGGACGTCGAGAACATCGGCCTCTGGCAGGGCAAGCCGTACCTGATCCTCTCGCTGCGCACGGGCGAGCTCGCGGGCTGGCGGATCGACGGCGGGACGATCGAGGCGATCCCCCTTTCGCAACTCGATGCAGAGGACTAACATGCGCTCTCTCGTGAAGCTCCTGGCCCCGACCCTGCTCGTCGCACTCGCGTTCGCCGTTGCCGGCTGCGGCACCGAGAGCACCGGCGGCGGCGCCGACACCGACCCCTCGAGTAGCGCGGGGATCGGGATGTCGGTGCAGGAGGCCCTGCTCGTCGAGCTCGCCGGGGCGACGCTCGTCAGCGGCTACCTGATCGAGGAGGGTGGCACGCTGAAGCTCTGCGAGAGCCTGCAGGAGTCGGAGCCGCCGGGCTGCGGGGAGCCGTCTCTTACGATCAAGGCCAGCACGCTCGACGACCTGCCGCGAGGCGAGCTCGTGGACGTCAACGGCACGGTCACCGGCACCACCCTCACTGTCGTCCCCGAGTAGCTCACCGCCCCAGCCGGTCGAGTTCGGCGTCGGTGAGCTCGAGCTCGGCCGCGGCCATGTTCTCCTCCAGGTGCGCGAGCGAGGAGGTGCCCGGGATCGGGATCGTGACGGCCGAGCGCTGCAGGAGCCACGCGAGCGCGATCTGGGCCGGCGTCGCGCCGCGCTCACGAGCGATCGCCTCGACCGGTCCACCTGCACCGGCGAGGTCGCCGGCGTCGAGCGGGTACCAGGGCAGAAAGGCGATCCCGGCCAGCTCGCAGGCGGCGAGCACGTCCTCGGACTCCCGGTGGCCGAGGTTGAACTCGTTCTGCACGGACGCGATCTCGACGATCCCGCGCGCCTCCTCGAGCTGTGAGAGCGAGACGTTGGAGAGGCCGACGTGGCGGATCTTGCCCTCGTCGCGCAGGTCCCGTAGCGCCCCGACCGACTCGGCGAACGGCACCTTGGGATCGGGACGGTGCAGCTGGTAGAGGTCGATCCGGTCGACCCGCAGCCGCCGGAGCGAGCCCTCGCAGGCGGCCCGGAGGTGCTCCGGTCGCCCGTCCCGGGGCCAGTCGCCCCGCTGAAGGTCGTCGTGGCGCGTGAGCCCACCCTTCGTGGCCACGACGATGCCCTCGTACGGGTGCAGCGCCTCGGCGACCTGGAGCTCGTTCACCTCCGGCCCGTACGCGTCGGCGGTGTCGACGAGGGTGGCGCCGAGCTCGACGGCGCGGCGCAGGACGCGCAGCGCGTTCTCGCGGTCCTCCGGCCAGCCCGTGACGTGCGGTCCGCAGAGCTGCATCGCCCCGTAGCCGAGCCGGTTCACCTCGAGCTCGCCGCCGATCCGGAAGGTCCCCACCAGCCCGGACGCTATAGGCTCCCGCGCCGTGGACGTCCGCGAGCTCGCACCCGGTCTCTGGCGCTGGACCGCGCTCCATCCGGAGTGGTCGCCCGGCGCGGGCTGGGAGCAGGAGGTCGGTTGCCTCTACCTCGAGACGGCCGGCTCCGTGGTGCTGATCGACCCACTCGTCCCGGGTGAGCCCACGTTGCGCAAGATCTTCCTCGACCGGCTCGACGCCGACGTGGAACGCAACGGCAAGCCCGTCTCGATCCTGCTCACGGTCTGGTGGCACGAGCGCAGCACAGGTGAGCTGGCCGAGCGCTACGGCGCCGAGGTGTGGGCAAACGCCGAGGGCGGCAGAAGCCGCACCGAGACGCCCGTGACGCACCCGTTCTCGGCCGGAGACGTCCTGCCCGGTGGCCTGATCGGGATCGACGCGCAGCGGGTTGGGGAGACGATGTACTGGCTGCCCGAGCAGCGGGCGCTCGTCTCCGGCGACATCTTCCTCGGCGACGGTGAGGGCGGCGTCCGCATCTGCTCCCAGTCGTGGCTCGGCGATGTGTCGTACCGCGAGCTGAAGCTGGCGCTGGCCGGCCTGCTCGACCTGCCCGTCGAGATGGTGCTCGTCGCGCACGGCGAGCCGGTGCTCGAGGACGGCCTGGCGGCGCTCGCCGCGGCACTCGCGGACTAAGCTCGCCCCGTGGACGCATCCTCCGTCCTGACGCCGGACGCGGTCGAGTTCCTGACCGAGCTCGAGCGGCGCTTCGGACCGCGGCGACGGGAGCTACTTGCCGCTCGCGACGCTCGCGCTCAGCGGCTCCGCGACGGGGAGCTGCCCGACTTCCTGCCCGAGACGCGGGAAGTGCGCGACGGAGACTGGCGCGTGTCGCCTGTTCCCGACGAGCTCCAGGATCGCCGCGTCGAGATCACCGGCCCGGTCGACCGGAAGATGGTCATCAACGCGCTCAACTCGGGCGCGCGCATGTTCATGGCCGACTTCGAGGACTCGAACTCGCCCACCTGGCGGAACTGCATCGAGGGCCAGGTCAACCTCACCGACGCGCTGGAGCGCACGATCTCACTCGATACAGGCGAGAAGCAATACGCCCTCGCCGACGAGGTTGCGACGCTGCTCGTGCGGCCCAGGGGCTGGCATCTCGCCGAGCGCCACTTCGAGGTCGACGGCGGGCCGATCTCGGCGAGCCTCTTCGACTTCGGGCTCTACTTCCTGCGCAACCACGCGCGCGGCGGCCGCTTCTTCTACCTGCCGAAGCTCGAGAGCCATCTCGAGGCCAGGCTCTGGAACGACGTCTTCGTCTGGGCCCAGGACGAGCTCGGCGTCCCGCGGGGGTCGATCAAGGCGACCGTCCTGATCGAGACGATCCTCGCCGCCTTCGAGATGGAGGAGATCCTCTACGAGCTACGCGAGCACTCGGCGGGGCTGAACGCGGGCCGCTGGGACTACATCTTCAGCGTGATCAAGAAGCTGGGGCACCGACCGGAGTTCGTGCTGCCCGACCGCGCCGCGGTGACGATGGCGGTCCCGTTCATGGGCGCCTACACCGACTTGCTGGTGAAGACCTGCCACTCGCGAGGAGCGCATGCCATCGGCGGAATGGCTGCGTTCATCCCCTCCCGCCGTGATCCCGAGGTGAACGAGAGGGCTTTGGCGAAGGTCCGCGAAGACAAGGAGCGAGAGGCGGCCCAGGGTTTCGACGGCACCTGGGTCGCCCATCCGGATCTCGTCCCGCTGGCCACCGAGATCTTCGACCGCGTGCTCGGCGAGCAGCCGAACCAGGTCGCGCGCCAGCGGGACGATGTCTCCGCCTCGGCCGCAGCCCTGCTCGACGTCGCCTCCACACCGGGCGAGATCACCGAGGACGGCCTGCGCAACAACATCTCCGTCGGCATCCAGTACCTCGGGGCCTGGCTCCAGGGCTCGGGCGCGGTCGCGATCTTCAACCTGATGGAGGACGCGGCCACCTCCGAGATCTCGCGCTCGCAGGTGTGGCAATGGCTCCACCACGGCAAGGTCGAGCGCTCCGACGTCGAGCGCGTGCTCGCCGAGGAGGCCGCCGAGCTCGACGAGAGCTACGACGAGGCCCGCACGCTCTTCGAGCAGGTCGCTCTCGGAGAGGAGTTCGTCGAGTTCCTGACGCTGCCGGCGTATGAGCGCCTCGACTGACGCCTCTCGCTCAGTTGGTCGAAGCGGCGAGCTTGGCCAGGAGCTCGCGGCGGCTGTGGCTGCCGGTCTTCTCGAACACCGACTTGAGGTGATCCTGAACGGTGTGAGGGGAGATGACGAGACGTTCGGCGACCGCGCGCGTATCGCGTCCGCCGACGAGCAGAGCGACCACCTGACGCTCTCGCCTGGAAAGCGCGCAGGAGCGGCTGAGGAGGTCGAACGTCTCGCTCGCAATTGCAGCCCGGAGCGTGACCGCGATCTCCGCGTTGCGGTCGCCCTCGAGGGACGAAGCCTCGACCATCACCCACCGGCCGTCTACCGTCCGTAGGAGCGCATGCGCTCGCGCCGCCGTTCCCAGACGCGCGAGAGTCGCCGCCGGATACACCACGGATGGGAGCATCCCCCAGGTGGCGAAGAGCCCGGCCGACGGCAGGGCGTCGATCCAGGCACGAGCTCCCGCTGTCGAGCTGACGAGCTTCAGGTCTCGGTCGAGCACGAGCACACCGGGTGGGCTGGGCTCGACGACGATGCCATTGCTCGCGTCCATGACGCTGCGACGCAGCGCAGCGGCCAAACCGGGGCCTATCTCGGCGAGGAGGTCGAGGTCGCGCTGCTCGAACGGTCGATCGGCCACGTCTCGGTAGGCCTCGATCCAGCCCCAGCATCCGAGCGAGTCGCGGCACGCGACCGTGGCGACATCGCCGATCCCCACCGGCCGCATGACCTCGTCCCAGCGCGGCGAGCGCGCGAGATCGCCGCCGGTTTCGGCATCCAGGCTCCCGGCCGACTTGGCTCGGCGACCGAGGACATGCTTGGCCGCGAAGTCGTTGCCCGAATACTCCAGCTCCAGCGAGCGAGGGACTCCAGGGCCGAAGTCGTGCTCGGCCAGGCCGCTGAGGGGCAGCAGCGTCTCGGGATCAGCGAGCGGCCAGCACCAGCGATCGAAGCCGATCACGCGCTGAAGCTCGACAACCGCTTCGCGCCGCATCGAATCGCGGTCGATTCCGGACTCGCTCAGTTTTTCGAGCCGCGTCCGGCAGCGGGCCTGCTCCCGGTCGGTGGCCACGCATCGAGCATATGCCTGTGACGATCCGCACGAAAGCCCCCAGCTTTCTGGGATTGTGCCTCGGCACGCCGTCTAGCACCGTTCGAGGCGGGGCCGCAGCACGCGGCTCCGTCACGAAAGGAACGGTTCATGGATGTGCGCAAACTCCTTCGGACGAGGACTCGCGTCTCAGCAGCGCTGGCAACAGCCGGCGCTCTGGCCATCGCGGGCACGGCGGTAGTCGGGGCAGCTCCCGCAAGCGGCTCGGGCCCACCACGCGACTCACAGAAGGCAGAGCAGCTTCGCGAGATCGAACGAACACGGATGCAGGCGCTCGTCGAGGCGGACATGGCGGTTGCGGGCCCGCTCCACGCGGACGACTTCCAGCTGATTCCGCCCCCCGGGTTCCCGCTGTCCCGCGAGGAGTACCTCGGTGCCGTTGCTGCGGGCGACATCGACTACCTGGCGTTCGAGCCCATCTCCGAGATCGAGGTCCGGATCTACGGCCGAGCAGCGGTTATGCGTTACCAGTCCCACCTCGACATCGTGGTCTCCGGGCTGGGACGATTCACGCACGAGGCCTGGCACACGTATCTCTACGAGAAGCGCCATGGGCGCTGGCAAGCCGTCTGGGAACAAGCGACTGCGATCGGCGGATTTCCTCCGGGGTAGTCCGTCGACAAGACGCGACTGGGAGCGCCGCGCGCCCGCGCTCCCAGTGCCGGCTCCGACGTCCCTCGGCTGGTCGGTGCCTCGGGTCAGTCGCCGGCGACGAAGAACTGCCAGTCGCCGTCGGCGGTGATCGCCGTGCGGTAGCCGAGGTAGCCGGTGCCGCCGGCGCGCATCCCGTCGATCTCCTCCTGCGTGTAGAGGCCCGCGTCGACGAGCGCCTGCCAGGCCTCGTCGGTCGGCGCCTCGTTGTACGCGTTCGGCCAGGCGTAGGAGCCCGACTCGTTGCGGGTGTAGGGCAGGGTCAGGATCGTGGCGAGGACGCGCATCGGCTCGTCGGTCCCGTTCTCCTCGAGCTCGCGCCAATGCCCTGCGGCCGAGTCAGCTTCGACGCCGAAGCTGTAGGTGAAGCCCTCACCTTCCTCCAGGGCGATCTGCTCGAGCGTCTCGTAGTCGCAGGCCAGGGCGGCGCCGAAGATGCGCTCGCGCACGTCGGCGACGGGCTGCGGCAGCTCCTGGTCGGGCAGGGTCAGGCGCAGGCCCGCCGCCGAGCACTCGACCCCGGGCTCGGCGGGCTCCTCGGCCTCGACGGTCTCCGTCTCGGTAACGGTCACCGTCTCCGGCACCGGCTCCGCGGTGCTCTCGGAGTCGCCACCACAGCCGGCGAGCGCCAGGAGCAGGACGAGGACGAGCGCGAGTAGACCCCTCATGCAACCTCCTTCTACCAGCCGGCCCGCGTCTCCTGCCCTACACGTGGATGGGGCCCTGCGCGACGGCTTCCTCCGCCGGCTCCTCGGCCCGCACGAGCACGACGCGGACGACCGATCCGACGCCCTCGAGCTCGGCGGGCTCGACCCACGCCCCGAACGGCGAGACGAGCTCTCCGTTCACAAGCAGCTCGCCGCGCAGCACGCAGCCGATGCCGGGCCCGGCCGCGCGGGCGATCGTGCCGCGCTCGCACCGCATCACGTAGTCGGCCCAGGGGTCGAGCTCGACGTGCGCGGAGAGCTTCGCGTCGTCGACCGACCATTCGGTCAGCTCCCAGCGCAGCACGGTCGCCCCGTCGTTCCCGGCTGCCACGACCGCCTCGTCCGAGCCGAAGGCGGCGTTGCCGGCGTGGAGGCCGGCGAGCTCGCCCGAGGCGACGTAGACGATCCGTCCCCCGCCCGGCAGCCGGAGCTGCTCCCCGGGGCCGAGCAGGTCCTCGTACAGCGAGAGCGAGGTCACGCGGGGAGAATAGTGCCGCGAGTGACATTCGCCTGGGTTGTGACGTATAACGGGTGTGATGCCCCTTCGACGCCTACGCGTCCTCGCAGCGCTCGGCCTGCTCATGCTCGCCACGCTGGCCGGCGCGGTCGGCTCGGAGGCCGAAGGCGCGCGGACGGGCCCGACCGCCTCGGCCAAGGCCGGTCGCCTGCTGGCCTTCGGCTCGTGCGCCGACCTGCTGACCCACGCGAAGTCGCAGGCGTCGCGCCTCGTCGGGCCATGGGGGCTCGGCGGGGGCGTGGTCACGGACGTGATCGGCGTGCCGAGCGCGCCGGTCGCTACACGAACGGCCGCGCCGCAGGAGGGCGTCGACTACTCCGGCACGAACGTCCAGGAGGAGGGCGTCGACGAGCCCGACCTCGTGAAGACCGACGGGACGACGCTCTACGCCGTGGCCAACGGCAGGCTGAACGCCGTCGACGTCGCCACCGGCGCGCCGCGCCTGCTCGACACGCTGAAGCTCGACACGGCTTCCTGGAGCCACGAGCTGCTCCTGCACGGCGAGCGCCTGCTCGTCCTCTCGCGCGGCGGTTTCTGGGCCGAGCCGCTCCCGGGCCTCGCCGCGCGCGCGATGCCGTACTCGCGCGCCGAGTCTCGGCTGATCGAAGTGGACGTCTCGAATCCCCGCGCGCTACGGATCGTCCGCACGCTGACGCTCGACGGCGCGTACGTCGCCGCGCGACTCGTCGGCGGCAGCGTCCGCATCGTCTCCTCGTCGCCCCTCCCGGGCGACCTGCCGTTCGAGCCGCCGAAGAGCACGACCAAGGAGGGCCTCGCCGAAGCGACGGAGCACAACCGAGCGGTCGTGCGGTCGTCCCGCCTCTCGACCTGGCTGCCCTCCTATCGCGTCTCGCGGCCGCGCGCGGGCGCCGGAAAGACGCGCCCACTCGTCCAGTGCCGCCACGTGCGCCGGCCGGCAGCGTTCTCCGGGCTCGGCATGCTGACCGTGCTGACGGTCGACCTGGCCAAGGGGCTCGAGCCGGTGCACTCGGTCGCAGTCCTCACCGACGCGCGAATCGTCTACGCCTCGCCGGAGAGCCTCTACGTCGCGACCGAGCGCTGGGCCGACCGCCCGGACCCGGACCGGCCGACGAGGGCGGAGGAGGGCGTCACGACCGCCATTCACTCGTTCGACATCTCCAGCCCCGCGCGAACGCTGTATCGCGGCAGCGGCCGCGTGGCCGGCTTCCTGCTCAGCCAGTGGTCGCTCTCGGAGCACCGCGGCGTCTTGCGGGTCGTGAGCACCGAGAGCCCCGCCTGGTGGAGCGGCGGGCGCGGTGAGAGCGAGTCGTTCCTGACGACGCTGCGCCTGCGGGACGGCGCCCTCACTCAGGCCGGCCGGATCGGTGGGCTCGGCAAGGGCGAGCGGGTCTACGCCGTGCGCTTCGTCGGTGACGTGGGCTATGTCGTCACGTTCAGACAGATCGATCCGCTCTACACGCTCGATCTCGCCGTCCCGGAGCAGCCGCGCGTCCTCGGGGAGCTGAAGATCCCCGGCTACTCGGCGTACCTGCACCCGATCGGCGACGACCTGCTGCTCGGGATCGGCCAGGACGCGACCGACGACGGCCGCGCCATCGGGACACAGGTCTCGATCTTCGACGTCTCTGACCTGCGCAGGCCGTCGCGGCTGCACCGGCTGACCCTCGGGCCGGGCTGGTCGGAGGCGGAGTCCGACCATCACGCCTTCCTCTTCTGGCGACGGACCGGGCTCGTCGTCGTCCCCTTCGAGCAGCGTGCGGTCGCGCTGCGGGTGGGCCGCACGACGGGTATCTCCCAGCTCGGCCGCGTCGAGCACCCTGCGGCCCGGGTCGCCTACTCGCCTGGAATCCGCCGCTCCCTCGTCGTCCGCAATGCCGTGTTGACGGTCTCCGACAGCGGCGTCAGGTCGAACAGCCTCCAGACGCTGGACGGGCTCGGCTGGGCCGCCTTCCCGGCGCCGGAGCAGCCGAAGCCCGACGACGGCGGCTAGCTCAGGGCGTGACGAGCACGCGGCCGGGCGACCCCGCGAGCGAGGCCTGGAAGGCGTCGTCGGCGCGATCGAGCGGGAAGCTCGGCCCGACGAGGCTCGCCAGCTCGAGCTCGCCCGAGCGCACGAAGTCGAGCAGCCGCGGCAGCGCCACCGCCGGGTCCTCGGAGCCGTAGATCGTCCCGGTGAGCGTCTTCTCGCGGTTCGTGAAGTCGAGCGGATCGAGGTCGAGGCGCGCGCCGGCCGCAGGGAGGCCGACGACGACCGTGCTGCCGCCGCCGCGCGTCCAGCGGAGCGCAAGCGCGGTCGTCTCGGGCGCCCCGACGGCGTCGAAGGCATAGTCGACTCCCTCGGGGTCGAACGCGCGCAGCGCCTCGCGGACGTCGTCGGGCCCGAACGCGTGCGTGGCACCGAGGCGGAGCGCCTGCTCGCGGCGCGACTCGACGGGATCGACGACGAGCACGGCGGCCGCCCCGGCGATCCGCGCGCCCTGGACGACGAACTGTCCCACACCGCCCGCACCGATCACGAGCGCCGAGAAACCCGGCTCGGGCCGGGCCGCGTTCAGCACCGCGCCGACGCCGGTGAGCGCGGCGCAGCCGAGCAGAGCCGCGTGCTCCAGCGGCACGTCTCCGGCGAGCGGCAGCGCCGCTCCCCCGGCGACGACCACGTGCTCCGCGAGTGCGCCCGTCGCCGTGCCGCGGTACACCGTCTCGCCGGCGAGCGAGAGGCCGGTGTGGCCGCCGAGCAGGGTGCCGCGGCCGATCGCCGTCGAGAGCGGGCCGCAGGCGGCGGGCCGGCCGCGCCTGCACGCTCCGCACTCCCCGCACGCCGGCGCCCACGAGAGCACAACGCGGTCTCCCTCGGAGATGCCGTCCACCTCACCGCCGACGGCCTCGACGATCCCCGTGCCCTCGTGGCCGAGCACGATCGGCGTCGGACGGTTCCACTCGCCCTTGTAGGAGTGGAGATCGGTGCCGCAGACACCGACCGCGACCATCCGGACGAGTACCTCGTCGGGGCGCGGCTCCTCCAGGTCGAGCTCCACGACCTCCAGCCGCCCCGGCTCGCGCATCAGTGCCGCCCTTGTCTTCATCGCATCAGCATCCCGCCGTTGACGTCGAGCGTCGCGCCGGTGATGAACCCGGCCGCGTCGGAGGCGAGGTACGCGACCGCGGCGGCCACTTCCTCGGGCCTGCCCAGCCGCCCGACCGGGATCGTCGTCAGCATCGCCTGGAGCCGCTCCGGCTCGACGCTGGCGACCGACGGGCCGTCGATCGCCGCCGGCGCGACGGCGTTCACCGTCACCCCGGAGCCCGCCAGCTCGTGCGCCGCGTGCCGGGTGAGGGCGACGATCGCCGCCTTGGACGTGGCGTAGTGGACCCCGGTGGCCGAGGTGCTCCGCTGCCCCGCGACCGAGGCGAGGTTGACGATGCGGCCCGTCCCGCGGTCGCGCATCTGTGCCCCGACGACCCGGCAGCCGAGGTACGTCCCGCGCAGGTTCGTCGCGAGGACGTCGTCCCACTCCTCGACGTCGATCTCCCAGAAGGAGCGGAACTCGGTGCGGGCCGCGTTGTTGACCAGCACGTCGACCTGGCCTGCGGACACGAGGAGGCGCTCCCAGGACTCGAGGCTGCGCACGTCGTGCTCGTGGGCGACCGCATTCTCGCCCAGCTCCGCCGCGAGCTGCTCGGCTCCGGCGAGGTTCACGTCCGCGAGCAGCACCCGGTCGCCGTCGGCGTGCAGCCGCCGGGCGATCGCAGTCCCGAGCCCGCGTGCAGCCCCGGTCACGACCGAGGCGCGCAACGCTTACTCGACCTCGACGTGGATGCGCTGCTTCGACTCGCGCAGCGGGCCACCGCTGCGGTCGGCGCGGATCGCGAGCGCCTCGGCGAGAATCGAGAGCGCGGTCTCCTCGTTCGAGTCGGCGCCGATGTCGAGGCCACAAGGGCCCGAGATCCGCGGCAGCTCGTCCTCGTCGACGCCGGCTTCCAGCAGCCGCTCCCGCCGCCGTTCCTGGTTGCGCCGCGAGCCGAGGGCGCCGATGTAGAAGGCGTCGGTCGCGAGCGCCGCCTTCAGCGCGGGCACGTCGAACTTGTCGTCGTGGGTGAGCACGACCACGGCCGTGGAGTGGTCTGGCTCGACCCGCGCGAACGCCTCCTCGGGCCATTCGACCACGAGCTCGTCGGCGCTCGGGATCCGCTCAGCGGTGGCGAACTTGGCGCGCGCGTCGGCGACGATCGTCGACCAGCCCAAGAGCTTCGCCGCACGGCAGAGCGACTCGGCGGTGTCCACGGCGCCGTAGACGAGCAGCCGCGGCGGCGGCCCGTAGACCTCGCAGAAGACACGGCGGCCGTCCAGCTCGAGCAGCTTGTTGCGGCCGCCTCGGATCAGCCCGTCGGCCTGCTGGGCGAGCTCTGCGGGGCCGTCTCCGTCGCTCTCGCCGCCTTCGAGGACGAGCAGCTTCCCGCCGGCGCCGTCGCCTTCCAGCACCGTGAAGAGCACCGCACGCTCGCCCGACTCGGCGAGCCCGACCAGCCGCTCGACGAGGCTCACTTCAGCCGTTCGACGAAGACGTCGATCTCGCCGCCACAGGGCAGGCCGACGTTCCACGCCTCGTCGTCGGTGATCCCGTACGAGAGCAGCTTCGGCTCGCCGGTCGCGAGCACCTCGCGCGACTCCTCGTAGACGTCGTTCTCGACGCAGCCGCCCGACACGGAGCCGCAGAGCTTGCCGCTCTCGGAGATCGCCAGGCTCGAGCCGACGGGCCGGGGCGCGGAGCGGCGCGTCGCGACCACCGTCGCGACGACGACCTGCTCGCCCTCGTGCCGCCAGGCCTCGATCTCGGGGAGGATCTCCTTCACGGCGCAAAGACTATCGCGAGAGAACCGTCCGCCGTTAGCCTGCCTGCGTGACACGTGTGACTCAACCTCAGAGGCCCGCGCGTTCCTCGGGCGTCGCTCGCAGTGCCCGGCCGGAGGGGACAGTACGCGTGGTACGGCCCCGGAGAGCCGGGTGCTGCGAGCGACGTCAGGCGCCGGCGGAGCGCGGCTCTGCCGCGCGCGAGCCGGTGCCGGCGAGGGGCGCGCGTGGGTGACCAGGCGTCAGTGAGCTTGCTGCGCTGGCTGCGGCGGCAGCTGCGTGAGCCGACGCCCTGGCGCGAGCGGCTGGAGGCGGCCGTCGCCAACGACGATCCGGCCGAGGCGCGCCGCCTGCTCCGTCAGATGGAGTTCACCGACGCGCAACGGCACCACGTAGCCGGGCTGATCGACCGCTGGGAGCAGGGACGCTGACCGTCGAGAGCAACGCCGCCCTCGTCCGGCGGATCATGGAGGCGTTCGCGAACCGAGAGGGCTTCGCCTTGCGCGACTGCTTCGCCGAGGACGCGGTCTGGCACGTGCCCGGCAGCGGCGTCATGTCCGGGACGTACCGCGGCCGCTCGGAGATCTTCCGCTTCCTCGCCAGCCTGCCGAAGCTGACGGGCGGTAGCTACCGCTCCACCTTCCTGGACGCGCTCGCGAGCGAGGAGCGCGGCGCGGGGCTCTACCGGGCACGCGGCGAGCGGAACGGCCGCACGATCGACATCGACCAGCTGCTCCTCTTCACGATTCGCGACGGCGTCGTCGTCGAGGTGGTGGCGCTGCCGAGCGACCCGGGTGCATTCGACGCGTTCTGGAGCTAGCTCCAGCCACTGAGGATCGGGTAGCGCGCGCGGCCCTCGAGGCAGTCCGCCGCGTAAAGCGCGACGCCGACGTCGCCGGTCCAGAGCGAGTAGCGGCCGCGGCCGCGCACGTCGCGCGCGTGCAGGGCCTGCTCGAGCGCGTGGACGGCGAACCGACGCGCCCGCTCGAGCCAGCGCTCGTCCTGCGTGCGCCCGAAGGCCGCCAGGAGCGCGTAGCCGTTCCCCGCCGTGCCGTGGCAGATCCCGGAGCCCTTCTCGGCGCCGTGCGCACCGGCCTGCCAGACGAGCTCGGCACCGCCGAGCAGGAGCTCCTCGTCGAGGTAGTCGGCAGCCGTGCAGACGATCCCTGCGGCGCCCGCGTCCCACTGCAGGCGGATCTCGCCGTCGCTCCCGAGCAGCGGTTCGCCTGCCGCGATGGGCCAGTTGGCGAGGCGGCCCTCGCGCACGGCGGTCCGCTCGAAGAGCGCAGCCGTCTCCCGGAAGAGCGTGTCACGCCTCTCGTCGTCGAGCAGCGCGCCGCCGTCGAGCAGGACACGGACGTTGCCGACGGCGCCGTGGACCGGCCCGAGCTGACGCGAGCGCTCCCCGTAGAGCTGCTGCACCCAGAGCCCGTCGGCGTCGCGGCGTCCGAGCAGGGCGCCCGCACTCTCCCGCCACGCGTCGGCCCACCGCTCCTCTCCCGTCGCCTCGAAGAGCGCGCGCGCAGCGAGCATCGTCCCGGGTGCGCCCCACATCAGCCCGTGTGCCGGGTTGTCGCGGTTCGCGCGCACGAGCGCGTGCAGCTCGTCCGCGAACGAGCTTGTGTTGCGGAAACACAAGGTCAGCACGGCCAGGATCCCGCTCTCGCCGTCGAGCAGGCTCGCGTCGGCCGGCTGCGGGAGCTCGATCCCGGTCATCAGGTCGGGCCGCTCGCGCCGCAGCTCGAGCGTCCTCTTGGCCGCTCCCTCGAGCTCGAGCCGCGACTCCGCAAGGCCGCGCTCGCGGAGAGCCCAGAGCGCCCAGATCACGCCGATCGCGCCGACGTAGAGGTTCTTCAGCGGCAGCGGCGTGTGCCAGCCGTCCCACTCGTCCGCCGGCCAGAGACCGTCCGGGTCGAACGTGTCGTCGGCGTCGGCGACGATCTCCGCGATCGCGTCCCGCACGCGACCCTCGCTCCATGAAGCGGCCGCGAGGGGCTCGAACGCTTCCGGCCGGTAGAGCAGCGGCTCTACCGCTCCGGCAGCCATCCGTCGCGGGCGCGGGTTGGTGTGTCGTCGGGAACCCCCGCGTAGGCTTCGTCGGGCTCGGGCGTCTCCTGCGCGACACCCGCGCCGTGGCGCTGCGCGAGCTCGGACGCCGGATAGACGACGCCTGCGCCCTTCGTGCGCGTGCCGACGGCAAGGAGCAGGCAGTCGCCCTCACCTGCGCCGACGAAGACGTGCTCGGTCCAGGCGGGGCAGTGGACGAAGTCCCAGGCGCGTAGGCGCCGCTCCTGGCCCTCCACGAGCAGCAGGCACTCGCCGCGAAGCACGAGGAAGTCCTCCTGCTCGTCCTCGCGGTGGTACATGCAGCTCGCCTGCCCCGGGGCGAGGACGCTCAGGTTGATCCCGACCTGTGGGAAGCGCACGTCACCCTCGAAGCGCGTGTACGCGCCGAACGTGCCCTCGAGCCAGCGCGCCTCGCGGGCGTTGACGACGAACCAGCCCTCGCCCTGCGGGACGAGCCCCGAGTCGGTCGCTTCGAGTGGTGCCTCCGGGATCACGCGCCGAGTCTACGGTCGTCGGAATCGTCCTGGCCGTTCTCGCCGGCGGGCTCGAGGAACTCGATCTCGAGCCGCTGGATGCGCGAGCCCTCGACCTCGACGACCCGCATCAGCACGCCGTCGGTCGGCACCTCGTCGCCTACTTCGGGAGCACGGCCGAGCAGGCCGAACGCGTAGCCGGCCATCGTGTGGTAGTCCTCGACGCCGATCGAAGTGCCGAACTGCTCGTTGAAGTCGTCGATCGGGAAGGTGCCGTCGATGCGCACGTGCGTCTCGTCGAGCCGCTCGACCGACTCGTCCGGCAGATCGAATTCGTCCTCGATCTCGCCGACGATCTCCTCGAGCAGATCCTCGAGCGTGACGATCCCCTGCATCGCCCCGTATTCGTCGATCACGATCGCCATGTGCTGGTTCCGGGAGCGGAACTCGCTCAGGAGCGCCGCGAGGTCCTTCGTCTCCGGGACGATGTAGGCGGGGCGCAGCAGCGACTCGAGCTCGACCTGCGCGATCCCCCGGTCGTGCATCGCGCCGAAGAGGTCGCGCACGTGCAGGATCCCGATGATCTCGTCGACGGAGCCGCGGTAGACGGGGTAGCGCGTGTGCGGCGAGCTGAGCAGCGCGGACAGCGCCTCCTCCGGCGGCAGCTCGGCCGAGAGCGCCACCACCTGCGGCCGCGGCACCATCACCTCGTGGACCTCCTTGTCCGCGAAGTCGAAGACCTTGTAGAGCATCTCCTCCTCCGTGGTCGCGATCACGCCGGCGTCCTCGGCCCCGGCCACGATGTGCCGGATGTCCTCCTCGGTATGGGCGAGCTCCCCCGCCGGAGCGGGCTTGACCCCGAACAGCCGCGTGACGCCGTTGGCCGACAGCTGCAGGAGGTAGACGAAGGGCGCCGTGACTTTCTGGAGGATCCCGAGCGGCAGCGCCAGCGCCTTCGCGAGCGGCTCGGCCTTCTGGAGCGCGATCGCCTTCGGCACGAGCTCGCCGAGCGCGACGCTCAGGTAGGTCAGGATGAGGAACGCGAGCGCGTACGCGAGCCCGGTCGACATGACCGGGTCGAAGTAGTCCGAGAGCAGCGGTTGTCCGATCGCGCCGAGCGCGATCCCGAAGACCGTGATCCCGATCTGGACGGTGCTGATGAACCGCACTGGATGGTCCATCAGCGCGAGCGCCCGCCGAGCCGAAGCGCTACCCCGCTCGGCCTCCGGCTCGAGCCGCGTCCGCCGCGCGGTCACGAGTGCGTACTCGGCCGCCACGAAGATCGCGTTCCCCAGCACGAGCAGGAAGATGGCGACCAACCGCATGGCGTCGCTCATGCAGTTGCACCCCCCTGGCGGGGATGGCGGCGGAACGAGGAGGCCCCGGTGCGAGCCGGGGCGCTGGTACTAGGCGGAAGCTCGTCGTCCAAGCTGGCGCGCAGTATAGGCCACGTACCCGAGGTCATCGCGCCGCTGCGCCCGATCCTCGAGCACGAGCCGCTCGAGGTGCGAGAGCGTCTCTGCCACCGCAAAACGGCGCGCGGCGGGCTTCAGCTCGCGCCCGAAGAGGTCGAACGAGACCTCGTAGCCGCTGCGCGGGGCAGCTGTGAGGGCGGCCTCGGTCGTCTCGAGGCGCTCGCGGTGATGCTCGATCAGCTCGTGCGCGCGGCCGACGGGATCCAGGATCGGCTCGCCGTGGCCGGGCAGCGCCAGCGCGGGCGCCAACTCGATCGTCCGCTCGAGCGCGCCCAGGAAGTCGCCGAGCGGGTCGGGCCGGCTCTCGGGCCAGAGCCCGACGGTCGGAGAGATCCGGCCGAGGAGGTGGTCTGCCGAGACGAGCATGTCCTCCTTGAGCAGGCAGAGCTGCCCGTCGGCGTGGCCTGGAGCCGCGACGAGCGCCCAGCCGTCGACCCCCTCGCCCGCCTCGACGAGCTCGGGATCCGGCTGGTAGCGGATGAACGGCCGGTAGACGTCGCCGGACCGGATCAACTCCTCGGTGATCTCGGCGGGGACGCCGTGCGTGCGGAACCAGTCGGCAATCCGGTGCGGCCACTCGGGGTTGCCCCAGACGAGCTCGCACTGCGCGTAGTCGAGCGCCCCCTGATAGACGGGGGCGCCGGTCAGCTCCGCGACGTCCGCCGCCGCTCCGACGTGGTCGGGATGGAAGTGTGTGACGAAGATCCGGACGACCTCGGCGCCCTCGAGGGCCGCCCGCCAGACCTCCTGCGCGTCCGGCAGCCCGATCCCGGTATCGACGAGCGTCCAGCCGTCCTCGCCCGGCAGCAGATAGGAGTGGACGTGCCCAGGGCGCGTCGGCAGCGGCGTCGTGATCCGGCGAATGCCGAAGGGGAGCTCGTTCACCATGCGATGCTACTGCGCGGAGTGTCGCTGGACGCGGGATCGTCTCGGCAGTAGCCTCAGCATGGGTTCTGTCGATCCGGGGGGATTCGTGAAGTACGCCGCAGGCTTCACGGTGGTCGTCCTGCTTGCCGCAGCAGCGGCGGGACTCGCCCTCGCGTCAAGGCAGGCAGTCACGCAGGGTCCGGAGCTCAGGCGTGGGCAAGAGGTGCCGATCTGCCACGCGACCCACCTCAGGAGCAAGCCGTACGTCTCGCTGTCACCGGACGTCGACGGCGTTCTGAGCGGGCACGACGGCCACGCGGACGACATCATCCCGCCCTTCGAGTACGTGCCGAAGCCAGGTTCAGGCGAGTCGGGCAGCTACCCGGGCAAGAACTGGGATGCCGAAGGTCGGCAGATCTGGGCGTTCGGCTGCCATCCGTCGGCAATCCGCGACGTGACGCCGACGGTGGAGTGCGTCGAGGATCGCCCGAACGGCTTCGTCGCGCATTTCGGCTATCGCAACTCGGAGAGCTCGGCAGTGAGCATCGAGGTCGGCAACGGCAACATGTTCGCGCCGGCGCCTGAAAACCGCGGTCAGCCGAGTGTCTTCCAGCCGGGCACGCACGGTATAGAGCCGGTGGAGCCGTTCTCAGGCTCGCTGACGTGGAACCTCGCGGGCAGATCCGCGACCGCATCGTCGGCGTCCGTACGGTGTCAGGCCTCGATTCGGATCGACAAAGCATTGAAGCCGGAGAACGACGCTGGCCGCTTCGACCTCCGGCTGAACGGCGCGGTGCTCGCCACCCGCGTCGGGAACGGAGGTACCACGGACACGCAGAACATCGCCGCGACGCCAAGCGGCACGCAGTACACGGTCAGCGAGAGCGCCTCGACGGGGACGACGCTCGCCGACTACGCGACGACGATCGTCTGCCGTGACAACGGCGGCAGCGGCGCGATCGTGGCGCAGGGCACCGGTACGAGCCTCCCGGTGACGGTCAGAACCCGCCAGGCCATCGTCTGCGTGATCGCGAACGTCCGGGGCGACACTCCCGGACCCGGCAGTGCCGATCTGACGATCGTGAAGAGTGCGAGCCCGCGGAGCCTGCTTGTCGGAGAGCTCGTGACATGGACGGTGACGGCGACGAACAAGGGGCCGGATACCGCCACCGACGTCGTCATCGAGGACTCGCTGCCCGACGACGTCTCGTTCGTCGACGGCTCTCTCGACGTGCCTTCGAACGTGACGTGCATCGGCGCACGCTGCACGATCCCCTCGCTTGCCTCGGGCGCGTCGGTGACCGGCAGGTTCGTCACCACCGTCACGGCGGTCGGCACGAAGACCAACACGGTGACTGTCGACGCCGCCCAGACCGACGTGAACCCGGCCGACAACGCGGCATCGGCGCAGGTGGTCGTGACGAGTCGCGACCAGGTGGTCGTCACTCCCGTGCTCGAGTGTGTCGGTCAGCTCTCAGGCGGCCTCTACCGCGCGCATTTCGGCTACCTGAACCGGGGCAGCACCGCGGTCGGCGTGCCGATCGGCCCCCGCAATGCGTTCACCCCCGCGCCGGAGAACCGCGGCCAGCCGGTGCGCTTCCAGCCAGGCCGCGCCCCAGACGTCTTCCAGGTCGACTTCCGCGGAACGGTCGAGTGGACGCTCACCGGTCAGACGGCGACGGCAAGCTCAAGCTCGGAACGCTGCGCGCCGGCGGCGGGGTGGCTGCGGATCGACAAGGTCCTGCGCCCGGCCGACGACCCGGGCCGGTTCAACCTCGAGATCGACGGCGTGCCTGCCGGAACCGGGCGCGGCGTCGGGCACCTCGGCACCACCGGCGACGTGGCGGTGCCCGCCGGGCGACACCGGGTGGGCGAGGAGGGTGTGCAAGGGACGTCGCTGGCGGACTACGACACGACGATCGCCTGTCGAGAGAATCGCGGGCGGAGCGCGGTCGTTTCGGCCTTCCACGGTCCGGAGCTGATCGTCGACGTGGCTGCGGGGCAAGAAGTCGTCTGCACGATCGTGAACACCCGCCGCACGGGGCCGCCCGTGCCGCCGCTGCCGCCGCCGCCTGGACCCACGCCACCTCCGTCACCGCAGCCCGGCACGTCGGACCTCGCGGTGCAGAAGTTCGTCAGCCGCCGGATCGGCACTCTCGGCGAGATCGTCACCTGGACAGTGGTCGTCACCAACAACGGCCCGCTCCCGGCCACCGGTGTCACGATCAGGGACGAGGCGGCCGCCGTCGCCACGTTCGTCTCGCTGCAGGTCTCGCAGGGGACGTGCGGGAGAACCAGTTGCTCGCTGGGCACCATCGCACCGGGCGGGTCGGTGCGCATCGTCGCGCGCACACGCATGCTGACCGCGGGCGCCCGGCTGAACACCGTCGCCGTCGACGGCGACCAGCCGGACTCGATTCCCGAGAACAACGTCGCGTCGGCGCTCATCCGCATCGTCTCGTCGTTCCGGCCCCCGCTTCAACAGCGCTGCGGCCGGCTCTCGGTCGACCGTCGGGTCGCACGGGCGGACGCCTCGCTCCGGGTCCGTGCGAGCGTCCGGAACGTCTTCGGGCGGCCGCTCGCCGGGACGCTCGTACGCGCACAGGGCGCCGGCCAGCTGACCGTTGCGAGGACGGACGTGCGCGGCGTCGCGACCCTGCGGCTCTCGCCCAGACGAGCAGGAGTCGTTCGGTTCACTGTCGGCGCACGGACGCTCACCGGCAGCCGGTGCACGGCTCTGCACTGCCCGGCTCGGCGTCCTGGGCCGCGGGTTCGAGCCCCCGGTGACAGGATGACTCAGGGCAGGACGTCGAGCGGCGTCCCCACGGGCGCGAGACCCCGCAGCCGGACGACGTCCTCGTTCCGCATGCGGATGCAGCCGTGCGAGACGGCGAGGCCGATCAGCTCCGGCAGGCTCGTCCCGTGGATGCCGACCACCCCGCCTCCGGGCCAGTCGCTGAGGCGGGAGTAGGCACTCGTCTCCAGGGCGAACGGGCCGTAGAACGGATCGGTCGGCGCGTAGCGCCACTGCACGAAGAAGTTGCGCCCGAGCGGCGTGGGAGCAGCCGGCGCGCCGACGGCAATGGGAGCCCGGAACAGGAGCCTGCCGTCGGTGAGCCGCCGCACTTCCAGCCTGCGCACCCCGCGGTGGACGACGATCCTGTTCGCGACGGGACGGACTCGAAGCGCCTCGGCCGGGACCCAGCCACGCCCGCCGTTCGGGCGGCCGGGGAGGCTGAGGCGGTACCAGCGGGAGCCGTCGGACGCCGTGCGCGCGGCAAGCGCCAGCACGACGCGCGGCCGATAGTCGCGGCGAAACTGACCAAGCATGCGCACGACGGGCGCGCGCCGGTCGGGGTTCAGGCGCACCTGCACCTGCGGCACGACGAGCTCCCCCGCGACGGGCCACGTAGCCGGTCCCGTCCCGCTCGCTGCGGAGGCAGAGAGCGCCGGAGCGGTCAGCAGCGCGACGCAGAGCGTGAGCAGGACGGGTCGCACGTCCGGATCGTACGGGGCGGAACTCACCGCCGAGGACGAACGTATGTTCTATACTCGGCCGATGCGGGTCGAGTACCGCGAGGAGCCGTGCCGGAGCGCCCTGAACCGCGTCAAGGGGATGCCGTTCGAGTGGTCGCTGAACCCGTACATGGGCTGCGTTCACCGCTGCACGTTCTGCTACGTCCGCGCCTTCGAGCTCCGCGCGCAGCGTCCGTCGGACGACCGCTACGGCAGCTCGATTCGCGTGAAGACGAACGTCGCCGACGTGCTGGCACGTGAGCTCGCACGCCCGTCGTGGCGCCGCGAGGGGATCGCGATCGGCGCCGCGACCGATCCCTACCAACCCGCGGAGGGCCGGTATCGGCTCACGCGGGCCTGCCTCGAGGTGCTCACCGAGGCGTGGAACCCGTTCGCGCTGATCACTCGCGGGCCGCTGATCGTTCGCGACGTCGACGTGCTCCGAGAGGCGTCGGCGCGAGCCGACGTCTCGGTCACGTTCTCGGTCCCCACGCTCGACGCCGAGATCTGGCGCAGGACCGAGCCGGGCACCGCCCCACCGCGCCAGCGCCTGCGCGCACTGCGCCAGCTGGTCGACGCCGGGGTGAAGGCGAGCGTGGGCATGGCGCCGATCCTGCCCGGGCTCTCCGACCGGCCCGAGTTCCTCGCCGACGTCGTCCGTGCTGCCCGCGATGCAGGCGCGACCGGGATCTGGGCGAACCTGCTCTACCTCAAGCCGGGCACTCGCGAGCACTTCCTCGAGGCGCTCGCGCGCGACTGGCCCGAGCAGCTGCCCCGCTACGAGAGCCTGTACGACGGCCGCGCCTACCTTCCGAGCTCCGAAGCCGAGCCGGTGCGAGCCCAGATCCGCGCCCTCGCCCGGGAGCACGACATCCGCGACCGACGGCCCCGCCTCGAGCGGCAGCCGCCTCCGGCCGAGCAAGCCCAGCTCACGCTTGCGGTGTAGGGGGAACCGCCTGGGCGCCGAATAGACTTCCCGCGATGCCGCAGGAGATCACGTGCCTGATCGTGGACGATCACGAAGTGGTGCGCGAAGGCCTGCGCCTCTCGCTCTCACGGGCACCGCACATCCGCGTGATCGGCGAGGCCTCCGACGGGGCCGGTGCGGTCGCGCTCGTCGAGCGGCGGCGCCCCGACGTCGTGATCATGGACGTCCGGATGCCCGGCATGGACGGCCTCGAGGCGACGAAGAAGATCCTGGAGGTCGTGCCGGACACCGCCGTCCTCATCTTCACCGCCTACAGCGAGCGGTCGCTGCTCGGCCGCGGGCTCGAGTCGGGCGCGAAGGGCTACATCCTCAAGGAGGCGCCGCACGCGACGCTGCTGCGCGCGATCGAGAAGGTGGCCGGCGGCGAGAGCTTCGTCGACCCCGCGCTGATGCCCTCGTTCCTGACCGGCAAGGACCAGAACGAGATGCTGACCGCGCGCGAGCGCGAGATCCTGCAGCTGCTCGCTGACGGGATGTCGAACGCGGACGTCGCACAGCGTCTCTTCATCAGCCAGGAGACGGTGAAGAGCCACGTGAGGCACATCCTCGCGAAGCTCGAGGCGGACACGCGGACGCACGCGGTCGCGATCGCGCTCCGCGACGCGATCATCGACTAGAGCGCCCGGTGTTCACCGTCATCCTGCTGGTGGTCGTCGTCCTGGCCGGTGCGTACGCCCTGAACCTGATCATCACCGAGCGGCGCCGCCACGAGCTCGTCGAGGTCGAGAACGCCCGGCTGCTGGCGGAGGCCGCGCTCCGCGAGGACGAGCGCAGCCGCCTCTCCGACCGGATCATCACCGCCGAGCAGGACGAGCGGCGCCGGCTTGCGCTCTTCCTCCACGACGGCCCGGTGCAGAACCTCGCGGGGATCGCGCTGATGCTCGATGCGGCTGTGCATGCGATCGACGACGGGCGCGGCGACGATGCGCGCGGGATCATCGGGAGCTCGCTCGAGAAGCAGCGCGACACGATCCGCTCGCTGCGCGACCTCTCCTTCAACATCGAGCCGGTCGTCCTGCGCGACCAGGGCTTCGTGCCCGCGGTACAGGAGCTCGCGAACCAGCTCGGGATGGAGCACCGGGTGCAGATCGACGTCGACGTGGAACGGGCCGAGCGGCTCGGCGAGAAGGAGCAGGTCGGGCTCTACCAGATCATCCGCGAACTGCTCAGCCAGGCGGTTCGGCGCGGCCCGCCGACGCGGATCACCGTCGTCGTGGCCGAAACGGCCGACGGCGCGCTCGAGACGGTCGTCGCCGACGACGGCAAGGGCGAGCGGCGGAAGACGACGATCGATGCGATCGCGGAGCGCGCCATGACGCTGAACGGGCGCTTCGTCGTCGAGCAGAGCGCGGACGGCGGCACGGCGGTCAGGGTCGTCCTGCCTGCCTACGCGGCGGGCGACGGCTCCGCGTAGAATCCGGGCCGATGTCGGAGTGGAACGGCAACAGGAGCACGCACGTGCTCTTCATCTGGTCCCCGAACGGGTGGACGCTCCAGGAGCGCGAGGGCGACCCGCCGGCGGTCGGATCCACCCTCCAGGACGGCGACCGCACCCTTCAGGTCAGCAAGATCGGCCCGTCGCCGCTGCCCGGCGACCGCCGCCCCTGCGCCTTCACGCAGCTGGCCTGAGCGCGCTCTCGGCCGCGATCCGGCCGAAGACGAGCGCGGCGGCGAGCCCGCTGCCGTACCCACCCGTGAAGATGCCGCCCACGTCGGCTCCTGCCGCGTAGAGATCCTCGATCGCCGACCCGTCGGCCCGGAGCACGCGCGCGTGCTCGTCGATCCGCAGCCCGCCGATCGTGTGGGTCACTCCGGCGCGGACGCGTACGGCGAGGAACGGCGGCTCCGCGAGCCTCGGCGACTCCGGCAGCTCGAAGGGCAGCTCCTCGGCCGGGCGCACGTCCCCTCCGGCTGCGCGCGCCTGCTCGACGAGCTCCGCGACCGTGCGCTCTCGCACCTGCAAGCGCAGGGTGCGAGCGTCCACGACGTACCAGGCCGCGCCGCCCGGGAGCCGGGCGATCGCCTGGACGAGATCGGTCTCCGACCAGGACGGCTCGCGCGGGAAGACCTCGCGCCCCAGGTCGTCGACGACGAGCGCGTGGGCTCCGTAGAGCTGCGCGGCGCTCACGAACTGTTCCTCGCCCACCTCGGCCGGGAGCGCCCGCCCGTAGAACTCGTCCATCCCCGCCGACAGATCGGCGCCGCGTGCGAGCGCGTAGGCGAGGCCGTCGCCCTCGCTCCAGCGGTTGGCCCGCAGCAGCAGGCCGCGCTCGCGCGCCAACCGCGCACCGAAGCCACCGGTGGCGAGCACCTGAGCCTCGGCGAACGGCGTCTCGAGCCGCGGCTCGCCTGCGGCGCGCACGAGCACCCTCGTCAACCCCCGCGGGTCGAAGCGCCGGCCGACGGTGCGCTCGTTGCCGGTCGAGCGCGCCAGCACGGGCGCGCCCAGCTGCTCCAACCAGTCGAGGGCGTCGTCCAGCTCGTCGATGATCCGCTGCTGGAGCGCATGCTCACCGTCGGGGCACTCGGCCCGGAACTCCGCGAGCGTCCGGTGGCGCCACATGACGCCGCTCGAGAGCAGCATCGAGCCGCCGGCTCGACCGCCCTTCTCGAGGACGACCGGCTCAGCGCCGAGCTCCCGGGCACGGGCGGCGGCGACGAGCCCCGCCATGCCGGCTCCGGCGACGACGAGCTTGGTCAGGAGAGCGAGAAGGACGGCTTGTGCTCGACGTACTCGAGCTTCACGCGATCCGGGGCCCAGACGAAGAGCGCGAGCGTGTTCGGCGCATCGACGACGTCGGCGATCTCGAGGCCGCGCTCCTCGGCGTCCGCGATCTGCTCGTCGACCGAGTCGACGAGCACGCCCACGTGGTTCAGGAGCGGCCGCTCCGGATCGCCCGGGTCGCCGCGCTCCAGGTCAATGTAGGCGCCGCCCACCTCCAGACGCGTCTCGGTTGCACGCACCAGCCCGAAGGTCTCCCACGCCTCGGCCGCCGCGACCGGGTCGAGACTGCGAAGCGCAACGTGGTCGAGATCGAACTCGACCTCGGTCGGCGCCTCCACGAGCACGACCTCGAGCCCTTCGCCGAGGTCGTAGGACGCGTCGCGCCCCGCGAGCGAGTTGACGCGGAGGCCGATCCGGGCGAGCGCGCCCTGCTCACGTGGCCCGTCTGCGTCGAACAGCGTCAGCTTGCCCCGCCGGGCGTCGGAGCCGATCAGCGTGAAGCGGTCGGTCCGCTCGATCACGTGCATGCCGAGCTGCGCAGAGGCGCGCTCGACGATCGCGTCGCGGCCGGTGACCCAGAGGGCGACATGGTCGAGGGTGCGGGGGGTCATGGCCCGACGATAGCTGCCGCCCTACTTCCTGCGGTCCACTGCCCGCTCCAGCTGGGCCTTGCTCATCTTCGAGCGTCCCTCGATTCCCATCTTCTTCGCCTCGTTGTAGAGCTGGTCGCGGGTGCGGCCCTTCTCCCTGCCGGTTCCCGAGCGCAGGCCGCCGCGCCGCCCCGAGGGGATGTCCTCACGCGAGAGGCGCGACGACGTCTTCGCCTCACCGGCGCGGGCGCGCTCCTTGTTCACCGTCCTGGCGGCGATCTCCTCGGCCTTGTCCTCGGACGTCCCACGCTCCTCGAGTCCGTCCTTGATGTGCTCGTACTGGCGCTCGCGCTTCTCGCTCCAGGCCTCAGGCATCACTACCTCCTCGTCTTGCTTGCCGGTATGGGCCTACCCGGCCCGCCGACGGATTATTCGAGGGGGAGGTTCTGGACGTTGTGCTCGGTGGCGTACTCGTCCACGAGCTTGTCGATCACGGTCGCGCCTTCGCTGTACGCGTAGTTGATCTTGACGAACGGCTCCCACTTGTCGGGCAGCGCATCCTCCGGAAAGATGGCCTCGACGGGGCACTCGGGCTCGCAGGCGCCGCAGTCGATGCACTCCTCTGGATCGATCACGAGCATGCGCCCGAACTCGTGGATGCAGTCGACCGGGCAGACGTCGACGCACGAGCGATCTTTGATGTCGATGCACGGCTCCGCGATGATGTACGTCACGGTGGCGAGTGTATCGAGGGGTCTCAGGCGGGCGGCGCGGTCAACTCCGCGACCAGCTCGGGACAGCGCTCGACGAGCGCCGACTTGACGATCACCTGGTCGAAGCCGGCCGTGTGAGCCCGCTGGAGGCCCGACTTGTCGGTGTGATTCGCGTATCCGAGGATCGGCACGTCGGGCCACGCCTCGACGACCTCGTCGGGATCGACGCGCGCAATGTCGACGATCACCAGGTCGGGCGGATCGATCGAGTCGGTCGTGACGACGTGATGCCCGGGCAGCAACCCCTCGAGCTTGGCCCGGAAGAAGAGGTCGACCCCCGCCAGCAGGATCGTCGCCACAACCCGAATCTACCAGCCGCCAGGGCTGCGGCCAACACCGGGCCGTGAGTCTCGACCACGGTCTCGAGCTGATCCGCACCGGCGAGTACTTCGCCGCCCACGAGGAGCTCGAGGATGCCTGGCGGGCCGCCCCGCCACCCGAGCGGGACTTCCTGCAGGGGCTCGTCCACGTCGCGGTCGCCTGGTACCAGGCCGGTCGGGGCAACCGCGTCGGCTGCGAGCGCCAGCTCGCGAAGGCCGCGCGCCGGCTGGCGCCCTACGGCCCGAGCCATCGCGGCGTCGACGTCGCCGCGGTGCTCGGCTCGGTGGCGGCCGCAGCTGGGGTCGTGGCGGCCGGCTCGCTCGAGCTGCCCGCGCCCGCGGGGCTCTGAGCTCAGGCCTCCAGGCCGAGCGCGCGGAGGAAGCGGTTGAGGTAGACGCGGAGCCACCAGAAGCGCTCGAAGAAGAGCAGGAGCCCGAGCGCGACGAGGATGGCGCCGCTGACGAACTGGATCACGACGTAGTGGTCCCGGATCCAGCGGAAGACGCCCATCGCCGGCACGAAGAGCGCTGCCGCGATCAGGAACGGAACCGCGAGGCCGAGCGCGTATACCGCGAGGAGCGCCGAGCCCTCCAGCACGGTGCCCGAGTCGCCCGCGAGGACGAGGATCGATCCGAGCACGGGCCCGATGCACGGTGCTGCGCAGATCGCGAACGCGCCGCCGAGCAGGAAGCCGGAGCCGCGCCGCCGCGCACCCTGCACGAGCCCCGCCCCCACGAGCCGCTGTGGCCAGGGGAGCAGGCCCATGAAGCCGAGCCCGAAGACGATCAGGATGAAGCCGGCGATCTGCTCCAGCAGGATCTGGTTCTCGGTGAACGAGAGCCCCACGGCGGCCGCGCCCGCCCCCAGCAGGACGAAGAACGCGACGAGCCCCGCGACGAAGGGCAGGCTGGAGAGGACGACCCGGCGCGCGGCGCCCGGCTCGCCGAGCCGGTCGGCCTCGATCGACGAGACCGCCGACAGGTAGCCGGGGACGAGCGGCAGCACGCACGGCGCGAGAAACGAGAGGAAGCCCGCCGCGAAGGCGACCACGAGTCCCGTCCCGCTCATTCGAAGCGGTCGAGCTCGTCGTCGAGACGGCGCTCGAGCTCAGGGTCGATGGGCGCCTCGGGGTCGTCAGGCGGCCGGGAGCGGCTCCAGCCCCACACGACGGCGCCCACCGCGACCAGGGCGAGGCCACCGCCGACGAGCGGCAGCAACCAGGCGACGAGGTGGAAGCCACGCCTCGGCGGGTCGGCGAGGACCTCCTCCCCGAACTGGTCGACGAACTCGGCCTTGATCTCGCTCTTCGTCGCGCCCTCGGCGATCAGCTCGCGGATGCGCAGCTTCATCACCCGCGCGATCTCGGCGTTCGAGGTGTCGAGGGTGGAGTCGCAGACGGGACAGACGAGCTCGGACTCGAGCTCGGCGGCCGTCGGGTCGCTCCTCGCTCGCGACGGCGGAGCCGGCGGCGACGAGCGCGGCCACGCAGACCGCGGCCAGCAACCTCATGCCGGCTGCAGCGCGCGCTCGATGCCCTCTTCGAGGTCCTCGTGATCGTCCACGGGCCCGGCGATGCGGAAGACGACCTCGCCTTCGGCGTTGATGAAGAAGGTCTCCGGGTAGCCCGTCAGCCCGTAGCGGCCGACGGTCGAGCCCTTGCCGTCGTAGACGTTGGCATACGTGACGCCTGTCTCCTCGAGGAACTCGCGCGCGTCACTGCGGAGATCCTGCACGTCGATCCCCACGAAGACGACGCCGCGCTCCTTCCAGCGTTCCGACGCCTCCTGGAGCAGCGGCATCTCCTCGCGGCACGGGCCGCACCAGGTCGCCCACCAGTTGACGACGACGGCCTTGCCGCGCAGCGACTCGAGCGCGAGCTCGCCCTCGCCGTTCAGCCGCTCGAGCGTGAACGTGGGCGCGGCCGGCGTCGCTGCCCTCCTTCAGCGCGCCCGTCACGTCGTTGTCGCTGCCCTTCGCGATCTTCCAGACGAGCAGCGCGAGCAGCGCTGCGACGAACCCGACGGCGACGACCTGCGCGCCGAGCTTGAGGCGGCCGGTCACCGGACGATGAAGACGGGCGTGCCGATCTCGACCTGGTCGAACAGCCATTCCACCTGCGGGATCAGCATGCGGATGCAGCCGTGCGAGGCGGAGTAGCCGATCGAGGCGGCGTCGGGCGTGCCGTGGATGCCGACGGCCGGCGACGAGATGCCCATCCAGCGCGTTCCGAGCGGGTTGCCGGGCCCAGGCGGGATCGGCTCGGCGTCCTTCGCCCAGTCCGAGGCGGGCGGATACCACCACGGGTTCCGCCACATGACGACGATCTCGAAGTTGCCGAGCGGCGTCGGATACTGGCTCTGCCCAGTCGCGACGCCGAACGTCCGGCGCAGCTTCATACCGTTGTAGTAGTCGAGTCGGTTGGCGCCCCGCCGGATCACGATCACGTCGCCGATCGACTTCCGCGTCACGGTCGGCTTCAGCGTCTCGAAGTGGAGCACGATCGGCTCACGCGTATGCGTCTTCAGGTGGTTGACGAGAGCGCGGGAGGCGAGCACCTGCTTCGTGCGCCGGCCGACGCGCTCCTTCGTCACGAACGGCTTGGAGTTCCGCAGGCGGAGCCGCGCGTCGACGACCGCCCGGTCGAATCGCTTTGCGAGCCGCGCGACGTAGCGCTCGGCCTTGCCCTGCGGAGCGCGCACCTTGAGGGCGACGTTCCCGCCGGGCCGCGTGATCCGGGCGCGCTTGACCGCTTCGCCGACGTATGCGGCAGCACCGAGCTGCTTCGGTGTCACCCGCAGCGTGCTGCGGCCGGCGCGCACGAGCAGCGGCTGCGCGAAGAACTCCCGGACCGCAAGTGTCGCCTCGGCCGGCGAGAGACCGCCCACCAGCACGTGGCGACCGATCGTGACGCCGGCCGCGATCGTCTTCGGCTGCGGCGGCGACGGGGTCGTCGTGGTCGTGGTGGTCGTCGTCGTTGCCGGCGGCGGAGCGGTCGTGGTCGTGCCGGTCGTGGTCGTCCCGGTGGTCGTACCGGTTTGTCCGATCGCCGACGGCGAGGTCGCTGCCAGCAGCGCCGTCAGCAGTCCGGCCGCGGCACAAGCGGCGAAAAAGAGAAATCTCGAGCCCCGACGTTTCACGCGCAGAGTGTAGCCAGGCCCTGTGAAGACACGGTCAGGGCGAGGTGAGGATGCGCGGATCGTTCGTGATCACGGCGTCCACTCCCGCGCAGAGCATCCGCTCGAGCTCGTACGGATAGTCCACCGTCCACGCCCACACCGCGATCCCGAGCGTGTGAGCTCGCTCGACGGTCGCCGCCGAGACGACGGCGTGGTGCAGCATCAAGGCGTGCGCCCCGGCCCGCGCGGCGAGCAGAGGGATCCGCCGGGGCAGCGTCGCACGCATCACCCGCGTCCCCACACGGATCGCGGGGTGCAGGACACGGTGTCTGGCCACGCCGAGGCGATCCTCGGGGTAGGTGAAGCCGATGCGGACGTCGGGTGCGTGGCGGGCGAGCGCGGCAAGGCTCGGAAGGTGGAAGGAGCTGACGACCGTGCGCTCGGCGAGGCCGTGGCTGTGAAGCGCCGCGGCGACCTCCTCGAGCCGGGTCGTCAGCTTCAGGTCGACGTGGACGAGCAGCTCTGGCCGCGCGGCCAGGAACGCGAGGGCCTCGTCCAGCGTCGGCAGCTCGGGCGCGACTTCGCGTAGCTCGGCGAGCGAGCGGTCGCGGACCGTCCCCGTCGAGGCGCCGTGGCTCACCTCCTCGAGGTCGTCGCAGTGCGCCAGGACGAGCGGCCCGTCGAGCAGGTCGAGGACGTCGAACTCGATCGCTTCGGCGCCGGTCGCGATCGCGGCCTCGAACGAGCGCAGCGTGTTCTCCGGTGCGAGCAGCGCCGCACCGCGGTGGCCCACCCGGATCGGCGGCCCTTCGCCGCGCAGCAGCCTCACCGACCGTCCTCCCTGAAAGACATGGCGCTGCGAGCCACGTCCGGTGCCAGGCCCTGGACGGGGCCGCTGCGGCCACGTCCGGTGCCAGGCCCTGGACGCGGCCCGCCCAGACGTCGCCGAAGGAGAGGCGTGCTCACGGGCGGGTCGGGAGGAAGTCCTCGTCGAGCTCGCCGCCGCTCGCGGCGTACTCGACGATCATCCGGTCGGTGACCCATTCGACCGGCGCTCGGTCGTCCGTCCACGGCCGCTCCGCCCGTTCCGTGACCGGGACGAGCTGGCGGGCCAGCAGCTCACGCAGCGGCTCGAGCGGCTCGGGTCCAACCTCCAGCCTCTCCGTCAGCTCGTCGCGGGACTGAGGCTCGTCGAAGGCGAGCACGATCTTGTTGAAGCGGAGCGCGGGCCACACGGCGACCTGATCGAACTCGTGCATGAGCGTGCCGGTGATCCCGTCGAGCAATCTCGTGTCGTCCGGCACCGAGGCGACGTTGAGCGCGAGGATGCCGCCGGGCTCGAGCCGCTCGCGGGCGAGCCGGAAGAACTCCCGCGTCGCCAGGTAGAAGGGCACGTACGGCTGGTGGTAGGCGTCGGCGACGATCAGGTCGTAGCGCTCGTCCGTCCGCCGCAGGAACGGTCGCGCGTCGGCGTCGTGCACGGTCAGGCGCGGGTTGTCGCCGAGGCCGAAGTAGCGTCGGCCGACGTCGCTCACGGCCGGGTCGAGCTCGACCCCGTCCACCGACGCGGACGGATAGAAGACGCCGAGCGCGCGTGCGGTCGTCCCGGCCGCGTTGCCCAGGATCGCGACCGACTCGAGCGGGCGCCCCAGCAGCGGCGGCAGCGCCAGGAAGGCGTCCCAGACGCCGCCGGTCAGCACCGTGTCCGCGCGCCAGACGGAGTGCACGGCAACGCCCTCGTTGAGGCTGAGCAGGCGCCGGCCATCGTCGCGCTCGACGACCTGGATGAACTGGTAGAGCGACTCCTGCTCGTGCAGCAGGCCCGGCTCGGCCTTGACGGCGCCGGGGGGCACGGCGATGAGTCCAGCGAGCGCCGCCGCGACGACGAGCACCCGGCGCCCGAGCAGGAGCGAGGCCGACAGCGCCAGCACGAGCGCCGTTACGAGCAGCGTCCTCTGCGTCCCGATCAGCGGGATCAGGACGAGCGCCGGCAGAAAGGCGCCCAGCAGCGAGCCCGCGGTGGAAAGCGCGTAGAAGCGGCCGGCCACGGTTCCGGCGGTCTCGACGGTCGTGATCGCGAGCCGGATCGCGAAGGGCGAGACCATCCCGAGCAGGACGACCGCAGGGGCGAAGATGAGCAGGACGGCGAAGAACGAGCCGATCACCGCGCCGGCGGAGGCGTCGTCGAGGCTGCTGACCGTCGCATCGAGCAGCGGTCGCGCGGCGAACGGCGTCAGCGCCACCCACAGGGCAGCTGCAAGGACGATCGCGCCCAGGAGCCGGGGCTCCGGATGCCGGTCGGCGAGCTTGCCCCCGAGCCAGTAGCCGAGCGCCAGGCCGGCGAGCACGATCCCGATCAGGTTCGCCCACACGATCGTGGACGATCCGAAGTAGGGCGCGAGCAGGCGGGAGGCCGCGATCTCGGTCGCGAGCGAGCCGGTGCCGGCGCCGAAGACGAGCGCCGCCAGTGCGGTCTGACGGCTCACGCGCCGGCCGCCGTGCGCTTGATCACGACGACCGCGAAGTCGTCGCCGAGGTCGCCGTCGCCCCACTCGCGGCAGGCTGCCAGAGCCGCGTGCGCGATCTCCGTCGGCGCGTGGTCGCGCTCCGCCGCCAGCAGCCGGTCGAACCGCTCGACCCCGAACTGCTCGCCTCCGCGCCTGGCCTCGACGACACCGTCCGTGTAGAGAACGACGCACGCCCCCGGCGGCAGTGCCGCGCGCACAGTCGTGTATTCCTGGTGGGGATCGACACCCAGGGCGAGCCCCCGCGCGGGAATCGCCTCGACCGTGCCGTCCGGGAGCACGAGCCTCGGCGCAGGATGACCGGCACCCGCGCACGCGACCTCGCCGCGCTCCGCGTCGATCACGACCTCGACCATGGTGATGAACTTGCCCGGCGCGATGTCGGAGGCGACCACGTCATTCGCGGCCGCGAGGAAGTCGCCGGGATCGGTGTGCTCACGCGCGAGCGAGCGGAAGACGAACTTGGCCATCGCCATGTCGGCCGTCGCCTCCACCCCGTGCCCCATCACGTCGCCGAGGACGACCGCGAGCCGGCCGTCGTCCAGCCTGAGATAGTCGTAGACGTCGCCGCCGACGTCGACCCGGGCCGAGGACTCGTAGACGTCGCCGAGCTCGAGCCCCGGCAGCTCGGGCGCCGCTTCGGGCAGCAGCGAGCGCTGCATGGTGTCCGCGAACTGCTTCTGCTGCGCGTACAGGCGTGCGTTGTCGATTGCGAGCGCGACCTGTCCGGTGATCGAGAGCGCCGTCTCCGCGATCTCCCCGGCCACCGGGCGTTCGGGGTGCAACGAGATGAGCGTGAGAGTCGCAACGAGGTCGTCCGCGCTGGTGACCGGGATCAGCGCCGCGCTCGACCCCTTCTCGAGGAAGGGTGCGAGCAGCGCGAGCGAGCCACCGAGCTCCACCGCGGTGCGTGCGTCCAGCACGAGCGGGACGCCGGCCTGGACGAAGGCGTCGAGCCGCTCGCGCGGAATCGGTTGCGACCGCGAGAGCAGCATCCGTGCCGCCGCGTCCACACGCGTGTCGTCGATGCAGATCGCCCGCGCGACGAAGTCCAGCCCGCGCTCGTCGCGCATGCGGATCACGGCAGCGTCGACGCCGAGCAGCGTCACGAGCGACTCCGCCAGAACATCGAGCGTCGTGTCGAGCGAGAGGCTCTGCGCGAACGAGCGTGAGATGTCGTAGAGCGCGCGCAGGCGCTTCCCGGTCGCCCGCTCCTCGTCGAGCGCCTTCTCGAGTTGCGTGCCGAGGTCGGTGGCCCGCTCGTGCAGTCGCGCGTTGTGCACCGCGACGGCGAGCTGCGCCGCGAGCGCGACGAGCAGCGCCGCCTCGCTGCCGGTGAGCGGGCGGGTCTCGCTGGCGTAGATGGCGAGCATCCCGATCGGCTCGTCCGCCACGAGGAGTGGCAGGGCGATGGCGGCGGAGATACCGGCGGCTGCCGCGTCTGTCTGCACGGCGGCGAGCTGCTCATCCGCTGCGACGTCGGCGACCTCGACGAGCCCACCGCCCCGGCGCTGCGAGAGCGCGAGCTCGTAGAGCGCAGCGGCGACGCGCTCGTGCGGCCCGCCGGCTCCGCGTTCCGCGGCGACGACGAGCTCCTCCCCGTCCTCGAGGTAGACGGCGACGCGGTCGATTCGAAGCAACTCCGCCAGCCGCTCCAGCGCGGTGTCGAGCGTGTGTTCGAGCGAGAGCCGGGCGATCGCCTCGCCGACGACGGACAGCAGTGCGCGGCTGCGCTCGAGCTCGACCGCCAGGTCGTGTGCCCGGTCGGCCGTGCGCAGCGCGTGCGCGACGCGCACAGAGAAGGTGGCGAGCCGAACGAGGCCGCGTTCGCGCGGAATCCGTCCCGACGCGAACAGGAGCTGCAGCACACCGAGCGGCGGCTGGCCCAGCCTGAGCGTGACCACCCCTCGCTCGTCGACCGACCGTGTGGACAGGGCGTGCGCGTCCGCCACGATCGCGGCCGCGGTGCGCTCGAGCTCCTCGCTCGCCTCCAGCTCCCCGTAGACACCGTCGAGCGTGACGCCGCCGCCTCGCGACCGCCAGAGGAGCGCGCCCTCGGCACCAGTCGCAAGCGCGGCGACCCGTGCGATCCGCGCGGCGGCGGGTGCTTCCTCGTCGGCGACGGCAAGCGCGTCGCCGGCGACGTCGAGGCCAGTGCCGCCGCGGGCCTCGGCGGCACCGTCCTCGCCCAGCAGGAGCGCGAGCGCGGCGAGGTCGGCGGCGAGCGCCGCGACCGTGTCGGAACCCTGGACGAAAGGCCCGTCGGCGCGGAGGAGCTCGAGCGAGCCGAGCTCTTCTCCTCTGCCCTCGAGCGCGAGCGAGAGCGACACCGCGTCCGTTCCCACACGGGCCTGCAGCAGCGGAAGCGTGTTTCCGTCCGGAGCGCGGAGCCCGTCCACCTGGGCCGCGAGCGCACCGGAGGTTGCCCACACCGCGCGAACGGCTAGGGCTTCGCGGTCGCGTAGCCAGATCACCGCCAGCTCCGCTCCGGTCGCGAGCGCTACCGCCTCGAGCACGCCCTCGAGCGCAGGCTGCAGCTCGACGCCGGCGGCGATCGCCCGGCTCGCGTCGGCGAGCGCGGCGAGCGCGGCGGGTTCCGGGCGAACCGACGCGGTCTCGGCCAGGTTCAAAGCCCGAAGAGCCGCTCGATCTCGCGCCAGATGGTCAGCGAGAGCAGCATGCTGGCCGCCAGGAGCACGAGGAGCACGAACCAGAACCGCACGCTGGCGCGCCGGCGGGCGCGCGTGCGCTCGACCCGGGCGCGGCGGCGCGCGCGCTCCTGCAGGTACGCGCGGTCGACCGCGACAGGGTCGTAGGGAGGCGGCGCGTCGCCGCCCGCCGCCGGGCGCCTCGCAGGCTTGGCCATGGGCGGAAGTGTAGATCCCCGTGACTTCCGGCTCCGAATGTGCCCATACTTCCCGCGTGCACGAGCCGGAGCCGACCCCCGAACCGGACTACGAGGCCTTCGAGGCGACCGCTCCGGCGCCTCGACGCGCCGTGCCGTCGCTCTGGGGCGTGGGCGAGCGGGCAACCTGGGTGGCAGGCCTCGTGCTGGCCCTCTCCTCGTTCACCGGCTGGTACGCCGGCACCGGCGAGGGCGTCAGCGTCAGCGTGCTCGGGTGGCATACGGGCCTGCTCGGCAAGCTCGTCTTCTTCGTCGGCATCGCCGTCCTCGTGCTGGTCCTGCTGCGGCACACGGGCATCGAGCTGCCGGCCTCGGTCCCCGAGAGCCTCGTCGTGATCGTGCTCGGCTCGCTCGGAACGATCTTCACGCTCGTCCGACTGATCTCGATCCCCGACGAGTTCTTCTTCGCCGGTCGCGGAATCGGACTCTTCATCAGTCTCGGGGCAGCGCTCGCTCTGATCGCCGCCGGCCTGCTCGAGGCCTCCGAAGAGATGTAGTCAGCCGGGGACTGCGGCGCGGCGTAGCACCCGCCCCGCTCCCACCACGGCGAACGCCAGCGCAACGCCGAGCGCCGCCCCGGCGAGCGCGTCGAGCGGGTAGTGGACGCCCACGTACACGCGTGACCAGGCGATGAGCGTGGCCAGGGCGAAGAGCGGCGGCGCCAGCCTCGGCACGGCGAGCGCGATGACCGTTGCGCAGGCGAAGGCGACCGTGGCGTGCCCGGAGGGGAACGAGCCGGTGGCCGGCAGGCGCACGAGCGGCTCGGGATCGGGATTCGCGAGCGGCGGGCGGTCGCGATCGGTCCAGGCCTTCAGGAGCGCCCGACACCATCTCGGCGAGCAGGATCGTCACCGCCACGCGGGCGACGAGCCACGGACGCCGCCAGGAGAAGCCGGAGACGACGACCGCGATCGCCAGCCAGATGAGGCCGAACGAGCCGACGTAGGTCAGCCCTTCGACGACCGGGTCGAGCAGCCCGACCCGGTGCTCGACAACCCACCGCTGAAGAGAGGTATCGATGGGGAGGCTCGAGATCAGAATGGGCCGCAAAGCGCCCTTCGGGGGCCTTCGCGCGCCGGCTACACCGGCAGCAGCTGCTTCGTCGACTCGATCAGGGCGCGGGGGTCGAACGGCTTGCCGATGAAGGCCTGCGCACCGCGGGAGGTGGCCTCCGCCGCCGAGCGTTCGTCCACCTTGCCGCTGAACATGATCACCGGGATCGCACCGACGCCGTGCTTCTCCTGCACCCGCTGGAGCATCTCCCAGCCGTCGACCTTGGGCATCATCACGTCGAGCAGGATCAAGTCGGGCGACTCCTCGTCGAGCGCGGCCAGGCCCTCCTCGGCGTTCCCGGCTTCGCGGACGACATAGCCCTCGGCCTCGAGGTTGACCCGGACGTACTCGCGCAGGCGCTCGTCGTCGTCGACGATGAGGACGAGCGGCCCTTCGGAGGATGCGACGCCGCCGCGCCCGGAGCGCTCGAGGAACTGGTCGAGATCCGAGCGCCGATAGCGGCGATGGCCACCCGGGGTGTAGAAGGCGGACACGCGGCCGACGTCGGACCACTTGCGCATCGTGCTCTGCGCCACGCCGAGGTACTTGGCCGCCTGGCCGAGCGTCAGCCACTCCGGCTGTCCGCCCGTCGCCCGGCGGCTCCTGCCCGCATCCCCATACGCCATCGCGCGGGGGAACCTACCCAAACTTGCCGCTTCCTGAAACCCCTTGACTCACTCCGTGACCGTGACGGTGACCGTTCGGGCCGCCGGCGGCAGCTGCTCGGGCGCGAGCGTCCGGACGCTCGTCTGCGTCCCTCCGGGCTCCGGCCCGTCCTCCAGCGCCCGTCCGATGGAGACGCCGAGGAGCAGCAGGACGGCCGCCGCGACGACGCCGAGAGCCACGCGCCCGACTGGGCTCCTCCACACCGACCGCCGGCGTGGCCTGCGCCGGTCGGCGCGGCGGCGACTCTCGTCGAGGCTCACGGCTCGTAGTCGCTCGCACCGCGCGAGTACACGTGGAATGCAGAGGCCTCGACGATGGAGAGCGTGCGCGGCCAGCCCGGCACCGGCGCCCGCTCGGCGACCGCGGCCCGGCTCCAGCTCTCGGCCTCGGCGTACGCGCGCGTCAGCTCGGCCAGCGTGAAGGTGCCGCCGACGCGACGCCTCAGCTCGTCTGTGACCGCGTCCAGCTGTGCGAGCAGCCGCTCCCCGGCCACGCGGTCACGGCTCTGCTCGTCGAGCCGGCGGTAGCCGTCCTCCCACTCGCGGCGGGCGCTCTCGACTTCGGCGGCGGTTGCTGGAGCTTCTGGCACCGGGGCGGCCATGCTAGTCGGGATGGCGGATGCAGCAGCCGTCGGGCGGCCAGAGCGGATCGAGCTCGCCCAGAACGCGCTCGCCGAGGCGGTAGCCGGGGCGTGCGAGTGCATAGGCCACGTGGGCGTGCAGGCACTTCAGCCGGGACGGGTTGCCGCTGCCGCCGATACCGAGCGCGAGCGAGGATCCTGCGTCGCGGCCGGTGCGCCCGGCGGCGAGCTCCGTCCGCAGGGCGCGCTGCTCGGCCGTCGCCCGCTCGAGGTCCGCGGCCAGCTCGGGATCGTGCCGGAGCTCGGCGCTCCAGCGCTCCACCCCGCCGGCGGCCTCGAGCCGCGCGACCGCGGCCACGAGGTGCGGACAGGTCAGGTAGTACGTCGTCGGGAAGGGCTCGCCGCGCGCGTCGTACGGTTCCTGCTCGGTGACGGCCGGCGCGCCGTACGGGCAGCGCACCGCGACCCGCAGGAAGGCACGTGGCGGGCGGCCGAGCTGACGCTCGACGAGCGCTCGGTCATCCATCGCCGCGCATCGTATGAGCGCGGCGCCACTCGGGGATGCCCTTGACGATGAAGAGGCGCTCGCCCGGACGCACGAGGTTCATCTGCCGAGCCTCTCGCGCGAGCGCTGCGAGCGTGGCCGACGCCTCGAGGCGAGCCTCGAGACTCGCCTTCTCGGCGCGCAGCCCCTGCACTTCCGCGGCGCGCGTGTTCAACGTGGCGCGAGTCTCGAAGTACGTGGTCAGCGGACGGTAGTAGAGAAAGGCGACGAGGCCGAACACGCCGATCATGCACCAGCGCAGGAGGACGCTCGTGCGCTGCCTGCGCCCGGTCCGCTTCGGTCGTTTCTTCGCGGTCGTGCCGCCGTCCTGGCGGCGCGCAGACGCACGTGGAGCTCGCTTGGCCACGGCACACGTTTCCGCGGCCGCGCGCCTGCTCCTCCCCATGCGAGCGCTTAGGCCGTCTCCACCTTGATCACGTTCGTCGAGCCGGGAATGTTCACGGCGGTGCCCGCGGTGATCACGATGCGGTCGCCGGGCTCGACGATGCCCGTGCGCCTGGCAGCATCGATCGACGTCGACCAGAGCTCCTCGACGTCCGCGCACTGCGGGATTGGCACGGGGGTCACGCCCCATTCGAGCGCCATCTGGTGCAGCGCGTACTCGTGGTGCGTGAGCCCGATGATGGGCCGCCGTGGCCGCAGGCGCGCGACGGCCGAGGCGGTCCGCCCCGTGAAGGTGGGGACGAGCAGCGAGGTCGCGGCGAGCGCCTCGGCGATGTCGCAGGCGGCGTTGGACATCGCGTGGCCGATCGTCGGCTCCTCGTCCGCTGTCGGGATCTCGTGCCGGTAGTCCAGATGGGGCTCGACCGCACGCGCGATCCGGTCCATGTACGCGACGGACTCCAGCGGGAAGTCGCCGATCGCGGTCTCGCCCGAGAGCATGATCGCGGAGGTGCCGTCGAGAATCGCGTTCGCGACGTCGGAGGCCTCTGCGCGCGTCGGCTCCGGCGCATGGATCATCGACTCCAGCATCTGGGTGGCCGTGATCACCGGCTTCCCGCGTTCGAGCGAGCGCAGGATGATCCGCTTCTGGAGCAGCGGCACCTCGGCCGCGCCGATCTCGACCCCGAGGTCGCCGCGAGCGACCATCACGGCATCCGCGAACTGCAGGATCTCGTCCAGCGCGAGCACCGCCTCGCCGCGCTCGATCTTCGCGATCACGTGCGCGGTCGAGCCCGAGGCCTCGATCAGGGTCCGGAGCGCCTGCACGTCCGACGCCGAGCGCACGAAGGAGAGCGCGACGAAGTCACAGCCGAGCTCCAGCGCGAACTGGAGGTCGTCGATGTCCTTGCGCGTCAGCGACGGGATCGGCAGGGACACGCCGGGGAGGTTCACACCCTTGTGCGACTGCACGGTGCCTCCCACCAGCACTTCGCAGCTCGCTCGCCCGCGTTCGACGCGCTCGACGCGGAGCCGCACCGAGCCGTCGTCGATCAGCACGTCGTTGCCCGCCTGCAGCACGGAGCCGAGCACCGCCGGCGCCACGGGCAGGTCGTCGCCACTCGCCACGTCCTCGCCGGCGATCGTCATCCGCTCGCCGCGGACGAGCTCGACCGACCGCCCGTCCAGGTCGCCGATGCGCAGCTTCGGGCCCTGGAGGTCGGCGATGATCGCGACCGCGCGGTTTTGCGCCCGGCGCTCTTCGGTGATCAGGCGTGCGGTCTCCGCGTGATCCTCGTGGGTGCCGTGCGAGAAGTTCAGGCGGGCGCCGTCGATCAGCCCGACGAGCTGGCGCAGCGTGTCGGGGGACGACGTCGCAGGGCCGACCGTGGCGACGATCTTCGTGCGGCGCGGAACGACAGCCATGCCTAGAGGGTAGACGCGCGCGGGAAGGCCGAGCGGCCCGGGTACGTCGCGCGGTCGCCGAGCTCTTCCTCGATCCGCAGGAGTTGGTTGTACTTCGCGACGCGATCGGAGCGGGCCGGAGCGCCGGCCTTGATCTGGCCGGTGCCGGTCGCGACCGCGAGCTCGGCGATCGTCGTGTCCTCGGTCTCGCCCGAGCGGTGTGACATGACGACGCTGTAGCCGTTCTCGCGCGCCAGCGCGATCGCGTCGAGCGTCTCCGTGAGCGTGCCGATCTGGTTCACCTTGACGAGGATCGAGTTGCCCGCGCCGTCCTCGATCCCGCGCCGGAGCCGCTCGGGGTTCGTGACGAAGAGGTCGTCACCGACGAGCTGGACGCGATCGCCGAGCGCGGCCGTCAGCTCGACCCAGGCACTCCAGTCGTCCTCGGCCAGCCCGTCCTCGATCGAGACGATCGGATAACGGTCCACGAGGCCGGCGAAGTACTCGATCGTCTCGGCAGACGACGCCTCCCGGCCCTCGAAGCGGTAGACGCCGTCGCGGTACACCTCGCTCATCGCCGGGTCGAGGGCGATTGCGACCCGGTCGCGGCAGTCGGCGCGCTCGGCCGCCTCGAGGATCGCGTCGATCGCCTGCTCGCTGCCCTCGAGATCCGGCGCGAAGCCTCCCTCGTCGCCGACGCCGGTCGAAAGGCCGCGCTCCTCCAGCACCGCCTTCAGCGCGTGATAGACGGTCGCCCCGAGCTCGAGCCCCTCGGCGAAGGAGTCCGCGCCGACGGGGACGAGCATGAACTCCTGCAGGTCGATCGAGTTCGTCGCGTGGGCGCCGCCGTTGATCACGTTCAGCATCGGCACGGGCAGGACCGAAGCGTCCTCGCCGCCGATGAAGCGCCAGAGCGGCTGCTCGGCCTCGGCCGCGGCGGCTTTCGCGGCGGCCAGGGAGACAGCGAGAATCGCATTCGCGCCCAGGCGGCTCTTGTTCGGAGTCCCGTCGAGCTCGATCAGGCGGTCGTCGAGCGTGCGCTGGTCGGCTGGGTCGAGGCCGTGCACCGCCGCGGCGATCTCGCCGTTCACCCCCGCGACAGCCTTCGTCACCGCCTTGCCGCCGTACGCGCGGCCGCCGTCGCGCAGCTCGACCGCCTCGTGCACGCCGGTCGACGCGCCGGAGGGAACGGCCGCGCGGCCGAAGGCGCCGGACGTCAGCGTGACGTCGGCCTCGACGGTCGGGTTGCCGCGGGAGTCGAGGATCTGGCGCGCCAGCACCGTCGCGATCCCGGTCATTCGGTCTCCTTTGCGAGGTCGAAGTAGCGGTCCTGCTCGTCGAGCGGGAGCTTTGCGAACTCGCGGCCCTCGTGCGCCGCCAACCGCTCCGCCTGCTCGACGCGGGCCACGAACCGACCCGTCGCGCCCCGCAGCGCGAGCTCCGGATCGACGTTCAGGCGGCGCAGGACGTTGACGGCGGCGAACAGGACGTCGCCGGCCTCGGCCACGACGCGCGGGTCGGGCTCGGTCTCGGGCGGCGGCTCGCCCGTGCGGGCGAGCTCGGCGTCGAGCTCGACCAGCTCGTCCGCGAGATCCGCGCGCGCCCCGGCGAGATCCGGGTACTCGAAGCCCACCGCCACGGCGCGACGCTGCGCCTTGCGCGCATGCAGCAGCGCCGGCAGCGACTCCGGGATGTCATGGAAGACGCCCTCGCGTCCCTCCTGCTCGGTCTTGATCGCCTCCCAGCGCTCGCGCACGCGCTCCGCGCTGCGCGCCTCGGCGTCGCCGAACACATGCGGGTGCCGGCGGACGAGCTTCGCGTGGACGACCCGGGCCACTTCCTCGAGGTCTCCCTGGCCTTGCTCCTCCAGGAGGAGGGCCAGGAAGTAGACCTGGAAGAGCAGATCGCCGAGCTCGTCGAGCAGCTTCCCCGGCTCGCCGGCCTGCGCCGCGTCGGCGACCTCGTAGGCCTCCTCGACGGTGTGCGGGACGATCGTCCGCGCAGTCTGCTCGCGATCCCAGGGGCAGTCGCGCCGCAGTCGGCGCGTCAGCTCCTGGAGCTCGACGAGCGCCTGGCCCAGCGAGTCAGGGGACCGCGACGCCGCGTTACTCGTCTTCGGCGACCGTCGACGTGGAGGTCGTGCCGGTGGCGGCCGGGGGCGGACTGAAGCCGGTGGCGTAGGAGACCTTGTCGTCGTACTCCTTCTTCACCCCATCGACCCAATCCGTCATCGCCTCGTTCTTCTTCGTCTGCAGCAACTGCTGACGAATCGAGTCCTCCACCTCCGCCAACGGCGCCTTCGACGCCTTCTTCACCGCACTCAACGGCTCAATCAAGTGATACCCAAACTCCGTTTTCACCGGCCCCGACACCTCGTTCACCGCCAACGCAAACGCAGCCTTGTCAAACGGCGCCACCGTCTGACCCCGCGTAATCGTCAACTTCCCGCCCGTCTGCTTCGAACCCGTATCCGTCGAGTGCTGCCGCGCCAGCTTCGCGAAATCACCACCCGCCTTCAACTCCGCGGCCAACGCCTCCGCCTGCGCCTTCGTCTTCACCAAGATATGCCGCACCTCACGACTCTCCGGCGTCGAGAACTGCTGCGCATTCTTCGTATAGAACGCCTCCACATCCGCATCACTCACCTTCACATCCTTCGTGACGGCGTTGAAAATCTTCTCGGACACCAGCTGCGCGCGGATGTCGGCGCGTACCTGCTCGTCGGTCAGGCCCTGGTCCTTCAGCTGCTGCTCGTACTTCTTCGCGTCGCCGCTGAAGTACTGCTTCTTGATCTGCGCCAGCCGGTCCTCGACCTGCTTGTCCGTCACCTCGACGTCGAGCTCCGCGGCCTGCTGCTCGAACTGCTCGCGCTGGACGAGGAACGAGACGGCCTGATTCTTCAGCGTCTGGAACTCCGGCGTGCCCGCCTTCGGAAAGTCGCGCTTCTGGTTTGTGTAGCTCTTCCGCGCCTGCGTGATCAACGCGTCGTAGTCGGACTTGGCCACTTCGTCGCCGTCGACGACGGCAACCGCGTCGGCAGGGACGGACTCGCTGCCGCCACCGCAACCGGCGGCGAGGAGGGCGAGCAGAAGGGCAGGGAGAAGGAGGACGCGAGAGATCTTCATCAGGAAAGCAGCTCCAGTGTAGCCAGGGTGGAAAGAGGTGTAGTTAGTGCCGTTATCGGCAGCGAGCCGCGAAGGCTTAGGCCGCCCGGCGCGCGTTTACGATAGCACCGACCAGGCCGATCGCCCCCTCGAGCCCGTCCGTTCTTAGTGAAACTTCACGTTTCGAGCTCGTGTAGACGGCCGTGTCGCTGACGTCGCGCAGCGCCCGGAGCTCCGAGGAGCCGAGCACGAGCGGGCCGACGGTGGCCCGGCCGGCGCGAAAGACGAGGTAGTCGGCGCCCAGCCGGGCCAGCTGGAGCTTCGCGTCCTGGATCGCGAACAGGTGCTCGACCGGCTCCGGCACCGGCCCGTACCGATCCTCCAGCGTCGCGTGGAGCTCGCGCAGCTCGTCGTCCGACTCGGCCAACGCGAGGCGGCGGTGGATGTCGATCTTGAGCGCCTCGGAGGCGACGTAGGAGGCGGGGACGAAGGCGTCCACGCGGGCGTCGACGCGCACGGGCCGCGTGGCGATGCGCCGCTGACCCTGCAGCTCGGCCACGGCCTCGTTCAGCATCTCCACGTAGAGCTCGAAGCCGAGCGCGGCGACGTGTCCAGACTGCTCGGCGCCGAGCAGGTCGCCGGCCCCGCGGATCTCGAGGTCGCGCATCGCGATCTGGAAGCCGGCGCCGAGCTCCGTGTGGTCGGCGAGGGTCGACAGCCGCGCTCTCGCCTCCGGCGTCAGCTCGCTCGCGTCGGGATAGAAGAGGTAGGCGTGCGCCGTCACGTCGGAGCGGCCCACGCGCCCGCGGATCTGGTAGAGCTGGGAGAGGCCGAGCATGTCGGCGCGCTCGACGATCAGCGTGTTCGCCTGCGGGATGTCGATACCCGACTCGATGATCGTCGTCGAGACGAGCACGTCCGCGTCGCCGGCCAGGAAGGCGTGCATCTTCTCCTCCAGCCGGCGTTCCGGCATCTTGCCGTGGGCGACGATGAAGCGCAGGTTCGGGCAGAGCTGGCTCAGCTTCTCGGCCGCCTCCTCGATCGACTCGACCCGGTTGTGCAGGTAGAAGGCCTGGCCGCCCCGGGCGATCTCGCGCTCGAGGGCCGTCTTCACCGTCTCCTCGTCGTACTCCCCCACCGTCGTGCGAATCGGGCGCCGCCCCTCCGGCGGCGTCTCGATGATCGAAATGTCGCGCAGACCGGAGAGCGACATGTGCAACGTGCGCGGAATCGGGGTGGCCGAAAGCGCGAGCACGTCCACTTCCAGCCGCAGCGAGCGGATCAGCTCCTTCTGCGCCACGCCGAAGCGCTGCTCCTCGTCGAGGATCACGAGACCGAGGTCCTTCGGGATCACGTCGCGGCTGAGCACGCGATGCGTGCCGATCAGCACCTCGACCTTGCCCTCGGCGAAGTCCTTCAGCACCTGCTTGGTCTCGGCGGCGGAGCGGAAGCGCGAGACCATCTCGACGCGGACCGGGAAGTCGCGGAAGCGGTTGCGGAAGGTGTTCCAGTGCTGCTCGGCCAGGATCGTCGTCGGGCAGAGGAACAGCACCTGCTTGCCGTTGACGGCCGCGGCGAAGGCGGCGCGCACCGCGACCTCCGTCTTGCCGAAGCCGACGTCGCCGCACACGAGCCGGTCCATCGGCCGCGGCGCCTCGAGGTCCTCCTTCACCGCCTCGATCGCCCGCGCCTGATCCTCGGTCTCGCGGTAGGGGAACTCCGTCTCGAGCCGCTCGAGCCACTCGTTGCCGAGGTCGTAGGCGAGCCCAGGCACCTGCTGGCGTCGGGCGTAGAGCGCGATCAACTCGCCGGCGAGCTCGCGCACCGACTCGCGCGCCCGTGCCTTCAGGTTCTGCCACGCCTTGCCGCCCAGCTTCGAGAGCGCGGGCGCGCTCGCGTCGGCGCCGATGTACTTGGAGACCTTGCCGAGCTGCTCGTGTGGGATGTAGAGGCGGTCCTCGCCACGGAAGGCAAGGAACAGGTAGTCGCGCGTGACACCGCCTACGTCCTTCGTCTCGAAGCCGAGCAGCTTGCCGACGCCGTGGTCCTCGTGGACGACGAAGTCGCCGGTGCGCAGGTCGGCGAACGAGGCGAGCGCCCGGCCGAGCCGCTGGTCGGCCCGCGGCGGGCGCTTGCGGAAGACCTGGGTGTCGGGCAGGAGCACGAGCCCGAGCTCGCGCCAGACGAACCCGCGGCGCGCGGGTGCGACCACGAACCTGAGCTCGGGGTCGGCGGACAGCTCCTGGCCTGGTTCGAGCACCTCTGCGTCGACCCGCTTGAGCAGGTTCTGCGTCCGCAGCGCCTCGCCCGTGTGGGGGAACGCGACGACGACACGATTGCCGCCGCGTACGAAGCCGTCGAGCTCCTGCTCCGCCTCTGCGAGCCCTCGGGCCGCGATCGCCGGACGCTGCGCCTCGAAGGCGAAGGGCTGCGACTGCGGGAACGGGTCGAGCTCGGACGTCCCCTTCAGCCCGATCGGATCCAGCCCCTCCTCCGACCAGACGCGTCGCACCTCGTCCGGCTGCCAGACGAAGTCCGGCCCCCGGTCGAGCACGAGCACGAGGTCGTCCGGAACGGGAGCCGGCTCGTCGTCGTCCGCGAGCGACACGGTGTCGTCGGGGTCGATCCGACGCTCCGCCGCGGGATGCACGACCGCGTCGTCGACCGAATGCAGGGCGCGCTGCGTGAACGGCGAGAAGACGCGGACCCCTTCGATCTCGTCACCGAAGAACTCCACCCGCAGCGGCTCGCGGCCCGTGGTCGGGAAGACGTCGACGATCCCACCGCGTACGGCGAACTGGCCGCGCTCCTCCGCTCGGTCGACGCGCTCGTAGCCGGCGAGCGCGAGCTCCTGGGCCAACCCGCCGACACCGGGCTCGGAGCCGACTTCGAGCCGGATCGAGGCCGGGCGATCGCTCGGCGGGGGCACGCCCTCCGCGAGCGCGGCGGCAGAGGCGCAGACGAGCCCTCCGGCGGCGAGAACCTCCAGCGCGCGCGCACGCTCTCCGACGAGATGCGGCGGCGGCTCGAGGCCCGAGCCCCAGCGAACGCCGCGGCTGGGCAGCAGCGCGACGCGCTCGGGCCCGAGGAACCAGCCCGCTGCCTCGGCTGCGTCGCGCGCGTCGGCGTCCTCCGGCAGCAGGCAGACGAGCCCGCGCCCGTCGGGGTTGGCGGAGAGCTGCTCGTGGAGCGCTGCGAGCAGAAGCGGCAGCACGGGCTCGGACACGCGGGCGCGCGCCGGCAACGCGGCGGCGTAGGCCTGGAGCCGCTCGTGGGCGAGCAGCTCCCGGACGAAGGCATGCAGGGTTGGACGGTCCATGGGAAGTGGCGGAACCGGGGTTCCGCGCGCCTTCATCGTAACGTCAGCGATCCGCATGCCACGAACTCCAGAGGGCCGCGTAGGAGCCTTCCTGCTCGACGAGCTCGTCGTGCGTCCCGAGCTCCTGCAGCAGCCCGTTCTCGACGACGGCGACGCGGTCGGCATCGTGGGCGGTGTGCAGCCGGTGGGCGATCGCCACGACCGTCCGGCCGCGGAGCACCGAGCCGAGCGAGCGCTCGAGGTGACGCGCGGCACGGGGATCGAGCAGCGAGGTCGCCTCGTCGAGGACGAGCGTGTGCGGGTCGGCGAGCACGAGACGCGCGAGCGCGACCTGCTGCGACTGCGGCGGGGTGAGCGGGTAGCCGCCTGCGCCGACGACCGTCTCGAGCCCGTCGGGCAGGGATTCGGCCCATTCGAGCCCGTCGACGGCCGCGAGCGCGGCGGCCAGCTGCTCGTCGGAGGCACCGGTTCGCGCGAGCCGCAGGTTCTCGGCGAGCGTGCCCACGAAGACGTGCTGCTCCTGCGTGACGAGCGCGACCTCGCGGCGGAGCGTGTCGAGCGGCAGGTCGACGAGGCTGACGCCGCCCACCTCGACGCGGCCGAGCCGCGGTGGGTGGATGCCCGCCAGGAGCCGTCCGAGCGTGGACTTACCGGCGCCCGAAGGCCCAACGACCGCGACACGCTCGCCTGTCTGGAGATCGAGGTCGATCCCGTGCAGTACGTCCCGGCCAGGCACGTACGCGTAGCGGACGTCCTCCGCCCTGAGCCGGTCGCCGTCGGGGCGCTCACCTGTCGCGGAGCGGTCGGGAGGCACGCGCGCGATCCCGACGAGCCGCGCGAACGACGTCGCGCCGACCTGGATCTCGTCGAGCCAGGAGATCAGGCGGTCGACCGGGTCCGCGAGCTGGACGACGTAGAGCGAGACCGCCGTCACCTCACCGATCGAGGCGTAGCCCGCCGAGACGAGCCACCCGCCCCACGCCAGCGAGGCCGCGACCGGCAGCACGTAGGCGAACTCGGCGGTCGGGAACCAGATCGTGCGCAGGTAGAGCGTGCGCCGCTCGGCGCGGTACGCCTCGGCCAGGTCCGCGTCGATCCGGCCCACCCGCTCCTCTCGCAGGCCCAGCGCCTCGACGGTCCGACCGCCGTCGACCGTCTCGCCAACCGTGCCCGTGAGCGTCGCGTAGGCGGCGCGCTCCCAGAGGTAGCCGGCCGGTGCCCGCTTCAGGTACCAGCGCGTGCCGAACCAGATCGCGGGCACGCCGGTGATGCACGGGATGGCGGCGAGCGGGTTGACCCAGATCGCGGCGGCGACGGTCAGCACCGTGGTGACGGCGGCGATCAGCGTCTCGGGCACTGCGAACCGGATCGTCCGTGCGAGCGAGTCGACGTCGGAGGTCGTGCGCGAGACGAGGTCACCGGTGCCCGCGCGCTCGACGGTGGAGAGCGGCAGCGCGAGCACGCGGCGCATGAAGTCCTCCCGTAGCTCCGCGAAGATCTGCTCGGAGAGGACGAAGGACGCCCTCCGCGCGAACCACGTGAGGATCGTCTGGGCGACGAGGAAGACGGCCAGGACGAGCACCAGCGTGTCGACGTGGCCGCTCGTCGTCCCGTCCTCGACCGACTGGACCAGCGCGCCGAGGAGCGGTGGGCCGGCCAGGCCGGCGGATGCCGCGAGCGCGTGGAGGCCGAGCACCCCGGCAAGCCCGCGGCGATGGCGGCCGCCGAGCAGCCGGGCCTGCGCGCGCAGCTCGGGCCCGTCTGCGATCGGAAGGAGGTTGCTCATTCCTCCTCCCCGCGGGTGACGGTGTCGCGGTAGCTCTCGCTCGAGCGCAGGAGCTCGCGGTGGCTGCCCTCGGCGACGACCCGGCCGCCCTCGACCAGGGCGACGCGGTCGGCCTGGTCGAGCACCAGCGGGCTCGTCGTCACCACCACCGTTGTCCGGCCCGCTCGCGCCTCACGCAGCCGCGCCGCGATCCGGGCCTCTGTGTGCGCGTCGACCGCGCTCGTCGGCTCGACCAGCACGAGCGTCTCGGCGCCGGAGAGCAGCGCCCGGGCGAGCACGAGCCGCTGGCGCTGGCCGCCCGAGAAGGACCGGCCGCGCTCGTCAACGGGCGCGTCCAGCCCTGCCGGGAGCGCTTCGAGCACGTCCTCCGCGTTCGCAACCGATACGGCGGTGAGGATCGCGGCGTCGTCCGCCCGCGCCCACGGATCGAGCTCCCGGCGGAGGGAGCCGGAGAAGAGGAGCGGCTCGGGCTCGCTGACGACGATGCGGCGGCGGACCGTGTCGACGGGCAGGTCGGCGAGGCGAACCTCTCCGAGCGTGACCCCGTCGTCGTCGCCGAATCGCCCCAGGCGGTCGGCGATCGCTACCGCCTCGTCGGGCACAGCGGCGACGAGGCACGTCAGGAGGCCGGGCTCGACGACGAGGCCCGAGCGCGCGTCGACCAGCGGCACAGCCGCGGGCGGTTCTGCGGCAGGGGCATGCGGCTCGCTCACCTGGCGCTGCACCTCGAGCACGCCGAGCATCCGCTTTGCCCCGACGAGGGCCCGTGTGACCTTGTCCACGGCCTCGGCCGCGGTGCGGAGCGGGATCACGAGGAAGGCCGCATAGCCGTAGAACGCGACCAGCTCGCCCACGCCGATCCGGCCCGAGAGGGCAAAGCGCGCGCCGATCCAGGTGACGAGCACGACGAAGAGGCCGGGCACGAAGACCTGGGCCGCGTCGAGCGTGGACTGCGGGATGGCAACCCGGACGCCGGCTTCACGCACCCGTTGGGAGCGCAGGCGGTAGCGGTCGAGAAACACCTGCTCACCGCCGATTCCGCGGAGCACCCGCAGCCCGGCCGCGGTGTCGGCGCCGAGCGCTGTCAGCCCGCCGACCTCCTCGCGCTGCTCCGCCTGGCGCGCCTGGAGCGGGCCGATCACGGTGCCGAGCGTGAGCACGAGGACGGGCACCCCGATGAGCACGATCAGGCCGAGCGCGACCGAGGACGAGAGCAGGATGAACGCGACCACCGCGTAGGAGACGATCGCGCCCGCCCCGCGCGCGGTGATGTCGAACGCGCCGCCGGCCCGCATCGCGTCGTTCGAGACCGTCGCCACGACCTCGCCCGTCGACAGCCGGGATCGCACCGCCGGCCCCGAGCGGGCCGCGTGGTGCGCGACGACCTGGGCGAGGCGGAACGAGGCCTGGATCCAGTTGGAGACGGCGAAGCGGTGGCGCATCACGCCTGCGACCGCCTGCACCAGGCCGAGCCCGAGCAGGGCGCCCGCCCACAGCGCGAGGGCGCCCCGGTCTTCGTCGACGATGCCCTGCTCGATCGCCTGGCCCAGTGCGAACGGCATCAGTGCTTGCGCGAGCATCCAGAGGATGCCGAAGAGCACGCCGCCGGCGAGCGTCGCGAGCTGGTGCCGCCCGACCCAGACGAGCAGCCGCGCCGGCGAGCGGGTGTCGGGACGGCCCGGGTCGGCGAGAGGAAGCTGGCGCATCGGCTCAGTTGAAGCGGCGCTGCGCCTCGTCGAGCCCGTCGTGCGCCAGCGCCTCGACGGCGTCCGCGGCGCGGCCCACGAGCGCCTCGCCGTCGTCCTCGGGGGCGAACGGAGAGAGGACGTAGTCGGCGACGGGCCGCCGGTCGCCGCGACCGGGCCGGCCCACGCCCACGCGGACGCGCAGGAAGTCGGCCGAGCCGAGCGCCTGCTTGACGGAGCGCAGGCCGTTGTGCCCGGCCAGCCCGCCGCCGAGCCGGACCTGGAGCCGGCCAGCCTCGAGATCCACCTCGTCGTGGACGACCGCGATCGACTCGGGCGCGACCTTGAAGAAGCGCGCGGCTGCAGCGAGCGACTGGCCCGAGAGGTTCATGTAGGTCTCCGGCTTCAAGAGCGCCAGCCTCAGATCGCCGTCCCGCACCTCGGCGAGGCGGCCGGAGAACTTGGAGCGGAAGGAACCCCCGTGCCGCCCGGCGAGCTCGTCGACGACCATCCAGCCGACGTTGTGCCGGTCACGTGCGTGCTCGCGCCCAGGGTTGCCGAGCCCGACCACGAGCAGGTCGAGCGTCGAGGCCTGCTCGCCCCGACGGAGAAACCGCAAGAGCTAGCTCTCGTCGGGGGTGGGCTCGGCGGGCTCGCCGGCCTCGCCGGTCTGGGCCTCGGCGTCTGCGCCTTCCTCGGCAGCCCCTTCCGGAGCCTCCTCGCCCTCCTCGACCTCGCCCGCAATCTCGTCGATCGCGGCCTCGAGCTCCTCCTCGCGCATCGGCGCGGAGACCGTGGCGATGACCGTCTCGTGCGGATCGTCGAGGAAGGTGACGCCCGCCTGAGCGGCTACGTCTTCGAGGCGCAGCGTGTCGCCCATCTCCATCGCGCTGACGTCGACCTCGATCGACTCGGGAATCTCCATCGGCAGCGCTTCGACGTTGATCGCGGTCGTGGGCTGCGACATGACGCCGCCCTCACGCACGCCCGGCGAATCCTCCGTGCCGATGACGTGCAGCTGCACGGTCGCCTGGATCGGCTGGTCGAGCCGGACTTCCTGGAGGTCGACGTGGGCGACATGGCCGCGGAGCGGGTCGCGCTGGTAGTCCTTGAGGATCGACGGATGCGTGGAGGACTGCCCCTCGACGACGACGTCGAGCACCGCGTGCAGGCCCGAGTCCGTGTTGAGGGCGGCCCGAAGCGAGCGCTCCTCGATCACGATCGCGCGAGAGTCCGTCTTGCCGTAGAGCACGCCGGGGACGAGCCCCTGCTTGCGCAGGCGCCGCGACTCGGGTGAACCGAGCCGCTCGCGCTTCTTTACCTCGAGACGAAATCTGTCGCCGGACACGGCGGCGGATTGTAGCTGAACGGGCTAAATCAGCGAATGTGCAGGTCGATGCCGAGCAGGAGCAGCGGCCAGAGTCCGATCGCGAGCGCGGCCGACGCGAGCCGGCGCACGGTGTCGAGGTTCTCGAGGTAGTCCTTCGACGCGGCCACGACCGCGCCGATGACGAGGTAGGCGACGAGGAGCAGCTTGCGCGGGAACAGCATCCGCACGGCGTTCCCGCGGACGACGGTCGCCAACCGCCGCCGCGGTCGATCAGGTCGCGGTCGTGCGCCCCGCCCTGAACGCCTGCACGAAGTACTCCGTGTCCTCGTCGGGCTCCGCGAGCGTCTTGTCCTGCCGGACCGCCTGCTCGGCGGCGCGCACCTTCTCGTTCAGCTCCTCAATCTCGCGGCGTGGGAGCACCGACGTGCTGTGGCCCTCCACGTATAGCTCGGCGTCGAAGCCGAGAATCGTGTCGTAGAGCGGTAACGCCACCTCGGCAGTCAGCGCACCGGCGGGCGAGGCGTAGAGGCAGTCCCCGAGGAACAGAAGGCGGTCGGCCTCGATGTACATGACGCTGGACTCGGCGCAGTGGTTCCCGCCGACGTGGCGGACCTGGACGGTGATGCCGCCCAGCTCGAGCTCGAGCGCGTCGTGGAAGACGATGTCGGCCGGGGCAACCGCGACGACGCGCGGTGACGGCAGCTCCTCCTTGACGTGTGCGGCGTGCTGCGGGGAGGCCTCGCCCGCGGCGACGCGCCGGTCGAGCCCTTCGTCGCTCCAGTCGGTCGCGGCGAGCTCGAGCAGCACGGGGGCCGTCGAGGCGTGCGCGATCACGAGCGCGCCGAGCTCCGCGCCGCCGAAGACGTGATCCCAGTGCGAGTGCGTGTAGACCACGGCGCTCGGAGGCGCCGCCCCCTCCTCCCGCAGAGCGTCGAGGAACTGCCGCGTGTGGGCGCTCGACGAGCCGGCATCCAGCATCAGTGTGCGCCGGTCGCCGACGACCGCGCAGACCGAGGGCCGGTCGGGCGGGCCCGGCGGCATCCAGTAGACGTGCTCGCTGATCTTCTGCAGGACGCTCCATCGCGGTGCATGATCCCTCACAGGCGCGCGCCACCGGCGTTTGGTCATAGCGGCCGCGCGGTACTCCGTTCCTCGATGAGATCGCTGACCACCGTCCTCGCTCTCCTCGCGGTCCTCGCGGGCACCGCGCTTGCCGCGACGCCCGAACGCGTCGTCGCGACGAAGACGTCGTCGGGCGGCTTCGCGCTCGCCAAGGTCTCGGCGACGGTGCAGCGGGCCGCCACGCTACGGGTCCGAGTCACCTCGACGCCGCGTCAGACGGTGCTGGTGTCATGGACGGTCGTCTGCAAGAAAGGGAAGACCTCGAGCAAGAAGGTCCGGCAGTACGGCCCCGTGCTAACGCCGACCACACGCTCCGTTCCGTTGACGATGCCTCGTCCGGATCGCTGCACGCTGACGGCCACGGGACAGCTCGAGAGCGGCGAGGGCACCATCGGGGTCGCGCTCCTCGCCCGCAAGCGCTAGGCCGTCACGGAGGCGGCGGCTCAGAGTTTCCGAGGGAGCGGGCCCGTGCGTCACCGAGAGCCGCTTCATCGCTGTGCGCCGCACGTACCGCAGCCTCGCCCTGCCGCCGACGATGAAACCGCTCGACGGCTCGCCGACGCCGTTCCTCACGGGTAGGGAACAGCTCGCGTACCCACCGAAGAGCCACGCGCGAAGCCTAGCCGGGCCGGCACGGTCGAGCGGACGAGCCTAGAAGAGCTGGTTCTCGCCGCCGAAGATCGCGGAGACCGAGTCGTCGGAGAAGACGTTCATGATCGTCTCGGCCAGCAGGCCCGAGACGCTCAGGACGGTCATGTTGGGCGGGCGCCGGCGCGGATCGATCGGCACCGTGTCCGTGACGACGATGCCGGTGATGTCCGAGCCCTCGAAGCGGTCGAGCGCATCGCCGCTGAAGAGTCCGTGGGTCGCGAACACCCAGACGTCCTTGACGCCGTGCTCCTTCAGCGCGATCACGTTCGCGAGCAGCGTGCCGCCCGTCATGATCACGTCGTCGCCGACGATCGCCACCTTGTCGCGCACGCGGCCGGTGATCTCCGTCACCTCGACCTGGTCGTGCGCAGGCCGCGTCTTGTGCATGACGGCGAAGTTGCCCTCGATCATCTCGGCGAAGCGCACCGCCAGCTTGGCTCGTCCGGCGTCGGGCGAGACGGAGACCACGCCGTCCCCCGTCAGGCCGATGTCGCGGAAGTGACGAGCGAAGAGCGGCAGGGCCGTCATGTGGTCGACCGGGATCGTGAAGAAGCCCTGGATCTGGCCTGCGTGGAGATCCATCGTCAGGACACGGTCTGCGCCTGCGAGCTGCAGCATGTCCGCGACCAGGCGAGCCGAGATCGGCTCGCGCGGCTTTGCCTTCCGGTCCTGCCGCGCGTACGGGAAGAGCGGCACGACGGCGGTGATCCGCTTGGCGGAAGCGAGCCTCGCCGCCTGGATCATGAACAGGAGCTCCATCAGGTTCCGGTCGACGGGGTCGCAACCCGTCTGGACGATGAAGAGGTCGGCGCCGCGGATCGACTCCACGTAGCGGCAGTGGGTCTCCCCGTTCGCGAACGTGCCCAGCTCCACCTCGCCGAGCTCCACTCCCAGCTGCTCCGCCATCTGCTGCGCCAGCTCGGTGTGTGAGCGTCCGGCGACGACCATCAGGCGCTTTTGCGGGGTCAGCGGAAGCGCATGACCCATCTTCAGGCCCGCCCGCGGTGTCGCAGTCTCGAGCCCGGGCAGCGTCTGCTCAATCGTTCCGCTTTCCACCGCGTCCTTCCTTCGTCACCTGGCGTGCGCGAGCGATCGCCATCGCGTTGGGGGGAACGTCCTCGGTGATCACCGATCCGGCGCCGATCCACGCATCGTCTCCGATCGTCACGGGTGCGACGAATGCATTGTCGACTCCGGTCCTGACGTTGCGCCCGATCGTCGTCCGGCCCTTCGGCCGGCCCGGCTGGTGCGGAAAGTTCACGGTCACATTGCTCGCAGCGATGTTCGAGTCCTCGCCGATGTCAGCGTCGCCGATGTAGGAGAGATGCGGCACCTTGGTGCGCGCTCCGATGTGCGAGTTCTTGATCTCGACGAACGTGCCGGCCTTCGCACCTGCCCCGAGAACCGTCCCGGGGCGAAGGTAACAGAACGGACCGACGATCGCACCGGCCCCGATCGTCGAGTCGATCGCGACCGCGTGCGGGCCGACCTCGGCGCCCGCGGCGATCCGGGTGTTCCCGCGGAGGACGGTGAACGGGTGCACGACGCAGTCGGGCTCCAGCTCCACGTCCGCCTCGATCCAGGTGGACGCGGGATCCACGATCGCGGCGCCGGCGAGCATGTGCTCGCGATTGATGCGCTCCCGGAGCAGGACGGCGGCGGCGGCGAGCTCGACGCGGGTGTTGACGCCTTCCGTCTCGGCGGGGTCGCCCGCGACGTGGGCGTCGACGCCCGCGCCACCCTCGACGAGGTCGCGCACGGCGTCGGTCAGATACAGCTCGCCCTGCGCATTCGCCGGCTGGAGGCGATCGAGCGCGGGCCAGAGCAGCTCGGCCCGGAAGAGGTAGATGGACGAGTTGCACTCGCGGACGGCGAGCTCGTCGGGCGTCGCGTCGCCGGCCTCGACGATCGAGCGCACCCGGCCGCCGTCGTCCCGCAGGACGCGTCCGTAGGAGCGCACGTCGGCAGGCTCGAACGTCAGGACGGTGGCTGCTCCGCCCCCGCTGCGGTGAGCCTCCACGAGCTCGGCGAGCAGATCCGAGGTGAGCAGCGGCGTGTCCCCCGAGAGCACGAGGATCTCGTCCGCAGCGCCTTCGAGCGCGCTGCGGGCGGCGCCGATCGCGTCGCCGGTGCCGAGCGCACGCTCCTGCACGGCGACCTCGACCTCGCCGAACTCGCCACGTGTCTCGGGCGAGGCGACGACGACGACGCGTGCCGGCGACAGCGGCCGCGCCGCCGCGAGCACCCAGTCGACCATGCGCCGCCCGAGGATCGGGTGCAGGTGCTTCGGGACTTCGGAGCGCATGCGCGTGCCGAGGCCCCCGGCCATCACGACTGCTGCGAGCTTGGTCTGGGTCACGAGTGGGGGTGGAATGGCTGGGGCGCCAGGATTCGAACCTGGGATCGCGGGACCAAAACCCGCTGCCTTACCACTTGGCTACGCCCCACGGATCGGGGTTGGAGTATAGGCGCGAGCCACCTTGGATCAACGGCGATCGAGCAGCAGGACGACGAGCACACCAACCGCGACGAGCACGAGCGCGACGATCGCGAGCGCGGTCAGGACGAGCGCGAGCACGGGCACCAGCACGACCACGAGCTGCGAGACGGCGGCGATCCAGGAGCCCTCGCGCACGGCCACGTTCCGATGACCGCGGCCCACGCCGACGTAGAGCACGAACGCACCGGCAGCCAGCACGAGCACGGTCCACCATGGAATCGCGTCGAAGAGCACAAGGATGCCCTCGGTGAGCACGATCCCGAGCACCAGGTGCCACCGCCGCTCGTGGAAAAGCGTGCCGAGGCGCCCCTGCCCGTGCTCGATCGGCGCCGTCGAACCTTCCACGACGAAAACGTAGCGGCTCAGCCGTACCAGGTCGGAACGGTGAGCCAGGTGCGACCGGCCCCCGAGACGGCGCGCTGCGCGGCCACGGCGACGCGCCGGTGGTGGAAGAGGCCGTACACCGCGGGGCCTGCGCCGGAGACGTCGGCGCGAAATGCGCCGAGGCGGAGCAGCTCGTCGGAGAGCGGCGCGCTCGCGAGGTCGTTCGGCGGCAGCGCGGCCAGGTCCCGCGGTCGCCGCACCCGCTCGAGCGCGCGCTCGAGCGCGGCGAGACGCTCGTTCCAGCCCGCGGGGCCGTCCCGCTCGTCGAAGCGCCGGTAGACGGCGGCTGTCGACTCCTTGACGGCGCCGTGCGGGAGCAGGAGGAGCACCCAGTAGTCCTGTGGCAGGTCGAGCGGAACGAGTTCGGAGCCGTCGCCGCGCCCCAGCTGCGGCCCGTCACCGAGGAAGAAGGGCACGTCGGCGCCGACCCCTGCCGCGAGGGCGTGGAGCGCGCCGGGGTCGAGCGGCTCCGGCAACGTCTCGTTCGCGAGCCTGAGCGCGGTGGCCGCGTCGGAGCTGCCGCCGCCGAGGCCGGCCGCGACGGGAATGCGCTTCGTCAGGATCGCGCGCCAGGCGGGTTCGACCCCTGCAGCCGCAGCGAGCTGCTCGAGCGCGGTGCGGACGAGCGTGTCGCCGTCGAAGCCCTCGACGGTGAGCGACGGCGCGGGCGCAAGCGCGACCCGGTCGCCGACGTCGATTCGCTGGAGAACCGTTGCGACCTCGTGCTTGCCGTCAGGGCGTGTCGGGCCGACGACGAGCGCGAGGTTCAGCTTCGCGGGAGCGGGTGCGCGCTTCACAGCGCTTCGGTCAACGCAACGAACTCGTGGGGCTCGAGCGCCTCCGCGCGCGTGGCGGGGTCGCGCCCGATCGCGGCGAGAGCCGCAGCTCCCTGCGCCCGCGTGGCCGCGCCGGCCAGCTCGAGCGAGTTCGGCAGCGTCTTGCGCCGGTGCGCGAAGGCGGCCTCGACGATCTCCTTGACGCGCTCGAAGCGCGGCGGGAGGTCGACGCGCCGAAAAGCGACGAGCGCCGAGTCGACGTTCGGCGGCGGCCGGAAGACGGTGCGCGCGACGGCGTGGAAGCCGGTGCGACGAGCCGCGAGCTGGACGAGCACGGACACCGCCCCGTACGCCTTCGTGGAGGGAGCGGCGAAGAACCGATCTGCCACCTCGCGCTGCACCATCACGCACCAGAGCTGGAGCGCAGGCTGCCTGGACAGGCTCTCGGCCACGATCGGGGTGGCGACGTTGTAGGGCAGGTTCGCCACGAGCTTCGTTGGCTGTGGGCGCAGCGCCGCGAGATCGAGCCGGAGCGCGTCGCCCCAGTGCAGATCGACGTTGTCGCGGGCCTCGAGGTCGCCGAGTCGTGGTGCCAAAGACCGGTCGAGCTCGACCGCGTGCACGTGCCGGACGCAGTCCGCAAGCCGACGCGTGAGCACCCCCAGGCCCGGTCCGATCTCGAGGGCGACGTCGTCGGGCCCGAGCTCGGCGAGACGCTCGATCACACCAAGGATGTTCTCGTCGGCCAGGAAGTGCTGGCCGAGCTCCTTCTTCGGGATGGTCACGGCAGGCCGAACGCGTCCCGTGCGTTGGCCTCGATGCGCGCGCCGAGCTCATCGGCATCCTCGCCGCGCACGGTGGCCAGGGCGGCCACGGTGTGGACGACGTTGGCAGGCTCGTTCGGCCGGCCGCGGAGGGGCTGCGGCGCGAGGTAGGGGCTGTCCGTCTCGGCGAGGATGCGGTCGGGCGCAACCTGCGCCGCCGCCGCCCGCAGCTCGGGCGCCTTCGGGAAGGTGACGTTCCCGGCGAACGAAACGTAGTAGCCCCGCTCGAGCGCCGCCGGCAGCAGCCCCGGATCCGAGAAGCAGTGCAGGACGACGCGGCCGCCGAACCCGTCGAGCACGTCGGCCGTCTCCCGTGTCGCGTCGCGGCTGTGGATCACGAGCGGCAACCCGAGCTCTTCTGCGAGCGCGACCTGCGCCTCGAAGAGCCGGCGCTGGTCTGCGGGCTCCGCGTGCCGGTAGAAGTTGTCGAGCCCCGTCTCGCCGACCGCGACGACCTTGGGATGGCGCAGCAGCTCGCGGAGCTCGCCGACGCGCTCCGCTTCGCTCGACGAGGCCCGGTGCGGGTCGATCCCGAGCGCGGCGTAGACCCCCTCTCCAGCGACGGCGAGCGCCAGGGCGGCCCGGCACGACTCGATCCCCGTTCCGATCGTGACGACGCTCGTCACGCCGGCCTCGCGCGCACGCGCGAGCGCCGCTCGGGGATCCTCGAGCGCGTCGAGGTGCGCGTGCGTGTCGATCACGCTGCGGGCGCGGGTGCGTCGATCCGCGGGAAGAGCGGAGCCGCCGCCTCGATCCCGGTCGCCGGCTCGGTGCGACCATAGGCCACGTTCTCCCAGGCGAGGTCGAGCGGCTGGCCGAGCGCCGTGAGAATCCGTTCCGCGGTGTCGGGGAGATACGCGGCGAGCGCGATCGCAGCAATGCGCAGCCCGTCGGCGAGCTCGTAGAGCGCCTGGTCGAGGTCGCCGCTCCGAGCCTCGTCCTTGGCGAGCTCCCAGGGCTTCGTCTGCTCGACGTGACGATTGAGGCCGCGGACGTACTCCCAGATCGTCTCGAGCGCGCCCGTGACCTCCCAGCGGTCGAATGCGGCCGGGATCTCGTCCTGCAAGGCCCGCGCAGCGGCCGCGAGCTCCCCGCCCTCGTCGAGCGCCGAGGTCAGCTCGCCGTCGCGGTAGCGAGCGATCATCGCCGTCGTGCGCGAGACCAGGTTGCCCAAGTCGTTCGCCAGCTCCCGGTCGTAGCGCTCGTGGAAGCTGTCGATCGTCACGTCGGTGTCCTGTCCGAGCTGGACGATCCGCACGACCCAGAAGCGGATCGGATCGACGCCGTAGATGTCGATCAGGTCGAACGGATCGACGGCGTTGCCGAGGGACTTCGAGATCTTCTGGTTATTGATGTTCAGGTAGCCGTGGACGAACAGCTGCTGCGGCGGCTCGTACCCGGCGGAGAGCAGCATCGCCGGCCAGTAGACGCAGTGGAAGCGCAGGATGTCCTTCGCGAGCAGGTGTCGCGCGGGCCAGAGCCGAAGGTCGGCGCCGGGCGCGTAGCTGAGCGCGCTCAGGTAGTTGATCAGCGCATCGGCCCACACGTAGGCGACCTGATCCGGATCCCACGGGATCGGAATCCCCCACGTCTGCGTGGCCCGGCTGATCGAGAAGTCGCGCAGCCCGCCCGCGATGAAGCTCTTCGCCTCGTTCGCGCGGAAGGCGGGCTGCACGAAGTCGGGTCGCTCCTCGTAGAGCCGAAGCAAGCGGTCCTGGTAGGCAGAGAGCCGGAAGAACCAGTTCTTCTCCTCCAGCCACTCCGGCTCGATGTTGTGCTCCGGGCACTTGCCGTCGACGAGCTCCGACTCGGTCTTGAAGGCCTCGCAGCCGACGCAGTAGAGGCCGGCGTAGACGTCCTGATAGACGTCGCCGTTGTCGTAGATCCGTTGGAGGAAGTCCTGGACGAATGCCTTGTGCCCGTCATCGGTGGTCCTGATGAAGAAGTCGATCGACGCGTTGACGCGAGCCGGGAGCTCCTGCCAGGCCCCGACGATCCCGTCGACGTACTCCTGGGGTGTGAGCCCTTGCTCCTTGGCAACGCGCGCGACCTTGTCCGCGTGCTCGTCGACCCCGGTCAAGTAGAACGTCTGCTCGCCCCGCTGCCGGTGATGGCGCACCAGGATGTCGCCCACGATCGTCGTGTACGCGTGGCCGATGTGCGGCGTCGAGTTGACGTAGTAGATGGGGGTCGTCAGGTAGTAGGTCATCACTGCTGATGATAGGCACAGGCCTGCGGCCGTCCCACTGCGCGCGACGGCGGGCACGCCGGACCAGGGCGAGGCCGAAGCCGAGCACGAGCGCGAGCACGACCAACGCAGCCGGAGGCGGAGCCGTGCGTTCGCCCGGAGCAGGCGGGCCGGCCGGCACGCCCGCCGTCGTGTCGGGGGAGTGAGTGGTCGCCCAGATGACGCGTCGGCCGTGCTCGACCGGTTCGTGACGCCTCGTCGGTGCGCGACGTCGCCCGCCCCCTGCCGTCGGACCGGCCGAGCGGTCCGACGCGCGAGGCCGCGGCTTCGCCGGCCGCAGCCCGGCCGGCGCGAGCCGGCCTCGAGCGGCCGCTCGGGCGGGGCGCTGCGACGGCTCGGGCACCGGTGGTCGTAGGGCAGGAGCGGGTCGCGGCCGGAGTCGCGGCCGACGTCCCGCAGCCGGCGCGACCTCTGCGCGGGCCTCGACGCGCGTCACGCGCTCCGGCCGCGGCGACCCCGCCCCAGCCCGCTCGGCCGACCGGACCGCGGGGACCGGGACGCGCTCCGCGCCGTCCCCGCCGACCGGTGCGACTGCCTTCGTGGCCTCCGGTTCCGGGGCAAGCGCGGGTGGCGGCTCGGGCGCGGCCGGCGCCGCCTCGCCGCTCGCGCGCACCGGTTCGGGGGCGGGAGCGGGCACGGCGACCGGTGCGGGCGCCGGCGTGGGCAGGAACCCGAGCGGGTCGACGTAGCCGTCGGGGTCGGCTGTGAGCCGCACGCCCAGGTGCACGTGGGGCTCGACGGTCGCGGGGTCGGCGCTCGACCCGCTCCGGCCGACGACGTCGCCCTCGGCCACCGCTGCGCCCCGTGCGACGACGATCTCGGCGAGCTGGAGCAGCGTCACCGAGTAGCCGTCAGCCGTCTGGATCGTCAGTGCGCGGCCGCCCTGCGGGAGCGAGCCCACGAAGGAGACGCTCCCGCCCGCAGGCGCGCGCACCTCGCTGCCGACGGGGACGCCGATATCGACGCCGCGGTGCTGTCCGCCCGCGTACGGATCCGGGCCGACGGAGAACGGCCGCAGCCGCGGACCGTCAGCGGGCCAGGACCAACCGAGCGCAGTCGGAGCCACGACGAGCGTGGCGAGCACGACCGCGGCAGAGAGCACTCGTCGCATAGGGCGCTCGCCTCCGTGTGCGTGGATGACAACCTGGCTCCACGCTAGCGGCGTCGCTCAGTCGCTTTGCAACGATTCTCGGTACAGAGTGTTACGAGAGCTGCGCGTCAGCCGCGCGACCACGTCCGCGGCCTGTCTCCTCGGGACACCGGCGGCCACGAGCTCGGTGACCGCACCGAGCGCGGCCTCGCCTCCGGGGTCGGCCGAGACGGGCTCGGCGCCCCCCAGCACGAGCGTGATCTCGCCCTTCGGTGCCTCGCTGAAGCGCCGCGCCAGCTCGGCCGCGCTCCCGCGCACGACCTCCTCGAACCGCTTCGTCAGCTCGCGGCACACCGCCACGGTCCGCTCCGGAGCAGCGGCTGCGAGCGAGCGCAAGGTGGCAGGCAACCGCTTGGGCGACTCGAAGGCGACTGCGGGGTAGGGCCACCCGGCCAGCTCCGCCCAGAGAGCTGCGAGTGCCTTCTCGCCCCGCGGCAGGTAGCCGACGAACTGGTGGCGCTCGCCGGAGAGGCCGCTCGCGACGAGCGCGGTCTCGACCGCCGAAGGCCCGGGCAGCACCGTCACGGGAACGCCGGCCTCGAGCGCGGCGACGATCAGCCGCGCGCCCGGGTCGTTCACACCCGGCAGGCCCGCGTCGCTCACGAGCGCGACGCGCTCCCCGGCCATGAGCCGGGGCACGAGCTCGGCGGTGCGCGCAGCCTCGTTGTGCCGGTGGTAGCTGAGCAGCCGCGCCTCGATGCCGTGACGCACGAGCAGGCCGCGCGTGTGTCTCGTGTCCTCGCAGAGGACGACGTCGGCCTCGGCGAGCTCACGCAGGACGCGCAGCGTCACATCCTCGAGGTTGCCGATCGGCGTCGCGCAGACGGAGAGCACGCGACGGCCTCAGCGCTCGCCGTCGAGCTCCGCGAACCCGACGAGACCGGCCCCGATCAGCCCGGCGTCCGGTCCGAGTGCCGCCTCGACGATCCGCAGGCCGGCACGCGCCGGCGGGAGCGCCTCCCGGCGCGCGACCTCCAGTGCAGGAGCCAACAGAAAGTCGGCGGCGGCGCTGCCGAAGCCGCCGCCCACGATCACGAGCTCGACACCGAACACGTTCACGAGCGAGCCGATGCCCACGCCGAGCAGGTGCCCCATCGCCGCCAGCGCCGCCAGCGCATCGTCAGCGCCCGTCCCTGCCCGGTCGACGAGCTGCTCGGCCGTCGCACCCGGCCCCCAGAGCTCGGCGGCGGCGCGATCGGCGGCATTCCCGGAGACGAGGGTCTCCAGGTGCCCCCGCCCCGTGCAGGTGCCCTGGCAGGGCGGGCCGTCGGCGACGACGACGTAATGCCCGAGCTCCGCCCAGCCGTGGAAGAGCGCGCCTTCCAGCACGACGCCGCCACCCACTCCCGTGCCGAGCGTCAGCAGCATCAGCTCGTCGACGCCCGCGCCGGCACCGTGTTTCCACTCGGCCAGTGCGGCGGCGTTCGCGTCGTTCTCCACGGCCGCCGGCACGCCGAAGCGCGTCGCCAGCCGGTCGCCGAGCGAGACCCCGGCCAGCGGGATGTTGGTCGAGTCGAGCGAGCGCCCCGTGCGTCGGTCGAGAACCGAGGGGATCGCGCAGCCGATCGCGCCCACCCCGTCCCCGAACACCGCCGTGACGGCGGACTCGATGCCGTCCAGGAGCGCGTCCGCCGAGCCCGTCGGCGTCGGGACCTCGCAGCGGTCGTGGACGGTGCCTTCGCGGTCGAGCAACCCGGCCAGGATCTTCGTGCCGCCGAGATCGACACCGACGACGCGCTGGGTGGAGGACGGGCGTCCCACGAGGCGCGGCTACCATACCCGGCCGGATGGCTGAGGGAGACAAGCCCTACCGGGTCTACAAGGGCGGCAGGACGAAGGGCAAGGTGCCGCTCGCGACCCGACCGACGAGGGCGACGACCGGCGATGGGGCCGGCCCCGAGCGCCGCAAGGGGCGCCGTTCGCCGCGCTGGGGCCGTCGCGTGGGCCTGACGATCCTGCTCCTCGGCGTGCTCCTGATCGTGTGGCTCGTCGCGAGCTACCTCTCGTTCCGAAGCGGGGTCGCCGAGGCGAACGACCGGCTGCCGGCGGGCGTCGAGGCGGGGCTCGCACCGCAGGACGGGCTCGTCATGTCCAACCCGACGCTGATCGTGCTCCTCGGCACGGACGGCGACAGCACCGAGGCGCGCGCCGACGCGCGGCGGTCGGACTCGATCCTGCTCGTCCGCACCGACCCGGCCCGGCACCGGATCGCCTACCTCTCGATCCCGCGCGACCTGCGCGTCGAGATCCCTGGCTTTGGCTCGAACAAGATCAACGCCGCCTTCCAGCTCGGCGGCCCGGCGCTCGCCCTGCAGACAATCCGCAGCCTCACGGGACTGCGCCCCAACCACGTTGCCCTGGTGGACTTCGACGACTTCCGCACGGTCATCGACGCACTCGGCGGGGTCACGGTCGACGTGCCGAAGCCGATCCTCTCCAACCGCTTCGACTGTCCCTACTCGACGGAGGGGCGCTGCCAGCAGTGGGAGGGCTGGCGTTTCGAGGCGGGCGAGCAGACGATGGACGGGCGCCGCGCGTTGATCTACTCGCGCGTGCGCGAGAACCGGCTCGATCCGGCCGAGAACGACTTGACCCGTGGCACCCGCCAGCAGGAGGTGGTCGAGGCGATGGCCGACGAGCTGGTCAGCCTAGGCACCTTCGTGAAGCTGCCCTTCATCGGCGACGACCTCGTGGAGCCGCTGACGACCGACCTGAGCGCCGGCGAGCTGTTGCAGCTCGGCTGGGTCAAGTTCCGCTCGAACTCGAGCCGTGCCCTCCACTGCCGCCTCGGCGGTGAGCTGTCGAGCGACGGGGGCGCGTCGGTGATCCTCGGCGGCGAGGAGAACTTCGCCACGATCCGGATGTTCCAGGGGCTCTCGGCCCCGCAGCCGCCGCCCCCGGGCCAGCCGCTCGCGGCCGGATGCCTGATCGGCTCCCGCACCGGTTAGGGTCGCCCGGAGGGCGCCCTCAGGCGGCGCTAGCTGCCGTCGGTCGAAGCGGACTTGGCCTCGCCCGCGGGCTTTGCCTTCTCGCTCGACGAGGAGGAGCCCTCCGAGGAGGATCCGGAGCCCGAATCGCCGTCCTTGTTCGAGCCCGCCTTGCGGCCCGACCGGCCGTAGTCGGTGGAATAGAACCCCGAGCCCTTGAAGTGCACCGCGACCGGATACAGCAGCTTCTCGACCGGTCCCTTCCCGCACACCTCGCAGACCTCGGCGGGTGGGTCCGACATACGCTGGAACGTCTCGAAGGTATGCCCGTCGGGGCAGCGGTACTCGTAGATGGGCATGGCGCACAAGGCTAGCAGCGTGCCTGGAGGGCACTTGGACGAAAATTCGGGCGGAGGACGATGAGCGAGAGCGCGCAGGCGACGAAGTTGAGAGCGGGTGGGCTGGCGCTTCCGGCCGTGCTCGAACGCCACGCGTTCGTGCTCGGGGTCACGGCCATCTCGGCCACGGCTGCCGCCTTCCTCCTCCACCAGCTGCTGGCGTGGCAGCCCCACGAGGACGAGACGCTCGCGCTCTTCGTCGGCCGGTACCCGCTCGACCAGCTCTTCCAGATCGTGCTCGAGGAGCGCGGCGGCGCGCCGCTCCACTTCGTGCTCGCGTGGATCGTCGCCCACCTCGGCTTCGGGCTCGGCGGGCTGAGGGTGCTCTCGGCGCTCTTCGCGGTCGCGAGCCTGCCGGTCGTCGCGCTGCTCGGGGCAAGGCTCGCGGGGCGGCGGCAGGCCCTGGTCGCCACGGCTATCGTCGGAGCGAGCTGGACGTTCCTCTTCCACGGCGTCTACGGCCGGATGTACAGCCTCTTTCTCTTCACGAGCGCCCTCTCGTACCTCGCGCTGCTCGTCGCGCTCGAGCGGGGCGACCGGCGGAGCTGGTCGCTCTGGGTGCTCGCGATCCTCGCGACCGTGGCGGCGCATCCCTACGGCGGGCTCGTCCTGGCAACCCAGGGCGCGTACGTGCTGATCGCGCGGCGCGACCGGCTGCGCCAGGCGCTCGTCGCCGGGGCCGCGGTCGCCGTGCTCGGAACGCCGTTCTGGCTCACCAACCTCGTGCTCGCGAGCCGCTTCGAGGTCGGCGTCGGGGGCGGCGGCGAGAAGCTGGGGGGCCCGTGGCCGGTCGCGAAGTATCTCTGGCGGGTGACGGGTGACTTCACCGCCGGCTGGTGGCCGGTGACGCTGCTCGTGGCGGTGCTCATCGTGCTCGGCCTGCGGCGGCTGCCGCGTCCCACCGTCGCCCTCTTCGTGTGCGTGCTGGCCGTACCTGCGCTCGTGTTCATGTGGGCCACGCTGGGGCAGGCCACGTCGCCCGAGACCCGGCACCTGATCTTCGCCCTGCCGTTCGTCGCGCTCGCGGTCGCGGCGGGCGTCGTGCGGCTGGGCCGGTTCGCGCCCGTCGCCCTCGTCGCGCTGCTCGTGGCACAGGTGGCGTGGACGTGGGAGCGCACGCCTCAGCTCTTCGAGTGGGAGCCCGACGTCCGTCAAGCGGCCCGCGCGGAGGCGTCGGCGTACCTAGCGGAGACGACGCGCCCGGAGGACGTGCTCTTCGGCTACGACCCGCTCTTCCTCGGCGCCTGGGAGCGCGACCCCGACTTCCCGCTGGCCGTGCTGCCGCGGGCGGACGCGAAGCTGGCGCTCTCGACGCTGCAGGAGCTCGAGCAGCCGCTCGGCCGCGGTGTCTGGATCCTCGACGCCAGCGACAACAACAACTTCTTCCGCAAGCTCGAGATCCCGCTGCGCTCGCCGGAGCCGCGCTCCGCCTTCGAGGTGCGTCGCTTCGGCCCGTTCCTCGTCATCCGCACCGCCGCCCCGACGCGCACTCCCGCGCTCTACCTCGAGCGCGCGGCGCAGGCCCTGCAGGTCGGAAAGGGGCTCTACATCGGCGACGCCGACATCAACCTCGCGACGGTCGAGCGGGCGACGCGCGCGCTCCGGAGCTCAGGCTAGGAAGCCTCGCGCTCGCGCTCGACGAGCTCGCGGTAGCAGGGTGCCTCCTCGAACGCCGCCAGGCCCGCGGGCCCGTCGGGCCTGCGTTCCTTGGATCTGAACCGGCGCGCAGCCGCGATCGCCGCGGACGCGCCGAGCGCGGCTCCGACGAGGAAGGAGCGGGTTCGCGAGCGGCGCGATTCGCCGTCCATGCCAGGATCGTAGTCCCGTGCCGGCCCCGACCGTGATCGTCTCCCTGGGCGACCTCCTCCTGGACGTGATCGTCCGCCTCGAGCAGCCGCTCGCGGAGGGAGCCGACGCGAACGCCGTCACGAGGCTGGGGCCGGGCGGCCAGGGCGCGAATGTGGCCGCCTGGGTGGCCGAGCTCGGCGGGCGGGCGCGCTTCGTCGGCAAGCGGGCGGAGGACGACGCGGGCGAGACGGCGGCCCGGGCGCTCGAGCGCTACGGCGTCGAGGTGCGCGGGCCGGTGGTCGAGGGCCGCACCGGGACGATCGTCTCGCTCGTCGACATCGAGGGAGCGCGCACGATGGCGTCTGACCGCGGGGTCGCTCCGGAGCTCCGCGCGGACGAGCTGGACGCGACGTGGCTCGAGGAGTGCGGGCACCTGCACCTGGCCGGCTACTCGCTGCTGCGGTCGCCGATCGACGGGGCGGCTCTGGCCGCGGCAGCGCTCGCCCCGCGCCTGAGCGTCGACCTCTCCTCGTGGAGCGCGATCCGCGACTTCGGGCCGGAGCGCTTCCGGGACCGGCTCGAGCAGCTGCAGCCCGACGTCGTCTTCGCCAACGAGGACGAGGAGCGGATCCTCGGCGGGCCGCTGGCGGGGTGCGCGTGGATCCTGAAGCGCGGCGCGCGCGGAGCCTCCTTCGACGGGGTCGAGCTCCCGGCCCTGCCGGCGCAGGCGCTCGACACGACGGGCGCGGGAGATGCGCTCGCGGCGGGCTATCTCGTCGGCGGACCTGGGCTGGCGCTGGAGGCGGCTGCTCGCTGCGTGGCCCAGCTAGGGTCGATGCCGTGAGGCGGTTCGTCGCCATCGCCGAGGAGGTCGGACAGGCGCTCGCCGAGCGCCGGGCCGTCGTCGCCCTGGAGACGACGCTCGTCGCGCACGGATTCCCGCCCGGCGAGGGCGTCGAGGTCGGGCTCGAGAGCGAGCGCCGCGTCCGTGAGGCCGGCGCAGTGCCGGCCACGATCGGCGTGCTCGACGGCGTCATCCGCGTCGGCCTGACTGCTGACGAGCTGGGGCGCTTCGGAGCCGACGCGCGCAAGGTCGGACCCCGCGATCTCGCCGCAGCCGTGGTGCAGCGCGCCGTCGGAGCGACGACGGTCGGCGGCACGCTCGCCGCCTGCCGCGCGGCCGGGATCGGCTTCATGGGCACGGGCGGGCTCGGAGGCGTCCATCGCGGCTTCCCCACGCCGCCCGATATCTCTGCCGACCTCGGCGAGCTCGTCCGCACCGAGGCGCTCGTCGTCTCGTCCGGGGTGAAGTCGATCCTCGACGTGCCCGCGACCGCCGAGCTGCTGGAGACCCTCGGCGTCCCGGTGCTGGGCTTCCGCACGGACGACCTGCCCCTCTTCTATGCGGCCCACGGCGGCCCGGCCGTCTCGGCCCGCGTCGAGAGCGCCGAGGAGGCCGCTCGGGTAGCGCACACGCACTGGGGCCTCGGCCGCGCCACCTCGGTCCTGCTCGCCCGGCCCGCGACGGACAGCCTCGACGACGTCGAGCCGCTGATCGAGCGCGCCCTCGCGGACGCCGGGAGCCAGGGCGTCTCCGGCCAGGGTGTGACGCCGTTCGTGCTCTCCTACCTGCACCGCGAGAGCGGTGGCCGCACGCTGGCCGCCAACCGGGACCTGATCGCCGACAACGCAGCACTGGCCGCGGAGGTGGCCGTCGCCTATGCCTCTCTTTGACTCAGTCCGGAGCTTGCCGCTCATCGTGGAGCGGGTCGAGCTCGAGCATCTTTCGCTGCCGCTGCGCCACATGACGCGGCGCACGACCGTCGTCCACCTCCACGGCGGCGACCACGAAGGCGTCGGCGAGGACGTCTCCTACGAGGAGGAGCTCCAGCTCACGTTCACGGACGACGCGCTGCCCGACCTGACGGGCGAGCACACCGTCGAGTCGTTCTCCTCGCTCGCCGTCGAGCAGCCGGGCTACCGGCCCTGGGGCCTCGAGTCTGCTGCGCTCGACCTGGCGCTGCGCCAGGCCGGGAAGTCGCTCGCGGAGGCGGTCGGCCGCGAGCCCCGCTCCGTGCGGTTCGTCGTCTCCCAGAGTGCGGTCGAGGAGCTGCTCGCGCTCTATCCCGACCTGCGCTTCAAGCTCGACGCCAGCGACAAGTGGACGGACGACGTGGTCGCCAAGCTGGCCTCGACAGGGGCTGTCGACGTGGTCGACCTGAAGGGCCTGTACGAGGGCGACTGGGTCGACGCGACCCCGTCGGCGGAGCTCTACGGCCGGGTCGCGCGGGCGTTCCCGGACGCGTGGCTCGAGGATGCGCGCCTGACCGACGAGACGCGTCCCGTGCTCGAGCCGCAGGTTCGCCGGCTCACGTGGGACTTCCCCATCCACTCGGTCGCCGACGTGGAAGCGCTGCCGTACCCGCCGGAATGCCTGAACTCGAAGCCCTCGCGCTTCGGGTCGGTGCGGCGGCTGTTCGACTTCTACGACCACTGCGAGAAGCGCGGGATCGCCTTGTACGGCGGCGGCCAGTTCGAGCTCGGGCCGGGCCGAGGCCAGATCCAGCACCTCGCCTCGCTCTTCCACGCCGATGCGCCCAACGACGTCGCGCCCGGGGAGTACAACAAGGGCGTCGCGCCCGGGTTGCCCGCAGAGCCCGCTCCCGCCCGCCTCGCCCGAGCCCGGGTTCCGCTAGTCCGGCTTCCGCGAGACGGGGCTCCGCTCGTCGGGCCGCGAAGCGGCCCCTTTAGGGATCTTCGCGCGATGAGCGTCCGCTTCTGCGGATGCTCATCTTGCGCAGCTAGCTCAGGCCTCGAGCGCGCCGAGCAGCGCGTCGAGCTCGAGCAGCTCCAGCGACTGGAGCTTCGCGCTGCCGCGGGCGCCGAGGGCGAGCGAGACCTTCGCGATCGTCGCGGCGTCGGGCGCCTCGACCACGTTGACGAAGTCGTACTCGCCGATCGTCGCCCACTGGTGGAGCACCTTCGCGCCGAGCTCCTCGACGTCACGGTTCACCTCGCGCAGCCGCCCCGGGTTCGCCTTCAGGGTCTGCACACCCTGCGCGGTCAGCGTGGTCAGCATCAGATAGGTCGGCATCTCGTCTCCTAGGTCGAGGAAGCCGATCGTACTCGCGCTCGCGCGGCCTGGTCGACGTAGAGCAGCGCCCCGCCGAGGAACAGGAGCGGGGAGACGACGAGGTCGGCGAGGCCGAGGGCGATCCGCTCCTCCGAGTCGCCGAGGTCGCGGAGGAGCAGGGCCAGCATCAGCCTGACGAGCCCGAACAGGATCACGAGCGTCGCCAGCGAGCCGAAGGCGTGGACGAAATCGACGCGCCCGAGCTCGACCGCCCGGCGCAGGGCGGCCGCGACGGGCAGCCGCTCGATCACGAGCACGGGCACGACGAGCCCGACGAGGGCGAGCCAGGCAATGGCCGGGAAGATGAAGACGAGGGAGAGGAACGCGGCCGGGACGAAGACGAGCGTGCCCACGATCACCGCTCGCGCAAGCTCGGCCGTCGCCGGCCGCACCCCGCCGACGAGCGCCGCTGCACCGGTGAAGGACGCCGCCATCAGCGGTGCGCCGGCGGTGAGCACGAGCACCTGCACGACCGTCTCGCGACCGGCCGACACCTGGTTGATCACGGTCACGCTGAGCCCGAGCGCGAGCGCCGCCCAGACGTGGTTGCCGTACAGACGCAACGACTCGGCGACGAGCTGGCCGACGGTGCGGGTCTCGGGCGGGAGCGGCGGCGGCAGCGGCTGCTTCGTCACGGCTGCTTCGTCACGGCTGCTTCGTCACTGGGTCGGCCTGACGGCGGACGCTATCGCGACGAGCCGCGGCAGGAGCTCTGCGAGGGTCTCGAGCGCCTCGCCGAAGCGCCACTTGGCCCGGTCGGGCTCGTCGATCTCGTTCGCGATCACACGCACCTCGACGGCGGCAACGCCCGCGAGATCGGCCGCACGGAGGACCGCGAAGCCCTCCATCGCCTCCACCTGGAGGTCGCTCGCGGTCCCGCCCACGCGGGCGCTCGTCCCGATCGGCAACGCGGGAAGATCGGGGAAGGCGGCCCGCAGGGCGGCGAGAAGCCGCGCGTCGGCGGCGACCCGATCGACGACAGGGATCGCCGCGCCGAGGTCGCAGTAGACGGCCTCGGTGCCGAGCACCGTGGTCCCCACCGCGAGCCCGCGCGCGCCGGCGATGCCGACGTGCAGGAGCGCCGAGGGCCGCCGCTCCACCAGCGCCCGGGCCGTCGCCGCCGCGGCCTCGACGGGCCCGATCCCGCATTCGAGCGTGTCCACGCCGGACGCCGCGGCCAGCTCCCGCCCGGTCGCCGCGACGACGAGCAGCACTAGTCCAGCTGAGCCGCGAGGCTCTCGGCCTCGTCGACGAGCGTGCCGATCGCGTCGAGCCCGGCCGACCAGAAGCCGGGGTCGCCGAGATCGAAGCCGAGCCGCGAGGCGAGCTCCGCCGGCGGCGCCGAGCCACCCGCCCGCAGCAGGTCGAGGTACGGCTCGACGAGCGAGTCGCCCTCCTCGACGTAGCGGCGGTAGATCGCGAGCGAGAAGAGGTAGCCGAAGGCGTACGCGTACACGTACCCGGGCGCCGCGATGAAGTGCGGCACGTAGCTCCACCAGATCCCGTAGTTGTCGGTCACCTCGACGGCGTCGCCGAGCATCCGGTCCTGCTCCGCCCGCCAGAGCTCCGAGACACGCTCGAGCGGCAGCTCGCCCTCCTCGCGGCGACCGGTGTGGATCGCGTGCTCGAAGCGGTTGAGGGCGATCTGGCGGAAGACGGTCGCGATCGTGTCGTCGATCCTGCTCACGAGCAGGTCGAGCCGCGCTCTCGGATCGTCCTCGCGCTCGCGCAGCTTCTCGAAGGTCAGCGCCTCCGCGAAGACGGACGCGGTTTCGGCCAGGGTCAGCGGCGTCGAGGCGTTGAGCAGCCCGAGATCCTGCGCGAGCACGCCGTGCAGCCCGTGGCCCAGCTCGTGCGCGAGCGTCAGCACGCTGCGCCGCTCGCCGGCGTAGTTCATCAGCACGTACGGGTGGACGTCGGGCACGAGGGTGGCGCAGAAGGCGCCGAGCATCTTCCCCGGGCGCACCGCCGCGTCGATCCACTCGCGCTCGAAGAAGCGGCCGACCACGTCGCCGGCGGTGGGCGAGAAGTCCGTGAAGGACTCGAGCACGAGCTCGCGCGCGTCGTCCCAGGCGATCGTCCCCGGCACCTCCTGCAGCGGCGCGAAGCGGTCGTAGTCCGCGAGCCGCGGCAGCCCCAGCAGCCGCGCCTTGAGCGCGTAGTAGCGCTGCGGGATGTCGTAGCGGGCGACGATCGCCTCCACGAGGCTGTCCGCGGCCTCGTCCGGGATCTCGTTCGCGAGGTTGCGGGCCGAGATCCAGGTGCTGTAGCCGCGCAGGCGATCCTCGATCGCCCGCTCGTTGAGGATCGTGTTCAGGATGTAGCCGCGCGTGCGCACGCCGGGCCGGAGCGCGTCGGTGACCGCCTCGGCGACCTGCCTGCGCTCGTCCTGCTGGGTCAGCCGCGAGAGGCGCGAGAGCGCCTCGTCGACGGAGACCTGCCCGCCGTCGAGGTCTATCCGCAGGTCCGAGAGCAGCTCGTTGAAGAGCCGGCCCCAGGCGCTCGCGCCGGTGAGGCTCTTCTCGGCGGAGATCTTCTCCTCCGGCTCGGAGAGCAGGTAGGGCCGGTAGCGTCGCTCGGAGCGCAGCACCGACGCGTAGCGCTCGAGCGCGGGATCGGCGAGCAGGCGCTCGGCGATCTCGTCGTCGAGAGCGGCCCACTCGAGATCGAAGAAGAGCAGCTCGGTCTCGATCTGGGTGTTGCGCTCGCGCACCTTCTGGACGAGCGCGCCACGGCTCTGGTCGGAGCTGTCCGCCGCCAGGCGCAGGCGCGCGTAGGTCTCGACCCGTGTCGTCGCCCCCTTCAGCCGCTCGAGCTCCACGACCGCGTCGTTGAGCTCGGCCGCGGAGAGCTCGCCGAGCTTGCCGCGATAGCGCTCACGGAACGCGGTCGCTGCGGCGGCGGCCTCGTCCAGATCGCCGAGCAGGCGCGGATCGTCCGGCCCGTCGAAGAGATCGGAGAGATCCCACTCGACGGCCTCGGCTCCGGTGACGGTGGTGCTCACGAGGAAAAACCTACCGGAGCGCGCTCGTCCAGCCCGTGCGGAGCGCCGTAGTCGGCGAGCAGCTCGAGAAACGGCTGCGGCGGGAAGGCCTCGGGGCCGAGCACGCCGACGCCGCTCCATACGCCCGCCGCCAGCAGCTCGAGCGCCGCGATCGGGTTCAGTGCGGTCTGGAGCACGACCGCCTGGTGCCCCCACTCGCGCATCGAGTGCTCGTTGTCGAGCACCTGGTAGAGGTACACGGCGCGCGGCCGTCCGTCCTTGCCGGTGCCGGTGACGTACGTGCCGGCGCAGGTCTTGCCGCGCATGCGGTCGCCCAGCCCGGCTGGATCGGGCAGCGCAGCCGCCACGACGTCGCGCGGCGCGACCTCGATCCCGCGCACGCGCACCGGCTCGGTCGAGTCGAGGCCGAGCTTGTGCAGCGTCCGCAGCACGTCGATGAACTCCTCGCCGAGGCCGTACTTGAAGTCGACGCGCCGGCAGTCGACCCAGCGCGGGATGAGGAGCACCTCCTCGTGCTCGACGTTCACGCACTCGACGGGGCCGATCCCCTCCGGGAAGTCGAAGAGCTCGGGCTCGGAGAAGGGCTCGGTCGTGTACCAGCCCCGCTCGCGCTCCCAGATCACGGGCGGGTTGAGGCACTCCTCGATCGTCGTCCAGATCGAGAAGGTGGGCGCGAAGTCGTAACCGTCGACCACGAGGTTGGCACCGTCGCGGACCCCGATGTGGTCGATCTCGGAGAAGAGCTCGTCCGCCGCGTGCCGCGCGAAGACGTCCGAGAGCCCCGGCTCGACGCCGATCCCCACGAGCGCGAGGAGGCCGCGCTCGCGCCACTGCTCCTCCTGTTCGAACTGCGCATCGCCGAGCTTCTCGCCGGTCTGCGCGTTCGAGAGCGTCATCGCCATGTCGAGATACGTGCAGCCCGCCGCGAAGGCTCCTGCGAAGACGGCCTGGTTGAAGCGCGGATCGACCGCGTTCAGGATCGCGTCCACCCGCTCGGTGCGAGCGAGCTCCGCGATCTGCCCGGCGTCGGAGGCATCGACCTGCGCGGCCCCGAAGCGTGGGTCGCCCTCGCGCTCGACGACCGCTTGCGCCCGCCCCTCGTCGACGTCCGCAAAGACGAGGCGCTCGAAGACGTCGCGCCGCTTCGCCACCGCACCGGCGGCTGCGCCGACACCTCCCGCTCCGACCACGAGGACACGCACCGCGCGAACCTACCTTGAGGCACAAGGGTGCGGTCAGCCGTACCTCGAGACGCCTGCGAACCGCATCCCGATCACCCCCTCCGACCGGCAGGCTGTGCCCACATAGGAAGCGTCGAGCAGGGAAGGCCACAGCGGCTCACTCCCTCTCTCCGGCCGCCACCCCTCCGGACCTCCCCGCTCCGCTTCTCCCAGACGCGCCCGCTCTCCCCGGGCGCGTCGTCTTGGTCCAGGTGCAGGCGGCCCTGCACAAGGGCCGCCTGCACCTCACCCCGAGAGCCGCCTAGTGAAGGACGGGGCGACGGCGCTCGCGCGCCGCGGAGGCGCCGACGACGGCGAGCAACGCCACGAGAAGGGCGCCGAGCACGACGAGCACGCCCTGCGTCCAGTCGCGGCTCGCATCGGCGACCGGAGCGGGCGAACCGCTCGTCGTCGGACGGAAGTCGTGGGAGTCGAGATGGGTCGCCGCGCCGGTCGCCGCGTCCTCGCGGTGGCCGCGCAGGTACCGCGCGAGCGCATCCGGCTCGCTGCTGCTCCGGGACGCGTTGCCGACGTAGCGGTCGACCGCGTCCGACGGCGCCGCCGCCGTCGGAGCGGCCGGATACGTGTCCGGATCCGCCGCAGCGATGGGAACCGCCAGCGCCAGCGTCGCCAGCACCAGTGCGAATGTCGTCGTGATCCTCATGCTTGTCGCCTCCTCGTCCGGATCCCTGATCCGGGGTCGTGAACCAGTGCTTGGAGGCTAGGAAGCGGGCTTCGCGCAAAAAACGGGGGAACTACGCGACTTTGCCCGCGCGTGCGAGCTCACGTGTCGGAGCGGTCGAGCCGACGTGCGAGCTCGACGCGCGAGCGCACCCCGAGCTTGCCGTAGATGCGGGAGAGGTGACCCTCCACGGTGCGGGTGCTGAGGAAGAGCGATGCGGCGACTTCCCGGTTCGTCTGGCCGGCGGCGGTGAGCTCGGCGACGCGGGCCTCGATCGGCGTCAGCTCCCCCGTCGCCGGCGCCCGGCCCCCGATGCGGGCGAGCTCCGCCTCCGCGCGCTGCTCCCAGACCGCGGCCCCGAGAGCGGCGAAGAGCTCACGCGCGGAGACGAGCGAGTCCCGTGCTGCCCGGCGCTCGTTCGCCCGCCTCTGCGCCGACCCGAGCGCTAACAGCGTGCGGGCGCGGTCGAACGGCATCGGCGCCTGCTCGTGATAGATGAGGGCGCGTTCGAAGGCGGCGAGGGCGGCCCCGAGCTCACCCACCGCGGCGGCGAGGAAACCGCGGCAGCGCGCCGACGCTCCCTGCGCCGAGGCCCGCTCGAGGCGCTCCGCGTTCGCTTCGTACCAGGAGAGGTGATCCTCGGCCTCGGCGAGCCGGCCGCAGGCGACGAGAGCCTCGACCAGATCGGGGACGAAACGCGTGAGCCCAGGCTCCGTCATGCCGTGCTCCCGCGCAAAGGCCACGAGCGGCGCCAGCACGTCGACGGCCCGGTCCGGCCGTTCGAGCGAGAGCTCGAGCAGGCCGAGCGCGGCAGTCGCGAACTGCTCCGCCGGGCGGCCGCTCGTGCTGCGTGCGAGCTCGAGGGCTCGCCCCGTCGCGCGGCGTGCCTCGTCGAGGTCGCCTCGATACGCGGCCGCGAGCCCGCGCAAGGCGAGCGCGTAGGCGAAGACCGTCCCCTGGCCTGCCTGCTCTGCACGCTCGGCAGCGACGTCGGCGTGCGCGGCTGCCTCGGTGTAGCGACCGCGCAGACAGTCGGCCTGAGCGAGCAGGACTTGGAGGTAAGGCACTGAGCTCTCGTCACCGATCTCGGCGGCCCGCGCGAGCGTCTGCTCGAACGCGTCGTGCGCAGCATCGAGCTCCTCCCACCACATCCGCGCGACTGCGAGCGAGAACCCCGCGCCCTGAAGGATGCGCGGCGTCGGTGTCGCCGCCAGCGCCGCCGCCGACACAGCGGTCGCTCTTGCCTCCGGTCGCCCGAGTGAGGCCTCGGCCAGGAGCTGCGACCCGCGCGCCGAGGCGACGAGCTGCCTGTCGCCGAGCTGCTCGCCGAGCACAGCCGCCGCTCGGGCGTGGTCGGCGGCCTCGGCGAAGCGCTCGCGCAGGCGGAAGAGATTGGCCGAGATGCCTTCGTGTGCGCTGCCGAGCTCGTGGCTGTCGCTCTCCGCCTCCGCCAGCGCCTGCTCGTAGAGCGCGACGGCGGCCCGCATGTCGTCGTCGTAGGAGCGCAGCGGGGCGAGCACGAGCAGCGCTCGCGCCCGCTCGGCTCCAGCCGGCAGCTCGGCGATCGTCTCCTCCAGGAGACGACGCGCCCGACGGGAGTCGCCGGACTCGAACTGACAGCGTGCCGCGTCGACGGCGCGGCGTCGCGCCCCCGAGCGGTCGGCAGGTGGCGTCAGCGCCCTCGCCTCCTCATAGAGCTCGGCGGCTGCCACCGGCGCGCCGCGGGCGCGGGCCAGCCGTGCCGCCTCGTCCAGCGCGCTCGCAACGACCGGATCCGGCCCTGCTGCCGCCAGTGCGAGGTGCCGCACCTGCTCTTCTCGATCGGGCACAACCGCAGCGAGCGTCGCGTGAACGTCGCGCCGCTGGACAGGCCCAGCGGCGTCGTAGGCCGCCGCGGCCAGCAGAGGGTGCGCGAAGCGGATCCGCCCCGACACGAGCGAGACGATCTCCGCCCCGACCGCAGGGCCGAGCGCGGCGGTGGCGTCCCCCTCGCTCGCGGCGCCGACGAGGTCGAGCGTCGGGTCCGCCAGGGCCGCTGCGACGCACAAGGCGGCCCGCGTCTCCGCCGGCAACTCCGTGATCCGAGAGCCGACCAGCTCCCGCAGGGTCGTAGATACCGGTCGCGCCTCGCCCGCTTGCTTCGCCGCCCGGGTCAGCTCGAGCGCGAAGAACGGATTGCCGGCGGCAGTCTCGTAGACGGCGAGCAGCGACGGGCGGGCCAGCACGACCCCGAGCCGGTCGCGGATCAGGCGGTAGATCGACTCGAGATCGAGGCCGCGAACCGGGACGTTCGTGCAGTTCGGAAACACGCGCTCCGGCACGAACGACAGCCCCGCGCGCCCCTCGGCCCGAAGCGCGACCAAGAACGCCACCGGGGTCTCGCCGACCCGGTGCGCCGCGAAGGCGAGCACGCGCGCGGACTGGCGGTCGAGCCACTGCAGGTCGTCGACTGCCAGCAGGACCGGGGCCTCGGAGACGAGCAGGCCGAGGAATCCCAGCGCGACCGCGCGCTCGTCGACCACTCCCGCGTCGGGTGACTCGAGCAGGAGCGCCGCCCGCAACGCGTGGGCCTGCGGAGCCGGCAGCTCGGCGAGCCTGTCCTGGACGCTCTCGAGCAGGTCGCCGACTCCGGCGTACGCGAGCTTCGTTTCGGTCTCGAGCGGGCGCGTCGTCAACACGCGGCCGCCTGCTCCATCGACCGCCGACTGCCAGAGGGTCGTCTTGCCGGCCCCGGCCTCGCCTTCCAACACGAGCGCCCTCGGCCACGCGGCCGTTGTCGTCACGAGCTCGTGCAGCAGCGCGAGCTCGTCCTCCCTCCCGACGATGGCGCCTGCGCGCGCGGCCATGGCGTGATTGTCCGCCTCTTCGGCCGGTCGGTCGAGCGTCCAGGCGATACTGCCCTCATGGACGGCTACACGATCTTCCACGCCGACGAGCTCGACTGGCAGCCACGGCGCGAGGGCGATCCCCGGCTCGCCGCGGGACTCTCGGAAAGGCTCACCCGCTCGCGCGCGAATCTCTTCCGCTACCCACCGGGCGCGGTCGGGCGCCGGCACATCGACCCGATCCAGGAGGAGGTCTTCGTCGTCCTCGAGGGAACGCTGACGATCCACATGGGCGAGGGCGACGAGCCGGAGCGGCACGAGCTCGCCCAGGGAAGCGTCCTCGTCGTGCAGCCGGGAACCGCCCTCCAGCTCTCGAACCGGAGCGCCGGTGAGCTCAAGCTGTTCATCTACGGCGCCCCGCCGGAGCGCGGCGAGGCGACGTTCCTGCCCGCCGTGGACTGACGAGCGGGCGGCCGAGGCGGGATGAGCGCCCGCCCCGGCCACCGGCTCCGTCTAGCGACAGCTCCTGCGGGGGCAATCGACCGGCTGGAAGGCGTGACTCCCGACGAAGTGGGCGACCCTCCGACCGATGTTGGCACCCGTCACGTCCGCGTTGCGGAAGTGGATCCCGCCCCAGATGCGCGCCTCGATGACCTCGTCGAGGGCATCGGTGAAGCGGTCGAAGTGCCTCGGCTGCCCGGGGTAGCGGCTGCTGAAGACGTCGAACGCGATCCTGTCGGTGCCGAAGAAGTCCCGCAGCGTGTTCAGGACCGATCCGCTCACACAGCCGTGCCCGGACGGATGGTCGGGGAACGGCGGCGTGGCGAGCGGCGGCACGGTCGGGGTGGCCGGATCGAACAACGATCTCCAGCCCGGGTCGGCGACGGTGGCCGGGTTTCCGTCCGTATCGGCCTCGCGGATCGCCGCGAGCGGACGCCAGAAGTTCCAGTAGAACTTGTCGTTCCAGCAGCTGATCGCGCCGTCGGCAGCCGCCAGATGGGCCATCCCGAACAGGCGGGCGCTGGCGACCGTGTCGAGGCCGCGGCTCGCCGAGAGCGACCGCATCAGCCCGCCGTAGATCGCCAAAGGCTGCGCCTGCCAGAAGATGGCGGCCTTCGTCTGGTCCGCGGTGCGCCTGGTGCTCGTCAGCGAGCCCAGCTCCTTGACCTCGTTGAAGTCCCGCGCGTACTCCGCACTCGTGAGCGCGTACGGGCCGTCGGACCGGAACCGAGAGGGGCTCGGGATCACGAACGGGCGCACGTTCCCCACCCACGCTGCCGGGTCGAGAGCGGTGGGCGGGCTCGGGCGCCAGTCGCCCGGCTCGCTGCCGATCACGAAGGTGAAGGGAGCGTTGCGCCCGTCGTTCTCGCGCGCGTCGAGCATGGCGGCCGCGGCCGCCTCGCCGGCGTCGATCCCGTCCTGGGTGATCGCGTCGTAGGGCTGCGGCCCGAGTGCCGCCTCCCAAAGGTCTTCGAGCGCGGGCTGTTGCGCCGGCAGCAGGTCGGCGAGGACTCGATAGGCAGCGGTCGCCACCGCGGCGTCCTTCGAGGCCCAGGGCTGGGCGCCGACCTTCCGGACGTCGAGGAGGTAGGCCTGGTGACTGCGGTCGATTGCGTTGACCGCGTCGTAGACGGCCCCCTGCACCATCGCCCCGCTGATCGTCGAGCCGTGGGCGGTCGGCCCCGGCGCGAGAATCGCGTTGGTGGAGATCACGTTCCAGTCGAGCACCGCGTCGGCGCCGGCGGCAGATGGAGCACCGAGCGCGACGACGACGGACGCGACGAGGATCTGCAACCTCGAACGCTTCATCTGGTCCTTTCGCAGAGATCTCGGCGAATTCGTTGCGCTGTCCCAGCCACCAAGCATCGGTGCTTGTGGCTCTTGTCGCAATTAGACGTTTGTCGTATCTTCGGAACGTGGTCGGTACCGCCAATCACGGCCTGACCCGGCGCGAGATGGAGGTTCTACGCTGGGTCGCGCTCGGTAAGACGAACGAGGAGATCGCCGCGCTGCTCGTCGTCTCGGCGCACACGATCCGGAAGCATCTCGAGCACACCTACGACAAGCTCGGGGTGCACACGCGCACGGCGGCGGTGAACCGGGCGTTCGCCCAGCCCCGGAACTAGTCAATCGGTCGCGCACCGAGCGTCGGCGGCCGAGGCCGGTGAGTCCGGCCCCGGCCACCTGCGCTCCTCAGTCGTCGATCTCCCTCTCGCGACGGCCGGAGTCGGCGAGGAAGTGCTCCCGGCCGATGTCGCGAGCGATGCGCGGGAAGTGCTTGGCGGTGTCGGTCATCGTCGTACGGAAGTGGAGGCCGCCCCAGACGCGGGCGTCCTCGATTGCCGCGACGAGATCGTCGAGGCGTGCGTACGACTGCGTCGTGCCGGTCACGTTGCTCGTGAACTCGAGCGGCACCTGCTTCGTCCCGAAGTAGCCCTTCAGCGACTGCGTGACGGCCGCCGTCATGCAGGCGTGGCCGGACGGATACTCCGGGTGGTTGCCGACGAACAGCGGCACCCAGGTCGGGTCCGGCGCGGTCGCAGGATTGCCGTCCGTGTCGGCCCGCTGGATTGCGTGCGTCGGGCGCCAGAAGTAGTAGTGGTACTTCGCCTCCCAGCACGCGATCATCGTGTCCGCGGCCGCGACCCACACGTAGCCGAGCAGGCGTGCGGACTCGCGCAGGTCGAGGTCGCGATCGTCGGCCAGGTCACGAACCGCGCGGCTGTATTGGGCATAAGCCTGGTCGGTGAAGAAGCGCGAGTGCTCGGTCTGCGCCGTCGTCCGGAACGTGCTGATCGCGCGACCGAAGTCCCGTACCTCGAGCACGTCCTTGGCGTAGCGCTTGCTAGTCCGCTCGAGCGGCTCGCCCGGCCGGTAGGCGGAGGGCGAGTCGAACGTGAACGGCCGCACCTGGCCCAGCTTCACGTCGACCGGCGTCGTCGGCGCGATCGGCTCGAAGACGCCGGGCCCCGGCGTCGGCTGGACGTACGGGACGACGTCGTCGAACCGGTCGCCGGTCCGCATCGCGAGCATCCCCGCTGCGGCGGCCGTGCCGACCGCCTTGCCCGAGTCCTTGGCGAGCCCGGCCGGGATCGACGCCATGTAGGCGTCGTATGCGGCCTGGACGGCCATGGCCTGCCCCGGGACGCGGGCCACGAGGACGTCCCTCGCCGCCTGCGCGACGGCGGCGTCGGCCGACGCACCCGGAGGCGCGGTGACCCCGGTCGCGAACGGCTCGAGACCACCCTCCACGGCAGCGACGGCGTCGTACATCGCCCCGTGGACCATGCCCCCGAGCACGGTGCTGCTGGCAGGCGGGCGGCCGGCGGCGATCGCCACCTCGGCGACGCCACTCCAGTGGACAACCGCGTTCTGGCCGGTCGCGACGGACGGTGCGGCCGCCGTTCCCGTCGACCCGAGGGCCAGGACGGCGACCACGGCCACCGTCGCGACGAGCCCCATGCTGATCGTCATGCGTCTCATCTCATTTCCTCTCCGGACGGGAACGCCTCGACGACGCGGAACGCCTCCAGCCCGGCCTGCTGCGCAGCCTGCGCAGCCGCCGGGCCTGAGGGCGCCTCGAAGACGAAGAAGCAGATCTCGTCCTCCGGAACGTGGATCGAGCTGTCAAACCGGACGGGAGTGCCGCGATCCGTCAGCTCCTGGGCCGCCGAGCGCGCCCGCCGCTCGCGGGCGCCGCGCTCTCCGGCGCGGCTGTTGGCGAGAAACGTTTCGACGAGGTAGCTCGGCATGCCGTCGACGCTACGAGCGCCGAGCTCCCGCGGAAACGTGAGAACCCCTGAACTTTGCTCAGCGCAACGTGCGGGCCAGCTCCGTACGCGAGCGGATGCCGAGCTTCGCGTAGACGTGCGAGAGGTGCGTCTCGACCGTGCGCTCACCCAGGAAGAGCGCCGCGGCCACCTCCCGATTGGTCCTGCCTTCTGCGACGAGCGCCGCGACGCGCTGCTCGGCCGGAGTCAGCCCCTCCTCGCGCGTGCGACCACCGATGCTGCCGAGCTCGGCGCGCGCCTTCTCGACCCACGTCGCCGCCCCGAGTTGCTCAAAGCCGGCGAGTGCCGCCTCGATCGTCTCGCTGGCGCCGCGCTTCTGCCGCGCCCGTCGCCGGACGATCCCGAGTGCGAGCAGCGCTCGAGCCCGGCCGAAGAGATCGCCGACCGCCTCGTGCTGGGCAACCGCCCGCTGCAAGAGCAAAGTGGCGCGCTGGACGTTCCCCTGGGCGGCTGCGACGAGACCGCGGGAGCGCGTCACCTGGGCGAGGACCCACTCACGGCGAAGCCGCACGGCATCCGCTTCCCAGACGTCGAGGACTCGGATCGCGTCCCCGATCCGGCCCAGCTCGAGGAGCGTCTCGGCGTAGTCGTCGCTCCACCAGCGGCTGCTCGGCTCGCCCCAGCCGAGCGACGCGGCCCGCTCGTCGGCGCCGGCGAGCCAGCGCGCGGCGCCGGTCGCATCCCCGCTCCAGTGGGCGACGAGCCCGAGCACCGCCTGATGAACGGGTGGATACAGCGCGAACTGCTCGTCGGCCAGCTCGAGGGCTCGTTCCGAGTGCTCACGGGCGAGCTCGAGCTGCCCCCGATGAGCCGCGACGACGGCGATCGGAAGGAGGTCCGGCGGTGTCTCGAGTCTGTACTGGGTGAAGACGGTGTGCGCCCCGACGGCGTGCTCGGCTGCCAGCGCCCAGCGCCCGGCCCAGAGCTCGACCCAGGAAAGCCTCCAGAGCGCCTCCGCACTCGCCAGCTCGTCACGCTCGTGCAGCAGGCGGTCCTCGAGCAGATCGCGGGCCTCGTCGAGGCGGAGGGAGGCGGCGAGGCTGCTCGCGACCGTCAACGTCGCGTCCTGGAGCAGCGACTCATCGCCGACGGCCTTCGCAAGCTCGCACGCGCGCAGGGCGAGTTGCGGCACCCTCGCGTCGCCGGATATGTAGCCGAGGGTGCATTGGAGCACGAGGGCGTGCACTCGACGCGAGTCGTCGTCGAGCCCCTCGGCGAGCAGGAGCGCCGCGTCCGCGTGCTCGAGCGCTCGCACGAACCCACTCCTGAAGCGCGTCGACCACGCGAGCTGGCAGTGGATGTCCGCCTGGAGCGCTGGGCTCGAAGCCCCCGCGCGCAGAGCTTCCTCGAGCAGAGGGATGGACTCGTCGAGGCTCTCGAGCTCGGCAAGCAGGACGAGGGCCTCGGCGCGCTCTGATCCCGTCTGTGCCCGGGTCAGAAGATCCGCAACGATGCTCCGGGCGCGTGTCCACTCGCCTGCGATGCGGTGGGCATGCGCCGCCGCGAGAGCCCGGCGATGACGGTCGCCGTCCGCGTCCGGCGGCGTCAGCCGGAGCGCGTGTTCGCCGAGCTCGGCCGCGACGGCCAGCGCGCCACGGCTGACCGCCCTCGAGGCTGCTTCATCCAGGATGACGGCGACGCCGGCGTCCGGGCCGTCTGTCGCGAGAGCAAGGTGACGGGCGCGGACGAGCGGGTCGTCGACGATCGCCGCCAGACGTTCATGCAGCCACCGCCGCTCTTCGCCAGACACGCCTTGGTAGAGGACCGACGAGAGCAACGGGTGGGTGAAACGGATGCTCCCGTTCTCGCGCTCGATCACCTGCGCGCCCACGGCCGGCTCGAGCGCATCGGGAGCGATGCCGGCCCGCTCCAGGAGCGACACCGACGGTGTACCCAACGCCGACGCGAGCTCGAGTGCCTCGCGGGTGGAGACGGGGAGATCGGCGAGTCTCGCGCGCACGAGCTCTTCGAGCGTGTCGGGAACGGGCAGCGGCTGCAGCGGATCCACGTCTGCGCCGAGAGCACGGGCCAGTTCGAACGCGAAGAACGGGTTTCCTCCCGAACCCTCATGAATGCGCAGCAACGTCTGGCGCGCGAAGGTCCTGCCGAGCCGGTCGGCCAGGAACCGATGGAGCGCGCCGACGCTGAGGGGGCCGATCACAACCGGCTGGACGCTGTCTGCCCCGAATGCTCGCTCGAGCTCCGAAGGTTGCGCTCTTTCGACGCGCCGCCGCGTCAGGAGCAGAAGCACCCGATCGGCGGCCATCCGTCGCAGCGCGAAGGCGAGCGCGCTCGCCGAGGACGCATCGACCCACTGGATGTCGTCGACGGCGAGTACGACCGGCGTCCGTTCGGCGAGCGCCTGCAGGGCCGTCCGAACCGCGACGCCGAGCGTCCGCGGATCGACCGGTTGCTCGGAGGCTTCGTCCAGGAGCAGCGCGGCCTCGAGCGCGCGCCGTCTCGGCGCCGGCAAGGCGGGTAACACCTCGTCGAGCACCTCCTCGAAGAGATCGCCGAGCACGACGTGCGCCAGCCCGCGCTCCGCCTCGGCGGGCCGCGCGGTCAGTACTCGTTGCCCTCGCTCGCGGGCGGCCTCGACCCCGGCCATCCACAGCGTCGACTTGCCGATCCCGGCCTCGCCCTCGAGCACGATCGCGGTCGGCTCCTCGCCCGCACCGTCGAGGAACGCGTGCAACGCGGCGAGCTCGTCCTCCCTGCCGACGATCTCCACTGCCACCTCCCGCCCATCCTGACAGCGCGCGAGGGCGAATTCGAACCGCTCGGTCAGCTCAGTGCAGAGTGCGTGCCAGCTCGGTGCGCGAGCGGATGCCGAGCTTGGCGTAGACGTGCGAGAGATGGGTCTCCACGGTGCGTTCACCGAGGAAGAGCGCCGCCGCGACCTCGCGGTTCGTCCGCCCTTCGGCGACGAGTGCCGCGACGCGCTGCTCGGCCGGCGTCAGGCCGTTCGCCCGGGCGCGACCGCCGATGCTGCCGAGCTCTCCGCGCGCCCTCTCAGCCCACCCGGAGGCGCCGATCGCCTCGAACCCCGCCAGGGCCGCCTCGATCGCCTCGCGCGCCGACCGCTTTTGTCGCGCGCGCCTCCTGGTCGCGCCCAGGAGGAGCAGTGCCCTCGACCGGCCGAACGGATCGCCGACCTCCTCGTGCCGCACGATCGCCTCCTCGAGCAGCGCGATCGCGCCGGCGACGTCACCGTCGCTTGGCCGCGACGAGCCCGCGGCAGCGGACGATCTCCGGGATCGCCCAGCGATGCCCGAGCTTCGTCGCTTGTGCTTCCCACTCTGCGAGCAGCTCCCGTGCGTCGTCTACGCGGCCGACCTCGAGCAGCGACTCGACGTGATCTGCGGAGTGGGTGGCGATCGAACGGGAGAAACCCGACGCCAGCCGGCTCTGATCGAAAGCCTCGAAGCGCTCGATCGCGCGCATCGGTTCCCCCGCCCAGCGATCCAGGGAGCCGAGGAGGGCGGTGTGAAAACGGCCGGCCGCCTCGCCTCCCCGGGCCTCGACAAAGGCGCAAGCGCGCTCGGCGAGCTCTCGGGCCAGCGCCTCCTCGCCCTGGAAGGCAGCGGCCTGCGCGACCGGCGCGATCACGATCGGGTCGTCCTCCAGCTCCGGGCCTCCGTACTGCAGCGTGATCTCCCGCGACCGGTCCGCGTGCTCGCGCGCCAGCGCCAGGCGGCCTCCTCGCACTTCGACGAGCGCGAGATACCAGAGGAAGCCCGCTGCTGCCGGCTCGTTCCGCTCCACCACCGCGGCTAGCTCGGTGCCGAGCACGTGCCTCGCCTCGTCGATCCGCCCCGACCAGTAGAGGCAATGGCCCAGGGCGACCGCAGCTTCGCCGATCGCGCTCGCGTCCCCGGATCGCCGAGCAAGGTCGACGGCGCGTTGGCCGAGCGCGAACGACTCGGGCTCACCTTGGTTGTAACGGACGATTGCCAGCGCCGCGAGCGCCCGGGCCGTGAGCCCGTCGTCGCCGAGCTGCTCGCCGAGCCTGACCGCCTCGCGCGCGTGCTCCTCCGCGACCGCAAGTCCCTCGGTGACGCGCAGGCTGTGCGCCAGCACCTCGTGGATCTGCAGCTCGAGCTCCGGATCGCCGTCCGACTCGCGCAGCGCCTCGCGCAGGTGCTCGACCGCGGTCGGCATCGCGCCGGCCCTGCTCTCGAGGTCTCCGAGCAGCGCCAGCGCCTCCGCGCGCGGCCGACCGGGGCGCGCCTGCTCGAGCAGCTCACGGGTGAGGACGAACCCGCGCTCGGCCGAGCCCGCTGCAAGATGGTCTTTCGCGGCCCACACGACGCGACGACGCCGGTCGTCCTCCCGGTCGGGCGGGGTGAGTCTCCCGGCCGCCTCGCCGAGCTCCGCCGCGACGGCCGGAGCACCGCGCGCCCTCGCCAGCTCGGCCGCATCGTCCAGCAGCCGCGCGGTCTCGGCGTCCGGTTCCTCCAGCGCCGCCGCGAGGTGGCGGGCGCGGCTGACAGGCTCGTGGCTGACCGTGGCCACGAGCCTGTGGGCGGTGCGTCGCTCGGCGCCCGTGGCCCCGGCGATCACCGAAGACGCGAGGAGAGGATGGACGAACCTGACCTCCCCGTTCGCGAGGTCGAGCACCTGTGCCGCAACGGCCGGCTCCAGCGTCCGCGCGGCGATGCCGGCCGCCTCGATCAGCTCGATCCTGGGCGCACCGACGACGGCGACGACGAGCAGCGCCGCCCTCGTCTCCTCGCTGAGCGCGCCGAGCCGTTGCCCGACGAGGTACTCGAGGGAGTCCGGCACGGGGAGCGGCTGGGAGGGATCGACGGGGACGGCCGCCGCGTCGAGGGCACGGGCGAGCTCCAGCGCATAGAACGGATTCCCACCCGAAACCTCGTGCAGGCGCAGCATCGTCGGGCGCGGGAACATCCGGCCGAGCCGATCGCGAATCAGGCTCTGGACCGCGCCTAGGCTGAGCGGGCCGACCGACAGACGCTCGACGTCTCCGGGCAGGGCCAGCTCGAGCGTCGAGACCCCGTCGCCCCGGCGCGCGACGAGCACCCGGACGGGCTCGCGATCGAGCCGCCGGAGCGCGAACGCCAGCGCGGCAGCAGACGACGAGTCGAGCCACTGGACGTCGTCGACCGCGATCACGATCGAGCTGCGTTCGGCGAGCGCCACCACCACGTCGTGCACCGCGACCGCCAGCGCACGCGGATCGGCCGGTGCGGCGCCGTCGCCTTCCAGCAGCAGCGCCGCCTCGAGCGCCTGTCGCCTCGGCGGCGAGAGCTCGTCCAGTACCTCGGCCGCGCAGTCGCCGAGCAGGTCACCGAGCCCGGCGTGCGCAAGTCCCTGCTCGGCCTCCGCCGGTCGGGCGATGAGCACGCGCAGGGACCGCTCCTCTGCGGTCTCGACGCCCGTGAGCCAGAGCGTCGACTTGCCGATGCCGGCCTCGCCTTCGAGCACGACCGAGGCCGGCCCCTCGCCCGCCCCGTCGAAGAAGGCGTGCAGCGCGGCGACCTCATCCTCCCGGCCGACGATCTCGTGTGCCACCTCGCGCCAATGCTGACACGGCGCGGCGGCGATATCGAGCGCGGTAACGCTAGACGGCTGCGGTCGCCTGCACGGCGCGCTCGAACACGAGCTCCCCGTCGCGGGCGTCCACGTTGATCACATCGCCCTCGGCGAACTCGCCCTCGAGCAGGCGCAGCGCGAGCGGGTTCTCGACGAGCCGCTGGAGTGCGCGCTTCAACGGGCGGGCGCCGTAGGTCGGATCCCAGCCCACCTCGGCGAGCAGCTCCTTGGCCGCGTCGGTCAGCTCGAGCGAGAGACCGCGCTCGGCGAGCCGCGCGCGCAGGCGCTCGAGCTGGAGCTCGGCGATCTCGGCCAGCTGCTCCTTCGCGAGTGGCTCGAAGCGGACGATCTCGTCGATCCGGTTCAGGAACTCGGGCCGGAAGTGCTCGTGCATCTGCTCGGGTGAGCGGATGTTCGAGGTCATGATCAGGACGGTGTTGCGGAAGTCGACGGTGCGGCCCTGACCGTCGGTCAGACGGCCGTCGTCGAGCACCTGCAGCAGGACGTCGAAGACCTCGTTGTGCGCCTTCTCGATCTCGTCGAGCAGGACGACGGAGTAGGGCCGGCGCCGGACGGCTTCCGTCAGCTGCCCACCCTCCTCGTAGCCGACGTAGCCGGGCGGCGCGCCGACCAGGCGCGACACCGTGTGCCGCTCCTGATACTCGGACATGTCGATCCGGATCATGGCCTTCTCGTCGTCGAACATGAACTCGGCGAGAGCGCGCGCGAGCTCCGTCTTGCCGACGCCCGTGGGGCCGAGGAAGACGAACGAGCCGATTGGGCGGTCGGGGTCCTGGAGCCCCGAGCGCGCGCGCCGAAGCGCGTTCGACACGGCCTCGACCGCCTCGTCCTGGCCGATCACACGTCGGTGCAGCCGCTCCTCCATGTGGATCAGCTTCTCGGTCTCGCCTTCCAGCAGCCGTGCGACGGGGATGCCGGTCCACGAGGCGACGACGGCCGCGATGTCGTCCTCGTCGACCTCCTCTTTGACCATCGGCTCCGCCGGCGCCTGGCGCTCGGCGAGCTCCTTCTCGAGCTGTGGCAGCTCGCCGTGCTTGATCTCCGCGGCGCGGTTGAAGTCCCCGGCGCGCTCGGCGCGCTCGTACTCCATCCGCAGCTCATCGACCCGGGACGCGATCTCGCCGATCCGGTCGAGGGCGCCCTTCTCCTCCGCCCAGCGGGCGGCGAGCTCGGCGTGGCGGTCCTTGGCCTCGGCGAGCTGGCGCTCTACGGGCTCGCGCACGTCCTGCGACTCCTTGCTCATCGCCGCGAGCTCGACCTCGAGCTGGCGCACGGCCCGTTCGGCCTGGTCGAGCTCGAGCGGCGAGCTCTCGATCTCCATCTTCAGCCGCGAGGCGGACTCGTCGACGAGGTCGATCGCCTTGTCGGGCAGCTGGCGGTCGGCGATGTAGCGGTCGCTGAGCACCGCCGCGGCGACGAGCGCCGCGTCGCGGATGCGGACGCGATGATGCGACTCGTACTTCTCCTTGAGGCCGCGGAGAATCGCGATCGTGTCGGCCACGGACGGCTCGCCCACGAAGACGGGCTGGAAGCGCCGTTCGAGCGCGGCGTCCTTCTCGATGTGCTTGCGGTACTCGTCGAGCGTCGTCGCGCCGACGGCACGCAGCTCCCCGCGCGCGAGCATCGGCTTGAGCAGGTTGGCCGCGTCGACGGCGCCCTCCGCCGCCCCGGCGCCCACGATCGTGTGCAGCTCGTCGATGAAGAGGACGATCTGGCCCTCGGCGTTCGCGATCTCCGCGAGGACGGCCTTCAGCCGCTCCTCGAACTCGCCGCGGTACTTCGCCCCGGCGAGCAGCGCGCCGACGTCGAGTGCCCACACCCGCTTGCCCTTCAGGCTCTCGGGCACGTCCCCGGCGACGATCCGCTGCGCGAGCCCCTCGGCGATCGCGGTCTTGCCGACGCCGGGCTCCCCGATCAGGACCGGGTTGTTCTTCGTCCGCCGTGAGAGCACCTGGATCACGCGCCGGATCTCCTCGTCGCGGCCGATCACCGGATCGAGCTTGCCCTGCTCGGCCGCCTCCGTCAGGTCGCGACCGAACTTGGAGAGCGCCTCGTACGTGCCCTCGGGATCCTGCGACGTCACGCGCCTGCCCCCTGTGACCTCGTCGAGCTTCGCGAGCAGGTCGTCACGCGGGACGACGTCGAGGGCCAGCAGAAGGTGCTGCACCGCGACGTACTCGTCGCCGAGCTTGGCCATCTCGTCGAAGGCGCGGTCGAGCACGCGCGTGAACGCGGCGCCGGCCGCCGGCTGCTGCGTGCCGCCCTGCGCGGTCGGCCTCGCCGCCAGCTTCGCCTCGGTCTCGGAGCGCAGCGCGACGGGGTCCGGGACGAGCCTCGGCGGCAGCTCCTGGTCGAGCAGCGCCAGCAGCAGGTGCTCGGGATAGAGCTCGGGATGGCCCGAGCGCCGCGCGAGCTCCTGCGCGGCAGCAATCGCCTCCTGAGCTTTGATCGTGAGCTTCTGGAAGTCCATGCGTTACCTCTTGGCGGGGTGCTGGGGCTGCTGGTAGAGGACGATCTCTCGCTTGTAGGTGCGGTGAACGGTCCGGATCTCCTCGCGTAGCTCGCGCTCGAGTCGGTTCATCCGAGCCTGCATGCGCCGGAGCTCGTCCTCCAGCCGCAGCACGTGCTCGACGCCGGCGAGATTGAGGCCGAGCTCGGTCGTGAGCCGCTGGATCACGCGCAGCCGCTCGAGGTCGGCCTCGGAGTAGAGCCGTGTGTTGCCGGCGGTGCGCTGCGGCCGGACGAGCCCCTTCGCCTCGTACATGCGCAGCGTCTGCTGATGCATGCCGACGAGCTCGGCGGCAACCGAAATCATGTACCTGGGCCGGTCGTCGGTCACGGCTGCACCTTCCGCAGCTCCTCCAGCAGCTCGCGCTCCTGCTTCGACACCTGCTCGGGAACGATCAGCTTCAGCCGGGCAAGCAGGTCGCCCTTCCCGTCGCCCTTCAGCCTCGGGGCCCCGCGGCCCTTGACCTTCAGCAGCTTTCCGTGCTGGGAGCCGGCCGGGACCTTCAGCGAGATCGTGCCCTCGGGCGTCGGCACCTCGACGGACGCGCCGAGCGCCGCATCCGCGAAGCTGACGGGGACGTCGACGATCAGGTCGGCACCGCGGCGCTCGTACACCGGCGAGTCGGCGACGCGCGCGACGACGTACAGGTCGCCCGCGGGGCCGCCGTTTCGGCCCTGCTCGCCGCGGCCCTTGAGCCGGATCTTCGTCCCGTCCTTGGCCCCGGCCGGGATCTTCACCTGGAACGTCTTTTGCACCCGCTCGCGTCCGCTACCGCCGCAGGTGTGGCAGGGCTGCTCGATCACCGTGCCGTTGCCGCGGCAGCGCGGGCACGGGTGCGAGAGCGAGAAGAGGCCCTGCGAGTCCGAGACGATGCCACGGCCGTTGCACTGCGGGCACACGATCGGGGCAGTGCCCGGCTCGGCGCCGGAGCCGCCGCAGGTGTGGCACGCGGTCTCGAGGTTCGCGCGCACGGGAGCCTGCACGCCCTTCAGCGAGTCCTCGAACGAGACGTGCACCTCGGTCTGCAGGTCGGCCCCGCGCTCGGGCTGCGGCGCACGCCCGCGGCCGAAGCCGCCCCCGCCGCCGAAGAGACCGCCGAAGAGATCGGAGAGGTCGAAGTCGGCGAACTGCGGCCCTCCCCCGCCGGACGGGCCACCCATGCGCCCGTTCGCGGAGCCGTACGTGTCGTACTGCTTGCGCTTCTCCGGATCGGAGAGCACGTCGTACGCCGTCTGCACCTCCTTGAACTTCTCCTCCGCGGCGGCGTCGCCGGGGTTCGCGTCGGGATGATGCTCGCGCGCGAGCTTGCGATAGGCCTTCTTGATCTCGTCGGCCGACGCGTTCTTGGGCACGCCGAGGGTGTCGTACGGAGACGCCATTGCTCAGTCGCTATCGACCTGGGCGACGATCACCCTCGCTGGACGGAGCACGCGCTCGCCCAGCTTGTAGCCCTTCTGCAGCACCTGGAGGACATCGCCCTCCTCGGCACCCTCGCCGGGTTGGGTCAGGAGCGCCTCGTGCACGTGCGGGTCGAACGTTCCCTCTGCTTCGATCTCCGTCAGCCCGTGCCGCTCGAGCACGCCCGAGAGCGAGCGGTGCACGAGCTGGACGCCCTCCTCGAGCTTCGCCTCCTCGTGCTGGGCCGCCGCCTCGAGAGCGCGCTCGAGGTCGTCGAGCACCGGGAGGAGCTCGTTCAGCAGCCGCTCGTTCGCACGCTTCGTCAGCTCCGCGTGCTCGCGCGCGACGCGCTTGCGGTAGTTGTCGAAGTCGGCTGCGAGCCGCAGGTAGGAGTCGTCCGGCGCGGGAGCCGGCTCCTCGGCCGGCTCCTCCACGACGGTCTCGTCCTCGTCCGCGACGTCCCGGTCTTCGACGCGATCCTCGAAGGGCTGGTCGGTCACGACCGCGTCGCCTTCTCGTCTTCGTCGACGACCTCGTAGTCCGCGTCCTCGATCACCTCGTCCTCGGCCGTGGCGCCGTCGGTTGTGCCCGACCCCGCCGCCTGAGACTGGGCCTGCGCCGACGCCTGCGCGTAGAGCACGTCGGCGAGCTTCCGGGACGCCTCGTTCAGCGCCTCCGTCTTGGCGTTGATCTCGCCCACGTCCGTCGACTCGAGCGCGGTGCGGAGCTCCATGATCCGGCCCTCGATCGTCGCCGCGTCGGACTCCTCGAGCTTGTCGCGGTGCTCCTTGAGCGAGCGCTCGGTCTGGTAGGCGAGGTTCTCCGCGGCGTTGCGCGCGTCGGCGAGCTCGCGCAGCTTGTGCGCTTCCCCCGCGTGGGCCTCGGCGTCCGCGACCATCCGCTGCACCTCGTCCTCGGACAGGCCGGAGCCGCCCTCGATCTTGATCTGCTGCTCGTTGCCGGTGCCGTGATCCTTGGCCGAGACGTGGATGATCCCGTTCGCGTCGATGTCGAACGTGACCTCGATCTGCGGCATCCCCCGCGGCGCCGGCGGAATGCCGACGAGCTGGAACTTGCCGAGCGTCTTGTTATAGGTCGCCATCTCCGACTCGCCCTGAAGCACGTGGATCTCCACCGACGGCTGGTTGTCCTCCGCGGTCGAGAAGTTCTCCGAGCGCTTCGTCGGGATGGTCGTGTTGCGCTCGATCAGCGGCGTGAAGACTCCGCCCTTCGTCTCGATCCCGAGCGACAGCGGGGTGACGTCGAGCAGGAGCACGTCCTTGACGTCGCCCTTGAGCACGCCCGCCTGGATGGCCGCGCCGACGGCGACGACCTCGTCCGGGTTGACGCCCTTGTGCGGCTCCTTGCCGAGCAGCTCCTTGACCTGCTCCTGCACCGCCGGCATGCGCGTCATGCCGCCGACGAGGATGACGTGGTCGATCTTCGAGGCGTCGAGCCCCGCGTCCTTGAGGGCGGCCTTCGTCGGGCCGACCGTCCGCTCGACCAGGTCGGCGGTGATCTCGCCGAGCTTGGCGCGGGTCAGCTGGAGGTCGAGATGCTTCGGCCCCTCCTGCGTGGCGGTGACGAACGGCAGGTTGATCTGCGTCGTCATCGTCGAGCTGAGCTCGATCTTCGCCTTCTCGGCGGCCTCGTAGAGCCGCTGCAGCGCCATCTTGTCGGCGGCGAGGTCGATCCCCTGGTCGCGCTTGAACTCCGCCACCATCCAGTCGACGATCGCCTTGTCGAAGTTGTCGCCGCCGAGATGGTTGTCGCCGTTCGTCGACTTGACCTCGAAGACGCCGTCGCCGAGCTCGAGCACGGACACGTCGAACGTGCCGCCGCCGAGGTCGAAGACGAGGATCGTCTGGTCGGCGCCCTCCTTGTCGAGGCCGTACGCGAGCGCGGCAGCGGTGGGCTCGTTGATGATCCGCAGCACGTTCAGGCCGGCGATCTTGCCGGCGTCCTTCGTCGCCTCGCGCTGCGCGTTGTTGAAGTACGCGGGCACGGTGACGACGGCGTCGGTGACGGTCTCGCCGAGGTAGGCCTCAGCGTCCGCCTTCAGCTTCTGGAGGATCATCGCGCTGATCTCCTCCGGCGCGTACTGCTTGCCCTCGACCTCGACGCGCGCGTCGCCGTTCTCGCCCTTCGCGACCTCATACGGGACGATCGTCATCTCCTCCGAGACCTCGTCCCACTTGCGGCCGACGAAGCGCTTGATCGAGAAGATCGTGTTCTGCGGGTTCGTCACCTGCTGGCGCCGGGCGGGCGCGCCGACGAGCCGCTGGCCGTCCTTCGTGAACGCGACGACGGACGGGGTCGTGCGCCCGCCCTCCGCGTTCGGGATCACGGTCGGCTCGCCGCCCTCGAGCACGGCAATACAGCTGTTCGTCGTCCCGAGGTCGATTCCGATGGTCTTCGCCATGCGTCGTTTCTCCTTCTGTTTCGTCTGTTTCTCGGATCTCGCTAAGAAAATCTGAGTGAGAGAGTAGCAGATCGAGCTAGCGGAAGACGCCGATCAGCGCGCCGCCCGCGACGACGAGCAGGGCGCCACCGAGCAGGCGCGGCCCGACGAGCTCGGACCGCCGCAAGAGCAGCGCCGAAAGCCCGACTCCCCAGAGCGACTCGGTCGCGACGAGCGGTGAGACCACGGTGACGCGACCGCGGTAGTAGGCCTCGAAGAGGCAGATGTAGGAGAGCCCGAAGAGCAGTCCGGCGGGTACGAACACCGGCAGGCGGCGGAACGAGACGTGACCGCGCCGCGTCGCGAGCACGTAGGCGGCCACACACAACCCCCCGGCACCGAGCGTCGCCGCGGCGGCGAGCCCAGGCGAGACGTCGGTGTCGATCGAGAGCCAGCGCACGAGGTTGTCGCGCACGGCGAAGACGACCGCCGCCAGGACCGCCAGCACGAGACCGATTCGCTTCACGTGCTGGGGGCGCCCCCGTTCGCCGACAAGCAGCACGCCGCCCACGACGATCAGGAGCGCGCCGAGGACGAGGGCCGCCTGAAACGGCTCGTCGAGGAAGATCAACGCGATCGCGACGGAGAAGAGCGGCGCCGTCCCGACCGCCACCGACGTGCGCGACGGGCCGGCATCGCGCACCGCAAGCGTGAAGAGGAGCTGGGAGAGGCCCGGGCCGAGCAGCCCCGCGAGCAGGAACGGCCAGATCCCGCTCAGGTCGATCGACTGGGCGGCGACGAAGGGCAGGGTCACGGCGAGGGCCGGCACGATCGTCAGCAGCGCGCCCTGCTCCGCGTCGGGGGAGCGCCGGAGCGCGAAGCGAAGCGCGACGGTCATGGCGCCGAAGAGGAAGGCCGAGGCGAGGGCGAGGAGGACGGCGTCCACGCGGCGAGCCTAGTGTCCGGACGATTCCTTGTGCTCCAGGAACACAAGCTCTCCCGATCCCGCACCGTTCCGCGGGCCGAAGAGCGCTTGTGTTCCAGGAACACAAGCTTCGTCTCCCTGGCCGTAGACTCGCGCTCGTGCTCGACGCGCGCGTCACGGCCTACGCCCGGTTGCTCGTGGAGCGCTGCATCGACCCCGAGCCCGGCTGGCAGGTGCTCGTCGCGGCGACCACGGAGGCGCGGCCGGTCGCGCAGGAGCTCTCGCGCCTGCTCGCCGAGCGCGGCGCGTACGCCCTGACGCGGATCGCCTTCGGCACCCCCTTCCCAGCCGACCTGGACTGGATCGCCGCTGCGCCCGCCGAGCTCGCGGCGACGCTGCCGCCGCTCGAGCGGCACGTGCTCGAGGAGGTGGACGGGACGATCTTCGTGCTCGCGCCCGAGCAAGACACGCCGCGTCTCGACGACGTCGGCGCGCGCGCGTTCCGCGCCCACGTCTCCGCCTACCGCGACCGCGGGCGCTCAGGCCAGATCCCCTCGGTCCGCTGCGACTTTCCCTGCCCGGCCTACGCCGAGCGGGCCGGGCTGACTCTCGCCGAGTTCGAGGACGTCTTCTACGAGGCGTGCCTGCGCGACTGGGACGAGGAAGGCCGCGGGATGGCACCGGTGCGCGAGCGCCTCGACGCGGCCCGCGAGTTGCGCATCGTCGGCGAGGGGACGGACCTGCGCCTGAGTCTCGAGGGCCGCAGCGCCCTGGTCGACGACGGGCACCTGAACGTCCCAGGCGGGGAGGTGTTCACGTCACCGGTCGAGGACTCGCTCGAGGGCGAGATCCTCTTCGACGTGCCGTCGCACTCGACGGACGGCCTCGTCGAGGCGATCCGACTGCGGTTCGAGCGCGGCGCGGTCGTGGAGGCGTCGGCGGCGACCGGCGAGCCCGCGCTCCTCCGGGCGCTAGGGACGGATGCAGGCTCCCGCTACGTGGGCGAGTTCGGAATTGGCTGCAATGCGGGTATCACCAGACCGATGCGCAACGTGCTCTTCGACGAGAAGATGGCCGGGACGATCCATCTCGCGCTGGGCGCCGGCTTTCCGCAGCTCGGCGGCCGCAACGAGAGCGCGCTGCACTGGGATCTGATCAAGGACCTCCGCCGGGGCGGCGAGCTCCAGCTCGACGGCGAGGTCGTCCAACGCGACGGAGTCCCGCACTGGTGACCCCCGATCCCCGCCTGCGCGAACTCGCCACGCTGCTCGTCGACCGCAGCCTCGACGTGCAGCCCGGGTGGCAGGTGTCGGTGCGCGCCACCCCGCTCGCCCGGCCGCTCGTGAGCGAGGTCGCGAAGGCGATCGCCCGCCGCGGCGCGTACTTCCTGCCCCGGATCAACTGGGGCCCCGACCGTTTCCGCACCGACCTCGACTGGGCGCTGGAGGCGCCGCTCGAGCTGCTCGCCGAGCTTCCGTCGATCGAGCGGCACGCGGTCGAGAACGAGGACGCCCGCCTGACGATCCGCTCGCCCGAGGACGTCCATGCGGGCGCCGAGCTCGACCCGGAGCGCCGCGCGCTGCTCCAGCGGGCGATGGAGCCGGCGAGCCGGCGGGCACGCTCCCTCGACGTCCGCTGGGCGGTCGTGCAGTACCCGACCGAGGCGGCGGCCGCCGAGGCCGGTATGCCGCTGCCTGAGTTCGAGGACTTCGTCTACGACTCGTGCCTGCTCGACTGGGACGCCGAGGAGCAGCGGATGCAGCGGATCAAGGAGCGCTTCGACGAGGCGGAGAGCGTCCGCATTGTCAGCACCGGCACCGACCTCACGCTCAGCGTCGCCGGCCGCAGCGGGATCGTCTCCTCCGGTCTGCGCAACATGCCCGACGGCGAGGTCTTCTACAGCCCCGTCGAAGACTCCGCCGAAGGCGTGATCGACTACTCCGAGTTCCCCGCCGTCTATCTCGGGCACGACGTCGAGGGCGCGCGGCTCGTCTTCCGGGAGGGCCGGGTCGTGGAGTCGAGCGCGACGGGCGGCGAGGACTTCCTGCGGCAGGTGCTGCACACGGACGACGGCGCCAGCCGACTCGGCGAGCTCGGCATCGGCTGCAACCCGCGCATCACCAGGTTCACGCGCAACGTGCTCTTCGACGAGAAGATCGACGGCACCGTCCACCTCGCGCTCGGCGGCAGCTACACGTACGCGGGCGGCAAGAACGAGAGCGCCGTGCACTGGGACATGGTCAAGGACCTGCGCCCCGGCGGCGAGCTCTACGCCGACGGCGAGCTCGTCCAGGAGAACGGCCGCTGGCTGTTCTAGGTCGGGACGCCGAAAGCGTCCCCTTCAGGGGTCTTGCCACGGGCATGGCTCGACCATGCCCGCGCAGCTCTTGAGTTAGCGCGAGCGCGGGCTTTGCCCGCGTTCGCTGCTGGCCAGTACCGGCACAAGTCGGCGCAGCGTCCTTGCGGCCGCGGGCTCGGCGACGACGATCCCGGCCATGATCAGCACCGCGCCCACCCAGGCGACGGCGCCGAGCCTGTCGCCGGCGAGCCAGAAGCCGAAGATCGCCGCCCACACCGGCTCCATCGCGAAGGCGAGCGCCGTTCGCGTCGCGCTCGTGCGCTGCTGGGCCCAGGTCTGGACGAGGAAGCCGAGCGCGCTCGCAAAGACACCCGTCACGAGCAGCGCTCCCCACACCGTCCAGCCGCGCGGCAGCTCGATCTGGCCCAGCGCGACCGCGACGACCGCAAACCCGGCGAAGGCGGCCAGCATCTCGACGAAGGTGAACGCAACGGCGTCGTAGCGGGGCGCGTAGCGCTCCATCAGCACGATCTGGAGCGAGAACGCCGCTGAGCCGGCCAGCACCAGCAGGTCACCGAGCCCGTCGCCGCCCCCGACGCCCGACAGGAGCGCGAGCCCGGCGGTGGAGAGCGCCACCCCGGCCCAGACGATCCCCGCGATGCGGGTGTGGAAGAGCGCGACCGCGGCGAGGGGCGTGAACACGACGTAGAGGCCCGTGATGAAGCCCGCGTTCGAGACCGTCGTCCGCTCGAGCCCTGCCGTCTGCAGCGCATAGCCCGCCGCGAGCAGCAGGCCAAGGCCCACGCCGGCGACCCAGCCGCGTCGCGGCAGCGCCCGCAGCGGCCGGTGCGCAAACGGGCCGAGCACCGCCGTCGCAATCGCGAACCGGACGGCGAGGAAGGCGAACAGCGGATAGAGCTCGACCGCGTCCTTGACCTGCACGAACGTCAGCCCCCAGATCGCGGTCACGAGCACGAGGGCGCCGACTGCGACCATGCGGCGAGGCTATCGCTCCCGAGCACGGAGGTCCCGCATGTCCGAGACACCTGCCGTCCACGAGCTCCGGCTCGTCGTCACCGCCCCCGACTACGACGAGGCCCTCGCCTTCTACCGCGACACGCTCGGGCTCCCTGAGCGGCTCTCGTACTCCTCTGCGGACGGCCGCGTGGCGATCCTCGAGGCCGGCCGGGCGACGCTCGAGCTGACCGACCCGCCGCATGCCGCCTACATCGACGACGTCGAGGTCGGCAGGCGGGTCGCGGGCCACATCCGCGTCGCGTTCGAGGTCGCCGACAGCGCGGCGACGCTACGGCAGCTCGAGACAGCTGGGGCGACGGTGCTCGCGGAGCCGACCCGCACGCCGTGGAACTCGCTGAACGCGCGGCTCGAGGGCCCGGCAGGGCTGCAGCTGACGCTCTTCACCGAGCTCGCCTCATAATCCCGGCGTGCGCGTCTGCCTGATGATCGAAGGCCAGGAGGGTGTCTCCTGGGAGCAGTGGCTGGCGCTGGGCCGGGCCTGCGAGGAGAGCGGGCTCGAGGGCCTGTTCCGCTCCGACCACTATGCGGGGTTGATGGGCGACGAGCTGCGCGACTCTCTCGACGCGTGGACGCAGATCGCGGCGCTCGGCGCGCTCACGGAGCGGATCCGGCTCGGCACGCTGGTCTCGCCGGTCACGTTCCGCCACCCATCGCTACTCGCGAAGGCCGTCGTCACCGCCGACCACGTCTCGGGCGGGCGGGTCGAGCTGGGGATCGGCGCGGGCTGGAACGCCCGCGAGCACGCCGCGTACGGATTCCCCTTCCCGGAGCTGCCCGAGCGGCTGGAGCTGCTGGAGGAGCAGCTCGAGGTGATCGTGCGCCAGTGGACGGAGGAGAGCGTCGACTTCGACGGCCGCCACTACCGGCTGGAGGGCCTGCACGCGCTGCCGAAGCCGGCTCAGCGACCGCGGCCGCCGGTGATTCTCGGCGGCGCGGCGAAGCCGCGGACGGCGCGCCTGGCCGCGCGCTTCGCGGACGAGTACAACACGCCGTTTCCGGGCCTCGGGCAGGTACGCGAACGGCGTGCGAGCATCGACCGCGCCTGCGCCGAGGCAGGTCGCGAACCGCTCGTCTTCTCGGTCATGACGGGCTGTGTGGTCGGCTCGGACCGGGCCGAGCTGCTGCACCGTGTCGGCCGTGCGATGACGCGCCTACGCGTGGAGGGTGACCCGGAGGCATTCGTGCGCGAGCGCGGCGACGTGATGGTGCTCGGCACGGTGGAGGAGGTCGTCGAGCGCCTGCGCGGGCTGGAGGAAGCCGGCGTCGAGCGGGTCTTCCTCCAGCACATCGCGCATGACGACGTCGAGATGGTGCGACTGCTCGGCGCCGAGGTGGCGCCGGCAGTCGCCTAGCCTCGGTCAGACGCGCTTGTCGATCGCGTCCTTGACGTCGTCGGCCGCGTCCTTGACGCTGTCCTTGGCCTTGCCCCAGCTGTCCTGGGCCTCGCCCTCGGCCTCGCGCTCCTCGTCTCCGGTGAGCTTGCCCTCGGCCTGCTTGAGGTTCCCCTCGATGCGATCCTCGTCCATCTTCGACCCCCTTCTGTCGTGGTCTTCGGATCGTTCCCCGGAGCGGATACTCTGAACCCGTGAGCGCGCACGTTTCTCCGGACACGCTGGGCCGTCCACTCCGCGACCTGCGCATCTCGGTCACCGACCGCTGCAACTTCCGCTGCGTCTACTGCATGCCGAAGGAGGTCTTCGGCCACGACTACCGCTTCCTCGACCGCAAGGAGCTGCTCTCGTTCGAGGAGATCGAGCGCGTCGTCCGCGTCTTCAAGACGCACGGCGTCGAGAAGATCCGGATCACGGGCGGCGAGCCCCTGCTGCGCCGGGAGCTCGAGCACCTGATCGCCGGGCTCGCGTCGATCGGCGGGCTCGAGCTGACGCTGACGACGAACGCGTCCCTGCTCGCGAAGAAGGCGCAGCTCCTGGCCGACGCCGGACTGGACCGCGTCACCGTCAGCCTCGACTCGCTGGACGACGAGACGTTCCGGGCCATGAACGACGTCGACTTCTCCGTCGAGCGCGTGCTCGAGGGCATCGAGGCGGCCACCGCGGCGGGCCTGCCCGTGAAGGTGAACGCCGTGATCAAGCGCGGCATGAACGAGGCCGCGGTGCTCGAGATGGCTCGGCACTTCAAGGGGACCCCCCATGTGCTGCGCTTCATCGAATACATGGACGTCGGCGCCACGAACGGCTGGCGGCTCGACGACGTCGTCCCTGCCGCCGAGATCATCCGCACGATCGACGCCGTCTTCCCGATCGAGCCGGTCGACCGCTCCTACCGCGGTGAGGTCGCCCAGCGCTGGCGGTACCGCGACGGCTCGGGCGAGCTGGGCCTGATCACGTCGGTGACCCAGCCGTTCTGCGGCGACTGCACTCGCGCGCGGATCTCCGCCGAGGGGAAGCTCTACACCTGCCTGTTCGGCGTCCGCGGTCACGACCTGCGGGCGCTCGTCCGCTCGGGCGCGACGGACGAGGAGCTGAGCGCGGCCGTGGGCGGAATCTGGTCGAAGCGCACCGATCGCTACTCCGAGCGGCGCTCGGAGAGCACGGTCGACCTGCCGAAGGTCGAGATGAGCTACATCGGCGGCTAGGAGGGGTTGGCGGACTGCCGCTCGTCGTCGGCACAGCTGTATTTCGCCAACCCCTCCTAGAGCCGCCGCGTCACTTCACGACGAGCATGCCCGCCATGCCCGCGACCGCGTGGCTCGGCAGCGTGCAGATGTAGCGGTAGCGGCCGGCCTTCTTGAAGGTGACCCGGACCGTGCCGCGCTTTCCGGCTCCGATCACGGCCGTCTTCTTGCCGCCGACACGGAAGTCGTGCGCGACCGTGCCCCGGTTCGAGACCGTGAAGATCACGGCGACGTTCTTCTTCACCGTCTTCGGCTTGACCGTGAACTTGAACTCGCTCGCGGCCACGGCCACGCGCTGCGGCGCCGGCGCGGCCTGTACGGCGACGACGACGACGAGCGCCGCGAGCGCCCCGGTGGCGATCAGGATGCTGCCGTTGCGGAATCTGCTCACGATGACCTCCCTCGTCTGACGACGCGTCGACGGGTCCTACGCGCGGCGAGCACGACCGGTTTGCGGCCGGCCTACTGGCAGACGGGCTCCGACGGCCGCGTGAGCGCGAACCCGTAGACGGACTCGCCGTAGGTGTAGATGGAGGTGACGACGTTCCGCCCGCGGAGGCTCAGCGCGCCGTACCCGATGCACCGGTTCCAGGCGAAGCCCTTGTACAGATCCATGGCCTGGGTAGTGGCGTCGCCGAGCTGCAGGCCCTGCGTCGTGTGCCAGCCCAGCGGCGCACCGAGTGTGAAGACGGCCGTGACGCGTCCGCTGCGGAACGAGACCGCCGCACCGGTCCGGCGGCCGGGCGAGGTGTAGAGCCACGTCGTTCGCTCGCACACCCGACAGAGCTCGTAGCGGCTACCCCAGCGCAGACGGACCGCGGCGGTCGTGTCGCCGAGCCTCACGCCCCCGAGGCTCTTGCCGGGCGCGAGCACGCCCTTGGCGGGAACGGCGGCCTGTGTGACCGGCGTCGCCGGCGCAGCCGCGGGCAGGGCGAGAGCAAGGGCAAGCGCGACGGTCAGCAACGGCATACCTCTCTTCGGACGTGGACGAGAAACTGCCGGGGCGGAGCATCGGCTCCGCCCCGGCAGGATATGCAGCTGCGTTACGCCTTGAGCGCGGAGCGAACGCGGCCCGGCGTCATCGGCATCTGCCGGATGCGCTTGCCGGTGGCGTCGAAGAACGCGTTCGCGATCGCGGCGGCGACCGGCGCCGTCGCGGGCTCGCCCGCACCCGTGGAGTTCAGCTCGGGCCGGTCGATCAGCACCACCGTCAGCTCGGGAGCGTCCTTGTACCGCATGATCGGGTACGACTCCCAGTCGAGGCTCGTGACGCGGGTCTTGGAGAACTTGACCTCCTCGATCAGCGCTCGGCTTGCGCCCTGGATCAGGCAGCCTTCCACCTGCTGGTTGACCGTGTTCGGGTTGACGATCCGGCCGCAGTCGTGCGCGGCGGTCAGGTGCTGCGCCCGGATCTTGCCCGTCACCGTGTCGACCGTGATCTCGGCAACGACGGCGACGTGCGTGTTCGCGAAGCCGCCGATCGCGATCCCGCGGCCCTTCACGACCCGCTCCTTGCTCAGGTTCGACGCCGACTTCCGCGTCTGCCACTTGGCGGCCTTGGCCGCCGCGGCGATCACGCCGAGCCAGCGCGGGTTCGTGATGTTCTTGTTCCGGAACTCGACGGCGTCGAGGCCCGCCGCGAAGGCGAGCTCGTCCATCATCTGCTCCGAGGCGAAGCACGCCTGCGGCGCGGCCGGGGCCCGGAGGTACGCGACCTTCGGGAAGCCCGAGCCGACCGGGATGTTCTTCCCGATCACCCGCCGGTTCGTGAGCGCGTACGGCGCACCGCTGTTGGGTGCGTCCGCGCCGCCGAAGGCGTTCGTCGGAATCGGCGTGCCGAGCGTCTCCGCCGTCGTCTCGACGCCGTTCCAGCCCTGCTGGAACGACACGTAGTCGAATGCGGTGACCTTGCCGTTCGCATCCACGCCGCCGCGGATGTCCACGAGCGTGGCGGGGCCGTAGAAGTCCCAGCCGTGCTCCTGGTCGCGGGTGAGCTGGACACGCACCGGCTTGCCGACGAGCTGCGACATCACGGCCGCCGCCTGGGCGGCGTCGTCCTGGAGGTTGCGGCCGTAGCAGCCCGCGCCCTCGAAGAACTGGATCCGCACCTGGTCGGCGGGCATCCCGAGCAGCCCCGCGATCGTGGTCCGGGTCCCGTAGACGCTCTGGCCCGCCATCATCACGAGCGCCGAGTCCGCCTTGACGTCGGCGACGCCGGCCGACGGGCCGAACGACGCGTGCGACTGGTAGGCGACCGCGTAGCTCTCCTGGCGGATGTTGGCCGCCTGGGCGAGGCCGGCGTCGATCTTGCCGGTGTTCACGGCCACCCGCTCGGCGTCCGTAACCTTGCGGAAGGCATCCCAGAGGTTGCCGTTACCCGGCATCGTGGCGGACTGGGACCAGGTGACCTTCAGCTGCGTCGCAGCCTGGATCGCGTCCTGCTCCGTCGTCGCGACGACGCCGAGGAAGTCGCCCTTGCGGACGATCCGGGCGCCCTTGATGTTCTTGATCGAGCTCGCGTCCACCTTCAGCGCCCGAACGGGAGCGGCGTACGGCCCCTGCCCGAGCGGACGGACGACCCGGCCGTGGAGCATCCCCGGCAGGCGGAGGTTGTGGACGTACGCGTAGGTGCCGGCGACCTTCTCCGCGGTGTCCTTGCGCGGCTGCGGCTTACCGATCACCTTGTACTCCGAGTAATGCTTCTGCGGCGCCCGGCCCGTGTTCGGGGCGGCGAACCGCTTCCCGCCGAGCAGTGCGCCGTAGGTGACGGACTTGGACGCGTCGCCCTTGACCGAGACGACGCCCTTGTCGACCGTCAGCTGGGAGACGGGCACGCCGAACTGCTTCGCGGCGAGCCCGAGCAGCACAGCCCGAGCCTCCGCGGCGGCCTGGCGGACGGGCGCGGTGCCGGAGGAGATGCCGTTCGAGCCGACCGTCCCGCCCTGGTTGGGAGAGAGGTGGGTGTCGACGCGGGCAGCCTTCAGCTGGTCGTAGGTCATGTCCAGCTCCTCGGCCGCGATCTGCAGCAGGCCGGACGGCGAGCCCGTGATGTCGATCTTGCCCATGTACATCGTGACCGTGTTGTTCTCGTGCACGACGATCCAGGAGTCGATCGCGTTCGCGTCTGGCGGTCCGGCCACGATGCGCTTCGTCGCGCCGGAGGCCCTATTCGTGAGCAGCGAGCCGGCGAGGCTGAAGCCGATCACGAGCGCGCCGCCGCCCTTGATGAACTGCTGGCGGTCGAACGACCCTTCGAGCAGCTCGTCGATCTTGCTCTCAGTGAGCAACTCGGTCATTACGCCCCCTTCGCCATCGTCGCAGAGGCCCGCTTGATCGCCTTCGTGATCCGCGGATAGGTCCCGCACCGGCAGAGATGCGTGTTCATGTGCGACTTGATCTGAGCCTCCGTCGGCCGCTTGACGCGGTTCAGGAGCTCGGTCGCGCGGATCATCATGCCGTTCTGGCAGTAGCCGCACTGCGGCACCTGCTCGTCGATCCAGGCCTGCTGGACCGGATGCAACGACGTCTCGGTCTTGGACTGCGTGCGCCCCTTGCCCTTCCAGAGCGCGGGCAAGCCCTCGAGCGTCGTAACGGTGCCGGCGGCGACCGCGGCGACCGGGGTGATGCAGGAGCGAATCTCCTTGCCGTTGTGGAGCACCGAGCACGAGCCGCACTGCGCGAGCCCGCAGCCGAAGCGCGGGCCGTTCAGGCGCAGCTCGTTGCGAAGCACGTAGAGCAGCGGGGTGTTCGGCGACGCTGCCACGTTGTGAACGCGTCCGTTCACTTTGATCTTCAGCTTGGCCATGGCCTCTCTCTCTGAATGTCGATGCCGGAGCACGAGCGCGGCCGGAGACCCCGGTCGGGCTGACATGACAGTAACGGGCATGCTTGCGGTCTGAAACATCTCGGGACGGCCCGTTAGGCTCCCGGCGTGGTCGTCAATCCCTTTGCAGACGGCGATCCGTCCACCGCGCCGGGCTTCACCGAGCCGGCGTTGCTGGACGCGCTGGAGGGCGTTTTTGAGGCACCACGCGGGGAACCACGTCGACTTTTGGCAGCGGTGGCCAGCTCGCTCGCGGCACGAGAACCACCGCCCGAGCGCGACGCGAAGCTCACCGCCGCGGCGGAGGCGTTGAGAGAACTCAACGCCCTCTTGGACAACAGCTCGGCGCTCGCACTCGCGTACCTCCTCGCGCTGCCGATGCTCGCCCGCGAGGAGTCCGTCGTCGCACCCCTCGCCGCGCTCGAACCCGCGCTGGCCCAGCTCGACGAGGGCGACCGCCTGCAGTTCGCGCCGACACTCGCGCGCGCGGCCGTGCCGGCCATCGGGGTGGACATCGAGCTACTGAAGGACGAGGGCTACGGCTACGTCGCCACGTACACGCCGGCGGGCTCCGAGAACGTCGACGTGGTCGGCCGGGCCGCGAGCTGGCTCACGCGCCGCATGACGGTGGTGAACGATGCACCTCGCCTCGCCATGCGCCGCTTCCTCAGAATCCTCGCAGAGGAGATCGAGGTCCAGCTTCCCGTCACCTCTGCGCTCCTCGACCAGATGCTCGACGAGCCCATGCCCGCGGCGCCGGTTGACGACGCGCCCTTCCTCTCCCTGGCGCGCGGGCTCGTCGAGGAGGCGATGGCCGAGCGCGGCCCGCCCTGGTGAAGGCGAGCCGCGCGCGGCCGTGCTTCCGCGCTACTTCAGCGCCGCCCTCACGCGGGCGGGAGTGAACGGCAACCGCCGCATTCGCACGCCGGTCGCGTCGAAGATCGCGTTGGCGACCGCGGCTGGGATGGCCGTCATCAGGTTCTCGCCCACGCCCTTCGGGGGCTGGCTCGTCCGGTTGATCAGCGCGAACTTGATCTCCGGCAGGTCGGTGAAGCGCATCACCTGGTAGCTCTCGAAGTTGGTGGTGGTCGCAGCCTTCCGGCTGAAACTCACCTCCTCCATCAGCGCGCGGCTGATCCCGTGCACGACGTTCCCCTCCAGCTGTGCCCGGATCCCATCGGGGTTGATGATGATCCCGACGTCGTGCGAGCAGACGACTCGCGTCACCCGGATCTTGCCGGTCGTCCTGTTCACCTCGAGCTCGACCACCGACCCCGCGTAACCGTCGATGCCCTCGTACTGCATCGCGGCGATCCCGCGTCCAGTGACGATCTTGCCGCTCCGATTCGCCTTCGGCGAGGGACGCGTCTCCCAGTTCGCCGCCTTGGCGACGACGGTGATCACGTCGCGGAGCCGTGGATCGCCGACGTAGCGCAGTCGGTACTCGACCGGATCGGCCTTCGCCGCGGCGGCGAGCTCGTCGATGAAGCTCTCGTTCGCGAACGAGTTCTGGATCCGTGCCGGCGAGCGCAGCGGACCGGTGAAGAACGGCGAGCGGACCGAGCGGGAGACCACCCGCGCATTCGGCACCTTGCCTTGCTCGTCCCGGAGGTAGCCGGCCACCGTGTTCGACGTGTCCGAGCCGAGGGGCGGGAACGCCGGCGCGCGATTCGTGGGTGGGTTGGTCGTCAGGCCGATGAGGTGGCCGGTGGGCAGGTTCGCCGCACCGACGTTCCCGGGCCTGCCGCCGCGGCCGGCCGACCACGAGTTGTAGTCCCAGGCGATCAGTTCGCCGTTCGCATCGAGGCCGCCACGGACCTTCATCACCATCGGGTTGCCGAAGTGCTCCCACACGTGCTCGTCGTGGCGCATCCACTGCACGCGCACTGGCCTCCCGACGTGCTTCGACATCAGAGCCGCGTCGAGTGAAGCGGTGTCGGCGCCGTTCAGGCCGTAACACCCCGAGCCTTCCTTGTAGATGACGTGGACGTTCTGCTCCTTGTAGCCCAGCATCCGGGCGACCGCGCTGCGCAGCGGGTAGACGCCCTGCGTGGGCGACCACACAGTGATCTCGTCCGAGCGGACGTCCGCGATCGCGCAGGACGGGCCCATCGAGCCGTGCAGCTGGTAGGGGTAGTAGTACGTCGCCTCGAGCACCTTCGCCGCGCCCGCGAGTGCCTTGTCGACGTCCCCGTCATTGACCGCCAGGCGAGACTGGCCGACCTGACTCTCCATCTGGGCGTAGAACTCCTCGTAGGTAGGAACGCCGCCGGGATCGTTCCAGGTCACGCGGAGCTCCTTGGCGGCCCGGACCGCCTGCTCTTCACGCTGGCAGACGACGCCGACGAAGTCCTTCTGGATCACGACCCGCACAAGGCCGGGTTGCTTCCGGGCGAAGCCGTCGACGCTGACGAGCGTCGCGTTGATCCCAGGAGGGCGCACGACGCGCCCGTGGAGCATCCCCGGCACCTTGACGTTCTGGATGTACTCCTCCTGGCTGCGAACCTTGTGCTCCATGTCGACCCGGCGCACGTTGCGGCCGACGACCTTGAGCTGGGCCGGTGTCTTCGGGACCGCCTTGCCGGTGATCTTGAGGTTGAACTTCTGCCCTCCGATCAGCTCCCCGTAGCTCACCTTCTTCGCCGCGTCGCCGGCGACGCTGACGACGCCGTCTGCGACCGTCAGCTGTGCGACGGGCGCGCCCAGGCGGGTCGAGGCCATGGTCAGGAGCGCGAGGCGGGCCTCGGCCGCACCGTGGCGCAGGCCGTCGGTCCACTGCGTCTTGATCGACTGGCTGCCGGACGTCGTGCCCTGGTCGGGCGTGCGCCAGGTGTCGCCCTGGATCAGGTCGACCTTCGAGACGGCAACGTCGAGCTCGTCGGCGGCAATCTGGATCTGGGCCGTCGTGAGCCCGGTGCCGAGCTCGACCTTGCCTACGAAGATGGTGACGCGGCCGTTCTGGCCGACGGCGACCCATGAGTCGATCAGGTCCGGGTCGACGAGGGCCGGGCCGGCAGCCGTCGCTCCGCCGGCGGTCGCCGTGCGCAGGCCGAGCGGCAGGCCGAGGCCGACGACGAGCGCACCGCTCCCCTTCAGGAAGCCGACGCGGGAGAACTCCTTTTCGAATGCTGTCGTCATCGTCCCTCCTACCTCATCGCCTTCGCGCCGCGTTGCACGGCCTTGAGGATCCGGTAGTGCGTCCCGCACCGGCAGATGTTGGCGTTCAGCGCCTTTTTGATCTGGGCTTCCGTGGGGCGGGGGTTGCGCTTCGCGAACGAGACCGACTGCATGACCATGCCGTTGATGCAGTAGCCGCACTGTGCCGCCTGCTCCTCGATGAACGCCTCGACCATCGGGTGGTCCTTGCCGAGCCCTTCTAACGTCGTGACCTTCACGCCTGCCGCGCTGGAGACCGGGACGACGCACGAGCGCACCGCGTTGCCACCGAAGTGGACAGTGCAGGCGCCGCACTGCGCAATCCCGCAGCCGAACCGGGGCCCGTGCAGGCCCAGCTCGTTTCGAAGCACGTAGAGCAACGGCGTGTCCGGCGTCGCCTGGACGCGATGCCGCTTGCCGTTGACGGTGATCGTCAGCCGCGCAGCCATGAGCCCCCTCCCGGCGTCCCCGCGGGGACGCGGTTCGCTGAAAACTGGTGCGTCACCGGTCGCCTCGACTCGGCGACTTCTGTCAAGCGCGGATTGTGACATGTCTCGCGCGCGGCTGCAGGGTGGCCGGCGCGAGCCGGCCACCCTGCCCAGCGTGCGACTAGAGGCCGGCCGCGCGGAGGGCGGCCTTCACCCGAGCTGGGGTGAAGGGCACCTGGCGCACGCGGACGCCCGTGGCGTCGAAGACCGCGTTCGCGATCGCTCCCGGCACGGGCCGCGTCATCGGCTCACCGGCCGCTCCGGGCGCCTGGCCCGGATAGTTGTTCACGAGCACGGTGTCGATCGCCTCGGGCATCTCCGCCGCGTTCAGAATCGGGTACGTCTCCCAGTCGACGCTCTGCACGGCCGTCTTCGAGAAGCGCACCTCCTCCTTCAGGGTCCGGCTGGCGCCGTGGATGACGTTGCCCTCCACGGCGTTCCGCATCCCGTCCGGGTTGATGATCAGGCCCGCGTCGACGGCGACGATGGCTCGCTTAAGCCACACCTTTCCCGTCGTGCGGTTGACCTCGACCTCGGCGACGATTGCGGTCACAGTCGGGCCGCGCTCGGCGTAGGAGATCCCGCGACCGCGGAGGATCGCCGCCTTCTTGTCCACCTTGCTCGCCGACGGGCGCGCCTGCCACTTGGCGGCCTTCGCAGCGGCCCGGATCACGCCGAGGTGTCGCTCGTCGGTGAGATGGTCGAGCCGGAACTGCACGGGGTCGGCCCCCGCGGCGAACGCGAGCTCGTCCATGAACGACTCCGACGCGAACGCGGACTGCGGCCCCTGCGGGTCGCGGATGTGCGAGCTGCGCAGCGGGTTGTACATCGACAGGAACGCCTCGATGATCTGCACCCGCTCACGCTTGTTGGGGAACGTGTACGCGTCGGCGGGCGTGCCGCCGGTGTTGCGCTGCGGCCGGGTATAGCCGAGCGCCATCCCGATCAGCGTGTCCCCGGCTGCCTGGCCGCTCGTGCCGACCTCCTGGCCCGAGAAGCCCTTCCAGTCGAAGTCGACCGCGGTCACCTTGCCGGCCGCGTCGAGGGCGCCGCGCATCTTGACGATGCTGGCCGGGCCCTTCGGATCCCAGGCATGACCCTCCTCGCGCATCCACTGGAGTCGGACCGGCCTGCCGATCAGCTTCGAGAGATAGGCGGCCTCGAGCGCCGCGTCATCGGCGTCGTTGCGGCCGTACGTCCCGGCGCCCTGCACCCAGATCACGCGGACGCTCGCCATCGGGATCCCGAGCAGCTGGGCGGTTCCCTGCTGCACCTGGTGGGACTTCTGCGTCCCCGACCACACCGTCACCGTCCCGTCCGGGCGATAGTCGGCGGTCGCCATGGCCGGGGCCATCGAGGAGTGCGACTGGAACGGCCAGAGGTACTCGGCCTCGACCACCTTGGCGCCCTTGGCGATCGCGGCGTCGACGTTGCCGACGATCCCGGACGTCACGTTCGAGCGGGGCTTCGCCGCGCGGATGTAGTTGTAGACCTCGGTCGTGGTCGAGAACGGCGCGGTCGTCGGCTTCGACCAGGTGACGCGCAACTCGGCCGCCGCCTTGATCGCCTGCTCCTCGCGCTCGGCGAACACCGCGACCGCGTCGCGGCCGAGCGGCTTGACGGCGATCACACCGGCCACCTTCTTCTTGAAGCCGCTGATCTTCACGAGCTTCGCCCCGGCGGGCGGCCGCACGATCCGGGCGTGCACCATGCCGGGGATACGCACGTCGCCCGGGAAGAGGAACTTCCCGAACACCTTCTGCTCGATGTCGTCGCGCTTGATCGACTTGCCGACGATCGTGTAGGTGGCCGGGTTCTTCGGCGTGGCGACGCCGACGGCGGTCAGGCCGTTCCCGAGCGAGTTGTTGCTCTTCAGCGTGACGTTGAAGCGCGAGCCGCCGATCAGCTCGCCGTAGGTCGCCTTCTTGGAGGAGTCCAGCTTCGAGGTGACGACGCCGTTCTGCACGAAGAGGTCGGACGCGGGGACGCCGAGCTTCTTCGCCGCGAGCTCGACGAGCACGCGACGCGCCTCTGCGGCCGCGTTCCGCACTGCGACGCCGCCGTTGGCGATGCCGGTCGAGCCGCTGGCGCCGCCCTGGTTGATCGTGCGGGCGGAGTCGGAGCCGATGTAGGTGACCCGCTCCATGGTCAGGTCCATCTCCTCGGCCACGATCTGGGTGAACGCCGTGGGCAGGCCCTGCCCGTTGTCGTTCTTGCCCGTGAAGAACGTCACGTCGCCGTTCGAGGCAACGGACAGCCATGAGTCGAGCTGCGTCGGCGGGGGCGCCGGCCACGGGGAAGCGGCCAGCCGCCGCGTCGCGGCACCCGCGACGTCGGTGAGGGAGGGAATCGCGAACGAGACGACGAGCGCGCCGACGCCGGCTGCCTTGAGGAAGTCGCTGCGGTCGAGCTCGACGGCGGTCTTGTCTTCGATGTTCGTCATGTCTGTCACCTAGCCCTTCGTCCCGGCGGCCCGCTTGATCGCGCGGATGTAGCGCATGTGGGTGCCGCAACGGCACTGGAGGCTCGCGAGGGCGCTCCGGACCTGCTTGTCGGTGGGGCGCGGCGTCTTCTTCAGCAGCGCGGCGCCGGTCATGATGAACCCGTTCTGGCAGTAGCCGCACTGCGACGCCTGCTCGTCGATGAACGCCTTCTGGACGGGATGCGGCTTGTCCGGCGTGCCGAGCCCCTCGAGCGTCGTGACCTTGACGGCGGCGGCAGCGGAGACCGGCGTGATGCACGAGCGCACGGCTTCGCCGTTGAAGTGCACGGTGCACGCGCCGCACTGGGCGAGCCCGCACCCGAACCGCGGCCCCATCAGCCTCAGCTCGTTGCGCAAAACGTAGAGGATCGGCGTGTCGGGTGCTGCTTTGACCCGGTGCCGCTTCCCGTTGACGGTGATTGTGAGCCGCGAAGCCATGTGCCCCCTCCCGGCACCCTCCACGGGCGCGGTCGTTGTCTCTCGATCGGCGCCATCATCCGCCTTTCCGGGGCCGAATGCGGGTGCCGTTGAGAGAACTCCACACCCTGCGCGCGGGCCGCCGGCGCCCGGGGCGAAGGGTAGAATCGTCCCTTCGATGACGGCGTACTCCGACGCAGCCGAGACCCGCCGCCTGCCGCGTGGCTGGGCGCACTTCGTGCTCCAGTTCGCGATCTGGATCGGCTTCTACGCCGCCTACCAGGTCGCGCGCGGGGCGGCCGACCAGAGCACGGAGCGCGCGTTCGAGAACGGCGCCTGGATCATCGACTTCCAGCGCAGCCTCGGCTCGATGATGGAGCTGACCTTCCAGCGTGCGGTCGAGTCGTCGTCGCTCCTCGTCCAGGCCACCTCCTACACGTACTGGCTCTCGCAGTTCGCCGTCGTCGGGATCGCGCTGCTCTGGATCTACTTCCGCGCGCACGAGCGCTTCTTCCGCTTCCGGAACACCCTGATCGTGGCGAACCTGATCGGTCTCGTCGGCTACGTCACGCTGCCGACGGCGCCGCCGCGCATGTTCCCGCAGGCCGGGTTCACGGACACGCTCGCCGCGCACGCCTCGGTCACGCACAACTCGAGCGTCGTCAGCTTCGCCGCGAATCCGTATGCGGCGATGCCGAGCCTGCACTCGGCGGACGCGCTGATCGTCGGCATCGTGATGGCCGCGGCCGTCAAGCACACCTGGGCGAAGGTGCTCTGGCTCGCGTGGCCGGTCTGGGTCTGGTTCAGCGTGATGGCGACGGGCAACCACTTCTGGCTGGACATCGCAGCGGGCATCCTGGTCGCCGCGGTCGCGGCCGCCGTGATCTACCGCCGCCGCCTGCTGCCGGCATGAGCGTCAAGACGGCGTACACCGCCGGCGCGCGCGGGCTCGCGTCGCGGTCGATGGCGGGGCTCGCGCGCACGCGCGTGACGCCGAACATGCTCACGGCGGCCGGGGTCACCCTGTGCGCGGTGGGCGCGGTGCTCGTCTACTTCGAGTACCGGAACGAGATCCTCTTCTTCTGGGTCGGCGCGGCCGTGTTCGTCGTCGGCTCCGTGCTGGACATCCTCGACGGGGCGCTCGCGCGGGCCGGCGGCAAGCAGACGCCCTTCGGCGCTTTCATCGACTCGACGACCGACCGCGCCTCCGAGGCCTTCATGCTCGGGGCGATCGCGCTCTCCTTCACACGCGACGCCGACGAGCTCGGCGTCGCGCTCACCGCGGCTGCGATCGCGGGCTCGTTCCTCGTCAGCTACACCCGTGCCCGGGCCGAGGCCCTCGGCCTGCGCGGCGACGTTGGGATCGGCTCGCGGGCCGAGCGGGTCGTCGTGATCACGGCCGGCCTCGTGCTCGCTCCCTGGGGCGGGCTGCCGTGGGCAATCGGCGTCCTCGCCGCGACCGCGTGGTTCACGGTCGTCCAGCGCGTGCTGCACGTGCGGCGCGAGCTGCGCGCACGCGCGGGCTAGCCAGGCGCTATAGTGCTAGCAGTTTGGCTGCTAGCACTTCATCGAGAGACCGCACGAGCGTTCTCGTGCGCATGCCCGCCTCGCTCAAGCGGGCGGTCGTGCGCGAGGTCGCCCGACGCGAGTCGAACCTGAACGACGTCGTCGTCGCACTCCTCGCGGAGCGCTTCGGCGTCCCCTTCCTCCCGAGCGGCCGCCGCCGCAAGGTGATCCCGGGCGCAGCCGGCACCGTCGTGCTGCGCATGCCGCCGGAGCTCCGGCGCGAGCTGAAGTCCTCCGCGCGGCGGCGCTCCCTGAACGTGAACGACCTCGTGCTCCTCACGCTCGCCGAGGCGCTCGACGTCCCGTTTGCCTCCAACTCCCGAAAGGACTCCCGCATGGCTTCGACCAACGGCTCCACCAACGGTCGCGCGCGCGGCAAGGACAAGGTCCGCGTCGCGATCGTCGGCGTCGGCAACTGCGCCAACTCGCTGCTCCAGGGCGTGCAGTACTACAAGGACGCGCCGGACGACCAGTTCGTGCCCGGCCTGATGCACGTGAACCTGGGCGGCTACCACATCAGCGACATCGAGTTCACGGCCGCGTTCGACGTGACCGCGGACAAGGTCGGCAAGGACCTCGCCGACGCGATGTGGGCGCACCCGAACGACACGATCAAATTCGCCGACGTGCCGAAGACGGGCGTCACCGTCAACCGCGGCATGACCCACGACGGGATCGGCCAATACCTCGCCGAGGTCACGACCAAGGCGCCGGGCGAGACGGACGACATCGTCAGGATCCTCAAGGAGACGCAGACCGACGTCGTCGTCAGCTATCTCCCGGTGGGCTCCGAGATGGCGGCCAAGTGGTACGCCGAGCAATGCCTCGACGCCGGCGTGGCGCTCGTCAACTGCATGCCGGTCTTCATCGCGCGCGAGAACTACTGGCAGAAGCGCTTCGAGGAGAAGGGGCTGCCGATCATCGGCGACGACATCAAGTCGCAGGTCGGCGCCACGATCACGCACCGCGTGCTGACGAGCCTCTTCCGCGAGCGCGGCGTCAAGCTCGACAAGACGATGCAGCTGAACGTCGGGGGCAACTCCGACTTCCTGAACATGCTCGAGCGCACCCGTCTGGAGTCGAAGAAGATCTCGAAGACGAACGCGGTCACCTCGATGCTCGACTACGACATGGGCGACGGCAACGTTCACGTCGGGCCGTCGGACTACGTGCCGTGGCTGACCGACCGCAAATGGGCCTACATCCGCATGGAGGGCACCTCCTTCGGCGACGTGCCGCTGAACATCGAGCTCAAGCTCGAGGTCTGGGACTCGCCTAACTCGGCCGGCATCGTGATCGACGCCGTCCGGATGGCGAAGCTGGCCCTGAACAACGGCGTCGCCGGCGCCCTCGAGGGCCCGTCGAGCTACCTGATGAAGTCGCCCCCGGTACAGATCGTCGACGACGAGGCGTACGAGGCGACGGAGAAGTTCATCGCCCAGAACGCCCTGAAGAAGACGAAGGCCGCGACCACCGCCTAGGTGAAGCTCCGGCGCCTCTTCTGGATCGGCGCGGCGGGCCTGCTCGGGCTCGCCGCGCTGATCTCGATCGTCGCGCTCATCCGTGGCGAGTTCACGGAGACAGACGGCAGGATCCTTGGCACGCTCGGCGTGACGTTCCTGTCGGGCTCGGCGGCGCTGGCGGGAATCGCGCTCGTCGAGCGCCGGGACCTCGTGCCGCTGGGGTGGGCGGTCGTGCTCGTCGCCGTCGTCACGTTCGGCCTGCTCACCTGGCAGGTCTGGACCGAGTTCGACGAGGAGTCCTGGTCGCTCGACGCAGCCACGGCTGCGGTGGCGGCGCTGATGCTCGCCACCGCCCGGCTGATGCTGCGCGACCGCCGGTTCGAGTGGCTCTTCTGGACGAGCGCCGCGCTGACCGTGAGCACGGCCGCGATGTTCGTGTGGGCGATCCACGCGGACCCCGACGGCGACAACTGGGGCAAGCTGCTCGGGACGCTCGCCATCCTCACCGTCCTCGCCTGGTTTCTCGTGCCGGTGCTCGGACGCGCCTCCGGAACGGGAGCGTCCGAGCGGATCGTGGGTCGCGGCCCCGGCCGGGTCGAGGTCGAGCTGGCCGAGGGCGAGACGCTCGTCGTCCGCGCCGGTTAGCCCTACTGCCTCGCCATCGCGATCCGGAAGAGCTCGTCCGGGTCGATCTGGTGGTCGGCGTCCGCTGCGGCGGCGCCGACGTCGATCTCGACCCAGTTGACCTCACCCGTGAACGTGTTCGGGACCGGGTAGTCGTCGGCGACCAGGGCGCCGTACTCCTGGCCGACGTCGCAGGTGTCGTCCGCCGAGAAGACCGCAGCAGCGGTGGCGGCGACTTGACCGGTGCCGACCTCGACCCCGTCGAGGTAGAGCGTCGCGGTGCCGCCTTTGCCCAGGCCGGGGCCTGCGTAGTCGAACTCCATCCGCACCTGGTGCGTTCCCTGCGGCACGTCGGCGTCCGAATCGACGTAGAAGCGCTCGATCCCGAGCAGGTTGTAGCAGTACCGCGGCTTCCCTTCCTTGAGGTAGAGGCTCCAGCCGCCGATGCTGCCGCCCTGGGCGATGATCACGCCCTCGGCCCCGCCCTCGGGCACCACGATCTCTGCGGTGACCGCGTGCGACTTGTTCTTGATGTTGACGACGGAGCTCTCGGACAACCGTCCCATGCCGCCATAGAGGAGCTGGCGGTCTCCTTGGATCAGCGTGGGCCGGCCGGCCATTTCGGGGATGAACCTCTCCGCTCGCCGGTCGTCGAGCGGCAGGACGTTGTACTTGGCCGCCTCGATCAGGAAGAGCCGCTGCAGCTCCGCGAGCTTCGTCGGCTGCTCCTTCGCGAGGTCCTTTGCCTGCGTCCAGTCGGTCGACGTGTCGTAGAGCTCCCAGACGTCGTCATCGAGCGGTTGCGTCTCGCCCAGGAGCCACGGGGTCGAGTGCCGCGTCACCGCGGTCCAGCCCTGGTGGTAGATGCCGCGGTTGCAGAACATCTCGAAGTACTGCGTCGTGTGCCGCTCCGCTGCCTCCGAGTCGTCGAACGCGTACGCCATGCTCACGCCCTCGATCGGGACCTGCTGAACCCCGTTCACGAACGTCGGCTGTGGTAGCCCCGCGGCCTCGAGGACCGTCGGGGCGACATCGATCACGTGCGCGAACTGCGAGCGAACCTCACCGCGCGCCTTGATCGATTTCGGCCAATGCACGATCGTGCCGTTGCGGGTCCCGCCCCAATGCGAGGCGACCTGCTTCGTCCACTGGTACGGGGCGCACATCGCGTGCGCCCAGCCGACCGAGAAGTGGTTGTACGAGTCCGGGCCACCGAAGTCGCCCAGCCGTTCGATCATGAACTCCGGCGTCTCGAGCGCCGCGGCGCCGTTGAAGTTGATCATCTCGTTGTAGGTGCCGTTCATCGTGCCCTCGGCGGAGGCACCGTTGTCGCCGATGATGTAGTAGACGAGCGTGTTCTCGAGGACCCCGAGGTCCTGCAGCGCGTCGAGCAGGCGGCCGACGTGGAAGTCCGTGAACTCGAGGAAGCCCGCATAGATCTCCATCTGTCGCCGCAGCACGGGCTTCAGCTCCTCGGACATCTCGTCCCAGGCGGAGATCTCCTCGTGCCGGGCGGTCAATTCGGCATCCGCGGGAATCACGCCCAGCTCCTTCTGCCGGGCGAACGTCCGCTCCCGGAGCGCGTCCCAGCCGTCGTCGAACTCGCCCTTGTACTTGTCCGCCCACTCGGGCGTGACGTGGTGTGGCGCGTGCGTGGCGCCGGGGGCGAAGTAGGCGAAGAACGGCTTGTCGGGCATCAGCGCCTTCTGCTGGCGCACCCACTTGATCGCCTTGTCCGTCATGTCGGTCATGAAGTGGTAGCCCTCTTCGGGCGTCTTCTCGGGCTCGACCGGGATCGTCCCTTCGTAGATCGCGGGGTAGTACTGATGCGCCTCGCCGCCGATGAAGCCGTAGAAGTACTCGAACCCGCTGCCCGTTGGCCAGGCATGGAACGGCCCCATCGGGCTCGTCTCCCAGACCGGCACCTCGTGGCACTTGCCGAACTGCGCCGTCGAGTAACCGTTCAGCTTCAACGTCTCGGCGAGCGGCGCACAGGTGTTCGGCCGGATCGAGTTGTAGCCCGGCGCCGAGGTCGCGATCTCGGTGATCCCGCCCATGCCGACGGTGTGGTGGTTGCGGCCGGTGAGCAGCGCCTGCCGCGTCGGCGAGCAGAGCGCCGTCGTGTGGAAGCGGTTGAACTTGAGCCCGCTCGACGCCAGCCGCTCGGCGTTCGGCGTCCTGATCGGGCCGCCGAAGGCGCTCGAGGCGCCGAAGCCGACGTCGTCGATCAGGACGATCAGGACGTTGGGAGCACCCTCAGGCGGCCGGAGCGGCTCGATCGGGGGGAACGACGTCTCGGGGTCCTTGGCGTCGTACGTCGTCAGCCCGACCGGCGTGATGTTCGGAACGGGTAGGACATCTCGCGAGCGCGCGCTGTCGGGCATGGGGCCTCCTGATCGATGCGGGTGATCAGATCCTCCCGGCCGGCCCGCCTCGCTTCATCGCCCAATCGGGATGAACAGGCTCGGCCGGGCTCGACCGGGTGGTCTCGGAGGCCAGCGTCCGCTAGGCGAGCGCCTTGGCCTTGATCGCGTCGAACTCCGCCTGGGTGATGGCGCCGCTGTCGAGCAACCCCTTCGCCCGCTCGATCTCGCTCGCCGCGCCGCCGGACGAGCTGGCGACCGAACGCACGTAGTCGTCCATCTCGCTGCGGGCGGCTTCCGCCCGTTCGATGTTCCGCCGCGCCATGTCGTCGCTGTTCGCGATCAGGTAGGCGAAGACGCCGAGGAACGGCACGAAGACCAGGAAGATCAACCAGAGCGTCTTCTTGCCGCCGCTCGCATCGCGCCGGCGGAACACGTCGCCGATCACGTGGAACAGCAGGATGAACCAGCTGATCCACAGGAAGAACACGAGCATCGACCACAGCACGCCGAGAAACGGGTAATCGGCTGCAAGCAACATCGTCTATTGGCCTCCTCGAGGGTTGAAGCGGGTAGGACCGCCGGGACTTCGGGCACCCTCTCGTCGGAGTTCGCCCGGGTCATCATGCGGATCGGGTGATTCAGCGTGGAGCTGCGCTCGTCATGATCGCCGCTGGGATGGTCACCTGCAAGGATCTCGCCACTCGGACCGGCGCTCGGGGTTGAAGGACGGCGAGCATCCCAGCGAGGAGACGTACGCCGATGCGTCGCCGTTCCAGCCGAAAGAGCAGGCCTCGCTGCTCGAGCGGACGGTGCCGGTCTCAGGGGAGCTGCCGGCGTACCGCGGCGGATACGCGCGGCGGGACGTGCTCGCCGGAGTCACGGTCGCCGCCATGGCCCTGCCCTCGGCGATGGCGTACGGCGAGCTGGCCGGGCTCTCGCCGGTCAACGGGCTCTACGCCCTGCTTCTCCCCGCGGTCGTCTACGTCCTGCTCGGCTCCTCGCGCCAGCTCGTCATCGGGCCCGAGGGCTCGATCTCCGCGCTCGTCGCAGCTGCGGTGCTCCCGCTCGCCGTGGCCGGCAGCGCGGACGCCGTCGAGCTGGCGGGCGCGCTCGCACTCATGGTCGGCGGCTGCTTCCTGGCCGCGCGTGCTCTTCGCCTCGGCTGGCTCGCGGACTACTTCTCGCGGCCGGTCCTGATCGGCTACCTGCACGGGGTCGCCGTCGTGCTGGTCATCTCGCAGCTCGGCAATGTGCTCGGCCTCGAGATCGATGCGCGCGACCCGCTGCTCCAGCTCGCCGAGGTCGTCCGCGACCTCGGCGAGACGAGCGGCGTCACCCTGGCGGTGGGTCTGGCTGCCCTCGCGACCCTGATCCCCTTGCGCTTCGTCGCGCCCCGCCTGCCCGCGGCTCTGCTCGTCGTCGTCGGCGGGATCGGGATCTCGTGGTGGCTCGACCTCGACGAGCGGGGCCTGGCGGTGGTCGGAAGCGTCCCGAGCGGCATCCCGGACGTCGGCCTGCCGATCCCCGGCGGTGGGGACGCACTGCTGCTCCTGACGGCCGCGGTCGGGATCTTCCTCGTCAGCTTCGCCGACGAGATCCTCACCGCACGGTCGTTCGCCGGCAAGCACGGCCAGCACGTGCGGGCGGAGCAGGAGGTGTTCGCGATGGGCGCGGCGAACGTCGCCGCCGGGCTGACCCAGGGCTTCCCGGTCGGCGCCAGCGGCTCGCGCACGGCCGTGAACGACTCGATGGGCGTGCGCACGCAGCTCGGAGGCCTCGTCGCGGCCGGCGCGATCCTCGTCATCCTGCTCTTCTTCACCGACCCGATCTCGTACCTGCCGAAGGCGGTGCTCGGCGCGGTGATCATCGCCGCGGCGATCGGGCTCGTCGACGCCCCCGCGTGGCGGGCGCTCTGGGCGACCGACCGCGTGGAGGTGACGATCGCCGCCGTCACCGCCGCGGGCGTCGTCGCGGTGGGGGTGCTGGAGGCGCTCGTGTTCGCCGTCGGCCTCTCGATCGTGGACGTCGTCCGCCGGAGCGCCCGCCCCCACGACGCCGTCCTCGGCTGGGTGGAGACGCTCGGTCGCTACGGCGACGTCGCCGTGCACCGGTCGGCGCGCGTGACCCCCGGGATCGTCGTCTACCGTCTCGACGACCGGCTCTTCTTCGCCAACGCCGGCTACGTCAAGGGCCGGGTGCTCGAGGCCGTGCGCGGCGCGCCGACGCCGACCTACGCGGTCGTCTTCGACGCCGAGAGCGTGACGCACGTCGACGCCACAGGCCTCGCGGCGCTCCGGGACCTGGCCCGCACGCTGGCCGAGGACGGCATCACGCTCTCGATTGCCCGGGCCAAGACGCCGTTGACCGCGCGGCTCTTCGAGTCCGGCTTCTCCGGGCTCGCCCTCCATCCGACAGTCCGTGCCGCCGTGGAGGCGGCGCACTGATGTGGGAGGCGCTCGGGTGGGGCCTGTTCGCGGGCTCGTCCCTGATCCTCGGCGGGATCCTCTCCCTCGTGCTCCCGATCGGCAGGCGCCCGCTCGGCCTGATCATGGCATTCGGGTCCGGCGTCCTGATCAGCGCCGTCGCCTACGAGCTCGTGGCTGAAGCCTTCGAGACCTCCTCGGGGAACGGCGAGATCGCGCTCGGTCTCGGCGCCGGCGCCCTGACCTTCTACCTGGGCGACGTGGTCGTCGACCGGATGGGCGGGGCGGACCGCAAGAAGGTGAACGGCGCCGCCGGAGCGGGCTCGGCCCTCGCGATCGTGCTCGGCATCGTCCTCGACGGCATTCCGGAGTCGGCGGTGATCGGGCTGGGGCTGCTCGAAGGCACTGGGGTGAGCGTCGCAGTGATCGCGGCGGTATTCCTCTCGAATCTCCCGGAGGCGATCGCGGCGACCACCGGCCTCACGGCCGGCGGCTGGACTCGCGGCCGGATCCTCGGGCTCTGGACGCTCGTCACGCTCGTCTGCGGGCTGGCCTCCATGGCCGGGTACGCGCTCTTCGACTCAGCCGGGCCCGGCGCGCTCGCGTTCGTGCTCGCGTTCGCGGGAGGCGCGATCCTGACCATGCTCGCGGACACGATGATGCCCGAGGCCTTCGAGCACGGCGGCAAGCTCGTCGGCCTCCTGACGACGCTCGGCTTCGGCCTCGCGTTCGCCCTGACGATGCTCGAATAGCCGCTAGCGAGGCTCGAGACTAGCGAGCCGCCGATCGATGCTGTCGAGTCGTTCGAGGATCTGTTCCAGCTCGTCCCGAGACTCCTCGCGCGCCTCCCGGTTTCGTTGCGCTACCAGGATCGAGACGACGACGCTCGTGAGCAGGGGAATCATCCCCAGGCCGGTGAGCATCAGCGCGCTGGCGACTATCCGGCCGATCGTGGACTCGGGGACGTAGTCGCCGTAGCCGACGGTGGTCACGGTCGTGACCGAGAACCAGAGGGCGCTGCCGAACGTGTCGAACGCGGGATCGAGTATCCGCTCGAGCACTGCGGCGGCGGCCGCGAGGGCCGCCGCGACGGCCACGATCAGACCGACGGCCATGCGCAAGGTCAGCCGCGCCAGCGCAGCCGTGATCGTTCGTTCGATCCGCCCGGGCATCGCGATTTCAGTTCGGCGTCCGGCCGGGATGCCCTGCGGCACGGGACGCCGGCCGATCCGCGCCGCTAGCCGTGCAGCAAGCCTGCCACACGCATGAGCTCGCGCAGCCGCCGACCAGGAGCGGCTTCGCCCGGCGGCAGCCGGAGCGGCCAGCACACGAGTGTCAGGAGGGAGAGTGCGAGCCGCATGCCCGTTGGACGACGGCGGCGGGCGATTCCTTCGCACTAGGATCGAGGCATCGCCGCCGCCGACCTCGCCCCCGCCACCCAGCTCTCGCCCGCCGAGCGCGCCGCCCTCTTCACGGCGGCGTACGAGGGCTATCTGCTGCCTTTCAGCGTCGACGAGCCGACACTCGTCTTCATGGAGCACGCCTTCGACATCGAGCCCGAGTCATCGCTTGTCGCGCGCGCCGACGGCGAGCTCGTCGGTCTCGGCAACCTCGGCCTGCGCGGCGCGGACGCCTGGATCGGCGGCGTCGGCGTCGTGCCCGCCCATCGCGGCACCGGGCTCGGCGAAGCGCTGATGCGAGGCCTGATCGCGGAGGCCGGCGCGCGCGGGGTCGACCGGCTCTGGCTGGAGGTGATCGTCGAGAACACCGCGGCCGTCCGGCTGTACGAAAAGCTCGCCTTCTCCCACGTGCGCGACGTCGAGGTGTGGTCGCTGGAGGAGACGGTTGCCGACCGCGACATGCTCCCCTCCTCCGCGACGCTCGAGGAGGCGCACACGTGGGTGCGCGCGCACCGGCAGGGCCGGGAGCCGTGGCAGCGCGCCGACGAGACGGTCGTCCGACTGACGGAGCTCGACCCGCCGCCCCAGGGCGTGCTCGTGGACAGCGGTGCCGCGGTCGTGCGGTCGAACGCCGGCCGCATCAACCTCCTTCAGCTGGCCGGCGACGCACGGGCCGTGCTCGACGCCGTGCGCGTCGCCGGCGAGCCGGTCTCGATGCTCAACCTCGCGACGGACGATCCGGGCGCCGCAACCTTCCGCGAGCTCGGCGGCGCCGTCGTCGTCCGTCAGCACGAGATGCTGCTTGAGCTGGACGCCGCGTGATCCTCCAGCTCGTCTTCGCGGCTGCGTGCATCTTCCTCGGGACGACGATCGTCATGCTGCGCGACCGGCTCGGCGCGCAGGCGAAGGCGCAGGGCCACGGGCTCGTGCCCGGCATGTACCTCCTGGTCGGCGCGATCCTCGTCGCCTCAGGCGCGTACGCCGCCGCGGACGCTCTGGCCTAGACTCGAAGGCGTGAGTCTCCGTATCTGCCTCGTGACGCCGTTCGCGTGGTCGCAGCCGCACGACGTGAACGAGCACGTGGCCGGGGTCGCCCGCGCGCTGAGGGAGCTGGGGCACTTCGTCACCGTTCTCGCGCCGTCCAGCCGCACCACCGACCTGCTCGCTGGGCGCCGCGCTCTGAACCGCGGCGAGGAGGCCGAGGTGATCGCCGTCGGCCCCGCCGTGCCGGTCTCGCGCCGCTCGAGCCTCGGCGTCCCGGTGGGCGTGCGCGCCAATCTCTGGCTCGCGCTCGACCAGGGTGCCTTCGACGTCGTGCACGGCTTCGAGCCGGGGCTGCCGAGCATCTCCTACCTGGCCCTGCGCGACTCGAAGACGCTCGGCGTGGCCACGTTCGTCTCGCGCGAGCGGCTCACGTATCCGCCGCGGCGCGCGCTCCGCGAGAAGCTGCTCGGCCGGATCGACGCACTGCTCGCCACCTCGCCCGAGACGGCGGCCGCCGCCGCGGAGCGCTTTCCCGGCGACTACCGGGTCGTCTCGCCGGGCGTCGACCTCGAGCGCTTCCGGCCCGGCACGAAGCGGAAGCTGATCGTTGTCGAGCTCCAGTCGGCGTCGCTCCCGGTCGCGCGCGCGGCGCTCAGGTCGCTGCGCGAGCTCCCCGAGTGGGAGCTCGTGCTGCTGAGGACGAAGCCGCTTACCACCCGTCCCGGGATCCCGCTAGGGCTCCGCGACCGCGTGCGCGTCCGCTCCGGCCGAACCGCGGCTGCCCGGGCCGCCGTGCTTTCGGAGGCGGAGATCTTCGCGCCGGCGCCCGCCGGATCCTCGCGCCTGCTGCTGGAGGCACAGGCTGCCGGAGCCGCGGTCGCCGCCGCGCCCGCCTCCGCCGAGCAGCCGGAGCTCGCGGCGGCCGCGATCGCGCGCTACGCGGAGGACCCCGACCTGCGCGAGCGCAAACGCGCCGCAGCGCTCGAGGAAGCGCGGCGCCACGGCTTCCCCGAGGTCGCCGGCGAGCTCGACGAGCTGTATCGCGGCCTCACCGGACGCCGCCGGAGGCCCGGACGCCGCGACGAGGGGCCGCTCGCCGACCGGCCCTGGATCGTCGCCGACCTCCACATGCACACGAACTGGTCGCACGACTGCTCGATCGAGGTCGACGAGCTGCTCGACCACGCCGAGGCGGAGGGGCTCGGCGCGATTGCGGTCACCGACCACAACGTCTTCGGCGGCGCGCTCGAGGCCGTCGGGCGGGCGCGGCGGCGCGACCTCGTCGTGATCCCGGGCGAGGAGGTGAAGACCGACGGTCAGGGCGAGGTGATCGGGCTCTTCCTGCAGGAGGAGATCCCGCGCGGCCTCTCCTTCGGCGACACGATCGCCGCGATTCGAGAGCAGGGCGGCCTCGTCTACCTCCCCCACCCCTTCGACCGGATGCACGCGATCCCGGATCCGATCACGCTCCACCGCCACCTCGCCGAGATCGACGTCTTCGAGGTCTACAACGCGCGCCTGCTCTTCGAGACCTACAACGACGAGGCGCAGCGCTTCGCCCGCAAGTACAACCTGGTCGCCGGCGCCGGCTCGGACGCGCACGTGCTCCAGGGGGTGGGAACGGGCGCCGTGCGCATGCGGCGGTTCGAGGGGGCGGAGGAGTTCCTGCTCTCGCTGCGGAGCGCCGAGGTGCTGCGCCGGCCGAAGTCGCTGGCCTACCTGCAGAGCCTCAAGTGGGTGGCCCAGGTCAAGGAAAAGGTGCGCTAGAGGAGAACCCTGGAACGTCCCCGTGTCTGCCGTGCCCACCGACGAGATCTACGAGCGCTACCTCCAGAAGGCGATCTCCGAGATCAACGAGCTCGGGGACGAGATCGGCCGCGCCGGCGACGAGGCCAACGTTCCCGTCCTGGGCTCGGGTCACCCGCTCGCGGACATCTTCCTGCTCAAGTACGAGCCGCAGGCATCGGAGGTGCAGGAGGGTGTCGCCTTCTTCGGCCGCTCCGGCCAGGCGCTGCTGAAGTCGCTCCAGCGGCTGCGCGTCGACCCGATGGCGGTGTACGGGACGAACTGCCTCAAGCTCGCGCGGCAGGATCCGGCGGAGGCGCGGCCGTGGCTCGTGCGCGAGCTGCACATCGTCGGCCCGAAGCTGCTCGTCGTCATGGGCGAGCGCGCCGTCGAGTTCCTGAACGCACTCGAGTTCCCCCTCTCCGATCCCCTCGACGCGGAAGGCGACGGGCTGCAGCGGTTCACGGGCACGATCGCGGCGCTCGTCGTCCCCGACATCGACGCGGCGCTCGACGAGGCTCCGGCGAAGACCGCCTTCTGGAACGCCTTCAAGGCGCTCGGCCCGTGGTGGGCGGAGCTGCCGCCGTACTAGCTTGAGTCGAAGGCGCACGGCCGCACTCGCCGCGGTGACGCTTCTCGTCGCCGCGTACAGCGCAGGCGCGGAGTACCTCTGGCACGCGCGGCTCGGCCTGGACGTCACCTTCCTCGTCGTCGCGGTCATCCCGGTCACGCTGCTCGTGATCTGGCTCGCACTCCCCTACCTGGGCGCCCGCGGGCTCCTGCCCGTCGGCCTCGCGCTCGCCGTGCTCGCCGTCGGCTTCCACTTCGCCGAGCTCGACGTGCTCTTCAATCTCGCCAAGCTCTACGCCCTCGTTGCGCTCGGCTTCTGGTTCCTCAGCTTCTTCGAGACCGTCGCCTGGGCCGTGCTCGTCGCGGCGGTGATCCCGGCCGTCGACGCACTCTCCGTCTGGCGCGGGCCGACCGGGCACATCGTCGAGAACGAGCCCGGTGTGTTCGAGGACGTGTCGGTCGCGTTCCGGATCCCGGGCGAGGGCAGCACCGCCAACCTCGGCCCGCCCGACATCCTCTTCTTCGCGGTCTTCCTCGGCGCCGCGGAGCGCTTCGGCCTGCGCGTGGCCGCGACCTGGGTGGCGATGACCACGCTCCTCGGCGTGACCCTCGTGCTGGCGGCGACGACTGACGTCGCTGGCCTCCCCGCGCTGCCGGCCATCTGCATCGGCTTCCTGGTGGCCAACATCGACCTGATCTGGCGGGCGCTGCGCCGCCGCGGACGCGCGCCCGTCCGGATCTACGGCCGCACGGACGCGCTGATGTTCGATCTCGACGCGGACGTGCTCGAGCGCACGGACGAGCGCGTCGTCCTGCTCACGCGCGAGCGGCCGCCGCGGAACGCTGCCGTGCAGCTCGTCCCGCCCGACCGCGGCGAGCTGACGCTCGACGGCGCCGAGCCCGTCCCGGCGGAGGTGCACGACCTCGCCTTCGGCCTCGTCGTCGTCCCCTACGACGAGACCCCCACACTGCGCGACTCGGTTCATCCCGAGCAGCTCGCCGCCGACGACGCGACGGTCGAGCGGCTGAAGCGGGAACGACGGTAGAGCTCTAGTCTCCGGGCGACGATGGCCGACCGCGACAGCCTCGACTCCCTCGACGAGCACGTTCGCCGTGCCCTGCACGACGCCCGGCTCGACCTCACGCTCGAGTTTCACCCACAGCCGAGCGGTGCGCGCTCCGGGCGGATCCTGCTGAGAGACAAGGACGGCCTCACGGTCGCCGACCTCGCGCTGGGGAGCGCGGAGGAGCTGAACGAGGCTCTCGCCCGGCTCGTCGTGCTCGGCTTTTGCGCCGACGAGGCGACGCCGTCCCGCTCGGGCGCGCCCGCCCGCACGCGCGGCGCGCGGATCGAGACCGAGGTGGTGGTCGCGGGCGTCGACGGCTACCGCAAGGGCTGGGTGGCGGTCTCGGTCGACCCGAGCGGCGACGTCGAGGTCTCCACCCATGCCACCTTCGCCGAGGTGCTGGCGCTCCGGGCACAGGTGATCGCCGTCGACATCCCGATCGACCCGAGCGGGCGCGGCGCGCGCCGGGCCGACTCGGGCGCGCGCGCCTTCGTCGGCGGCCGCGCGAGCAGCGTCTTCACGACCCCACCCCGTGCCGCGCTCGAGGCCCGGACGTTCGCCGAGGCGAACGAGCTGGCACGCACGATCACCGGCAAGGGGATCTCGCAGCAGGCGTTCGGGCTCCGACAGAAGCTGCTGGAGGTGCACGAGCATGCGGGCGGCGACGAGCGGATCGTCGAGATGCACCCCGAGGTGTCGTTCTGCGAGCTGGCCGGCGCGCCGCTCGGCGAGTCGAAGCACACCGCCGAGGGGCTGGCGAGGCGCCGCGCGCTGCTCTCTGGTGCGGGGATCGAGCTGCCGGAGGCGGTGCACGGCGTCCCGGAGGTCGACCTGCTCGACGCGGCTGTGGGCGCGTGGACCGCCGCCCGCTACACGCGAGGGGACGCACGGGCGTTCCCGCCGGAGCACACCGACCGGCTCGGCGCGATCTGGCGCTAAGAGGCTCTAACGCAATGAAACTCTGAGCCGCTGGGGCACGCTGGGCGGCGCGATGCGGCGTCCTCGTCGCGTCGATATGTCTGCATATCGGCGCTCCCTGCGTCCTTGCCTCGCACCACCCATCGCACCCCAGCGACGAGGTGTCATTACGTTAGAGCCTCTAAGTCCGCTCGAGCAGCGCGACGGTCTCGATGTGCGGTGTGTGCGGGAACATGTCCACCGGCCGCGCCCGCATCAGCTCGTAGCCGTGCTCCGCACGCAGCACCTTCACGTCGGAGGCGAGCGTGGTCGGGTTGCAGGAGACGTAGACGATCCGCTGCGCGCCCAGGCTCCCGGTCCGCTTCAGCGCCTTGCCCGCGAGACCGGCCCGCGGTGGGTCGACGACGACCACGTCCGGCAGGCCGGCGCGCTCGGCCAGCTCCTCGATCGACTGGCCGACGTTGCCGGCGAAGAAGGCGGCGTTGGAGATGCCGTTCAGGTCGGCGTTCTCGAGCGCACAGGCCACCGCCTCCTCCGAGATCTCGACGCCCCAGACGGTGAGCGCGTTCGCAGCCAGCGCCAGGCCGATCGTGCCGGTGCCGCAGTAGAGGTCGTAGACCGTCTCGTTGCCCGTCAGGGCCGCGTACTCGATTGCCAGCGAGTACAGCTGCTCCGCCATCTCGGTGTTCGTCTGCAGGAAGGCGTTCGGCCGGACGCGGTAGCGCAGCCCGAGGATCTCCTCCTCGATCGCGTCCTCGCCCCAGAGCAGGGTGGTAGGCAGGTTCGTCACCTCGGACGGGCCGTCGTTGACCGCCCAGTGGATCGAGCGCACCTCGGGGAAGCGGCGCAGCACCTCGACGAAGTAGGCGGTCTCGAACTTCTCGCCCGGCCCGGTCACGAGCAGCACGAGCACCTGGCCGGTGTTGCGGCCCTCGCGCACGACGAGGTGGCGCAGGTAGCCGGTGTGCTCGGCCTGCTCGTAGGCGACGAGATTCTCCTCACGCGCCCAGTCACGCACCGCGTTGCGGATCGAGTTGCCGAGGTCGGTCGTGAGCCAGCACTTCTCGATCTCCAGCACCTCGTCCCAACGGCCGGCCTTGTGGAAGCCGAGCGCAGGCCCCGATGGCGTCTGCGTGAACGAGTACTCCATCTTGTTCCGGTAGAAGAAAGCCGAGGCCGCCGGGACGATGGGCTCGAGCGGCGGGTCGGGGATCCCACCGATGCGGACGAGCGCATCGCGGACCTGCGCCTCCTTCGAGGCGACCTGCACCGCGTAGTCGAGATCCTGGAAGCGGCAGCCGCCGCAGGCCGGATAGTGGGCGCAGGGAGCGTCGACGCGCTGCGGGGACGGCTCGAGGATCTCGGTCGCGAGCGCCTCGGCGAACCCGCGCTTGACCTTCGTCACCCGCGCGCGCACGCGATCGCCCGGCAAACCACGGCGTACGAACACGACGAAGCCGTTCAGGCGAGCGACGCCGTTGCCGCCGTAGGCGAGCGAGTCGACCTGGAGCTCGACCTCGTCGTCTCTGCGCACCGGAGCGGCCATCCCGCCAGGGTACGCGTCAGGTGATGTCGCGGCGGCGGGTCCGGAGTGTTCCCGCAGCGCCGATCAACGCGATCCAGCCACACGCGACGGCGACCGCAGGCCCGTACGAGAGGAGATCCTCCCCGCCGGTGCCGTCGGCACCGTCCAGCGACTGGAAGGGCAGGTAGGAGACGGCGCCGTCCACGTCGAGGAGTGCAAAGAGACCCCACAGCAGCGATTCGGCGACGAAGATCCAGATCAGCGTGCCCACGAGTGCCGCCACCTGGCTCTGCACGAGGGACCCCACCGCGACTCCCATCAAGCCCCAGAGCACGGCGCCGAGGAGCGTCTGCGCGGCGAGCGTTCCGACGTCGCCGGAAGCGAGGTGGATGTCGGCGCCGAGAATCGAGAGCCAGATCAGCGCGACGGCGGCGATCACGGCGAGGGCGATCACGTCGAAGAGCAGGGACACGAGCGTGACTGCGATCGCCTTGGCGGCCAGCACACGCTCGCGGACCGGCTCGGCCAGGAGCGTCGGCGTGATCGTGCCGTGGCGGAACTCCGTCGTCACCGCCGTGATCCCGAGGATGATCGCCAGCAGCGCCGCGAAGCCCGCGGCCTCGATGAAATCGACCTGGAAGTCGAGATCGCCGCGCCGCGAGTCCTCCGTCGAGCCGATCGCCGCGGCGACCGAGATCCCGGCCAGCAGGACGATCACCACCAGGTAGGCGTACCAGCCGCGCGTCGTGCGGATCTTCAGCAGCTCCGAGCGCACGAGCGCGATCACTGGGTCGTCTCCCCGCCGGTCAGCTCGAGGAAGACCTCCTCGAGCGTGGCGCTCTCGACGGTGAGCTCGTGGAGCACGATGCTGTTGGCGGCGGCGATCTGGCCGATGCGCTCGGGCGGGACGTTGGCTGCGAGGGTCGAGCCGTCAATCTCGGTGACGTCGATCCCCTGGGCGGTGAGGAGCTCGCGCAGCCGGGACGCCTCCGGGCTGCGAACCCGGGTGGCGCCCTTCGCCCCCGCGAGCACCTCTGCGATCGAGGCCTGCTGGATCAGCTTGCCGCGGTGGATGATCACGACGCGATCCGCCGTCTGGGCGACCTCGGAGAGGACGTGACTGGAGACGAGGATCGTCCTGCCCTCGGCCGCGAGCGAGCGGAGGAAGTCGCGCAGCCACCTGATCCCGGCCGGATCGAGGCCGTTCGCGGGCTCGTCGAGCACCAGTACCTCCGGGTCGCCGAGGAGCGCGGTCGCAAGCCCGAGCCGCTGGCGCATCCCGAGCGAGTAGCCCTTGACGCGGCGCTTCCCGGCAGCGCTCAGCTCGACGAGCTCCAGGACCTCCTGGACGCGCGAGGCGGGCAAGCCCGCGGCGGCGGCCTGGACCCGAAGGTGGTTGCGCCCCGAGCGGCCCGGATGCACCTCGCTCGCCTCCAGCACCGCGCCGACCCGGTGGAGCGGCCGGTCGAGCTGGCGGTAGGGGACGCCGAGCACCGTCGCGGCGCCCGCGTCCGGGTGCACGAGCCCGAGCACCGCGCGCAGCGTGGTCGACTTGCCGGCCCCGTTCGGCCCTAGGAAGCCCGTGATCGTGCCGGGCTCCACGCGGAAGCTGAGCCCGGCCACTGCCTGGGTCTTCCCGAACCGCTTGCTCAGCCCCTCGACGTCGATCAATGCAGAGCCGTCACGTACACCGTTCGTTGGCGGGGGCCGTCGAACTCGCACAGGAAGATGCCCTGCCAGGTGCCGAGCGCGAGTGCGCCGTCGCGGACGGGTACGAGCACGTCCGAGCCCATGAAGGCGGCGCGGATGTGCGTGGGCGCGTTCTCCTCGCCCTCCTCGACGTGCTCCCAGGGCCAGTCCTCGGAGACGATCCGCTCCAGCGCCGTCTCGAAGTCGCGCGCCACTGCAGGGTCGGCGTGCTCGTTGATCGCGACGCCCGCTGTGGTGTGCGGGACGTAGACGAGGGCGGCCGCGGCGCCGTCGAGCTCCCCCAGCGCCTCGCGCACGCTGCTCGTGATGTCGAGCAGCTGGCTCCGGCGCTCGGTGGTGACGGTGAACTCGCGCACGGCGCGTATCCTAGGGCGAGTGAGCGAGGCCCCGTCCCAGGAGCAGACGCCGAGCGACCGCGAGCTGGACGGCTACCGCGCCGGCGCCGACCGCTTCATCGCCGAGCTCGACGACGAGTACTACCGCCACTACGCAGGCCTCAAGTCCGACTTCGACCTGCGTCCGATCTACGAGCGGCACGCGAACCTCACGGACGTCGAGACGGTGAAGCAGCTGGGGACGGCGGTGCGGGGTCGCGAGAACCTGGAGCTCTACCGCTTCGGCTGCGAGGGCTACCTCGGCGAGCTCACGCGCGAGCACGCGGAGCGTGTCGCCGAGCTGGAGACGACGCTGGAGACGCCGCACGACGGCGAGACGGTCGGCTACCGGATGCTGCCGCCGACGATCGCGAACACGGCCGACCGTGCCACGCGCGAACGCCTGGAGGAGGCGCGGAACGCGCTCACCGACGAGCACCTGAACCCGCTCTACCTCGACGCCGTCGAGACGGCCGAGCGTGGCGTGCGCGCGCTCGGGGCGAAGGACTACTTCGAGCTCTACCGCGACCGCTTCGGCTTCGACCTCGAGGGCCTGGCGGCACAGTGCCGCGCTTTCCTCGACGGGACGGAGCGGCTGTACGAGGAGTCGATGGACCGCGCACTGCGCGAGCACGTCGGCATCGGCCTCGGTGAGGCGCAGCGGTGGGACGTGCGCCGCTTCTTCCGCGGCTCGAACTGGGACGCCGCGTTCCCCGGCGACCGGATGCTGCCCGCGCTGCGCGCGACGCTCGCCGACCTGGGCATCGACCTCGATGCACAGGAGAACGTTCACCTGGACGTCGAGGAGCGCCCCACGAAGTCGCCGCGCGCGTTCTGCGCGCCGATCGAGATCCCGGAGAAGGTGATGCTGGTGATCCAGCCGATGGGCGGGCCCGACGACTGGCGGGCGCTCTTCCACGAGGCCGGGCACACCGAGCACTTCGCCTTCACGTCGCCCGACCTCATGCTGGAGGAGAAGCGCCTCGGGGACAACGCCGTCACCGAAGGGTGGGCGATGCTCTTCGAGCACCTGATCGGCGACCGCGCCTGGCTGACGCGCATGCTCGACTTCGCGCGCCCCCGCGAGTTCGCCGAGGAGGGCGCGGCGCACCTGCTCTTCTTCGTCCGCCGCTACTCCGCGAAGCTGCTCTACGAGATCGAGTTCCACCAGGCGGCCGACCCGACCACGATGCGCTCGCGCTACGTCGAGCTGCTGGGGGACGCGCTCAAGGTCGAGCCGAGCGAGACGGACTATCTCGCCGACATCGACTCGGGCTACTACGTCACCTCGTACCTGCGCTCGTGGGCGTTCGAAGCACAGCTCTCGACCTTCCTGCGCGAGGAGTTCGGCAGCGACTGGTTCCGGCGCCGCGAGGCCGGGTCGCTCCTGCGCGAGCTCTGGTCGCTCGGCCAGAAGCCGACCGCGGACGAGCTGCTGAAGGACGTGACCGGCGCCCCGATCGAGCTCGAGGCCGTCGCCGACAAGCTTCGCGCAGCGCTGCCGGCAACCGCCTAGAGAATCGGTCCGACCATTGAGCGGGTGGAGCCGAGAAGCGGCTCCCTTCAGGGGTCTTGCCGTTGGCATGGCCTGGCCATGCCAACGCAGAATTTGACTAGGCGCGAGCGCGGGCTGTGCCCGTGCTCGCTGCGGCTAGCTAGAGTGCGCCGCCGGCCGCCGGTGGCGCGCCGGCTTCGAGGGTCGACTCGCCGGCCTCGCGGGCGAGGTACTCCTCGATCAGCATCACGTTGTCGCGCGAGCGCTCGACGACCGCGAGGAGCGCGGACATCGAGGAGACCTCCTCGCGCTGCTCCTGCAGGAACCAGTGCAGGAACTGCTCCCCGACGAGCTGGCCCTCCTCGCGGGCGAGCTGGACGAGCGTCGCGATCTGCTCCGTGACGCGCCGCTCCTGCTCGAGGGCGAGGCGGACGGGCTCGACGACGTCGGCGAAGTCGGTCTGGGGAGCCTCCACCCCGGGCACGACCACCGACTCGCCGGCGTCGAGCAGGTACTGCACGAGCATCATCGCGTGATTGCGCTCCTCGACCGCCTGGCGGTAGAAGTGCGCGGCGAGCTGCGGCAGGGTCAGCGCGTCGTAGTGGACCGCGATCGCAACGTACTGCTGCGAGGCGCCGAACTCGTTGCCGACCTGCTCGTTGAGCGCATGCGGGAAGCGGGCCATCGGCGCGACTCTAACGCGCGGGATAGCATCGCGCCGCGTGCTGCCGCTCCGCGACAACGTGCCGACGCGGACGCGTCCGTGGGTCACGTACGGCCTGATCCTCACGAACGTGCTCGTCTGGACGCTCTATCAGCTCCCCGATCTGCAGGGATCGGTGGACGACCTCGCGTACCACCCCTGCGAGGTGGTCGACGAGTGCCTGCAGGTCGGACAGGGTTGGTGGCTGACGGCGTTCACGTCGATGTTCATGCACGGCGGCTGGGGGCACCTGCTCGGCAACATGCTCTTTCTCTGGGTCTTCGGGAACAACGTCGAGGACGCGCTCGGGCACGTGCGCTATCTGGTCTTCTACCTCTGCGGAGGCTTCGCGGCGACTGCGCTCCAGACCTTCGTGACACTGTCGGTGGCGAACGGCGCGGACGCCACCATCCCGAACCTCGGGGCGAGCGGCGCCATCTCCGCCGTGCTCGGCGCCTACCTGGTGCTGCTTCCCCGCGCCCGCATCCTCACGCTCTTCTTCTTCGTCGTGCGCGAGGTGCCGGCGGTACTCGTGCTCGGGCTCTGGTTCGTCCTCCAGATCCTGTCCGGCGGCTCCTCGCTCGAGCAACCGCAGTCCGGCGGCGGCGTCGCGTTCTTCGCCCACGTCGGCGGCTTCGTCTTCGGAGCGCTGCTGGTGAAGATCGTCGCGATCCGGCGGCCGCTACGGGCGGGCTATTGAACCGGGAGACCTTCGAGGAGCACGTCCGCGCGGCGCTCGACCGCGTTCCGCCCGAGCTCGCCCGCGCGCTCGTGAACATCGCCGTCGTCGTCGAGGACGAGCATCCCGACGACCCGGACCTCTTCGGCCTGTACGAGGGGATCCCCCTGCCCGAGCGCGGCAGCGGCGGCCACGGCGAGCTGCCCGACCGGATCGCGATCTTCCGGCTGCCGCTCACCGAGACGTTCACCGATCCCCGTGAGCTGGAGGAGGAGATCCGGATCACCGTCCTGCACGAGCTGGCGCACTACTTCGGCTTCGACGAGGACCGGATCGCGGAGCTCGGGTACGACTGATGGTGGAAGCGCTGTACGTGCTCGCGATCGTGGCCGGCGTCGTCGGAGCGGCCGTAATTGTTGTGTTTTTGTTCAGCCGCGAGGAGTAGGGAATCCCGGCGTCCGACGCCACGTTTTCAAGAGCATGAAAACGATTGCGAACATCCACGCCGAGATCGAAGTTCTGAGCGAGCAGCGGACCGAGCTGTGGAACCTGCTCTCTCAGGGGCGCAACGAGTCGGTGCGGGAAGAGATCAAGCAGATCGACGAGCGTCTCCAGGGGCTGTGGGACGAACACCGGGCCGAGCGCGCACGCATTCGGTTCGGCGAGCGTGACGAGATCGTGCGCCGCGCTCGTGCGGAGGAACGCTTGGAGCGCGCCGCCTAGACGAGTACGATCCGGCTCCTTGAGCCGGTTCAAGCTCCCCGCGCGCGGTGACGAACCCTCCGACTCCCAGTCGGAGCGCGCGGCGCTGCAACGACAGCGCCTGGAGGCCGCGGCGGAGCTGGCGACACTGAAGCGCGCGCTCGCGGAGCGAGTGGCCAACGTCCAGCTGCGCGAGCGTGAGCTCGCGCAGGCACTGGAGCGGGTCGAGCGGCGAGAAGCGAAGCTCGAAGGGGTCGATTCCCGCGGCGCCCGCGTCGAAGCTGCCCGTGCCCGCCTCGCCGAGCTGAAGGTCGCGCGCGCCGAGCGGGGCGGAGACAAGGAGCGAGCCGAGCTGGACGCGCGCCGGGCGGAGCTTGACGCGCGCGCAGCGGAGCTCGACGCCCGCGAACTGGCGCTCGAGCAAAACGCTGCCGCCGCGGAGCCCGCAGTGTCGGAGTCGGCACCAGCCGAGCCGGCGGATGCCCAGGCAGCGGTAGCGGAGGCGACGGCAGCCAGCGACGCAGCCGCGGCGAAACAGCTCGCCGCGCGCGAGCAGGAGCTCGATGCCCGCGCGGACGAGCTCGCGGCCCGGTCGGAGGAGCTCACGGTCAGGTCAGAGGAGCTCATGGTCAGGTCAGAGGAGCTCGACGCGCGCGCGGCCGTGCTCGACGCCCGGACCTCGGAGCTCGACGCCCGCGCAGCCGAGCTCGACGAGCGCACCGCCGCGCCGAACGAGCCCGAGAACGCCGACGAGCAGGCCGACAGTGACGAGCTTGCCCGGCTCGAGGCCAAGCTGGAGGAGCTGCGGGAGGCCGAGAAAGCCTTTGCCCGCACCCACGTCGAGCTCGCAGCGCGCAGCGACGCGCTCGCCGAGCGCGAAGCGGCGCTCGCCGCACGCGAGCGGGCGGTCGCAGCATTGGAAGTGCCTGCAAGCCCGGGAATCGACGAGCTGGAGGCACGAATCCGCAGGCTCGAGCAAGGCTCGCGCCGCGGAGCGTCGACTCAGACCTTCAGCGACGGCCTGCGCTCGCTCGAGCGCGGGCTCCGGCAGCCCGCACCGGACGAGCCGCTGCACTAGACCTCCCCAGGCGCAGCGCTTAGACTCGCCGCGTCATGGCCGGGGCGAGGGTCTCGGCCGAGGGGGAACACATCAGGGAGGCTCCATGATCTCTCGCAGGGCTCTGGCCCGAGCTGTTGCCGCAGCGTCTCTCACGTGCCTCGTCGTCGCCTCGGGGGCGATGTCGGGCGCGCGCAGCGACGCGACGAAGGTGGCACTGGGCTACGTGAAGGACCACAAGCAGGAGCTCGGACTGAGCGGCTCCGACGTCAAGGACGTCGCCGTCAGCGACTCCGTCTTCAGCGAGCACAACGGCGTCACGCACGTGTATCTCCAGCAGCAGCACAAGGGGATCGACGTCTACGGCGCTCTGGTGAACGTGAACGTCGCACGCGACGGCTCCGTGATCAGCGCCGGCAACCGCTTCGTCACCGACCTCGCCGCACGTGCCGGCGGGCAAAGTGCCCGCAAGGCTGCCGTGGAGGCTGCAAGGGCCGCTGCCGGCAACCTCGGCCTGAAGCCGACCAAACCGCTGGAGGTGCTGAACCGGCGCGGCAGCGCGTCGGAGAAGACGACGATCTCCCACGGCGGGATCGCCGAGGGCGCGATCGAGGCGGAGCTCGTCTGGCTTCCGACCGACGGCGCCGTCCGGCTCGCCTGGAGCGTCCGGCTCAATGAGGCCGACCACTGGTGGAACTCCTTCGTCGACGCGGAGACCGGAGCCGTGCTCGAGCAGGTCGACCTGATCATCCACGAGGACGCGAAGGCAACTGGGGAGGCCGTGGCCCCGTCGTCGGCGACGGCGACCGATTTGCCGACCTTCCCGGCGACGGACAACGCGAGCTACCGCGTCTTCCCGATTCCGATGGAGAGCCCGAGCGACGGCGGCCGGGTGCTCGTCCAGAATCCGGCCGACCCGAGCGCGTCCCCGTTCGGCTGGCACGACACGAACGGCGTCGCAGGGCCCGAGTTCACGGTCACGCGCGGCAACAACGTCCACGCGTACGCCGACCGGGACAACAACAACGTGGCGGATCCGGGTAGCGACCCGAACGGCGGGCCGAGCCTGACCTTCGACTTCGCGCTCGACCTGGGCGCGCGGCCGCTGGACTCTCAGGCCGCCTTCGTCACGAACCTCTTCTACTGGAACAACATCATCCACGACGTCATGCAGAACTACGGCTTCGACGAGGTGTCGGGGAACTTCCAGCAGACGAACTACACCGGGCTCGGCCTGGGCAACGACTACGTCCGCGCCGAAGCGCAGGACGGCAGTGGCCGCAACAACGCCAACTTCGGCACGGACGTCGACGGCATCCGGCCGCGGATGCAGATGTTCGAGTGGCGCTCGTCGGCCCCGAACCCGATCGTCGTCAACAGCGGCCCCCTCGCCGGGCGGACGTTCTTCGGCCCCATGGCCGGCTTCGGCGAGAGCCTTGTCACCACGGGCCCGATCACGGGTGAGGTCGTCTACATCGGGCGCGGGTGCGACCCGGCCTACCCGATCGGCAGCGCGCTGCCGATCCCGCTCGACCCGTATCTCGCGAACCCGGCCGGCAAGATCGCGCTGATCGACCGCGGCACGTGCGCGTTCGTCGGCAAGGTCAAGAAGGCCGAGGATCTCGGAGCGCTGATGGTGATCGTGGCGAACAACATCGCCGGGCCGGCGACCGCGATGGGCGGAGCCGATCCGTCGATCACGATCCCGTCGGTGATGGTCACGCTCGAGGACGGGAACACGCTCCGGCCGAGCGTGGGCAACGTCGTCACGATCTCGGACGGGACGGGCGGCGTGCCCGACCGCGACTCCGATCTCGACAACGGCGTGATCGCCCACGAGTACGGCCACGGCATCTCGAACCGCCTCACCGGCGGCCCGAGCGTGATCGGCTGCCTGAACTCGAACGTGCACCTCGAGCACATGGGCGAGGGCTGGAGCGACTACTTCGCCCTCGTGCTGACGACGAGCCCCTCCGACACGGCCACGACGGCGCGTGGTGTCGGCTCGTACGTGAGCTTCCAGCCGGCCGACGGGCCGGGCATCCGCCCGACGCCGTACTCGACCGACACGAGCGTCAACCCGTCGACGTACGACTCGATCAAGGACACGGTCAACATCTCCCAGCCGCACGGCGTCGGGTACGTCTGGAACACGATGCTCTGGGAGGTCTACTGGAACCTCGTCGAGAAGTACGGCTACAACCCGAACGTGTACGCGGACTGGTACACCGGGGGCAACAACCTCGCCATCCAGCTGGTCATCGACGGGTTGAAGTTCCAGCCGTGCGGTCCCGGCTTCGTCGACGGCCGCGACGCGATCCTCGATGCCGACCAGGCGTTGACCGGCGGTGCGAACTACTGCGAGATCTGGCGTGGCTTCGCCAAGCGAGGCCTCGGCACAGGAGCCGTACAGGGGCTCTCGACCAGCCGGACGGACAACTCGCAGGACTTCACGGTTCCCGCGACCTGCTCGGCGACGGCGAGCTCGTTCCGCCCGCCGATCCAGGCGGCACCGACCCTGAACGAGCGCGACGCGGGTGACACGGTGCCCGTGAAGTACTCGATCACGGGGCTCGCACCGGGGCAGGACGTGACGCTGGTGTCGGAGCCGGTGAACTGCGACAGCCTCAGGTCGACCGCAGCACCGACGCCGATCCAGACGAACGGCAAGGCAACGAAGAAGGGGAACGAGTACCACGTCAACTGGAAGACGGACGGTGCCTGGGCGGGCACCTGCCGCCGGCTGACCCTCCAGATCGAGGGAGCGAGCAGCTCGGTGGCGTACTTCCGCTTCAGCTAGGCACTCGGGAGGGGCGTCCGCCACGGCGGGCGCCCCTCCCCTCCTCTACACTGACGGCCGGTTTGGGGCGTTAGCTCAGCTGGGAGAGCGCCGCGTTTGCAACGCGGAGGTCGCCGGTTCGATCCCGGCACGCTCCACTGGCTGCAAGCGTGCACGGGCAGAGCCCGTGCACGCGCAAAGTCAGAAGCTGCGTGGGGATGTCGTAGACATCCCCACGGCCAAATCCCTGAAGGGGGCCGCTTCGCGACCCCGACCAGCTCATTTGCAAGTGCTGTATGCGCGAGAGAAGCGAGCACACAAGCGGTCTGCCGGTCACCAAGTGAGGCCGCGGAACGCGGCCTCCTTCAGGGGTCTTGCCGTGGCATGGCTCGCCCATGACACGCAGCTCTTGACTTCGCGCGAGCGCGGGCTTCGCCCGTGCTCGCTGCGGGACCACTAACGTGTTGTCGGATGAAACGGGGGTCGGAGCGGTGAGGCCGCCAGGGCCGTGGCGGCTGATCGCGAAGCGGACGCTCGCCGTGTGGCCGCTCGTCGCCGTCTCGTTCGGCGCGATCCTGCTCGCGGCCACGCTGCTCGCGGCCGCACCGATGTACGCGGGAGCGGCCGCGCAGGCGGGCCTCGAACGGAAGCTCGCGGACGCGGACGCCGTGGAGGCCGGCGTCGACGTGACGAGTCGCGCCGATGCCGACGGCTACGAAGCGACGTCGGAGCGTGTGGTCGGGGAGCTGCGACGCGCGCTGCCCGGCACGGCCCCGATCCACCGCGTCGCCGAGTCCGATTCGGTCGCCTCGAGCGACGGGCGGCGCTACGTGCTCGCGTTCTTCGACGGCATCGAACGCCACGCGACGCTGCGCACGGGACGCTGGCCGGAGGCGGATGCGGCACAGCTCGAGGCCGTCGTCTCGGCTCAGGCTGGCGCTGCGACGGGACTCGACGTTGGCTCCACCGTCGCGCTGGAGGGGACGCAGACGGTCGAGCCGGTCTCGGCCCGGATCGTGGGCGAGTACGACGTCGCCGACCCGGCGGCCGCGATCTGGTGGAACGACGAGCTCGCCCTCGACGGCGTGCGCGGGCAGGACGTGCCCACCTACGGGCCGCTCGTCGTCGCGGAGCCGGCGCTGCGCGAGACGGCCGAGCGCTTTCGCGCGAGCTGGCGCACCCGCCCCGCCGCAGGTGCGTTCGACGTCGGCGAGCTCAGCGACGACGAAAGCGCCGTCGAGGGCCTCGAGGAGCAGCTCCGCGAGGGCGTTCCGCGCGGGATCGCGCCGCCGGTCGTCTCGACGGGCCTCGACAGCCTGCTCGAGGAGGCCCGCCGCGAGGTCGGGGTGGCGCGCACGGGCGTGCTCGTCCCGCTCGCGCAGCTGGCGCTCCTCGCGGCCTATGGCCTGATCTTCATCGCCGCGCTGATCCGGCGGCGGCGGCGTCGCGAGGACAGCCTGCTCCTGACCCGCGGCGCGCAGCCGCGCTCGCTGGCGCTGGCCTCGGCCGTTGAAGCGCTGGCGCTCGCCGTGCTGGCGGCGCTCGCCGCGCCCTGGGTCGCCCTCCTCGCGATCGAGCTCGTGGCGGCAGTCGGCCCGCTCGCCTCGGTCCACCTCGACCTCGAACCGCAGGTCGGTCGGCTGCCCTACGCCCTGGCGATCCTGGGCGCAGTCGCCTGTCTCGCTGCGCTCGTCCTCCCGTCGCTGCGCGGCGAAGCGACGGACGCGCGAGCGAACCGACCCGGCTTCTTCGCCCGGACCGGGCTCGACATCGCCCTCCTCGTGGCAGCCGGGGTCGCGTTGTGGCAGCTGCGAGCGGAAGGAGCACCGGTCGTTGCAGGTGACGGCGAGCTCGACGTGCTGCTCGTCGCCGTCCCTGCGATCGGGATCCTCGCCGGGGCCGTTCTCGCCGGTCGCCTCCTGCCGCCGACGCTCGCCTTCCTCGCCCGCGCGGCTGCGCGACGTCCGAGCGCGGTTCCGGCGCTCGCCGCGCGCCGCCTCGCACGCACTGCCGAGGAGCACCGGCCGGCGGCAGTCCTGCTCGTGGCCGCGCTCGCGATCGGCACCTTTGCCGCCGCGTACGCGACGACCTGGGAGGAGACGCAACGCGAGCGCGCCGCGCTCATGGCCGCCGCCGACGTCCTCGTGCCGGACGACCGGCGCTCCGACTCCTATCCCCCGCTCGGCCGCTCCAGCGCGCTCGCGGCCACTCCCGGCGTCGAGTCTGTCTCGCCCCTCGCGGTCGAGAGCCTTCAGGTCGGGGGCGAGCCGGTTCCCCTGATCGCGGTCGACGCCGCGCGCAGCACGGTCACCCCCGTGGGGCGAACGGCGGACCGCCAGGAGGAGCTGCTCCAACAGCTCGCGGCGCGGCGTCCACCTGCTGCCGGAGCTCCGATCCCGGACGACGCGGAAGAGCTCGCGCTCACGGCCCGCGTCACGCTCGAGCCCCTTCCGGCCGACTTCGAGCCGCCGCCGACGTTCTCGTTCTTCGAGGGCACGCGTGAGCAGTCGGTCGATCCTGCTCCCTCGCTCGCCGTCGTCGTCAGCGACGCCGACGGCGTGCACTACCGGCTCCCGGCAGGCCCGCTGCGGGAGAACGGCGAGACCGAGCTCTCGGTCGAGCTCGCACCGGAGCCGCGTCGTCCGTTGCGGCTCGCCGCGCTCGAGCTGGGCTACGACGTGCCTGCGTTCGCACCGCGCAGCCTCACCGTCGAGGTGACCTCGCCGGTCGTCGACCGGGAGGAGTGGCGGGCCGAGCTGCTCCCGCTGACCTCGGTCGTGGCCGCAGCCGGGACGACCGTCGCACCCGGGCCCGGCCTCGAGCTGCAGCTGGACACGGGCGCGGCGGACAACGACCGGACGGCGACGACCGTCGTCCTGCAGCCCGGCCGGCCACCCTCCCGGCTGCTGCCCGCGATCGCGGGAACCGGTCTGCTCGACTCGCTGCAAGCCCGCATCGGAGACGTGGTCGAGGTCGGAGGCGGGCGCCGCGTCGAGCTGATCGGCTCACTGACGAACTTCGCCGCGGCGACCGAAGGCGACAGCTTCCTCGTCACCGACCTGCCGACGCTCTTCGCCCAGCAGTACGAGAGCGAGCGAGAGGTCGCGCGACCCGACTTCTGGGCGCTCGAGCTCGGCTCCGCCCCGGTCGCAGCCACGACCGCGGCGCTCGGACGGCCGCCGCTCGGCGTGGAGCAAGTGACGGCCCGCGAGCCGCTCGAGCGCTCGCTCGCGAACAACCCGCTCGCGGTCGCGACCTCCGGCGCACTCTGGCTGGGCTCGCTGGCCGCGGCGCTGTTCGCGGTCGCCGCGTTCGCCGTCGCGGGCGCCGCCCGACGCCGCAAGCACATCGCCGACGCATCCCTCCTGGGCGGCCTGGGGCTGGAGCGGCGCGGTGCCCAGGCGATGATCGTGCTCGAGGACGCCGCCCTGGCCGTGCTCGCAGCCGCCATCGGCGTGGGCATCGGCGTGGCGCTCGCCGTGCTCGTCCTCCCGGCGGTCGCATTCACCGAGACCGGACGAGCGGCGGTCCCCCAGCCGAGCGTCGCGATCCCCTGGGCGACGGTGGGGATTCTCGCCGCGGGAGCGCTGGCCGCGATCCTGATCGAGGCTTCCCTGCGCGCGCGCGGCGCGGGGCGCGCGTCGATCGCCGCCGAGCTGAGGGCCCGGTGACACTCGACGGCTGGCGCCTGCTGGCGCTCCGCGGCCTGCGCGCCGACCTGCGCTGGGCCGGCGGGCTCTTCTTCGTCGTGGCCGTCTCGACCGCGGCGGTCGCCTCGCTCCCTCCTCTCTATTCGGAGGCTCAGGACGACGCGCTGCGTGAGGAGGCCGCACGTTCTTCTCCCCGCGAGCGCGACGTGGAAGTCGTGCAGTCGGCACGTCTGCCGGTGGCGAGACTCTCCGGGACGAGCACCGCGCGCCTGCGCACCGTGCCGGCGGAGCTCGCCGGCCTCGTCGACGACCGCACGCTCCTCGTCGAGACGCCCTCGTACACGCTCTACTCCGTCGGCGACTCGCCGACGCCGGCCGGCACGACGCGCTTCCTCACCCTGCGTGCGCACGAGGATCTCGACGACCACGTCCGCCTGGTCGAGGGAAGGCGGCCGGCAGCGGCGACCGAGGGGCGCCTGGAGCTCGCGCTCACGGCCGCGACGGCCGAGGCGCTCTCGGTCGGGGTCGGCGACCGGCTGCGGATCGAGCCGGACCTGCGGCAGCCGCAGTTCCAGACGCTCAACTTCGACCTCCTCCCCGCAGCGGACGTCGTCGTGTCCGGAATCGTGGCCGGGGAGGAGGAGAGCCCGTACTGGTTCGGCGACCGGCGCTCGCTGCGGCCCCGGATCGAAGAGACCGACACGCAGCGGTTCGTCTTCGCCTCGGGCCTGATCCCGCTGAGCGCGTACGCCGACCTGCTCGACCGGACCGGCACGGTGATGCCCCTCACCTACCGGTGGCGCTACGGGGTCGCCGCCGACCGGCTGCAGGCGAGCGAGCTCGACGGGCTGGAGGCGGCAGCGCGCTCGTTGGAGCTGCGCTACGGCGCCGTGGCGGAGGCCGGCTCCCCCGTCCCTGAGGCGAGGACCGGGATCGGCAGGATCTTCGAGCGGTTCCGCGAGCAGCAGCGTGTCGCGTCGGCAAGCCTGTCCTTCGCAGGCGCCGGGTTCCTCGGCCTCGCGCTGGTGGTGATCGTCGCAGCGGCCCTCGCCGGCGGCGCCGCACAGCGCCGCGCCCTCACGCTCGCCCGCGACCGCGGCGGCTCGGTAGGCGTGGCCGCGGCGCTCGCCGCCCTGGCGGTCGTGGCGCCGGCGGCGCTCCTCGGGCTGGCCGTCGCGGCCGCGCTCACGCGGAGTCTCGACGCTGCCGGGCTCACGCTCGGGCTCGCACTCGCGGCGGCTGCGGCAACCGCGATCGCGGTCGTCATCGCACCACGGGCACCGCGGCCGCAGGATGCCGTGGCCGCGCGTGAGCAAAGGGACGGCCGCGCCCGCCGGCGCGCGGCGCTCGAGGCGACCCTCGTCACCGTCGCGATCGCCGGTGCCGTCGCCCTGCGCACGCGCACGGACGCGCCGGAGGGATTCGACGCGCTCGCGGCCGTCACGCCCGTTCTCGTCGTCCTCGCCGTGGGGGCGCTCGCGCTGCGCCTGCTCCCGCCCGTCGCCCGCCTGGTCGGCAACCAGCTGCGTCGCCGGGTCGATCTCGCGCCTGCGCTCGCGCTCCGGCGGATCGAACGGCAGGGCGCGCTCGGAGCGCCTCCACTCGTCGTGCCGCTGGTGGCGGCCGCGGTGGCGACGTTCGCCTCGCTGACGATCGGCGGCGCCGCGGACGCGACCGCACCGCTGCTCGAGACCGTCGGGGACACGCTGGCCGCGATCTCCTACCTCAGCGTGGCCTATGCCGCGGCTGCGATCGTGGTCGTCGTCGTGGTGCTCGTGCGCGAGAGATCCGAGGAGGACGGACGCCTGGCGGCGCTGGGCCTCCGCCGTCGTCCCGCGCTCACGCTCGGGCTCGCGCAGTTCGTGCCACCGATCGCCGCCGGAGCGCTGGCGGGCGCACTCGCCGCGGCTCTCGCCTTCGCGGCGGTCCGGCCGGCCTTCGAGGCTGCCGATGCGGTCGCGCTCGGCACCCCGCTCGCCGTCGCGCTGGCGCTCACCCTGCTGCCGCTCGTGGGCGCGGCGGCGGTCGTCATCTCCCACCGGAGGGCCGCGTGAACGGCAAGATCGTGTGCAAGAACCTGGTCAAGGTCTTCAAGACCGAGGACGTCGAGGTGGTCGCGCTCCAGGGCCTCGACCTGCTCGTCGAGCCGGGCGAGCTCGTCGCGGTGGTGGGCGCCTCGGGCAGCGGCAAGTCGACCCTCCAGAGCATCCTGGCCGGGCTCGAGTCGCCGACCGCTGGGACGGCCGAGGTGGCGGGCTGGGATCTGACCTCGCTGCCCGACCGGAAGCGGCGCGAGTTCCGTCTCACCACGGTGGGCTTCGTGTGGCAGCAGACGGCCGCGAACGTCGTGCCGTACCTGACCGTGGCGGAGAACATCGCCGTCCCGCTGCTCCTCAAGGGCGCCCCCCTGCGCGAGCGGCGGGTCCGGATCGCCGACACGCTCGAGCTCGTCGGGCTCCAGGATCTCGCCGACGCCGGCTCGGAGAGCCTTTCCAGCGGCGAGCAGCAGCTGCTCGCGGTGGCCATCGCCCTTGCGAACGCACCGGCGGTTCTGCTCGCGGACGAGCCGACCGCGGAGCTCGACAGCGAGAGCTCCGGGCGGCTCTTCGCAGCGCTGCAGACGGTCAGCGCGTCCGGTGTGACCGTGGTCGTGACGACCCACGACCCGCTCGTCTCCGCTTCCGTCGAGCGGACGATCACGATCCGCGACGGCCGCACGAGCGCGGAGACGATCAGGCGCGCCGCGGGCGCGGTGGGCGAGGACTTCGCCGTCCTCGACGGCGCCGGCCGGCTCCAGCTGCCGCCCGAGTACGTGGAGGCGCTCGGCCTCGGCGGTCGCGTCCGCCTCGTGCTCGACGAGGACCGCATCGAGGTGCGGCCGGAGTTCGGCCGGCGAGGCCCCCAGACGTGATCTCCGCGCGCGACCTGACGAGGCGCTTCCGCGACGGACCTCACGAACGGCTCGCGCTCGCGGGTGTCGACCTCGACGTCGCGGAGGGCGAGTACGTCGTCGTCTTCGGCCGTTCCGGTGCCGGCAAGACGACGTTGCTCAACCTGCTCGGCGGGCTCGACCGACCCAGCGACGGTTCGGTCTCGGTGGACGGTCTCGATCTCGCCGGGCTCGGCCGCGATCGGCTCGCCGCGCTACGGCGCGACCGCATCGGATTCGTCTTCCAGACCTTCGGGCTGCTCGCGGAGCTGACTGCTGCGGAGAACGTCGAGGTGCCGCTGCGCCTGCGCAGCGTTCCGGCCGCCGACCGCGATTCACGTGTGCGGGCGGCACTTGAGCTCGTCGGACTCGGTCTGCGCAGCCGCCACTTCCCGGATCAGCTCTCGGGCGGCGAGCAGCAGCGCGTCGCGATCGCGCGCGCCCTGGTGGCGGAGGCGCCGCTCGTGCTCGCGGACGAGCCGACGTCGCAGCTCGACTCGGTCAACAGCGAGGCCATGGCGGCGATCCTGCGCGACCTCGTGGACACGCGCGGGCTGACCGCCGTCGTCACCACGCACGATCCGATCGTCGTCGCAGCCGCGGACCGGACGATCGAACTCGACGACGGGCGCGTCGTCGGCGGCTGACGACGCGGGCGACTGCGACCGGTTCGCGTCGCACTTGCCATAGTTTCCGTCCGTGAGCGAGGCACTGCCGCTGCAGCCCATCCGCGTCCTCATCGTCGACGATCACGAGCTGTTCACACACGCGCTGACGTCGACCCTCAGCCAGGACGAGCGCTTCGAGGTGGTCGGCACAGCAGCCACCGGGCGCGACGCGGTTCGCGCGGCCAAGAACGCCGCCGTCGACGTGGTCCTGATGGACATGTCGATGCCCAGGCTGGATGGGCTTGCGGCCACGCGGCGCCTGCTCACGCTCGAGCCTCCGCCGCGCGTGATCGTGCTCAGCGGCCACACCGACAAGCTCTCGCAGGCCGCTGCGCTCGAGTCCGGCGCCTCCGTCTTCCTCTCGAAGAGCGAGCCCTTCGAGACGCTGACGGAGACGATCGTCGGCGTCTGTGCTCGTTAGGCGCAAGCAGAGCATCCGCAGAAGCAGATGCTCTGCGCGCGAAGACCCCTGAAGGGGCCGCTTTCGCGGCCCGACAGCCGCCTACCTCAGGTCGGCTCTCCGCGCTCGTCGTGGGGAGGCCGTCCCGCTGGCGTCGCGGCGGGCTCCTCCGACGGACCGGCCTCGAGCTCCTTCATCTGGGTGCGCGGATCGACGTCGACGATCGTCTCGCGGACCTCTCGTACTCCACGGCCGAGGTTCCGCGCGATCTGAGGCAGCTGCTTGGAGCCGAAGAGCAGCAGGATCACAATCCCGAGCGCGATCAGCTCCCAGTGTCCGGGCATGGCGGGAAGGATAGTCGGGTACGTTCTCGGCATGGCGCGACGGTTGCTCTTGCTCGCACTCGCGAGCCTCGTCCTGGCCGGCTGCGGCTCCGGGGAGGGCGGCTCGACGCCGAACGCCGCTCCACGGAGCACCGAAGGGACGTTGTCCGGCACGAACCTGGACGGCGAGCCGGTCTCGCTCGACGACTTCCGCGGGAAGCCGGTCTTCGTCAACGTCTGGTCGTCGTGGTGAAGCACCTGCCAGAGCGAGGCGGTCGCCTACGCAGAGTTCGTCGAGTCCCATCCCGAGTACGCCTATCTCGGCGTGAACGTCGCCGACACACCGGACGAGGCGCGACGCTTCCTCGCTGACAAGGGCTGGGCCTGGACCCAGATCCACGATCCCGACCGGACGCTCGCTCGGTCGATCGGGGCCGACTACCAGCCGCACGTGATCCTCTTCGACGCAGAGGGCGAGGCCGTCGGCGACTTCAAGGGCGGCGGCACCAGGGCCGATTGGGAACGCCTCGCGGCCCAGCTCGACTGACGGCGCTCGTCCGGCTGACGGACGGCGAGATCACCCGCGAGGATGACGCCGAATCGGCGTCGCGGTGGATGTATCACGGACGGCGACTTCGTACTCTGGAACCCATGAAGCGCTGGCTCGTCATCTGCTTTCTCGCCTTCGGGTTGCTGCTCCTCGCGCTCGGCGCATGGGCCGTCCAGGGTGTCCGCTGGACGCTCACCGGCTCGCGGCGTCGGCGCGGCCGCCTGTCCCCCGCATGACCGGGAGCGTGACCGCGCTCCCGATTGAGGGCATGATTGGGCCGGTGGAGACGCGACTGCTGGAGGAATCGCTCTCGGGCTCGTGGCTCTCGTCGCGGCTCGGCGTCGGCACGCAGCGGCTCGACGCGATGCGCCGCGGCGGCGAGCTGCTCGGCGTGCGCCGGCCGGGCGGCCAGGACTACCTCTACCCGGCCTGGCAGTTCGGCGCCGACGGGAAGCCTCGTGCCGTGCTCTCCCGGCTGATCGCCGCCTCGCGGGCGAACGGGATGAGCGACGACCGCCTCTACGAGGTGCTGACGAGCCGCGCCGGTATCTCCGGCACCGTCCGGCTCGCGGACGCGCTCCGCGAAGGCCGCGAGGAGTACGTCCTCTCGGTCGTCCGCTCCGGCTAGTCAGAGATGGCGCTTGTCAGCCTGAACGGCGTCCGGAAGTCGTTCGGCAGCCGAACCGTTCTCGACGGCCTCGACTTCCTCGTGGAACCGCGCGCTCGCGTGGGGATCGTCGGCGCCAACGGCTCGGGCAAGTCGACGCTGCTGCGTCTGCTCGCCGGGATCGAGGAGCCCGACGCGGGCACGGTCGTCCGCCGCCGCGGCACGACGGTCTCCTATCTCCCCCAGCATCCGCTCGGCGACGGGCGGACGCCGCTCGAGACGGTGCGCGCAGCCCGGCCCGATCTCGCCGAGCTCGACCGTGAGCTGCACCGCGTGTCCGAGCAGCTCGGCTCGCCCGAGCTCGCCTCCGACCTGGAGAAGATGGCGCGCGTGCTCCGCCGCCAGGAAGAACTCGTGGAACAGTGGGAGGCGGCCGGAGGCCCCAGCCTCGACGGCCGCGCACGGGCGATGCTGCTCGACGTCGGCATCGTCGAGGAGGATCTCGCGCTCCCGACGAGCGCACTCTCGGGCGGCCAGCGAAAGCTGATCGCACTCGCCGCCTGCCTCGCCCAGGAGCCGGACGTCCTGCTGCTGGACGAGCCTGAGGCCCACCTCGACGCGGTCGGCCGCTCGCTGCTCGAGCGCCTGCTCGCGGGCTTCGACGGCGCCGCGGTCGTCGTGTCGCACGACCGCTACCTCCTGGACGAGACGGTGAGCCAGATCGCCTCGCTCGACCACGGGAGCACGCGCGTGTGGCCGGGCAACTACTCGGCGTACACGCTTGCCCGCGAGCTCGAGCTGCAGCGCCAGCAGCAGCAGTACGTGACCCAGCAGAAGGAGATCGAGCGGCTCGAGGCGGCGATCCGGCGCTTCAAGGACTGGGCGCACCGAGTCGTCGACGAGCGCCACATCAAGCAGGCGCGCAACAAGCAGCGGCAGATCGACCGGATGGACAAGATCGACCGGCCGGTGCTGGAGCGGCGCAAGATCGCCCTGCGCCTGCACCCGCACGCGCGGGGCGGCCAGCGCGTCTTCGAGCTGCGGCACACCGGCGTCCAGTTCGGCGACGACGTCGTGCTCGCGGATCTCGAGCTGACGGTGATGCACGGCGAGCGCATCGGCTTCGTGGGCGCCAACGGCGCCGGCAAGAGCGTCTTGCTGAAGACCGTGGTCGGCGAAATCGAGCCCACCGAGGGCGAGGTCTGGGTCGGGCCGTCGATCAAGATCGGCTACCTGGCGCAGGACCAGGAGACGCTCGATCCCGAGTCGAGCCCGCTCGAGACGGTGCGGCTCTCGCACCGCTGCTCGGAGGGCGAGGCCGTCGCGCTTCTGATGAAGTTCCTCTTCCCCTACGAGCAGGTGCGGCGGGCGAACAAGCTGCTCTCGGGCGGGGAACGCACGCGGCTCCAGCTGCTGCTGCTGATGCTCGCGGGGCCGAACCTGCTCGTGCTGGACGAGCCGACGAACCACCTCGACATCGAGTCGGTGGAGGCGCTCGAGGCCGCCCTCGAGGAGTTCGACGGGACGGTCGCCGTGATCTCGCACGACCGGTACTTCCTCGACCGGATCGTCGACCGAATCGTCGAGGTCGGCGACGGCGACGCGGTCTCGTTCGAAGGCGGCTACTCGGACTGGTTCGAGCGCCAGGCGGCACCCGTCGGCGCCTGACCCGCCCAGCAGTACGCTCACGCCGTGCGCGAGCTGCTGACCGAACTCGAGCGCGGCGACGCCGATCTGCCGACCTCGCTCGCCTACCTCGCCGGCACGAGCGTCGAGCTCGACGCCGGCGAGGTGCGGGCGGCGGTGCGGCGGGCCGAGCTGCTGCTCGCCGCTGGGGGCGACCCGCGCCGCGAGCTCGAGCCGGACGGGCGCGCGGTCACCGCGCTCGCGGCCGACCTCGACGACGAGACGGCGCGCGCCGAGCTGCGAGAGGCGCTCGAGCGCCTGGCCGCGGAGGCGGACGGGTTTCCGCGAGTCTCGGCCGTCCTCGCCGTGCTGCTCGCTGACGACGACCTCGCCTGGCGTAGCTTCGCGTGTGCGCGTCTCGCCGACGCTCTCGCAGAGCCCGCCTAGGTCGTGCGCGTCACGGCGATGTCGCCGCTCACGGTCTTCACGCGCAGGCTCGCCTCGGTGCCGTCGCCATCCGTAGGCACAGCGTCCACGTCGAGCTCCGAGCGCACGTCGCCGCTCGTCGAGCTCGCATCGATGAAGAGCCGGGTGCCCATGAGCACCCCGACGGCGACGTCGCCGGACACCGACTTGAGTTGGATCTCGCCGGCCCGGATCGAGCGCAGCCGCTGGTCGCCCGACACGCTCTGCACCGAGACGTCCTCGTCGACGCGGCCGAGCTCGACGTCGCCGGAGACGCTGTTCACGGCAAGCATGGAGCGGACGCCGCGGATCTCGGTGTCGCCGGAGACGGTGTTCACGCGGCCGCTGCCCTGCAGCTCCTCCACGCGGACGTCGCCGCTCGCGGAGGTGACGGCGAGGTCGCCGACGTGCGCGAGCACGACGTCGCCGGACGCCGTCCTCACGGTGACGTCCGCGAGCAGGCCGGTCGCAAAGAGGTCCGCCGAGGCGGCGTTGCAGTCGAGCGACGCTCCCTGCGGGCAGCGGATGCGGACACCGACCTTGGCGGACCGGCTGAACAGCCCCCAGCCGCTCTTCTCGATCTCGACGACGATCTCGTCGCCGCGCTGCTCGACAGTTGCCTGCTCGATCGCGTCGCGAGTCGCGTCGTCGTCGCGCAGCGCCTCGAGCTCGACGGTCGTCTCCGCGACCTCGGCCGGGTCGATCGTGACGTGGCCGGCCGGGACGCGGACGCGGAGGCGAGGCGGCTCGGGCGTGGGGAACGTCTTAAGCACGGCGATCGCCGCGCTTCTTCCGGGCCGGCTTGACGACCCGCTCGCCGGGGGGCCGGTCGAAGTCCGGCTCCGGCAGGAAGACGTGACCGAACATGGTGCGCTCGAACTTGAGCATCGTGTGCTCCTCTCAGCTCTTGGCGTAGCCGGTGAGGCGTCGGCCGGGTGATCGCATGGGGCGGGACTCGAGCCCGCGCGCCAGCGCGCGGATGATCCAGGAGTTGACGGATGCGTTCTCACCGGTGGCGGCCAGCTCGATCTGGAGCTTGAGCGACTCCGGCAGCCGCAGGGTGATCCGGGCCGACAGCGCGTCCTCGCCGGTCGTGGTGGGGGGAGCGGGCTCCTCTTCCTCCTCGACGTAGACGAGGTCGGGATCGCGGCCGGCGAGGCGGACGTCGATTCGTCCCGGGACGACGGCCGAGAGCTCGGCCGCCGCCTCCGAGACGATGTCGAGCAGGCGCAGGTGGAGTGAGGAACCGAGCGCCTGGCTCAGGCGGCGCGCCGCCTCCGCCGTGGGCTCGTCGGCGGCCAGCGCTGCGGCCGCCGCGAGGTCCTCCTGGATTGCGTGGAGGTGGTGTGCCATCTGCATGGCGGCACTATGACATCACGGTGATGTCTTGTCAAGTCACAACGATGTCGCGGGCGACATCGGCATTGTGCAGCCGTTTCAGCGCGTTGCATTCGTTGCGAGCATCGGAGAGGCTGGCGGGCCACACCAACCGAGAGGAGCACGGTGAAGGCACGACTGACCCTCGCCGCGATCGTGGCAGGCGGGTTCGTCCTGGCGATCGGCGGGATGCTGGCAACGCCGACGGCGGCCGAAGGCACGCCTCCGAGCAACTACCCGGACCTGCGCACTGTCGTCCCCACGCACCTGAACTTCGTCCACCAGCAGCAGCACGACTACCTCCGCTTCTCGAACGGGATCGCGAACACGGGCAGCGGGCCGTGGGCCCTGCGCCCCGAGCACGAGCTCGGGCTGACCCCGACGACGACGGCGATCCAGGAGATCCGCTCGTCGAACGCCCAGTACCTGTGCGGAACGCAGCCCAAGCCGAGCCAGCCGTGCTACACGATCCTGGACGAGGAGCCGGTCTCGATCTTCGAATACCACCCGACCCACAACCACTGGCACACCGCGGACGTCGCGCTCTTCGAGGTGCGCAAGGGCAGCCCCGACGGGACCCTGGTCGGGAGCAACTCGGTCAAGCTCGGCTTCTGTCTGCTCGACCTGTACAAGCTCGAGGACAACGCGCCGACGAGTGAGAAGACGTTCTGGGACTGCTACACGAGCTACCAGGGCATCTCGGTCGGATGGGTCGACCAGTACCACCAGGCGACCGATGGGCAGCAAGTCGACCTGACGGGCGTGCCGGACGCCGAGAACTACTACCTCGTGTCGACGACGAACCCGACGGGCGCCTTCCTCGAGGAGGACGAGACGAACAACGCCGCCTGGGTGAAGTTCACGCTCTCCTCTTCCTCGAACGGCAACCGGAAGGTGACGGTCACCGGCCGCTCGCCCTGCGAGAACCCGGGCCTGTGCGGAGAGCGCTCGGCGAACCGCTAGGCCGAGGCGGGGCCTGCTGCCCGACGGCGGCAGGCCCCCGCTCCAGCGGGCGCGGTTTCGCGCCCGCCGCGACGGCTGGTATCGTCGGAGCCTCGTTCCGAGACGCCGAGAGGAGGCCGGAGATGCGCGAATCGATGCTCGTCAGCGCGACCCCCGTGCCCCACGGCGTCCCGCCTCGGTAGCCGTCCGCAGCTCCCGGCTCCGAGGCTCGAGACCCATCAACCCCGACCGGCGCGCGCGCGTGCGCGCCCAGGAGACGCACCACCCGTGACGACCGTCGACCCACCTGACCTGCCACTCTGGCCGACACTGCGCCGCCTCGCACCGCTCTGGTGGGAGCAGCGCCGGCTGGCCGCGATCGGCCTCGCGTGCGCGCTCGCCTTCACCGCGCTCTCCCTGACCATTCCGGTGCTCGTGCAGCGGACGATCGACGAGGCGATCGAAGGCCCGTACGAGGACCGGCTCCTCCCCTACCTCGGGCTGATCGTTGCCGTCGCCCTGGTGCGCTTCGGCGTCAACTTCACGCGCCGCTACGCCACGGCCCGGATCGGCATCGCGGTCGAGGCGCGCATGCGCCAACTGCTCTACAACGCCTACGTCGGCTACCCGCGCGCGTTCTACGACCGGCACGCGACCGGCGAGGTGATCTCGCGCGCGACGAACGACATCTACCCCGTCCGCTACTTCATCGGCTGGGGCGTCGTCCAGGGGATCCAGAGCGGAATGATGATCGTCGGCGCCGCCATCGTGCTCGTCTCGGTGAATGCGCGCCTCGCCCTCATCTCCGCCGTCGCGATGCCCGCGGTGGCCATCCTGACGTGGTACTTCGCGCACCGTCTCTTCCCGATCTCGCGGCTCGTGCAGGGGAAGAAGGGCCACCTGACCGAAGCCACCGACGAGGCGGTCGTGGGGATCGAGATGGTGCAGGCGTTCGGCCGCGAGGACGACGTGCGCACGCGCTTTCTCGGCCGCGCGGAGGCTGTGCGGCACGAGACAATGCGCATGGCGAACGTCGAGGCGAAGTTCCTACCGGGGGTGCTCTTCCTGCCCACGCTCGGGATCGCCGGGGTGCTCTACTTCGGCGGGCAGGACGTGATCTCGGGCGAGCTGACGATCGGCGAGTTCAGCCTCTTCATCACTCTGCTGCTCCAGCTCGTGTGGCCGCTCGAGGCACTCGGCTGGATCATCAACCTCGGCCAGCGCGCTGTCGCCTCGGCCGGACGCAGCTTTGCGTGGCTGGAGGGCATCTCGCCCCTGCAGGAGCCCGCCGCCCCGCGCTCCCTGCCGGCAGGCCCGCTCGGCGTCCGGTTCGAGCAGGCCCGCTTCTCGTACGGGACGGGCGCCGACGTCCTGGGCGGAGTCGACCTCGCGGTCGAGCCGGGTGAGATCGTCGCGGTCTGCGGACCGACCGGAGCCGGTAAGACGACGCTGCTCAACCTGCTGCCCCGCTTCTACGACCCGACCGGCGGCCGTGTCCTCGTCGGTGGGGTCGAGACCCGCGAGACGTCGCTCGTCGAGCTGCGCCGCGCGGTCGCGATCGTGACACAGAAGCCGGTGCTCTTCTCCGTCCTGCTGCGCGAGAACCTGCTCTCGGCCCGCCCGGACGCGGACTGGGACGAGGTGCTCGCCGCGTGCGAGGCGGCGGGCGTCTCCGCGTTCGTAGACGATCTGCCCGAGGGCTACGACACGTTGATCGGCGAGCGCGGCGTCAATCTCTCCGGCGGCCAGCGCCAGCGCGTGGCACTTGCGCGCGCGCTCCTCGCCGGCGCGCGCGTGCTCGTCCTCGACGACCCGATGTCGGCCGTCGACACCCAGACGGAGCAACTGCTCGTGCAGAACCTCCGGCCCGCGGTCGCCGGGCGCACCGTGCTCGTCGCCACCCAGCGGCTCTCGACGATCGGCGTGGCCGACCGCGCAGTCGTGCTCCAGGACGGACGCATCGTCGAGGATGGCCGCCCGGACGTGCTGATCGCTGCCGGCGGGCCGTTCGCCGCCCTCTTCGGGGACGAGGCCGTTGCCGCATAGGAAACACACCGGTCTCTCGCGGCTGCTGCCCTACGCCGGCGGGAAGCGCGGCCGGCTCGCGTGGATCGCGCTGCTCGCAGCGCTGTCGGCGGCTGCACCCGTCGCGGGCTGGCACCTCGTCGGCGACGCGATCGACAACGGCGTCGGCGCAGACGACGAGCGGCGCCTCGCGCTGGCCGTGCTCGCGTACATCGGCGTCAACGCCGCCGCCTGGATTCTCGGCACCGCCACCTGGTTGGGGCTGGCCGACGTCGGCCAGCGCGTCGTGCTCGAGCTGCGCCGCGACCTCTTCGACCATCTGACCTCGCTCTCGCTCCGCTACTTCTCCCAGCAGAAAGCCGGCTGGATCATCGCGCGCCTGACGAGCGACGTCGACGCGCTCTCCGACGTCCTCAACCAGGGGCTGACCACGCTCGTCGTGAACACGCTGACGCTGGTCGCCGCCGTGGCGGGCCTCTTCCTGCTCGACTGGCGGCTCGGGCTCGTCGCGCTCTGCGTGCTGCCGCCGGGGATTCTCGTCACGCGCTGGTTCCAGCGCCGCTCCCACACCGCCTTCACGGAGGTGCGGACGCGGATCGCGACGGTGACGGCGCAGCTGGCCGAATCGGTCTCGGGGATGGCCGTGATCCAGGCGTTCAACCGCGAGCGCGCGTTCCAGGACGAGTTCGACGGGATGAACGAGGCCAACCGGCAGGCGAACGTCGTCGCGCAGAAGCTCTCCTCCGTCTTCTTCCCCGCGATCGAGCTGCTCGGCGTGCTCGCGATGGGCGCGGTCATCTACGCGGGCGCGCAGTTCATCGGCGCGGGCTCGATGGAGATCGGCACGCTCATCGCCGGCGTCGGGCTGCTCAACCTCGTCTTCCAGCCGCTGCAGGAGCTCTCGGAGCTGTACGGCCAGGTGCAGGCCGCGAACGCGGCGATGGACAAGATCAGCTCGGTGCTCGACGCCGAGATCGACATCGCGGACGCCCCGGATGCCCGCCCGCTCGGACGGATCGACGGGCGCCTCGAGCTCGACCGCGTCACCTTCGCCTACGGCGCCGAGCCCGTGCTGCACGCGATCGAGATCGCCGTGCCGGCCGGCGGCTGCATCGCGCTCGTCGGCGAGTCGGGCGGCGGCAAGTCGACGATGGCGAAGCTGATCGCCCGCTTCTACGACCCGGACGAGGGTGCGGTGCGGGTCGACGGCACCGACCTCCGCGACGTCGAGCTGCGCAGCTATCGCCGCCAGCTCGGCGTCGTCCTGCAGGATCCGTTCCTCTTCAGCGGCACGATCGCGGACAACATCCGCTTCGCGAAGCCCGACGCCTCCGACGAGGAGGTGCTGTCGGCGGCGTCGGCGATCGGCGTCGACCGCGTCGCGGGTCGGCTCGAGAACGGGCTCCAGCACGTCGTCCGCGAGGGCGGTGCCGGGCTCTCGGCGGGTGAGCGCCAGCTGATCTCGATCGCCCGTGCGCTACTCGCCGATCCACGCATCCTGATCCTCGACGAGGCAACTTCGAACATCGACCGGCCGACCGAGATCCTGATCGAGCGCGCCTTCGACCGGCTGCTCGCGGGTCGCACGTCGATCATCATCGCCCACCGTCTCGCGACGGTCCGGCGCGCCGACGAGATCCTCGTCGTCGAGCACGGACGGATCACCCAGCGCGGCTCGGAGCGCGAGCTGCTCGAGCAGGACGGCCCGTTCCGCCGGCTCGCGCACAGCCTCTCCGCCGACGCGCTGCCGGAGGAGACCGAAGCCGCGCCGACCGGGTAGAGCTTGTGTTCCAGGAACACAAGCTCACTCCGCGAGCGGTGCGAGTGCCCAGCCCTCTCGTTTCTGGTGCGTGGCCGCTCAGGCGCGCGAGGCGGGCGCGGAGGGCGGCGTCAGTCGGCCGCAGGAGCAGCCGGCCAGGGCGAGAGGTCGGCCTTGTGTTCCAGGAACACAAGCTCACTCCGCAAGCCGTGCGACGGCCCGGTCCACCCTCTCGTTCCTGGCGCGTGGCTGGGCGTGCACGGCCGGAGGGGATAGTGCGCTAGCACAGACCCGGAGAGCCGGGTGCGCTCAGGCACGCGAGGGCGGCGGAGGCCGGCTCCGCCGGCCGGGAGCCGCCCGGCCAGGGACTAGAGGTCAGTCGCCCCAGTCGAAGTCGCGGGACTTGCTCCAGAGGCCGGAGTCCTCGACGTCGGCGTCGCTTGCGAGGGCCGGCACTGCGGTCTCGACGGATTCCTCGCCGGGCCAGGGGATCGAGAGGGAGTCGAGATCGACGGCGGGCTCGCCGTCCATCGTCTCCTCGATCCGCGCCTGCTCCTCGGTCTTGAAGAGGGGGTGGTTGTCGAACGGATCCTCAGCCTGATACCGATCGATCGGCATCTTGGGCTCGAGGTCGGCGTTGCGCCGTTTGAGCTCGAGATGATCCTGGATCACGCGAGCGAAGAGCGAGGGGGTCTCCACTGGCATATGAGCCTCCGAAGTCGGGGACACGGGGTCGTGCAAGCGTGGGAGTGTAGCGCAGAAGCAGGAAAGCCCTGCACGCGAGGCAGCCCTCGCATCAGGACCGCGAGATCGGCTGGGCTCCGGCATAGACGCGGTTCTTGCCCGCTCGCTTGGCGCGGTAGAGAGCGTCGTCAGCGATCTCGAGCAGCTCCTCCAGCCCGGCGTTGCCCAGCGAGCTGCCGGCGCCGAAGCTGGCGGTGACCCGGAGCGGCATCCCGTCCAGCGAGAGCAGCTGCCGCGCCGCGATCGCCTGCCTCAGCCGCTCTGCGAGCTGCGCCGCGCCCTCGAGGTCCGTGCCGGGCAGGATGATCGCGAACTCCTCCCCACCCCAGCGCGCGGCCAGATCGATCTCGCGGACCGTCTCGCGCAAGGCCCCCGCGAACTCGCGCAGCACGACGTCGCCCGTCGGGTGGCCGTGCCGGTCGTTGATCGCCTTGAAGTCGTCCAGGTCGGCGAGGATCAGGCTGACGGAGCCGCCAAGCCGCTCGGCGCGCGCGATCTCGCTGCTGAGAGCCTCCTCGGCCTGCCGCCGATTGGCCAGCCCGGTGAGGTCGTCGACGAGGGCCTGACGCTCGACGATCCGGTGCAGCCGCGCATTTTCGAGGGCGACCACGGCCTGACCGGCGAGCGATGCCGCGGTGATCGTGGCCTCGTTGTCGAACTCGCTCCCGAGCAGGATCAGCGTGCCGAAGTGGCCGCGCCCCGCGGTCAGCTCGTACTCGAGCCGCTGCGGCCCGGCGCCGATGTCGCCCACCCTGACGACGGAGCCGTCGCTCGCATGCAGGAGGCCGCCCTGAGCGTGCGTCGCTTCCACCGCAGACTCGACGATCACGCGGCGCAGCTGATCCGAGTCGAGTGTGGCGGCGAGCGCCTCGCCGAAGCGGGCGTTGGCGTCGCGCAGCCGCCGCCGTTCGTCTTCGAGGTCACCGACGCGGGCCTCGAGCTCGCCCGCCATCCGGTTGAAGGCGCGGCCGAGATCGGCGAACTCGTCGCGACCACGCACGGGCACACGCTCGCGCAGCCGGCCGGCCGCGATCGAGTTGGCGGCCGCGGCGAGTCGGGCGAGCGCACCGACGATCGAGCGCCCCGCGATGTACGCCACAACCGCGATCAGGAGCAGCGACGCGGCGAGCGCGGCCAGGATCTTGTTGCGGACGGAGCTCTGCTCCCCGGCGATCGCCGTCGTCGGTGCAGCCGCAGCCAGCGCGATCGGCGGCGTCGGAACGATGCGAACGCCCACCGCGCGATAGCTGTCGTCCCCGACCGAGACCGTGTCAATGCGCCCGAGCGGAACTCCGGCCACACCCAGCAGCTCCTGGCTCGAGGACGCGCGAACGCGGCCGTCGCGGCCGACGAGGGCCAGCTGGTCGGGGTCCTTCAAGCCCGAGCGTGCGTGCAGGCGGCCGACGAGCTCCTGGCCCAGTGGAATCGCAGCGACGATCGTCGCAGAGCTGGAGCCGGCCCCGACGAGCTCGACGGTCGTCTCGGCCGCGAACGGCACGACCCGCCCGACCGCGAAGCCTGTCGGCGTCTCGACCCGCAGGTTCGGTGTCTCCGCCAGCATCTTCTGGATCGCGGCCCGGTCGCGCCGCGCGAGAGCGGCCTGGAACGACGGGTTGCCGGCGAGCCGGCGGGCGGCGTTCTCAGCCTCGCGGCGCTCGTCCCCGTACGCTGCGACGGCCGCTCGCAGCCCTGCCTCGAGTCGGGCGTCCACACTGCTCGTTACGCTTCGGTCTGCGACCTCGCTGAAGCTCCAGTAGGCCGCAGTCAGAGGTAGCAGCGAAAGCGCCAGAAAGGCTCCGACCAGCTTGAACTTGAAACTTCCCATCATCCTGCCCTTGAGTTTCCACTCACGCTGCCGATACTTAACCCCTACGGGGATATGTCGGCACGGGAAGGGGGGGACATGAGAGCAACAGCGATCAAGCTGCTGACGGCAGCTGCGCTCGCCGGCGGGATCGCCGGCGCCGCCGTGGTCCCCCTCGTGGTCTTCGAAGACGATTCACCCAGTGCTCCTTTCGCGGTCCCCGAGCCGACGGTACAGCCACCCCCGGTCGTCCACATCGCGGTTCCGGAACAGCCCGGGCGTCCCACGCGCATCGTCGCACCTTCCGCGCCGGCTGCTCCGGCCGAGCCCGTCGCCGCACGCACGCCGCAGCCCACTGCGCCGGCGACGCCCGCCTCGCCTGCAGAACCCGCCGCGACACCGGCCTCCAGGCCCACGCCGCGGCCGGCCCCGCAGCCGACCCCGAGCCCTTCGGCACCCGCGCCTCAGACGCCCGCCACGCCCATCTCGCAGCCTTCGCCTCCGGCCGACGCACCCCAGCCGGCCACGCCGGCTCCGCCGGCGCAGCAGCCGCCGGCTGCTCCTCCCCAGACGCCGGCTGCCCCCCCGCAGGCCGCGGCCGCGGACCCGACTCCGCCACCCGCCGCGCCCGCGTCGCCCGCTCCTCCGGTCAAGCGCGTCTACGCGACCGCAACGAAGCACAAGGAGCACGACGACCACGAGGACAATCGCAGGCGCGGCCGGGCGCTCGGCCACGCGAAGCACAAGCCGAAGGACAATAAGGGGCACGACCAGCACGACCACGAGGCGAAGCCCGAGCCCGACGACCCCACCGCGCGCGATCGCGGCGAAGGTCGGTCGAAGGACGCCCAGTCGAAGAAGGCTGAGCCGAAGAAGGCTGAGCCGAAGAAGGCCGAGCCGAAGAAGCAGAAGCACGAGCGCAAGCGCAAGCCCGAGCCGGCGCCCACGACGCCCGTCCAGGCCGCGCCGGCACCGCCGGTCACCGCCCCCGTCCCTCCACCTCCCACGGATGGGTCCCGGGACGAGCGTGGGAACGGGCGCAACGGGGACAAGCACGGCGACGACGACCGCGGACACGAGGAGCGACGACGACGACGACCACGGCCATGACGACGAGGACGACGATGACGACGACCATGGCGGCGGTCGTGGCCGTAGAGGCTGACGTGCCCCCGACCGCCATCGCTGTGCGAGGATAGGCCCGTGCCCCGCCTTCGCCCCACGAGCCCGCTCGGCGTCGCGATCACGGCCTTCGAGCTCTGGCGCCGGCTCCCGCCGAGGCAGCGGCGCCTCCTGCTCCAGGCCACCCGCACGCACGGCCCCAAGGTCGCGGCCGCCCTGCTGGCCAAGCGCCGCATGCGCTAGCTCGGCCCTCCGAGCCGCCCACCCCAAGGTCTGTCCAAGAGCTGGTCCCGCCGCGAAGCGGCCCTTCAAGGGTCTTCGCGCGTGCGCGGGCTTTGCCCGTGCTCGCTGCGGGCTAGTCAAGGGCTAGGTCAGCGCTTCGCGGGCGATGCGGTCCTGCTCGACCAGGTGGGCGGTCGGGTAGCCCTCGCTCGGGCTCGCGCGCCAGGGGCGGCCGATGAAGCGGACGGGGATGTCCTGCGGCGCGGCCCCCTCGAGACGATGGCGGATCGAGCGCCAGGCGCCCATGTTCTGCGGCTCCTCCTGCACCCACACGAGCTCACGCAGGCTCGGGTACGACGCCGTGAGCTGCGCAGCGGCCTCGACGGGGAACGGGTACAGCTGCTCGAGCCGCGCAACGGCTACCGCGGTCGCGGCCTCACGCGCCTCGTGGCCGACGAGGTCGTAGTAGACCTTGCCGGAGCACAGCACGAGGCGGGTGACCGACTCGCGATCGATTCCGCGGCCGACCAGGGGGTCGTCGAGCACGGGCTGGAAGCGGCCCTCCGCGAGCTCTTGGAGCGACGAGGAGGCCTGCTTCAGCCGCAGCAGCCCCTTCGGGGTCAGCACCACGAGTGGACGCGCGGTCGCGTCGAGCGCCTGACGGCGCAGGAGGTGGAAGTACTGCGCGGCGGTCGTGGCATTCACGACGCGGATGTTCTCCTGCGCGGCGAGCTGGAGGAAGCGCTCGGGCTTCGCGCTCGAGTGCTCGGGCCCGTTGCCCTCGTAGCCGTGCGGCAGCAGGAGCGTCAGGCGTGAGGTCTGCTGCCATTTCGAGAGCCCCGCGACGATGAACTGATCGATCACGATCTGTGCGCCGTTGACGAAGTCTCCGTACTGGGCCTCCCAGAGCACGAGCGAGTCGGGAGCAGCCGTCGAATAGCCGTACTCGAACCCCAGCGCCGCGTACTCCGAGAGCGGTGAGTTGTAGATCTCGAACGAGGCGGACGCGAACGGGAGGTGCTGCATGGGAACGTGCAGCTCGCCCGTGCGCGGGTCGTGGAGCACGATGTGCCGGTGCGAAAAGGTGCCGCGTTCGGTGTCCTGGCCGGACAGGCGGATCGGGATCCCCTCGACGAGCAGGCTGCCCAGCGAGAGCGCCTCGGCGTGGCCCCAGTCGATCTCGCCGCTCAGCAGGCGCTCGCGCCTGCGCTCGAGCTGCTTCGCGAGCTTCGGGTGCATCTCGAATCCCTCCGGCAGCGCGAGCAGTTGCTCGTTCAGCGCCTCCAGCCGCTCGGCGGCGACGGCGGTGGAGACGACGACGCCGGTGTCGGCGGGAATCCGTCCCTCGCGCAGCGGCCGGGGCTCCGCGAACGAGGCCTTCAGGCGCCCGTGGGCTGCCTTCAGCTCGGCGAGCGTCTCCGCGAAGGTCGCCGCTGCCTCCTCCTCGGTGAGCACCTCCTCGTCGACGAGCGTCGCGGCGTACTTCTCCCGCGCGGACGGCTGCTCGGCGATCTGCGCGACCATTAGCGGCTGGGTGTAGGCCGCCTCGTCCTGCTCGTTGTGGCCGAAGCGCCGGTAGCCGACGAGGTCGACGACGACGTCGCGGCCGAACTCCTGCCGGTACGCCATCGCGAGCCGGATCGCCGAGATCGCCGCCTCTGGGTCGTCGGCGTTGACGTGCACGATCGGAATGTCGAAGCCCTTCGCGAGATCGCTCGAGTACCGCGTCGAGCGTCCCTCGGCGGGGTCGGTCGTGAAGCCGATCTGGTTGTTCGTGATCAGGTGGAGCGTGCCGCCCGTGGAGTAGCCCTCGAGGCTCGAGAGGTTCAGCGTCTCCGCGACGACGCCTTGACCGGCGAACGAGGCGTCGCCGTGGATCAGGATCGGAAGCGCGACGGAGGGATCGTGGATGCCCGCGCCGCCCGAGCGGTCGGTCTGCTCAGCACGCGCGTGGCCCTCGATCACGGGATCGACCGCCTCGAGGTGGCTCGGATTGGGGGTCAGCTCGATCGTGACCTCGCCGAACTCGGTCTCGCGCGTGCCCGACGCGGCCAGGTGGTACTTGACGTCGCCGGTGCCGCCGTCGTCGTCGACGACCACCGCCTCGATCGTGCGCTCGCCTTCGAACTCGCGCAGGATCGTCTCGTAGGGCTGCCCGATCGTGTGCACGAGCACGTTGAGCCGGCCGCGGTGGGCCATCCCGATCACGATCTCGTGGGCGCCCGCGGCGGCGGCGAGGTCGATCGCCTCGTCGAGCATCGGCACCATCACGTCGAGCCCTTCGAGCGAGAACTGCTTCTGCCCGAGGAACGCACGGCGCAGGTACTGCTCGAAGCCCTCCACCTGCGAGAGCCGGTGCAGGAGCGCCTTGCGCTCCTCGGCCTCGAGCGGCTGGCGGTAGCGCCCCGACTCGATCGCCTGGCGCAGCCACACACGCTCTGCGTGGTCGGAGAGGTGCTCGAGCTCGTAGGCGATCGTGCCGCAGTAGACCTCGCGCAGCGCGGGCAGAGCCTCGGCAAGCGTCTCCCCTGGCACGTGCACGCGGAGCACGGCGGCCGGAATGCGGGCCTGGAGCTCCGGCGTGAGCGGCGGGATCAACCGCGACTCCTCGAGCGCGGGGTCGCCGAGCGGCTCGGAGCCGAGTGGGTCGAGGCGGGCGGCGAGGTGGCCGTGCATGCGGTGGGCCTTGACGAGCGCCATGGCGGCCGCGACGCCGCCGAGCAGCGTCTCGTCGAGCGCGGGCTCCGGCGGGGGCGGCGCCTCGACGGCGGCCGGCGCCTCCACGGCGGTCGGCGACGGCGCCGGGTGCCCGTTCCCGTCGCCGAGGACGTCGAGCAGGCGCTGCAGGCCGGGATGGGACGCGACGAGCTCGCTGCCGCCGCTCTCGAAGAGCTCGCGCCACTCCTGCGGGACGGCGTCGGGGTTCTCGAGGTAGTCCTCGAGCAGCAGGCGCGCGTACCCCGCGTTCAGCCCGTCGACGTCATGCGTGCTCACAGCAGGTGTTCTACCAGCCCCGGGGCGCGGATCCTTCGCGTCGGCTAATAGAGCGCGCGCTCGGTGACGACGGCGACCGTCATCCCGACCGTCCAGCAGACGATGCACGCCGCCACGGCGATCCCGGCGAGGCGCGTGTGCCGCTCCGTCATCCGAGCGGCCACGAACGCCATCAGCACGGCCGCCGGGATCAGCCGAGCCGGCTTATGGGCCACGCCGACCACGCTCAGGAAGATCGCCGCGGAAGCCATCAGCCCGGCGATCGCCTCACGGGCCTCGCTGGGCCCGGACCGAACTGCGCTCATGCCCGCACCGGACGCCGCAGCTGCGTCGCGGCGCGACGGCCGCTGACCAACCGGCCACCACGCCCACTCTGCGGGCCAAGACGGCGTCGGCCGTGACGGCTGCGCCAATCGCACCCGGGCGGCTGATCGAGGGACGCGTGGACGGCGACGCCCGCGAGCGGCCGCGGCGGCTCGGCCCTGATCGCCCACCAGACGACGGCGCAGAGATAGAGCACCGGGATCTTCAGGATCACGAGCATGAAGACGAGCTCCCAAACCACGGGTGGGAGTCTACCTCCCGGTTTGCGGGGCAGTGTGGTTAGCCCGGCCGAGATGCGGGCACTTAGCTGGTGTGAGTCGCGAAACGCTAGCGCCGCTGCTCGAAGCCGGCGAGGAAGCCGGATGCCTGAACCTCTCCGAGTTCAGCGCTGCCGTGCAGGATCTCGAGCTCGACGAGGATGAGCTCGAGGCCCTGTACGCCGATGTCGAGGAGCGCGGGATCAAGCTGTCGGACGACTGCGCCCGCGAGGCCCAGGCGGATCCGACCTACGTCAACGGCGGCCTCGCCAGCGCGACGACCGATTCGCTCCAGCTGTTCCTGAACGAGGCCGGGCGCTACCCGCTCCTGACGGCGGCAGAGGAGGTCGAGCTCGCCAAGCGGGTCGAGCGCGGCGATCCACTGGCGAAGGACCGGATGATCAACTCGAACCTCCGGCTCGTGGTCTCGATCGCGAAGCGCTACCAGGGTCACGGTCTGTCGCTGCTCGACCTGATCCAGGAGGGCGTGATCGGGCTGATCCGCGCCGTCGAGAAGTTCGACTGGCGTCGCGGCTACAAGTTCTCCACCTATGCGACGTGGTGGATCCGCCAGGCCGTGCAGCGCGGGGTGGCCAACAAGTCGCGCACGATCCGGATCCCGGTGCACATCGCCGAGCGCGAGCAGCGGATCGGCCGCGCCGAGCGGGAGCTGAGCGCCAAGCTCGGCCGGCCACCGACCGATGACGAGATCTCGAAGGCCGCGAAGATCTCCCTCAAGCATCTGCGCGAGGTGCGCCAGGCCGCGCGCGCCGTCACGAGCCTCGACAAGCCGCTCGGCGACGACAACGACGCCTCGATCGGCGATCTCGTCGGCGCCTCGCAGAACGGCGTCGAGGAGGAGGTCGAGGTCAGCCTCACCGAGGACACGCTGCACCGTGCGCTCGAGGACATCCCGGAGCGCGAACGTGAGGTGCTGAAGCTCCGCTACGGCCTCACGAAGGAGGAGCCGAAGTCGCTCGAGGAGATCGGGCGCCGGCTCGGGCTCACCCGCGAGCGCGTGCGCCAGATCGAGGCGCAGGCACTCGAACGCCTGTCCGTCTCGCGCGAGATCGAAGCGCTCCGCGACGCCGCTTGACGCGTTCTCTCGTGGCACGAGTCACTTAACAGCACCGTCACACCCTCTCGGTACCCTGCGCGCTTGCAACTGAGAGCCCGGTTCGGCACGACGGCCTGTTCGTCGCGCACATTGCGCTGAATCGGGTTCCCGAGAGAGGAGATGCCCGTGAGACGACTCGTCCAGTTCCTGGTCGCGGCAACGGTCGTGAGCCTGCTGATTCCCGCCCTCGCGTTCGGGGGCTCGCGCATGTACGTCGGATTCCACGACGATCCCAACTTCCGCTTCGAGGAGAACCGCGGGGCGTCGCTCGATCAGGCACGCGATGCCAACGCCACGATCGTGCGCACCCTCGTCACCTGGGCGAACGTCGCCCCCAAGCGGCCGAAGAACGCCGCCAACGCGTTCGATCCCGCCTACCGCTTCGACGACCTCGACGAGCTCGTCCGCAACACGCAGAAGCGCGGGCTGGAAGTGCTCCTGACCGTCTGGGGCACGCCGAAGTGGGCCAACGGCGGCAAGAAGCCGAACATCCTGCCGAAGCGGAACGCGGACTTCACGAACTTCATGCGCGCGCTCTCGTCGCGCTACTCGGGCCGCAATGCCGGCTACCCGTTCGTCCGCTTCTACTCGGTATGGAACGAGTCGAACCTCCAGCTCTTCCTCTCGCCGCAGTTCGACGCCAAGGGGCGCTCGGTCGGCCCGAAGCTCTACGCGAAGCTCTATGCGGCCGGCTACGCCGGCATCAAGGCCGGGAACGCGCGGGCGAAGGTCGCCATCGGCGAGACCTCGACGCACGGCCGGGACAAGGACGTGAAGGGCCAGTCCGACACGCACTCGCCCGGACGCTTCGCGCAGCTCGTCGCGCAGGCGAACCCGCGCCTCAAGTTCGACGCCTGGGCGCATCACCCCTATCCGACGCCGCAGTACCTGAAGCCGACGCAGAAGGTGCTCTGGCCGAACGTCTCGCTCTCGTCGCTGCCTCGCTTCGAGCAGTCGCTCGACAAGTGGTTCAAGCGCAGCAAGACGCGCATCTGGATCACCGAGTACGGCCACGAGACGAAGCCGGACGGCGAGAAGAAGGGCATCTCGCGGGCGCTGCAGGCGACCTACGCACTGCAGGCCTTCAACATCGCCCGCAAGGACGCCCGCGTGGACATGTTCGTCTGGTTCGTGCTCCGCGACCATCCGACCACGGTCTGGCAGAGCGGCCTGATCACAAAGAGCGGGACGCCGAAGCCGGCGCTCGCGCGCTTCCGAGCCGCCGCGAAGGTGGTCGACATCCGCAACGCGATCATGAGCGTTCCCGGCGGCCGCGCCCCGATGGTGACGGTTCCGCTGCGCGAGTACGGGAGCGGCACGGCGACCGGCGAGTCGGTCGGCGTCAACTTCCAGGTCTTCGAGAAGGGGAAGCTCGTCGCAACCGGTCAGTCCAGCGCGCCGTTCGGCTCCGACGCGACGGTACGCGTCCCGCTGACCGGCTTCTCGCCGGTGCGGAAGCGGACGTACACCGTCCGGCTCGAGGCGAACGTCTTCAGCGGCGGCGGCGTGAAGCTTCAGCGCACGTACACGCTGGTCGCGACCTAGGCGTCTCCGACCGACGTACGTGGGTCGTCCCTCCGGGGCGGCCACGTACGATCGGGCGCATGGCGGCGACCGTGCGCGTCGGCACCTGCTCCTGGGCCGACGAGACCCTGACGAAGGTCTGGTACCCGCCGGGCGTGCGCTCCGGCGAGGCCCGGCTGCGCCACTATGCAGAGCGCTTCGGCGTCGTCGAGGCGAACTCCACCTACTACCGCCTCCCGGACGGCGAGCTCGTCGGGACGTGGGCGGAGCGGACGCCGCCGGGCTTCACGATGCACGTGAAGGCGTTCGGACTGATGACGCGCCACCCCGTCAAGGTCGAGGCGCTGCCCGAGGACCTGCGCGACGCGATGCCGGTCGACGAGCGGGGCCGGGTCGACCGGCCCCCGCGCGAGCTGCGCGCCGAGGTCTTCCAGCGCTTTGCCCGAGCGCTCGAGCCGCTGCGCTCGACGGGCAAGCTGGGTGGGATCCTGCTCCAGTTCCCCCCGTACGTCGTGGCCAAGCCCGCCTCGCTCGACTACATCGAGTGGGCGCAGGACCAGCTCCCCGGGGACGAGCTGCTCGTCGAGTTTCGCCACCGAAGCTGGCTCGACGAGGAGCATCGGGCCGAGACGCTGGCCTTCCTCGAGCGCCGCGGGCTGACCTACGTGATCGTCGACGCGCCGCGCACCGAGGCGAAGAACCTCGTGCCGACCGTGGTCGCACGCACGTCCGGCACGGCGTACGTCCGCTTCCACGGTCGCAACGCGGCAACGTGGAACAAGCGGACCGGCAGTGCCGCGGAGCGCTTCGACTACCTCTACTCCGCCGAGGAGCTGCACGAGTGGGTCGAGCCGCTGCGCGAGCTGGCCGGCGAGGCCGAGCGCGTCTACGGCATGTTCAACAACAACGGCCGCTCGGACATGCCGGCCTTCGGGGGGCTGGAGGGACTGGATCCGTACGAGGTCGCCGGCGACCCGCAGAAGGGCCTCGTCGCGCAGGCGCCCGCGAACGCGCTGATGCTGCGCCAGGCGCTCGCCGACGCGGGCGTGCCCGTCGCCTAGACCTTGATCAAGGCCTTGCCGCGGTTCTCGCCGCGGAGCATCCCGATGAACGCCTGCGGCGCCCGCTCGAGCCCTTCCGTCACGTCGTCGCGGTAGATCAGCCTGCCGTCGGCCAGTAGCCCCCCGAGCCGGGTCAGTGCCTCCCCGAAGCGATGCGCGTAGTCGCTGACGAGGAAGCCCTCGAGCCGGGCGCGGACGACGATCAGGAAGCCCAGATTGCGGGGCGCGAGCTCCGGCTCGGTCAGGTTGTACTGCGAGATCTGACCGCAGACGGCGACCCGCCCGCCGAGCGCGAGGCGCCGGAAGATCGTCTCGGAGAGCGCACCGCCCACGTTGTCGAAGTACACGTCCACGCCGCGCGGGCACGCCTCCTTCAGCGCCGCGTTGACGTCGTCCGCCTTGTAGTCGATGCCGACGTCGTAGCCGTACAGCTCCGTCAGGTCGGCGACCTTCTCGGGGCCACCGGCGAGACCGATCGTGCGGCACCCCGCGATCCGGGCGAGCTGGCCGACGACCTGGCCGACCGCGCCCGCCGCGCCCGACACGACCACCGTGTCGCCCGGCTTGGGGCGGCCGACGTCGAAGAGGCCGAAGTAGGCCGTGAGACCCGTTGTCCCGAGCACGTGCAGGTACGCCTGGGCCGGTGCGAGCGCCGGGTCGATCTTCCTCAGAGCTCCGCCGCGCGCGAGCGCGTAGTCCTGCCAGCCGAGCTGACCCACGACGAGCTCCCCCGCCGCGAAGCGCCCGTCCTCCGACGCCACGACCTCCCCGACCACCTGACCCGTCATGACGTCGCCCACCTGCGTCGGCTTCGCATACGACCGCGCCTCGCTCATGCGCCCACGCATGTACGGGTCGAGCGAGAGCCAGTGGGAACGGACGAGCACCTGCCCCGGACCTGCCTCGGGGACGGGGGACTCGACGAGCGCGAAGTCGGACTCCTGCGGGAACCCGACCGGGCGCGCCGCCAGCGTGATCTGCCGGTTCACCGCCTCACCTTCTCACGGCAGCGCAACGAGCACGTACGCCTCGACGGTCGCTTCCTTGCCCTTTACCCGCAGCGCCTGCAGGGGACGGACGGTGGCCGACTCCGGGAGCCGCTCGAGCGTGCCCGCGCCGATCACCACCTCACCCACGGACGCCTCGCTCTCGAGCCGGGCCGCGAGGTTGACCGTGTCCCCGACGAGCCCGTGCTTGCGGTGGCCGCTCTCTCCTCCGATCACCGCCGCCTGTACGACCCCGCTGTTCACCCCGACCCGAAAGCGCGGCCAGTCCGGCCGGGACGCGGCGATCGACGCCGCCTCCGACTGGAGCGCCAGCCCGGCCCGAGCAGCGAGGAGCGCGTGCTCCGGCTGGTCGCCGTCCTTGTTGAAGACGACCATGATCGCGTCGCCGATCAGCTGGTGGACGTCGCCGCCGAGCTCCTGGAGCGCGGGTAGGAGCCGCCCGAAGTACGTGTTCAGCATCTCGGTCACCACGGCCGGGTCGTTGCGCTCCGAGAACGACGTGAAGCCCGCCAGGTCGGCGAAGAGGATGCTGGCGTCGCGCGCGCCCGCGAGGGTCTGCTCCAGGTAGAGCGCGCTGAAGCGCTCCTCGTGCCATTCGGACCGGGCCGCCGCCGCGATCAGCAGGAACGCCGACAGCATCAACAGGTGCCACTCCCACCACGAGATGCGCCAGTTCTCGGCGAAGGCGATCACGATCATCGCCGCGGCGAGCAGGGCGAAGCCGGACGTGACCGCGAAGAGGAAGCGGCTGCCGCGGCGCCGGTAGAGACGGGCGTAGCCCGCGGCTCCAATGGCATAGAGCAGCACGCCGATGACGCCGAGCCACGTCTGCCAGCCGTTCAGCTCCTCCTGCGCGATCTCGGCGTCGAGCGGCGGCAGCCGCGCGAGGGAGAACGTCGCCCAAACCGCCATCACCGCGACGAGCGCGCCGAGCAGGAGCCGTGCACGGCCGACGATCCGGTCGGACGCCTCCCGTCCGAACTCGAGCCCCGACGCGGCGACGAAGAGGCCGCCCAGCAGGAGCCCGACTGGCGTCGCGAGCTCGAAGCCGGGATTTGCCCCCAGCAGCACGCCCGGGGTCGCGAGAGCATGCAGACCCAGGAAGCCGGCGCTGACGACGAAGGCGAGCGACACGAAGACGAGCCGGGCGTCGCGCCGCCGGGAGGCGGCCGCGAAGACGGCATAGCCGAGCGCGACGGCCGCCGCGGCGGCGGCCAGGACGAGCCAGAAGTGCGCCGGGTGGTTCTCCCAGCGCGCGTCGAGCTGCGGCTGCTGGCGGACGAGCGTGAGCAGCGCCAGCGGGACGGCTGCGACGGCAAGCGCGCCGAAGACGATCGAGCGCCTCATGCAGCTCCGAGCAGCTGCGCGAGCGCCCGCCGGTAGGGCTCGCCGTCGAAAGAGTGCAGAGGATGCGGGTCGAGCCGCTCGATGCGAAGCCGTCCGCCGCGCCGGATGTAGACGGCGGGGAAGATCCGGCCCTCGCGGTCCAGCTCGACCGCAACTGCGACGCCGTCGTGCCCGCGTTCGTCGACGAAGTGCTCGAGCGGGACGACGCCGTCGTCCGCGGGGCCGTCGAGCGAGACCGCGCGGGCGAGGTAGCCCTTCTGCGCCCACAGCTCGGGCCGGCGGGCGAGCGCGTTCCCGAGCAGGGCCGGCAACTCCCGCAGCTCGACGGCGCCGCGCGCCCGCGGCCGACCGAACCGTTCGGCGAGGTGCTGCGCCAGGATGCGGGCGTTGTAGCGGAAGCCCTGTACCGCGGCCGAGGTCGACACGACGCCGTCGCGGCGCAGCCCGGCCGCGCCCTGGGTCGCGTTCCCGGCGAAGAACACGCCCGGCGCCGAGGTGCTCTCGAAGAACGGCGTCAGCGCCGGGACCCGACCCTGGGAGACCGTGACGACGCCGAGCTGCGGCAGGTCGAGGAGCGGGGTTCGAAACCCGGTCGCGGCGATCACCTCGTCCGTCTCGAAGACGAGCTCCCCGGGATGCGTCGTGCCGTGGGCGCGGATGCGAAACCCCTCACCCGTCCGCTCGATCGACTCGATCGCCGCGTCGAGTGCGATCGTGCCGCCACCGACCATCGCGTCCTCGAGCGGCTGGAAGTAGCGCACACGCACCGTCGAGAGAGCCAGGACCTCGGCGCGCACGGGCGACGGGGACGCGACGATGAGTTCCCGCGCCCAGGGCAGGAGCCCGTCGGCGAGCTCGAAGCCCGAGTTGCGCTTGCCGATCACGAAGACCCGGCGGCCGCGATACGAGGCCGCCTCGCGCGTCTCCGCGTAGTGCGGCACCGCCTCGATGCCCTGGATCGGCGAGCGCCACGGCTGCGTGACACCGATCGCGAAGACCGCCGCGCGGCAGCGGTACTCGCCCTCCGAGGTCTCGAGGACGAGCCGCCCGTCCGGCTCGCGCCGCGTCGCCTCCCAGCGGCAGCCGTAGCGAACCGCGAGCCCGGCCCCGGTCGCGAAGGCGGTGTGCCCGGCGACCATCTCCTCGCGGGACGGCACCGCGTAGATGCGGTCCATCTGCTGCGGCACGAGCGCGCGCAGCTCCGGCTCGTCCGCGAGCAGGCTGTTGTGATCGTGCCACTCGTACTCGCGCGACCCAGGCCCGTACGGGGCGTCGGGCTTCGACCAGGAGAGCAGGCGTCCGAAGATGGGCCACGTGCGGAACATCCCGCCGGGCGCCTCGTCCGCCGAGATCACCGCATGCTCGATCCCGAGCCGCTGCAGGCAATACGCGGTCTGGAGGCCGCCGGGACCGCTGCCGACGACCACGACGTCGTAGTCGCCCGGGCCGGGCCCGGCGGTCAGCGCGACCACTGGTTCGCGTTGCGCAGGCGCTGCGAGCCGGTCGTCAGCATCTGGACGGCCAGCTTGGGGTGCGCGAGCAGCAGCGGCACGAGCTCGGCTCCCGCGAGCACCGCACAGCGCAGCTCCTCGGTCTCCGCGACGACGTCTGCGCCGGTCGCATCGCCGGTGAGGATGGAGATCTCCCCGAAGAAGTCACCCGGCCGCAGTCGGGCCCGCTCCTCCCCGTCGATCAGGACGGCGGCTTCACCGGCCGTGATCACATAGAAGGCCTCGCCGTCGAGCCCCTCTCGGATCACACGGGCGCCGCGGGGGAAGCTCGCCTCGTCGAGGACGGCTGCGACCGCCTCCAGCTGGGGCGCGGTGAGGCTCGCGAAGAGCGAGAGCCGGGCGAGCGTTCCCGGATCCACCATGTGCCGAGGCTACAGAGGCGGTCTCGCCCCGACAAGCGGATCAGGCGGCGAGGCGGCGCAGGACACGGGCCGCGCGGACGGAATCCGGGCGCGGTCGGAAGCCGTCGATCCGCGCGGGCAGGAGCTCCGATGAGCGCACGCCGTCGGCGGCGAGCCCCACGAGCAGGATCCCGCTCGCGGTCGTGCGGGGCGAGAGGGCGCCGAAGACGAAGTTCCCGAGGCTCCACGCGACGAGCCGGCGGCCGCGGCGCTCCAGCGGCTGCAGGACGTGAGGGTGCGCCCCGAGGACGACGCTCGCGCCGGCCGCGAGCGCGGCCTCCGCGAACGAGCGCTGGCGCCCATCCGGCGTGGTCGCGAGCTCGGTGCCCCAGTGGAAGTAGACGACGACCGTGTCCGCGCGCCGACGGGCACGCGTCACGTCCTCGGCGATCCAGGCGGTGTCCGCGCGCGCTGCTCCCGGCTTGCCCTCGGCCGCGTCGAAGCCGAGAGGGCGGACGTCGGAGTAGGCAAGGGTGGCGATGCGCAGCCCGCCGCGCACGACGATCGTGGCGCGCCGGGCGCGCGCGAGATCGGCGCCGCCGCCGACGGGCCGGATGCCGGCGCGCCTCGCGTGCGCGAGCGTGTCCAGGAACGCATCGACGCCGTAGTCGAGGGAGTGGTTGTTCGCGACCGACGCCAGGTCGATGCCCGCTCGCGCCATGCCGGCCAGCGCCCGCGGAGCGCCGCGGAAGACGTACTGCTTGCCCGGGACCGGCGTGCCGCGATCCGAGACGGCGCACTCGAGGTTGACGATCGCCAGATCGGCCGCACGCAGCACCGGCGCAACGGCCCTCCACGGCACGTCCGGGCCGCCGGCTGCGATCGCGTCTCCGACCCCGGCGCCCAGGTTGACGTCGCCGCCGGCCGCGAGGACGACCGGGCGGACGACGAGCGGCCGGAGGCGGGTGCGCCTGTCGCCGACGGCGAGAGCGAGCTCGTAACGGCCGCGTCGGGCCGGAGCGCGCGTGTGCAGCTCGAACCGGCCCAGCCGACCGGCGCGAGCGGTGCCGAGCACGACCCCCCGGGCGCGCAGTTGCACGCGGGCGCCTGCGGGCGACCAGCCGGCGACGTCGATGCGGGCGCCGGGTGCAAGCCAGCGCGGCAATTGCGTGTCGAGTCGCAACGGCGGTGCGCTCGCCCGCTGCGGCGCACGCGCGGGAGCAAGCGCGGGCGCGAGCGCAGCAGCCGCGCCGGCGGTCGCGAGCACCAAGCCTGCGCCGGCGAAAGCCCGCCGTCTGCCGACGCCGTCCATGGGTCTGAGGTTCGACGTGCACCCCGCCCGGCCTCCACGTCACGATTTCGTCGGTAGGATGGACGGGTGCCGTGCGCGAACACCACCCCTGACCCGCAGTGCGAGCAGGGCGTGCGCTACTGGGAGCTCGCGGAGACCTGGCGCAACGGCGACTCGAAGGGCGAAGAGTCGCGCTGGGAAGCCGACCGCCGCTACCGCCACGCGAAGATGGTCTACGACGGCCACGCGGCGACCTGCAGCAAGCCCCGCTGACGCCCCCGCGTAGACGAGACTCTCCCCGCAGATCACCGGGCTGAGGGTCGTGGCCGGGGCAGCGAAGCTGCCCCCTTTAGGGATCTTTGCGCGATGGCGGAATCCGCTCCCGCGGATTCCGCCATCTTGCGCCAACTAGTGGAGCCAGCCGGGCTCGAACCGGCGACCTTCTGGCTGCCAGCCAGACGCTCTCCCAGCTGAGCTATGGCCCCAAGGTACGCGCCGGATTGTAGCTAGGACGCCGCCGCTTCGAGCTCGACGGCCGGCACGTCGCCCCAGAGGTCCTCGAGCCGGTAGAACTCGCGCGTCTCCGGGGTGAAGACGTGGAGGACGACGTCGAGGTAGTCGGCGATGATCCAGTCCGCCTCCTTCACCCCGTCGACCGCGCGCGGGATCAGCCGCGCCTCGGCCTTCAACTGCGTCTGCACCTCGTCGAAGATCGCCTTCGTCTGGCGCGGGTTGCGGCCGGTCGCGATCACGAAGAAGTCCGTGAAGACGCACGCGGGCCTCATGTCGAGGATGACGACGTTCTCGGCCAGCTTCTCGGTGGCGAGAGCGGCGATCCGGCGTGCTTGTTCGAGAGAGGTCAGAGCACTCAGTGTAGCCGGGAAGCGCGACGTCAAGGCCGGCGATAGAGGCCGTGCGCTGCGATGTACGCCGCGACCTCGGGCACGACGAGCCCATCGAGCGGCTCGCCGCGCCGCGCCCGGCCCCGAATGTCCGTCGACGAGACGTCCTGCGGCTCGAGCTCGAAGGGCTCGACCCGCTCGGACGGGACGTCCAGCCGGTAGCCGGGCCGGGTTGCGACGCCGAGCCGCGCCAGCTCGAGCACGCGCTCGGGCTCCTTCCACGTCGAGAAGGCTTCGAGCTGGTCGGCGCCGATCAGGAAGACCGGATCGTCGTAGTCGTACTCCTCGAGCGCGTCGACCGAATAGCGGTGCCGCTCGAGGGTGATCAGGGCTCCGAGCTCTGAGAAGGTCAGCCTCGCCATTGCGAGCCGGTGCTCCGCGGACGCCTGCGACGCCTTGTGCGCGGCGTCTGCGACGACCGTGACGTGCAGCCGCTCGAGCTCGAACCGGTCGACCGCGGCGCGCGCGAGCGCGAGGTGGCCGACGTGCGGCGGGTCGAAGCGCCCACCGAGGATGCCTGTCACTCCCACTCGAAGCTCTCCTCGCCGATCTCGACGTCCTGGCCCTTGCGGATCCCGGCCGCGCGCAAGGCGGACTCCAGCTCCTCCCCCGTCGGCGCTTCTCCGGCGATGCGGTACCCCCGGTCGGTGCGGTAGATGCGGTACGTGCGCCGCGGCGGCGGCTGTGGCCTGTACTCGAGGAAGTCCGGCAGCGCCGAGGGCTCCTCAGCGACGTCCGGGGGTGCAGGCGGGATGAGCGAGAAGAGCGCGCGCTTCAACTCCTCGATCCCCTCCCCGGTCGCGGCGGAGACCCGGAAGACGCGCACGATGCGGGGGTCGGCCAGCTGCGGGTCCGGCACCGAGCCCGGCGGGAGCAGGTCGATCTTGTTCAGGACGAGCGCCTGCGGCCGCTCGTCCAGCCCTGCGCCGTAGAGCGCGAGCTCGCGGTCGATCGTGTGGAAGCGCTCCTCGACGTCGGCCTCGGAGGCGTCGACCACGTGCAGGAGCAGCCGCGCCCGCTCGAGGTGGGCGAGGAACTCGTGGCCGAGGCCGACGCCCTCACTCGCGCCTTCGATCAGCCCGGGCACGTCGGCCACGGTCAGCTGGGCGCCGTCCGGCGCCTCGACGGTGCCGAGCACCGGCGCAAGCGTGGTGAACGGGTACTCCGCCACCTTCGGCTTCGCATTGGAGAGGCGGCGCAGGAGCGACGACTTGCCGGCGTTCGGCAGGCCCGCCAGCGCAGCGTCGGCGAGCAGCTTGAGCCGTAGCTCGAGCTCGGCCTCGCCGGGCGGGTCGCCGACCTCGGCGAAGCGCGGCGTCTGGCGCACGGCAGTCGCGAAGCGGGCGTTGCCACGACCGCCCTGGCCGCCGCGCGCAAGCACCACCCGCGCGTCGGGCGTGGCGAGGTCAGCCACGAGCTCGCCGTCCGCCCCGTAGGCCTGCGTGCCGACCGGGACCTCGAGCACGATCGTCGCGCCGTCGGCGCCGTGCTTGCGCGCCCCACGTCCCGGCTCGCCCCGCCCCGCCTTGAACCTCTTCTTCGCGCGGAACGCGGAAAGGTCGCGCAGATCCGGGTTCGCGGCGAGGACCACATCACCGCCGCGGCCGCCGTCACCGCCGTCCGGGCCGCCCCTCGGCACGTGCTTCTCGCGGCGAAAGCTCAGCCCGCCGTCGCCGCCGCGCCCCGCCAGCACCTCGATGCGGGCGCGATCATGAAACACGGAGCGCTACTGCTTGGGCTGGCTGTCGGCCGTGCCGTTCGGCGCCACCGAGATGGTGCGCTTCTCGCCGCTGCGGCTGAACTCGACCGTGCCCTCGGTGACCGCGAAGATCGTATGGTCGCGGCCGATGCCGACGCCGTCGCCCGGGCGGAACTTCGTGCCGCGCTGCCGCACGATGATGTTGCCGGGCTTGACCTCCTGGCCGCCGAACATCTTCACGCCGAGGCGCTTCGCGTTCGAGTCGCGGCCGTTCCGGGAGGAACCGAGGCCCTTCTTGTGTGCCATCTAGCTCTCCTCCTTCTCTGCGAGCGCGGACTCGAGCGCCGCGAGCGCGCCCTTCCGCTTCGCATGCGCACCCTCGTACTCCAGGGCGGCTTCCAGCATGGGGCGATTCCAGTCCGTCGCCTGGGCCTTGATCTCGGCCACCGTGAGATCCTCGTACCCGGCCGGCATGCCCTTCACCCGCTCCTCGGTCGCCTCGGCCTTGGCCGGGGCTGATTCCTTCGCCGGCGTGGGCTTTTTGGCCGCGGTTGCGCGTTTCTTGCCGCCGATCGACTCGATCTCGATCTGCGAGAGGCTGGCGCGGAAGCCGGTGTGCTTCTTGTAGCCGTTCTTCGGGCGGTACTTGCCGATGCGGATCTTCTCGCCGAGCGTGTTCGCGACGACGCGTGCCGTGACGGTGACGTCGGTCGGCGAGATCTTCGTCTCGCCGTCCCCGCCCACGAGCAGCACGGGCGGGTTGAACGTGTTGCCCTCACCGTGTGCGAGCCGGTCCACGGTCAGCACCTCGCCCTCACGGACGCGGTACTGCTTGCCGCCGACGGAGATGATCGCGTAGCTCATGGGAGTTCCAGTTCAGACGTGGAAAACGCGGGCAGGGCGCCCGCGAGCCGACGGATTGTAGCGAATGGCCACGTCTAGCGCCGGTCGGCGGACTCGATGTCGTCGAGCCACTCGGACATCGGGACATAGTCGTCCGACTGCGGCTCCTCGGGGAGGCCGTTCCCTTCCGAGACGGGCTCGGGCTCGGGCGCGACCTCGAGCACGATGTCGGGTTCAGCCTCGACCTTAGCCTCGGCGGCCTCGAGCTCGGCCTCCGGCGTCGGCTCCGCGCCGTTCTCGCCGGCGGCCGCCGCCGGCTTGCGCTTGCGGTTCCGGCCTCCGCGCGAGCCCCGGCGGGTCTTTTTCTTCGGCTTCGGCTCGCCCGTCTCGGGATCGAGGGTCTCCGGATCCGGCTCGGCCGCCTCTGCGTCGACCTCCAGGTCGGCGCTCACGGCCGGCTCGGACCCGGGAGCCGCGGCCTTCGTGCGCGAGCGCGTGGGCTTCGGCGCCGGCTCACCGATGTCCGCCGTGGGCACGTGGATGCGAGGGGCCCGGCGCGTCGACGCGGGCTTCTCGGCGGGAACGTCCTCGGCGGGCTCTTCGGGCGCGACGTCGCCGTCCTCCTCGACCACGCTCTCCAGCGCGGTCGCATCGGCGTCGGTGACGGGCTTCTTCTTCCGGTTCCTCCCGCCGCGCGAGCCACGCCGCGTCTTCTTCTTCGGCGTCCCGTCGGCCGGCGCCGACTCGTCCGCGTCGACCTCGGCCGTGGCCTCGTCGGGTTCGACCTCGGCGGCTTCGGGCTCCGCGACGCCCGCCTCGACGTCGGCTTCGGCCTCGGACTCCGCCTCGGCGGCGTCGTCGACGACGGCGTCCTCGGCGGTCTTCTTCGCCCGGCTGGGTGCTCGCGTCGGCTTCTCGGCCTCGCTTTCGAACGTGATCGGATCGGGGGCGGTCTCGCCGCCGGAGAGCAGCGTCGCGTACGCGACGCCGTCGAAGACGCGCTCGATGCGCACCTTCGCCTTCTTGCCCACCAGCTTCGCCGCGCCGCCGACGAGGACGTCGAGCCCGTCGAGCTTTCCGACCGCCGCCTGCGCGTCGTGGAGGCCGAGCTCGACGAGCTTGAGCTCGACGCGCTTCCCCTCCTCGACGGGCGTCTCGGGGCGCAGCTCCTCGAGCTTGCCTTCCGCCAGCACCGCGGCGTGATCGGCATGCACGCCTTCCTTGGCGACGAGGAAGAAGCGCTTCTTGGTCGCCTCCTCGATCTCCGAGAGCCGCGTGGCGCCCGGACCGACGAGCAGCGACAGCGTTCGGGGGCTGACCTCGACGGTGAAGGCCTGGGCCCGCGAGCCGGCGGCGAGCTGGCGCAGGCGCCGCTCCACCTCCATCGCAGCGGTCGCCTCCGAGACGACGATGCCGTCGCCTGCGCAGGTCGGGCACTTCTTGGTCAGGATCTCGCGCGGGCCGTCGGTCACGTTCTGGCGCGTCATCTCGACGAGGCCGAGCGGGGAAATCTCGACGACGTAGGTCTTCGTCCGGTCGCGCTCGAGCTCGTTGCGCAGGGCCTCCTCGACCGTCGCCCGGTTCTTCGGGTTCGCCATGTCGATGAAGTCGATGACGATGATCCCGCCGATGTCGCGCAGCCGCAGCTGGCGTACGACCTCCTTGACGGCCTCGAGGTTGTTCTTCGTGATCGTGTCCTCGAGCCGAGCGCCCGACGTCTTCGAGCGGGAGCCGACGAAGCGGCCCGTGTTGACGTCGATCACCGTGAACGCCTCGGCGTAGTCGAAGATGAGATAGCCGCCGGAGGGCAGCTCGACGCGGCGCGAGAGCGTGGAACGAATCTCGGCGTCGACGCCGGTGCCCTCGAAGAGCGGCGTCTTCTCCTTGTAGCGGTGCACGCGCTCGAGCATGTGCGGGGAGGTCTTCTTCAGGTAGCCGACGATCCGCTTGTAGGTGCGCTCGTGGTCTATCTGCGCGCCCTCGAAATCGCCCGCGAACAGGTCGCGCACGATCCGCAGCGGCAGCTCGGCCTCCTGGTAGACGAGCGCCGGCGCCTTGGCCGTCTTCGCCTTCGCCTGCACCGTCTTCCAGAGCCGCTGGAGGAAGACGAGGTCGCGCTCGATGTCCTCGGCGGAGGCGCCCTCGGCGGCGGTGCGGACGATGATCCCGCCCTCCTTCGGGTTCAGCTCCTTGATGATGTCCTTCAGGCGGGCACGCTCGGCGTCGTCGAGCCGGCGCGAGACGCCGAGGCCCTCGCCCTGGGGGACGAAGACGAGGAAGCGGCCGGGGAGCGAGATCTCGGTCGTGAGGCGCGCGCCCTTCGTCTTCATCGGGTCCTTGACCGCCTGGACGAGGAGCTCCTGGCCACGGGCGATCAGATCGGTGATCTTCATGCCGTGATGGCGCTTGCCCTCGAGCGAGGGGACGACGATCTCGTCGACGTAGAGAAAGCCGTTCTTCTCGAGCCCGATCTCGACGAACGCGGCTTCCATTCCGGGCAGCACGTTGTCGACCGTGCCGAGGTAGATGTTGCCCGCGATCGAGCGGCGCTCCGGCCGCTCGAGGTAGACCTCGGCGACGCGGTCGTCCTCGAGGATCGCGACGCGCTGCTCCCCGACGTCGACCGAGATCAGGAGCTCGCGCTTGGCCTTCGGGAGCGGAGCCCGCTTCTGCGGGACACGGCGGCGCGTCTGGTTGGCCCGCCGCTCCTGCTTCTGGCTGCGCTCGCCCGACTGGGCTCGCTGCGGGCGTGAGCGGTCGCGCCGGGCCGGCTCGGTCTTCTTCGCCTCGGTCTCGGCCTTCGCCTCGGCTGTCGAGGCGGACGACGTATCGCCGGGCTTCTTGCGTCCGCGTCCACCACGACTGCCGCGGCGGCGCTTCCTCGGGTCTCCAGCGGGATCGGTTCCGGCCGCGGGGGCCGGAGTGGCCTCAGCGGCCGGGGGTGGTACGACGGGCGTCTGCTCTACCGGCTCGGACGCCTCTTGTTGCTTGCGCTTCCTGCGAAACCAGGGTGACAAATGCTTCTCCTAGGGTGGGCGCGCGCAAAGACGCGGCCGCGGATGCGGCCGGTCGCGCGCTGCGAGTGATGAAAAACGTAGGCATGGCCTGCAGACAGGCTAGCAGTGGCGCCGGGCGGCGGCGCCTGCGTCCCCGGCCCGCCGCCGGGAAGCCGGACGTCAGGCTGCGGCGGGGCTGAGGCGTGCCCGGCGTGCGCGGACGGCGCGCAGCCGTTGGGAGAGCCGCGCCCACGCCCACGGCTCGACCTCGGCGTAACGGGTCTCGGACTGGACTCGCGTCGCCTCGAGGTACTCGAACCAGGCGTCGGCCTCCTCGATCATCAGCAACTCCTCAGCGTGCTCCTTGCCTGCCATCACGCCTCCCTTCAGAGGTCGGTTTCGCCGATGGTAGGTCCCGGACCGGACGGAGAGGGTCAGGCGGGGGCGACGGACGCGAAGTAGCGCCTGGCGGCCTCGCCGATGGCACGCGTGCCCGTGTACGCAATGCCTCCCTTCACGACCCAGCCGGCCACCGGAACGATGCCGAGGAGCTGACGCGCGACGGCGCGGAAGCCGAAGCCGGCCGCGACCGTGCCGAGCAGCTCCGGCAGCCGCGACTGGTCGACCTCGACGCCGTGCGCGGACGCGAGGCGCAGGACGAGACGGAGCTGGTTCAAGGTCAGCACGGGGAAGTCCGCCCCCGGGACGAAGATCGCGACGCCGAGCACGCCGTTCTTGCGCGAGAGCGTCTCGATCAGCTCGTCGCAGACCGCATCGCGCAGGACGGGCAGCCGCGCCGCGAGCGGCGTGCCACGCTCGCCCAGCCGCGACGAGAGCGCGCGCGCGATCTCGTCGACGGGGAAGCCGGAGCCGGGGCGGCAGTAGACGACGTCCGTGGCCAGCACGTACGGGATGTCGAACTGCGCAGTGCCCGTCTGGACGGCGATCGTCGGCACCTTCGCGCGCCGCGCCGCGCGAAGCTCGCGTTCGTCCTCCTCGGTGGCTGCGCCGGCGAGGACACGCACGAGCGCCGCCGCTCCGGCGACGTCGCCCTGCGAGCGAACCGCGCCGGGCGCGCCGCCGCGGTGCAGCTCCTTCTCCAGCGTCGCTGCGAGCGCGCCGCTCACCTGCAACGGCCGCACGTCTTCGAGCGCGATTCGGGCCTCCTTGACGAGGCTCCAGATCGCGCCGGGGCTGATCTTCACGGCCATCGCCGGGAAGCCTATGTGCTGCCGAACCGGTCGAGCAGGCCCAGCTGGTAGCGCCCTAGCGGCGTCGGTGCACGCCGCGGGCGTGGATCGAGAGCAGCATGCCGATCGCGATCAGGTTCACGATCATCGACGAGCCGCCGACGGTGACGAAGGGCAGCGGGATCCCGGTCACGGGGGCGATCCCCATCGTCATGCCCACGTTGACGAAGACCTGGAAGAGGAACGCAAACACGATTCCCCCGGCAACGATCGCCCCGAACGCGTCCCGCGCGACGGTGACGACCCGGAGCGCCCGCCAGACCACGAGCAGGTAGAGGCCGAGCAGGAGCGACGCGCCGAGGAAGCCGCGCTGCTCGGCGAACGAGGCGAAGACGAAGTCGGTCGCGTGCTCCGGCAGGTAGTCGAGCCGCGTCTGCGTGGCCCCGTTGACACCCCGTCCGTCGAGCCCACCGGAGCCGACCGCCGTGATCGACTGGGTCACGTTATAGGTGGTTCCGGACGGATCGCTGTCGGGGTTCGTGAACCCCGTCAGCCGCTCCTGCTGGTAGGGCTCGAGCACCTCGACCCCCACCTTCGGGAGCAGCACGAGCACCGCCAGGATGACGGCGAGCGCGGCGGCGCCGAGCACGAGGAGGTGCGACCAACGGGCGCCGGCGACGAAGAGGCAGGCGACGACGGCTGCCGTGTAGACGAGTGAGGTGCCGAGGTCGGGCTGCTTGAAGACGAGCAGGATCGGGATCGCGGCGAGACCGATCGCGCTCAGGACGACGCGCGGCTCGTGCAGCCGGCGCGCGCGATCGGCGAGGAAGCCCCCGAGCGCGAGCACGAACAGGAGCTTGCCGAACTCGGAGGGCTGGAACTGGAACGGCCCCACCTCGAGCCAGCGCTTCGAGCCGCGGGTCTCGTCGGCGAGCGCGTAGACGAGCAACATCAGCAGGATCGTGAGCACGAAGATCGGCTTCTGCGCGCGGCGCAGCCGGTCCGGGTCGATCGCGAGCGCCACGACGAGGCCCGCCGTCCCCAGCCCGATCGCGATCGCCTGGCGCACGACGTAGTAGTTCTCGTCACCGACGACGTCGAAGCGGGTGATCCCCGCGACGCCCCAGAGGCCGTAGGCCACCAGCGCCGCAACTGCGGCGAAGAGCAGCCAGTCGAGCCGGCGCACGAACGCGAGCACGTCCGAGGCCGCGCTCTCGTGCGCGAAGCCGCGGTTCGAGGAGGCGTAGTCGACCATCAGTCGGAGACCACCTCGGCGACCACGCTCGCCTCGACGCCATAGTGCTGCTCGAACACCTTCAGGGCCGCCGGGGCGGCGGCCTCGCCGCCGAAGCCGCCGTTCTCGATCACGACGCAGACCGCGATCGGCCCCTTGTTGCCCCACTCCGCCCCGTAGCCGCACCACCAGGACTGGTCGAGCATCCGCCCGAGGTCGGAGTTCCACTTCTCCGCCGTGCCGGTCTTGCCTGCGACCCGGACCGGGAAGCTGCCGAAAACGCCGACGGAGGTGCCGTAGGAGAGCGAGGTCGCCGCGCGCAGCCCCTCGTCGACGGCGGCCAGCGCCTCCTGTGACACCTTCGTCTGCTTCGGCGGCACGGGCGCGAAGCGGCGCCGGACGACCGGCGGGGCGCCGCCGGTGCCGGGCTGCTCGACGTCCGAGACGAGGTACGGGGTGACGAGCTTGCCGCCGTTCGCGAGCAGCGCGTAGAAGCGGGTCATCTGCAGCGGCGTCGCGAGCAGGTCCTTCTGACCGATCGCGAGCTGAATCGAGTCGCCCGGCGTCCAGAGCTTGTCGATCGCCGAGTCGTAGTGGCGGCGCTTCCAGGGGATCGTCGGCAGCAGGCCGGGATCCTCACCGCCGAGCTCGAGCCCGCTCGTGGCGCCGAAGCCGAAGCTCCTCGCCCACTTCTGGAGCGGCTGGCCGCGGTCGGGCGGAAGCTCGTAGAACGAGTTCCCGATCTCGTAGAAGTAGGTGTCGCAGGAGGCGGCGAGCGCCGTCGGCAGGTTCATCGCCTCGTTCACGTTGGGGTTCCAGTTCTTGAAGCGCTGGCGGTCCTTGCCGTAGAAGGCCTCGGGGGTGCACTGGATCGACTGGTACGGGGAGAGCAGCCCCTCCTCGATCCCGGCGAGCGCGGTCACCGGCTTGAAGGTCGAGCCGGGCGGATAGCGGCCGGCCAGCGCTCGGTTCAACTGCGGGATGTTCGCCTCGGGCACCGCGAGCGCCTTGATCTTCCCGGGGTCGATGCGGCCGGTGAAGAGCGAGGGGCGGTAGGTCGGGTTGGAGGCGAGCGCGAGGATGGCGCCGTCCCGCGGGTCGAGCGCGACGACGGCGCCGCCGTTCGCGTACCAGTTGTCGTGCTCGAGCGCCTGCTCGATCCCGAACGTGAGTGCCCGCTCCGCAGCCCGCTGGAGCGGCACGTCGAGGGTCAACCGAACGTCGTGCCCGGAGGTCGGGAAGTCCTGCGTCTGGATCGCGCTCTGCGGGCGCCCGAGCGAGTCGACGCGGATCTGGGCCGTGCCCGGCGTGCCTCGGAGGTAGGTGTCGAACGTGGCCTCGACGCCGGCCTTGCCGATCTTGTCGCCGGCGCGGTAGTCGTCGACGGGGTTCTTCCGCTTCAGCTCGTCCTCGTCGATCTCGCGGACGTAGCCGAGGATGTGCGCCGAGAGCGTCTTGTGCTCGTAGTGGCGGAGGTACGTCCCGACCACCTCGACCCCCGGGAACTCGGCCCGGTGCTCCTTCAGGTAGGCGACGCGCTCCTCGCTCACCGCCGTCTTCACCGTGATCGGGGTCAGCGGGTCGCCCTTGCGGGCCTCGATCGCCTTCGTGACGTCGGAGACCGGCACCTGGAGCAGCTTCGCGAGCTCCTGCACCATCCGGTAGCGGCCCTGCTCGGGCATGTCGGCGGGCCAGAGCTGGACGGCGGTGCCGGGCACGTTGGTCACGATCGGGCGGCCGTTCCGGTCGACGATCGAGCCGCGCGGCGCCTCGACGCGCAGCGTGCGGACCTGGTTCTGCTGGGCGGCGACGAGATAGCGGTCGCCCGAGAGCACCTGGAGCGCCCACAGCCGCAGCAGCAGGACGGCGAAGATGGCCAGCGCCACGGCGCCGAGCACGCCGACCCGCACGGCGAGCTGGGGCGTGAAGCGGTAGGGCTCCGCCACGCGTGGATCGGGCGGCAGGAAGCGGTGCGACGACGAGCGCCGCTCGCCGAAGGCGGACCGGCTAGCCAAGGAGGCGCACCTCCGTCACCCGGTCGCCCTGGAATGGTCGCAGCAAGGAGCGGCAGAGGGCGAACACCGGCCCGCCGAAGATCAGGTTCAGGCCCAACCCCGCCAGCAGGGCCTCGACGAGGGCGCGACGAGCGGACACCTCCTCGCCGATCAGGAAGTGGAGGAAGAAGCCGAGCAGCGCGACCAGCACCGTCACGACGACGACGGTGACGACGGGCGCGTGCGCCCGTCCGCGCCCGGTCGTCTCGCCGTAGCGGCCGGCGCCGTAGCCGGCGAGCGCGAGCACGAGCGCCGTCACGCCGAGCGTGTCGAGCGTGAGCACGTCCAGCAGCAGTCCGCCGGCGAACCCGGCGACCGCCCCCACCACCGAGCCGCGCAGGAGCGCGATCCCGATCAGGACGAGGAGCAGGACGTCGGGCGTGCCTCCCAGGACATCGAGCGATGAGAAGAGCGTCGCCTGCAGGAGTGCGGCCACGAAGACGAGGACGGCGATCGCCGCGGCGTCGCTCACCGGCCGGAGTCCTCGCTGCCGCGCACCAGCACGAGCACGGACTCCAGCGAGGAGAAGTCGACGTCGGATTCGATCTGCACCTGCTGGTAGAGGTCCGTGTTGAGGGTGCCGACGAAGGTGACGCGCCCGATCGGGATTCCCGGCGGGTAGAGCGATGCGAGGTCGCCCTGGCGCCAGCCCGAGGTCACGATCTCGTCCCCGACGTTGATGTTGTCCGCCTTGCGCACGCGCGTCAGCACGAGCGAGTCACCGGTCTGCCCGTGCTCGACGATGCCTGCTGCGCCGGTGCGGAGGTCGACGGCGGAGACGGCGCTCGCCGCGTCGGTGAGCAGTGTCACGCGCGAGGAGTTCGGGGTCACGCGCGTGACGAGGCCGACGAGTCCCTCGCCGGTGACGACCGGCGCGTCCTGCTCGATCCCGTTGTTCGAGCCGACCGGCAGCACGATCGCCTGCTCGAAGGCGCTCGACGGCTGGGCGGTGACCGACGCCGCCACGAAGCCGAAGTCGCTCGGGAAGCGTGGGCTCTCGACGTAGTCCAGCAGCCGGGTGAGCTCGACGTTGCGCTGCACCGCCGACTCGTTCTGGATCACGAGCTGGCGCAGCTCCTGGTTCTCCGCCTGGAGGCGGTCGACGTCGGCGCGCGCGCTGAAGAGGCCCTCCGTCCAGTTGTAGGCGTCGCGGAACGGCCGCGCGACGCGCTCGACGGCCACCGTGAGCGGCTGGAGCGCGCTCGCCACGGACGCCTGCACGGTGTGCAGCGGGCCGCTCTCCGACTCGCGGAACGAGATCGTGATCAGGGCGAGCGCGAGCAGCACCAGGACGCCCAGCACGATCCGGCGCCGAAGCGCGTTGCTGGTGCGGGAGGGGAAGGGTCGGGGGGCGGGACGCCGGACAGGGAAGCCCAGCACCGCCGATCTTGCGGTGCGGTTGCGTGGCACGAGCTTGGCAGTCTAGCGAGGCTTTCGGAGGCTGTTCGTGCCGGAAGCCGCTTAATAGCGGCGGTTGCCGTTCCTTCGCGGGCGCGCGCGGGCGCTGCGGTGAATCGCCTCGAACTCCTCGAGGCTGCGGCCGGAGCCGACGGCGACGCAGGTGAGCGGGCTCTCGGCGAGATGCACCGGCATCTGCGTCTCGTGGCGGAGGCGCTCGTCCAGACCATGGAGGAGCGCGCCGCCGCCGGCGAGCACGATCCCGCGGTCCATGATGTCCGCGGCGAGCTCCGGCGGCGTCTTGTCGAGCGTCGACTTGATCGCGTCGATGATCTGCGTGACCGGCTCCTCGAGCGCGTGGCGGATCTCCTCGGAGGAGAGGAGGACGGTCTTGGGCAGCCCCGTGAGCATGTCGCGCCCGCGCACCTCGGCCTGCACCTCTTCCCGCATGCGGTAGGCGGAGCCGACCTCCAGCTTGATCTCCTCGGCCGTCTGCTGGCCGACGAGCAGCTTGTACTCCTTCTTGATGTGGTTGACGATCGCGTCGTCCATCTCGTCGCCGCCCACGCGCAGGCTCTGCGAGACGACGATCCCGCCGAGCGAGATCACGGCCACCTCGGTGGTGCCGCCGCCGATGTCGACGATCATGTTCCCGGTCGGCTCGGCGACCGGGAGACCCGCACCGATCGCTGCTGCCATTGGCTCCTCGATCAGATAGGCCTGGCGCGCGCCCGCGGAGAGCGTGGCCTCCTCGACCGCTCGCTTCTCGACCCCGGTGACGCCCGAGGGCACGCACACGACGACGCGCGGGTGCGCGAAGCGGTGCTGGTGCACCTTCTGAATGAAGTGGCGCAGCATCTGCTCGGTGACGTCGAAGTCGGCGATCACACCGTCCTTCAGAGGGCGGATCGCGGCGATCGTCCCGGGCGTGCGGCCGAGCATCCGCTTCGCCTCGACGCCGACCGCGTGCACCTCGCCGGAGCGCTGGTCGATCGCGACGACCGAGGGCTCGGAGAGGACGATGCCGCGGCCACGCACGTACACGAGCGTGTTCGCCGTGCCTAGGTCCACGGCCATGTCGCGGCCACCGAAGCCGCTCAGTGAGCGAAAGAACGCCATCAGGAGCACCGAGTCTAGCCGTGAGACACTGCCGCGGTGGATCGCGCGCGCGCCGTGCTCGTCACCGGCTGCTCCTCGGGGATCGGGCGTGCGACGGCCGAGCGGCTGGCGCGCGCCGGCTGGACCGTCTACGCGAGCGCCCGGCGGGTCGAGTCGGTCGAGGGCCTTGCGGGTTGCCGGGCACTGGAGCTCGACGTCACCGACGACGCGTCGATGCGGGCGGCGGTCGCCGCGATCGAGGCCGAGCACGGCGCCGTCGGCGTGCTCGTCAACAACGCGGGCTACAGCCAGAGCGGCGCGGTCGAGAGCGTGACGATGGAGGCGGCGCGCAGGCAGTTCGAGACGAACGTCTTCGGGCTCGCGCGGCTGACGCAGCTCGTCCTCCCCGGCATGCGCGCGCAGGGCTGGGGCCGCGTCGTGAACGTGAGCTCGATGGGCGGCAAGCTGACCTTCCCGGGCGGCGGCTGGTACCACGCCTCGAAGCACGCGGTCGAGGCGCTCAGCGACGCGCTCCGCTTCGAGGTGGAGGGCTTCGGGATCGACGTCGTCGTGATCCAGCCCGGACTGATCCGGACGGGCTTCGGCGACACGGCGGTCGGGTCGATTGCTGTCGACCCGGATGATCCCTACGCTCGCTTCAACCAGGCCGTGGGCGCGGCAACGGCCGGCGCGTACGACGGTCTCGCCCGCGTGCTCGGCGGTGGCCCGGACACCGTCGCGAAGACGATCGAGCGGGCGCTCTCCGCGCGGCGCCCGCGGACCCGCTATCGCGTGACGGCGTCCGCGCGGCTGATCCTGATCGCGCGCCGGCTGCTGCCGGACCGTGGCTGGGACGCCGTCGTCGGTCGCGCCTACCCGAGGCCGTAGAGGCCCGCGAAGCGCTCGGCGAGCACCCGCACGAGCAGCGCCGCCGGCAGCCCGACGACGTTCAGGTAGTCGCCCTCGATCCGCTCGACGAGCGCCGCGCCGCGCCCCTGGATGGCGTAGCCGCCCGCGCGGCCCTCCCACTCACCCTGGGCGAGGTTCGTGGCGAGGTCGCGCGCCGTCAGCGGCCGGAACGTGACGCGCGTCACCTCGTGCTCGACGAGCTCCCAGCCCGGCGTGACGAGGCAGAGCCCGGAGACGACGACGTGCGTCCGGCCGGAGAGGGCTTCGAGCATGCGCTCCGCATCGGCCGCGTCCACCGGCTTGCCGAAGGTGCTCCCGTCGAGGACGACCGCGGTGTCGACGCCGAGCACGGGCCGCTCGCCCGCGCCCGCGGCGACGGAGAGCGCCTTGCCGCGGGCGTGCTCGCGTACGAGGTCGAGCGCGCCCGCCCCGGGGAGATCGTGCTCCTCGTAGAGCGGTGCGGCGACGTCGAAGGGGATTCCGAGCTGCTCGAGGATCGCGCGCCGCTGCGGCGACGTGGAGGCGAGCAGGAGCGGCGGCACCACCGATGTGCTCACGGGACGGCGCTCATCGCTTCCGCGCCCGCCAGATCTCCTCGGCCGGCCAGCGGCGACCCCAGTCGGCGGTCACGTAGCCGTACTGCTCGTGCGTGACGGCGTCGGGCGGCGCCTGCACCTCGTGCAGCGCCTCGACGTCGAAGCCGTGCTCGCGCAGGAGCGCGATCCACGCGCCATGCGAGATGTGGTACTCGACGCCGCCCTGCGGCCACTCGAAGCGGTGCATTCCGAACTGCGGCTGCACGAGCCGCTCGAGCGCCGGCTCCTCGTCGTCGGAGCAGAGGATCACGAGCGTCGAGTTGCAGAGGAAGACGAGCCGGCCGCCCGGACGCAGCAGCCGTGCCGCTTCGGGGATCCAGCGGTACGGGTCACACCAGATGCTGGCGCCGTACTCCGAGATCGCGAGGTCGAAGCCGGCGTCGGGCAGCGGCACGTTCTCGGCGTTCGCCTCGAGCAGCGGAAAGTCCAACCCGTGCTCGGACTGGAGCTGACGGGCGGTCTCGAGCTGGGCGGGCGTGACGTCGACGCCGACGGGCCGGGCGCCGCGGCGGGCGAGCCAGGCCGAGACGTAGGCGGTGCCGCAGCCGAGCTCGATCACGTCGGCGCCGTCGAGCTCGATCCCGGCCAGGGCACCGACGCCGGCCTCGGGCACGCTCCAGATCCCCCAGCTGATCTCGTCCTGCGCCCACGCGCGCCGCCCCTGCTCGTGCGTGTAGTCGGCGTTCGTCTGCGTCCAGAGCTCGCGGTTCCGGGCCGCCTCCGGGGTCAGCTCGCCCACGAGGAGCTAGAGCAGGCCGTCGGGGAAGAAGAGCTTGAGCTCCCGCTTGGCGCTCGCCTTCGAGTCCGAGCCGTGCACGATGTTCTCGGACAGCTCGAGCGCGAAGTCGCCGCGGATCGTGCCGGGCGCCGAGTCGAGCGGGTTCGTCGCGCCCATCATCGTCCGCACCGTGCCGATCGCCGACTCGCCGCGAACGGCGAGCGCCAGCACCGGGCCGGAGGAGATGAAGGAGACGAGCTCGCCGAAGAACGGCTTGCCCTTGTGCTCGGCGTAGTGCTGCTGCGCGAGCGAGCGCGGGATCTTCAGGAGGCGCGCGCCGCGCAGCTCGAAGCCGCGCCGCTCCAGCCGGGCAACGACCTCACCGGCGAGCGCACGGCGCATGCCGTCCGGCTTCACGAGCACGAGTGTGGTCTCCACTGCCATCGGCGGCGGAGTCTACTCGGAGCCGGCCGCTCGCTTGCGTGGTGGCTCGGTCCAGCTCTCCGAGATCGTGTCGTCGATCCCGGGCAGCGTCGGCGTCGAGACCGGCGTCGCGCAGTACGGACAGATCTGCCAGAGCGCCTCGAGCGGGTTCGAGCAGCTCGCGCAGGCCTGCTTGAGCCGGGTCGTGCAGACGGGACAGACGAGGAAGGTGGCCTCCACCTGCGCGCGGCAGACCGGGCAGTGCAGGTCGCGCCGGATCAGCCGCTCCTCCATCGCCTTGATCTCGAGCTCGCGCTCGCGCACGTCGTCGATGTACTCCGGCGGTCGGAAGAAGAGGTAGATGATCGGGCCGAGGAAGGGCGGGACGAGCCCGAGCAGCGTCGCCATCGCGACGAGCCAGGGATCCTCGACGCGGCGCCGCGCATCCTTGTAGACCCAGTACGCGGTCGCGAGCCAGAAGACGGCGAGGAAGAAGATCGTCAGGTTGCGCGCCAGCATCCACGCGCCGGAGTCGAAGAAGTCGTTGACTCCCCCGAAGAGCTCGTCGCTGCCTTGGCCGGTGGTGGTCTGCGCGATGATCACAAAAGCAACTTTCCCACGATATAGCCAACCGCGAACGCCGAGCCCGCGATCGCTGCCACCACGGCGGCGGCGAAGAGCAGGACGGACGTCCGTCCGCGAACATTCGCCATCTCAGGCCCCGTTCCTCGACAGATCGGCGAGAAGATAGAGCGAGCCCGTCACGAGCACGGGTGCCGAGCTCGCGCGCGCGGGCGAGCGCCCGATGGGGATCGGCGATCGCCTCGACCTGCTCGAAGTGCCCGCGGGCGAGCCGCGCGAGCTCCTCGGCGTCCAACGCGCGAGCGTTCGACGAGGAGGTGGCGACGAAGTGGCGGCCGGCCGGAGCGAGCGCGGCGAGCATCGCCTCGGCGTCCTTGTCCGCGAGGATCGAGGCGAGCACGACGTGCTCGCCGGGCGGCAGCCGTGCGGCGAGCCAGCGGGCGCCGTCGGGGTTGTGCGCGCCGTCCCACACCTCGCCTTCGCCGCGGTGCTCGAGCCGGCCGGGGAGCACGACCTCCACGTCGCGCTCGACCGCGCGGCCGAGGAACGCCGCCGCCGCCTCGCGCGCACCGCCCAGGACGACCTGCGGCCCGGCGAGGTGCGCGAACTCGCGGTCGGGCAGCACCGCGATCGTGCCCTCCTGGCACGACGGCGAGCTTCTCGGCCGCGATCTCCTCGCGCGTCTCCCCCAGCACGTCGGTGTGGTCGAGGCCGACGTTCGTGAGCAGGACGACGTGGCTCCGGAGGACGTTCGTCGCGTCGTGCCGGCCGCCGAGCCCGGCCTCGACGACCGCCACCTCGACCTCGCGGACGGCGAACTCCGCGAACGCCGCCGCGCAGACGGTCTCGAACTGGGTCGCTTCCTGCGCCTCGGCCTCCGGTCGCACGCGAGCCACGGCCGCCTCGAAGTCCGCCTCCTGCCCGTCGACCGTGATCCGCTCCGCCCAAGAGCGCACGTGCGGCGAGACGGTCGCGCCGACGCGACAGGCCTTCCCCCAGCAGCAGCGCCTCGATCGTCCGCGCCGCCGTCGACTTGCCGTTCGTGCCCACGACGTGGATCGCGGGGTAGGCGAGCTGCGGGTCGCCGAGGGCTCGCGAGCAGCGTCCGCATCCGCCCCAGGCCGAACTCCTCCGGCCAGGGCGAGAGGGACTCGAGCCAGGCGGCGTGCTCAGCCGGAGAGGGCATCGAGCTCACGCCGGTAGCGGGCGAGCTTCTCGCGCTCCGCCTCGACGACCTCGGGCTTCGCGTTCGCGACGAACTTCTCGTTGCCGAGCATGCGCTCGCCGCGCGCGATCTCCTGCCGCAGCCGCTCGAGCTCGGCGGCCGCGTCACCGTTCGCGCGCTGGCGTTCCGGGCGGACGACGGCGTCGAAGATCCGCTTCTCGTCGCCCTCGAGCGGGACCTGCACGCCCGAGCGCCGGAACGTCACGGCCGCCGCCTGCACGCGCTCGAGCACGCCGAGGTCGGCTACGAAGGCGGCGTCGGGCTCGGGCCACGGCTCGACGATCAACCTCGACTCGTGGAACTGCGCCCAGATCTCCTCGGTCACGTGCGGCAGCACCGGGTGCAGCAGCTGCAGCAGCCGCTCGAGCGCGGCGAGCGCCGTCGCGCGCACCTCCGCCTCGCCCAGCCGCGGCTTGATCGCCTCGGCGTACCAGTCGCAGAAGTCGTCGAAGGTCAGGTGGTAGAGCGCCTGCACCGAGGGCGAGAAGTCGAAGCGCGACCAGGCCTCCTCCACCTCGGCCCGCGTCGCGTCGATCCGTGCGTAGATCCACCGCTCCTCGAGCGCAGCCGGCCGCGCGTCGGGCTCGACCCGCTCGGAGAGCAGCAGCCGGGAGACGTTCCAGAGCTTGTTCGCGAGCTTGCGGCCCTCCTCGATCGCGCCCTCGGCGAAGCGCACGTCCTGCGTCGAGGACATCTTCAGCAGGCCGTAGCGGGTCGCGTCCGCGCCGTGCGTCGCGATCACGTCGAGTGGGTCGATGCCCGTGCCGAGGCTCTTCGACATCCGCCGCCCGTCGGGCGCGAGCACGGTCGAGTGGATGATCACGTCGGTGAAGGGCAGCTCGCCCATCAGCTCGAGCCCGGTCCAGATCATCCGGTTCTCCCAGAGGCGGATGATCTCGCGCGCGGTCGAGTTGACGTCGCCCGGGTAGTAGCGCCCGAGCTCCTCCGTCTCCCTCGGCCAGCCGAGGGTGGCGTAGGGCCAGAGCGCGGAGGAGAACCACGTGTCGAGCACATCCGGGTCGCGCTCGATCTCGCGTCGAGCCGCACTCCGCGCAGGCCGTCGGGCGGCGGCCAGGCGCAGGTGACGTGGCCGTCCGGGCAGTACCAGATCGGCAGCTGATGCCCCCACCAGAGCTGGCGCGAGATGTTCCAGTCCGGGATCTCCTCGAAGGAGCGGATCGCGAACTGGTGCTGGCTCTCGGGGTGGTAGCGGACGCGCCGCTCGCGCAGGGCTGCGAGCGCCGGCCTGGCCGGCTCCTTCATCGCGCACCACCACTGGAGCGAGATCAGGGGCTCGATGCGCGTGTGGCAGCGCTCGCAGGTGCCGACCGAATGGCGGTAGCTCTCGCGCCGCTCGAGCGCGTCGTGCTCCTTCAGCCATGCCAGCACCCGCTCGTCGGCCTCCTCCTGTGTGAGCCCGGCGAGCTCGCCCGCCTCCTCGGTCATCCGCCCGTCGGGGCCGATCACCGTCAGCGTGGGCAGGCCGTGGTCGCGGCCGATGTCGAAGTCCGTCTGGTCGTGGCCGGGCGTGATCTTCAGCGCGCCCGAGCCGAAGTCGACCTCGACCCGCTCGTCCGCGATCACCGGCACGCGCCGCTCGACGACCGGCACGATCACCTCCTTGCCGATCGCGTCCCGGTAGCGCTCGTCCGTCGGGTTCACCGCCACCGCGACGTCGGCGAGGATCGTCGCCGGCCGCACCGTGGCGATCGTGATCGAGCCGGACCCGTCCGCGTACGGGTAGCGCACGTAGGTGAGCGCGTCGTCGACCTCTACGTGCTCGACCTCGAGGTCGGAGATGGCGGTCTCGTGGAACGGTGCACCAGTTGACGAGCCGGTTCGCGCGGTAGAGCCAGCCCGCGCTCCCACAGGCGCACGAAGAACGTCATCACGGCCTCGATGTAGGCGTCGTCCATCGTGAAGCGCTCGCGGTCGTAGTCGAGCGAGGCGCCGAGACGGCGGAACTGGCCCATGATCGTGCGGCCGGTCTCCTCGAGGTGCTGCCAGACGCGCTCGACGAACGCCTCGCGCCCGAGCTCCTTGCGCGAGGTGCCTTCGCGGACGAGCTGCTTCTCGACGACGTTCTGGGTCGAGATGCCGGCATGGTCGTAGCCCGGCTGCCAGAGCGTGTCGAAGCCGCGCATCCGGTGCCAGCGGATCAGCACGTCCTGGATCGAGCCGTTCAGCGCGTGGCCCATGTGCAGCGCCCCGGTGACGTTCGGCGGCGGCACACAGATGACGAACGACTCGTCGCCGGCGCCGTGCCACACCGGCCCGGTAGAGGCCCTCCTCCTCCCAGGTGCGCTGCCAGCGCTCCTCGACGCCCTGCGGCTTGTAGAGCGGCTCCATGCGGCGATCGTATCGGGGGTCAGGCAGCGACTATGGCTTGAGCGTAGCCACGCACTCAGCCGAAGTCGAGGAAGTCCTCGAGCATGCTGCGGCGCTTCTTCTTCGGCTTCCCGTGTGCCTGGTCGGGCCTGCGCTCGCGGTCGCGGTCGCCGCCGCTGATCTCGCGCTCGAAGTCGTCGCTAGCCGCGCCCTCCTGCTCGACGATCTTGTCCAGCTCGCCGCGGTCGAGCCAGATGCCGCGGCACGAAGGGCAGGCGTCGACGTGGACGCCGCTCCGCTCGATCCGGCGGAGCTGCGTCGAATCGACCGGGCAGAGACGGTCGTCGGCCATGCGCTCGACCCTAGCGAAACACGAGACAGGTGGTCGTACCGTGTGCGAGCAGCTTGCCAGCGCCGTCGGTGACGCGGCCCTCGGCCGTCGCGACCCGCGAGCCGGCGTGCAGGACCGTGCCCTCGCAGCGGACGACGCCCGTGTCCGCGCGGATCGGGCGCACGAAGTTCGCCTTCAGCTCGAGGGTCGTGTAGCCGACGCCCGCCTCGAGCAACGTGTGCACGGCGCACCCCATCGCCGAGTCGAGGAGCGTCAGAGCCACGCCGCCGTGGACGGAGCCAATCGGGTTGTAGTGCTGCTCGCCCGGAACGATCTCGAAGACTGCGCGGCCGGGCTCTGCCTCGACGCCGCGGAAGCCCATCAGGTCCGCGATCGGCGGGGCCGGCAGCTCGCCGGCGAAGATCGCGCGGACGTAGTCGATGCCGGCCAGCTCGAGCCCGCGCGCCGCCAGCTCCACCGGGCCGATGGCGTCCTCGGTCCCCACGCTCCGAGCCTACGCTGCGAGCGGCAGCTTGTGCTCGTGCGGGAGCACAAGCGCCGTCGAGGCGGCATTGGCGTGCAGCCGGCCGGACCCATCGACGAGCCTCGCCTCGGCGGTCGCCAGACGGGAGCCGGAGTGGACGACGACGCCCTCGGCGCGGAGGGTTCCGCTCGCGAGCGTGACCGGCCGGACGAAGCTCGTGCGCAGCTCCACGGTCGCGAGGCCGAGCTCGGCGGAGAGCAGCGACTGCACGGCCGCGGCCATCGCCGAGTCGAGCACCGTGGTCAGGATGCCGGCGTCGACGGCGCCGAGCCCGTTGTAGTGCTCCTCCCGGGGCTCGTACTCGAAGACGACCCGGCCGGGCATCACGTACGTGCTGCGCAGGCCGACGAGCTGCGCCACGGGCGCGGCCGGGATCAGGCCCGAGGTGACGCGGTGGAGGAACTCGAGCCCGGCGAGCGACCGCGCCTGCGCTGCGGTCTCGACGGGGTCGTTCCAGACGATCAGGCGGTGGCGATCGGGTGCGGCGGCGTCCATCACGCGCTCCTTCAGGGTCGGTTGCAACTTGCTACCGACCCTAACGCAGTTGGTTTCATTTTGCAACTCGGCTATGCTGCGCCCCATGGTCTGGCAGACGTTCGGCCGCGAGAACTGCTCGCTGGAGGCGACCGCGTCGATCATCGGCGACCGCCAGACGCTGCTCGTCCTGCGCGAGAGCTTCCTGCGGGTGCGCCGGTTCGGCGAGCTGCAGCGAAACACGGGCCTCGCGCGGAACATCCTCGCCGACCGACTGCAGGCACTCGTTGCGAACGGAATCCTCGAGCGGCGCGAGTACCAAGAGCGGCCGGTGCGGTTCGAGTACCGCCTGACGCAGAAGGGCCTCGACCTCTATCCGATCCTGCTCGGGCTGATGGAGTGGGGCGCGAGGTACGAGACCGGCAAGGAGGGCACCCTCGTGACCGTGCGCCACAAGACCTGTGGGACCGTCGGGCAGCCCCAGCTCGCCTGCCCCGGCTGCGGCGAGCACGTGACGGCGCGGGACATGGAAGCGCTGCCCGGCGCGGGAGCCGTGCTCAGGCAGGCCGGCTGAGACGGACGCTCAGGCCGACTCTTCGGCGAGCGCGGGCGGCTCTTCGATTCCGTCGGCGCTCGTGACGAGCGTCGGCTTGAGCCCCTTCGAGATCGTCTCCTTCGTGATCACGCACTTGGAGACGTCCTTGCGGCTCGGCAGCTCGAACATCACGTCGAGCAGCGCGTTCTCGATGATCGAGCGCAGGCCGCGGGCGCCGGTCTCGCGGGCGAGCGCCTTGTCCGCGATCTCCCAGAGCGCGTCCTCGCGGAACTCCAGCTCGATCGTGTCGTAGCCGAAGAAGCGCTGGTACTGGCGCGTGAGGGCGTTCTTGGGCTCGGTCAGGATCTGGACGAGGTCCTCGCGGCGCAGCTGGTGCACCGCGGAGATCACGGGCAGCCGGCCGATGAACTCCGGGATCAGCCCGAAGTTGAGCAGGTCCTCCGGCATCACGTCGGCGAGCAGCTCCGCGCTCTCGTCGGCGTTCTTCGAGCGCACGTCCGCGCCGAAGCCGACCGCGTTCTTGCCGATCCGGCGCCCGATGATCTTGTCGAGGCCGGCGAACGCGCCGCCGCAGATGAAGAGGATGTTGGTCGTGTCGATCGAGAGGAACTCCTGGTGCGGGTGCTTGCGCCCGCCCTGCGGGGGCACCGAGGCGACCGTCCCCTCGAGGATCTTCAGCAGCGCCTGCTGGACGCCCTCGCCCGAGACGTCGCGCGTGATCGACGGGTTGTCCGCCTTGCGCGCGATCTTGTCCACCTCGTCGATGTAGATGATCCCGGTCTCGGCCTTCTTGATGTCGAAGTCGGCCGCCTGGATCAGCTTCAGCAGGATGTTCTCCACGTCCTCGCCGACGTAGCCGGCCTCGGTGAGCGCCGTGGCGTCCGCGATCGCGAAGGGCACGTTCAGGATGCGCGCGAGCGTCTGCGCCAGCAGCGTCTTCCCGCACCCGGTCGGCCCGAGCAGCAGGATGTTCGACTTCTGCAGCTCGACCTCGCCGTCCTCCTGGCCCATGCGGACGCGCTTGTAGTGGTTGTAGACCGCCACGGCGAGCGTCCGTTTCGCCTCCTCCTGCGAGACGACGTAGTCGTTCAGCACGGAGTAGATGTCGCGCGGGCGCGGCAGGTTGTCGAGATCGAGCTGAGTCGGGGTGGTCAGCTCCTCGTCGATGATCTCATTGCAGAGATCGATGCACTCGTCGCAGATGTAGACCCCGGGGCCCGCGATCAGCTTCTTGACCTGCCGTTGGCTCTTGCCGCAGAAGCTGCAGAGGAGCTGTTCGTTGCCATCAGATGCTCGGGCCATGTCTCGTTTTACCTCGGATTCGTGAAAACGGCTACTGGTCTTGAGGTTGGTGTCAGCGGTGCTCGATGACGCGGTCGATGATTCCGTACTCCTGCGACTCCTGCGCGGTGAGGAAGTAGTCGCGCTCCATGTCCTTCGAGACCTTCTCGATCTCCTGCCCGCTGTGCTGCGCGATGATCTCCTCCAACCGTCTCTTGAGCGCGATCGTCTCACGCGCCGCGATCTCGATGTCCGTCGCCTGCCCCTGGAAGCCGCCGGACACCTGGTGGATCAGGATCTTGGCGTTCGGCAGCGCGAAGCGCTTCCCTGCCGCGCCGCCTGCCAGGAGCAGCGCCCCCATGCTCATCGCGATCCCGACGCACGTCGTCTGCACGTCCGGCTTGATGAACTGCATCGTGTCGTAGATGGCGAGGCCGGCGTACACGGAGCCGCCCGGCGAGTTGATGTAGATCTGGACGTCCTTGTCCGGATCCTCCGACTCGAGGTGCAGGAGCTGCGCCACGATCAGGTTCGCGATCTGGTCGTCCACGGGCGTGCCGAGGAAGATGATCCGCTCGTTCAGCAAGCGGGAGTAGATGTCGAACGAGCGCTCGCCGCGCGACGTCTGCTCGATCACCATCGGGATAAGCGGGCTCATGCAGGCTCCTTGGTTCCAGGCGGATCGTTGCCGGGGGTCCACAGTTTCGTTTCCGTGTCGGGCTTTTCCTTGTCGGGGGTCCAGATCGCGTCGCGTGCGGCCGCGACCTCGACGGGGATCGGCTTGACCTCGGCCACGATCCGGTCGAGCGCGGAGCGCAGGCGAATGTCCTCGCGCACGTCCTCGTGGCGGCCGGCGTGCCAGAGCTCGTCGATCACGGCCTCGGCGTCCTCGCCCGCCGCTTCTGCCTGCTCCCGCACGAGCGCTTTGACGTCGTCGTCGGAGACCTCGAGCGCGAGCTTGTCCGCCGCCGCCTCGAGTGCGAGCTCGCGCGCGACCGACTGCGTCGCCTCGCCGCGCATCGCCTCGGTCAGCTGCTCCGGCGTCCGGCCGGAGATCTGGAGATACGTCTCGGCGGGGATCCCGCGCTGCTCGAGCGAGCGCACGAAGCCGGTCAGGAGCTCACGGGTGCGCGACTCGACGAGCGGCCCGGCCGGATTCACGTTCGATTCCCGCACGAGCGTGTCGATCGCGTTGGCGCGGAAGGCGTTTTCGATCTCCACCTCCAGCTGCTCGCGGAGGCGCCCCTCGATGTCGGCGCGCAGGTCGGCCAGGGTGTCGAACTCGCTCGCCGAGCGCGCGAGCTCGTCGTCGAGCTCGGGCAGCACCTTCTCCTTGATCTCCTTGACCGTGATCTCGACCGCGGCCGTGGACCCGTCCGCCAGCTCGTAGCCGACCTGCTTCGTCTCGCCCTCCGAGGCTCCGCGCAGCGCCGACTCGATCTCCTCCACGAGCCTGCCGCTGCCGAGCTCGACCACGGTGTCGCGCTGCTCGCTGCCGTCGGGTGAGACGAGGTCGAGCACGAGCGTGTCGCCGTTCCGCGCGGGGCGCCCCTCGGTGGGGATCAGCTCCGCCACGGACTCGCGCAGCGCCTCGAGCTCCTGCTCGACGAGCTCGGCCGGCACCTCCGCCTCGGGCCTCGGCACCTCGAGCCCGACCCAGTCCACGATCTCGACCTTCGGCTGCACGGGCACCGTCGCGACGAAGTGCCATTCGGCATCGTCGGTGCTCGGCAGCTCGTAGTCGTACTCGGGCTGCGCGATCGGCCGGATGCGTGCCCGGGCGGCCGCGTTCCAGAACCAGCCGGAGATGTGGCTGTCGACGGCCTCGGCGTAGATCCGCTCCTTGCCGAGCCGCTGGACGAGGATCGGCGCCGGCACCTTGCCCGGCCGGAAGCCGGGGATCTTGACGGAGCTCGCCAGGTCGGAGGTCGCATGCTCGACGGCGTGGTGCACGTCGTGCGCCGGAACGTCCACCGTGAGGCGAACGCGATCCTCGCCGAGCTCTTCGATGCGTGTCGCCACCAGGCCATTCAAGCAGAGGTCTGTCGAGCCGGGCCGCAGGCCGGCGCTCTAGGCTTGGCGGGATGCGGCTGTTCGTTCTCGTCCGTCACGGCCAGTCGACGCTGAACCTGACGCGGCAGGTGAACGGCGATCCCGGGATCACGGTGCCGCTGACCGAACAGGGTCGCGCCGAGGCCGCCGCGCTCGGACAGCAGGTGGCCGGTGTCTCGCTCGACCTCTGCGTGCACACGCGCTTCGGGCGCACACTCGAGACGGCCGAGGTCGCGCTCGGGGGTCGGTCGGTGCCGTTCGAGGTCGAACCGCTGCTCGACGACATCGACATCGGCGAGCTCGAGGGCCGGACGGTGGACGACTACCGCACCTGGAAGGCGGCGCACACGCGGGCCGATGCCTTCCCGGGCGGCGAGAGCCTCGACGAGGCTGCGCGCCGCTACGCGCGAGCCTTCGAGCGTCTGCTCGCGCGGTCGGAGGAGCGCATCCTCGTCGTCTGCCACGAGATCCCGATCCGCTACGCGCTGAACGCGGCCGCCGGCTCCGACGAGCTCGACGGCCCCGCGCACTCCCTCGGCAACTGCGTCCCGTACCTCTTCGACGAAGACGCCCTGCAGCGCGCCGTGGAGGGGATCCGGGATCTGGTCGGCGAGATCACGTGAGCTCCTGGCCTCCGGCGCGCGGCTGAGCGTGCGCGGCCGAAGGGGATAGGCCGTGAGGCCAGACCCGGAGAGCCGCGTGCGCGCAGGCGCGGGAGGGCGGCGGAGGCCGGCTCTGCCGGCCGGGAGCCGCCCGTCCGGTGGGCAGGAGTGCGGGCGAGAGGATTTGAACCTCCACGACCTCTCGGCCACCGGGACCTAAACCCGGCGCGTCTGCCAGTTCCGCCACGCCCGCGCGGTTAGAAGGATAGACCGCCCGGGTACGGTCCTCCCATGAGCGATTCCGATCCCTCCTTCGTCGACCCGGAGTACGTCGAGCCCGAGGTCGCCTCGGGCCCCGAGGAGCGTGAGCGCGAGAGCGCCCACACCGAGAAGACGCGCTACGAGCGGGAGCTCGAGGCCGAGGAGTCGGCGCGCCACGCCGCGGCGGAGCGCCTGAAGGCCGAAGGCCCGCTCGAGCCCGAGCCCGACGCCGCCTAGAGCAGGCGCCTCCAAGCACGCGAACCACCCGGCCGACCAATTGGCAGGTGAGGCGGCGAAGCCGCCTCCTTCAGGGATCTTCGCGCGATCGGAATCTGCTTCCGCAGATTCCGATCTGCGCCAACCAGCATGGCCCCGGGAGGAATTGAACCTCCGCGCGCAGGTTCGAAGCCTGCCGCTCTATCCACTGAGCTACGGGGCCGGGCGACGAGGCCAGTATGCCCCACGTCCCGCCCGGCCCTTGGCCGGCCGGCGCAGGCTGAGCATCCGCAGAAGCGGATGCTCAGCGCGCGAAGATCCCTGAAGGGGCCGCTCCGCGGCCCAGCGGTCCTCGAGTATCGGCGCTAGTGCTTCTTCACCTGCACGACGTCGTAGCGCGTGGTCGGCGTCGGCGGAGTGCCGAAGCGAGCGTTCACGGCGTACAGCCGATTCCCGTGGTCGTCGATCGTCGTCGGCACGTCGAAGTCCGGATCCGTCAGATAGCCGAGGATCCGCCCCGACGTGAGCCGGCGGTCGACCGCGATCCGCGCGATCTTGTTGAGGCGATTCTGGACGACGTACAGCCGCCTGCCGTCGAGCAGGAGCCCGTCCCCGTTCGGAACGCTCTCGCCGCCCAGCTCGATCTCGTCGGTCACACCGGCCCCGTTGACACGGAAGAGCTTGCCCAGGTTGCTCTGCACGACCACGAGCGTCCTGCCGTCCCTGGTGGCGTCGATTCCGTTCACGTTGAAGCCGGTCGTGTAGACGAGGTCACCCGTGATCGGAATCGTCTGCACGGCCGACTGTCCGCCGAGGCGTCCGCCCCGTCCGAGCGCGACACGGTAGAGCACCTGGTTGAGCGAGTCCGTGAACCAGGCCGCGGACCGCGTCACGACGACGTCGTTGATGAACGTCGTGGCGGTCGTGAGCTGGTAGGTGGCCAGCTCGCGGCCCGACCGGGCCGAGTAGACAAAGGCCTTGCCCGTCGGCCCTCCGGCGACGAACAGCCGCCCGCGGTCGACCTCCACCCCGATCGCCGCCTTGCCGGTGCCGCCGGGCACGAGGATCGCGCCCTCGCCGCTGCGCAGGTTGCCGCGGTAGACGGCGCCGGTCGGGATCGAGCCGACGTAGAACGTCTTGCCCGAGATCGCGATTCCCTCGGGCTGGAAACCGTCGGGCAGCCGGATCGTCTCCGGGTACCCCTTCTCCGTCGCCGCCTGCGAGCCGCCGACACCGGCAACCGCGAGCGCGACGAGAACGACCAGGATGCGTCTCATCAGAGCCCCCTTCTCCGTTGTTCAAGAGGGGCCTTACCGATTCGCGGCCGCTCCAATCACCCGGGCCTCGCGAGGGTGGCGGACGGGACTCGAACCCGCGACCACCGGGACCACAACCCGGAGCTCTACCAACTGAGCTACCGCCACCGCGCCCGCCGAGTGTAGCCGCGCGCCGGCGTTGCTAGTGCAGGCGGTCGCCGGTGACGCGGTTGATCTCCTCGAGGGAGGCGATCCCCTCGAGACAGAGGCGCATGCCGTCCTGCTTCATCGTCTTCATGCCCTGCTGGATGGCGGCGGCGAAGATCTCCTCGGTCGAGGCCTCGATCAGGCTGCGCAGCCGGCCCTGGATCGGCATCACTTCGTACATCGCGACGCGGCCCTTGTAGCCGGTGTTGCTGCAGCGAGCGCAGCCCGGCGCGCGGTGGAGCACGACGGGACCGGTCGTCTCCACGGCCTGGGCGAGGAGCTCCAGCTCCTCGGCGGGCGGGGAGTAGGGCTCCCGACAGCTCTCGCAGAGCCGGCGGGCAAGGCGCTGGGCCACGATGCAGTTGACGGAGGCGGCGAGCAGGCTCGGCTCCACGCCCATGTCCTTCAGCCTCGCGATCGAGCTGGCCGCATTGTGGGTGTGCAGCGACGTGAGCACGAGGTGCCCGGTCATGCTGGCCTGGATCGCGATGCGGGCCGTCTCCTCGTCGCGGATCTCACCGACGAGCAGCACGTCGGGATCGCTGCGCAGGATCGTGCGCAGGCCGCGGGCGAAGGTGAGCCCACTGCGCGCGCGCACCTCGATCTGCCCCACGCCGGGAATCTGATATTCGACCGGATCCTCGATCGTCATCAGCGCTCGCCCCGGGTCGTTCAGGAGCTGGAGCGCGGTGTAGAGCGTTGTCGTCTTGCCGCTGCCCGTGGGCCCGCAGACGATCACGGCGCCGTAGGGCTGGCGGGCGGCGCGCGTGAAATCCGCCTCGGCCTCCGCGCTCATGCCCAGGGCGCTCACCGACTGGACTGCGGCGGCACGGTGGAGGACGCGGATGACGACCTGCTCGCCGTGTGTCGTCGGCAGCACCGCGATCCGCAGGTCGATCGGCGTGCCCCCGAAGCGGACGAGGATGCGGCCGTCCTGCGGGGCGCGTCGCTCCGCGATGTCGAGTGAGCCCATGATCTTCAGGCGGCTGATCACGCCGGCCTGGAGCGCCTTCGGGATCGTGGTGATCTCGCGGAGGACGCCGTCGACCCGGGCGCGGACGACGAGGCGGTCCTCCTCGGGCTCGAAATGGATGTCCGAGGCGCCGTCCTCGATCGCCGCGCTCAGCGCGGAGTTCGCATAACGGACCGCCGGGACGCCCGTCGCAGCCTCCCAGATCTCCTCGCGCTCAACGGCCTCCTCGATCGGATCCGCCGTCAGCTCGTCGTCGATCTCGACCTCGGTGCGGTACGACCGGCGGATCAGGAAGGCGAGATCGTCGGCCTCGACGATCGCAAACCGCACCTGCCCGCCGATCGCGATCCGGATGTCGTCGGCCGCCTGGACGTTCGTCGGATCCGCGATCGCGACGACGATCGCGCCGTCGTCGTCGTAGCGGATGGGGGCGGCGAGGTAGCGCTTGGCCAGATGCTCGGGCATCCGCTCGAGCAGCGACGTCTCGACCTCGACGTCGGCCAGGTCGACGAACTCGAGACCAGCCTGCAGTGCGAGCGCCATGGCGACGTCCGCGCGCGTGACCCAGCCGCGCTCGACGACGATGGCGCCGAAGCGCTCGCCGGTGCGTGCCTGTTCCTCGAAGGCCTCGCGCAGCTGGTCCGGCGCGAGCAGGCCCTCACTGACGAGGAGCGCGCCGAGACGACGCCAAGGGAGCTGGACGGTCGTCACCGACGCCTCTGCCTACAGGACGACCGCGTCGACGTCGACCGAGAGCACGGCATCGGGCCGCACGAAGCGCCCACCGACGAACGGCCAGTCGCCGCCGCCCTGCGAGAGCTGGGCCACGAGCGCCTGTGCGGCCGACTTCGCCTCGACCGCGTCCGCGTGCGAGGCGATCTCGACGCACTCGTTGCCGAGGAATCGAATCGAGACACGGAACTCGACCGCCGCGTTCTGAGCGGCCGCAGGCGGTACGTCGGCCGGCTGCGCGATCGGCTCGGGCACGACGGGCGCCAGCACGACCGGCTCGAGCACGACCGGCTCGAGCCATCGACGGGTGCCGGCTCGTCCTGCACGGGCTCGACCGACAGCTCGACGGGCGTCGCGAGGGGAGCGAGCCCCGGCTCGGCAGCGAGCGGCTGGTGCAGCTCGGTCGCGGGCTCGGGCGCCAGCTCGAACGTCGCAGGAGCCGCGAACGGCTCGGCCACGATCGGCTCGACCGCGGCCTCTGCGACCGGAATCGCGAAGGGGTCCGGATGGGGCTCGAATGCGGGCTCGGGCACGGGCGGGGTTGCCGCCTGCTGGGTGAGCGCCGCGGCGACCGTGGCCGCGTCGAGCCAACCGCGCTCGATCACGATCTCCTCGACCGAGCGTCCGCTGCCGACACGCTCCTGCACGAGCTCGCCGAGCTGGTCGGGGCTGAGCAGGCCGGCCCGGAAGAGCAGCGTCTCGGGCGAGGCCTCCACAGGGGCCTCCTCGAGGACGGGGGCGGACGGAGCGACGAGCTCCGCGACGCCGTTGCCGTTGCCGCTGCCGTTCGAGTACGCGTTGCCGTTGTCGATCACATCTGCCTCCTGGCGTTCCGTCCAGCCGAGTGGCGCGGTCCGGCGCAGGGCCGGATCGACGAGCGCAAGCTCGGGCGAGATGGGTGGGTTGGACAAGGTGGGTTCACTGGCCGCAGTTCGGCGGTTCGGGTTGGGCTCGGACGCCGAAGGATCGAGGGGACGATCCGACTCCCATCTATCGGCATTCCCGGGCCGCACACATCACCCCTTCGGGGCACGAATCCCGGCCTGTCATGTCAACCGGCGCAGTCAACCCAGGTCGAGGGACTGGTCAAGCACCGCGGGGCGACGATGAGACCAACGAGTCAATGCGTCGCCTTCTCTGCACCCTCCTCGGACATCGCTTCGGGCCGACCGAGCCCGTGATGAGCGTCCGGGTCCGCCGCTGCGAGCGTTGCGGACACGCGTCTAGCGCGGACGGCGATTTCGGACCATGATGAGAGGACGAGGACGCGGCGTCCTCTTTGCGGCGGCATGCGAATAGAAGTCAACGACCCGGAGCTCGTTCCGAGCCTGCTCGCCTTCCTGCGCGAGCGGGTGCACCTGAACGCGGACCGGCTCGGGCCGGTCGAGGTCGAGGTCTCCCAGCTCGGCTCGATGAACCGCGACGCGCGGCGCGTCGAGCTCGACCTGCTGCTGCAGGTGTGGCGCGCGTCGCACGAGAACGCGCGCACCTCGATCCTCGACTGAGGACCGCTCCACGCGGGCGTAGGATCGCTCCGTGAGGCACACGCGGCACGGCTGGTGGCTCGAGGAGGCCGGGCGTGTCGAGCCCCTCGCACCGCTCGCGGGCGACCTGCGCGCCGACGTCGTGGTCGTCGGCGGGGGCTATCTCGGCCTCTGGAGCGCCTGGCACCTGGCCGAGGCCGGCGCGAACGTGGTCGTGCTCGAGGCTGCCCTCTGTGGACACGGCCCGAGCGGGCGGAACGGGGGCTTCGTCAGCTCGCTCTGGGATCAGCTGCCCGGTCTCGTCGAGCGGTTCGGCCGCGAGCGGGCAGCCGAGGTCGGACACGCCTCGGCGGACGCCGTCGCCGCAATCGGCGCCTGGTGCCGGACCGAGGACGTGGAGGCGTGGTATCGCCCTGCGCCCCAGCTCGAGCTGGCCACGACCCCGATGCAGGACGGCGCCTGGGAGCCGGTGGCGAGCGCCTGCGCGGCGGCGGGGCTCGGCGACGAGTGCCGCGAGCTGTCGCCTGCCGAGGTGCAGGAGATCTGTGCCTCGCCCGTCTTTCGGGGCGGGTTGGCGCTGCGGACGAGCGCGACGGTGCAGCCAGCGCGGCTCGCGCTCGGCCTGCGGCGACGGCTGCTCGAGCGTGGCGTCGGCATCTTCGAGCGCTCCCCCGTCCTCCGCCTGGGCGAGCGCGCCGAGACGGCCGGCGGCCGCGTCTCGGCCGGCGCGACCGTGCTCGCGGTGAACAGCGCCACAGCCGGCTTCCCCGGGTTCGGCCGTGCGCTCGCTGTGGCGTCGAGCCACATCGTGCTGACCGAGCCCGTGCCGGAGGTGCTCGAGGAGCTCGGCTGGACCGGCGGCGAGGCGCTCGCGGACGCGCGCACGCTGCTGCATTACTTGCGCACGACGCCGGACGGACGCATCGCGTTCGGCTGGGGCGGCGGCCGGATGGGCTACGGCGCTCGGCGGCGGGACGTGCTCGAGCTCGACGCCGGGGCGGTCGAGCACGCGCGACGGGCGCTCGTGCGCTTCTTCCCGCAGCTCGCCGGCCGGCGGATCACTCACGCCTGGGGCGGGCCGATCGACGTCTCGCCGACCCATCTACCGAGCTTCGGCTCGCGCGGCCGCATCCATCACGGCTATGGCTTCACCGGGAACGGCGTCGGCCCGAGCTATCTGGGCGGCCGCATCCTCGCCTCGCTCGCCCTCGATCGTCGCGACGAGGTCTCGCGCCTCGCCCTCGTCGAGCCGGCGCCGGGCCGGTTCCCGCCCGAGCCGCTGCGCTTCGTAGGCGGCTCGGCGATCCGGCGCGCCCTCGTCGCCGCGGACGCGGCGGCCGATGCCGGCCGCCGGCCCGGGCCGATCACGAGCCTCGTCGCGAGCCTTCCTCGGCGCCTCGGCCTGCATCTGCCGAGGTGAGGGCGGCGAGCAGCTCCTCGAGCCCGAGGTCGGCGCCGATCGACTCCGGGCTCCGCCGAGCGAGGGGCGTCTTGGCCAGGGCGGCGTAGACGGCGGCGTAGCCGTCGAAGAGCTCGCGCGGCAACCCCGCCTGCGACTGGGCGGCGGCGATCTCGCGCATCTCCCCCACGTAGCGCCCTGCCTTCGTGGTCGCCCGGCCGATCGAGCGAGGAGCGTCGTCGACCAACTCCGGGAAGGACGCCTGCAGATCGTCGAGGACGTGCGCCAGGACGCCGTTCGCATGCGCTGCGAGCAGCGCGTGGGCGAGCAGGCCGACGGTGCCCTTGTAGACGGAGGCCGTGCTCATCTTCACGGCAGACGCGAGGCCGACGGTGTCGCCGACGAGGCGGGCGTCGAGGCCGGGAGCGTCGCGCGTCGCGAGCTCGGCGGCGCGGGTTCCGGAGAGGTAGAGGCGCGTGGAGCCACCGGCCTGCGGCGGCCCACCGGAGATGGAGCCGTCCACGAGGTCGAGGCCGCTGCCGGCATAGAGCGCCGACATCGCCTGCACCGTGGCCGGCGCGACCGCGTTCAGATCTGCGACGAGCGGGTCCGCGTCGGCGTGACGTGCGGCCGCGGCGATGTCGCCCGCGACGGCCCGCGCCTGCTCGGGCGGGACGATCGAAAGCACGATGTCCGAGAGGCGGACGACCTCGTCGAGCCCGGCCAGCAGCTCGAGCCCTGCCGCCGCCGCGAGCGCGCGGGTCCGCTCGCTGCGTCCCTGGACCGACGTGACCACCCGGGCGCCGCCGGCGGCGTAGGCAGCGCCGACCGCGCTCCCCATCGCGCCGGCGCTGACGATCCCGATCGTGGGCGCGGCCATCTCGGGACGATAGAGGCCGGCTGGGCACGGCGTTACGCTGTCGCCTCGCGCCCGTAGCTCAGTGGACAGAGCGACGGACTTCTAATCCGTTGGTCGGAGGTTCGAATCCTCCCGGGCGCATCGTGCGCGGTGAGCCGCTCAGGTCTCCGCGCTGGGGGCGGCGGCGGAGTTGCCCGGCCGGCCGCGGCGATGGTCCAGCCAGTCGATGAAGAGGACCTGGATCGTCCCGGCGACGGGGATCGCCGCGAGCGCGCCCACGACTCCGGCGAGCTCGGCTCCGATCAGCACGGCGATCAGCACGACGAGCGGCGAGAGCTGCACCGTCCGCCCGTACACGACGGGCTGCAGGACGTGGTTCTCGAGCTGCTGGTAGACGATGAAGAAGATCAGGAGCACGATGCCGGACGTCGTCGAGTCGAGAAAGCCCACCGTCGTCACGATCACGGCTGCGATCGTCGCGCCCGCAAGCGGGATCAGATCGAGCAGTGCGACGAGCAGCCCGAGCGCGATCGCGTACGGCACCCCGAGCGCGAGCAGCACCAGCGTCGAGACGATGCCCGCGATCAGGCTGATCGCCAGGTTCCCGGTCACGTAGCCGCCGATCGTGCGGTAGACGTCGTGCCCGACGGCGCGCCAGCGCGGCTGCTGCTCGGCCGGCAGGAGCGAGTAGAGGCGTTCCATCCAGGCGGGGCCTTCGAGCAGCATGAACAAGGTCAGGAACGCGATCGTGACCACGGCGACGATTGCCGTGAGGACGCTCTTCGTGACGGCGAGCGCCGTGCCCGACAGGCCGAGCACGCGTGCTGCGCCGCCCTCGCCGATCGCCTCGCGCACGCGGTCGGTGATCTGATACTCCCGCTCGAGGAAGCCGAGCCGCCCACGCCCGCGCGTCAGGTCCTCGACGTAGACGGGCACCTCGTCGATGAAGTTGTTCACCTGGTCGACGAGGATCGGCACGAACAAGGCGGCGAGCGCCGCGATGCCGAGGAGTGCGCCGACGTAGGCGATCGCCACGGCCGCTCCGCGGCGCTGCACCCCGCGCTCCTGAAGCCAATCGACCGCCGGGTTCAGCGCCACCGCCAGGAAGATCGCGACGAAGATCCAGACGAGCACGCCGCGCGCGACCTGGATGATCTCGATCATCACGATCGCAGCGAGGATGATCCCGAGCACGACGAGGACGGCGCGGGGTCGGAAGCGGACGAGGCGCTCTTCCACGCGCCGAGGATATGGAGGACCTCGGATGGTCGGCCCTGGCGGGCCCGGGGCTCAGCGTGCGGGAAGACGCTGGTCGCGCACCCGCGGGTCGAGCCAGGCGAGCACGAGATCGACGACGAGGTTCGCCACGATCACCGCCATCGTGAACACGACCGTCATCCCCATCAGGAGCGGGTAGTCGCGCGCGGTGGCCGCACTGACGTAGTGGCGGGCGAGGCCCGGCACGGCGAAGACGTACTCCACGACGAAGAGCGTCGTGATCATCCCTCCGAGCAGCGGCCCGGCGGCACTCAGCACTGGCACGAGCGAGTTGCGCAGGGCGTGCTGAACGACGATCCTGCGGCGCGTCAGACCCTTCGCCCGCGCAGCGCGGACGTAGTCCTCGGCGAGCGTCTCGGCCATCGCGCCGCGCGTCAGCCGGGCGCAGTACGCCATCGGCACGAGCCCGAGGGTGAGCGCGGGCAGGATCTTGCTGCGCCAGCCGTCCCACCCGCTTGTCGGCAGCAGGCCGCCGCGCACCGCGACGAGGTAGATCAGGATCGTCGCGACGAAGAACGCGGGCAGCGCGAGCGCAAGCGAGGAGACGAGGCGCTCCAGGTGTGCCAGGGGCGAGTTGCGCGCGAGCGCGCTGCCGACTCCGAGCGCGATCCCGGCTGGAATCCCCCACACGAGCGCGAGCAGCGACAGCTGGAGCGTGACCGGCCCCTGCTTCGCGACGATCTCCTCCACGGTGCGATACCGGAAGGAGAGCGACGGCCCGAGACTGAACGTGGCGACGCCGACGACGTAGTTGCCGTACTGCTCGTACCACGGGAGGTCGAGCCCGTAGCGGCGCCGCATGTTCTCCCGGATCGACTTCGGCTGCGGGTCGCCGTACTTCTGCCAGCCACCGGTCGCGGTCAGGCCCACGAGCGGCCCGTGCCGGAACGGGTCGCCGCCCGTCGAGCGCACGAGGAAGAACGTCAGCGTGATCGCGAGCAGGACGACCGGGATCGTCCAGACGATGCGATTGATCGCATACCGCAGCATCTCAGCCTCCGGTCCCCTTCGCCGCGTGGCGGCGGGCCTTCGCGCGGTTGCCGCAGGTCGCCATCGAGCACCAGCGACGACGGCCGCGGGGATCCGCGAAGAGCCACCCGCACCGGCTGCCGGGGCAGCGGCCGATGCGGATCGGGTCGAGCACGAACGAGCCGATGCGCTGCGCCACCGCGAGCAGCGGCAGGTCCAGCGTCGCCGGCAGGATCCAGGCGGCTCCCTGCGACCCCCACTCGAGCCGCGCGCTCGAGGCCGCGAGCTCGACCTCGCGCGCGACTGCCGCGCGGTCCTCGTCGGTCGCCGCGCCCGCAGCGACGGCGTAGAACGCCGCGCGCAGGCGCTTCGCCCGCTCGAGCACACGCGCGGCCTCCTGCGGACGCGCCCGGGCGTCGCGCGCGAGCCCGGTCGCCTCGCGAGCTCCCACGACGCCGCGCTCGCGTGCCCACACGACGAGGTGCTCGTACGAGAGCAGGTACTCCCGGCCGGCGTCCTCGCCCCAGCCCGCGAACGTGTTGCAGAGCTCCAGCGCCGCATCGCCGGCGAGCGGCACCGGCACGAGCAGCCCCGAGGCCACGTAGTTGACGTTGGCCGTCCCACTAACCACTAAATAAAACTTTACCGGTTAGCGTGGAACTGCAAACCGCAAACGACCGGGTGCGCGGCAGGCGGGCGGCGAAGCCGCCCCTTCAGGGGTCTTCGCGCGATCGGGAATCTGCTCCCGCAGATTCCCGATCTTGCGCCAGCTAGGCAAGCGCCCGACCGGGTTCGAACCGGTGATCAGAGCTTGGAAGGCTCTTGTGTTACCACTACACCACGGGCGCGCTGCTGCAGGCTAGGTTAGCGCCTCGTGACACCTGGCCCGTATTCGTGGTCCTGGAACCCGGAGGCGCTCCTCGTCGTTCCGGCTCTGACCGTCGGATACCTCCTCCTGCTGCGCCGGTACCCGGCAGGGCCACTGCGCATCGCTTCCTTCCTCGGCGGCATGGCCCTCGTGCTCGCGGTGACGGTGACGCCCGTGGAGACGATCGCGCTCCACTACCTCCTCTCGGTGCACCTGCTCCAGAACGTCGTCCTCGCAGAGTGGGCGCCTGCGCTCGTCGTCCTCGGGATCCCGCCGGCGCTCGCGCTGACGCTGCCACGCGTGCCTCCGATCCCTGCGCTCCTGCTCTGGGTCGTCAACTACATGGCCTGGCACCTCCCGTGGGTCTACGACTCGGCGCTGCGCAACCCGCACACGCTGCTCCACCTCGAGCACGCGAGCTATTTCGTCACCGGCGTCCTGCTGTGGTGGCCGGTGGTGCACGGACGCCACTCGGCCGGGTTCAAGGCGACGTACCTGTTCGCGGCGTTCGCGCTGGCAAGCCCGATCGGGCTGCTGCTCGCCCTGATCCCCGAGCCCGTCTACGAGTTCTATCTCGATGCGCCGCAGGAGCTGTGGGGACTCGATCCGCTCCTCGACCAGCAGATCGCGGGCGTGACGATGTCGGTCGAAGAGGCGGTCGTCTTCTTCGCCGCGTTCGCTCTCTACTTCACCCGCTTCTTCCGCGAGCAGGACGCGGTCGAGGCGTAGAGCCCGGCGGCAGGCGGCCGGCGGCGTTACGCTGGCCGGATGTCCAGCGACAAGACCGCACAGCTGACCCAGGCTCAGAAAGAGCAGCTCCAGGCGGAGCTGGCTGAGCTCGAGGGGCCGAAGCGCGCGGAGATGGTCGAGGCGATCGCGACGGCGCGCAGCTTCGGCGACCTCTCCGAGAACTTCGAGTACCACGCCGCGAAGAACGAGCAGGGCCTGCTGGAACGTCGCATCGCGATCCTCCGCGACCGGATCGAGAGCGCGGTCGTGATCGACGAGGACGCCGCCGCGGCAAGCGGCACGGTGGCCGTCGGCTCGAAGGTGGAGATCGAGGACGAGCGCGGCGAGCGGATGCAGGTGGAGATCTCGAGCGTCGGCGGCGTCTCGCCCGAATCGCCGCTCGGCCGCGCCCTTCTCGGCGCCAAGACCGGCGACGAGGTCGAGATCGAAGCGCCACGCGGCTCCTGGCGCGCACGGGTCGTCCAGATCAGCCGCTAGCTCGGCTTCAAGTACTGACGCGCGCCCGCCGATAACAGAAGCGGATGACCGAGCCCGAGCGGACGGATCGGCGTCGATGGGCTGCGCGGCCCTGGGGCGCGCGTGGCCTGCGGCTGCTCGTCTACGCGCTTCCGATCGCGGGCTCGCTCGGCTTCGTGCAGCTCGTCACCGCGATCACGGGCGTGCCGACGAGCTCGCTCTGGATCTTCCTGCTCTGGTGGCTCGCGGTCAGCCTGGCGGCGACGGTGGTAGTCGCGGCCGTGTACGCGTTCGTCCGGCGGCTCTTGCCGCTCGGGGCGCTCCTCGAGCTCTCGCTGGTCTTCCCGGACGAGGCGCCGTCCAGGTTCAAGCTCGCGCTGCGCTCGGGGACGGTCGACAGCCTGGAGGAGCGGCTGCGCCTGATGAAAGAGGCGAACGAGGCGACGAGCGCGCAGCAGGCGGCCGAGATCCTGCTCCAGCTCGCCGGCGCTCTCGACGTCCATGACCGGCTCACGCGCGGTCACGCGGAGCGCGTCCGTGCCTACTCCTACAGCCTCGGCAGGGAGCTCGGCCTGGCGGGCGACGACCTCGACCGGCTCAACTGGGCGGCGCTCCTCCACGACATCGGAAAGCTCGAAGTCAGCACGGAGATCCTGAACAAGCCCGGGAAGCCGACCGAGGAGGAGTGGGCGGAGCTGCGTCAGCACCCGCTGCACGGCGAGACGCTCGTCGCCCCCCTGCGCGACTGGCTCGGATCCTGGACCGACGCCGTCGGCTACCACCACGAGCGCTGGGACGGGAAGGGCTATCCGCGGGAGATTGAAGGCGAGGAGATCCCGTTCGCCGGCCGCATCGTCGCCATCGCAGACGTCTTCGACGTGATCACCTCGGCACGCTCGTACAAGGCGGCCGGCGGCGCCGCCGCGGCCCGGGAGGAGATCGCACGCTGCTCCGGGACGCAGTTCGACCCCCGCCTCGTGCGCGCATTCGTGAACATCTCCCTCGGCAAGATGCGGCTCGTGATGGGCCCGCTCTCGTGGCTCTCGCATGCCCCCGTCCTCGCCCGCCTGCCGCTGACGCCGTCGATCGGCGCGTCCCTCGGCGGTGTCGCGGCGATCGCCAGCGCAGCGGCAACCGGCCTCGCCGGCCCGTACGAGCCGGCGCAGGCCGCGGTGCTGCCGACCGCGGCCGCTCCGCCGGCGGCTGTCTCCGACCGCGGGCCGGTCGCATCGGCGCCGGACGGCGGCGAACGATCCGCCTCCCGCGCGCCCGGCACCCATCCGGCTCCCGGCCCGGCCGCAAGCGACCGAGGCAACGGCGTCGCCGGAACCTGGCCCCGCAACGGCGGTGCTGCGGCCGGCACCAGCCCCTGCAGCGCAAGTCCCTGCGGAGGCGGCTCCAGCTTCACCCGCCGCTCCCCCTGAGCCTGCGCCCTCGGCACCGGCTCCGCGGCCTGCACCGGCGCCGCCCGCACCACCGGCCCCCGGCCGGCCGGCCCCGGCGCCCTCCGCCCCGCCCGAGCCGCCCCCGCCCGCTCCGGCTCCGCCGCTTCCCCCGGCTCCAGCTCCTCCCTCGCCTCCGCCGGTCAACCAGGCGCCGAGCTTCACGGCCGGGGCGAATCAGGGCGTGCTCGAGGATGCCGGCACACAGTCGGTTGCAGGCTGGGCGACCGGCATCACGCCCGGCCCCGCTGCGGAGGCCGCGCAGAGCGTCAGCTTCACCGTCAGCGCCGACACCCCGGCGCTCTTCGCCGTCCAGCCCGCCCTGGGCTCCGACGGGAAGCTCACCTATACCCCGGCCGCGGACGCGAACGGCGTCGCAACGGTCACCGTCACCCCCCGCGACGACGGCGGCACTACGGGCGGCGGCGCCGACACGGGCAGCCCGGTCGCGTTCACGATCACGATCGCCCCAGTCAACGACGCCCCCGGCTTCACCGCAGGGGCCGATCAGGGTGCGCCCGAGGACGCCGGCGGGCAGTCTGTCGCAGGCTGGGCGACCGGCATCACGCCCGGTCCAGCCGGCGAGGCCGCGCAGAACGTCGGCTTCGACGTCAGCGTCGACGACCCCACCCTCTTCGCCGTCCAGCCCGCCGTCGCCTCCGACGGCACGCTCACCTACACGCCGGCCGCCGACGCCAGCGGAGTCGCGACGGTGACGACCACCGCCCGCGACGACGGCGGCGGCAGCGACACCAGCGCTCCGGCCGTCTTCACGATCACGATCGCCCCCGTCAACGACGCCCCCGCCTTCAGCGCCGGGACCGACCAGGGTGCGCTCGAGGACGCCGGGGCGCAGTCGGTCGCCGGCTGGGCGAGCGGGATCTCGGCCGGCCCGACAGGCGAGGGCTCGCAGAGCGTCGGCTTCAGCGTCAGCGTCGACGACCCCACCCTCTTCGCCGTCCAGCCCGCCGTCGCCCCCGACGGGAGGCTCACCTACACGCCTGCCGCCGACGCCAACGGGGCGGCGACGGTCACCGTCCGAGCCGTCGACGACGGCGGCACCACCGGCGGGGGCAGCGACACCAGCAGCCCGGCCTCGTTCACGATCACGATCGCCCCCGTCAACGACGCGCCCACCTTCACCGCCGGAGGGGATCAGGTCTCGCTGCTCGGCGCCGCGGCAACCGTCCCGGGCTGGGCCAGCGGCATCAGCCCCGGCCCGGCCAACGAGGCCTCCCAGAACGTCACCTTCACGGTCAGCAACGACAACCCGGGGCTCTTCGACGTCCAGCCGGCCGTCGCTCCCAACGGCACGCTCACCTATAACGCCGCCCTGCTCGCGCTCGGATCCGCGACGGTCACCGTACGGATCGTCGACAACGGCGGCACCGCCAACGGGGGCATCAACACGAGCGCCCCGCAGACCTTCACGATCACCGTCATCCTCTAGAGCCCCAGAGTTCTTCCAGGACCCGCCAATCGGCGAGTCGAGGGCCGCGAAGCGGCCTCCTTCAGGGATCTTCGCGCGATCCGGCAACATCGGACAGGCCGGCCATTCGGCGAGTCGAGGCCGCGAAGCGGCCTCCTTCAGGGATCTTCGCGCGATCCGGCAACATCGGACAGGCCGGCCATTCGGCGAGTCGAGGCCGCGAAGCGGCCTCCTTCAGGGGTCTTCGCGCGATCGGGGCATCCGCTCCCGCGGATGCCCCGATCTGCGCCAGCAAGCATCGGGACGGCCGGATTCGAACCGGCGACTTCTCGCTCCCAAAGCGAGCGCGCTACCAGGCTGCGCCACGTCCCGTGGACAGTGAGTGTAGAGCCGAACCCGGCGACCTAGTAGCGTCGCGGCCTCGTGGCCGACGTCGCCTACATCCCCGGCGAGGCCGGCCGGGACCGACGGCCGCTCGTCGGCTACGCCATGGTCACGGCCGCGGCGCTCCTGTTCGCCCTCAACGGCACGGTCTCGAAGGTCGTCCTCTCCTCCGGGATCAGCTCGGTCGAGCTGACGCAGGTGCGCGCGCTGGGCGCCTTCGCCGGCTTCGCGCTCGCCCTCGCCCTCCTGAGCCGACCGAGCCTGCGCGTGCGTCCGCGAGAGCTCGTCTACCTCGCGGTCTTCGGCGTGGCGGGCGTCGCGATGGTGCAGTGGCTCTACTTCGTGTCGATCCACCGGCTGCCGATCGGGATCGCACTCCTGATCGAGTACCTCGCACCGATCCTGATCGCGCTCTGGGCGTGGGCGGTGCTGCGCCAGCGGGTGCGACGGCGGATCTGGGTCGCGCTTGCGCTCGCCCTCGTCGGCCTGTCGCTCGTCGTCGAGGTGTGGAGCGGCATCTCGCTGGACGGTGTGGGTGTCGCCGCTGCGCTCTGTGCGGCGGTTGCGTACTGCGTCTACGTGCTGATGGCGGAGCACGCGGTCGCCGAGCGCGACCCGGCCTCGCTCCTCTGCTACGGCTTCGGCTTCGCCGCCCTCTTCTGGGCGATCGTCCAGCCCTTCTGGCAGTTCCCGGCCGGACGGCTCGACGACGACGTCTCGCTGCTCGGTCGGCTCGCCGACTGGTCGCTGCCGGTCTGGCTGCTGATGCTGTTCGTGGTCGTCGTCGGCACGATGGTGACCTTCCTGCTCGTCACCGCAGCCCTGCGCCACATCTCCGCGACGCGGGTCGCGATCATCGCCATGCTCGAACCTGTCGCGGCAGGGCTCGTCGCGTACGCGTGGCTCGGCGAGTCGTTCGGCGCCCTGCAGCTGGCCGGCGGTGGCATCGTGCTGGTCGGGATCGTGCTCGCGCAAACCGCCCGTTGACAAGCTCCGGATCTCCGGTACCCTCCCGCACTTGCTTGCGAGATGGATTCAGCTGGGGCTGCTGGTGGTGGCCTGCGCGCTGCTCCTGACGGGCCCCGCGACGGCAGCACAGCCGTCGCAGCGCGAGGCTTCGATCCTCGCCGCCGTCAACGGCGTGCGGAAGGCACACGACCTGCCGACCCTCACGGTGGACACGAAGCTGATGCGAGCCGCGCGCGGCTACTCGGCGACCCTGCTCCGCCACGGCGTCCTGACCCATGGGAACTTCGGGCAGCGCATGGCCAACTCCGGCGCCCGCGGGCCGCGCTTCGGCGAGAACCTCGCCTGGGGCACGGGGGGCTATGCGGCCGCCGAGTCGATCGTGCGCGCCTGGATGTCGAGTCCCGGACACCGGGCGAACCTGCTCCGGCCCGGCTTCCGCCGGATCGGGATCGGCGCGCTGGTCGGCCGCTTCTCCGGCTATTCGGGCGCGACTGTCGTCACCGCAGACTTCGCCGGCTCCTAGCGCGCCCCTGGCCGGCCGGCTCCCGGCGGACGGAGTCCGCCCCCGCCGGCCTCGCGCGTCTGAGCGCACGCGGCTCTCCGGGTCTGGCCTCACGGCCTATCCCCTCCGGCCGCGCACGCTCAGCCACGCACCAGGAACGCGCTAGGCCTAGATACTCAGGAGTCGACCATGAGCGAGCGGAGCTCGGTCAGCTTCTCGTGGCGGAGCTCGTCGCGCTCGCCCCGCTCCAGCCGCTCGAGCAGCCCACGCACGAGCGGCGCCAGCTCGACGGGGTTGAACGGCTTCGTGATGTAGTCGACGCCGCCGATGTCGAGGCCGCGCGCCCGGTCCCGGAACTCGGCCCGCGCCGTCAGGAAGATGATCGGGATCCGCTGAGTCTGCTCGCCCTCGAGCATGTGCTCGGCGACTCCCCAGCCGTCGAGCCCGGGCATCATCACGTCGAGCAGCACGATGTCGGGCAACTCCTCCCGAGCCTTTGCGAGCCCGCTGGGACCGTCGCTGGCCTCGAGCACCGTCATTCCCTCCGCCTCGAGATTGACCCGGCAGAGCAGGCGAATCGGCGCCTCGTCGTCGATGACCAACACCCTCGTCACGCGCACGTCCATCTTCAGAAGTTGACCCTAGTGGCCGCGTATACCCGTTGCCGCGGGTCTCAGTCCCCCGCCGCGGGCAGCTCGACGACGAACGTCGCGCCGCGACCCTCGTCGGAGTCGACCCGGATCCTCCCGCCCATGGCCGTCACCAGCCCCTGGGCGAGGAAGAGGCCGAGCCCGGCGGCGCCCGCGCCGATGGTCCGAGCAGAGCCCTCGCCGCGGTAGAACTTGCGGAAGATCCGCTCGTGCTCGGCCCGCGGGATGCCGATTCCCTCGTCCTCGACGCGCACCTCCACCGCTCCCTCGGCGCGTCGCGCCCCCACGGTGACCGTGCCATCTGCGGGCGAGTAGCGCACGGCGTTGTCGAGCAGGTGAGCGAGGACCTGACCGAGCTTGTCGCGGTCGGCCTCGGCCGCCAGGCGCTCCTCGGGGAGTGAGACGACGAAGCGGTGTCCGTTGTCGCCGAGCGAGAGCTGGAGCTCGTGCACGGCCTCGGAGACGACGGCGCTCACGTCGGTCTCCGCGATCTGCACGCTCATCGCACCGGTGTCGAGCTGCGCCACCGACAGGAGCCGGTCGACGATCGCCGTCAGGCGCTCCGACTCGGACGCGATGTAGCGCAGGAACGTCTCGCGCTCCTCCTCGCCGAAGAGCACGTCCTGGCGCAGGAGCGTCTCGGCGAAGCCGTAGATCGAGGTCAGCGGCGTCCTCAGCTCGTGCGAGACCGTCGAGACGAAGTCGGACTTCATCTGCTCCACGGCGCGTTCGCCCGAGATGTCGCGGAACGCGAAGATGCGCCCCGCGACGGCGCCGGCCGGATCGGTCATCACCGCCTCGCTCAGCGAAAGCCAGGCCTCGTCGGCGCCACGCCGGATCGCGACCAGGCGGCCCACCCCTTCGAGTGCGCCCTCGTCCGCCTCGAACGACCGGCCCAGGACTTGCAACGGCGTCCTCCCGAGCGCCTCGCTGCCGGGGACACCGGTGATGTGCTCGGCGGCAGGGTTCCAGAGCACGACCCGACCGTCGCGGTCGACGGCGACGATGCCGTCGGCCACGTTCTCGAGAATCGCCTCGCTGCGCTGCTGCTCGTGCCAGACGCTCTGGTACTGCTCGGCATTGTCGCGCGCTGCGGCAGCGGCGACGGCCAGCGCGTGCAGCGCCTCGGCCTCCTCCTCCCGCCACTCGCGCGGCCTGCGGTCGTAGACGCTGAGCACGCCGCGAACGCTGCCGTCCGGGCCGATCAGCGGCACGCCGATCGAGGCGACGTGACCTGCCGCGATCATCGGGTCGGTCTCGGAGGCACGAGGTTCCGTCGCGGCGTTTGCGATCGTCCTCGCCGAGCGCGACTGGACGATGTCGCCGAGCAACCAGGCGGTCGACGGGACGCGCAGCTCGAGCGCGCCGCTCGCTCCGGTCCCGCAGGCGGCGTGGACGACGAGCTCGTCGCCCTCCAGCATCCAGACACACGCGCCCGCCCCCGCGAGCAACGACGAGGCCAGCCCGACGACGCGTTCGAGCACGTTCTCGGGATCGAGCTCGCCTGCGAGCTCGCGGCCCGAGCCCGCCAGGAGCTGCGCAAGGGCGCGGGAACGCCGCTCGAGCTCGTACAGGTCACTGCGCTCGAGCGCGACGCGCGCCGCGCCTGCGACGTGGCCGGCCAGCTCGAGCTGCTCGTCGGTGAAGGCGTGCTCCTCGTCGAAGAAGACGAGCACCAGTCCGCCCGCATCGGTCCGGGGCTGCTTCAGCGGGACGGCGAGCAGCGAGCTGCACCCGGCCTTCGTCGCCGCTTCCAGCAGTCCCGCGCCGAAGCGGGTGTCTCCGCCGAGGTCGCGGGACGCGAGCAGCTTCCCTGCGCGGGCGGCCGCCGCGAGCTCGCCGGCGCCGGCGGATTCGAGAAACGCCCGCAATGCGTCGGGGAGCTCGAAGGCCGCCGCCAGCTCCAGCGTCCCGCCCGCGTCGCGCAGCACCGCCGCCGAATCGCCACCGAGGGATTCGCTGGCCGCCTGCGCAACCGCATCGAGCGTCGCCTCCGCCGACAGCGGCTCGCTGAGCACGGACGTGATGCGATAGAAGCCGCGCTCCAGCCGCTCCCGGCCGGCGTCGTCGGCGGCGGCCCGGGTCAGCGCGACGCCTGCCCCGTCCGCGAGCACCTGGATCTGCGCGAGCTCCTCGTTGGTGAAGGCCCGCGGCGTGCGCGTCGCAGCGACGAGGACGCCGATCGTCTTCGAGCCGGCGTTCACCGGCACGAACGCGCAGCTCTGCGCACCGGCACGCTGGGCCAGGCGTTTCGAGATCGACGACGACGCCGGGGCGTCGAAGACGGTGAATGGAACGGGGTTTCGCAGCACGGCGGCTATCCCGGTCGGTTCCGCTTCGAGGTCGACCCGCATCGACCGCAACCAGTCGACGTCACGCCCGCGCTCGCGCGCGGCGGCGATGCGGGCGGAGCGATGGTCCTCGGCCGCGAGCGCGACCACGACCAGATCGACACCGAGGTGCGCGCTCACGTCGTCGGCGAGCTGCGCTCCGAGCTCGTCAGGACCGGCCGTCGTCGAATGCGACGGCCGGGCACGCTGCTTCACGCCCGCGGACGTCGGCAGGCTCGCGCGGCCCGCCAGCACGAGCACCGCAGGGACTGCCGCCACGAGGATCGCGACGAGGGACACCCACAGCCGGCCGGCGACGGGCTCCCGGTCGATGAGCGTGGCGATGCCCAGGATCGCCGCCGCGATGCCGACGCAGGGAAAGACGAGCGCGGTCGCGTTACGTGCCTCGAGTGCCCGTCGCAGCGTGAGCGGACGCCCCGCGGCTCCGAGCAGGGCAGGCGCGAGCGCGGCCCCGGCCGCTAGGTGCAGCGCCGCCAGCACCAGCAAGGGCACCGCGTTGAACAGCACCGCCTGCGTTTCTGCGTCCACCAGCCACATCCGATCATAGAGGGGCGGATGCCGCTTTGAAAGATGGGCCGTCCGGCCCATTGGCACGCCGCGCGCAAGGCACTAGCGTGGCTCGCACTGGGCGATGCGAACTGCGGCTGGCCCGGTACGGGCAGTAACGCCGCGGTGAGCACTGAGAGGGCTTCGTCGCAACGACCCCCCCGATGCGACGGGGCCCTCTCGCGTTGCCCCTGGCTACGATGACCGCGATGGTGCAACGCGTCCTGCTCGCCTCGCCCCGCGGCTACTGCGCCGGTGTCGAGCGCGCCGTCGAGACGGTGGAGCTCGCGCTCGAGCACTACGGCCCGCCGGTCTACGTCCGCAAGCAGATCGTCCACAACCTGCACGTCGTGCGTGATCTCGAGGAGCGGGGCGCGATCTTCGTCGAGTCCGAGGAGGAGGCGCCCGAAGGGGCGACGATCGTCTTCTCGGCGCACGGGGTCGCGCCGGCGGTGCACGACGTCTCGGCGCAGCGGGCGCACAACGTGATCGACGCGACGTGCCCGCTGGTGACGAAGGTGCACGTGCAGGCCAGGCGCTATGCCGCCGCGGGCTACACGGTGGTCCTGATCGGGCACGCGGGGCACGAGGAGGTCGTGGGCACGATGGGCGAGGCGCCCGAGGCGACGGTGCTCGTGCAGGACGTGGCCGAGGCCGAGGCGCTGGACCTGCCCGCCGACACGAAGCTCGCCTACATCACGCAGACCACCCTGTCGGTGGACGAGACCTCGGAGATCATCTCCGTCCTGAGGCGCCGCTTCCCCGAGATCTACGCGCCGAAGAAGGAGGACATCTGCTACGCGACCTCCAACCGGCAGTGGGCGGTCAAGGAGCTGCTGACCGAGGTCGACCTCCTGCTCGTGATCGGGTCGCGCAACTCGTCCAACTCGAACCGGCTCGTGGACGTGGCGCGCGCCGGAGGCGTGGCGGCGTACCTGATCGACGACGCGACGGAGATCGACGAGGCCTGGGTGGAAGGGGTCGAGACGGTCGGCGTCACGTCGGGTGCCTCTGCCCCGGAGAAGCTCGTCACCGGCGTCTGCGACTGGTTCCAGGCCCGCGGGGTGGAGCGGATCGAGCCCTTCCGGATGATGGACGAGGACGTGACCTTCCGGCTTCCCGTCGAGCTGCGCCGCGAGCTCGCGCTCGCCGAGTCGCAGGCCTAGAGCCCGGCGCGAGCGCGAAGCTCGCCCACGAGGCTCGACCGGCGCGGGGCCAGGAAGCCCGCGAGGCGCTGCGCCTCGGCCTCGTCGATCGAGACGGCCGCCTCGGCGGTGCCGCTCTCGTCCCAGACGCTGAAGCGGACGTGGCGCTCGTCGACGTACCGGGAGACTCGCAGGGCGCGGCCGGACTCCTCACCGGTGCCGCCGAAGAACTCCACCAGCTTCGCCCGCTGCGGCGTTGCGCACCACGGGCAGTAGCGATAGTCGCCGTCGAGCTTCCCGCTGCAGACCCTGCACGTGTGCATCGCGCCTCCTCGTCGCCAGCGTAGTACCCGGCGCGCGCGCTGACAATCCTCGCGCGGCAGGTGTGCGTCAGACCTTGGTGATCTGCGGCGTCGCGACGCCGTCCGTCTCGAGCGAGACGGCCAGCACCTCCGCCTTGATCCACTCGGCGTGCGCCAGCAGGTCGGAGTCCGCGTCGGGCAGCGTGACTGCGATCCGGTCGGTCAGCGCGAGGCCCTGCTCCTTGCGGAGCGAGTTCAGCCGGTGGATGAGGTCGTACACGCGCCCCTCCAGCTCGAGCTCCGCGTCGATCGTCGTCTCGAGGGCCACGGTGACGCCGTCCTCGGAGGCGACCGCCCAGCCCTCCTTCCCGGAGCGCTCGACGAGCACCTCGTCCGCGCCGAGCTCGTGCCCGGCCGCCCTGAAGCTGCCCCCGGGCAGCTGCTCGAACTCGCCGGCGGCCAACGCGGCGCTCACGGCGCCGAGCTCCCTGCCGAGCTTCGGCCCGAGGGCGGGCAGATGCGGCTTCACCCGCAGCTCGGTCGCCTCCACGGGTCCGAACTCGATCTGCCGCACCCGGAGCTCGTCGCGGATCTCGTCGGCGTGAGCCTCGGCCAGCGTGGAGCCGTCGACGACGAGCCGGCGCAGCGGCTGGCGCAGCTTCAGCTGCGAGCTCGCGCGTGCCTGATGGCCGAGCCGAACGACGGCGCGCATCTCGGCCACCTCGGCGAGCAGCTCCGGGTCGGGGCCCACGGGCTCCGGCCAGCCGGCCAGGTGGACCGAGTCCGGCGCGTGAGGAACGCCGCGGACGAGGGTCTGCCAGAGATGCTCCGTGAGGAACGGCAGCACCGGCGCGACGACGCGCAACGACTGGACGATCCCGAACCAGAGCGTGGAGAGCGCCGCCGCGTCGCCGTCCCAGAAGCGGCGCCGGGAGCGGCGGATGTACCAGTTCGAGAGGTCCTCGAGGAACTCGTCGAAGGCGCGCATCACGTCGACGGTGAGGAACGCCTCGTACCCTGCGGTCGCCTCCTCGACGAGCCGCGCGGTCCGGGCGACGAGCCAGCGGTCGAGCGGGGCGAGCCCGCCGCCGGGGCCGGTCGCAAGCTCGGCGTAGCGTGGCTCGAACGCCTCGATGTTGGCGTAGGGCACGAAGAAGCCGCCGACCGAGTTCCACAGCGTGAGCAGTCGGCGCTGGATCTCCCGCCCAGGCCCGTAGCCGAAGAGCAGGTTGCGGTCGGGCGGCTGCGCGCAGTACTGCCAGCGCATCACGTCGGCGCCCATGCGGGCGAAGGCATCCTCGGCCTCGATCATGTTCCCCCAGGAGCCGTGCATCTCGCGCCCGTTCTCGTCCAGCATCTTCTCGTAGCCGAGCACCCGCCGGAACGGCGCCTGCCCGGTGAGCGTGACCGACATGAAGAGCTGCGAGTAGAACCAGAGGCGGATCTGCTCGCGCATCTCGGAGACCCAGTCGGCCGGGAACCACTGCTCCCAGTACGCGTGGTCCGGCAGGTCGGCGGTCGTCAGCCCCTTCGCCGCACCGGTCGCGTAGCCCGCCTCGATCCACTCCGGGTTCTGCCACCCAAGCGTCGAAAAGGGGACGATCCCGGCGTCCAGCCAGACGTCGCCGACCTCGGGGATGCGCCGCACCTCCTCCCCGCAGGCCTCGCAGCGGACCGGCACCTCGTCGATCCAGGGCCGGCGCAGCTCCTGCAGCTGCTCGAGCCCGCCGACCGCACGCTCCTCCAGCTCCGACCGCGAGCCGATCACGTTCAGGTGGCCACAAGAACAGGGATAGAAGGGCAGCGGCAGCCCGTAGTAGCGGCGCCGCGAGATGTTCCAGTCGCCCATGTTCACGAGCCAGTCGTCCATGCGCTTGCCGAAGTACGCGGGCGTCCACTCCACGTCGTCGTTCGCGCGCCGCATCGGCTCCCGGATCTCATCGACGGAGATGAACCAGTCGTCGGAGATGCGGAAGATGAGCGGCGTGTGGCAGCGCCAGCACTCCGGGTAGCGGTGCTCGTGCAGGCCGGCCTCGACCAGGCGCCCGCGCTCCTCGAGGTGACCGATGATCTGCTCGGAGGACTCGACGGTCGAGAGCCCGTGCAGCCAGCCGTACTCGTCGTAGAACCGGCCCGACTCGTCCACCGGGGTCAGCACCGGCAGGTCGTGCACCTTCGAGAGCTCGAAGTCCTCCGAGCCGCACCCCGGCGCGATGTGCACGATCCCCGTCCCGTCGTCCATGCTGACCTCCTCCCACGGGATCACCCGGTGCTCGACCGCGGCGCCGGGCGCGAGCGTGTCGAACGGCCCCTCATAGCGGAGGCCGACTAGCTCGGACCCCCGAAGCCGGGCCTCGAAGGTCGCGTCCGGGTAGCGGGCGACCGCGACCCAGTCGCCGTTCGAGCGCCGGCCGTACTCGGCCTCGGGGTTGACGGCCGCAGCGACGTTGGCCGGCAGCGTCCACGGCGTCGTCGTCCACACGACGAGCGACTCCCCCGTTCGGTCGAGCAGGGGGAAGCGGACGTAGAGCGAGGGATCGGCGCGGTCGACGTAGCTGCCGACGAGCTCATGCGCGGAGATCGAGGTGCCGCAGCGGGGGCACCACTCGGTCGAGCGGTGACCCAGGTAGAGCCAGCCCCGCTCGTGCACAAGCCGGAGGAAGCGCCAGATGTACTCGATGTTCGTGTCGGAGAAGGTGAAGTAGTCGTTGCCCCAGTCCATCCACTGGCCGAGCCGCTTCGAACCGCGGGTCAGAGCGGCGGACGACTCGACGACGACCTCGCGGCAGCGCTGAGCGAACTCCGCGAGCCCGAACTCCTCGATCTCGCGCTTCGAGTTCAGCCCGAGCTCGCGCTCGACGCCGACCTCGATCCAGAGACCCTGGCAGTCGAAGCCGTTCTGGTAGCGCTGGTCGTACCCGCGCAGCGCCTTGTAGCGCTGAAAGACGTCCTTGAGCGTCCGTCCCCAGGCCGTGTGGACGGCGAGGCTCTTGTTCGCGGTGACAGGCCCGTCGAAGAAGCTCCACTTCGCGTTGCCGCGGTTCTGCGCCCGCAGCCGCTCGAAGGTGCCTTCGCGCTCCCAGAGCTCGAGGATCTCGAGCTCGAGCGCGGGGTGGTCCGGCTTCCCTGGCAGCGGCTCGAACATCGTCATTCGATTCTAGGGGCCGCCCGGCCGGGAACAGTCCGTCCGCTCCGATCGTTTTCAATAGGCGAGCGCGGGTATCCCCGCCCTACTTCAGCGAAAGGATTTTTCAGAATGGCAACTGCAGTGACCGAGGCGACCTTCGAACAGGAGGTCACCAAGAGTGACAAGGCCGTGATCGTCGACTTCTGGGCGGAGTGGTGTGGCCCGTGTCACGCGGTCGCCCCCGTGCTCGACCGGATCATCGAGGAGCGCGGCGACGAGCTGAAGCTCGTGAAGGTGAACATCGACGAGGAGCGCGGCCTGGCCGAGCGCTACGGGATCGCCTCGATCCCGACCATGATCCTCTTCCGCGACGGTGAGCCCGCTGCGGCCGCGCTGGGCGCCCAGCCCAAGAGCGCCCTCGAGCGCTCCCTGGGTCTCTCCGAGTAGCCCGGTCTCTCCGAATACCGGCTACTCGCGCTCTGCCTCTTCCTTCTCTGGGTAAGGGACCGGTGACACCGCCCGGTGCGCCGGTTCCTCGACCAGGTTGAGCACCCGCATCCCGTGCACGAACACGATCGTGCCCCCGAGCCAGCCGCCCACCGCCATCACGCCGTAGGCAATGAGCGTCAGGATCAGCGCGCCCGAGCCGACGACGCCGTCCATGCCGTCGGAGTAGCCGACGAGAGCCGCGATCAGGAAGCACGCGGTCGCCGCGACCATCGCGATCAGATGCGACGTCGCCGTCCGCTTCAGCGGCGTCCCGCCCGGGAGCTTGAGCCACTCCACGAGCCCGGTCACAGCGGTCGGGGCCGACACGACGAGCCCGATCACGAGCCCCAGCGCCCAGCCGTTCGCCGCCGCGTCCTCGGCGATCCCGAGCACAGAGAGCAGGGCCGCGATCGTCGCGAAGGTGTAGATCCCGATCGTGGCGTCGGTCAGCGGCGGGTGCACCGGATGGCCGGGCAGGCCGCGCAGCAGATAGTCGAGCTTCATCTCGCCTCCCGTGTGTCTGGAAGCTCGATTCCGCCCGGTGAGGAGCCGCAAACGCGGCGGGAGCTATTCCGCTTCGATCGACTCGAGATAGCCGAGGAACGCCGCGTGCTTCGCGAGCAGCGCCTCCAGCTCCCGAACCCCGACGCCGGCCCAGTCCTCGACCCAGCTCTCCGCCAGGTCGTCCTCGATGTAGTGGAAGCCGCGATCGTTCATGCCGCGAATGATCGGGATTTGGTGCCCTGGGTACATGGGCCGAACGGCCCATCTTGAGGGCCGCTCCGCCCCATCATGACCGGCTTCCTGATCGTCAATCCCCGCTCCGGCACGGCCTCGCCCACGGCCGACGAGCTCCGCGACGCGGCGCACGCTCGCGGCATCCAGGTGCACTTCCTCGACGAGGCTGACGACCTGGAGCAGCTTGCGCGGTCGGCGGACGCCGACGTCCTGGGCATGGCCGGCGGGGACGGGTCGCTCGCTGCGGTCGCGACGGTGGCCCTCGAGCGCGACCTCCCGTTCGTCTGCATCCCCTTCGGGACGCGCAACCACTTCGCGCGGGACCTCGGCCTCGACCGCGACGACCCGATCGGGGCGCTGGCCGCCTTCGACGGGGTCGAGCGGCGCGTCGACGTGGGCTGGGTCGACGAGCGGCTCTTCCTGAACAACGTCTCGCTCGGCCTCTACGCCCTCCTCGTGCACCGCCGCGAGCGCCACCGCCGGCGCCGCGACGTGCTCGCCCGGCTCCGGGCCCTGCTGCTCGTGGCGCGCGAGCACCGCGGCAAGGATCAGTTCGTGCTCGACGGCGAGCCCGTCGCCGCCCGTGTCGTTCTCGTCGCGTGTAACGCATACAAGCTCGACCTCTTCTCGATCGGCGAGCGCGAGCGGATGGACGAGGGCCTCTTGCACGTCTATGTCCCGCAGGGCTTCCGGCGGGTCGAGTGGGCCGACCGGAGCTGCACGAGCCTGACGATCGAGACGTCGCGCCGGTCGCTGCGGGCGGCCATCGACGGCGAGCCGGCGCGGCTCGGCTCGCCGGCCGAGTTCCGGATCGATCCCGGAGCGCTTCGGGTGCTTGTGCCGCGCCCGCCGGCGTGACCTGCGGGTCGTACGCGATACTGAGCGCCGTGCACGACAACCCACGAGCAACCGAGGACGAGCAGGAACAGGGACCCGAGCGCATCGAGCAGGAAGAGGAGATGCGCGGCCCGAGCGGCGCCGACCCCGAGCTCCCGGCGGACGAGGACGGCGACGAGGACGAGTGAGGCATGTCCCGGCGACCGTGCACGAGCTCTCCCGGATCGGACTCCTCGCCGGGCTCCCCGGCGAGCAGCTGAACAAGCTGGCCGGCCGCATGGCTCGGGAGGAGATTCCGTCCGGGGCGGGCGTCGTCGCGCAGGGCGAGCCCGGCGATCGCTTCTACGTCCTGCTCTCCGGCATGCTCGCCGTGTCGCAGGAGGGCTTCGGCCGTCGGCGCGTGCTGCGGCCGGGCGACTACTTCGGCGAGGTGGCGCTCGCGATGGACATCCCGCGGACCGCCTCCGTGCGGGCGGTCACACCCGCGCTCGTCGCGAGCTGCGACAAGGCGACCTTCGACGAGCTCGTGCGACCACTCTTCGCCGAGGACGACTAGTGGACGTCCTGCTCCTGCACGCGGGCATCGCCGACAACCGGATGTGGGCGCCGCAGGTCGAGGCTCTCGAGGCGGCCGGCCATCGGGTCGTCGCGCCCGACCTGCCGGGCTACGGCGACGCGGCGCTCGAGCCGGGCGAGGTCTCGTACGTGGACGTCGCGGCGGCGCACCTCAGCGGACCCGCAGCCGTCGTCGGCTGCTCGTTCGGCGGCAGGGTCGCGCTCGAGGTCGCGTTCCACCGGCCGGAGCTCGTCGACCGCCTGGTGCTGGTCGGCGCCGGTCTCGGCAGCTGGGACTGGTCGGAGGCGACCCAGGCCGACTTCGCGGAGGAGGAAGAGCTGATCGAGCGGGGCGACCTCGCTGGCGCGGCCGCGCAACAGGCACAGATGTGGCTCGGGCCCGACGCCGAGCCGTCGGTGCGAGAGCTGACGGAGGCGATGACGCTCCGCTCGTACGAGCAGCAGCTGCCGATGGAGGAGCTGGCTCGCGCGACGTGGCCCCAGCCGTCCGCAGCCGAGCGGCTCGCGGAGATCGCCGCGCCGACGCTCGTCGTCGTGGGGACCGAGGACGTCGACGACATCCTCGCGATGGGCGCGCACCTTGCCTTGGAGATCCCGGGCGCGCGGCTCGAGCGAATCGACGGCGCAGGTCACCTGCCGAGCCTCGAGCGCCCGGACGAGCTCAACCGCCTCCTGGTCGACTTCCTGCGCTGAGCACTGCGTCGGAGAGCGCCGGCCACGCGTCCCTCGCCCATGGGCCGAAGTCGACGTCGGCGAGCCCGGCGCACGCAAGTCCTGCTGCACGGTCGACCCAGAGGAAGGTCGCGCTGCCCGGCTTGGAGCCGAAATGGCCGAACGTGCCTGGATCGTTGCGCATGCCCGTCCAGTGCGGGCTCTTCCCGTCGCGCAGCTCGAAGCCGAGGCCCCAGTCGTTCGGCTCCATCCGCCCGAAGCCGGGCAGGATGCCTTTCAGCCCGGGGAACTGCACCGATGTCGCCTCGTCGAGCGTCTCGCGGGAGATCAGCCGCGGCGCGAGCAGCTCGCGGCCGAAGGCGAGCAGGTCTTTCAGCGTCCCGACCATCCCCTCGGCGGGCGCGCCGCGCAGCTCGGCGCCGAGCTCGAGCGGGTGCAGCACGGCCTCAGCGAGGTAGTCGTGGAACGCGATCCCGGTGCGGTCCTCGATCTCCTGCGCCAGGAGGTTGATCCCCGCGTTGGAGTAGATCCGCGTCCGCTCGGGCGCCGAGAGGACGTCGCCGTCGGGGCCGAGGCCGGAGGCGTGGGCGAGCAGGTGCCGCAACGTCGAGCCGTCCGGCCCGGCCGGGTCGTCCAGCTCGACGGAGCCCTCCTCGGCCGCGACAAGCGTCGCGTAGGCGACGAGGAGCTTCGTCACCGACGCCCAGGCGAACTCCCGCGACGTGTCGCCGGCGACCGCGAGGACGCCGTCGAGGCCGGCGACCCCGGCCGCAGCGTGCTCCGAGGGCCACGATTCGATTTGGCGAAGTGCGTCCACGGGCCGCGATACTAGGCAACTCGTGAAGCAGATCTATCCCACGTCGATCACCGGCAAGGGCGCCGACTACGGCGGCAGCGTGCTCGACCACGCCTTCGGCCGCTCGGATCCGTACACGCTCGGAGTCGAGGAGGAGTACATGCTCCTCGACGGCGAGACCTTCGACCTCGTGCAGCACATCGACACGGTGCTGCAGGCGATCTCGGGGCACGAGCTCGAGCCTCGGATCAACGCCGAGCTGATGCAGTCGGTGCTCGAGATCGCGACGCCGGTCTGCCGCACGCCGGCCGATGTCCAGACGGAGCTCTTGAAGCTGCGTGCGTACGTGACGCAGGTGGGGCGCGACAAGGGCCTGCGCGTCGGGTCTGCCGGCACGCACCCGTTCAGCCTCTTCGAGCGGCAGCGGATCACGGCGCGTGACCGCTACCGCAACCTCGTCGACCAGCTCCAGTACATCGCCCGGCGCGAGCTGATCTTCGGCATGCACATCCACGTCGCGATCGACGATCCGGAAAAGGCGATCCAGGTCGTGAACGGGCTGCTCCCCCAGCTCGGCCCGCTGCTCGCGCTCTCGGCCAGCTCGCCCTTCTGGCGCGGCGAGCCGACGGGGCTCTCCTCCAGCCGGCAGATGGTGTTCGCGGCCTTCCCGCGCTCCGGGCCACCCCCGCGCTTCCGCGACTATTCCGACTACGCGGAGGTCGTGGGCCAGCTCGAGCGCACGGGCTGCATCGCCGACTACACGCACATCTGGTGGGACATCCGCCTGCACCCGAGGCTCGGCACCGTCGAGATCCGGATCTGCGACGCGGTCACCCGCGTGGAGGATGCGACCTCGCTCGCGGCCTACTGCCAGGCGCTCGTGAAGATGCTCTGCGAGCAACACGAGCGCGGCGAGGAGATTCCGTCCTACCACCGCATCCTGACCACGGAGAACAAGTGGCTCGCGGCGCGCTACGGGCTGGAGGCGCCCGTGATGGACCTCGAGTCGGGCGCGCGCAACCGGGTTCCGGTCGCACAGCTGATCCGCAAGACGCTGAAGCGGATCGAGCCGCACGCGCGCGAGCTCGGCTCCGAGCGGGAGCTCGAGGGCATCGGCGAGATCCTCTCCCGCGGCAACGGCGCCGACCGCCAGCTGCGCGTCTTCAACGCGAACCGCGACATCGTCGAGGTCGTCGAGGAGATCGCGAAGGCCACCGAGACCGTCCCGGCCGAGACGACCTAGCGCACCGCATCTCGGGCTCCTCCGCCCGACCGGGCCTGCTCCCACAACGTCCCCGTGGGACGAGTCCGGGGCCAGCCCCCGGCCGTGTCCGGCCGCGACAGGACGGCCTGATCGAGCCCTGTCCGGGGGCTGGCCCCGGACAGGGCTCGATCGGCCATCGGACCTCTCGTTCCCGGCCATGCGTATTCCTGGCATGGATCGCAGGCGCTTCCTCGCCGCTGCGGCGGCGCCGCTCGTCGCCGGGCCCCTGCTCCACGGCGTAGCTCCGGAGGCACTCGCCCGTGGGCTCGGCGGTACGCCGCTCGCACTCGTCACCGCCGACCTCGAGTCGAGCGTCGTCGCGGTCGACCTCTCAACGGGTCGCGTCCACCGTCGCCTGCAGACGCTCTCGGGGCCGCGCAGCATCGAGTCGGTCGGCGTGACCGGCGCGCTCGTCGCGCATACCGAGCTCGGCCGGCTGACGCTGATCGACTCTCACCTCCGCGTGCACGGGATCGAGGGAGAGCTCGGGGCGCCGCGCTACGCAGCCGCCGCCGGCAGCCGCTACGCCTACGTCAGCGACTCCGCCCGCGCCGAAATCGCTGTCGTCGACCTGCAGGCGCGCCGCGTCGTCGGCCGGACGAAGGTCGGCGGCCCCGTACGGCACCTCTCGCTCGACCCTTCCGGCCGCCGGCTCTGGGCTGCGCTCGGCAACGTCGCCACGACTGTCGCCGTTCTGGACACTTCCGACGCGGCGCACCCGCGCCTGCTCGGGAGGTTCCGACCACCCTTCAACGCTCACGACGTCGGCTTCACGCCGGGCGGCAAGCGCGTGTGGCTGACCTCCGGCGATCGCGAGCAGCTGGGCATCTTCGACGCGCGCAGCGGCCGGCTGCTGAAGACGCTCGACGGCGACGCGCCGCCGCAGCACGTGACGTTCCTCCGTGACCGCGCCTACGTGACGAGCGGGGACGACGGGCTGCTGCGCGTGCACCGGCTCGACGGCCGGCTGCTACGAACGACCCGCGTCCCGGCCGGCTCCTTCAACGTCCAGCAAGGTTGGGACGTGATCCTCACGCCGTCGCTCTCGCGTGGGACGATCTGCATGCTGAGCGAGCGCGGCCGAATGCGGCTGCAGCGCGACGTGGCCCGGTCCTCGCACGACGCCTGCTTCGTCGTCGGACCGTGAGGGACCTCCCGGGGCGTCACGGCCGTAGAGTCAGCGCATGGGCGCCGGCCGCGACGAGCGCGCGTGGGTGCGCGGCGCGCAGCGGGGTTCCGTCACCGACCTCGAGGCGCTGTTCCGCGCGCACTGGCCGCGCGCGTTCCGCGCCGCCTACCTCGTCGTCCACGACGCCGCGGCGGCCGAGGACATCGCCCAAGAGAGCTTCCTCGCCGCCGTGCGCGCGCTCGACCGCTTCGACCGCCAACGGCCGTTCGGCCCCTGGCTGCACCGGATCGTCGTGAACCGCGCGATCGACTGGTCGCGGGCGCGACAGCTGCGGGCGGAGACCGAGCTCGGCGAGACGCAGGGAGCGCAGCCCGACGCGGAGCCGCTGGACGGCAGCCTCCTCGCCGCGATCGGGGCGCTGCCCCCGGACCAGCGCGCGGTGCTCGTCCTCCGCCATCTGCTCGGCTACACGCCCGGGGAGATCGCGCGGGCGCTCGACCTTCCGCGCGGCACCGTCAACTCGCGCCTGCGTCGCGGGCTCGACTCGCTGAAGGAGCAGGTGTGAAGCGCGAGCTCGAGCGGGTGGAGATCCCGAGCGAGCACGAGGCGCGCGCTCGCGCCTGGGAGGTCGTCCGGGCCGCGTTCGAGGAGCGCGAGCCCGTGCGGCCGCCGCGCACGTGGCGGCCCCTCGTCGTGCTCGCCGCGTCCGCCGCGATCGTCGCAGCCGTCGTCAGCCCGCAGGGCCGCTCCGTCGTGGACTCGCTCCGCGAGGCAATCGGCGTCGAGAGCGCGCAGCCGGGCCTCTTCTCGCTGCCGGCGCCGGGTCGGATGCTCGTGTCGGGCGAGACGGGAGCCTGGGTCGTCCAGCAGGACGGCTCGCGCCGACTGCTGGCCGGTTATGCCGAGGCGTCCTGGTCGCCGTTCGGAAACTTCGTGGTCGCAGCCCGGCGGCATGAGCTCGCAGCACTCGAGCTGGACGGCGACGTTCGCTGGAAGGTCTCGCGGCCCGACATCTCGCGCGTGCGCTGGGGAGGGACGCGGACGGACACCCGGATCGCGTACCTGAGCGGCGCGACGCTGCGCGTCGTGGCCGGGAATGGGCAACGCGACCGGGCGCTGGCGCGAGACGTCGACGCCGTCGCGCCCGCCTGGCGCCCCGGGTCTGCCCACGTGCTCGCGTGGGTGGCGCGGCGCCGGGTGGTCGTCGCCGACGCCGACACGGGGCGTGTCGTGTCGCGCTTCCGGGCCCCCGAGGGCACTGCTCGGCTCGAGTGGTCGCGCGACGGACAGCGGCTGCTCGTGCAGGCTCGCCGCTCCCTGCGCGTCCATGCCGCAGACGGGAGCGTCCTCTACGACCTGCTCGGCCGCGACGCCGCGCCGATCACGCAGGCGGCGTTCGGCCCCGGCGGCAGGTCGGTGGCATTCGTGCAATCCGCGGGCGGGCGGAGCCACCTTTGGGTGATCCCGACGCTCGCGCCCGACGCAAGCGCAGCGCGGCGCGTCTTCGGCGGCGCCGGCAGACTCGACGGGCTCGTGTGGTCACCGGACGGCCGCTGGCTGCTCGTCGCCTGGCACGATGCCGACCAGTGGGTGTTCGTACGAGACGGAAGGACGCCGCGCATTGCCGCGGTCTCGAACGTCTCCGCCCAGTTCGACGGCTCGTTCCCGCGCATCGAAGCCTGGTGCTGCGCGCGCTGAGCGTGCTGCTCGCTGCCACTGCCGCCGGCTCGTCCGCGGCTGCCGCGCCGCCCGACGCTCGGCGACTCGGCCGCTCCTGGGAGGGCCGGCCGATCGAGGTCGTGCGCGCGGGCGACCCGGACAGCCCCCACCGCGTCCTCGTGGTGGGGTGCGTCCACGGGAACGAATGCGCGGGAATGGCCGTCACGAGGCTCCTGTCCCGCGTCGGGCACGAGGCGGCGGCCGACCTCTGGGTGGTCGGGAACCTGAATCCCGATGGGCTGGCGTACCGAACCCGCGGCAACGCCCGCGGCGTCGACCTGAACCGCGACTTCGCCACGTTCTCGCAGCGCGAGTCCCGGATCGCCCGGACACTGATCCGGCGGCTCAGGCCGGACGTGACGCTCTGGTTTCACCAGCCGCAGGCGGTGGTCCGCGCGTGGGGTCGCAGCCGCGCAGCTGCCCGCCGGTATGCGCGCCTCGCGCGCGAGCCGTACCGCTCGCTCGAGTGGCCGCGGGGCGCTGCGACACGCTGGCAGAACGGCCTCGGTCAGACGGCGTTCGTCGTCGAGCTGCCACCCGGGCCGCTGGCACCGGCCGCTGCCCGTCGCCACGCCGAGGCCGTCCTGGGCCTCTCGGGGTAGGCTCGCGCCATGCTCTGGCGGGAGAACGGCGAGCCGGTCGAGCTCGAGGAGCTGCTCGCCGACGGCCCGATCCTGCTCCTCTTCTACCTCTTCGACTGGTCGCCCACCTGAACGCAGGAACTGCAGCTCCTGCGTGACAGAGAGCGAGAGCTGACCGCGGCCGGAGTCCGGGCCTTCGCCGTGTCACGCGACTCACACTGGTCGCACCGCGCGTGGAAGGAGGCGCTCGGCGTCGAGGTCCCCCTCCTCTCGGACTGGAACGGCTCGCTCGCGAAGCGGTTCGCGGCGGCCCGCACCTACCGCTGGATGAACGGCGTGCCCGAGCGTTCGGCCTTCCTGCTCGGCGAGGACGGTACGGTCCGCGGATCGTGGCGCTACGGGGATTCGGAGCTGCCGGACTTCGACGAGCTGGTCGCAGCCGCGCAGGCGTTGCGCTCCTCGTCGTAGCGCTCTATTTCGGCGCAGGCGCAGTCTCGACCTGGCCCGCGCTGCGGGACGCGGACGAGAGCTTCCTCGCGGAGGGGAGACCCGGTCACGGCCAGGCCGCTCCGGGCGACCACCTCCAGTCGGCCTACTTCCTGTGGCTGCCGGGTCACCAGCTGGAGCGCGGCGAGCCGCCCTGGGTTGATCCGTACAGCTTCGCGCCGGAGGTCGAGGAACGCGTCAGCTTCGCCGGCTGGCCGTTCGCGGTCGTGTTCTGGCCCTTGCAGGCGCTGCTCGGGACGGTCGGCGCCTGGAACGTGTTCCTGCTCCTGACCTATGCGGGAGCGGGCCTGGCGACCTTCCTCTGGCTGCGCGAGCTCGACGTACCGACGCCTGCCGCCCTCGCCGGCGGCCTGGTCTTCGCGCTCGCCCCCTACCGCGTGGCGCAGCTCTCGGCGGGGCACCTGCTGGCGCCGGTCTCGCTGCTGCTGCCGCTCGCGCTGTGGGGGCTCGAGCGGCGGCTGCCGCTCCTCGCCGTGGCCGCGCTCGCCTCGATCCCGCTCTCGGGGCAGGTGCACCTCGCGCTCGGCGCGATCCCCTTTTTCGTGCTCTACGCCCTGCTGCGCGGCCATCGCACCGCCGCCGTTGCCGGCGCGGTCGCCGGCTGCGCCGCCGGGCTGCTCGTCTACCTCGTCTCGATCCGCGGCTCGCTTGGCTCGGGCGGCCGCTCGTTCGCCCAGGTCGAGGGCTACTCCGCTGAGCTCGCGGATTTCGTCGCCCGGGAAGCGCGCCACGGGCTGGAGAGCTTCACCTTCGTCGGCTGGCTGACACCGCTGCTCGCCGTCGCCGGGCTCGTGGTGCTCGGCCGCGACCGCCCCCGGCTCGCCGTCGCCCTCGGGCTCGGCGTTCTCGTGCCGGCGCTCCTCGCGCTCGGCGCGAACCTGCCGCTCTACGAGCAGCTGTGGCGGAACCTCCCCGGCCTGCGCGACACACGCGTTCCGGAGCGCTTCCTCCCGATCGCATCGCTGTGCGTGGCCGGGCTCGTCGCCTTTGCACTCGCCCGGTTGCCGCGGGCCGCCGCGCTCGCCGCGCTCGCCCTCGTCGCGGTCGACCTGCGTGCCGGGGTCGAGCTCTTCCACCCGACAGCGGCGGATCCGGACAACCGCGCCTACGCGGCTCGGCCCAACGACGTGCCCGTGCTCGAGCTGCCGATCTTCCTGCCCGATCGACAGGAAGGCAGCGTCTACCAGTACTACGCGATCGACTCCCCTGGGCCTCGCTACGGCGGCTACTCGACCGTGGCCCCTCGGCGCGTCGACGGCGCGCTACGCGAGCTGAAGCCGTTCGACTGCGGCCGCCCGGTCGCGGTCGACGCCGAGGCCGTCATCGTCCACCGCGGCCTCTACCACGACAGGCCGGAGTGCCTCGGCCGCGCGCTCGACGGCCTGCAGCGGCGCGGCTACCGCGAGGCCGCTCGCGACGGCGAGATCACGCTCTACCGGCGCGTCGAGTAGCTACTGCTCCCGGGCCTTGCGGTAAAGCGCGATCGCCCACCATCGCCAGGCCGTGAGCGCGAAGAACGCCGCCGCGACGACGACGGCCACCGGGATGCTGAAGACGAGGTCGGTGACGAGGAAGAGGACGCCCGTGAAGGCGACCCCGATCGCGGCCGTCCCGGCGATCGCCTCGCGATTTCCCTTCCGCAGCATCAGCTCCTTGTCGCCTTCGCGGAAGCGAAGACGGTGGAAGGCGGCGGGTGCGAGCAGCATCACGAGCGCAGTTGCCGTCGCGAGGAGCGTGACGTAGTAGACGTACTCCTGGAGCGTCGTCAGCTCGCCGAACTGTCCGGTGAAGCGGATCGCGAGCAGGAAGCCGAAGAGCACCTCCGCGCCGGGAATCAGCGAGCGCAGCTCCTCGAGCAGCTCGCCGTGCTCGCGTTCGAGCTGCTCCTTCCTCGACTCCTCCGCCACCTACATGCCCATGGAGTGGTACCCGGCGTCGACGTAGAGCGTCGTCCCGGTGACGTTCTTCGCGTCGTCCGAGAGCAGGTACGCGGACGCGGCGGCGACGTCGCCGGCGTCGATGTGGCGGCGCAGCGGCGCGCGCTCCTCGAACATCCGCTCCATCTCCGTGAAGCCGGCGATCGAGCGCGCGGCGAGCGTGCGCACTGGCCCGGCCGAGACGGCATTGACCCGGATCGAGTGCTCGCCGAGGTCCCAGGCGAGGTACTTGACGGAGGCGTCGAGCGTGGCCTTCGCGACGCCCATCACGTTGTAGTGCGGCACCGCGCGCTCTCCGCCGAGGTAGGTCATCGTCAGGATCGAGCCGCCGCCGCGCTTCGCCAAGAGCGGCTCGGCGGCGCGGGCGGTCGCGACGAGCGAGTAGGCGCTGATGTCGACGGCCATCCAGAAGCGGTCGCGAGGCGTGTCGGTGAACCGGCCCTCGAGGTCCTCGGCGGCCGCGAAGGCGACCGAGTGGACGAGCACGTCGAACCCCTCGGGCCAGAGCGCCTCCACCTCGGCGAAGACGCGCTCGACGTCCTCGTCGGAGCGAACGTCACAGGAGGTGACGAGCGGCGAGCCGACCGACGCCGCGAGCTCGCGCACGTTGCTCTCGATCCGCTCGCCCTGGAACGTGAAGGCGAGCTCAGCGCCCTCGTCGGCGAGCCGCTTCCCGATCGCCCACGCGATCGAGCGCTTGTTCGCCACCCCCAGGATCAGCGCGCGCTTGCCCTCGAACCGATTCACGCCGGCGAGTCTACGGTCTATCGAACCGAGGGATAGCGACAGTCGGGGTCGTTGGCTACTCTCCGGGCGTGCGCCGCCTCCCGGCACTCGTTGCACTCTGCGCGGCGCTCCTGACCGCGACGTCCGCTGCTGCCGCGCTGAAGCCGATCGAGCGCCGCGGCGGCGAGTTCGAGGTGCCGCGCGTCCGCGCCGGCACGATCACCGTGCCGTCCGCGCACCGCAAGGGCCGCCTGACGGTGATCGTCACGCTGGCGCAGCCCCCGCTCGCCGCCCACTCCCGCAGCTTCACGGGTCGCAACGCCTCGCGCCGCCTCGACACGTCCAGCAGCAGCTCCCGCGCCTACGTCACGCAGCTTCGCGCCGCTCAGGCCAGGGCCGAGGCGACTCTGAAGCGGGCGATCCCATCGGCCCAGGTGACGCGGAAATTCACGCTGCTCCTGAACGGGATGGCGGTGGAGCTCCCGGCGAAGAAGCTGGCGACCGCCGTCAAGCTCCCCTTCGCGCGCAACGTGTACCCGAGCCTGCGCTACACGCTCGCGATGAACCGCAGCCCCGGCCTGATCCGCGCCGGCGAGCTCGCCGCGGCCGACGGCGGCGGCGGCGAGGGCACGAAGATCGCGATCGTCGACGACGGCGTCGATCCGGCGAATCCGTTCTTCGCGCCCGCCGGCTTCGCGTACCCCCAGGGCTTCCCGAAGGGCGGCGCGAAGTGGACGACGCCGAAGGTGATCGTCGCACGGTCCTTCGTCGGTGTCGGCGCGGACGACCGGAGCCGGCTGGCACTCGACCCGCGGGCGTCGTTCCACGGCACGCACGTCGCCGGGATCGCGGCCGGGAACGCGGGCACGACCGCACCGGCGGGCGCCGATCATCCGGTCACGACCGGGCTGGCCGGCGTCGCGCCACGCGCGCAGATCGGCAACTACCGCGTCTTCAACGTGCCCACCGGAGCCGGCCACGTCGGCAACACACCCGAGATCGTCGCCGCGTTCGAAGCGGCGGTCGCAGACGGCATGGACGTGATCAACTTCTCGGGCGGCGGCCCACAGACCGACCCGCAGAGCGACGCGCTCGTGGAGGCGGTGCGCAACGTCTCGGCGGCCGGGGTGGTGCCGGTGATCTCCGCCGGGAACGACCGCGACGAGTACGGGCTCGGCTCCGCCGGCTCCCCCGGCACGGCGCCGGATGCGATCTCGGTAGCGGCCCTGTCCAACTCGCACGTGTACGCGCCGGCGCTACGCCTCGTGGGCGCAGACGCCCCGGCCGCACTGACCCGGGTGCCCTTCGTGGGCGCGGGCGGAACGCGTGCACCCGTGGCCTGGGGCAACAGCGACCAGGCGCTGGTGGACGTCGGCACGGTCGTCGGCGTCGACGGCACCCCCGTCTCGCGCAAGCTCTGCGGCCCGCCCGCGAATACCGAGGGTGGACGCTCACCGCTTCCGGCCGGCTCGCTCCAAGGCGCGATCGCGCTCGTCTCGCGCGGCGACTGCTCGTTCGCGCTCAAAGCGGCGCGCGTGAAGGCTGCCGGCGGGATCGGAATCGTGTACGTCGACAACCGCTCCGGCGAGGCGAACGGGATCTCCGTCGAGCTCGAGGTGCCGGGTGGGATGGTCTCCGACCTCGACGGCGAGCAGCTCCGCTCGTACCTGGCCGGCAAGGGCGGCCGAGCCCCGATCCGCGTCGGACGCCAGCCCGAGGAGCTCTTCACGGGCCGTAGCGGCGTCGTCACGAGCTTCTCTTCGGGCGGGCTGACCGCCTTCGGGCACCAGCTGAAGCCCGACGTCGGAGCGCCCGGCGGCCAGATCCTCTCCGCGACGCTCGCGATCGCCGGCGGACCGTTCGCCGTGTTCGACGGCACGAGCATGGCGGCGCCGCACGTCGCGGGCGCGGCGGCCCTCCTCCTCCAGCGCCACCCGGGCTGGTCGCCGCGACAGGTCAAGTCGGCACTCGTCTCGACCGCCGGAGCGGCCTGGGCCGACACCTCGAGAACCGTCGAGGCGCCCGTGCTGACCGCGGGAAGCGGCCTCACGGACGTCGTCGCCGCGAACAACCCGCAGCTCTTCACCGATCCGGTCTCGCTCTCCTACGGCGATCTGAACGTCAGCGGCGGCGACGCCTCCTCCTCGCAGCTGCTCGGGCTCTTCGACGCCGGCGGCGGCGCGGGGACCTGGAGTGTCGAGGTGCACGCGCAGGGTCAGCCCGCAGGCGTTCGCATCGAAGTGCCCGGAACGGTCGCGATCCCACCCGGCGGAGACGTCCGCGTGCCGGTGACCGCGCGCGCGTCGGCCACAGGCACGACGGGCGAGGCGTACGGCTTTCTCCTGCTCCGCCGCGGCGACGTCGTGCGCAAGGTTCCGTACGCGCTCCTCGTCACTCGGCCCGGGCTCGCCTCGGTGCCGATCAAGCAGCTGCAGTTCCTCCAGACCGGCGACACGCGACGCGGCGAGTCGCACGCGTCGGCGTACCGCTATCCGGCCGCGGCCTTCGGCCCGGCAGCGAGCTACACCGGCACGCCGGTGAACGAGGACGGCGCGGAGCAGCTCTACCGGATTCGCATCGACGAGCCGGCCGCGAACCTCGGCGCCGCAGTCATCTTCTCCTCGGCGGGCTCGCTCGTGCATCCGTGGGTCCTCGGCTCGCGCGACGAGAACGACGTCCAGGGTTACGCGGGGACGCCGGTCAACGTCAACAACCTGACGATCGACTATCCGCTCGACATCGGCGCGGCCGGCACGGTCTTCCCGCGCACGAAGACGTACTACGTCGCGGTCGACTCGGGCCGCGATCCGTTCACCGGGCGCTCGCTCGGCGGTTCGTACGTCCTGCGCGCCTGGGTGAACGACCTGGATCCGCCGCTGCTCGGCCTGATCACCGCACGGGTTGCGGCCGGACGGCCGACGATCGCGCTGCGGGTGCTCGACGACGGCGCCGGCGTGGATCCCTACTCGCTCGTGATCGGGTACGGGCAGACGCTGATCGGCGCGTCAGCCTACGATCCCGCCTCGGGAATCGCGATCTTCGGGCTCCCCAGACAGGCGCCGGCGCTGAAGGCGGGAAGCCCCACGCTCGCCGCCTCCGCCGCCGACTTCCAGGAGGCGAAGAACGTCGACTCCGTCGGCGACGAGCTGCTGCCGAACACCGCGTTCGCCTCCGGAGCTCTCAAGGTGGTCGCGAAGCCGGTCGTGACCTGGCTGGCGCCGGAGCTGCGGCAGTGCGTGGCACGGACAGAGCCGCTGGCCGTCCTGGCGAGCTCGACGGCCGCGGTCCGATCCGTGCGGTTCCTCGACGGCCGTCGGACGATCGCCACGGTAACGCAGGGTCCCGGCGGCCTCTACACGGCCGCGTGGCGAAACGGGACGGCGACCAAGGGTGCGCACCAGCTGCGCGCGATCGTCACCGACGCGAAGGGCCGCAAGGCCGAATCGCGGCGCGCCGTCCGCATCTGCCGCTAAAAGGGCGGTGCCGGTGCGCGTCGCGGTCGTCACGGGTGCGTCGAGCGGGATCGGTGAGGCGACGGCGCGGGCACTCGCGCGTGAGGGCTGGCATTGCGTGCTCGTTGCGCGCCGGCAGGAGCGTCTGGAGCCGCTGGCGGCCGAGCTCGGCGGTGAGTTCGAGCTCTGCGACGTCGGCGACCGCGAAGCGGTGGAACGCATCGCCGCCTCCGTGCTCGAGCGGCACCCGCGGATCGACCTGCTGCTCTGCAGCGCCGGCATCCCCGGGCGCAGCGACTTCCTCACGCTCGAGCCGGAGCGGATCGAGGCCGTCATGAGGACGAACTACTTCGGCTCGGTCTGGTGCGCCCGCGCGTTCCTGCCGGGTCTCGGGGCCGGCTCGCACGTCGTCAACATCGTGTCGGTCGCGGGCACCGTCGCGTACGGCCCGGCAGGCCCCTACGCGGCATCGAAGCACGCGCAACTCGCGTTCTCGCGCTCCCTCGCGGCGCTCCTCGGCAAGCAGGGCATCTTCGTCCACACGATCTGCCCCGGGTTCGTCGAGACGGAGGGCTTCCCGCAGCGCGCCGTGCTCTCGAGCGCGTTCTTCCGCCGGGCGGTAATCGGGCCGGATGCGGTCGCGAGCCACATCCTGCGGGTGCTCGAGAAGGATCGACGCGAGTCGTTCGTCCCGCGCTGGTATCGCGTGTTCGCGATCGGACAGGTGCTCGTCCCGAGCCTCGTCGCGCGCCTCGCCGCCCGCTCCGGCTACCGCCGCTCCTGAGCCGACAAGATCTCCGCAGGACGGGCCTGGACACGACACGTCCGGGGCCAGCCCCCGGACGTGTCCGCAACGACTGACGCTGTTCTCCGTGGCCGTGTCCGGGGGCTGGCCCCGGACGCGGGCAAAACGGCCGTGTCGAGTGCAAGAAAAGCGTCGCAATTTGTCCACGTGAGCGGATCGGTCGGCGGAGGCACCTACGGTGGAGTCGTGCCACGACCTCGTCGGTCGACCTTTCCCTACGGCGTCTACCACCTGACGTCGCGCGGCGTCGATGGGCGCCTGATCTTCATGGACGACGACGACCGTCGCCTCTTCGTCCAGCTCCTGTACCGCGTGACCGACAGCTTCGGCTGGAAGCTGCACGCCTACTGCCTGATGGGCAACCACTTCCACCTGATCGTCGAGTGTGGGCAGCCGGCGCTGTCGAAAGGGATGGAACGACTGAACGGGTTGCACGCCTCCGGCTTCAACGCACGCCACGGCCGCGTGGGCCATCTGTTCCAGCGCCGCTTCGAGTCGCGGCCGATCGCCGACGACGAGCACCTCGAGAACGCCTGTGAGTACGTCCGCACGAATCCCGTCCGGGCCGGGCTCTGCATGCGCGCCGCAGCCTGGCCGTGGAGCGGCTCCCGGCGTCGCGGCTCAGGCGTCGACGACGCTGCGCCGCGTCCGTTCGGGCGCGCGACCGATCCCGCAGACGAGCTCGTAGGCGATCGTGCCGGCGACTCGGGCGTGCTCCTCCGCCCCCACGCCGTGCCCCAGCAGAGTCACCGGCGACCCCACCGGCAGCGCCCGGTCGAGCTCGACGGCGAATGCGTCCATCGAGATCGTGCCCACGACACGCCGCAGCTCACCCGCCACGCGCACCTCGGTGCCGCTCAGGTCGCGCCGGAACCCATCCGCGTAGCCGACCGGGACGATCCCGATCCAGGTCGGGCGCTCGGCCACGAACCGGCGGCCGTACCCGGTCGACTCGCCGGCGTCGAGGCGCTTCACTTGCGCGAGCTGCGACTCCCAGCGCAAGGCCGGCTCGAGCCCGTCGGCGGCAGGGTCCTCGCCGAACGGCGAGATGCCGTAGAGCGCGATTCCGCACCGGCCCGCGTCGAAGCGCGCGTCCGGGACCCGGAGCGCCGCGGCGCTGTTCGCGAGGTGGCGCGTCAGGTGCGAGAACGCCTCCGTCGCGCGGCGGAAGCGCTCGATCTGCTCCGACGTGAACGCCGCGTCCGACTCGGACGAGGCAAGATGGCTCATCAACCCCACGACCTCCCGCGTCGGCGCGGGCAGCTCCGAGAGCCCCCAGCGGCCCATGCCGGTGTCGAGCTTCAGATGAACGCGCACGCCCTCGGGGATCTCGCCGTCCGCAATCGCGAGCTCGAGTCCGGCGTCGCGTGCCTCGGCGATCTCGCGGCTCGATGCCGGGCCCAAGACCACGATCCGGGAGCCACCGAGCTCCGCCCGCAGCGCCAGCCCCTCCGGCACCGAGGCGACGCAGAGCGCTGTCGCCCCTGCACCCACTGCGGCCGCGCCGGCGTCCACCGCACCGTGCCCGTAGCCGTCTGCCTTCACTACGGCCCAGAGCTCGGCACCGTCGAGCGCACGCAGCAGGGTGCGCGCGTTGCGCCGGATCGCGCCCAGGTCGACGATCAGCTCCGAGCGGCTCATTCGACGTCCACCACCATCGTGTCCCATGCGAAGGTGATGTTGCGGCCCACCTCGGCCTCCAGCCGCTTCAGATCGTCGAAGCCGAGCCCGTCGACCTCCTCTACGTGGCTGAGCACGACGCGCTCGGCGGCGAGCTCGTCGACGATCCGGAGCGTCTGCTCGAACGTCGCCTCGAAGCGCAGGACCGGGTGCTGCTCGTGGATGCGCCGTTCACCGGTGAAGGGGTCGTGCTCGCAGAGGCCCATCGGCAGCACAGCGAGGTCGGCGCCGCGGAGCTCCGGCCGCGGAGACCAGCCGTGGAGCTCGTCCATCGCCACGAGCACCCGCCTCCCGTTGCCGCTGAGCTCGAACGCGTAGACGTAGTCCTCGTGCAACCGGAAGGGGCGGATCGTGACGCCGCCGAGCTCGACGGCCTCGCCGTCGCGCAGCTCGTGCAACCTGACGAACCCCCGACCCTCGAGGAACTCGAAGTGCGCACGGTGGCCGAGCACGTCCGCGAAGTCGGCCGCCACCTGCTGAGGCAGGTAGACGTCCGTCGTCCGGCGCCGGTCGGGCTCGGGCGGCCAGGCGCGGAAGTCGGTGCCGCCCACCGACTCCCAGACGCGACGCCCCATCGTGTGGTCGGGGTGCCAGTGCGAGTAGAAGCACGCGGCGATCTCGGACACGGTCGAGCGGTCGAGCTGGAGCCGCGACTCCTCGGGGGTGTCGAAGAGGATGTTCGGCCCGTGCACGAAGAGGCTCGGCCCAGTGCGGCTGTACGGGACGCCGCGCTCGCGCGCCTCGACGCAGACGCGGCACGAGCAGCCGGGGCGGGGCGTCGCAGTCGCCCCGCCGGACCCGAGGATCTCGACCTTCACCCGGTCGATGCTACGGGTCTACTGGTACTGCGTCTCGCAGGAGTTGTGGAAGGTGTCGGTGCCGGGCCCGCCGAGGCAGATGTCGGTCTGTTGATCGCCGCGCACCGTGTCGTTGCCGCCGCCGCCGAGCACGCAGTCGTCGCCCTGGTCGCCCCGGATCGTCTCGCCGGCGGCGCTGCCGAGCACGAGCTCGTTCGCGTTCGTCCCGTTTCCAACCCTGATCGCCGTCAGGGTGAGCGCCGCGCACTGCGGTGGTTTCAGATCGTTGACGCCGATCACTCGTGTCGCGCGGCTCGCCTTCGTCGCGGGAACGTTGTTGGTCGCCGCGAGCGCCGAGATCGTCACGAGCGCGAGCACGCAGCCGAACAGGCACACCTTGGCGAACCTCATCGGCCCGACACGAACGTGTCCTCGAGGTCGGCCGGGACGAGCCGCGGCGCCGGCCGCACCGGCTCACCGACGGTGTATCGGTACACGTTTCCAGCTTCCTCGACGACGTAGCTGTGGCGCGAGCCCTCCGCCAGGTGCAGGATCATCCGCCCGTGATGCTCGGCGAGCCGCACCAGGCCGGCCATCTCCGCCAGGTCGGTTACACGGACCCAGTCGGGTGGCCGAGTCGCGACGGGGAGCAGCAGCGCGCCGTAGCGGGCGGCGATCCGCGACGCCTCGTCGTCCTCGCGGCGACCCAGCAGCGGCCACGCAACGAGGGCGATCAGGAGCAGCGAGCCCACGAGGCCGAGCAGCGACACCCTCCTCGCCGTACCGACGGCGAGGTCCGCGGGGCCGAGCGAGAGCTCGTTCGGGACACTGCGTGAGGTGCTCTCCGCCGCGCGCGGCGCGAACGGCCCGACACCGGCACCGCCCTCGAGGTTCGGCTGGAGCCGACCGTCGCCGAGGTCGAAGGCGACGGACGGGGCGAAGGAGGCGTCGATCGGCTCTGCGCCACGGCTTCCCGTCACGCTCACGCGGGGCAGGATCGTCAGGGAGTACGCGGCCTGGGCGGATCCGGTCAGCGCCTGGAGATCGTCGACGAGAGACTGGATTCGACGGAGATCCAGCGTCCCGGTGACCGCAGCCTCTGTGCCGCGGAACGACTGCTCGGGCGCCAGGGGCAGCGTCCGCGACCAGCCGCGGCCGTCAGCCAGCCGCGCATCGAGCGCGATCCGCCCGCGAGCCGACACCGGTACGGGCGAGTCGAGCCGGTAGTGGAAGTCGAGCCGCAACCGGCGAACGAGCTGCAGGAAGACGGGCTGTCCGGTCGCGACCTCTCCGTCGGGATAGACGGCGTTGCGCGCCACCCGCGCCGAATAGTCGATCGCACCCTGATGGGCGTAGGCCTCCTCGACGACCTCGGTCCGAACCAGCGGATGCGTGAACGCGCTCAGGACGAGCAAGGCTGCGAGCGCCGCCACGGCTCCGAGCGCGGCGAGGACGGGCTGCACACGTGGCGGCCCAGCTCCACCGGCCCGTCCGGCCGGGGACGGCACCAGCGGGCGGCCGCGCCTGCGCGCAAGCCCGAAGCCCGCTCCGCTCCCGAGCGCCAACAACGTTGTCAGCCCGACGACGAGCGCCGCGTGCCGCGGCTGATGCATCCACTCCGCGACGACGCCGGCGCGCGGCACGCTCGTCCAGAGCTTCCCGACGATCTGCGCTTCCTCCGGCCGGGCCTCGTCCAGGTAGTCGTTGTTGTCGCCTTTCAGGACGTAGCGCCCGTCCTCCACGCGCACGATCCGGTGCAGCACCTTGGCTCCGAGCTCGGGGTCGTCGTAGAGGACGGCGTCGCCGACCCGGTAGGTCTCCTGCGTCCGGACGACCGCCAGGTCGCCACGCTCCAGGCCCGGCTCCATGCTGCTGCCGACGATGGTCGCGAACGAGGCCGGCCCACCGAGCTGCGCCGGGCCGACGGCGAGCCACAGGGCGACGACCGCGACCAATCCGGTCGCGCCCGCGATGGCCCCCCGCTGACGTCTTCGCTTCACGGCCCGGTTGGTGAAGGCCGGACGAGGCAGGGTCATACCTCGTCCGGCCGTCACGTCGCGTCCTAGGAGGTCGCGATGACCGAGAGCTGGTCTGCGGTCGTGATGTCGATGTCCGGGCTGAAGTCACACGTGGCGTTGACGCCACCCGCGACGCTGCAGTTCGTGTACGTCGTGGAGCCGCTCACGACCTTCGCCTTCACCGTCGTGGCGTTGGCGCTCAGCGTGAACGTCATCGTGTCGATGTTGCTGGGGGTGGTCGCGTTCAGCTGGTAGGCGACCGCCGAGATCGTGTAGCCGCTGATCGTGCCGTTCCCCGAGCCCGCCGACGAGTTCGGCACCGTGTTCGTGGCCGTGAAGGCGTACGCCCCGGTGGCCATGACGACCGCCACGACGACGGCGCCGAGCACGCGTCTGTTGCTGTTCAGTGTCCTTGTCATCGTGTTCTTCGTCTCCATTGCCTTGGGGCGCCCACCGGGCGCCGACGACGTATAGGGGAGACTGATCGACCGCTTTGGGTACCCCGCGTTCCCCCGGATGGGGGATTCCCTCCCTCAGCGCCGGGGGGAGGGCAGCGCGGCGATGATGTCGCTCGCGATCACGCCGGAGCGGAACGGGATGCGCTGCGCCGCTTCGGCCGTCGCCGTCGCAGCCGCTGCGCCGGCCAGGCGCCCGTCGAGGCCCTTGGCGAGGTAGGCGGCGAGCACGCCGGTGAGCACGTCGCCCGTGCCGGCCGTCGCGAGCGCCGGCGCGTCGGCGGCGCAGACGAGGACTGCAGCATCCGGCGCGCAGACGATCGTGTCGGCGCCCTTGAGCAGGCAGGTACAGCCGAACCGCTCGGAGGCGCGGCGGGCGGCCTCCAGCCGGTGCGCGTCCACCCACGACGACTCCTCTCCGAGCAGGCGGCCGAGCTCGCCCGCGTGCGGCGTCAGCACGACGGGCGGCCTCCAGTCCCCGGGCTCGAGCTCGTGCAGGGCATCCGCGTCCAGCACGACGGGCTGCTCGAGCTCACGCAGCAATCGCCCGACGAGCTCCTTGGCCTCCCTCGTGCGGCCGAGCCCAGGGCCGATCGCGACCGCCCCGGCCCGCTCCGCGGCCTCGTCGATCTCCGCCCACGTTCGCTTGACCGGCTCCAGCAACTTCGTCTCGACGATCGAGAGCGAGGCCGCGGGTACTGCGACGGCCACGTAACCGGCGTCGGCGCGAAAGGCCGCCTCCGCGGCCAGGCACACAGCGCCGGTGAGGCCCGGTGCGCCGCCGACGACGAGCACCGAGCCGGCCGTGTACTTCGTGTCCGCCGCGGCCTTGTGCGGTACGAGCTCCAGGATGTCGGAGAGGACGAGACGGTGCGCGGTCTCCTCGGCGGCGAGCCCGATCTCGGCCACCACGACCTCACCGGCGTGGAAGAGGCCGGGCGCGACGGCGAGCCCGACCTTCGGCCCGTGGAAGGTGACGGTGAGCGTCGCGCGCACGGCCACGCCCGCGATCTCGCCCGTCGAGGCGTCGACGCCCGAGGGGAGGTCCACGGCGACGATGGGGGCACCGGCGGCGTTCATCCGCTCGATCAGCGCCGCCGCCTCGGCCCGGGGCTGCCCGGCGAAGCCGGTGCCGAAGAGGGCGTCGACGATCACGTCTGCGCCCTCGACCGCATGCGTCTCGACGGCGTCGCGACCGGCTTCGCGCAGGACGCGCGCTGCGATCCGGCCGTCACCGCCGTTCGCGCCCTCGCCGCAGACGACGGCGAAGCTCTGGGCAGCCGGGAAGGCGGCGAGCGCCTGGTGCGCGACCGCCGTGCCGGCGCGCTCCATCAGCTCCGGCGCAGACTCCGGGTACCCCGGATAGCGCTCCTCGGCGGCCCGCATCTCCGCGGCCGTGTAGAGCGGCTCCGTGAAGGCGCCCTCAGGCATCCGCGACGACGCACACGGCGGACGCGAGCTCCCGCGAGTGCGTCATCGAGAGGTCGATCGCCCCCGCCTCGACGCGCTGCGCCCACTCGGCCACCCGGCCGGAGAGCCGCACCGACGGCTTCGGGCGCCCCGCGATCTCGATGTCCGTCCAGGCAAACGCGCGCGCGACCCCGAACCCGAGCGCCTTCCCGACCGCCTCCTTGCCGGCGAAGCGGCCGGCGTAGCTCTCGGCTGGATTCCGGCGCGAGTCGCAGTACGCCTGCTCCGCGGCGGTGAAGCAGCGCTCCTTGAAGCGCGGATAGCGCTGGAGCGACCTGCGCACGCGCTCGATCTCGATCAGGTCGGTGCCGACGCGCACTAGCCGGAGCGGTCGATCCAGTCCGGGAAGTGCGCGATCGAGCTGAGCACGGCGTCGGGGATCGCGCTCGAGCGCTCCAGCGTCTCCGGGCGGAACTTGCCGGTCCGCAGCAGCACCGTCTTCATGCCGAAGAGCTGCGCGCCCACGACGTCCTGGTCGAGGTCGTCGGTGATCATCCACGTCAGCTCCGGCTCGGCGTCGAGGGCGGCGAGCGCGGCCGCGAAGCACGCGGCGCTCGGCTTGCCGACCACGGTCGCCTCGACGCCGGTCGCGTACTCCAGCCCGGCCACGAAGGCGCCGCCGTCGAGCATCGGCCCGCGCGCGGTCTGCCACCACTTGTTCTTGTGCAGGCAGTACAGCTCGGCGCCTGCCTGGAGCTCGGCGAACGCGCGCGCCATGTTCATGTAGCTGAAGACCTGATTCGGCTCGACCGTCTCGTCGCAGCCGCCGACGAGCACCGCCTCGGCCGTGTCGCCCACCAGCTCGACTCCGTGCAGGTCGGGCACGATCCCGGACATCACGAGCGCGAAGACACGCCGCCCGTCCAGCTCCCTCGCGGCGGCGATCGGCGTCGTCTGCAGCTCCTCGTCCTCGAGCTCGAACCCCATCGAGCGGAGCTCCTCCGCCAGCGTCGCGCGGGCGCGCGTCGAGTTGTTCGTGACGAACCGCAGCCTGTGCCCGTCGCGCCGCAGGCGAGCGACGGCCTCGACCGCTCCTGGGATCGGCTCGCCGGAAACGTGGAGGACGCCGTCGACGTCGAGCAGAATGGCCGCCATGGAGCCGCAGTCTATTCGGGTATCCCGTTCGGTCGTGCTGCCCCTCGCGGAGATCGAGCTGCGCTTCTCGCGCTCGAGCGGGCCGGGCGGACAGCACGCGAACACGGCGGAGACGCGGGTCGAGGCACTGTTCGACGTGGAGGCGTCCGCCGCGCTGACCGACGTGCAGAAACGGCGCGTGCTCGCGAAGGCGGGCCCGATCCTGAGAGCCGTCGCCCAGGACGAGCGCAGCCAGTGGCGCAACCGCGAGCTCGCCGTCGAGCGCGTGGCCGATCAGCTCCGCACGGCCCTCAAGGTGGAGCGGAAGCGGGTGCCGACGAAGCCGTCGCGCGCGGCGAAGGAGCGCCGGCTGGACGCCAAGCGCCGCCGCGGCGAGACGAAGAAGCTGCGACGGCCCCCGAAGCCATGATCGGAGAGCCCCGCATCCATGTCGCCGAGTGCGAGTCGACCCAGCTCCTCCTGGGGCCGGACGACCCCGAGGGCGCGATCGCGACCGCCGACCACCAGACGGGCGGGCGCGGACGCCTGGGCCGGCGCTGGATCGAGGCGCCGGGCACGGCCGTCATCGTCTCGGTGCTGCTTCGCCCGCCTCCAGAGCGCCGCGCACCCGAGCTCTCGCTCGTCGCCGCCGTCGCGGCCTCGCTCGCGCTCGACGACGCGATCGGCCCCGCGAGGGCTCAGATCAAGTGGCCGAACGACCTCCTGGTGGACGGCCGCAAGGTGGCCGGGATCCTCGCCGAGATGAAGGGCGCAGCGGTCGTGCTCGGGATCGGGATCAACGTCAACCAGACGGCCGCCGAGCTCCCGCAGGACACGAAGCTCGAGGCCGCGTCGCTGCGCTCGCTCGACGGCGTCGTCCGCGACCGCGAGGCGGTCCTCGCCTCCCTCCTCGGCCACCTGGATCGCCTCTACGCCGAGTGGCGAGCGGGCGGCCTGGCCGAGCTGCACCCCCAGCTGGCAGCGCGTGACTTCCTCCTCGGCCGCCGCGTCGGCGCGGGCGTGGCGGTGGGCGTCGCCGCCGGGATCGACGAGTTGGGGCGACTCAGGCTCGAGACGTCGGCGGGCGAAGTCCTGGTCGAGAGCGGCGAGATCGTGCTGGAGCCCTGAGCGGGGCGGCTATTCGACGGTGACGGTCTTCGCGAGGTTCCGCGGCTGGTCGACGTTCAGGCCGCGCAGGCGCGCGATCCGGTAGGCCAGCAGCTGGAGCGGCACGATCGCGAGCACGGCCTGGAGGAAGTTCGGCGTCTTCGGCACGTAGATCACGTCGTCCGCGTGGTGCTGGATGTCCTCGTTGCCGTCCGTCGCGATCGCGATCACATGCGCGCCGCGTGCACGCGTCTCCTGGATGTTCGAGACGATCTTGTCGTAGACGTGGATGTCGGTCGCGACGACGACGACGGGCGTGTTCTCGTCGAGCAGCGCGATCGGACCGTGCTTCATCTCGCCGGCGGAGTACGCCTCCGTCGGGATGTAGCTGATCTCCTTCAGCTTCAGTGCGCCCTCGAGCGCGACGGGCAGCCCGATGTGGCGACCGAGGTAGAGGAAGAAGGGCCGGTCGTAGAAGCGCTGCGCGATCTCCTCGATCGGATGGTCGCCGTCGAGGAACTGCGCCACCTTGCGCGGCAGGTCGTAGAGCGAGTCGACGATGAACGCGAACTTCGTCGGCTCCATCGTCCCGCGCGCCTGCGCGAGCCGGAGCGCGATCATGTACTGCACGGCCACCTGGGCCGTGAACGTCTTCGACGCGGCGACGGCCATCTCGATCCCGGCGCGCGTGTAGATGACAGAGTCGACCTCGCGCGTGATCTGCGAGCCCATCATGTTCGTGACCGCGAGCGTGCGCGCACCCTTCTCGCGCGCGAGCGCCATCGCGGCGATCGTGTCGCGCGTCTCGCCCGACTGCGACATCCCGATCACGAGCGTGTGGTCGTCGATCACGGGGTTGCGGTAGATCCACTCGCTCGCGATGTCCGGCTCCACCGGCACGCGGGCCCACTCCTCGATCGCGTAGCGGCCGACGACGCCGGCGTGGTACGCCGTGCCGCACGCGAGGATGACGACCCGGCGCAGCTCGCGCATCTCCTCGTCGGTCATCCCCAGGCCCTCGAGCTCGAGCCTGCCGTGCCGCGCGCGGTCCCCGATCGTCTCGCGCAGCGCGTCCGGCTGCTCGTAGATCTCCTTGAGCATGAACGTCTCGTAGCCGCCCTTCTCGGCGCTCTCGTCGTCCCAGTCGAGCACGATCTCGTCGTGCTCCACCGGCTCGCCGGCCAGCGTCGTGAAGACGGCGCCGTCGGGGGTGACCTCGACGATCTCGCCGTCCCCGGGGAAGAAGACGTTGCGCGTCTCGCGCAGGAACGCCGCCGCGTTCGAGGCGAAGAACATTTCGCCCTCGCCGATCCCGACGACGAGCGGGCACTCCTTGCGGGTGCCGACGAGCACGTCCGGGTGATCGTGGTGGATGGCGACGAAGGCGAAGTGGCCCTCGAGCTCGCCGACGGCGGCGCGCACGGCGGCGGTCAGGTCGCCCTCGTAGTGGCGCTCAACGAGGTGGGAGACCGTCTCGGCGTCGGTCTCGGAGCTGAAGCTGTGCCCCTCGGCGATCAGTCCGTCCCGGAGCTCGCGGTAGTTCTCGACGATCCCGTTCAGGACGATCGAGAGCTTCCCGTCGTCGCAGCCGGTCAGCGGATGGGCGTTCGCCTCGGTGACGCCGCCGTGGGTCGCCCAGCGCGTGTGGCCGAGGCCGTGCCGCGATGTCGACCCGTTCGGGCCTGCCGCCTCCTTCAGGTTCTGGAGGTTGCCGACGGCGCGCACGTATTCGAGGCCACCCTCTTCGCGCAGCGCGATTCCGGCCGAGTCGTAGCCGCGGTACTCCAGCCGCTCGAGCCCCTGCAGAAGGAGCTGCTTGCACTCACGAGGTCCGACGTATCCGATGATCCCGCACACCCTGAAGCTCCTTTTGTCCGACTCTTCCAGGTGGTGCGCCACCCCGATCGTCTCAGAACGGTGGTTCCCGCGAAACCTGCTTGAAAACGCAACGAGAGCCCGGTGTACCTGACTCCCACAACGTCGCGGGATCAGCCGAGCTCTCTCCGAACGAGAGCGGCGATCGTACCACACAGCAGCTCCGCTTCCTCGGCCGTCTCGGCCTCGCCGAGGACGCGAATCAGGGGCTCGGTGCCCGAGGACCGCACGAGCACGCGGGCACGCCCGGCGAGGGCCATGTTGAGCCGTTCGGCCTCGGCGAGCGCGTCGGCGGGCACCTCTCGCTTCGCGACCCGGACGTTCTCCTTCGCCTGTGCGAAGCGCGGCATCACGGCCGCTGCGTCGGCCAGGGTGCGACCCCGGATCGCGTCGCAGAGCAGCAGCGCGGCGGCGAGCCCGTCTCCGGTGACGTGGTCGCGCAGGCAGATGACGTGGCCGGACTGCTCCCCGCCGAGGATGGCGCCCTCACGCCGCAGCGCCTCGAGCACGTAGCGATCGCCGACGTCCGTCGTGACCACACGCACGCCGCGCTCCTCCATCAGACGGTGGAAGCCGAGGTTCGTCATCACGGTCACGGCGACGACGTCGACGCCCAGGTGGAGGGCGAGCACGGCGAGGATCTGGTCCCCGTCGACGACGTCGCCCGCCGCGTCCACGGCGAGCATCCGGTCGCCGTCGCCGTCGAAAGCGACGCCGAGGTCGCAGCGCTCCTCGCGAACGGTGTCGCTCAGGGCGCCCAGGTCGGTCGCGCCGCAGCCCTCGTTGATGTTCGTGCCGTCGGGGTCGACGCCGATCGCGACCACCTCGGCGCCCAGCTGCTCGAACGCGGCGGGCGCGATGGCCGCGTAGGCCCCGTTGGCGCAGTCGACAGCGATGCGCAGCCCGGAGAGATCGGAGCCGAAGCGATCGACGATGTGCTCGAGATAGCTGTCCGTCGCCACGTCGACGTGGTCGATGCTTCCGCCACCGGGCCCCGGCTCGTCGAGCAGAGCCTCGATCTGCTCCTCGGAGGCGTCTGAGAGCTTGCCGCCGCTGCGATCGAAGAACTTGACGCCGTTGTACTCGGGCGGGTTGTGCGAGGCGGTGATCACGACGCCGAGGTCGAGCGCGAGCAACGCGACCGCAGGGGTGGGCAGGACGCCGGCGAGGACGGCGTTGCCGCCCGCCGTCTCGACCCCGCGCGCGAACGCCTCTTCGAGCTCGGCACCCGACCCGCGCGTGTCCCGCCCGACGAAGACACCGCCGCCGCCCGACCAGAGGGTCGCTGCCTTGCCCAGGCGCTCGACGAGATCGCAGGTCAGGTCCTCGCCGACGATGCCGCGGACGCCGTCGGTGCCGAAATACCGCCGCACGGCGGGGGTTAGCGCTTGCTGAACTGAGGCGCCTTGCGCGCCTTGTGCAGGCCGGCCTTCTTGCGCTCGACCTTGCGTGCGTCGCGGGTCAGGTAGCCCTCGCGCTTCAGCGAGATGCGCAGCTCCGGGTCGGCCTCGACGAGTGCGCGGGCGATCCCGTGGCGCACCGCCCCGGCCTGGCCGCTCGGGCCGCCGCCGTGCACGCGCACGCGCACGTCGTACGTGCCCTCGACGCCGGCCGTCTTGAGCGGCGAGAGCGCCGCGGCGCGATGGGTCAGGCGCGGGAAGTAGTCCTCGATCGTCCGGCCGTTGAACCACGTCGTGCCGTCGCCGGGCCGAAGGATGACGCGGGCGACGGACGTCTTCCGCTTCCCGGTGCCGAGGTATTGCGCCTGCTCTGCCACTAACTGACCTCCAACGTCTTTGGCGCCTGCGCCTCGTGCGGATGCTCGGGGCCGGCGTAGATCTTCAGCTTGTTGATCTGCTGGCGCGCGAGGCGGTTGCGCGGGAGCATCCCCTTGACCGCCTTGCGCAGCACCTCCGTCGGGCGCCGCTCGAGCTGCGTGCGCAAGCTGCGGGTGCGCAGGCCGCCCGGATAGCCGGAGTGGTTGTAGTACATCTTCTGGTCGAGCTTCTGGCCCGTGACGTGGATCTTCTCCGCGTTGACGACGATCACGAAGTCGCCCGTGTCCGTGTGCGGCGTATACGTCGCCTTGTTCTTGCCCCGCAGCGTGTTGGCGATCTGGGTCGCCAGCCGACCGAGCGTCTTGCCCTCGGCGTCGACGACGTACCAGTCGCGCTGGATCTCGCCGGGTTTTGCGGAGTAGGTCTTCATTTCACAGGCTGTGTCATTTAACAGACAAAGGGCGCACAGGCCGTGCGCCGGCCGCGGATTGTAGCAGGATCCAAAGCGCGGGCAGGGCGACGAAAGCCGTGCCGCCGAGGGCCAACGCGGCGATTCCGATCTCGGTGATCGCCACGCCGCCGAGGAGCGCGAGCGCCGCGCCCGTGACGCTCGAGAGGAGGTCGGAGAAGCCGATCAGCTTGCCCCGCTCGGCCGGGAGAGCCAGGTCGGCCAGCTCGCTCGCGGCGGCGACGTACGCGAGGTTCCAGCCCAGGCCGAGCCCGAAGAGCGACAGCGACGTCCAGGCGATGCTCTCGAACCAGACGAGCCCGAGCGTGGAGGCGGCCATCAGGAACAGGCCCGCGATCTGTGCGGGCCGCCGCCCCACGCGGTCGACGAGCTCGCCGATCACCAGCACGAGCGCGTACATGCCGACGATGTGCAGGCTGATCACGGTGAACACGTCCGACTGGTGATGCCCGTGATCCACGACGATGTAGCCGGTCAGGTTCATGATCGAGACCATTCCGGCGAAGCTGACGAGCGCGGCGACGAGCGCGGTCGGGACGCCGGGGCGGCGCAGGATCTCGCGCAGCGGCGCGGGTTCGGCAGGGGGCTCGCCCGGTTGCGCGCCGGATGCAGCGCTCGTCATGGCCAGCGCGATCGTGCGCGTGTCCGGGCGCACGCAGAGGATCAGCACGAGCCCGACGGCCATGATCCCGCCTGCCGCGAGCCACGGCACCACCAGCGCCTGGGTGTCGAGCTCCTTGCCCTCGAAGAGCGGCCGGAAGACGAGCGGCCCGAGCGCGGCCCCGAAGAGCGAGCCGAAGAGGACGAAGGAGATCCCGCGGGCACGGCGCTCGGGCGGGTACATGTCCGCGGCCGCCGCGCGCGCCAGCAGGACGGTGCCGCTCGCGACGCCGACGAGCGCGAAGCCCGTGACGACGAGCACAGCTGATTCGACCTCGCACCCGAGCGCGGTCACCGAGCACCCCACGATCCCCGAGCACGCCCCGGCCGCCAGCACCGGAACCCGTCCGATCCGGTCCATGAGCCGCCCGGCGGGGAGCGCGGCAAGCGCGGCAGCGAGCAGGAAGATCGCCGGGCCGAGCCCGAGGATGCCCTCGATCCCGGTCACGAGCACGAGCGTGATCGTCGCCACGGCGACGGCGAGCTGCACCATCCCGGAGAGGCACGTCAGCGTGGCCGCAAGCAGGATCGTGTTGCGGCGGACGGGGAAGCGCTCCACGGCGGTCAGCCTACGCGTGCCTCGACAGCAGCAACCTCCGCAGCCCGGCCCGGAACTCCGCCGCGCCACCGTGCGACGGGTGGCGGAGATACGGCCCGCCGAGGCGGGCTTGCGCGAGCCGGCCCACCGGCACGACCTCCCGTCCACGCGCCAGCTCCGCGACGAAGCCCGCAGCCGCGTCGATCTCGGCTCGCGTCGGCGGCCGGTTCGAGCTCGGCTCGCCCGGACGGTGCGGATGCGTCGGCACGAGGTTCCAGAGCAGCACCCGCTGCGCGCCTCCGAGCTCCGCCAAGGTGCGCTGCACGATCGTGGCCGTCGCCTCCGCCGGCCCCCTCCCGCTCAGCTGGCGCTCGGAGGTGAAGGGCAGACCGGAGACACGCGCACCGCGCCAACCCGCCGCCTCGCCTACGAGCAGGATCGGCGCGGTGACGCGCGCGTCCAGGTACTCCCGCAGACGGCGGCGGCGGACCGGCGAGTCGGCGTACTGGTTGAACGTGCTCCCGATCCGCGCGCCCGCCAGCGCCGAGACGAAGCCCGCGGTCGTCGCTATGCCGCGTCGTCCACCGGTTGGGGCACGATCCGGATGTACGGCTTCGGCGCCTTCCAGCCGTCCGGATACGTCTGCTTGGCCTCGTCGTCGGAGACCGACCCGGCGATGATCACGTCGTCGCCCTGCTGCCAGTTCACGGGCGTCGCGACCTTGTGCTTCGCCGTCAGCTGCAGCGAATCGATCACGCGCAGCACCTCGTCGAAGTTCCGGCCGGTCGTCATCGGGTAGACGAGGACGAGCTTGATCTTCTTGTCCGGCCCGATCACGAACACGTTCCGCACCGTCTGGTTGTCCGCAGGAGTGCGCTGGAGCGGATCGCCCGACGTGCTCGCGGGCAGCATGCCGTAAAGCTTCGAGACGTTGAAGTCGCCGTCCGCGATGGTGGGGAAGTTCGGAGCCTGCCCCTGGGTCTCCTCGATGTCCTTGGCCCAGCCCGCGTGGCTCTCCAGCGGGTCTGCGGAGAGACCGATGATCTTGACGCCTCGCCGGTCGAACTCCGGCTTGATGTTGGCCATGTGGCCGAGCTCGGTCGTGCAGACCGGGGTGAAGTTCTTCGGATGCGAGAACAGGACCGCCCAGGAGTCGCCGATCCAGTCGTGGAAGGCGATTCGCCCTTGCGTCGTCTCGGCCTCGAAGTCCGGTGCCGTGTCCCCGATTGTCACTCCCATTCTCTTCCTCCTCATCTGCCGAGCAGCTCGGCGCTGCGATCCCAACTCCGCCCGTATGCTCGCATCTCGGCGGCTCCCCACCAAAGGTAGACGCGCGCGACTAGCCGGGGACGACGAGCGTCACACGGATGCGCTTGCCCGCCGAGCGTCCGGTCACGACGGTACGCCCCCGCCCCACGGCGCTCAGCTCCCACGCGAGGTAGCCCGGATCGACGAAGAAGTCGATCGGAACGAGCGACACCGCCCTGCCAGTCGAGTCGATCTGCGGCGCCGTGCGCCAGCCGGAGCTCGATCGAGCGGCCCCGGGCGAGCCGGAAGGTCTTCTCGTTGTGGCGCGCGGTCAGCAGCTGCGGCGCCTTCGCCGGCACCGTCGTCGCGGACTCGGGCGCTGGCCGGGCGTCGGAGCCACCGCAGGCGCCGAGCGCCACGGCGGCCACAGTGAACGGCACGACGAGCAGGCGGCCGATGGCCATATCTCGATGGTGCCAGAAGGCGCCCTCGAACGTCACACTAGAGGCGTGATCCGCCGCAAGATCGTCGTCCAGGGCCACGTCCAGGGGGTCTTCTTCCGCGAGACGACCCGCCGCCGGGCGGACGCCGAGGGGGTGGCCGGCTGGGCGCGCAACCTGCCGGACGGGAGCGTCGAGGCCGTGTTCGAGGGCGAGGCGGACGCGGTCGAGAGGCTGATCGGGTTCTGCCGCGAGGGTCCCCGCCGCGCACGTGTCGACTGGGTCGACGTCGTGAGCGAGGAGCCCGAGGGCCGAGCCGGGTTCGAGATCAGCTGAGCCGCTTGAGCAGGCCGAGCGCCTGCTGGTTCCAGGGCACGCGGTGGGTGGTGCCCGCCGACCCGACCCTGCCGCGGTTGGCCAGATACCAGTCGTAGGTCTCGATCAGCGTCTGGGCGTTCGAGAGCCGCGGCGCCCAGCCGAGGAGGCGCTGCGCCTTGTCGGTGGAGACGAACGAATCCTTGTGTGCGGTCTTGTAGTGCCACTCGGCGAGCGGCGAGAGGCGCAGCAGCTCGAGCGCTCGCAGCGCGAGCTCGGCCGGCCTCACGGGGACCGGGGTGAGCCGGGATGGTGAGCCTGCGTGCTCGAGCAGCGCGCCCAGGTCGTCGCGCACGGTGCCGAACTCGGCCGCGCCGACGTTCACGGCCTCGCCGACGGCACCGGGCGCGTCGAAGCAGCGCACGATCGCGTCCACGAGATCCTCGACCGCGAGCAGCTGATACCGGTTCGTGCCGGGGCCGAGCGTGTAGATCCGGCGGCCCTCTCGCACCCAGTCGAAGAGGATCTCGAAGACACCGAGCCGCTCCGGGCCGACGAACGTCTTGGGGCGGACGATCACGGTGGGGAGCCCGCGCGCGGCGAAGGCACGGCACACGGCTTCGGCCTCGATCTTCGACTCGCCGTAGGCGCCGACGCCCACGAGCGGGTCGTCCTCGTGGATGGGATGCCGCTCGGGGACGCCGTAGACGGCCGTGGACGACACGAAGACGGCGCGGCGCACACCTGCCTCCAGCGCAGCCGCGAGCACGGTCGCGGTGCCCTCGACGTTCGCGGAGCGGATCGACTCGGACGAAGCCTGGATCGGCAGCGCAGCGGCGGCGTGGACGACCACGTCCGCGCCTGCGACCAGTCGCCGCGCTGCGACCGGGTCGCGCACGTCCCCCCGCAGCTCCTCGACCGAGCGCTCGAGGCGGTCGTCGTCGAGCGGCGCCAGGTCGAGCGTGCGCACATCGACGCCGTCGGCGAGCAGGCGCCGCGCGAGGTGCAGGCCCAGGAAGCCCGCGCCGCCTGAGATCGCGACCAGCACGCGCGCAACGTAGCGGAGCAGCTTGCCTCCGGTTCTGACAACAGGTCTATGCTTCTTGGAGGAGATGACCGACCAGACGAAGCTCAACGAGGACCCCGTCGCAGGGATCGACCGCCGCGACGGAGCGGTGATCGTCCACCTCGTCGGCGAGCTCGACCTCTACAACGCCCCCGAAGTCCGCCGCACGCTGCTCGAGCTGTGCGCGGAGGAGCCCGAGCGGCTCATCGTCGATCTCGCCGAGGTCGACTTCATGGACTCGACGGCCCTCGGCGTCCTGATCGAAGCGCGCACGAAGCTCGCGAACCGGCGCTCCTTCTTGCTGGCGGCGCCCGGCCTCGAGACCCACCGCGCCCTCCAGATCTCGGGGCTCGACCAGCACCTGTCCGTCCACGAGACCCTGGACGACGCGCTGGACGCGCCCGTCGCCTAGGAGCGGCCGTGAGGCTCGCCATCGCGCTCGTGGCCACCGCAGCCCTACTCGCGGCAGGGGCTGCATTCGCGCTTGCTCCCGACGCGCCCCGCCAGGACGGCCTGCCCCGCTACGTCGACGGGTACGCCAAGTGGCCGAAGCTGAATCGCGCGCCGATCCGCGGCGGCTCGGCCGCTCACCGCGGGACGAAGAACGTCTACGCGAGCAAGCGCAGGCGCGGAGCGCGTTTCCCGGTCGGCGCGATCGTCGTCAAGACGGCCACTCCGCCGGGCAAGAACTGGCTTTCTCTCGTGGCGACGATGCGGCGGATCAAGGGCACGGCGAACGGCGGCTGGCGCTGGGAGGAGTTCACCCGCAGCTCGCCGTCGCGGCGCTTCGCGAAGGTCGGCTTCCCGGAGTCGGGCTGCGCCGCCTGCCACGCGCAGGCGAGCGCCCGCGACTACGTGTTCACGCGGCGTTAGGTTGCAGCGCAGATCCCTGAAGGGGCCGCTTCGCGGCCCGGCCTACGACGACCGTGCGGTTAGCAAACGCTCTAGGGATGGAGCGAGCCCGAGCGAGTCGCGCAGCTCCTCGTAGGCGCGGCGGACGTCCGCCCCGGCCGGCTGCCCGCGCACGGCGCGGATCAGGACGTTCTTCGGCGTGTGCTCCAGATCGACGAACTCCACCAGCTGGGTCCGGTAGCCGGCGAGCTCGAGCAGCTGCGCGCGCAGTGCGTCCGTGACGAGGGCGGCAAAGCGCTCCTTCGCCAGACCGTGACGCAAGAGCGGCTGCAGCAGGTCGCTCTCGATCTGACGATACGCCTCCTTCTGACAGCACGGGACGGCGAGGATCGCCGCCGCCTCCCAGCGCACCGCCTGCGCGAGCGCCTCGTCGGTGGCGGTGTCGCACGCGTGCAGGCTGACGACGAGGTCGACGGGGCCGGCGGCGTCGAAGCCGGCGATCTCACCGCGCTGGAAGCGCAGCCCCGGCGAGCCGAGCCGCTCCGCGAGCGACGAGCAGGTCGCGATCACGTCCTCCTTCAGGTCGAGCCCGACGAGCTCGACCTCGCGGCCGCGCAGTGTCGTCAGCAGATGGTGCAGCGCGAAGGTGAGATACGACTTGCCGCAGCCGAAGTCGACGATCCGCAGCGTGCCGTCGGCCGGCAACCCGGGGACGACGTCGTCGACGAGCTCCAGGAAGCGGTTGACCTGGCGGAACTTGTCGTAACGGCTCTTGCGCACCCGCCCGTCGGGCGTCATCACGCCCAACTCGACGAGGAACGGCACGGGCGTGCCTTCCTCGAGCAAGTAGTGCTTGCGTCGGTCGTGCGCGCGCGTCGCGACCGGCCGCGTGGGTGCCCGGCGCAGAATCTTCTCCCCCAGCACCTGCCAGTCGGCCTCCTCGCTCTGGAGCAGCCCCTGGCCGTAGTCGGCGAGCAGGACGCCAAGCCGCTCACGGGCGGCGGGCGGCTGGAGGTTCTCGTGGTGCGTCCGGTCCGGCAGCTGCGTCGTGAAGCGGTACGCGAGCCCACCCCGGAGGTCGACGGGCTCCACGGTCACCTTCGCCGGCGTGTCCCGGTTGCGCGGCTTCGACAGCACCGCGCGTGTGAGCGCGCCGTCGTCGAACAGCGGCTTGAGCAGGTCGTCGAGCGCCGGCACGCCGTCTCCTAGAGGCCGTACGCCTCGAGCAGGTTGGACCAGACCTCGCTGCGCGTCGGGAAGCAGGGGACGGCGTGCGCGAGCGTCTCGAGCCGGATCTCGCCGACGATCGCGATCGACGCCGCGTGCAGCCACTCCGCAACCTCGACGCCGGTGAACGTCGCGCCGACGATCACCCGGCGCGTGTCGTCCACCACGAGCCGGGAGGTCCCCGGGGCTCCGCGACCAACGAAGCTCGCGCCCGCCGTGGAACCCGTCTCGACGTCGACGGCGGTGACGACCAGCCCGGCCGACTCGGCCGAGGCGAGCGTGTGACCGACGGCGGCGACCTGCGGGTCCGTGAAGATCACACGCGGCGAGAGCGGCCCGTCCGTGACGATGCGCGCGTCGCGGCCGAGGATCGCGTCCGCCGCGAGCCGGCCCTGGTACTTGCCCATGTGCGTGAGGAGCGCCCGGCCGTTCGCGTCGCCGATCGCATAGAGCCAGTCGTGCCGCGGCGAGCGCAGGTTCGTTCCGACCTCTACCGGCTTCCCCGACTCCAGCCCGACCGTCTCCAGCCCGATGCCGTCCGTGCTCGGCTTGCGGCCGACCGCGACGAGCAGCTCGGCACCGGTGGCCGTGGAGCCGTCCTCCATCGTCACCGTGACGTCGCCGTCCCGCGCTATCGACGCCGCGCGGCACTTCGTCCGCACCTCGACGCCCGCCGCGCGCAGTCCGGCGGCGACCTCCTCCGACGCGAAGGGCTCTTCGCGCACGATCACGCGCGGCGCACCCTCGAGCAGGATCACCTTGGTGCCCAGCGACGCCCACGCCTGCGCCAGCTCGACGCCGACGACGCCCCCGCCGAGAATGACGAGGCTCTCGGGCGGCTCGGTCGCGGTGGTCGCCTCCCGGTTTCCCCAGGGACGCGATTCGGCGAGCCCGGGTAGCGGCGGCAGCACCGGGCCGCTGCCCGTGGCGACGACGACGGCTTTCGAGCCGACCAGCACGTCCCCGCCGACCACGACGCGCCGCTCGCCGTCGATCCGGCCGCGCCCGCGCACGAGCTCCACCCCGCGCTGCTCCAGCCACGGCAGCTGGCTCGAGTCGTTCAGGTCGTGGATGACCTCGTCGCGCCGCTTCAGCACCGCAGGCGCGTCGAGCCCGTCGGTACGGATCCCGGGCACCCGCTGGGCCTCGGCGAGCAGCTCGCCCGGGCGCAGGAGCGCTTTCGACGGCATGCACGCGTAGTACGAGCACTCGCCGCCCACGAGGTGCGCCTCGACGATGGCGACGGCGAGACCCGCCTCGCCGAGCCGGCCGGCCGCGACCTCGCCGGCCGGGCCCGCGCCGAGAACGACGACGTCGAATGCCCGCTCCACGACCCGCACTCTCGCACACGTCCACGAGCCTCAAAGACCCGCGAGAAAGGATTGGCGTGCCCGAGGCCTCTTACTGACGCGACTCTCGTCCGCGCGACGGCGGCAAGCGCCGCGAGAGGCGAGTAGGCGACGGTGGGTGTCGTAGGGTCACGACGCCCACCGTTGCCGGTTACGGGCCCGGAGGCGGCGGCGCCGGCTGCAGGATCGGCAAGCCCGGCAGGACCGGCAAGATCGGCAGGAGCGGAGCGACGACGGGCTCGAGCAGCTCGGGAACCTCGACGGGCGGCAGCGGGACGACGACCGGCGGCAGCGGGAGCGGCGGCACGATGCCGAGGTCGGGCGTCGAAGCCGGCAGCGGCACGACGAGCTCCGGCGGCAGCACTTGCACGGGCGGGGTCTCGGCCGCCTCGGCCGGCGGAGGCGTTGTCGCGGGTGCCGCTGTGGGCGGCGGTGTCGATGACGGGGCAGGTGTGGGTGCAGGCGCGGACGCCGCTGCGGGCGCAGGCGCAGGCGCCGCTGCGGGCACGGGCGACTGGGCGGGCGCCGGGCGAGCCGGGGCGGCGGCTGGAGGGCTCTTGACGGCCGCTGGGCTCGGCACGCGCTTCGGAGCGGTCTCCCGGCGCGCCGAGGTACGGGCGGCCGCCAGCCGCGTCGGCGGCAGCACGCGAGGCTGCGCCTGCACGATCGACTCGGCACGCTGGTCGCCGCGCTCCTGGATCTGCAGCGCTCCGGCGGTGACCCCGGAGACCGCGAGCACCGCCGCGCCGAGGGCGCCGGCGCCCCGAGGGGCCAGGACGAGCGTGTCGCCGCGTCCGGCGAGCTGAGCGAGCCAGGCCGGAAGCTGGAGCCCGAGCGAGCGGCGGCGCTGCGTCACCGGCGGGTCGAGCTCGGCCCGCAGCGCTCGGCGGGCGCGGAAGAGGAGCATCTGGACGGAAGCCGTCGTCGAGCCGACGCACTCCGCGATCTCACCGTACGAGAGCCCGGAGAGCTCGCGGAGCAGGAAGACCTCACGCTGCTGCGGAGGCAACGTGACGAGTGCCCGCCGAACCGCTTCGGCGTGCTCCGGAACGAGCTCGGTCGCGGCGGCGCTCTCGACATCGAGCGGCTCCTCGCGTGGCCGCCGCAACGCCGAGCGGAAGCGTCGCCGCCGCACGTTCTCCGCGATCGCGAGCAGCCACGCACGCGGCGCTCGCGGACGCGAGCCGCGCAGGATCGCCCGGTAGGCATCGACGAACGCGGCCTGTGTCACGTCCTCGGCGTCGTCGGCGTTGCCGAGCGCGCGCAGCGCGACCCGGTAGACCTCTTCGCGGTGACCCTCGTAGAGCTGTTCGAACGAGCGGTCCGCATCCGCACGGGTTCGACCCGGTTCCACGGGCACGAAGTGTAGACACGGCTGCTAGCGGCGGGCGCGGCGACCGGACCGGGCTTGGCGCCGCTCCCTGGCCAGCGGCGCGTCCGCGTCCCGCCGCCACTCGGGCGGTTGCGGGTCCGGAAGCCTCGGTGGTGCCTTGCCCGGCGCCTCACGCGGTGCCTCGGGCGGCGTCTCCCGCGACACCGTCGTCCGGCGCTCCGCGCGTGCTGCCTCGGCTCTGCGCCAGGCGGCGGCCACGCCCACGGCGGCCAGCACGACCAGGTCGCCGAGCATGCGCACGAAACGCTGTGCGGCGGCGCCGAGGCGTCGGAACTCCGTCAAGGTGACGCGCCGGTTCTCGTGTGCCCTCACCGAGAGCCAGGCGTCGAGTCTCGGTGCCTCGCGGCGAGTCGTTGCGGACGTGCTGGCGGCCAGGTCGGCGCCCGCGCTCACCACGCGGCGGGCCAGCCGGCGCGTGGCCTCCGCGGCAGCGGCGAGGCGGCGGTCGAACGCCAGTACGACCGGCAGGGAGACCCGGACGAGCGCTGCGAACGCAGCGCTCGCGGAGGCTGCCGCGCCGCGTGCGCGGGCCGTTGCGGGCGCACGTGACTCGGCGACCGGTCCCGCCTGCTGCGCCGCGGTGCCCGCGAGCAGGAGCACCTGTGAGTCGGGGAGGACGAGCTCGACCGCGTGCGGGTTGAGCGCCACGTAGCGCGGCCGGCGGACGAGGCCGCGCCGTCGCACGATCAGGCGCTCGGCGCTCTGCCGGCGGCGATCGACGACCACGTGCACGACGAGGCCGATCCTCCGGCCGTCGCCGTCGCAGACCGTGAAGTCGAGGCCGTTCGCCAGCCAGTACTGCCCGACTGGGCCCCTGGAATCGAAGTGGGAGTCGTCTGAAGCGCGCATGGTTCCTCGTGCGGCACGGGGCCGGCACGGCAGCGGACGTCGCTCGATTCGGGGCCAGGGTTCCCCATCCCGGCGGAAACGAAAACGCCTCGCGGAGCCGTGTGGTCCGAGTTCGCCGCCGCTCGAAACGTCCCTTCCGTCGACCCTGGGCCTCGTTCCCGCAGTCGACCGTGGATTCACGGGGTCTCCGCACGGGTAGATCAGCCTGTTCCGGTCGGGCTAGAGAGATGGATGCAACCCGCCCGGCCCAACCAGGAGGGGGAAGAACAATGAAGCGATCAAGGATTTCGTGGCTCGTCGGCCTGGCCCTGACCACGGCGCTCGTCGTGACGGCAGGCATCGCGGGGTTCGCGGGCAGCGGGGCGGCGGCCGGGGATGCGACGCTCACTCCACCGACGGTCCAGGCGCCTCCGACGATCTCCGGGACACCGGAGCGAGGGAGCACGCTGACCACGAGCAACGGCACGTGGAACGGCACCGCGCCGATCACGTACCGGTACCAGTGGCTGCGGTGCGACCCGACCGGCGGCAGCTGCTCGAACATCGGCGGGGCGACCGAGCGGACGTACGAGCTCAAGAACCCGGATGTCGGCAACACGCTGAGAGCGCGAGTCACGGCGACCAACAGCGACGGCTCCGCCTCGTCCACAGCCGTGCCCACGGCAGTGATCAGGCAGGAGGCGGCTCCTGCTCCGGTCGGTTGCGGCGGCAACGCCCCGATCCCGATCGCGTCGATCTCCCCACCGGAGCGGCTCATCGTGGACCGGCAATCGATCAACCCGCCCGTCGTCGGCGGCAGCACGCAGTCGTTGACGGTCCGGTTCCACGTCTCCTGCCGGGGCAAGTCGGTCCAGGGTGCGCTCGTCTACGCGACGGCCGTGCCGTTCAACCAGTTCAGCGTTCCAGCCGAGCAGGCGACGGGCGCCGACGGCTGGGCCGAGCTCAGGCTGAATCGGCTGCGCGGATATCCGGCAGCGCGCAATCAGCAGCTGCTGGTCTTCTTCGCCCGTGCCCGCAAGAGCGGCGAGGATCTGCTGGGCGGCGTCTCCAGCCGCCGCCTCGTCTCGTTCCCCGTCAATCTGAGCCGCTAGCTCGATCACCGGTTCGAGGGGGCCGCCCTGCGGCACCCCTCGAACCGGCCCGGCGGGGCACGTTTCTTCGGGCCCGCCACGACCTACACTGGTGCGATGGCGACGGTCGTCAGGACCTCTGAAGCCGAGGCGCCAGCAACCTGCCGCTGAGATGACCACATGCTCCCACCTCGACCAGGTCACGACCGTCGCTCCGCCGGACCAGATCGCCGGGTGCGAGGAGTGCCTGAAAATCGGCTCCCCGTGGAGGCACCTGCGGATGTGCCAGACCTGCGGGGCCATCGGATGCTGCGACTCGTCGCCGAACAAGCACGCCAGCCGTCACGCGCACGAGCAAGGCCACCCGATCGCCCGCTCGATCGAGCCGGGCGAGGACTGGAGCTGGTGCTACGTCGACGAGGTGATGTTCCGCATCGTCCCCGAGTGACGCCATCGAGCCGCCCTGATGGGCGGCTCGATGGGATCCTGGCTCACAGTGGAACCTCGATCAGCGGCGAGGTCCCTCGTGCGCCTGTCGCAGGAAACGGTTGACGGCGCGGTCGGCGATCCTCTCGCCGTGCCTCGTCCCCGTCTCGACCGCGTCGCGGAAGTGGAAGCCGACGTAGATCCGCGAGACCGCGTTCTCCTCGGCAGCGTCGGAGAAGCTCGTGAACTGACGCAGCGTTGGTGATGCATCACCGCACCTCTGTCCTGCCGGCAAGGTGAAGCTGCAGTTCGAGAAGCTCATCCGGTCGGTACCGAAGAACCGCTTCAGGACCTCCGCCGCAGCTCCGCCTTCGACCGCGTGCCCGGAGTCGTAGTCGGGGATCGCCGGGGTCTCGACCAGCGGCGTCCACGACGGATCCGCGGTGGTCGCCGGATTGCCGTCGATTCCGGCAAGCCGGATCGCCGTCACCGGCCGCCAGAAGCGGTAGTGGTACTTCGCGTCCCAGGTGCCGATGTAGCCGTCCGTCAGTGCCAGATTGAGCAGGCCAAAGAGCCGCGCGCTCTCCCACGGGTCGAGCGCTTCTCGATCCGCGACCGTCCGCGCGATCCTGTTCCAGGCGAGCGGCGAGCTCTCGAGCCAGAACAAGGCGATCTCGGTCTGGTCGGCCGTACGGTCGCTGGGAGTGATGACGTCGTCGCCGCCGAGGCGCTTGACCTCGTTCACGTCCGCGGCGTACTTGCCGCTCGTGAGCGAGTACGGCGGGCCTGGCCGGAACTGCGAGCTGTCGTCCAGGACGAAGGGTGCGAGGTCGTCGCCCAAGGCCGGCGCGAACGCGAACGGCGTGCCCGGGGTGTAGCGGTACTCGCCCGGCGCCGTGCCTTCCTCATAGTTCGGATCCACGAGGGGCGTGTCGAAGCCGTCCTCGGAGCGGAGCGCGAGGATTGCCGCAGCGGCGGCGTGACCAAGGGCGACGCCCCGAGTCTTCGACACACCGTTCGCGATCATCCCGAGCGCTGTCGTGTAGTCCGCTTCCACGCTCGCGATGCCCGCGTCGATGCAGTCGGCCGGAAGGAAGAACGAGAACGAGCCCAGTACCGGCACGAGCACGTCGCGCGCGGCGGCCGCCACTGCGGCGTCGGGCGACGCTCCAGGCGCCGCGGTGAGGGACGCTGCGTAGGGACGCGAGCGCAGGTCGATGGCGTTCAGCGCGTCGTGGATCGCCACGTGCATCATCGCGTACATCCGGGCCTCCTGGGGGCCGTAGCCGCCCAGGAAGCACGCGGCGATCGAAGCCTCTCCGGCGTTCGCATTCCAGTCGGTGACGGCGTTTGCGCCCGAGGCCGGTTGTGAGGCTGTGGCACTGGTGAGAAAGACTCCGGCGGCGAGACAGATGAGCAGGCCGGACGATCGGATGGTGCGGAGCTTTCGGATCACGTTCACGGTTCGCCTCCTCCCGAGGCGGCCGAGTCGCCGGCGTGGCGGCACGCCCAATTCCTCTGCCCCCATGCTTCGCCTGGGCGCCGGTGGAGTCCATACGGGAATCGGCGTATCTTGTGATGGGCCGTGCCTGCACTCGCCCGAGGTGACGCGGAGCGGCTGCTCCGCTTCGTCGGCGAGGCCGAAAGCCTCGGTGGCGACGAGCCGTTCACGAGCGACCTGCTCGTCGAGCTCGGGCGACTCGTCGAGGCCGACGCGATCTGGTACGTCGAGCACGACTGGGTACCGAAGTACCTCGTCGAAATCGAACGAACAGGTGACGAGGCGTCGGACTACAACGAGGAGCTTTGCGTCCTCTACCTGAACACCCCTGTCCGCCGGCGCCGGCGGCAGGGAAACTTCGGCGCCCTCAAGCTCTCGGACTTCCAGACCCGACGCGAGCTGCACCGAACCCGCTTTTACGAGGTCGTGCTCCGCCCTCACGGTCACGAGCACGAGCTCGAGGTCGACATCCCCTCCCCGCCGTCCCACTGGAAAACGTTCTGCTTCGACCGGACCGACCGAGCGTTCAGCGAGCGCGACCGGCTCGTCCTCGACCTGCTTCAGCCCCACCTCGGCCGGCTCTGGCAGGCCGCGCGAACGCGGCGCGAGCTTGCAGCAGCTCTCGTCGGCCTCGACCAGGCGGAAGCACACGAGCCCCGCGGCGTGATGCTGCTAGGCGCACGCGACGAGGTCGAGTACGCCTCGGAGCCGGCACGCCGGCTCCTGCGCGAGTTCGCTCCAGACGAGGCACTGGTCGACTGGCTCGAGTCCGGATGCCGACAACCGCTCGTCCACGGCGTGGGCGACCGCCGGCTGATCGTCGAGCGAGTCGGCGATGCACTGCTCCTGGAGGAGACGCGCCCCGATCTTGGCCTGACCGCACGCGAGTACGAGGTGCTCACCTGGGTCGCAAGCGGCCAGACGAACGCGGAGATCGCTCGCACTCTCTGGCTCGCGCCGAGCACGGTCAGCAAACACCTGGAGCACATCTACGCCAAGCTCGGCGTGCGGACGCGAACGGCGGCGGTTGCGCGATACCTTGGCTCGGCCCGCGAGGCCAGCGACGCGGAGACGGTCTAGCGGGAGCGGATCAGATACGCGACGCGGCCCTGGGTCCCTGACGCCCAGCAGGCGCGTCCGTCCGCGCAGTCGACGGTGTCGAAGCTGCCGTCGTCGAAGCGCACCCAGGTGTTCCCGCGGTCGTAGCTCACGTCGCTGCCGGTCGGCCCCACCGCCACGACCTCGCGACCGGTGACCCAGTGCGCGCCGGAGCGGTACTCGCCCGGCGGATCCGCTGCGAGCCGCCAGGTCGCGCCGGCGTCGTCCGTGAGCGCGACCGCATCCGGGGCCACCGTCGGTGCCGCGAAGTCCCCGCCCACCACGAGCCCGTGCCGTGGATTGCGGAACGCAAGCGCGAAGATGCCGGCGCTCGGGCCGCTCGGAACCGGCGTGGACGTGACCTCCCAGGTCTTGCCGCGGTCGTCGCTGTGGAAGACGCGCGCCTCGGCGCCACCGCCGGTCGCGAACCATGCGTCCTTGCCACCCGCGGAGACGAGGCACTGACCGCTCGCGGCGAAGGCGAACTCGCCGGGCAGGGCAGCGGGCATATCGGTCGCCACGACGCGCCAGCTCCGACCGCCGTCCTCCGTCGCGATGATCCGGAACTTGCCGTCGACCGGATCGGAGAGCGCGAGGCCGCGCTTGCGGTCGAAGAAGGTCATGCAGTCGTAGAAAGCGTTCGGGTCGTCGTTCGAGAACGTCTGCGTCCAGCTGGCGCCTCCGTCGGAGGTCACGTAGACGCGCGAGTCGGTGCCGTTGCCGATCGAGAGGATCACGGCGTTCAGGGCGTCGAAGGCTTCGATGTCGCGGAACTGGAGCGCCGAGGTGCCCGGGGGCGGCACGTTCTGCCACGTCGCACCGCGGTTCGTCGTGCGCAGCACGGTGCCGAGGCTGCCACTTGCCCACGCGACGTCGGCACTGACCGCGGAGAGGCCGCGGAGACCTGCCGTGGAGCCGGTCGGCGTCAGCTGCCAGGCGTAGTCCTTTTGGCCCGCGCCGAGCGCGACAGAGGCGCCGACGACTGCGACGATCGCTGCGAGCGCGACAATCCGAATCCTCACGGTCATCGACATAGCCAACTGTGCAGCGTTTAAACACGGTCGAGCGCGTTCGTGAGAGCCGACGCGCGGACTCGAAGGCGACAGCCCGCTCGCGAAGGCAGCGGGTGGTTCACCCTGCTGGGGTGATGCTGGGTTGACCCTGCAAGGTTGACGATGCTTCCCGTCGTTGTTCGCGCGCCTGGAGGGTCGGATGCCGAGGCAGTTCACGATCGACCTCGACATCCGCGACTCGGTTCCGGACTGGGATCCGTTCCTGCCTGGTACGCCTGTGGCTGACCGCGATGCGATGGCGGTGTAGGTGACGGAGCACTCGCCTGCACTGGAGACGGCACCGGGGAAGGAGCTCCTCCTCTTCCTCGCCGACCTGGGCGCCGCGCTCAGCGCCACCGGTGAGACGGTGGATGCGGTCGAGGAGCGCCTCGGCCTGATCGCTCGGGCCTACGGGCTTCAAGGAGGCGCGCTTCAGCGTCTTCCCCACCTCGCTCTTCCTGACGCTCGCCCGCGGCGAGGCCGCGACGATCGAACCGACGAAGCGGCTGTCGGCGACGCCGCGCCTCGACCAGATCGCTGCAGTCCATCGCCTCGCCGAGGAGGCGGAGCGCGGCGCGGTCGAGCCCGCGGAGGGCATCGCGCAGCTCGAGGAGATCCGCGCCACGACCAGCCGCTTCGGGCCGTTGCCGAGCGTGCTCGGGTACACGACGCTGACGATGGGGATCGCGCTGATCCTTCGTCCTGCTCCACGCGACGTCGCGGCCGCAGCCGTCCTTGGCACCGTCGTCGGCGTGCTCCGGATGCTCGCGCACGGCCGGCGCTCGCTCGAAGTGCTGATGCCTTTCGTCGCCGCCTTCGCCGTTGCCGCGTTGAGCGCGCTCGCGGTGAAGCACGAGATCACCGATCCCGGCCTCCGGGCGATGATCGCAGCACTTGTCGTTTTCATCCCCGGCGTCGCCTTGACGACGGCTTTCCTCGAGCTGACCGAAGGCCAGATGATCTCCGGCTCGAGCCGGCTCGTGTGGGCCGCGACCCAGCTTGGTCTGCTCGCGTTCGGCATCGTCGCGGGCGTGAGCGCAGCCGGGGTGCCCGCGGATCGCGCGTTCTCCAGCTCGGACGCGCTCCTTGGCAGCTGGGCGCCCTGGCTCGGCGTGCTGGTCTTCGGCGTCGGCGTCACGGTCGCCCATTCGACGCCGCCCGGTGCGCTGCCGTCGCTGCTCGTGGTGCTCTACGCCGCGTGGACGGGCCAGGTCTTCGGCGACGCGCTGTTCGGCGCCTACTCGAGCGGCTTCGTCGGAGCGGTCGTGATGACGTTCGTCGCGTATCAGGTCGCCCGGTTCCGCTCGACGATGCCGGTGTACGCGATGTTCCTACCGGGGTTCTGGCTGCTCGTCCCCGGCTCGCTCGGCTTGATCGGGCTGACGACCTTCCTCGCCTTTCCGGACTCCGCCTCCGGCGCGGACGTCTTCGCCGTGGTCGGCGCAATCGCAGCGGTCGCACTGGGCGTCCTCTGCGGCGTCGAGCTGCACCGCTGGCTGCTCGGGGCGGAGCGGCGTGCCCACGCGGTCACACGACGCGTCAGGCCGCCCGATGGCTGAGCGCGCCGCGGACACGCTCGACGGCTCGTACGACGGCGGCAGCGGTCAGGACGGCGCTCCCCGCTAGCACGAGTACCAGCCCCGGAGCAGCGGACGCACCGATCGTCGCGCGCGCGTCGAGCCAGTTCTCGAGGGCCGTCCAGAAGATCACGAGCCCGCAGCCGAGAACGCCGATCACGCCGACCCACGAGCCGAGCATCCGGATCCAGACCAGAGCGAGCGCGGCCATGATCACCGCCAACCAGCCGTTGTTCGGCCCCTGTATGCCGTCGAGCTTCACCGGGCCGTCGGCGACCCACGTCACGAAGACGCCGACCAGGACGGCGGCAACCGCGACCCTGCTCACCAGCCGCCACGTGGCCGCTCGGTCACGACGCACGGTAGGGTCGCTCATGGGTGTCGACGCTAGCACTGGCTCGCGACGCGCCCAGGGACGGCGCGCTGCGGCGATCGCCGGACTCGTGCTCGTGGCGCTGTTCGTCGTCGTGTACCGGCAGGTGCTCGGGATCACTCAGCGGCCGAGTTGGCCGCCGCCGGCCGACGCGGTCACCTCCGCGGGCGCGCAAGAGGCGACCGAGGCATTTGTCGCCCGCGACGGCACCCGTCCGCACGATGCGGCGCTGCCGTTCGCATGGTCGACCGCGGCGACGATCGAGCCGTTGGTCGAGGGCGGGAGCTTCTTCCCGCGGATCTTCGCGGACGTGGAAGCAGCGCAAACGTCCGTGCACATCCTCATGTTCGGCTGGCGCGAGGGCGAGGTCGGGATGGAGATGGCCGCGCTCCTCCAGCGCAAGCTCGCCGAGGGCGTCGAGGTGAGGGTGATTGTGGACGGCTTCGGCTCGCGCCCCTACAAGGAGGCGAACGAGATGTTCACCGGCCTCGCTGCCGCCGGCGCCGAGATCGTGGTCAACGACGTCTTCCCGCTCGACCGCGACGGTCTCTTTCCGGACAACCGGCACATCGACTGGCGGCAGGATGAGGTCGGACGCGCCGACCACCGGAAGCTCTACGTGATCGACGGTGCTGTCGCCTGGACCGGCGGAGCCGGGATCGAGGATCACTTCAGGGACGGCCGCTTCCACGATCTGATGGTGCGGGTGACCGGCGCCGTCGTCCGGCAGGCCCAGGCCGCGTTTCTGACGAGCTTTCGGGGTCACGGCGGCCCGCTCGCGGCCGACCTCGCCGCGTACTTCCCGGAGCCCGACGACGTCGGCTCGACGCCGATCGCACTCGCGCAGGTGATCCCGGGCGGCCATGTAGCGGCATCGCAGGCCGTTCGGGAGCAGATCGACGGTGCGCGCCGGCGGCTCGACCTGATGAACCCTTACGTCACCGACGCCGACATGATCGGCCGGGTCATCGCGGCAGCGAAGCGCGGAGTCACGGTACGTCTGGTCGTCTCGGAGACGTCGAACAACCCCCAGGCGACGGCTGCGCTCGAGCACTACTACGGCGAGCTGATCGAGGCGGGGGTCGAGCTCTGGGAGCTGCCCGGCACGGTCGTCCACGCCAAGGTCGTCGTCGCGGACGATGTCGTCAGCTTCGGCACCGTCAACCTCGACGCCTGGGCGCTCTACCGCAACTCGGAGATCATGCTGCTCGCGAAGAGCGCTGAGACGGCCGAGCTGCTCGAGGAGCGGCTCTTCGAGCCGGACATCGCCCGCTCGACGCGCGGCCTGCCGCCGGAAAGCGCGAGCGAGCGGTTCATGAGCCGGGTCTGGAGCGCCCTGGCATCGTTCCTCTGACGGGGTCGCCGGGCGGCCCGTGTTCACCCAGCGCTTTCCAGCGCCTTCGTGAGAGCCGACGCGCGGACTCGAACCGCGGACCCCTTCATTACGAGTGAAGTGCTCTACCAGCTGAGCTACGTCGGCCGGGGACGGTCTGAGTGTAGCCGTGCTCGCCGGCGGTGAGCAGGCTCGGAGCTACTGCTTTCGGGGGCCGCCGCGTTCGGCTCGGCGCTCGCCGCGGTCGGCCTGCCGTTCGGCCCGACGCTCCACCTGGTCGGCCTTGCGCTCCGCGCGCTGCGCCGCCTTGTCGGCCTGCCGCCGCGACCGCAGGTCGGCCCGGTCGGCCTGCCGCGCCGCCTGCTCTGATTGCCGCTGGGCACGGCGTTCGAGCGCTGCCGCTTTCTGCTCGGCGCGGCGCTCTGCTCGCGCCGCGTTCTGCTCCACACGCCGCTCGACGCGGGCCGCCTTCTGCTCGGTGCGCTGCTCGAGGCGGACTGCCTTGCGCTCTGCGCGCACCTCGGCGCGGGCGGCCTTTCGCTTGGCGTGCTCCTCGGTCCTGGCGGCCTTGCGCTCAGGCATCGGACGGGCAACTCGGCGCTCCTTCTTCACGTTCGGGACCGACTTCGCCGGCAGCAGGGCGGCCGGAGGCGCAGTGCTCGCCACGGCGGCGACGGGAGTAGAGGGCGGCAGTAGGGGCAGGGCCGAGACGGCGAGCGGAGGCTTGGGCGGCGACTGGGTCTCCGAGTGGCTCACGGTCACGGCGGTGCCGGCCGCCGCGGTCACGACGACGGCGGCGGTCGTCGCCTTCAGGGCCGCGGAGCCGAGGAACAACGACTTCGCCGCCGCGAGCACCGTCGTCAGGTCTGCGAGGTGGAGCGCCCGGCGGAACCGCCGCTGCGGCCGCACGTGTTTCGGCTCGGTCAGCCCCTGGGCGAGCGAGCGGCGGGCGCGGAAGATCAGCGTCTCGACGGCCGACTGTGAAAGCTCCAACTCGGCGGAGATCTCGCTGTAAGAGAGCCCCTGCCACTCGCGCAGCAGGATCGCCCGCCGCTGCTGCCCGGGCATGGCCGCCAGGGCGTCCTCGATCCCGATCAGCTCGTCGCGCTGGCGATTCGGGCCGGGGACGACCTCCTCGATCACCTCGAAGTCGGCGGGGCTCTCGATCCGGTTGCGGCGCCAGGAGGAGCGGCGGCGCGAGAGGCAGACGTTCTCCGCGATCTTGAACAGCCAGGCGGCCTCCGCCTCGGGCACGACACCCCTGCCGAGCGCGCGGAAGGCATTCATGAACGTCGTCTGCACAGCGTCCTCGGCCTCCTCACGGGATCCGAGCTGGTGCAGGCAATAGCCGTGGATCTTCGCCGCGTGACGCTCGTAGAGGCCGTGGGTGGCGGATGCCTCCGGCGCGACGGGTTGCGACTCCACGAGCGACGCACGACCTGTGGACGGAACTGCGGCCAAGCGATATCCCCCCTGGGAAGGACGGCGGGCGGCGTTCCGCCCAAACGCCTTGAGCCCATCCTCGGCAAGGTGCGCGGGCCGCGCAACCCCTGAGGGCCGATCCTTACAACCCGATCAAATCTCGCTTCAAACTGACAAAGCTGCCGAAAACGACCGCCGCAAGCCGATGAAGAGCGCTTCGAGCGCCAGCGGCGCGGCGAGGTTGAACTCCTCCAGCGAGCGCCAGGTCTCGCGGACGAGCTCCGCTGCCCGCTCGGCGTCAGCCGAGCGCTCCCGGGTGCCGTCCTCGACGAGCGTCGCCAGCCGGTCGGCGTGGACGACCGCCGACTCCGCGCCGGCGGCCACGACGACGAGGTCGCGGTACCAGGAGGCGAGCTCCTCCAGCGAGGCGAGCAGCTCCTCCCGTTCTGCCCCGCGCTGGGCGCGTCGGACGCGCTGCTCGGCGTCACGGGCGGTCAGGTCGAGCCCCTCGAGGCCGGCCTCAGCACGCTCGCGCGCCGCCGCTCCGCTGGCCTTGGCTGCCTCGACGAGCGACGCGGCGGCGTCCCCCGGCTCGAAGTCCGGCTCCAGGTACGGACCGCGCGCGACGCGCAGGAGCTCGTCTCGCCGACTCGCGGCCTCCGGGTCGAGCAGCCGCTTGGCGCGATCGAGCCGGCCGCCGGCGACCCGGGCCAGCGCGATGCGCTCGGCGTCGCCGAGCCCAGGTGCGTGCTCGGCGAAGTACTCCCGCACGGCCCGCTCGGAGAGGCGCCGGAACGGCACCAGCTGGCATCGCGAGCGGATCGTCTCAGGTAACGGGCCAAGCTCGTCCGCGACGAGCACGATCACCGCGTAGGGCGGCGGCTCCTCGAGGTCCTTCAGCAGTGCATCCGCCGCGTCCTCGTTCAGCAGGTGCGCGGACTCGATCACGTAGACGCGGTGCGAGGCTTCGAACGGCCGCATGTGCAGGTCGTGGCGCAGGCCGCGGATCTCGTCGATGCGGATCATCTCGCCGACGGGCTCCAGCAGGTAGAGGTCAGGGTGCGTGCCGTTCGCGACCCGGTGCGCGTCTCCGAGGACGGCGCCGGCGAAGGCGAGCGCGGCCTGGCGCTTCCCCGTGCCGGCAGGGCCGTGCAGCAGGTAGGCGTGCGCCACTCCGTCGGCGAGCGCCGCCTCGAGGAGGCGCTTCGCCTCCGCCTGCTCAGGCAGGCCGTCGAAGACCACGCGCGCTCAACTCGTCGTGCACCTGTTCGGCCAGGGTCTCCGGGGGCAGCGTCCCGTCCAGGAGCACCACGCGTTCGGGCTGGAGCGCTGCGAGTCGCTCGTACCCCTCGGCCACGCTGGCGTGGAAGCTCTCGGCAGCTCGTTCGATGCGGTCGGGGCGACCGCCGACCCGGGCCGCCGCACCGGCTGCGTCGAGCGCGAGCACGAACGTCCGGTCGGGCAGCAGCCCCCGCACGGCCAGCAGGTTCAGCTCGAGCACCTCGTCGAAGCCGAGCCCGCGCCCGATCCCCTGGTAGACGACTGAGCTGTCGAGATAGCGGTCGAGGATCACGTCGGCGTCGCGAGCGAGGGCGGGAGCGACCACTTCCGCCACCAGCTCGGCGCGCGCGGCGGCGTAGAGCAGCGCCTCGGCCCACGGAGTCATCTCGTCGCCGTGCAGGACGAGGGCGCGCAGCTGCTCGCCGAGCGCCGTGCCGCCGGGCTCGCGTGCGGTCACGACCTCGCGGCCGTCGGCCTCGAGCCTCGCCCGCAGGAGCTCGACCTGGGTCGTCTTGCCGGAGCCGTCGAGTCCCTCGAACGTCACGAACATGCCGGGCCTAGGATACGGCGATGCGGACGGCGGTCACCGGGGGAGCCGGATTCATCGGATCCCACCTCGTGGACGCGCTGCTCGCACGCGGTGACGACGTCCTGGTGGTAGACGACCTCTCGACCGGCCGGCGCGACCGGGTGGCCGAAGGGGCCGAGCTGCTGGAGCACGACATCCGCACGCCGTTCTCCCTCGAGGCCGACCTCGTCTTCCACCTCGCCGCACAGGCGGACGTGGGCACGTCGATGGAGCGCCCTGCCTTCGACGGCGAGGTGAACGTCGTCGGCACCGTGAACACGCTCGAGGCAGCGCGTGCCTGTGGTGCCGAGATCGTCTTCTCTTCGACGGGCGGTGCGATCTATGGAGAGGTGCTCGGCGAGGCTGCGACCGAGGAGACGCCGCGCAGGCCGGTGTCCGCGTATGGGATCGCCAAGCTCTGCGCCGAGGAATACCTCGCCGGCTGGAACCGGATCCACGGCACCGAGCACACCGTCCTCCGCTTCGCGAACGTGTACGGGCCGCGACAGTCGGCCGCGCTCGAGGGCGGGGTCGTGTCCATCTTCATGGAGCGGCTGCGCCGCGGCGACGAGACGCTCGTCTTCGGCGACGGCGAGCAGACGCGCGACTACGTCTACGTCGCCGACGTGGTCGAGGCAGTTCTCGCGGCGGCGGGTCACGGTGGCGTCTTCAACGTCGGCTCGGGCACGGAGACGACGGTGAACGAACTGCACCGGCTGTGCGCGGAGATCGCGGGCGCCGGGGCGGCGCCGACGCACATTGCTGCCCGTCCGGGCGATGCGCGCAGGAGCGTCCTCGACTCGTCGCTGGCCGGGCGCGAGCTGGGCTGGCAGGCCCGGACGTCGCTCGAGGCCGGCCTGCGCGCGACCTGGGAGTCGTCCGCCTAGAAGGAGCCTGCCGCCGGGTCGCGAAACACGACGGGCCCGTGGAGCACTCCCTTCCCCAGATCCGGACGCCATGGCGCACGGCGACGCTCGTGGCCTGCTGCGTCGCGGCGCTCGAGCTGATCGTGCTGGTCGTGCTCGGGGTCGCCCTGCTCGCCGAGCCCGTCTCCCGGCATGTGACGCAGGCCGCGGAGCAGAAGGTGTTGGGGCCGGTCGTCAAGAAGCCAGAGGTGAAGCCGAACGCGGCCGCGCCCAGGCTCAGCCGGGCCCAGACCTCCGTGATCGTGCTGAACGGGAACGGCCGGGCCGGTGCCGCTGCGACGGCCGCCGAGCGCGTGCGCGGGATCGGCTACACGATCGGCACCGTCGGCAACGCCCCCCGCACCGACTTCACCCGCAGCCTCGTCATGTACCGCCCCGGCCACGAGGCCGAGGGCAGGCGGCTCGCGCGGGACCTGCGCCTCAAGATCGTCGGGCCGCTCGACGGGATCAAGCCGCGCGAGCTGCTCGGCGCGCACGTCGCCCTCGTCGTCGGCGAATAGCTCCTAACCCTCGCACCGGCCCGCGTTGACGAACGCGCGGGCCTCGTCCAGCGGGCCGCCCCTGTACCACCGCGTCGAGCGCGGATCGAGCGTGTAGGCCTCGTTCAGGTGGACATACGCCTGGCAGAGGAAGCGCCGGCTGTGCTCGTACGCGCCGAGCGCATACCAGGTGTCGGGATTCTCGGGCTGGAGCCGGATCGCGGCGGCGTAGGCCTCTCGCGCGGAGCGAATGTGATTGCGCGACGCCTCGATCCCGGCCAGGCGGTGCAGCGGCCCGATCGAGAGTGGATCGAGCGAGCGAGCGCGCTCCGCCGCGTCGATCGCCGCCTGAACGTTGCCGGCGTCGAGCTCGCGGTTCACCTGCCGCAGCGAGCGCTCGGCGAGCCACGGTGTCGCCAACGAGAGCAGCGCGGCGACGCCGACGACCGCCAGCGCCCCGGCCGCGAGCGGTCGTGGAGTCGCCGGTACCAGCGGGCGGCCGGAGGTCGCGAGCGCCCCGGCGGCGAGGAGCGTCGGCCCGGTCACGGCCAGGAAGCTCCAGTCGTAGTCGACGAGCCCGTGCACGAGATAGAGAGCCGGGAGGATCGCGAGCGCGACCCCCGCCCGCCGCTCCTCCCCGCCGAGCCGCCGCACGGCGCCGACGGCAGCCAGCGCCACCGCCGCCACGAGCGCTGCGAAGAGCAGGAGCCCGACGACGCCGGTGCCCGCCAGGAACTGGAGCGGCAGGTTGTGCGGCTCGCGCGCGTCGACCGCGTCCTCGCGGTGGCGCTTCCTGGCGATCTCGAACGTTCCGGCGCCGGCACCGGTGAGCGGCTTCGCCTCGAAGATCCGCCAGGCCTCGCCCCAGAACTGGCGGCGGTTGTTCAGGCTCGAGTCGACCAGCCGCTCCGGCCCCTGCGCGACCGCGCGACCTCCGACGAGCGGATCGCCCGCCACCGCGACGAGCACGCCTACGGCCACCACCGTCGCGATCGCGCCGACGGCGAGGCCACGCCCGATTCGCGTCGCGGACGCCCGGCCTCAGCTCGAGGCGCTCCAGTCGCCGCGCCGCCGCGACGACGAGGGCGGCACCCACCAGGAAGAGCAGTGCGAAGACTGCTCCGTCCGCGAGCCGGTCCCCGTACTCCTGCCCGTCCTCGACGAGCGCCGGTCGCGTGAACGCCCAGCCGCCGACCGCGAGCGCGGGCGCAGTCGTGGCGAGGGCGAGCAGCGCTCGCTCGGTCCGCGACCGTCCCAGCCAGAGCCACAGCCCCACACCGACGATCCCGGCCCCGACGCCGGCTCGCGAGCCCGTGAGCAGGATCGCGACGGCTGCTGCGTAGGCGAGCACGGCTCCGCCGGCTCGTAGCGCGACCGCTGCCGAACGGGTCGCGGCGAGCCAGAGCCCCAGGACGAGCAGGCCGTCGCCGACGAGCGCCAGCGCGTTCCAGTAGCCGATCGGGTCGCGCAGCCGCGCCGCTCGGCCGCCGTCGGAAAAGAGGGCGGGGATCGCCTTCCCGGCGAGCGCCCACAGGATCGCGACGGCGAAGGCTCCGGTCAGGATCGCCGCCACCACGCGCGCAGACCGATCGCCGTACAGCGAGCCCAGCACGACCCCGACCACGGCGAAGGAGGCGTAGACGAGCCCGCGGTTCAGCTCGCCCCACGACCGGTCCGGCGCGATCGACCACGCCACGGAGATGCCGTTCCAGATCGCGATCGCGAGCAGGGCCCCGACGACGGAGCCTCCGCCGCGCGCGAGCGGCAACCGGCCGAGAAGGGCCAGTGTCCCGGAAACCCCGGCCGCCAGGAGCGCAATGGCCCCGAGCCAGAACGACTCGCCGGCGAAGAGCGCGCCGACGACGAGTACCGCCGCGAGCACCGCCGGAACGAGCATCGGTGCCGCGCCGGTAGCGGCCTCGAGCCCCGCGCGCACTGTTGCCGTGCGTTCGCGGGGTGGCAGCATCGGCGGCAAGCTACCATGTGGAGTTCACCGCCACGACGCGGGCGCCTGCGTACCCACGTAGGCTTACAAACCGTTTACCCGCAGCTCATCCCGGCCTCAACCACGTCCGGGAGACTCACCAGAATCGTCCGGCCGGCTCGCCTGTCGGACGACCCACAGCCGCAGACCTTGACCACCGCCTCCTCATCCCGCCCGCACCGGATCGCCCTGCGCGCGCTCCTCGCCGCCGGGGCCCTCGTGCTCACGCTCGGCGTTGCCGGGCCAGCAGCCGGCGCCGCGACGTGCGGCAAGAAGGTGATCGACGACTGGTACGACAACGGCCGGGTCGACGGCAGCTACCCGCTGCACTGCTACGACGACGCGATCGACGCGCTCCCGCGCGACGTCCGCGACTACTCGAGCGCGAAGGACGACATCGAGCGCGCGCTGCAGGCGCGCATGAACGGCCAGGGAGCACCGCCCGCCACGAGCGACCCGACGCCGGGAGGCTCGACCGAGCCCGGGGACGATCCCGGATCCGACGAGCCCGGTGAGACGACGGGCGGGTCCGGCTCCGACGGGCCGTCCAAGCCAGGTGACGAAAGCGGCGTGCCGGAGGCCGGCGCGGGCGACGTCGACACAGCCTCCTCGAGCTCCGTGCCGGTGCCCCTGCTCGTCCTGGCAGGGCTCGCGCTCCTGCTCGTCGCGGCCGGCTCGATGGGCTATCTCGCCCGCCGCCTGCAGGCGCGCCGGCTGCCTCCGACCCCGTAGAGCGCAGCTCGAAGGCTCGCCTCGCGAGGTCCGCCGCCGACCCTCGGTCCGGTATCATAGTCCGTACCGATTTACGGAATTTGCAGGAATTTCTTTGCGCACAATCAGCCGGGTCCGTCCGACGCTCTCACTAGCGTGCGCGATCCGCTCGGCCGACCGCCAGGTCGCCGGAGAGGAGATTTTCAACAGTCGTGACGGCTCGGGAGGAAGAGATGGCCACCGCCAAGCAGGTCAAGGTTGAGGACGCGCCCGTCGGTGCGCAGGACGAACAGAAAGAGATCGTGAACGTCGTCGTCGACGAGACGGCGAGCATCGCACCGGGCCGCTTCTTCACGATTCCGGGCCGCGACCCGTTCGACGAGATCGAGTGGGAGCTGCGCGACGCGATCATCCCCGGCAAGGACGGGCCCGCATTCGAGCAGCGCGACGTCGAGTTCCCCAAGTTCTGGTCGCAGACCGCGACGAACATCGTCGCCCAGAAGTACTTCCGCGGGCGGCTCAGCTCCCCCGAGCGCGAGCGCAGCGTGAAGCAGATGATCGGCCGCATCGTCGACACGATCGGCGGCTGGGGCCGGACGGGCGGCTACTTCGCGACCGACGCGGAGGCGGACACGTTCGAGGCCGAGCTGAAGGCGATCCTCGTCAACCAGCTCGCGTCGTTCAACTCACCGGTCTGGTTCAACGTCGGCTTCGAGGAGAAGCCGCAGTGCTCGGCCTGCTTCATCCTCTCCATCGACGACTCGATGGAGTCGATCCTCGACTGGATCCGGCGCGAGGGCGTGATCTTCCGCGGCGGCTCCGGCTCGGGCCTGAACCTGTCCAAGCTGCGGAGCTCGAAGGAGCAGCTCTCGAAGGGCGGCTACGCCTCCGGCCCCGTCTCGTTCATGCGCGGCGCCGACGCGTCCGCCGGCACGATCAAGTCGGGCGGGAAGACGCGCCGCGCGGCCAAGATGGTCGTGCTCGACGTCGACCACCCGGACGTCGAGGAGTTCATCTGGTGCAAGGCCAAGGAGGAGCGCAAGGCGCGCGTCCTCGAGCAGGCCGGCTACGACATGTCGCTCGACTCGCCGGACTGGGCTTCGATCCAGTACCAGAACGCGAACAACTCGGTCCGCGTCACCGACTCCTTCATGGAGGCGGCGGTGGAGGGCAAGGAGTGGAACCTGATCGCGCGCACCGACGGGACCGTGGTGGGGTCGATCGACGCGCGCGACCTGCTGCGGCAGATCTCGGAGGCTGCCTGGCAGTGCGCCGACCCGGGTGTCCAGTACGACACGACGATCAACAGCTGGCACACGCTGCCGAACACGGGCCGGATCAACGCGTCGAACCCCTGCTCGGAGTACATGTCGATCGACGACTCGGCGTGCAACCTCTCGTCGCTCAACCTGATGAAGTTCCGCCGCGAGGACGGCGAGTTCGACGTCGATGCGTTCGAGCACGCCGTCGACGTGATGTTCCTCGCGCAGGAGATCTGCGTCGGCTACTCGTCGTACCCGACGCCCGAGATCGACGCGAACGCGAAGGCGTACCGCCAGCTCGGGCTCGGCTACGCGAACCTCGGCGCGCTCCTGATGGCGCGCGGGCTCCCCTACGACTCGGACGAGGGCCGCTCGTACGCCGCGGGGATCACGGCGCTGATGACGGGCCGCGCGTACCGCAAGTCGGCCGAGGTGGCGCAGCGAATGGGACCGTTCGCCGGCTACCGGCCGAACGCGGCCGCGATGATCGGCGTGATCGCGAAGCACCGCGCGTCGGTCGGCAACATCCAGCACACGGAGTCGGTGCCCGAGGATCTGCTCTCGGCCGCCCGCCGGGCCTGGGACGACGCGCTCGACCTGGGCGAGCTGCACGGCTACCGGAATGCGCAGGCAACTGTGCTCGCGCCCACCGGGACGATCAGCTTCATGATGGATTGCGACACGACCGGCGTGGAGCCGGACTTCTCGCTCGTCAAGTCGAAGAAGCTCGTCGGCGGTGGCGAGATCACGATCGTGAACAAGACGGTGCCGATGGCGCTCGACAAGCTCGGCTACGCGCCGCGCGAGGTCGACGAGATCGTCGCCTTCATCGACGAGCGGAACACGGTCGTCGGCGCCCCGAGCGTCAAGTCCGAGCACTTCCCGGTCTTCGACTGCGCGATCGGCGACCGCGCGATCCACTACATGGGACACGTGAAGATGATGGGCGCGGTGCAGCCGTTCATCTCGGGCGCGATCTCGAAGACGGTCAACCTGCCCGAGACGGCGACCGTCGAGGACGTCTCGCAGCTGCTCGTCGAGTCGTGGCAGCTGGGCGTGAAGGCGATCGCGATCTACCGCGACAACTGCAAGGTCGCCCAGCCGCTCTCGGGCTCGGACGACAAGTCGCTGGCGACGCCGCTCGCCGGCCTCGTCTCGGCCGCGCTCGTGGCGCAGCCGAGACGGCGGCGCCTGCCCGAGGACCGGGTCGAGGTGGGCCGCAAGTTCCGCGTCGGCGAGTACGAGGGCTACATCCACGTCGGCCTGTACGAGGACGGCACGCCCGGCGACATCTTCGTCGACATCGCGAAGGACGGCACGACCATGGCCGGCCTGATGAACTCGCTGATGATCGCCGTCTCGATGGGGCTCCAGTACGGCGTCCCGCCCGAGGTGTACGTCTCGAAGCTCTCGCACCTCCGCTTCGAGCCGTCCGGCCTGACGAACGACGAGGACATCCGCGTCGCCAAGTCGATCGTCGACTACATCTTCCGCTGGTTCGGGAAGAAGTTCCTGAACGCCGACCAGCAGGAGGAGCTCGGCATCCTGACGCCCGAGGTGAAGGCGCGGCTCGCGCAGTCGTACACGACCCCGGCCGGCTCCGAGTCCGTCTCGGTCGAGGCGCCGGCACCGGGCCAGACCGCGCTCTTCAACGCCTGGGAAGACGCCGTCGAATGCGCACGCTGCGGCGGCCGCATGGTGCGCACGGGCAGCTGCTACACCTGCCGCGACTGCGGCACGAACACCGGCTGCAGCTAGCTGGTTGCAAGCATGCGGGTGTCTCTTTCCCGAGCACGCCGATGTCCGCGACATTCGCAACGGGCCGTCCGAAAGGGCGGCCCGTTCCACGCAAGGGCCGTGGGATGCTCGTCAGAAGGACTTCGCCGGAGTTGGCTTGGGGCGCGGGTGTGTTCCAGGAGTGCCGGGTAGTTACGGCGCTCCTCGAGTCGTGTACAGGCGCATCAGCTCGGCTCGCGACTTGATGCCGAGCTTGCGGTAGATCCGTGAGAGGTGAGCCTCGACGCCCTTGACAGTGACGAAGAGCGCGGCCGCGACTTCCTTGTTCGAGCGGCCATCAGCGACGAGGTCGGCGACGCGGCTCTCGGTGGCGGTGAGGTTCTCACGCGAAGGCGGTCGTCCGGCGACGCGCGCGAGTTCGCCACGTGCGCGCGCCGCCCACTGCAACGCGCCGAGCCGGTCGAAGATCGCGCATGACTCCTCGAGCGCCTCCCGTGCGTCGCGGCGCCGCTTTGCACGCCGGAGGGCGATACCCCTCGCGAGCAGCGTGCGGCCGTTCTCGAATGGCTCCGGCAATCCGAAGTCGAGCGCGGCGTCGAAATGTGCGACCGCGGCGTCCACGTCGCCCGAGGCCGCCGCCAGCAGGCCCCGACACCGCGCGGCCTGAACGAGGCCGAGCGGGTGGTCGAGCGCACGCGATCGCTGCTCGTACCACTCGAGGAGCGGACGAGCGTCGTCCGCGCTGCCGAGATCGACGTACGCGTCCACGAGGTTGGGGATTGCCTGGAGGTGGCTCGGCTCCCCGTACCCGAGTTCCCACAGACGCGTCGGCAGCGGTTCGAGCAGCCGCACCGCCTCAGCGGCGTTCCCTCGGGAGAGCTCGAGAAAGCCGAGCAACGCTTGCATCTCGAGCTCCCGGATCTCGAGGTCCCCACCCGCCGTCACAGCGTCGGCGGCGTATGCTGCTGCGCTCTCGTCTCCTTCGTAGGCAGCGACCTGCGCTCGGATCCACGCGCGGAGGCCTGAGCGGTGCCCGAGGTCCTGTCCGCCCAGCTCGGAGATCTGGTCGGTGAGCTCGGCGGCGCGCGCCCAGTCTCCCGCGCGCAGCTCGAGCCTCGCGCTGTGGAAACGCACAGCCTCGACCATCTCGTCGTCCCCGCGATTCGCTGCGCGCCGCAACGCGTGGGCGAATGCCTCGCGCGCCTCGTCGATGCGGTCGAGGTACATGAGCCGGAGCGCCTGCACGACGCTCGGCGGTGTCGGGCGCGGCGCGGCGTCAATCGCCTGCTCAAGCGCGAGCGCATCGGCCAGCGCCTCCTCCGACGGCCGGCGTCCGGCGAGAAAGTCGACGAGATACAGGAGCGACGTCGCGTGGGCATACGTCAGCTGATCCCCAGCCGCCTTCGCGTCGTGCACCGCGGCGGTCGCCTGCTCTCGAGCGCGGTTGAGCCGGCCGGCGACGAGCTCGACATATCCCAGCAGATGCCGGATCGCCGCAGTAAGCTCAGGCGCTCCGTCTGCCTCGTCGAGCGCCTGCGCACAGAGCTCACGGCCACGGCCAACCGCCTCCGTCCAGCCGAGGCAGAACAACGCCCGAGCACGCCTCGGACCGGCGGGGAGCATCTCTACGAGCGGTTCCAGGAGTGCGCGCGTCGCCGCATGTTCGCCGGCGAGCCTGTGGTGCTCGGCAGCGGTGATCAGACGGTCGGCGCGTTCGTCTACGGCGTCGGGCGGCGTGAGCTCCGCAGCGAACCGGGCCAGCTCTGCGGCGGCTGCCGGAGCGCCACGTCGCGACGCGTCTCTGGCGGCCTCGTCCAGGTCACCGGCGATGCTCGGGTCAGGACCAATGCTGCGAGGGCGAGGTGCCGCGCGCGCTGCTCCGGGTCAGTGACAGCCGCCGCCAGGCGCCGATGTGCGTCTCGCCGCGAGGCGCCATCCGTCCCTGCGCGCGAAACCGACGCGAGCAGGGGGTGGGTGAAGCGGACGCGGTTGTCCGTGACCTCGATCACGTCCGCGTCGATCGCCGGGCGGAGCAGCTCCGACGGGTCGATGTCCAGCGCACGGGCGAGCAGGTCGATCGCACAGTCGCCGGCGAGCGCGGCCAAACCAAGCACGTCGAGCGTTCCCGCAGGCAAGAGCGCAAGTCTTCGCGCGACGAGCTCCTTCAACGTGGCCGGGACCGGGAGCGGTTCGCCGGGCGCGACAGGAACGGTGCGCCGCTCGAGCGCCCGCCCGAGCTCGAGCGCGAAAAACGGATTCCCGCCCGACGCGTCGACGACCTGGAGCAGCATCGGCCGGGTCAGTGCAGGCCCCAAATGCTCGCGGAGCAGCGCCTGCACGGCGTTAACGTCGAGTCCGCCGAGCTGGACGTGCGTCATGCGCTCGCCCTCGAACGCCGGTCCGGAAGCGAGCGCGCGCTGCTCTGCGTCCGCTCGCGCCGAGACGAGAACAGCCACGGTCTCGTTGCGAAGCCGACGGAAGGCGAACTCGAGCACGGCACGCGACGACGTGTCAAGCCAGTGGACATCATCGAGCGCGACAAGACGGGCTGTTCACGCGCCAATTCTCGAAGGACGCTGAGGAATCCAGCCGCGACGGCGCGCGGTTGTGGATTGGCCTCCGGCTCGACGAGGAGGAGCGCGCCCTCGAGCGCGCGTCGTTGCGGACGCGGCAGGTTGGGCAGCACTCGGCGACGCACGGTTCGAGAAGATCGGCGAGCGACGCAAGCGAGAGCTCTGCCTCCGCCGCCACAGGTGCGCCGACAGGACGAAGTACGAATCGGAAGCAGCGACAACCGCGCTTCGCCACAGCGTCGTCTTCCCGATCCCGGCCTCGCCTTCAAGCACGAGAGCCGCCGGGAGCCCGCCGTCTGCCGCAAGGAACCGGTCGAGGTCCGCCAGCTCCTGCTGCCGGCCAACGACGGGTGGCGCGCGGCTGCCGGGTGAATTCATCGGACAACCCGATCTTCCCACCACATCCGGCCGCTTGTCACGCGAGGCCGCGCCTCAGAAGTGTGGGGTGATCCCGTCTATCCGCCGGAACGCAGGTCCGCAAGGCTGCGGCGGCTCGCGCGAGCCGACCGAATCAACAGAAGGAGGATCGACCATGCGCCGCTCGTTCGCACCCATCGCTCTGACCGCGCTCGCCCTCGTCCTCGCCGGATCGTCTACGGCCCGCACGAGTGAAGGTGGTCAGCATGGGATCACGTACGCGATCATTGGGGACACTCCCTACGGTGCCAGCCAGGTTGCGGACTTCCCGCGGCTTGTCTCAGCCTTAACGGAGATCCGGAGTCGAACTCACCGTCCATCTCGGCGACATCAAGGACGGGGCGTCACACTGCTCCGACGCCTACTTCACCAGATGCGTGCAAACTTCGACCCGCTGCCGGATCCGCTCGTAGTCACGCCGGGGGACAACGAGTGGACCGACTACCACCGCCTGGCCGCGGGTGGCTACAGCCCGACCGAGCGTCTCGCGCAGTTTCGTTCGGTCTTCTTCCCGCGCGCCAACAAGAGCCTCGGCGAGACGCAGAAAGCGTTGAAAACCCAGGCCCACATGCCCGGCTTCGAGACGTTCGTCGAAAACCGGCTGTGGAAGGCGAAAAAGGTCGTCTTCGCGACCGTGCACGTCGTCGGCTCGAACAACGACCTCGTGCCATGGTTCGGATCGGCCGAGACACCAGCCCAGCGGGCCGAGCGTCTCGCAGAATACGACGCCCGCCTCGCCGCGACCCTCACCTGGCTCGACCGCACCTTCGCCTTCGCAGACGAGGCGGAGGCGCTGCGTCGTCGTGGCGATGCAGGCCGACATGTGGTTCAACACACCGCTCGGCTTCACGGATATCGTCCAGCGACTCGCCGACCGGGCGCGCGAGTTCGGCAAGCCCGTCTTGCTCCTCGAAGGCGATTCGCACCGCTTCACCGTCGACCGCCCGCTCGCGACGGGCAGTGCGCTCCACGGTGTCGGCACTCCCGCGCCGAACCTCACGCGCATCATCGTCGAGGGTCAGACAACCTCCGAATGGCTGAAGCTGCGAGTCGACCCCACCGCGGCCGAGTTGTTCACCTGGACGCGGATGTCAGTTCCATAGGCCGGCTCGCAGAGTCCGGCAACGTAAGGAGCCGCCCTTTCGGGCGGCTCATTACGAATCACGCGGACAGCCCCCTGCTTAAAGTCGTGGTCCTAAGACTGCTTGCAACCACTAGCGTCGAACGTCGCGGGCTTGTCACGGTGTACGTCACGCCGTGACAACCCCGCGTTACGTCGTTGCCGAGCGAGCCGGGATCGCCAAGTCCGTCAGCTCACGGCTGCGGTCTGCTGAAGAGTCAGATGTAGTGACGTAAGCGTGGCCGGGCGTCCAGCTCGCGCTGGGCACAGGGCGGGCAGTACGTGCAGACGATGGCTCCTTCGCCGTCGTCCGGGTCCTCGGCGATGTAGCCGAACCAGCCCCTGCCCGACTCCGAACGGCAGCCGCATTCCTCGCAACGCAGCATCGAGCATGCAGCATTTCACGAACCGATCTCAGCGCGAAGACTGACCGGGGAGCAGCTCAACGATCCCCTCGGCCACGCACAGCATCGCTCAGACAGGACTCAGCCGAGTGTCGACGTGCTTTCGTCCGCGGCCCTGCCCCTTGTCGAGCAGCCGACCCTCGCCGATCGTGCTCGCCATCTCTTTCGACTCCTCCCTGTACCAGCTGCCGTCCTCGAACTGGATGGCGGGGTAGAGCGGCTGGCCGGTCCCTCGAGCACCACGGTGCGGTTCTTCGGACGCCACGGCCCCGCCACGACCTCGTATCGGATGCCCTGATCGTCGAGAGCCTTCTGCACCCTCCAGCAGGGGCCGAACTTCCACGGCGTTCCACAGCGATGCAGCGTCACGCCCATCTCAGCCTCCTCGAACTCGGACAGAACGATCATCTTCACATCGACGACGATCGCGCCGCGCGGCGCGCCTAGCTTGTCGGCGCCGCGGCGGGAACCTCCGTCGTGTCTCGGCTCGAGCGACGGTGGTCTCTGCGTTTGCATCGGAGCACCGAGCTCGGTATAGTGAACCTAATGGTTCAGTATCCGACGACGACCGTCGACCGCGGCTTCGCAGCCCTCGCCGACCCGAACCGACGCGCCGTCCTCGAACGGCTCGGCTCCGGGAGCGCGACGATCAGCGAGCTCGCCGAGCCCTTCGGCATGTCGCTGACCGGGATGAAGAAGCACATCCGGCTGCTGGAGGATGCGCAGCTCGTGACGACGGAGAAGGTCGGCCGTGTCCGCAGGTGCATGATCGCGCCGTACGCCTTCGAGGGCATCAGCACGTGGCTGCAGCGGCTCGAACGCTTCGCGCAGGTCGTCGAACGCACGAAAGGAGCACGATGAGCACCACCGTCACCACGCCGAACGAGCTCGAGATCCGCGTCGAGCGGGTCTTCGACGCACCGCGCACACACGTCTACTCCGTCTGGACGGATCCGGAGCTGATCCCCGAATGGTGGGGCGACGGCACCGTCGTCGAGGAGATGGACGTCCGTCCCGGCGGCACCTACCGGTTCCGAACCTCCTTCGGCGTCGTCGAGGGCGAGTTCCGCGAGGTCGACCCACCCGAGCGCCTCGTGCAGACGTTCCAGAACCACCTGCAGACGCTCGAGTTCGAAGATCTCGGTGAGCAGACGAAGCTGACGCAGACGATGCACTTCGAGACGATCGAGCAGCGGGACACGACGATGCAGTACGGCGTCGAGGAGGGAGCAAAGGCGGGCTTCGCGCGCATCGACGCGCTGCTGCAGCGGCGACCGCTCGACGCATGAGCCGAGCATGCTGACGCTCGTCGCCGCAGCGGTGCTGGCCACGGCCGCGCCCGCACCGCCCGCGCCGGCCGCGCCGCTGCCGGTCGGCGCAGCGGCGACCGCGCAGCGACTCGTGCTTGCGACCCGGGCCCTCGACGCCGCGATCGGCGACTGGCGGGCCGGCGGAGCGCAGCGGCCGCCGCGGCCGCTCTCCCTCTGGGCGCTCCACCAGCAGCGGCTCTACCTCGCGCTCGGCCTGCGCCCGCGGAGGTTCGGCGACGACGTCGTGGCTCGGCTTCCGGCCGCGCTCCGTGCGGATGCGCGCGACGTGATCGTGGCCCGCAGGGCGCTCGTCCGCCTCACGCCGCCGACGACGCTGCCGCTCTCCGCCTTCCGCACCGGACCGGCCGAGCCAGCCGACCGGCTGCGCGCGCACTACCGGGAGGCAGAGCGCAGGTTCGGCGTTCGCTGGTCGATCCTGGCCGCGGTCAACTTCGTCGAGACGGCCTTCGGCAAGGTTCGCTCGCGCAGCAGCGCCGGCGCACAGGGACCGATGCAGTTCCTTCCCGCCACCTGGCGTGCATACGGCCTCGGAGGCGACGTGCACGACCCGCACGACGCGATCCTGGGCGCGGCCAACCTGCTCCACGCCTCCGGGGCGCCCGCCGACGACCGGCGGGCGCTCTTCGCGTACAACCACTCCACGCTCTACGTCGACGCCGTGCTCGCGTATGCGCGGGTCCTGCATCGGCAGCCACGAGCCCTCTACGCCTTCCACGCGTGGCAGGTCTTCGTGCGCACGCCGCGCGGGTACCGCCGGCTCACGCGCCCATAGACGTTTTCGTCCGACCCGATTACACTCCGCCAGGAGCGGCACAGCGGATGCCGCTCGGGGTCTTCAGGGGAGGTGTGGCCACTCAGGACGTCGAGCCTTGACACGATCAGCGCTCCCTCGTGCGGTCCCGGCGAGCGCGCCGATGCGGCGTCCTGACTCGCGGCTCTGCGGCTCGCGATGACTGCACCGCACTTCCATTCGCACGTCGACGACCCCGCGGCAGTCGGTCGACGGCTCAGAGAGGCCCGCGTCGCAGCGGGCCTCTCCCAACGTCGGCTCTCCTTTCCGGGGTGCTCCGCGGCGTACATCTCCAGGCTGGAGGCCGGCGAGCGCGTGCCGTCGCTGCAGCTCTTGCGCAAGCTCGCCGTGAAGCTCGGAGCAGACGAGGAGTACCTCGCCACCGGCGTCGAGCGGATCGAGCAGCCGCCTCCGGAGCTGATCGACGCCGAGGTCGAGCGACGGCTCGCCGGCACGTGGGACCTGCCCTCGCTGAACAGTCGGCCGCCCGGGGGCCTCGCCGACCCGACAGACCGGGCCAGAGTGCTCTGGGAGCATTCGCGGAAGCTCGTGCAGATGGGCGACCGCCGCTCCGCGGCCAAGTACGCGCGCGACGCACTCGCGCTGCTCGACTACGCGGACGACCTCGCACACGCAGACGCGTAGAGTCGCCGCATGGAGCAGCGCGCACTCGGGCGCAGCGGCGTCGACGTCTCGCGCGTCATCCTCGGCTGCGGCAACTTCGGCGGCATCGGCTCCTCGCCCGCCTTCTTCGGCGCCGGCGAGACCGAGAGCGAGGCGCATGCGCTGCTCGACGCCGCCTGGTCGGCCGGGATCACGACCTTCGACACCGCGGACGCCTACGGCGGCGGCCGCAGCGAGACGTACATCGGCAGCTGGCTCCGCGCGAAGGGCTCCACCGTGCGCGACCGGCTCGTGCTGACGACGAAGACGTTCAATCCGATGGAGGAGGGCGCTGACAGCGGCCTCGCGGCGCCGCGGATCCGCCGGCAGCTCGAGAGCAGCCTGCAGCGGCTGGGTGTCGAGGCGGTCGACCTTTACCTGGCGCACGAGCAGGATCCGAAGACGCCGCTGGAGGAGACGATCGGCGCCTTCACCGAATTGCGTCAGGAAGGAAAGCTGCGCGCGTTCGGGGGCAGCAACGTCGACGCTCAGTGGCTCGAGGAGGCCCTCCGATACGGGCGCGTCGACTGGGCGCAGAACTCCTACTCGCTGCTCGAGCGCGGCGACGACGACGGAGTGCTCGAGGTCTGCGCGCGCGAGGGACTGGGCTACACGCCCTTCAGCCCGCTCGCCGGGGGGTGGCTCACCGGCAAGTACCGCCGCGGTGAGCCGCCGCCCGAGGGCTCGCGGATGACGCTGCGGCCGGGGCCGTACGAGCACCTGCGCTCGGACCGCACGTTCGACGCACTCGAGGCCTTCGAGGAGCACGCGCGCGAGCGGGGCACCTCGCCCGCCGCGCTCGCGCTGGCGTGGGCGCTCTCCGTGCCGCAGGTCACGGCCGTGGTGATCGGGCCGCGGCGGCCGGAGCAGCTCCAGCCCGCGCTCGACGCGGTCGATCTGGAGCTCCCGCGGCTCGAGCGCGAGCTCATCGGAGCCCTCTTCGCATGAGCCTCCTCGTCCTCTCCGAGCACGACGTCGAGCGACTGCTGACGATGGACGAGTGCGTCGAGACGATGACGGACGTGCTGGCGGCGCTCGCTCGCGGCGAGCTCTACCAGCCACTCCGGTTCGTCCTGCGTCCACCGCAGGCGCAGGGGCTGATGGGGTTCATGCCGGCGCACCGGGGAGGCGACGACGGCGGCGCGTTCTCGCTCAAGGAGATCATGGTCGTGCCGGGGAACCCCGCGCGCGGGCTCGACGCCCACCAGGGCGGCGTCCTCCTCCACGATGGTGAGACGGGTCAGCTGCGGGCGCTGCTGAACGCCTCGCCGATCACGGCGATCCGCACCGCGGCGGTCTCGGCAGTGGCCACGCGCGCGCTCGCGCGACCCGGCGCACGAACGGTGGCGATCATCGGCACCGGCGTCCAGGGGAAGGCGCACGCTGCCGCGATGCGGGCCGTGCTCGAGTCGCCCGAGATCCGCATGTGGAGCCGGAGTACGGGCGGGAGCGCCGAGGACGCGGTGCGTGGCGCCGATGTCGTCTGCACGTGCACGACCTCGCCGGAGCCGGTGGTGAGACGGGAGTGGCTCGCACCCGGCGCGCATGTGAACGCCGTCGGCGCCAGCGTGCCGACAGCGCGCGAGCTCGACGAGGAGACGATCCGGGCGGCAACGCTCGTCGTCGACCGGCGCGAGTCGGCGCTGAACGAAGCGGGCGAACTGCTCGTACCCGGCCTCGGCGAGGAGCAGATCGCGGCCGAGCTCGGTGAGGTGCTGATCGGCGCGCACGCGGGCCGCACGAGCGACGACGAGCTGACCGTCTTCAAGTCGCTCGGGCTCGCGGTCGAGGACCTCGCCGCGGCCGAGCTCGTCGTCAAGCGGGCGCGCGAGCAGGGCGCCGGCGTCGAGGTCGACTTCTGATTCCGCTCGCAGAGATCGAGCAGGCCCGCGAGACGATCCGCGGCGCGGCGATCCGGACGCCGCTCGTCCGGCTCGCGGTCGAGGGGCCGGCGGAGATCTGGCTGAAGCTCGAGAACCTGCAGCCGATCGGATCCTTCAAGATCCGCGGCGCGGCCAATGCCGTCCGGCAGGCGCCGCCCGAGCTGACCGCGGGGGGCGTCGTGACGGCAAGCGCGGGCAACATGGCCCAGGGAGTCGCCTGGGCGGCCCGCGAGCTCGGGGTGCCGGCGACGATCGTCGTGCCGGACGGAGCGCCGCAGACCAAGCTGGACGCGATCGCCCGACTGGGCGGCACCGTGGTGAAGGTGCCGCACGAGCGCTGGTGGCAGGCGCTCGTCGAATCGCGCTTCGACGGCGTCGACGGGTTGTTCGTGCACCCGGTGCAGGACGAGCGGGTGATGGCGGGGAACGGCACGATCGGCCTCGAGCTCGCCGAGGACGCGCCCGACGCGGACGTCGTGCTCGTGCCCTGGGGCGGCGGCGGCCTCTTCACCGGGATCGCGAGCGCCCTCGCGGCGGTGCAGCCGGCGACCCGCGTCTACGCCGTGGAGCCCGAGACGGGCGCGCCGCTCACCGCGGCGCTCGCCGCCGGCGCTCCCCAGGAGATCGACTATCGCGCTTCGTTCATCGACGGTGCCGGCAGCCGGGCGCTTCTGCCTGCCATGTGGGAGCGGGCTCGGCCGCTGCTCGCCGGCTCGTTCGCGGTCGGCGTCGACGAGACCGCCGCGGCCGTCCGGCTCCTGGCCGAGCGGGCTCGAGTCGTGGCCGAGGGAGCCGGCGGGCTGGCCCTCGCGGCCGCGCTCTCGGCAGCACTCTCAACCCAGGTCGAGGCGCGGAAGATCGTGTGCGTCGTCTCGGGCGGGAACATCGACGCCGACCGGCTGGCGGCGATCCTGCGCGGAGAGGTGCCGGGCTAGACGGCGATCGGGCCGGCGTCGTAGGTCGTCAGCTGGTCCTTCAGCTTGCGGCGGATGCCGGCGAGGATCTGTGAGACCCGCGATTCGCTGACCCCGAGCATCCGGCCGATCTCTGCGCCGGGGAGCTCGTGAACGTGCACGAGCGCCAGCACGCGCCGCTCCCGCTCCGAGAGCCGCGCGATCGCGTCGCGCATCGCCGCGTTCCGCTCCGACACGAGCGCAGTCGCCTCGGGGCCGAGCTCGCCCTCGCCCGCAACGACGGTGTCGCCGATCTCGAGCGGTACGCCGTCGTCCGCTCCGCGCGCAGGCGCGTTCAGCGAGCCCACGTCCGCCCGGTCGATCTCCTCGCGGCTCGTCCGTAGCTCCGCGACCGTCATGCCGAGCTCACGGGCAAGCTGCTCCTCGGTCGGCGGCACGCCGTGCCGCGCCGAGAAGGAGTCGCGCGCCCGCTCGATCCTGCGACCCGTGCGGCGCACGGAGCGCGAGGCCCAGTCCTGTCGCCGCAGCTCGTCGACGAGCGCGCCGGCGACGCGAGTCCAGGCGTACTGCTCGAAGGACGCGCCCTTGGCGGGATCGAAGCGGTCGATCGCCTCCATCAGCGCGACGAGACCGGAGGAGGCGAGGTCGTCCAGGTCGCAATGCCCCGGCAGCTCGCGCAGCTTGCGCGACGCGATGTACCGCACCATCGGCGCGTAGGACAGGATCAGCCGGTCACGCGAGGCGCTGTCGCGATCGTGCTTCCAGTTTCGCCACAGGGCCTCGGCTGCAGACGGCGTCAGCCGTTGGGCGCTCGAGGTGAGGGTCGAGGTCATGTGTTCCTCCGCAGGGTGGGTCGTCTCGACGTGCCCTCTCCCTATCGGCGCGGCCCTCGGCCCGGCCGGAGACCTGCTTCAGGCGAGCCGCCCTCCCCGATTCGGGTGAATCCACCTGCCCCTATTGGGTTGCGGCACGGCGGGCCGCGAAGCGGCCCCTTTAGGGGTCTTCGCGCGAGCGCGGGCTTGCCCGTGCTCGCTGCGGGCTGTTCAGCGCGGTCTGCCGGCGTAGCGGAAGCCGAGCGCACGGATCCCGTCGGCGTCGACGAGCGCCTGCTCCAGCACTTCGGAGGAGGCTCCGCCGAGGAGCCGGTACAGGTGCGGCGTCCGCACGAACACCTCCGCGCGAAAGCGCTCGTCGAGCGCGCGGCGCAGCGCGTCGTAGCCGTGCAGGCCGAGGTGGTCGGCCTCCCACTCCGCCCGCAGCTCCTCGCGGGACTCCGGCGCCGGGTCCCCGCCCGCCGCCGCGAGCGCGCGCCGCTGACCCCAGAGCCAGTCGAGGGTCGGCTCGTCGAGCAGGTCCCAGGCGAACTCGTCGACGAGGAGCAGGCCGTCGCGCTCGAGCAGCGTCGCGATCTTCTCGAGCGCCGCGTCGAGGTCGCGGATGTGGTGCAGCGATCTGGCGGCGACGACGGCGTCGTAGCGCTCCGTCTCGTCCAGGTCGTCGAGCGTGAGCCGGCGGAAGAGCTCCCCGTGCGGGGCCATGGGATCGATGCCGACGATGTCGTAGCCGGCGATCGCGAGCGCGATCGTCAGCTCGCCCTGACCACTCCCCACCTCCAGGAGGCGGGCAGGCGGTGCGGGCAGCTGCCCGCGCACGAACTGCTCGAAGGTCTCCATTCGCGCTGCACCGTACTCGTCGCTGCGGCGAGAATCGGACGATGAGCGGCGAGGAGACGATCGGCACGACCGCGGTCCGGCGGATCGCGATCGCGGCGCAGGGCTATTCGGGCCGGTTCCGCCGCGCCGGCCCCGAGGACGTGGAGACGGCGATCGGACGGCTCTCCTGTGTGCAGCTCGACTCGATCTCCACGGTCGACCGCAGCCACCGGCTCGCGCTCTCCTCCCGGATCGGCGCCTATCCGCCCGCGGCCGTCTCGGAGCTGCTCGCGTCGGGCCGCATCTTCGAGTACTGGGCGCACGAGGCCTGCCTGCTGCCGGTCGCGGACTGGCCGCTCTTCCGGCCCGCGATGCAGAACGGCGGGAGAGAGTGGTACGGGAAGGTCGAGCGGACGCACCCGCACCTGAGGGAGGAGATCCTGGGCGAGATCGCGGCGCGCGGGCCGCTCGGCTCGCGGCATTTCGAGGGCTCGGCAGGCGGCGGGATGTGGAACTGGAAGCCGGCCAAGGCGATGCTCGAGCTGCTCTGGAACCACGGTGACCTCGTCGTCGGTGGACGGCAGGGCTTCCAACGCCTCTACGACCTGCCCGAGCGCGTGCTCCCGGCGAAGGTGCTGGCGGCGCCGGTCCCGCCCGAGCCAGAGCGGCTGCGCGAACTGGCTCTCCGGGCGGTGCGGGCGCGCGGCGCCCTCACCGAGTCGGGCATCGTCGAGCACTGGCGCCTGAGAGGCGGCGCCGCGACCGTGCGCCCGACCGTTGCGAACCTGGTCGAGGACGGCCTGCTCCGCCGCCTGGCGGTGGACGACGGCGGCGCCGACGTGCTCGTCGACGCAGGCACCGACCTCGCGCCCTCCGCTCCCCGGGCTGCCGTGCTGCTTTCCCCGTTCGACAACCTGCTCTGGGACCGCCCCTTCGCGCGCCGCATCCTCGGGTTCGACCACCTGATCGAGGTCTACAAGCCCCAGCCGCAGCGCCGGTACGGCTACTACGTGCTCCCGTTCCTCCGCGGGGATCGGATCGCCGGGCGGGTCGACCTCAAGTCGGAGCGAGCCGAGGGCACGCTGGTCGTGAAGGCCTTCCACCGCGAGGAAGGCGTCCGCCCGTCGGCAGCGCTCGACGACGCGCTCGACGGGGCGCTCCACCGGCTCGCGCGCTCGATCGGGCTCGAGCAGGTGTCCAGGTGAAGACGACGCCCGTGAAGGTGAGCATCGAGGAGGCGCGGCGGATCGCGGTGCGGGCGCAGGGGCTCGACGGCACCGCAACGGACGTGCGCTCAACGGTGCGAGCGCTCGGCTTCCTGCAGATCGACGTGATCCAGCCGGTCGAGAGACCGCAGCACCTCGTCCTCTTCAGCCGCCTGGGGCCGGGCTACGACCGCGCGGAGCTCGACCGGCAGCTCTGGGAGGAGCGCTCGCTCTTCGAGTGGAACGCCTTCATCTACCCACTCGAGGACCTGCCGCTCGTGAAGGCCCGGATCCGCCACTTCAGGCGCTCCCACCACTACAAGCACGAGCGCTGGGTGCACGAGTTCCTGGCCGAGAACCGCGCGTTCCGCCGCTACGTCATGCGCGAGCTCGAGCGACGTGGCCCGCTCCCCTCCCGCGAGCTCGAGGACCGCTCCAAGGGCGAGCGGCGCGACCACCGCTGGTGGGGCCCGCGCATGGTCGGGCTGATGCTCCTCTCGCTTCATCTCTACGGCGAGGTCACCGTCGCCGGACGACAGGGCAACGCACGGCTCTGGGACCTCACCTCACGCACGTGGCCCGAGACGGAGACGATCACGGTGCCCCAGGCGGAGCGCATCCGCGCCGACCGGCACTTCCGGACGCAGGGCGTGCGGCTCGTGAAGGGCGAGTGGGAAGCCCATCCGGACGCGGTCGACGGCAACGTGCCGGACCGCGCCGTCCTCCTCTCCCCCTTCGACCGGCTGGTGTACGACCGCGACCGCGCCGAGGCGCTCTGGGACTTCCGCTACCGGCTCGAGATCTACGTGCCGAAGCCGAAGCGCGAGTACGGCTACTACGTGCTGCCGCTGCTCGTCGGAGACCAGGTTGTCGGACGGGCGGAGCCGCGCTTCGACCGGAAGACCCGCACGCTCGAGCTGCTGGGCGCGTGGGGCGACACGTCGCGGCTCGACGAGGCCCTCGCCGACCTCGGCAGCTGGCTCGGCGCCGATACCATCACCACGTGAACTTCGAGACCCGCGCCATTCACGACGGCCAGGAGCCGGATCCCGCGACCGGCGCGGTGATCACGCCGATCTACCAGACGACGACGTACGTGCAGGAGGCCGTCGGCGTCAACAAGGGCTACGACTACTCGCGCGTCGGGAACCCCACCCGGACCGCGCTGCAGACCGCGCTCGCCTCGCTCGAGAACGCGCAGCACGGAATCGCGTTCTCGTCCGGCCTCGGCGCGACGACCACGCTGATGCACCTCGTCAACCCGGGCGAGCGCGTCGTCCTGATCGCGGACGTCTACGGGGGCGTCTACCGGATGACCTCGCAGGTGTACGAGCCCAAGGGCTACCTCTTCGACTACCTGCCGGCCGCCGAGTTCGCGAACCTCGACGAGCACCTCGACGAGCGCACGCGCATGGTCTGGCTCGAGACCCCGTCGAACCCGCTCCTGAACGTGGTCGACATCCGCGCCGCCGCCAACGCCGCGCACGCCGCGGGCGCGATCCTCGTCGTCGACAACACCTTCGCGACGCCGTACCTGCAGAGCCCGCTCGACCTCGGCGCCGACGTCGTCCTGCACTCGACCACCAAATACCTCGGCGGGCACTCCGACGTCGTGGGCGGTTTCACGGGCACGAACGACCCCACGATCGCGGAGCGCCTGTACTTCCTGCAGAAGTCCCTCGGCGCCGTGCCGGGGCCGTTCGACTCATGGCTCGTGCTGCGCGGCCTGAAGACGCTCGCCGTTCGCATGGATCGGCACTGCGCGAACGCGCGCGCGATCGCGGCCTGGCTTCAGGAGCAGCCGTCTGTCACACAGGTGCTCTACCCCGGCCTGCCGGAGCATCCCGGCCACGAGATCGCCAAGCGCCAGATGCGCGACTTCGGCGGCATGATCTCCTTCCTCACCGAGTCGGAGGAGGAGGCCGTCGAGCTCGTCGCGCGCACGAAGCTGTTCCTGCTGGCGGAGTCGCTCGGCGGCGTCGAGAGCCTGATCGAGCACCCGGCGCGCATGACGCACGCCTCGACCGCCGACGCGCCGTTCGCAGCGCCGAAGAACCTCGTGCGCCTCTCCGTCGGGATCGAGTCCGTGGACGACCTGATCGCCGATCTCGAAGCCGCGCTCGTCCCCGCCGCGACCCACGCCAAGTAACAGCCGGTCGCTTTGGGCGAGCCGATCGATCTCCTGCACGGCGGCGCAGCGCGCTCGATCGGCGTCTACCTCGTCGACTCGGACGACGGGCTCGCGCTCTTCGACTGCGGGCCGGCGAGCTGCCTCGACGCGCTCGAAGCCGGACTCGCCGAACGCGGCCACGAGCTCGCCGACGTCCGGCACCTGCTGCTCTCCCACATTCACCTCGACCACGCGGGGGGCGCAGGCACGCTCGTCCGCCGCAACCCGCAGCTCCAGGTGCACGTCTCGGAGATCGGCGCACCGCATCTCGTCGACCCGAGCCGGCTGGAGCGGAGCGCGCGACGGCTCTACGGCGACACCTTCGACCCCCTCTGGGGTGAGCTCGCACCCGTTCCCGAGGGGAACGTCCACGTCGTGGGCGAGCGCGTGCTCGGGCTCGAGTGCTTCCCCTCGCCGGGGCACGCGTCGCACCACGTCTGCTACTTCGACGGGACGACGCTCTACGCGGGGGACGCGGCCGGGGTCCGCATCCAGCCGGCCCGCAGCGTCCTGCCGCCGACGCCGCCTCCCGACGTCGATCTGGCTGCCTGGGAGGGCACGCTGGGTGAGATCGAGAGGCGCCGCCCCGAACGGCTCGCGCTGATCCACTTCGGGCTCGCCGACGACGTCGAGCGCCACCTCTCGGAGCTGCGGGAGCGCCTGGCGACGTGGGCCGGACGGGTCGAGCGCGGCGCGAGCGAAGAGGAGTTCGTCGCCGCGGGCAAGGCCGACCTGCCGCCGGCCGAGGCGGACGCTTACGATCGCGCGATGCCCTTCTGGCAGTCGTACGCAGGGCTGGCCCGGTACTGGGAGCAACAGCGCGCGTGACCGCAGCCTCGCGCCGCTCCGCCACCGCGAGTTCCGGCTTCTCTTCGTCGGCCGCGTCGACGACGATCCTCGGCAGCGCGATGGCTCCGGTCGCGCTCGCGTTCGCCGTCCTCGACATGACCGGGTCGAAGACGGACCTCGGCCTCGTGCTCGCGGCGCGTGCTGGTCCCGCAGCTCCTCTTCCTGCTCGTCGGCGGCATCTGGGCCGACCGGCTGCCGCGTCAGCGCGTGATGGTCGCTTCGGACCTCGTCAGCGGCGCGAGCCAGGCTGCAGTGGCGGTGCTGCTGCATCACCGGGGACGCCGAGATCTGGCATCTCGTCGCGCTTCGGGATCGTGAACGGAACGTCGACCGCGTTCTTCTTCCCGGCCTCGCAGGGGATCGTGCCGCAAACCGTGCCGCCAGGGCTCCTGCAGCAGGCGAACGCGCTCCTCCGCCTCGTCCTCAACGGCTCGTTCATCGGCGGCGCAGCGCTCGGCGGCCTGCTCGTCGCGGCGTTCGGCTCGGGCACGGCGATCGCGATCGACTCGGTCACGTTCTTCGTCGGTGCGGTCTTCATCGGCGCGATGCGCCTGCCGGCTTCGCTGCGGCTCGAGAGCACGAACTTCCTGGCCGACCTCGCCGTCGGCTGGAAGGAGTTTCGTGCGCGCACCTGGCTCTGGGTGATCGTGCTGCAGTTCTCGTTCGTGAACGCCGTCGAGAGCGGCGCGTTCAACGTGCTCGGACCGGTGGTGGCGGAGGAGGAGCTCGGCGGCGCGAGGGACTGGGGACTGATCGTCGCGGCGCAGGCCGTGGGGATGGTCGCCGGCGGGTTGGTGGGCTGCGGTTCCAGCCCCGGCGGATGCTGCTCGCGGCGACGCTCGCGATCCTGCTCATGCCCGGTGTGCTCGTCACGCTCGGATTCCCGCCGCGCTGCCCGTGATCGTCGGGGCGGCGTTCCTGGCCGGGGTCGGGATCGAGATGTTCGGCGATCCTCTGGGACACGACGATGCAGCAGCAGATCCCGCGGCGAGATGCTCTCCCGCCTCTACTCGTACGACATGGTCGGCTCGATCGCGCTCGTGCCGATCGGATACGCCGTCGCCGGGCCGGTGGCGGAGGTGCTCGGCGTCCAGACGACCCTCTGGGCGGCCGCCGGGGTGGCGGTTGCCGCCACACTGCCCGTGCTGCTCGTCCGCGACGTCCAGCGGCTCGAGCGTAAGCCTGTGCTCGAGCCCCTCACGTCCACCCTGTGACGAGCCAGCGGCGGCTCGCGAACCGGTGCCACATGAGCGCGAAGCGGACGACGATCAGGACGACGAGCGCCGACCAGACGCCGACGATGCCCCAGTCGAAGGCGACCGCGGCCAGCGCCACCGCCGCCGAGACGAAGAACGCACCCACCATCGACCAGGCGAGGTACGGCCCGTCGCCGGCGCCGATCAGGATCCCGTCCAGTGCGAAGACGGCCCCGTTCAGCGGCTGCATCAGGGCGAACAGGAGCCAGATCGCGCCCGCCCGCTCGAGCACGAGCTCGTCGCTCGTGAACACGCGCGGGAGCACGCTTTCGAGCAGCAGGAGCACGGCAGCGAAGACTCCGCCGGCGTAGACCGCGAGCCAGATCATCCGCGCGCTCGCGTCGTAGGCCCGTTGCGTATCCCCCGCGCCGAGCCCTCGGCCGACCAGCACCTGCCCCGCGATCGCGATCGAGTCGAGCACGAGCGCGAGGAAGAGCCAGAGCTGGAAGGCGATCTGGTGCGCCCCGATCGACGCGTCGCCGAAGCGCGTCACGATCGCGCCGGCCAGCAGGAACGCGGACATGAGCGCCAGCGTGCGCACGAAGATGTAGCGGCCGACCGAGATCAGCCGTCGCATCAGGGCCGGCCGCGGGCGGAGGTCGTGCCCCGCCGAGCGGAGCAGCGCGACCACGAACGCCGCGCCCATCCCGGTCTGGCCGATCACCGTCGCGATCGCGGAGCCTTCGATCCCCCAGTCCAGCCCGTAGACGAAGGTGATGTTGAGGACGACGTTGATCGCGTTGCCGGCGGCGAGGATCGCGACGGGCGTGCGCAAGTCGGCGACACCGCGCAGGTATCCCTGCGACCCGATCGTGACGAATACCGCAGGCAGGCCGAGGGAGACGATCCGCAGGTACGAGACGGCGTAGTCGGCCGCGTCGCCGTCGGCGCCCATGGCGCGCACGATCTGCGGCGCCAGCGCTTCGACACCGACCGCGAGCGCGATGCCGACCGCGAGGCAGAGCCAGAGCGTCTGCGCTCCGAGCCGCCTGGCCGCCTCCTCCTGCCCCGCACCCGACGCCCGCCCGACCTGGGCCGTCGTCCCGTACTGAAGGAAGTTGAAGATCGCGAACAGCGTCGTCAGCACGACCGCCGAGACCCCGAGCGCAGCGAGCTGCTCGCGCCCGAGATGCCCGACGACGGCGGTGTCCACGAGGATGTAGAGCGGCTCGGCCGCGAGCGCGCCGAGCGCGGGGACCGCGAGCCGAAGGATCTCGCGGTCGTACTGGCTTCGGAGCCTCACTCCTCGCGGAGGATGCGGGCGCCGCTCGACTGGGCGAGCGCCTTCACGACGATCTCGTCCACGTTCACGTGCGCAGGACGCGTCAGCGCGAAGAGCACGCAGTCGGCGACGTCCGCCGGCTGCATCGCCCCGCCCAGGGCAACACCCTCGTAGACGCTGCGCGCGACCTCCTCGTCCCCGCGGAAGCGGACGCGCGAGAAGTCCGTCTCCACGAGCCCGGGCGCGACGTTCGTGAGCCGGATCGGCCGGCCGAGCAGGTCCTCGCGCAGCGCCTGCGTGAAGCCGTGCACCGCGAACTTCGAGGTTACGTAGAGCGCGCCATTCGGATAGGCCGCCATCCCGGCGACGGAGCCCATGTTCACGATGTGCCCGCCGTCGCGCCTCGGTCCGCCAGAAAAATGCGGCAGGCAGAGGCGCGTCATCCGGATCAGGCCGTGGACGTTCGTCTCGAGGACGACCTCCTCGTCGGCCTCCGTCGAGTCGTCGAAGGGATCGCGGCCGAGCGCGAGGCCCGCGTTGTTGACGAGGATGTCGAGCCCGCGGAGCTCGGCCACGGCGTCAGCGACGAAGCGCTCACAGCTCTCCGGGTCGGTGACGTCGAGCGGAAGCACCACCTCGGTCTCGAGCTGCTCGACCCGGCGCGCGCCGCCCGCGACGCGCACGCCCGCGTCCCGCAGCGCCGTCGCGATGGCGGCGCCGATCCCGCTCGAGGCACCCGTGACGATCGCTGTCTTGCCGGCGAGATCCACGGCGCGAGCCTAACGCGAGAGCGACACGAGCCCGGGCGCGTGCTCGACCTGCAAGGTCGTGTGCGTGAGCTCGAAGCGGTCGCGGAGCAGCACCTCCAGCTCGCGGCGGATCGCATGGCAGTCGGCCCGCGGCTCGACGAGCACGTGTGCCGACAGCGCCGGGAAGCCGGACGTGATCGTCCAGATGTGCAGGTCGTGCACGCCGACCACCCCGGGCGCCGATCCCATCGCCGCGCCGACGGCACGTGGGTCGATCCCGGCAGGCGTGCCCTCGAGCAGGATCCCGATCGACTCCCGGACGATCCCCACGGTGCTCGCCAGCACGAGCAGGCCGATCAGCAGGCCGGCGAGCGGGTCCGCGCCCTGCCAGCCGGTCGCGAGGACGACGAGCCCGGCGAGGACGACACCCACCGACGAGGCGAGGTCGGCGAGCACGTGCAGCAGCGCTGCGCGGACGTTGAGGCCGTCTCCGGCCCCGTGGAGAAGCCACGCGGCGGCGAGGTTGACGCCGAGCCCCACCACGCCCGTCACCAGCACCCAGCCGCCCTCGACGGTGGGTGGGTCACCCAGGCGGCGCACCGCCTCGACGACGATCCAGAGCCCGAGCACGATCAGGATGAGCGCGTTCGCGAGCGCTGCGAGGATCTCGGCGCGACGCCAGCCGAAGCTCCGCTCGGGCGTCGCCGGCCGCCGAGCGAGCCAGGCCGCGAAGAGCGCAAGACCGAGCGCAAGCGAGTCCGAGAACATGTGACCCGCGTCGGCGAGCAACGCCAGCGAGCCCGCGAGCAGGGACGCGCCCAGCTCCACGACGGCGAAGCCGAGCACGAGCAGAAGCGCGAGGAAGAGTGCGCGCGTCCCCGAGCGAGCATGAACGTGCCCCGCCATCAGGGGCACCGTAGCGCAGCGTTCTTGGACGATCCGTTTACATCGCGGCCCGATATGGGAAACTCCCGCCAACGTGGCCGGCGTCCAGTTCGACGGTGTGAGCAAGATCTACGCGGACGGAACGCGCGCGGTCAATCGATTCGATCTCGAGATCCAGGACGGCGAGTTCATGGTGCTCGTCGGCCCGTCCGGCTGCGGCAAGACGACGGCGCTCCGGATGGTGGCCGGGCTGGAGGACATCTCGGAGGGCGTGCTGAAGATCGGCGACACGGTCGTCAACCACGTGCCGCCGCGCGACCGCGACATCGCGATGGTCTTCCAGAGCTACGCGCTCTACCCCCATCTGAGCGTGTACGACAACATCGCCTTCGGGCTCAAGCTGAAGAAGACGCCCAAGGAAGAGGTGCGCGAGCGCGTGCAGAAGGCGGCCGAGCTGCTCGGGCTGACGGAGTACCTCAGTCGCAAGCCACGCGCGCTCTCGGGCGGCCAGCGCCAGCGCGTTGCGATGGGGCGCGCGATCGTGCGGCAGCCGAAGGCGTTCCTGATGGACGAGCCGCTCTCGAACCTGGACGCGAAGCTCCGCGTGCAGATGCGCGCTGAGATCTCCCAGCTCCAGACCGATCTCGGCACGACCACCGTCTACGTCACCCACGACCAGGTCGAGGCGATGACGATGGGCGATCGCGTCGCGGTCATGCGCAAGGGCGAGCTGCAGCAGGTCGCCGCTCCCCAGGAGCTGTACGACCGCCCCGTCAACCTCTTCGTCGGCGGCTTCATCGGCAGCCCCGCGATGAACCTCGTCGAAGCGACGCTGGAACAGCGAAACGGCGACCTCGTTGCCGTCCTCGGCGAGAACGAGATCGTGCTCGGCCCGGAGACGCGCTCGGCGCGCCCGGGGCTCCGGGCGTACACGGGCAAGAAGCTCGTGCTCGGCATTCGTCCCGAGGACCTCGAGGACGCTTCCCTCGAGACCGAGGGCACCGAGCAGCAACGGCTCAAGGGCGGTGTGACACTGACGGAGGCGCTCGGCTCCGAGGTGATGGTGCACTTCAGGATCGACGCCGCACCCGCCGCCACCGAGGACGTGCGCGAGCTCGCCAAGGACGCCGGAACCGAGGGCCTCGGCGAGCTCAGCGGCGAAGGCGGCGCGGCGATGGTGGGCCGGTTCGGCGCCCGCTCGAAAGTCGGCAGCGGCGACACGATCGAGGTCGCCGTCGATACACGCGCGCTCCATTTCTTCGAGCCCGAGAGTGGGCTGGGCATCTATGACGGGACCGAAAGAGAGGAAACGAACGCATGACGAAACAGCGGTTCATCCTGCTCGCCCTGCTCGTGGCGGCGCTCGCATTTCTTGCGGCGGGCTGCGGCGGGGACGACGACGACGACGGAGACGCAAGTGCCACCACCGCCGAGGAGACGACCGAGGAAGAGGCCGTCTCCGGCTCGATCAACGTCCTCGCGGTGTGGACGGGCGCCGAGGGCGAGGCCTTCCAGGCCGTGCTCGACGGCTTCACCGAGGAGAACCCCGACGTCGACGTCAGCTACCAGTCGGCTGCAGATCCGGCCACCGTGCTGTCCACGTCGGTCGAGGGCGGCAATCCACCCGACGTCGCGGCACTTCCGTCGCCCGGAATCATGGCCGACTTCGTGGGCCGGGACGCACTGACGCCGCTCGACTTCGCCCAGGCGACGATCGAGGACAACTACGCGGAGGGTTGGCTGACCGCAGGCAGTGTCGACGGCGAGCTGTACGGCGTCTTCTTCAAGGGCGTCAACAAGTCGACGGTCTGGTACAACGTCCAGACCTTCGACGGCGCCGGCGTCGAGCCACCCGAGGACTGGGAGACGTTCCTCTCGAACGCCGAGACGCTCGCCGCCAGCGGCACGCCCGCCTACTCGATCGGCGGCTCCGACGGATGGACGCTCACGGATCTGTTCGAGAACATCTACCTGCGCCTGGCCGGGCCCGAGAAGTACGACCAGCTCGCGACGCACGACATCGCCTGGACGGACGAGTCCGTCACCCAGACGCTCACCGAGATGGCCAAGGTCTTCGGTGACACCGACAACATCGCGGGCGGCACGAGCGGGGCGCTCCAGACCGACTTCCCCACCTCGGTCTCGCAGGTGTACGCCGATCCGCCGAAGGCGGCGCAGGTGATCGAAGGTGACTTCGTGGCCGGCGTCATCTCGGCGGAGACCACGGCCGAGCCCGAGACCGGGTTCAACGTCTACCCGTTCCCGGCCCTCGACGACAACGACGAAGGTGCCGTCGTCGGCGCCGGGGACGTGCTCGTCATGTTCACGGACAGCCCGGCTGCGCGGGCGCTGATCGAGTACCTGGCGACGCCCGAGGCACAGGAGATCTGGGCGGAGCGCGGCGGCTTCACCGCGCCGAACAAGAACGTCGATCCAAGCGTGTATCCCGATGACGTGACGAGAGGCGCTGCCGAGGGGCTGAGCGGAAGCGACTTCCGCTTCGACCTCTCCGACCTCCAGCCCGCGGCGTTCGGGAGCGATGCCATGTTCAGCATCCTCCAGGACTTCCTGCGGAATCCGGACGACGTGCAGGGCACGGCAGACGCACTCGAGGCCGCCGCGGCCAAGGCATACGGCTAGCGCGTTCAGCCGTTGAGCAGTACCGCGATCAGGCCGGAGTTCCCTCCCGAGGAGGGGACTCCGGCCGCTCCGAAGGAATCCGTCTGGCGGGGCCTGCTGCTGCCGTTCGCCTTTCTGGCGCCGGCAGCGTTCTTCCTCGGCATCTGGGTCGTCTACCCGACGTTCGCGACGATGTGGCGGAGCCTCTTCAGCGACCGCGGCGACGAGTTCGTCGGCCTCGACAACTACGAGCGGATGTTCACCGACGAGTCGGTGCAAACGGCGATCAAGAACAACGTCCTCTGGGTGCTCGTCATCCCGGCGGGCGTCACGGCCGTCGGGCTCGTCTTCGCCGTCCTCACGGAGAGGGTCCGCTGGGCGCCGGCGTTCAAGATCGCCGTCTTCATCCCGCTCGCCGTCTCGCTCTTCGCGGTCGGCGTGATCTGGCGGATCATGTACCAGGAGGATCCCGAGCGGGGTGCGATCAACGCGGCGATCGTCGGCGTGCAGGGGATTGTCAGCGAGAAGGGCGTCCTCTCGTCTGCCCGACCGTCGACGGACGCGCTCACGGGCACGCCGGAAGGCGGCCTCACGCTCCAGGAGCCGGTCGCGCCCGGCGACGTCGCCCTGCTCGGCCTGACGGCGATCAGCGCGGAGGAGATTCCCGAGGACGCGGCCGAGGCGGTGCAACCGGAGCCCCTGCAGGGCGGGATCACGGGCGTCGTCTGGCGGGACTTCAAGCCGGGCGGTGGCACACCGGGCGAGGTCGAGAGCGAGGAGATCGGGTTGCCGGGCGTGACGGTCGAGCTGCGCGAGGCCGAGGGCGGAAGCTCCGTCGAGTCCGCCACGACCGAGGACGACGGCACCTTTGCCTTCGAAGACGTGGAAGAGGGCGAGTACCGCGTCGCGATCGCGTCGGAGACCTTCGCCGAGCCGTTCGAGGGCTTCAGCTGGCTTGGTCCGAGCCTGATCACGCCCGCGATCATGATCGCCTACATCTGGGTCTCCGCCGGCTTCGCGATGGTGATCACCGCCGCCGGCCTCTCCGCGATCCCGCGCGACACGCTCGAGGCGGCTCGCACCGACGGCGCGACCGAGTTCCAGGTCTTCCGTCGGATCACGGTGCCGCTGCTCGCGCCCGTCCTGACGGTCGTCTTCGTGACGCAGATCATCTCGGTGCTGAAGGTCTTCGACCTGATCCTCTCGATCGCACCGGGCTCGAGCCGCAACGACGCGACGCTGCTCGCGTTCGAGATGTGGCGGCGCGCGTTCTCGGGCCAGAACCTCTTCGGGCTCGGCTCCGCGATCGCGACGTTCCTGTTCCTGCTCTTCATCCCCTTCCTCATCGTCAACGTCCGGCGCTTCCGAGCGGAGGTCAAGTAGTGGCAACAGCCGTCGAGCAGCCGCCCGTCGTGGTGGAGGAGGGCTTCGGCACGAAAATCGTCCGCGCGCTCGCGAAGGCGCCGGTCCACCTCGTACTGATGCTGATCGCGATCCTCTGGCTGATCCCGACGGCCGGGCTCTTCATCACCTCGCTGCTGACGCCGTCCGACCAGGCCGAGGGCGGCTGGTGGAACTTCCTCTTCACGCCGAGCGCCTGGACGCTCCAGAACTACCAGGACATGTTCAACGACGACGACATCGTCGGCGCGCTCGTCATCACGGCCCAGGTCACCCTGGGCGCGACGATCCTGCCGATCCTCGTCGCGTCTCTCGCCGCCTATGCCCTCGCCTGGATCGACTTCCCCGGTCGCGACTGGGTCTTCCTCGCCGTCGTCGCGCTGCTCGTCGTTCCGATCCAGATGGCGCTGATCCCGATGTTCTCGCTCTACAACCGCTTCAGCCTCTTCGACACGATCCCGGGCCTGATCCTCTTCCACTCCGCCTTCGCGCTGCCCTTCGCGATCTTCCTGTTACGCAACTTCTTCGCCGGGATCCCACGCGACCTGATGGAGGCTGCGCGGATCGACGGAGCGTCCGAGATCCGGCTGTTCTTCAAGGTCGTGCTTCCGCTCGGGCTCCCCGCGATCGCGTCGCTCGCGATCTTCCAGGTGCTCTTCGTCTGGAACGACCTGCTGATCGGGCTCGTGATGGCCCAGAACAACCAGCCGATCGCACCGGAGATCAACTCGCAGCTGCGTCAGTTCGGCTCGAACCTCGACGTGATCGCGCCGGCGGCGTTCTTCTCGGCGATCGTGCCGCTGATCATCTTCGCCGCCTTCCAGCGCTACTTCGTTCAGGGCCTGCTCGCCGGCTCCGTCAAGTAACGCGGATGGCGCGGTGCGCCGTCGTCGGTTCCGGGTTAGGCGGCTTCGTCGCGTACACGACGCTGCGTCACGCCGGGCTCGACCCGGAGGAGATCGCCGTCTTCGGCGACACGGACGATCCGGCCGGGCCGTGGCGCCTGCGTGCGGCCGCGATCCGTCAGCAGCGCATGCGCTCCGAGAGCGACGGCCACTGCTACCCGGCCAGCTTCCCCGGCCTCGCCGCGCGGGAGGCGGCGCGGCGCCGGACGACGGTCCCGCTCCTCCTGAGCGTCTGCGACCGCTACCGACCGACGGTCGACGAGTTCCTCCGCCACGTCGACGAGCTGCGCGACCGGAGCGGCTGGGACGAAAGCCGGCGGCAGGCCCATGTGGAGCAGGTCCGGGCGGTCGACGGCGGCTTCGAGCTCGATGCGCACGGCACCTTCCGCCACGTCCTGCTCGCGCCGGGGCATCCGGGTCTCGCGCTGCCACCGGAGCTCGAGCACGACCCGCGCACGGTCCACGCCTATGCGCCGCACGAGTACGCCGCTCGCGTAGCGGTGGTCGGCGCCGGGATGGCGGCGGCGACCGAGTGGCTGAACGCGCTCGCGGCCGGCTCGGAGGTCGTCTCCGTGCGCCGCCGCGAGCCCGCACGCCGCCCGCTGAACGTCGCGCGACCGCTCTTCTCCAAGCGCGGGCTCGCCGGCTTCCGCGCCGCGCCGCAGGCCCGGCGAGCAGAGCTCCTGCGCTCCTTCGGCGCGCCCTCCTACCCGCCGGGACGCAGCTGGGACGAGCCCGTCGAGCGGGCCGCTCGCGAGGGACGCTTCCGGGTCGAGCCGGAGGTGGACGGCGCGGATCAGATCATCTGCGCCACCGGCTTCCGGCGCGGATTCGAGCACGACCCCCTCCTGCGCCGACTCGTGCAGGAGCACGGGCTGGAGACCGAGGAGCGCTGGATCGTGCTCGCTGACGACTCGACGGTGCCGGCGCTCACCGACTCCGGCCGCACGCTCGCGCTCGCCGGGGTGCCTGCGCAGTGGGCGTACCCGGCCGCGGACACGCTCGTGGGGATGAAGTTCGCGGCGCGGCGCTTTGCCTCGAAGGTGGCGCGATGTCGTACACGCTGAGAGGACGTCTCGAGACGCGGCTGGCGGCGACGGCCCCGGCGTTCCTCGTCGCCGCGGTGCTCTCGCCGCTCATTGGGACGTGGTGGCCGCTCCAGCTCACGGCGGCCATGGTCGCCGTGGGACTCGCGCTCGACGCGACGCTCTATCACCGCCTGCTTCCCTACCAGCCCGGTTGGGCGGCACTGCCGCTGGGGCTGCTCGAGCTCGGGCTCACGATGGCGCTCGTCTGGAGGCTCGACGTGGCGGCACCGCTCCGCCCTGCGCTCTGGTTCTTCGTCCTCTCGTGGCTGCTGTCGCAGGTGATCGGCCACGCCGTCCTGCCGACGCTCCACCTCGCCTACGCCGACGAGGGCGGCGAGCTCGGCCGCGGCGGCTACACGCTCGCCGCGGCCGCACCCGTCGCGCTCCTGGCCGTCCTCGGCGCTGCCTGGGCCGCCGAGCCGCCCGTCGTCCATCTGAACGGCGGCACGGTCGCAGGCCCGCTCGTCCTCGACCGCCCGCAGGTCCTGGAGGGAGGCGGTGCCGTCGTTCGCGGCGGCATCCTCATCCGCTCCGACGACGTGACGGTGCGCGACCTGACCGTCTTCGGCGGCGAGATCGGGATCGAGGTGCGCGACAGCGAGGACGTCGTGCTCGAGGACGTGCGGGTCGCCGGCGCGGCCATGGACGGGATCAGCGCGCGGCGCAGCTCGCTCGTCGTCCGCGACTGCGTGGTCGACTCTCCCGACGTCGCGGGCGCGCAGGGCATCGACATCTCCTTCGCGATGAGCCTGCCGCCGAGCCGCGTCGAGCGCTGTCTCGTTCGCGGCGGGAGCGAGGGCATCGTCTCGCACCTCGCCATGGTCGACTTCCGCGAGAACCGGGTGACGGGAACGACCTTGCGCGCGATCGCCGTGACGGAGATGTCGATGGGCTCCGTCGACCGGAACGTCGTCCAGGATGCAACGGGCGTCGGGATCTTCTGCGGCGACTGGTCGCACTGCTCGATCAGCGAGAACAGCGTCACCGGCACGCGTGCGGACACTTCCGGCAACCCGACGCGGGCCGGCCACGGAATCGTCTCGCACTACTACGCCGTGGCCGAGCTCGACGACAACCAGCTCGACCGGAGGCCCGAGGCCTTCATCCATGGACGCTTCGACGACCTCGAGTGACCTGCGCCGGCGCAGCGTGGAGATCATCCGCGCCGGGCAGTCGCCCGGGGGCGGGTACATCGCTTCGCCGACCTTCCCGCCGTACGCTTACTCGTGGCTGCGCGACGGCTCGTTCATCGCCGATGCGATGAGCCGCGTCGGCGAGGTTGAGAGCGCCGAGTCGTTCTTCGACTGGGTCGCGCGCATCGTCGAGGCGGGGCTCGGCTTCGAAGCGCGCTACACGCTCGACGGCCGGCGCGATCCGACCGAATGGCCGCACCGGCAGCACGACGGCTGGGGGCTCTGGCTCTGGGCCATGCGCAGGCACTGCGAGCGTCACGGCCGTCGTCAGCGCTGGAGCAACGCGGCTGCCCGGACCGCCCGCCACCTGGAGACGGTGCGCGAGCAGCCGTGCGTGGACTGGTGGGAGGAGCGGACGGGGATCCACGCGGCCACGCTTGCGTGCATCGCCGCCGGGCTCGAGGACGAGTTGGATCTCGCCGTGGCGGAGAAGCGGCTCGACGCCTCGCTCCTCGTCCTCCCCTTCCTCGGCTTCGCCCCCGTCGACGTCTCGGCACTCGTCAGCCCGGGCGGGGGCGTGCACCGCCACCTCGAGGACACGTTCTACGGCGGCGGCGAGTGGCTGCTCCTGACCGCCATGCTCGGGCTGGCCGAGCCGGCGCGCGCCGGCGACTGCCTCGACTGGATCGAGGCGCATGCCGCTCCCGACGGCGCGCTCCCGGAGCAGTCGCAGGACCATCTGCTCGCGCCGGAGATGTTCGAGCCCTGGGTGGAGCGCTGGGGCCCACCGCCCTCACCGCTTCTCTGGGCGCACGCGATGTACCTCACGCTGGCACACGAGCTCGAGCGCAGGGAAGCCTGAGTTGCAGCTCCGCGCGCGAACCGGCAATCCCGACTTCCTCGACCTCCCCTGGGGCACGCCGCTCGAGGAATGGCAGAGCGAGCGGCTGGTCGAGGTCGTCCGCGGAATCCACCGCCACGTGGTGCGCTTCGTCGCCTACGAGGGCCCGCTCGGCCCCCGGATCTACGCGCTGAAGGAGCTGCCGGGCGAGCTGGCGCGGCACGAGTACAGGGTGCTCCGCCACCTGGACGAGGAGGGCGTGCCGGTGGTGCAGGCGGTCGGGGTGGCCACCGAACGCGGCCCCGACCTCGATCCCGTCCTGATCACGCGGCACCTCGACTACTCGCTCCCGTTCCGGACGCTCTTCGCGCGCGGCGGGATGCCCGACCTGCGCGTGCGCCTGCTCGACGCGGGGGCGGAGCTGCTCGTCCGCCTGCACCTGAGCGGCTGCTTCTGGGGCGACTGCTCGCTCTCGAACACGCTCTTCCGGCGCGACGCGGGCGCGCTCGCCGCCTACCTCGTCGACGCCGAGACGGGCGAGCTCTACCCGGGCCTCTCCGACGGCCAGCGCCGGCACGACCTCATGATCGCCGAGGAGAACGTCGTCGGCGAGCTCACCGATGTCGAGGCCGAGCTCGGCCGCGAGGGCGAGCTGGCACCGGAGGAGACCGCGACGGAGCTCGTCGACCGCTACGAGTCGCTCTGGGACGAGCTGACGCGCGAGGAGGCCTTCGCCGACGACTCCCGGTACCGGATCGACGAGCGGCTCCACCGCCTGAACGACCTCGGCTTCGACGTCGAGGAGGTCGAGCTCGTCGCGGACGACGGCGGCTATCGCCTGCGGTTGAACCCCCGCGTGGTCGAGCCCGGCCATCACCGTCGGCGCCTGCTCTCGCTCACCGGCCTGCAGGCACAGGAGAACCAGGCGCGGCGGCTGCTGAACGACGTCGCGCGCTTCCGCGCCGAGCTCGAGCGGCAGGAGGGACGCCCGTTACCCGAGTCGGTCGCGGTCTACCGCTGGCTGGCGGAGGTCTTCGAGCCGGCGATCGCGGCCATCCCGGTCGAGCTCTGGGGCAAGCGCCAGGCTGCCGAGGTCTTCCACGAGCTGCTCGAGCACCGCTGGTTCCTGTCGCAGGAGAGCGGCGAGGACGTCGGCCTGATGCCGGCGCTCGAGGACTACGTCGAGACCGTCCTCCGCCACGCCCCGGACGAGCGGGCGGTGCTCGCTCCGGAGCGCGACGAGGACGAGGAAGACGAGGGCGACTAGGAGAGGTCGATCTTGTCGATCGTGATGTCGGTGCGGGGCGCGTCGCGGCCGTCGCGCTCGGCGAGCGAGATCCGGTCGACCACGTCCTGGCCGGACGTCACCTTGCCGAAGACCGTGTGCTTGCCGTCCAGCCACGGGCAGGCGTCGGCGGTGACGATGAAGAACTGACTGCCGTTCGTGTTGGGGCCCGCGTTCGCCATTGCGAGGGCGCCCTTCTCGACCTTGTGCTCGTTGAACTCGTCCTCGAACTGGTAGCCGGGGCCGCCTGAGCCCGTGCCCTCGGGGCAGCCGCCCTGGATCATGAAGTCCGGAATCACGCGGTGAAACTTGAGCCCGTCGTAGAAGCCCTCTCCGACGAGCTTCGTGAAGTTCTCGACCGTCTTCGGAGCCTCGTCCGGGAAGAGCTCGAGCTCGACGGGACCTTCGCTGGTGTGGAGCGTCGCTGATTTCATGCCGGGCACCGTAACGGAGAGCGGCGCGCTCGCGAACGCCACACGCGCTTAACTTGTGGCTAACAGAACGTATCCGCGGCCCGTCCTATATTCCTGCAATGGCAACTGCGGAGCCGGCGGCCTCGCTTCCACAGGCGGCGCCCTCGCCCAAGGCCGAGCTCGCCGACCAGTGGCGCACGCTCACGCGCGCAGCGACGATCGTCGCGGTCCTCACGAGCCCGGCGCTCTTCGTCTGGTTCCGCGAGTACGAGGGTTGGAGCACGCTGCAGGCGCTCGGCGCGACGCTGCTCCTGATCGTCGCGGCGCGCGGATTCGTCGACCTCTTCTTCCGCCGGCTGATCCCGTGGCCCAGCCTCTTCGGCACCGACGCCGAGCGGCTGCGGGAAGAGGACGTGATGGCGCGTCGGCGCGTCTGGTTCTGGCGCTTCTGGCTCAAGGCCGGAATCTTCCTCGTCATCGTCGGCGTGCTCGGCACCTTCTTCGTGCGGGCGATCGGCGTCGACGCGATCGTGGCCGCGCTGCCGCTGCTCGTGATGCTGCCGATCTTCCTGATCTTCAACTTCATCATCCTCTTCGGCCCGCTGCTCGCGATGAACCTCTCCCAGGTGCGCGGCTTCGAGCCGGGCGACGCCGAGTGGGGCGTCAAGCTCGCCGACGTCCGTGGCCAGGCGGAGGCGAAGGAGGAGGTGCGCCGCGTCGTCAGCCTGTGGCAGTCCGGCGACGCGTTCGAGCGCGCGGGCGGCAAGCGCGAGCGCGGCCTGCTCTTTCTGGGCGCGCCGGGAACGGGCAAGACGATGCTCGCGAAGGCGATCGCCACCGGATTCAACTCGCCCTTCGTGTCCATCCCCGGGTCCGGCTTCGCCGCGACGTTCATCGGCATCGACGCGATCGTCGTCCGCTTCGTCGCGCGCAAGGCGAAGCGGCTCGCGCGCAAGTGGGGTGGCACGTGCATCGTCTTCATCGACGAGATCGACGCGGTCGGGATGCGCCGCCAGGCGCTCGGCGGCGGTGCTCCGGGCGGCGCCGCTGGCGGCTTCTCCTCGAGCGACATCCACGACCTGCTCTGGTACGGGCAGAACGGCTCGCTGACGGCGAGCGGCGACCTTGTCCTCGAGACGCGCGCCTGGCGGGAGCGGCTCTTCGCCGAGCGCGAGTCGCGGCCCGTTCCGCGCTCCGGGTTCGAGCAGCGGCTCAACGGCATCGTCGGCAACTTCCTGCCCGGCGGGGGGATGGGGATGGGCGGTGGCTCGCTGGCCCTGAACCAGCTGCTCGTCGTGATGGACGGGATCGACAACCCGCCCTTCATGCGCCGCGTGCTGACGAACCGAATCAACACCACTCTGGACGCGTCGTACATCGTCCCGCGGCGCTTCGGCAAGATCTCGCTCCGGCTGCCCCCGCCGCGCCCCCGGGCCGAGCAGATCTACTTCATCGGCGCCACGAACGTGCCGATCGACCGGCTCGACCCGGCGCTCATCCGTCCGGGCCGGATGGGCCGGCACGTCTGGTTCCGGACGCCGACGAAGCAGGACCGGCTGGATGTCTTCGACCTGTACATCGACCGGGTAGCGCACGAGCCCGAGCTGGACACGCAGCGGCGCCGCGACGAGATCGCCCGGATCACGAACGGCTACTCGCCGGCGATGATCGACCAGGTCTGCTCGATGGCGCTCACGATCGCGCACCACGACGGCCGCGATGTCTTCGCGTGGGGGGACCTCGTCGAGGCGATGACGACGATCGAGTCCGGCACGGCGATCGGGATCGAGTACATCGAGTCGGAGTCGCGCGCGGTCGCGGTGCACGAGGCGGGACATGCCGCCGCCGGTCACGTCTTCATGAAGGGCTCGGAGTCGACCCGGCTCTCGATCAAGATGCGCGGCGGCTCCCTCGGGCACCACCAGGCGCTCGAGAAGGAGGAGCGCTTCAGTCGCTTCCGCAGCGACGAGGTGGCCCGGCTCGTCTGGACGCTCGGCGCGATGGCGGCGGAACGGGTCTTCTACGGCGAGACCTCGAACGGGGTCGGCGGCGACGTCCAGTCCGCGACGGCCCAGGCCGCGCTGATGGTCGGCGCGTCGGCGATGGGCCCGGACGAGGTGATCGTGACGCCGCTCGACGACGAGACCGAGGCGGAGGCGCGCGAGCGGGTGCTGAAGCGCTTCGGCGCGATCGGCACGCAGATCATGAACCGGACGAGCGGTGGCGGCCCCTTCGCCGAGAACCCGGTCGCCGGCGTCCTGGGCGACCCGGAGAAGAAGAAGCTCGCCGCCCAGATCCTGGGCCAGGCGTACGTCTCGGCGTACAACCTGATCGTGCACAACAAGGACGCGGTGTCGGGGATCGCGGACGAGCTCGTCGCACGGCGCGAGGTCTTCGGCGACGAGCTCGTGGAGATCCTCGACAACGCCAAGCTGACCATGCCGGAGATCGATCTCGCCTCGGAGGCCGCGTGGCCGAAGATGTAACCCTCCGGGCCGGTCCGGAGCAGCTGCCGGCCCCGGCGACCCCCACGCTCGTCGAGCCGGCGCGGACCCGAAGCGAGCGCGCGCGCCGGACCTCGTACCGAATGCGGTTCGCGGCCGTCTACGTGCTCCTCGCCGTCGCGCTCGGGGTCGCAATCGGGGCCTTCACCGTCCTGACCACCCGGTCCGAGCCGACCGACCCGGTCGCCTGGTCGACCTGGCAGCCGGACGGGCGCGAGAACCAGTATCCGGACGCGATCGCCGCGCATGTAGCCCCTGCCTACCGGCTCCCGAGCGGGCAGCAGCTCGTCGGCCTGCTCGCAGGGCCGGCGGAGGTGCGCGACCTGCCGATCCGCGCGGCGCTGATCCAGCACGCCTCGTCCAACCCCACGCTCGACGACGACGTCGAGGTGGTCGAGATCGGCTCGAGCGTGATGTACACGTTCTGCGGCGTCGGCGACAACTGCTCGATCGCGGAGGGCGAGTCGACGCCCGAGCGCCTCCAGCTGCTGCGCCGCGAGGCGCTCGAGGTCGCGCTCTACACCTTCAAGTACGTCGACGGCGTCGACACCGTGATCGCGCTGCTGCCGGTCGAGCTCGGGGACCCGGCGACCGAGGAGGACGACAGCGCGTCAGCCGTCTTCCTGCAGCGCGAGGACCTCTCGGGGCCGCTCGACAAGCCGCTGCTCCAGACTCTGGCCGCGGCACCGCCGGTCGCCGGCGGCCTGCTGGCACCGGGCGAAGGCGCGCTCGTCGACCGGCTCACGAGCCGCCACCACTACCTCTACGAACTCGAGCCCACGCAGGACCTCGGCGCGATCCTCCGCCTCCAGCCGCTCGAGCGGTGATGCCGGCCCACAGCGAGGCCCTCCGGCGCGCGAAGGCACGCCTCGACCGGCTCGACCTCTATCCCGAGCCCGTGCGGATCAAGGGCGTGCGCGTGCTCGTGACGCCCTGGTTCTTCCGCCTGCCTCGACTGCGCCGCTATCACGGCTACGCGCTCGTGCGAACGATCCTGCTCCGACACGCCGGCAGCTCGGACGACCTGATCACGCACGAGCTCTGCCACGTCTGGCAGATGCAGCACAGTCCGCTCCGGGTGATGCTCGCGTCGGTGACGACCCGCTATGCCTCCAACCCCTACGAGGTCGAGGCCCGGCGCGCGGTCGCCGAGACGCGTTAGCGTCTGCACGTGGAGCGAGCGGCTCTCGTCACGGGCGCGGCCAGCGGGATCGGGCGCGCGATCGCAGCGCGGCTCGCGCGCGACGGCTGGCGCGTGCTCGCCGTCGACCTGAGCCCGAGCGCCGACGGGCCGGGCGAGCCCTTCTCCGCCGACCTCTCCACGCGCGAAGGCAACCGAGCCGCCGTGGACATGGCCCTCGAGCGCTTCGGCCGGCTCGACGCCGTCGTCGCGAACGCCGGCTTCCAGCACGTGGCTCCCATCGAGGAGTTCCCCGAGGAGCGCTGGGATGCGCTCCTTGCCGTGCTGCTGACGAGCCCGTTCCTGCTCGCCCGCCGCGCCTGGGAGGCGCTCGGCGCAAGTGGCGACGGCCGCTTCCTCGCCGTCGCATCGGTGCACGGGCTCGTCGGCTCGCCGTACAAAGCAGGCTACGTCGCCGCCAAGCACGGCCTGCTCGGGCTCGTCAAGGTGCTCGCGCTCGAGGGTGCCGAGCGCGGGATCTCCGTCTCGGCGCTCTGTCCCGCCTACGTCCGCACACCGATCGTCGAGGCACAGATCGACGCACAGTCGCGCGCGACCGGCGTCCCGCACGAGCGCGTGCTCGACGAGGTGCTGCTCGCGCCGCAGGCCGTGAAACGACTGCTCGAACCGGAGGAGGTGGCGGAGACCGCAGCGTTCCTGCTCGGCCCCGGCGGACGGGCGATCACGGGCGCCCCGGTCGTGATGGACCTGGGCTGGACGGCCAGATGAGCTTGTGTTCCAGGAACACAAGCTCCCCGCGACGCGCCGCCGGTGCACGCCGAATTCGGCACGACAAGGGGTGAAGCGGGCGCTCGCGAGCGGCGGACGACCCGCCCTTGTGTTCCAGGAACACTAAGTCCGCTCCAGCTCGTCGCGGTGGACGGCCGCGAGCAGCCCCTCGACCAGGTCGTCGGGGACGACGGCGTCGCGCCGGCGGATCGCGACGATCGGACGGCGGACGGGCTCGTAGCCTTCGATCCCGACCTCGCGCAGCGTCCCGGCGGCGAGCTCGTCCCGGATGGCCGTGTACGGCAGAAACGCGATCCCGAGCCCGTGCTCGACCATCTTCTTCGTCGCGTCGACGTTGTCGAGCTCCATCACGCCGCGCGGGACGACCCCGGCCTCGCGGAAGAACGCGCTCGTGAGCACGAAGTAGCTCGAGGTGCGGTCGAAGAGGATTAGCCGCTCATCCGCCAGCTCCTGGACGACGATGGACGGCTCCCGGCCGAAGCGGTGGCCGGGATGCACGACGAGCACGATCTCGTCCTCGTACAGCGGCCTGCTGGTCGTCGCCGGATGGGGCAGCTCCCGCACGAGCCCCACGTGCGCCTGCTCGCGCAGCACCATCTCCAGGATCTCCTCGGAGTGTCCCGTGCGGACGATCAGGTGCACCTGCGGGAAGGCGGTCTGGAAGCGTCGGAGCACGAGGGGCAGGACGTAGGTGGAGATCGCCGGAGCGGCACCGACGAGCAGCTCGCCGACGTGCCCGTCACGGAGCTCCCGCAGGAGCTCCCGGCCTTCCGCGAGCGACTGGACCGCCCGCTGGGCGTGCGAGCGGAAAGCCCGTCCCTCCGCGGTCAGCCGCATCCCGCGCGGCGTGCGTACGAAGAGCTCGACCCCGAGCTCGCGCTCCAGGTTCTTGATCCGGGTCGTCAGCGCCGGCTGCGTCACGTAGAGCACGCCCGCGGCCTCGCTCACGGAGCGCCGCTCCGCGACGGTGAGAAACGCCTCGATCTGGGTCAACAGCATGTTCCGATATTAACCAGATCTATGGGAAGAATCGCGAGATTCGATTTGTCGAATGGGAGGTTGGCGGCGACAGTGGGGTATCCCGTTCGCCCGACCGAGGAGGAGCCCGTGAACGCCACCGCAGCCAAGGAAGCGATCGACCTCGCCCACGAGTGGGCCGAGACGACGCGCTGGAGCGGGATCGAGCGGGACTACACCGCCGAGGACGTGGTGCGGCTGCGCGGCTCGGTGCGGCTCGAGCACACGCTCGCGCGGCGCGGCGCCGACCAGCTCTGGCGGCTCCTGCACCAGGAGGACTACGTTCCGGCCCTCGGCGCGCTGACGGGCGGCCAGGCGGTGCAGATGGTGAAGGCGGGCCTGAAGGCGATCTACCTCTCGGGGTGGCAGGTTGCGGCGGACGGGAACCTCGCCACGCAGGTCTATCCCGACCAGAGCCTCTATCCGGCGAACAGCGTGCCCGCGATGGTGAAGCGCCTGAACAACGCGCTCCTGCGTGCCGACCAGATCGACTGGGCGGAAGGCTCCGACGACACCGAGTGGCTCGTGCCGATCGTCGCGGACGCGGAGGCAGGGTTCGGCGGACCGCTGAACGCCTTCGAGCTGATGAAGGGGATGATCGAGGCGGGCGCCGCGGCGGTGCACTACGAGGACCAGCTCGCGGCCGAGAAGAAGTGCGGGCACCTGGGCGGCAAGGTGCTCGTTCCGACCGGCCAGTTCGTCCGCACGCTGCTCTCGGCGCGGCTCGCGGCCGACGTCATGGGCACGCCTACCCTCGTCATCGCGCGCACCGACGCGGACGCAGCGACGCTGCTGACGAGCGACGTCGACGAGCGCGACCGGCCCTTCCTCACCGGTGAGCGCACCCCGGAGGGGTTCTTCTGCGTCCGGGCGGGGATCGAGGCAGCGATCGCGCGCGGGCTCGCCTACGCGCCCTACGCCGACCTCGTCTGGATGGAGACGTCGAAGCCGGACCTGGGCGAGGCGCGCGAGTTCGCGGCCGCCATCCATGAGCGGTTCCCGGGCAAGCTGCTCGCGTACAACTGCTCACCGTCGTTCAACTGGAAACGCCACCTGGACGACGCCACGATCGCCGGCTTCCAGCAGGAGCTCGGTGCCATGGGCTACAAGTTTCAGTTCATCACGCTCGCCGGCTTCCATGCGCTCAACGAGTCCATGTTCGAGCTGGCGCGCGGCTACGCGGCCGACGGGATGTCCGCCTACGTGGAGCTGCAGCAGCGCGAGTTCGCGCTCGAGGAGTCGGGCTACACCGCCACGCGCCACCAGCGCGAGGTCGGGGCTGGCTACTTCGACCAGGTCGCGCAGGCGATCTCGGGCGGGCAGAGCTCGACGCTGGCGCTGAAGGGCTCGACCGAGGAGGCGCAGTTCGAGACGAACGGGGCGGCCTGACCGCCTAGCGGGCGCTCGCGCGGTACGCGCTCGTGCTGTAGGGCAGCTCGAGACCGCCCGCCCGGGCTGTCTCGTCGTAGAAGCGGCCGACGGACTCGAGCGTCTTCATACGCTCGCCCGGCGGCAGGGTCGCGACGCTCGACTGCGTCGCCACGCCGTCGACGAGCTCGGCGCGCGAGAAGCGGCGCGTGAAGCGGAAGGTCTCCTCGTCGAGCGGGCCGAAGAGCTCACTCTCCGCGAGCGCGTCGATCGGCTCACCCGAGCCGCCGAAGGGCGGCAGGAGTGCATAGAGCTGCGAGACCAGTGCGTTGTCCTCGTCGAGCAGGTTCCAGATTGCGCCGAGGGTGCCGCCGCGGCGCAGGACACGGGCGATCTCGGGGAGCGCAGCGCTCGGCTCGAACCAGTGAAACGCCTGACCGGCGACCACGACGTCGACGCGGTCGGACGGGAGCGGAATCTGCTCCGCGCTACCTTCGATCGCCTCTACCTCGGGGAGCACTCGCCGGAGCTGCGCGAGCATCTCGGGCGACGGCTCGACGGCGATCACCTCGTGACCGAGCGCCACGAGTGAGCGGGTGAGCTTGCCCGTGCCGGCGCCGAGATCGAGAACGCAAGCGCGCTCCTCGCCGACGAGCCAGCGGACCGCGTCCTCCGGATAGGTGGGCCTCGTCCGTTCGTATGCCTCCGCGTTCGCCCCGAACGAGCGAGCGCGCTCCGCCCAGTCCTCGTCGCGCGTCAGACGCGGCCCTTCAGCGAGCGGATCGCCTCGACGTAGGTGACCGTCTCGTTGAAGAGCCCGTGCTTGCGCACCGCGCGGATGCCCTGGTAGTACGCTGCAAGCGCGAGGCGCTCGTCGCCCTTGAACTCGTGCAGCAGGTGGCGGAGGAAGACGACGCCCACCTTGATGTTGCCCGCCGTCGTCTTCGGCACGCGCCGGCCGAGCAGGACGGTCTCGACGAAGTCCCACGTGGCCGGCGTCACCTGCATCACGCCGATGGCACCCGCGTGCGAAACGACGTGGGGCTGGAAGCCCGACTCCATCCAGGCGACGGCGCGCGCCAGGCTCGGATCGACTCCGTGACTGCTCGCGATCGCCGTGATCATGTCGCGCACGGCCGAGGGCGGCGCGGCGAGCGGCGGCGGTGAGCCAGCCGGCACCTTCAGGCGCGTCCCGATCAGGAGTGGCTTGGCCGGGTCGAGCCCGTTCGCACGCGCGAGCGAGCGCATCGCGACGCCGTGCTTCTCGGCGATCGCCGTGAGCGAGTCGCCGGGCCGCACGAGATAGCGGCGCTGAGACGGCGTCGACGGCGCCTGCCTGCCTTCGAGCGCTGCGAGGGTCCGCGGGCCGGCGACCCCGTCGACGACGAGGCCGGCACGCCGCTGGAAGCGGCGTACCGCCGCACGGGTCTCGGCGCCGAAGTAGCCGTCGATGACGCGGCCGATGCCGTGGCGGGCGAGCAGGTACTGGAGCACGGAGACGTCCCAGCCGACGCGGCCCTGCACCAAGGTCCGCTTGCCGTACAGGGGCTTGCCGAGCCGGCCCAGCGCCCGCCGGGTGCCGGCGCCGGCGATGCCGTCCACGGCCAGGTGGCTCGAGCGCTGGAACGCCCGTACCGCGGTCGCGGTCCCGGGGCCGGAGACGGCGTCGATCGGCCCGAGGTAGAAGCCGTATGCGCGCAACGCGACCTGGAGCCCCGCGACCTGGGGATTCGCGGCAGCCGGCGCCGCAAGGGTAAGAGCGGCGACCGCAAGGGCGCCGGCGAGCAGCAGGCGAAGGCGCATGGACGGTCCGGTTTCGACCCGTGGACGCCCGCTCCTCCCTCTGCCGTTTGACAGAGTGCGGCCGCCGCAGCGGCCTCCTTCAGGGGTCGCTAGGCGATCTGAGATCGCTCCCGCAGGCTCGGATCTTGCGCCAACAAAAGTGGGCGCGCCCGGGGAGTGCGGCCCTCCCACAACACGATCGTCGACCACGAGAGTCCAGGCGAACCTGAACTGCTCGGGCGGCACGGTCGCTGGGCGCGCCCGAACGCAGAGTAGCTTCGAATCGGCCGCCCGCAACCCGGAACCGCGCCTGAGCACGGCGGCGAACCCGGAAAGAACGGGCCGCCGCCGCGCGGAAAGCGCGTCGTTCGCCTACCCGACGTAGGTGATCGTGTAGCTCAGGAAGCCGCTGTTGGCGGCATACCAGGCGGGCATCTTCGTCCCACCTACGCCGACGAACACGGCCAGATCGACCGAGCGCTCGTACGCGCCGGTGTGGCTGTAGGTGTGCCCGGCGTCGAACGCGCCCCAGTCGACGAACGCCCCGTCGACCTGGGTATCGCCGAAGTTCTCTCCGAGCCCGTCCCAGCCATCCTGGTGGCCGGTCGGCGTGCTGACGTACTCCGCGTCGAGCCAGTTGTCCCCCGTGTTCGTCCAGGTGCCGCTGACGTCGATCCGATACTGGGCCGAGAACGGCAGCTTCGCCCTCGTCCCGTCCGGGCTCGAGGCGTCGATCGTTCCCGTCGCCACGACGGTGCCGACGGGCGTCGCCAGCCGGAGACAGAGCTGGTATGCGAGCTTGATGCCGGCGACCGCGCTGCAGTCGACGGGCAGCGACCCGTTGGGCAAGCCTCCGCCCCTGCGCTCCCGCTCCCCGCCCGAGGCGAGGGTCGGCACCGACACTGCGAGCACGGCGGCGCAGACGAACGCGTATGCAAGACGCTTCATGCGTCACTCCCCCTGATCTGAAGACGGCTGGAAAAACGAGCGCCGAGGAGCTTCTCCTGTGCTGCGAGGCCGCTGGATCAGCCCACCGACGGACGAACTCAACCTTTCACAGAGGCTCCGTCAGTTCAACAGTCCGGACGGGTAGGTTTTTCCCGATCAGGCCCCGCGGAAGCGGGCGATCGTCTCGGCGACACCGGTGGCGAGCGGGGTCGCCGGGAGGGGGCCGAGCGCCTCCTCCAGCGCGCGCGACTCGAGCTGCGCAGGAAAGGGGAGCGAGGCCTCTGCCCACGTGATCCGGCCGGCGCCGGCCGGCAGGGCCGCCTCGATCGCAGCGACCACCTCGGCCATCTCGGCGCGGACGCCCGGAAAGTTCCCCACCACGGCGCCGGCGGAGCAGCCGGACGCCCGCACGAACGCACGGCCGACGTCGGGCGCGTAGTCGTACTGCGCAGCGCCGCCGTAGCCGATCTCGAAGGCCTCGCCGCGTACCGCCGCCTCCATCGCGACCGTCGGCCCCGAGGTCATCCCCTGGTCGCGGCCCGGCCCGTACACGACGTAGGGGCGGATCCCGACCGACGGCACCCCGCTCTCGGCGGCGTAGAGGCGCGCCGTCCCCTCGTTGGCAAGCTTGTAGACGCCGTACAGCGTGGCCGGCGCGAGGCCGCCGGACTCCGGGGCCGGCGAGGGATCGTCCGGCCCGTAGACGGCGGCGGAGCTGGCATAGGCGACCCCGGGAATGCGGTCGAGCCGCGCTTTCACGGCCTCGAAGACGTTGACCGTCCCGACCACGTTCACGCGTGCGCCGAGGACGGGATCGGCCCGGCAGAAGGGCACCTGCAGCGCGGCCAGGTGGACGACCCTCGTGATCTCGTGCTCGTCGAGCGCGCGGCCGAGCGCGTCGAGGTCGGTGATGTCGCCGCGCACGAGTGTCAGCCGCGCCCGCTCGGGCTCGGACAGGACGAGGCGCAGCCGGTGGTCGGCCTCGCCGAGGTCGTAGCCGACGGCCTCGTCCCCGTCGCCGAGCACCGCCTTCACCGCCCAGGCGCCGACGCATCCGAGCGCACCGGTCACGAGCACGCGCTCGCTCAATAGACGGCCCTGCCGCCGGAGATGTCGTAGGTCGCGCCCGTGGAGAAGGAGCACTCCTCGCTCGCGAGCCAGGCGACGAGCGCTGCCACCTCGTGCGTCTGCCCGAGGCGGCCCATCGGGATCTTCTCGACCATGTAGCCGATGTGCTCCTCGGACATCTGCGCGAGCAGCGGGGTCTCGATCACCGCGGGAGCGATGCAGTTGACGAGCACGTTCGTGCCGGCGAGGTCCTTGCCGATCGCCTTCGTCAGCGCGATCACCGCCGCCTTCGAGGCCGAGTAGGCCGCGGCCATCGGGTTCCCCTCCTTGCCGGCGATCGAGGCGACGTTGACGATCCGCCCGTAGTCGCGCTGCGCCATCCGCGCGACGGCGGCGCGGTTGCAGAAGAAGACGCCGTCGGCGTTGATCGCGAGGACGCGGCGCCACTCCTCGTCTCCCACCTCGATCGTCCGGAGCGAGTCGCCGGTGATCCCGGCCGAGCAGACGAGCACGTCGAGCGGGCCGAGCTCGGCCTCCGTGCGGTCGAAGGCCGCGTCGATCTGCTCGGAGTCGCGGACGTCGCCCGTGACCGCGAGCACGCCCTCGGGCGCCGACTCGGTCAGGTCGAGGGAGGCGACGCGGGCGCCCTCGTCGCGCAGCCGCTCGGCGACCGCGGCGCCGATGCCGCTGGAGCCGCCGGTGACGAGCGCCACGCGACCTTCGAACCGTGCCTGGCTCACCAGTCCCCCACGCTGCCGTCGCCGTAGTAGACGCGCTGCGGGAGCTCCGGCTCGAACGGGTGCGCCGCCACGACGTCGAGGTCGATCTCGACCCCGAGGCCAGGCTGCTCGCTCGGGTACGCGCGCATCCCTTCCCGCTCGACGCGGTGCGACTCGGTCAGGACCTCCGAGCGCCAGGGGACGTCCGCGGTGACGGCTTCGCAGATCACGTACGACGGCGTCGCGAGCCCGAGCTCGATCGACGCGGCCGTCGAGACAGGCCCCTGCGGGTTGTGCGGTGCGAGCGCGACGCGGTAGGCCTCAGCTAGCGCAGCGATCCTGCGCGCCTCGGTGAGCCCGCCGCAGTGCGTGATGTCGGGCTGGAGGACGCTGCAGGCGCCCTTCTCGAGCAACTCCCGGAAGCCGTGGATGCCGGTGAGCCGCTCGCCGGTCGCGATCGGCGTCGTCACCGACCCCTGGATGGCGGCGATGTCGTCGGCGCGCTCCGGCCAGCACGGCTCCTCGAGCCAGTAGAGGCCGAACGGCTCGAGCGCGGCCGCGAAGAGATGGCCCATGCGCGGGCTCGGGCGCGCGTGACAGTCGACCATCAGGTCGATCTCATCGCCGACGGCCTCACGCATCGCGGCGACGCAGCGCTCGGCGTGCCGGACGGGAGCGAGCCCTTCGAGCGGCATCGTCGGCGGCACGGCCATCGTCTTGAAGGCGGTGAAGCCCTCGTCGACCATCGCGACGGCGAGCTCGGCGAAGCGCTGCGGCTCGTCGTTCCCGTAGAAGTCCTCCATCCTGCCGCCGCCGAGGTGCCCGTAGAGACGGACGTAATCGCGGACGCGCCCGCCCCAGAGGCGGTGGCAGGGGACGCCGTGCACCTTGCCGAGGATGTCCCAGAGTGCGATGTCGATCCCGGAGAGCGCGGTGCCGCGCACGATGTCGCCGCCGTGCCAGAAGTGCTGGCGGAACATCGTCTGCCAGAGGTGCTCGATTCGGGTCGGGTCCTCGCCCACGACGAGCTCGGCGAGATCCTCGATCGCGCCCACGACCGCGCGGGTGTGCCACTCGAGCGTGGCCTCGCCCCAGCCGTGCAGGCCCGGCTCGTCGGTGAGCACGCGGACGAAGATCCAGTTCCGCATACGCGCGTTGCAGACATGCGCCTCGACCGCCGTGATCCTCACGCCCCTGGCCGCCTTTCGCTCCCGGCCGGCGGAGCCGGGCTCCGCGAAAGGCTGACGCCGCTCGCGGCGCTCCAGCCGGCGGGCCGTACCACCGTACTGTCCCACCGGCCTGCGCACCGCGAGCGACGCCCCAGGAACGTGAGGGACTTCACGCCAAGCCTCGAAGGAGCGCCACGCTCTCGTCCACGAGCCGGCCGACCTCGCCGCGATCGACGTTCGAGTTCGTGATCCCGTACGCCCAGCGGTAGCGGTCCTGGTCGAGCACGTCGTCGAGGCCGACGCCGTCGAGCAGGTCGAGATCCTCGTCCCCCGGCAGGTAGCCCGCGTAGTCGTTCGAATACCCGAGCGCGAAGGTGGTCTCGAACGGGCTGCCCGCGCGAATGCGCTGGCCCTGCTCGTTGAAGAGCTCGAACGGGTTCGCGACGATCGCTGCCCCGCCGATCCGAAGCGCCTGCAGCTCGGCGCGGACGGGCGTGTCGGCGCGCCGCACCATGTCGGCGTACATCGCGAGGGCGCTCAGCTGGTAGCCGAGCGGGAAGTCCTGGGCGGACGTCGCGGTGTGCACGTCCTCGGCCCAGATCTCGGGGAGCTCGCCCACCGGCTGCCCGGCGAGCTCCGCCCGGCGGGACTCCAGCTCGTCGAGACCCCAGGGAATCCGGCGGCGGCGGAGCTCGACGGCCGTCGAGGCCGCGCCGAGCTCGACCTGCTCGCTCGTCTCGATTCCGGGCAGCGTCTCGAGCACTGCCCTGGCGACCGCCTGTCCGAACTCGTCGCGCCGCTCGAAGCTGTGGCGGCTCGCGTCGCGGTTCCCGAACCAGTAGTCCCACGCGGCGATGTCGCCGGCGTTGCCGGAGAGGAACAGGCACTCGGCGCCCGGGACTTCCGCCTCGACCGCGGCACGTAGCGGCCCAGGGAAGTCGGCGTTCCAGAGCGTCGTCTCGCCGCCGATCAGCGTCGCGTGGCACGCGATGCTCGCCACGACGGCAAGGGGCGCGCCGTCTGCCCCGTCGACGCGGAGCACGGGTACGGAGTCGTCGACCGGCCGCTCATGGCGGACGCGGTTGACGGTGATCCCGGGCGCGTGGCCCGTGGCCCAGCCGGCGCGGGCCGGCCGCCGGTTCCGCCAGGCGGCGTAGACGGCACCCGCCAGCTCCTCCTCCACGAGCTCGATGTAGGGCTCGAACGCGGGCGCATCTGCGAGGCCGGCCACCGACGAGCCGCGCGAGACGCTCGGCGCGCTGTGGTTGTGCGCCGCGTTCACGAGCACGGCCTCGTGCGGGATCCCGGTCAGCTCCTGAACGCGCCGACGCACGCTCTGCGTCAGGTCGGCCCCCGCGAAGACCAGGTCGACGGAGACGATCACGAGCGGCGAGTTGCCGTCGTCGAGGACGAGCGCCTGGCCGAGCATCGGCTCGTGGATCCCGGTGGCGAGGGCGCTGCGCGCCGACCAGCAGCCCACGGGCAGCCCGCAGGGCGGCGTGATGTCCACCCGCGCGACGCCGGCGGTGAGACCGCTCACAGGCGCGCCACCAGCTCGTCGTAGGCCTCGGGTCGACGCTTGCGGAGCGCGAAGGCGGCGTTCTCGCGCACGCGCTCGAGCAGGCCCGGGTCGAGCTCGGCCGAGATCCAGCCGGTCTCGAGACCGGGCTCGGAGCGCGCGATCGTCGACCCGTCGGGCGCGAGGACGTAGGCGCCGCCGACGTGCGTGCTGTGCCCGTCGAACCCGACCTGGTCGGAGAAGACGGCGTAGACGCCGTTGTCGCGTGCGAGCACGTCGTGCAGGCGGGCCGGGCTGGGCCGCTCCTCCAGCAGCTCGGACTGCCCGCGCAGCAGCTCCTCCTCCGTCGTCTCGCGGTCGCGCCCGTCGAAGGTGAGCGTCCCGTCCGCGGCCGGCATCGTCCGGTTCGCGTGCGGGAGCAGGATCACCTCGGCGCCCTTGAGGGCCAGGATGCGCCAGCTCTCGAAGAAGTCGCTGTCGTGGCAGATCGCCGTGCCGGCCCTGCAGAAGCCCAGGTCGACGATGCTCCACTCGTAGGCCTGGCGGAAGCGGAAGAACTCGTCGAACGACGCGTGCACCTTGCGCTGCAGCCCGAGCAGCCCGGCGGGGCCGACGAGCACGGAGGTGTTGTAGTGCGTCCCGCGGAAGAGCTCGCAGAAGCCGTAGGAGACGACGATCCCGTGCTCCCGCGCCGCGGCGTGGATCGTCTGGAAGATGGGGCCGTCGTGGGGCTCAGCGGCACGGGTCACCTCCTCGCTCCCGTTGTGGCCCGTCAGGCCTGCCTCCGGGAAGACGACGAGGTCGCAGCCCGCCTGCGCCGTCTCCTCGATCAGTCGCAGGTGTGTCTCGACGTTGGCGGCGACGTCCAGGTGCCGGACGTCGACCTGCGTGGCGGCGACGGTGAAGCGCTGCATCAGTCCAGCTCCGAGCGGGAGGCCTCGCGGGCGACGACGACGACGTTGTCGCCCTGGTCGGTGGTCGCGATTGCGCGCACGACGCAGACGATGCCGTCGGTCCGGGCCACGACCGGCTCCGGTTCGAGCTCCGGCCGCTCGAGCGAGTGCACCCGGCCGACCACCTCGCCCGCGTGGACGCGCTGGCCGAGGTCGACGAGCGTCTCCCAGAGACCCGAGACGGGAGCGAGCAGGTAGTTGTCGGCCTCGGTGGCCATCAGGAGCGTCGACGGCGGGAGGCCGAGCGAGTCGCGCGTCTCGACCTCGCCTTTCAGCACGCCGAAGTGACGCAGGACGTTCGCGAGCCCGCTCCGCGCGAGCCGGTGGATCGCCGCGGTGACGTGGCCGCCGCCGCCGAGCTCGGTGGAGACGACGATCTTTCCCTGCCGCTCCGCCTCCCCGACGAGCAGGCCCGTGCCCGCGATGTCGATGTAGACGCAGCACCAGTCGGCGTTCCACGCGAGCATCCCGTCGGCCATCCGCCGCCGCTGCTCGGCGTCCTCGACCCAGTGCATCTCCGACCAGGGCAGGCAGAGGCCGGTGCGGCCGCCGCTGTGGATGTCGACGACGAGGTCCGCGAGGGGAAAGAGCTCGGTGGAGAGGTAGTGCGCGAGCTGCTCGTCGGGCGGCCCAGTGGCGGAGCCGGGGAACGAGCGGTTCAGGTTCGCCCCCGAGGGCCAGAGCCGCGTGTAGGCGCGCGAGGCCTCGGGCGAGAGGCAGGGAATCACGACGACGCGCCCGTTCACCTGCTCGGGCTGGAGCTCACGAGCAAGGTTGAGGGCTGCGATCTGGCCCTCCGGCTCGTCGCCGTGCACTCCGCCGAGCACGAGCGCCGTCGAGCCCTCTCCACCTGCGACGCTGACGATCGGGATCCAGAGCGTCGACCAGCCGCTCTGGTTCGACGAGCGCGGCAGCTGCAGCACGCCGAACTGCTTCCCCGGAGCCTCGAGATCGAGTGTGCAGTTGAGAGGAGAGGCGCTCACCGGACTCTGCGCGATCCTATTGGATTGTTGACAATTTCGCTATGATCGACAATCTGCTGCCGACCGGCCGCGCGGACGAGTTTCCCAGAGGAGAGCCGTGAAGATCACCGACGTCGAGGCCGTCGTCCTGCGGCAGGAGGCAGTGAACGAGGGCATCGCGGACGGCAGCCAGGACGACCTCGTGATCCTGATCTCGACCGACGAGGGGATCACCGGGATCGGCGAGGTCGACTCGGCGCCCGAGGCGGTGCAGGCCCTCGTCCACCAGCGCGGGTCGCACGCCGTCGCGACCGGCCTGCGCGACGCGCTGATCGGCGAGGACCCGCTCGACGTGGAGCGGCTCTGGGACCGGATGTACCGCAGCGTCATCTACGTCGGCCGCCGTGGAATCGCGATCCACGCGATCAGCGGGATCGACATCGCGCTCTGGGACCTGAAGGGCAAGGCGCTCGGCAAGCCCGTCTGCGAGCTGCTCGGCACCCCCGCGCGGGACCGCGTCCGCGCGTACGCCTCGATGCTGATGCCCGACACGCCCGAGGAGACGGCGGAGCGCGTCGCCGCGCTGCGCGACCAGGGCTTCACGGCCGTGAAGCTCGGCTGGGGCCCGCTCGGGCGGGACGCCGAGCACGACGTGAAGCTCGCCGCGGCGGCCAAGGAGGCCGGCGGCGAGGGCACCGAGATCATGATCGACGCGGGCCTCGGCTACGTCGCCGATGCGGCCAGGGCGATCCGGGTCGCGCGCGAGCTCGAGGAGCTCGGCATCTACTGGCTCGAGGAGCCGTTCGAGCCCGACGAGTACGAGGCCTACGCGGAGCTCGCGGACACGGTCGACATCACCGTGGCGGCAGGCGAGCAGGACGTGACGCGCTGGGGCTTCCGCGAGCTGATCGAGCGCGGCCACGTCGACCTCGTGCAGCCCGACGTGACCCGCTGCGGCGGGATCACCGAGACGCTGCGGATCGCCGAGCTCGCCCGCGAGCACGGCCTCCCCACGGTGCCCCACGCCTGGAAGAGCGGGATCATCAAGGCCGCCTCGCTGCACGTGAACGCCGTGCTCCCCGACGCGCTCTTCCAGGAGTACTGCGTGGCCGACACCGAGATCAACACCCGCCTGACGCAGCAGCGCCTGCCGCTGGAGGCCGACGGCTGCATCGCCATCCCGACGGCCCCCGGCCTGGGGGTCGACCTCGATCCAGACGTCTTCGAATCGCTCCGAGTGGAGGCCGTGACGCTATGACCCAGATCTCTTCCGACGCCGCCGCGCAGCTCGCGGCGCGCGCGAGCGCAGTCATCCCCGGCGGTGTGAACAGCGGCCAGCGCCGCGTTCCGGGGCTCGAGGAGCTCGTCGTCACCGCGACGAGCGGCTCGACCTTCACCGACGGCGAGGGCCGCGTCTACACCGACTACCACTCCGCCTTCGGCCCGCCGCTCCTCGGCCACAACGACCCCGACGTGGACGCGGCCGCCGCCTCCGCCGCCGGCCTGATGGGCGTCGGCGTCACGCCGGTCGAGATCGAGCTCGCCGAGCGGCTCGTCGACATCGTGCCCTCGCTGGAGAAGGTGCTCTTGACGGCCACGGGCAGCGAGGCGACCTTCCACGCGCTGCGGCTTGCGCGCACCGTCACGGGCCGCCGCCACGTCGTCAAGTTCCAGGGCTGCTACCACGGCTGGCACGACGCGGTCGCCATGAACGTGATCTCGCCCGCCGAGCGGATGGGCGCACGCGACCCCCTCTCGCAGGGGATTCTCCCCGAGGTCCTGGAGGCGACCATCGTCTGTCCCTTCAACGACGCGGACGCGGTCGAGCGGGCGCTCGTCGAGCACGACGTCGCCGCGATCATCCTCGAGCCGATCCCGCACAACATCGGCTGTGTCCTGCCGAAGCCCGGCTTCCTGGAGCGGCTGCGCGAGCTGGCGACGAAGCACGGGACCGTGCTCGTCTTCGACGAGGTGATCACCGGCTTCCGGCACGGCCTCGGTGGCTATCAGGCGATCGCGGGCGTGACGCCCGACCTGACGACGCTCGGCAAGGCGATGGCGAACGGCTGGCCCGTCTCCGCCCTCGGCGGGCGCGCCGACCTGATGGATCTCTTCTCGACGACGCCGGGGCAGCCGGCCTTCTTCGCGGGCACGTTCAACGGCCACCCGGCGACCACCGCGGCAGCGCTCGCGACCGTGGACAAGCTGCAGCGCGAACCGGTGCACGAGCACGTCTTCGCACTCGGCGAGCGGACGCGCGAGGGCCTGCGCGCGCTCTACGAGCGGCTCGGCGTCCCCGCCGTCGTGGCCGGCTTCGGCTCGGTCTTCGTCACCTACTTCCTCGAGGGGCCCGTCGAGAGCTACGACGACCTGCTGCGGAACGACGTCGATCTCTTCGTCGGCTACCGGCGCAAGCTGATGAAGGAGGGCATCTTCGAGCTGCCGCTCAATCTGAAGCGCAGCCACTTCTCCTACGCGCACTCCGACGAGGACGTCGACCGCCTGCTCGAGGCGACCGAGGCGGCAGTCGGGCGGGCGCTCGAGGCGCGCGCGTGACCGGCGTAGGCTTGACGGAGCCGGCCCCAGGAGCGGAGGTGCCGGCTCCGCCGGCGCCGGAGCGGGTATGAGCACGGTCGCGACGGACGTCGCCGTCACCTGCACGATCGACCTCACCGCGCCGGGCCGCCAGATCGGGCGGCTGCAGTTCCCGAAGATCACGAACACCGGGGGCTGGGCCTACAGCTTCGTCCCGATCGCCTGCTTCGCGAACGGGGACGGGCCGACCGTGCTCGTCTCGGGCGGCAACCACGGCGACGAGTACGAGGGGCAGGTGGCCGCCCTGCGCCTGATCCAGGAGCTGGAGCTCGAGGACGTGAGCGGGCGGATCATCGTGATCCCGGTCATCTCGACCGACGCGTCGAAGGCGAACACGCGCATGTGGCCCTCGGGGGCGAACTTCAACCGCTCGTTTCCCGGCCGCCCGGACGGGCCGCCCAACGAGCAGCTCGCGGACTACTTCACGCGGATCCTCTTCCCGCTCGCCGACGTGGTGATCGACATGCACTCCGGCGGCCGCACGGCCTGGTTCCTGCCCTGCTCGCACATGCACGTCGTCGACGACGCCGAGCAGCGCCGCGCGATGCTCGAGGGCATGCAGGCGTGGAACTCCGACTGGCACTTCCTCTACATCGACGTGAACGGGAGCGGGCTGCTCCCCGTCGAGGCCGAGGAGCAGGGCAAGGTCGTGATCACGACCGAGCTCGGCGGCGGCGGCCGCGTGCCCGCGCCGGTGCACGGCCTCGCGTGGAGCGGGCTCACGAACGTGCTGCGCCACCAGGGTGTGCTCGCCGGCGAGGTGCAGACGCGCGCATCGCTCGGCCTCCCCGAGGCCGTCATCCTCGACGGCCGCGACCCGGAGAACTACGTGATCCTCGAGGAGGACGGGATCTTCGAGGGCCTCGTCGAGCCCGGCGAGGCCGTGTCGGCGGGAGATCCGGTCGGGCGTCTCTGGTTCCCGGACACACCTGCGCGTGCCCCCGAGGTGCTGCAGGCGCCGCTCGACGGCGTCCTCGCCTGCATCCGCGCGATCCCCACGAGCGAAGCGGGCGACGGCGCCTTCACGCTGGGCCAGCCGATCGACCCCGCCGACCTCGCCTGAGCGCGCTCAGCAGATCTGCGTGAGGCGGCCGGTGTCCACGTCGTAGACGAAGCCGCCGACCTGCAACCGGGTGAGGTACGGCCACGAGCGCACGCGCTGGACGTCCTCCACGAGCGTCGCCTCCTGGTCGTTCGTGACGAGGAAGGCGAGACTGCGGGTGTCGGGGCCGCCCGCCTCGCGCACCGCGTCGTGCACGTCGTCCTCGTCGCCGGCGGCCATCCGGCACTTCGTGTGGGCGACGATCATCGCGCGGTCGACGCCGAGCAGGTATGACGCCAGCACGAGCGTGCGGAGAACGTCGTCCGTGACCCGGGCTCCGGCGTTGCGCAGGATCTTGGCGTCGCCGGGAGCGAGACCGAGCATCGCCAGCGGCTCGATGCGCGAGTCCATGCATGTCAGGACGGCGAGGCCCTTGGCGGCGCGCGGCTCGAGCTCGCCGAGCCGGAAGCCGTGGGTGTACGCCGTGTTCGCGGCGAGCACGTCTGCGAACGGGTCGCCGGGCACGATGCGCATCGTAGGACAGGTTCCGGGTTGGAGCTGGTGGGTACGTCTCCGTCGTGGCGCGCAACGTCCTCATCGTCAGCACCGTCGAGCACGCGGAGGACGAGGTGCGCGCCCTCGTCGGCGACGCCGAGGCGATCAAGGTGGTCGTGCCGGTCGTGCGTCAGGGCGTGCTGGACTGGCTCGCCAACGACGAGAAGGCGTTCGGCCGGGCGGAGCAGGCGGCCGAGCGAACCGCCGAGCAGCTTCCGGGCGAGACGGTCGATGCCGCCGCAGGCGAGGCCGACGTCGGTCTCGCCATCCGCGACGCGCTCGCGACGTTCCCGGCGGACGAGATCGTCGTCGCGGTTCGCCCGCACGAGCAGGAGGCGCTCGTCGAGTCGGCCGCGACCGACACCGCCCCGCAGCACACGGTCGAGGGCGTGCCCGTCCGCTACATCGTCGTCCCGGACGAGACGGTATGAGCTCCGAGCTCGAGAAGTTCTACGCGCAGGTCGACGAGATCGAGACCGCGATGATGACGACGCGACGACCCGACGGACACCTCGAGTCCCGGGCGATGGCGAATCAGAAGCGAGCGGCAGGAGCCGACCTCTGGTTCGTCACTGGCGGGGACACCGCCAAGGTGCGCGACCTGGAGGGAGATCCGCACCTCAACCTGGCGTACTACAAGGATCGGACTCGGGAGTGGGTCTCGGTCTCGGGTCTCGCCACGCTCTCGCGCGACCGGGAGAAGATCCGTGAGCTGTACGCGCCCGATTGGAAGATGTGGTTTCCCGACGAGGGCGATCCGCGGCACGGCACGCCCGACGACCCCCGCTTCGTCCTGATCGGCGTCGAGATCCACGCGGCCGTGTTCCTCGAGGTCGACAAGCCGCAACCGGTCGTGCTCTTCGAGATCGCCAAGGGCTGGGTGACCGGCGAGACCCCCGATCTCGGCACGATCCATCGCGTCGAGCCGTAGCCTTCGGCCACCGTTCGGCTGTCCGAGCGGCTATGACGATTGGCCGGCCGGCTTCTCCCAGACCGAGACATGCTTGCGGCTGTCGCCCGTGAACGGCTCTCGCTGCCACCCGCTCCAGCGCTCGCGCAGGCTCATCCCGGCCAGCTCCGCCATCAGGTCGAGCTCCGCGGGCCACGTGTACCGGAAAGGGATCGAGTTGCGCTCGACGCGGCCGTCGACGAGCTCGAAGTGATGGGAGATCAGGCCCTGGTTCGCGACGTCGTACTCGTCGAGCCCCCATCTGGTCTCGCCGACGTGAAAGGCGCGGACGGTCTCGCCGGGCGGGAGCCGCTGGAGGTCGGGGATCCCGACCTCGATCACGAAGCAGCCGCCGGGCTCGAGGTGCGCCGCGACGTTGCGGAAGCATGCGACCTGCGCGGCCTGCGTCGTCAGATTCGAGATCGTGTTGAAGACGAGGTACGCGACGGAGAACGCGCCGCCGGCGGTCGCCGTCGCGAAGTCCCCGATCGTGACGCTGATCTCCTCGCCGCCCGGCTTCGCACGCAGCCTTGCGGCCATCGCCTTCGACAGCTCGATCCCGTGCACCGGCACGCCCCGCTGTGCGAGCGGCAGCGCGATCCGGCCCGTCCCGATCCCGAGCTCGAGCGCGCGTCCACTCCCGGCGAGCTCGGCGAGGAAGTCGACGGTCGGGCCGACGACCGCCGGGTCGAATATCCCGGCGAGCTCACCGGACTCGTCGTACCTCGCGGCGACGCGCTCGCCGAAGTAGCCGTCGTCGTCCTGCACCGCGGGAACCTACCGGACGACTCGACGGGCGGAAGTTGTCGATCTCCGGCCGGTGCGTTCGTCGTCAAGACGCAAGGACGACCCCGACGAGAGAAGGAGCGACGATGAAATACCTGCTGCTGGTGTGCTGGGACGCCGAGCGGATGGACGCCCAGACCGAGCCCGATCCCACCGACGCTCAGGAGGAGGAGAGCTTCCCCTGGCTGGACGATCTCCAAGCGCGGGGTATCTGGATCACCGGCGACCAACTGGCGCCGCCGCGCCGGGCCCGCTCCGTCCGCGTCCGCGACGCGAAGCCGATCGTCACAGACGGCCCCTTCGCCGAGACCAAGGAGGCCGTCGGCGGGTTCGACCTCATCGAGTGCGACAGCCTGGAGGAGGCCGTCGAGATCGCCTCCGGCCACCCGATCGCCCAGATGGGGACGATCGAGGTCCGACCGCTCTGGGGGAACCAGTAAGTCAGCAAGCGCGATCAAGCGCGTCGACCGAAGCACTGTCAGGTTGCGCCTGAGCACGACCACCGATGGGTCAAATGAGAGGAGACTTCAATGCTCGGCAACCGCGACTTGATCTCGCTGCTCGAACTGGCACGCGACGAGGAACGGCGCTTTGCGGGACGGCTGAGCGCGGATGAGCGCGCCGCCGCCGGGACGCTCGACGAGCCCGCGCCGAAGGACGTGCTCGGGCATATCGCGGGCGCGAAGGAAGCGATGCGCAGAGCGCTGGTCGACGCGCGCGAAGGCGGGGATCCCGATGACTCGCACGACCGGGAAGCGCTCTTCCACGCACAGCGCGCGCTTCCATTCGATGCCGTGGAGCACGACGCCGAGCTCGCCGGGGGCGCGCTCATCGCCGAGGTCGAACGCATCAGCCCGGCCGTGCTCGCGACGTCCCCCGGCTGGATCAGCGAGCCCACGCTCGGAGAAGAGATCGTGCTGTACGGGGTGACTCATTCGCTCACGCACCTGTTCGACCCGCTCTGCGAGCGAGGGGAAGCTCGCGAAGCCCTGCGGATGCAGCAGCGCTACGTCGACGCGCTCCCGGCCGACGCGAGCGCGGAGCTGCGCGCCGGAGCGCGGTACAACCTCGGCTGCCTCCACGCCCGTCTCGGCCACGACGACGACGCGTTGCTGCTGATCGAGCAGGCGACCGCGCTGGAGCCGGGGCTGGCCGACCTGGCTCGCACCGATCCCGACCTGGAGCGCCTCCAGCTGCAGCTGCGCTGAGCTGCGACCGCCGTCAGGCGCCGGTCGCGTGCTCTGCCACGACCGCGGCCACCGCGTCGGCGGCGCGCGCGACCTCGTCGTCGCCGATCAGGCGGTGCGTGACGAAGCGGATGCGGGTCGTGTCGCGCTCCATCGCCAGCACGCCGCGCTCCGCGAGCAGCCGCAGCAGCTCGTCGGGCGCGAGGCCGGTCGCGCCCGCATCGACCAGCACGATGTTCGTCTCGATCGTCTCCGGCTCGAGGCGCAGGCCCGGGATCTCCGCCAGCAGGGCGCCGAGCTCGCGCGCGCGCCGATGGTCGTCGGCGAGCCGGTCGAGCAGCGTGTCGAGCGCGACGAGCGCCGCAGCGGCGGGGATCCCCGCCTTGTGCACGGAGGCGCCGCCGAGCCGGCGCAGGTTCTCGCGCGCTCCGCCGATCGCGAGCGCACTGCCGGCCAGGATCGTCCCCATCGGCGCGCACAGGCCCTTGTTCAGGCTCAGGGCGACCGTGTCGACGTGGGCTGCAAGCTCCCGCAGCGTCACGTCGAGCGCCACGGCCGCGTTGGCGAGCCGCGCCCCGTCGAGGTGCACCCGAGCGCCGTTCCGGAGCGCCGCACGTGCCAGATCCGCGGTCAGCTCGGGCGAGAGCACCGTGCCGCCCGCGCGCGTGTGAGTGTTCTCGAGCACGAGCAGCGACGCCTGCTCCTCGACCACGAGCTCCGCCACCTCGGCCGGATCGAGACGGCCGTCGACCGCCCACAGCGAGCGCGGCTCCAGCCCTGCGATGTCGCTGATCCCCATCGCCTCGGAGGTGAGGACGTGGGACTGCGACTCGAGCACGACGGCCGTCCCGCGCGGCGCGAGCGTGATCAGTGCGACGAGGTTCGCCATCCCGCAGGTCGGCACCCAGAGCCCCGCCTCCTGGCCGAGCAGGTCTGCGACGCGCTCCTGCAACCGGTTGACCGACTCGTCCTCGCCGTAGGTCGCCCAGCCCAGCCTGGCGCTCCGCATCGCCTCCCACATCTCCTCGGTGGGGAGCGCGTGCAGGTCGGAGCGGAGGTCGACGGTCATGTGCCTCCTACTGTGCCCGCTAGTGGCGGAGCAGGTGCCGCCCGGGCCGCGCGCCCGTGTGCTCGCCGCGCTCGACGACCGTCTCTCCGTTCACGAGCACGTGCTCGACCCCGCGGGCGTAGGCGAGCGGCTGCTCCGTCGTGGAGACGTCGTCGAGCTCGTCGAAGTCGAAGACGACGACGTCGGCGCTGTAGCCGGCGCGGAGCAGGCCGCGGTCCCAGAGCCCGAAGTGCGCCGCCGGCATGCTCGTCATCTTGCGGATCGCCTCCTCCAGCCGCAGCGTCCCCTGCTCGCGGACGTGGTGGGTGAGGTAGTGGACATGGCCGGCGTAGCCGAGTGGATGGCGCATGAGCTTGGAGAGCGGCCCGTCCACATCGACCGTGAAGGTGTCCACGCCGAGGCAGAAGAGCGGGTGGCCGATCATCTCCGCGAGGTGCTCGTCGGTGAAGAGCGTGCCCACCTGGAGGACGCTCTCGTAGGCCTCGCCGCTCTCGGCGAGGATGTCGAAGTAGCAATCCCAGGGATCCTTGCCGAGCCGCTTCGAGATCTCCGCGAAGTCGAGGCCGTCGAGCTCGGGATGCTCCGGGCTCGCCTGCAGGCGGACGCGGTGCCATTCGCCCTTGTGGATGAAGCGCCAGTAGCGATCGCACTCGGTGCGCAGCTGCGCGCGCGTGACGGGATCGCGCAGGCGCGCGAGCGCCGCGTCGGTGCCGTCGGCCGCGACCCACGGCGGCAGGATCCCGGACATCTGGCCGAGCCCCTCGCGGAACGGCGTCGTGTCGGCGAGCACGTCGAGCCCGCGCTCCCGCGCCTCCGCCATCTTCTCCACCGCACGCTCCCAGCCGCGCTCCGGCGCGTTCGTGTTGTGCCGGACGTTCAGGTGCGAGATCTCCGCCTTCGTGCTGCCCGCCCAGGCGACCTCGAGGAACTCGTCGATCGCGTCCAGCAGCCCCGAGTCGCGGTTGCGGACATGGCTCGTGTAGATGCCGTCGTACTCGCCGGCGACCGCATTCAGGCGCCGCAGCTCCTCGGTCGTCGCCTCCCGGCCCGGGTTGAACTCGAGCCCCGTCGACATGCCGAGCGCGCCCGACTGCATCGCGTCGCGGACGAAGCCCTCCATCAGCGTCATCTGCTCCGCGCTCGGGCTCGACCCGGAGACGCCCGCAGCGAGCCGGACGGCGTTGTGGCCCACGAACCAGGCGAGGTTCTGGGAGTGACCGACGTCGGCGATGAACTCCAGGTGCTCGCCGAAGGTCGTCCACGGGATCGTCGGCTTGTCGTAGCCGAAGGTGTGCAGGCGGCCGCGCATGAACGGCTCGGACGCAGACGTGACGGGCGCGTAGCTCCAGCCGCAGTTGCCGACCACCTCGGTCGTCACGCCCTGCCGGATCGTGCTCTCCGCCGTCGGGTTGGCAAGGATGGAGAAGTCGCTGTGGCTGTGCGGGTCGACGAAGCCCGGGCAGACGATCTTGCCGGCCGCGTCGATCACCCGTGTCGCCGTGGCGCCCTGGTCGAGCCGGCCGACCTCGGCGATCCGTCCACCCTCGATCGCGACGTCGCCCAGGAAGGGCGGGCTGCCGGCTCCGTCGGCGACCCAGCCGTTCCGGATCAGGACGTCGAGCACGCTACTTCTTGGTGATCTCGCCGACGACCGGGCCGAGGCGCGGGTCGAGGATGTCGCGCAGCCCGTCGCCGAGGAAGTTGAAGCCGAGCACGACGAGCATGATCGCGGCGCCGGGGAAGATCGAGAGCCACGGGTAGAGGTCGACGTACTGGCGCCCGGTGTTCAGCATCCCGCCCCACGACGCCTCCGGCGGCTGTGTCCCGAGGCCGAGGAAGCTGAGCGCCGCCTCGCTGAGGATCGCCGTCCCGAGATAGGTGGTGACGAGCACGATCAGCGGCGCGCCGATGTTCGGCAACAGGTGGCGGAGCATGATCCGGAAGCCCGAGGCGCCGAGCGCCCGCCCGGACTCGATGTAGGGATAGCCCATCACCTCCAGCACGGCCCCGCGCACGACACGGGCGAACGCCGGCGTGATCACGATCCCGATCGCGATCATCGCGTTCGTGCGCGTCGGGCCGAGCAGCCCCGCGATCACGATCGCAAGCACGAGCGCCGGCAGCGCGAACATCATGTCCACGAGCCGCATCAGCAACCCGTCCAGGACGCCGCGGTAATACCCAGCGATCAGGCCGATCGTCAGGCCCGCCACGAACGCGATCCCGACCGAGATCGCACCGACCTGCAGCGAGACCTGCGCCCCGTGGATCACACGCGCGAGCGTGTCGCGACCGAGCTCGTCGGTCCCGAAGGGATGCGCCCAGCTGGGCGGGAGCAGCCGCTCGGCGTCCTGCGCGTCGGGGTCGATGCGCCAGATGTACGGCCCGAAGATCGCCACGAAGACGTTGAAGCTGACGATGGCGGCGCCGACGAGGCCGATCGGGTTGTTCCACTTGCCGAGGAAGGCCAGCCGGCTGCGGGGCATCTCGGACCACGCCGTCGGCGCAACCTCGCCGACACCTTCGGCCGCCAACACGGGCCTCCGCCTGAAGGTCACGCGTCCACGATCCTCGGGTCGAGGAAGCCGTAGATCAGGTCGACGATCAGGTTGAAGGTGATGAAGATGACGGCGATCAGCATCGTCGTCGCCTGGATCAGCGGATAGTCGCGGCTGAAGATCGCCTGCAGGAGCAGGTTCCCGATCCCGGGCAGGCCGAAGATGATCTCGACGATCGCCGCGCCGCTCATCAGCACGCCCACCTCGAAGCCGACGACGGTGACAACGGGGATGAGCGCATTGCGCAGCGCGTGGCGGTAGACGACGTTGCGGCGCGGAACGCCCTTCGCGCGCGCCGTGCGCACGTAGTCCTGCGAGAGCACCTCGAGCATCGTCGCGCGCACCATGCGCATCACGATCGCCAGCGTGAAGACGGAGATCGAGATCGCGGGCAGGATGAACTGGCTCAGGTTCGCGCCGAGGTCGTCGAAGGGCGAGACGTAGGTGAGCGGTGGCACCCAGCCGAAGACCCGCGAGGTGAAGAGGAGGAGGAGGGTCGCGAGCCAGAAGCTCGGCACGCTGACGCCGATCAGGCCGGTCACGCGCGCGAGATAGTCGCTCGACCCGTCCCGGCGGACGGCCGAGATGACCCCGAGCGGGATGCCGATGGCGACGGAGATGAGCAGGGAGAGGAAGACCAGCTCGAGCGTGATCGGCGCGGCGTCGCGGAGGATCGACGAGACCGGCTCGGCATTCCGGACCGACTGCCCGAGGTCTCCCTGGGCGGCGTCCGAGGCCCAGCGCCAGTACTGCTCCGGATACGAGCCGTTGAGGCCGAGCTGCTCGCGCGCCTGCTCGCGTACCTCAGGAGTCACCTGCGTGTCGGCACCCAGCAGGACGTCGATCACGTCGCCCGGCAGTAGGCGGACCATGAGGAAGATCGCGATCGAGACGCCGATCAGCGTCGGGATGACGAGCAGTGTGCGCTTCGCGATGTATCCGAGCAACGGTCCCTCATCCCCCTCTCAGGCGAGCGGCCAGAGGGGAGAAGCGCCGCAGTGCGCGCCCCTCCCCCGTGACCTTCGTCTCGTCGGTCAGCGCTTGATGTACACGGACGTGTGCAGCCCCGTGTTGAAGTCGCTGAACGCCACGTACATGTTCGCCACCCGCGGGCGGACGACCTGGAACTTCGACACCGCGACGAGCGGCACCTGAACCAGGTCGTTCATGAGCAGGCGCTGTGCCTCCTTGTACATCGGGATGCGCTTCTTCTGGTCGAGCTGGATCCGGCCGTTGCCGACGAGGCGCCACACGCGCTGGTTCTTGTACAGCGGGTACCACGCCTGGTAGGCGGTCGAGCTCGGATTGAACTCGGCCATGTAGCCGTCGACGTCGCCACGCATGCCGCGCGCGGTGAGGTCCCAGTCGAACGAGCCGCGACCGTTGTTGGTCGCGAACGTCCCCGGCTCCTGCGCGACGATGTTCACGTCGATGTTGATCTTGTCGAGCTGGGCCTTGATCACCGCCGCCACCGACGCGAAGTCGAGCGGCGTCGAGAAGGTCGTCATCGTGACCGAGAAGCCGTTCCCAACCCCGGCCTGACGCATCAGCGCCCGCGCCTTCGGCAGGTCGAACTTCTCGTACTTGTCACGCAGCTCCGAACGGGTGAGCGGCCACGGGCCATAGCCCGGGGGGACGTGCCCGCTGTACTCGCCGAACCCGCTGTAGACCTTGTTGATGATCTCCTGGCGGTTGATCGCGAAGTTGACCGCCTGCCGCACGCGGATGTCGTGCCACGGCTTGCGATCCCCCGGCTTGATCGTCATCTGCAGCTCGCGGAACGCGGCCGTCAGGCCCCGCAGCACCTTCAGGTTGCGGTTCTGACCGAGCGCCTTCGCACTGTCGGCCGAGAACGTGCCGCCGTCGATCGCACCTGCCCGCAGAGCAGCCACCCGTGCCTGCTCGTCGGCCAGGATCTTGAACGACAGAGCGTCGAGGTAAGGCAGGCCCTTCTTCCAGTAGTTCTGGTAGCGGGCGAACTCGACGTGGCTGTTGGGCTGGTACTCGAGCAGCCGGAACGGCCCCGTGCCGATCCCCTCGCGTCCGGCGTTGACCTGGCCGTACATGCCCTCGGGCACGATCGCCGAGTAGCGGTTCCAGGCGAGGTAGCCGAACACCCGCGCGTCCGGGTTCTTCAGCTTCATCCGCAGGACGTACTTGCTCCGCACCTCGGTACCCGCGATCGCCGGCACCTGGCCCAGCACGGCGACGCTGCCCGGCGCCGGCGGGTTCAGCTGCAGGTCGAACGAGTACTTGCAGTCCGCAGCCGTGACCTCTTTGCCGTTGTGGAACTTCACTCCACGCCGCAGCGTGAAGTCGATCGTCCTGTTGTCGACGACCTTCCACCCCGTCGCGAGCGCGGGCCGCTCGTTCAGCTTCGCGTCCCACTCGATCAGGGACTCGTACATGGGCGCCTTGCCCCAGTGGTTCGCCGTCAGGATGCCGCCGAACGGTGCGATGTGGGCGGGATCCTGCTCGAGCGCCCATGTCACCTTGCCACCGCGTGGCGGAGTCGCCTTCCTGCGCTTCGGAGCCGCCTTCGCCGCACCCGCGAGCGAGCCTGCAGCGACTGCGCCGGCACCGATCTGGCCGGCCTTGACCAGCAGGTCGCGACGGTTGAGGTCGCTGCCGGCCGGGCTATCTGGACTATCTGACATCGTCCTGCCCCTCCTCTTCCTCTTCCTCGGGATCGTCAGAGGATCTGACCGACCCGTGGTGCCTCTCCATGGATATCGTCGTAAAAGACGGATTCACGGACGTCGAAGTTGGCGAGACGTCCGACCTGAGTCGGATCGAGCGTCACGCCGAGACCCGGCGTGCGCGGCACCTCGACGAGCCCGTCGCTCATCTCGAGGCGCTCGCTCAGGACGTCGAACTCCTGCAGCGGGTAATGCGTGTCGCTCGCGAACGGGAAGTTCGAGGACGACGCGACGACGTGCAGGTTCCCCGCCGTCGCGACACCGAGCTCGGCCCAGCTGCCGATCGCACACCACTTTCCGGCCGCGTCGGCGAGCGCGCCGATCTGGCGCGCCTTCGTCAGCCCGCCGGCCTCCGACGGGTACACGACGAGCACGTCGCAGGCGTCGGCCTTGATCAGCTCGAGCGCGGAGCGGACGTCGGTGCAACCCTCGTCGGCGGCGATCGGAACGGAGACGGAGCGGCGTACCTGCGCCAGGCCCTGGACGTCGAAGTCGAGCACGGGCTGCTCCACGTACTGGAGGTCGAACTGCTCCAGGCCGCGGATCCACTTGATCGCAGCGGGGACGCTCCAGATCATGTTCGCGTCGATCCGGATCTTCACGTCTGAGCCGACACGGGCGCGGATCGCAGCGAGCGTGTCGTGGTCTTGCTCGAAGCTCCGGCCGACCTTCAGCTTCAACTCCGTGTAGCCGGCGTCGACGAACGCACCGGCCTTGCGCGCCGCGGCCTCCGGCTCGTCGATGAAGAGGTAGCCGACGACGGCGACGCGGTCGCGGCAGAAGCCGCCGAGGAGCTCCGTCACCGAGATGCCGAGTGCCTTCCCCTTCAAGTCGAGGAGCGCGATCTCGATCCCGGAGATGGCGTAGTTGCCGATGCTGCTCCAGTTGCGGGCGAACTCCTCCATCCGGTGCACGAGCCACTCGACCCGCAGCGGATCCTGGCCGACGAGGAACTGCGTCAGCTCCTGGTCGATGATCGTCTGGATCGTCGGCAGCGTCGGCCCTGGAGCCTCGCCGATGCCCACGATACCCTCGTCCGTGTGGATCTGGACGAGCAGTCCGGAGGCCGATTCGCGCGTCCCACCGGGCCATACCAGCGGCTCACGCATGGGCGTACGTACCGCAATCGTCTCGACCTTGGTGATCCTCACCAGGATGGTTACACTAGGGCCGTGCATTGGGATTGTCAACCATTTTCGGATTGTCGACATGACCGTTGATCCAGGACAATTGCTGCCGGGCACGCCCGCTCCGGGCAGCCTCGGCAGCGACGCCAAGAAAGGGCTCCCACGGGCTCAGCAGATCGCGGGGACGCTGCGCTCCGCGATCATCGCCGGGCGCTACGAGCCGGGTGAGCGGCTGATCGAGACGACTCTCTCGTCAGAGCTCGGCACGAGCCGCGGACCGGTGCGCGAGGCGCTCCGCCAGCTGGAGAACGAGGGTCTCGTGATGTCGCTGCCCTACCGGGGCGCGGTCGTCCTCGGAGTCTCCGACGACGAGGTCCAGGGTGTGCTGATCCCGATCCGCCTGACGCTCGAGCGCTACAGCTTCACGCGCGCGCTCGAGCGGCTGACCGACGACGACTTCGCGGAGCTCGGCAAGCAGATCTGGCTGATGGAGGAAGCGGGCAAGGCGGACGACCTGACCAAGCTGGTCGAGGCCGACCTCTGCTTCCACGAGATCGTGATCACTGCGTCCGGCCAGCTGCACACGGTGCAGATCTGGCGCACGATCGCACCGCGGATCCGGGCGTACTTCTATCGCTACGAGCGCTCCCGCAGCTTCGAGGAGACCGTGGAGGAGCATCGGATCCTGCTCGCCGCGCTGCAGACACGCGACCCCGAGATCGCGCTCGCGCAGCTCGAGCGCCACATCGACGTTCCCGCCCCGCCCGTCGGCGCGAAGGCCGCCCGTTCATGACCGAGCTGCTGCAGGATCGAGAACCTGCGCACGTACTTCGGCACGAGCAAGGGCACGCTGCGCGCGGTCGACGGCGTCGACCTGGAGATCCCGCAGGGCGGGACGCTGGGCGTCGTCGGCGAGTCGGGCAGCGGCAAGTCGGTCACCGCCCTCTCGGTGATGCGGCTCGTCGAGGCGCCGGGCCGGATCGAGCCCGGCTCGAAGATCCTCTTCGAGGGCCGCGACCTCGCGACGCTCGGGGAGCGCGAGCTCGGGAAGCTCCGCGGCAACGAGATCGCGATGATCTTCCAGGAGCCGATGACCTCGCTGAACCCGGTCTTCACCGTCGGCAACCAGATCTCGGAGGCCGTGCGGCTGCACCAGGGTCTCCGCAAGAAGGACGCCATGGCCAGGGCCGTCGAGCTGATGCAGCTCGTCGGCATCCCGTCCGCCGAGCGGCGCGTGAACGACTACCCCCACCAGATGTCCGGCGGCATGCGGCAGCGCGTGATGATCGCGATGGCGCTCAGCTCCGACCCGAAGCTGCTGATCGCCGACGAGCCGACGACGGCTCTCGACGTGACCGTGCAGGCGCAGATCCTCGAGCTGATGAAGGAGCTGCGCGAGCGCCTCGGCATGGCGATCATGCTGATCACGCACGACCTCGGCGTCGTCGCGGAGATGGTGGACGAGGTCGCGGTCATGTACGCCGGCCGCGTCGTCGAGCGCGGGCCGGTGGAGGAGATCTTCTCGAGCCCGCAGCATCCGTACACCGAGGCGCTGCTCGAGTCGATCCCGCTGCTCGGGATGCGCTACACCGACAAGTTGAAGGCGATTCGCGGCACCGTGCCGAACCCGCTCGAGTGGCCGGCCGGCTGCCGCTTCGCTCCACGCTGCGACTACGCCTTCGAGAAGTGCGTCACGAACGACCCGCCGCTCCTGCCCGTGCCACCGCAGGAGTCGGCGTGCTGGCTCTGCGAGCACGGGCGCCGCGAGCCGCGTGTGCGCCAGGTGGTCGCGTGAGTACGGGCCAGCAGCACGAGACCGAGCTCGTTCCGGACTACACGCCGGCGGAGGCCCTGCTCAAGGCGCGCGCGGTAAAGAAGTACTTCCCGGTGCAGAAGGGCATCCTCAAGCGCACCGTCGGGCAGCTGCAGGCCGTCGACGGCGTCGACCTCGACGTCTTCCGCGGCGAGACGGTGGGGCTCGTGGGCGAGTCCGGCTGCGGCAAGTCCACGCTCGGCCGCACGCTGCTGCGCCTGCTCGAGCCCACCTCGGGCGAGATCGAGTTCGACGGCGTCGACCTGCGCGGCCTCGGCAGCCGCGAGCTGAAGACGATGCGGCGCCACATGCAGATCGTCTTCCAGGACTCCGTCGGCTCGCTCGACCCGCGCATGACCGTGCGCAGCCTCGTCGGCGAGGGCCTGCGCATCCACGGCCTGCACAAGAAGGATCGCGAGGACGTCGTGATCGACGTGCTCGAGCGCGTCGGGCTCAGCAAGGAGGCGGCCGACCGCTACCCGCACATGTTCAGCGGCGGCCAGCGCCAGCGGATCGGGCTCGCGCGCGCGCTCGTGCTGCAGCCGAAGTTCATCGTCGCCGACGAGCCCGTCTCCGCCCTCGACGTCTCGATCCAGTCGCAGGTGCTGAATCTGCTCGTCGAGCTGAAGCACGAGTTCAACCTCACCTACCTCTTCGTCGCCCACGATCTCGCAGTCGTCGGCTACATCTCCGACCGGATCGCCGTGATGTACCTCGGCAAGATCGTCGAGCTCGCGTCCTCCGAGGATCTCTTCCGCCGGCCGCTGCACCCGTACACGATGGCGCTGCTCTCGGCGAACCCGGAGCCGATCCCCGGCCGCAAGCACCGCCGCGTGGTGCTGACGGGCGACGTGCCGAGCCCGATCAACCCGCCTTCGGGCTGCCGGTTCCGTACCCGCTGCCCGATCGCGCAGCCGATCTGCGCGGAGGTGGAGCCGCTCCTCGTCGCGCACGACGACGGCCCCGACCACAGCGCCGCCTGCCACTTCGCCGGCCAGCCGCTGCCGGACACGCAGCCCGCACTCACCGTTTGAGCCTCCACGACGTCCGGCTCCTGCACGACCGGCGGGTGCCGATGCGGGACGGGATCTCGCTCTCCGCCGACGTCTACCTGCCCCTCTCCGGCGGGCCGCTTCCGACGATCGTGCAGTGGACGCCGTACGAGTCCACCCGGGAGCGCTTCGTCGGCTGGGGCGTCTGGTTCGCCCAGCGCGGCTACGCCGCCGTCGTCCTCGACGTGCGTGGCCGCTACGAGTCGGAGGGTGTCTTCGAGGCCTGGACGCGCGACGGCGCCGACGCACAGGACACGCTCACCTGGGCGGCCGCGGAGCCGTGGTGCAACGGCCGGATCGGCACCTGGGGCCGCAGCTACGGCGGACTCGTGCAGTGGCAGCTGATGCACCTCGGCCACCCGAACCTGGAGTGCATCGCGCCGCAGGTGATCCACGACGACTACTTCTGGGACGGCTACTGGACGGGCGGCGCCTTCCAGCTCGCGCTCACGCTCGGCGCCGCGGCGCTGTGGTCGAGCGCGATCAGCCTGATCACCGGCCCGAGCGCGGCCGACTTCGTCCTGAACGACCGCGTCTTCCGCCACCTGCCGCTGATCGAGCTGGACGAGGTCGCGATCGGGCGCAAGGTCGACTACTGGCGCGAGTGGTGGGAGCATCAGACCAATGACGACTATTGGCAGCAGTTCCACCACCGCCCTGAGACCGTCACCGTGCCGATCTTCCAGCAGGGCGGCTGGTTCGACCCCTACTCCGGCTCGCACCTGCGCTCCTTCGCCGCGATCGGCGAGCGCGTCCCAAACCGCGTCCTGATGGGACCGTGGTCGCACGAGGAGGAGGTCGAGAAGTTCACCGCCGACGTCGACCTCTCCCCCGCCGTGACCGTGATCCGCGACCACGAGCTCGCCTTCTACGACCGCTACCTGCGCGACGAGGGCAACGACTGGGAGGAGCGCCCGCCGCTGGAGCTGTACGTGCTCGGCGCCGGCGTGTGGCGCGGCGAGCGCGAATGGCCGCTGCCGGGCACGGAGCCGACGCCGTGGTACCTGCGCCGCGACGGCGGCCTCGACCTCGACCCGCCCCGCTCCGACGAGCCCGGCGACCGCTACGACTACGACCCAGAGAGCCCGGTGCCGACGATCGGCGGCGTCAACTCCGTCCTGACGATGACCCAGGGCGCACGCGAGCCAGTGCTGCCGGGCCCGCGCGACCAGCGCGTCCTGGAGGCGCGCGACGACGTGCTCGTCTACACGAGCGCCGAGCTCGAGCAGGACCTCGATGTGATCGGCCCGGTCGAGATGACGCTCTACGCCGCGTCGAGCGCCCGCGACACCGACTTCATCGTCCGCCTCTGCGACGTCTACCCCGACGGCCGCTCGATCTTCCTCACCGAGGGAATCATCCGCGCCCGCTACCGCGGCTCCGAGCGCGGCGAGAGCACCGAGCTGCTGGAGCCGGGCGAGGTCGCGCGCTACACGATCCGCCTCTACCCCGTCGCGAACGTCTTCCGGCGCGGGCACCGCATCCGGCTCGACCTGACGAGCTCGAGCTTCCCGCGCTTCAGCCGCAACCTGAACACGGGCGAGGACGTCGCCACCGGCACGCGGATGGAGGTCGCCCACCAGACGGTGCTGCACACGGACGCGTACCCCTCGCACGTGCTGCTGCCGGTCGTCCCGCGGTGAGCTTCGACCTCTCCGGGCGGACGGCGCTCGTCACCGGCTCGACGCGCGGGCTCGGCCTGGCGATCGCGCAAGCGCTCGCCGAGGCGGGCGCACGCGTCGCGGTCAACGGGCGCAGCGCGGAGACGGTCGAAGCGCGAGCGGCGGAGATCGAGGATGCGGTCGCCGCGCCGTTCGACGTCACCGACGAGGCGGCGGTCGCGGCCGCGGTGGCGGTGCTCGGCCCGGTGGACGTGCTCGTCAACAACACGGGCATGACGCTGCGGCGCCCGCTCGTCGAGCTGGAGCTGGAGGAGTGGCGGCACGTGCTCGACGTCAACTTGACGAGCGCGTTCCTCGTCTCGCGCGCGGTCGCCCCCGGAATGATCGAGCGCGGCCGCGGCAAGATCATCAATGTCTGCTCGCTGATGAGCGAGCTCGCCCGCCCCACGACCGGCGCGTACGCGGCGACGAAGGGCGCGCTGAAGATGCTGACGCGCTCGATGTGCGCCGAGTGGGCACCGCACGGGATCCAGGCGAACGGGCTCGCGCCGGGCTACTTCCGCACCGAGCTGACGGAGCCGCTGCAGGCGGACGCCGAGTTCGACGCCTGGGTGCGCGGCCGCGTTCCGGCGGGGCGCTGGGCCGAGCCGGCCGAGCTCGGCGGCGTCGCCGTCTTCCTTGCCTCCGACGCATCCGACTTCGTCAACGGCCAGCTGATCTTCGTCGACGGCGGGCTCTCGGCGGTGCTCTGATGCTCGTCATCCGCGGCGCGACCGTCTATCCCGGCGACGCGCCGCCGCGGATGGTCGACGTCGGGGTCGAGGGCGGCAAGATCGCGGCGGTCGGCGGCGAGCTCTCCGGCGACGAGTTTGTCGACGGCGAGGGCATGTGGCTCTGCCCGGGCTTCATCGACGCGCACGCGCACACGGCGCTGCGCTCGTTCGACGAGCCGCTGCTGGCGGAGGCCGTCGCGCAGGGCGTGACGACTCAGGTGATCAACCCGGACGGGCTCGCGCCCGCGCCCGTCGCCAGCGAGCGCTGGCGCGACCGGATGGTCTACCTACGCGCGGCGGAGGGTCCGGGGCCGGACGAGTGGGGCTGGACGAGCTTCGCCGAGTACCTCGACGCGCTCGACGCGACCCGTCCGGCGATCTCGCTCGTGCCTTCGATCGGCGCCGGTGCCGTGCGCGACACCGTGATCGGCGGCGAGCGGCGCGCACCGACGCCCGACGAGCTCGACGCGATGCGCCGCGAGGTGCGCGCCGGTTTCGAGGCCGGAGCCACGAACCTCTCCTTCGGCCTCGTCTACTTCCCGGGCGCGCACGCGGACACCGACGAGCTCGTCGCGCTCGCCGAGGTGGCGGCCGAGTTCGGCGCGCCGCTCGTGCCGCACGTGCGCAACGAGGGCGACGGCCTGCTCGGCGCGATCGAGGAGATGCTCGACGTCTCCCGCCGCTCGGGCGCCTCCCTGCACGTCTCGCACCTGAAGTCGCTCGCCGACGAGGCGCTGATCGAGCCGCTGCTCGACCTGCTCGAGACGGCGGACGTCGAGGTGACCTTCGACCAGTACCCCTACGGCGCCGGCTGCACCTTGCTCGCGAGCCTGCTGCCTGCGTGGACGCAGGAGGGCGGTGCCGCGGCGACGCTCGACCGGCTCGTCGACCCGGCTGCGCGGGCGCGGATCGCGCGCGACGTCGCCGACGGGCTGCCGGGCTGGGAGAACCTGCTCGGCACCCTCGGCCCCGAGGCGGTGGTCGTCGAGGGCGAATCGATCGCCGACCGCGGCGGCGACCCCGTGGAGACGGTGCTCGACCTCGTCGTGGAGTCCGAGCTCGGGGTGCAGATGATCATGCACTACGCCTCCGAGGAGGCCGTCCGGACGATCGCGCGGCACCCGCTGATGCTGCTCGGGTCCGACGGGATCTTCGGGACGATCCCGCACCCGCGCCTGTCGGGGAGCGCAGCCCGGTTCCTCGGCCGCCTCTGCCTGCGCGAGGGGCGGCTGCCCGCGGAGGAGGGGATCGCGCGGCTGACCGCGCGCGCGGCCGACCGCTTCGGACTCTCCGATCGCGGCCGGATCGAGGTGGGCAAGCGCGCCGACCTCGTCCTGTTGGATCCTTCCGCGTACGTGGACGCCGCGACCTACGAGGAGCCGCTGCACCTCGCCGAGGGCGCTGCCGGCGTGTGGGTCGCGGGCGAGCGCGTCTGGGCCGACGGCGCCCACACCGGCGCACGGCCGGGAGGCGTCGTCCGGTGAGGCACGACGAGATGCCGTCGATCGCGGCCGAGCGCGCGCTCGCGGGGCGCGACATGCTGCCGCTGAAGGGCTCGATCGGCGCGCCGCTGCCGGCCCACGTCCGCGAGGCGGTGACAGCCGCGCTCGACGAGCACACGGTCACCCCGCCGAGCCGCGGCCACCTGTCGTTCCGCGAGGCGATCGCCCGCTCGCTCCCGGCACCCGCCGACCCGGAGCGCGAGGTCCTGGTCACGAACGGCGCCATGCACGCGCTCAGCATCCTCTTCCGCGCGCTCCTTGAGGCCGGCGACGAGGTGATCGTGCCGACGCCGGCCTACTTCTTCCGCGGCCTGATCGAGCGCGCGGGCGGCGTCTTCGTTCCGGTGCCGGCCATGACGTGGGATCCGACCGCGATCGAGGCCGCGGTGACGTCTCGCACGCGCGTCCTCGTCCTGACCAACCCGAACAACCCGACGGGCTACCTCCCCACCCGCGCCGAGGTCGACGCGATGCTGGAGCTCGCCGCCCGCCACGACCTGACCGTCGTGACCGACGAGGCGTACGAGCGCTGCATCCACGAGGGCGAGCTCGCGAGCGCCTGGGGTGCCTCGAACGTCGTGCTTGTCCGCAGCCTGGGCAAGAGCCTCGCGCTGCCAGCCTGGCGCATCGGCTTCCTCGCCGGCGAGCCGGACGTCGTCGACACCTGCCTGCGCGAGCTCGAATGGGACGTGATCCGCGTCAGCCACGTCGCCCAGCGAGCCGCGGAAGCCGCGCTCGAAGGTCCGCAGGACTGGCTCGACGACGTGACCGCCGGCTACCGAGCAGACCGCGACGTCGCCCACGCTCTCGTCGCGGACGACCCGATCCTGAGCGCACCTCTCCCGCCGGCAACACCCTTCTTGTGGCTCGATCTTGGGCGAATGCCAGTACAGAACCTGCTCGCCGCCGGCCTTGGTGTCGTCGACGGCACGCATTTCGGAGCACCCGGCCACGCGCGGCTCCCCTTCGCGGGCGCGACCGAGCATGAAGTCGAACTGCGCCACCGCCTGGCCCTCGTCACGCTCCCGTGAGCTCCGCAGCCTCTCACCGCCAGCAGCCACCGGGATCGGCGCAAAAGGAGCCTGCAGTAGCTTGGTGGTGGCGGCAACGCTTGGCCGTGCCGACGCGTCGGAGCCGCCAGTGCCGCTCCGCGTCCTATTGGCTCTTCTAGAAGGCGTCAGGCGGCGACGGATGCGCTCGTGCACGCAACACATCCGGCGGCACAGCGGTCTCTACGGGCGGGTCGTCGTCAGCGGGTTCGCGACTCTCGTTCAGCTGCAGGAGCAAGTCGGCTTCCGTTGGCGGGTCTTCGTCGAGAGGCCCTACCTCGGCTGACTCCAGCTTTTCGCGCTCGTCATTCATCGTGCTTCTCCCGTCTGCTCGCGGTCATCACCAATCGAGAACCATGTAGCTGATTTCGGCCGAGGATGACGAATCAGCGTCCGTCACCGTTCTGATGCTCAACCGGTGTCGCCCGGCTGAAGCAAACAAGGCCAGCGAGTAAAGGGCCGAGTAGTTGTCATGACTGAGCGGGAGTGTGAAGTAACCATCCTTGGGCAGCTCGGCATCTTCGGGCGTGACGTTCTGAAGTCTGATGTCGCACCCACGGGTGTTTACGAATAGCCGCGCGACCTCACCGTAGAATCTGAACGCCATCCTCGATCCTCCCTTCACCTACATCATCTGGTGGTCAACCGCAGGCTGCCAGTAGTCGCCCCTTCCGAGTCCGTGAGCCTGCTCGAGTGCTAGCAGGTCGAGATAGCTGAGCCGAGGCACACCGCCGATCGCATACTGGGCGGGCGCGTCCAAGTTTTCTCCCCGGCTGTAATGCGTGATCGAGAAGTAGTCATAGGGGGTGAGGAGAATCACCTCGTCCGGGTCCTTGCGGTCGTAGTTGTCGTCGCCGTCGGTAACGACAACGTAGTCATCGCGATCGGGACGTTGATGCTCGTGAAACAGCCCCGCCGAATGGCCCATCTCGTGCAGAATAGTGTGCACCGAAAAGGCCTGAGTTTCCCTTGCCGGACAAGTAATGTCTTGACCGGCCCCGGGGAACCATTGTCGCCCAACCTTGGAACGGCACGGCGCGTCACCGGGGCTGAATCGAACAAACCAAAAAGCTGGGATGTCCGGAACCCACTTCAGACGACTCCGGCTGTTCCAGTGGTCAATGGCCCTCTGGATCTTCGCCCGCCGTCCCGTTCCTTCAGGAAAGGCGTCAGAATTGATGTGGTAGGGGATCCTGCCCGAGGGCCATCGAAACGCGTCGCCCCGGATGAGGTTCGCCATGGTCCGCCCTCCGTACGCCTCAGTTCGTAACGAATGATACCAGGTTGCCCCAGGCGTGCGCGAATCCGCGCTCCATGGCCCGATCCTGGCCGGGGCCGGGGATCAGCCCCCAATACTGCTACGGGGATCGGGGCGAACAGGACGGCGGATGTAAAGGATGGGCGTAATGACCCTCTGGCCGCAGACCCCCGCAAACCAGCTGAGTTCTAGCCACGCTCTGATGCCGCGGGGGTTTCGTCCGATTCGCTAACCGTCAACTGTCAGCGGTCGACAGACTCGCGGAGCACTTCATACGCTGTTAGGCGCTCACGGACACGCGCCTCTAGCTCGCAGCGACTTCCTCCGCGGCGAAGTCGCCACGACGAAAGGCGATGATCGCGTGGCCGCACAGTCGCCGGGCACGTCGACCGGCGCGGCCCGCAACGGCGGATCGCGGACAAGTCGTACTTGATCCGGCCGAGACATGCCGTTTCGCCAAACTTTCGGGCTCAGCTCGTAGTCGCCGACGCCGGCTCGCGGCGGGCCGCCCGGCTCGGCGCGAGCATCAGCAGCACGAACACGCCAGCCACGACGTACGCGCCGCCCTGGAAGTTGAGTAGCGCGATCGGGCCGAGGATGCCGCCGACTGCGCCCGCGGTCAGGGTGCCCACAAACATCAACAGCGACGAGCTCGTGCCGAGCGAGCCGAAGACGCGGCCGAGGTAGGCGTCGTCGACGTTCGTCTGCATGATCGTCGCGCGCGCCGCCTGCGAGGAGGTGCCCGGGATGCCGACGAGGATCATCAGCATGACGCCGATCCAGAGCCCGTCGAAGACGAGCGGGAAGTTGAAGAGCGCGAGGTCGAGGATCCCGAACGCGAGCAGGGCGACGCCGAAGAGCCGTTCGGGCACGAGGTAGCGCGCGGCGTAGGCGCTGACGATCCCGCCGAGCAGCCCGCCGATCGCCTGCGATGTCTGCAGCAGCCCGAGGTCGGGGACGCCGCCCCCGAGCACGTCCTGCACCCAGACCGCGAACATGACCGCGAAGATCCCCTCGCCGAATGACGTGATCGATGCGACCCCGAAGACGACGCCGACGGGGCGGCTCTGCCGGACGACGCGGAGCCCGTCGTGCAGCTCGCTCCACACCCGGCGCCAGCGCCGGCCCGCCGCCTCGGTGAGGTCGCCGGCTGCGGCCACCGCGCCCGACGCGGCGATCGCGGCCAGCAGCCCGGCCGCGACGAGGAACGAGACGGAGTTCGCGAGCACGACGCCGGTCAGCCCCATCCACGCGTACAGCGCGCCCCCGAGCGCAGGCCCGCCGAGGCGGGCGAGGTTGTTGTTCAGCGCGTTCAGGGAGTTGGCGGCGACGAGCTCCTCGGTCGGGACGAGCCGCGGCAGGAAGGCGTTCTCGGCCGGGCCGGTGAACTGCTCCACCACCTCGAGCACGAAGACGAGCGGGTAGACGATCCACAGCCGCGACTCGTCCACGAGGAGCAGCGGCAGCGTTGCGCCCGCGAGCACGACGTTGCCGAGCACGAGCGTGGTCTTCCGGTTCCAGCGGTCGACGAAGACGCCGGCGACGGTGCCGAAGAGGATGCCGGGAGCGACGAGGGCGGCGACGACACCGCTCGTGGCGAGCGTCGAGCCGGACAACTCGTAGACGTGGAGTGGCAGCGCGATCCACATCGCCCAGCCGCCGAGCATCGAGATGAGGCCGCCCGTCCAGGCGAGAAGGAAGTCGCGGTTGCGCAGGACGGGGAGCACCGCGGCACTATGACATCATCTTGATGTCATAGTCAAGTCAAATGCGCACCATCCTGATGTCGCGCTCGCAGCTCGTTGCGGCGGATCTTGCCGCTGACCGTCAGCGGCAGCTCGGCGACGAACTCGACCTGACGCGGCACCTCGTACGCCGCCAAGCGGGAGCGCACGTGCGACTGCAGCTCCGCGGCCAGCTCCTCCGACGGGGCCGCGCCCGGGGCGAGGACGACGAAGGCCTTGATCGTCTCGCCGCGCACCTCGTCGGGGACGCCGATCGCCGCGGCCAGCGCCACGGTCGGATGGCGGACGAGGCAGTCCTCGATCTCGCCCGGGCCGATGCGGTGGCCGGCGCTCGAGATCAGGTCGTCGGCCCGGCCGACGAAGTGGAGATAGCCGGCGTCGTCCTGCCGCGCGAGGTCGCCGGTGTGCAGCCAGCCGTCGCGCACCTTCGCCCGCGTCGCCTCCTCGTTGCCCCAGTAGCCGAGGAACGCGACGGGGTCGCCCTCGGCGCGCACGGCGATCTCGCCGTCGATCAGGCGCACGTCGTGGCCGGGATACGGTCGGCCCATCGCGCCGGGCACCGCCGGCCAAGCGGCGCAACTGCCGATCAGCAGGTTGGCCTCGGTCTGGCCGTAGAACTCGTTCAGCCGCGCGCCGAGTGCCTCCTCGCACCAGGCGGCGGTCTCCTCGCCGACCGTCTCGCCGCCGCTCGCGAGCGTGCGCAGCGCCAACCGCCGCCCGCCGTGACCGCGCAGCATCCGCAGCGCCGTCGCGGGCAGGAAGAGGTTCCGCACCCCGAGCCGCTCCACCAGCTCGTAGGTGCGCTCCGGGTCGAATCTCGTCGTCTGGAAGGCGACCACGGGGCGGCCGTGGTAGAGCCCCGGCAGGAGCACGTCGAAGAGCCCGCCCATCCAGGCCCAGTCGGCCGGCGACCAGATCACGTCGTCCGGCTGCGGGAAGAAGTCGTGCGAGAGCTCGAAGCCGGGCAGGTGGCCGTAGAGCGTGCGGTGCGCGAGCAGCGCGCCCTTCGGGGGCCCGGTCGTGCCCGAGGTGTAGACGATCAGGGCGGGGTCGTCCGCCTTCGTCCCAGCGGGCTCGAAGCGCGACGAGGCCTGCGCGAGCAGCGCGGGCAGCTCGCGGTCGACGTCGATCGTGCGCAGCTCGAGGCCGAGCTCGGCGATCCGTTCCAACATCTCCGTCTCTGCAAGCGCGACCTTCGCGCCGGCGTCGCCGAGCCGCACGGCCAGCGCGTCGGGGCCGAAGCGCGTCGAGAGCGGCACGGCGATCGCGCCGAGCTTGTAGACGGCGGCGTGCGCGGCGGCGACCTCCGGCCGCTGCGGCAGCGCGACCCCGACCCGGTCGCCCGGCTCCACGCCGAGAGCGGCGAGCGCGTTCGCGAGCCGGTTCGAGTCGTCGGAGAGCTCGCCGAAGCTGACGCGGCGCGTGACCTCGCGGCCGTCGGTGACGAGGATCGCGGTCGCGTCGCGCGGCTGGCGCTCGCAGATGTCGACGCCGAGGTTGACCGTATCTGGCACCCGCCAGCGGAAGCCGGCGTAGAGCCCCTCGTAGGTCAGGCCCACAGCCGCTCGAGCAGGGCGAGGTAGACCTGCGTCGCGCGGACGAGCTCGGGCACGTCCATCGTCTCGACGTCCGCGTGCGCGCCGGTGCCGACGGGGCCGTGGTAGACGGTCGGGATCCCGGCCTGGTGGAAGATCGCGCCGTCCGCGACGACCTTCATCCCGATCAGCGCCTGCTCGACGCCCGTCACCTCGCGGTAGGCCTCACGCAGCGCCACGGCGAGCTTCTCCTCGGGGTCGATCCGGTAGCTGTCGCGCACGAGCCGGAGGTCGAGCTCGATCGCGCAGCCGGTGTCGGCCGCGAGCGGCGCCAGCAGGGCCTCGTACTCGGCCCGCACGTCCTCGAGCGGCTTCCCCGGCTGCCAGCGCCGCGTGCCCACGAGTTGGCAGCTCGTCGGGAAGCGGTTGTAGAAATCGCCCCCGTGCAGCTCGCCGAGGAAGTACGTCTCGGCGCCCACCCACGGGTGCTCCACCTGCGCCAGCTCGGCGTTGCGCGCGGCGATCGCCTCGATCACCGTGCCCGCAGCCATCAGCGGATGCGGCGTCCCCGGCGGCGTCTGCAGCTCGTGCGTCGGCATCCCCGGGCGCGTGATCTCGATCTCGACCGTCGCCTGGCCCATGTGGGCGGCGACGAACGAGTCGCCGGCGAGCTCGCAGACGACGGCGTAGTCGGCCGTGAAGCCACCGTCGCGGAGGAGCCAGGTCAGGTCCTCGCCGCGTCCGCTCGGCGCCTCGTGCAGGCCGATCGCGACGATCACGAGCTCACCGGGGAAGCCGCCGCGACCCGCCGCGACGGCCGCCGCCTCGGCGGCGCAGGCGAGCGCGCCCTTCATGTCGGCGGAGCCGCGCCCGTAGATCGTGTCGCCGTCGAGCCGCGGCTCCTCGTGCGGGATCGGCACCGTGTCGAGATGGCCGTTCAGGACGACCGTCGGCCCGGGCTCGCCGCCGCGCAGGCGACCGACGACGATGGGGGTGGCAGGAAACGGCTCGTCGAGGGTCTCGACCTCCAGCCCCAGCTCCTCCAGCCGGCGCGCGTAGAGACGCGCCACGTCTGCCGTGTCGCCCGTCGGGCTCTGGCATTCGACGAGCTCCAGGGTGAGGTCGCGCAGTCGGCTCGCGTCGACGCTCAAGCGGTGAGGACGACCTTCCCGCGCGCGTGGCCCTCGCCCAGATACCGGAGCGCGTCCGCCGCCTCGCGTAGCTCGTAGCTTCGGTCGATCACGGATCTCACCTTTCCGCTTTCGAGCAGCTCTTGCAAGACGAGGAGGTCCTCCTGCTCGATCTTGGCGATGAAGAGCTTGACCGTCTGGCGCCTTCCCACTGCCGCCAGGCGCGTTCCGAGCATGTGGGACAACGGCCCGAGGCCCCTGCTCGATGGGAACCTCGCTCCGACGATAACGACGGTCGCGTCGGGGGTCAGCACGCGCCTGAACGCCCTGAACGGGCGGCTCCCGGCGATGTCGAGCATCAGGTCGTGTCGCTCGCCGAGCTTCGTGAAGTTTTCCCTGGTGTAGTCCACAACACGGTCTGCACCGAGCGAGCGAGCGAGCTCCACGTTCGCGGTGCTGCAGACGGCGGTCACGTCCGCTCCGAAGGCCTTGGCGAGCTGGACGGCGTAGGTGCCGACGCCGCCGGAGGCGCCGTTGATCAGCACCTTCTGGCCGGACTGGACGCCTCCCTGGTCGCGCAGTGCCTGGAGGGCGGTCGTGGCGGCAATCGGCACGGCCGCGGCTTCCTCCCACGAGACGTTGGCCGGCTTCCGCGCCAGGCGCACCTCGCGCGCCGCGGCGTACTCGGCCCACGAGGCTCCCGAGGTACCGAACACCTCGTCGCCGGGTCGAAGCTCCCGGACGTCCTTCCCGACGGCCTCGACCCGGCCCGCCAGGTCCGCCCCCACCGACGTGTCCTTGGGCCTGCGCAGGCCGCCCCCGAGGACTCGGGTCAAGAGAGGACCGCTCACGCCGTACCACTCGACCGGGTTGGCCGACGACGCGTGCACGCGCACCAGCACCTGATCGTCCTCGAGCACCGGCTTGTCCAGCTCGCGGAGCTCGAGCGCGTCGATCCCGTACTGCTCGCAGACGATCGCGTTCATCGTGCTCTCCTCACGTACAGCGTAAACTTATGGTGTAAGTTACAACGTACGCCGTAAGCTTGTCAAGGCATGGCCACGCAACCCGACCCACGTCCGGAGCGACTCCCCCTGAGCCGGGAGCGGGTACTGCACGCTGCGATCGCCCTCGCCGACAGGGGCGGGATCGATTCATTGAGCATGCGCAAGCTCGGTCAGGAGCTCGGGGTCGAGGCGATGTCGCTCTACAACCACGTGGCGAACAAGGACGACATCGAGGACGGGATCGTCGAGATCGTCCTGGAGGAGATCGACGTGCCGTCCGACGGGGCGGACTGGAAGGCGGCGCTCCGTCAGACGGCGATCTCGTCGCACGACGTGTTCGTACGACACCGCTGGGCGTGCAGCCTGATGATGCGGCGACCCAGGGTCAGCCCCGCCCGCATGCACTGGATGGAGGCCGTGCTCCGGGCGCTCCGGGAGGCGGGCTTCTCGGCCGACATGACCCATCACGCCTACCACGCGCTGGACAGCCACATCACCGGCTTCACGCTCTGGCAGGTGAGCATGCCCTTCGAAACCAAGGAGGAGCTCGACGAACTCGCAGTCGGCTTCCTGCGCGAGATCCCCGTCGACGAGTACCCCTACGTGATCGAACACGCCCAGCAGCACCTGGAGCCGGCGAGCCCTGACGGCGCGAGCGAGTTCGAGTTCGGGCTCGATCTGATCCTCGACGGCCTGGAGCGGCTCCGCGACACGCCCTGACCTTCGTCAGGCCCGGTGGACCTGCAGGCGACCGCTCGACACGGGATCGAGGTCGATCTCCGCCCCCAGCGCGTAGTCGAGCGACTCGTCCAACGTCAGCGCGCGGCCCTCCTCCCACGACTCGGCGAACGCTTCCCCACCGAGCGCAGCGCGGAGCCGGGCAACGTGCGGCTCGGAGTCGGGCCACCCGAGCTCGCAGGCGTCGAAGCCCACCGCTTCCCGGAGGACGCTCGCGCTTCCGTACAGGCGAGCAGCACGAACCGGATCACCCTCTGCGACCGCGAGCCGCCCGTACACCTCGAGGTTCGCCGCCAGCCCCAGCCGCTCGCCACTCTCCCGCTGAATCTCGAGACTCTCCGCGAGCAGGCGCCGCGCCGCCTCGTAGTCGTGTTCCTCCTGGGCGACGAGCGCGAGGTTCGAGAGCGAGTGGGAGATGCACCACGGTTGGCCGAGCTCGCGCCCGAAGGACAGACTTTTCTCGAACTGAGGGCGCGCCCGCGCGTAGTCGCACCGCGCCAGCGAGATCGAGCCGAGCGCCCGGAGCCAGTTCCCGACACTCGTGACGTTCCCGGCCCGGCGCGCACCGCGCACGCTCTCCTCGATCGCACGCTCGGCCCCCTCGAGGTCCCCGTTCGCCGCCAGCGCCAGACCCACGTTGAAGAGGAGCATGGCCTCGGTGGAGAGGTCGCCCGAGCGCCGCGCGAAGTCAAGTCCTTCCTCGGCGAACGCCAGAGCTCGGTCGGGCTCATCGGTCGCAATCGCAGAGGCACACAGGACGGCGAGCGAGCCGGCGACCGTCCGGTCTTGTCCCACGTCCTGCAGGACGGGCAGGCTGGCCTCGAGGAGGCGGCGCACCGCCCCGTGGTCGCCCTGGACGCCTGCGATGGCGGCGACCGCCGCTTGAACCGAGGCGCGCGCGGCGCTCGAGCCGGAGCCCACCGCCAGAAGCCGCTCGAGGCGCTCGCGTCCCTCTCCGAGCAGCCCTTGCATGTGCCAGAAGCGCCACAGCGCCGCACCGATCCGCAAGCCGGACTCTGTCTCTCCGCTCGCCGCCGCCCAGGTCAGCGCAGCCCGGATGTTGGGGAGGTCGGCGTCGAGCCGCTGCGCCCAACTCAGCTGCTGCGGTCCGCGCAATTCGGGCTCGGCCTGCTCCGCGAGCAGCGCGTAGAAGCCCGCGTGGCGGCGTTGCACCGCCTCGCCGTCGCCGCGCTCGGCCAGCCGCTCGAGCGCGTACTCGCGAATCGTCTCCAGCATCCCGAAGCGCGGCTCGCCGCCGGCCATGCGCTCGGTCCGGAGTAGGTGGTTGGAGAGCAGCGACTCCACACCGTCGACGACGTCCAGGTCCAGCTCTCCGGCGACGGCTTCGGCCGCCCGTAGCGTGAAGCCGCCGACGAAGACGCCGAGGCTCGTGAAGAGCGCCTGCTCCTCCTCGGTCAGAAGGTCGTAGCTCCACGCGATCGCGGCCCGCAGCGTGCGGTGCCGCGCGGGCGCGCCAGTGCCCGGCTCGGCCTTCAGGAGCTCGCTGCTTCCGGCGAGGCGCAGGAGGATCTCGGCCGGCGAGAGCAGCTTGATCCGCGCGGCCGCGAGCTCGAGTGCGAGTGGCAGCCCGTCCAGGCGCCGGCAGAGCTCGGCGACCGCGTCGGCGTTGGACTCGGAGAGCTCGAAGTCCTCCCTTGCGTCCTCCGCGCGATCCACGAACAGCCGCACTGCCTCCACGTGCCGGAGCCGGTCCACCTGCGTGGGACGAGACGAGTCGGGAAGCGCCAGCGCCGCGACGGGGTAGACCGTCTCCGCTGGAGACGTCGAGCGCCGCGCGACTCGTGACGAGGAGCGTCAGCCCGGGCGCACCCGCCGCCAGCTCCGCGAGCAGCGGCCCGGCTGCGAGCACCTGCTCGAAGTTGTCGAGCACGAGCAGCACCCGCCGGCCGCGGAAGTAGGCGACCAGTACCTCCGTCAGGTCCTTCCCCGGCTGCTCGCCCAGACCGAGCGTTTGGGCGATCGCGGCCGCTACGAGGTCGGCGTCGACGACCGGGGCGAGCTCGACCAGCACGACGCCGTCCGGGAACGTGTCGGCGAGGCCGGCCGTCGCCTCGGCGGCGAGGCGCGTCTTGCCCGTTCCACCCGCGCCGGTGAGAGTCACCAGAGGAACGTCGACGTGACACACGAGCGCCCGCACCTCCTGCAGCTCCCGTTCGCGGCCGACGAACGACGTCGATCGCGGCCGCACCGGAGAGGCGTCCAGGTCCGGATCCTGCGCGAGGATCGCGCGTTCGAGCTGCCGCAGCGGCGCTCCCGGCTCGATCCCGAGCGTCTCGACGAGCGTCTCCCGCGCCGCCCGGAAGGCCGCCAGGGCCTCGGCCTGCCTGCCCGAGCGGTAGAGGGCGAGCATGAGCCGGCCGAGCAGGTGCTCCGACAGTGGGTGCTCGGCGACCAGGCACTCGAGCTCGCCGACGAGCTCGCCGTCGCGGCCGAGAGCGAGATCAGCGTCGATCCGATCCTGGAGCGCGGAGAGGTGAAGCTCCCGAAGCCGACCGATCTCGTCCTGCGCCCACGACTCGTACGTGAACTCGACGAGCGGCGGGCCGCGCCAGAGCGAGAGGGCTTCGCGCAGGCTCTGGGCAGCGGCCCGCGGCTCTGCTCCACGCGCCTCGGTCACGAGGTGCTCGAAGCGGTGCAGATCGAGACCGGCGGGCGCGACGCACAGCTCGTAGCCCGCCGGCCCGGTGACGATCGCGTCGCTGCCGAGCGCCTTGCGAAGCTGAGAGACGTACGTCTGCAAGACCTTCGGCGCGGTGGGCGGTGGACGACCGGCCCAGAGAGCCTCGACCAGCCGGTCGCTCCCCACGGGCTCATTCGCATGCAGGAGCAGAATCGCGAGGAGCGCGCGTGGCTTCGCCGCATCGGGTGTGACGACGCGACCTCCGGCTACCGCTTCGAGCGGCCCGAGAATGCGGAACTCCATTGCGGCCTCCGCTCCGAGCGTAACACCCTGCCCCCGATGCGCCCAGGCGCTCGCTATACCGGCGCTGCACCACCCCTGGAGCGGCAGCGCCGAGCGTTGCCGTGGCATGAAGCAACGGAACGTTCGCGCGTCCTCTCTCCTGATCACAGCGATCGTCGTCGCCGTGCCCGCCTGGCTGCTCACCAGACCGAGCTCTCGCAGCGTGAGCTCGTTCGAGTTCACGCGGCTCCCTGAGGACTACGTGGTGCCGGCCGACGTCTGCCGGGTTCGGATCGAGGTCGTGGGAGCGGCCGGCGGCCCGGGAGGGACGTCTGGCGCACCCGGCGCCGGCGCACGGGCGATCGCCGACTTCGCGGTCACGCCGGGGGAGACGCTGCGAGTCCGCGTCGGCGGCTGGGGCGGCCAGGCGGAGGCATCGACCCCGGGAGCCGGTGGCTGGAACGGAGGCGGAGCGGGCGGCGCCGCTCTCGACCGCAGGGACGGGGCTGAAGGCAAAGCCGGCTCCGGCGGGGGCGGAGCCACGGACGTGCGCCGAGGCGGCGACGGCCTCGAGCATCGAATCATCGTCGGCGCAGGAGGATCGGGTGGCGCAGGCGGAGCGATCGGCGGGCCGATCGGCACCGGCGGCGGCCACGGGGACGGCCTGATCGGACTCGAGGGCCATGCCGTCCTCGGCGTGGCGAACGCAGCGACGGGCGGGAAGGGAGGAACGCAGACCGGGGGCGGCGCCGCGGGCCGGAACGCCCCCGATCTCTCGATGACGGCGACGCCCGGCGCGCTCGGCGTCGGCGGCAACGGCGCGGCAGGCGACGCCAGCGGCGGTGGTGGCGGAGGAGGAGGGCTCTTCGGCGGGGGCGGAGGTGGCTCCAGCGCCTCGTTCAGCGGCGGGCACGGCGGCGGGGGGTCTGGATTCGGCCCTGCAGGGACGAAATTCCGCACCGGTGTCGGCCCCGGCTTCGGGCGAGCGACGGTCAGCTACGACCCCGGCCGCGACCGCTGCGCGAGCGCCGGAAGGTGACGGTCTAGCGAGCTGCCCGTGCGACCCGGAAGCCGATGTGCGCCTGCCGGCGTACCGGCCGGCTGTGGCTGCGCATCGTGCAGCGCGCCCAGGCGAGGCCCGGGCTCGCGAACGAGCCGCCGCGGAGCACGCGCTCCCCCGGCGGGTACTCGGTCGACGTCCACTCCCAGACGTTTCCGGCCATGTCCTGCAGGCCGTAGGGACTGGCCCCGTCGGGATGGGAGCCGACCGGCTCCGTGGTGCCGCGCTTCATGCCGCGTCCGACGGCGGCGCGGCCCTCGTCCTCGTCGTCGCCCCACGGGTACATGCGGCCGTCCGTGCCGCGCGCGGCCTTCTCCCACTCCGCCTCCGTGGGCAACCGGCCCCCGGCCCAGGCGCAGAACGCCGACGCCTCGCGCCAGTCGACGAAGGTGACGGGGTGGTCAGCCGGAGCGGGCCAGTGCGGCGGCGCGGCTGCACCACTCTCGGCGACGTAGCGCTCGTACTGCGCGTTCGTGACCGGGGTCCGCGTCAGCTCGAACGCTTCCACCTCGACGAGCCGCTGTCGCGTCTCCCCCGCGTCGCGGCCGATCACGTAGTCGCCGGCCGGGACGTCGACCCAGTCGAAGCTCCGCGCCGGCTCGACCGCGACGACGCGAAAGCCGACGTAGGGATCGCGCGCCTCGGGATGCACCGGGAAGCGGGCCGAGCAGCGCAGCTCACCAGGGCCGCTCAGATACGAGCCGCCCCGAGCAGCGCCGTCGGCCGTCCACTCGAAGACGTTGCCGGCCAGGTCGAGCGCGCCGCAGGGCGCGGCTCCCGCCGGATGCAGCCCCGCCGGCGACGGCCCGCCGATGCCCTGCGCGAAGGTCGCGCGCGTCGCGTCGGGGAGCTCGTCGCCCCAGGGCCAGAGCCGCTCGTCGCCGCCGCGTGCGGCCGCCTCCCACTCGAGCTCGGTCGGCAGCCGCGCGCCGTTCGCGGCGGCGAAGGCCTCGGCGTCGACACGTGAGACGTAGGTGAGCGGTACGCCCTCGTCGTCGCACACCGGGAGCCGGGAGATCCGGAACGCGTCCACGTGCACGACCCGCCGCGGCGTCTCGTCCTCCTCGGGCGGATAGAGGCGCGCCGGATCGTCACCGAATGCGAACGGCCCGGCCGGGACGGAGACAAAGTCGAGCTCGCTCACGCGGGGACGACGGGCAGCGAGACGTGCGACGGGTGCTCGGCGTCCGCGTACACCGCCTGCTCCGCCTTCACCATCTTGGTGTGCCGGCCGATCGGCTCGCCTGTGTTCGGGTTCCGGTCGAGCCGCGGGAAGTTCGACGACGAGACGTCGACTCGGATGCGATGCCCCTTCGCGAACAGGTTCGACGTCGGCGGGAGCAGGATCGACACCGGCACGACCTCGCCGGGCTCGAGCAGCACCTCCCGGTCGAAGCCCTCCCGGAAGCGCGTGCGGATGATCGAGTCGTTGAGCAGCATCTCGTAGCCTTCGGGATAGTCCTCGTTCGGCGGGTAGACGTCCACGAGCTTGGCCGTGAAGTCCGTGTCGAGCGCGCTGGACGAGATCCAGAGGTTGACCGTCGCGCGGCCGGTGACCTCGACGTCCTCCGCCAGCGGCTCGGTCTCGTACACGAGCACGTCGGCGCGGTCGCGCAGGCGGCCGTACGGCTCCCGGGCGAAGACGTGCTCCGCCGACTCGCGCTGGTCGGCGGGGCCAGGCGTCAGGATGTTGCGCAGCCGCAGCACGGGATTCAGCAGGCGGGCCCACATCGGCTCCATCCCGGGCCCGTCCGCCGGCAGCTCACCGACCGAGCAGTAGTTGCCGCCGATCGTCGGCACCGGATCCTCGGGGTCGTAGATGTAGCGGCGCGGCTCCGCCTCGCCCTCGAGCGGCTGCTTCGAGAGCGAGCCGTCGCCGTGCAGGTAGAGGAGCTGCTCCTGCGCGCGGGCGAGCGGCCACTCGCGTTCCTCGCGCCAGCGGCCGCCGTGGTCGAGCTTGCCGAGCTCGGTCTTGCGGCCGGAGCCGCCGCCCATGACGAAGAGCCGGATCGACGCCTCGTCCGCCGGTGCGCCGCCGCCGTCCTCCTTCAGCCAGCGGTCGAAGAACGCGAGCTGCTCCTGGAAGTAGCGCTCGACACCCCACACCGAGTCGGGGCCGAAGTCGACGTCGAGCGTCCAGGTGGCGTCGCCGCGCATCCCGACGTGGCTCCACGGACCGACGATCAGCCGCTGCGGCGCCTCGTTCTGCTCGGCCATCGCGGCGAAGTACTCGGTGTCGGAGTGCGGGAAGCCGTCGTACCAGCCGGTCGAGAACGTCCCCGGGATGTCCGCGTGCCGGGCGAAGTGCGCCGTGAAGTCGTTCGACTCCTGCGCCCAGTACTCGTCGTAGACGCCGCGCGTCGTGTAGTCGAGGAGCGCCTGCTCGAGCGTCGGCGTGTGCTGCAGCGCCAGCTCGCCCTGCCCGAACGGGAACCCCCAGAAGAGCTCGCGCAGGCGCGTCAGGTCGCCCCACACCTCGGCCTGCTTGTCCCAGTCGTCGGCGATGTCCTGCGCGTCCTGGGCGTGGATGAAGAGCGCCCAGAACATGTGCATCTGCATCGCCCCGCCCTCGCGGGACTGGTGCTGGAACGAGTTCGTCGGCACGACGTCGGGCCAGATCGCGGTCAGGTGCGGCGGCCGCTCGAGCGCCATCCGCACCTGCGTGATTCCCGCATACGACGAGCCGACGGTGCCCACGCGGCCGTTCGACCAGCGCTGCTCGGCGATCCACTCAACCGTGTCGTACCCGTCCTGGCCCTGCTGCTTCGTGACCGTGTGGAAGTAGTCGCCGGTGCCTTCCGAGCGGTAGCGGTCGCGGCAGTCCTGGAGCGCGACGGCGTAACCGCGCGGGACGAAGAAGTCGGCGATCTCCGTGTAGCGCTTGTCCGTCTTGTCGTACGGCGTGCGGCAGAGGATCGTGGGGAAGCGCTCGCCCTCGACGGGCTCGCCCTCCCGCGCCGGCCGGTAGACGTCGGTCGCGAGCCCGATCCCGTCCCGCGTCTGCACCATCAGATCCTTCGCGAGCACGATCCCGTAACTCACGTCTTCTCCCTCTCGATGATCAGGTTGCCGGTGGCGTCGACCGCGACGGTGAAGCCCGGGTGGACGACGGTGGTCGAGTCGAACTCCTCCACGACCGCCGGGCCGGCGAACGAGGCCCCGGCGGGCAGCGCGTAGCGGTCGTAGATCGGGCAGTCGACGTAGTCGCCCGCCTCGGCGAAGTAGACCGGGCGCCGCTCCTTCGGCTCGGCCGCTCCGCCGGTGTCGAGCTGCCGGGCCGGCGGCTTCGCGATCCGCCCCACGCTCGTCAGCCGCAGGCTGACCGCCTCCACCGGCTCGGCGGGAGCGCTGAAGCCGTAGGTGCGGTCGTGCTCGACGTGGAAGCGCTCCAGCAACTCGCCGCCCGCCGGCACCGTCAGCTCATAGCTCTGCCCGACGTAGCGCAGATCGATCTGGCGGACGAACTCGATCGCGTCCCCGCTCAGGCCCTCGCGCTCGAGCTCCCCGCGGCCGGCGGCCTCCAGCTCGGCGAACTGCGACTCCATCTCGGCCTCGTCGAGCTCGTCGAGCCGCCGCATGATCGTGATCGCGGCATCGCGCTTCAGGTCGGTCGTGAGCAGGCCGGTGGCTGAGAAGATGCCCGGGCTGCGCGGGATCAGGAGCGTCGGCATCTGGGCGTCGCGCGCGAGCGCGTTCGCGTGCACCGGGCCGGCGCCGCCGAAGCCGACGAGCACGAAGTCGCGCGGGTCGTAGCCGCGCTGGACCGAGATCAGGTGCAGCGCGTTCACCATCGCCGCGTTCGCGATCTCGACGATCCCGTTGGCGGCCTCGGTGACGGAGAGCCCGAGCGGCTGCGCGCAGCGCTCCTCGATCGCGCGGCGCGCGCCGTCGACGTCGAGGCCGATCTCGCCGCCGAGGAAGTAGGCGGGGTTCAGCCGGCCGAGCACGACGTTCGCGTCGGTCACGGTCGGCTCGGTGCCGCCGCGCCGGTAGCAGACCGGCCCTGGGTCGGCGCCCGCGCTCTGCGGCCCGACGCGCAGAAGCCCACCCGAGTCGACCCAGGCGATCGAGCCGCCGCCTGCGCCGATCTCCACGAGGTCGACGACGGGCGTCCGCACCGGGTAGCCGGAGAGCGACATGCCGCCGATGCCCGCGCCCGCGTGGCCGCCGACGTTGTAGTCCTTGGTCACCGAGGGCTGCCCGCCCTGGATCAGGCCGACCTTCGCGGTCGTGCCGCCCATGTCGAAGGAGAGGATGTCCGGCCGGCCGAGCGTCTCCCCGAGGTAGGCCGAGGCAATCACGCCCGCCGCAGGCCCCGACTCGACCATGAAGACGGGCCGGCCGCGCGCGGCCTCTGCGCTGAAGACACCGCCGCTCGACTGCATCACGAGCAGCTTCGCCTCGATGCCCGCCTCGGCCAGGCGACCCTCGATCCGCTCCAGGTAGCGCTCGACGACGGGCCGGATCGCGGCGTTGATCACCGTCGTCGAGGCGCGCAGGTACTCGCGGAACTCGGGCGCGACCTCGGCCGAGAGCGACACCGGCACGCCCGGGAGCTCCTCGGCGAAGATCTCGCCGATCCGCAGCTCGTGCGCGGGATTGACGTAGGAGTGGAGCAGGCAGACCGCGACGGACTCCACCTCCTCGCGCCGCAGCAGCGCCGCCGCGTCGCGGACGGAGCCCTCGTCGAGCGGCGTCAGCACCTCGCCAGCGGGGCCGAGCCGCTCGCGCACGCCGACCGCGCGGTCGCGCGGGACGAGCGGCTTCGCCTTCTCGAACTGCGTGTCGTAGAGGCTCGGGCGCACCTGGCGCGCGATCTCGAGCAGGTCGCGGAAGCCCTCGGTCGTGACGAACCCGCTGCGCGCGATCTTGCCCTCGATGATCGCGTTCGTGGCCACCGTCGTCGCGTGCACGACGAATCCCACATCGCCCGCATCCACCCCACCTTCGGCGAGCGCCCGCTCGACCGCCTGCATGAAGCCCTGCGAGGGGTCGGACGGCGTCGTCAGCACCTTCGCGATCGCGACGCCGCCCGTCTCCTCGTCGATCAGGGTCGCGTCGGTGAAGGTTCCCCCGATGTCGATCGCCAACCGGACGCTCATGCGCTCCTCCGCAGCTCGGAGGTGGCGCCCGCGTCGAGCTCACGGCCGTCGACCGCGACGCGATAGATCTCCCGCGCGCGCTCGGGGCTGACCTTGCCTTCGAGCACGTCGCGCAGGACCCGCTCGGGCTCGCGCTCCTCGGGCGGGCCGTAGCCCCCGCCGCCGCAGGTGCGGACGCTGATCACGTCTCCCGGCACCAGCTCGATCGTCGACTTCGAGCCGAGCCGGGTCTCCGCGTCGCCGCGCACGTGCACGTACTCCGCCACGCGCCCGTCGCGGCCGCCGAGTGCACCCCAGGGCCCGCTGCGGTCGCGGTCGGCGAGCACGGTGAACGTGGTGTGCAGGTCGAAGCGGTAGTCCTTGCGCAGGCCGAGCCCGCCGCGGAAGCGGCCGGGGCCCTCCGAGTTCTCGACCAGCGAGAGCCCGTCGATGCGCACCGGGTAGTTGAGCTCGGTTTCCTCGACCGGCGCGTTCTCGGTGTTCTGCCCGTGGGCCTGCACCGCGTCGGGGCCGTCGCTCGCGAAGCGGCCGCCGTAGCCGCCGGCGAACGTGTCGTAGAAGCAGGTGTAGGTGCCGGCGGCGACGTCGAGCGAGCCGAAGCCCGCCTGGCACATCATCGCCTTCGTCCCGGCCGGGAGCCGCTCCGGGAACGCGGGCAAGAGCGCGCGGAACATCACGTCGACGAGCCGCGTCTGCGTCTCCCACCCGCCCACGACAGGTGCCGGCCAGGTGCAGTTGGTGACGCTGCCCTCGGGCGCGTCGAGCCGGACGAGCCGGTAGAAGCCGTCGTTCACGGGCAGGTCGGGGTCGATCAGGCACTTGAGCGCGTACGCGCAGGCGGAGAAGGTCATCGCCCAGGTCGAGTTGACCGGGGCGCGCCGCTGCTCGTCGGAGCCGGAGGTATCGAAGCGAACGCCGTCCGGGCCGAGCTCGATACGCACGCGCAGCCGCACCGGCTCGTCGGTGTAGCCATCGTTGTCGACCGAGCCCTCGGCCTCGTAGACGCCGTGCGGCAGCTGCGCGAGCTCGGAGCGGGTGCGCCGCTCGGTGTACTCGAGCAGCTCGTCCATCGTCGCGAGGATCGTCTCGCGACCGTGGCGCGCGACCAGCGCCTGCACGCGGCGGACGCCGGTCGCGTTGGCGGCGATCTGCGCCCGGAAGTCGCCGCCCGTCTCGTGCTTCGAGCGGATCTGCGCGAGGATCAGCCGGAAGACGTCGGGCACGATCTGCCCGGCGGAGACGAGCTTCACCGGCGGGATGATCACGCCCTCCTGGAAGACCTCGCGGAAGGCGCCGATCGACGCGGGCGCGCCGCCGCCGACGTCGACGTGGTGCGCAAGGTTCGCGACGTACCCGATCAGGCCGCCCTCGTCGTGGACGGGCGAGATCAGGGAGACGTCGTTCAGGTGGACGCCGCTTGGATGCGGGTCGTTGGTGACGAGCACGTCGCCCGGCTCGAGTCGCTCCGCGCCGTAGCGCTCCACCGCCTTCGGCACCTGCTCCACCATCGAGCCCAGGTGGACGGGCTGCGCGAAGCCCTGCGCGACCGGCCGGAGCCGCGCGTCGAAGAAGGCGCAGGAGAAGTCTGAGCGCGTCTTGATGTTCGTCGAGTACGCGCTGCGCTTCAGCGCCAGCACCATCTCGTCGGTCGCCGCCACGAGCGCGTTCCGGATCACCTCGAAGGAGATGGGATCTACGGCCGCCACCCGTACACCTCCTCCGCCCGCTCGCGGCTGACCTTGCCCTCGCGCACGTCGCGCGCGACGAGCTCGCGGTCGCGCTCGGCGGGCGGCCCGTAGCCGCCGCCGCCGCACGTGCGGTAGCTGACCGTGTCGCCCGCCAGGAGCTCGACCGTGCCCTTCGCGGACAGCCGGCTCTCCTGCCCGTCCCGGATCAGCACGTACTCGGCGACAGCGCCCTCCCCGCCGCCGAAGGCGCCGGCCGGCCCGTGCAGCGTCCGGTCGGCGAGCACGGTGAACGTCGTCGGCCGGTCGAAGAGGAAGTCCTTGCGCAGCCCGAGGCCGCCCCGGAAGCGCCCCGGCCCGTCGGAGTCCTCGACGAGCGAGAGCCGCGTCACGCGCACCGGGTAGTTCAGCTCCGTCTCCTCGACCGGTGCGTTCTCGGTGTTCTGCCCGTGCGCCTGCACGGCGTCGGGGCCGTCGCTCGCGAAGCGTGCGCCGTAGCCGCCGCCGAAGGTCTCGAGGAAGCAGTAGTAGGCGTTCGTCTGCGGGTCGACGCCGCCGAAGCCCGCGTGGCACATCATCGCCTTCGTGCCCGCGGGAAGCCGCTCCGGGAGCACGGGCAGGAGCGCGCGGAAGATCACGTCGACGAGCCGCGTCTGGGTCTCCCAGCCTCCGACGACGGGACTCGGCCAGGTGCAGTTCGTGACGCTGCCGAGCGGAGCGTCGAGCGTGACGAGCCGGTAGAAGCCGTCGTTCACCGGCAGGTCGGGGTCGACGAGGCACTTCAGGGCGTACGCGCAGGCCGAGAACGTCTGCGCGTAGGTGGAGTTCACGGGCGCGCGCCGCTGCGGATCGGAGCCGGCGAGGTCGAAGACGACGCCGTCGGCGCTGATCTCGATCCGGGCCGCGAGGCGCACGGTCTCGTCGGTGTACCCGTCCACGTCGACGGTGCCCTCGGCGTTGTAGATCCCGTGCGGCAGATTTGCGATCGCAGATCGCGTACGTCGTGCGGTGTATTCCAGCAGCTCGTCCATCGTGCGCACGAGCGTCTCTCGCCCGTGCCGGTCGGCCAGGGCCTGCAGCCGCCGCACCCCGGTTGTGTTCGCCGCGATCTGCGCACGGAAGTCGCCCGCCGTCTCGTGCTTTGAGCGGATCTGGGCGAGGATCAGGTCGAAGACGTCCTCGACGATCCGACCGCCCTCGACGACCTTGACCGGCGGGATGATCACGCCCTCCTGGAAGACCTCGCGGAAGGCGCCGATCGAGGCGGGCGCGCCGCCGCCGACGTCGACGTGGTGAGCGAGGTTCGCCACCCAGCCGAGCAGCTCACCCTCGTGGTGCACCGGCGAGATCAGCGAGACGTCGTTCAGGTGGACGCCGCTCGGGAAGGGGTCATTCGTGATCAGCACGTCACCCGGGCCGAGGTTGTCCGGCCCGTAGTCGCGCACCGCGCGCGGCACCTGCTCGACCATGGAACCGAGGTGGACGGGCTGGGTGAAGCCCTGCGCGACCGAGCGCAGCTCGGCGTCGAAGAAGGCGCAGGAGAAGTCGGAGCGCGTCTTGATATTCGTCGAGTAGGCGCTGCGGCGCAGCGCGAGCACCATCTCGTCGGTCGCGGCGACGAGCGCGTTGCGGATCACCTCGAACGTGATCGGATCCATCAGTACGCACCCTGGCGCTCGTAGCGCACGTGTGCACGCTCGACCGCGTCGTGGTCGAGCTCGAAGCCGAGCCCAGGCCCGTCGGGGACTGCGACGCGGCCGCCGTCGAGCGCGAGCGAGGTCGTCACGAGCTGCTCGGCGAGCAGGTGGTGCATGACCTGGTTCCCGAGGGTGAGGTTGGGCAGACAGGCCATCAGCTGCAGCGCCGCGAACGTGGAGATCGAGCTCTCCACGCACGCGTGCCGGTTCATGGGGATCCCGTGGGACTCGGCCAGGTGTGCGAGCTGACGCCAGCGCCAGAGCCCGCCCGACTCGTGGCTGCCGAGCACGATCGCGTCGGCCGCCTCCGCCTCCAGCACGGCGCGCAGCTCGGCGGCCGTGTAGATCGCCTGGTCGGCGGCGATCCTCGTCCCGACGCGGCGGCGGACCCACGCGAGCCCGGCGACGTTCGCGGCCGCGACCGGCTGCTCGACCCAGTCCAGGTCGTACGCCTCGAGACGCCCGATCGCGTCCACCGCACCGGGCACGTCCCACGCCTCGTTCGCGTCCACCCGGAGCAGCGGGTCAGGCCCGATCGCCTCGCGCACCGCGGCCACGATCTCCTCGTCGTCGCGGTGCGCGCGCCCGACCTTGAGGTAGACGACGCGGTGGCCCTCGGCCGCCAGCGCAGCCGCGTCGCGCGCGAGCTCGTCGGCCGTGTCGCCCTGCGGGAAGGCCATGAAGTCGACCTCGTCGCGAACGCGCCCGCCGAGGAAGGTCGACGCGGGAACGCCCAGCCCCTTGCCGAGCGCGTCCCAGCACGCGACCTCGAGGCCGCTCAGGATCTGCTGCGACCAGTGCGGCGTGAACCGCCAGCGGCCGTCGCTCCAGAGCTCGCCCAGGATCGCCTCCACATCGCCGGGCGAGCGGCCGACGAACGCCTTCGCCATCCGCCCGCCGTAGGCGACGACCGCGGCCTGGTCCTCGCAGATCGACTCGCCGTAACCCGTCGCGCCCTCATCCGTCTCGACGGTGAAGAGGACGAGGTTCGCGCCCTCCTGCACGCCGGAGCGCCAGTGGAACGGCCGCTCGAGCGGGATCGCGAGCGGCGTCGTCGTGACGGCGGTGATCTTCACGCGCGGTTGCCCGGCCCCCAGACGGAGCCGAAGGTCCGACCCTCGGCGAAGCGCGAGCCCGAGAGCGCCGAGATGTCGATCGGCGGCTCCTGCCCGGCGATCACGTGCGCCAGCGACTCGCCCAGCGCGGGCGCAAGCTTGAAGCAGTGGCCGCTGCCTCCGAAGGCCGAGTAGTAGCCCGCGACCTCCTCCGCACCCACGATCGGGTACCAGTCCTCGGTGATGTCGTACACACCCGAGTAGCCGGTCACGAAGGCGCCGCCGTAGTTCTCGGCGCCGAGGGTCGGGCGGAGGGCCGGAAGCCGGTTCAGCAGCCTCGGCACCATCCGCCCGAGATGCGCCGCGTCGGTGCCGTCGTCGTAGCTCTCGGGATCGGCGGGCTCCTTCTGCTTCGGCCAGCCCTCGCCGACGAGCACCTTCCCGTCGCCGTAGCGCCGGAAGTAGATCTGCTGCGTCGCGTCGGACATGACCGGCAGCTCACCGAAGCCGGCGGGGGCCTCGAAGATCGCCTCGTGCTCCCGGCTGAAGGTGAGCGGGTAGTCGACCCCGACCATCCGGCCGATCCGGTCGCCCCAGGGGCCGCACGCGTTGACCACGACGCCAGTGGCGATGGTGCCGTCGCCGGTGACGACGCCGGTGACGCAGCCGCCCTCGACGGTGATGTCGAGCGCAGCGCAGCCCTCGTAGAGCTTCAGGCCCTGCTCCTGCGCGGAGCGGACGAGCGAGCGTGTCGTCTGCACCGGGTCGGCGTAGCCCGAGGTCTTCTCGAAGCAGGCGAGCGTGACGCCGTCGACGTTCAGCTCCGGCCAGCGGTGCTGCACCTCCTCGGGGGTGAGGATCTCGGTCTGCACGCCGAACTCCTGCTGCACGGGGACGACGTCGCGGATCGCCTGCTCCTGCTCCTCCGGGACGATCACCGCGTAGCCGTGCTGCACGAAGCCCGACGGGCCGCCCAGCCGCTCCTCGGCGTTCGCGAACATCTCCGCGCCGCGGACGGCGAGCCGGATCGCGACCTCGTTCGTGTAGTGCTGGCGCACGTGCGCGGCGGAGTACTGCGTGGAGCCTCCGCACACGGTCGACTTCTCGACCAGCGCAACGTCGCCGAATCCGAGCTCCGTCAGGAAGTGCGCCGTGCTCGCACCGACGATCCCCGCTCCGAGCACGACCGCATCAGCCTTCGCGATCACCGTTCCTCCTCCTGGCCCTGCGGGCCGTTGTCCCTTCGTGGTCGACGACCCCATCTGGGTCCAGGGCGACGCCGTAGAGCTCCCGCGCTGCCTCCGTGCTGACCTTCTCGTTCGCGACGTCGAGCGCGACCGCGGCCGGGTCGCGCTCGAGCGGGTCGCCCCAGCCGCCGCCGCCCGCGGTGCGGTGGACGTAGACGTCTCCGACGTCGATCTCGGTGGAGAACATCGGCGGCAGCACCTCACTCGTCCCGTCCGGCCGCTCGAGCGCGTTGCTCGACGTCGCGCCCGGCGCGCCCCCGGCGAGGCCGTAGGGCGGGTGCGTGGCGCGGTCGGAACGGACGATCAGCGAGGTACCGGGCGTGAGGCAGCGCCAGACGCGCTCGACCGCGAGGCCGCCGCGATGCAGGCCGGCGCCGCCCGAGTCCGGCACGAGCCCGTAGCGCTCGACCACGATCGGATACTCCTGCTCGGCGACCTCGACGGGGACGTTCGCGGCCAGGCTCGCCGGGTTGGTCAGCCCGTCGTTCCCGTCCGCTTCCGGCGTCGCGCCCCAGGTGCCGACGACGAGCTCGTAGAAGACGAAACGGCCGCCGTCGGGCCGCTCGGAGCCGAAGATCGCGAGCGTGTTCCCGCCCTCGCCGGCGGCGGCGACGCGATCCGGGATCAGCTGCGCGAGCGCGCCGTTGACGGCGTCGAGCACGCGGAAGCCGGTGACGCCGCGCATCGAGGAGGCTCCCGGCATCACCACCTCGGCGACGGTGCCCGGCTTCGTCAGCACGTGGATGGGCCGGAACGCGCCGGCGGTGTTGGGCACCTCGACGGTCAGCGCGGCACGCACGGCCTGGTAGACGCACGCCTGCACGAAGGAGCGCGTGCTGTTGAGGGCACCGCGCACCATCGGCGCCGAGTCGGTCAGGTCGGCCGTCACCTCGTCGCCCGCGATCGTCACGTGCGCGGTGATCGGGACGTCCACGATGTCGATCCCGTCCGACCCGAGATAGTCGGTGAAGGACGCGGTCCCGTCCGGCCAGGTGGCGATCTCCTGGCGGACGAGCTGCTCGGTGTGGTCGATCAGGGCGTCCGTGAGCGCGGCGAGCTCGGCCGTGCCGTGGCGGGCTGCGAGCGCCTGGAGCTCGCGCTCGGCGACGGTGCACGCCGCGACCTGCGCGCCGAGGTCGCCGAAGGTCATGCGCGGGATGCGCACGTTCGCCTCGACGATCTTGTAGACGTCCTCGACCGGCTCGCCCTCGCTGTGGAGCTTCAGCCACGGCAGCCGGATGCCCTCCTGGAAGATCTCCGTGTTGTCGCAGGCGCTCGAGCCTGGCAGTCGGCCGCCCACGTCGCCGTGGTGCGCGGTCGTGCAGGTGAAGCCGATCAGCTCGGCACCAACGAACACCGGCTTGAAGACGAAGAGATCCTGCAGGTGGATGCCACCGTCGAACGGGTCGTTCATCAGGAAGACGTCCCCGGGACGCATCCGGCCCTCGTACCGCTCCAGCAACGTCTCCATCGCGGTGGGCACCGACCCCAGGTGGAACGGGACGGTGACCGCCTGCGAGACCGTGCGGCCCTGCGCGTCGCAGACCGACGCCGAGAAGTCCATCCCGTCGCGCACGACGCTCGAGTGGGCGGTGCGGAAGATCGTCGTCGCCATCTCGTCCGCGATCGAGGCGAGCGCGTTGCCGACGATCTGGAGCGTGACGGGGTCGACCCGGGTAGTGCTCGTCACGAGGCGCTCCGCTCGAGCACGAGCGCACCCGTGGCGGTGTGGCGCCGGACCGTCCAGCCGGGCGGCACGACGACGGTCGTGTCGTACTCGTCCACGAGCAGCGGCCCCTGTTCGGCCGGCTCGCCGAGCGATGCGCGGAGGCGGATCGGCGCGTCGTGGCGCTCGCCGCCGACCTCGATTCCGCGGCTCACGGCGGCGCCGGCTGGGCCGCCGCCGTCGACATGGAAGGAGCGCGCCTCTGCCGGGGCGCCGAGCGCCGTGAGCCGCAGCGCGCGGATCTCGACCGGCGAGCCGGGCTGGTCGCGCACGCCGTACAGGCGCTCGTGCTCGTCCTCGAAGCGCGCCCGCAATGCGTCCAGCGCCGCGCGGTCGGCCGAGCCAGGCGCGAGGTCGACCTCCACCTCCCAGCTCTGGCCGCCGTAACGCAGGTCGGCGCTCCGGCGGAGCTCGACGCCGACGCGGCCTTCGAGCACGGGCGCGAGCTGCGCCTCCATCTCGCCGTAGAGCGCGGCGACCGCGCTCGTGTCGCACGTGTCGGCGTCGAGGTGGCACGTCCGTACCTCGTGGAACTCGGGACGGGCGAACAGCAGGCCGACGGCGCTGAAGAGGCCCGCGACGGCGGGCACGACGACCGTGCCGACGCCGAGGTCCTCCGCGAGCCCCGCCGCATGGATCGGACCCGAGCCGCCGTACGCGACGATCGCGAAGTCGCGCGGGTCGCGGCCCTTCTCCGAGGAGACCGAGCGCAGCGCACGCGTCATCCGCGCGTTCGCGATCCGGTGGATCCCGGCGGCCGCGGTGAGCAGGTCGAGCCCGAGCGGTTCCGCCACTCGCCGGACCGCCTCCTCCGCGCGCTCGACCGAGATCGTGATCTGGCCGTCCGCGACCGTGCCCGGCGGGATGAACCCGAGCACGACGTTGGCGTCGGTGACGGTCGGCTCGGTGCCGCCACGGCCGTAGCAGGCAGGGCCGGGGTCGGCGCCCGCGCTGCGCGGCCCGACCTGCAGTCCGCCCGCGGGGTCGATCCAGGCGATGCTGCCGCCGCCCGCACCCACCTCGGCGATGTCGATCGTCGGGATGCGCAGCAGCTCGCCGGCACCGCGGATCAGCCGGCTGCCGGCCGACATCGAGCCGCCGACCTCGTACTCGCGGCCGCGCGAGATCGCGCCGTCCTCGATCAGCGAGGCCTTGGCGGTCGTGCCGCCCATGTCGAACGCGATCACGTTCGGGAGCCCGAGCTGCTCCGCGACTCCGCGCGCGGCGACCACTCCCGCGGCAGGCCCGGACTCGAGCGCGAAGACCGGCCGCAGCTTCGCGTCGTCGGAGGTCATCACGCCACCGGAGGACTGCATGATCTGCAGGGGCCCGTCGAGGCCGATCCCGTCGAGGCCGGTGCGAATCCGGTCGATGTACGACGCCATCAGCGGACGCACGTAGGCGTTCACGACCGTCGTCGCCGAGCGCTCGTACTCGCGCTGCTCTCGCAGGATCCGGCTCGAGAGCGAGATCGTGGCCTCCGGGAGCTCCTCGGCGAGGATCGCCCCGAGCCGCTCCTCGTGGTCGGGGTACAGGTACGAGTGCAGGAAGCACACCGCCACCGACTCGACCCCGGTCTCGCGCAGGCGGCCGGCGAGCAGGCGGCACTCGGACTCGTCGAGCGGCCGCAGGACGGTCCCGTCGGCAGTGACGCGCTCGTCGAGCTCGAAGCGGAGGCTGCGCTCGACGAGGGGCGGCGGCTTGCGCCAGAAGAGGTCGTACATGTGCGGGATGCGCAGCCTGCGGAGCTCGAGCACGTCGCGGAACCCGGCGGTCGTGACGAGTGCGGTGGGGCTGCCGCGGCGCTCGAGGACGGCGTTCGTGGCCACCGTCGTCCCGTGGATCACCTCGGCGACCGAGCCGTTGTCGTCCGCGGCGAGCGCGCCCACCGCCTCGACGACGGCGCGGTCGTAGCTGGGCGGCGTCGACAGGAGCTTGCGCACCAGCACGCGCCCGTCACCGCCCTGCAGGATCACGTCGGTGAAGGTGCCGCCGACGTCGACGCCGACACGCGCGTCCGCCGCGGTCGCGGTCGCACTCACTCGGGTAGCTCGAGCAGGTCGGCGAGCCGCCCGTCCCTGAGCAGGTGGGTGCGCAGGTCGTCCTCGTGGGCCTGGATCTCCCGCGCCGCGGTTTCGACCGCCGGCCAGTCGGCCGCCGGCACGACGAGCACCGCGTCGCTGTCGGCGACGATCTGGTCGCCTGGGGTGACGGTCACCCCGCCGACCTCCACCGGCTCGCCCACCGAGGACGCCAGCTCCTTGACGGACGTCGCCGGCGCGAAGCCGACGTGGAAGACGGGGAACCCGAGCACGGCGATCAGACCACCGTCGCGGATGGAACCGTCGATCACGAGCCCCTGCAGTCCCCGTCCCTCCGCATCCATCGCCATCAGCTCGCCGAAGTGGCCGACGTCGGTGCGACCGCCGGCGGCGACGACGAGCGCCGCACCCTCGGGAGCCTGCTGGAGCAACCGGTGCAGTGCGAGGTTGTCCCCCGGCGCGCACACGCAGGTCGCAGCGGGCGCGCAGATCGCGTCCATCAGCGTGAGGTGAGACAGGCCGGAGACGGCCTGCGCCCGTCCACCCGAGGCCTCGAGCACAGCGGCGGTCGAGATGAGATCCGACATCTGCCGTCTAGCGTTCGCCGAATGAAATTTGAAATATCATGTTGCGCGCTGGGGCGAGCGTAAACGAGACTGCGGACAAATGGAAGGCAACCTCGGCCACGATGTACCGCTCTACCCGCTCGGGAAGCGACAGTCGATCGAGCAGCGCGTCGCCCAATCGCTGCGCGGCCTGATCGTCTCGGGGCATCTCAAGGAGGGCACGCCCCTCGTCCAGCGCGAGCTCGCCACGAGGCTGGGCGTCTCCCAGACCCCCGTCCGCGCGGGCCTGAGCCAGCTCGAGCGCGAAGGCTTCGTCGCGCTCGGGCCCACCGGGCGCGCGGTCGTGAACAGGCTCACCCGCGAGGACTTCGAGGAGATCTACGCCGCCCGCTACGGGCTGGAGGGGCTGGCCGCGAGGGTCGGCGCGGAAGCGGTCGGGCCGAAGGAGCTGGAGGAGATGCGCGAGGACCTCGCTCACCTGCGGGACGCCGCGCGCGCCCAGGACGTCGACGCGTACCTCGGCCTGCGCTGGGACTTCTACGGCACCTGCTACCGGGCAAGCGGGAGGCCGCGACTCGTGGCGGAGGTGGAGCGGCTCTATCGCCGCTCCGAGCGCTACAACCGGATCGTCCTCTCGACCCCCCGGCGCTTCAAGGAGTCCGTCGGCCGCTACGCCGCCTTTCTCGCAGCCTGCAAGGCGCACGACGGCGCCGCCGCCGAGCGCACGGTGCAGGAGAGCCTCAGCTGGGCCGTCGGGCGCGTGGCCGGCGACCTGCCGTCCGAGTCGGAGTCGGAGGTGTGAGCGTCGCCACCGATGAGCTGCGCGTCGAGCTGGAAGCGGCGCTCACCGACGGCGGGCGCGTGTCCGCCGGCGACTCGGACCGCGACCTCCACTCGGCCGACATCAGCTTCCACCGGCCACAGCGGCCCGATCTCGTCGTCTACCCCACCTCGACCGGCGAGGTCTCGCGCGTCCTCACGCTCGCCAACGAGCGCCGCGTTGCGGTGACACCGTTCGGCGCCGGCTCGAGCCTGGAGGGCCACGTCATCCCCACGCACGCCGGGATCAGCCTCGACCTCACGCGGCTCGACCGGATCCTCGAGCTCGCGCCCGCCGATCTGACCGCGACGGTGCAGGCCGGAGTCACCCGCGGCGCCCTCGCGCGCGCGGCCGGCGAGCACGGCCTCTTCTTCCCCGTCGACCCCGGCGCGGACGCCACCCTCGGTGGGATGGCGGCCACGAACGCCGCCGGGACGACAACGATCCGCTACGGGAAGATGCGCGCCAACGTCCTCGCCCTCGAGGCGGTGCTGGCCGACGGGAGCGTGATCCGCACCGGCAGCCGCGCGCCCAAGACCTCGGCGGGATACGACCTGACCTCACTGCTCGTCGGCTCCGAGGGCACGCTCGCCGTGATCACCGAGCTGCAGGTCCGCCTGCACGGCCTTCCGGAGCACGTCGTCGCGCAGCGGATCTCGTTCCCCACGCTCGAGGCCGCGTGCCGCACGGCTGCGGCCGTCGTCGCGGCCGGCTCCGCCGTGACCCGGCTCGAGCTGCTGGACGCCCCGTCGCTCGCTGCGATCAACGCCCACTTCGGCACCGCCTACGACGAGGGCCCGTGCCTGCTCGTGGAGACCGCGGGCAGCGAAGCGTCCGTGGAGGCCGACCTCGCCTTCGTGCGCGAGTGCGCGCGGGCCGAGGGCGCAACCGCAGTCGTGGACGAGCGTGAGCCGGACGCCCGCGCGCGGCTGTGGGCGGTCCGGCACGAGGCCACCTACGCCGCGGCGGCCGCCGCGCCCGGCCGCCGGGAGCGCACGACAGACACGTGCGTGCCCGTCTCCGAGCTCGCCGCAGCCGTGGCCTTCACGCGCGCCGAGCTCGAGCGGCTGCGACTCGACGGGGCGATCCTCGGGCATGCCGGCGACGGCAACGTCCACGTCTCGCTCTGGGTCGACCCCGACGACGCCGCCGAGGCCGCGCTGGCCGACGAGCTCGTGGACAGCCTCGTCGCCGACGCCCTGGCCCGCGGCGGCACGTGCACCGGCGAGCACGGAATCGGCCTCGGCAAGCAGCACGCACTCGAGCTCGAGCACGGCGACCTCGTCCCGCTGATGCGGCGGATCAAGACCGTGTTCGATCCGCACGGAATTCTGAACCCGGGCAAGGTCTTCACCAAAGCCCCGACACCAGAGGAGCCCTGAATGCCGCACGACGGCCTGCCGTTCGACCGCCCGAGCAAGATCCTCTGCGTCGGGCTGAACTACCGCGACCACGCGAGCGAGTCGAAGATGGAGCTCCCGGACGCGCCGCTCCTGTTCGCGAAGTGGCCGAACGCGCTCGTCGGCCACGGCGCGCCGATCGTGCTTCCGCGTCAGACCCAGGAGACCGACTACGAGGCCGAGCTCGGCGTCGTGATCGGTCGGGGCGGGCGCAACATCGCGGTGGGAGACGCGCTCGACCACGTCGCCGGCTACGTCTGCGCGAACGACGTCAGCTCGCGCGACATTCAGTTCGCCGACGGCCAGTGGACGCGCGGGAAATCGTTCGACACCTTCTGCCCGGTCGGGCCGGAGCTCGTGCCCGCCGACCGGATTCCCGACCCGCAGGCGCTCCGGATCCGCTGCCTGCTGAACGACGAGGCCCTCCAGGACGCGAGCACGGCCGACATGATCTTCTCCGTCGCCGAGGTGATCGCCTACATCAGCGACGGGATCGAGCTGCTGGCCGGCGACCTGATCCTGACCGGGACGCCTCCGGGAGTCGGCTTCGTCCGGACGCCGCCGGTGTACCTGCAGGACGGCGATGAGGTGACCGTCGAGATCGAGGGCGTGGGCACGCTGACGAACCCGGTCCGCCGCGCGTGAGCGTGGCTCCTGCTTCCCTGGAGGCGGCGCTGCGGGCGCGCTTCGGCGACGAGGTCGTCCTGAACGGCGTCCCGGCCCTGTACCTCGCGGACGCCACGGAGGCGCGCGGCCTGCGCGGCAGCGCCGACGCCGTCGTGCTGCCACGCAACGCCGAGGAGGTGGCCGAAGTGGTGGCCTGGTGCTACGAGCAGGGCGCGCCGATCACGCCGCGCGGCGGCGGAACGGGCTTCGCCGGCGGCGCCGTCCCGCAGGGAGGCGTCGTGCTGGGCCTGGAGCGGCTGACCGCGATGCGCTCGCTCGATCCGGAGCTCTGGCGGATGGAGGTCGAGGCGGGCGTCACGACCCTGGACGTCCGCCGGCGGGCGCGCGAGAGCGGGCTCCTGTTCCCGCCCGACCCGGGTGCAGCGGAGCAGTCTCAGATCGGCGGCAACGTGGCGACGAACGCCGGTGGCCCGCACGCCTTCAAGTACGGCGTCACCGGCGACTGGGTGACGGGGATCGAAGCGGTCGTGGCACCCGGCGAGCTCGTCCGGATGGGCGGTGCGATCCGCAAGGACGTCGCCGGCTACGACCTCGCGAGCCTGCTCGTCGGCTCGGAGGGAACGCTCGGCGTGATCACGTCGGTCTGGCTGAGCCTGACCCCGGCGCCCGAGGCGGTCGCTCCCGTCGTCTCGCTGCACGACGGCAGCGCGAGCGGCTGCGAGGCGCTCGCCCGCGTCCTCGGGAGCGGTTTGCCCGTCGCGGCACTCGAGTACCTGGACGCCGAGACCGTGCGCCGCGCCGCGGACGCGTTCCCGGTGCCGCTCGGTGGCGGGGGCTTCATGGCACTCGTCGACGTCGACGGCTCCGTCGAGGAGGTTGCCCGCCTGCGCGCAGACGTGCTCGAGGCGGTGAGCGAAGACGCGCTGCTCGTCTGGGCGCCGGAAAGCGCCTCCGAAATCGCCGCGCTCTGGCGCTGGCGCGACGGCGTCTCGATCGCGGTTCAGGTCGAGCGCGGCGGCAAGGTGAGCGAGGACATCGTCGTGCCCTTCGACCGGCTCCTCGAGGCGATCGAGGAGACGCTCGCGATCGGCGCCCGCCACGACCTGCCCGCGTGCAGCTGGGGCCATGCGGGCGACGGCAACCTCCACTCCACCTTTCTCGTCGATCCCACCGAGCCGGGGCAGCTGGCGCGCGCGGAGGCCGCCGCGGAGGAGCTGTTCGACCTCGCCGCGCGGCTCGGCGGCAGCGTCTCGGGTGAGCATGGACTTGGCCTCGTCAAAGGTGGCCAGCTGGAGCGGCAGTGGCAGCCGGGGGCCCTCGCTCTGCACGACGCGATCAAGACCGCGTTCGATCCCGCGGGCCTGCTCAACCCCGGCAAGAAGCGGTAGCGAGATGGGCGGCTCGCCGTACGACCGCCCGTCCGACCCGGCCAAGCGCCGGAGCGCCGCCCTCACCGACGGCGTCGAGCGGGCCGCGGCGCGCGCGATGCTGAAGGGCGCAGGCTTCGACGACGACGCGCTGGCGCGTCCGCTGGTAGGTGTCGCGACGACGTGGATCGAGACGATGCCGTGCAACCTGAACCAGCGCCGGCTCGCGCAGGACGTCAAGCGGGGCATCCGCGCTGCCGGCGGGACGCCGCTGGAGTTCAACACGATCGCCATCTCGGACGGGGTCTCCATGGGCACGGAGGGAATGCGCGCCTCGCTCGTCTCGCGCGAAGTGATCGCCGACTCGATCGAGCTGGTCGCACGCGGCCACCTCTTCGACGGTCTCGTCTGCCTGGTCGGGTGCGACAAGACGATCCCGGCGGCGGTGATGGCGCTCGCGCGCCTCGACCTCCCAGGACTCGTGCTCTACGGAGGCTCGATCGCGCCGGGCCGGTTCCGGGGTCGCGACGTGACGATCCAGGACGTGTTCGAGGCGGTGGGAGCGCACGCGGTGGGGAAGATGAGCGCCGCCGACGTCCACGAGCTCGAGAGCGTCGCCTGTCCAGGCGCTGGCGCCTGCGGCGGCCAGTTCACGGCGAACACGATGGCGACGCTGCTCGAGTTCCTCGGGATCAGCCCCTCGGGCGCGAACGACATTCCCGCGCTCGACCCCGCGAAGCCGGCGGCCGCGGAGCAGGCGGGAAGGCTTGTGCTCGATCTGGTCCGCAACGACACGAGACCGTCGTCGATCATCACGCGGGAGGCACTCGAGAACGCGATCGTCGCCCTCGCCGCCACCGGCGGCTCCACGAACGGCGTGCTCCACCTGCTCGCGATCGCGCGGGAGCTGGACCTCCCACTCTCCCTCGACGACGTCGACGCGATCGCCGCCCGCACGCCGGTGCTCGCCGACCTGAAGCCGGGCGGCCGTTTTGTCGCCACCGACCTCCACCGCGCGGGCGGCGTCGCTCTCGTCGCTCGCGAGCTCGCCCGCGGCGGGCTCGTGCACGAAGGCGTCGTCAACATCGAGGGCCGCACGCTGGCCGAGGTGGGCGAGGCCGCGCAAGAGGAGCCGGGGCAGGAGGTGGTCGTGCCCGCGGCCCGGGCGCTGAGAGCCTCCGGCGGGCTCGCCGTCCTGTACGGCAACCTCGCTCCGCAGGGCTGCGTCGTCAAGCTCGTGGGCCACGAGCGCCTGCACCACGAGGGGCCGGCGCGCGTGTTCGATTCGGAGGAGGCGTGCTTCGCCGCCGTCGCGGCCGGCGGGATCGTGGCCGGCGACGTCGTCGTGATCCGCTACGAAGGCCCGGCCGGCGGCCCCGGGATGCGCGAGATGCTGCACGTGACGGGCGCGCTCGTCGGCGCGGGGCTCGGCGACACAGTCGCGCTCGTCACGGACGGGCGCTTCTCCGGCGCGACCCACGGGCTGATGGTCGGACACGTCGCGCCCGAGGCAGCGCACGGGGGACCGCTCGCAGCGCTCGCCGACGGCGACGTCGTGGTGGTCGACGTCGAGGCGCGCGAGCTCCGCGTCGAGCTGACCGGGGACGAGCTTGAACGCCGGCTCGTGGAGTGGAGCCCGCCCGCGCCACGGTACGTCCGTGGCGTGCTCGCGAACTACGCCGCGCTTGTCCGATCGGCGTCGGAGGGCGCAGTCACGCGCCCCACCGGGACTTAGCCGCCGGCGATCGCCTCGTCGAGGATCTGCTTGCACTCGGCGCAGGCGCCGCCGATCTCGGTCGACGCACTGGTCAGCGCAGCCACGACCGCGGGCCGGGCGAGGCCGTTGTCGGCGGCGATCGCCTCGATCTTGGTCACGAACTCGTTCGTCACCTGAACCGAGGCTGCCTCGTTGCCACAGGGCTCGATGCCGAGGTCGATGCAGAGGTTGTAGCTCGCGACCTCCGTGTCGAGCAGCAGGCCACCGCGCTCGGCTCCGGTCGGCTCGCCGGCCTGCGTCGCGGTCCCGCCGTCGTCGTCGGAGCCTCCGCCGCAGCCGGCGAGGACGAGGGCGAATGCAACCGCGAGCAGCGCTCCGAGCTTCATGCCCCGACTATAGAGAGCGGACCACCTGCCTCGGAACCGGATCCGCCCGCCAGGCGTAACCTTCAGTGCTGATGCGCACGAGCAGACACGCCTTGGTCGTCGTCGCCGGCGCCGTCGCGGCCGTGGCTGGCGCTGCCGACAGCACGGCTCGATCGTCGCTCGCAGCCGGCGAGCCCCCGGTTCGAGATTGCTCGACGAGCGCGTACGGCGACCTCGGTCCCGACTGGCGGCAGCGTGCGCTTGTCGCAGGGCCGATCGCCTTCGTCGAGATGCGAGACGGGACGCGCCAGGCTCCGCCCGCCCCGCCGGGTCGCTCCCGGCCGTTGAAGATCCTGGTCGTGCTCGAGCCCGGGCAGGTCGCGACGGTCACGATCGCCGCTCGAGCGCGGTCGGTCGCGGCACTGGCGTACGACCAGGCCTCGCTGCGGCGGGTGTCCGCCGCTGCCGGTACCCACGCTCCTCTCTCCGCGGGCGAGCCGTCAGTTCGGTTCGAGGCGTGTGCGCGCCCGCACGTCGGAAAGCGGTGGAATCGAGGAACGCAGTTCCCGGGCTATTTCCTCGTCTCGGGCCGGCGCTGCGTCGCCGTCATCGTGCGCGTCGACGGGGAGCCTGTAGCGCTCCGGCGGACGCTCCGCTTCGGCCGCGCAGCCTGCTAACGCGACTGCTTCTTGCTCGGAAGCGAGCGGGCGTAGCTTGCGGCGCGATCGACCCATTCGGCCAGCTCGCGCTCTTCCCGCACATCGCCCGCGTCGAGCCGCAGCCAGCCCTGGACCGGCTTCCCCCGCATGACCATCGGCCGCGCGGCCGTCCGATCGAGCAGCGGCTGGCCTTCGGCCCGGTCGACGCGAAGCATGATGCCGCCCTGGCCGCTCGCTCCAACCGCGAGGTTGCCTCCGATCAAGAAGGCGAGCCCACCGAACATCGCGCGCTCCGTCACGTTCGGCTCGTCTGCGAGAAGCGCACGGATCCGGCGAGCGAGTGATTCGTCGTACGGCAACGGATCAATCCTAAGCCAGCTGCAACCGCGACCCGATCTGTCTGCGCGCGCGCCGCGTACCCCCTGGGGCCACCGACCTCGCAGGCCAGGTATCGCGGGTACGGATCACAGGATCGGTCGCGCCCGCGGCGTCCTAACCAGTGGCCGATGCCACCGTGAACAGGTCGTGCTCCCGTTCCAGGCCCTTGAGGCGGTAACGACCCTTCGGCGCGAATGTCAGTCCGGTCGCGCCCTCGGCAAGGTCGCGGGTCGTGCCCGACACGAGCACCTCGCCCGCGCCCGCCTCGGCCAAGATGCGAGCGGCGGCGTGGACCGCCACCCCGCGGATGTGGTCGGCGGTCGGCTCCACCTCGCCGCTATGAATCCCGACGCGGATCGGGAGCTGGATGGCTGCCAGCGCTTCAACCAGGGCCAGTCCGCAGCGGATCGCGCGTTCGGCGCCGTCGAAGACGATCAGAAACGAGTCCCCGGCGGTCTCGACCTCGCGGCCGCCGAAGCGAACAAGGACGGTGCGGACGACATCGTCGTGCATGGCCACCGTCCGTTTCCAGGCCGCGTCGCCGGCTGTTCGCGCCCGCGTCGTGGAGTCGACCATGTCGGTGAACAGCACGGTGGCCATCACGCGCACGCTCTCGCCCGGCTGCACGTCGAATCCCGCGCCCCCGGCCCAGTCGAGCATCACCAACTCCTCGTCGCCCTCCACCCAGGTGAGGTGCCCGGGTGGCAAGTCGAAGACTTGGTTGGAGCCGATGACTACCTCCTCGCCCTCGTCGGTCCGGACACCCATCCTCCCGCTGAGGACAACGCCCCGGTGATAGAGCTCGCAGGAGGCGGTGCCGGCCTGGGGCCGCGCGTGTTCCTCCCAGCTCCAGCCCGGCTTGAGGACGTGGTGGCTGACCACCGTTCCGGCCAGACGCACCTGGTAGGTCGCACCCAGTGGATACGTCACCACCGCCTCGGGCTCACCCAGGTCGCGGACCTCGACGCCGCTCAAAGCGGTCCTCCCGTGACGAGGTCGCCGACCTTGATCTGTCGCGCACCAGCCGGATCGCCTGCTCGGAGCGCGGCCCAGCCGTTGTCGGGATTCCTCCCGACCGCCAACGTCGTCACTCGGCCATGATGACACGGTCCCGGCTCTGGGCCTGAAAGCCCTCGTGATCTCTCGGACTCTCTGGATCGCCGGCCGCTTTTGAAATCTCGGTTTCCCTCGAATCTGATGGGCCGTGCTGGGATCGAACCAGCGACCTTGGGATTAAAAGTCCCCTGCTCTACCAACTGAGCTAACGGCCCTCGACGCGAGTATAGGAATGGTCCAGACTTCTCCCGGCGAGGGGCTTTTCCGGGTCGACAGCGGCACCGCTGTCCGCATACTGAGAAGCAGCAGCGACCTTCGCTGCATCGCCCACCTCACGGAAGGAATCGACGTCTTCCACTTTCGCTCAGCACGGCGTCCGCTTGCTCTTGCGACGCTCGCCATCACAGTACTCGGCCTCTCCGCGCTGCTCGCCGGCTCCGCCTACGGCGACCTGCTGCCGGCGACCCCGCCGACGGTCGGCGTCGGCAACGCGCCGCTCTCGATCACTGCGGCCGACCTCGACGGCGACACGCAGCGCGACCTCGCGGTCGCGAACTTCGCCTCGAACGACGTCTCGATCCTGCTCGGCAACGGCGACGGCAGCTTCACGCCGGCGCCGGCCGTGCCCGCCGGCACGAGCCCGATCTCGGTCTCGTCGGCCGATCTCGACGAGGACGGGCACGCCGATCTGGCCGTGGCGAACTTCGGCACCGACGACGTGACGATCCTGCTCGGTGACGGCGCCGGTGCCTTCACGGCCATGCCGCCGGTCGCCGTCGGCGTCGACCCGGGAGCCGCAGCCGTGAGCGACGTGAACGGCGACGGCGATCTCGACCTCGTGGTCGCGAACTTCAACGGCGGCGACGTCTCGGTCGCGCTCGGGAACGGGCACGGCGCGTTCGGAGCGGCGACGAGCTTCCCCGTCGGAGCCCAGCCGATCGCAATCTCCGCCGTGGACCTGAACGGTGACGCGATCGTCGACCTGGCCACGGCCAACTTCGGCTCCAACAGCATCTCGGTCCTGCTCGGGAACGGCGACGGAACGTTCGGCGCGGCGACCGGAATCAACGTCGGGACCGAGCCGATCGCGCTCGCCGCAGCAGACCTGAACGGCGACTCGATCGTCGACTTCGCGACGGCGGACTTCGGCTCCGACACCGTCTCGATCGCGCTCGGCAACGGCGACGGCACGTTCGCACCGGCGGCAGCGTTCGCGGCTCCCGGGACGAGCCCGCGAGCGGTCGCCGTCACCGATCTCGACGCTGACCTCTACGTCGACCTCGCCGTCGCCGGCTTCGGTTCCAACACGGTGTCGCTCTTCAACGGCGACGGCAGCGGCGGCTTCTCGCCGGCCGCCACGCCCAGCGTCGCCGTCGGCGCGACTCCGATCGCTTTGGCCGCGGCCGACCTGAACGGCAACGCGACGACAGACCTGGCGGTCCTCAATCAGGGGTCCGCCGACGTCTCGATCCTTCTCAGCACCACCCCGCCTGGAGCCCCCACCGGGGCGACAGCCGTGGCCGGGGACACCGAGGCGACGGTCACCTTCTCGACGCCGGCCGCCGACGGCGGCTCCGGCGTCACCGGCTACACGGTCACCGCCTCTCCCGGCGGGGCGAGCAGCAGCGGCGCGTCGAGCCCGCTGACGGTGCCCGGGCTCACGAACGGCACCAGCTACACCTTCTCCGTCACGGCCACGAACGCCGTCGGCACCGGCCTGGCGTCGGGAGCCTCCAACGCGGTGACGCCTGCCGGCCCGCCGCCCCCGCCGCCGCCACCGCCGACGACGACGACACAGGCGCCGACGCCGCCCACTCCGGCCGGGAGCGAAGACGTTCGGCAGCCGTCGGCCCCGCTCGCACTCCCGCCGCTCTTCACGAGGGGAGCGCTCGTGCTCAGGTGGGCGCCGGCCAGCGACAACGTCGGCGTGGCGCGCTACGAGCTGCTGGTGGACGGGGTCTCGGCCGTGTCCATCGACAGCGACGAGACACAGCTGGCGACGCGCGCGTTCCGCCGGAGCGCACCGACGACCTTCGAGATCGTGGCAGTCGACGCGGCGGGCAATCGCAGCACGTCCTCGACCGGCATCCTGCTCGAGTGGCGGGCACGCCCCGACGTGCCACGGCTGATCCCGCGCTGGGCCTGGCAGCTTCTGCGCTGGCGGGCGGCTCCGCTCGACCAGCGTGGTTCGCGCCCGGACGCCGGCCCCGTCCAGATCCAGCCCTGGTTCTGGACGTGGGCAGCCTGGCGCCTGCAGCCCTACCGCATCAGCCGGAACTAGCGACCGCACAGCGACGCACGTGCGGCACAATGCCGCCATGGACGCCCTCGAGCGGCCGCGACTGCGCGGCGTCTTCCACCAGTACGCGTTCTTCGCCGCGATCGTCGCCGGCGCCGTGCTCGTCGTCCTCGCCGACTCGTCGCGCGAGCAGATCGCGATGTGGATCTACGGCATCGCCCTCGCGTCCATGTTCGGCGTCAGCGCGCTGTACCACCGGGTCACCTGGCGCTCGGCGGCCGTCCGGAAGTGGATGCGCCGCCTCGACCACTCCACGATCCTGCTGCTGATCGCCGGCACGTACACGCCCTTCGCGCTGCTGGCGTTCGACGGGATGGTCGCGGACGTGATCCTGGTCGTCGTCTGGTCGGGCGCCGCCGCGGGCCTCGTGCTGAACCTGCTCTGGGTGGACGCGCCGACGTGGCTGACGGCGCTCGTCTTCGTCACGCTCGGCTGGGTGGGCGCCGTCGCCGTGCCCGAACTGCTCGACTTCGGCGTCGCGCCGGCGGTGCTCGTGTTCGCCGGCGGCGCCCTCTACACGATCGGCGCGCTCGCCTACGCCTTCAAGCGCCCGAACCCGCGGCCGCACATCTTCGGCTACCACGAGATCTTCCACCTGCTCGTCGTGGGCGCGGCGGTCACGCACTTCGTCGCGATCGCCGGCTTCGTGCTCCCTCAAGGCTAGTCTGTGGGTATGGATACGACGACGAAGATTCAGAAGTCCGACGCCGAGTGGCGTGCCGAGCTGACGCCGGAGCAGTACGACGTGCTGCGACGCAAGGGCACCGAGCGCGCCTTCACCGGCAAGTACAACGACACGAAGGACGCCGGCGTCTACCGCTGCGCCGGCTGCGGCGCCGAACTCTTCCGCTCCGACGCGAAGTTCGACTCCGGCTCCGGCTGGCCGAGCTTCGTCGAGCCGGCCGAGCTCGAGAGCGTGATCACCGAGACCGACACGAGCCACGGGATGGTGCGCACGGAGGTCACGTGCGCGGCCTGCGGCGGTCACCTCGGCCACGTCTTCCCGGACGGCCCCGGCCCGACCGGCCAGCGCTACTGCATCAACTCCTGCGCGCTCGAGCTGGAGCCGCGCTCGTGAGCGCGCTCGAGCGGGCGACGTTCGCGGCCGGCTGCTTCTGGGGCGTCGAGGTCGACTTCCGCAACACGCCCGGCGTGAAGGGTGCGCGCGTGGGCTACATCGGCGGCCACACCGAGAACCCGACCTACCAGGAGGTGTGCAGCGGCGGCACCGGTCACGCGGAGGCCGTCGAGGTGACGTTCGCTCCCGCCGAGGTGTCGTACGAGCAGCTGGCCGACACGTTCTTCCGCCTGCACGACCCGACGCAGGTGAACCGGCAAGGCCCGGACATCGGCTCGCAGTACCGCTCGGCGATCTTCGCGCACTCACCCGAGCAGGAGCGGATCGCCCGCGAGGCCGCAGAGCGCGCAGCGGAGCGGCTCGGCCGGCCGGTCGCGACGCAGATCGTCACCACCGAGGAGACGTTCTGGCCGGCGGAGGAGTACCACCAGCAGTACCTGGTCAAGAACGGCCGCGCGACCTGCGCCGTCTGAACCGACACGTACTCGGGAGCGATCGAAGGCCGGCGAGGGCAGCGGCTATTCTCACCCGACCTGGCCCCCATCGACTAGCGGCCTAGGTCACCACCCTTTCAAGGTGGCTGCACGGGTTCGAATCCCGTTGGGGGCACTTGGGCGGTTAGCTCAGTTGGGAGAGCACCTGGTTTACACCCAGGGGGTCGGCGGTTCGAGCCCGTCACCGCCCATCGCAGGGACTGGTCCGGCGCCGGAGCGCCGGAGCTGTCCAGGTTTCGGAACGCCGCAACGCGCAATGTTGAAGGGCAGCGGCATGACCTCAGCCCACGACTCCGGCGTCTCGGTTCTCCGCCTGAACGGCGAGAACCACACCCTGCTGGCGTCGCGCCTACGCTCGCAGCTGGCCAGCGCCGTCGCGGGTCGGACGCCCGTCGTCGTCGACCTCACGCAGACGGCGTCGATCGACGCGGCCGTGATCCGCATCCTGCTCGACGGCCTGGCCGAGTCCGAGAAGCACGAGCAGGTGCTGCTGCTGCTCCTTCCCGACGACACCGCCTCGCCGGTGCGACAGCTCTTCCAGATGACCGGTCTGTCCGGCTTGCTGCCCGTCGTGAGCAGCTGGGACGAGGCGCTCAGACGCGCAGGCGTCGCTTCGGCGGCCTAGCTACGACGGCTGGCCGGAGCTGGGCTGGCCAGAGCTGGGCTGGCCAGAGCCGGGCTGGACGAGGCCGTTCTCGTATGCGAAGACGACCGCCTGCACGCGGTCGCGCAGCCCGAGCTTCATCAGGATCCGCGCCACGTGGGTCTTTACCGTCGTCTCGCTGACGAACAGGTCCTTGGCGATCTCCGCGTTCGAGAGACCGCGCGCCATGAAGCCGAGCACCTCGAGCTCGCGCGCCGTCAGCTCCTCGAGCTTGGCCGGACGCTCGACCGCCATCGTGCTCGGCGGCCGCCGGATGAACTCCTCGATCACACGCTTCGTGATCGTCGGCGAGAGCAGCGCATCCCCGCGGGCAACGACGTGGATGGCGTCGACGAGCTGCTCGGGCGGGGTGTCCTTGAGCATGAAGCCGCTCGCGCCGGCCCGAAGCGCCTCGTAGACGTACTCGTCCAGGTCGAAGGTGGTCAGCATCAGCACTCGGGGGCACTCACCGGGATTGGCGAGCAGGCGACGGGTCGCCTCGAGCCCGTCGAGGTTCGGCATCCGGATGTCCATCAGGACGACGTCCGGGGCGAGCTCCCGCACCGCCTCGACCGCCTCCGCGCCGTCGCCCGCCTCGCCCACGATCTCGATCTCGAGCTCCGACTCCAGGATCATCCGGAAGCCGGCCCGCACGAGGGCCTGGTCGTCCACGATCAGCACCTTCACGGTCACGCGACGCCTCCGCTGACGGGCAGCCGCGCCGAGATGCTGAAGCCGCCGCCCTTCCTGGGGCCTGCCGTCAGCTCGCCGCCGCAGAGCGCCACGCGCTCCCGCATGCCGACGAGGCCGTGCCCGCCGGCCTCCCCGTCGCTGTCGCTCCGCCCGTCGTTCTCCACCGCAATCTCGACATCGTCGCCGCCGTAGCGGACGGCCACCCACGCGTGCGCGGGCCCAGCGTGCCGAAGCGCGTTCGTGAGGGCCTCCTGCACGATCCGGTACGCAGAGAGGTCGACGCCCGGCGGCAGCTCGACGGGCTCGCCCTCCACGGTCAGCTCGACGGGCAGTCCCGCCTCGCGCACGTGCTCGACGAGGTTGCCGATCGTCGCCAGCCCCGGCTGCGGCGCCCGCTCCGCGCTCACGCCGTCCTCGCGCATGATCCCGAGCAGCCGGCGCATCTCGGTGAGCGCCTGGCGCCCCGTCTCCTCCACCACCTGGAGCGCCTCGCGCTCGCGCTCCTGCTCCGGCTTCAGCAGGCGCCGCACCGCGCTCGCCTGCACGGTCATCACGCTCACCGAGTGCGCGACGACGTCGTGGAGCTCGCGCGAGATCCGCGCGCGCTCCTCCTCGACCGCGCGCCGCGCCTCCGCCTCGCTCCGCTGCGCCCGTTCCTCCGCGAGCCGCGCCTGCTCCGAGCGCCTCGCCGACGCAGCCGAGATGACGAAGATCCCGATGATCGGGAAGCTGAGCCAGAGCAACTCCGTCCACGGCACATCGGGCGCCCGGATGAAGACGGTCCAGCCCCCGATCAGGACCGCGAAGAGCGCGATCGCGGCCTGGCGTGAATCCAGCAGCGAGCCGGCCGCCCACGCCGCGAGGACCAGCGGGAGGAACATCGAGTCCGTGGAGTAGGCCGCATTCGCGTCGACCAGCGAGAAGACGACGGCGCCGGCGGCCAGGACGAGCGGCGCGACGAACGGTGCCCGCCGGCGGAACAGGAGCGCTCCTGCGGTGACGAGCGCGATCGCCGCCAGGCGCGCGCGGTTGTCGTCGATCTCGTCGTTCGTCCAGACGTCGACCTGTGTGATCACGACGCCTGCAAGGGCGACCGCGTCGAACACGTAGTGCCTCGCCCGCAGCAGCAGTCGCCGGGTCACGTTCAGACGGTACTCGACGGCGGTCCCGTCGTCATCGTCCGTTGTGACGACGCCAAGATCGTCCCCGCGGACGAGCTGGAATCCCGACTCAGGCCGACGAGGTCTGCGGCGCACGGGCGTAGCTTGGGCGAACAGTGCACCAGACCCCCGCCCAAGGAGAACGCAAGCCCATGGAAGCAACGCTCGCAACCGCGCCCGTTGCGCGGCCGGACGCCACATCGGAGGCCGCCGGGCAGCGCATCGTCGTCGCTGCGCAAGACCTCGGCCGCCGCTACGGCGCCGGCGACACCGCAGTCGACGCCCTCCGCGGCGTCTCGCTCGAGATCCCACGCGGCCACCTGACCGCCGTCATGGGCCCGTCGGGCTCCGGCAAGTCCACGCTGATGCACATCCTCGCCGGCCTGGACAAGCCGAGCACCGGCTCCGTCCAGATCGACGGGACCGAGCTGACGACGCTCAAGGACAACGACCTGACGAAGCTGCGGCGTCGCCACATCGGCTTCGTCTTCCAGTTCTTCAACCTGCTCCCGATGCTGACCGCGGAGGAGAACGTGACGCTGCCGCTCTCGCTCTCCGGCCAGAAGCCGGAGCGGGGGTGGATCGAGGAGCTGCTCTCCGCGACCGGGCTCGACGAGCGCCGCACGCACCGCCCCTCCGAGCTCTCGGGCGGCCAGCAGCAGCGCGTCGCTGTCGCGCGGGCGCTCGTCTCCCGGCCGACCGTGCTGTTCGCCGACGAGCCGACCGGCAACCTCGACTCGCAGACGTCGCTCGAGATCCTCGGCCTGCTGCGCGGTGCCGTCGACACGTACGGCCAGACGACGGTGATGGTCACCCACGACGCGCGCGCGGCGACCATCGCCGACCGCATCCTCTTCCTCGCGGACGGCGAGATCGTGCAGGAGCGCGGCCGCTCGACGCAGTCCGAGGTGCTCGAGGCGCTTGGTGAGGTAGCGGCTCGATGAGAGGCGTCACCCTCAAGGGTCTGCTCGGCCGCAAGGTTCGCACCGCCCTGACCGCGGTCGCGATCGTGCTCGGCGTCGCCATGGTCAGCGGCACGTTCGTGCTCACCGACTCGGTGCAGAAGGCCTTCGACACGATCTTCACGAGCGCGTACGAGGACACCGACGCGGTCGTCACGGGCACCAAGGTGCTCGACTGGTCGCAGACCGGACGCGCGATCGTGGAGCCGGACGTGCTCGAGCAGGTCCGCGCGCTGCCCGAGGTCGAGTCGGCGGCGGGCACGATTCTCGACCTCTCCGGCGACGGCAACCAGGCCCAGCTGATCGACCGCGAAGGCGAGCCGATCATCGGCTCCAATCCGACCTTCGGCCTCGGCCTGAACGGCGAGGACGAGCGCTTCAGCCCGTTCTCGCTCGTCGAGGGCGCGTGGGCCTCGGGCTCGGACCAGGTCGTGATCGACGCGGCTTCGGCCTCGAAGCACGACTTCGCCGTCGGCCAGGCGATCGAGGTCGCCGCCGAGGGCCCGACCCGCTCCTTCACGATCAGCGGCATCGCCAAGGTGGGCGACCTCGATTCGATCGGGGGCGCGACGTTCGCGATCTGGGACGTGGAGACCGCACAGGTGATGCTGAAGAAGGACGGCTTCGACGCGATCGCCGTCACCGCCAAGGACGGCGTCTCGACCGAGGCGCTGATCGACCGGATCGCGGTCGGGCTGCCCGAGACGGCGCAGGTGCGGACCGGCGCCGAGCAGGCGGATGAGGACGCGGGCGTGGCGGAGTTCGTCGACTTCATCCGCTACTTCCTGCTCGCGTTCGGCGGCATCGCCCTCTTCGTCGGTGCCTTCGTCATCTTCAACACGCTTTCGATCACGATCGCGCAGCGCACGCGGGAGCTGGCGACGCTCCGGACACTCGGTGCCTCGCGGCGACAGGTGCTCCGCTCGGTCATCCTGGAAGGGACGGTGATCGGCTTCGGCGCCTCGCTCATCGGGCTCGGGCTGGGGATCCTGCTGGCGCGGGGCCTGGCGTCGCTGTTCGCGGCGCTCGACCTCGACCTGCCCAACTCGGGCACGCCGGTGGCCACGCGGACGATCGTCGTCTCGCTGCTCGTGGGCACGCTCGTGACGCTGATCGCCAGCATCTTCCCCGCCGTCCGCGCGACCCGGATTCCGCCGATCTCGGCGGTGCGCGAGGGCGCGGTCGTGACGAAGGCGCTCTCGCGCCGCTCGTTCGCGATCGCACTCGTCCTCACCGGCGGCTCGGCAGCCGCGCTCGTCTGGGCGCTGCTCGGCTCGGGCGCCGCCGGCCTGCGCGTGCTGGCGACGGTGCTCGGCGTTCTCGGGCTCTTCGTCGGCGTCGCGATGCTCGCCCCGCGGCTCGTCCGCCCGCTCGCGTCGGTCGTCGGCACCCCGGCGGCCCGGATCGGCGGCGCGGCCGGGCGGCTCGCCCGCGACAACTCGATGCGCAACCCATCCCGGACCGCCTCCACGGCCGCGGCGCTGATGATCGGGCTCGCGCTCGTCACCTTCGTCGCGACGCTCGGCAAGGGGCTCCTGGCCTCGGACGAGAACGCGATCCGCAGCCAGCTGCGCACCGAGCACGTCGTCACGTCGCAGAACGGCTGGAACACGGTGCCCGTCGCGGCCGGCGAGTCGCTGGCCTCCGCGCCCGGAGTCGAGATCGCCTCGAGCGTTCGCGGCGACCGGGCCAAGGTGATCGGCGGCAGTGAGATCGACGTCAGCGGCGTCGAGCCGGCGACGATCGCCGACGCGTACACCTTCGTCTGGAGGGCCGGGTCGGACGCGACGCCCGCCACCCTCGGGGCCGACGGGGCGATCGTGCGCAAGGACATTGCGGACGAGGAGAACCTCGCCGTTGGCGACACGCTGCGGCTGCTCTCGCCGTCGGCGACCGAGTTCGAGGTCGTCGTGCGCGGGATCTACGAGCCGGCAGAGCTGGACTCGCTGCTGGGACACGTGCTGGTCTCGCAGCAGGCGTTCGACCGCTCCTTCCCGCGGCCCGGGGATCTCTACAGCTTCGTGACGGCGTCGTCTCCTGCGGCGCTCGATGCGGCGCTCGCCGACTTTCCGGACGCGAAGCTCCAGACCCAGGACGAGTTCATCGAGGCGCGCACGGAGTGGCTCGGGCAGGTGATGAACCTGTTCTACGTCCTGCTCGCGCTCTCCGTGATCGTCTCCCTGTTCGGGATGGTGAACACGCTCGTGCTCGCAGTCTTCGAGCGGACGCGGGAGCTTGGCATGCTGCGCGCGATCGGGATGACGAGGCGCCAGACGCGCCGGATGATCCGGCAGGAGGGCGTGATCACGGCGTTGATCGGCGCCGCGCTCGGGATGCCGCTCGGCATCGCGCTCGCCGCGCTCGTGACGCAGGCCGTGTCGAAGTACGGCGTCTCCTTCTCGCTGCCCGTGGGCACGCTCGTCGTCTTCGCCGTGGTGGCGGTGTTCGCCGGGATCCTGGCGGCCGTCGCACCCGCGCGGCGCGCTTCCCGGCTGAACGTCCTGAACGCGCTGCAGTACGAGTAGAGGTTGCGGCAGATGGGGGAAGCGGGGCGGCCTCTGAGCCGCCCCGCTTCGTTTCTGGGATGACTCGAGGTCGTCCTTCAGGCGTACGCCGCCGGTCGAAAGATCGCCCTGCGGACGACACCGGATCGCCTGCCCGGCTGACGAAATGCGAGCTCCCGCCGACGAGACTCCCGTGCAGAGATTCCGCTGCAAATCCATCGAAAGGAAGAACAGATGATCCGCAAGGGAGATGTCATCGAGAACCCGGTCACCGGCGAGCGCCTGCTCTTCCTGGAGACCTCGAAGGAGACGAACGGGGAGTACGTCCTCGTCGAGTGCACGGTGCAGCCGAACGGCTTCGTCGCGGCCGCGCACATGCATCCGCAGCAGACCGAGCGCTTCGAGATCGAGGAGGGTCGGCTCGGCTTCCGGCTCGACGGCGCCGACCTCGAGGCCGGCCCCGGCGACACGGTCGTCGTCCCGGCCGGCAGCTCGCACAAGTTCTGGAACATGGGCGAGACCGAGGCCCGGTTCGTGTGCGAGGTGCGCCCGGCGCTGCAGTTCGAGCGGCTGCTCGAGACGATGTTCGCGCTCGCGAACGACGGCAAGACGAACCGCAAGGGGATGCCGAACCCGCTTCGCCTCGCGGTGATCGCGAACGCCCACTTCGACGACGTGCGGCTGCCCTTCCCGCCCGCGTGGATGCAGAAGGCAGGGCTCGCGATGGGCGCGCCCCTCGGCCGGCTGCTCGGCTACGAGCCGACGTACGACGGCAAGGCGGCCAAGGACGTCGCGCTCGCGATCTAGCCGAACCGCAGCACCGCCGCAATGGGACGTGTCCGGGGCCAGGCCCCGGACACGTCTCGTCTAGCTAGGCGCGGGCGAAGCGGACGACGGCGTCGACCACGTGCTTCAGCCGCTGCCCCTCGTCCGTGAGCCGGTACTCGACCCGCGGGGGACGGGCGTCGATGACGAGCCGCTCGAGCACCCCCGCCTCCTCCAGCTCCACCAGGCGCTGGGCGAGCGTCCGCGGCGGGATCTCCCCGACGGACTGCTTGATCTCGTTGAAGCGGATCGCGCCCTCGTAGGAGGCCCACAGGATCGAGACGGTCCAGCGCCGCTCGAGGAGGCCCGCCGCGCGGCGGACCTCCTCAGGCACCGGGCTGCAGCGCCTACAGCGCATGCAACGGCCGCGCTGCCGGCTCGAGCGCCAGCTCGAGCACCTCGTCCAGCGACATGACTGGATGGAAGGTCAGCTCGTCGCGGACATGGGCCGGCACGTCGTCCAGATCCTGCCTGTTGCGCTCGGGCAGGATCACGTCCGTGAGCCCGGCCGCGTGCGCGGCGAGCACCTTCTGCTTCAGCCCGCCGATCGGCAGCACCCGTCCTTGCAGCGTCACCTCGCCGGTCATTCCGACCGTGTGACGCACGGCCCGGCCCGACAGGAGCGACGCGAGTGCCGTCGCCATCGTGATCCCCGCACTCGGCCCGTCCTTCGGGATCGCTCCCGCCGGGACGTGCACGTGGAAGGCACGCTCGAAGGCGTCCTCGTCGATGCCGAGCTCACCTGCGCGCGAGCGCAGCGAGGAGAGCGCGATCTGCGCCGACTCCTTCATCACGTCGCCGAGCTGGCCGGTGAGGACGAGCTTGTCCCCCTTCGAGGCGGTCGCCTCGACGAAGAGGACGTCGCCGCCCGTGCCGGTCACGGCAAGGCCGGTCGCAACACCCGGGACGGCTGTCCGCTCGGCCGCCTCGCGGTAGAAGCGCTGCCGGCCGAGCGCGTCGCGCACCGCGTCGAGGTCGAGCTCGACGGGCGCGCTCCACGCTCGCCGACGCGATCCGCGTCGCCGTCTTGCGCAGCAACTTGCCGAGCTCGCGCTCGAGCTGCCGCACTCCCGCCTCGCGCGTGTAGTCGGAGATGACGGTCTCGAGCACGACGTCGGTGATCGCGACCTCCTCCTCACGCAGGCCGTTGCGCTCGCGCTGGCGCGGCCACAGGTAGCCGCGGGCGATCGCGACCTTCTCGTCGGTCGTGTAGCCGTCGAAGCGGATGATCTCCATCCGGTCGAGCAGCGGCCCGGGGATCGTCTCGGCGACGTTCGCGGTCGCGATGAAGACGACCTCGGACAGATCGAGCTCGACGTCGAGGTAGTGGTCGCGGAACGAGTCGTTCTGCGCCGGGTCGAGCACCTCGAGCAGAGCGGCGGACGGATCTCCGCGCCAGTCGGCGCCGACCTTGTCCACCTCGTCGAGCAGGATCACCGGGTTCATCGTGCCCGCGTCGCGGAGCGCGCGGACGAGGCGGCCCGGCAGGGCGCCGATATAGGTGCGGCGGTGACCGCGGATCTCGGCCTCGTCGCGCACGCCGCCGAGCGACATGCGCACGAACTCGCGTCCGAGCGCCCGCGCCACCGACTCGCCGATCGACGTCTTGCCGGTCCCGGGCGGGCCGACGAGGGTGAGGATCGCCCCGGAGCGCTTGTCCGGCTCGATCCCGCGCTCCTCGCGCAGCTTGCGCACCGCGATGTACTCGACGATCCGGTCCTTGACGTCCTCGAGGCCGGCATGATCGGCATCGAGCACCGCGCGGCTCGCGGTCGGGTCGAGCTTCTCCTCGGAGCGCTTCCCCCACGGGACCGCCAGCAGCCAGTCGAGGTAGTTGCGGATCATCGACGCCTCGGGCGAGCTGTCGCCCTGGCGCTCCAGCCGCGAGAGCTCACGATCGGCCTGCTCGCGCACGGCCTCGGGCAGCTCCGCCTCGGCGATCTTCGTCCGGTACTCGTCCACGACGGAGCCCTCGTCCTCGCCGAGCTCCTTGCGGATCGATTCCATCTGGCGGCGCAGGATGTACTCGCGCTGCTGCTTCTGGGCGCCGGACTCGACGTCCTCGCGGATGCGGCGGCGCACCTCCATCTCGGCGAGACGGTCGCGCTGCAGGCTGATCGCCAGCTCGAGGCGCTCCTTCACGTCGAGCGTCTCGAGCAGCTCCACCTTCTGCTCGAAGGTGAAGTCTGGCGCGTAGCCGACCGTGTCGGCCAGCGCGCCGGGCTCGGTGATCGAGCGGACGAAGGCCGAGATCCGGCCGTCGTCGCCGCGCAGCTCGAGGATCTCCTCGACCACGGCGCGGTACTCGCGCTCGAGCTCGCGGGTGCGGGTGTCGGACTCCTCCGAGTCGGGGCGCTCCTCGACCTCGACGCGCAGCTGTCCGCGCGCGTCGGTCTCGGCTGCGCCCGCGACGCCGCGGTGCAGGCCGTTCAGCGCGACGGCGCGGCCGCCACCGGGCAGGCGGACGCGATCGGTCACCTCGGCGACGGTGCCGACGCGGGCGTAGTCCTGCTCGTGGCGCGGGATCAGGAGGACGCGGTCCTCGGACCCGACGTCCACGGTCAGCGTGACGTTCATGTTGGGAAAAACGACGATGTCCTCGAGTGGGACGAGCAACAACTTGCTCACGGGCAATGCTCCTTCTGTAGGTCTACCCGGTATTAACTACAAAAAGGATACTGCTATTCCCGTCGGTGCGCGTCTTTTTCGGGCTAAACCTGCGTATGATCGTGGGGTGCCCCGCGCGACCCCACTGGCGGCCAGGAACGAGACGCCCAAAGTGGGCGCGCGCGTGCGCTCGTTGCGGCGCGAGCGCGGCCTGACGATCGAGCAGCTGGCGGCGGCGACCGGGCTGACCAAGGGGTTCATCAGCCAGCTGGAGCGCGATCGCACCGCGCCCTCGCTCTCCTCGATCGCGCGCATCTGCGACGCGCTCGGCGTGCGGCTGAGCCACATCTTCGAGCACGAGCCCGAGCCAGCCCTCGTCCGCCGGGGCGAACGGCCCACGGCGGGCGGACGCTACCCGACGCAGAACTACCTGCTCTCCTCCCACGAGGAGCCACGCTTCCAGGCGATCGAGTCGGAGATCGCGCCCGGGGCCGGCGCCGGCGACGAGCTCAACTCGCTCCCGGGCGAGGTCGAGTTCGTCTACGTGCTCGCGGGCAAGCTGGAGCTGCGAGTCTCGGAAGAGACGCACCTGCTCGAGACCGGCGACGCGCTCACCTACCAGCTGACGAAGCCGCACACCTGGCGCAACGCCTCCGAGACCGAGTCGCTCCGCGTGCTCTGGGTGTCGGTCCCGAATCCTTACTAGCTGCGCAAGCTGAAGATCCGCAGGAGCGGATCTTTGGCGCGCGAGTCAAGAACTGCGTGGGCATGTGCAAGACATGCCCACGGCAAGACCCCTGAAGGGCCGCTTCGCGGCCTACCAGCTCTCAAGAAACAGGGAGGGTGGGCCGATCACCGGCAAAGCCGTGCACGCTCGCCTTCGCCTTCCCGCCGCGCTTCTCGTCTGCCTCGCCGTCACGGCGCTGATCTCGGCCGTCCTCTGGCGGCAGGAGCAGGCATCCGTGCAGAGCGCCGCTCGCGCGAACGCACGCGCCGCCGCAGCCGCGATCGAGGAGCGCGCCGCCGCGGCGACGCTCGCGGTCCAGGGCGTGCGTGCGGCCTACGATTCCGGCCCCGTCGAGCGACCCGCCTTCGTACGGCTCGCGCGCCTGCCGCTCGCCCGGCCCGAGGTGGTCGCGGTCGGCTGGGCACCGCGCGTGCCCGCCTCCGAGCGTTCCGCACTCGAGGCGTCCGAGCAGATCCGCATCGGCGCGCCGCCCGACGCGGCCGCCACCTACCCGCTGTTGCTGCGGGAGCCCGCCTTCGCAGGCAACGACGTCCCCGATCTCGGCTCCGACCCGACGCTGGGCCCGGCGCTGCGGCTCGCGCGGACGTCGGGCGAGCCGCTGCTCTCCGCACCGGTCCGCCTGGCCGGTGACGGCCGGATCGGCTCGTACGTCTTCGTCCCCGTCTATGCCTCCGGGCTTCCGGCCACGACTCCCGGCGAGCGGCGCGATGCACTCCGCGGCGTCATTGTCGGCGCGCTCGCGACGGATGTGCTCGTCGCGGAGGCAACCGCGGGCCTCGCCCACGGTGCAACGGTGCGCCTGAGCGAGGGCGCGGCCGTCCTTGGCGGCGAGCCCGTTCGCTCCGGTGCCCGTGTACCGGCCTCGGTGGGCGGTCGCACCTGGACCGTCGCCGTCGCAGCCGGGGAGCCGTCGCGCGTCCCCGCACTCGCAGCCGCGCTCGTCGGCGGCGCGCTGGCCCTCCTGCTCGGCCTCTTCCACCGCCGGCTTGCCCGGCTGAGCGCGGCGGGCCGCAAGCTCCAGTCGACGCTCGTCCGCGAGCGGAAGCGCTCTCAGCAGAAGCTCCGCGCGGTGGAGGAACGGGTCGGCGAGACGGAGCGCGCAGTCGCCCTGATCGCCGACGCGGCCTCGGCGGTCGTGCTCGACGTCGACGGGGACGGCAACATCGTCAGCTGCTCCGCAGCGGCACAGCGCCTGCTCGGCTACGAGCCGGACGAGCTCGTCGGCAGCACCATCTACGAGCTGCTCCACCCCGACGACCTGCTCTCGCCGCCCAGCGGCCCCCACCGCTACCGGCGCCGCGACGGCACGTTCGTCATCCTCGACACGTCCCGGCTCACGCGCCGCGACGCGCTCGGGTTTACGAGCGACGTGGTCACCGTTCTGCGCGAGCCCGGGCCTGACGCGCTCCTGCGCACCGCCGCGCAGCGGATCGCCGACGCCGTCGCGCTCGAGCCCGATCCGATCGAGCTCTACTCGATCGTGACCGAGGAGGTCGCCGCAGAGCTCAACGTTCCCGCCGTCTCGCTCGTGCGCTTCGAGGGCACGGGCTTCGGCACGGTCGTCGGAGCCTGCGCCGAGTCGGCCGACGCCGGCTGGCTGACGGGCACGACGATCGACCTCGACGAGACCACGCCTGCCGGTCGCGTCTTCGCGGACGGCAAGGCGACCGCCGGCGCCGCTCCGCTACGCGTGGGCGCCCGCCTCTGGGGCGCTCTCGTCGCCGAGGGCGCCGACTCGGCGGCCCTCGTGGAGCTCGCGGAGCTCGTGCACGGCGCCGTTGCCTACGCCGACGCGACCGCACGGCTGAGCGCGCTGACGACCCGCGACCCGCTCACGAACCTGCCCGACCACCGTGCCTTCCACGAGCAGCTCCGGGCCGAAGTCCGGCGGGCCCAGCGGCACGAGCGCGCGCTGGCGCTGGTCGTCCTCAATCTCGACAGCTTCCGCAGGCTGAACGAGGAGCACGGCCGGCTCGCCGCCGACCGCGTCCTCGCGGAGACGGCGCGCCGCCTGAGCTCGACGGTGCGAGCCGGCGAGGTCGTCTCGCGCCTCGGCGCCGACCACTTCGCGTGGCTCCTGCCGGAGACGGAGGGCCTGAACGGCTGGATCGCGGCAGAGCGTGCACGCCGGGCGATCTCGTCCTCACCCTTCGACGGCGTCGGCGTCGTCACCGCCTCGGCCGGCGTCTGCGACCTGGAGGAGGTCGGCGGCCCCGAGGAGCTGCTCAGCCTCGCCGAGGTCGCGGTCGTGCACGCGAAGGGCTCCGGCGGCGACACCACGTTCCGCTACTCGGACGAGCTCGACGCCGACGTCGCAGGCGGCCCGGAGGACGGCGACGGACTGCAGCGCCTGCGTGCGCTCGCCCGCAAGCTCGACGCGGGGGAGCCCGGGACGGAGGGACATTCCGATCGCGTCGCGCTGCTGGCAGAGAAGCTCGCCGTCGCGGCCGGCTGGGAGCCCGACGCCGCGGTGCGACTGTCCCAGGCGGCCTTCGTCCACGACGTGGGCAAGCTCGGAATCGATGAGCAGGTCCTGCAGAAGTCGGGCCCACTCGATGCCGACGAGCTCGAGCAGATTCGCAGCCACCCGGCAACCGGTGCCGAGATCGCGATCGACGCCCTCGATCCGGAGCAGCTCTCATGGGTGCGCCATCATCACGAGCGCTGGGACGGCGCAGGATACCCCGGCGGCCTGGCGGCCCACGCCATCCCCGCGGGCGCACAGCTGCTCGCGCTGGCCGAGGCCTGGGACTCGATGACGTCCAGCCGGCTGTACGGAGCGGCGCTCTCGATCGGAGACGCGCTCGCAGAGTGCCGACGTGGGAACGGGACGCAGTTCGCGCCCGCCGCGGTGGCTGCGCTCGACCGGCTCTGGACGCTCGGCGCCCTCAACACCGCCGACGCCCGCGCGACCGCGGAGTAGTCCTCAACCCAGCTCGCGGAAGACGTCGCGCGCCGTCTGCGCCACGCGTCCCGCCAGCAGGTCGGCCGCCGGACCGACGCCGCCCGCGTCCCATGTGAGCACGGCGGCCAGGAAGACTCCGCCGTTCCACACCACGAGGCCGTTGTCGTGCCGAGCCGTCCCGAGCCAGCCGGCCTTGTGCAGGAGCGTGGCGGAGCCGCCGAGGAAGCGGCCGAGCTTGGAGTCGTCGCCGACGTGGGCGAGCAGCCAGAGCAGATGCCTGGCCTCCGCTGCCGTCACTCCGAGCCGGGGGAGCGGCCCGCGTCCGGCCGCAGCGAGGTAGACGGCGCGCGCGAGCCGGGCGAGATCCCACGCGCTCGTGTACTTGCCGACGCCGAAGCTCGGCTGGCTGTCGACCCGGATCGGGATCGGAGCCCTGCCGGCCGGCCGGCGCACGTCCTCGACCTCGTAGCCGCCGTACATCAGCGAGTCGCGGAGGTCGAGCGTGCGCAGGAGCTCCTCGACCCGCCAGGAGCCGCCGATCTGCGCGAGCAGCCGGTTCGCAGCCTCGTTGTCGGAGCGTACGAGCATCGAATGCAGCAGCGACGCGGTCCCTCCGCCGGGCGACGGGGTCCCCGGCTCGGCGCGCAGCACGGCGACGGCGATCGCAAGCTTGAGCGTGGAGGCCGCGGGGAAGCGGGCCCGCGCGTTCCACGCTGCGCCGTAGCCGCTGGCGAGGTCCTCGACATAGACCGCGCTCGTTCCCGGAAACGCCCGCGTCAACGCCCGCACGCTGCGGCCGAGACCGGCGTGGAGCCGCGGCGCAGCGGCCCGTGGAGCGGCCGCGGACGGAAGGCCGACGACGTTCGACACGATGCTCGACGAGCGGCGCCCGGCCGCGGTCACCGCCGTGACGCGCACCGCGACCTCGCGCCGTGGCAGCTCGACGCGCATGGAGAAGCGTTGCCCCCGCAGCGGCAGGTCGGCCAGCACCTGCTCGCCGACGCGGACGATCACGCGCCGCGTTCCCGCCGGCGCCGAGCCTGCGACGAGCCCGAAGGAGACCTCCCGCGGCGCGGGTGCGACGACGGCGGGCGGCGGCAGGGCAGGAGCATCCATGCCGCCCCATCATGCTCACTCCGTAGCCTTGGGGGATGCCCGTGCTCGCCCATCTGGATCTCGACGCCTTCTACGCTGCCGTCGAGGAGCTCGAGCAACCGGAGCTCCGCAGGCGTCCACTCGTCGTGGGCGGCGATCCGCGCAGCCGTGGCGTCGTCGCGACGGCCAACTACGTCGCGCGCGGCTTCGGCATCCACTCCGCGATGAGCTGCGCCGAGGCGCTGCGCCGTTGCCCGCAGGCCGTCTTCGTCCGACCCCGCCACTCGCTCTACCGTGAGTACTCGGCCTCCGTCTGGACGGCGATCCGCGAGGTCGTGCCGACCGTCGAGCGGACCGGGCTCGACGAGGGGTACCTCGACTTCGCCGGGCTCGCGGTGGATTTCGGCCGCGCCCGCGCCGTCGCCGAGGCGGTGCAGACATCGGTGCGCGCCGCGACGCGCCTCTCGTGCTCGCTGGGGGTGGCGCCGTCGAAGGTCGTCGCGAAGATCGCCTCCGACCGGCGCAAGCCGGGTGGGATCACGGTGGTGCCGGCGGGGACGGAGGCGTCGTTTCTCTCCCCCTTCGCGGTGCGTGCGCTCCCCGGTGTCGGGCCACGGGCCGAGGAGCGGCTGCGCGCGGCGGGCGTGACGACGATCGGCGCGCTCGCGGCGCTCTCGGACCTCGACCTGCGCGCCCTCCTCCCCGGCCAGGTCGGCCGCATGCTCCGCGACCGCGCGCTCGGAATCGACCCGCGCAGGCTCGAGACCACCTCCGAGCGGATTTCGATCTCGGTCGAGGAGACGTTCGAGCGCGACCTGCACGACCGCACGCTCCTGCATGCGGAGCTGCGCCGAATGGCGGATCAGGTAGGCGCGCACCTCGCCCGTGGCGGTCTCTCCGCACGCACCGTCACGACGAAGCTGCGCTACGCCGACTTCTCGATCCGCAGCCGCTCGACCAGCCTCGATGTCGCAATCGACGACGCCGCCCGCATCGGCGAGCTCGCATGCGCACTGCTCGACCGCGGGCTGCGCGACCGGCCCGGAGCGCTACGGCTCGTGGGCGTTGGCGTCTCGGGGCTTTCGGACTACCGCCAGCTCAGCCTCGAAGAGGCTGCCGTCTAGCCCTCCAGCAGGCCGTTCGCCTCGAGGAACTCGCGTGCGACCTCGTCCGCCGGGCGCTGGTCGATCGCGACCGCGGAGTTCATGGCGATGATTGCGTCTTCAGACAGCTTCTCGCTGACCGCGTCGATGGCGCTGCGGAAGTCGTCGCCGAGCTCGTCCGCCAGCTCCTGGTTCACGACGGGGGCGACGTTCTGGAAGCCGAAGTTCGCCTCGGGATCGTCGAGCACGACGTAGTCGCCCGATGCGAGCGGCGGGTCGGTCGAGAAGATCGCCGCGACGTCGACCGCACCCTGGTCGAGCGCCTCGTACGGGCTGATCCCGGTGAACGGGACGAAGGTGACGTCCTCGATCCCGTACTTCTCCTTGACGCCGACGAGGCCCTGCAGGCGTGTCTCGAACTCAGGCTGGCCGCCCAGCTTGAACGGGCCCAGCTCGGTGAGGTCGCCGATCGACTCGAGCCCGTGCTCCTCGGCGTACGCGGACGTCACTGCGAGGGCGTCGGAGTCGGAGAACGGCGTCATGTCGAAGAGCGTGAAGCCCTTCTCCTCGTACAGCTCCTTGGCGGCGTCGTACGTCCCCTCGGCGCTCTCTTGCGCCTCGTCGTTGCCGAAGACGACCGTCAGCATCGTGCCGGTGTACTCGGGGTACATGTCGATCTCGCCGCTCGTGAGCGCGCGATCGATGATCTCGGTCGAGCCGATCGAGCTCTTCAGCTCGACGGTGTAGCCCTTGGCCTCGAGCGCCTGCCTGTACAGCTCGCCCAGGATGATCGCCTCGGTGAAGTTCTTGGAGCCGATCGTGACGGTGCGGTCGCTCGGCGCGGCGTCGCCGTTGCCGCCATCGTCATCGTCCCCGCCGCACCCCGCGACTGCGAGAAGGAGCGTTGCCAGGATTGCCGCGATCCGACGCACGCGAGGACCCTAGCGCATCGGGGTAGGGGTCACGAAATCGGCGAGGTCGTCGTGCCCGGCTGCAGCCGCGAGATCAGCTGCGGTCTGGCCCGCTTCGGTCGTGGCAGCCGGGTCTGCGCCGGAATCGAGCAGCGCCTCCGCGCTCTCCCGGTCCCCGTTCTGCGCCGCCGAGTGGAGAGGTGCGAACCCCCCTTCCTGACGCGCATTGGGATCGGCGCCCGCTTCCAGCAGCAGCCTGACGATGCTCGAGTGCGCACCCGCAGCGGCGCTGTGCAGAGGCGTCACCTTCAGGCTCTCGTGGCGCGCGACGACGTTCGCGTCTGCACCGTCCTCGAGCAGGAGGCGGGCCGCCTCCTCGTGGCCGAAGAACGCCGCGAGATGCAGTGGGGTGAACCCGTCGGGCGACCAGGAGCGCGTCGGCTCCCCGTCTGCGGCCAGCAGCTCCTCGAGCCCGCGTGTCCTCCCGACCGCCGCCGCGTCGAAGACATCGAGCGGCGGGTTCGCGTCGAGCAGGATCTCGACGAGCTCCCGCTTGCCGGCATAGGCGGCCCGCAGCACGGCGGAGAGACCAGCCGCGTCGCGTGCGGCCGCGAGCTCCGGCCGCCGCTCGACCAGCTCGCGGACGCCGTCGTCGTCCCCGGCGTCGATCGCAGTGAAGATCTCGTCGGAGGCGGCCACGCGGCGGGAGATTACCCAGGCAGGAGCCCGAACGCGCGCTCAGACGGCGTTCGGCGGTCGCGTCCCCTCGAGCAGGACCGCCCGGAGGGCCTCGACACAGAGCAGGCCCATGGCCTCGCGCGCCTCGTGCGTCGCACTGGCGATGTGCGGCGTCAGCACGACGTTCTCCAGCTCGAGCAGGCCGGGGTGCACCCGCGGCTCGTCCTCGAACACGTCGAGCGCGGCGCCGGCGATCGTCCCGTCGCGGAGCGCCTGCACGAGCGCCGCTTCGTCCACCACCGCCCCGCGCGAGGTGTTGACGAGCACCGCCTCCGGCTTCATCTGCGCCAGCGTCTCCGCTCGGATCAGGTGACGCGTCTCGTCGGTCAGCGGGCAGTGCAGGCTGACGGCGTCCGCCCGGAGCACGTCGTCGAGCGGCTCGCCCCGCCGCGCCGTGAGGATCCGCATGCCGAACACCTCCGCCAGCCGGGCGACCTCGCGGCCGATCCGGCCCGGGCCGACGATGCCGAGCGACCTGCCTTCGAGTCCGTGTCCGAGCATGAATGTCGGCTGCAGCCGCCACTGCTCGCGCCGCCGGAGGAGCCGGTCGCCCTCGGCAACCCGGCGGACAAGCGCGAGGAGCAGCGCGAGCGTGTGCTCGGCGGTCGCCCGCGTGAGCACATCGGGCGTGTTCGTCACCACGATCCCGCGCTCGCGCGCCGCGTCAAGGTCGATGTTGTCGAGACCCACGGCGTAGTTCGCGACGACGCGGAGACCGGGACCCGCACGATCGAGCAGTTCGCTGTCGACCCGCAGGCTCGGGATCGCCACGAGACCCGCCGCTCCTTCCGGCCCGTCGAGGAGGTCGAAATCCCGTTCCAGCTCGTCCAGCACGCGGGCCGGGACGGGAGCCGACACATGGACAGGCGGCTTCATCCCGCGCATCATGCAGGCCATGTCCGTCTACCACGACGGCAACCGGAGCTGGCAGGACCGATTCGACACGCGCCGGCTGGCCGACCGGATCGAGGAGCGCCTCGTCTCCGCGACGATCGACGACGACGACCGGGCGTTCATCGAGGCGCGCGACATGTTCTTCCTCGCGACAGCTGACGAGCACGGCTTCCCGCAGTGCTCGTATAAGGGCGGGGATCCGGGCTTCGTCCGCGTCCTGGACGAGAGCACGATCGCCTTCCCCTGCTACGACGGGAACGGCATGTTCCTCTCGATGGGGAACGTGGTCGCGAACCCGCACGTCGGGCTGCTCTTCGTCGACTTCGAGCGCCCGAGCCGGCTGCGCCTGAACGGGATCGCCTCGATCGACGCGGACGACCCGCTCGTCGGCGACTACGAGCGGGCGCAGTTCGTCGTGCGCGTGCGCGCGACGCACGTCTTTCCCAACTGCCCGCGCTACATCCACAAGCTGGAGCTCGTCGAGCGCTCGCGCTTCGTGCCAAGGGCTGCCTGCGAGCCGCCCGTGCCCGACTGGAAGCGACGCGACTGGGCTCGCGACGTCCTGGCCGCCGGCGACCCGGCTCAGGAGACCTAGGCCAGCAGGTTCCGGTGCCGCGCCAGCGCGGCGAGGACAGCGTCGATGTCGTCCTCGTTGTTGTAGAGGTGGAGCGAGACGCGCAGGTTGGAGTCACGCTCGGACGCGACGATGTCCTCGGCCGCGAGCGCGTCGACGAGAGCCGGAGCGTCGGTGGAGCGAACGCAGACGAGGGGGCCGCGCGGCGGCGCTGCGACCGAGGCGTCCAGCTCGTCGAGCCCGGCGAGGAGCCGCTCGACGAGCCCCGCGACGTGGCGCTGGATCTCCGCCACGCCGGCCTCGAGGATCAGCCCGAGACCGGCGAGGCCGCCGTAGATGTTGGGCACCGGCGGCGTGCCGGCGTCGTAGCGGCGCGCAGACGCGTGCGGCCGGTAGCGCTCGATCTGCATCTCGAAGATGTTCTCGTCCGCGAACCAACCGGTCTGCGTCGGCACGCGGTCCAGGATGTGGCGGCCGACGTACATGTACGCGAGCCCCGCGGAGGCGAGCAGGTACTTGACCGTGCCGCCGACGACGACGTCGCCCACCTCGTTCGCCCGAAGCGGCAGAGCGCCGACGCCCTGGTAGGCGTCGACGAGCATCAGCGCGCCGTGCTCGCGGGCGATCCCGTAGATCTCCGCCACCTCGTGGACGCGCCCCGTTCGGTAGGAGACGAACGTCGAGCAGACGAGCGCCGTCCGCGCGTCGACGGCGGCAGCGTATGCCTCGGGCTCCGGAGCGACCTGCACGACCTCGGCGCCGCGCAGCTCCTGTGCGTGCGCGATCTGTCCGATCGCCGGGAACTCGTTCTCGGAGATCACGATCCGGTTTCGCTCGCCGCCGAAGTCGACGCCGCTGACGAAGGCGCTCACGGCGGCGGACACCGACGTCTGGATCGCGATCTCGTCGGGCTCGGCGCCGATCAGACTGCCGAAGCGGCTGCGGATCGTCTCCGCGCGCTCGACCCAGAACCCCCACTCCGCCCCGTTCGCGTCCCAACCGTCGAGGTACTCCTCGTAGGCCGCACGAACGGCGTCCGAGAGCGCACCTTGCGAGCAGGAGTTGACGTAGGTCTTGTGCCGGAAGACCGGGAACCGCTCCCGAAGAGCTTGTCCTAGCTCGACCACGTGCCTCGCGTTCCTGGCGCGGCGCTCGCGGTGCGTAGGCCGGTGGAACAGTACGGAGGTACGGGCCGCCGGCTGGAGCGCCGCGAGCGCCGCGAGGCTGCGCCGGAGGCCGGCTCCGCCGGCCGGGAGGCGTAGCCGGCCAGGAGCGCGAGATCACCGACCAAGGTACGCCTTTCGCAGATCCTCGTTCTCGAGCAGGGCAGCCGCTCTGCCCTCGAGCACGACGCGGCCGGTCGAGAGCACGTAGCCGCGGTCGGCGATCGAGAGCGAGACGTTCGCGTTCTGCTCCACGACGAGCATCGCGACCCCCGACTCGTTCACCTGCTTGATGATCTCGAAGCTGCGCTCGACGAGGATCGGTGCCAGCCCCATCGAGGGCTCGTCCATCAGCAGCAGCTTCGGCTTCGACATCAGCGCCCGGCCCATCGCGAGCATCTGCTGCTCCCCGCCCGACATCGTCCCGGCCAGCTGCTTGCGCCTGTCGTAGAGCAGCGGGAACAGCGTGTAGACCCGCTCGAACTCCTCCTTCAGGTCGGCGCGCGGGCGCAGGTAGGCGCCCATCTCGAGGTTCTCGAGCACGGTCATCGGCGCGAACACGCGCCGGTTCTCGGGCACGATCGCCAGCCCGCGTGCGATCCGGTGCGCCGTCGGCCGCCCGGTCACGTCCTCCCCGCCGAAGCGGACGACCCCGTTTCGCGGCGGGACGATGCCGAGGATCGTCTTCAGCGTCGTCGACTTCCCCGACGCGTTGCCGCCGAGCAGGCACACGAGCTCCCCCGCGCTCACGTGCAGGTTCATGTCCTGGAGGATGTGGATCTGCCCGTAGTAGGTGTCGATCGAGTCGAGCTCGAGCAGTGGAGCCGGCGCCGGGGTCTCGCTCATTTCGTCGCCGCCGCCTTGGTGCCGAGGTACGCCTCGACGACGCGCGGCGAGGTCGCGACCTGCTCGAACGTGCCCTCGGCGATCTTGACGCCGTGGTCGAGGGCGACGACGCGGTCGGAGATGCCCTCGACGACGTGCATGTCGTGCTCGATCACGAGGATCGTGTAGCCGCCCTCGGAGCGCAGCTGCTCGATCAAGCCGGTGATCTCGTGCGTCTCGGACGGGTTCATCCCGGCCGCCGGCTCGTCGAGGAGGAGGATGCGGGGGTTCGTCGCCGTCGCGCGCGCGATCTCGAGTCGGCGCCGGTTCGCGTACGACAGCGAGTACGCCGGCTGGTTCCAACGGTAGCCCATCAAACGCTGCCCGAAGAAGCCGAGCTTCTCCTCGGCAAGCGCGTGGATCGCCCGCTCCTCGCGCCGTGCCGCGGGCGTGCGCAGGATCGACTGCCACACACGCGTCTTCGTGTGGCCGTACGCGGCGGCCATCACGTTCTCCTTCACCGTCATGTTCAGAAACAGTCGCAGCGTCTGGAACGTCCGCGCGACGCCTCGGCCGGTGATCGTGTGCGGGGCCAGGCCGAGGAGCGACCGGCCGTCGAGCAGGATCTCGCCCCGATCGGGCCGGTAGATGCCCGTGACGAGGTTGAACAGGGTGGTCTTGCCTGCCCCGTTCGGCCCGATCACGCTGACGATCTCGCCCTCGTCGACGTGCAGGTCGAGCTCGTCGATCACCTGCAGGCCGCCGAACGCCTTCGAGATCCCCTTCAGCTCGAGCAGACGCGTCCCCGCTCCGGCGGCGGCAAAGCCGCCACCTCCGCTCCTCGCCGGCTCCGTCGAGCCTACGCCGGCCACCTAGACGATCTCCACCCGGGCGGTTCCGAGCAGGCCCTGCGGGCGTGCGGTCATCAGCGCGATCAGGAGCGCCCCGAGCAGCAGGATGCGCGTCACGCTCGGCTCGGAGACGAGCCGGTTCTCCCACACGAACGCGGCCAGATAGAGGGTTGGCACCAGCAACACGGTTCGCACCGGCCCGCGCAGCTGCGTCAGCGTGATCACCGCGGCGATCAGGAGCACGAAGCCGATGTTCCCGAGCCTGGTGGAGTAGGCCGGATGCACGACCCAGCCGTCGAGGAGATCGGCGAACCTCCCTCCCTCGATCGATCCGGAAGTCCACGCGGGCCGGATCGCGTCCACGAGCTGGTAGGTGACGATCCCGAAGAGGATCGTCCCGCCCAGGACCGCCGCCAGCTTCTTCCACGGCCGCATGTACGCGATCAGGGTGATCAGGACTGCGCCGTAGAAGAGGAGCCGCGCGTTGGCAGGGTCGCGCAGGAGCTCGAGCGAGACCGTGATCACGACCGCGCCGATCACGACGCCCGCCTGGCTGCCGGCGCCGCCGAGGATCACCATCGCGTAGAGCGTGATCAGGAGCGGCAGGTCGAAGTTCTGCGGGAAGACGCCGAGTTGGATGGCGGCGAAGATCGTTCCGGTGAGCCCTGCCGTGGCGGCGCCGAACATGAATGCGAGGATCTTCATCCGGTTGACCGGGATGCTCATCACCTCGGCCGCGAGCGAGTCCTCACGCAACGCCCGCCACGCCCGGCCGGTACGCGACTCGTTCAGCAGGTGGAGGCCGACGAACACGAGCGTGAACACGACGAGCGCCAGCCAGAGGTAGCTCTGCGTCGAACCGAGCTGGATCCCGAAGATCTCCATCGGGTCAAGTCCCGCGATCCCATTTGGACCGCCGGTGAAGTCCGTGGGCGAGTCGTTCCAGGGCAGCGTGATCCGGTCCGCATTCGTGGTCAGGACGACGAAGATCTGCGCGAAGAACAGGGTGACGATCGCGAGGTAGTCGCCGATCAGGCGCCACGACGGCAGGCCGAGCACGAGCCCGAGCAGCGCCGACGCGATCACCACGACCACGATCGTCACCTCGGTGGGCCAGTGGATGCCGAACTGCTCGGACGAGAGAATCGCGTAGGCGTAGGCGCCGAAGCCGTAGAAGGCGATGTAGCCGAGGTCGAGCAGGCCGGCGTAGCCCACGACGACGTTGAGGCCGAGCGCCAGCAGGCCGAAGAGGACGGTGTTGACCGCGACGCGGACGATGTAGTCCGAGTCGGTCACGAACGGCACGAGCGCGGTCAGGCCGACGACGATCGCCAGGCGCGCCCACGGCGGCACCCGGTCGAACGCGCGGACGAGCGGTGCCGCCCAGCCGGACCGCAGCGTCGTGCGCTCGCCCTCGCGAGCCACCCACTCGTCGACGCCGATCCGTGGGCCGGTCTGGGGTGCGGGCGTCGCCTCGGGTGCGCCGGTGTCGTCAGGCCCGGCCATCAGACCTTCTGGATGTCCCCCCGCCCCAGCAGCCCGGATGGCCGCACGAGCAGGATCGCGATCAGGATCGAGAAGACGAAGAAGTCCTGGAAGGTCGACGAGACGTAGCCGGTGATGAACGCCTCGGCGAAGCCGATCAGCAGGCCGCCGAGCATCGCGCCCGGGATCGAGCCGATCCCGCCGACGACCGCGGCGGTGAAGCCCTTCAGGCCGGCGAGGAAGCCCATCAGGAAGAAGACCTTGTAGAAGACGAGCCCGACCATCACCCCGGCGGCGCCGGCCAGCGCGGACCCGATCAGGAAGGTGGCGACGATGACCCGGTCGACGTCGATCCCCTGCATCGCCGCGGCCTCGCGGTCGAAGGCCGTCGCGCGCATCGCCTTGCCGAGGCGCGTTTTCGCGACGAGCAGCGTGAGCGCGATCATCAGCGCGAACGAGGTCAGGATGACCAGGATCCGCACGATCGAGATGTGGAGCGGCCCCCAGTGGATGCCCTTCGCGAGGTCGATGTACTCGTACGTCTCGTAGGTGCGGAAGTCGGCGCCGAAGAGGAGCAGCGCCGAGGCCTGGAGGAAGAACGCGACGCCGAGCGCCGAGATCAGCGGCGCGATGCGAGGGGCATTGCGGAGCGGGCGGTACGCGACACGCTCGATCAGGACTCCGAGAAAGCCCGAACCCACCATCGCGCCCACCAGCATCAGCACGATCAGCAACCCCACCGGCACCGTGAGCGCGAGCGGCCCGCCGAACAGCGTCAGGATCCCGTATCCCGCGAAGGCGCCCATCATGTAGACCTCGCCGTGCGCGAAGTTCAGCAGCTTCAGGATCCCGTACACCATCGTGTACCCGAGCGCGATCAGCGCGTAGACGGATCCGAGCGTGAGCCCGTTGACGACCTGCTGCACGAAGAAGTCGACGTCCACGGGCAAACAATCTCAGAATCCGGGAGCAACGTCGCCCCACGCGGACGAGTACTGGCGGGTTGGTAGGGCGGCGAAGCCGCCCCTTCAGGGGTCTTCGCGCGGGAGGGGCATCCGCTCCCGCGGATGCCCCTCCCCTGCGCTAGTCGACAAGCGTGTACTCACCGCCCTCGATCGTGAAGATGTAGAACTCCGCGCCCTCGGGATCGCCGTTCTGGTCGAACGCGAGGCTGCCGCCCAGGATCGAGTCGTCGATCGACGTCTCGCCGACCTGCTCGACGATCGCCTCGCGCGTGAGCTCTTCGCCCTCACCGCAGAGGTCGTTCATCGCCGTCAGGATCACGTTCGCGGCCGCGTAGGTCGGCGGGCCGAACGTGCCGAAGTCGCCGTACTCGGCCGTGAACGCCTCGACGAGATCGGCACTCGACTCGATGTTCGTGATGTCCGGCGCGAACGAGGACACGAACGAGCCGTCGATCGTGAAGTCGTCGGGCGAGAAGAGCCCATCCGAGCCGAAGATGACCGCGTCCTTGCCCTGCTCCTTCAGCTGCTGGCCGAAGATCTGGGCGTTCGCTGCGATCTGCCAGGGCAGGAAGACCACGTCCACGTCGTCGCCGACGCCGCTGACGAGCGAGGAGAAGTCGGTCGTGTCCTGGTTCACCGACTCGCGCGAGACCGTCACGTCGGCCTCCTCGAGCGCCTCCTGCACGCCGTCCGCGAGCGGCCGGCTGTAGGAGGTCTGGTCATCGATGATCACGACGTTGGCCGCGTCCAGCTCGTCCGCGATGTACGCGGCCGCGGTGGGCGCCTGCGCGTCGTCGTTCGGGACGACGCGGAAGAACGACTCGAAGCGTCCGTCGGTGAGCGACGTCGCAGTCGCGGACCCCGAGACGAACACCAGGTCCTCGCCGGTGAAGATCGGCCCCACCGCCTCGATCTCCTGGCTCCCGGCGGGCCCGACGACGGCGAGGATGTCGTCGTTCGAGGCGAAGCGCTGGCCGACCGTGGACGCTTGCGCCGGATCGAGCTGGGTGTCGCCCTCGACGATCGTGAATTCCGTGCCGTTCTCGTCGTTGAAGCTGTCCACGGCGAACTTGGCCCAGTTCAGCTGCTCGGTGCCGATCGAGCCGGCGTCGCCGGTGATCGGCGCCATCACGCCGATCTCGCCGGCGCAGTCCGCGGCGGCTCCACCACCCGTGTCGGTGTCGGCGGCCGTCTCGGTGGTCGTCTCGCTTGCCTCGTCGTCGTCGCTGCCGCAGCCGGCGGCGAGCAAGCTGAGGGCGAGAACGACGGCAAGTAGTAGAGCTCTCTTCATGGGAAGACCCTTTCCTTTTGGAAGCGGCTTGCTCGACCCATGCCCGCTCCTCGGCCCGTCCTAACGACTGCGGCCGCCCCGGGAAGGGGCGGCCGCAGCAGCAGAACGTGGTGGGGGATAGAGCTAACCGACCAGGACTTTCTTCCCGCCGGGCCCGAGCTTGAAGATGTAGAACTTCGAGCCCTTCACGTCACCGCGCCTCGTGAACTGCAGATTGCCGCCGAGGACGGTCTTCGGGATCAAGGTCGCCCTCAGGTTCTTCTGCACCTCGGCCCGAGTGGCGTTGTCATCTGCGCACGCCTTCTGGATCGCGAGGATCGTGGCCTGCGTGGCGACGTAGATGGGCGGGCCGAAGTTCGAGACGAACTTCGCGCCGTAGCCGCGGATGAAGGCAGCGTTGCCCTTGATCCCGCGGATGTCCGGTGCGAAGGCCGAGACGTACGAGCCCTGGATCTTGAAGTCGCCCGAGTCGAGCCCGTCCGAGCCGAAGATGATGGCCTTCTTACCCTGCTCCTTCATCTGCTGGCCGAAGATCTGGCCGTTTGCAGCGATCTGCCAGGGGAGGAAGACGACGGTCACGTCGTCGCCGATCTTCGAGACGAGCGCGGAGAAGTCGGTCACCTTCTGGCCCACGGACTGACGGGACACCTTCACGCCGCCCGCCCGCAGGTTTGCCTGCACGCCGTTCGCCAGCGGCCGTGAATACGACGTCTGGTCGTCGACGATGAAGACGCTCTTCGACTTCAGGACCTGCCGGATGTAGCGCGCGATCGTCGGCGACTGCACCGAGTCGTTCGGCACCACGCGGGAGAAGGTCGGGATCGAGCCGTTCGTGAGCGTGGTGGCCGTGGCCGACCCGGAGACGAACGGCATCGCCGCCGACTTCTTGAAGATCGGTGCGACGGCGAGCACCTCCTGGCTGCCGGCGGGGCCGACGACCGCGAGGATGTCCTTGTTCGACTGGAACCGCGCTCCGACCGTCGAGGCCTGGGCCGGATCGAGCTGGGTGTCGCCTTCGACGAGGGAGACATTGCCCTTGCCGAGCTTGCGGATCGCGTACTTGGCGAAACCGAGCTGCTCCTTGCCGATGAACGCGGCGTCGCCCGTGATCGGGCCCATGAACCCGATCTTGGCGTTGTCGCAGCCCGCACTCGGAGCCGCGACGGCTGCGGAGCCGTCGGGGCGTGCGAACGCGGACGCGACGACCGCGAGCGAGAGGATGCCGAGCACGGCGAGCGCGCCGACAGACTTCCTGGTGATTCCTTGCATTCCATGCCCTCCTGTTGGATGTACTCGTACTAGGACGCCCGGATCGCGACAGTGTTGTCGTCCGTGTCCTGATACGCCCGAGAAGCCGGATCGCCGGACGGGTGGAAAACGCCGAGAATGCGCATCACGCCCGGCCCCGCGTTCTCGATGCAATGCACCTGCTCCGGCGGCAGATGGAAGCACGAGCCGGCCCCGAGCGGGTACGACTCGCCGGCCACGTGGGCGAAGCCGGTGCCCTCGACGATGTAGCCGACCTCGTCGTAGGTGTGGCTGTGGTCGGGCGCACGGCACGGCTGCACGACGCCGACGAACTGGGTCGCGTCGACGCACCCCGCGTCCTGGTTGACGAGATACCGAAACGTGCGCTTGTCGTCGGCGCGGAGCTCGGGCTGCTCGTCGAAGCGGACGACGACCCGACGGTCCTCCGGCGGGGCGGCCTCTGCGGGCACGGCGACCGCGACCATGAGCAGCTCTTCCGCGCCATCGTGCTCCACCGACCACCGCTCTCCGGCCCGGACGTACGCGCCGGTGTCTGGCTCGAGCCGATGGGGCTCCCCGTCCACCTCGAGCGTGCCCGAGCCCGAGACGACGTAGAGCAGCTCGTCGCGACCCTCCTCCCCGCGCTCGAGCGAGCGACCCGGCGCGAAGCGGAGGATCCGCTGCTCGAGCAGCTCGGACCCCGACGACCGGTCCATCGTCGTCTTCTCGAGCACGGTGTCGCCCTCGGCTCGCCGTCCGTCGACGTCGGCCTCGGCGACCACGAATCGGTGCCGCATACACCAATCGAACCGCGTCCCGACTGTCATGTCAAACACAGCCGCACCTGCCTGACTAGACTCGACGCGTGAACGTCGTCGAGGCAATCGACCTCCGCCGCACCTACAAGACCACCACCGGCACCATCCGGCGGCGCTCGCTCGAGGTCGAGGCGGTGCGCGGCGTCAGCTTCGAGATCGCCGAGGGCGAGCTCTTCGGCCTGCTCGGCCCGAACGGCGCCGGCAAGACGACGACGATCAAGATGCTGATCACCCTCCTGATCCCCACGTCGGGGTCGGCGCGGGTGCTCGGCCACGACGTCGTCGACGATGCCCGCTGGGTGCGGAAGCACATCGGCTACGTCTTCGGGGGCGACCGCGGCCTCTACGAACGTCTCTCCGCACTCGACAACCTCCGCTACTTCGCCGAGCTCTACGCGGTCGAGCCTCGTGGCCAGCGGGCCCGCATCGACGAGCTGCTCGAGCTCGTCGGGCTGAAGGGGCGCGAGAAGGAGCGCGTCGAGGGCTACTCGCGCGGCATGCGCCAGCGGCTGCACATCGCGCGCGGCCTCCTGCACGATCCACCGGTGGTCTTCCTCGACGAACCGACGATCGGGGTCGACCCGGTTGGAGCGCGCGAGCTCCGCGCGACGATCGCCTCGCTCACCGCGGCCGGCAAGACCGTTTTGCTGACGACGCACTACATGTTCGAGGCGGACGCGCTCTGCGACCGGATCGCGGTGATCGCGAACGGCGAGATCGTGGCGCAGGGCACTCCGGGCCAGTTGAAGGCGGGCGTCGCCGACGGCAGCGTCGTCGAGGTCGAGCTCTTCGGCGTCGAGGAGGATTCGGTCGAGCGCGTGCGCGCACTCGAAGGCGTCCGCACCGTGACGCTCGAGGATCGCGAGCAGAGGCAGCTCCTGATCGTGCAGACGGCCCCGGGCCTGGAGCTGACGCACGCGATCCTCTCGCAGCTGAACGGCGCCTCGATCGGCCGCGTCTCCTCGCGCGAGCCGACGCTCGAGGACGCGTACGTCCAGCTCGTCACCGCTGCGTGAGGACGCTACGTCTGCTCGGGCTGGGCTGGCTCGTGCAGATGAAGATGCTCTGGCGCTCGACCTTCAACACGCTCCTCGGCGTGATCTACCCGCTGTTCTTCGCGACCGTCGCGTTCTTCATGTTCCAGGCGGGCGACGATCCGAAGCCGCTCCTGTACGCGTCGCTCGGCGCGGCTGTGATGGGCATCTGGAGCACGACGAGCACAGCGGCCGGCGACTCGCTCGCGCAGCAGCGCTGGCACGGCACCCTCGAGCTGCTCGTCGCCGCACCGGCGAGCTTCGCGCTCATCCTGCTGCCGACCACGATCGCGATGGCCTCGATCGGGATCTACAGCATGGCGAGCACGCTGCTCTGGGGCTGGCTCGTCTTCGGGATCGAGCTGACGATCGACAGCCCGCTCGCGTTCGTGCTCGCGATCCCCGCCACGGTCGTCTCCATCGGCGCGCTCGGCTTCCTGCTGGCCGTCGCGTTCGTCCGCTTCCGCCAGGCGTGGGCTCTCGGGAACATGCTCGAGTACCCCGTCTGGCTCGTCTCGGGCTTCCTCGTCCCGCTGGCGCTCTTCCCCGTCTGGGTGCGGCCGATCTCGTGGGTGCTTGCCCCGACGTGGGGGATCAACGCCATTCGCGATGCAGCGCTCGGCGGCTCGGCGTGGCCGGACATCGCGATGGCGCTCGCCCTCGGAGCCGGCTACGTCGGGATCGGAATCCTCCTCCTCACCCGGGCTCTCGACGCCGCACGCTCGAAGGCGACGCTGGCCCTGTCGTGACGTCGGCGCGAATCTTCTTCATCGGCGGGCTGATGAGCTACCGCGCGCTCTTCGGCTGGCTCTCACCGTGGGTCTTCATCCCCAGCCTGCTCGTCGCGCCGGTCTTCCAGATCCTGCTCTTCGTCTACATCGGCCGGTCGGCGCAGCTCCAGTCGGACGAGTTCTACGTGATCGGGAACGCGATCCAGTACGCCGCGATCCCGTGCCTGTTCGCGATGACGCAGCTGATCGCAGGCGAGCGCTTCCAGCAGACGCTCAGCTACATCCTGATCACGCCCGCGAAGCGACTGCCGCTCTTCCTCGGCCGCGCGCTGCCTGTCGTCGCCAACGGCTTCCTCGTCGCCGCGTTCGCGCTCGTCGTCGGCGGTGCGATCGTCGGGATGGAGGTGCCCGCGGGCGCCTGGGCGCCGATCGCGCTCGTCACCGCCGTGAGCGCCTTCTCGTGCACCGGGCTCGGGTTCATCAACGCCGCGCTCGGCCTCGTCGTCCGCGAGACCGCGGTGCTCTCGAACATCATGTTCGGGCTGCTGCTCGTCTTCACGGGCGCGAACGTCCCGATCGACGACCTGCCGGGCTGGATGCAGGCCGTCTCCGAGGTGATCCCGTTCACGCATGGGATCGAGGCGGTGCGGCAGCTGGTCGACGGCGCGCCACTGGGGGACCTCTGGGGCCTGATCGGCGCGGAGGCGCTGATCGGCGTCGTCTACGGCGCCGCCGGCTACGGGCTCATCCGCGCCATGGAGGTCGTCGGCCGGCAGCACGCAACACTCGACCGGGCATAGGCTGCTCTCGCCGGCGCAAGGTGGGCATCCGCAAAAGCGGACGCTCACCGCGCAAGATCCCTAAAGGGCCGCTTCGCGGCCGAAAGACGGCGGACGGCGACAGCTAGATTTCCTGCATGGTTCGCTTGCTCGCGATCGGCTGGCTCTTCCATCTGAAGAACCTGACCAACTCGCTCTTCTTCGTGCTGATCTCCGTGCTTCAGCCGGTGATCTTCGCCACGATCGCCTTCTTCATGTTCGACGCAGGCAACCGCTCCGGCGGGCTCCTCTACGCGGCGCTCGGCGCGGGGCTGATGGGAATCTGGTCGTCCACGCTCTTCGGGTCAGGCGGGGCGATCCAGTGGCAGCGCTGGCAGGGGACGCTCGAGATCATCGTCGCAGCGCCCGCGCGCTTCCTCTGGGTGATGCTGCCCCTCACCGTCTCGACCGCCTCGATCGGCCTGTACTCGATCGTCGCCACGCTCTTCTGGGGCCGCGTCTTCTTCGACGTTCCGCTCGACTTCGTGCACCCCTGGCTGTTCGCGCTCGCCCTGCCCGTGACGGTGCTGAGCCTCGGCCTGCTCGGGCTCGTGCTCGCCTCGACGTTCGTGCTCTACCGGCAGGCGAGCGCCTTCTCGAACCTGCTCGAGTATCCGATCTGGCTCGTCACCGGCCTGCTCGTGCCGCTCTCGCTCCTGCCCGGCTGGGTCGAGCCGCTCTCCTGGGTGCTCGCGCCCACCTGGGGTATGGAGGCGGTGCGGAACGCCGCGCTGGGAGGCGAGGTCTGGCCCGGGATCGTGATGTGCGTCCTCCTCGGCGCGATCTACCTCGCACTCGGCTCGCTGCTGATGCAGAACTTCGAGCGGCTGGCCCGGCAGCGCGCGACGCTGTCCCTGACGTGAGCCCCGCCCTCAGGGTCTTCTTCGTGGGCGGGCGCATCTCGTACCGCGCTCTCTTCAACTGGATCAGCCCCGGCATGTACGTGACGACCATGCTCGGCAGCCCGCTCTTCCAGATCCTCTTCTTCACGTACCTCGGCCGCTACGCCGGCGGCCAGAGCGACGACTTCTTCATCGTCGGCAATGCGGTGCAGGTTTCCGCCATGGCCGGGATCTACGGGATGGTGATGGGGATCGCCAACGAGCGGCAGTTCGGGACGCTCTCGCCGCTCCTCGCGACCCCGGCGAACCGGCTGGCCGTCTTCGCCGGTCGTGGACTGCCGTTCATCGTCAACGGCCTCGCGGTGTCGACGTTCGGCTTCCTCTCGGCCTGGGCGCTGCTCGATTTCAGCCCGGATCCGTCGGTCCTACCCGCACTCGCTTTCGTCGTCACCGTCACCGTCGTCTCCTGCACCGCGCTCGGCGCGCTGATCGGCTCGATCGGGCTCCGCGCTCGCGACGTCTTCTTCGCCGCCAACCTCGTCTACTTCCTGATGCTGCTCTTCTGCGGCGTCAACGTCGACGTCTCCGACCTGCCCGCCTGGATGGAGGCGATCGGGCGCGCGCTCCCGCTGACGCACGGGATCGAGGCCGCGCGACTCGTGGTCGCGGGTGAGACGCTCGGCGAGGTCAGCGGGCTCGTCGCGACGGAGGCCATGATCGGCGTGGTCTACGCCGTTGCGGCCTACGGGCTCTTCCGGCTCTTCGAGGCCGAGGGACGCCGGCGCGCGTCCCTCGAGACCTACTAAGAGCCTCTAACGCAATGAAGCTCTGAGCCGTAGGGGCACGTTGGGCGGCCCGATGCGGCGTCCTCGGTCGCGCCGATATGCCTGCATATCGGCGCTCCGTGCGTCCTTGCCTCGCACCACCCAACGCACCCCGTCGACGAGGCCTCATTACGTTAGAAGCTCTATGGTGCGCACGCGATGACGTCCGAGCCCGACCAGACGCCCGGCGATGACCTCGACGCACTGCTCGACCACCTGCTCTCGCACGCCGTCGAGCGGCTCGAGGACGAAGGCGACTTCCACCCCTTCGCCGCGGCGATCGACGAGGACGGCGAGCTGCGCATGGTCGGCATGGAGCCCGAGGGCGAGGAGCCCTCGCCGCAGGAGATCGTCGACCAGCTCGTCGAGAGCCTCGCGGCCGCGGCCGGCCGGGGCGAGATCCGTGCGTCGGCGGTCTGTGCCAACGTCACGCTCCCGGGTGAGGGCGGCGAGGCCGAGGCGGCGCTCGTGCAGCTCGAGCACCGCGACGACGACCCCGTCGACATCGCGCTTCCCTACGAGCTGCACGGCGACCACATCCACACCGGCGAGCTCGTCGCCGGCGTCGGCAAGCACCGCGTGTTCCGCTAGTTGGCCCGCAGCGAGCACGGGCGGAGCCCGCGCTCGCGCGACGTCAAGAGCTGCGTCGGCATGGTCGAGCCATGCCCACGACAAGACCCCTGAAGGGCCGCTTCGCGGCCGAGAGCTCGCTCTCTAGAGCTGGAAGAGCTCGAAGTCCTTTCCCGTCACGTGGACGGCCACGTTGCGGACCGGCACGGGGCCGAGCGCGCCCTCGAACGAGCCGCGGTGTGCGTGGCCGTGCAGGACGAGGTCGGGCCGGTGAGCGCCGATCGGCGCGGCGAGCCGCGAGGAGCCGAGAAAGGCCCAGATCGTCTCCGGCTCACCCACGAGGGTCTCCGGGACGGGCGCGTAGTGCAGCAGCACGATGCGGATGTGGCAGCCCGAGATCGCCTCGAGCGCAGACTCGAGGCCGGCGACCTCATCCGTCGTCTCACGGTAGACCTGACGCAGGAGCGGCTCGCCGAAGTCGGGTAGCTCGGCGCCGGGAAACCCGCCCACGAAACCCTTCGCCCCGGCGACGCCGACTTCGAGCCCGCTCACCTCGTGCACCGAGAAGCTGCGCCCGAGCACCGTGATCCCGGCCTCCGCGAGCACCGAGGTCAGCTCGTCGCAGCGGTTCGCGTGGTAGTCGTGGTTGCCGAGGACGGCGACGACGGGGATCCGCAGATCGCGGCAAGCATCGGCGAGCACTGCAGCCTGCTCGGGCTCGCCGTGCGTGGTCAGGTCGCCCGCGAGCAGGATCAGGTCGACGCGCTCGGCGGCGTCCGCGAACGCCTGCGTGATGTGCTCGCGCAAAGGCTCCGAGCAGTGGATGTCGCCTGCAGCGGCAATGCGAACCGGTCCGGCCATGCCCTGCCTCTACCACGGTCGAGACGCTTTGCAAACGGCGGAACGGGTACCGGCGTCGTCGTGCCCTACACGCCGCCCGACAACTTTCCCGACCTGATCGAGGCCATGAAGGTCGCGGCCGCCGCGCTGCGCGACGCCGAGATCCCGTACCTGCTCGGGGGCGGGCTCGCGGCGTGGGCGCGTGGCGGACCGCCCACCGAGCACGACGTCGACTTCTTCGTCCGGGACGAGGATGCGGAGCGTGCGCTCGCCGCGCTCGTCGATGCGGGGATGACGCCGGAGCGGCCGACCGAGGGCTGGCTCCTGAAGGCGCACCACGGCGAGACGCTCGTCGACCTCATCTTCCACCCCTCAGGCGGCCCGATCGGCGCGGAGCACTTCGAGCGCGGCGAGGAGCTGGAAGTGATGGCGCAGTCGATGCTGGTCGCGTCGCTCGACGACGTGATGGTGACGAAGCTGCTGTCCCTGAACGAGCAGTCGCCGGACTTCACGAGTCCGCTCGAGCTGGCGCGCTCGCTGCGCGAGCAGATCGACTGGGACTTCGTCCGCGCGCGCACCGCCGTGTCACCGTTCGCGCGCGCCTTTTTCACACTGATCGAGGAGCTGGGGATCGTCGAGCCCGACGCGGCGACTCAGAAATAAAAGCGCTTCCAGGCCTCCCACCACGTGTCGGCGGTGACGGTGATCGTGCGGTCGTCGACCCGTTCGACGCCCTCCCGGAACCTGAGGTCGTCGGCTGCCTTCGTGTGCTTGAACTCGACGCGGATCTCGCAGGGGCTGCCGGGGTTCCACGGGGCGACAGCCTTCAGGTCGGAGAGCGCCGTGCGGGCGCCGGCCTCGATCAGCTCCCGGGCCCGCACCGGTGGGATCTGCCGGGCAGAGTTAGAACCGAGGCCACGCTTGACGGCGACCGTGGTGACGCCGTCGCCGAGCAGCTCGCGCCCCTCCTCGCAGGCGACGTCGTCGCCCGTCACGAGCAGGATCGGGCAGTCCCACGTGCCGCAGAGCGCGGCGTGGATCCCGGTCTCGCCGACGAGCGTGCCGTTGAAGGAAAGGTTGTAGTAGTCCATCCCCGAGACGGTGTGGTTCATCCCGCCCCGGCGCTGACCGGCCCGCGCGTGCATGCCCACGAGCAGCGTCGCGTCACAGCCTTGCTCGAGGAACTCCGTGTACTCCGTCCAGTTGTCCTGCACGACCCACTCGCAGGCCGGGTCGAGCAGATCGGGCACGAGCGAGTTGAACGACCACTCCTTGCCGGCACCGTGGCAGTCCATGACGACGATCTCCGTTGCACCGGCCGCCTTCGCGCCGCGGACGGCGGCGTTGATCTCCTCCGTGTAGAGCTTGCGCCCCTCCTCGTACATGGGCGCGCCGCCGTGCGTCTGCGGTCCCCTGACGATCCCGGAGACGCCCTCCATGTCGGTGATGATGTGCACGCGCATGGGGCGCGACGTTATCGCATGCGCAGCGGGACGTCGTCGTCAGTCTGGAGCCAGTGTCCGAGAATGCTGCTGCCGCCGCCGAGCAGCTGCCGTCTCACGGGATCGACCCGCTCGAGCAGGTCGCGATCGACTCCGAGATCGTCCCGCGGCCGCACCCAGCGGTAGCTGTAGGCGACGAAGAGCGCCTTGCGCGTCACCTGCGAGGTGTTGTCGCCGCGGGCGTGCCAGAGCCGACGGTCGAAGACGACGGCCGTGCCACGCGGCACGAGCAGCGGCTCGGCGCCGGGCGGTCTCAACGACCCGTCCGCGGGCTGGTCGAGCGTGTCCCGGCGCTGGCTGCCCGGAAGGACCCAGAGCGGGCCCATGTCCACGTCCTCCACGTCGGTGAGGAAGTAGCCCACCTTCAGCGAGAGCAGAGGACGGGGGGACTCGAGCTCGACGTTCTGGCGGCCGCCGTCTTGGTGCCAGCGCCAGCGCGGCGGCTCGTTGGACGGCGGGTGGACGTCGAGGTGGCAGTGGTAGACGTAGATGTCCCGGCCGAGGACGTCGGTCACGAGCGGAAGCGCGCTCGGATGGTCGACGAGCTCGAGGAAGCGCTTGTCGAGCCCGAGGAAGCCCAGCTCATGCAGAGGCCCGGGTGGCCGCGAGCCTATGACCGCATCGACCGCGTCGGTGAGCACGTCGTTCTCGCCGGGCGAGAGCGCGCCCTCCAGGACCGCGAGACCCCGTGTCTCCAGCTCGGCGCGAAGATCGGTCCCGAGCGCGCTCACGCCGGTGACTACGACCCGCGGGTGCGCCGAGGTCCGTGGCGTAGGCTCCGCGGATGCAGACCGGCCTCGACGACAAGGGCGTCCTCGTCACCGGGGCGTCGGGCGGGATCGGCGCCGCCTGCGCGCGCGCGTTCGCGGCGGAGGGCGCGCGCGTCGTCGTCCACTACCACCGGGGCGAGGAGCGCGCGCGGAACGTCGCCGCCGAGCTCGGCGGCGTGCCGGTGCTCGGCGCCGACCTCACCGACGAGCGTGAGGTCGACCGGCTCTTCGCGGCCGCGCGTGAGGCGCTCGGCCGGATCGATGTGTGCGCAGCGGTCGCAGGCTTCTGGCCCTCGGAGGACCTGCCCGTGTGGAAGCTCCCGCTCGAGCGCTGGGAGCAGACCCTGCGCCAGAACCTCACCGCCACCTTCCTCACGGCGCGCGGATTCCTGCGCGAGGTCGAGCGCAACGGCGCCGGCTCGCTCGTCCTCGTCGGCTCCACGGCGGGAGCCGTCGGCGAGGCCGGCCACGCCGACTACGCGGCGGCAAAATCCGCCCTCCAGAGCGGGCTGCTCCTGAGCCTGAAGAACGAGATCGTGCGCGTGGCGCCGCGGGGACGCGTGAACGCCGTCGCGCCGGGCTGGACGGAGTCGCCCATGACGCGCGGCCACGTCGATCCCGAGTCGGTGCGGCGCGTCTCCCGGACGATGGCGCTGCGCAAGGTCGCCAGGCCGGAGGACGTCGCGCACCAGGTCGTGGTGCTCGCCTCCGACGAGCTCTCGGGCCACGTGACCGGGCAGGTCGTGACGATCGCCGGCGGAATGGAGGGCCGCATCCTGCACGAGGACTGAGCGGCCGACGAGAAAGCGGCGATCCGAGGATCGCCGCTTCAGGGCTCCGCCAGGCCGCAGGATGATTGCCGTCAGTCCCTCGACGAGGAAGAGTCGGTCCGGTATCGGCACTGCGGGCCACAACCTTGAGCGGTACCGATAAACACGGCTTGCCATTGGACAGGTGAGGCTGCGAAGCAGCCTCCTTCAGGGGTCTTTTGCGCGACGGAATCTGCTTCCGCAGATTCCGATCTTGCGCTAGCTAGAAATGAGGACGGGGCCCGCCGCCAGGGCCCCGTCCGGATGGCTCCCTGATGCGGAAGCCGGTACTTCTCCCGTGCTGCCCGCCGCCTGGGCGCTCGGAAGATGTCTTGAGTATCGCCCTCGCCGCCCCACCGGGAATCACCCGTCCGCGGTTGACTCGTCCCTCGAACGGAGTTGACCCACCGGGTTCACCTACAGTCACGGCCATGTCGGCCCGCTTCCTCGAACGCCTCCGCTCGGGCACGCCGCTCGTGGGCGACGGCGGCATGGGCACGCTCATCTCCGGGGCCGTGGCGCGCCTGCGCTGCCCGGAGGAGGCGAACCTGCGCGCCCCCGAGAGCGTGGTCGCGCTGCATGCGAGCTTCATCCGCGCGGGAGCCGATCTGATCGAGACGAACACGTTCGGCGCCAACCGCCGCAAGCTCGCCGGCTTCTACCTCGAGGACGAGTTCGAGCGGATCAACTCGACCGGGGTCCGGCTCGCCCGGGAGGCGCGCGAGGTCGCCGGCCGCGAGGTCTTCATCGCGGGCGCGATCGGGCCCCTGGGCGAGGTGGAGAACTTCGATCCGGCCGAGGCGGCACCGCTCGTCGCCGAGCAGGCCCAGGTGCTGGAAGGCCGAGGCGTCGACCTGCTGATGCTCGAGACGTTCTACGACCTGGACGAGCTCGTGGCGGCGGTGGAGGCGGTGCGCTCGGTCTCGCAGCTGCCGCTCATCGCCCTGATGACCTTCGATGCCGACGGTCAGACGCTCGGCGGCGTGGCCGCGCGCGCCGCCGCCGAGCGGCTCGCACCGCTCGAGCTCGCCGCGATCGGCGCCAACCACAGCGCTGGTCCCGCTGCGGCACTGAACGCGCTGGCCGAGATGCAGTCCGACGGGCTGGTCCTCGCCGCGCTGCCCAACGTCGGCCTGGCGAGCCTCGCCGGCTCACGCGTGATCTTCCCGCATGCGACCCCCGAGTACTTCGCCGAGTTCGCGGCGCAGGCACGCCGGCTCGGCGCCGGGCTGATCGGCGGCTGCTGCGGCACCACGCCCGCGCAGATCGAGGCCATCCGGGCGGCGGTGGACGAGGGCCGCTCGCCGACCGCGCCGCTCGTAGTCCGCGAGCGCGAGCTGCTCGCCGCGAGCGACGACCTGCCCGAGGAGACGGAGCTGGCGCGGATGCTGCGCGAGGACGAGTTCGTGATCTCGGTGCAGCTCGACCCGCCGCTCGGCGCGAACAACGCTGCCCTCCTCGAGGTCTCGCGCGTGCTGAAGGAGACCGGCAAGGCGCACTTCGTCGACGTGAACGACAACCCGCGGGCGCGGGCTCGGATGAGCGGCGTGATGGCGTCCGTCGCGATCGAGCGCTCGTGCGGGATCGAGACGATTCCGCACCTGACGCCGCGCGACATGGCGATCGCCGGGCTCGAGTCGCTGCTCCTGGGCGCGCACGCGGAAGGCGTCCGCAACATCCTCGCCGTCACGGGAGACCCCCCGGAGGAGGGCGACTATCCGGGCGCGCGCGGAGTGTACGAGGTGGACGCGATCGGGCTGACGCGGCTGATCGCCAGCCTGAATCGCGGCGAGGACTACCACGGCCGCTCGATCGACGCCCCGACCTCGTTCTTCACGGGCGTCGCCGTCAATCCCTCCGCGGACGACCTCGACGTCGAGCTGCATCGCTTCGAGCAGAAGCTCGCAGCCGGTGCGCAGTTCGCGATGACGCAGATCCTCTACGACTTCGCCTATCTCGACGCCTTCCTCGCGCACTTCGGAGGGCGGTCGCCGATCCCGCTGCTCGTCGGAATCTGGCCGCTGCGCAGCCATGCGCTCGCCGTCCGCGTCCACAACGAAGTCCCCGGGATCGTCGTCCCCGACGTCGTGCAGGAGAAGCTGCGCGACGCGGGCTCGGCCGCCGCGGAGGTCGGCTCGGGAATCGCGCGCGACCTGCTGGCCGAGGCGCGCGAAAAGGCGGCCGGCGTCTACGTCGTCGCGCCGTTCAAGCAGCCGCTCGGCATCCTCGAACTGCTCTAGCCGCGCAGGATCGAGATCCGCGGAAAGCGGATCTCGATCGCGCAAAGATCCCTGAAGGGGCCGCTTCGCGGCCCACCAGCCCACGCCATTTAGCTGGTCATCGCACGCAGGGACCGGTCGAAACGGCGGCCCTTCCGGCCCGCGCCAGTGCGGCCCGGACGAGGCGACTCGGCACGCCGTAGCCGGCCGGCGAGCCGATCCTCGCCGCGAAGATCGTCGTCTGGACGCGGCCGGCCGAGTCCACCGCCGGCCCACCGGAGTTGCCGCTGCGGACGAGGCCGCGCAGCGTCGTGATCTGCCGGGAGATCGGCCCCCGACCGTATGCGTCGTCGGTGAGCACGTTGCCCGTCTGGCCGATCCGCGCCGGCGTCGCGGTGAAGGGACCGTTCTCCGGGAAGCCGAGGATCGCCACCGCCGTCCCCTCGTCGGGCTCCACGAGCGGAAGCGGCCTGCCGCCCAGGCCGGGGACACGCAGCACGGCGACGTCGTTCGCCGCATCGAACGCGACGACGCGGGCAGCGCGCGTCCTCCCCTCGCCGCGGTCGACCCGGGCATCGTTCATCCCGGCGACGACGTGTGCATTCGTGACGACGACGTTGGGCCGCGCGATCCAGCCCGAGCCGGAGATGCCGAGGCCGCAGGCGGTCCCGGTCACGCGAAGGACGCTCGCCCGCGCGCGGCGGACGCCCGGGTTGGCGGGCAGCGCCGGGTCGGGCGGAGCGACGCGTGCCTGAGGGCCGGCGATGCGGGCGAAGGGATCGACGCGCGCGATCGCGTCGAGCAGCCGACCCGGCGGCACGCGCTCGTTGATCTCGCCGAGGATCTGCGATCGCTGTACCTCCTCACGCAGCCGCACCTGCCCGGGCACGTGGAGCGCCACGGCTCCCACAACCCAGACGAGGGCGACGCCCGTGGCCGCGCCGAGCATGATCCCGCCGAGCGTGTCGACCACCCGCAGCGGGGGCAGCGCGAGCAAGCTCGTCCGGATCGTGGCGCCGGCCATCCCGCCCACGCTCTGGAGCAGCCCGGCCAGCAGGACCGCTCCGCCGAGCGCGACGAGAGGTGTATAGGCGGACTCGGTCCCGGAGAGGAACTCCGGCGCGAGCTTCGCCCCCAGGTAGGCGCCGACGACGATTCCGGCGAGCGAGAGCGCCCCCGCGACGAGCCCCCGACGAAAGCCGTTGAGCGCCGCCAGCGCGATCACACCCGCGGCGATCAAGTCGACTGTCGTCACCGTCCCACCCTACAAACGGCGTCCGACAGGACTCAGGCTAGAATGCCCCGGCCCTGGGGGCGTAGTTCAGTTGGTTAGAACGCCGGCCTGTCACGCCGGAGGTCGCGGGTTCGAGTCCCGTCGCTCCCGTACAAAAGTCGTGCAAGGATGATGTTTGTTGTCGTGTCAGAGAACGTGCTCGCGCGTTCGGGCAGCAAACGATCAAAGTGCGACGGGCGTAGAGCCGCCCTCGGCGTCAAAAGCCGACGCGAACCTGGGCGCGATCTGATGTTTTAGCTCGACCCAATGGAAGTCGCCGATCAAGTCTGCACTTGACCTCCGGCGTGTCATCGTCGGCGTCGGGCGTGAGCTGATCCTTGCCTCCCAAGCGTGGGGCCAAAGCGGAGGGGATGGCGCGGCCGCCAGTTGCGCCGCGCCGTCGCGCCGGACGACACCAGGCAGCATGCTGTCGCTGCGGCGTCGCTCAGTTAGATATACCCAAAGCCAGGAGGGGTCGAGTGAGGAGGAAGAGTGGAAACCGCCAACGATCACACGCCTGTGCTGTTCGTTCACGGAGCCTGGCTCTCGTCCGGCAGCTGGGAGAATTTTGCCGCCTACTTCGGCAACAGAGGCTATGCCGTATCAGCCCCGGAGTGGCCGCGGAAGGAAGGTGACGTCGACACGCTCCGCGAGGATGCGGAAGCGCTCGAGGGCCTCGGTCTCACCGAGATCGTCGACCACTACGAGAAGGAGATCCGCGCCCGCGACGAACCGCCCGTCCTGATCGGGCACTCGTTCGGCGGCCTGATCGTCGAGCTCCTGCTCGATCGCGGGCTCGGCCGCGCAGGCGTCGCGATGAGCCCAGCCCCGCCGAAGGGCATCCTTGTCCTTCCGTTCTCATCGCTCAAGGCCGCATCCCCCGCTCTGGCACATCCCTCGCGGTGGCACGGCGTCGTGCCACTGACGCTCGAGGAGTTCACGTACGGGTTCGTGAACACGTTCTCAGCGGAGGAGGCGCGGGCCGCGTACGAGAGGTACGCGGTGCCTGAGACCGGCCTGATCTTCTTCGAGGCCGGCTTCGCGAACTTCCACCTCCACCCGCCGACGGAGGTGCACTTCCGAAACGACGATCGCGCACCGCTCCTGATCGTGGGCGCGACGAAGGACAACACGGTGCCGGCGTCGGTGGCGCGCAAACAGTACGAGAAGTACGAGAAGTCGGCTGCCCAGACGGACTACGTCGAGTTCGAGGGGCGCCCGCACCTGCTGATGGCGGCCGAGGGCTGGGAGGAAGTCGCGGCCGAGATCGAGACCTGGATCGAGCGCGTGCTCGGCCGCCTCCCGGCGGAGGCACGTGAGCAATCGACGTAAGACGGATCTGCGACCGCTGCCGTGAGGCGCCGGTCGCGCCGCCGAAGCCGTGCCGGCTGCGGCACGCTCGAGGAGAGTGGAGGTCAAGTTGCAGGCTCACATCCGATCGTCTCACTGCGCTCCGCGCCTTGGAGCTTCCGGCGACCTCCCGCAGGATATGCGCGGGACGGGAGCGTTGTCTGTTGGAGACGCCGGGATGTTTTCCGGGATGCGCGCACCAGGCGAAGCGAGGCCGGCGCAAAGCACCAGTCGACCCTCTACTTGCCATGCGCTCCGATCGGCAACTGGTTCCCGTTTGCCACCGATTGCCACTGACTGCGACCGCTGGGGTCCATAAACGCTCAATCGTCGGCGCCTCGAGTGGCGCCGGTCCCCAGTAGCGGTTCGGCTTCGCAGAGAAGCTGGCCGTGTGGCCAGACGGACAGCGCCCTACGAGGTGTCGGTGGTGACAAGCTGCTGCGCGCTCTCGAGGTCGTCCCGCGCCACCAGGATCTCGCGCGGGCCGCTGTCGCCTACAGCGTCGCCGGCGCCTGCACCCATGTCCGTCTGGCGGTGATCGCAGGCGATTCCTTCCGTCCGCAACAGGCCGCAGATCGTGTCTGCTTCCATCGAGTTTCCGACAACCATGAGTCGCACCACGTTCATCAGCCTCCGCACCTAGCCGAATGTGAATGCGTACGCCTCGGCGCCAGGGTCGAGGAACGTGATCTCCATGGTCCGCTCGTGGACCCGATCGTGCTCGCGCACGAGCTGGTACATGCGACCGTCCCGGAGTAGGCCGTTTCCGTCCGCGTCGGCGTCGACGCCGCGAGAGGGGCCCGGAGCCTCGCCGTCGAGGAAGACGCGGAAGGGAATCGGCTCGCGCGCTCCGGGAGAGAGCACGAGATGAGCGTCGCGCGCATGGAACCGGAAGGCGATGCTCCCGCCGGCCTCGTCCAGCACGACCCTCTCGCGGCCGATCGTCCACTCGCCGGCGAGAGCCCAGTGGTTGAGGTGCAGGCGCTCGGGGAGCTCGTAGGCGCGGCGTTCGTTGAACGCGGCGCGGTCCGATGACGGGAGGCGGTCGGCGCGTTCGTAGCCGAGATACGTCTCGGGTGTTCGTAGGTTGTCCCAGTCGGCCTGCGCCTCCACGCCGAGCCCATCGACTGAGACGAGTTCGCGCTCGATGCCGAGTAGCCGCTGAATGACGCGCTCCGATTCTTCGTAGCGTCCCTCGCCGAAGTGCTGGTCCCGAATCACGCCCTCGCTGTCGACGAAGTAGAGCGCCGGCCAGTAGTGGTTGTCGAAGGCGCTCCAGAGCTCGTAGCCGTTGTCGACGGCGACCGGATAGTCGATCGCTCGCTCCTTCGTCGCCTGTCGAATCCCGTCGATGTCGTGCTCGAACGAGAACTCCGGCGTGTGGACTCCGATCACGACCAACCCGTCGTCTCGGTAGGCCTGTGACCAGGCACGCACGTAGGGCTCCTGGCGCAGCCAGTTGATGCAGGTCAGCGTCCAGAAGTTGAAGAGGACGACCTGGCCCTGCAACTCGGCAGGACCGAGTGGCTCGGAGTTGAGCCACTCGGTCGCCCCGCCGAGCGAGGGCATGTGAACACGCCCGAAGACGGCCATCTACCGAGCTCCCGCCGCGTCGACCGTGCTGCTCAGGAGGCGCCTCCGTTCGTTCGCAGCGACCTGAAGGCGTCGCGGATCTCGTCGGAGAAGAGCTCCGGCTCTTCCCACGCTGCGAAATGCCCACCCCTTTCGGCCTCGTTGAAGTAGGCGAGGTCGGGGTAGACCGCCTCGACCCAGCTGCGCGGGGAGGCCCAGATCTCGCCGGGGAACGTCGTGAAGCCGACCGGCACGGTGACCGCCGGAGGAGCCTGGCCGCTCGCAAGCGCTGCGGCCAGCGCTCGTCCATCCTCCCAGTACGACCGGGCCGCCGACGCTGCAGTGCCGGTCAGCCAGTACAGCGTAATGTTGTCGACGATGGTGTCCCGGGTGAGATTGCCCACCGGCTCGCCGTCGACGAACGCGCGGGAGATCTTGTAGTAGCTGTCCGTGTCGTGGTCGAGCAACCAGGCCGCCAGCGCGACGGGTGAGTCCAGCAGGGAGTAGCCGATCGTCTGCGGCCGCGTGGCCATCTCGAGGAAGTAGCCGAAGCCGTCTTGCCTGAACGTCGCAACCGCCTCGGCCGCTGCGCGTTCCTGTTCGGATTCCTTGGGCAGGTGCTCGCCTATTGCGAGCACCGCCGTGAGCAGGTTCAGGTGGTAGCCGACCAAACCCTCGACCGCCTGGCGGCCCATCAGGTCCGTTACGAGGGCACCCACGTCGCCGCCCTGCGCGACGTAGCGGGTGTAGCCGAGGCGGTGCATCAGCTCCGCCCACGCGCGTGCGGTGCGGCCGGCGTCCCAGCCCAGCTCTGCCGGCTCGCCGGAGAAGCCGTAGCCGGGAAGGGACGGCAGCACGAGGTCGAATGCGTCCTCGGCGTCTCCGCCGTGCGCGGTGGGGTCGGTGAGTGGACCCACGGTCTCGAGCAGCTCGATGACCGAGCCGGGCCAGCCGTGCGTCATGATCAGCGGCAACGCGTTCTCGTGCGGCGACTTCACGTGGATGAAGTGGATCTCGACCCCGTCGATCTCGGTCCTGAACTGAGGCAGCGCGTTGAGCTTCGCCTCGGCCTTGCGCCAGTCGTAGTCGGTCGTCCAGTAGCGCGCGAGCTCCTGCATCGTCGCCAGCTGGACGCCCTGCGACCGGTCCGGAACGAGCTCCTTGGTGGGCCAGCGCGTCGCCTCGATGCGCTGGCGCAAATCGTCCAGCTGCTCCTCCGGAATCTCGAGGTGGAAGGGCCGGATCTCGGTTGCGGTCTCGGCGGGGCTGCTCATGACGACCTCCTCTTGTCGCGCAGTGATGTGAATGCGGCTCGGATCTCTTGGGAGAAGAGCTCGGGCTCTTCCCAGGCAGCGAAATGGCCGCCCTTGTCGACTTCGTTGAAGTAGATGAGGTTCGGATAGGCCCGTTCGGCCCAGCTGCGCGGCGCCTGGTACTGCTCGCCGGGGAAGACGGTCACCGCCACCGGGATAGAGACGCCCTTCGCGTTGAAGAAGCCACCCTTGTACTCCCAGTAGAGGCGGGACGCGGACACGCCGGTGTTCGTCAGCCAGTAGAGCGTGATGTTGTCGAGGACCTCGTCACGCGTCAGCTCGCCGATGTCGCTCGTCGTGCGGTCCAGAGCGGCGGCGACTGTCGCGGCCGGCTGGCCGTCGGCATCGTTGTGGTCGAGCAGCCAGGCGGCCAGTCCTACGGGTGAATCCGCGATCCCGTACAGGGTCTGCGGGCGCGCCGCCATCATCCGCGCGTACTCGACCTGCCCGTATGTCCTGATCAGCTGATCGTAGGAGCGTCGTTCCTCCGCTGAGAGACCGGCCGGCGGCGGCTCGCCGGCCAGGGAAGCCTTGTCGACGTCAGCCGGAACCGTCGCGGGCATGTTGGTGTGGATCGCGAGCAGCCCCTCAGGTGCCTGCAATCCCATCTGGTCGACGACGAACGCGCCCCAGTCGCCGCCCTGGGCGACGTAGCGGTTGTAGCCGAGGCGCTGCATCAGCTCCGCCCAGGCCCTGCCCATGCGCTCGGGCCCCCAGCCGGTGTTCGTCGGCTTCCCCGAGAACCCGTAGCCCGGCATCGATGGAATCACCACGTGGAACGCGTCCGCGGCGTCGCCGCCGTGCGCCGTGGGGTCGGTCAGTCGATCGACGATCTTCAGCTGTTCGATGATCGAGCCCGGCCATCCGTGATTGACGATGAGCGGCAAGGCGTCATCGTGCTGCGAGCGAACGTGGATGAAGTGGATGTCGAGCCCATCGATCTCGGTCACGAACTGGGGGAGGGCATTCAGGGTCGCCTCGCACCTGCGCCAGTCGTAGTCCGTCATCCAATACCCCGCGAGTTTCTGGATCATGGCGAGCGGCACGCCTTGGGATTGATCCGCAACGGTCTCTTTCTCCGGCCAGTTCGTGCCCGCGATCCGCCGACGAAGGTCCTCCAACTCCTCTTCCGGTACGTCGATGCGGAAGGAGCGGATCTCGGTTGCGCTTTCGAGAGTTGCCATCTCGACCTCCGTTCGTCTGGAGTCGGGTCCTAGGACCTCTGATCGTCGAGACGGTCGTGTCACGGCGACGCCGCGACGACCAACGTTGACTATCTCAGAGGTCGGGACTACCGGTCAACGCCGTTCACCAGATTGCTACTCGTCGAGTCGCCGTCGCGTCGCTCGCTGCGGGCCGTCAGGCTTGCGGGATTACCGGGCGGCGACGAACCGGTAGGCACAACGGTCGCGTACCGTAACCCTGTGTGAAAGGAGAGGGAGATGATGTACTGCGCTCACCTCAGCCAGATTGTCGTGACCGATGGAGCTGGTGCTACGTCGACGAGGTGGCAATTCGTGGTCGCCTCGCCCGTGAGAGGAGGTCCTGATGCCCGTTTCCCGTGATTTCCGTGGCCGCCGCAAGCGCGAGGCAGAGCCGGACCGGCTGCCCCCAGGGCAGTACGTGACCGACGACTTCCCCGTGCTTTCCGCTGGCCCGACACCCCGGACGCCACTCGAGCAGTGGTCGTTCTCGATCGTCGACGGGGAGGAGACGAAGAGCTGGAGCTGGGCCGAGCTGAACGAGCTTCCGAGCGAGACACTGACCACCGACATCCATTGTGTGACTCGCTGGTCGAAGTTCGACACGACGTGGGAAGGCGTCTCGCTCGACACGCTGCTCGAGGCCGTCGATCACGATGCGCCGTACGTCCTTGCGTTCTGTGACGGCGGTTACACGACGAATCTCCCGATCGAGGACGTCACTGACGGGAAGGCGTGGGTCGCGTTCAAATACGACGGCGAGCCGCTCGATCCCGAGCACGGCGGCCCCGCACGCCTGCTCGTTCCGCACCTGTACTTCTGGAAGAGCGCGAAGTGGGTTCGCGGCATCGAGTTGCGCGACGAGGACGAGCCCGGCTTCTGGGAGACCTACGGCTACCACATGTACGGAGACCCGTGGCGGGAACAGCGCTACTCCGGAGACTGAGCTGGCAGCTCGGCACCGTCGTCGAGGTTGTCGACGAGACGCCTACGGTGCGGACTGTGGTCCTCGATCTGCCGGACTGGCCGGAGCATCGCGCGGGCCAGCATGTCGACATTCGACTCACCGCCGAAGACGGCTACCGCGCCGAACGTGCCTATTCGATCGCCTCGGCACCAGGCGAGCAGGTGGCGATCACCGTGGAGCGGCTCGAGGACGGCGAGGTCTCGCCGTACCTGACAGAGGTGCTTCGTGAAGGTGACCAGCTCGAGCTACGCGGCCCGATCGGCGGCTACTTCGTCTGGGGACCCGAGGACGACGGACCGCTGCTCCTGGTCGCCGGCGGCTCCGGCGTCGCCCCCTTCCGGGCGATGCTGAGACACCGGCACCGGCTGGGAAGTGAGGTCGCAACGCGGCTGCTCTACTCGTCGCGCACGCTCGACGACGTCATCTACCGAGCCGAGCTCGACAAGCCCGAGCCAGGACTCGAGGTTGTGCAAACACTGACCAGAAGCCAGCCGCCGGACTGGGCCGGCTACTCACGCCGGGTGGATCGGGACATGCTGCGTGAAGTTGCCTGGCCCGCCGCCGAGACTTCTCTGGCGTTCGTCTGCGGACCGACCAGCTTTGTCGAAGCCGTCGCGTCGGGCCTCGTCGACCTCGGGTACGCGCCGGCGCGAGTGAAGACGGAGCGGTTCGGCGCGACAGGAGGCAGATGATGGAAGCAGTGGATGGAAACGCGGTCGGCGGGTTGCTGCGCGATGTCTTCGGTGTCGAGCTGACGAACGCAACGGGCACGTGCGCGAACTGCGGCGCCACCGGCCCGGTGGCCGAGACGGTGGTGTTTCTCCGCGGCCCAGGCGTCGTCATTCGCTGTCGAGCCTGCGACGTCGTCCTTGTCGTGATCGTCGAGAAGCGGGGGCTGCGCTGCGTTGACCTCCAGGGGCTCAGCGCGCTACGAGTGGAAGGAGCAACCTGAACGGAAACATCGACCTGGGCCGCATCGCGGGTGTCCGAGTTCGGATCCATTGGAGCTTGCTCGTCGTCTTTATCTTGATTGTCTGGTCGCTCGCGTCGGGTGTGTTCCCGTCGCAGAATCCCGGCCACTCGGACGGCACCTACCTCGTGCTGGGCGTGGCCGGCGCACTGCTCTTCTTCGCGTCGCTCCTCTTGCACGAGCTGGGACATGCGCGCCAGGCGTTGCGAGAAGGCATGGAGATCGAGGGGATCACCCTCTGGCTCTTCGGGGGCGTTGCCCAGTTCAAGGGAAGGTTCCCGAGCGCAGGCGCCGAGTTTCGGATCGCGGCCGCCGGGCCGCTCGTCTCCCTCGTGCTCGGCATCGTCTTCGTTCTGCTTGCACTCGCCGGCCTGCCGAGCAGCCTCGACGGCGTGGCTGCGTGGCTTGGTTACATCAACCTCACCCTGCTCGTCTTCAACCTGCTGCCGGCGCTGCCGCTCGACGGCGGTCGTCTGCTCCGGGCGGCCCTCTGGCGCTTTCGGGGCGATCTTGGCTGGGCGACGAGCATCGCTGCAGGGATTGGCCGGGGATTCGGCTATCTCTTCATCGGGCTCGGGATTGCGATGTTCATCTTCCAGGGATCGTTCAGCGGGGCGTGGCTCGCATTCATCGGCTGGTTCCTGCTCGGGGCTGCGAGCGCCGAGGCTCGGTACATCGCCGCAGAGCAGGCGCTCGAGGGTGTGCGCGTCCGCGACCTGATGGTGACCGACCCGGTGACGGTCGACGCGGATCTCAGTCTGGGCGGGTTCATGGACGATGTCGCCAGGTCGCGTCGCTTCACGACCTATCCGGTGCTCGAGGACGGACAGCCGATCGGCTTGCTCGCCTTCAGCTCTGTCGCGGCCGTGCCTCGATCCGAATGGGACACACGGCGCGTACGCGACGCGATGATTCCCGTCGAGAAGCTCCCGCAAGTCACCGAGGACGAACCGGCCTTCGATGCGCTCGCTGACCTCTCTTCTCCGGCGACGAACCGAGCGCTGGTCGTCGAGAACGGGCATCTCGCCGGCTTGCTCTCGATCACCGACCTCGCGCGCGCCCTCGAGATCGGGAGGCCTCGTAGACCGGTCAAGGTCTGACCGCATGCCGTGACGAGCGGTCAGCGCTTCACACTCGTTGCAGCGATCCTGGGTTCGGGGATCGCGGCGATCGACGGGACGATTGTCAACGTCGCGCTGCCTGCGATTCAGGCTGACCTCGGCGGCGGCCTACAGACGCAGCAATGGGTCTCCAATGCGTACCTCTTGACGCTCGGCTCCCTGATTCTGATCGGTGGCTCACTGGGTGACATCTACGGTCGGCGGCGCGTGTTCTCGCTCGGAGTCGGCGCGTTCGGAGTGCTGTCACTGGCGTGTGCTGTGGCGCCAACCGTCGAAATCCTGATCGCAGCTCGGGCTCTCCAAGGCGTGGCTGGGGCACTTCTGACGCCGAGCTCGTTGGCGATCATCGCCGCCGCGTTTTCGGAGCGCGAGCGTGGTGCCGCGATTGGATCGTGGACAGCGTGGGGCGGAATCGCAGTAATTGTCGGACCACTCGTGGGCGGCCTGCTTGTGGACCAGGCGTCCTGGCGCTGGATCTTCGCGATCAACGTCCCGCTCGTCCTGGTCACGCTGGTGCTCGTGCGAGCTGCGGTTCCGGATGCGCCAACGGTGGCACGCCCGGTGGATGTGGTCGGCGCCGGCCTCTGCGCGCTCGGGCTGGCCGGAATCGTCTTCGGCCTGACCGAGCAACCGCGTTTCGGATGGGGGAGCCCGGTGATCGTCATCACGCTTCTCGGCGGCGCCACCGCGTTCGCCTCGTTCGTCATCTACGAGCAGCGCGCGTCCCACCCGATGCTGAGGCTCGACCTCTTCGAGCGGCGGAACTTCGCCATCGCCAACCTGCAGACCCTCGCGATCTACGCGGGCCTGTCGGTGCTCTTCTTCTTCCTGTTCATCTTCCTGCAACAGGTCGCCGGCTACTCGGCGCTACGGGCGGGGCTGACGACGATCCCGGTGACCCTGACCATGTTTGCACTCTCGCGACGCCTCGGCGCGCTAGCAGACCAGTACGGGCCACGGCTCTTCCTGTCCGCGGGACCGCTGATCGCAGCGGCAGGCATCCTGCTCTTCCTGCGGGTCGGGCTGGAGGCTTCCTATGTCTTCGACCTCCTGCCGGCGCTCCTCCTCTTCGCGCTGGGGTTGTCGGCGACCGTTGCGCCGCTGACAGCGACCGTGCTCGCCGACGCGGACGAAAGCGACGCCGGGATCGCCTCGGCGATCAACAATGCGATCGCCCGCATCGCCGGCTTGATCGGGATCGCCGCGATCGGCGCCCTCGTGGCGTCAACGCTGCCCGGAGACACATTCGCTCCGAACCCCCAGTCCGTCGATGCCTTCCACCAGGCGATCCTCGTCTGCGCAGCACTCGTCGCAGGCGGCGGCATCGTCGCGGCCTTCGGGATCGAAAACCCACGCCGGCAGGTCAGCGCGGAAGAGTGTCCAGGAGGACAGCTCGTAGGTGTTCCGCGGGCGGCCGTGGTTGAGTCGCGCACTCTGTAGCCCCGCGTGTCCGTGACCGGGACCATAAATTCAGCGAGTCGGGTGCGCTTTCGTCCCTCCACTCCAACGAACCGTCGGCGTTCCGCCTTGCGGCTTGTTCCTCCGGACTATTGGTGGGCCACTACTGCTCTTCATTCTGACCGCCGCCCAGGCGCCTTCGCTCGGCTGATGGATTCGGCTGTCGTGACCAGGAGAGCGAACACGCACTAATCGATGCCGGGATACCAGGCTTTTGGCTTCCGCTCGTTCGGGAGAACGGTGGCCTGGGCCAGCGTGCTCACGCCTGAAGCCGTCACGCGATTCACTAGCGTCTGCGCCCCGCCGTCCCGCCGCCTGACCACCGCCGGAAAGAGGCTGTCGAAGCATCACCGACGCCGTCTATCGCCTCGACCGAGCGCGCAGCGTCTGGGCAGCAGAAGGGCAGCAAACGCCCGAAATCGAGCCTACGCAATCGTGCAGAAATCAGCACGGAGGGCCTGCAGACCGCATGAATAGAGCGATAGCGCGTCAAACGTCGCTAATCGTCGCATCTGTGGAACAAGCCTGTCACGCCGGAGGTCGCGGGTTCGAGTCCCGTCGCTCCCGTTTCTGAGAACCCGCGTAAGGCTAGTCGTTCTCTCCCGGATCGCGCTACGCGCATCGGACGCCGTTTGGCGGTGTGACGGCGGGGTACCTCCATCCCCGGTGTTTCCGACGCTGGCGCTCCACGTGCCACACTCCGCCACTTTCATCGTCGAATAGGGGGAAAGATGGACATGCGGCCATTCCGCCTCATCACTGCGCGGGCTCGCCGGAGCGGCGAGCGAGGCAGGCACGCGCTCGCGCTGCTCGGCATGCTCGCCGTCTCGCTCGTGCTGTGCGTAGCGCTCGGCAGCGTCCCTGCCGGCGCCAGCCCCGGCGACGACTATGCCGGTCCGTACTTCGGCGCCGACAACTTCCCGCCCGGCTGCATCCGCGACATGTCCCCGACCAACCCCGACAACATCTGCCATCACATGCGCACCGGCCTCAACGCGCTCGATTCACCTCAGGTGGACGTGCTGGTGATGGTCCCGCTGTCGCCGACCGCAGAGCGTGACATGCGCATCATGCGCCAGTCGGTCGAAATGTGGGAAGGCGGGATCGACTACCTCGCGGGCGAGATGGGGCTCGACTGGCTCGCCGCGGGCGTGGACTTTCACGTCACCCTCGACTACGTCGACCTCCTGGGTGACAGCGGCGGTGAGTTCACCACATACCCGATCGTGGACCCGGAGATCGTCGTAATCGCCTCCAACCCGGTCGGCGGCGTCGGCATCGGCATCGACCCGCTGAACTTCGTGTTCACCGACGAGAACGGGGTGCCTTGCCACAACGTCCAGAACCCGTTCGACTTCGAGTACTGGGACAACCTCCCGGGTTTCAACAGCCACCACGAATCGCGGACCGGGACGTACGTCGAGGACTGTGGCGGCGCCGGCGGCAACATCTGCTTCGCGATCAACGGCGCAATCGACCCGGCACCCGGGCAAATCGACTTCTTCAACCTCTTTGACCTCGTCAGCCACGAGTTCGGGCACTGCCTCACGCTGGGTCACGTCGGTGACGGCGCCGAAGGCGCCTGGGGGGTGGTGCCGACAAACGACATCATGGCGTACAGCACCGATCCGCCTGGCCTGAACAAGTGCGTGTCGACGCTGGACGTCGAGGGCTTTGCGATCCGCATGAGCCGGTACCTCGACGTGAACGGCGACGCGAGGGTCGACGCTGCCGACCGCCTGCTCGCGAACGATCAGATCGGCGAAGGAGCGAACGCGTTCCAGATCCAGCACCCCGGCGACCACCTCTACGCGTCGAGCACCGGGTCGCCGCTCGCCTGCCCCCAGCCAGACCTCGGGCTCCTTCCCGGACCGCGTACCAATTGGGTGCCGACGGGCACAACCACCACGCAACCGAAGCTTCCGCTCACGGGCCGGTAGCTCAACCGAGGAGACCGGCCCCGGTCAGGGCGCCGCCGGTGCAGGCCCACCACGGGCTCGCACCGGCGGTGACCGGCACCTGCGGTGTCGACCACCCAGCCCGCTCACCGAGACCACAGCGCGCTCACGCCGGACCGACGACGTGGAACGACTCTGGAACGCAGCGGGGCTACCGACGAACCGAGTTGACGCCCCGCAGGATCACTACTCCGTCGGAGCACAGTCGACGGTCCCCGAAGACTGCCCTTCCTCAGGCGCGGCGTACTTCATATTGACGTCGTTGTTGTCCTCGTTTTCCTCTTGCACAGAGTCATCGCTGTCTAGGTGAATGGTAAAAGGGATCGACTGCGCGTCGTAGGGCGGCGGGGGAATGCTCATTGAAATGGAACCTGTTTGACCGACCGGAAAGTCAGGCCTTTCGCCGGCCGCTGGCGCTGCGTCATCGAGCGATGCGGAGACGCCGATCACACTCGGTGGAGAACCCGACCCGGAGAAGGCGACTTCGAACCCGAGCGTCAGCGCTGGCCCTGAGGCTTCGTCGGCAACGTACGCGCACGAAACCACGCCGAGCACGGCCAGGTCTCCGGCCACTTCAGCCGCTTCGACGTCGCCTTGGACGTCAACGTACGCACTCGGGGCGTTTCCATTGATGCTCATTCGTGCCGCACGAGGTCCTGGCTCGCCTAAGGGTCTGAACAACACATGCACGGTGCAGGTTTCACCCGTAGGAAGGGGAGACTCCTCGACGCAGGTTTGGCTTTGTCCGAATGATCCTGTCGGTTCGAACGTAACCGACCAAATTTCGAGCGGTTCGATCCCGGTACTCGTGACTGTGACGTCCCCGCATGCAAGAAGCTCGTCGACGACTTGCTGATCGCCGCAATCCACACTGTCTGGATCCACTGCGATGCCACTACCCGCGTGCCCACTTCCGTTCCCGCCACCGTCACCCGGCTGAGGCACGATTGAAGGCAGCGGCACCACGCTCTCTCGGTCCGAGGCGAACGCAAAGAGGGTGAACCCCCCGTAGGCCGCAAACAAGGCAAGGGTCGTCACTGAGATCGCCATGCCGGCGCGGAGCCGATGTCCGGGACCGACCTGGGTGATCAACTGTGGGACAGCAGCTCCGAGAATCGTCCCGATCAGCCGCACGGCCGAAGACCCGTTGAGCGCATTGGTCAGCAACGCCCCGCACACGGCCCCGAGAATCGAGAGAACCAACCCTTCGGTTGCCTGCTTGCGATCCTCGGATCGAGCGTCGGTGTTCATGTGACGGCATGTTCAAAGTACTCCGACGGAATCAGCTCTTCAACGCGTCTTTCACCTCGCGAGCGCGCGGCACTTTCCCGAAGGGCGGCAGGTCTAGGCTCGCCTCGAGCCTCGAGCCTCGTGCACGTGGCGAGCGGTCTCTCACGCGGTGGCCGAACGTGGGGTCGTCATCCCGATCGACCGACGTCTTGGATACAGGATGCGTCCCGCGGACTGGGCGCGCCGCCACGCCCGTGCGCGGCTCGGCATCGAGCCCGACGAGATCGACGGCGGGCACTACATCTCGCTCAGCCGGGGCTTTACTCGCGGCTGCCCGGTAGGGTCGGATAGTCGGTGGGATAGACGCCGACCGCGAATCCGTACACGGTCTCGCCCGTCCGCGGAAGCTGGTCGAACTCCGCCACCAGCTCCGCCATCTGCTTCCAGAACTCCGACACCTGCGTCTCCGAGATGCGGGCATGCCGGATGAAACCCCACAGCTTCCCGACCCGGTACGCCGCGGCCGACTCCCGAGCGGCAACCTCGAAGTCGTTGAAGTCCCGAGGCAGGTCGTCGCCGTCCGGGCTCCGCTCGACCCCCACGTAGAACATCCGTGCCGCGCGGCCGTAGAACCGCTCCTCGATCGCCCGAACCCGCCGCGTTCTCACCACCCGCACCAGTCCCGCCTCGGTGAGCACCTTGACGTGGTGGGCGACCGTGCTCTTCGGCCGCTCGACCGCGACCGCCAGCTCGGTCACCGTCGCGGCCCGCTCGTGGAGCAGGGACAGGATCGTGGTGCGGAGGGGATGGCTGATCGCCTTCACCTGGGCGGGCGTCGTGAGCGCGATCCGGTCGGCGAGGTCGTAGTCCGGGGACGACGCGTTGCCGGCCATGACTGAATAGACTAGCATTACAGAATGTTCCAACTAAATGGATCAAATGACACAGGAGGATCGGGGATGACCGAGGTTGTGCTGTACCACCACGTCCAGGGGCTGACCGAGGGAGTGCGCTCGTTCGCGCGCGAGCTGCAGCAGGCGGGCCACGCCGTGCACACGCCCGACCTGTTCGACGGACAGACGTTCGACACGATCGAGGAGGGCATGGCCTTCGCGCGCGAAGCGGGGTTCGGCGCGCTGGCCGAGCGCGGCGTGGCGGCCGCCGAGGGGATCGGCCCCGAGGCCGTCTACGCCGGCTTCTCCTTCGGGGTCATGGCCGCCCAGCAGCTCGCGCAGACCCGGCCCGGCGCCCGCGGGGCCGTGCTCATGTCCGCGTGCCTCCCGGTCTCGGAGTTCGGGGACGCGTGGCCCGAGGGCGTCCCGGTGCAGGTCCATGGCAAGGACGCCGACCCGTTCTTCACCGAGGACCTCGAGGCCGCGCAGGACCTCGTCCACTCGACCGACCGGGCGGAGCTGTTCCTCTACCCGGGGGAGGAGCACCTCTTCGCCGACTCCTCCCTGCCGGCGTACGACCCCTCCGCTGCGGCGTTGCTCACGGAGCGCGTGCTGGCGTTCCTCGACGCGGTTCAGGCGTAGCTCGCCGGCTCAGCGTTTTGGTTGACACGACTCGAACCTTGTGCGAAGGTAAGAGTCATGGCGACCAAAACACGCGAGACGAAGGCCCCACCCGGGTACGACCCGAGCACGTTCCCCGCTTTCGCCGTCACGGTGGACATCGTCATCCTGACGATGGCCGAGGGGGTCCTCCATGCGCTGCTCGTCCAGCGGGGGGAGGAGCCGTTCAAGGGCATGTGGGCGATCCCCGGTGGGTTCAAGCGGCCCGAGGAGACGCTCGACGAGGCCGCGAGACGCGAGCTGTCCGAGGAGACGGGCGTCGACGTCCCCAGTCTGCTGACGCAGTTCGGCGGCTACGGCGATCCCGGACGCGACCCGCGCATGAACGTCGTCACCGTCGCCTACGTCGCCGTCCTGCGCGACGTGGGGGCGATCGTCGCCGGCACCGACGCAGCGCACGCCGAGCTCGTCCCCGTCTCGGGCCTCCTCGAGGAGAGGCTCGAGCTCGCGTTCGACCACCTGCGGATCGTCCGCGACGCGGTCGAGCGCGTCCGGGTCGAGCTCGAGGTCTCGGGCATCGCGACGGCCTTCGTCGGCACCACCTTCACGCTGGCCGAGCTCCGGGCGGTGTACGAGGCGATCTGGGGCGTGCAGCTCGACGCGGCGAACTTCCGCCGCAGCCTCGTGGGCGAGGACGGTTGGGTGATCCCGACCGGCCGCACGGCCCGGCCGGGGCCGGGAGGCGGCAGGCCTGCCGAGCTCTACCGGGCCGGGCGGGCCTGGAGGCACGGCGCACCGATCAATCGCCTCCAGCGGGCAGACGAGAGGAAGTGAGCGCATGAAAGCAGTCGTCCAGGATCGGTACGGGCCGCCGGAGGTCCTGCGCGTCGCAGACGTCGAGCGACCCCTGCCGAAGGAAGACGAGGTCCTCGTCGGCGTCCACGCGTCGACGGTGACCCGCAGCGACACCGGCCTGCGCAGCCTCGAGTACCCGTTCACGCGTCCCCTCACGGGCCTTCGCCGCCCGAAGCGGACGATCGCCGGGATGGAGTTCGCGGGGCTCGTCGAGGAGGTCGGCACGGCAGTGACCGAGCTCCGGGTCGGCGACGAGGTGTTCGGCATCGGCTGGGGTGCGAACGCCGAGTACGTGGCCGTGCCCGAGAGCGGCGTGATCGCACGGAAGCCGACAGGGCTGAGCTTCGAGGAGGCGGCGGCCGTTCCCGACGGCTCGCTGCTCGCACTTACCTGCCTCGAGCCGGCGGAGCCTCTACGGGGGAAGCGCGTCCTCGTCTACGGCGCTGCGGGCTCGATCGGAACGGGCGCGGTCCAGCTCCTCGCGCACCACTTCGGAGCCGAGGTGACCGGGGTGTGCGACACGAAGGACGTCGAGGTCGTGCGGTCGCTGGGAGCGCACGACGTGGTCGATCGCCTCGGCGAGGACTTCACGAAGAACGGCCAGACGTATGACGTGATCTTCGACGCAGTCGGCAAGCACTCGTTCCGCCGCTGCCGGCGCTCGCTGAAGCCCGGCGGGATCTACATCTCCGCCGATCTCGGGTTCATGTACCACGTGCCGCTCGCCGTTCTCGTCACGCGTTTCGTCGGCAGCAAGCGAGCGAAGCTCGCGATCGGCCGCTACCGCAAGGAGGACTTCGCCCTCGTCAAGAAGCTCGCCGACGCGGGTACGTATCGGCCGGTGATCGACCGGCGCTACGCGCTCGACGAGGTCGTGGAGGCGACCCGCTACGTCGAGACCGGCCAGAAGACGGGCAACGTCGTGCTGCGCGTGCGCGAGGCTGCGCCCGGCGGGCAGCCCGAGCCTGCGGCGAAGCACGAGGAAGTGCCGGCGTGAGGCGCTAGCCCGGCTCGACCCCACCAAGCTCGAGCCACGAGGCCAGGCCCTCCAGCTCGGCCTGCACGGCCTTCGTGATCGTGCGCGTGAACTTCACGTCCTCGTGGATCGCGTGCACCCGCAACGCGGAGGCCTTGCGGTCGGCGGTGGCGTCGAGCTTCCCGACCAGCCGGTCGTGGTGGAGGATCGGCAGGGCGAAGTAGCCCCAGCGGCGCTTGGCCACGGGCTTGTACATCTCGAGCGTGTACTCGAAGTCGAACAACTCCTGGGCGCGGACGCGGTCGTGGACGAGCCGGTCGAACGGCGACAGCAGCGCCGTGCGCCCCTCGAACTCCTCGCCGAGCACGCCGGGGTCGACGCGCCACTCGCCCTTCACCCCGTCGACCACGGCCGGCTCGCCTGCCTCGCCGACGCCGGCCGGCTCACCCGGCATCACCCTGGACTTCTGGCGTGCGATCCCGAGCGCGGCGAGCCGCCGCTCGTTCTTCATGCGGTGGGCGTCGTCGACCGACGGGACCTCGATGCCGCCCGGGTACACCCGCTCGGGCAGGTCCCACAGCCGCTCCCGCCCGACGCGCCCCGCGATCGCGACCTCGCCGCGCATCGTCAGATGCTCGAGCATCTGGGTGACGTTGCGGCTGTTCGTCCACCCCGTCGAGGCCCAGGGCCTGACGCACGTGTCCGGGATCTCCCGTGAGCTCAGCGGCCCGCGGTCGGCGAGCAGCTCCAGGATGTCGCGCCGGAAGCGGTCGTTGTCGCTGATCCAGGCACGCGTGTGCTCCCAGGGCGGCCAGTCGGCAGCGCCGGCGAGATACAGGCCGAGGTCGCCCATCGGCCGGACCAGCGCGTCGTGCTCGAACAGCGCGCGGTCCTGCTCGAGGGCCTGCTGGAGCTGGGCCGGACGGTAGGCCGAGCCGAGGCGGCTCCACGCAACGAGGTCGGCGCTGGGCGCAATCGCCGCCGTCGGGTCGATCTGCAGCAGGGTCAGCCGCCGGACGACGTCGAGCAGCTCCGTCGGCCTGGGCGCGCCGAGGAGCTGCGCGCGCACCGCGATGCGGCGGGCCTGCGCCTTGGTGAGCCGGTGCACGGACAGGAGGCTACGCCAGCGTGCCGGCCGGAGGCTTCAGGTCGGGTCGACGATGCTGGCGAGCCACGAGCTCGGCAGGCGAGACCACGCACGGGCTGCGACGAGTTGACGCCCTAGCCTGCGGGCAACGTAAACGAGAAGCGCGCCCCACCGCCCGGGCGGTTCTCGGCCCAAATGCGCCCGCCGTGTGCCTCGACCAGGCCGTGAGCGATGGCGAGCCCGAGCCCAGCTCCCTTCGACGAGCGAGCAGGATCAGCCCGCCAGAACCGCTCGAACATGCGCCGCGCCGACTCGGCCGAGAGTCCTGAGCCGGTGTCCTCGACGGTGACGCGCACCGCCTCCTCATCGGTCTCCACCAGGACCGCGATCGCACCGTCGTCGGGCGTGTGGCGCAGCGCGTTCGTGAGCAGGTTGAGCAGTACGCGCTCGATCTTCGCCGGCTCGCAGGTGGCTGTGATGCCGGGGTCGACGGTGGCGTCCAACGCGACACCGCGCGCCCGTGCCTCCGCCTCGACGCCGCGGAGACACGCGGACACGACGGGGTCGAGCTCGGCGCGGCGCAACTCGAGCTTCAGGGCGCCACTGTCGATGCGCGTCAGCTCGAACAGGTCGTCGACGAGCGCAGATAGCCGTCGCACCTGGTCGTGCAACACCGGCAAGTAGTCGTCCATGCTCGCCAGATCGTCGTCCACGGCCTCGAGCATCGCCTGCATGTTCGCGAGCGGCGTGCGCAGATCGTGGCTCGCCCAGGCGACGAGCTCGCGCCGCGCCTCGAAGAGCCGCTGCAGGCTCTGCGCCATCTCGTTGAACGCGACGGCCAGCGCCCGGTGCTCGCGCGGCCCTCGCTCGGGCATGCGGGCGGTGAGGTCGTTCGCCAGCTGCGCCGAGGCATCCACGAGTCGATCCACGCCCGCCGAGATCGATCGCGTGAGCAGCAGGGCCGCGACGACGACCGCGCTGGCCGCGCCTGCCGCGACGACCAGGACCGTCAGATCGTGGTCCGACTGGAACATGACGACCCCCGCGACCACCACAGCACCGAGCGGCAGGACGACGGCAACGAGCGCGAGGCCGATCAGCTGGAGCCGAACCGTCGGCAACCGGCGCAGCGCCAGGGCGGCGAGAGCGCCTGCGAGCAGCGTCGAGGCGGCGACGAGGAGCGCGAAGAGGATCACGGCACAAACCGGTAGCCGACGCCCCAGACCGTCTGGAGCAGGCGCGGCTCCGAGGGGCGCACCTCGATCTTCTCGCGCAGCCGTCGGATGTGCACGGTGACCGTGCCGGTGTCGAACGCGGCCTCGTATCCCCAGAGCCGTCGCATCAATTCGTCACGCGAGAAAACTCTGCGCGGGTGGGTGGCCAGGAGCCAGAGTAGGTCGAACTCCCTGGCGGTCAACCGCAGCTCGCGCCCGCCGCGGCGCACCTCCCGCTTCTCGGCGTCGACCTGCAAGTCGCCGAAGGCGATCCGCTCGCTCGCCGCGGAAGGCGCCTCGACGCGTCGCAGAACCGCACGGACGCGCGAGACCAGCTCGCGGGGCGAGAAGGGCTTCGTCACGTAGTCGTCGGCGCCGAGATCGAGCCCGGCAATGCGGTCGGCCTCGTCGCCGCGGGCGGTCAGCAGGATCACCGGCACGGACGAGCGGCCCCGGATCCAGCGGCACAGGTCGAGCCCGTCGGTGCCGGGGAGCATGACGTCGAGCACGACCACGTCGGGCGTCTGCTGCTCCAGAACTCCCCGCGCGCGGTCGCCGTCGTCCGCCTCGACCGTCTCGAAGCCGGCACTCTCGAGATACCGGACGACGACGTCGCGGACGATCGGCTCGTCGTCCACCACGAGCACGGTGGCCATCGAGTCATTTTGCGCCAACGCGTGGACCCCGTCGAGGCGCCAGGGGAGCGCGGCAGGGCGGAACTGCTCGCCCGCCCCGCCGCGCAGCCGTCATCTGGCTGCCAGCCCGACGCTGCCGGCCGGGAGCCCGTCGACGGAGCCGAGAGCGTCCAGGCTCCCGTCGCCGTTGACCCGGAACCCGTCGATCCGGTGAGCGCCGCTCGCCAGGACGTAGAGGAAGCGGCTGCCCTGGGAGAGCGCCGCGTCGATGGGAACGGCGCCCGTGTGGGCCGTCTTCCCGTCCGCGTCCAGGAGCGCGATGCTGCCGTCGTTCCCGACCGCGTACCCCGAAACCGATGCGCTTCCGGTGTTCGTGGTGTAGGCGTACCGCCCGTTCTCGGTCACGACGACCCAGCAGGCCGCCGTCTCGGTCGTCGCGACGTTCGGGCTGATCGGCGTCGCCGTGCCGTTGGACTCGAGGTCGTAGGACGAGAGCACGCTCGCATCGACGGCGCCGCCGAACGCCTCGGAGACGATGACGTGCCGGCGGCTGGCGAACGCGAACCCGAACGGCGTCTGGCCGGCGGACGGCGTGAGCGTCGGGCCGCTCGCATAGCCAAACAGCCCGACGTGGTACGTGAGGATCAGGTTCGTCTCCTTCTCCGTCACGACCAACTGCCGTCCATCGGGGGAGAACTCGATCTGGGCCGGACCCGGCGCAGCGGCGCTGAGAGGCCGGCTCGAGCCGGGAAGCGAGAACAGCCGGCCGCGCCAGATCCGAAAACCGGCGATGTTCGCCGGTGCCGTCGCGTCGCCCTCGTTCAGCACGTAGACGAGGCGCCCGTGGCTCGTGATGCTGATCGGTCGGACACCGCCCGACGACGCCGTGTCGCGGAGCACCAGCCCGTTCCCCCGAGCCTGCAGCAGCGAGACCGAGTTGCTGCCGGCATTGACGGCGAGCAGGCGGCGGCCCTCGAGCGCGATCGCGCCCTGCGACCCGAGTCCACCTCCCGATCCGAGCCCACCGGTCGCCACGCGGCCGGCGGGAGCCAGGGAGCCGTCCGCAGCGCGGTCGAAGACCGCGACCGCGTTCCCGGCAGACTCGTTCGTCAAGGTGTAGACGACGCCGGCGTTTCCTCCGCTCGCCACGGCCGGGCCGGCGGCGACGATCAGCGCTGCGACGGCGAAGAGCGCCGGGACGACAATGCGGCTCAAGCGTTGCATCAGGCATCTCCTTTCGTCTGGAGCTGCCGACGCTACGAGACAAACCTTGCGTAGCCCTTACGCCCGCCTTACGAGGGTGTGAACATGGCCGACACCACGCTTGCTCGAACCAGTTGTCGTTCGGACAGCTGTCGCTATTTCTCGGTGTCGACGCGGATGAACGGGGCCGGCCGGGTCGGGTGGTCGGCCGGGCCGTCGACGATCACGTCGCCATCGAAGATCAACTCACCGGTCGCGGTCGCTTGACGCTGCTGCCGCTTGCTTCCCGGCCCGTTCACGGTCGTCTCCAAGGAGCCGACGGCAGTCCACGTCACGTCGAAGGAGACGTGGTGGGTCCCACCGACGTTGTCCCTCGCGATTGCCGATCCGGTGGCCGTGACCATCTTGAGGTTCGCAGCGCTCGTGATGGTCGCCGGAGCAGCGGGCGCAGCCCAGCTGAACGAGGTGCCGTCCGGGCAGACGGCCAAGAACTGCACTCTGGCCGTGGGCTCCGCGTCCTCGGTCTCTGGTGACTCGAAGTCGCGCGTGCTCAGGACAAGCAACGTCCCCTGCACGGTCGAACCGTCCGCACACCCGTGCGGCACGGCCCAGAAGGCCGAGGCCGTCTCCTCGAAGACGAGCGATCTTTCTGCCGACGCGGCGGTCGAGAACGCCAAGGCCGCAGTCAGCGATCCCACCGCAACCACGATCCAACGTCGCCGCACGGAAGTCGTCTCGAGCACGTTAAACCTCCCCCGGGTCATGCGGCTGATGTTGCCGCTTTCCTCCAGCAAGTACGGCTGCGCGCGCGAGGCGGATTCCACCGGAGCGTCTTCTGGGCGATGATCGGGCGGTGACGATCCGCGACCTTCCGGGCGGCACGGTCACCTTCCTCTTCACGGACGTCGAGGGATCGACCCGGCTTCTCCAGGAGCACGGGGCTCGGTACGCAGAGCTCCTCGCCGAGCACAGGCGCGCGCTGAGGGAAGCGTTCGCCCGGCACGGAGGGATCGAGGTCGACACACAGGGCGACGCGTTCTTCGTCGTGTTCACGAGGGCGACCGACGCGGTCGCAGCGGCGGACGAGGCGCGAGCGGCACTCGCGCCAGGCCCCATCCACGCCCGCATGGGGATCCACACCGGTGAGCCGATCGTCACCGACGAGGGCTACGTGGGGATGGACGTCCACCGGGCGGCGCGGATCGCGGCGTCCGCGCACGGCGGGCAGATCGTCCTCTCCGAGACGACGCGCAAGCTCGTCGACGGGACCGGCATGCTCGACCTGGGGGAGCATCGGCTCAAGGACCTGGTCGGCGGCGAGCGGCTATACCAGCTCGGCGAAGGGGACTTCCCACCTCTGCGCACGCTCGACGCCACGAACCTGCCGATCGCCGCGACACCGCTCGTCGGACGGAAACGCGAGGTGGAGGAGCTCGTCGCCGTGCTCTCCGCCGGTACGCGACTGCTCACCGTGACGGGACCCGGCGGCACGGGCAAGACGAGGCTCGCGCTCCAGGTCGCCGCTGAGCTCGATGGCACTCTGCACGACGGAGTCTTCTGGGTGCCGCTCGTCGGGCTGTCGGACGGCGGGCTCGTCCTCTCGGAGATCGCGCAGGCCGTCGGCGCCCCCGACGACCTGCTGGGCTTCCTGCGCGAACGCGAGCTCCTGCTCGTGCTCGACACGTTCGAGCACCTCCTCGATGCGGCTCCCGCGATCGCCGACATGCTCGCGGCCGCAGGCGGCCTCCGCGTGCTCGTGACGAGCCGCGCGCCGCTGCATGTCTACGGCGAGCAGGAGTACCGGCTGGAGCCGCTGTCGGCGAGCGACGCCGCGATCCTGTTCGTGGAGCGCGCGCGGGCGGTCGGGACGCAGCTCCGGCCGGATGCCACCGTCGAGGCGATCTGCCGGCGCCTCGACTGCCTGCCGCTCGCGCTCGAGCTGGCGGCCGCGCGCACGAAGCTTCTCGGGCCGGAGGGGCTCCTGGACCGCCTCGAATCGGCGCTGCCGCTGCTCACGGGTGGGGCGCGGGACACGCACGAGCGCCAGCGAACGCTCCGGGCCACGATCGAGTGGAGCTACGACCTGCTCGACGAGAACGCCCGCGGGCTGCTGGCCCGCATCTCCGTCTTCACGGGCTCGTTCTCGCTCGCCGCCGCCGAAGAGGTGAGCGCCGCGGACCTCGACGGTATCGCGGTCCTCGTCGACTCGAGCCTGCTGAAGGCGGTCGGCGACGGCCGCTTCCTGCTCATGGAGACGGTCCGCGAGTACGCGCTCGAGCGGCTTGCCGACGCAGGCGAGGCCGCCGCGCTCCGCGAGCGTCACGCGACCTTCTTCTCCGCGGTCGCGGAGCATGCATACACCCATCGCTTCGACGCCGAGGCCGAGTGGTCACGCCGGATCGAGCTCGACCACGACGACTTCCGGACGGCGTGCGACTGGTTGTCGCAGAGTGCCCCGGACAGAGCGCTCGGGCTCGCAGGCGCGCTGGGCTGGTTCTGGTTGTCCCGCGGCCTGCTGGAGGAGGGCTGCCGGCGACTCGCCGACGTGCTCGCCGCGTCGCCCGAGGGCGGCCGCGCGCGGGCGCGCGCTCTCGCGGCGTCCGGGGCACTCGTCGCGCGGCATGGTGACCTGGCCGCAGGGAGGCAACAGCTCGAGGAGGCAATCGAGCTGTGGCGCGGGCTCGGCGACCGCGACGAGCTCGCCTCGGCGCTCGATTCACTCGGCTGGCCGCTCATCTACGACGCCGGCGACGAGGCCGGCGCGCTCAGCGCGTTCGAGCAGAGCCTGGAGCTTCGCCGCGAGCTCGGCGACCCCGCGGGGATGACCCGTTCGATCGTCGGCGTCTGCCAGGTACTCGTGGCGCTCGGCGATGTCGACCGCGCCGAACCGATGTCACGCGACCTGCTCGAGCGCGCGGGTGACGATCCCCGCACGGAGCACTTCGCCTACCACTTCCTGGCGGACTGCGCGCTGATCCGCGGCGACACGGTCGAGGCCGAGCAGCGCTACCGCCAGAGCCTGCAGTCCGCGCTCCCGCTCGGAGACGTGATCGAGACGAGCTTCGAGGTGCAGGGCGTGGCGATGGCCGTCGCCGGCAACGGCGAGGCGGAGCGCGGGCTGCGGCTGGCGGCGTCGGTCGAGGCGCTCCGGGAGTCGCTCGGCATCTCGATCTCGATCCCGTTCTGGGACGCGCTCCTCGAGCGGTACCTGGGTCCCGCGCGGGGGCGACTCGGTGCGGAGGCTCAGGCGGTCTGGGCCGAAGGACGCGCGCTGGCCTTCGACGACGCGGTCGAGCTCGCCCTGTCGCCCTAGGCAGCACGTCGAGCACGCTCGACGAGCGCATTACGGCACTCAGGCCGGGCGGGCTCGGCCGGGACTTGACACGCGCCTCAGAGCGAGCAAGACTGACTTAGTCATTTGACTAAGTCGATCGTAAAGGAGGCCACCGTGCCTGCACCCAGCGCTCCATCGTTCTACGGCTCGCCGCAGGAGGCGCTCCGGGGGCCGCCGGAGGAGTTCCTCTATCTCGCCTGCCTGCACGAGGGCACAGGTGTCGAGTCGCCCGACTTCCTGGCGGTCGTCGACGCCGACACGGGGCAGATCGTGCACGAGACCCCGATGCCGAACGTGGGCGACGAGCTCCACCACTTCGGCTGGAACCGCTGTAGCTCGGCCTGCCATGGGCCGGATCGGTCGCACCTGATCGTGCCGGGTTTCCGCTCGTCACGGATCCATGTCGTCAACGTCGCGGACGACCCGCGCCGGCCGCGGATCGAGAAAGTGATCGAGCCCCAGGAGCTGGTCGCGAAGACCGGGTACACGCGGCCGCACACCGTGCACTGCATGCCCGGCGACAACATCGTGATCAGCATGCTCGGCGATGCCGACGGGAACGGCGTCGGCGGGTTCGCGGTCCTCGACGCGAAGACGTTCGAGGTCAAGGGCCGCTGGGAGAACGGCGGCGACACGCCGTCGCTCAACTACGACTTCTGGTACCAGCCGCGCAAGAACGTCCTGATCTCATCGGAGTTCGGCGAGCCGTCGAGCTACGAAGGCGGCTTCGACCTCGACGACGTCGCGGCGGGCCGCTACGGCAGCCGGTTGCATTTCTGGGACCTCGCCGAGCGTCGCCTCGAGCAGACGGTCGAGCTCGGCGAGCAGGGTCTCGTCCCGCTCGAGGTCCGCTGGCTGCACGACCCCGATGCGGAGGAGGGGTTCGTCGGCGCCGCGCTCTCGAGCACGATGTGGCGCTTCCGCCGCGACAACGGTGGTTGGGGCGCCGACCAGGTGATCGCGGTCGAGAGCGTCGAGCTCGACGGCTGGCCCTTCCCCGTGCCGGGCCTGATCACCGACCTCGTGCTCTCGATGGACGACCGCTTCCTCTATTTCTCGAACTGGCTCCACGGCGACCTCCGCCAGTACGACGTCTCAGACCCGGCGAAGCCGAAGCTGACCGGACAGCTCTGGCTCGGCGGGCTGCTCGGCAAGCCGAGCGATGCCGGACGCGAGCTGAACGGCGGGCCCCAGATGCTCCAGCTCTCGTTCGACGGGCGGCGGCTCTACGTCAGCAACTCGCTCTACTCGACCTGGGACAACCAGTTCTATCCTGGGCTCGAGTCGTGGCTGCTACGCGTGAACTGCGATCCGAACGGCGGCATGGAGGTCGACCGCGACTTCTTCCTCGACCTGCACGACCGGCCCGGCGGCCCGGCGCGTGCGCACGAGGTGCGGCTCCAGGGCGGCGACTGCACGACGGAGATCTTCCCGTGATCCTTGCGCACCACATGGGCGAAGAGCTCCTCCCCACCCTGTTGGCGGGAGGCGGGAGCGCGGTGTCGATGCTGCTCCTGGCTTGGCGGGCTCGGCTCGCCAGGCTCGTCGACCGACTGAGGCGGCGATGACCGTCGACGAGCGAACGACCGCCGAAGCGGCGATCGTCAGCGCAGTGCTCGACTACTTCGAGGGCTGGTTCGACGGCGATGCGGTCCGGATGGAGCGCGCGCTTCATCCGGGCCTCGCCAAGCGCCGGCTCGAGCAGGACGGTCGGATACTCGAGCTGACCGCCGCCGAGATGATCGACGCCACCGCCCGCGGGCTCGGGCGCGAGCGCGATCCGGGCGACCGCCAGATCGAGGTCGTGGTCGAGGACGTCTACGGCACGATCGCGAACGTAACCGTTCGATCCGCGGTGTACAGGGAGTACGTTCACCTCGTGCGGACGCCGGAGGGCTGGAAGATCGTGAACGCGCTCTGGGAGTGGACGCGATGAAGGTCTCGATAGCGCGCTCGGCCGCCGAGGAGGCCCTCCTCGACGCGGCCGAGCGCGTGCTCGTGAACGCCGGCTACGCAGGTATCTCGACGCGGCGCCTGGCCGAGGAGGCAGGTGTCAACCACGGGCTCGTCCACTACTACTTCGGCTCCGTCGAGAATCTGCTCGCGCGCGTGCTCGAGCGATTCACCGAACGACAGATCGCAAGACAGCGTGCGATGTACGCGGCCGACATGCCGTTCCTCGAGAAGTGGCGCACGGCGATGCGCTATCTGATGAGCGAGGACTTCGCGTACGAGAAGGTCTGGTTCGAGCTCCAGGCGCTTGCCTGGAACCGGCCCGAGTTGCAGGAGCGGGTCGACCGTGTGAACGCCGCGTGGCGGGAGGTCTTGACCGAGGCCTTCGCCGAGCCGCGCGAGCATTTCGGGATCGAGATGCCGCTCGAGGCGCTCGTCTCGCTCGTGATCACATTCAACGAAGGGATCATCGTGGAACGCCTGTCAGGGATCACCGAGGGCCACCAGGAGCTACTCGACTGGATCGACGGATGGCTGTCGAGCTGACAACCGCCACGCGCGAGCAGTCGCGGGCGCGCTACCCGGACGAGTCCGGATACATCGAGCGGGACGGGGTCCGCGTGTTCTACGAGGTCTACGGCTCCGGCGAACCGACGATCCTGTTCGTGCCACCGTGGTCGATCGTCCACTCGCGCTGCTGGAAGATGCAGATTCCGTACTTCGCGCGGCACTACCGTGTGGTCGCTTTCGACCCGCGAGGGAACGGGAAGTCCGACCGGCCGCAGGCGAGCGAGGCGTACGAGGAGTCCGAGTTCGCGGCCGACGCGCTGGCCGTGCTGGACGCGACCCAGACCGAGAAGGCGTTCGTGGTCACGCTCTCACTCGGAGCCCAGCGCACGCTCGTTCTCGCTGCGGAGCACCCGGAGCGAGTCCACGGCGTCATCTTCATCGCGCCGACGCTTCCGATCGCGCCCGGCCACAGCTATCGCGACATCCCATTCCACGAACCGCTCGACACCGACGAGGGATGGGCGAAGTTCAACGCCCACTATTGGCGCCGGGACTACGCCGGCTTCGTCGAGTTCTTCATGTCGCAGTGCGTGACCCAGCCGCATTCGACGAAGCCGATCGAAGACGCGGTCGGCTGGGGATTGGAGACCGACGCCGAGACGCTGATCACCCTCTCCGCCAGGCGCTTCCTCGACGAAGGCTTGATGCGCGAGCTCTGCGCGAAGGTGCGGTGCCCGGTTCTCGTGATCCACGGCGACGAGGATGCGATCACTCCGCACGAGCGCGGAGCCGAGCTCGCCAGCGCGACGGCCGGCGACCTCGTGACGATCGAGGGCGGCGGCCACTTCGTGCACGCACGCGACCCGGTGAAGACGAACCTCCTGATCCGCGACTTCGTCTCACCGCCGCCTCCGTCGCGCCGGTGGGTGCGCGGCAAGTCGCGGCGCAGGCGCGCGCTCTACGTCTCCTCGCCGATCGGGCTCGGCCATGCACAGCGGGACGCGGCGATCGCCGACGAGCTGCGCAAGCTCCACCCCGATCTCCAGATCGACTGGCTCGCCCAGAGCCCTGTCACGGCAGTTCTCGAGGCGCGCGGGGAGCGCGTCCATCCCGGGAGCGCCCACCTCGCGAACGAGTCCAGCCACATCGAGAGCGAGTCGGCCGAGCACGATCTGCACTGCTTCCACGCGATCCGGCGGATGGACGAGATCCTGCTCGCGAACTTCATGGTCTTCCACGACATCGTCCGCGACGACCAGTACGACCTCTGGATCGGCGACGAGGCCTGGGAGCTCGACTACTACCTGCACGAGAACCCCGAGCAGAAGCAGGCTGCCTACGTGTGGCTGACCGACTTCGTCGGCTGGCTGCCGATGGCGGACGGCGCCGAGCACGAAGCGTTCCTGACCGCGGATTACAACGAGGAGATGATCGAGCACATCGCGCGCTTCCCGCGCGTCCGCGATCGCGCGCTCTACGTCGGCAACGCGGACGACATCGTCCCCGACGCCTTCGGTCCCGGCCTGCCGCAGATCCGCGACTGGACGGAGGACCACTACGACCTCACGGGCTACGTGACGGGCTTCGACCCCTCTGCCTTCTCCGACCGTGAAGCGCTTCGCGCAGAGCTCGGCTACGCCCCTGACGAGCAGGTCTGCATCGTCACGGTCGGCGGCTCGGGAGTCGGCGCCCACCTGCTGCGGCGGGTGATCGACGCGTTCCCTGAAGCGAAGCAGCGCGTTCCCGATCTCCGGATGGTCGTCGTGGCCGGCCCGCGGATCGACCCCGCGACCCTGCCCCAGGCGGAAGGGCTCGAGCTCCGTCGCTACGTGCACGATCTGTACCGCCATCTCGCGGCGTGCGACCTCGCGGTCGTGCAGGGTGGCTTGACGACGTCGATGGAGCTGACGGCGAACAGGCGGCCGTTCATCTACTTCCCGCTGCGCCACCACTTCGAGCAGAACTTCCACGTGCGCCACCGCCTCGAGCGCTACGGCGCCGGCCGCTGCATGGACTTCGAGACGGCGACGCCGGAGACGATCGCGCAGGCGATCGCCGACGAGATCGGACGCGTCGTCGACTACCGGCCGGTCGAGACGGACGGCGCGGCGAGAGCGGCGGCGCTGATCGCGGAGCTGCTGTGACGCGCGGTCTTGCCTTGAACGAGTAGGAAGGCCCGAAGCGGGCCCTCCTACTCGTATCGCGGACTCGTTCGTTCAGCGCAGCTGCTCGAGCCGTTCGCGGTACTCCTCACCGGTGATCTCCCCGCGGGCGAACCGCTCGGCGAGGATGTCCCTCGCCCGGTCGGCCGCGCCCTTCGGGCGCGCAGCGCTCCAGCGCCGGCGCGAGAAGAACCACACGACCGTTGCGATCACGAAGAGCCACAGCAGCGGCCAGACGGGCCACCAGCCGTGCTCCCACTCGTCGGCGTGGCTTGCGAGCAGCGTCAGCGTCATCTCCATGCGATCAACTCCTTCTGTCGTCTGCACGGCAGGCTAGGAGCGCACCGCGCCGGCGACGACAGCCCGGAGGAGGAAGCTCGACCGCTCCGCGGAGGGAAGTTCTGCCTCCTCCCAGGGTGGGAGGAGGATCCTCCCGCGGGGAGAGTCGCCACCCCTGGAGGGCCGTTACCCTCGAGACGTGAGCCGCAGGGAGCTTCTTGCCGACGCCGGGGTCGCCGCGGGCGTGCTTGCGCTCTCGCTCGCGATCCTCGCCGCGGGGGGTGCGGGGGACTCCGAGACGGACGCCCGCAGCCTCGATGCACTCGGCGTCGCGCTGGCCGCGCTCGGCTCGCTGCCGCTCCTGGCCCGCCGGCGCGCGCCGCTCGCGGTGTTCGCGGTCACGGCCGCCGCGGCCGTCGCTCTCACGGCGCTCGACTACCCGCCGGGGCCGCCACTCGGACCGACCGTCGCGCTCTTCTTCCTGGGCCTCCATCCGGCCGCGACCCGCGCTCGCCCGCTCCTCACCGCCGGCACGGTCGCTGGCTTCTACGCCCTCCACGTCGCCGCAGCGGGCATCGCCGAGGACGCATTTCCGCTCGTGCCGCTCCTGGCGGGCGCGCTCGTCTGGGGTGGAGCGTGGGTGATCGGTGACCGGCTCCGCCAGCGCCGCAGCCGGATGGCCGAGCTGGAGGAGCGTGCCCTGCGCGCCGAGCGGGAGACCGAGCGCGAGCGCCGGCTCGCGGCGGCCGAGGAGCGAACGCGCATCGCGCGCGACCTCCACGACTCCGCCGGTCATGCGATCAACGTGATCCTCGTCCAGGCGGGCGCCGCGCGCCTGCTGCAGGAACAGGATCCGACGCGGACGAAGGCGGCGCTCGAGACGATCGAGGACGTCGCCCGCGAGACGGTGGGTGAGATCGACCAGCTGGTGCGCGCGCTGCGCGAGGACGGTGCGGTGGAGGCGGGCGTGGAGCCCCCTCCCGGGCTCGCGGCGCTCGACGCCCTCGCCGAGCGACACCGCGCATCGGGTCTCGGCGTCGAGGTCCGCGTCGACGGCGAGCCCCGTCCGCTCGCCCCGGGAGTCGACCGGGCGGCCTACCGGATCCTGCAGGAGGCGTTGACGAACGCGGCCCGGCACGGACGCGGGAGCGCCGACGTCGAGATCGCCTACCGCGCCGACGAGCTCGAGCTCATCGTCACCAACCCGTTCTCCGGCGGCGACGCTCCCGCCCACGGGCACGGCCTCGTCGGCATGCGCGAGCGGACGGCGTTGCTCGGCGGCGGCCTCGAGACGGGCGCCGCGGACGGCCGCTTCCGCGTCCGGGCTCGGCTTCCGTACCGCGGCGGAGAGCGGGAGCGCCCGTGACGCCCGTTCGCGTGCTGCTCGTGGACGACGACGACCTCATGCGCGCCGGCATCGCCGCGGTGCTGTCGAGCGACGACACGATCGAGGTCGTGGGCGAGGCGGCCGACGGGCGGGCGGCGGTCGAGCGCGCAATCGAGCTCTCACCCGACGTCGTTCTGATGGACGTGCGCATGCCCAACCTCGATGGGATCGCTGCCACGCGCGAGCTGCTCGGCGTCTCGCCCGACGTCAAGGTGGTCGTGCTCACGACCTTCGAGCAGGACGACTACGTCTTCGGCGCGCTCAGCGCCGGTGCCTCCGGCTTCCTGCTCAAGCGGACCAAGCCCGAGGAGCTGATCGGAGCGATCCACACGATCGCGGCCGGCGACTCGCTGCTGTCGCCCTCCGTCACCCGCACCGTGATCCAGCGGATGGCGCACCAGCCCGCTCCCGACTCCTCCTCCGAAGGACGCCTGGACGAGCTCACGCCGAGAGAGCGCGAGGTGCTCGAGCTGATCGCCCGCGGGCTCTCGAACACGCAGATCGCCGCCGCCCTCGTGGTCGAGGAGTCGACGGTGAAGACCCATGTCAGGCACATCCTCAGGAAGCTGCGCCTCCGCGACCGGGTCCAGGCCGTGATCTTCGCGTACGAGAGTGGCCTGACCGCGCCGGGACGGACCGAGCCACTGCCTTGACGTCCTCGTGCCGCCACGGCTACCCTCGATCCCGTCAAGCGACCGTGGAAGGAGGAGCGTCTCGATGACTGTGTTGTCCGCCCCCTTCTTCGGCGTCGCCTGACCCCACCCGCGAGTCTCAGCTCGAGCTCCCGCCGGCCAGGGCGACGCCCCGACGTCAACCCCTGCCCAGGAGAGTCGATTGCTCCAGCTCGAGAGCCGGGCCGACGAGCCGTGGCCCACGCAGCACACAATCCAGCCGATGCGCCTCCACGCGATGGACGCGTGGGTGCGCCGCGCCTCCGTCCTGACCGACGCGGGCGAGCTGCAGACGGTCCTCCACGCAGCGGCGGCCGCCGGTGGAGCGACGGTCGTCGGCGAGCGCTTCTACGCGTTCCCGAACGGCGCGGTCACCGGCGTGCTCCTGCTCGCCCAGTCGCATCTGAGCATCCACACCTGGCCTGAGCTCGCGCTCGCCAACGTCGACCTGCTCACGTGCGGCGACATCGACGGCGGCGCCGTGCTGAGGACGATCCGAGAGCGGCTCGACGTCGAGCGCGCAAGCGTCCGCTGCATCCGGCGGGCGCTTGACTGAGGAGAGCCGCATCGTCCGCGAGGTCGCGGCCGCCGTCGGGCTCGCCGAAGGGGAGCGCGGCGTGCGGGCCGTGCTGGCGACCCTCGTCCGCCTCGAGCCCGTCTCGACGCGGCGGATCAGCCGGGCGGCGGCGCTGCCGGTCCCGATCGTCGCCGCCGTCTGCGGCGAGCTCCGCAGGCGGTCCGTCGTCGCGGAGCGACGGCCGGCGCAGCTGACGCCGGAGGGGCGCGAGCTCTACGCGGAGGGCCGGCTCCGGCTCCGCTCGGCCTCGTGCCCGTGCTGCCGCTCGGGCGGGATCGTCCTCCCCGCCGAGCTGGAGCCCCTCGTGCGCGAGCTCTCGGAGGCCGTCCGCGGCGGGCCACCTGCCCGGCTCGAGCTCGACCAGTGCCACTGCACGGTGGACACGAAGCTCCGGCGCCTGCTCGCGGTTCACGAGGCCGGCGCGCTCGTCGGGCGCCGCGTACTCCTGCTCGGCGACGACGACCTGTCTGGCCTGGCGCTGCGGCTCCTCGTGGACCGCCTCGGCTCGCGCGAGACGATCGCGCGGCTCACGGTGGTGGACGTCGACCCCGCGCTGGTCGGCTTCCTGACGGCTGAGCTCGGGGGCGCACCCTTCCCGGTCACGTGTGTCGAGCACGACCTCCGCAGGCCGCTACCGCAGGAGCTCGTGGGCGCGTTCGACACCGTCATCACCGATCCGCCCTACACGACCGCGGGCGCTCGGCTCTTCCTCTCCCGCGCGGCGAACGCGCTCGACAGGCGGGGCGACGTGTTCCTCTCGTTCGGCTCGAGGCGGCCCGGCGCCGCGGCCGCGCTCCAGCACGCGATCGTCGAGAGCGGCTTCGTGATCCAGAGCCTCACGCGGGACTTCAACGAGTACATCGGCGCCGGCGTCCTCGGCGGAACGAGCCACCTCTACCATCTCGTCGCGGCCGACCAGCTCACCCCGGCGGTTGCCGGGGCGCACGAGACGCCGCTCTACACCGCCGACGACCGCAAGTCGACGGCGTAAGGCCTGCACGCCCTGCCTTCAGCCATCGTCGGTCCGCGCCGTCGCAGGCTCACCGGGAATCGGCGGGCGGTCGCCGAAGCTCCCGCGCTCCTCGTCGTCGCCGCCGTTACGCGAGTCGCCGCCGCCGCGGTCGTCGTCACCGGCGATGCTGTTGATCAGCACCTTCGCCCGGCGCTCCGAGAACCCGGAGATGAAGCCGATGGTGGCGTAGAAATAGATTCCCTTGTCGAATTCCTGGAGGAACCCGATCAGGTCGCTCTGGAGCGCGAGGTAGATGACGAAGGCGGACAGCGCCCCGATCCACGGCCGGATGCCGCCCAGGTGGCGAATCGACTTCCGCCCGACCTCGAACTCCAGGCTGAACCCGTCCTTCGCCATCCGTGTCATGACGCTGAAGACGGCGCCGGCGGCGCCCATCGCGATCGCGACGAAGAGCGTGTACGTGGACTCGTCGTGCGGGTCGATCCAGCCGAACCACCACGCCGCGAGGAAGATCCCGCCGAGCGCGAGCGCGAGCGCGAGGGTGCCCCAGATCATCCCGCGGAAGTAGACGATGCGGGCGCTGTTCTCGCCGGCGCGGGCGTAGTAGCTGTTCAGGTCGGCGAGCTCGCCATCGTGATCCGCCGCCAGGGCGTCGAGCTCGGCGTGCTCGATGGTCGCGTTGTCCCCCTTGCGGTCGACGAACGCGAGCAGCCGCGTGCTCGCCGCGAAGATCCGGTGCAGCGCGATGCGCTCACTCGTGTCCCGCAGGATCTCGCCCGCCTTGATCGCAGCCGTCTGCCAGCGGAAGAGCGTCGTGGCGATCACCGGTGCGTTCGCCGTTCGCCAGTCGGTGGCCGTGTGCAGCTTCAGGATCGAGTCGCGGCGGTAGAAGTTCGTCAGCCGCCTGGGCAGCGCATACTCGGTCAGAGCGACGCCGGACGCCTCGTAGCGACACCAGTACGCCTCGACGATGTCGCCGTGCTGCGTGCGGAACAGCCCTAGTCGACGCTGGTACTCCTTGTGCCAGTCGCCGGTCAGCTCGTCCTTGTAGACCTCCTTCTGCTGGCGCTGGTGGTGCGCCCACACGACCTCACCGAACGAGACCGCCGGTATCGCGGCCCCCGTCGCGGCAGTGCGCCCGAGCAAGGCGTCCCACGCCGCGCCGACGCGGGAACGAGTCTGCGGCAGTGGCTGCGCGATCGCCATCGTCCACCTCTCTCACGTTTCGCACGCGCCGCAGTTCGCCTCATTTTACGATCATGTGGCTTCCGGTACAAGCCCGCCGAGGATGAGCTGGCTGTCGCCGAACTCGTGCCAGCGATAGCCCTGCTCGACCGCGGCGGCATAGCTTCGCGCGAGCAGCTCCTCGCCGGCCACGGCGCGCAGCAGGTCGAGGTGCGACGACTCGGCCTCGTGCAGGCCGGTGAGCAGGCAGTCGACGGTCCACAGCCCGCGCTCCGGCGTCACGACGAGCCTCGTCCAGCCTTCGTGCGCCGTGACCGTCCCGTCCGGCTGGGCGACCGTCTCCAGGGCCCGCACGACCGTCGTCCCGGTCGCGATCACGCGTCCTCCCCAGGCATGCACCGCGTTCACCAGCCGGGCGGTCTGCTCGGTCACCCGGAAGCGCTCCGGGTAGGGACGCTCGTGACGCTCGGGCGAGGAGACACCTGTGTGCAGCGTCACCGGCGCGACGAGCACGCCTCCGGCGACGAGACGGGTGATCAGCTCGGCAGTGAACGGCCGGCCTGCGCTCGCCATCTCGGCGCTGCCGGGCTCGACCGCATAGACGTTCTGGTAGGCCTCGAGCGGCCAGCGCCGTGGCACGTAGCCGTAGCGGATCGGGTGCCCGTGCTCGCCGAGGTAGCCCTCGAGCGGCCGCGGCAGCTCCAGCTCGGCGAGCCACAGCCGCACACCCGCGTAGGGCGCCCGGATCGATGCCGTCCCGCCGGCCGGCAGCTCGAGCCTCTCGCCGACCTCGACCCCGCCGAAGGGCTCGTCGCCCGAGCGGAGCTCCACGATCCAGAAGCGCTCGTCCACCGACCCCTCCGCCGGCGTCGAGAGGCGAAGCTCGAGCTCGGCGCCGTCAGCACGCGCCGCCGGAAGGGCGGCGGGGAGCGTCGCGGACACGTTGACGACGACGAGGTCGCCCGGAGCGAGAAAGTCGGGCAGGTCCGAGAAACGCCTGTGCACGATCGAGCCGTCGGCCCGGTCAGTGACGAGGAGGCGAACGGCGTCGCGGGTCAGCCCTCGCGCCTCGGGCGGCTCGTGCGCCTCGAGGCGGGCCGGAAGCTGGAACGTCGGCCGCGGCGCTCAAGCCTTCGCCGCCACGAGGTCACGAGCGCGGTAGAGCCCGCTCGGGAGCTCGCCCTCGATCAGCGCGAGCAGGCCGGGGACGGTCTCCTCCGGCGGCGGCCGGTCCGAGATGTCCTCGCCCGGAAAGGCGTCCTGCTGCATCTGCGTGCGCATGTCGCCCGGGTCGACCGCGTAGACGCGGAGGCCGGGGTTCTCCGCGCCGAGAATCGCCGTGATCTGCGCGAGCGCGGCCTTGGACGAGCCGTACCCACCCCACCCCTCGTACGGCTCGACGGCCGCGTCGGAGGTGACGTTGAGCACGCGCGCGCCGTCCCCGAAGCGCGGCAGCGCGAGCTGGGTGAGCGCGAGCGGTGCGAACACGTTGGCCTCGTAGACCCGGCGCAGCTCGTCGAGCGGATAGCTCCCGAGCTCCGGCAGCGGGCTCGGCCCGAGCAGGCTTGCGTTGTTCACGAGCAGGTCGAGCGGCGCGCCCGCCGCCTCCACGAGCCGGAGGCGATGCTCGGGGTCGGCGACGTCGCCGGCGAGCGCGACGACACCGTCGAGCCCGCCGACGGCCTGCTCGAGCGCGTCTCCGTCGCGCGCGTCGACGACGAGGCGCCAGCCGCGGCCGGCGAGCGCGCGGGTCAGGGCGAGCCCAAGCCCGCGCGAGGCGCCGGTGACGATCCCCTGCATCGTCAGACCCCGGCCGGCACGCCGTGGCGGGCGACGACGCGCTCGTAGTTCAGCCGCAGCAGCTCGATCACGTCGGCGACGTCGGCCTCGCTCTCGATCCTGCGCGCCGCGTAGCCCGGCCGGCCCGGAAAGACCGGGTGATAGCCGATCCGGCCCTGGTCGAAGAGCTCCGCCCAGACGTGCTTGGGGAAGCCGAAGTGGGCGATGTGGTCGCCGTGCAGGTGGCCGAGCTCCCTGCGGCCGACCTTGAACGCGTACTCGCCGCGCATGCCGAAGCCGGCCTCGACGCCCGGCCAGGACGTGACCTCCGTGGTGATCCGCTCGCTTGCCGTCCCTGACGTGCTCATCCGTTTCTCCTTTTCGGGGGATGAGCTCAGGATCGCCGCCGCCGCGTCCCGGCCGCCAGCGGCAATTGGTCCTAGGACCTCGGCACGAGCCCGGCCCGGACGGCGACGACGGCCGCCTGCGTGCGGTCGGTGACCCCGAGCTTTGCGAGCACGTGGCCGACGTGCGTCTTGACCGTCTTCTCGGCCACGCCGAGCTCGCGGGCGATCAGCTTGTTCGGGAAGCCGCGCCCGAGCAGGATCAGCACCTCGCGCTCGCGGGGCGTGAGCCGGTCGAGCGGCTCCACGCCACCGTCCGCCGCGAGCGTCTCGACGAGGCGTGCCGCGACGACCGGGTCGAGCAGCGTCTCGCCGGCATGGGCCGCGTAGACCGCTCGGGCGACCTCCTCCGGACGGGCGTTCTTGAGCAGGTAGCCGGCCGCGCCCAGGCGGAGCGCGGGGAGCAGCTTGTCGTCGTCGAGGAAGCTCGTCAGGACGATCACCCGCGCCTTCGGCGCGGTCTCGCGCAGCACCCGCATCGCGGCGATCCCGTCCAGCCGCGGCATCACGAGGTCCATCAGGATCACGTCCGGGTGGGCACGGGCCGCCGTCTCGACCGCCTCCTGGCCGTCGGCCGCCTCGGCCACGACCTCGATCCCGTCCTGCAGCTCGAGAAAGGCCCGCAGACCCTCCCGCACGACCGCGTGGTCGTCGACGACGAGCACCCGGATCGGGTCAGCCACCGCCGGTCCTCATGCGCACGGTCGTGCCCTTGCCGGGGGCAGACGTGATCTCGAGCGTGCCGCCCGACCCGCTGTGCGCGCTCCTCCATCGAGGTGAGCCCGAGCCGGCGCGACCGGGTCGACGGCGCGTCGGGATCGAACCCGACGGCCGTCGTCCTCGACCTCGAGCAGCAGCCCGTCCGTGGTCGCTTGACAGCCGCACCGTGACGTGCGCGGCCTGGGCGTGCCGGAGCGCGTTGTGGAGCGCCTCCTGCGCGATCCGCAGCAGCTCGGCGTCCCGCGCTCTCCTCGGCGGGAGGCTCGGCTCCGAGCTCCAGCCGGATCTCGCGCTCGCCGTGGCGGCGCAGCAGCTCGACGTGCTTGCGCAGCGCCCCGCCCAGACCGTCCTTCGCGAGGTCGGGCGGGCGCAGCTCGAAGACGAGCGAGCGGAGCTCATCGAGCGCCTCCTGCGCCTGTCCCTGCAGCTTCCCGACGTGGTCGCGGGCGGCGGCTGGATCGCGCTCGAGCAGCGTCCGCGCTGCCTCCGCGCTCAGCACGAGCCCGAAGAGCTTCTGGCTGACGGCGTCGTGGAGATCGAGCGCCAGCCGGTTGCGCTCGGCGGCGATCGAGAGCTCCCGCGTCTGCTCGTGCAGGCGCGCGTTCGCGATCGCGATTGCGGCATGAGCGGCGAGCAGCCCGATCAGCTCCTCGTCCTCGTCGGTGAAGTCGGGCGCGTCGAGCTTCTCGGTCAGGTAGAACGCCCCGATCACTCCCGCCGGCGCCACGATCGGGACGCCGAGGAACGAGCGCATGTCCGGATGGCGATCCGGCCACCAGCCGCGGAAGCGCGGGTGCTCGTGGATGTCGGCGGTGCGGTACGGCGACGGGGTCTCGAGCATTGCCCCGAGCACACCGTGTTGCCGCGGCAGCGGGCCGAGCGAGGCGACCAGGCCGTCGCTCATCCCGGAGGTGAGGAAGCGCCGGAAGCCGCCGTCGCCGTCGGGCAGCCCGAGCGCCGCGTACCGCGCCCGCGCCAGCTCGCGCGCGCTGTCCACGAGCCGCTGCAGGACCTCGTCGACCGACAGCTCGGCCGCCACCGCCAGCACGGCGTCGCTGACGGCCCTCAGCTTCGGACTCAGCGGCTCCACCATCTCCCCTGACGATAGACCCAGCCCCCACCGTGGTACGGCTAGCCGTACCACCGGATATCGGCCTGCCCCACTGCGTGGGTGCGGTAACGGTTGCGAGCCTTCGGCGTCCGGAGACCGATAAGTTCCGGTGCTCGGGCGGGTCTCTACTGGCAAATCGCAGCGATAGAAGGGGCGGGCGCATGACGGAACCATCGGAACGGCTCTCAGCACACCAACGACTTGCGACCGGCGCGTTTGCGCGCTGGACTCGCGCCTGCGCGACGCACCCGTGGCGCGTCGTGCTCGCCTGGGTCGGGATCATCGCCCTTCTGATCGTGCTCGTGGGGACGATCGGCGGCAGCCTGAAGGACGAGTTCGAGATTCCGGGCTCCGATACCCAGAAGGCCACCGATCTGATCGAGACGGAGTTCGCCTCCGAGCAGGGCGGCGTGCTGAACCTTGTCTTCGCCGCGCCCGAAGGCGAGCGGCTCGACACGGACGAGCGCCGCGAGGCGATCGAGGACGCCGTCGCGCAGCTCGAGACGGACGAGTTCGCACCGACCGAGGACGAGGCCGGGATCGAGAGCGTCGGCGACCCGTTCAGCGACGAGACGTTCTCCGACGACGGGCGGATCGCCTTCGCGGAGGCGCAGTTCGATCGGGTCATCTTCGAGGAGGATCGCGAAGCCGTCCTGGCCGTCCAGGACGCCGTCCGCGAAGCGGTCGCGCCCGTGGGCGTCACGGTCGAGTACAACGGCGACGCCGAGTTCCCACCCATCGAGCAGGGCACCCAGGAGCTGCTCGGGCTGCTCGCGGCGCTACTCGTGCTGCTCGTCGTCTTCCGCACGTTCGTCGCGATGTTCATCCCCATCGCACTGGCGCTCGTGGCCCTGGCGACGGCATTCCTGCTCCTGTTCATCCTCGCCGGCCTGACCGACATCAACACGATCACACCGCTGCTCGTGTCGATGATCGGCCTCGGGGTCGGCATCGACTACTCGCTGTTCATCGTCACGCGCTTCAGACAGGCGCTGCACGAAGGGCTCTCGCCGGCCGACGCGGCCGCCGAGGCGGGCGCGTCCGCGGGTCGCGCCGTGCTCTTCGCGGGCCTGACCGTCGCGATCTCGGTCACCGGTCTGGCCTTCTTCGGGCTCGACTTCGTCACGAAGCTCGGGATCGGCTCGGCACTCGGCGTCCTGACGACGGTGCTGATCGCGAACTCGCTCCTGATCGCGGTACTCCGGCTGCTCGGGCACAAGGTCGACCGTCTGAAGGTGCCGTTCCTGCCGGCGATCGACGACTCCGAGGCGGCCCGCGAGAAGACCCTGGTCGCCCGCTGGGGCCGGTTCGTGACCAACAACGCGAAGGTCGTCTTCATCGTCGTCCTGCTCGGGATCCTGGCCCTCGCCTCCACCTCTGCACTCGTGCGCCTGGGTGCAGCCGACCAGGGGACGCAGCCCGAGGAGCAGACGGCCCGCCGCGCCTACGACCTGCTCGCCGAGGGCTTCGGCGCCGGCTTCAACGGCCCGATCCCGATCGTGATCGACGTCAACGACGACCCCGAGGCACCGCAGCGGATCTACGAGGGCGTCCAGGGGCTCGACGGCGTCGCCTCGGTCGCCGAGCCGCAGCTGAACGACGAGGAGACGGTCGGAATCGTGTTCGTCACCCCGGACTCGGCCCCCCAGGACGAGGCGACGGACGAGCTCGTCGACCGACTGCGGAACGACGTCGTGCCCGCGGCGACCGAGGGCGGCAACTCGATCGCGTACGTCTCGGGCCTGACCGCCGCCTTCAAGGACATCGGCGAGCGGATCATGGAGCGCCTGCCGCTCTTCCTGCTCTACGTGATCGGCGTGACGTTCATCCTGCTCGCGATGGCGTTCCGCTCGGTCGTGATCTCGCTGACCGCCGGGATCACGACGATCCTCTCCGCCTTCGCCGGCTTCGGCGTCCTCACCCTGGTGGTGCAGGAGGGCCATCTGCTCGGGTTGACGGGGCTCGACCGAACCGGGCCGATCGAGACGTTCGTGCCACCGATCGCGTTCGCGATCCTCTTCGGGCTCTCGATGGACTACATGGTCTTCCTGATGAGCCGCATCCGGGAGGAGCACGTCCACGGCCTGGACACGAAGGCTGCGGTCGAGCACGGCATCGCGGCGATCGGCCGCGTCATCGTGGCGGCGGCGGTGATCATGGGCACGGTCTTCGCGGCCTTCATCCTCACCGCGGACCGGATCTCGAAGGAGTTCGGGATCCTGCTCGCGGTCGCGATCATCACGGACGCGCTCGTGGTGCGGATGACGCTCGTGCCGGCCTTTCTGACGATGCTGGGCGAGAAGTCGTGGTACATGCCGCGCTGGCTCGACCGGTTGCTGCCGAACATCACGATCGAGGCGCCGCACGACGGCGGGCCCGTCGCCCGGGTCGACGCCGAGCGTCCGGCGGAAGGCCCGGCCTAGCCGAGGTCGACGGCGGCGGAGCCCTGGTCGGCTCCGCCGCCGTCACCGTCTCCGGACGGGATCTGCCACAGCACGGGCCGGCTCAGGTCGGCGCAGACCGCGAGGGTCGTCCCACGCAGCACGTCCATCCCCACGTGCCCCTCTGGCCCATGCATGACGGCGCGCACTGCGAGCGACGCAACCGGGACGTCATGCCCCGCCACGACAAGCGTGGCGCTGCCCGCCTTCGCGCCGAGGACGTCTGCGCCGCTGACGCCGCCGCCCAGCCGCTCGGTCGTCACTCCCTCGATCCGGCCCGGGACCGCCTTGCTCGAGAACTCGGTGTGGCGGCCGCCCGTGTTCAGCAGGGTGGGGAGCTCCGGGTGCGGCCGGATCGCTGCCGGGACGACGATGGTCGGGAACGCCTCGTCTCGCTCCAGGGTGAGCGTGGGCCGGCTGGGAGCCCGCTCCTCGAGCCAGGCGGCGACGTCAGAGGCTTCTCCTTCGAGGAGCACGAGCGCGTCCCCGACGAGGTCGACGACCGCCCACGCGCTCGGATGGAGGTTGTGCGGGCTGAGGATGCCGCCGATCCCCCGGGCCGGGAACGGCTTGGGAGCGGGGATGGCGACGACGTCGCGCAGCGTCAGCTCTAGCGCATCGAGCTCGAGGCCGACGTCCTCGACCGTCCAGCTCGGCATCGTGGCGCCGCTGTGATCCATCCCCTCCTCGCCCTCCTCCACCGCCAGCCCGAGCCGGTCGACGAGCTCCTTCGTGAGCAGATGCACGTCGGAGCCGGTGTCCAGCACGAGCCGCGTCTCGAGACCGCCGACGCGCCCGACGACGAGCGGAGCGTGCGTCGTCGCGCCGTCGACGCCCTCGAAGGCGATCGGGACGCTCGCCAGGACCTCGACGTCGGCCACCTGCCCGCCCCGGCTCACCGGCGCGACAGCGCCGCGGCCGGAAGGACCACCGAATGGCTCTCTTCGATCCGCGAGACGATCGCCTCGCGCGGGCCGTCGCGCCACTCGTCGCTCCCGTAGAAGGCGTCCTGGCTGCGCTGTAGCTCCTCGAGGCTCGGGTACGCCCGGATCAGGACGTAGCGGTCCTCGTCGTCCAGCGAGGGGCCGCTGGCGACGACCTCCACGCCCCAGCGGTCCAGCATCGGGAGCGACTCCTCGACCACGAGGCGGTGGAACTCGGCACCGGCTCCCGCTTGCAGCTTGTAGGTGCGGATCTCGATCACGGCGGCCACATCGGCGATTATGGCGTCTCACACCGAGAGGAGGCTCCGTGTCCGTTGCCAAGATCATCGAGCTGACGGCTACCTCGAGCGACAGCTTCGAGGACGCCTGCCGGCAGGGCATCGCCAAGGCCGGCGAGACCGTGCGCAACATCCAGGCCGCGTGGGTGGACGGCCAGGAGGTCATGGTCGAGAACGGCGAGATCAAGCACTACCACGTCCACCTCAAGGTGACGTTCCTGCTCGAGTAGCTACCGGTCGCTCGCTACCAATCGCCAGCTACCAGTCGGTCGGGCGGAAGTCCTTCAGGAACCGCCCCCAGACGTGCTCGCCGGTGTTGAAGCCGGCGATGATCGGATCGACGATCCGCGCCGCGCCGTCGACGATGTCGAGCGGCGGCCGGAAGCGGTGCTCGGCCGTCTTGCGCTCCGCGATCTGCGCTGGATCCTCGTCGCTCACCCAGCCGGTGTCCACGCTGTTCATGTGGATCCCGTCGGCCTGGTAGTCGGCCGCTGAGGTGCGCGTCATCATGTTCAGCGCCGCCTTCGCCATGTTCGTGTGCGGGTGCCGGGTCGTTTTGAAGCGGCGGTAGAACTGGCCCTCGACCGCGGACACGTTGACGATGTGCTTGTCGCGGTCGGGCGTCCGCAGGAGCAGCGGCTTCAGCCGCGCATTCAGGACGAACGGTGCGACGGCATTGACAAGCTGCGTCTCGAGCAGCTCCACCGAAGGCACCTCGGCCAGCAGCAGGCGCCAGGAGTTCCGCTCGCGCAGGTCGACCTGCTGCAGGTCCTGGTCCAGCTGCCCCTCCGGGAAGAGGTCGCTCTGTCCCACGAGGTCCTCGGGTAGCAGCGCCACCTGCGAGAGCTCGGCCGGACTCGTCAGGCCGGCCACAGAGGGCGCGGACGCGGCGACCGGCAGCATCTCGGAGCGGCGCAGTCCCTCGTACTCGCCGAGCAGCCCGCGGACGTGCGCAGGCATCGCCTGCTCAGCCGCCCGCTCGCCCTCGAGCATGTGCCGGTAGAAGGCCGACGGTCGCCGCACCGTCTGGCAGGCGTTGTTGACGATGAAGTCCAGCCGTTCCCTGTTCGCGCTCAGGTGCGCGCAGAAGGCCTCCACGCTCGGCGTGTGCCGCAGGTCGAGCCCGAAGATCTCGAGCCGCTCGCTCCACTCCTCGAAGTCGGGCTCCTGTGCGTACCGCGCGGCTGAGTCGCGCGGGAAGCGCGTCGTCACGATCAGCTGCGCTCCGGCGCGCAGCAGCTTGATCCCGGCCTGGTAGCCGATCTTGACCCGTCCGCCGGTGAGCAGCGCGACCCGGCCGCGGAGGTCGGCGGTCTCCGTCCGCTTGGCGTGGTTGAAGTCCCCGCACGCCCGGCACAGCTGGTCGTAGAACGGGTGCACGTCGCGGTAGTCCTGCTTGCAGATGTAGCAGTGCTGCGGCTCCACGGCCTCGCGGAACGCGGCCTCCTGGAGCTCGGGCTCGTCCACCTCGTGCTGCTCGAAGCCGGCCGGCGGGAACACGTTGGGCGACGTGTACACGGGCTGCTCGCGCAGGACCCGGATGCCGGTGCCCGCGAGCACCTCGTCGTCGTGCCGGAGCCGCGCCGCCTTCTTCTCGCGGCGCGCCGCCTTGTTGAAGCGCCGCCGCTGCACGACATCTGGGTTATGGACGTCCCCGGCCGCGGCGAGGAGGCGCGTCCGTTCCTCCACGGAGAGCGCGCGCAGGAGCCCACGGTCGCGCACGACGGCCTCGAGCGCCTCCGTGAGCTGCCTCAGGCGCTCGGCGACGTCGCGCGTCTCTTCGGGCTCGCCGTTCGACATCGAGTGAGGGTAGCCGCCGCCCGAAGCTGCGCCCGTCAGAGCCAGCCGGAACGGCGGAAGCGGGTGTAGAGGACGCCGCAGGCGACGGCGATCAGCACGAGCACAGCCGGGTAGCCGAACCGCCACCCGAGCTCGGGCATGTGCTCGAAGTTCATCCCGTAGATCCCCGCGATCATGGTCGGCACGGCGATGATCGCGACCCAGGCGGAGATTTTGCGGATGTCCTCGTTCTGACGGACGGTCACCTGCGTCAGGTTCGCCTGCAGGATCCCGGCGAGCAGCTCCCGGAAGCCCTCCACCTGCTCGTTCAGCCGCGTGACGTGGTCGGCCACGTCACGGAAGTACATCCGGACCTGGTCCCCGACGATGCCGGAATCCTGCGCCATCAACGTGGCCAGCACGTCGTCGAGCGGTGCGACCGCACGATGGAACTCGAGCACCTCGCGACGCAGGTTGTAGATCCGTTCCACGGGGTTCTCGCGGCCGTCCGAGAAGACGGCGGACTCGAGCGCCTCGATGTCGTCCTCCACCGCGTCCGCGACCGGCCGGTAGCCGTCCACGACGCGATCGGTCAGGGCATACAGCGCGGCACTCGGGCCTTGCGCGAGCAGCTCGGGCCTCCGCTCCAGCCACTCCCGGACTCCACCCAGCCCGCCACTCGGCCCGTGCCGGACCGAGACGAGGAAGTCCGGACCCACGAACAGCATCACCTGTCCCGTCTCGACCATGTCCACCGGCCCCTCGTGGACGACCGTCTTCAGGACGACGAAGAGCACGTTCCCGTAGCGCTCGAGCTTCGGACGCTGGTGCGCCTTGACGGCGTCCTCCACCGCCAGCTCGTGCAGGTCGAATTCGCTGCTGACGGCGGCGAACTCCTCGGCCGTGGGCTCGACGAGCGCCACCCAGACGAAGGAGTCGTCGCTCCGGCCGAAAGCGCGGACGCCCTCGATCGTTCCGTTTCGCTTCACCCGGACGCCCCGGTCGTAGACGGCGCAGTTGACGATCACGCCGACATGATTACTCGATCGTGCCGGTGGCGGCGAGTGCGAGCACCGCGACGCCGAGCACGATCCGGTAGACGACGAAGACGATCGTCGAGTGGGTCGCGAGGAAGCGGAGCAGGAACGCGATCGCCGCGTAACCGACGACGAAGGCACACGCGGTGGCGACCACCAGCGCGCCGACGCCGACGTCGTGCTCGCCCGAGCCGATCGATCCCAGCTCGAAGATCCCGCTCAGCACGATCGCCGGCACAGACAGGAGGAAGGAGAAGCGCGCCGCCGCCTCGCGCTCGAGGCCGAGGAAGAGGCCGGCGGTGATCGTCGCTCCCGAGCGCGAGACCCCAGGGACGAGCGCCGCGGCCTGGGCGACGCCGATCACCATGCCGTCGCGCAGACGGATCGAGTCGACGCCCCGCTCGCGCTTGCCGACGCGCTCGGCCCAGAGCAGGACGAGCCCCAGCGCGATCAGGGTCGACCCGATCAGGTAGAGGCTGCGCGCGCCCGACTCGATCTGATCCTTGAAGACGAGGCCGAAGAGGCCGATGGGGATCGTGCCGAGAAAGATGATCCAGCCCAAGCGGGCGTCAGGCCCGTGCCGACGGTCGCGCCGCACGACGCTCGCGCCCCATGCGACTGCGATCCGGGCGAGATCGTGGCGGAAATAGAGGAGAACGGCGGCGATCGTACCGAGCTGCGTCACGGCCGTGAAGGCCGCGCCCGGATCCTCCCAGCCGGCGAAGGCAGGGACGATGCGCAGGTGCGCGCTGCTCGAGATTGGCAGGAACTCGGTCAGGCCCTGGACGATGCCGAGCACGATCGCTTCGAGGAGGCTCATCGCCCGCGAGTATGCAGAGAGCGGTGGCCGGGAGGACGCTGGGCGTCCCCCCGGCTCCGCGGGCAGTCGGCTCTAGCCGCGCGTGTTCACGTAGCTGACGCAGTCGCCCTGGTTCTTGAAGGCCGGGTCGTTGAACGTCGCCCAGCCCCCGTTCTTGCAGTCGTCCTTCGTCGCCGGCGTGCGGCCGAGCTCGAAGTCGTAGGTCGTGTCGTTGAACTGCACCCCGTCGGTCGCGACCGTGTAGCCGGGGTTGAACGTGCCGATGTTGACGCCGATCCCGATCACAACGGCGTCGGGGCAGATGGTCTGCAGCGTCGCCAGGTTGTAGAACGGCGCGCCGCCGGCGCCCGGCGCGAGGACGCACGTGCCGTCAGCAACGGCACGCGACGACCAGAACTGGCCCGCGTCGACATCCCACTGCTGCCAGATGGCGGGCACGATCACGCCGCCACCCACGATGCCACTCTGGTACGGCTCGAAGACGAGCGTCGTGAACCCGGCGCCGTCACCGACCGTGCCGTCCGCATCGATCTGGAGCTGGTACGAGGCGTCCGCGTGCGGAAGCTGCCCAACGGCCTGATACGTCCAGTAGGAGAGGTCGGTCACGTCCGCAAGCGGCGTGCCCGCGTGAGCGAACGTGAAGTAGTCGGCCTTGGCGGCCGTGGTCGCGTCGGTCGTGAGCTCGAGCGAGCCCGTGCCGAGGCCGGCGGGTGCGCCGTACTCCTCGGTGAACTCGTGGGCGCCACCAGGACGCGTGTCCACCTGCTGCCAGCTCGTGCTGTTCTGGGTGACGACGACCGTGGTCGGCGCCGCACTCGCGGCCAGAGCGGTGACGCTGACGGCGACAGCCGCGAGTGAGCCGAGCACGCCGAAGCGCACCCGCCGGTTGATCCTGTGCATGAGACCCCTTCTATTCGATGTCTGGCGGCCCGTTACCGCCGGGTGGCGATCGTAGCGTCAGATCGAATCAATTGCTTGCGCGCGGGCGTTCAGCAGCTCGATCGGCACCACCTCGAGCGCGCGGGCATGCGTGGCGCCGAGGACGACTGGCGGCGCGCAGCCGGCGTCGTCTGCCTCGAGCCAGCGCGACGCGCAGACGCACCAGCGGTCACCCGGCTCGAGACCGGCGAAGCCCCACTCCGGCCGCGGCGTCGAGAGGTCGTTCCCGGCCAGGCGGCTGAACTCGAGAAAGGGCTCGGTCATCACCGCGCACACCGTGTGGCTGCCGGCGTCCTCCGGGCCGGTGGCACAGCAGCCGTCGCGGAAGAATCCCGTCAGCGGCGCGTTCGAGCATGGTTGCAGCGCCCCGCCGACGACGTTCATGTCCGGATCCCGGCTCATCGGCCGGGAGCCTAGCTTGCTCCGGTAGCTTGCCGAGGGTGTCGAGCACCGCCGCAGTCGAGACCAGAGGGCTGACCAAGCGCTACGGGGACGTCGTCGCCCTGGGCGGCGTCGACCTGAACGCCGAGGTCGGAAGCGTCTTCGGGCTGCTCGGGCCGAACGGCGCGGGCAAGACGACCGCGGTCCGGATCCTGACCACGCTGCTCCAGCCGGACAGTGGCGAGGCGCGCGTCGCAGGCCTCGACGTTGTCCGCGACGCGGCCCGGGTCCGAGAGCGGATCGGGCTCGCCGGCCAGTACGCGGCCGTGGACGAGAACCTGACCGGCTTCGAGAACCTGGAGATGGTCGGCCGGCTCTACCACCTCGGCGGCCGCGTCTCGCGCGACCGCGCGACCGAGCTGCTCGAGACCTTCGACCTGGCCGAGGCTGGCAAGCGGTTCGTACGCACGTATTCCGGCGGCATGCGGCGGCGGCTCGACCTCGCCGCTGCTCTCGTCGCGCGCCCACCGATCCTGTTCCTGGACGAGCCGACGACGGGCCTCGACCTGCGTAGCCGCATCGCCCTCTGGGAGGCGATCGAGGCTCTCGTCGCGGAGGGCACGACCGTCCTCCTGACGACGCAGTACCTCGACGAGGCCGACCGCCTCGCCGACCGGATCGCGGTGATCGACCACGGGCTCGTGATCGCCGAGGGCACACCCGACGAGCTGAAGGCGCAGGTGGGAGGCGAGCGGCTCGAGATCCGCCTCGACGATCACGGCCGCGGCGAGGACGCCGTCGCCGCGCTCGCGGGGCTGACCTGTGGCACGCCGGCGCTCGAGAACGGTTCCGTCCTCGTCCAGTTGCGCGAGCGCAGCGGCGCCATCGCCGAATCGGTCCGGCGCCTCGACGACGCCGGGCTCGGGATCGAGGACATCGCTCTGCGCCGGCCGACCCTCGACGACGTCTTCCTGCAGCTGACCGGTCACGCCACCGAGGACGGCGCCGAGGAGGTGCCGGACCGATGAGCTCCGTCAATCACGAGATCTCGGACATGCTCGTGCTGGCCAAGCGCAGCGTCCTGCGGATCCCGCGCCAGCCCGACCTGCTGGTCGGCTTCACGATCCAGCCGGTCATGTTCGTGCTGCTCTTCGTCTATGTCTTCGGCGGCGCGATCCAGACGCCCGGCCTCGACTACGTCGACTTCCTGATCCCGGGGATCATCGTCCAGTCGATGGTGTTCGGCGGGTTCGTCACCGCGCTCGGGCTCGCCGAGGACCTGAAGAAGGGTCTGATGGACCGCTTCCGCTCGCTGCCGATGTCGCGCTCGGCCGTCCTGACGGGCCGCACGCTCGCCGACGTCAGCACGAACATCGTGCAGCTCGTCGTCATGCTCGCGGTCGGGCTAGCGGTGGGGTTCCGCTTCTCGACGAGCTTCCTCGAGGTCGTGGCGGGAATCCTGCTGCTACTCCTGATCGGCTACGCGTTCTCGTGGGTGTTCGCCTTCCTCGGCCTGGCCGCCTCGTCGCCGGAGGCCTCGAACGCCTACGGCTTCACCATCCTCTTCCCGGTCACGTTCCTCTCCTCCGCGTTCGTGCCGGTGGAGTCGATGCCGAGCTGGCTGCAGCCGGTGGCCGAGAACAACCCCTTCACGACGATGGTCGACGCGGTCCGCGCGCTCTTCGTGGGGACACCGGCGGGCAGCGACATCTGGCTGGCGATCGTCTGGTCGATCGTGATCGCCGTCGTCTTCGGGACGCTGGCGATCTGGCGCTACCGCCGCGTCATCACCCGCTGAAGCGCGCCGCCTCGTCCGACCCGCCCGTCGCGTCGCCCGGGCTGTACGCGTGCGCGCCTGCACCGGCGAGCCGGCCGCCGTCGACGATCAGGTACTCCTCGCGGATCGGGCGGCCGTCGAACCAGCACTCGAGGATCTCGCGGGCACCGGCGGCGTAGCGGGCCTGCGCCGAGAGGCTCGTCCCGGAGACGTGCGGCGTCATCCCGTGGTGCGGCATCGCGCGCCAGGGATGGTCCTGCGGGGCTGGCTGCGGGAACCAGACGTCGCCGGCGTACCCGGCCAGCCGGCCGGACTCGCACGCTCGCGCGACGGCGTCCCGATCGCAGATCTTCCCGCGCGCGGTGTTGACGAGGAACGCGCCGCGCTTCATCCGCGCGATCAGCTCCTCGTCGAAGAGGTGCTCGGTCTCCGGATGCAGAGGAGCGTTGATCGTGACGACGTCGCACACCTCGACGAGCGACTCCACCGTCGGGTGAAACGTGACGCCCAGCTCCTCCTCCACCCCGGGCGCGAGCCGGTGCCGGTCGGTGTAATGCAGGCCGACCTCGAACGGCTTCAGCCGGCGCAGCACCGCCGACCCGATCCTTCCGGCCGCCACGGTGCCTACCTGCATTCCCTCCAGGTCGTAGGAGCGCGCCGCGCAGTCGGCGATGTTCCAGCCGCCGTCCAGCACGACCTGATGGGATGGGATGTAGTTGCGCACGAGGCCGAGGATCAGCATCACCACGTGCTCGGCGACGCTGATGCTGTTGGAGTAGGTGACCTCGGCCACCGTGATCCCCCGCTCGATGGCCGCCGCCAGGTCGACGTGGTCGGAGCCGATCCCGGCGGTCAGCGCCAGCTTCAGGTTGGGCGCGGCTGCGATGCGCTCCGCGGTCAGGTAGGCGGGCCAGAAGGGCTGCGAGATGACCACATCGGCCTCCGGGAGCTCACGCTCGAAGACCGAGTCGGGACCATCCTTGTCGGCTGTGACGACGAGACGGTGCCCCCTCCCCTCCACGAACGACCGCAGTCCCAGCTCCCCCGACACGCAGCCGAGCAGCTCCCCCGGTGTGAAGTCGATCCCCTCCGGCGTCGGTGTCGTCTGGCCGTCGAAGTAGCGCTCGATCGACGGCACGTCGTCCCGCGCGTACGCAGGCGGGTAGCCGTCCACGGGATCGTCGTAGAGCACGCAGAGGATTGTCGCCATGGCCGGTTCACCCTACTGCAGCGAGCATGGGCAAAGCCCGTGCTCGCGCCCGGTCAAGAGCTGCGTGGGCATGGGCTAGCCATGCCCACGGCAAGCTCCTGAAGGGGCCGCGTCGCGTCCCCGACCAGCGCTTTGATCGGCGATCTTGCTGCAGTTAGCGTTCGTCTATGCCGACGCGTTGTGGCTGGGTGCCCGAGGACGATCCGTTGTACGTCGCCTACCACGACGACGAGTGGGGCGTGCCGGTGCAGGACGAGCGCCGGCTCTTCGAGCTGCTGATGCTCGAGGGCGCCCAAGCCGGGCTTTCGTGGGCGACGATCCTGCGCAAGCGCGAGGGCTACCGGCAGGCGTTCGCGGGCTGGGACATCGACGCGATCTCCCGCTTCGGCGAGCGCGACGTCGGGCGTCTTCTCGGGGACACAGGCATCGTCCGCCATCGCGGCAAGATCGAGGCGGTGATCGGGAACGCCCGCGCGACGCTGGCCCTCGACCGGCCGCTCTCGGAGCTCCTCTGGTCGTTCGTCGACGGCACGACACGCGTGAACGCCTGGCGCACCGCGGCCGAGATCCCTGCGCAGACGCCCGCGTCGCAGGCGCTGAGCAAGGAGCTGAAGCGTCGCGGCTTCCGGTTCACCGGGCCGACGACCTGCTACGCCTTCATGCAGGCGGCCGGGCTCGTGAACGACCACGTCACGGACTGCTTCCGCTACGCCGCTTCGCAGCAGCCGGAGTGAGATCTGCGCCGTCCGGGCACGCCAGTGTCGTGAGCAGTACCGAATCGATTGCCGCCAAGGGCCGCCGGGCGGGCCAGAGCCCCTGGGTCGAGCGACTCGGCCGCGCGGGCCTCGTCGCCAAGGGTGTCCTCTATGCCGTGATCGGGATCCTGGCGATCAAGGTCGCCGTCGGAGCGCGGGGCGAGGACCCGAACAAGGACGGCGCCCTGCGGGCGATCGCAGCGCAGCCGCTCGGGAAGCTCCTGCTCACGATCCTCGCGCTCGGGCTCGCCGGGTACGCGGCGTGGCGGCTGGCGCAGGGACTGCTCGACCGGGACGCCGAGGGCGAGCGGGCGAAGGCACTCGCGAAGCGTGCCGGCAACGTCGCCAAGGGCGCCTGGTACGGCGGCCTCTGCGTGCTCACGGTGCTGAAGATCGTCGGCGCGGAGAGCGAGAGCGGCGGCGGCGCGCAGGAGGACCAGGCCACCGCGGGCGTGCTCGGGCTGCCGTTCGGCCGCTATCTGGTCTTCGCGGCCGCTGCGGGATTCCTCGGCGCCGCGATCTTCAACGGCTACCGCGCCGTGACGTGCAACTTCCGCAAGAAGCTCGAGACGGAGAAGATGACCGAGGCCGAGGAGACGGCGGCGACCGGCGTCGGCGTCGTCGGACACCTCGCCCGGTTCGTCGTCTTCGGGCTGATCGGCGCGTTCCTCGCGAAGGCCGCGTGGGAGTTCGACCCGCAGGAGGCGGCGGGGCTCGACGCAGCGTTGTACGAGGTCGCGCGCCAGCCCTACGGCGGCTTCCTGCTCGGCTCGCTCGCGGTCGGCCTGATCGCCTACGCGGTCTACTGCTTCGTGCAGGCGCGCTACCGCGACGTCTAGATTCGCCGCTGTGGAGAGCCGCACGATCCCCTGGAGCTGGTACTCCGACCCCGCCGTGCTGCAGCTGGAGCGCGAGCGGGTCTTCAGTTGCACCTGGCAGTACGCCGGCCGGACCGACCAGGTTGCCGAGCCGGGCTCGTTCTGCACGGCCGACGCGGGCGGAGTCCCAGTCGTCGTCGTGCGCGACAAAGAGGGAGAGCTGCGCGCCTTCCTGAACGTCTGCCGCCACCGCGGCTCGCTCGTATGCGAGGGCGAAGGCCGGCGCGAGACGCTCCAGTGCCCGTACCACGCCTGGACGTACGGGCTGGACGGAACGCTGCGCTCGGCGCCGCGCGCCGACCGCGACCCGGACTTCGACCGGGATGCTCTCGGGCTCGTGCGCCTCCCGGTCGACACGTGGGGCCCGTTCGTCTTCGTCAACCCGGATCCCGACGCCGCGCCGCTCGCGGACACGCTGGGTGAGCTCCCGGAGCTCGTCTCCGACGCCGGCCTCGACGTCGACACGCTCCGGTTCCATCACCGCGCGAGCTCCGAGTACGAGGCGAACTGGAAGGTGTGCGCCGAGAACTTCCTCGAGTGCTACCACTGCCAGGTCGCACATCCATCCTTCTCGAAGGTGGTGGACGTGTCGGAGGACGCCTACCGGCTGGAGGAGAGCCGCTGGTTCTCCAGCCAGTACGGGCCTGTCAAGGATCGCTGGCAAGGCGCATTCGACCCCACTGGCGAGGTGGCGCGCGGGCAGTTCCACTTCCTCTGGCCGAACCTGACGATCAACGTCATGCCGGGCCACGCGAATCTCTCGATCGGCCCGATCGTGCCGCTCGCACCCGAGCGGACCGGGCGCTTCCTCGACTACTTCGTCGGGCCCGACGTCGACGAGGCGTGGACGCGCGAGATGCTCGAGTTCGACGCGCAGGTCGGCGCCGAGGACACCGTGCTCGTGGAGCGCGTGCAGCGGGGGATGCGGGCGGGCGGGCTCGAGCACGGCCACCTGCTCGTCGAATCCGAACGGCTGATCGCCCACTTCCAGCGGCTGCTCGTCGACGCGCTCTCGTAGACGTGCTGGCCGGGTTCACGACCGGCACGAGGGGCCGTTGGGTCGTCGTGGCGGCCTGGCTGGTCGCGGCGGTGGCGCTGGGGCCGCTCCAACCACGGCTCCAGGAGTCGACGGTGAACGACCCCGCTTCGTTCCTGCCCGGGAGCTCCGAGTCGCGCGAGCTCCTCGACATCGTCGAGGACCGGTTCACAGCGGGGCGCGTCACGCCGGCGCTCGTAGTGTGGCAGCGCGAGGACGGCCTCACAGCCGCCGACCGTGCGCGGATCGGCGAGTTCGTCGCCGCCGTTCGCGCGGCGGACCTGCCGGAGACGCTAGCGCCGGGGGAGCCCAAGCTCGCTCCGGACGGCCGCACCGCAGTCGCGGCGGTGCCGGTCACCGCGCAGACGACGGAGGGACTGGAGCTCGTCGTCGAGCGGCTGCGCGAGCTCGAGCCGTCCGGAGAGGGACTCGACCGCTGGGTGACCGGGCCGGCCGGGATCTCGGTCGACGCCGTCGCCGTCTTCGAGCAGATCGACGTCACGTTGCTCGCCGTCACGTCCGCACTGATCCTCGCCCTCCTGCTGCTCCTCTATCGCTCACCGGTGATCGCATTCGTGCCGCTCGTCGTCGTCGCCTTCGCCTACGTCGTCGCCGCGGCGCTCGTGTACGGGCTCGTGGAGATCGGTGCGATCTCCGTGAACGGTCAGGTGACGGGAATCCTGATCATCCTCATGTTCGGCGCCGGCACCGACTACTGCCTGCTGCTCGTCTCCCGCGCCCGCGAGGAGCTGCGCGTGCAGGAGCGGGCGGGACCGGCCATCGCAGCGGCGGCACGCGAGAGCACGCCCGCGATCCTCTCCAGTGGCGGCACCGTCGTCGCGGCGATGCTCGTGCTGCTCGTCGCGGATCTGGAGTCGACGGCGGCACTCGGCCCCGTGCTCGCGCTCGGCGTCGCCGTCACCGTCCTCGCGGGTCTGACCCTGCTCCCTGCGCTGCTGGCGATCCTCGGCCGTCGCTCCTTCTGGCCCGCCGTCCCGCACGTCGACGCCGGCGAGCACGCCCCGACGGGCATCTGGACACGAGTCGGCCGCACCGTCGCCGCTCGGCCCACCCTCGTCGCGGCCACGACGACCGCCGCTCTCGCTCTCGCAGCCCTGGGCAATCTCGTCGACCTACCCGGGCTGAGCTTCGGCGGCAGCTTCCGTGGCGAGGTCGAGGCGGTGGACGGCCAGGCGGCTCTTGCCGGTTCGTTCCCCGCGGGCGAGGGAGCGACGACGGACGCCATCGTGTCGAAGGACCGCGCGAGCGCCGTCGAGGCTGCCCTCCACGGTGCGCCGCTCGTCGCAGCGGTTCGCCGCGGGGACGAGAGCGACGACGGCGAGCTCATGCGGCTCGCCGTGACGCTCAACCGGGATCCGTACTCGGACGAGGCGGTCGCAGCGATCGAGGGCATCCGCGACGCGGTGCGCGGCGCAGATCCCGACGGCCTCATTGGAGGGCCGACGGCGGAGGAGACGGACACGCGCGCCGCCGCACGCCGCGACGCGTCGCTGATCGTGCCGCTGACGCTGCTCGCGATCCTGGCCATCCTCGTCGCGCTCCTGCGGGCCGTCGTCGCGCCGCTCTACCTCGTCGCTAGCGTCGTGCTCTCCTTCGCCGCCACGCTCGGGCTCGCCCTGCTCGCCTTCCGCTACGTCTTCGACTCGCCGGGCAGCGACGCGACCCTCCCGACACTCGTGTTCCTCTTCACAGTCGCGCTCGGCGTCGACTACAACATCTTCCTGATGGCGCGGGTGCGCACGGAGGCGCGCGTCCGCGGCTCCCGTGCGGGCGTCGTCGCCGGCCTCGAGCGCACGGGAGCCGTGATCACGAGCGCCGGGCTGATCCTGGCCGGCACGTTCCTCGTCCTCACGCTGCTGCCGCTGGAGCAGCTCTTCCAGCTCGGCCTGGCAGTCGCGCTCGGCGTCCTGATCGACACGTTCGTCGTGCGGAGCCTGCTCGTCCCCGCCGTCGCGTTCCTCCTCGGCGAGCGCTCGTGGTGGCCCTCGCGGTTGCACCGCTGAGAGCTGCACGCTTCCCGTCGGGTGAACTTCTGGTAAACAGCCCCGGTGCGCCTGAGCCTCGTTCCCCGCCCGACGGAGTTCTACGACCTCTTCGCCCGCGCCGGCGAGAACGCCCTCGAATGCGCGCAGCAGGCGGAGATCCGCTTCCGCGATTACCCCAACTCGGCGGTCAGCCAGGCCGACGTGAAGGCGATCGAGACCGAGGGCGACACGATTACTCGGGACCTGATCCAGCTCCTGAACACGCAGTACGTGACGCCGTTCGACCGCGAGGACATCTACGAGCTCGCGACGAAGCTCGACGACGTCGTCGACTACATCGAAGAGGTCAGCGACCTGCTTGGCCTGTACGGAATCGAGTCGACGACGAAGCACGCCGTCGACCAGTGCCGCATCCTCGTTCAGGCGGTCGAGCAGCTCTCGCTCGCGCTCTCGCGCCTGAAGGGCCTGCGCGGGATCCAGGAGCCGCTCCTCGAGCTGAAGCGGCTCGAGGACGAGGCCGACCGGGTGGTGCACGACGCGATCGCCGCCCTCTTCCGGGACGACCGCATCGACCCGCTGATCGTGATCCGGTGGAAGGACATCTACGACGGCCTCGAGCAGGCGATCGACGCCTGCGAGACGGCGGCCAACGTGGTCGCGAACATCGCGGTCAAGAACGCCTAGCATCCGATGGAGGAGCTGACGCTCGCCGCCGTCGTCGCCGTGGCGCTCTTCTTCGACTTCACGAACGGCTTCCACGACAGCGCCAACTCGATCGCCACGAGCGTCTCGACGCGGGCGATGTCGCCTCGGGCCGCCGTCGCGAGCTCGGCCGTGCTCAACTTCGCCGGCGCGTTCGTCTCGCTCGAGGTGGCCGCGACGATCGCGAGCGGGATCGTCGACGCGGAAGCGATCACCCTCGACGTCGTCCTCGCCGGACTGGTCGGCGCGATCACCTGGAACCTGATCACGTGGTACTTCGGGCTGCCCTCCAGCTCGAGCCACGCCCTGATCGGCGGCGTGCTCGGCTCCGCCGTCGCCGCGGCCGGGCTCGACGTCGTCAAGTGGGACGGGATCAAGGACAAGGTCCTGCTGCCCTCGCTGATCGCCCCGTTCGCCGGGCTGTTCGGCGCCGCGGCGCTGATGGTCGCGGTCACCTGGGTGATCCGGCGGCGCTCGCCGGGCACCGTGAACAGGGTCTTCCGCCGGCTCCAGCTCGTCTCGGGCGGCTTCGTCGCGTTCACGCACGGGACGAACGACGCGCAGAAGACGATGGGGATCATCGCGCTGGCGCTGGTCGCAGGAGGGCACCTCGAGGCGGGCGCCGACCCTCCGACGTGGGTGATCGCAAGCGCCGCGCTGGCGATGGCGGCCGGCACCTATGCCGGCGGTTGGCGGATCATCAAGACGCTCGGCACGCGGATCGCGAAGCTCGACCCGCCGCAGGGGTTCTCCGCCCAGACCGCGTGCGCGGCGATCCTGTGGACGACCGCCCACTACGGCTTCCCCGTCTCGACGACCCACACGATCACCGGCTCGGTGATGGGCGCCGGAGCGAGCCGGCGGCTCTCGGCGGTGCGCTGGGGCGTTGCCGGCAGCATCATGGTCGCCTGGGTGATGACGATCCCCTGCGCCGCAGCCGTCGGCGCGGCGATGGAGCTGCTGACCCGCCTGCCGGCCGGCGACGCGCTCGTCTTCGCGCTCGCCGCCGGGATCGCCGCCGCCGCCTTCACGGCCCGCCGCTGGCAGGCGCGCAGGCTCGCCACCGCCCCCGCCTGAACACATCTCGGGCTGGTGAACGTCCGGCGTCGAACCGGCGCGAAGCCTTGCGGAGCCCACACGCAACTGGCACACAGGGTCCATGCAGCTCGCCCTCGTCGCCCAGCGGGCCACCGAGACGAACGCGGCGCTCGCGGCCGCCGCGCCGCGCGGGATCGACTTCCGCGTGATGCGGCCCGAGCGCGCGCTCGAGCTGCTCGCCCCGACGGACGCTGCGCTCGGGCGACTGGACGTGCTGCCTACGCTCGACGGGGTCGACGACGGCCTCTGGGCGCTGGGGTCGCTCGCCGCCCGCGGTGTGCGCACGCTCAACCGCGCCAGCGCTCTCCTCTCGGCGCACGACAAGCTCCTGACCGCCCGGCTCATGCACCGCGCGGGCTTGCCCCACCCGCGCACACGCCTGCTCGAATCCGAACAGCCGCTGCCGGCGCTCGAGACCCCGGTCGTCGTCAAGCCGCGCTTCGGCAGCTGGGGAACGGACGTCGTCCTCTGTCGGGACGAGCGCGAGCTGCTCCGCCATGTCGTCGAGCTCGAGCGCCGGCCCTGGTACCGCCGGCAGGGTGCGATCGTGCAGGAGCTCGTGCCGCCGCAGGGCTCCGATCTGCGCATCGTCGTCGCGAGCGGCGTCGTCGTCGGCGCGATCTCCCGCGTCGCGCGCCGCGGCGAGTGGCGGACAAACGTCGCGCTCGGCGCCGTGCGCGTCCCCGTGACGCCCACCGAGGCCGCCTGCCAGCTCGCTATCCGCGCGGCGGAGGCGGCAGGCGCCGAGCTACTCGGCGTCGACCTGCTCCCGAACGGCCACGGTGGCTGGACAGTGCTCGAGCTGAACGGCGCCGTCGACTTCACAGCCGACTACGGGCTCGATCGCGACCCCTTCGCCGCCGCGGCCTGGGAGCTCGCACGCCTCGTGCTCGAGGGCGCCGAGGTTCCCGCTCCGGCCGAGCGGATCGCCTAGGCCCGGTGAACGACCGGGCGCCGCTCTCGCGGCGCCCGGATCGGTCCCGTTGCGGTGGAGCGGTCAGACCTTGCTGTTCGCCTTCAGCGCCTGCCGGTACTGGTAGCGGGCCTTCTTCAGCTGGCGGTCGGTCAGCGCGATGAAGCCGGCGCGCTTCGCGATCGCCTTCTCGTTGTTGAAGACGTGCCCGAAGTAGCCGGCCACGACCGGGCGGCGAAAGGACGTGCGCTTGGCGTAGATGAAGAGCGGCCGGGCCAGCGGCTTGTACTGGCCTTTCTGCACCGTGGCCACGCTCGGCGCGGTGCAGCCGCTGCCGTTGTCGACCTTCACGAGCTTGAGCTTGTCCGCGTTCTCCTCGAAGTAGGAGAAGCCGAAGTAGCCCAGGCCGCCACGCTCGCCCGCGACTCCCTGGACGATGATGTTGTCGTCCTCGGTCGCCAGGAAGTCGCTCCGGCTCGCCTTGGCCTTGCCGTTGATCACCTCGGTGAAGAAGTCGAACGTGCCGGAGTCGGTCCCGGGGCCGAACAGCTTCAGCTCGACGTCCGGGAAGCTCGGACGGATGTCGCGCCAGCTCTGCACCTTCGAGCCGGTGTTCCAGATCGTCTTCAGCTCGGCGGTCGTGAGGCAGTCCACCCACGTGTTCTGCTTGTTGACCACGACCGAGATGCCGTCGTTCGCGACCGTGAACGCAATCCACTTGATCCCCGCGTCGCGGCAGAGGATCGCCTCCGAGTTCCGCATCGCCCGAGACGCGTTCGCGAGATCGGTCTCGCCGCGGCAGAAGCGCTCGAAGCCGCCCCCGGTACCGGAGATCCCGACGGTGACGCGTGCGCCCTTGTTCTTCTTCTGGAAGCCTTCCGCAGCTGCGATCGCGTACGGCCCGACCGTGCTGGAGCCGTCGGCGGTGATCGTGCCGCTGAGCGCGGTGACGCCGGCGGCCGCAGACGCCGCGAGCGCGGCGGCTGCGAGCGCCGCCAACACGATGATCTTCTTCATCACTCGTTCTCCCCTGTTCGATAGGAACGACCGCGAGGAGTGTCGATCCGCCCCGACGGCATGTGGGCTGAAAGAAGGTGAACTTGTGGTGGGGAACCGGTGAACCCCTCAGGGGAACAGGCTCTCCCCCGCCGTCGTTGCAACAAGAGATGAGCAAGCGACGACACACCGGCCCGAACGAGTCGCGTCCGGCCGTGGACGGGAGTCGATGTGAGCGTCCTCCCGACCGCTCCGCGCAGCCTGCCACGCCGGCTCCGGCCACTCGCCGCGCTCCTGCTCGTCGCGCTCGGCCTTAGCCTCGGAGCAGCAGCCGCCGCCGTCCGCGCGGGCGACCTCCGGCTCCCGGAGCGCGAGCCTGCGATCACGACTCCCCACCCACCGGCTCCGGCCGTGCCGACGGCTCCGGCCGCTCCTCCGGCTGCCGAGCCGCCTCCCACCGCGACACCCGAGGTGGTCTCGCGCTTCACGACGCGCTTTACGCCCGACGAGCCGCGCGTCGTCAACATCGAGCGCGCGGTCGAGCTCCTGAACGGAACGGTGATCCCGGCCGGCGGCACCTTCTCGATGAACGAGGCGCTGGGCGAGCGCACGATCGAGGCGGGGTTCGTGCCGGCGCCGATGATCTCGGGCAGCCACCTCGTCGATTCCGTCGGCGGTGGCATCAGCCAGGTGGCGACGATGCTCTACAACGGCGCCTTCTTCGCCGGGCTCCAGCTGGTCGAGCACCAGCCGCACACGATCTACATCGACCGCTACCCACGCGGGCGGGAGGCCACGATCTCGTGGGGCGGCCCCGAGCTCGTGTTCCGGAACGACTGGCCCTCCCCGGTCACGATCGAGCTCGAGACGACCTCCGACTCGATCAGCGTTCGCTTCGTCACCGAGCGGCTCGGCCGGCGCGTCGAGTCGACCATGGGCAAGTCCTATGCCTTCCGCGGCGCGGGCGGCTTCACGGTCGAGTACGCGCGCCGCGTCTACCGCGACGACGTGCTGCGCCGCAGTGACCGCTTCCGCTGGACGTACGCGTCCGGCCCGGCGACGGGCCGGTGAGCCTCGTCAATGCGAGGCGTCGGTGAACTCCCGGAACTCGCCCGTGACGAGGTAGGCGGTCTGCTCGCCGACGTCGACGGCGTGGTCGCCGATCCGCTCGAGGCAGCGCGAGACGAGGATCATCCGGAGCCCCCACTCGCGGCGCTCCGCGTCGGTGCCGAGCTCGAGCAGGTGGTTGACGACCCGGCGGTTCGCGCGGTCGATCAGCTCGTCGAGCTCGAGGAGCGATTCCGCGGCGACGCGGTCGCGCTGCTCGAGCGAGCGGAGGGCGACCCGGATCATCTGCTCGGCGCGCTCTCCCATCTCCTTGAAGCCCTCCAGCAGCGCCTCGTCCGGCGGCAGGCCCTTCGTCAACTTGGTCAGCTTCGCGATCGTCACGCAGAGGTCCCCCATCCGCTCCAGGTGGAGGTTGTCCTTGAGGAGCGCGAGCACGAGGCGGAGGTCGCTCGCGACGGGAGTCTGCCGCGCGAGCAGGAGCTCGACGCCCTGCTCGACGGCGAAGTACTGCGTGTCGATGTCGTCATCGAACGCGATCACCTCGTCGGCCAGCTCGAGATCCTGGGAGCAGACAGCCTCGACGGCGCCCCGCAGGGAGCGGAGCACGAGCTCGCCTTCGGTCCTGAGGGCGAGCTCGAGCTCGTCGAGCTCCTCCTGGAAGCTGATCCGCGCCACGTGCCTTTCCTCGCTCATCCGAACCGTCCGGTCACGTAGTCCTCCGTGCGCTTGTCGGCGGGGGTCGTGAAGATCTTCGAGGTCCGGTCGTACTCGACCAGGATCCCCGTGCGGGCGCCTCCATCGGGCGCGACGTCGACGCTGAAGAAGGCGGTCATGTCGGCGACCCGTGCCGCCTGCTGCATGTTGTGGGTGACGATCACGATCGTGTAGTGCTGCTTCAGCTCGTGCATCAGGTCCTCGATGCGCGTCGTCGAGATCGGGTCGAGCGCGGAGGCCGGCTCGTCCATCAGGATCACGTCCGGCTCGACGGCGAGGCAGCGGGCGATGCAGAGCCGCTGTTGCTGGCCGCCGGAGAGCCCGAGCGCCGACTCCTTCAGGCGGCCCTTCACCTCGTCCCAGAGCGCGGCGCGCTGGAGGGCCGACTCGACCCGCTGATCCAGGTTGTCCTTCATCCCGAGCACGCGCGGACCGAAGGCGATGTTGTCGTAGATCGACTTCGGGAACGGGTTCGGCTTCTGGAAGACCATCCCGATCCGGCGCCGCACCTCGACGGGGTCGACGTCGCCGGCATAGAGGTCCTTGCCGTGGTAGCGCACGTCGCCGTGCACGTGGGCGCCGGGCACGAGATCGTTCATCCGGTTGAAGCAGCGGATGAACGTGCTCTTGCCGCAGCCGGAGGGACCGATGAAGGCCGTCACGGAATTGCGGAAGACGTCGAGCGAGACGTCGCGGATGGCGACGCTCCCGTTGTAGTCGACGGCCAGGTCGCGCACCTCGAAGACGGCCTCGCGCTGCGTGAACTCGCGGTCGGCCACGGACGCGAGCTCGATCTGTGGGGTCATGGTCACCATGTTCTTCGGTAGCGGTTGCGGATCCAGATCGCGAACGCGTTCAGCGTCAGCAGGATCCCGAGGAGGACGATGATGCAGGCAGCCGCGAGCAGCTTGAACTCCTCTTGCGGGAGCCGCAGGTAGCTGTAGATCTGGATCGGCAGCGCCGTGAACGGACCGAGGATCGTCGGGTCGAACGCGATGTACGTGACCGCTCCGATCAGGATCAGCGGCGCGGTCTCGCCGATCGCCCGCGAGAGGGCGAGGATCGAGCCGGTCGCGATCCCGGGGACGGCGGCCGGCAGCACCTGCCGGGAGACCACCTGCCACTGCGTCGCACCGAGTGCGTAGCCGCCCTGGCGGATCGAGTCCGGCACCGCGCGGAGCGCCTCTCGCGAGGCGATGATCACGGTCGGCAGGACAACGAGGGTCAGGATCATCGCGCCCGCGAGCAGCACGCGCCCGATCCCGAGCCCGCGCACGAGGAACGCGAGCCCGAGGATGCCGTACACGATCGAGGGCACGGCGGCGAGGTTCTGGATGTTGATCTCGAGCAGGCGGTTGTACCAGCGCGTCTTGTCCGCGTACTCCTCCAGGTAGACCGCCGTGAGGACGCCGATCGGGACGGCGAAGAGCAGCAGGAGCCCACCCATGTAGAGCGTCGCCAGGATGGCGGGCCGCGCCCCGGCGATCTCCGGGTCGGTCGAGGGCGGGTTGGTGAACAACGCCATGTCGAGATAAGGCAACCCGTCCTTGAAGACGTCGACGAGCAGCGCCCCGAGCATGATGAAGCCGACGCCGAGCGAAAAGATCAGCGCAAGCTGGAAGAGCCCGCTCTTCAGCCAGCGACTCATTGGCCCAGCTCCGGCCAATGAGCTTTGGGGGGTGTGGGGGGACTTGGAAGTCCCCCCACAGGACGAAGAAGGGGGCTCGCGGGGGAAACATGGTTTCCCCCGCGGGAGCGAGCCGAAGGCGAGCGACTCATTCGTAGACCTCGCGATACCTGCGCACGAGCCTGATCGCGACGATGTTCATCACGAAGGTCATCAGAAACAGCGTCGCGCCGACGGCGAAGATCGTCTTGTACTCGAGCGATCCCGTCGGGATATCGCCCGCCCCTGTGGCCGCGATGAACGCCGTCATCGTCTCGGACGCCTCGCGTGGGTCGAAGCTCAGGTTGGGCTGCTGCCCCATCGCGACGAGCACGATCATCGTCTCGCCGATCGCGCGGGAGATGCCGAGCACGAAGGACGCGACGATCCCCGAGACCGCGGCCGGCACGACGATGCGCGTCGCCACCTGCACCTTCGTCGAGCCGAGCGCGTAGGCGCCGTCGCGGAGATCGCGGGGCACCGCGCCCATCGCGTCATCCGAGAGCGACGCCACCGTCGGGATCAGGTAGACGCCCATCACGAGACCGGCCGAGAGCGGGTTGAAGATGTCGACGTGGATCCCGACGTCGCGCAGGAACGGCGTCATGAACGTGAGCGCGAAGTAGCCGAAGACGATCGTCGGGATCCCGGCGAGGACTTCGAGCGCGGGCTTGAGCGTGCCCCGCATGCGCGGGCCTGCGTATTCGCTCAGGTAGATGGCGGAGCCGAGCCCGAGCGGCAGCGCGACGAGCGCGGCGATCGCCGTCACGAGGAGGGTGCCGGCGACGAGCGGCAGGACGCCGAAGTGGGCCGGCTCGAACAGCGGTGCCCACTCCGTCCCCGTGATGAAGTCGACGATCGAGACCTCCTGGAAGAACTCGAAGGCCGGCACGAAGAGCGCGATCACGATCCCGACCGTGGTCGCGAGCGAGATCAGTGCGCAGACGGCGAGGACGCCCTTGATGACGTCCTCGCCGATCCGCCTGCGGCGGGCGCGGAGAACCGGTCCCGCGCCCGCGGTGAGGTCCGCTGAGGCCAACTAGCCCGCTGCCTCGACTGCGGCGTCGAAGTCGCCCTGCGCCTGCTCGAGCTGCTCGTCGGTGAGCGGCACGAACTGCGACGCCTCCGCGATCTCGGTCTCGTTCTCGAGGATGTAGCCAACGAACGCCTCAACCTCGGGACGGGCGAACGACTCGTTCTTCGCGTAGACGAAGAGCGGGCGCGAGAGCGGCGTGTACGTGCCGTCCTGCGCGTTCTCGACGCTCGGCGCGACACAGCCGTCGCCGGCGTCGATCTCGAGCGCCTTCAGCGTGTCCTGGTTCTCCTCGAAGTACGAGAAGCCGAAGTATCCGAGGCCGCCGGGCTCGCCCGAGACGCCCGTGACGATCGTGTTGTCGTCCTCGCTCGCGGCGTAGTCGGAGCGGCTCGCGCCCTCCTCGCCGTTGATCGCGTCGGTGAAGTAGTCGAATGTGCCGGAGTCCGTTCCAGGCCCGAAGAGCGTCAGCTTCTCGTCGGGGAAGGAGGGATCGATGTCGCTCCAGCTCGACACGGTCGAGTCCGGGCCCCAGATCGCCGCCAGCTGCTCGACGGTGAGGCAGTCGACCCAGTCGTTCTCGGTGTTCACGACGACCGTGAGCGCGTCGTTCGCGACCTGGAACTCCGTGTAGTCGATCGCGGCATCCGTGCAGATCTGCGCCTCGTCGTCGTCGATCGCCCGCGAGGCGTTGGAGAGGTCGGTCTCGCCGCGGCAGAAGCGCTCGAAGCCGCCGCCCGTCCCGGAGACGCCGACGGTGATCTGCACGTCGGGCTCGACGTCACGGAAGCGCTCCGCGGCCGCGGTCGTGAAGGGCCCGACCGTGCTGGAGCCGTCGGCCTGGATGCGTCCCGACAGCCCCTCGCCGGTGGCCTCGGCCGTGGTCGTCTCGTCGCTCGCCTCGTCGTCTCCGCCGCGTCCGTCTCCGCCGCAGCCGGCCGCAAGGGCGGCGACGAGGGCGAGCAGGAGCGCGACCAGTGTGATCTTCCTGGGCGTGGTGTTTGTCATGGCCCGAGTGTTCCGGCGCAGGGATGGTGGATGGGCTGCCGCACGGTGAAGATCTGGTGAAAGGGTGGTGAAGCAGCTAGCGCGGCGGAGGAAAGACGCAGCGCACGACGAGTCCGTGGCCGCGCGAGCTGCGAGCTTCGACGGTCCCGCCCGCCGAGGCGACGACGTGCTTCACGATCGCGAGGCCGAGGCCCGTGCCGCGGGATGCCCGCGAGCGGTCGGCGCGGTAGAAGCGCTCGAAGAGCCGCGAGACCTCGGCCTCGTCCACCCCGGCGCCGTCGTCCGCGACGCTCAGCACGACGCCGTCCGGCTCGCGCTCGACAGCAAGCCGGGCAGTTGCACCGGGGCCGGCGTAGCGGATCGCGTTCTCGGCGAGGTTCTGCGCGACCACCCGGAGCATGCGCGGGCGCACCTCGATTGCGGCGTCGGGCTGGCCGCCGACCTCGAGCTGCACGCCGGCGCGGGCGGCGCGCTCCACCAGCTCGGCCGCGACGGCCTCCAGCTCCGGCAGCACGGGCGTCGCGCCCAGCGACACCACGCGCGCGCCCGACTCGAGCTCGGAGAGGAAGAGCACCTCGTCGATCAGCTCGCGGATCTGCTCGACCTCGCGCCGCGCCCCCTCCACGTGCTCGGCGGCGTCCTCGCCCGGGAGCAGCGCGAGCTCGAGCAGCGCGAGCAGCCGCGCGAGCGGCGTCCGCAGCTCGTGCGAGACGGCGGCGGTGAAACCGGAGCGGAGCTCCTCGTAGGCGGCGAGATCGCCGACCTCGGAGACGTAGACGAGCCGCTCCTCGCGGCCGTCGACGCTGTACGGGACGACGAGCGCCCGCTCGCCGCCGATCAGGTCGTGCGAGACCTGCTCGCCCTCGCGGATGCCGAGCGACTGCCGCGCGCGCCGACTGGCGGCGACGACGATCCCGTCCGCGTCGAGCACGACGACGGCCTCGCGGCTCTCCTCCACGAGCACCTGGCCGCGCACCGCATCGGCGTTCACGTTCGCGTTCTAACAGACGAGGACGCCACGGTTTCCTGGCGCGCCGCTCGCGGTGCGTAGGCCGGTGGAACAGTACGAGCGTACGGGCCGCCGGCTGGAGCGCCGCGAGCGGCGCGAGTCTGCGCCGGAGGCGGGCTCCGCCCGCCGAGAGGCGCAGGCGGCCAGGGAGGCGTGGTTCACCACTCCGATACCAGTCCTTCACCTCGCGAGAGCCTGTCCGCCTTGCATGATGCACAGGGTGACGAAGGTCCTGATCATCGAGGACGACGACGTGATCGCCCAGGGCATGTCGCGCCACCTGGGCGCGGCCGGCTTCGAGGCGGTGAGCGTCGCGAACGGCGAGACCGGTCTCGCCCGTCTGCGCTACGAGCATCCCGACGTGTGCGTCCTCGACCTGATGCTTCCCGGCCTCGACGGCTGGAAGGTGCTCGAGCAGGCCCGCGGCGAGGGGATCGGCACGCCGATCGTCGTCGTCAGCGCCCGCGGGACCGAGCACGACCGGATCCACGCGCTGGAGATCGGCGCCGACGACTACCTCGTGAAGCCGTTCTCGATGAAGGAGCTGGCCGCCCGCGTCGGAGCGGCGGCGCGCCGCGGCACGCGTGCGCAGGAGTCACGGCGCGGCGAGGAGCTCGAGATCGAGGAGTTGCGCCTCGACCCCCGTAACGTCCAGGCCTACGTGGACGGCGCGAGCGCGGATCTGACCCCGACGGAGTTCCGCCTCGTCTATGCGCTCGCGCTCGAGCAGGGCCGCGTGCTCACCCGGGACGAGCTGCTCCAGCGCGTCTGGGGCCGCCGTGCCTCCCACCGCGACCGCACCGTCGACGTCTTCGTCCGCAAGCTGCGCGAGAAGATCGACCAGCGCGCGGCGAGCCATACGTTCATCCAGACGCGCTACGGCGTCGGCTACAAGCTCGAAGCGACGCCGAAATAGGTCGCCGGACGGTTTGCGGGCTCGGCGTGACGGTGACGAGAGGCTGGTGCTGACCCTGTACCAGGCCGAATGGTGCCCGCACTCGCACCGGGTGCGCATGCGGCTCACCGAGCTGGGACTGCCCTTTCTGGCGATGCAGGTCGAGCCCCGGCCGGAGGACCGGGACGAGCTTCGTGAGGCGAGCGGAGCCGACTCGATTCCCGTCCTCGTCACGGAGGAGGGAGAGGCGATCGGCGGCGACGACGCAATCGTCGCCTGGCTCGATGAGCACTACGCCGAGCCGGCTTCCGCGCAGGGACACCGCGCCCAGGCCCGAGCGCACGCCACGTAGGACTAGCCGCCGAGACGTCCGACGGTCAGCGTGACCTCCCAGCCGCCCGGCGCCTCGTCGCTCGGCTGCTGGTCGACGACCCGACCCTCCTCGGCAGGCGTGGGAGCGTCCACCTTCACCACCTGCACGCGGAAGCCGGCCGCGCGTAGCTCGTCGCGCGCCTCTTCCTCGCCCTGCCCGACGACGTCGGGGAGGGCGCTCGTCGGGGCCGGATCCGGGCCCGTCGAGACGTTGATCTGGACGGTGTCGCCGCGTTCAAGGCTCGCGCCGGGCTCGCGGGCCTGCGCGACGACGAGTGCCTCGGGCTCCTGTGAGGGCACGAGCTGCACGGATGCCTTCAGGCCTGCCTGCTGCAGCGAGCGCACGGCCTCGGTCTGCTGCAGGCCGACCACGTCGGGAACGGTCGCCGGCTCGGGCGGTGAGGGCGGCGTCCCACCCGCCGAGACGTTCAAGCGCACGGCCGAGCCCTCGTCCACCTCGGTGCCCGCTGCCGGGTTCTGCGCCACCACGGTGCCTCCGGGTTGCGCCGAGGGCACGGTCTGGACGTTCGCCCGCAACCCGGCCTCACGCAGCGTCTCCTGCGCCTCGGCGGACTGCGCGCCGACGAGGTCGGGCACCTGGGTCGTCGCGACGGCGGTCGTCGCCTGCGTCGTCGCGCTCGTCGTCGTGCCACTCGTCGTCGTGTCGTTCGTCGTCGTCGAGTCCGTCGTCGGCTGTGTGGTCGTGGGCGTCGCGGACGGCTCCTCGTCGTCGCCCGAGAGGTAGAACGCCGCGCCGAGCCCGGCCAGGACGAGCACGAGCAGGCCGAGCAGCCACGGCCACAGCGTCGGCCGCGGCGGGCGTGGCGGCGGAGCAGCCTCTCGCTCCTCCTCGACCAGCACGTGGTGATCGGGCCCCGGCTGCCACTCGGGGTCGATGACGGTCTCCCCCTCGGGGTCGAGAGGCTCGTCGGGTGGACGCGACATGAGCCACGCTTCCCGCTGCGCGGCTTTTCGATGCCTGCGCAGAATCTGCTGATGGCCGCCTCCGATTCCTATCGCACGCCCGAGGACCGGTTCGACGGCCTGCCCGGCTATGCGTTCGAGCCGCACTACGTGGACCAGGACGGCCTGCGCCTGCACTACCTCGACGAGGGCGCGGGGCCACCCGTGCTCCTCCTGCACGGCGAGCCGACCTGGTCGTACCTCTACCGCAAGGTCATCCCCGAGCTCGTGTCGTCGGCCCGCGCGGTCGCGCCCGACTACTTCGGCTTCGGCCGCTCCGACAAGCCGCTCGCCGCCGAGGGCTACACCTACGACTCCCACACGACCTCGATCCGCCGGCTCGTCGAGGAGCTCGACCTCCGCGAGCTCACCCTCGTCGTGCAGGACTGGGGCGGCCCGATCGGCCTGCGCTTCGCAGTCGAGCAGCCCGAGCGCGTCGCCCGCCTCGTCGTCCTGAACACCGGCATCGACGCGGGACGCCCGCCCTCGGAGGAGTGGCTGCGCTTCCGGGCCTTCGTCCGCCGGCACGGGCCCGAGCTCGTGCCGGGCCGGCTCGTCGGCCTCTCGTGCGTCCAGCCGCTGGCCGACGAGGTCGAGGAGGCCTACAGCGCGCCCTGGCCGGTACCGGAGTCGAAGGCGGGCGTGATCGCGTTCCCGGAGCTCGTACCCACCGAGCCGGAGCACCCCTCGACGGAGCCGATGCTGCGCGTGCGGGAGGCACTCGGGCGCTGGGAGAAGCCCGCGCTCGTCCTCTTCTCGGACTCGGATCCGATCTTCACGCCGCTCGTCGCGGAGCGGATCGCGGCGCACATCCCCGGTGCGGGCGAGGCGGAAATCGTCAGCGGCGCGGGGCACTTCCTCCAGGAGGACAAGGGCGCCGAGGTCGGCGCCCGCATCGCCCGCTTCGTCGCCGAGACCTAGGAGGGCTTGTCCTCGCGCGGGCTCTCGAGCTCGAGATGCGGGAGCCACTCGAGCCACCCCGGGAGATACCAGTTGCGGTCGCCGAGGAGCTCCATCGCGGCGGGCACGAGCACCGACCGGATCACCGTCGCGTCGATCAGGAGTGAGATCGCGATTCCGAAGCCCATCTGCTGGAACATGACGAGGTCGCCCGTCGCGAAGCCGGAGAAGACGACGATGATGATCAGCGCGGCCCCCGTGATCAGGCGTGCGGTCGTCCGCACGCCGTACCCGACTGCCTCGCTGTTGTCGCGCGTCTGCCCGTAGCGCTCCCGGATCCGCGAGAGCAGGAAGACGTGGTAGTCCATCGAGAGCGCGAAGAGCACGGAGAAGAGGAACAGCGGCAGCCAGGCTTCGATCGAGTCCACCCGCGGGAAGCCGAAGAACTCGTTGCCGACGCCCTTCTGGAAGACGAGCACGAGCACGCCGTACGCCGCTCCGACCGAGAGCAGGTTCAGCACGATCGCCTTCGCCGGCACCACGATCGAGCGGAACGCGACCGTGAGCAGGATGAAGCTGAGCGCGAGCACGAACAGGAAGACGACCGGGAGCCAGCGCTCCATCAGCTCACGGTAGTCGACGATCTCGGCCGTCTCGCCGGTCACGAACGCCTCGGCGTCGATCCCCGCGAGGGCCTCCGGCACGACCTGCGAGCGCAGACGCTCGATCGCCTGTACGGCGCTCTCGTCGCGGCTGTCGCCTGCGACGAGGGCCTCGACGATCGCGATGTCCCGGCCCGAGGGCATCTCTGTCTCGGGCTCGCGGAACGCCGGATCGTCGGTGATCGCCGCAGCGAGCCGCTCGACCGCGCTGCGGACGTCCGGATCCCCGGTCGCGGCATCGACGACGACGATCGCGGAGTCGATGGTCCCCACGCCGAAGTGCTCCTCCAGCGCGTTGAACCCGCGCTTGGAGGCGTACGTGTCGGGCAGCGTCCGGATCCCGGCCGAGCCCGTGCGCAGGTCGAGCGCGGGCAGCGCGAGCGCGAGGAGGAACGCCGTGGCGAGCACGAGACTCACGACCGGCCGGCGCTGGACCCTGTCCACCACCCAGCCCCAGAAGCGCCCCTCGCCGGTGCCGCCGCCGCCGAGGAACGGCACCCGCAGGGCGTCCACGCGGTCCCCGAGCAGCGCGAGCACGGCGGGGAGGAGCGTCGTCGCGGCGACGACAGCGGTGATCCCGACGAGAATCGCTCCGGCCGCCAGGCTGCGCAGGATCGTGTCCGGGACGAGCAGCATCCCCGTCAGGGCGATCACGAACGCCGAGCCGCTGAAGAAGACGGCGCGGCTGGCCGTGCGCCCGGTCGCCTCGATCGCGGCGAGCTGCTCGACTCCCTGCCGGCGCTCCTCCCGGAAGCGCGAGACGATGAAGAGGGCGTAGTCGACGCCGAGGGCGAGACCCATCCCCGTGAGCATGTTCACGACGAAGAAGGAGAAGACCCAGACCTGGCCGAGCACCGCAACGAGGGCGAGCGCGAGCGTGATCGCGACGATCGCGAGCAAGAGGGGCACGAGCGAGGCCACGACGGCGCCGAACACGAGCAGCAGCACGATCAGGGCGGCCGGCAGGCCGAAGAAGAGCTCCCCTTCCTTCAGGTCCTTGTTCGAGATCTCGAGGAAGTCGCTGTCGGCCGTGAACTCGCCCGTGATCGCGACCTCGAGGGGCCCCGCGTCGGCGTCCTCGACGACGGCGATCACGTCGTCGATCCGGTCCTCGCCGTCCGGCCCGAGCGCCAGCGTGATCAGCGTCGCCTCGCCGTCGGGTGCGACCAGGCTGCGATCGCCGGTGCCGTAGAAGGTGCGCACCTCATGCGTGAGGCCCGTCGCCTCGAGCGCCGCCGCCAGCTGCTCCACCTCGCCCCGCACGGCGGCGTCCTCGACGCTCCGGCCCGGCGCGCTCACGATCACGATCTCGTTCACGTTTGGCTCCGGGGACTCCGACGGGCTCGGCGGGATCCGCTCGCCCAGCAAGGCGTACCCCTGCCGCGACTCCGAGTCGCTCGACACGTCCGAGTCGGTGGTGAGCGCGTCGGGCAGCAACAGGGCGATCGCCGCCACGGCGACGAGGAACGCGAGCGCCCAGATAGCGATCGTGCGCCTGGGATGGAGAGCGGCGGCGCGGGCGAGCCTCTCGGTCATCCGCCCGACGCTACCGGCTCCGGCGCTCGCGGCTCAAATAGCGTTTGTGTTAAGGTTAACGACGTTAATGATTAACGACGTTACCGCCGACCCGCTCGCCGTCGCGAACCAGCTGCGGCCGGTGCTGCTGCGGCTCGCGCGGGAGCTGCGCCAGGAGACCGAGGATCTTGGCATCACCAGCCGCCAGGCGACGCTGCTTTGGCAGATCCGCAGCCGCCCTGGGCTGAGCCTGCGCGAGCTCGCCGCCGTGGAGGGAATCTCCGCGCCGGCCCTCTCGGGCCACGTCGACCGGCTCGTGAAGGCCGGCCTCGTCGAGCGCGTCCGGGACGCCGGCGACCGCCGCCGTGTCGGTCTCGAGCTGACCGAGGAGGGCGCGAAGCTGCTCCGGCGCGTGCGCGCACGCCGCACGTCGTGGCTTGCCGACCGGCTCCGCGGCCTGGAGCCGGACGAGGTCGAGGCGATCGAAGCGGCGCTCGAGCCGCTGGGACGGCTGCTGTGAGCGGGATGCTCGTTGCGCTGAATGCGCGCACGTTCGCCAGCCTGCGGCGCCATCGCAACTACCGGCTCTTCTTCACCGGCCAGCTCGTCTCGGTGATCGGGACGTGGATGCAGAACATCGCGCTCGCCTGGCTCGTGGTCGAGCTGACGCGCTCGCCTCTCGCCGTCGGGCTGCTCGCGTTCTGTCGTTTCATCCCCTTCACGCTGTTCGGCCTGTTTGCGGGCGTCGTCGCCGACCGGATCGACAACCGCAAGCTCGTGATCGGGACGCAGGCGACGTCGATGGCGTTCTCCGCGATCCTCGCCGTGCTCGTCCTGACCGGCCCGCCACCGCTTTGGCTGATCTACGTGCTCGCAGTGCTCTCCAGCACCGCGCTTGTCTTCGACGCACCGGGCCGCCACGCGCTCACCTTCCAGCTCGTCGGCCGCGAGGAGCTGCCGAACGCAGTCGCACTGAACTCCAGCCTCTTCAACGCGTCGCGCGTCGTCGGCCCCGCGCTCGCTGGCGTGCTGATCGCCGCCTTCGGCGTGGGCGTCTGCTTCGCGGTCAACGCCGTCAGCTTCCTTGCCGTGCTCGCAAGCCTGCTGCTCATGCGGCCGGCCGAGCTCGTGCCGCTGATCCGAGAGGGCGTCCCGCCGACGATGATGCGCGGGATCCGCGAGGGGCTCGCATACGTCCGCCGGACGCCTCAGGCACGGCTCGTGCTCGCGATCGTCGCCGTCGTCAGCACGGTGGGCTTCAACTTCCACGTCATCCTGCCCCTGCTCGCCTCCGAGACGCTGGACGCGGGACCGAGGGTGTTCGGCATCCTGTCGGCCTTCTTCGGCGCAGGGGCGCTCGTAGGCGCCCTGCTCTCGGCCGCGCTCGGCCGTGCGAGCTGGAAGGTGCTCGTCGCCGGCACCGGCGGCTTCAGCCTCTCGCTGCTCGCCCTGGCGCCCGTCACGGCCGTCTGGGTCGCAGCCGCCCTGCTCTTCGTGACGGGAGCGTGCTTCAGCCTCTGGACGGCGAACGCGAACACGATCCTCCAGCTCGGCGCGCCCGACCACCTGCGCGGCCGGGTGGTGAGCATCTACCTGTGGGCCTTCGCAGGCCTGGCCCCGCTCGGCGGTCTCCTCGCGGGCTGGCTGACCGAGGTCGGCGGCACCGAGCTCAGCTTCGGCGTTGCGGGCGCTACGGGCCTGGCGATGACACTCGTCGCGGGTCGCGAGCTCAAGCAGCGGCGCGATGCCGCGATTGGCGCTCGGCTCGCGCGGGGATGAGCGACGGAGTCAACGAAAGGGAGAGCTCGTGAACATCATCACCATCCTGATCATCGTCCTCGTCGTCCTGCTCGTCCTCGGCCTGCTCGGGCGCGGCCGCTTCCGGGCGTAGCGCGGTTTTACAAAGCCCTAACACGGCGGCCACGGCGCGCTGACGATCGGCCGCGACAGTGGACACATGCGTTCGGGCAAGCGAGCGAAGGCACTGTGGGCAGTCGCGGCGTTGCTCGCCGTCAACGCCGTGCTGCTCGCGGCCCAGCCCGGGTTCGCCCGAACGGGGGCGCTGCCGGGCTCGCTCGCGAACTACTTCTTCGGGCCGAAGCTGATTCGGGCCGAGGTGCTCGTGAAGGACGGCGGCGCGCTCCGCGGCTTCCGGGTCGACCGCGGCGTGATCCGCAGCAAGGCGGACGGGACGCTCACGCTCCGTGAGCGGGACGCCACACTCGTGGCGATCCCCGTCTCGCCCACCGCGACGATCACCGTGGGCGGGCGCGCGGCCTCCTATGCGGCGCTGCGACGCAACATGTCGGTGACCGTGATCCGAGAGGGCGACGCTCCGGCGATCGAGGTCCGCGCCGGCCGAGGATGACCGCCACGGCGGCCGCCGACGCCGTTGCTCCGAGCGCGACGGGAACGCAGCTCCTGCTCGTCGAGGACGACCCGTCCATCGGCGCGCTCGTCACCGCCTACCTCGAGCAGACCGGCTACCGCGTCGCGTGGGCGCGCTCGGGCGAGGAGGCGCTGTCGAGCTTCGAGCGCGTCCGCCCGCGCCTGGTGATCCTCGACATCGGCCTGCCCGGTCAAGACGGCTTCGACGTCTGCCGGGAGCTGCGCGCGCGCTCGCCCGTGCCGGTGCTGATGCTGACCGCGCGCGACGAGGAGGTCGATCGCGTCGCCGGCCTCGAGGTCGGCGCCGACGACTACGTCACGAAGCCGTTCTCCCCCCGTGAGCTGGCGGCGCGCGTCAAGGCCGTGCTGCGCCGCACCGAGCCGGCGTCGCCCCAGCGCGCGGTCCGCCTCGAGCTGGGCGACGTCGTCCTCGACCCCGATGCCCGCGAGGTGACAGTGGCCGGCGCTCCGGTCGAGCTGACGGGGAAGGAGTTCGACCTGCTCGCGTACCTGCTCGAGAATGCGGGCATCGTCGTCTCCCGCGATCAGCTGCTCGACCGGGTCTGGGGCATGAGCTATGCCGGCGGCACCCGCACCGTGGACGTGCACGTGGCGCAGCTGCGCCGGAAGCTCGGCCGGCCGGAGGCGATCCGGACGTTCCGGGGCTCCGGCTACAAGGCCGTCCGGCCGTGAGACTGGCGTCGCTGCGGGCGCGCCTCTTCGCAGCGATCGCGCTCGTCGCCCTGCTCTCGCTGGCGCTTGCACTCGCGCTCGGCGCGATCCTGACCCGGCGCGCCGTCGAGCGGAATACGCTGCGCGACGTCTCGGCGCAGCTCGACCTGCTCGTGGAGCGCGAGCGCGAGGCCGTTCAGCCCTTCTCGCGGCTGCGCTCGCTGCAGGAGTTCGTCGGACGGCAGGACCAGCGGATCGTGCCGGTGCGCCTGGACGGCTCGGCCGAGCTGCTGCCGCCCGACCGTGCCGCCCAGGTGCGCCACGGAGCCCGGCTCGACGGCACGGTCGAGGTGGACGGGACGCGGTACCTCTACGCCGCAAGGCTGGTGAAGGGGAAGGGCTACATGCTGCTCCGTCCGACGAGCTCGACGAGCTCGGCCTGGCGGCCGCACGTCCAGGGCCTGATGGTCGCGGCGCTCGCGACCGCCCTGCTCGCCGCGTTGATCGCGTTCCTGCTCGCCCGGGCGATCGCGCGTCCGGTGCGACGTGTCGCCGAGGCGACGAGGGGGCTCGCGACCTCCACGGGCGCGCCGCCGCTCGTGCCGGTCGAGGGCCCGCGCGAGCTGGCGCTGCTGGCGGAGAGCTTCAATGAGGTGGCGGTTCAGCTCGCGAAGGCGCGCGAGGCGGAGCGGGCCTTCCTGCTCTCCGTCAGCCACGAGCTGAAGACGCCGCTGACCGCGATCCGCGGCTACGCCGAAGGGCTGCAGGACGGTGCGCTTCCCGCGGGTGAGGCGGCGGCGACGATCGTGACCGAGTCGCGGCGCCTCGAGCGGCTCGTCGGCGACGTGCTCGACCTCGCGCGCATGCGCAAGGCCGAGTTCAGCGTCCGCCGGGAGCGGGTCGACCTGAACGCGATCGCGGGCGAGGCGACGCGCCGGTACGAGGGGCAGGCGCGCGACTTCGGCGTCGCGCTCGAGACCGGCGGGGCCGACGATGCCTGGGCGACCGGCGACGCCGACAGGACGCTGCAGATCGTCTCGAACCTGGTCGAGAATGCGCTCCGCCTGACGCCGTCGGGTGGTTCGGTCCGTATCGTCGCGCGCCCCGGCGAGCTGCGCGTCGAGGACACCGGCCCAGGGCTCGGGCCTGAGGAGCTCACGCGCGCCTTCGAGCGCTTCTATCTCTACTCCCGCTACGGCCGCGAGCGGGCAGTCGGCACCGGCCTCGGCCTCGCCATCGTGAAGGAGCTCGCCGAGGGGATGGGCGGCTCGGTGGCGGCGACGAGCTCGCCCGGAGAGCTGACGGTCTTCGTGGTCCGCCTGCCGCATGCGGTCGCCGGCACGCGCGCCGAGACCCCTCCGGTCCGCGCCTGATCCTTTTACGCCGGTTTTACGTTCGACGAACTGCTGCCTGACGCCGCGTGGAGAGGATCAGCACGTCAGTTTTCGCTAAGGAGGGACGTCAGATGAAGAAGCTCACGGTGTTCACGATCGTCGGGGTGCTCGCGCTCTCGCTCGTGGCCGTGGCCGGTGCACATCGCATCGTCACGATCAAGGGCACGCACGGCGCCGACGCGCTTACGGGCACGCCCGGCGCCGACAGGGTCTTCGCCCGCGGCGGAGACGACTCGGTCAATGCGGGTGACGGCAACGACCGCATCCACGGCAACCGCGGCAACGACACGCTGAACGGCGACGGCGGCAACGACCGCGTCTGGGGCGGCGTCGGCAACGACACGATCTCGGGCGGCGAGGGCAACGACGTCCTCCGCGGCCGGCCGGGCGACGACGTCGTCGACGGCGGCAACGGCAACGACGTGATCTGGGTCGGCCACGGCGCCGACATCCAGCGGGGCGGCGAAGGCGACGACCGCATGCACGCGCTCGCGCGCGACCGCCAGCTCGACCAGATCGACTGCGGCGGCGGCAACGACGTCGTCTGGCTGAACGCGACCGAGCAGGACACGCACGTGAACTGCGAGATCGTGAAGACCGTCACGGTCACCGGCAACGGCGGCGACAACTAGGAGTTATTGGCCGGATGCGGCCGGAGGCAAGGTGATGCGATGCCTCCGGCCGCAGTCGGCCGTCGTCACCGGCTGCGCTGGACGTTGCGCCGGTGATTCCGCTGCGCGGCACGGGCCGCGAGCGTGATGCGCCGCGCGCTCTTGGGGCGCCGGACCGGGCCCTGCCTGCGCGCGTCGTGATAAGTCGCGTGTGTCAGCATCGCACCTCCTTTCATGCGTGAGAGGCTACGGAACGGGCCGCCCGCGGTCATCGGCCGCGGTGACGACCCGCCCTCGTCCGGGAGGACGATTTCCCTCTCCCGGGGGACGGCGCCGCAGAGCTCTGCCGACGATAGTGCGGGTACTGCGGCGTACGACCCGGCCGTGCGGCGGCCGGAACCCCCCAAGGAGAGCGATGCACACGATTGCGGCTGGAGAGCCTCCGCTCAGTCCCGAGACGATCGGCCGAGCACCCTCCAACTACGACGCACCCGTCCCGCTCGTCCCGTTCGACGAGCTCGTGCGCCGCAAGACCGCGGCCCAGGCCACGGTCCCGGACTCTCCGATCGCTCCGATTGCCCCGATCGCTCCGATCGCGGCGGTCGAGCGGCTCCGGCTCGTCGTGCGCCTGCTCGGCGGCGAGGAGCTCGAGGTCGGAACCTTTCTCGACAAGGACGCAGCGGCCGCGCGGGCAAAGGAGCTCGTCGCGAACCTCGCCGCCGCCGAGGCTGCGGGCGAGTGGCCCGAGGTCGAGGGCCGGCACCTCCGCCCCGCCTCGATCGTCTCGGTCGACGTTCTCTCGTAATGAGCTAGAGCGACTCGCTGCTGACGATCCAGAGCGGACCGTCGCCACACTCGACGCGCCGCGCGTCGCCGCCGGGGTCGCGCAGGCTCGTCCGCCTGATCCGCACGCGCTCGCCGTCGAGCTCTGCAATGGGTGCCACGACGGACGACAGGTCCATCGTCAGGTGCCAGGCGCGCACCTGGTCGTGGATCCGCCGGGCCGGCTGCGACCAGTCGACGCGCGCGTAGTCGTCGTCCTCGAAGTGGCCGGCCCAGGTCGCGGCAGCGTCGTCCTGCGGGTCGCCGGGGTCGCCCGCAGCCACCCGCTCCAGCACCTGCGGCAGCAGGCGGAAGGCCTCGGCACCGAGCTTGGGCCCGATCTCCATGATCTCGCAGTCGTCGTCCTCGATCGGGATGCTGCCCTGAGCGAGTAGGCGGCCCGTGTCGAGCTCCGCGTCCATCCAGTGCCACGTGACCCCGAAGCGGCCGTCGCCGTCACGGAGAGCCCACGCGAGGGGGACCGGCCCCCGGTGCCGCGGCAGCAACGCGGGATGCAGGTTGATCGAGCCGAGCCTCGGCACGTCGAGCGCGGCCTGCGGGAGCTTCCAGGCGAAGCCCCAGCAGATCGTCAGGTCGGGCTCGAGCGCGCGCAGGAGGGGCTCCATCCGCCACTTGTCCCTCGCGAACAGGATGTCGAGCCCGTGGGGAACGGTGTCGTTCGTCAGCGTCAGATCCGGCGGGCGCTCGCGCTCGAGCCGCGCGGTGACGACGCCGACCGGCTCGTGCCCCAGCTCCTGCAGCACGGGGACGATCCGCTCCACCACGGGCTGCACCATCGAGATGATCGCGACGCGCCAGGACTCACTCATGCCGGCACCTCCTCGCACGGCTCGGCCGGCAGCGACCAGATCGTGCGGGCGCGGCCCGTGTCCACCTCGGGCAGGTGCTCCTCGACGAGCTCGAGCGTGCGCTCGACGAGGTCGTCGAGCTCGGCCTGCACGCGCTCGCGCGGCAGGTCGAGCAGGGCGTCGAGCCGCGCGGCGGCGTCGGGCGGCGTCAGCTCCATCCGGCCGACGACGACGCCGACGCGCTTCAGCTTGTCGGGCGCGACGTAGACCCGGTTCAGCCCCGCGAGCACGCCCACCAGGCTACGCATCGTCGCGAGCACGTACTCGTAGAAGACGACGAGGTCGCCGCGGTCGCGGCCCATCCCCTCGTAGATCCAGCTCGGCCTGAACGTGAGGTGCTTGCGCACCATCGCGAGCCGCAGCTCATGGGGGTAGTCCTGCACGCGCGCGCGGATCGGCTCGTACTCCTCCTCGCCGAAGAGGACGAGCGCCTCCTGCACCCCGCGCAGGACGTCGAGGCTCGTGGTGTCCGTGTCGGTGCCGGCCAGCACGCCGTCGATCAGCTCGTGCAGCCAGCCGAGGCGCACGTGTGCGATGTCCGCCTTCAGCCGGCCGAAGCGGACCTGCTCGAGCCAGGCGTTGCCCGGGTAGCTCTCGATCCAGGTGAAGCGCGCGCCACCCGAGCGCGAGTCCTCGAGCCAATCCGAGTCGATCTCCTCCCAGTACACGAGCGTGTCGCAGTCCGACCAGCGGTCGGCAACACCCTGTGCCACCGAGCCGCCGAGGACGGCCATCCGCGCTCCAGGATGGTCGACGTAGGGCTTGATGTAGTCGCGTGCGAACTCGACGCGCCACGCGGATTGCTCGTTCATGCACCGATCGTAATCGGGGCGCTATCGTCGGACCGTGCCGACACGCGTCCTCTACTACGCCGCCTCGAGCCTCGACGGCCGCATCGCAGGGCCAGAGCACGACCTCGCCTTCCTGAAGACGCTCACCGGTGCGGAGAACGACTACGAGACGTTCTTCGTCGACATCGACTCCCTGATCATGGGCGGCGAGACCTGGCGCTTCATGGTCGACCACGGCAGCTGGCCATACGGCGACAAGCCCACCTGGATCGTCACGCACGCCGACGCACTGGAGGAGCTCGAGGGGGCAGGCGACGCGCTCGAGCGGTACGCGGGCGACCTCGCGGAGCTCGTGCGGCAGGTCGGCGAGCGCGGCTGCAAGCGAACCTGGCTCGTCGGCGGCGGCTCGCTCGCGGGCCAGCTGCTCGACGCCGACCTGATCGACGAGCTCGTTCTGACGGTCGCGCCGACGTTCGTGGGCCGCGGCCCGACGCTCGCGGACGGCGTGTTCCCGCTGCGGCGCTTTCGGCTGACGGAACTCGACCGCTTCGGCGACGACGGCGTGCGTCTGCGCTACGAGCGCGCCCGGGACTGAGCGACCGGCGGAGCCCCGCGGGGGCGGGGCTCCGCCGTCTCTCCGACCGTGCCTATTTGCCGTGCTTGCCGTGCTTCTTGGTGCTCTTGGCCTTCTTGGCCTTCCGCTCCCCCTTCTCCGTCTTCGTCGCCGCAACGCCGTCCCGCGCGGCGACGCAGCTCCCGAGAGCTGCACCCCTCAGGCCCCGTGCCTTGCAGGAGTCGATCGCGGCGAGGATCGCCTCCTGAGTCGCGCCCGCGTTGCGCGCGTGCGCGACGGCCGAGACGCACTTGCCGAAGCCGTTCGACCTGGCGTTCGTGCTCCAGAGCTCGTTGAAGGCCGAGCGCGAGCCGATCGCGGCCAGCTGCGCCTTGCAGAGCTTGGCCGGATTGACCTTGCCGGGCTTCGTCTTCGGAACGAGGTACGTCTTGTCGTTCAGCTGCACGTTGCGGACGAGAACCGTCTGCTCCTTGTCCGCGAACGCCGGGCTGGCGCTGCCGGTCCAGCTCGCATCGACGACGAGGCTGACCGACTGCACGTTCTGCGAGCCGACGAGCGCGACCGCAGCAGCCCACGTCGAGCACTGCGTGCCCGGCGCGATCTGGGACGTGTCGACGCGGCACGCGTCCGTGGTGCCGACGAGGTTCCCGGTCGAGATCCAGGTGTTCTGGGCGCAGCCGCTGAACGTGCCGGCCGGGCCGAGATAGACGAAGACGTTCTTGTCGCCGACCTTGATCGCGAAGCGCGGCGAGCCGGCACCGCAGTCGTCGTCGGTGACGTTGAACTCGGCCGCGAGCTGCGTGATCTGGCCGAAGGTGAGGCCGGCCGGAACCGGAATCGAGACTGCGCTGAAGTCGTCGCTCGCGCTCGCGTTCCCCGTGTTCGCGACCAGCGTCGCGCCGGCGTCGCCGATGGTGGCGCCGCCCGAGGTCGTGGTGCCGTCGGCAGCGAGGGCCGGTGCGGCGGTCAACATCAACGCTGCAATAGCGGCAACGGCCGCCAGGAGAGGCTTCTTCATGGGATTCCCCCTGCGTGTAATCGTCGTTTGGATGCTCGGTGGGTAGATGCGACCGGGCCTCGAAACGTGCGCGCCGAGATGTAAGAAGTCCGTGAGCAGCTTGCAGAACCCCGAAATCCGGGTACACGTGAGAGAGATGACCGCCATCGAGACGAGCTCCCCGGCCGCAGAGGCCCTCGACGAGCTCTACCGCGGCTACGCAGCCGAGGTGTACCGCTACGCGTATGCGGTCCTCGGCAACGCCGCCGACGCGGAGGACGTTACCCAGACGACGTTCGTGAACGCGCTCCGCGCCATCGAGCGTGGGGAGACGCCCCGTAAGCCTTCGAACTGGCTGATCACGATCGCGCACAACATCGTCCGGCAGCGCTTCCGGCAATTGCAGGCGCGTCCGGCAGAAGTCGAGCTCGACCGCGACGTCCCGTCGGCCGAGCGGACCGACGACGACTCGCCGTCGATCGAGGAGCTCGTCCGCGCGCTGCAGCGCATCCCGCCGACCCAGCGCGAGGCGCTCGTGATGCGCGAGCTCGAGGGGCGGCCCTACAAGGAGATCGCCGAGATCCTCGGCACCTCGGTCGGTGCGCTCGAGACCCTGCTCTTCCGGGCTCGGCGCTCCCTGGCGGAGGAGCTCGAGAACCTGGTCACGTGCGATCGCGCCGAGCTCGCGATCTCGAGCAGGCAGGACGGCCGGCTCACCCGCAAGGAGCGCCGCCGCCTGGACGCGCACCTGCGCGAGTGCCCGAGCTGCGCGCGCGTGGACGCCGGGCAGTTCCGGCGTCGCCGTGTCTTCAAGACGCTCGCGCTGCTTCCCCTGCCGCTGCCCCTCGTCCTCTTCAAGGGCCCGCCGAGCGCCTCGGCTGCCAGCGGCCTGCCGACAATCGGCGCGGCGACGGCCGCAGGCTCGACCGGCGCGGTCGTAGCGGGGGGCGCCACGGCCAAGATCGCAGCTGTGGTCGCAGCGGCCGTGGTCGCGGGCGGCGCAGGCTACGAAGGCGTGCAGCAGGTGCAGAAGCACGACGCGCCCGACCGCGCAGCCCAGTCCGTCGTCGGCACGCGCGCGGACGTGGCGAAAGCGAGCGTCCCCGCGGTCGCCAAGCCGGTCCTCGCTGCAGAGAAGAGTGCGCCCAGAGTCGCGAAGCCGGTCCTCACCGCCAAGTCGAAGAGCGCGACCCGAGGAAAGTCGTCGACCCGAGGGAAGTCGCTCGCCCGAGGGAAGTCGGTCGCCCGAGGGAAGTCGGTCGCCCGAGGGAAGTCGGTCGCCCGAGGGAAGTCGCTGGCCCGAGGGAGGTCGATGCAGCCGGCGGCCACGGGGCCGAGCCGCCCCAAGGCGGCGCCACCCGGTCAGGCGGTCGCCGCCGCCAAGCGGGCGAAGCCGCAGCCGACGGCCACCCCCAAGCTGAGAACGAAGACGCCCAAGACACAGAAGGCGGCGAAGGTCGGCACCCCTGCCCTGAACGCGCAGGCCGGGAAACCGCAGACCAAGCCCTCACACCCTGAGCACCCGCCTGCCCAGCACGACGCCACCGCAGCCCAGCCGTCCATCCCGCCCGGGCTCGAGAAGGCTCCCAAGCCGCCCAAGGGCTGAGCTAGTCGACGCGGCCGTCGAGGAACATGCGCAGGCGCGCCTGCGTCGAGCCTTCCTCGCCGGGAACGTGTCCGTTGACCGCCCGCGCCGCCCAGCCGAGGCGCACCGCGACCTCGCACGCCGCGACGAGATCGCCGTCCACCCGCTCGGCCCAGGGCGCGAGATAGGCAGCCCGGAACGGCGCCGTGTCGACCGAGTTCTCGACGTCGTCGAGACCCCACGCGAGCACGCCCTCGAGGGTGACCGAGAGCGTGCAGAACGGGTGCGAGACGCACGCGTCACCCCAGTCCATCAGCAGGTAGCGGCCGTCGCGCACGAAGATCTGACCGTCGTGGAGGTCGTCGTGCTGGATCGTCTCGGGAATCCCGTACGCGGCGAGCTGCTCGCTCAGCTCCGCCACGCGCGGGGTCGCGGCCCGGAAGCGCTCCTCGACATCCAGCGTGTCGACGAAGCGCTCGTACTTCGCAGGCAGCGTCGCGAGCCGCATATCAGGGACGCCGAGCGCGAGCAGCTCGTCGACGTCGGCGGCGAGGTCGAGCTGCACGCCCGCGTAGAGCGGCAGCACCTCCCGCCAGCGCCCGACCTCGCGCTCCTCCTCCTGCACCTGCCGCAGCTGGACACCTGCGTCGGCCATCAGCATCCAGCCGCGCTCGAGGTCGGCGCCGAGGAGCGGCGGGATGCAGTCGGGTCGGCGCGCGGAGAGGTGCGTCACGAGAGCCGCTTCGTGCCGGAGCGAGTCCGCATTCGCCTTGAACCAGACGTCGCCCTGGTCCGTGGGCACGCGCAGCACCGTCGACCAGGGATAGACGTGTGGCTGCTCGATCTCGCCGGTGCGGCGAAGCCGCAGGCGTTCCAGCTCGCCCTCGATCCACTCGTGCGCCCCGGCCAGCCAGAGCGGATCCCGCCAGCGGGCGCTCACGCCTCGATGTCGGGCAGGGCGTCGTACTCGTCCCACGGCTCGACGCGGCCCGGGTACGCAACCTGCTCGAACGGCCACTCCGCCTCGACCCACGCGCGCGCCGCGGCACCGACCTCGTCCTCCAGCCCCGGCTCGTCGGGCCGGCACCACCAGAAGACCTCGGCGTCGTAGCCCTGCTTCGTCGGCGGGTCGACGTAGACACAGCCGAGCAGGCGCGACTCGTCCGGCGACATGACGGCGAAGTTGAACGACTCCCGGAGCTCCGCCTCCTCCTGGTGCCAGGCGAGGTCGATCAGATCCTGCTCGAGGGTGAGGTCGGCCGGCGGCCAACCCCACGCCTCGCCGAAGAGCGACCAGAGGTGCTCACGCGAGCTCATGACCGCATCGAAATCGCGGACGGTGTCGTGGATCGTGATCGGCCGCAGCCGGAAGCGCTCGTGCTCGAGGCCTGCAGGAAGCTCGGTGCCGCTGGAGATGAAGCGCTGGCTCACGCGGCCGAGCCTAGCCGCTGTGACCTGGGCCGTTAGCGGCCGGCCTCGTCCTTGGCCTCCACCTCCACGTCCGGGTCGACCTCGTCGGCGCGCTGCCTGAGGTTCTCTGCGGCCTCCTGCTCGCGCTGCGCGCGCTCGGCCTGCTCCTTCGCCTCCAAGCGGGCCTGCTCCGCGTGGCGGGCCGACACGTTCGCCTCTTCGCGATGACTCTGCGCCTCCAAGCGCCGCTCCTCGACCTGTTGCTCCTGCCGCTGCCGCCAGACGTACACGGCGATGGCGAGCACGATCAGCGCGGCGATGATCAGGATCACGATTACTGCGGTGTCCATGGTCTCCTCCGTTCGGTTGCCAGAAGGCGAGTGCCCCGCGTCGCACGTCCGAAAACGGATGGAATCGGCGCCGGCCGCTGCGCGTTAGCCCGTGGTGGGCCTAGGGTGCACCGCGGGCATGCCTCCCACACCAGCCTCCATCCAACGGATCTACCTGACCCTCCTGCTGGGCAACACGCTCGCGGCGTCGTTCATCTGGGGCATCAACACGATCTTCCTGCTCGACGCCGGGCTCTCCAACCTGGAGGCCTTCGCGGCCAACGCGTTCTTCACGGCGGGGATGGTCATCTTCGAGGTGCCGACGGGGATCGTCGCCGACACGATCGGCCGCCGCGCCTCCTACCTGCTCGGCACGGTCACGCTGGCCGTCACGACACTGCTCTACGTCCTGCTCTGGCAGGTCGAGGCGGCCTTCTGGGCCTGGGCGCTCGTCTCGGTCGGCCTCGGCCTCGGCTTCACCTTCTTCTCCGGCGCGGTCGAGGCGTGGCTCGTCGACGCCCTGCACGCGACGGGGTTCGACGGCAGCCTCGAATCGGTCTTCGGCAAGGGCCAGATCGTCTCGGGGATCGCAATGCTGACCGGCTCGGTCGCCGGCGGCTACATCGCCCAGGTGACGAATCTCGGCGTGCCGTTCGTCCTCCGCGCGATCGTGCTCGTGCTGATGTTCGGGCTGGCCTTCGCCGTCATGCGTGACGTCGGCTTCACGCCGAGCCGCGGCGACGGCGTCCTGAAGGGGATGCGGCGCATCTCGGGCGCGTCGATCGAGTACGGCTGGCGGGTGCCGGCGGTGAAGTGGATGATGCTGGCGTCCTTCTTCACGGCCGGCGTCGGCTTCTACGCCTTCTACGCGCTGCAGCCCTACCTGCTCGAGCTCTACGGTGACCCCGAGGCGTACGGCGTCGCCGGCCTCGTCGCGGCAATCGTCGCAGGCGCGCAGATCGTCGGCGGTGTGGCTGCCCCGTGGATCCGCAAGCTGTTCGATCGCCGCACGTCGGCCCTGCTCGCGGCCGTCGGTGCAAGCGCGGCCACTCTGGCCCTGATCGGCCTGATCGAGAACTTCTGGGCCGCTCTCGGCCTGATCGTGATCTGGGGACTGCTCTTCGCGGCGTCGATGCCGATCCGCCAGGCCTACCTGAACGGGTTGATTCCGTCACAGCAGCGGGCGTCGATCCTTTCCTTCGACTCGATGCTGGGCTCGACCGGCGGCGTCGTCGTGCAACCGGTGCTGGGCCGGTCGGCGGACGTCTGGGGCTACCCCGGCTCGTACCTGCTCGGTGCGGCGTTCTCCGCGCTGGCGCTGCCGTTCGTGTGGCTCTCGCGCCGGCAGGATGCGCCCGCGGACACGGCGACCGGGACTCCCGCTCCGGTCGAGGAGCCCGGGCTCCTGCCCGAGCACTAGCGGCGCGCTGTCCACGTTTCGGCCATCGTTCGGGCCATATCTGCCATCCGTTCAGTTCACAACCGTCGGATCGGGGCGCATACTGACGGGTTGTGAGCGACCAGCCGCACGTACTCACCTTCCTCATCGCCGATGTCCGCGGCTACTCCCGCTACACCGAGGAGTACGGGGACGAGGCCGCCGCCAAGCTCGCCGGCAAGTTCGTCGAGCTCGTCGGCGACGGCGTGGAGGCCCACGGGGGCACGCTGATCGAGGTGCGCGGTGACGAAGGGCTCGCCATCTTCACGTCCGCCCGCCAAGCCATCCGGGCCGCCGTCGATCTCCAGGCGCAGTTCGCCGACGAGACCGACGCGAACTCGGAGCTACCGCTGCGGGTCGGGATCGGGATCGATTCGGGCGAGGCGGTTCAGCTCGAGGACGGCAGCTACCGGGGCGCGGCGCTGAACGTCGCGGCCCGCCTCTGCGGACGGGCTCACGCCGGCGAGGTGATCGTCAGCGCGAGTACGTCGCGACTCGCCGGCCGGCTCGCGGGCCTCCAGTACACCGACCGCGGCCGCGTCCATCTGAAGAACATCCCCGAGCCGCTGCACATCTTCCAGGTCTACTCGGAGCACGACACCCCGCCGGCCCGCCGCCCGGTGCGGACGTTCCTCAGCAAGCCGGGGCGTGGGCTCGGCTGGAGACTCGGGCTCGCCGTCGTCGTGGTCGCCGCCGGCACCGCCGCGGCCGTCGCGTACTTCACCACCGGCGACGGCGCAAAGCCCAGCGGGGCTTCCGTGACGACCACGGATACGGGCGGTGAAGCGCCGTCGCCCGGCTCCCCGATCGAGGTCGCGCTGGACAGCGACGACGGGCTCGAGGCGATCGTGCCGGCCGCGATCTGGGCGGACTGCCAGCTGCAGACGGTCCCCGACCCGGCGGCGCTCCAGACGGCCGCATGCATCCCGGCCGAGGGAATGCCCGACCGCTGGGAGATCTCCTCGTACGACAACGGCGGCGACCTTGCGGCCGCCTACGAGACGGAACTCCGCCGGCGCGAAGAGGTGACCCGTGACTCAGGGCGCTGCAATGCCTTCATCTGGGGCGGCGAGCGCGAGTGGCTCCACGGTCCCGACAAGCCGGGCGGACGCACCTTCTGCTACTTCGACGGCAACGACGCCGTCATCGTCTGGACGCACCAGCGCCTCGATCAGCCGACCCATCGCGACGTCCTGGTGATCGCGCGCGAGGGCGGCAGCGACCACGTCGGCCTGACGCGCTGGTGGCGCCCGTGGCACCACCTGATCGGCAAGGGCCAGTAGCTAGGAGGGTTTGGCGAAATACAGTCTGTGCCGCCGGGCCGCGCTGCTCGCCCCGATGCGGCGTCCTCAGTCGCACCGATAGCTTCGGCTATCGGCGCTCCCTGCGTCCTTGCCTCGAAACGACCAGCGCACCCCGACGACGAGCGGCATTCCGCCAAACCCTCCTAGCTCGGCGAGATGTTCTGGTTGATCCGGAAGAAGTTGTCCGGGTCGTACTTCCGCTTCAGCGCCTGCAGCCGGTCGTACTTCTCCGGCCCGTAGGATGCGCGGACCCGCTCGGCCCCCTCGTCGCCGAGGAAGTTCACGTAGACGCCCTGGTGCCAGGGCTCGAGCGCCGACCAGAAGTCGCGAGCCCATTCGCGCTCGGCCTCGAAGCCCTCGCTCGTCTCCGTGGAGACGCCGATGTTGTAGGTGAAGCCGGCCGAACGGCCGTTGAAGGCCGTCTCGTCGTCGCTCACCCGGCTCACCGCACCGCCCATCTGCCAGATCGGGAACGACGTCAGCGGCGACTCGATCTGCAGCGAGCGCTCGACGGTGACGTCGATGATCGCGTCGCTCAGCTCGGCGACGTCGCAGCTCTTGAAGTAGTACCAGCGGCCATGCGGGAAGCTCGGGTCCAGCATCGCCTGATGGACGAGGTACGGCTTGGGCGCGCACACGTCCGCGACCGGCGAGCCGAACTCCCGCAGCGGGCGGATGAACCGCTCGCCCTCCTCCAGGTCGCCGACCCAGCACGGGATGACCATCACGACCGGCTTCCCGTGCAGCTCCTGCGGCACGAACGGCAACGGCGGCGCCTTGCGGTGCACGACGATCGTCATCAGGTCGTCCGGCGCGTCCGCGACCCAGTCGCGGTAGAAGCGCAGCACCTCGCCCGACTGCTCCATCGGCCAGAAGATCGGCCCGGCCAGGATCTGCGGCCCGAGCGGGACGCAGCGGAACTCGAACTCCGTGACGATCCCGAAGTTGCCGCCGCCGCCGCGGACGCCCCAGAAGAGGTCGGCGTTCTCGTCCGCGCTCGCCTTGACGAACTCTCCTTCGGCGGTGACGAGGTCGACCGAGACGAGCTGGTCGACCGACAGGCCGTGCTTGCGCATGATCCAGCCGATCCCACCCCCGAGCGTCAGCCCGGCCACGCCGGTGTGCGTGACGATGCCCGACGGCACTGCCAGCCCGAACGCCTGCGTCTCCCGGTCGAGCTCGCCGAGGAGGACGCCGGCCTGGACGCGCGCCGTGCGCTTCTCCGGGTCGACGCGGACGCCCTTCATCGGCGAGAGGTCGATCATCAGCGCGTCGTCTGCGACCGAGAGGCCCGGGAACGAATGCCCGCCGCTCCGCACCGCCACCGGCAGCCCACTCTCGTGGCCGAACTTGACCGCGGCGATCACGTCAGAGACGCCCGCGCAGCGGGCGATCACGGCCGGGTGCCTGTCGAACGACCCGTTCCAGATCTTGCGATGGACGTCGTAGGCCGGGTCCGCAGGGCCGACGATCTCCCCCCGGAAGGCAGCCTCGTCGATCTGTGTCTCGGCGACGATCACGGCCCGGTCAGTTTGGCATCCGGGCCGAGGCGGGGCAACCCCGCGGGTGAGGGGAGCCCACGCCCCTCACCCGCTGGCAGTCGCCTCGTGCTCAGGCCTTCTTGGCCTTCACGGTGGCGGTGCCCTTGCACCGGCCCACGAACGAGAGCTTGCCGCTGAACGACTTCGTCGCGGCCGCGAAGGTGCCGCTCGCCTTGAAGTACTCGCCGGTGCCGCCGAGCGGGTCGATGTAGGTGCCGCTGACCTTGTTCCCCTTGAGCGTGCCCTTGAAGACGTACTTCATCGGGGAGCCCGGCTGGGTGTAGGTGCCCATCGGCGAGAGACACATGACCGGGAGCTTCGGCGCGGTGATCGTGACCTTGGTCCCGGTGACCTTGATCGTCGCCGGAGCCTTGGCGATCTTCGCTCCGGCCTGGTAGAGGTCGCCCTTGTACGTTCCGGGCGCAACCGCCGCCACCGCCACCGCCGTCAGCGTGAGCGCGACGAGCGCGCCCACGGCCGCAGAACGACGTTTCATCAGAATGACCCCTTCAGATTGTGTGCATACCTTGAAGAAGCTGCCCGCATCGCGACCGTAACAGGGCCCGACCCCGTTTACGAGTCCAGTTTTCGAGCCCGCTAGGCGATCGACCAGGTGTCGCCGCTGCCGAGCAGCGACGTGAGCTCGCCCTCGCCTGCCGCTTTCGCGGTCGCGATCTGGTCGGCCATCAGCTCGTCGTAGACCGGGCGCTCGACCGAGCGGAAGACGCCCATCGGGGTCGCGCCGATCACCTGCTGCGTCATGCGGGAGAGCGCGAAGGCGTGCGCCGGCTCGGCCGTGTGGGCGTCGTGCACCAACAGACCGGGCTCCGACGCCGCCACGACCTCGGGTGAGCCGTCCGGCCGCAGGCGGATGCCCTTGTCCCCCCATACGATCGGCTCGCCGTGCCGCAGGTAGAGCCGGTTCTCCTTCTGCTCGCGCACGAAGTCGAACGCGTTGTCGTTGTAGATGTTGCAGTTCTGGTAGATCTCGACGAAGGCGCTCCCCTTGTGATGAGCGGCCTCGCGGAGCACCTCGGTCAGCTCCTTCTTGTCGGTGTCGATCGCGCGGGCAACGAAGGTCGCCTCGGCTCCGATCGCGAGCGAGAGCGGGTTGAAGGGGTGGTCGAGCGAGCCCATCGGCGTCGACTTCGTCACCTTGCCGAGCTCGGAGGTGGGCGAGTACTGGCCCTTCGTGAGCCCGTAGATGCGGTTGTTGAACATCAGGATCTTCAGGTTCACGTTGCGGCGCAACGCGTGGATCAGGTGGTTGCCGCCGATCGACATCGAGTCGCCGTCGCCGGTGACGACCCACACCGACAGGTCCGGGCGGGACACGGAGAGGCCGGTCGCGATCGCCGGCGCGCGGCCGTGGATCGAGTGCATCCCGTAGGTCTCCATGTAGTACGGGAAGCGCGCGGCGCAGCCGATCCCGGAGACGAAGACGATGTTCTCGCGCTTCAGGCCCAGCTCGGGCATGAACGACTGGACGGCGGCGAGGATGGCGTAGTCGCCGCAGCCCGGGCACCAGCGCACCTCCTGGTCGGACTTGAAGTCCTTCGCCTTCAGCTCGATGGCGCTGCCGTTGCCGTTCCCATTTCCGTCCCCCGGTGTCATCGACTCCGCCTCTCGTTGCCGCGCTTGAAGTTGCCGGTCGCCTTCGCCATCAGGAGCTGCTGGCCGTGCTCGTCCTCGGTCGGCGCGAGCTCCAGGAACCGCTCGGCGATCTTCCCGGCGAGCGTCGTCGCGTGCCGGCCCTTCCAGAGGATCTCGACCGTCCCGTCCCGGCGCGCCCGGTAGGAGAACGGCCGCTCCTTCAGGAGGAGCCCCCGCTGGTCGGGCGTCTTCTTCTTCGGCCTCACGGCTCCACCAGCGCCGTGATCGCCTCCGCCAGCTCGCTCGCCTTGAAGGGCAGGCCGCGGACGCGGTTGTAGCCGACGGCGTCGACGAGGAACTCGGCGCGCACGAGCTGCAGCAGCTGGCCCAGGTTCATCTCCGGGATCAGCACGCGCTCGTACCGGCCCAGCACCTCGCCGGTGTTGCGCGGGAACGGGTTCAGGTGGTGCAGGTGCGCCTGCGCGACCTTGCCGCCCGCGCGGCGCACGCGCTTCACCGCCGCGCCGATCGGGCCGTACGTCGAGCCCCAGCCGAGCACGAGCGTGCGCGCGGCGCCGTCAGGATCGTCGACCTCGAGCAGCGGGATGTCGTTCGCGATCGCAGCCACCTTGGCGGCCCGCAGGCGGGTCATCAGGTCGTGGTTGTCCGGGTCGTACGAGATCGAGCCGGTCACGTCGGCCTTCTCGAGCCCGCCGATCCGGTGCTCGAGCCCCGGTGTGCCGGGGATCGCCCACGGGCGCGCAAGCGTGTCGGGATCGCGGCCATAGGGGCGGAACGGCTCCTCTCCCGCGACCGCGAACTCGGTCGAGATGTCCGGCAGGGAGCCCACGTCCGGGATCAGCCACGGCTCGGAGCCGTTGGCCAGGTACGCGTCGCTGAGCAGGTAGACGGGCGTGCGGTACTTGAGCGCGATCCTTGCTGCCTCGATCGCCGCGTGGAAGCACTGCGAGGGCGTCGAGGCGGCCACCACCGGCACGGGGCTCTCGCCGTTCCGCCCGTGCAGCACCATCAGCAGGTCGGCCTGCTCGGGCTTCGTCGGCATCCCGGTCGACGGTCCGGCGCGCTGGATGTCGCAGATCACGAGCGGCAGCTCGAGCGTGATCGCGAGCCCGATCGTCTCCGCCTTCAGCACGACGCCAGGACCGGCCGAGGTCGTGACGCCCAGCGAGCCGCCGAACGAGGCGCCGAGAGCCGCACCCACCGCCGCGATCTCGTCCTCGGCCTGGAAGGTGCGCACGCCGAAGGCCTTGTGCCGGGCGAGCTCCTCCAGGATCGACGACGCGGGCGTGATCGGGTAGGCGCCGAGGAAGAGGTCGAGCCCGGAGAGCTTCGAGGCGGCGATCAGCCCGTACGAGAGCGCCGTGTTCCCGGTGATCTGGCGATAGACGCCCGGCTGCAGCTTCGCCGGGGCCACCTCGTAGGAGACGGCGAAGTCCTCGGAGGTCTCGCCGTAGGCGTACCCGGCCTTGAACGCCGTCGCGTTCGCCTGCGCGATCTCCGGACGCTTGCCGAACTTCTTCTCGATGAATCCGAGCGTCCCCTCGGTGGGACGGTTGTAGAGCCAGCTCATCAGCCCGAGCGCGAAGAAGTTCTTCGAGCGCTCGGCCTCGCGCGAGGTGATCCCCTCGATCCCCTTCAGCGCCTCCACCGTCATCGAGGTGAGGCCGACCTCGTGCACGTGGAAGCCGGCGAGCGAGCCGTCCTCGAGCGGGCTCGCCTCGTAGCCGGCCTTCTGCAGGTTGCGCTCCTTGAAGGTGTCGGTGTCGACGATCAGCGTGCCGCCCTTGGGCAGGTCGCGCAGGTTCGTCTTCAGCGCCGCCGGGTTCATCGCCACGAGCACGTTCGGCGCATCGCCCGGGGTGAGGATGTCGTGGTCGGCGAAGTGGAGCTGGAAGCCGGAGACACCGGGCAGCGAGCCGGCCGGCGCGCGGATCTCGGCGGGGAAGTCGGGCAACGTCGAGAGGTCGTTGCCGAAGATCGCCGTTTCGCTCGTGAAGCGGTCGCCGGTGAGCTGCATCCCGTCGCCCGAGTCACCCGCGAACCGGATGATCACCTGGTCGAGCCGCTCGACCGCTTTTGCCATGCCGTAGGTATAGCGCACGCCCCCGTCACGCTTGAAACGAGCGTTGACGAGGGGGAAATCCCTACGGTGAAGAGGAGTGGACAAGCGACGCTAGGAGGACCTGCGTGCAGCCAGAGCTTCACTCCGACTTCACGAGCGAGCGCCTGCGGGACGACCACGGAGCCCGGCCGGACGATCCCACCGCCGAGGAGCTGATCGTGGTCGACGACGACGCCGCCCTCCTCCCGCCCGCCGTTCCGCCGGGTGATGAAGAGGAGCTGGCGGTCTAGTCGCCCGCGCGGCGCCGCGAGACGGTGAGGCCCCAGGCCTTGCCGCTCTCGAACAGCGCGTCGGGGTCGACCTCGTCGCGCCAGCCGAGGAAGTGCTTGTCGGGCTCCTTCGCGGTGGAGCCGAAGACGGCGAGCCGCTCCTCGGGCGCGTCCTCGACGCCCCGGTCGAGCTCGTCGAGCCGTCGCTCGGCCTCCTCGGCGGCTGGCCCCTCCGCGTATCCCTTCGGCATCAGCTGATCTTGGCAGGTGCCTGCGTGGCCTGCTCGGCCCGCACGACCATCCGGCGCAGCAGCTTGTTCAGCTGCTTCCGCTCCGCCTCGTTCAGCGCGGAGGCCACGAATTGCTCCTTCGCCGCCTGGGCGCCGACCGTGCGCTCCCAGAGCTCGCGCCCCTTCGGCGTCAGCTGGACGATCACGCCGCGGCGATCGTCCGGGTCGGGCAGGCGCTTCACGAGGCCGGCCTCCTCGAGCCCGTCGAGCCGGTTCGTCATCGCGCCGGTGGTGAGCTCGGCGCGCTTCGCCAGGTAGCCGGGCGAGCTCTGGAACGGCTCGCCGGAGTTCCAGAGCGCGCTGAGGACGCCCCACTCGCCGATGTTGAGGTCGAACTCCACGAGCGTCTCCTCGAGCATCCGCTTCATCCGCTTGTGCAGGAACTGGATCCGCTCGACGATGCCCTCCACCTCGAGATCCACCGGCAGGTCCGCCACCCAGCTGGCCATCCACGCATCGATCGCGTCGCGGTCTTCGGTCATGTGCGCATTCTCGACATTAATTAGCTTGACGTCAAGCGATCAAGTCGCTATGCTCACCGCATACTAAATGAACGTAGAGATACTTGACGTGGAGGTGAGCAGCATGTACGGACTCGACCACCGAGCGATGCGAATGCTGGCGAACGAGCGGATGACCCTCCTCCAGCGCGAGATGACGCGCGCCCAGCGGGTGCCGCGCCGCGGTGCCCGGGAGCGGCTGGGGCTCTGGCTCGTGAGCTTCGGCTTCCGTGTCGCCGGCCAGTGCTCGCCGCCTCCCCGGCAGGTGCCGTCGGCCTAGGTTCTCGGATCGCCGTCGGCGTGACGGCGATCCTCAGCGGCCCGCGGCGAGCGCCGCCTCGAGCTTCTCCACCACCTTGTCGATCGTGAAGCTCGCCGCCTCCTGGCGGGGTGGGAACTCTTCGAAGGTCGCGAGGAACTGCGTGACGATGAAGGTCGCGGCCAGCACGATGTAGACGTTGTCGATGATCCAGTCGTAGTAGCTGTTCGAGGTCACGTCCGCGCGCTCGAACGGGTCGGTACGCAGGTTGAAGAGCTTCGGAACTCGCAGCGAGACGAACGGCTCAGCCCAGATCCGCAGCGTCCCCTGCGCCCGCTGCTCCATGAAGATGACCTTCCAGTTGTCGAAGCGGATCCCGAGGACGTCTCCGTCGTCCGAGAAGTAGATGAACCCCTGCCGAGGGGACTTGTCGGTCTCTCCGGTCAGGTACGGAAGCAGGTTGTAGCCGTCGATGTGCACCTTGAAGGTCGTGTCGCCGACCTCGTGCCCGACCTTCAGCTTCTCGACGATGTCGGGGTCGCCGGCGGCGGCGAGGAACGTCGGCAGCCAGTCGTGGTGCTGGACGATCTCGTTCGAGACAGTCCCCGCGGCGATCTTGCCCGGCCAGCGGATCAGCTCCGGGATGCGGAAGGCACCTTCCCAGTTCGTGTTCTTCTCGCTGCGAAACGGGGTCATGCCGCCGTCGGGCCAGCTGTTCATGTGCGGCCCGTTGTCGGTCGAGTAGACGACGATCGTATTCTCGGCGATCCCCAGCTCGTCGAGCTTGTCGAGGAGCGCGCCGACCACCTTGTCATGGTCGATCATCGTGTCGTGGTAGGGCGACTGCCAGCGACCGGCCTGCCCGACGCTCTCCGGCTTCGGGTGCGTGCGAAGGTGCATGTGCGTGGTGTTGATCCAGGCGAAGAACGGCGTTCCCGCGGCCGCCTGGCGGTCGATGAAGTCGAGACCGTGTTCGAGCACCTCGTCGTCGATCGTCTCCATCCGCTTCTTCGTCAGAGGACCCGTGTCCTCGATCCTCTGCCTGCCGACCCGCCCGTAGCGGGCGTCGTCGGTCGCGTCGTCCTCTTCAGCGGCCCACGAGTGGATGACACCGCGGGGCCGGAACCGCTCGTTGAAACGCGGGAAGTCCTCGGCCGGCGGCCAGTTCGGGAGCTCGGGCTCCTCCTCGGCGTTCAGGTGGTAGAGGTTGCCGAAGAACTCGTCGAAGCCGTGCGCCGTCGGCAGGTACTTGTTCAGGTCGCCGAGATGGTTCTTGCCGAACTGCCCCGTCGCGTAGCCGAGCGGCTTCAGCAGCTCCGCGATCGTCACGTCCTCTGCCTGGAGACCGATGTCCATGCCGGGGACGCCCACCTTGCTCAGGCCGGTGCGGTAGACGCTCTGGCCCGTGATGAACGAGGAGCGGCCGGCGGTGCAGCTCTGCTCGCCGTACGAGTCGGTGAAGCGCATGCCCTCGTCCGCGATCCGGTCGATGTTCGGCGTCCGATAGCCCATCAGGCCGTCGCTGTAGCAGCTCAGGTTGGTGATCCCGATGTCGTCGCCCCAGATCACGAGGATGTTCGGCTTGTCTGCCATCAGGTCACGCCTCCTTGGCTCGGTGGGGTCGGCGTGCGGATGACGCAGCGGAAGCCGAGATGCGCCATCGACGTGTCGACCATTTGCGCCTGCCGCGCCGCGGGGCGGTAACGGAGGCAGTAGTTGGGCGCGCACAGGTGCGAGCCGCCCTTGATCACCCTGCGTGGGAACCGCTCGCCCGGCTGCCCGAGCAGGTAGCTGTCGTCGGGGGAGGTCACGCGCGGGTTGCTCGGGACGCAACAGGGACTCGAGACCTCGTCGGAGTGACGAGGCGTGTACCAGTCCGACGTCCATTCCCAGACGTTCCCCGTCATGTCGTAGAGCCCGTAGCCGTTCGGCGCGAAGCTGCCGACGGGGGACGTGCCCTCGAACCCGTCCAGCTTCAGGTTCTGCCAGGGGAACTCGCCCTGCCACGTGTTCGCCTGCGGCGTCCCGCCCGGCATGTGCTCGTCGCCCCAGGCGAAGGCGGCGCCGTCGAGACCGCCCCGCGCGGCGAGCTCCCACTCGGCCTCTGTCGGGAGCTCCTTGCCGACCCAGGTCGCGTACGCCTCCACGTCCTCGCAGGCGACCTGGACCACGGGATGGTGGTCGCGGCCGTTCGTCGTCGTGCCGGGACCCCCGGGGCGCTTCCAGCTCGCTCCCGCGACGTACTCCCACCAGTTGCGGTAGTCGTCGAGGCTCACCGCGCCGGCCGTCTTCCTGAAGACGAGCGAGCCGGGCACGAGCAGTGCCGGGTCGGCGTCCGGATACGCCGCGGGATCGAGTGGCCGCTCCGCCACCGTCACGTACTTGGTCTCCCGCACGAAGCGCCGGAACTCGGCCGCGGAGACCGGATGCTCGTCCATCCAGAACCCGTTCACCGAGACCCGGTGAACCGGCCGCTCCTCCGGGTAGAAGTCCTCCGACCCCATGGCGAAGGTCGCAGACGGGATCCAGCGCATCCCCTCGGGGGGAGCTGCTCCGACGCCGTCCGGCGCCTCGGTGCGGCTGACCTCGGCCACGGGCCCCGGGCTAGTCGCGCGCGCTCTCACCTGGGCAGTGTCGCTGCGGGGCGGGTGACGCGTCCTCACCCAGCTCGGGTGGGAGGAAGCCGGCCTTCACCCCGGCGGGGTGAGGCCCTCTCACCCCGCGACCGACGACCGTGTGGGACTGGCAGGCCTCCGATCCGACGAAGGGGGTGCACGAGCTGAGTGCGCCGGAACCTTCCGGGGCGCCGCCACACGAGTCGCGGTTGCTCAGGGCGCGTGAACAAGCGCGTCGCGCGGGTGATCGGGCGGGCAACTGGGCGAGCGAGCACGTGCCTGGGTCGGCCCTGGCCGTCGCGGCGCTCGAGCGCGAGCGACTCGCCGCCGCCGGGCTGCTCGCCGGCGGGATCGCGTACCGGCTCTTCTTCTGGCTCGTGCCCCTGGGGCTCGTCTTCGCCGCCGTCCTGAGCTTCTGGGTGGACGAGGATCCAGAGGGCTTGGAGGACGCCGCAGAGGACTTCGGGATCGGCGGCGCGGCCACGCAGTCCGCCATGAACGCGATCGCGGAGGAGCACCACGCTCGCTGGTACTTCCTGCTCGCCGGGATCGGACTGGTCCTCTGGTTCGGGATCGGGGTCGTGCGCGCCCTGATCGTTGCCCACGCAGTCGCCTGGGGGCTTCGGCCGGAGAAGCTTCGGCGCCCACTCGTTGCGAGCGTCGCGTTCTCGGGAGTCGTCCTCGGGGTGATTGCGGTGTCCACCTCGACCCAGGTCTTGCGCAAGCAACTCGGCGGCACCGGGATCGTGCTGACCCTCCTGCTCCTCGTCCTCTATCTCGCGGGGGCCGTGTGGATCATGGAAAAGCTCCCGCACCGCAGCGAGTCCCGGCGCGACCTGCTGCCCGGAGCCGCGCTGCTGGCGCTCGGCATGCAGGCGATCCATCTCGTGGTCGTGCTGTATCTCGCCCCGAAGCTTGGGCGCTCCTCGGAGCTCTACGGCGCGCTGGGCGCCGCCACGGTCATCCTCCTCTGGCTCTATCTCCTGGCAAGGCTCGTCGTCGCAGCGGCGTTCCTCAACGCCGCGCTCTGGGATGGCGGGCCCGCCGGCGCCGACGGAGATCCGGACTAGCGAACTGCCAGCAGCAGGCGGTTCCCCGACGGGTCGCGAACCGTCAGTCCGTCCGGGCCGGACTCGGGCTCCCGCCCTGCATCGGCGACTCTGCCCGCCACCCGGTCGCGCTCGGTGGCGTCCGGGAGGACGATCGTCGCCCGACGAAGCGCGGCGGTCCCGGGCGGCGGTGGAGGTGCCCCGCTGCTCTCCCACGAGTTGGCGCCGATGTGGTGGTGGTAGCCGCCGGCGGCCAGGAACGCCGCCTGCGAGCCGTAGGTCGCCATGAGATCGAACCCGAGCACGTCGCGGTAGAACTCGACCGTCTCGGGGATCGTGGCCACGCGAAGGTGGACATGGCCCATCGTCGTCCCCGCGGCAAGCCCCTCGAACGGCTCGAGCGCCGGATCCTCGAGCTCCGCGAGCAGCGCGTCGACGTCGAGCGGGAGGGTCGTCAGGCCGGCCTCGACCTGGCCTTCCCACACATGACGCGGCCGGTCGGCATAGATCTCGATCCCGTGCCGATCGGGGTCGCTCAGGTAGATCGCCTCGCTGACGAAGTGATCCGAGAGCCCGGTGAGCGAAACGCTGTCGCGGCCCGCATGGGCGAGCCAGCGTGCGAGGCTGGGCCGGTCGGGCACGAGCAGCGCGAAGTGGAAGAGACCCGTGTGACCGACGGCGGGTCGGGCACCCGCCTCCTGGACGAGGACCAGCAGCTCGGTGCCGTCGGTGCCGAGCGACATCCTCGATCCGCCGTGCTCGAGCACGCGCAGGCCAACGACCTGCTCGTAGTAGCTCTGCGAGCGCTCGAGATCCGAGACCGTCAGCTCCACAGGGCCTACGGTCGTGGCGGGCGGAAGCGTCGGGGGCGAAACCTCGGACACGGTGTCGAGCATCGTGCCACGCGGCTCGCGGGCGGGCGGTGATTCAGGCGCGCACGAGGTACACGCAGGTGCGCTGCTCGCCCGGGCGGGGCGAGGGGCCGACCTTGGCGACGATGTAGACCGCGTCTGCCTCGACGGTCTCGCCGCGCGCGGGCGGCGGCCCGTCCCGCTCGACGAGCTCGTAGCCGCCGTTTCTAGGCACGAAGAGGATGTGCGGGCCGTTGTCGACCGGCGCAGGCTCGGGCTCAGGCTCGACCGGGGCCGCCTCGAGCGTGTTGAGCCGCGCGCGCAGGAAGTCGAGCTCGCGCAGGCGCTCGGCAGCCTCGGACTTCAGCGTCCGAAGCTCGGCCTCGCGGGCGGTGAGCTGCGCCTGGGTGCGGGCGACGGCGGCGTCGGCGTTCGCGACCTTGCGCGCGGACGACTCGATGTCGGACGCTCTCGCGTCGCGCTCGGCCCGGAATGTGCTCTCGGCGGCGGCGAGCTGGGGCCGAAGCGCCGCGAGCTCTGACTCGGCGGCGGCCAGCCGCGGGCGAAGCGCCTGCAGCTCGGCGTTGAAGTTGGCGGCCTGCACGTGGGCCTCCGCGAGCGCCTGGCCACGATCCTCGGCCGACGAGCCCGCGGACGCGAGCCGCGCCTGCAACGACTCGTGCTCGCCGGTCAAAGCGGTCACTCTCTCTGTGGCGGCAGCCAGCTGACGGTCGCGCTCCTGCAGCTCGGCACGGCCCTGCTCGAGCGCCGCCTCGGCTGCGGCGAGCCGCTCTTCGAGTGCGTCGAGCGCGGTCGTGTCGGGCTCGCTCGGCGCGGCGGCCTCGACGGCCTCCGCTGCGGCAGCACGCAGCTGAACGAGCTCTTCGTCCCGCGCCTGCACGGCGGCGCCCAGCTCGACGATCACCTGATCTCGATCGGCGACTGCAGCGCGCCAGGCCTCCAGGACGTCGGGAGCGACGTTCGGCGCGGGCTCCGGCTCCGGGTCGGCCGAGACCGCCCGCAGGAGCGGCTTCCGCCCGCCGGCGTCCTCGGACTCGTGCTCTCCGCCGTCTTCGGGCTCGGGCTCGGGACGGGTGCGCAGGCCTGCGCTGATGCCGTACTCGGTGCGGAGCAGGCCGCCGTGCTGCTCGGCGAGCGCGTTCGCGATCAGGCCTGGCGAGACCATGCCCAGCTCGACGAGGACCTCGCCCAGCGGCCGCTGCGTGCGCTCGTGCTCCTTGAGCGCGTCTTCGAGCTTGTCGGGCGTGAGGAACCCCTCCTCGACGAGGATCTGTCCCAGGTGCCGACGGGTTTCGCGGGCCGCATCCACGGTCCTTCTCTCATCGGCCGATTCGGCGCAGAACTAAAGGCGTTCCGGGGCGTCAGGCGCGTTCGCCAGCCAGCGTCCAGAGCACGAACGCGAGCCAGTGCACGCCGATCACGTCGGTCTGGATCCCGAGCACGAGCACCGCCGCGAGCGAGGCGCCGAGCCAGGGTGCACGCGGCAGGATTCGGCGCAGGAGCGCCACGTTCCAGGCCAGGAAGACGAGCATCCCGAGCAGTCCGAGCTCGACGCCGAGCTCGGTGTACGTGGACTCGCCGGCCTTCAGGTCGGTGCCCGTCCGCGATGCGGTCACGCCGGCGTTCCCGAGCCCGAAGCCCCACGGATGCCGGAACACGGTCTCGAGCCCGCCGCGCAGGCTGTCCCAGTGGCTGTCGATCGACGCCTCGTTCGGGTCGAGGGGGTCGCCGCTCGTCGGCTCCTCCTGGCCGCCCGCCCGCTGAACCACCAGTTCGGCGGCGGTGAAGCGGGTCTCGGGGCCGATCTCGGGATACGCCTTGACGAAGGCGGCGCCGGTCGCGAGCAGGACCGCCGAGGCCGCCACGGGCCACCAGCTGCGCAGGCCGTAGGCGAGCGCCACGAGCCCGGCCGCGAGGGCGACGATCGCCGTGCGCGAATACGTGAAGAGCAGACCAACGAGGAGGAAGCCGGTCAGCACCGAGAGCCAGCGCGACCGCTGCCACGTCGCGGCCAGTAGGAGCGCGACGAGCAGCATGTACGCGGACGCGAGCGGGCTCAGGAACGTAGAGACGAGCCGGCGCAGCGGCCGCTCGTCGCCGGGGTTGTAGACGAAGTTCTCCGGCAGCCCGGACAGGTCCGGCCCGTAGTCGAGCCCCAGCTGCTCGCGGTACCAGCCCGGCACGCCCGAGTTGCGCCACGTGTCGAGCGGGATCGCGTAGATGTCGATCACGCCCCAGGCGGCGACCGCCGTCGCCGCGGCGAGCAGGATCAGCCCGATCCGTCTCAGCTCGTCTCGCCCGAAGTGGAGGCCGCGCCCGAGGAAGTACGCGGCGACCGGCGTGAGGTCGTGGCGGAGGGCGAGCGCGATCGCACGCGCGGAGGCATCGCCGCCGAGCCAGCTCTGCGGGATCAGCGCGTACAGGATCACCAAGGCGGCGTAGGCCAGTGCGAGCCAGTCCGTCACGGTGGCCTTGAACGGCAGCCCGCGCTGCCGCCAGACGACGAGAGCGAGCGCGACCCCGAGCAGGAGCTCCTTCCAGGCGGAGACGACGTCGAGCGGCGTGTCGCGGAGGCCGAGGTCCCACAGGAGCGCCATCGCCAGGTTGTGCAGCGGCAGCAGGGCGATGAACGCGTAGAGGGCGTACCTCGGGAACCGCTCAGCCAACGATCGCCGCCAGCGTCATGCCCAGGTTGACGATGCGCACGTCGCTCCGGCGTTCGAGCGGGAAGAGGCTGCGCAGGTCGCGCGGCCCGAGCAGATGGTTCTCCTTCGCCCACGGCTTGCGGATCAGGTCGTACGCGCGGTGCGCGGCCGCGTCGGGGAGCCAGTGCACGAGCGGGGTGCGCGTGTGGAGCTCGATCGGAAACCAGCGGTTCGGCGTCGTGATGAAGACGCGCGGCGCGACCCGCAGGGCCTCGGAGACGAAGCGGCGCTGCGCCTCGCGGGGGCCGACGTGCTCGATCACCGCGTTCGAGAAGTAGACGTCGAAGGCACCGTCCTCAAACGGGAGCTGGAGCGCGTCGGCCTGCACGTAGCTGGCCGCGGGGTAGCGCTCGGCGAAGCGGCGGCCCTCGTGGATGCCGACCGCGGTGATCCGCTCCGGCCACGGGTAGAGCTCCTCGAAGAAGTTCAGCGTCCCGCAGTGCCCGTGCGCGCTCCCGTGCTCGCCGAACCCCGAGTCGTCGACGCCGACGTCGACCACGCTCGTGTCGGCAGTCGGCCGCATCGTCTCGGTGAAGAGGGCGAGCTTGCGGCGGCGGGAGCGCAGCGAGACGGCGTCGACGAGGCGCATTTGGGCCGAACCTACCCCCTCCCGCGCCCCGGCGTTCCTGGCCGGGTGCGCCGGAGGTCGGCTCCGCCGGCCGGGAGGCGCAGCCGGCCAGGGACGCCGGGCGTAACAGTAAGGTCGGAGCCGGTGATCCAGGCGACCGTGAGAGCACGCGGGCCGTACTCGCTGCGTCTGAGCGCGCGGCGTGACGAGTTTCGTGCAGCGCTTCCGGGCGGAGGCGAGGTGGTCGCCTGGCAGCGAGCGGACGGCTCGCTGCTCCTTCGAGCGCCGGACGAGGCGGGCCTCGAGCTCGGGCGCTTCATGCTCGCGCTCGACGACGACCACACGGAGTTCGTGCGCCGGTTCCGGGACGATCCGCTGCTCGGCCGCTCGATCCGCAACCTGCACGGCTTGCGGCCGCTGCGGCTGCCCACGGTGGCGCAGGCGGTGCTGCGCGCGATTTGCGGCCAGCTGATCGAGGCGCGGCGCGCGCGGGCGATCGAGCGGGCAGTGATCCGCGTCTGCCGGCAGCCGGCGCCGACGCGCGAGGCGATCGGCGCGCTCTCGCCCGCCGAGTTGCGCCGCCTCGGGCTGGCGACGCACCGGGCGTCGGCCCTCGTCCGCCTTTGCCGCACCGTCGACCTGGAGCGCCTGCGCACGCTGCCGATCGCCGCGGTCGAGGCGCGCCTGCTGCGCGAGCGCGGCTTCGGCCCGTGGTCGCTCGGCATCGTCGCGCTGGAGGGGCTCGGCAGCTATCGGCATGGGCTCGTCGGAGACCTCTCGCTCGTCAAGCTCCAATCCGCGCTGAAGGGCCGCTGGGTCGAGCTGGAGGAGACGGCCGAGCTGCTGGAGCCCTATGAGGAGTGGGCCGGGCTCGCCGGCGTCTACCTCATGCGCGGATGGGGCGCCGGCCTCGTCCCGGGCGCGAACGCGGATGTCGCGCGCGCCGTGCGCGTGGCAGCGCGGCGCGCAGCCTAGACTCAGCCCATGGCAGTGAACGCGCGGCGGATCGCGATTCTCGGAGCCGGCCGGATCGGCGAGGCGCTGATCTCCGGCCTGCTCTCGTCCGGCTGGCGCGACGCGGCCGACCTGACCGCCTCGGCTCGGCGAGAGGAGCGCGTGGCCGAGCTGGGCGAGCGGTTCGGGATCGCGGCCACGACCTCGAACGCCGAGGCGGCAGCCGGCGCCGCTCTCGTCGTGATCGCCGTGAAGCCGCAGGATCTCGACGTGCTGCTGGGAGAGCTCGGCACGCTCGTCCAGCCGGACCAGACCGTGCTGTCGATCGCGGCGGCGGTGCCCACTGCGGCGATCGAGCGCCACCTCGCCGGCGGCGTGCCGGTGGTGAGAGCGATGCCGAACACGCCGTCCACGGTGCACGAGGGAATGGCGGGCATCTGCGCAGGCGCGCACGCAGGGGAGCAGCACCTCGAGCTGGCCGAGGAGGCCTTGCGCCACCTGGGCGCGGTCGTCCGCGTGCCCGAGTCGCAGATGGACGCGGTCACGGCGATCTCGGGCTCGGGGCCGGCGTACTTTGCTCTGCTCGCCGAGGCGATGATCGAGGCGGGGATCCTGCTCGGCGTCTCGCGGGAGATCTCGACGCAGCTCGTCGTGCAGACGATGCTCGGAACCGCGAAGCAGCTGCGCGACGAGAAGATGCACCCGGTCGAGCTGCGGGAGATGGTCACTTCGCCGGGCGGGACGACGATCTCGGCCATCCGCGAGCTCGAGCAGGCCGGCGTGCGAGCCGCGTTCCTGAATGCGATCCAGGCGGCGATGAATCGCTCGCGCGAGCTCGCCCGCGGCGAATGAGCGTCGAGCTGCGGGTCAGCGAGGATCCTGCGCGGGCCGCAGGGGAGCTGCTCGCGGAGGCCGCTGTGTCTGGTGCGCAGATCGCGCTCTCTGGCGGCACCACCGTCGGCAGGGCCTACGACTCCGCCGCCAGGCTGCAGAGTCGCTGGCGCGATGTGCACGTGTGGTTCGGCGACGAGCGCGTCGTCCCGCCCCAGGACGAGCGCTCCAACTACCGACTGGTGCGCGAGAAGCTCGTCGACGTGCTCGGCTCGCCGCCGGAGCTGCACCGGATCCGCGGGGAGCGGGCGCCGGAGGAGGCGGCGGAGCTCTACGAGGTGGAGCTCGAGGGGGTCACGCTCGACTTCGCACTGAACGGGATCGGTCCCGACGGCCACACGGCCTCGCTCTTCCCCGGCGCGCCCGCCCTCGACGAGACGAAGCGCCGCGCGGTTGCGGCCGAGCCGGGGCTCGAACCGCTCGTCCCCCGCGTGACGATGACGCCGCCGGTGTTCGCGGCGTGCGGCCTGCTCGTGTACCTCGTCGCCGGCGAGGACAAGGCGGACGCCGTCCGGCGGGCGTTCGCGGCCGACCCCGGCCCGGAGACCCCCGCAAGCCTCGTGCGCGGCCGCCACACGATCGCCCTCCTGGACGCCGCGGCCGCCTCGCAGCTCGAACCGCGTGCCTGAAACGGCTACGTGGGCAGCAGGGTCGACTCGAGCTCGGCGGCCATGCCGCGCCGCGCCGCGAGGGCCTGGAGGACGAGCACGGTGTCGGCGACCGGGACGTCCTCGAGGTACGCCTCGCGGGTCTCGAACGACTCGAGCACGCCCTCGACCGCCACCGTGTAGCCGACGACGTCCTCGGCCGCGATGAACGCGAGCGCATCGGCCACTTCGCTCGGGAACACCTCGTGCGTGCGGGCCACGTCGGCGTGGACGCGCGCGTCCTCCCAGTCGCCCAGGACGAGGAACGCGAGCGCGGCCGCGTAGTGCCCGACCGGGGACTCCGCGTCGGCCGCTCCCACCTCGAGCGCCCAGCGCGCGTCGGCGGCGGCGCCGTCCCAGTCGCCGCCGAGGATCCGTGACTTGATCGCGCCGATCGGGCGGCCCCAGCTGTCGGGCGGCGCACCCGTCCAGCTCTCCCGATAGCGCTCGGCGGCACGAGTGAACCACCCGCCGGCATCCGCCCGTCCGGCCATGAGAGCGCTCAGCCCCGCCGCACCGGCGGCGTTCCCCATCCGCGTCAGCTGGCGTTGGCGCTCGTCGCCGCCCTCCGGCAGGCGCCGCTCCCCGTCCTCGTAGCGCTCGCGCGCCCGCTCCCGGAGGTCGTCCCAGCTGCTCATCGCCCTCCCATCGTGTCGCAGTATCGTGCCCGCATGGCCCGGGAGCTACGCGAGGTGCTCTTCGTCGACGGCGTGCGCACGCCGTTCGGCAAGGCCGGCCCCAAGGGCCTCTACTGGAAGACGCGCGCCGACGACATGGCCGTGAAGGTCGTCCGCGAGCTCGGTCGCCGGAACCCCGCGATCGAGCCCGAGCGGATCGGCGACGTGATCTTCGCGGCGACCGCCCAGACCGGAGATCAGGGGCTGACTCTCGGCCGCGACGTCGCCCTCCTCGCCGGGCTGCCGCAGTCGGTCCCCGGCTTCGCGATCGATCGCATGTGCGCCGGGGCGCTCACCGCCGTCACCGCGGGAGCGGGCGAGATCGCCATGGGGGCCGCGGACGTCGTCCTCGCCGGCGGCGTCGAGCACATGGGTCACCACCCGATGGGCGCGGAGGTGGACTTCAACCCGCGCTTCGTCTCCGAGCGGCTCGTCGACGACTCGGCGATCTCCATGGGCTCGACCGCGGAGAACCTGCACGACCGCTTCCCGCAGCTGACCAAGGAAGCGGCCGACGAGCTCGCCGTCCGCTCGCAGCAGCGTGCCGCTGCCGCCTGGGAGAACGGGGTCATGCGCGAGACCGTCGTCCCGATGACCGTGTTCTCGGAGGAGGGCTGGCGGCTCGCGGAGCGCGATGAGTTCCTGCGCCCGGACACGACGCTGGACGCGCTGGCCGAGCTGAAGACGCCCTTCCGGACGGCCGGCCGGGTCACCGCCGGCAACTCCGCAGGGCTCACCGACGGCGCGACGGCGGCGTTCCTCGCCTCCGACCGCGCGGCGGAGGAGCTCGGCCTCGAGCCGAAGCTGCGGCTCGTGGGTTATGCGTTCGCCGGCGTCGAGCCGGAGCTGATGGGAATCGGGCCGATCCCGGCCACTCGTCGCGTCCTCGAGCAGGCCGGCCTGACGCTCGACCAGATCGACCTCTTCGAGCTGAACGAGCCGTTCGCCGTCCAGGTGCTGACCTGGTGCGACGCGCTGGGAGTGGCGCCGGACGACCCGCGCTTGAACCCCTACGGCGGGGCGATCGCCTGCGGCCACCCGCTCGCCGCGACCGGCGTGCGCCTGATCGCCCAGCTCGCCTACGGCTTGAGGGAGCGCAAGGGCCGCTACGGCCTCACCGCTCTCTGCATCGGGATGGGCATGGGCGCTGCGGTGCTCTGGGAGAACGTGCAGAGCGGCGTAGGCTCGACGGAGCCGCCCGACGCGGGGCAGGACCGGAGAAACGCAGTTCTTCGTCCAGCCGGCAGAGACGCGCGTGGGCCGGATCGCGCTCGTCACGATCGACAACGGCGAGGACTACACGAAGCCGTCCACGTTCGGACGCGCCGCGTTCGAGTCGCTGCAGGGGGCGCTCGAGCGGCTCGAGCACGAGGAGTGGGCCGGGCTCGCGCTGACCGGGAAGCCGTTCGTGTTCGCAGCCGGCGCCGACATCCGTGAGTTCCCGAAGACCACGACGGCGGAGCTCGCCCGCGCAGGCGGACGAGCCGGGCACGACTCGTTCGCGCGCCTCGCGGCGCTCCCCTACCCCACGCTCGCCGCGATCAACGGCGCCGCGCTCGGCGGTGGGGTCGAGATCGCGCTCCACTGCGACCTGCGCACGATCTCCGCCGGGGTTCGTCACTTCGCCTGCCCGGAGTGCTTCCTCGGGATCATCCCGGGCTGGGGCGGTACCCAGCTCGTGCCCCGGCTCGTCGGCCCGGCGACCGCGGTCAAGTTCATCGTCACGAACGCGATGCGCCAGAACAAGATGCTCACCGGGCCGGAGGCCTTCGAGCTCGGCTTCGCGGACGCGCTCCTCGAGCCGGTCGAGTTCCTGGACGAGTCGCTCGCCTTCCTGATCGCCCACATCGAGGCCGGTGCGCCGGCGCGCGAGCCCGCCGACCTCTCCGACACCGCCGAGGTGATCCGGAAGGCGAGGCTGCAGCTCGAGGACTCGCTGCACGGGGCGGCACCCGCACCGATCCGCGCACTCGACCTGATCGAAGGCGCCCCGACGTGGACGATCGAGGAGGGCTACCGCGCCGAGGAGGACGCGCTGGCCGACCTGCTGCCGGGGCCGCAGGCGCAGGCGTCGGTCTACGCGTTCGACCTCGTCGAGCGCCGGGCCAAGAAGGGCGTCGGCATCCCGGAGGCCGAGCCGCGCCGGATCGAGAAGGTCGGGATCGTCGGCGCGGGCCTGATGGCCCGGCAGCTCGCGGCGCTGTTCCTGAAGCGCCTGGAGGTGCCCGTCGTTCTGCGGGACCTGCAGCAGGAGATCGTCGACGAGGCGGTGGCGGAGGTCCGGAGCCAGCAACGCAAGCCGTTCCTGGCCGAGCTCGTGTCGGGCTCGACCGTCTACGAGATCTTTGCCGGCTGCGATCTGATCCTCGAAGCGGTGTTCGAGGAGCTGAGCATCAAGCACGAGGTGATCGCGGAGCTCCGGCGCGTCGCGCCCGATGCGATCGTCGCGACGAACACCTCCTCGCTCTCGGTCGCGGAGATGGGCGCGGACGTCGGCCTCCACTTCTTCAACCCGGTCGCAGTGCTCCCGCTCGTCGAGATCGTCGCGACGCCGTCCACCGACGACGTCGTGCTCGCGACCGCGTGGGACGTCGTCAAGCGGCTGCGCAAGCGGGGCGTGCTCGTGCAGGACGCGCCGGCGTTCGTCGTCAACCGCGTGCTGACGCGGCTGACGACGGTGCTGATGGATGCGCTCGAGCACGGCAACACGGTCGAGGAGACCGACGCGGCGATCCTGAGGCTCGGGATGCCGATGGCACCGTCGGTCCTGCTGCAGATGGTGGGACCGCGCGTCGCGAACCACGTGCTGCACACGCTGCACGACGCCTATCCCGACCGCTTCCCGCTCTCGCCGACGCTGGACAACTTCGCCGCCGGCTCGGAGGAGATCGTCGTGCGCGGGGACGCACGTCGCAGCGTCGAGGAGCTGACGGAGGCGGCACTCGAGGCGGTCGCCGACGAGATCCGCCACCTGCTCGACGAGGGCGTCGTCGCCGAGGCCGCAGACGTCGACACGTGCCTGATCCTCGGCGCCGGCTACCCGTTCTTCCTCGGCGGGATCACGAAGCACCTCGACCAGCAGGGCATTCCGCAGCGCCTCTTCGGCGCTCCGTTCGGCAGAGCCGCGGAGCCACTGCCGGCGTAGAGCCCCGTTTTCCCAGGAATCCGATATGCTCCGGAAAGCGCCGCTTTCTCACCTGGCAGTCCGAGAAGCGCGCTATCCCTTGAGGAGAAGCAGCACCCAGGACAGCGTGCTGCGCACATGTCAGAAGCGACACTGAACCCGACAGATACGTCGGACGCGCCGGACGGCCTGAGAGCCGACGCGCTCCGCGCGCAGGAATGGGCCGGCGAGCCCTTCCTCCATCCCGACGAGGAGCCGGGCGAGGTGCTTGCGTCCGGAACCGCGCGGCGAAACGCGCTCGACGAGGCGCTCACGGAGATCGCGGCCGGCCGGCGCGCGCCGTCACCGCGCTGGAAGGTCCGCTTCGGCCTGATGCTCGGGCTCGAGCGTGTCCTCTCCTCCAAGCCGCCGGCCACGGCCGCCGGAACGGAGCTGCGCAAGCACCAGATCGACGCGCTCGCCGGGATGCTGACCGAGCTGATCGCCGCGAACCAGCGCGACGCCGAGGAGGACGAGAACGGGAACGGTCACGTGGCCGCGACCGACGACGTCGAGGAGCTCGAGGAGGAGGACGAGCTCGCCGAGGTCGACGACGAGGACGAGCCGGAGACGTTCGCCGGAGAGGATCCCGGTGCCTCCCGCCGCTACCGCTTCCGTCACCCGACGGCGTCGGGCAAGACGATCGCCGCAGCCGGGTTCGTCGAGTCAGCCCGGAGCCTGGGGATCCTGATCCTCACGCACCGCCGACTGCTCGTCTCCCAGTTCCAGCGCGACCTGACGACCGAGGGCTACGGCGAGCGCTTCACGGACGTGATCGAGAAGGGGCTCGAGCCGCTCCGCCCGAACCCGATCACGATCCAGACCTACGCCTGGTTCGCGCGCCACGTCGGCTCGATCTCGCGCGAGGCCTACCAGCTCGTGATCTGCGACGAGGCGCACACCGCCCTCGGCGAGAAGACGAGCGCGGCGATCCGCAGCTTCCCCGAGCCGGTCTACATCGGCATGACCGCCACCGAGCAGCTGATCGCGAAGCAGGTCTCCGACGTCTTCCCGGCCTCGGTCGACGACCTGCCGCTCGCCGATGCGGCCCGGCGCGGCCTCGTCGCGCCGCTCCGCTGCCTGCGCGTGCCGCCGGCCGCCGCGATCAACTCCGTCCCCATCGTCGGCGGCGACTTCGAGGAGCGCGCGCTCGCCGCAGCCCTCGACCACCAGGCGCTGAACCAGGCGGCGGCGAGCCTCTACCGCGACCGCTTCGACTCGACCCCGGGCATCGTCTACGCCGCAGGCGTCGAGCACGCGTACAACCTCGCGCAGGAGTTCCGCGCCGCCGGGATCAAGGCCGAGGCCGTCTCCGGCAAGACGCCCCCCGTGAAGCTGGCGGAGACGCTCGCCGCGTACGAGCGGGGCGAGATCAACGTCCTGATCAACGCGATGCTGCTCGCCGAGGGCTGGAACTCGCCGCGCGCGACCGTCTGCATGCACCTGGCGCCGACCGCCTCGAAGCGGGTCTACCAGCAGCGCATCGGCCGGATCATGCGCACGCACCCGCGCAAGGAGGCCGGCATCGTGCTCGACTTCGTGCCGAAGTCGTCCACGCACTCCGACCGCGTGATCTCGCTGCACTCGCTGCTCGACGCGGACTTCTACCGCGAGGGCGCCCGCGTCACCCCCGCCCCGCGCCGCCGCGTCCAGCGCCGCGCACGCCGCAAGCTGTCGCCGGCGCCGTGGCTCGTCCCGGTCACGCCCGACGTCGCGCGCCGGCTCGCGGTGATCCAGCGCGAGTGGCAGCGGATCGACCCCAAGTACCTGGACGAGGACGAGCAGCGCTACTGGGCGACGATCGCCGCGCGCCAGATCCGCTTCGACCAGCGCGCCGACTTCGCCAAGAAGTTCACCGAGGCGCACGCCTCGAAGGCCGCGCTCGAGACCTTCCTCTCGATCTGCGCCGCCGAGAACCCGAACCGGCGCCTGCGGATGACGGCGCTCCAGGACCGCGTCTCGATGATCGTCGAGCGTGCCGACTTCGACGACCTCGTCACGCTCGTGACGCAGGCGCCGCCGTGGGAGAAGGACCGCTCCGCCGGCGTGCGGATCCTGTTGCGCGCGATCGGCGAGGGCAAGGCGAACGCGCCCGACCAGATCCTCCAGCGCTGGACCTGGAAGCTCGCGCGTGCGACCCGCAAGGTGCAGGACCGCCGCGCCAGCGCCGAGTTCCCGGAGGCGAAGCGCCTGCTCGGCGCGGTCGCGAACTCGCGCGGCCACCGCCACGAGGAGAACGTCGCGAAGCTGGTGCAGGTGGCGAAGGCGCTGCCGCTCGAGGTCGGCGCGGCCCTCCTCGCCTCCTCCGAGGGGTACACGCCGCGGGCCAACTCGGCGCTCGACCGCGCGCGCGAGGAGCTCGGCCCGACGCCCGAGATCGCGAACGCACTGGCGGACAACCTGCCCGCGCCGAAGGCGCCCGCGCGCAAGTCGCGCCGCCGGCGCAAGCGCAAGAAGGCCGGCGCGCAGGCAGAGGGAGCGCAGAACGGCGCCGTCGCGGCCGAGGGAGCCGCTCCCGCCGACGGCGAGGCGGCGCCCGCGAAGAGCGACGGCCCGCCATCTCCGTCGAAACGGCGGCGACGGCGGCGGAAGCCCGCCGGGGCGAAGCCGAACGGGTCGGCCGGCCCGGACGCCGTTACGCCGTAAGCCCCTCGTAAGGTCGGACGGCTACGGTTCGGCGAGGTGCTCGTGCTGCTCGCCATCGGCTTCGTCGCAGGAGTCGTGACCGCGCTCTCGCCGTGCGTCCTCCCCGTGCTCCCGATCGTGCTGGCGGGTGGCGCGACGGGACGGAAGCCGCTGGCGATCATCGCCGGCATCGTCGTCAGCTTCACGGTCTTCACGCTCTTCGCCGCCTGGCTGCTCGACTCGCTCGGACTGCCGGCCGACCTGCTGCGCAACCTGGCGATCGCGCTTCTGCTCCTCGTCGCCGCCTCGCTGCTGTGGCCGCGGATCGGTGAGCTGCTCGCCCGCCCGCTCCAGGCCCTGTCCCGCCGCAGCCCGGGCGACCGCGGCGGCGGCTTCCTGCTCGGGGCGAGCCTCGGGCTCGTCTTCGTCCCATGCGCCGGCCCGGTGCTGGCCGCGGTCACGGTGATCGCCGCGAAGCGCGAGGTCGGCCTCGACGGCGTGCTCCTGACGCTCTCCTACGCGGCGGGCGCGGCCGTGCCGATGCTCGCGATCGCGCTCGTCGGCCAGCGCGCGTCGCAGGTCGCTGCGCGGGCATGCCGACGACCGTCCGCCGCGGCGCCGGCGTCCTCGTCGGCATCGCCGCGCTCGCGATCGCATTCGGCGTCGACCAGGAGCTGCAGACCGCCGTGCCGGGCTACACCGAGTCGCTGCAGGAGCGGTTCGAGCGCTCCGGCGCCGGCACGCCGCGAGCTCGGAGACCTCACGGGAGCGGCGGATCCCCAGGCAGTGGCCGGGAGCGGCGACTCGCTGCCCGACTACGGGGTCGCTCCCGAGTTCGACGGGATCGAGGGTTGGCTCAACTCGGAGCCCCTCACGCTCGAGCGCCTGCGGGGCCGGGTCGTGCTGATCGACTTCTGGACCTACTCGTGCGTGAACTGCCTGCGCACGCTGCCGTTCGTAACCGAGTGGGACTCGCGCTACCGCGGCTCGGGGCTGACGATCGTCGGCGTCCACTCGCCGGAGTTCGCCTTCGAGCGGGAGGAGGCGAACGTGCGCGAGAACGCCGGCGAGCTCGGGATCGAGTACCCGATCGCGCTCGACAACGGCTTCCGCACCTGGAGCGCCTGGAGCAACCAGTACTGGCCGGCGAAGTACCTCATCGACCGCGAGGGACACGTCCGCTACTACCACTTCGGAGAAGGCGACTACGACGAGACCGAGGAGGCGATCCGCAAGCTGCTCGCGAGCCGCGGTACGTCTGTCCCGATGGCCTCCGGGCTGGAGGACGACGCACCGCGCGGCCTCGTCACCCCGGAGTCCTACCTCGGCTACGAACGGCTCGCGCGCTACGCGGGCACCCCCGTGGTTCAGGATCGCGAGGCGTCGTACGTGCTTCCGGCCGCCCTCGCCGACAACCAGCTCTCCTACGGCGGCCGGTGGACGGTGGAGGACGAGCGCGCCGTCGCCGGCTCCGGCGCACGACTCCTGCTCGACTACCGCGCCCGCGACGTCTTCCTCGTGCTCACCGGCCGCGGCTCGGTGGAGGTGCTAGTGGACGGCAAGCGCGAGCGCCGCGTCCGCGTGGCGGGCGACCGGCTGTACCCACTCGTCGAGCGGGACGCCATCGCCGACCATCTGCTCGAGCTGCGCGTCTCGCCCGGCGTCGCCGCCTACGCGTTCACGTTCGGCTGAGTCGCTACCGGACTAACATCGAGCCATGTCGTACGTGGCCGCGACCCACCGGTACGAGCAGATGCTCTACCGGCGCAGCGGCCGGAGCGGGCTTCAGCTACCGGCCGTGTCGCTCGGGCTCTGGCACAACTTCGGCCACGATCGCCCGTACGACACGGGCCGCGCAATCGCTCGCCGCGCGTTCGACCTCGGGATCAGCCACTTCGACCTGGCGAACAACTACGGGCCCCCGTACGGCTCCGCGGAGGAGAACTTCGGCCGGATCCTGCGCGACGACCTGCGGCCCTACCGCGACGAGCTCGTGATCTCGACGAAGGCCGGTTACGACATGTGGCCCGGTCCGTACGGAGAATGGGGCTCGCGCAAGTACCTGCTCGCCAGCCTCGATCAGTCGCTCGCGCGGATGGGGCTCGACTACGTCGACATCTTCTACTCGCACCGCTTCGATCCGGAGACGCCACTCGAGGAGACGATGGGAGCGCTCGACACGGCGGTGCGCCAGGGAAAGGCGCTGTACGCGGGCATCTCGTCGTATTCACCCGACAGGACGCGCGAGGCGGCGGCGATCATGCACGCCCTCGGCACGCCGATCGTCATCCACCAGCCGTCCTACTCGTTGCTGAACCGCTGGATCGAGCCGGACCTGCTCGACGTCCTCGACACCGAGGGGATCGGCTGCATCGGCTTCTCGCCGCTCGCACAGGGCGTGCTCACCGACCGCTACCTCGAGGGCGTCCCGGAGGGCTCGCGCGCGAGCCGGGAGGGCACAGCTCTGTCGCGGAGCCAGCTGACCGACGAGACGCTCGCGAAGGTGCGAGCGCTGAACGAGCTCGCGGCGGGCCGCGGACAGTCGCTTGCGCAGATGGCGCTCGCGTGGACGCTGCGCGACCCGCGGATGACCTCGACGCTCGTCGGCGCGTCGAGCGTCGAGCAACTCGAAGCGAACGTCGGCGCGCTCGAGCGGCTCGAGTTCACCTCCGACGAGCTCGCCGAGATCGACCGCTGGGCGACCGAGAGTGACCTCAATCTCTGGGCCAGTTCGAGCGAGGGCTGACTACAGCGGCTTCGGGTCGTCGTCGCCGGTCTCGGCATCGCGCTCGCGCAAAAACCGGGTCAGCTCCGCGGCGAGCGTGTCCCCGGAGGGCAGGTTCTCGTGCTCCTCCAAGTCGAGCTCGTCGGTGCGCCGCTCCAGCTCCTCGACGTATGCGGCCGTCTCCGAGTCGGAGGAGACCGCCTCCGTCACCTGCTCCGCGTAGGCGTCCTCGGCCTCCGCGAGCTCGGTCGTGTCGATCGTGACCTCGAGGAGCGCGCCGAGCCGATCGCAGAGCGCCCGGGCGGCGCGAGGGCTGGGCGCCAGGGAGACGTAGTGCGGCACGGCGGCCCAGAGGCTGGCTGCGGGAATGCCCGCCGCGCGGCACGCGTCGCCGAGCACGCCGACGATCCCCGTCGGCCCTTCGTAGCGCGAGTGCTGGAGGCCGAGGCTCGCGACGAGGTCGGGGTCGCTCGCGGCGCCGGTGACGGGTGCGGCGCGCGTGTGCGGCACGTCCGCGAGCAGCGAGCCGAGCGTGACCACGAGCTCGACGCCCAGGTCCTTGGCCAGATCGAGCACGAGGCCGCAGAACGTGCGCCAGCGCAGGTTCGGCTCCACGCCGAGCAGCAGGACGACGTCGCGGTCGGAGCCCGGGATGCGCGCGTGGTAGAAGGCGTTCTCGGGCCATTCGATCCGCCGCGTCAGCCCTTCGTCGAGCGACACGTGCGGCCGCGTGGACTGGAAGTCGAGGAACCCCTCGGACTCGATCTCGCCGAACCGCTTCGCCTTCCAGAGGCGTGCGAGGTAGCCGGCCGCCAGCGTCGCGCCCTGCCCGCCGTCGTTCCAGCCCCGGAAGGCCGCCACCAGAACGGGGCGCTCGAGCTCGGGCATTCCGAGCAACCGCAGCTCACGGCTGGCCACGAGGCCAGTCTACGCGCGGTTCGGCCAGGCCGGAGTGCGCCAGAGTGCCGCCGCGAGGCCGACGGTCCACGCCCACACACCGCCCGCGAGGACGACATGGACGAGGACGAGCCACCAGGGCAGCTCGTTCCGCCACTGGATCTCGCCCACCGCCATCTGCACGAGCAGCAGCCCGAGCAGGCCGAGGGCGACCGGCAGCAGCACGCCGACCCGGGCCCGGTGGCGCACGAGGTACCCGAGCAGCAGCAGGAACCCGATCCCGAAGACGGCGGTGGCACGGACGTGCACGTACACCGCGTCGAGCAGGTTCCAGAAGCGGTCGATCTCGGCGCTGTCGCCAGGGTGTGGCCCCGCGGCCGTGGAGAGCGCGCCGGTGACGACGAGCGTCCCGCAGGCGACGACGAGCACGAGGCCGACGACGCGCAGCCAGCCCGGGACCGGCGAGGGCACGCGGCCGCGCGCGTTCCCGAGCGCCTCGACGGCGACGACGACCGCCCCTGCGAGGACGACGAGCGCTAGCAGGAAGTGCGTCATCACCATCAGCGGGTGCAGGTCGAGTGTGATCGTCAGCAGCCCGAGCGGAGCCTGCGCGACCGTCCCGAGGAAGGTCACCGCGCTCACCCACGTGACCCAGCGCGGCAGGCCGGCAGTCCGCGGCGCCGCGAGCCAGGCGACGAGCGTGAGCACGAGCGGAAAGAGCGCGAACACGCGGTTCCCGAATTCGATCGCCGAGTGGTCGCCGGCCGCCGGGAAGAACGCACCCTCCTGGCAGCCCGGCCACGACTCGCAGGCGAGACCAGAGCCGGTCAGCCGCACGAGCGCACCCGTGAGGATGATCAGGTAGAGCGAGAGCGCCGAGCCGGCCGCGATCAGAAGGAAGCGCGCCGGCGAGACCTCGCGCAGACGCGCCCGGGCGAGCACCGAGTCCACGGCACTCATGCTAGACGGACGCCGACGCCTGCTTCGACGCTGCCGACGCGACGCAGGAAGAGTCCGGCGGCCCCGAAGGCCGCAGTGAGCACGGCGCCCTTGTCGGCGCCGACCGAGATCAACAGCCCGCCCGCGGTCTGCGGGTCGTAAGCGAGCGCCAGCAGCTCGTCCGCGACGCCGTCGGCGTCCACGTGCCGCTCCGCGAAGTCGCGGTTGCGCCGGTCGCCGCCAGTGCGGACTCCGGCCGCCGCCACTTCGACTGCGCCCGCCATGGCAGGAAGGCTGCCGGCGTCGAGGACGACCCCGACGCCGCTGCGCTCGGCCAGCTCATGCGCGTGGCCGAGCAGGCCGAAGCCGGTGACGTCGGTGACGGCGTTGGGTGAGAACGGGCGGAGCGCGTCCGCGGCATCCCGGTTCAGGACCGTCATCCAGCCGTAGGCCTCCTCGAGCCCCTGCTCGTGCCTCCGACTCTCCCGCGCGGCGTGCAGGATCAGCCCGGTGCCGAGCGGCTTGGTCAGGAAGAGGGCGTCCCCGGGCTGCGCGGTGGCGTTCGACCAGAACCCCTCAGGATGGACGGTGCCGACGACCGCGAGTCCGTACTTCGGCTCCTCGTCGCGCAAGGTGTGCCCGCCGGCGAGGATCGCGCCGGCGCTGCGCACCTGCTCGTCGGCGGCGCCGAAGATGGCCGCGAGCAGCTCGTTCGGCAGGCTCTCCGGGAAGGCCGCAATCGAGAGCGCCAGCAGCGGTGCGCCCCCCATCGCGTAGACGTCGTTGAGCGCGTTCGTCGCGGCGATCCGGCCGTACAGCGCGGGGTCGTCGACGAGCGGCGGGAAGAAGTCGAGCGTGAACACGAGCGCCCGCTCGTCGTCCAGGCGGTACACGGCTGCATCGTCCGAGGGCGCGAGGCCCACGAGCAGGTTCTCGGCCTCCGCCGGCACGAGGCCACTCAGCAGCTCCTCAAGGCGCGCAGCCGAGTACTTCGCCGCGCAGCCCCCGCTCTTCGCGAGGTCGGTGAGCCTGACCGACACGTCTCCCAACATACGCAACGGCCGAGCAGGGGACTCGGCCGTTGCACTCTGGGGAGAGGGAGAGTCTGACGTTCTGGCGCCCGGTTTCGGCGTGGCAGCGCCTGTTCCTTTCGGCGCTTTCTGAGATAGTCGCCCGATGGCTGGGGCTGAGCGCTCGGCGCTGATCACGGGTGGCTCGTCAGGGATCGGGCTGGCGATCGCCCGCATGCTCGGCGAGGAAGGGTTCGCGCTGACGCTCGCGTCGCGGACGGCCGAGAAGGTCGAGGCCGCAGCCGCCGAGCTCGGCGCGAACGCACTCGCCGCCGACGTCTCGAAACCGGAGGACTGCGCCCGCGTGGTCGAGGAGCACGTCGCCCGGCACGGTGGGCTCGACGTGCTCGTCAACTCGGCCGGCGTCGGCATCGCGTCGCGCGTCGAGGACGCCCAGCTCAAGCACGTCGACCGGCAGCTCAACATCAACCTGCGCGGGCTCGTGCTCGTGACGCAGGCCGCGATTCCGCACCTCCGCCGCTCCCGCGGCTGGATCGTCAATCTCGCCTCGATCGCCGGCACCGAGCCGGTGCCGGTCCTGCCCATCTATGCCGCCTCGAAGGCGGCCGTGATCTCGCTCACCCACACGCTGAGCCAGGATCTGGAGGACGACGGCGTTCGCGCGATCGCGATCTGCCCCGGCTTCGTGGACACGCCCATGGCCGACTTCTCGGGGCTGTCGGCCGACGAGATGATCCAGCCCGAGGACTGCGCCGAGGTGGTGCGCATGTGCCTGCGGCTCAGCCCGCGCGCGCAGATCCCGGAGGTCGTGATCCGCCGCGCAGGCAGCCACGGCGGCCCCGGCTAGCCGCTACAGCAGATGCTGCTCGACGGCCTCGCCGAGCTCGCGCACCGAGAGGGTGCCCTCGAAGCGCTCCTTGACGAGCCCGTCTGCACCGACGAGGAACGTGAACGGCTCAGAGGGCAGGCGCCATTCCTGCACCCACTGGTTGTACTCGTTCGCCGGGTCGTTGCCCTCGTAGATCTCGACGTGGATGAAGCGCACGCCTTGCTGCTCGTATTTCGCCCGCACCGCATCGACGACGTCCACCACCGGCCCGCAGGTGCGTGACGTGCAGTAGCGCGGCGTCGCGAAGGTGAGCACGAAGGGAACCTCCTGGTCGAGCGAGTCCGCGACCGAGTAGCGCAGGAGGCCCCGGTCGGGCGGCTTCTGGGTCGTGAGAGCGGCGAAGTCGCCGCCGGTGCTCTCGATCGTCGGGGTCTTCGACGCCACGGCCTTGTCGCCAACCGCGGGGGCAGCCGACTTCTCGGCGACGACGACGTTGCCGATCGCCTGGATCTTGCGCCCGCCGACCGGTTCGGCGAGCACCCAGTACTTCCCGGGCTCGTCGAGGTCGAGGTGGGTGACGAAGATCTCGTCGGCGTCTCCCTCCTCAGAGCCTTCGACGCCGATCTTCTCGGCGCGCGCGGTCGTCTCGGCGAACGGCGCCTGTTCGAGACCGCGGGCAACCCAGACACGCGCCGATGGGCGCGTGACGACCCGCCCCTCGTCGTCGACGACGAGGAACGAGAGCCGAACGCGCCCCGGCGCAAAGTCCGCCGTGCCGGGCACGATGGCCACGTCGGCCCCGGGCGCTCGCCAAAGCGCCTCGAGCGAATCGACCGCCGGCTCCTCCTTGGCGTCCGAGGAGGAGCCGCCGCAGCTTGCCGCGAGAGTGCAGAGAGCTAGAGCGAGCGCCGTGGTGCGTAGCACCCGGCGAGTCTAGCCATCGCTTTCGAGCTAGCCGCCGTCAGCCCAGGAGCGCCAGCCCGAGAACAGGGCGCCCCACGAGGCAGCGAAAACGGACGCTGTCAGCAGCAGCGACAACAGACGAGTCTTCATGTGCCTCCTCCTTTCCGCCGTTAGAACCGCATGTCCTGAAGCGCTTCGGCGGCGTTGCGGTACTGACGCGCCGCCTCGCCGTCGTCGCCGCGACGAGCGGCGAGGTCTCCTAGCGCCACCCACGCACCTGCGCGGTGGCTGACCGAGGAGAGCTGCTCGAAGCTGGTGTCGGCCGCGCGGAAGCACTCCTCCGCCTCGTCGAGACGCCCGCGCTCCAGCAGCGAGCGGCCAAGGACGAGCTGCGCCTGACCAATCTCGTCGAGCATGTCTTCGCGCCCGTCCAGCAGGCGCAGAGCCTCGCGGACGTGCTTGTCAGCCTCGTCCCACTCACCGAGGTGCAGGTGGACAGTGGCGAGCCCGTTCATAGCCTGGCCTGCCTCGCCCTGCGAGTCGGCCTCGACGGCGACGGCGAACGACGCCTTCAGCTGGGCGATTGCGTCCTGCGGCTTGCCGAGCAGAAGGTTGAGCCCACCGAGGTTGTTCAGCAGGCGGCCGACGTTGCGCTCGTCCTCGAGCTCCTCGTAGAGCGCCTTCGCCTTCTCGGCGTAGCTGCGGGAGAGCACCCAGCGGCCCGTGCGCTCGACGACGAGCGAGGCTTGGAAATACGCTGCGGCCGTCTTGCGGCGGTCGCCGAGGCCCTGCGCGAGCTCGAGCGCGTGCTCGACGTCCTCGCGGGCTGCCTCGAAGTCGCGCTGCCGCCGGTGACAGCGGGCGCGCCAGTGGAAGATGTCGGAGCGGAGCATGTCGCACGGCAGCTCGGAACGCTCGGCCAGCTCGAGTGCCTGGCCGAAGAGCGCGATCGCGGTGCCGATGCTCGAGAGCTTGTAGCGGCAGACGCCCAGTCGGTAGGCGATGTCCGCGCGGTCGAGGTCCGAGAAGAGCGGTCCCTCCGTGAGGGCACGGGCGTCGTTCAGGAGCTCGATCCCGGTGCGGGGGTCGCCTTCCTCCATGCGCGCCCAGGCCTCACCGGCACGCGCGCGCACGTCGAGCTCGACCGAGTTCGTGGCCGAGACTGCAGCGCGCGCCTCCTCGTAGACGGCGAGCGCCTCCTTGTACTGGAAGGACTGCGTGAGCGCCTCGGCGCGCGAGAGCAGTGCCTCGACGCGGCCGCGCTCGTCGGTGGAGACGCCGCTCGTCAGGAACGCGGGGTCGACGTTCAGCCGGCTCGCGAGCCATTCGATCGTGTCCGCCGTCGGGCGCGTCTTGCCCCGCTCGATCTGGCTGACGTACTCCTTGCTGAAGCGGTCGCCGGCGAGCTCCGTCTGCGTCAGGCCCTCCGACACGCGCAGCAGGCGCAGGCGATCGCCCAGGCGGGCTCCTGCGGGAGCGGCGGTGCGGCGGGTGGAGGAGGTGATCTCGTTCATCGCGGCGTGGGACGTAGTGAAGCGATAGTGAAGCCCGGCCGCGTACCCCTTTGCGGGGATTTCGACCGATTTCAGCAGGTGAAGCGACTGTACCACCAAATCACTTGACCGAGCTACTTGACTTTTCGGAACACCGCTCCTACAGTGAGGTCAACTTGCACCGCCGGACGCCAGGCCGGTGCAAGGGGCGCGCCACCCAGAAAGGCGACCGCCGCAACCGCAGGACCGTGACTGGGCCGCAGAGTCACGCCCTGGGGAGTGTCGCCAGAGTGGCAGCTTGCCTTCAGGATCGTCCCCGGAGCCGCAGCCGGGGACGTTCCGCGGTCCCACACGGTTTGCGCTGGACTTAGCCCGACCCGGTGAGCCAGCGGTGGCGCTGGGCGGCCATCGCGCCGAAGTCGGCGGGCTCGAGCAGGCCGCCGAGCCGGTCGGCGAAGGAGAGCAGGAGCGCTGCCCCGACGAAGATCCACGCCTCCGCGTTCGGATCCCTGTCGGCGGGCACCCCGCCCGCCGCCTGCGCCCTGCGGAGGACGCCCGCGACGTAGTCGTGCACCTCGCGGAGCTGGGTGCGCAGGAAGCTCTGGATCTGCTCGTCCTCGCCGGCCTCGGTCAGCGCCTGGATCCAGAGCGTGACCGGCTTGATCCCGCCCGAGGCGTGGAACTCGCGCGAGGCCAACCCGATCGCGGTCACGGCCTCGCGTTCGCCGAGCTCCTCCACCTTGGCGTCGCAGGCCGTGCGGAGCGACTCCCAGGCGGCGCCGAGGCACGCCAGGTAGAGGTCACGCTTCGAGGCGAAGTGACGGTAGAGAATCGGCTCGGAGACGCCCGCCTCGCGGGCGATCTCGGCCGTCGTCGAGCCGCTGTAGCTGCCGCCGGCGAAGACGCGCTGAGCGGCCCCGAGGATCGCCTGCCGGCGCTCGTGGGCCGGCAGGCGTGTGCGTGTCGGCCCCACGCCGCTCAAGCAGCGACCTCGACCGGCACCGTCTCTTCGTGGGTCTCCTGCCGAACGAGCGCGAAGGCGACGAGCGAGCCGACAAACGCGATCGCCGCGGCCACGAGGAGAGCGCGCTCGAAGCCCGCCATGAACCCCTCGATGGGAGTTCGACCCGCAGCCTCGTGCGCCACGATCGCGCCCATGAGCGCGATGCCCACCGAGCCGCCGACCTGCCGCATCGCGTTGAGCACGGCCGAGCCGACGCCCGACTTCTCGACGGGCACGGCCCGAACCGCGGCAGCCGCGGTCGGCGTCATCGTCATCGCCATCCCGAGGCCGCCGACGAGGAGTGCGGGCAGCAGGTTCCAGAACGTCGCATCGATGCCCAGCTGCGAGAAGTAGAGGAGCTGGACGCTCAGGAGCACCATCCCGATCGACATCAGCCAGCGTGAGCCGTACCGGTCGGACAGCTTTCCTGCGACCGGTGCGACGAGGATGATCAGAATCGTCATCGGCAGGAAGGCAGCGCCCGCCTGGACGGCGGAGTAGCCGAGCACGTTCTGCATGTAGAGCGAGACGAAGAAGAAGACGCCGAACATCGCGAGCGCGACCAGCAGCATCGCGAGGTTCGCACCCGCATACGTCCCGCTGCGGAACAGCGTCAGGTCGAGCATCGGCGCGCGCCGCCGCCGCTCGATCGTGAGGAACGCAGCCAACGAGACGACGGCGACGGCAAACGAGCCGAGGATGCGTGCGGACGTCCAGCCGAACGTGTTCCCTTCGATCAGCCCGTACGTGAGCGCGAAGAGCCCGAGCGCGGAGGTCGCGAGCCCAGGCAGGTCGAGGCTCTCGTGCGTCTCGTCCTTCGACTCCGGAATGAACAGGAAGCTCGCGGCGATGGCGAGCACGCCGACCGGAATGTTGACGAAGAAGATCCAGTGCCAGCTCAGGTGCTCTGTGAGCAGGCCCCCGACGAGTGGCCCGATCGCGAGCGCGAGCGCGGACACGCCGGCCCAGATCCCGATCGCCGTCCCCCGCTCCTTCGGCGGGAACGTGGCGGCGATGATCGAGAGCGTGGCCGGGTTCATCAGGGCGGCGCCCATGCCCTGGACGACGCGCGCGGCGATCAGCATGTCGCCGGAGTCGGCGAGGCCGCACCAGAGTGAGGCGGCCGTGAAGACGACGATCCCGATGACGAAGATCAGCCGGCGGCCGTAGGCGTCGGCCAGCTTGCCGCCGATCAGCATCAGCGCAGCGAAGCTGAGCGCGTAGCCGGTCACGATCCACTGCAGCTCGGAGAGGCCCGTGTCGAGTTCGCGCTGGATCGACGGCAGCGCCACGTTCACCACCGTGTTGTCGAGCATGATCATGAAGAGGCCGAACGAGACCGCCGCCAGCGTCCACCACTTCCGCCGTGCCTCTGAGAAGATCGCGAGTGCCATGAATCCTCCATCTGAAAGTTAGCGAGCGCTAGGTTAGTGTCCGCTAACAGCGCTGTCAACTATGCATGGACGCCGTCGGCGGCCCAGCTCGAGCAGGCGAACGTCGTCGCCCTCGCCCAGGCGCTCGGCTGCGCCGACTACGCCGAGCTGCACCGCGTCTCGGTCGAGGAGCCGGACCGGTTCTGGCGTGCCGTCGCCGCCGACCTCGAGCTCGAGCTCTCCCGCCCCTGGGATGCCGTGCTCGACGACACGCGCGGGATCGAGTGGACGACGTGGTTCGCGGGCGCCCGGCTGAACGTCGCCACGGCCTGCGCGCACGTCTGGGCCGACCGCACCCCGGACGCGGTCGGCGCCGTCTTCGCCGGCGAGGACGGAGAGCGCGACGAGTGGACGTTCGCGGAGCTCTCGAAGCGAGTCACGCAACTCGCCGAGGCGCTCGTGGGACTCGGTGTGACCGCCGGCGACCGCGTCGCGATCTACATGCCGATGTGCCCGGACGCGGCCGTCGCCTCGCATGCGTGCGCGCACATCGGCGCGGTGCAGGTGCCGATCTTCTCCGGGTTCGCAGCCCCCGCCGTGCTGCAGCGCCTCCAGGACTCCGGGGCGAAGGTGGTGCTCACCGCCGACTGGTCGTACCGGCGCGGCCGCCGCACGCCAATGCGCGAGACGATCGACGAGGCGCTGCGCTCGGCGCCGTCCGTCGAGCACGTCGTCGAATGGTCACGCGCGGAGCGGAGCTGGAACGCCGAGCTGGGGCCGGGCGAACTGCCGCCGCTCGAGGTCGAGGCCGAGCAGCCCTACCTCCTCGCCTACACCTCCGGCACGACGGGCCGGCCGAAGGGCGCCCTGCACGTTCAGGGCGGCTTCCTACTCTCGATCGCGCGCGAGGCTGCCTACCAGGCGGACATCCGCGCGGGCGACCGCGTGCTCTTCTCCACCGACATGGGCTGGATCATGGGGCCGTGGACCGTGGTGGGGGCAGGCGCGCTGGGAGCGACGGTGATCTACATGGAGGGGGCTCCGGACTGGCCGGACGACCGGCTCTGGCGGCTCGTCGAGAGCGAGCGGGTGACGATGCTCGGCGTGTCGCCGACGCTCGTGCGGGCGCTGATCCCGAAGGGCGAGCCGACAACCGACCTCTCGTCGCTGCGCGCGATCACGACGACCGGCGAGCCCTGGAACGCCGGCCCCTACGACTGGCTGAACGAGCACGTGGCGGGCGGCGGCCGCATCCCGATCGTCAACATCTCCGGCGGCACCGAGGTGGGCGCCTGCTTCCTCTCGGTGACGCCGATGGCCCCGACGAAGCCTGTCTCGCTCGGCTTCCCGGCGCTCGGCCAGGCGATGGACGTCTACGGGCCCGACGGCAGCCCCCTGCGCGGCGAGGTCGGTGAGCTCGTCTGCACACGCGCCTGGCCGGGGATGACGCGCGGGATCTGGGGCGACGACGAGCGTTACCTCGAGACGTACTGGCGCCGCTTCCCCGGTGTCTGGACGCACGGCGACTGGGCGTCGATCGACGAGGACGGCTACTGGTTCCTGCACGGGCGCTCCGACGACACGCTGAACATCGCCGGCAAGCGGATCGGGCCTGCCGAGCTGGAGTCGGCCGCGCTCGATCACCCCTCGGTCGCAGAGGCCGCGGCGATCGGCGTCCCGCACGAGGTGAAGGGCGAGACGGCGTGGATCTTCTGCGCGCTCAAGCCCGGCGCCGAGGAGGACCCCGACGGGATCAAGGCCGCGGTGGCCGCGGCGCTGGGGAAGCCGTTCGCGCCGGAGCGGGTCCTGTTCGTCAGCGCCCTGCCCAAGACGCGCAGCGCGAAGATCGTGCGCCGGGCGGTGCGGGCAACGGCGCTCGGCGAGGACCCGGGCGACCTCTCGACGCTCGAGAACCCGGAGACGCTGGACGAGGTCGCGAGCGCGGTGCGGTGACGAAGAGAGCCGCAGACGAGCTCGGCTGGGTCGACGAGCTCGCGATCGAGATCTTCAACGAGCACACCCTGGCCGGGCTCGCGGTCGGCATCGTCAGGGACGGCGAGCTCGTCCACTTCGCCGGAGTCGGCCTCGCGGATGCCGCGACCGGCCGGGGCGTCGACGCCGACACCGTCTTCCGGATCGGCTCGATCTCGAAGACCTGCACCGGGATCGCGGTGCTCCAGCTGGCCGAGGAGGGCCTGCTCGGCCTCGATGACCCGGTGAACGAGCACCTGCGCGGCTTCCGGATCGAGCACGACGACCCGGCGACGCCGCCGGTCACGATCCGCCACCTGCTCACACACACGGCCGGACTGGGCGAGCTGCGCCGTTGGTCCGACCTTGCTCGCCCCACGATCGGGCTGGCGTCGAAGCTCGACCGGCCGCTGCCGTCGCTCACCGACTTCTACGCGCCGGTGCTGCGGGCGGAGCTCGAGCCAGGGGCGAAGTGGGCCTACGCGAACCATGGATTCGCCGCGCTCGGCCAGCTCGTCGAGGACGTCGGCGGCGAGCCGTTCGCCGAGCGCCTGCGCACGCGGATCTTCGCCCCGCTCGGGATGGAGCACACCGACTTCCTGCGCACCGAGCGAGTCCGCGACCGGCTGGCCGTGGGCTACGCCCTCCGCCGCGGCGGCCTGAAGCCGGTCAAGGACACGGAGATCGTCGTCGCCCCGGCGGGGTCGATCTTCTCCACGACCGCGGACATGGCCCGCTACGCCGCCGCGCTCGCGAACGGAGGCGCTCCCCTCCTGCGGCCCGAGACGTTCGAGCAGATGCTGACGCCGCAGAACGGCGGCGATCCGCGCCTGCCGGCGATGGGCCTCGCCTTCTTCCTCGATCGGCTGGGCGAGCACCGCGTGGCGGGCCACGACGGTGGCTGGCCGGGCTTCATCTCGGCGCTGCTCGTGGCTCCGGATACGGGCCTCGGCGTGGTCGCGTTCACGAACACGACGGCCGGCCTCGCGCCCCATTCGCTGGCGGAGCGCGCGCTCGCACGCCTGCTCGGCGTGCCGGACGACGCCGAGACCGAGCGGCGGGCCGTACCCGCCAGCCCGCACCTCTGGCCCGAGCTCGCGGGGATCTACAAGCCCTTGCCCGGTCTGGGCACGAACTTCCGCTCGTGGCAGCTGCTCGGCGGGGAGGTCGAGGTCGGAGTCCAGGGCGGACACTTGACCGCCCGGGCGCCGTCCCCGCTGAAAGCGCTGCGCAAGGGCGTGCGGCTGCACGCCGCCGACCCTGACGATGCGCTCGCGTTCGAGGTGCGCGAGGGAGAGGTCGCGATCCCGGTCCGGTTCGCGCGTGGGGAGAACGGGCAGATCACGTCCGTGAGCACGGGCTCCACACGCGGCGGCTTCCTGGAGCTGCATCGGCGGCCGCGCGGCACGAGCCTGCGCCTCTGGGGACGGGTCGGCGCGGGCGCAGCTGCGCTCGGGGCCGGCACAGCGCTCGTCCGCAGGCTCGGCCGGCGATGAGAGCGCTCGTCACCGGCGGCGGCCGCGGGATCGGCGCCGACATCGCCCGCGAGCTCGCCGGCGCAGGCTGGCACGTGACGGTGACCGGGCGCACGGCCGAGCAGGTCGAGGGGGTCGCGCAGGAGATCGGCGGCAGCGCCGTCGTCGGCGACGTCTCTCGGCGGGAGGACGTCGAGCGCATGGTCGCCGCGGCCGACCCGGTCGACCTCCTGGTCGCGAACGCGGGGATCGCGCTGTCGGAGGGCGACGGCGCCTGGGAAACCGATCCGGACGAGTGGTGGAACGTCTTCGAGGTGAACGTCCTCGGCGTCGCCCTGAGCTGCCGCGCCGTGATCCCGGGGATGATCGAGCGCGGTGCGGGGCGGATCGTGATCACAGGCAGCGGCGCGTCGTACCTCCCGGGCTCCACGTCGACCGCCTATTCGGCGAGCAAGGCGGCGGTCGGCCGCTTCGGCGAAGTGCTCGCGACCCAGGTGAAGCCGCAGGGGGTGAAGGTGTTCGTGATCAGCCCCGGGCTCGTGCAGAGCGAGATGACGGAGGGCCAGTTCCCGGACGACGCGCCCTGGACGCCGCCCGAGCTGGCACCGCAGCTCGTGCGCGAGCTCGCGTCCGGTCGCTTCGACGCCCTCGCGGGTCGCTACATCCACGCCGAGCACGATCCGCCCGACGAGCTCGAGCGCCGCGTCGAGCTGATCCTCGCGGACGACCTGAACGCGATCCGGCTGCGCCGCTAGGTCAAGTGACAGTCTCTTACTTGGGCGCGATCCAGATCTGCTCGGCGACCGCGAGCAGCTCGCCCCTTTCGCCGTAGAGCGCGGTGCCGGCGTGGAGCTTGCGGCCGTCCTCGCCGCGTGGCCAGCCGACGACGACGCAGCGCTCACCCTCGCGCGGCAGCCGCTCGACGCGCGCGGCCATGCGGCCGAGCACGGCGTCGCCGCGACCCTCCTCCGCAACGGCGTACGCGCCGGAGCAGTCGATGGCCGCCCAGACGACCGGCACCGACGGCTCGCGCGCCACCCACGGCGCCGCCACGAGGTCACTACCGGCGATGCGCCCGGGCAGGATCCGCAGCCCGTCGCCCTCCTCGCGGATCGCACCGCAGCTGAAGCAGCCGCGAAACGACTCGGGGCCGATCGGCTCGTAGCGGGCGCTCGCCAGCGCTGCCTCTTCGAGAGTCGGCGGCACAGGTGCCTCCAGCCCGACGTCGGCGGTGACCGCCTCGGCGACGACGTCGTCGCCGTCGAGCAGCAGCGTCACCTCGCCGCGGCGCCGGACGGCCAGCTCTCGCGCGAGCGGCGGGGGCAGGCGCAGGGTCACCTGCGCCGGGCCCTCGAGGAGCGCGGCGAGCAGCCCGGCCGCGTAGCCGCCGTTGGCCGAGCTCTGCGGACCGCGGAAGCGGCGCGCGATCACGACCGGCGTGTCTATCGGGGAACCACCAGCTCGTAGCGGTGGAACCGCCCGTCGGGGCGCTGCAGGTAGATCGTGGGCGGCACCGCGACCGGGATCCTAGGCACCCACACCTGCAGGCCGTCGATCCGCAGCTCGGTCGGGACGAGCTCGTCGCTCGCCATCGACACGACCGCGCCGCCGGTGTACTCCCGCGCGGCGTAGGTGACCGAGGGATCGGCGAGGTCACGGGTCACGAGCGCGAGCCCGGCGAACAGGAAGAGCAGCCCGAGAATGGGGATCCCGCCGGTGAGGAGGAGACGTCGGCTCATGGTAGATTGGGTTTTAGCCTGATAGTCGGAAACCTGGAGACGCATGCGAATCGCGCTCGCGCAGATCAATACCGTAGTCGGCGACCTCGACGGCAACCGCGAGCGGATCCTCGCCGCGCTCGCCCAGGCACGTGCCGCCGGCGCCGACCTGCTCGTCACGCCCGAGCTCGCGGTGACCGCCTACCCGCCGGAGGACCTGCTCCTGCGGCCGGCGTTCGTCCGCGCCGCGGAGGAGTCGACGCGCCAGATCGCTGAGGCCTGTACCGGGATCGTCGCGCTCGTCGGGACGCCCTGGTCGTTCGACGGCGAGCTCGCGAACGTCTGCGCAGTCTGCGCCGAGGGCGAGATCACGGCGCTGTACCGCAAGCGCCTGCTGCCGAACTACGGCGTCTTCGACGAGGCGCGGTACTTCGACGCCGGCGAGGAGGGGCTCGTGCTCACGCTCGGCGAGCTCCAGGTCGGCCTCACCGTCTGCGAAGACGTCTGGCAGCCCGAGCCGGCCGCCGACCTGGCGGCTGCGGGCGCGGAGCTCCTCGTCAACCTCTCGGCCTCGCCGTTCCACGTGGGCAAGGCGGAGGAGCGCGAGGCGATGCTGGCGACGCGCGCGCGGGACAACGGCGTGCCACTCGTCTTCTGCAACGCGGTCGGAGGGCAGGACGAGCTGCTCTTCGACGGGCACTCGGTCGTGCTCGACGCGAGCGGCGACGTGGTCGCCCGCGCCGCCGGCTTCGAGGAGCACCTCCTCGTCGTCGACCTCGGCTCGAGCGGCCCGATCGTCCCCTTCGCGCCCCCGCTCGAGCAGATGCGGAGGGCGCTCACGCTGGCGCTGCGCGACTACGCGGGCAAGAACGGCTTCGCCGAGGTCGTGCTCGGGATCTCGGGCGGGATCGACTCCGCGCTCGTTGCTGCGCTCGCGGCGGACGCGCTCGGCGCGGAGCGGGTGCACTGCGTCTCGATGCCGTCGCGCTACTCGTCCGACGCGACGCAGACCGATGCTCGGCGCGTCGCAGAGGGCCTGGGCTGCGACTTCCGGGAGCTCGCGATCGAGGGGATCGTCACCGCCTTCGACGAGGTGCTCCCCGATCTCTCCGGCCTGGCCGCCGAGAACCTGCAGGCGCGGATCCGCGGGATGCTGCTGATGTCGCTCTCGAACACCCACGGCTGGCTCGTGCTCGCGACCGGCAACAAGTCGGAGCTCTCAGTCGGCTACTCCACGCTTTACGGCGACCTGGCCGGCGGCTTCGCGCCGATCAAGGACGTCTACAAGACCGACGTGTTCCGGCTCGCCCGCTACCTGAACGAGCGCGCGGAGCGCGAGCTGATTCCGGTCTCGATCCTCGAGCGCCCGCCCTCGGCGGAGCTGCGGGCCGACCAGCGCGACCAGGACTCGCTGCCGCCCTACAACCTGCTCGACGCCGTGCTGGAGGAGTACGTCGAGCACGACCGCTCCCGTGAGGAACTGCTCGCCGACGGCTTCGATCGCGAGGTCGTGGAGCGAGCGCTCGCGCTCGTCGACCGAGCCGAGTACAAGCGCCGCCAGGCACCGCCGGGGGTGAAGCTGCGCCCGAAGGCCTTCGGGCGCGACCGGCGCACGCCGATCACGAACCGCTGGCGAGGTTGACATCCCGTCTTCGTAAGTCGATACTTACGGTAAGTGAACACTAACGGATCTCTCGACGCCCTCGGCGACCCCACCAGGCGACACATCTTCGAGTCGCTGCGCGCCGGTCCGCGCTCGGTCGGGCAGTTGGCGGACGGCCTCCCCGTGAGCCGCCCAGCCGTCTCGCAGCACCTGCGGGTGCTGAAGGAGGCCGGGCTCGTGAGCGACCGCAAGGAGGGCACGCGGAGGGTGTATCGGGTGGAGCCCGGCGGCCTGGCAGGGCTCCGCGACTACTTCGACGGCTTCTGGGGCGACGCGCTGGAGCGCTTCGCCGCCGAGGCGCGAAAGGAGCAGGGATGAGCACGACGACGATCGAGGCGGTCCGGAAGACCGTCCTCGTCGACTTTGCACCCGAGGAGGCGTTCCGACTCTTCACGGACGGGATCGCCTCGTGGTGGCCGGTGAGCTCGCACTCCTACGGCCACGACTCCGTCACGAACGTCGTGTTCGAGCCCAGGGTCGGTGGCCGCGTCTACGAGGTGACCCCGGCGGGAGAGCAGGACTGGGGGGCGGTGCGTTCGTTCGATCCGCCGAGCGGCTTCGTGCTCGAGTGGCTGATCGGGCGGGCCTCCGGGACCGAGGTGGAGGTGCGCTTCACTCCGGAGGGACAGGGCTCGCGCGTCGAGCTCGAGCACCGCGGCTTTGCGGCCTCCGAGCCGCGCGAGAACTACGCAAGCGGCTGGGACGTCGTGCTGGCGCCGTACGTCGAGGCGGCGGGCTAGACACCCACGTCGAGCGGCTCCCCGGGCGGCCCGTCGCGCAGGAGCGCGGCGACGAGCTCGGGGAGCCTGCGCGGCGCGAACAGCTCGTCCGACGCTTCCAGCTCCGCCGGCGTCCACCAGCGCAGGCCGGTCACGAACTCGGCAGCGAGCTGCTCGGGGGTGAATCGCGGCGACGGTTCGAACGCATGCGTGCGGACGAGCGTGTAGCGCTCGATCTGCCCGTCGTAGCTGCCGTCGTGGAACGGGAACTCGTGCTCGCGTGTCCAGATCCACGGCCCGACCTCGAAATCGACGAGGCCCACCTCCTCCTCGAGCTCCCGCACGATCGCATGCTCGTGGGTCTCGCCCGGATCGAGGCCTCCGCCCGGTGCGGCCCACATGCCTCGGGTCGGGAACTCGAAGCGGACGAGCAGGATCCGGTCGCCCGGGTCGAGGACGACGGCCCGCGCCGCATGCCGCATGCGCGGGACGGTCACGGCAGCAGAGAGCGGAAGGCGCGGAACCAGCGCAGGCGCTCCGCGTAGGGCACGGCAGCATTCGCAGGCGAGGTGGATGGAAGCACGAAGAGCATCGTCTCACCGACGCTCCGCTGCTGGAGCCCGAGCTCCGGACGCTCGCGAAAGGTGCCGCGGTAGGCCTCCTTGCCGACGAAGCCGATCGCCCGCGGCCCGAGGTCGACCGCGATCCGCTCGAGCCGCTCGGCCGAGCCCGCGAAGTCGGCGCTGCGCAGGTCGCCGGAGCCGGGCGTCGTGCGCAGCGCCGCGTTCGTGACGCCGTAGCCGTGGCTCAGAAGGTCGAACTGCTCACCGGGGTCGAGGAGCCGCGGCGTGAAACCGGCGTCGTGCAAGAGGCGCCAGAAGTCGTTGCGCGGATTCGCGAAGTGCGCGGCCGCCGCGGCGGAGACGCGGCCGGGGTTGATCCCACAGAAGACGGCCGTCAGCCCGGGCGCGAGGACGTCCGGGACGTCGCTCTCTCCTAGGGCGTTCCAGGCGGGTCGCTCACGGTGCACGGCCGGAGGGGACAGTATGTGAATACCGCCCCGGAGAGCCGGGTGCCGTGAGCGACTCGAGGCAGGCGGAGCCGGGCTTCGCCCGGCGGGAGCCTGCCGGCCTGGGGCGCCCTAGGCGGCTTCGGGTTCTCTGCTGTCGAGCTTGTCTTCGAAGAGGGAGCGGAGCCACTCGCCCGTGGCGGCGCGGTTCGTCGCGAGCCGCGGTGCCGCCTTGACCACCCGGACGGAGTCCTCGCTCCGGGCCCCGTAGCACCGGGCGTAACATTCGGCCTCGCTCAGCGTTCGCAGCCGCTGCACGAACCGCAGCGTAGGCGGCCAGCCGGACGACATCACGAATCGATGCGGAGCAGCGGCTCAAGGCGGCCGGCCAGGCTGCGCGCGTCGAAGGCCTCCGCGGGCGCGAGCACTCCCGCCCCACGCGCCTCGCCCGCGCCGAGAGCCGCCGCGCCGCGGGCGAGCAGGAGCGCCGTCAGCCCGTACGGGTCGGAGCCGGAGAGGACGGCACGGCCGGAGCCGGACGAGCCGTGCGCCTCGGCCAGCACCACGAACCTCGACTCACGCCGTCCGCGCTCCCGCGGTCCTTCTGGGCCGGCCAAGGTGCTCAGGCGCAGAAGTGGAGCGACCAGCTTGCCGAAGCGGCCGGTGTGCGCCGCCAGAGCAGGGGCGCGCAGGTAGGAGCGGACGTTGCGAACGTCGGTATGGCGGGGCACCGTCACCGGCTCGGCGCCGCCCCACTCGACGACGGTACGCTCGCCGAAGGGGAAGCGGACGGTGCGCGTCGTCGCGCCGAAACGGGACGGGACGAGCCGGCCGTCCTGCCAGGCGAGCTGGCCCTGCTCCATCACCGCCGCCAGCGTGCGCCGTGTGCCGCGGGTCGTCCCCACTCCCTTGACCGAGTAGGCCACGACCACCTCGTCGAGTGTGCCCTCGACCTGCTCGGCTGCGAGCCGGGCGGCGAGGTCGCCGGGCACGTAGTCGAACCCGAACGACGGGATCACGACGACATCCCGCGCGGCGGCCTCTGCGCCGAACTGCTCGTGCACCTGGTGCACGAACCTCTGCTCGCCCGTGCTGTCCAGATAGTGGGCTCCCGCCGCGATCGCCGCGGCGACGGGTGCGAAGCCGAGCTCGAGGAAGGGCCCGGCGGTCGACGCGACGACGGTCGCGCCGTCGAACGCAGCCGCCAGCGCCTGCTCGTCGCGCGCATCGGCCACGCGCACCTCCTCGCCGGGCCGTGCCAGCGCGTCGAGCGCCTCACGCCGGCGCCCCACGAGCCGAAGCGGCAGCCCGGCGCGCCGCGCCTCGTCGAGCACGAGCCGGCCCGTGAACCCGGTGGCACCAAGCACCGCGAGGGTCATCGAGACGAGTGTAGGTTCTGCCCGTGGCCGTCCGCGCTCGCACGTTCGAGTACGCCGTCTCGCTCGACAGCGAGTGGGCGGCGACGAGCGACGAGGGCGGCACGCCGCTGCCGCTCGAGGAAGCCTGGTCGCCTGAGCACCTCGTGCTCGCCGCCCTGACGCGCTGCACCCTCAAGAGCCTCGGCTACCACGCCAAGGCGGGCGGGCTGCAGCTGGCCGCGAGAGCCCAAGCGAACGGGACGGTCTCGAAGCGGGAGGCCGGCGACCGCTATGCCTTCGTGCAGATCGGCGTCGAGCTCGACGTGCAGCTCGAGCCGGCGCCGCAGCAGGTGCGAGAGCTGCTCAACCTCGCCGAACGGGACTGCTTCGTCGGGGCGTCGCTCGCCCTCGCGCCCGACTACCGCTGGATCGTCAACGGCCAGGAGGTTCGATGAGCACGACGCTGCTCGACGTCGAGGCGGCACGGGCGCGCTTCTCCGCCCTCGACCGGCCGATGGCGTTCTTCGACGGCCCGGGCGGGACGCAGTGCCCCGACGAGGTGATCGACGCAATCGCGGGTTACCTGCGGTCGGACAACGCCAACATCGGGGCGCCGTACGGCACCAGCATCCGCACGGTCGAGCTCGTCGAGCGCGCTCACGCGACCGCCGCGCGCTTCCTCAACTGCGATGCGGGCGAGGTCGCCTTCGGGCCGAGCATGACCTCGCTCAACTTCCTACTCACGAGAACGCTCGCACGCACGCTGTCGGCCGGCGACGAGATCCTCGTCACGAAGCTCGATCACGACGCGAACGTCTCGCCCTGGCTCGAGCTGGAGCGCGACCTCGGCCTCGTCGTGCGCTTCGTCGACGTCCACGACGACCTCACGCTCGACCTCGACGATCTGGAGCGGCAGCTCACCGACCGCACCCGCGTGGTCGCGTTCCCGATCGCCTCGAACGCCGTCGGCACGACACCCGACGTGGCGCGGATCGTCGAGCTCGCCCACGGTGCCGGCGCACTCGCATGGGCGGATGCCGTCCACTACGGCCCGCACGGGCCGATCGACGTGGCCGGCTGGGACGTGGACGTGCTGCTCTGCTCGCCGTACAAGTTCTTCGGCCCGCACATGGGGCTTGCGTTCGGAAAGCGGGAGCTGCTCGAGTCGTGGCGGCCCTACAAGGTGCGGCCGGCAACGGACGAGCCCGTCGGCCGCCGCTTCGAGCACGGCACGCTCCAGCACGAGCTGCTCGCCGGCTTCGTCGCCTGCGTGGAGTACGTGGAGTCGCTCGGCTGGGAAGCGATCGTCGGGCAGGAGCGCGACCTCGCTCGCCGTTTCCTCGACGGGCTCCCGGAGCGGGTCGAGCTCTACGGCCTGCGCACGATCGAGGGCCGCGTTTCCACCTTCTGCTTCAACCTGCCCGGCCGGACGGCCGAGCAGGTGGCGACCGAGCTGGCAGCGCGGGAGATCGCCGTCTGGCACGGCGACTACTACGCGGTCGAGATCATGCGGCGCCTCGGGCTCGCTGAGACCGGTGCGGTCCGGGCCGGGCTCGTCCACTACAACACACCCGGCGAGGTCGACCGCCTGCTCGCCGCGCTCGAGGACCTATGCGCGTCCTAGTTCTCGGAGGGACGAGGTTCCTCGGCCGCGCACTCGTGGAGGCGGCGCTCGCGCGTGGCCACGAGGTGACGCTGTTCAACCGCGGCGAGACGCATCCCGAGCTGTACCCCGAGGCCGAGAAGCTGCGCGGCGACCGGACGGCCGACCTCTCCGCGCTCGAGGGCCGCTCCTGGGACGCGGTGCTCGACGTGGCGGGCTACGTGCCGAAGGTCGTGCGCCGGTCGGCGGAGCTGCTCCGCGACTCCGGACGGTACGTGTTCGTGTCGAGCATCTCGGTGTACGAGAACTTCGACGAGCCCTGGGACGAATCCGGGCCGATCGGCGAGCTGGGCGACGCGCCGGTCGACGAGCTCGCCTCGGACTACTCGAACTACGGCCCGCTGAAGGCGCTGTGCGAGGCAGAGGTCGAGGCCGTCTTCGGGGACCGCGCCCTGATCGTGCGGCCGGGGCTGATCGTCGGCCCACACGACCCGACCGGCCGGTTCACGTACTGGCCCCACCGCCTCGCCCGCGGCGGCGAGCTGCTCGCTCCGGCCCCGCCTGAGCGCCTCGCCCAGTTCATCGACGTCCGCGACCTCGCAGAGTGGACGATCGAGGCGGTCGAGCGCGACCTGAGCGGCGTCTTCAACGCCACGAGCGAGGGCATCCCGTGGGGTGAGCTGCTGGAGGGAGCCAACGTCACCTGGGTGCCGGACGAGTTCCTGCAGGAGCACGAGGTGGGCGAATGGATGGAGCTGCCGCTCTGGATCGCCGGCACCGGACTGCGCGTCGACGTCGGCCGGATCCTGGCGGAGGGGCTGCGCACACGGCCGCTCGCCGACACGCTCACCGGTGCGGAAGGCGCTCCCGACGTCGACGGTGTCGGCCTTACGCCCGAGCGGGAGGCGGAGCTGCTCGCCGCCTGGCACAAGCGGCCGGCATGAAGATCCGGGCCGCAGTCCTCGAGCAGTTCGGCGCGCCGCTCGAGGTGCAGGAGCTCGACCTGGCCGAGCCCGCGGCGGGCGAGGTACTCGTCCGGCTCGTCGCCTGCGGCGTCTGCCACACCGACCTCTACACCGCCTCCGGCGCAGATCCCTCCGGCTACGCCCCGACCGTGCTGGGGCACGAGGGCGCGGGTGTCGTCGAAAAGCTCGGCGAAGGCGTCCGCTCGCTCGCCGAGGGCGACCACGTCGTCACGCTCTTCTCGCCGCAATGCCGCGAGTGCGTGCACTGCCTGAGCCCACGGACGAACCTCTGCCTGGCGATCCGGGAGCAGCAGAACCAGGGGCACCTGCCCGACGGGACGACCCGGCTCTCGCGCGACGGCGAGCCGATCCGGCACTTCATGGGCACGTCGACCTTCGCGGAGTACACGGTCATGCCGGAGATCGCTCTGGCGAAGGTCGATCCGGAGGCGCCGCTCGCGGGCGCGGCCCTCTTCGCCTGCGGCCTCTCGACGGGCCTCGGCGCGGCGCTGAACACCGCGAAGGTCGAGGCCGGCTCGACGTGCGTCGTCTTCGGCGCGGGCCTGGTCGGCCTCGGCGCCGTGATCGGCTGCCGGCTCGCAGGAGCGGAGCGCATCGTCTGCGTCGACCTCTCGACCGAGCGGCTCGGCCTGGCGACGGCGCACGGGGCAACCGAGACGATGACCGGTGGGCCGGAGGCGGTCGAGCAGATCCTCGAGCTGACGGGCGGCTTCGGGGCCGACTACACCTTCGAGGCGACGGGTAACGTCGGCGTGATGCGGCAGGCGGTCGAATCGGCGCGGATGGGCTGGGGCCTCTGCACCGTCGCGGGCGTGGCCGGCAAGGGCGAGACGCTGGACGTCGTCCCGCGCTTCCTGATCACGGGCCGCCGCATCGCCGGCTCGTCGTTCGGCGGCGTCAAGGGCCGCGACCAGGTGCCGCAGCTCGTGGAGCGCTGGCTTGGCGGCGAGATCGACGTCGACTCGTTCGTCTCGCACCGCCTCACCCTGGACGAGGTCAACCGCGGCTTCGAGCTGATGGAAGCCCAGGACGGGATCAGGAGCGTGATCGAGTTCTGATGATCGTCGAGCGCGCCGAGCATCCGCAGTGGACGTCGAACGCCTACCTCGTCGCCGAGGGCGCCGGCGGGAGCGGCGTGCTCGTCGACTCGAACGGCGTCGAGGAGCCGCTGCTCGAGCAGATCGAGCGCGACGGGATCGCGATCACCCATGTCCTCGTCACGCACCAGCACGCCGACCACGTCGTCCGCGTCTCCGAGCTGGCGCGACGGTTCGGCGTGCCCGTCGTGGGCAGCGCGCTCACCGGCGAAGCAGGCGTGCCGCTCGACGAGACGTTCGCCGACGGCGACGTCCTGCGCTCGGGCGGTCTCGAGGTGCGCGCGGTCGCGACCCCGGGTCACTGCCGCGACCATTTCGCGCTGCTCGTGGACGGCACCGACTGCTTCACCGCGGACTGCCTCTTCAGGGGCACGGTGGGCGGGACGATGGGCGGCGGGCCGACCGGGTACGTGGATCAGCACCGGTCGATCATGGACACGCTGATGTCGCTGCCGCCGGAGACCCGCATCCACCCGGGCCACACGCTGCCCTCCACGATCGGCGAGGAGTGGGAGCAGAACCCGTTCATTCGCATCTGGCGCGGTCTCGATCCTGAGGGCCAGGAGCCGTGCCGCGTCCGCGGGGAGGAAGCAACGCTGATCCTGTTCGGCCCGGACTACGACGGCACGCACAAGGCCTGGGTGCGCTACCCCGACGGCCGCGACGCGATTGTCGGCGGCTCACAGATCGAGCGTTAGCACCACGCCCGCGCCGGCTGCGAGCCGGCCGTCGAACGGCTCGCCCTCGCGCTCGCGGTCGGTCGAGAGCTCGAGACGGCCCGCAAGGTCGACGCGCTCCTCCGCCGAGCCGAGGTTGACGGCCACGGCACAGCCCGCGCCGCGCCGCCACGCCCAGACGCCGGCCGGAGCGTCGAGCAGCTCGTATGAACCGGTGCGCAGGTCGGGCAGGCGGCGCCGCGTGGCGATCAGGTCGCGCGTGAAGTGGAGCGTCGAGGCCGGATCGGCTCGCTGCTCCGCGACGTTCCGCGAGGTGTCCACGAGGGGAAGCCACGGGTCGTTCCAGCCACCGTCGCCCGGCGTCCACGGCATCGGCGTGCGGCCGCCGTCGCGACGCGGCTGGGCGCGGTCGAGCTGCCGCTCTGCGGGCACGTCGCCGTCCAGCAGCCCGAGCTCGTCGCCGTAGTAGAGGAACGGCGTGCCGCGCAGACCGAGCAGGATCATCAGGCCGCAACGTGCGAGCCTCTCGTCGCCGTGCGCCCAACGGCTCGCGAGCCTGCCGCCGTCGTGGTTCGACCCTGCCCAGCAGGGCCAGGCCCCGGCCGGGAGCTCGCGCTCCACCTCGGCGAGGACCTCCTTCATCTCCGCCGCGTCCAACGCGCTGTAGAAGAGCCTGAAGCTGAACGAGAGATGAAGCTGATCGCCGCCGCTGCCGTAGTAGCTCGCCCAGTGCGGGACGTCGAAGGCGTAGGTCTCGCCGACGAGGATGCGCTCCGGCTCGTACTCCTCGCAGAGCGCGCGCCACTCCTGCAGCAGATCGTGGATCTCCGGCTGGTTCATCGAGTTGACGCGACGCATTCCCAGCTCCCGCAGGAGCGGGTGATCCTCGGGGCGCGCGGGCGGGTCGTCGCGTAGCTCCGGGTCCTTGTAGAGCACGTTCACGACATCGAGCCGGAAGCCGGCGATGCCTCGGTCGAGCCAGAAGCGCAGGATGCGGTCGAACTCGGCGTGCACCTCGGGGTTGCGCCAGTTCAGGTCGGGCTGGCCGCTCGCGAACGTGTGCAGGTAGTAGCGGCCACGCTCGGCGTCGAGCGTCCACGACGGGCCGAGGTCGAAGACGCTACGCCAGTTGTTCGGCGGCTCGTCGGCCCAGATGTAGAGCTCGGGGCGCTCGCGGAACCACGGATGCCGGTCCGACGTGTGGTTGGGGACGAGGTCGAGCAGGACGCGGATCCCGCGGCGACCCGCTTCTGCGACGAGCTCGTCGACGTCGGCGAGCGTGCCGAGATCCGGGTGGACGTCGAGGTAGTCGCTGACGTCGTAGCCCCAGTCCTCGTTCGGCGAGGGATGGATCGGGCTGAGCCAGATCCCGTCCACGCCGAGCCATTCGAGGTGGTCGAGCCGCTCGATCACGCCGCGCAGGTCGCCGATCCCGTCGCCGTTCGAGTCCGCGAACGAGCGTGGGTAGACCTGGTAGAGGACGCCCTCTCGCCACCAGGCGTCAGCCATGTGCCTCCCGGGCGCGCTTCCAGCGCGGGTCGTCCCACCGAATCGCGTCGGGATCGACACCGCGGGCCTCGGCCAGGTCGAGCGTGAGGCGGTGGAAGGGGACGATGTCGACCACGGGGTGGTGGGTCGGCAGAAGCGTGACCTCGCAGCCGAGCTCGGTCAACCCGGCGACGGCATCGGCGGCCCGCGCCGCGGCTCGCCCCTCCCCCTGGAGCACGAAGCAGCGGACGGTCTCGTCGATCGCGGCGAGGTGCCCGTGCAGGAGCTCCTCGGTCGTGTACGCCTCGGCCGCCACGTGCACGCCCTCGCGGAGCTTCAGCGAGGCCTCCTGTGCGGTCGGCCAGTCGCGGCCGGCGCCGACGACGAGAAAGCGGACGTGGTCGGAGACGGGGAGCGGATCGGCCGCGAGCGCCTCGGCGACGGCCTCCGGAAGCCAGGAGACGTCCTCCCCGCACAGCGCGGCGAGCGCGGCCACTGCGCAGGTGTAGCTCACCGTGTGGCAGTAGCTGGTCTCGAGCTCGGGGGTCGCGACGACGATCTCGTCCGCGACGGCTGCAAGCTCGCTGTCGGGCTTGCCCGTCACGAGCCACTTCGGGCCGGCGAACGCACGCGCCGCCTCGAGCGTCAGGCGCGTCCCGCCCTCGTGGCTGACGAGCACCAGCACGTCCGCGTCGGGCGGCCGCAGCACGGCCTCGAGCGCGTCGAGCCCCCACCCCGCGGTCTGCGCCGCGTGGTACGACGTCCCGCAACCGACGGCGGCGACGCGGCCCGGGGGCAGGCGCCGGTCGGCCGGCACACGCGCAAGCCACTCCGGCTGTGCGGCGACTGCCGCTCGCATCTTCTCGCCTGCCATGGGCGCCTCTATAGCATGGCCGCCGTGGGAGTCTTCGAACGAGCGACGCTGTCGAACGGCTTGCGCGTGCTGACCGCGCCGCAGCCGCACGCCCAGTCGGTCTCCTGTCTGATCATGCTCGCCGCCGGCTCGCGCTACGAGACGGCGGAGACGAACGGGATCGCGCACTTCGCCGAGCACATGTTCTTCAAGGGCACCGAGCGACGCCCGACGGCGCGCGACATCGCCGGCGAGGTGGACGGGATCGGCGGCGAGTTCAACGCCTTCACCGGCAAGGAGTACACCGGCTATTACGTCCGCTGCGCCGCCGCCACGCGCGATACGGCGCTCGACGTGCTCGTCGACATGTTGCGCAACTCCGCCTTCGACCCGGCGGAGATCGAGCGCGAGAAGGGCGTGATCATCGAGGAGATGAACATGTACTTCGACACGCCCCGCGACTTCATCGGGGGTGCGTACGAGAGCTTGCTCTACGACGACCAGCCGCTCGGCTGGGACATCATCGGGCGGAAGGAGACGGTCCGCGGGGCGAACCGCGAGACGTTCCTCGACTACGTCGACCACTGGTACCGGCCGAGCCGGATGGTCGTCGGCATCGGCGGCCAGATCGGGGACGGCCTGCTCCCACGCCTGGAGGAGCTCCTGGGCGACCTCGAGCCGCGTGAGACCGGCTCACCGGCGCCGGTGAAGCTGCCGGAGAACGGCTCGCGCGTGAAGGTGCATACGAAGCAGTCCGACCAGGCGCACCTGGTGCTCGGCGTGCGCTCGCGGCCGCTCGTCGACCCCGACCGGTACGTCCTGCAGCTGCTCGCGACGGTGCTCGGCGGCGGCATGTCGTCGCGCCTCTTCACCGAGGTGCGCGAACGGCGCGGGCTCGCCTACTACGTCTTCGGCACGAACCACGCCTACACCGACGCCGGCTCGCTGCATGCGCAGTCGGGCGTCGACATCAACCGGATCGACGAGGCGGTCACGACGATCGTGGAGCAGTTCCGGCTGCTCGCCTCCGCGCCGGTGCCCGCGGACGAGCTCGAGAAGGCGCGCAACTTCGCCAAGGGCCGGTTCGTGCTCCAGCTCGAGAGCCCCCACGGGACGATCATGTTCGGCCTGCGCCGCGAGGTGCTCGAGGGCCAGGCGGCCGAGCCGGCAGAGGTGCTCGCCGCGCTCGACGCCGTCACCGCGGAGGACATCCAGCGAGTCGCCGGCGAGGTGCTCGAGTCCGGCTTCCACCTCGCCGTGATCGGGCCGTTCGACGACGCCGAGCGCTTCGAGCGCCTGGTCGGCTAGTCGCCACTGGTGGAGAAGTGCTGGTAGTCGCCGAACGAGGCGCCCCAGTGCCAGCCGACCGACGCGAACGCGCGCACGAGCACGCCGTCGCGCATGGCCATACCCTTCCGGTAGCGGCTCCGGTCGAGGAACGCGCGGCCCGCTGCGGGTGAGACGCGGGAGCCCTGCACGTAGGGGTTCTCGACCGGGTTGACGTCGATCGCCTCGCCGTAGGCGTGCATCGACCAGCGTGAGGTGCCACCGACGAAGCGGCAGTTGAAGGCGGAGGTGTTGTCGGCGGCCATCGAGCGGTCGTCGTCGCCTCGGAAGGCGGAGACCGGCCGGAGGCGCTTGATCGGAAAGCGCGCCGTCCAGAGCTTGCGAAAGACGGTCACGAGCTGGGGCGCCACGCGCCGCGCGACGACGACGGAGCCCGTCTGCGGCTCCCCGTCGAAGCCCCAGTGCGTGACGTGCACCGTCCGCAGCTGCGCTGGCGGCACAGGGCAGCCGCGCCGGTAGGAGTGGCGCAGCTCGGCCCAACGGACGGGTGCGATCTCCGCTGTGAACCGCGGGACTGCCCGCTCGGCGGCCGGCGTAGCGGCGCCGAAGGCGGCCGCCGCGAGAAGCGTCGCGACGAGCATCGATCCAGCGTACCCTCCACTCCGTGCTCGCCACGCTCGTCGCCGCGGCCGCGATCGCCGCCTGCCCGCAGAACGTCGCCCAGGGTCTCGACGGCATCCCGGCGAGTGCGCGGCAGCTGATCACGGTCGAGGCGAAGGTGGCGCGCACGACCTACGCGAGCCTGCGCACCTGGAGGCGCACGCAGGGCTGCTGGGTCGCAGTGGGCAAGGCTCGTGGCGCGCGGCTCGGCAAGAACGGTCTCTCGTCGAACCGGAGGGAGGGCGACGGCACGACCCCGACCGGGACCTTCCGGATCGGCTCGAGGATGTACGGCAACGCGCCGAACCCGGGCGTGCACTTCGAGTACCGGCGGCTGCGCTGCGGCGACTGGTGGGACGAGGACCCGTCCTCGCCCACCTACAACTCGTTCCAGCACGTCCGCTGCGGACAAACCCCGCCGTTCGGAGGCGGCAGCGAGGGGATGTGGCAGCAGCCGCGGCCGTATCCGTTCCTCGCCGTCGTCGAGTACAACATGCGACCGGTCGTTCCCGGCAAGGGCTCCGGGATCTTTCTCCACGCTCAGACGGGCGGGCCGACGATCGGCTGCATCAGCCTGCGCAAGGCCGAGCTCCGGACGGTGCTCCGCTGGCTGCGGCCGGCCGCGAGACCGGTGATCGCGATCGGCACCCGCGCCCAGCTGCGCGGCTAGCGACTAGAGCGTCGCGAAGTCCTCGTCGAAGTGCTCGCGGTCCTCCGGATCGGCGATCGCGTCGCCGGCCTCGCGCGCGAGGCGCTTGTGCTCCGCCGCTTCCTCGGCGTTTCCGGCGAGTGCGTGGCCGCGGGCGAGGGCCTCGTGGGCGTAGGCGAGATCCCAGTCTCCGATCCCGTGCTCCTCGCAGAGCTCGAGGCACCGTCGCGCGTGGTGGAGCGCCGGCTCGGCGCGTCCAAGCACGGCGTAGACGCGCGAGACCTGCCACTCGCCGCGGGCGAGATGCTCGGGCCCGGCGCCGGCGTGTGCCCAGTGATGCCTCGACGCGTGCGCGGCGTGCACGAGCTCGTCGTCCTGCTCTCGCGTCCGCTCGGGCAGCTCGAGCAGCGCCCAGACGTGGTTGAACAGATCGACGCCGAGCTGCCGGTGGTCCGTCATCTCCGCAGCCCCAGCAGGTCGAGCACGTCCCGGCCGAGCCGGCGCGCCTGTGCCTCCCGCACGCCGGCGGCCCGGTACGTCTCGACGACGACGACGACCGGCCCGCGAGCGCCGTAGACGATCGCCGCGGTCAGCAGCGTGTCGGAGATCCACCCGTTCTTCTCGGCCACAGGAGTGGCGCCGAGCCACGGCCGCAGCAGGCCGCGGTTTTCACTCACGCTCTGGGCCGAGAGGAGGATCCGGAGGCCGTCCTGCGCCTGCCGGCGCGAGAGGCCGAGCAGCTGCAGTACGCGCCGGTCTCCCTGCGCGCCCGCGTGCAGGCGGTAGAGCGCGCGGCCCAGGTCGCGCGCGGTCGTGACGCGCGTGTGGAAACCGGGCGGCGGGGCGCCGACAGCGGTCGTCGCTCGATACGGGCCGGGGTACGTGCTCGAGGTCATGCCGAGCCGGCGCAGGCCGTCGAGCACGGCAGCGGATCCGAGGCCGGCGAGAATGCGGTTAGCGGCGAGGTTCGACGACCAAGCCCCGATCTGACGCGCGTCATACCACCAGCGGCTGCGCTGGGGGATCGCCGAGGTGCGCAGGGCAGCCGCGAGCGCGCCGAGCTTGACCGTCGAGGCGGCTGGGAAGCGCAGGTCCTCGTTGACGCCGGCGAAGCGTCCCGTTCGCAGGTCGTGCACCCAGATCCCCGTCCAGCCGTCGAAGCGGCCCGCCAGCGTCGTCAGCTTCTCGTCGAGCGCGGAGTCGGCCTCGAGGGCATCCCGGTGTGCGGGCGCGGCCACGAGTGGAGCGAAGCGACCGGCGCCGCTCGACCCTCGCGGCCGGTCGAGCGCCTCGGCACGTGCGACCTGCAGCCGTCCCTGCCTCAGGAGCCGTTCACGCAGCGGTCGCAGCCTCCGGCTGACCGCGCGGGCGTCGTGGACTGCCTCGACGAGGTTCCGGCCCGCGTCGTAACGGGCCTGCGCGCCGTCGGGCGTCCTCGCGTACGACGCGCTCGCCGCAGGCAGGTAGCGGTCGCGTGCCTGGAGCAGCTCGGCGTCGCTCCCGAGGGCGGACGCCGGCGCGAGGAGCGCGAGCGCGACGAGGACGCTGAGCTGCCGCATGCCTACGTTGTACCGGGCGCTCGGCGACAATGCCTCGGTGACGAGCAGCGCGAGCGAGCTCGGCTGGGCGAGCCTCCGGCGCGGTGACTGGGCCGCCGCGAGAGAGTCCTTCGACGACGCGCTCGCGACCGGGGAGACGGGTGAGGCGCTCGAAGGCCTGAGCTGGGCCGCCTGGTGGCTCGACGACGCCGAGACCGTCTTCGACGCACGGGAGGGCGCCTATCGTCGCTACCGCGCGGACGGGGACGGGGCGGCCGCTGCCCGGATGGCCACCTGGCTCGCGGCGGACGAGCTCGACTTCCACGGCGCCGCGGCGGTCGCACGCGGCTGGCTCCAGCGCGCCCGGCGTCTGCTTGAGCCACTCGAGCCCGGCCCTGATCACGGCTGGCTCGCCTTCCATGAGGGCTTTGTGGCGCACCTGGGCGGCGACGGCGCGAGGGCGACCCAGCTCGCAGTCGAGGCCGCAGAGCTCGGCCGTCGCTTCGCAGTCGCCGACCTGGAGATGCTCGGTCTCGGCCTGCAGGGAGCCGCGCTCGTGGCGATGGCCAACGTCGAGGACGGGATGCGCTGCCTCGACGAGGCGACCGCCGCTGCGCTCGAAGGGGCGGCTGAGATCCCGATCTCCAGCGCGTGGACCTGCTGCTTCCTCGTCTCCGCGTGCACGTCCGTCCTCGACTACGAGAGGGCCGCGGACTGGTGCGACCGGATCGCCGCCTTCGCGGAGCGCTACGGGAGCCGCTACATGCTCGGCTTCTGCCGGGCGGAGTACGGCGCCGTCGAGCTCTGGCGCGGACGCTGGGCGGAGGCCGAGTCGCTGCTCTCGGAGTCGATCGAGGCGTTCGCCCGCTCGCGGCCGCCGTACGCGGCCGGGCCGTTGGCCGAGCTGGCCGAGCTGAGGCGGAGGCAGGGCCGGCCGGAAGAGGCGGCCAAGCTGTTGGACCGCGCCGGCGGCACGAGGGGTTCCGAGCTCTGCCGCGCTCGGCTCGCGCTCGACGCGGGCGAGCCGCAGGAGGCAGGCGAGCTGCTCGAGCGGCTACGCCGTCGCCACGCCGGCCCGGCGGAGGCCCCGGTCCTGGAGCTGCTCGTACACGCGCTGGTCGTCCGCGGCGAGCTGAACGCCGCCTCGGCGGTGCTGGCCGAGCTGCGAACGCTGGCGCGGCAGATCGGGACGATGCCGCTGAAGGCGTCAGCCGACCTCGCCGAGGGCAGGCTGGCAGTTGCACTCGGCGAGCACGAGCGCGCGCGGACGCTGCTCGAGGACGCCGTCGACGGCTACGCGAGCAGCGGGGCGCCGTACGAGTCCGCGCAGGCACGAACCGAGCTCGCGGCGACGCTTGCGGCACTCGGCCGCGGCGAACAGGCCGACCGCGAAGGCGCTGCGGCAGCGAACGCGCTGCAGCAACTCGGTGCCGTTCAGCGCGACCCACCCGCCGGCGAAGTCACGCCGCGTGAGCGCGAGGTGCTCGCACTCCTCGCGGAGGGACTGACGAACCGGCAGATCGCCGACCGGCTGGTGCTCAGCGAGCACACGGTGCACCGGCACGTGGCGAACATCCTGCGCAAGCTCGATCTCCCCTCCCGAGCCGCCGCCGCGGCACACGCCGCACGCGTCGGGCTCTAGCCCGTTCGGGCCGGTCCCGTCGACCGCAAGATGGCCGGTTCGGGCGAAGCTGTCCCGCCAGCACGGCTCTAGTGTCGGCGGGATGGAGCGAGGCACCGCGAGGCTGATGACGGAGATCGCCGCGCTCGCTCGGATCACGGAGATCGGAGGGACGATGACGGCTCGAGTGAAGGCTCCAAGTACGGTGTGGGCGCTCGGCGACTACCACCGGTTCGCCAAGGAGATGGTCTGGAGTGTCGGCCCGGAGCTCGTGGCCGCATGTGGGATCGGGCCGGGCCAGCGCGTACTCGACGTCGCCGCGGGAACCGGCAACGTCGCGATCCGCGCGGCCGAGGCGCGAGCGGACGTCGTCGCCTCCGACCTGACACCTGAGAGCCTCGAGGCCGGGAGGCGCGAGGCGGGGGAGCGCGGCGTCGAGCTCGAGTGGGTCGTCGCCGACGCGCAGGCACTCCCTTTCGCGGACGCCGAGTTCGACGTTGTCACGTCCTCGTTCGGCGCGATGTTCGCGCCCGACCACCAGACGGTCGCCGACGAGCTGCTGCGGGTGTGCCGGCCGGGCGGCACGATCGGGCTAGCGAGCTTCACACCCGACGGGGGCGTTGGTGAGTTCTTCGGCGTCTTCGCGCCCTACCTCCCCGCGCCGGCGCCCGGCGCGCTGTCGCCGGTGCTGTGGGGCGACGAGCGGCACCTGCGCGGGCTGCTGGGGGCGCGCGCGGAGTTCACCGTCGAACGGAGATGGCTCGTCGAGCGCAGCCAGGGCGGACCGCGGGCGTACTGCGACTTCTATCGCGAGACCTTCGGCCCGGCCGTCGCCGCGTACGGCGATCCGGGCCAGGAGGCAGCGGTCGACCGCGACTTCCTCGACTTCGCCACGCGGATGAACCGCGGCAGCGCGGAAGGGCCCTCCGAGTACCACTACGAGTACCTGCTCGCGGTTGCCCGCAAGCGCTAGCACGGCGCGCGTCAGACATACTCGTGCCCGTGGATGGGATCGCACACGGGCCCGACGGCGGCGAGAAAATCGTTCGCGCTGCGCGGCACCATCGCGTGCTCGCGGAGCTGCCCGAGCTCGAGGTGGTCGAGCTTCGCTTCGGCCCCGACTTCGAAGGCGTCGACCTGCATTCCCACGCCGATCACGTCGACTCGTTCTACGTCCTCGAGGGAGAGGCTGAGTTCACGTTCGACGGCGAGGTCTTCCGCGCCGGGCCCGGGAGCTACGTGGCCGCTCCGGTCGGCGTCGCGCACGGCTTCCGCAACGCCGGCGACGGCGACCTGCTCATGCTGAACGTCCACGCCCCGAACGTCGGGTTCGCGCAGCGGCTGCGCAAGGCGTAGGAGGAGCGCCCATGCACGTCACCGTCACCTCGGCCCGGACGTCCGATCAACCGCTCGAGAACGCCACGATGGTCGCCGAGGAGATGGTGCGCTGGCTGCGCGACATCGAAGGCTTCGAGGGCTTCCTGATGCTTTCGCAGGAAGGACGGACGCTCGGGCTCAGCTTCTGGGCGAGCCGCGAGGTGGCGGAGCGCCACCGCGTTGCTCGGGCGGAGTTCCGCGAGCGCATGTTGTCGGTGGCCGACGTGGAGGTCGAGGAGTCGAGCGACTTCGAGGTCACATTCGCCGACCTCGGGCCGCGGCTGGCCGGGCTCTCCCGCTAGGAGGGTTTGGCGGAATGCCGCTCGTCGTCGGGGTCCATCGCTCGTTTCGAGGCAAGGACGCAGGGAGGGCCGATAGCCAAGCTATCGGCGCGACTGAGGACGCCGCATCGGGGCGAGCGAGGCTGCCCGGCGACACAGACTGTATTTCGCCAGACCCTCCTAGCTAGCAGCGGCGGCCGACACCGAACCACACCGTGCGGCTGCGCCCGCCGACCGCGTACCGCAGCGGCACGCAGTCCGTCGTGGCTTGCAGGAAGAAGCCGCCGGCGTACGCGTTGCCGCGCGAGGCGTCGGTGCCGCAGCGCGGGAAGCGCAGGTGCTGGAAGACGCCGTGGCCGCCGTTCCCCCACGAGATCCCGACACGCTTCCGCCACTCCTTGGGGACGGTGATCGTCAGCGCAGGGCCCGCGCCGCCCCGAACGACGAAGCCCCATTTCGCGAAGTACCTCCATGGCGGCGGGCCCGTGTCCGAGACCTGCGGGACGAACGGCCCCGGCACGGATGCGGTGCCGAGGACGAGTCGGAGCCGGTAGGGCGCACGGCCGACGTACGGGAAGCGGGTCTCTTCGATGACCTCGTCGCACCGCACCGTGCGCTGCAGCGCCGCGACAACCGGGGCAGTCGGCGTGGCCGCCTGATCCGGCCCACAGCAGGCGGCGAGCGAGAGGACGATTGCCGTCAGCATCACTGCTTCTACACGGTTGTCCCGCGCTGGGTTCCACCGACTGTCAGGACGACGTTCCCGGTCTTCTCGCCCGTCTCAACGTACCTGGTCGCCTCGACCACGTCCTCCAGCGGATAGGTCCGGTCGACGACCGCCCGGTAGGTCCCCGCCTCGATCAGCTCCTTGAGCAGGAGGACGTCCTCCTTCGAGTACTTCGTGATCCCGAGCGTCACCCGCTTGTCCCCGATCCACCTCGTCAGCAGGGCGAGCACCGGGACGTTCCAGAGGAACCCAAGGTCGGTGTCGACGTAGGTCCCGCCCGGCTTCAGCGATCGCCTGCAGCGCCTGAACGAGTGCTTGCCGACCGCGTCGAAGACGACATCGTAGATCTCGCCGTTCTTCGTGAAGTCCTCCTGGTTGTAGTCGATCACCCGGTCGGCTCCGAGCGAGCGCACGAGTTCGAGGTTCTTCGTGTTGCACACCGCCGTGACGTCGGCCCCGAGGTGCCTGGCCAGCTGCACCCCAGCGGTTCCGACGGAGCCCGAAGCTCCGTAGACGAGGACGCGCTGCCCCTGTGAGAGCTCCGCCTTTCTCAGGCAGGCGAGTGCGAGCGCCGCTCCGTCGCACACGGCCGCCGCCTCCTCGAAGCTCGTGCCCGCCGGTTTGTGCGCCAGTGGCGCGCTCTCCCGCATGCAGATGAACTCAGCGTGCGCCCCGGCCACGCTGACGCCGAAGACCTCGTCACCGACCGCGAACTCGCCGACCGCTGCGCCGACGGCCTCGATCTCGCCGGCCAGCTCCATGCCGAGGATCCTCCGTTTCGGCCCGCGGAGTCCGGTGACGACGCGGCTGATGAAGTACTCCGCGCTGCGAAGCCCGCAGTCCGTCCGGTTGACCGTCGTGGCATGGATCCTGACGAGGACTTCGTCGTCCTCAGGGACCGGCCGCTCGACGTCCTCGAGGCGTAACACGTCCGGCGGCCCGTACCTGTCGTGAACGACTGCTCTCATCGTTCCGCTTCTCGCTGCTCCTGTTTTGGTCTCCATGACTCTTACTTCTACCACAGAGTTCTCGTCGTGTCGACCAAAACTAGTCGACGTCGATCACCCCAGCGGTCGGGCCCAGTCCGCAGGGACGTCGGAGCCCCCCTCCTCGGCGAGGCGCGCACCGAAGCGGACGAAGGAGGGGTGCGAGGCGATCTTCCCGGCGACGAGCGCCTCGCCCTGCCGGAAGTCGGTCGCTCGCTCCAGCAGGCGCGGCGGGACGAACGAGAAGACGTCGCCGACGAACCCGAGGTCGGCCAGCGAGTTCATCCGCATCAGCATGAGGTTGTCGCACTGGCTGAGCACGTTCTCATGCACCTTGTGCGGCCGCTGCGTCGAGACGAGCAGGTACAGGCCGAACTTGCGTCCCTCGGCGGCGATCCTGACGGCATGCTCGGTGACGAGCGCCGTGACGGGATCCTCCGGGCTCTGCGGGCAGATGTTGTGTGCCTCGTCGATCACGATGAGGACGGGCTCGCGATCGGAGCGCCGGCGCCAGAGGGTCGCGAGCACCGCCTCCGCGGCGACGGCTTGCTCCTCACGCGTGGGCAGCGAGCCCAGGTCGACGACGAGGCAGCGGGCAGCTCGGCTCTCGACGTCGTCGACGAGCGAGCCCGGCCGGCCCCGCGCCCACAACGGCCAGCCGCCGACGCCGAGGTTCGCAACGCGGAGCCGAAGCGCCCGCACGTGCGGCTCCTCGGCCGCCAGCAGCTCCTCGATCGTCGCGCGCGTGCCGAGCAGCTCGTCCACGAGCGCGAACTCCTCCCGGTCGGCCACGGGGTCGAGCGACAGCGCCGCCGCTCGGGCGCGCGGTTCGAGCTGCGCGATCGGGAGGTGCAGGCCGTGATCGGCGCGCCGGACGACGACGCCGCTCGCGGCGTCCGCGTACGCCGCCGCGACCTGCGCCTCCACCCCGCTCCGCACCTCGCCGAGCCGGACGTAGTCGGAGTTCGGATCGAGGATGATCAGGCGCAGGTCCGTCTCGACCAGGAGCCGCTCCAGCACGAGGCCGAGCGAGTAGGTCTTCCCGGAGCCCGACTGGCCGCACATGAAGGTGTGGCGGTCGAACCCGCCGGCGTCGAGCGTCGCGGGCACGCCGGGCGCCAGCAGCAGCTCGCCGATCGTGGGCGTCGCTCTCGCGGGGTGACTCGCCGCCAGCCAGGCGGCGACGTCGGTGGGCTCGGCCGGCCGAACGCGAGCGTCGTGGAACGGCCGCCCATCGCCTTCGAGGACGACTCCCTCGCCGCGGGCGGCGCGGAGCGCCATGCGCGTGCGCAGCTCGAGTGAGCCGTCGCCGCTCGTCACCTCCGAGCCGTCGACCCGGTGGAGCTCGAGCCCGACGACCTGGCCGAGGCGGCGTCCGTCTTCGCTCTCGAGCACGACGTACCCACCGACCTGCAGCTCCAGGCCGTGCAGGGAGGCCTGCAGCTCGAAGTGCCTCCCGTCGACCGATGTCGCGAGCGGCAGGACCGATTCCTCGAGCTGCCGACGCAAGGCCCGGAACTCGGCGGTCTGCTCGTCGAGGCGGGAGCTCACCGCTGCGGATCATAGACTCGTCCGATGCTGTTCACGCCGGAGGCGCACGAGCCGCTCGCGGACGACCCGTGGAGCGCCGACAGGGCGCGGGCGGCGATCGCCGCGATCGTCGCCGACGCGGAAAGTGCCTTCGACGACGGCTGGACGATGCATCCGGAGGACGTCGCGGAGGGCGACGACCCGGCCACGCGGTTCCGAACGGTGTATCTCGGGGGTGCGGGCGTCGTGGATGCGCTCCACCGCCTCGCGCGGAGCGGGTTCGTCGAGCTCCGACGGGACTACGTCCCCTATCTGGAGCACTCGCTCGAAGCCCCGCCGGACTTTCCCGACGAGGACCCCGAGTGCAGCCTCTGGATGGGCGAGACCGGGGTCCGGCTGGCACTCCAGAGGCAGGCACCGTCGCAGGCGAATCTCGAGCGCCTGTCGCAGCTGATCGCGGCGAACGAGCGAGACGAGCGCTGCGAGCTGATGTGGGGCAGCCCCGGCACGATCCTCGCGGGTCGCGAGCTCGGGCTCGACGTGTCGCCGAGCATCGAGTGGCTGCGAGGCCGGCGTGACACGGACGGCCTGTGGACGCAGCAACTGGCCGGGCGAAGCAGCCGTTATCTCGGTCCGGCACACGGGTTCGCAGGGTGCGTGCTCGCGCTCGGCGACGCACCCGGAGTCTCGGAGACGCTCGGGCGCCTCGGGGTCGAGGAGGATGGGCTCGTCAACTGGCCGCCGCTCGCGGGGAGGCGGCTCGACGAGAACGGCGACGGGCGGATCCGCGCGCAGTGGTGCCACGGCGCGCCGGGAATCGTCGCGACGCTCGCCCCGGTGCTCGACGAGGAGCTTGCCGTCGCCGGCGGCGAGCTGACCTGGCTGGCCGGGCCGCTGCGCAAGGGCGCGGGCCTCTGCCACGGCACCGCCGGGAACGGCTACGCGTTCCTGGCGCTACTCGAGCGCACGGGAGACGAACGGTGGCTCACGCGCGCACAGGCCTTCGCGGCGCACGCTGCACATCAGGTGGAGACCAGCAGGTCGCGCTACGGCCGCGGCCGTCACACGCTCTGGACGGGCGACCTCGGGACGGCCCTCTACCTCGCCGACTGCATCGACGGAGAAGGGGAGCTACCCCTCCCGCGCGCAGGACTCAGTCGCTGACGAATCTGGTCCTGCGGCCGCTCGGGGCTCAGTCCTCCCCGTCCCAGTACTCGAGGTTCGGGCCGGGCCGGCTCAAGAGGATCCCCTCGCCGGTCGCGTCGTCGACTCCGATCTTGCCGCTGTCGAGGTACTCGCTCGCCTTCGGGTGTCCGCAACGTAGGCGTTCCGCGAACGACGAGGAGCCACTCCTCGTTCGCATGGTGTGTGTGGTACGGCCACAGTCGGTCTCCTGGCTCGAGCTCGTACATGGCCCCTCCGATCAGCTCGGCGCCGACTCGGTCGCCGACCGCGGCGTACTTCGAGCGCCATCCTTCCCGCTCCTTGGCGCCGTCCCAGTCGTCGCCGTGGACGTTGAAGATCTGCACCGAGCGACTCTAGCCGGACGCTTGCCCTGCGAGCGACAACGGCCGAGGATGCTTGGATGGAAGGCGATCGGGTCGAGATTCGTCCTGCGGGCGAGCGCGACCGGCGTCCCCTCGCGCAGCTCTTTGCCGCAGTCGCAGAGGAACGGGACGGGATCGCGGCCGAGCCGCCGATCGACGTGGACAGGCGGGCCGCGAACTGGCGGCTCGACGGCATGTTCGTCGCGATCGCAGTCGACGAGGTCGTCGGGTCGCTGCATGTCGAGCAGAGCCCATTCGGCTTCGGCGAGATCGGGATGATGGTCGCTCGCGACTGGCGCGGCCGCGGAATCGGCTCGGCGTTGGTCGCGGCGGCGATCGACTGGGGCCGCGAGCAGGGGCTGCACAAGCTGACGCTGAGCGTGTTCCCCCACAACGAGGCGGCGATCGGGCTCTACCGGAAGTTCGGGTTCGTCGAGGAAGGCCGCCGTGTGAGGCAGATGCGGCGAGCCAACGGCGAGCTCTGGGATCTGATCGAGATGGGACTGCAGCTCTAGCGGTACCTGGTGCGCCCGCGCCGCGTGTCGTCCAGCCAAGGGTTCGGTTAGGTTCCGTGGCGATGGCTGCTCGAGCTGCCGCCTGTCACTGCGGGCAACTTCGCCTGGACGTCGAGGGCGATCCGTTCGCGGTCTCCATCTGTCACTGCCTCGCCTGCCAGCGTCGGACCGGAAGCGCCTTCGGGATGCAGGCCGGGTTCAAAGCGGATCAGGTGCAGGTCACCGGTCGCTTCAACGACTTCGCGCGCATCTCGGACGAGGCGGACCGCAAGGAGCACGTCTTCCACTTCTGCCCCGACTGCGGGTCGCAGGTCTTCTACACGGAGCCGACGGAGCCGGACCTGATCGTCGTCTCGATCGGCTCGTTCGCCGATCCGACGTTCCCGCCGCCGACGGAGTCGGGCTACGACTCTCGCCGTCATCACTGGGTCGAGCTGCCCGACTCGATTCAGCGCCACGCGCCCGAGCTGTGGCACTCGGTGCAACCTCTCTACGCCGCCGGCAACTACGCGGAGGCGGCGGACCGGGGCCGCGAGCTCATCGACGCCCACCCAGACCAGGGGTACCTCCTCTACAACGTGGCCTGCTGCGAGAGTCTCGCGGGCCGGCCCGCGGACGCCGTCGCGCACCTACGCCAGGCGATCGACCTGTGGGAGGGCTGTCGCAACATGGCGCAGGAGGACTCCGACTTCGATCCGATCCGGAACGAGCCGGCTTTCGCCAAACTGGTCGCCGGCTAGGGCCGAGCCCAGTCGGGCTTTCTTTGACCCAACGCGAGGGAGCGCATGTGGAGAACACACCAGCGGCGAAGCACACTGCTCCCGGATTCGTGGTCCTACGCCGGGTGGCCGGGGAGCGGTGGGAGCTCCTCGGGGAGGTGCCACGCAAGCGAGGTCTTCCGGCACGCGCGGCACGAACGCAGGCGATCCTCGACGCCACGAACGGCACGGCCGAAGCTGGAGAGGTCTACGCCGCGGTGCTGCGCAGCGAGTGGCGCATCGCGATGGACTGGACGCCTCCAGGCGTGTAGTCGGGCCTGGGCGGCGTTCACGGGTTCACTCGGGTTCGGGTCGCCAGAGCCAGCGGAGTGCGTCCGGCAGGATCGCGCCGCCGTGGTTTGGGTCGTGGCCGCCGTCCCCGAGCACGAGACGGAGGTCGTACCCGCGTTCCGCGAGGGCGGCAGCGACTCGCAGGTTGGTGCTGAACCAGTTGGGCTCGGAGGCATCCCAGTTGAGATCGCGGGTCGCCGCTTGGAGGAAGACCCGCAGCGGCTTCTTCGGCGTGTCGCGAATCAGCTCGGGATAGGGATTGCCGCCCCGGACCTGGGCGAAGCTCCCGAGGAAGCTCAGGACGCGCCGGAACCGATCGGGCCGAGTCCAGGCGACGGTGAGCGCACAGCTCCCTCCGCTGCTCCCGCCGCCGATCGCCCACCGATCGGGGTCGTCGGTGACGAGGTGGCGCTCTTGAACGGTTGGGAGGATCTCCGTCAGCAGGAACGTCGCGTACGCGTCGGTGAACGCGTCGTACTCCACATTCCGGTTCTGCGGCTGCCCAGGGTCGACGAAGACACCGACGGTCACCGGCATCTCGCCTCGGTGGATCAGGTTGTCGAAGACAATTGAGCCGCGCATCTCGCCGTCGGGATCGAGGTACAGATGGCCGTCCTGGAAGACCATGAGCGAGGCCGGGTCCGACGAGGCTTCGTGCTGCGCCGGGACATACACCCAGTAACGGCGGTGGGTTCCTGGGAAGACGCGGCTGGCGCTCAACGCGTACTCGTGCACCGTCCCGCGAGGGACGCCCGGCTGCCGAGAGGAGTCGGGGCCGTGCGCATACCGAACCGGGTTGGAGAAGTCCGCGGGCTGGCGAAAGTACGGGATCTCGGACATCGCTCGCCGTAGGACACTAGAGACTCGTCCCATCGTCGAACCGAACGACATCGAGCAGGTAGGTCGTCTGGGTCTGGCAAGCTCAGCTTCGTGGTTCCCGAGTCGCAGCTCGTGTCGACCGAGCACGGGCTTGTCCCGACGGGGCAGGGCTGGTTCGTCCTCAACGCGCGCGAGGCGCAGTGGTGGGACCGGGGCAGTCGGGGCGTCCTCTGCGAGTTCGAGGGCGCGGGCGTCGAGGGCGCGGCGGATTTCCTGCAGCTCGGGATCAACGTCACCGTTCTCGCCCCCGGCGAGCCGATGGCGATGTACCACCGCGAGAACGATCAGGAGGACTTCCTCGTCCTCGCCGGCGAGGCACTGGCCATCGTCGAAGGTGAGGAGCGCCCGTTGCGACGGTGGGACTTCGTGCACTGCCCTCCGGGGACGAACCATGTGATCGTCGGGGCCGGAGCAGGGCCATGCCTCGTCCTCGCGGTCGGCGCCCGCGACCGCTCCATCGGCCCCGACTGGGGCGCCTACACGGTGGCTGAAGCCGCGCGCCGCCACGGGGCGGGCGTCGAGCGGGAGACGACGGACGCGGGCGAGGCGTATGCCCGATTCCCCAAGAGCGAACTGACCCGATACAAGGCGGGGTGGCTTCCCGAGTAGGCCCCTGCCGAGGCGCGCGACCGGCTCACGTGTTCCAGACCACCTCGATCTCCCGCTCGACACCTGGAAGCGGTAGGGCGGCTGCCTCCGCCTCGACCGCATCGCGCGTCCCACGTGTTAGGCGAGGCCACGCGTCGATCCGCACGGTGTGTTGCGCCCGTCGCCAGGTTCCACGGATCTCGCCCTCGACGAGGAGCGCGCCCGGCCACACGCGGGGCGTCCAGAGCAGCGCACGTTGATCGGCACGCGGGACGAGAAGCTCCCGCTCTCCGCCGTCGAGCAGGAAGTAGGTATCGCCGCTCGGCAGCAGGCGCGCCGGCGCGGGAGCCGCCACGGGGGCGCGCACGGCCGGCTCGTCGTCTGCGAGCAGCCACTCGTCGCCGAGTGGCGTGCGAACCGGCAGAAGCGATCCTTCGAGCGAGGCGAACGCGGTGGCAGCCGCGCGTCGCGTGATCCCCGCCCACCGGGCGAACCCGTCAGCCGAGGTTGGCCCGAAGATGTGGAGGTAGCGCCGAGCGAGCTCGCGGCAGGCGTCGGCCGGGTCGACCTCCGCGGCGGCGACGGTCCAGACGGTCGGCGCTCGTGCGCCCTCCCAGCGGATGGCGACCGTGCCCGTCGTTGCGGCGTACCTGAACGAGTTCGCGTTGACGCCGAGCGCGTTCGCGACCTCGCCGTCTTTCATGGGCGTGCCGTCGAGGTGGGCGTGCAGCTGCTCGGCGATGCGCTCGGCCCGCAGCCGGCTCTTGACGTTGTCGGGATGTCTCCCCAGCGAGAACAGCGCGAAATCGCGCTTGGGAACAACGTACGTGCTGTAGCGAGGCCCCCAGAGCTGGGCGAGCGACGGATCCTCCCACGTCGACGGCTCAACCCCCTCGACCCGCGCGTGCAGCGAGAGCAAAGCGGCTCTCGGCATGCTGTCCTGCAAGCCGGCCCACGCGGCCCGCCGCAGTGACTCCGAGCCCTCCGGCATTCGCTCGTCGAGCGCACCGACCCGCCGTCGGAACCCCAGAATCTGCTGCCGCGTGAGCCTCAGTCGCGTTTCCACTGGCCTTCCCGCCGACCCTACAAGACCCGTGGCGCTCCGCCCTGTGCTTAGGGTTGGGCCGGCGAACGGCCCTCACGGCCCGGCAACCGCAGCCGGCGCCTCCCGCCGTCGCCGATCACCGAGACGACGGTCTGCGCGAGGTGCGGGCAGCCGGTCGAGGGGAACGCATCCCGCCGGTGCCGGTGGAGCAGGAGGAACAGGTCGCCGTGCGGCGAGTCGCGGTAGAGGCGGCCGAGCCGCAGCAGGTCGATCGCGGCGAGCGTCGGCGTGTAGATCGAGTCGTGCCAGTCCGCCGCGATCTCCGCGTTCTCGAGCACGCGTCCGCGTCCTCGCATCATGTGGTAGCCGTGCACCTGGATGTTCTCCAGCAGCTCGAGGTAGTGCGCAGGCCGGCTGACGGAGACGCGCAAGCCGGGGCGTGCCTCGGCAAGGCCGCTGTCCTCGACGAAGATCCGCTCGAGCTCCCGGAGGACGACCTCGAGCATGTCCGCCCCGGCCGGGAGAGGGACGCGCGCGATGAGCTCGGTCACGTCGGCGTCGATCATCTCTGCGCCTCTGCGCCGCGCGAGGGCGGCGCGGTGGTGACCGTCGATCACGAAGTAAGCCTCACCGAGCTTGACCGTGACGATCGGCGGGAAGGCGCTGTCGGCGAACGCGCTCTCGAGCGAGCGCAGCCGGTCGCGGCTGAAGGCGTGAAGCGGGCGGAAGTCGCGCGTGAACGAGCTGGCGCGGCTATCTGTGCCAACGAGCGCGTCGAGCGGGATCGCGCGGACGCCCAGGTACCGGCGCCCGAACGGCTTCAGTCGCCGCTCGACCTCGTCGAGCTCGAGCAGGCGGTCGCGGCGGCGTGCCCGCAGTCCCTTCATCTCGACGTCAAGGGTACAACGGGCGCTTCCGGACCCAGCGATCTGGTCGAAAACGACGCTCACTGGGCCAGCGTTCGGCCTGCCCCTGACGCAGGCCGTGAGACGATGGTGTGATGGACGAGTCGCTCGCGGTGCGAGGAACTCTGCGCGTCCACGTCGACGAGCTGAGCACCGGTGACGTGGCGAGAGCAGAACTCCGCGACTATCTCGTCGGATCTGCGGTGCCGCTCTCGATGCTTCGAGAGGCGCTCGGTGGTGACGCGGGCGAAATCGTCGACGAATTCGGCGACGCCCACGAGCTCCCGATCAAGGAATGGGCAAATCGCCCTCCCGAGACGCTTCTGACGATCTACTTCACGTTCCAGCAGAGCAATGCACCCACAGGCTTGCGCGGCAGCACATACCCGGCGGATGTGCTTGAGCTGGTACGAGCACCAAGCTGACGCAACGAGCGGCTCGGTCTCGACTCGCGTCGGGGAGACAGCGCCGTCTGGGTCAGCCTGCTGGAATGTCCCCTGACGCGGCCTGGGCAGAGGCCGATGAGTTACGGGTCGCCGAGCGGTCTAGCTCGAGAGCACGTCGACGTGCGGCCGGAGGAGGCCGCCGGGACAAGGGAGGCTTGCGATGACGCGGTACTTGATCTCGTTCGATGCCCACGCGATGGACCACATCCCCGACGAGGACATGCCCGCCGTGGTCAACGCCTCGCTCGCGGTGGTCTAGGAGGCCATCGACGCCGGCGTGTGGGTTTTCGGCGGCGGATTGGATAACCAGAAGGCGAGCATCGTGGCGACCGACGGAACGGTCACCGACGGCCCGTACCCGGAGGTCATCGGCGGACTCTGTGTCGTCGGCGTGCCGTCACGCGAGGAGGCGCTGAAGTGGGCTGCCAAGATCGCCGTCGCCTGCCGCTGTGCGCAAGAAGTCCGCGAGTTCATGCCCGACCCGACCGTAGGCAGCTAGACGACACCCGCCTGGGCCAGTGTTAGGGAATGACGCCTGAGCCGGGAAGCGTTCGGAGGTACTCTCTAGTAGTGCGACTTCGTCTTGGATGGGTTGCCGCCGCGAGCGTGTCGCTTGTTCTAGGAGGTGGAGCGTTGGCCGCTTCGCCTCCGAGCGTCTTTGTCGCCCCGCAGCCCATGGTCGGTGCGAAGTCTCGGATCGACGTGTATCTGCCCGCCAAGCTGCCGTCGCCGTTGGTCGTCGAGGCTGTCGGGCCTACCGGAGCCGTGAAGGCATTCCGTCTCCGACGCGTCGGGCCTGGCATCTGGAGCGCGTCCGGGTTCCAACCAGCGCGTGCTGGCCGTTGGACGCTGCGTGTGCGCGCAGGCGGGCGAATCCGACTGCGGAAGGTGATCAAAGTGCTGCCTGCTCCTATGCGACGCCCGGTTCCCCCGGCGGCAACGTTCGTTCCTCTTGGCGGTGCCGCCTGTGCGCCACCATCCCCTGCGAATGCCACGTCGCGAGAAGCTCGTGGGACAAGTTCGACGCTCGAACTGTGGGCGCTCATCTTGGAAGGGACATTCGCGGAGCCGCGCGCGGCGGTGCTGTCGAACGCGACGGGCCGCAACATCAAAATCGTCTGGCGCATGACCGGCAGCGGCGATCCGACCTTCACCCTCATCGGCCCGGACGGATCGCAGGTTGGTGTCCCACGCGGCTCGCCACACGCGTCCAACTGGCAGAGACCGGGCGATGAGTGGGGGTCGATCTTCTTTTTCTCGCAGCCAGGGTGCTGGCGTATCCACGTCGAACGCGGCGAGGCTTCAGCCGATCTCTGGATCGCCCTGCACTGACGAGGAACAAGCGCCCTGTCCTGGGCCAGCGTTCGGGAATGTCCCCTGAGCGATCGCCCAACCGTTGCAGCTACAGACCTCTTGTGAGGCCCCTGGGATCGACTCCTCGAGGGCACTTAGGCCGTCGTTTCGCCCGTCGAAGGGAGCACGAGTTCGAAGGCGCGCACTGCGCCGCGAATGCGTCTCATCTCCCGTTCGCCGATGTCGCGGATCACGAGGTCACCTAGATCGTCATCCTCAAGAAGGCTCGCCGTCGCTTGAGACAGGAAAACTTGCCCGCCCTCGGCCGCGTTGCAGAGCTCAGCGCAGCGGGAAATCGCCGGGCCGAGCCAACCGATCCCTGCCTCCCCAGAATGCGCCCCAACGCTGATCGCCACAGCCACGCCATGTGGCCATTCGTGCACTTCGACGGCTCGTTGGGCGGCTGCTGCGGCAAGGGCGGCCTCTTTCGCGGTTGCGAAACCTGCTGCGACCGAGTCGCCTGCTACTTCTATCCCGCGTCCACCCATCTCTCCCAGCACCCGCGAGAGGAGCCGCTGATACTCGTTGACGAACCCCAACAAACGCTCTGGGGGGAGTTCGCGCAGGAGACGCATGGTGCGCCGCCCCTCTGTCATAACGATCGTCACGGTGCCGGTCAGCGGAGGCTGCTGGTCGACCCCACGTAGCGGTGGAAACTCGCTCGGCATGCCGTCGATCATGAGCTGAAAGATCTGCTCGGGCCGATCGAAGTCCTTGAGCCGGAATTCGCCGAGGTCGCGCAGCGAAACTCCCGCGATCTGCTCATCGTCGACGATCCCCGCTGTCACTTGTGAGAGCAGCACCTGGCCGCCGCTCCCCATGGAGCAGATGCGCCCGGCGCGATGGACCGCGAGACCGGTATAGCCATGTTGCGCCCGATGAGGCTCACCGGTGTGTATGCCGATGCGGACGGCAACGGCTCCGCCATCACGCCAGGGGCGCTTCGCGAGCGCCTGCTGAGCCCCAACGGCGGCTTGGACCGCGTCGCGGGCGCGCCCGAAGGCAACAAAGAACGAGTCGCCCTGCGTGTCTACCTCCGCGCCACTGTGCTCGGCGAACGCCGCGCGCAGGAGCGCTCGGTGCGTTGCGAGCACATCGCCGTAGTCCTCCTGCAGCCTCTTCACGAGCTCGGTCGACTGGGCGACGTCGGTAAAGAGAAGCGTGACGGTCCCACCAGGAAGTTCGATCACGACCCTTCATCCTTGCACCAACCATGGTGACATCGCGGTTGCGTGGGCGAGAGTGCTCTCGCCAGAGCAGGCGCCTGCGCTAGTCGTCGCTTGCGTCGGCAGCGGCGCGGTCTGCGATCTCGTTCACGACGGTCGGGTCGGCCAGCGTCGTCGTGTCGCCGAGCGGGCGTTGCTCCGCGACGTCGCGCAGCAGGCGGCGCATGATCTTGCCGCTGCGGGTCTTCGGCAGCTCCGGCGTGAAGACGATGTTCGCGGGCTTGGCGATCGGGCCGATCTTGTCAGCGACATGGTTGCGTAGCTCCTCGAGCATGGCGACGGAGCCGTCGTCGCCGCCCTTCAGCGTCACGTAGGCGACGATCGCCTGGCCGGTGAGCGCGTCGGCGCGGCCGCACACCGCCGCCTCTGCGACCCGCGGGTGATCGACGAGCGCGGACTCGACCTCGATCGTCGAGATGCGGTGGCCCGAGACGTTCATCACGTCGTCGACGCGGCCGAGCAGCCAGAAGTCGCCGTCCCCGTCGATCCGCGCCCCGTCGCCGGCGAAGTAGACATCGGGGTACTTCGACCAGTACGTCTCGCGGAAGCGCTTCTCGTCGCCGTAGATGCCGCGCGTCATCGCCGGCCAGGGCCGCTTCAGCACGAGGTAGCCGCCTCCGCCCGGGCCAACCTCCTCGCCGGCCTCGGAGAAGACGCCGGCTTCCACGCCGGGGAAGGGCCTCGTGGCGGAGCCGGGCTTCGTCGTCGTCACGCCCGGCAGCGGTGTGATCATGATCATCCCCGTCTCCGTCTGCCACCACGTGTCCACGACGGGGCAGCGGTCGCCGCCGATGTGCTCGCGGTACCACATCCACGCCTCGGGGTTGATCGGCTCGCCCACCGACCCGAGCAGACGCAGCGAAGAGAGATCGTGCCGCTGTGCATGCTCCGGCCCCCACTTCATGTGCGCGCGGATCGCCGTGGGCGCGGTGTAGAGGATCGTGACGCCGTAACGCTCGGCGATCTCCCACCAACGGGCCTTGTCCGGGAAGTCCGGCGTGCCCTCGTAGATCACCGAGGTGGCGCCGTTGCAGAGCGGCCCGTAGACGATGTAGCTGTGCCCCGTGATCCAGCCGATGTCGGCCGCGCACCAGTACACGTCCTGCTCCGCCTTCAGGTCGAAGACGTAGTGGTGCGTGGTGGCGGCGCCGACGAGGTAGCCGGCCGTGGTGTGCGCGATGCCCTTCGGCTTCGCGGTCGTGCCTGACGTGTACATCAGGAGCAGCAGGTCCTCGCTCTCCATCGGCTCGGGCGGGCACGTCGCCGGGTCGTCCGGGACGTCCAGGTCGTGCAGCCAGGTGTCGCGGCCGTCCTGCATCGGCACCTCGTTGCCGGTCCGCCGCACGACGAGGCACCGCCGTACACCCGGCGCGTCGGCCATCGCCTCGTCGGCCGTCCGCTTCAGCGGCACGGTCGTGCCCCGGCGCCACGCCTCGTCCTGGGTGACGAGCACCTCGCAGCCCATGTCATTCATCCGGCCGGAGAGCGAGTCGGCCGAGAAGCCCCCGAAGACGACCGTGTGCGGCGCGCCCAGCCGGGCGCACGCGAGCATCGCCACCGGCAGCTCCGGGACCATGCCCATGTAGATCGCGACCGCGGTGCCCTTGCCGACGCCGAGCTCCTTCAACGCGTTCGCGAAGCGGACGACGTCGCGCTGGAGCTGCGCGTAGGTGATCTCGCGCCGGTCGTCGGCGGGCTCGCCCTCCCAGTGGTAGGCGACGCGGTCGCCGAGCCCCGCCTCGACGTGCCGGTCGACGCAGTTGTAGGCGACGTTCAGCTTGCCCCCGAGGTACCACTGCGCGAAGGGCGGCTCCCACGTGTAGAGCTCTGTGAAGGGCTCGAACCAGGTGACCCGCTCGCGCCCCTCGGCCTCCCAGAACTCCTCGAAGCCACGCTCGTAGATGTCGGGCTGTGCGTTGGCCTGCTTGGCAAACTCCGCGGGCGGCGGGTAACGCCGCTCCTCGGTGAGGATCGTCTCGATCGTCTGCGGGTCGCTCACGGCTCCAGGTCGTACGGGAAGTCCGTCAGCACCTCGGCGCCGTCCTCGGTGACGAGGATCAGGTCCTCCAGCCGCACGCCGCCGTAGCCCGCGCGGTAGAGGCCCGGCTCGATCGCCAGCACGTCGCCGGGGACGAACGGTTGGCCGGTGCGGCCGATGTTCGGCTTCTCGTGCACCTCGAGCCCGACGCCGTGACCGAGCGCGTGGTAGAAGCCCGAGTCGAGCACCTGCCCCTCCTGCTTGTGCAACTGCGTCGGGTGGCCGTGCTCGTGGAAGAACTCGCAGATCATCGTGTGCAGGTCCTTGCCGCTGAGACCCGGCTTGATCGCCTCGGCGCTGCGGTCGAGTGCCTCCTTCGCGAGCCGGTGATAACCACGGATCTCCTCGTCGGGCTCCCCGCCGACGACGAACGTGCGCGTCATGTCGGCATAGCACCCCGACTCGCGGTCGCGCGGGAAGAAGTCGAAGAGGACGACGTCGCCCGGCGCGATCTGCCCCGAGCCCATGTCGTGGCCGACGGCCGTCTGCGCGCCGTGCGAGGCGATGAACTCCTCCGCGGCAGCGCCGTGCTTGCCGAACGCGCGCTCGGCATGGAGCTTGATCAGCTCGCACGTCAGCGGCTCACCGTCGACGACGAGACCGCCGCCGTTCGGCTCGGCGCGGCGCAGCAGGTCGAGCCCGGCGGCCATCCCGGCCTCGGCCGCGCGCTGCGCACGCCTGATCCCCTCGATCTCCGCCTCGCTCTTCGAGCGCCGGCGGCCGTCGAAGAAGGCCTGGTCGACCGTCAGCTCGATGCCCTTGCCGCGCAGGAAGTCGGCGTCGCGCACCGGGAAGGTCGCGGGCACCACCGCAGCTTCGACGCCCAGCTCCCGGCACGCGCGGAGCACGAGCTCGAGCTGGATCTCCTCGATCGCGAGGCCCCGGGCGTACAGCTCGTCCGAGCCGAGCTCCTCGAGGGGATGGGCGACGATCTCGGGCGCGACGGCCGGGAGGCGCACGAGCTCCATCGAGGCAGCGACCATGTGCTTCACGCCCTCCCGCTCCACGTAGATGAACGGGTCGGGGACGGCGAGCGGCACCTCGTGGCGCAGCTCCGGGGAGCGGATCGTGTCGGCGACGATCAGAACGTCGGGCATGTCGCAGGCGATCCTAATCACTTAGGTTTGCACCGCGATGGGCGAGGCGTTATCCGAGCTGAGGCAGCGTCTCGCCGAGATCCACGACCTGGAGCGGGCGCTCGGCGTGCTGGGCTGGGACCAGCGCACGATGATGCCGCCGCGGGGAACGCCCGCGCGCGCGGAGGCCCTGGCCACGCTCGGCGGGATCGTCCACGAGCGCTTCGTCGACGACGAGACCGGCCGGCTGCTCGACCGGCTGGCGCCGCTCGAGGAGTCGCTCCCCTATGACTCCGACGACGCGAGCCTGATCCGCGTCACCCGGCGGGACTGGGAGAAGGCTCGGCACGTCCCGGCCGAGCTCGCTGGGTCGTGGCTGCGCGAGGGCGCGAAGGCACAAGCGGCCTGGCTCGAAGCGCGCGCGGCGTCGGACTACGGGATCTTCCTGCCGGCGTTCCGGCGCGTCCACGAGATCGCGCTCCGCTGGGCCGAGTGCTTCGACCGCGGCGACTCGCCCTACGACGCCTTCCTGGACGAGTACGAGCCGGGGATGACGACAGCCGAGGTCGAGGCCGTCTTCGACGTGCTGCGGCCGGAGCTGACCGCGATCGTGGCCGGCGCGGGCGAGCCCGCGGACGACTCCTTCCTCCACGGCGACTTCCCAGTGGAGCTCCAGCAGCGGTTCCTCGACGACGTGCTGCGGCGGTTCGGCTTCGAGGAGGGCGCATGGCGGCTCGACCCGACGGTGCACCCGTTCGCGACCTCGTTCGCGCGCACGGACATCCGCATGACGACGCGCTACAAGCCGGACAACCTACGCGCGCTCTGGGCCGGGATGCACGAGGCCGGCCACGGCCTCACCTACCAGGGCGCCGACCCCGAGCTCGAGCGCACGCCGCTCGCGGGCAGCCCGTCACTCGGCGTCGGGGAGTCCCAGAGCCGGACCTGGGAGAACCTCGTCGGCCGCTCCCGGGCTTTCTGGGTCCGGTTCCTACCGGAGCTCCAGCGCCTCTTCCCGCCACTCGCGACCGTCGGGCTGGACGAGTTCGTCCGCGGGATCAACCGGGTCGCGCCGGGCCCCATCCGCGTGGACGCCGACGAGGTCACGTACTCGCTCCACATCATCCTGCGCTTCGAGCTGGAGCAGCGGCTCGTGGAGGGCTCCCTGTCGCTGGAGGAGCTGCCAGAGGCCTGGAACGCGGGCCTGGCCGACCTCCTGGGAGTCGAGGTGGAGAACGACGCGGAGGGCGTGCTCCAGGACGTGCACTGGTCGCGCGCCGCGTACGGCTACTTCCCCACCTATGCGCTCGGCAATGCGATCTCCGTCCAGATCTGGCGGCACGTGCAGGCTGAGCTGCCCGATCTCGACGAGCGGATCGAGGCCGGCGAGTTCTCCGAGTTGTACGGCTGGCTGCGCGAGCGGCTCTATCGCCACGGCCGCAAGTTCACACCGCTCGAGACGCTCGAGCGCGCGATCGGGGAGCGCGCGCTCGACCCACAGCCCTACCTCGACTATCTGCGCACCAAAGTCGCAGCGCTGCGCGCTTAGCCGTCCGTAGACTCCGGGGCGAATGGATGACGTGCTCCGCCGGTCGCAGACGCTCGTGGAGAGCTTCGAGGAGATCGTGCGCGCCGAGCTGCCCGACGACGCGGACATCTTCGACGCCCACGTCCACCTCGGCACCGACATCGACGGGATGGTCGGGAAGCTCGACGACCTGCTCCGGGTGCAGACGCGGGCCGGAATCTCGCACTCCTTCATGTTCTGCCTCGACGAGCCCGACCGGCATCCGGGCTTCCGCGCCCCCAACGACCGCACGCTCGACTTCGCCGAGCGCTCGGAGGGCGCGCTCGTCCCATTCGTCCGGCTCGACCTCGGCGAGAGCCCGGTCGAGGAGGCGGTGCGCTGCCTGGACCGCGGCGCGCGCGGGATCAAGCTGCATCCACGGGCGCAGAAGTTCCTGCTCGACGACGAGCGGCTCGCCCCCATCTTCGAGCTCGCCGCCGATCGCAACGTCCCCATTCTGATCCACGGCGGCCGCGGGCTGCCGCCGATCGCGGATCAGCTCGCGCTCCTGATGGACCGCTACGAGGCGCAGTTGATCGTCGCGCACGCCGGCATCGCCGACCTGGCCGCGCTCGCGCACCACTTCGGCGGCCGGCCCAACGTGTTCTTCGACACGTCCGTCTGGAGTCCGATCGACCTGCTCGACCTCTACCGCCTCGTCTCGCCCGAGCAAGTCCTGTACGCCTCGGACTACCCCTACGGACGACAGCCCGCGTCGCTCCTGATCGCGCTGCGGACGGCACGCATGTCCGGTCTCGACGAGGCGCAGGTGCGTGCGATGCTGGGCGGCAGCGCCCGCCGGATCGCGGCCGGAGAGCGCGCCTTCGAGCTCACGACGCCGCGCGGCCTCGCGTCGCTCGCGACGCCGATCACGTTCGCGCGCATCCACCAGTACCTCTCCATGGCGACACCGCTGCTCTGGACGCGGCAGGCCGACACGATCGGCGTGCTCGGCCTCGCCCTGAACGCCTGCGACGAGCGCTCGAACGGCCACCGCGAGGAGACGGAGCAGATCCGCGAGCTCCTGCTCGTGGCGCGCGATCTCTGGCGCACCCTCCCCGAGACCGGCGACGACGCCGACCGTGCACAGGCGGCCCGCGCCGCGTTCCGGCTCCTCCACCTCGCCTCCGCGCTCACGGTGACCTCCGGTGCCTGAGCTCCGGGTCAACGGCCACGCATACGCCTGGGAGGCGCCGGTCGGGCGCTCACTGGCGGAGGTGCTCCGCGACGAGCTCGGCCTGACCGGGACGAAGGTCGCCTGCGGCGAGGGTCACTGCGGCGCCTGCACGGTGCAGCTCGACGGAGTGCCGGTGCTGTCGTGCATCACGCTCGTCCATACGGTCGGCGCACGGGAGGTGACGACGATCGAGGGCCTGCGCGACCATCCGCTCGTGGAGTCCTTCGTCCGCGAGGACGCGCTCCAGTGCGGCTTCTGCACGCCGGGGCAGATCGTCTCGGCCGCCGCGCTCGTGGAGGCGAATCCGCAGCCGACGCGCGAGGAGATCCGCCACGGGATGGCCGGAAACCTGTGCCGCTGCGGCGCGTACCCCCGAATCGAGGAGGCAATTTCGACATGGAGCGCGTGAGATGGCACGGCTGATCCGCACCGAGAAGGAGGTCGAGGGCCGCTACGAGGAGCTCTGGACCGTCGTCGACGAGGACGCGCTCGAGCAGTGGCCCGAAGGGCCGCTCGACGTGGTCGGCCGACCGGCGCCGCGTCAGGACGGGCCTCAGCGCGCTCGGGGCGAGGCTCGCTACACGGCGGACGTCAGCCTGCCCGGGATGCTGCACGCCGCCGTCCTGCGCAGCCCCTTCGCGCACGCCGTCGCCCGCTCGATCGACGTGACGCCGGCACTGTCGCTCCCGGGCGTGCACGCGGCGGTCTCGTACGCCGACGCCGACTTCCTCGATGCCGAGGCCGGCTTCCCGGGAGCCGCCGTTGCGGCCGTCGCCGCCGACACGTGGGAGCAGGCACGCGCCGCGGTCGAGGCGATCGCCGTCGACTGGGACGAGCGCAGGCCGCTGCTCGACCCCGACGAGGCGGTGGAGCGACGGCAGTTCCTGAGCGAGCCGCGCGAGTACGAGCGCGGAGACCTCGCCGGGGCACTCGCGGACGCGGAGGTCGTCGTCGAGGCCGAGTACCGGACGCAATCCGTCCTGCACAGCGCGATGGAAACCCACTGCGCCGTCTGCTCGTGGGAGGGCGACACGCTCGTCGTTCACATCTCGACGCAGTACATCTGGGGCATCCGCGACGAGGTCGCGGAGCAGTTCGGGCTCCCGCCCGACCGCGTGCGCGTCGTCTGCGAGTTCATGGGCGGCGGCTTCGGGGCGAAGAACGGCGCCGGCAACTACACCCTGATCGCCGCGGAGCTCGCGCGCCGGACGGGCCGGCCCGTCCGCTGTGCGCTCACGCGACGCGAGGAGAGCCAGGCGGCAGGGAACCGCAACGCCACGATCCAGCGCCTGCGCGCCGGCGCGACCCAGGACGGCAAGCTCGTCGGCCTCGGCGGTGAGTTCACGAATGCGATCGGCTGGGGCGGCTGGGTCGCCGGCACGGACGGCCCCATGCAGATGCTCTACGCCTGCGAGAACGTCGCGACCACGGTGTACGGCGCGAAGCTGAACTCCGGCCCGATGGCTGCGTTCCGCGCTCCGGGCTTCGTCGAGGGGACGTTCGGGCTCGAATGCCTGCTCGACGAGCTGGCGGCGAAGCTCGACCTCGACCCCCTCGAGCTCCGTCGCCGCAACCACACGGAGGTCGACCTGCTCGACGGGCGCCCCTTCTCGTCCAAGAATCTGGAGGCGTGCTACCGGCTCGCCGAGCCGCATTGGGAGCGGCGCCACGAGGTTCGGGCGCGGTCTGGCGAGGTCTGGAAGCACGGCGTCGGACTGGCGAGCCAGATCTGGTACGGCGGAGGCGGTCCGCCCTCGTACGCGTGGGTGCGGGTCGGCGCCGACGCCACGGCGACGGTGGTGACCGCGATGCAGGACATCGGCACCGGGTCTCGGACCGCGATGGCCCAGATCGCCGCCGAGGAGCTGGGACTGCCGCTCGAGCACGTCCGCGTCGAGCTGGGCGACTCAGCGCGCGGTCCGTTCGCCTCCATCTCGGCCGGCTCCTCGACGATCCCCTCGATGGGCCCGGCCGTGCGTGCCGCTGCCGGCCATGCCGCGGAGCAGATCCTCGAGATCGCCTCGCAGCGCTGGGAGCGCGAGCCGGGGACGCTGTCGCTGAGAAACGGGCAGGTCGTGTGCGCAGACGGCAGCTCGTGGCCGATCGCGGACCTGCTCGGTTTGCTCGAGGACGCCCAGATCCTCGGCCACGGCGCCCGGGGCCCGAACCCGACCGGCATGCGCGTGCTCACCTTCGGCGTCCAGGTCGCAGAGGTTGCGGTGGACGTGGAGACCGGCGAGGTGCGGGTCGACCGCATCGCCGCGATTCACGACGTCGGCCGGATCGTCAACCCGCTCGGCGCGCGCAGCCAGGTGGAGGGCGGGATCATCCAGGCGGTCGGGCACACGCTCTCCGAAGCGCGGCTCCTCGATCCCGAGACCGGCACGGTGCTGACGCAGACGCTCGACGCCTACAAGGTGCCCACGATCGCCGACATCCCCGAGATCGTCTGCGAGTTCGTCGACGAGCCCGACGCGCACCTGACCAACCTGGGCTCGAAGGGGCTCGGCGAGCCGCCGATCATCCCGACGGCCGCGGCGATCGCGAACGCGATCCGCGATGCGACCGGCGCCGACGTCCGCTCGCTTCCGATCACGCGCGACGAGCTGCTGCGCGCGCTCGCGGAGGCGCGTCGCAAGGAGAAGGTTGCAGCTCCTTCGGCCTGATTCGGTCGAGGAGGCGGTCGGCGCGCTCGGGAACGGCTCCGTCGCACTCGCCGGCGGCACCGACCTCGTCCCGCTGCTGCACGACGGCATCGTGGCGGCCGAGACGCTCGTCGAGCTCCGCGGCGCCGTGCCCCGCGGCGTCACGGGCAGCACGATCGGCGCCGGGACGACCCTGGGCGAGCTGGAGGTCGATCCGGAGGTCCCGGACGCGCTGCGCGAAGCCTGTCGCCTGGCGGCGTCGCCGCAGTTGCGCGCGATGGGGACGATCGGCGGGAACCTCCTCCAGGCGACCCGCTGCGCCTACTGGCGACTGAGTTTCCCCTGCTACCTGCACGGCGGCGACCGTTGCCATGCGAAAGAGGGCCAGCACCGTGAGCATGCCTTCTTCGGCACCGAGCTCTGTGCGTCCGCCCATCCGTCCGACCCGGCCGCCGCGCTGTTGGCCCTCGACGCGCGCGTCCGCACGGACCGGCGCGAGCTCGGCCTCGCCGAGCTCTACCGGCTGCCGACGGCCGACGATCCCGCCACGACGACGCTCGCGCCGGACGAGGTGATCGTCGAGCTCGAGGTGCCACGACCCGATGCGAGCGTCTACCTGAAGGCGATGGACCGCCGGCGCTGGGCTTTCCCGCTCGTCGGCGTCGCGGTCTCGCGGAGGGGAGCCGAGACACGGATCGCGCTCGCCGGCGCGGCACCCGTCCCATGGCTCCTCACCTCGCCGGATGCGCTCGACGAGGCGACGCCGCTGCCTGGGACGGCGTACAAGGTCGAGATCGCGCGTGCGCTCGTGCGGCGGGCACTAGGATCCGTGACCGCATGACGCCACGCCTGCTCGTCCTGCTGCTGGTGCTCGCGCTGGCCGCGTGCGGTGGCGACGACGACGGCTCCTCATCGGAGACGGAGGAGTCGACCGTGGGGTGCGAGACGGCCGACCCGGCCGAGCCGAAGGACGTCGGCGACTTGAAGGCGCCAACCGAGCTGCTCGACGAGGACACGACGTACCGGCTGAAGGTCGAGACCAACTGCGGCGCGTTCACGATCACGCTCGACCAGGCCTCCGCGCCGAACACGACCGCATCCCTCGTCGCGCTCACGCGGGACGGCTTCTTCGACGGAGTCGGCTTCCACCGCGTTGCGCCGGGCTTCGTGATCCAGGGCGGCGATCCGACCGCGGGCGGCGCAGGCGGCCCGGGCTACTCGACCGTCGACCCCCCGTCGAAGGACGCCCTGTACACACGCGGCGTCGTGGCGATGGCGAAGACGCCCGAAGAACCACGCGGCACCGCCGGGAGCCAGTTCTTCGTCGTGACCGGAGGCGACATCGGCCTGCCGCCGGACTACGCCATCGTGGGCGAGGTCACGGAGGGCATGGAGACGGTGCTCGAGATCGACGACCTCGGCGTCGGCGACGGACCGCCCGCGACGCCTGTCGTGATGGAGAAGGTCACCGTCGAGGAGTCGTAGCGGTGTCGCTCGCGGCGGTGGTGCTCGCCGCCGGGGCGGCCACGCGCTTCGGGGCGCCCAAGCAGCGCCTCCTCCTCCCCGCAGTGCTCGAGCGCGTTCGCGCCGCCGGGCTCGACGAGATCGTCGTCGTGCTGGGAGCCCATTCGGCCGAGACCGGCGCGCGCGTCGTCGAGTGCCCCGACTGGGAGCGCGGCCCCGGCGCGTCGCTGCGCTGCGGGCTGGCGGCGCTCTCACCGGCGAGCGAGGCGGCGGTCGTCGTGCTCGCAGACGGGCCAGACCTGCCGCCGGAGGCGATCGCGCGCGTCGTCGCGGCCTGGCGCCACCACGATGCGCCGCTCGTGGCCGCGACCTACGGGGACGCCCGCGGGCACCCGCTCGTGCTCGCCCGCTCGGGCTGGGGCGACGTGCCCGACGAGGGCCTGCGCGGGCGCGCGGCGCTGCTCGTGCCCTGCGACGACCTCGGCTTTCCCGGCGACGTGGACGAGCCGGCCGATTTGCCGGAGAGGTTCAGGAACCTTCCCGACGAACCGATGTAGGGCCTATGGAGCCCGCACGTCCAACCGTCGGCCTGGTCGAGGCCCCCGCCGCGCCCATCCTGGCACCGGTGCTCGAGGTCGTCCGCGACCGGTCGGCGCTCGCGGCCGCACGGTTGCACCGCCGGCTGACGGTCGAGGAGGCCGCGCGGCGGGCTGGGCTCACGCCCGACCAGGTGGAGTGGCTGGAGGAAGGCCGCGTCTACCGCTTCCCCTCCTCCGAGCACGCGCTGGAGGCGACGCTGCTCCTGGCGACGGCCTACGAGCTCGACCACCGGGAGGCGCGGAGCCGCGTCGGGCTGCCGGTGCCGTTCCGCCCGCTCGGGATCAACCCGGCCGGACGGCTCATCGGCGTCGCCGCGCTCTCAGCCGCCCTGATGGCGCTCCTCGCCTTCGTGCTCGTCCCCGTCGTCTCGGACGATCCGGTGTCCGTCGATCCGGTCGTCGCCCAGGCCGCGACGCTGCCCAAGCCGTGGGAGATCCACGTCGAGGTCCTGAACGGCGCCGGCGACATCACCTGGACGCGCCAGGTCGCCAGTGACATCCAGTCGCTCGCCTACACGGTCAAGAACGTGCGCCGCGCCGACCGCTTCGACTACCCCACGACCGCCGTCTACTACTCGCCCGGCGGCCGGCTTGTCGCCGTGCGCCTCGCACGGCAGCTCGGCGTCGTGACCAAGCCGCTGCCCGGCGGCACCGACCCGAACCGTCTGCTCGTGATCGTCGGCCCGCAGCGCGGCCCGGGCTAGAGCTGGTGGGCCGCGAAGCGGCCCCTTCAGGGATCTTCGCGCGATGCGCAGCCGCTTCCGCGGATGCGCATCTTGCGCAGCCAGCTACAGCGAGCGAGGTTGCTGCTCGCGCAACTCGGCGAGCTTGGCCATCAGCCCGGCAGGCATGCGCTCGCTGGCGCTGAGCCGGATGTAGCGGCGCAGCTTCTCCTCGAAGCGGTAGCGGCGCCGGCAGTAGTCGCAGCCGTCCAGATGCCCCTCGGCGACGACGACCTCGTCGGGGCCGAGATCGCGGTCGAGGTAGCCCTGGAGCAGCTCCTCACACTTGTCGCAACCGGAATCGTGGTCCGTCACGTGACGCTTTCCTCCGCGAGCTTCTGCTTCAGGATACGGCGGCCGCGGTGCAGCCGTGACATCACGGTACCGATCGGGATGTCGAGGATCTGGGCCGCCTCCGCGTAGCTGAACTCGCCGATGTCGACGAGCACGACGACGTCGCGGAAGTCGTGCGGGACCTCGGTGAGCGCGTCGACGACGCCGCCCTGCGAAAGCCGCTCCACCACCTGGTCCTGCTCGAGCGCCTGCTCGCCCTCGGCGGCGGCGACCTTGTTCGCGAGGTAGTAGTCGCCTTCCTCGAGCGGCTGGAGATCGGGCGTGCGCTGGATCTTGCGGCCCCGGTCGAGGTTCAGGTTGGTGAGGATCCGCAGCAGCCAGGCGCGCATGTTCGTGCCGTGCGTGTAGGAGCGCCAGCTCCGAAACGCCCTCGCATACGTCTCCTGCACCAGCTCTTCCGCCTCCTCTCGCGTCCCGACCAGGCGACGCGCCACGCGATAGACCTGGTCAGCGAGCTCGAGCGCCTCCTCCTCGAAGCGCACCCGATCACGCGCCTCGCCCGCGATCCGGCGGGCATCTGCTTCGGCTTCGGAGCCTGCCTCGGCGTCACTCACCGGGCCACCCTAACGTCGTACGCCGATCAACGACCCGCCTGGACCGCGTATTCCCCCGGCCGAGCGGGTATGAATGAGCCAATCGAGCAGGAGGGAAACGTGGAGGGATTCGACGTGCTGACGTTCGACGGCGACAAGGCCGGGACGATCGTCGGCAGGGAGGGTGCGTACCTGGTCGTGGAGCAGGGCCTCATCTTCAAGCACCACCGTCTCCTGCCGGAGATCTTCGCGACCGTCGACGACGCCGAGCGCGTCGTGCGCACGACCCTCTCACGTGAGCTCCTGGACGGCGCCCCCGAGCTGGACGGCACGGTTGACGAGCGCGCGGTCGCCCTCCACTTCGGCCTTGCGGCAGGCGAGGGCGAACCGGAGACGCTCGGCTACGGCGACGTCGCCCCCGACGACCCGGCCTGGAGCGCCGAGCACGACGGGCGGCGGAGCGGGCTCGTCTCCGGCGACGAGCACCGCGTCAGGGTCCAGCAGCACCAGGGCGCCGGCGAGGGGCCGAACGACGCGGCGCCGAAGCGCCTGGGCGGCTAGGCCCCGACCAGCTCGCGGAAGCCGCCGGCCGCGAGCGCCGCCACGAGAGCGTCGCGGGACGTCTTCTCGTCGTCCCAGGAGAGCACCACCTGGCCCATCAGATTCGCGTTCGCCGCCTCGAGCCCCTCGTGCCCGCGCAGCGTGCCGGCGAGCCGGTTGACGCAGCGCTCGCAGCGCACTCCGCTCACCTGGATCGTCTCGCTCCGGACGGCCATGACCCGGATGCTAGCTACGGAGGGCAAGCTCGGCGGCCAGGGCTGGGAGCCCCTCTTGCCGGCCGAGCTCGAGCTGGCGATACGCCTCCGGCGGCTCGCGCAGGTGCTCGACCAGCTCCCAGGAGCCGTGCGCCCGGGCGGCCGGCTCGACGAGGGCAAGGAGCTCACCGGTGGCCGCGTTTCCCGCCGCCGCTGCCGCCCGCAGCTCGAGGTAGGCCTCGCGCTCGAGCGGCGGCCGCGGCTCGGCCGCAACGCAGAGCGCCTGCACGAGCGCGGCGAGCGCCCCCGAGCGGTGTACGTCGGTCTGCTGGTCGGCCATACGCAACTCGAGCGTGCCGAGCTTGGGATGGGGCCGCACGTCCCACCAGATCTTCGTCGGGTCGCCCACCTCGGCGACGACGCGCTCCCAGCCGCCGCCGTCGAGCCGCGGCGGCGCGCCGCCACGCGGCAGCTCCAGCAGCCGCGCCGCGCGGGTCGAGAGCGCGCCCGTCTCGACCCCTTCCAGCCACGGCGAGTTGAGCGAGAGTGCGAGCACCGCCGGCAGCCACGGCAGCACCGCCTCGAGCCGTTCCAGACAACGCTCGAGGCTCTCCATCCCTACGTGGACGTGCAGTCCGCAGACCAGCTGGCGTCGCGCCGACGGGCGCTCGGCCAGCAGCGCGAGGTAGCGCGGCTCCTGGACGATCGGCTGCTCTTCGCCGCGCCCGAACGGGTGCGACCCACTCGCGAGCACCTCCAGGCCCAGAGCGCGTGCCCGCTCTCGCACGAGGCGCCGCAGACGCTCGAGCTCGTCGAGCGCCTGGGCGGGCGTCTCGCAGATGGGAGTGTTCGTCTCGACGAGGCACGAGAAGAGCTCGGTCTTCAGCCCCGTCGGGCCGAGCACGCGCTCGACGGCCGGCGCCGGAGCCCAGGTCGCCGGATCGACGAGGAAGAGCTCCTCCTCGACTCCGAGCGTCAGCGCCCGGCCGAACTTACTTGCCACGCACGGCGTGGACGGGCCGGCCGGCGGCCTCCCACGCGTAGTACGACGCACTCGGGCCGAAGCTCCGCTCGTAGCCGACGATCCGAGGGTTGCGGCCGACCTCCTTCGCCCGCTGTGCGTGCCAGAGCAGGTTCGGGTCGTCGCGCTCCTCCCAGACGAGGATCAGGTGCGCAGCGGTCATGTAGTCGGCGACGTACGTGCAGCCGACGGCCGGGCAGGGAAACGGGTCGGTGCGGACGCAATACCAGCCGGTGCGATCGTCGTCGGAGTCGTCCTCCCAGAGCTCGCTCTCCTGCTCGAGCAGCTCGTCCTCGAGCAGCAGGCTGCCGGGTCTGGGCTGAAACGGACGCGGCTCGGAAGGCTCCACGCCCGAAGCCTAGTGATGTGGCCGCGCGCGGCGGTGGCTACGGGTCGGCGGGCTGGCGCGCGAGCACGACGGGCACCGAGATCTGGCGCGAGCCGCGGTAGAGCTCGAGGCGGATCGTGTCCCCGGGCTGGTGCCGGGCGAGCGCGTCGCGGTACTGCGACATCGACGCCACGCGGTCGCCGTCGATGGCGACGATCACGTCGCCGCCGAGGGAGTAGCTCTCGCCGGCCAGGACGACGTCGTTCGTGCCCCCGCGGAGCTCGGCCTTCGCAGCGGGGGTGCCCGGCCGCACCTGCTCGATCAGCACGCCCGTGTCGACGGGGAGGCCGAAGAGACGCGCGAGCTCGGGGGTGACCGTCGTGCCGCCCACGCCGAGGTGCGCACGGTCGACGCGACCCTTCGCGACGAGCTGCGCGACGATGCTGCGGACGGTGTTCGAGGGGACCGCGAAGCCGATGCCGTCGTCGCCGACCTCTGTGTCCCCTCCGGTCGTGATCTGCGAGTTGACCCCGATCACCTCTCCGGCCGAGTTCAGGAGCGGGCCGCCCGAGTTGCCGCGGTTGATCGGCGCATCGGTCTGGATCACGTGATCGATCGGAGAGCCGTTCGGCGCCGTGATCGTGCGCTCCTGGACCGCGCTGACGATGCCCGCCGTCGCAGTGCGGTCGAGCCCGAACGGGTTCCCGATCGCCACGACCGGATCACCGACGCGAACGGCGTCCGAGTTGCCGAGCTGGATCGGTGTCAGACCGCGCGAGCTCGTCTCCACCCGCACCACGGCGAGGTCGGTGGAGGGGTCGCTGCCCACCAGCTTCGCCTCGAGGGTGTCCTGATTGGAGAAGCTGACCTCGATCTGCTCTCCTCCCTCGATCACGTGGTAGGCGGTCACGATGTGCCCCGCCTTGTCGAGCACGAAGCCGGAGCCGAGCGCCTGCTGTGGCGCGGGCGGCGCGAAGCGGCGGGTGAAGTCGTCTTCGCCGGACGTGCTCGTCGACGTGATCTGCACGACGCCGGGCGCGGCGCGCTGGTAGATGTCGCGGATCGAGAGGCGATTCTCGGCGACGGCAGGTGTTGCGGCCGCGGGAGAGGGGGAGGTCTGCACCACGGTCGTGGTGCCGCCGCCGAGCTCGCCGGTCAGCGCGACGCCCCCGAGCGCGACCAGGCCACCAAGGAGGGAAGCGACGGCCAGGCCGAGCAGGCGAGGGGCGAAAGCACGCGCTTTCATGTGCTTGTTGTAGCGACGACGTCTTAACCCGTCCTAAGAGCCGGGTTAAGCCTGCGTTGCGTCGCAGCGGGCCGCGTCAGGCGTCCGCCGGGAGCGCCTTCCAGAAGTAGGTCGTGTCGCAGAGCCGCCCGTCCGGGTAGAGGGCGAAGCCGGGGATCACACCGACCCTGTTCCAGCCGAGTCTCGCGTACAGGCGCTCCGCGTCGTCGCCGGTCACGGCGTCGAGCACGAGCAGGGTCTTGCCCTCCCTCCGCGCCTCCGCCTCGGCGCCCTCCATCAGCGCCTCGGCGAGACCTCGCCTGCGCGCGGAGCGGTGCACGAGGAGCTTCGCGATCTCGCCGCGGTGCGGCTGGTTCGGCGGCAACGCGAGGATCACCTGCACCGTGCCGACCAGCTCGCCGCCGAGGAAGGCGCCGAGCAACACCCGGCGGCCCTGCTCGACCTCGTCCGCCACGGCTTCGAACACCTCCCGCGCCTGCTCGTGCGTGAACGGAGCCATGAAGCTGACCGAAGCACCGCCGGCGACGCAGTCGACGAGGACCCCCGCGAGCGCGTCGAGCTGCGCCCGCGCCTCGGCTCCACCGAGGCGGCGGATCTCGATCGGCTGGGCCCCGGGCACTAGCGGGCGAGCGCGGCGGTCTTCACCGTTGCGTCACGCTCCGCCCCGAGTGCCTCGTCGAGGCGCCGGCGCAGCTCGCCGCTCGCGTGCAGCTCCTCGACGATGTCGGCACCGCCGACGAGCTCGCCCTGGATGAAGACCTGCGGGATCGTCGGCCAGCCGGAGAGCGCCGAGAGCTCCTGCCGGATCTGCGGGTCGGGCAGCACGTCGACCGTCGTCACCGGCGCGCCCTCGGCCCGCAGGGCGCGGAGCGCACGGTCGGAGTTCCCGCACATGATCAGCTCGGGCGTGCCCTTCATGAACAGGCTCACGGGCTCGGTGGAGATGATCTGCTGGATCTGGTCGCGGAGCTCGCTCACGTCGTACTTCCTCTCGTCTTGATCCGGAGCTCGTGAATCGTCCCGTCCTGAAGCGGCTCCGACAGCGCGTCGTAGACGAGGCGGTGCTGCTCGACGAGCGAGAGCCCGTCGAAGCGGGTGCTCGCGAGCGTCACCTGGAAATGGTCGCCGCCACCGGTGCGGTCGTCGACGGCGAGCTCGCTCGCGTCGGGGAACGCGGCGCGCAGGAGCGTCTCCAGCGTGTGGGTCGCGGCCATGTGATCATCGTATCCGTGCGGCGCTGGGGCTCCTTTCTCGTCTCGCTGCCCGAACGGGCGGGGCGTGCGCTCGTCGCAGCCCTCGGCGGTGCCGTGCACGAGACGGCCGAGGTGCTGCTGCCGCGCTTCGCCCGGCGCTCGCGGCTGTACGAGGCGACGGCGAAGAACCTGCTGCGGATCGCGATCGAGCTCGTCGGCGCGGTGGAGCGGCCGCAGGAGGAGAACGCGCCCGAGGCCGACGAGCTGGCGAAGCGAAAGGTGGCCGGCAACGCCGTCGAGCTCGGCTCGATCGCTGCCTTCGGCTTCTCGCCGCTCTGGCTGCTCGCAGGCGCCGCCGACGTCCTGCACGGGTCGCGCGTCTACCTCGACGCGCTGACGACGGAGCTGAAGCGGACCGGCGTGCTGGAGGAGGGCGTCGAGATCGCGACGGTGGACGACCTGCTCGGCGCGCTCGAAGGCGCCTCGGGCACATCTGCGCGGCTGGTCGACATCCCGCCGCTCGAGCTGGCGGCGCTGCGGCGGTCGCTCGCGGACCTGCGCGTGAACGCGGGCGAGCTGCCGGGGCCGCGCGACCTCGCGGCCCTCTACGAGGGCCTCCGGCGCACCGCGGCGCGCGAACGGCGGCCCCTGCTCGAGGTTTCGGCCGGCATGGGCCTCGCCTTCCTGGTGGCCGCGCGGAACGTCGGTCGCGAGCACGTGGTCGCTCCGTACGCCGAGGACTGGAGGCCGCTGCGCGACGAGGGCTTCGCAGCCTACGCGCGCCGCATCGCGAGGCCTTATGGCATGGCCATCTCGGGTCACTTCGATCCCGGCTCGACCTCGTGGACGGAGCGAGGCGTCTCGCGGCTCCGCAGCGCTACCCGCCGCTGGCGATCTCCTCGGTCACGTAGGCGCTGACGTCGTTGATCTCCTTGCCCGACAGCGTCCCCTGGAATGCCGGCATCCCGCCGCCGCCGTTCCGCACCTGCTCGCGCACCGCCTCGACGTCGTTCGCGCCCGTGATGTCCGGACCGCCGTTGGCGCCGGTGCCGGCGAGCCCGTGGCAGCCCGCGCAGTTATCGCTCCAGACGGACTCGCCGGCCGCGGCGTCGGCCGCGCCGCCGCCCTCATCGGGCTCGTCCGGCGAGACCTCGCCTGCGTGTCCCTCGCCCTCGCCCTCGCCGGCGGCGGCGGCCGGGCCCATGGTGCCGTCGAGCGAGAAGAGCCAGAGGTTGTCGCCGTGCGCGCTTGCCGCGAGCGAGTTGCCACCGGCCGCGAAGGCGAGGTACTGCGTGCCCTCCCACTCGAAGACGCTCACGGTCGAGTTCGCGCCCGCGCCGGTCTGGAAGCTCCAGAGCTCGTCCCCGTTCTCGGCGTCGAAGGCCTGCAGCTCGCCGTTGTTGCGGCCGACGAACACGAGCCCGCCGGCCGTCGTCACCGAGCCGGAGTAGCACGACTCCCCCGGCCAATCCTTCCGCCACTCGATCTCGCCGGAGGTCGCGTCGATCGCCGCGACAACGCCAGTGTGCGTGCCGAAGCCGGTGGTCGTGAAGACGCTGCCGAGATCGGCTGTCTGGCCGCGCTCGGCCTCGGCGAGCACGTCGCCCGAGCGGGTGTAGCCGGAGACGGAGCGCATCCCGCAGACGTAGAAGAGCTCCGTGTCGGGGTTGTAGCTGACCGGCTGCCAGTTGGTGCCGCCCTGCGGGCCCGGGACGAGCACGGTGATGTCCTCGTTGAACGGGGTGTAGATGTTCTCGCCGTTGACCACCCGTGGGGTCTGGGCGCCCTCCTTCGTGTTGGCCTCGGCGATCTCCCGGATCATCGCCACGTCCTCCTCGGTCACCTCGTGGTCGATGAAGGGCGGGTAGCTCGGGATCGGCTGGGTCGGCGAGGTCTTCTGGCGCTCGTCCTGCGGCACCGGCTGCTCCTCGATCGGCAGCAGTGGCTCACCGGTCTCGCGGTCGAGCAGGTAGAGCCAGCCGGTCTTGCTCGCCTCGGCGAGGCCCTTGCGCTGCTCGCCGTCGATCTCGACGTCGAAGAGCACGACCGGGCTCGGCGCGTCGTAGTCCCAGATGTCGTGGTGCACCTGCTGGAAGTGCCAGCGGTACTTGCCCGTCTTCGCGTCGAGCGCCACGATCGACGCGGCGAACAGGTTGTCGCCCGCGCGCCCCGAGCCGTCCAGGTCGGGGGAGGCGTTGCCGGTGGAGAAGTAGATCAGCCCGAGCTCGTGGTCGACGGCCGGCGTCTGCCACATCGGCGCGCCCCCGTGCGTCCACGAGTCGTTGTCCTGCGGCCAGGTGTCGTGCCCGACCTCGCCCGGCCCGGGGACGGTGTTGAACACCCACACCTCGTCGCCCGTCTTCGCGTCATAGGCCTGCACGCGCCCGCGGATCGAGAACTCACCGCCGGAGACGCCCGTGATCACCATCCCCTCGTAGTAGAGGGGCGCAGCCGTGATCGTGTAGCCCTCCTGCCAGCGACCGACCTGCGTCTCCCACTTCACCTCGCCCGTCATCTGGTCGAGCGCCACGAGCTTCCCGTCGAGTTGGCCGAGGTAGACCATCCCCTCGCCGATCGCGACACCGCGGCTGAGCCAGCCGCAGCAGACGGTGTTGATCCGCTGTTCCAGCTGCGCGTCGTAGCGCCACTTGATCTCGCCGGTCGCGACGTCGACCGCGAAGACCTCGTCCTCACCGGTGGGCACGTAGAGGACGCCGTCGTAGAAGATCGGCTGCGCCTCCTGGGAGTACTTCGCCGCGACCCCGGAGCCGCCGAGGTCGGTCATCCAGACGCCCTTCAGGTCGGCGACGTTGGAGGTGTCGATCTCGTCGAGCGGCGAGTAGCGCTGGTTCCAGAGCGTGCCGCCGTTCGTGATCCAGCGCGTGGTCGGAAGCTCGGTCAGCTGGGCGGCCGTGAAGGCGGGCGCCACGGCCGGGTCGCGCAGCTCCTCTGCGGGCGCGCCGGCGTCGCTCCCGGGCTGGGCGTCGCCGTCACCGTACTTCCACGCGGCCACCACGGAGGCGACCGCAAGCAAGGCGGCCGTGAAGACGACCGCGTAGATCGCTCCGAGCTTCACGTCCGGTTCGTTCCGCCCAGGCGTTCGAAGCAAACCTGCGTTTCGCGCCCGGATGCTGCGGAACGACTGCGGCGTGACCGCGTTCGGCTACTGGCTCTCGTCCGAGGAGCATCCTCCCCTCGACCTGGTCCGCGACGCGAAGCGGGCGGAGGACGCCGGGTTCGAGTTCGCGATGATCTCCGACCACTTCCATCCGTGGATCGACGCCCAGGGCCACAGCCCGTTCGTCTGGAGCGTGCTCGGTGGGATCGCGGCGACCACCGAGCGGATCCGCGTCGGCACCGGCGTCACGTGCCCGACGATCCGGATCCACCCGGCGATCGTCGCCCAGGCGGCGGCGACGTGCGGCGCCATGCTGAACGGACGCTTCTTCTTCGGCGTGGGCACGGGCGAGAACCTGAACGAGCACGTCACAGGCGCGCGCTGGCCGGCGCCCGATGAACGGCTCGAGCTGCTGGAGGAGGCGATCGACGTGATCCGCCTGCTCTGGCAGGGCGGAGAGCAGACGCACCGCGGCACGCACTACACCGTCGACCACGCGCGCCTCTACACGCTGCCCGACGCCCCGATCGAGCTGGCAGTCGCGGCGGCGAAGCCGAACGCGGCCGAGCTCGCCGGGCGGGTCGGCGCCGCGCTCGTCAACACGGTTCCGGACGCGGAGATCGTCGAGCGCTACCGCGCCGCCGGCGGACCGGGGCCGTGCTACGGACAGGTGCGCATCTGCTTCTCCGAAGACGCAGAGGAAGCGATGGAGACCGTCTTCAGGCTCTGGCGCCAGAGCGGTCTCGGCGGCACGATCAACCAGGAGCTCCCCCGTCCCTCCGACTTCGACGCGGTCGCCGAGAGCGTCACGATCGAGATGGCGACGAAGGACGTCCCGTGCGGGCCCGACCCGGAGCCGGTGCTCGAGGCCATCAGGACCTGGGAGCAGGCGGGCTTCGACCAGATCGCGCTGCACCAGGTCGGCCCCGACCAGACGGGCTTCTTCCGCTTCTGGGAGCAGGAGCTGCGCCCCAGGCTGGCACCGACCCGGTAGATTCGAGGCATGCCTGCCGATCCGTTCTCCGCTCGCTCGACGCTTTCCGTCGGAGGGCAGGAGATCGTGATCTACCGCCTCGATGCGCTTCAGTCGCGCTTCGACGTCGCGCGGCTGCCGTACACGCTGCGGATCCTGCTCGAAAACGTGCTGCGCACCGCCGGCGAGGACGACGTGGAGGCCGTCGCGACGTGGGTCGCGACCGACGAGCCGAGCCGGGAGATCTCCTTCTCGCCCGCGCGCGTGCTGCTGCAGGACTTCACCGGCGTGCCGGCCGTGGTCGACCTGGCTGCGATGCGGAACGCGATGGCGGACATCGGCGGGGAGGCCGCGCAGATCAACCCGCTGATCCCGGTCGAGCTCGTGATCGACCACTCCGTGCAGGTGGACGAGTTCGCCAGCCGGATGGCCTTCAAGCACAACGTCGACCGGGAGTTCGAACGGAACCGCGAGCGCTACGCGTTCCTGCGCTGGGGTCAGGAGGCGTTCCGCGACTTCAAGGTCGTGCCGCCCGGGACCGGGATCGTGCACCAGGTCAACCTCGAGTATCTCGCGCGCGTCGTCGAGCTGCGCGACGGCGTCGCCTTCCCGGACACGCTCGTCGGCACCGACTCGCACACGACGATGGTGAACGGGCTCGGCGTCCTCGGCTGGGGCGTTGGCGGGATCGAGGCCGAGGCGGCGATGCTGGGCGAGGCGATTTCGATGCTCGTGCCGCAGGTCGTCGGCTTCCGGCTCAGCGGCCGGCTCCCCGAGGGCGCCACCGCCACCGACCTCGTCCTGACGGTGACGCAGATCCTGCGCGAGACCGGTGTCGTGGGGAAGTTCGTCGAGTATTTCGGCCACGGGCTCGTCGGCCTGCCACTCGCGGACCGCGCGACGCTCGGGAACATGTCTCCGGAGTACGGCGCCACCTGCGGCTTCTTCCCGGTCGACGACGAGACGCTCAAGTACCTGCGCCTGACCGGGCGCGACCTCGAGCGGATCGCGCTCGTGGAGGCGTACTGCAAGGAGAACCTGCTCTGGCACGACCCGGAAGACGCGCCGACCTACTCGCAGGTGGTCGAGCTCGACCTCGGCTCGGTCGAGCCCTCGCTCGCCGGGCCACGGCGGCCACAGGACCGCGTCCCGCTCCGCGAGGCGAAGCAGTCGTTCGGGGAGGCGCTCGGGACGTTCGGGGTCGACTACGGCAACGGCGGTGACGAGGCGCTCGCGGAGACGTTCCCCGCGAGCGACCCCACCACCGAGCAGGCGCCCGGCGGCGACCACGCCTCCGAGGGAGCCGTGCCGGTGGCCACGAGCGCGGCGCCGCGCCGCCGGATCGAGGTGGAGATCGAGGGCGAGACCTGCACGCTCGAGCACGGTGCCGTCGTGATCGCCGCGATCACGTCCTGCACGAACACCTCGAACCCGGCCGTGATGGTCGCGGCCGGCCTACTCGCCAAGAAGGCGGTCGAGCGCGGGCTCTCGCGCAAGCCCTGGGTCAAGTCGAGCCTCGCACCTGGCTCACGCGTCGTCACCGACTACTTCGACCGCGCCGGCCTGACGCCCTTCCTGGAGCAGCTCGGCTTCCACACCGTCGGCTACGGCTGCACGACCTGCATCGGGAACTCCGGCCCGCTTCCGGAGTCGATCTCGCGGGCGGTCGAGGAGGCCGACCTCGTCGCGTGCGCCGTCCTCTCCGGGAACCGCAACTTCGAGGCGCGCATCCATCCCGAGGTGAAGGCGAACTACCTCGCCTCGCCGCCGCTCGTCGTCGCCTACGCCCTGGCCGGGACGCTCGACCGCGACCTGACCACCGAGCCGCTCGGGCAGGACCAGAGCGGCGAGGACGTGTTTCTCCGGGACATCTGGCCGAGTGAGCAGGAGGTCTCCGACACGATCGCCGCCGCGGTCGGCGACGACCTCTTCCGCAGCGCCTACGCGGACGTCTTCCACGGCACGGAGGCGTGGCGCGAGCTCCCGGTGCCCGAGGGCGACCTCTTCGCCTGGGAGGACTCATCCACGTACGTGCGCCGGCCGCCGTACTTCGACGGGATGAGCCGCGAGCCCGGCACGGTCGACGACGTCTCCGGCGCGCGCTGCCTCGTCATGCTCGGCGACTCGGTCACGACCGACCACATCTCGCCCGCGGGCGCGATCAAGCCCGACAGCCCGGCGGGGCGCTACCTCGTCGAGCACGGCGTCGAGCGGCGCGAGTTCAACTCGTACGGCTCACGGCGCGGCAACCACGAGGTCATGGTGCGCGGCACGTTCGCGAACGTGCGCCTGCGCAACCTGCTGGTGCCCGAGTCCGAGGGCACCTGGACCGTTCATCTGCCGACGGGCGACGAGACGACGATCTTCGAGGCCTCCGAGCGCTACCTCGCCGAAGGGACACCGCTGATCGTGATCGCCGGCAAGGAGTACGGCTCGGGCTCCTCGCGCGACTGGGCCGCCAAGGGCCCGTCCCTGCTCGGCGTGCGTGCGGTGATCGCCGAGAGCTACGAGCGGATCCACCGCTCCAACCTGCTGATGATGGGGATCCTGCCGCTCCAGTTCCCCGACGGCGAGACGCCCGAGACGCTCGCCCTGACCGGGCGCGAGACCTTCTCGATCGAGGGCGTCGAGAACGGCGACGCACGCGAGGTGACCGTCCACGCCGACGACGTCACCTTCACCGCGCGCGTACGGCTCGACACGCCGCGCGAGCGGGAGTACCTCCGCCACGGCGGCATCCTCCCGTACGTTCTGCGACGCCTGCTCGGCGCCTGAGTAGAGTCCGCACACCGGGGTGCCCTGCACGGGGCTGAGATCACACCCGTCGAACCTGATCCGGCTCGTACCGGCGAAGGGAGTGAAGAAGCGCGATGGAGAGGACACCAGCCTGGGGGATCGAGCCCGTGCCGGAGCGGCTGCGTGTGCTCGGCGCCTTCGACACCGGGCTCCTGTGGGGGAATCTCGGCGTCTCGCTGCTCGTGCTCGTCGCCGGCACGTACCTCGTGCCGGCGCTCTCGCTTCCGCAGGCGTTCCTGGCGATCGCGCTCGGCAGCCTGATCGGGAACGCCATGCTCGGCGTCGCCGGGCTGATCGGAGCCGACGCCCGCGTCCCTGCGATGGTGCTGATGCGGGCACCCCTCGGGCGTCGCGGCTCCTGGGGGCCGACCGTGCTGAACGCGGCCCAGTGCATCGGCTGGGCGATCTTCGAGCTGCTGATCATCGCGACGGCGGTGGCAGCACTTTCGGACGAGCTCTTCGGCTTCCGCGCCCAGTGGGCGTGGACACTCGTCTTCGGCGGGGTGGCTCTCGCCCTCGCGCTGCTCGGCCCGGTCGACTTCGTGCGCAAGTTCATCCGCAAGTTCGCCGTCTGGGCCGTGCTCGCGTCGCTCGTGTACCTGAGCTGGTGGGCGCTCGACGGCGCGGGCCTCGGCGAGCTGCTCGACCGGCCAGGGGAGGGCGGCTCGTCCGTGCTCGAGGGCGTCGACCTCGTGGTCGCGATCACCGTCTCGTGGATCCCGCTCGCGGCCGACTACACGCGCTTCTCGCGCAGCCGGCGGGCCGCGTTCTGGGGCACCGGCGGCGGCTACCTCGTCGCGAGCGTCTGGCTGTGGGCGCTCGGCGCGATCCTCTTCTTCTCCCGCGACGTCACCGACGCAGCGGCGCTGCCGGTCGCGGTCGCGGCGGGTGGGCTGGGCGCCGCGCTCGCCCTCTTCGCCGTCACGGTGGACGAGACGGACGAGGCCTTCGCGAACGTCTACTCGACCGCCGTCACGATCCAGAACCTGGCCCCGCGCGCGCCGCAAAGAGCGCTCCTCGTCGGGGTCGCGACGGCGGCGACGCTCGGCGCGCTGACGATCGACCTGCTCTCCTACGAGACGTTCCTGATCCTGCTCGGGTCGTTCTTCGTGCCGCTCTTCGGCGTCCTGCTCGCGGACTGGCTCGTCGCCGGCGCGCGCTATCGCCAGAGCGACGTGTTCGAGGGACCTTCCGTGCGCTGGGGCATGATCGCGAGCTGGATCGCGGGCTTCGTGCTCTACCAGTGGCTGCATCCCGTCGGCCCGTCCTGGTGGGTCGACCTCGTCGAGCGGCTCGATCCGCCCGACACCGGCCTCGGCGCGACGCTCCCGAGCTTCGCGCTCTCGCTCGTGCTGGCCGGCGCGGTCGCGCATCTCGGTCGCCGCCGGATCTAGGCCTTAGATTTCGGCGGCATGCGTGGAGTAGCCGTCATCGGGAACCTCGCCCGCGATGTCGTCGGAGGCGGCGCGCCGCGACCTGGCGGCGCTCCCTTCCACGCGGCACGGGCGCTGCGCCTGCTGGGCGGCCGTACTCGCATCGTCGCCCGGTGTGCGCGCGGCGACCGGCGGCAGTTGCTGACGCCCGTGATCGCGCTGGGCGTGCCGGTCTTCTGGGTGGAGAGCGCCACCACCACCTCCTTCGAGCTGCGCTACGAGGGCGAGGAGCGCGAGCTGGAGCTGCTCGATCCCGGCGAGCCCTGGTCGCTCCGGGACGTGCGCGACGTCGGGCGCACGGAATGGGTGCAGGTCGGGGCGCTGACGCGCGAGGAGTTCCCGCTGCCCGTGCTCGCCGCCGTGGCTCGCGACCGGCGCCTCGCGCTCGACGGCCAGGCGCTCGTCCGCCCCGCACAGCCCGGGCCGGTGCGCCTCGACGCCGACTTCGACCCGGCCCTGCTCCGCCACGTGACGGTGCTGAAGCTCGCGGAGGCCGAGGCGGAGGTGCTCGGCGGCGAGGAGCGGCTCGCCGCGCTCGGCGTCCCGGAGGTGATCGTCACGCTCGGCTCCCGCGGCGCGCTCCTGCTCTCCGCCGGCCGGCGCGACCTCGTCCCCGTGCGCCGGATCGAGAGCACCGACCCCACCGGCGCCGGAGACGCCTTCCTCGCCGGCTACGTCTGGGCGCGGGCCTGCGGGCACCGCCCGCTCTCGGCGGCGCGGCATGCGGGCTCGACCGCCGCGCGCGCGCTCGAGCTGGCGCGATGAGCTTGTGTTCCAGGAACACAAGCTCGTGATCGCGCACGTCGCGACGATCGAGGGCACCGTCGCGGTCGACGTGGAGGACGAGCTCGTCCTCGGATCCGTCGACACGCCCGTCGCGCCCGAGCGCGTGCCGCTCCAGCTCCCGCGCCTGATCGCGGCGTCCGCGTCCGGCTCCACGGTCGTCGCGCTCGTCGAGCGCCGGCCGCCGCTCCTCGTCTCCGCCGACGCCGGCGCGACCTGGCGCGAGGCCGGCGGCGGCCTGCCGGCGGGGTTCGCCGTGGCCGTTCACCCCGACGATCCCGACCGCGTCCTCTTCGCGGCCCGCAACCGCCTCTACCTGTCCGTCGACGGAGCCCGCTTCTGGCGCGCGCTCGAGCCGGAGCTGCCCGACATCGAAGCCGTCGCCTGGGCCCAATAGAGACTGGCCTAGGGCAGCCGGAACTCCCCGCGCGCGACGAGCACCGCCGAGCCGCCGACCTCGACCGCCGCGATCGCGTCGCCCGAGCCCTGGGCGACGGCGTGCAGCGCCGAGGGTCGACCGATCTCCGCGCCCTGCGAGATCTCGATCGGGTCGCCCCAGCCGATCAGGCCGTGCCGGGCGAGATGGCAGGCGAGCGGGCCGGCGGCCGATCCCGTCGCCGCATCCTCCCCCATGCCTTCGAAGGGCGAGAACATCCTCAGCTTCCAGCGGGCGCCCGAGCCGGCGAAGGCGTTCACGCCGATCACGTCGTGGCCGGCCAACGAGCGCCAGTCGGGCGCGAGCGCCGCCACCTCCGCCTCGCTCCCGAGCCCCACGTACACGTGCCGGATGCCGTTGTCGTAGACCTCGACCGGCAAGGTCGAGCTTGGAACCCCGAGCGCCGCGCACAGCTCTTCCGCGCGCTCGAACGGCGCGACCGACGGCACCGGTTGCGTCATGCGCCCGAAGACGATGCGGCCAGACTCGTCCCGCTCGAGCACGACCGGGACGATCCCCATGCGGCACTCCAGCTCGATCACACCGAGCTGCAGCGGCGCGGCGAGCACGAACGCGGCGCCCAGCGTGGGATGGCCGGCGAAGGGAATCTCGCCGGACTCCGTGAAGATGCGGATCAAGGCGTGCCCGCCCTCCCGCGGCGGGAGCACGAAGACGGACTCGGAGTAGCCAAGCTCGACCGTCAGCGCCTGCATCGTGGCCGTGTCGAGCCCCCGCGCGTCGGTGAAGACGCCGAGCTGGTTCCCGGCCAGAGGGACGTCGGTGAACACGTCCGCGAGCACGTACCGAAAGGCCCTCACGGGCGCAGCTTAGGTCTCGAGATCTGCAATAGCCCTGTAAATCCTCTGTGAAGGAAGACTATTCGCAGCTAGACAGGGAGGTGGCCCTTTTGAACCCATAAAGGAGGCACCACCCGATGCAACGACCAAATCGCAGGTCGCGGACGCTCGTCGCGTCGCTCGCGACCCTGATGCTCGTCGCCACCGTGGCCGTGTTCTCGACCATCGGCTCCGCGTCGCCGAACGCGGCCCAGCAGCAGTACGGGCCGACGAACACCGCACCGCCGGTCGTCACGGGCGAGGCCCGCGCGACCGAGCAGCTGACCACGAGCAACGGCGCCTGGCAGAGCACGTCGGCGATCACCTACACGTACGGCTGGCAGCGTTGCGAAGCCGCCGGCTCGGGCTGTGCGGACATCGCAGGCGCGACCGCCAACCGGTACACGCTCCAGACGGCTGACGTCGGTAAGCGGATCCGTTCCGAGGTGACTGCGACGAACGCGACCGGTTCCAGTGTCGCCTTCTCGGCGCTGACCGAGGTCGTGGTGGCCGAGAACGCCGAAGGGCAGATCCGGCTCGCAAACGGGCTCATCTCCGTTCCGGCCTCGTCCGTCGCGGCGCCGCAACGGCTGATCGTCTCCGACATCGAGTTCTCGCAGATGCCGATCCGCTCGCGGAACCCGCTCCAGGCGCGCTTCCGCGTCAAGGACACGCGGGGCTTCGTCGTGCGCGAGGCGCTCGTGTACGCGAACGCGATCCCGTTCGGCCGCATCACGCAGCCCGGCGAGGTGAGGACGGACCAGGAGGGCTGGGCGACGATGACGATCCAGCCCACGCGCCTGCTGCCGCTCGCGAACGGCTACCTGCTGACGATGTTCGTCCGCGCACGCAAGTCGGGGGACAACATCCTCGCGGGCATCTCCACGCGCCGGCTGATTTCCGTGCGCACAGCGCGGCCCGCGCGCTGAGCCGCTAGGACCGGGGCCACTAGGGCCGGGGCTCGATCGGCCCCAAGGGGTTGAGGGAGCGGGCGCGCTCGAGCGCCCGTTCCCGCTCCTCCCCGGTCGTCGACTGCGCGAGCTCGAGCCAGAGCCGCCAGTCGTGGGCGTCGCGCTCGAGCCCCTCGCGGGCTGCCGACGCGGGGTCTCCGCGTCCGCCGGCCCGCCTGGTTCGCGCGACCACGAGCCAGGGCTCCGACGCCCACGGCTGGAGCGTCGCCGCGCGCTCCGCCTCGTGGAGGGCATCGACCGGGCGGCCCTCCCGCTCTGCTGCCAGGGCGCGATCGAGCACGGTCGCCCCGGCGAAGGTCACCACAGCGGCAAGGAAGAGCCCCGCTGCACCGGCCGTCCACAGCGCGACGAGGCGCGGGGGGATCTCGCGCTCCTCCCCCTCGCTGCGCGCGTCGAGCAGGAGCGCGCAGCCGATCAGCACGCCGGCCACGGCGACACCCGCGAGCTCCCAGTCCCAGTCGATCCCCGCATGCACGAGAAAGGCGCCGTAGGCGCCTGCCAGCAGCGGCCGTCGTGGCGCACGCAGCGCGGCCACAGCCGGCGCCGCGAGGGCGACGAGCAGCAGCGCGAGCCCCACCGCGCCGAGCTCGCCGAGCGTCTCCACGTAGAGGCCGTGGGCGTCGCGCGCGTCGAGACCGACCTCGCGCTCCTCGAGCCAAAGCTGCCAGAACGTCCCGGCACCAGTGCCTTCTACGGGATGCTCCCGCGCCGCGTCGAGAGCGACCGGCCAGTAGCGCTCGCGCTCGTGGCCTCCCGCTGAGAGGACGGCGACGGCGCCGAGCGCAACCACCGTCGCGACCCCAACCATCCGCAGGCGCCCGCCTGCGGCGACCGCAGCGAATGCGAGACCGGCCACCAGCGCGAGATATGCGCCCGTGCTCTCTGCGAGCACGAGTACGAGCGCGTTCAGTGGCAGGGTTGCAGCCGCGATCGACCACCGCCCGCGCCGCCCGACGGCGTCGAGCGCGAGCAGCACCCCGAGCGCGGCCAGCAGGCCGAGCGCGTTGTCGTAGCCGATCGGCTCCGCGGCCACGCCGCTCACCTCCGAGTAGCCCCTTGCGCGGTGGAGCAGGTTCGCGACGGAGACGATCGAGATCGCGCCGAGCACTGCCGCGGCGAGCCACCCAGCTTCGCGGCGGCGGAAGAGAACGAGGGCCGCGAGCGCAGCCGCCAGTGGAACGAGGGCTCGCTGCGCCTCCCCCACCGAGCTCGGCGGGCTCTGCGACCACCACGCCGACAGGAGCGACCAGAGCGCGAGCGCCGCAAGCCCGCCCACGAGGGCGAGCTCAAACGGTCCCCGGGGAGTGCGGCGCAGCCAGGCGATCCCGAGCGCTGCGGCCGCCGCCGCCACGGCCCCGCTCCAGCCCCAGGAGTGGGCGAGGTACCCGCCGTCGTCGAGGAGGAGAGCCGCGAGCACCGCGCAGACTCCGGCAGCGCGGAGTTCGACCACCAGCGGATCCTGCCGGACCGCGTGCCGCGTGGGCTCTATCCTGCGCGCATGCGCCTGTTCCTCGCGCGGCACGCGAAGGCGGCGCCGGGTCATCCGGACGAGCTGCGTCCCCTCACGGCCGAGGGACGCGAGCAGGCCCGCGGGCTCGGCGAGCGTCTCGCGGCCCGACAGCCGACCCTCGTCTTCACGAGCCCGCTCCTCCGCGCACGAGAGACGGGCAGCGCGATCGCGAAGGCGGCGGGGGCAGAGCTCCGCATCGACGAGCGGCTCGCGCCCGGCGCCACGGCGGACGACCTGCTCGAGCTCGTCGCCGGCAGCGGCGACGTCGTCGTCGCGGTGGGTCATCAGCCCGACTGCTCCGAGATCGCGGCGGCACTCGGTGCCGGCGACGTCCCCTTCTCACCTGCCGCAGTGCGCGAGTTCGTGCTCGAGTGACCGCGATCTCCGTCCGCGCGTTGCGGAAGTCGTACGACGGGATCGAGGCGGTGAGCGGGATCAGCTTCGAGGTCGCCGTCGGCGAGGTGTTCGGCCTGCTCGGCCCCAACGGTGCCGGCAAGACGACGACCGTCGAGATCCTGGAGGGCTACCGGAAGCGCGATGGCGGCGAGGTCGACGTGCTCGGCTTCGACCCCGGCCGGGCGGAGACCGCCTTTCGGGAGCGGATCGGGATCGTGCTCCAGTCCGCCGAGTCCTGGCCCAACCTGACCGTGCGCGAGATGCATCGGGTCTTCGCGGGCTACTACGCGCAACCGCGCGACATCGACGAGGTGATCGAGCTCGTCGGCCTGTACGAGAAGCGCGATGCGCGCGTGAAGACCCTCTCCGGCGGCCAGAAGCGCCGCCTCGACCTCGGCATCGCGCTCGTCGGTGACCCAGAGCTCGTCTTCCTCGACGAGCCGACGACGGGCTTCGACCCCGCGGCCCGCCGCAACGCGTGGGAGCTCGTGCGGTCGCTGCGCGGCCTCGGCAAGACGGTGCTGCTGACGACGCATTACCTCGACGAGGCCCAGCAGCTCGCCGACCGCGTCGCCGTTCTGCGCGCAGGCGAGATCATCTCGATGGGCCGCCCGGCCGAGCTGGTCGGCTCCGGGGAGGTCGAGATCCGCTACCGGCGCGAGGGCGAGACAGTCGTGCTCCGAACCCAAGAGCCGACACGCGCTCTCCACGACCTGACCGCGGCGGCCCTCGCCGAGGGACGCGAGCTCGAAGGGCTCGAGGTGCGACGCCCGAGCCTGGAGGACGTCTACCTGGAGCTGATGAACGAGGACGCGCAGTGAGGCTGTTCGCGCATCAGTTCCGCACGGAGCAGCTCGTCTTCTGGCGCAGCCGCGAGGCGGCGGTCTTCATCTTCATCTTCCCGATCATGCTCTTCCTGCTGCTCGGCTCCGTCTACGACGGGCGCACCGACGAGGGCTGGGAGCTCTCGGACACGCTGCTCGTGGGGCTGATCGGCTACGGCGCTGCGAACACGGCGTTCGCGGGCCTCGCGATCACGCTCGTGATCCGGCGCGAGGGCGGCCACCTGAAGCGCCTGCGCGGGACACCGCTCCCCGCGCCGATCTACGGGCTGGCCGTCCTGGGCTCGATCCTGGCGGTCTTCTTCCTGCAGACACTCGTGCTGATCGGGATGGGGAAGGCGCTCTTCGGCGCGCACGTTCCCGAGCGCCCGTTCTCGCTCCTCGTCGCGGTCGTCATCGGCGCGCTCTCGTTCGCCGGCATGGGCGTCGCCGCGGCCGCCTTGATCCGCTCCGCGGAAGGTGCGTCGGCGGTCGTCAACGTGATCGTGCTGCCGATGGCGTTCCTCTCCGGCTCGTTCGGGCCTACGCGCGACCTGCCGCAGGCGCTCGACACGCTCGGGGACGTGCTCCCGTTGAAGCACCTGCTCGACGTGATCGGGGGGATCTACCTCGAGAACGAGAGCGTCTTCGCGGACCCAGGCTCGCTGGCCGTCGTGATCGCGTGGGGGCTCGCGGGGATGGTCGTTGCGATCCGCCGCTTCGGCTGGGAGCCCCGCGAGCGTTAGAAACGGCTCGCTCGGGGGCAGGCTACGACTCCGTGCCCGAACTCGCCCCCATCGCCTTCGCCGCCGAGCCCCGAGACGGTGCGGCCGTCGAGGTGCGCGTCAACTTCGGCATCTTCGCCGGGCGGGACGTGACGCGCGCGGAGATCGACGACCTGACGACGCTGCTCCTCGAGGAGGTACCCGAGGTCTCGATCGTTTCCGAGGAGCGGCACGAGATCGATCGCGAGGTGGAGGTCTCCGTGCACCAGGTGCGAGTGGAGATCGCGGCGGACGCCGTCCCCAAGGACGCCGACACCGCAGCGCTCGCGGCGCGCGTGACCACGCTCGCCGAGCACTGGGCCGAGAGCTGCATCTCGGAGCGGCGCGCAGAGATCAGCGAGAGCTGAGCTAGCCGGCGGTCGCGGGCCGGAGCGGCGAGACGCCCCGCTCGCCGTCGAGCGCCGCGAGCAGCGCCGCGTGCAGCCGGTCGAGCGCGACGTCCTTCAGCACGAAGCCGACGGCCCCAGCCGCCGAGGAAGCGACCACATCGCGTTCGTCGTGCGACACCGTGAGCATCACGACCCGTGTGTCGGGCAGACGGGCCGCGATCTCGCGGGCGGCTGCGATCCCCCCGCCGCCCGGCATCTCGACGTCGAGCAGGCAGATCCCCGGACGCAACTCGAGCGCAGCCGCGATCGCCGCGTCCCCGTCGCCGACCTCGGCGCAGATCTCGTAGCCGAGCTCCTCGAGGTCAGAGCGGATCGCGCCGCGAATCACCGCGTGGTCGTCGGCCAGCAGCACGGTGGTCCGCAGGGCCGGGCGCACCGGGGGCCGCTTCCCGTGCATACGACGATCGTGGGGCTTGACCCGCTGCCTGGCAAGAGGCGCGCACGTGGAGATGGCTCAACGTTCGTGGAAGAGCCGCACCGCCGAGGCGCGGTCGGGCACGTCGAGCTTGTGCAGGATCGCCGCGACGTGCGTGCGCACGGTCGCCTGCGAGAGCACGAGCCTGCGGGCGATCTCCGCGGTCGTGAGCTCGTGCCGCAGCAGCTCCAGCACCTGCCACTCGCGGCTCGTCAGCTGCGGGGCGTCGTCCCCGCCGACGACCGCCCGTCGCCGCGGCCCGCGGTCCCGAAACTCGCTCATCAGTCGCGAGACGAGCGACCGCGGCAGCGCCGCGTGCCCGTCGACGACGTCCTGGAGCGCGTGCGGCAGGCGCTCCGGGTCGGTCCCTTTCAATAGGTAGCCCGCGGCGCCGGCACGGAGAGCGGCGAAGAGGTCGACGTCCTCGTCCGACACGGTGAACATGACGATCTTCGTCCCCGGCAGGCGAGCCGTGATCTCCCAGGCCGCAGCGACCCCGCGGCCGGGCATCTTGATGTCGAGGATGCAGAGATCGGGGCGCTCGCGCAGGGCGGCTGCGACCGCGCCCGGCGCGTCGGCAGCCTCGGCGCAGACCTCGAAGCGGCCGTCCTCCTCGAGCACCTCGCGCAGGTCGCCGCGCGTGGGGGCGTGGTCGTCGGCGATCAGGACGCGCGCGCGGGTCGGCTTCGCAGAGATCACGGCAGCACCACCTCGACCTCCGTGCCGGCGCCGGGGGCCGAGCGCACGCGGAAGGAGCCGCCTACGGCCTGTGCCCGCTCGCGCATGCTGACGAGCCCGAAGTGGCCCGGACGCGGGATCGACGGGTCGAACCCGACGCCGTCGTCCACGACCCGGAAGCGCACGTGCCTGCCGTTCTGGAGCTCGACCCGGACGAGCCGCGCCTGCCCGTGCCGGGCCGCGTTGGAGACGGCCTCGCAGGCGATCCGCACGAGCGCTTCGCGCGCGTCGCCACCGACCTGCACGCCGTGTGCGAGCGCCAGGTCGAGCCGGACCGGATGACGGGCCGCGACCTCGCCGATCGCCTCCGTGAGCACTTCCGAGAGCTGCTGGTCGAGCGGCCGGGTCAGCGTCGCGATCGCGCGCCGCGAGTCCCCGAGCGCCCGGTCGGCGGCGGCGGCGATCTGCCGGGCCTCGTCAACGCCGGTGCGAGAGGCGAGGCGCCGAGCGCGCCGGCCGATGAACGCGAGCTCCTGCGCGACCCCGTCGTGCAGCTCGCGGGCGATCCGCCGTCGCTCCTCGAAGACGGCGGAGGCCGCGAGCCCACGCCAGTACTCGTTGATCTCGCGCGCGCCGGCCACAAGCAGGACGGTGTAGAAGAGCAGCCGCAGCACGTCGCCCGTGTAGACCCAGTCTGCCTGGAAGGGCGGGAAGAGCAGGTAGTGCAGCCGCGCGAACGCCGCCAGCGCCGTCCCGGCCGCGACGAACCCAAGGAAGCGGTCACCCTCCGCCACCGAGCGACGCGCAAACCCGATCGTCGCCACGGCGAACGCGGCGATCCAGAGGACGTGCATCGGGAGCAGACCCCGGCTCGCGACCACCTCGGGACCGCTGCCGTCCGAGCTCAGGCCGAGCTCGGGCGGGAAGAAGTGCACGGCCAGGAGCAGCAGGCCGACGAGCGTGCCGAAGAGGAGCAGCCCGGTGACGGCGAGCCTGCCCGCCGCCCGTCGGGCCTGCACGAGGGGCAGTGCGGGGGCGAGTGCCGCGGCCGCGAGCAGGAGGGCGCCCGTGAGACTCGCCGCCGCCGCGACGAGCCGGCCGTAGCCGTTGGGCCAGGCTGCGATCAGGACGGCCAGAAACAGGTTCGACGCTGCCAGCACGCCCAGCGCGAACGCGAGCAGGAGCGCGTCGACCCGGCGGCTGCGCAGAAAGCGGCCGTAGACGAGGTAGGCGGCAACGAGCGCGATCATCGCCGACGCCGTCTCGAGCACGACCCGCAGCGACGGCGCCTCGTAGGCGAAGCGAAGCCGTTCCGCGGCCAGCACGACGACCGTCGTTGCCGCCGCGAGCAGGCTCACGACGGTGGTCAGCGGATGCAGGCGGCGGACATCCACGGCTCGTCTCCTTGCAGGATGGCGGGCCGGGTCACGGCTGGCAAGACGAGAGACGTCCTCCACGCCGCTCACCTGCCTAGAGGTAGCCGAGCTCGCGGAGAAGAGGACCGGCCTCGCTCTCGACCTCGGCGACCTGCGTCTCGTCGAGGTCGCGCTGCCACCGGCCGACGGAGCGGGGGTGCGCCTCGCCGAAGGCCTGTGCGAGCGGGCCTGGATCGGCGTGCAGGTGCCGGGCGACCGGCTCCGCGGCCGCCTCCGGATCTGCGGTGACCGTCTCGTAGCGCAGCTCGAGGAGCCGCTCCGTCGTCGCGCGCGCCGTGGAGACGTAGCGGTGCCACGCATAGCCCGCCCGTCCCGCGTCGCTCAGCTGCTCGAAGTCCGTCAGGCGCTCCGGCTCGACCCAGAAGCGCGCCTGCGAGCCGTAGGCGAGCCCCGCGTCGTCGGCGCCCTCCCGTCCGGCGCTGAGCCAGCCGCGCTCGAGCAGCGAGCAGGCCACGTCGCGCCCGTCGCGGACGACATGCACGATCCGCGCCTCGGGGTAGGCGGCGAGCACTGCGGGGAGCACGAATGCCGTCTCCGGTGTCTGCTCGACGCCCCGGAGCTGGCCGGCGAGGCCGAAGCGGCGCACACGGTCGAGGATCCGGCGCAGCTGCGGCGCCGCGTCCGCAGGCGGGGAGCCGGCAAGGGAGGGCAGCGCCGCCTTGAGTGGATGCACCTCGCCGAGGTCGACGAAGCCCGGCTGCGACCCGATCGCGCCGGCGACGAACGTCGTGCCGGAGCGCGGGCACCCGGTCACGAAGACGAGGCGTTCCTCCGTGCCGTGCGCGCGGCGCTGTTGCAGGACGCGGATCGAGCTCCGGCCGTACAGGGAAGCGGCGGAGACGAGGTCGCGAGCGCGGGTGAGGGGCTTCTGGCTCAAGCTCCGCGAGTCTAGTCCCAGCCGAGGTCGCGGCCGAGCAGCTCGTAGAGCCGGCGGTTCGGCCCGGCAAAATGGGCCGCCAGCCGCTCGCGCAGCTCGACGCTCAGGTCGGGATAGTCGCGATCGAAGACCCGCGGATAGGCGTCGAGCTCGTACGGCTCGGCGCCGACGAAGTCGAGCACCCGGGCGTACGTCGCGGCGGGCTGCTCCGAGAGCTCCTCGTTCGCGAGCACGAGCAGCTGCGCCGCGGGAAACGCCGCCGCCCAGCGTTCGAGCTGCTCGGCGTACAGCCCGCGCGCGAGGTAGGTGTAGTTCCACCACGCATGGCTGAAGTAGCCGGGATCGGCGTGCATCCGCTCCAGCTCGCCTGCCATGCGCGCCTCCTCCTGGCCGAGCGCTTCCTCGAAGGAGAGCGGCTCGCGGCCGAACGAGACCTCGTGCTGGTAGTGCGAATACGCGCGCTCGACCGGGTTGCGCAGGATCGCGATCAGCTTCGCGTCCGGCACGAGCGCGGCGGCGCGCTCCGGGGCGAGTGGATGGAAGAGGTAGCTCGGGCTCGCCTCGCCGACGATGCGCCCGCTCGAGGCCCGCACCGGGAAGTTACCGCGGTACCACGCTCGCCCGCGGCTGTAGTGCCGGTCGAAGTAGCTGACCTCCTTCCACCTCGGCCCCGTGATGCCCGGATGGCGGCGGAGGTATGCGTAGAGCGCGGTCGTGCCGGCCTTCTGCGCGCCGAGGATGAGGAAGTCGGGCAGCGGCCGGAGGCGCGCCGTTGCCGTTCCGTACGTCCAGACCGCGTTGCGAAGCACCGAGCGCACCGGCCCCGGCAGCGTCGGGATCCGCTCCGCGAGCGACCTCACGCGGGCAGGAGGTCGAGCGACCGCAGCCGCTCGAGCACGAGCGCGACCGACTCCTCCGGCGCCGCGCCGGCGGTGTCGATGCGCACCTCGGGCGACTCCGGCTCCTCGTACGGGTCGCTCACGCCGGTGAAGTTCGGGACGTCGCCCGCCAGCGCCCGCGCGTACAGGCCCTTCGTGTCGCGGCTCATGCAGTCCTCGAGCGAGGTCGCGACGTGCACCTCGACGAAGGCGCCGTGCTCCTCCACGAGCTCCCGCGCCACGTGGCGCGCCTCTCGGTAGGGCGAGATCGCGGCGACCACGACGACCGCGCCGGCACGCACGAGGCGCGAGGCGACCCAGCCGATCCGCTCGACGTTCGTATCGCGATCTTCCTTGGAGAAGCCGAGCTCGCTGGAGAGATGTCGCCGCACGGCATCGCCGTCCAGGAGCTCGACCGTCAGGCCGCGTCCCTCCAGCTCTTCGGCCACGAGATGCGAGATCGTCGACTTCCCCGCCCCCGACAGGCCGGTGAACCACACCGTGAACGACCGCTGCGCCACGGCAGGTGTCTACCAGAACGGGTTCAGTCGTCGCCGCCGCGTCCGCGCCCACGGCCTCGCCCCTGGCCCGAGTCGTCGGAGCCGGAGCCTGAGTTGTCCGACCCGGAGCCCGAGTCGTCGGAGCCGGAACCGGAGTTGTCCGAGCCGGACCCGGAGTTGTCCTCGGTCTCGGTCTCCCGCTCCGTCTCCCGTTCGGTCTCGGTCTCCGTACCCGTACTCGTGCCCGTGCTCGTCGTGCCGGTCGTGGTCGTGTCCGTCGCGGTCGTCGGAGCGAGCTGGGCGCGCTGGTCGAGACGGACGACCGGGAGCGCAATCGTCTCGCGCGTGACGAAGTGGATGCCGACCCCGATCGCCACCGCGAGCACGAGGCCCAGCAATCCGAGAGCGCCCGTGCGCATCATGACGTCACCTCGGCGACGGGCCGTTCGGCCCGCCGGACGACCGGGAAGACGGCTTCGGCGCGCGCCCCGCCCCCGCCGCGGTTGCGGATCGACGCCGACCCGCCCCAGCGTCGGGCGAGGGTCTCCACGATCGCGAGCCCGAGCCCCGTCCCGGGCCGGTCGGAGCGACCGCGGCCGAAACGCTCGAACAGGCGCTCCTCTTCCCCGGGCGCGATGCCGGAGCCCTCGTCGAGGACCGCAAGCCGGCCCTCGCCGTCCCAGCTCACGAGCACGTGCGTCCCACCGGGCGAGTAGACGAGCGCGTTCTCGATCAGGTTGTCGAGCACGATCGCGACGTCCTCCTCGCGGGCACCGACGAAGACCTCGGGACCGCGCTCGAGCTGCAGCTCGTGGCCGCTCTCCTCGGCGCGCGGCAGCCAGCGCTCGTACGCGAGCTCGCAGGCCCGCTCGAGCGAGGTGGGCGCGTGCAGCACGGGCCGGTCGCCCTCGCGCGCAAGCAGAAGGAGTGCGTTCAGCAGGCGCGTCAGCCGCTCGACCTCGCTCTCGGCCGCCCTGAGCTCGCGCTCCAGCTCGGGATCGTCGGTCTTCAGCCCAGCCGCCTCGAGTCGCAGGCGCAGCCCCGTGAGCGGCGTCCGGAGCTGGTGTGAGGCGTTCGCGACGAACTCCCGCTGCGCGGCCAGCACCTGCGCCAGTCGCTCGGTCATGTCGTTGAAGGCATGCGCGACGTCGCGCTGCTCGCTCGCGCCGGTCGGCTCGGCGCGGGCGTCGAGCTCGCCACGCTCGACCCGGCGCGCAGTCTCGGCCAGAGCCCGGAGCGGCCGCGAGAGAGAGCCGGCGAGCACCCACGCGAGGGCCAGGCCCAGAGCCAGCGCGAGCGCGCCGACTCCGACGAGCACGAGCACGTTGCGCCGGACGCGCTCGCCGACGGCCTCGACGCTCTGCGTCACTCGGACAGCGCCGACCCGCCGGCCGTCGTCGACCACGGGCACGGCGGTGAAGAGGAGCTCCTCGCCGAGAGTGGCGCTGTGGCGCGTTCCCTGTGCGGGGACACCGGCGAGCGCGTCCCGGATCTCCGGCCGGTCGCGATAAGAGGCGCCGCGCAGACCGCCGCCCGCCGAGTCGGCGATCAGGCGGCCGCGCAGGTCGACCACGATCACGCGCGCGCCCAGGTCGCGGCCCGCGTCCTGCACCGTCCGCAGCAGCCGGGCCCGCTCGTCGATCCGCCCCGAGGCCGCGGCCGCGACGATCTGCGCCTGTGAGGTGGCCTGCGCGCGCACTTCGGCATCCACGCGGCTGGAGAGGCTGAGCGCGAGCGGGATCTCCAGCGCGACCAGCACGAGCACGAGCACGTACGCGAACGCGGCGAGGAGACGAAGACGGAGGCTCATGAGACCTCGTCGGCGCCGGCGAAGCGGAAGCCGACGCCGCGCACCGTGTGCAGGTACCGCGGCTCGGCGGGATCGTCGCGGAGCTTCTTGCGCAATCCGCTCACGTGCACGTCGAGGGTCTTCGTCGAGCCGAACCAGTTCACGTCCCAGACCTCGTCGATCAGGCGCTCGCGGCCGACGACGGAGCCTGCCTCTTGCATCAGCAGGGCGAGCAGGTCGAACTCCTTCCGGGAGAGCTCGAGCGGCTCGCCCGCGAGCGTCGCGCTTCGTCGCGCCCCGTCGAGCCGCACCTCCCCGACCTCGAGCGGACCGGTGGCTGGCGCAGTGGGCGCATTCGTCCGGCGCAGCACTGCTCGGATGCGCGCGATCACTTCGCGCGCGCTGAACGGCTTGACGACGTAGTCGTCGGCGCCGAGCTCGAGCCCGACCACCCGGTCGGCCTCCTCGCCGCGAGCCGACAGGATGATGATCGGCACCTGCGAGGTGGCGCGGAGCTCTCTGCAGACATCGAACCCGGATCCATCCGGGAGCCCCAGGTCGAGCAGCACGAGGTCGGGCCGGACACGCTTTCCCACCTCGATCGCGTCCGCCGCGGTGCGTGCGATCTCGGTCGCGAAGCCCTCGCGCTCGAGCGCCTCCGCCAGGGGCGTGGTGATCGACTCCTCGTCCTCGACGAGCAGGATCGTGCGCTTCGCCGCGGCCACGCCCTCGGTATACCCGAGCGAACGGGACGGAAAAGCGCGGAGGCGCCCTAGGGGAGGCGCCTCCGCGGGTGGTAGGCGGTCAGCGGGCGACGAAGCTCCCCGCCATGCCTGCCTTGCGGTGGCTGCCAACAGCGCACCAGTACTGGTACCGCACGCCGTTGCGCAGCTTCGCGGTCAGCGTTGCCGAGCGGCCATCGCCGAGCACGCGGGTCTTGAACGTCTTGCCGCCGCCGCGCAGCCAGAAGTCGTGGCCGTCGTCCGAAGCGTTCCGGATCACGAACCGAACCGCTCCGGCCTTCGGAGCCGTGGACAGCTTGATCCGGTAGCTCGTCTCGGTGACGCGGACGGTCTGGGCGCTCGAGGCCGAGAACGCGGCCGGGACGAGCGCCGCGACCGCGGCGAGCGAGACGAGGGCGGGCAGGATGAGCTTGCGCATAGTCGTTCCTTTCTCGTGTGGGTCGGATCAGCCGCTGCCGCTGTTCGAGCCGGAGCGGTCGTCGTCGTGGTCGTCGTCGTCGTGGTCGTCGCCGCCGGAGCCGCGACCGGAGTTGTCGTCGCTGTCGTCGTCATGGGCGTCGTCACGGGCGTCGCCACGGGCGTCGCCGCCGGAGCCGGGGCCCGAGTTGTCGTCGTCGGCGCGCGTGGCGCCGGTGCAGCGCGGGTCGTTCCGGTGCTCGGCCTCATCGCACGGCCCGGAGATGTCACCACCGACCGTCGTGGTAGCGCCGGTCGTCGCCGCGCCGGTCACACCTGCGCACCGCGGGTCGTTCCGGTGCTCGGCCTCGTCGCACGGCCCGGAGATGTCGCCACCGACAGTCGTGGTCGCGCCGGTCGTCGTTGCGCCGGGCGTCGCCGTCACACCTGCGCAGCGCGGGTCGTTCCGGTGCTCGGCCTCGTCGCACGGCCCCGAGATGTCCTCGTCGCCGCCGGTCGTCCGCCCGGTCGTCGTGCCAGTCGTCGTCCGCCCGGTCGTGGTGTCGTCCGTCGTGCTGCTCGGGAGCGACACCGATCGCGCCGGCGCACTGTCGAGCCCGCCGGCAACGCCGACCAGCACGCCCGCACCGAGCAGGGCGAGGCTAAGAACGCCGATCAGAACCTTGGTCATCGTCTGCTCCCTTCGTTTCGGGGTACGAAAGGAGCCTGCCCGCGGCCGGCCCAAGGGCGGGACAGCGCACGGCAAAGCATTGGTAAAGCCGGCCCCAGAGTTGGGCAGCGCGACGCGGCGGCTAGGCTCGACGCGCCGTTCCGTCGCCGCCGCAGACGGGCAAGCCTGTGATCCCGGGCGCTACCAGCTCTTCTCGCGCCGATGCTCGTGCGGTCGGCGGACCCGGACGCGGGCGTCAACTGCAACCGCGCGGTCCGGGAAGCCGAGGACCGGGTTGAGGTCGAGCTCGGCCACCGCCGGCAGATCGTCGCCGAGTGCAGCAAGCCGGTGGACGAGGTCGACGAGCGCCGCGGCGTCGGCCGGCTCGGCGCCGCGGAAGCCGCGCACGAGCCGTCCGGCCTTGCCGCCCGTGACGAGCTCGTCGGCGTCGATGTCGGTCAAGGGGGCGATCCGGAGACTGGCTTCCCCGATCAACTCGGCGAACACACCACCTGGCCCGAACGCAACGAGTGGGCCGAAGACTGGATCCTGCAGAAGACCCGCAAGAAGCTCGGTTCCGCCTCGGAGCATCGGCTGCACGACGACGGGGAAACCGATTCGGTCTGCGGCCGCACGGACGGCCGCTTCGTCTTCGAGGTCGAGGGAGACGCCGCCGCTCTCGGTCTTGTGAGCGCCCGCAGCGGCCGACTTGACGACGGCCGGGAATCCCAGCTCGGCGGCCGCCTGGGCCGCAGCCCCGGCGTTCTCGGCGATCCGCTCGGGAACGACCGGCAGACCGTAGGCGGCCAGCAGCTCCCGGGTCTCGGCGGGATCCAGCCAGGAGTCCTCCGAACGGGACAGCGCGTGCTCGACGACGAGCGCAGCCGCTGCGCGGTCGACGCCTTCGAGCGAAGGAACCGAACCGAGAGGTCTCCGGAGCCATTCAGCACGCTCGGCCACGCGGCCCAGTGCCCGCGCCGCGGACTCCGGGTATGCGAATGCAGCGGCGGCCGAACCGGAGCGCAGAGCCTTCGGCACTCCGGCCGAGCTCATGACGACAGCGAGAACAGGCTTCTCCGACGCGGCCGCACGTGCCGCTCCGTCGACGGCGACGGCAACCTCATCCGCCGTGGCGCTCACCGCCGGGACGAAGAGCACGAGGGCCGCGTCGACCTGCGGATCGGCCAGCAGGACCGGGAGCGCCCGTTCGTAGCTCGCCGCAGTCGCCGATCCGAGCATGTCGACCGGGTTCGCGACACTGGCCTCGGCGGGAAGCAGCTCGCGCAAGCCGCGCCTGGTCTCCTCACCCAAGGTCGGGAGCTCGAGCCCTGAGGCCTCGCAGGCGTCGGCGGCGAGGATGCCGAGGCCGCCTGCGTTTGTGAGCACGGCGACCCGCCTTCCTTTCGGCTCGGGCTGCGAGGAGAGCAGCGTCGCGACGTCGATCAGCTCCTCCAGCGAGGAGGCGCGGGTGACGCCCGCGTGATGGAAGAGCGCGTCGACACCGGCTTCGGAGCCCGCAAGCGCGGCCGTATGCGAGCTGGCGGCGCGCTGGCCGGTCGCAGAGGTGCCGCTCTTCAGCGCGAGGATCGGTTTGCGTCTTGCGATCCGCCGGGCGAGCCGGCCGAAGCGGCGTGGGTTCCCGAACGACTCGACGTAGAGGAGCACGACTTCGGTGGCCTCATCCTCCTCCCACCACTCGAGCAGGTCGTTCGAGGAGACGTCCGCCTTGTTGCCGATCGAGACAAAGGCGGACAACCCAAGCCCTCGCGCATCTGCCGCCTCGAGCAGGGCAAGACCGAGCGCACCGGACTGGGAGGAGAAGCCGATGTTGCCGCTCGGCGCGGAGCGGGCAGCGAAGGTCGCGTTCAGGCGCGGTCCCGCGACGGCGATGCCGAGACAGTTCGGCCCGATCAGACGCGCGCCGTGAGCGCGCACAAGCGCGAGCAACTGCTCCTGTCGCTCAGCTCCCTCGCTGCCGACCTCGGCGAACCCGGCCGAGATCACGACGAGCGCACGCACGCCGTTGCGGAGCGCCTCCTCCGCCGCACCGAGCACGTGCTCACCCGGCACGGCGACCACCGCCAGATCGACAGGATCCGGAATCTCGGCCACCGAGGCGTAGCCACGGACACCCGCGACCGCCGCACCCTTGGGGTTCACCGGGTAGGCGGCCCCCGTGAAGTCACCCTCCAGCACGTTGCGGAAGAGCTCGCCGCCGATCGTCCCCCGCCTGGGCGAGGCCCCGACGACAGCGACACTCGTGGGCTCGAAGAACGAGCGCAGCGACGCGACGACCGCCGTATGGTCGCGCTCCTCGACGCTCAACTCGAACCGCTCGGTCGACGCAATCGGGAACTGGACCTCGACCACGCCGCCGGCGAGCACGCGCGTCAACTCGAAACCCGCCCGCTCGAACACACCCAGCATCGATTGGTTCTCGGCGAGGACCTCGGCAACGAAGCGCTCGATCCCGACCGTGGCAGCGCGAGCGGCAAGCCGTTCCAGCAGTCGCGTGCCGATTCCTCTTCCCTGCTCGTCGTCGGCGACGGCGAACGCGGACTCCGCCAGCGTCGGATCGCGCAGCCGCGCGTAGTCGCCGATCGCCACGATCCGCTCGCCGCCCTCGTCAGCCAGTGCACCCAGCAAGGCACCGCGCTCAGCCCAGTCCGGCTCGAGCAGCGACTCGACGAGCTGCGGCCTCAGGTTCGGAAAGCCGTGGAATCGGCGGTGCAGGCTTTGGCTGGAAAGCGCCCTGTAGAAGTCGAGCAGAGCCGCCGCGTCCGCCTGGGTCGGCGGGCGCAGGCGAAGCGTCCCGCCGTCGCGAAGAATTACGTCGACCGAGTCGCTCTCAGCTGTCGTCAAGGCTCCCATTAGAGCACCGCCGCGATCCTCAACCCGCCGGTGAAGGGCGCACATCAGTAGAAGCCCACCTAGCTCGATCAGGGCGGGCACGGATGCGCCCCCGAACGGGCCGACGGAGACTGGCCGTACCCGAGTGAAGGAGACGTCATGAAGGCGCTCGTGTATCACGGACCGGGACAGAAGGCATGGGAGACCGTGCCCGACCCGGCGATTCAGGAGCCGACGGACGTGATCGTCCGCATCGACTCTTCCACGATCTGCGGGACCGACCTGCACATCCTGAAGGGCGACGTGCCCGCGGTGAAGCCAGGGACGATCCTCGGTCACGAGGCGGTCGGGACGATCACCGAGCTCGGCTCGGCTGTCACGACACTCGCCGTCGGCGACCGCGTCCTGGTCTCCTGCATCAGCGCTTGTGCGCGCTGCAGCTATTGCCGCGAGGGCCATTACGGTCAGTGCACCGGCGGCGGCGGCTGGATCTTCGGCCACCTGATCGACGGCCTCCAGGCCGAGTTCGCCCGCGTCCCGTTCGCGGATACATCCGTCTACAGGATTCCCCCGGAGTTGACGGACGAGCAGGTGCTCTTCCTCGCGGACATCCTCCCGACGGCATACGAAGTCGGAGTCCTGAACGGCCAGGTGGAACCGGGCGACACGATCGCGGTCGTCGGCGCAGGCCCGATCGGGCTCGCGACGATCATGACGGCGCGGCTGCGCACGCCGGCGAAGATCATCGCCATCGACCTCGCCGACTCACGGCTCGCCCGCGCGCTCGACTTCGGTGCGGACGTGGTGATCAACAACGGCGAGGAGGATGCGATCGCCCGCGTCATGGAGCTCACGGACGGCCGCGGCGTCGACACAGCGATCGAGGCTGTGGGCGTCCCGGAGACCTTCGAGCTCTGCACCGAGTTGATTCGTGCCGGTGGCCGCGTCGCCAATGTCGGCGTCCACGGCTGCTCGGCCACGTTGCACCTGGAGAAGCTCTGGATCCGCAACGTCCTCATCACCACCGGGCTCGTGGACACCTTCACGACCCCGGTCTTGCTCCGGCTGATCGAGGGCGGCCGGCTCGACCCGACGCCGTTCGCCACGCACCGGTTCCAGCTCGACGACACGATGGAGGCGTACGACGTCTTCGCTGATGCCGCGAACACGCAGGCGTTGAAGGTCGTGCTCTCGGCACTGCCGGTGGAACCCACGAAGCTGCAGGCGGCCGCGCCCGCGGTCGTGGGAGCCTGACGCTCCCACAATCGGAGGGGCCGGCACAGCCGGCCCCTCCCTTTCTAGGTTTTCCTGGCACGCCGCCCGCCCGGCCTACATCGCCAAGGCCCGGACAGCGCACGGCAAAGCCGTGGGAAAGCCCTCGCCAGGGTTCGCCACGCCGCCGCAACGGGTACGGCACGTCTCATCAGCGAGCGAAGGAGCGGATCATGAACGCACAACAGTTGAGCGAGAGCGAGATCGAAACGCTCCGCAAGGGCGCGACCGGCGCCGGGTTGCTCGTCGCCATCAGCGACAAGAGCTTCTTCGACACCTTCAAGGAAGCCGGCGCGATGGCGGAGCACCTCGCCGCGGCCAAGTCCGGATCGAACAGCGAGATCGTTCGGCAGGTCGCGGAGGGCCGTAGTCGCCCGTTCGGGGTGAGGACGCCGCCGGACGAGCTCAGGGCGGGCACGCTCGAGGCGCTGCGATCGGCGAAGGAGCTGCTGCAGACGAAGGCGCCGGACGAGCTCGACGCGTACCGGACATTCGTGCTCGAGCTAGTCCACTCCGTCGCGTCCGCGGCCGGCGGAGGCGACGAGGCCGAGGCGGGGACGATCGCGGAGGTCGAAGCGGCGCTCTAAGGTCGCGGAGGCGATCCGCTACCGAGATAGACTGGCTCCTCGAGTCGAGCCGGGCGAGAATCTCCGCGCGACTCCCGAAAGCCCTGCTCAGGGCACAATCCGCCCCCGTAGCTCAGTGGATAGAGCAGCGGTTTCCTAAACCGCGTGCACAAGTTCGATTCTTGTCGGGGGCATCCGACTGTTGAAGCCGTTGTTGCTGCAATTGAGGCGCTTTGCGTCTATCTCCGTCGCCGACTGTCTTCCGCTCGAGACCGCTGTAACCCGCCCCACGGTGGCGCGCACTGGCGCGCAACTGGCGCGACCAGAGCCCGCAGAGCGGAATTGGCCGATACGGACCTGCATGGTGTGTTAGCGCGCAGCGGCACTCGGGCCCCTGGCGAGCACTTCATCGTCTTGAAGCGTCCGACCACTATGGCCACGATGAGGTCAGCGGACGAGCGCGGACAACGCCGGGAACACGGCCGTGTCCGTAGGGTCGTGCGCCTAGCCCCAGCCGGAACGTAAGAGTGGCGAGGCAGCAAGATATCCTCGCGTGCCTCAGGCATTTGCCCGTTCCGGTTCTGCCCCACGGCAGCGCGTCGGAGACTGCAACGCGGAGGATGTTCAGACTCGCCCCTGCCTGAAGCTCCCGATCCCCGTCGCGGTTCCCCTCGAGGAGCCGGTGCTCCGGTAGCCGCCCCACCATCGTGAAGATCCCGATCGAGACGGAGATACCGCGGAAGCCCGCACGGGCGCGCAACCTCGTCACGTCTCCGCACTCACCCCGCTAACGACGCGGCTTGGACCTTCGGCACGTTCCCGGAGCGCGGCGACGGCGACGAAGAACCTTGCCAAGCTCGATAAGGGCCGTCGGCAGCGCAGCGAGGCCGAGCACGAGGCCGAGCTCGCGCGCTCCCAGGGAGACCGTGCCGAAAGCAGCCTGTACCGGCGGGAGGTAGACGAGCAGCGCCACCGCCGCCGCCGAAACGACGACGCTCGTCACAAGGGCCGAGTTCCGGGGGCCGCGCCAGGCGGGCGTCCGTGGGGAGCGAACAGAGAAGACGAACAGGAGCTCGGCGAGCGCGATGGTGGCGAACGCCATCGTCTGCGCCGCGTCGGGGGCCAGCTCCCGGCCCGCCAGGTAGGCGGCGGTCGCCGCCAGCCCGATCGTCACGCCCGCCAGGGCGAGCGCGAGCTCGAGCTCACGCCCGAGCAGACGTCCCTGTGGCTGCGGCTTGCGCTGCATCGTTCCGCGCGAGGCCGGATCGCGCGCAAGCGCGACCGCGGGGAGACCGTCGGTGACGAGGTTCACCGTCAGCACCTGCACGACCGTCATGGGGACGCCGAGACCGCCGAGAATGGCGATCGCGAAGAGCACGATCTCGCCCAGGTTGGCAGAGAGCAGGAACGCGACGAACTTGCGTACGTTGTCGCCGATCCGGCGGCCTTCCTCGATCGCCGCGACGATCGTCGCGAAGTCGTCGTCGGTCAGGACGATGTCGGCGGCCTCCCGCGCAGCTTCGGTTCCCGAGCCTCCCATCGCGATCCCCACGTCCGCGCGCCGGAGCGCGGGCGTGTCGTTGACGCCGTCGCCCGTGACGGCCACCACTTCGCCCCGCCGCTGGTACGCCTCGACGAGCCGCAGCTTGTCGGCCGGGGTCACCCGCGCGAAGACCTCGTGTCCGGCCGCGGCGTCCTCGAGTGCGGCGGCGTCCATGGACTCGAGCTGAGGGCCGGTGAGCGGCGAGCCGTCGCCGAGCCCGATCTGACCTCCGATCGACGCCGCGGTCAACGGGTGGTCGCCGGTGAGCATCGAGACGGCGATGCCGGCCGAACGTGCGGTGCGCACCGCGTCGGCCGCGGCGGGGCGGAGGGGATCCTCGAGCGCCGCGAGCCCGAGCACGGCGAGCTCGGTGTCCACGTCGTCGTCCAGTGGCGCCGACTGCGGCAGTTCTCGCTCGGCAACGGCGAGTACGCGCAACCCACGGCGTGCCCAGTCGTCTGCATGCGCCTCCAAGCGGGCGCGCTCGTCCTCGTCGAGCGTGGCACGAGCGAAGAGAGCTTCGTGTGCGCCCTTCACGACCACTCGGCGGGACGCGCCCTCGTCGTAGACGACGGTCAGACGTTTGCGCATCGGATCAAACGCAAGGTCGAGCACGAAGCACCGCTCGGGGGCGGACCTCGGGTCCCCGAGATCCCGCGCGCGGGCCGCGAGCAGGAACGCGCCGTCCACGTGATCGCCCGCGATGCGGACTTCATCGTCCTCGTCGATGAGCTCCGCGGTCGAAGCAAGGACTCCCGCGGCGAGGACGTCCTCATTGCTCGCACCGGCCGCCGGCTCGATCGCAACCACACGGAGCTGGTTGACCGTCAACGTTCCGGTCTTGTCCGTGGCGATCACGCTTGCAGAGCCGAGCGTCTCAACAGCGGCGAGGCGCCGTACGATCGCTCCTCGGGCGGCCATCGTGCGTGCGCCCTGCGCCAGCGCGATCGTCACCGTGGCTGCGAGTCCCTCCGGCACGGCGGCGACGGCGACTGACACTCCGACGAGGAACGCCTCGTGGAGCGACGCGCCGCGCAGCAGCATCCCGGCGGAGAGGAGGATCATCACCGCGAGTCCGAGCCCGATCATCGCGCGCGAGAGGGCGCCGAGGCGGCGCTGGAGTGGCGTGGGGGGAGGCTTCGCCGTGGAGGCGAGACGCGCGATGCGGCCCAGCTCAGTCTCGTCACCGGTGGCGGTCACGAGAGCGCTGCCGCGGCCATAGGTGACTCCCGTGCCGGCGTAGAGCATCGAGGAGCGCTCCGCGAGTGTCGTCGCGGGGAGAACGGTCCGCGGCGACTTCTCCACCGCCGCCGACTCGCCGGTGAGAGCCGACTCGTCCACATCGAGACGTTCGCCCGCGACGACACGGGCATCGGCGGGCACCCGGTCTCCCTCCCGAACGACGATCAGATCGCCGCGCACGAGATCGGCGGCAGCGATCGTGCGCTCGCGACCGCCACGGACGACGGCCGCCGGCAGCACGACCGTCCGCCGCAATGCGAGCAGCGCCCGCTCGGCTCCCGCCTCCTGCACGAAGCCGAGGACGGCGTTGAGCACGACGATCGCAGCGATGACGCCCGCCTCGAAGCGCTCCCCGATCGCCGCCGAGACAGCGGCCGCGGCCAACAGGAGGACGGTGAGCGGATCCGCGAGCTGCCTGATCGCGATCCGGAGATAGCTCGGCCGTTCGGCGCGGCCCAGCACGTTCCGGCCGAAGCTGTCGAGCCGGCTTGCGGCCTCGGCCTCCGACAGTCCATGGCGCTGGTCGCTCTCAAGCGCGAGCGCGACGTCCTCGGGCGCGTCGGCGTACGCGGCGTCGTTCACCGGCGACGTCGCTCTGACGGTCGGCGGAAGCGTGGCCCGCATCAGCGCCGCCTACGGAAGAACTTACGTCTTCGCTGCCAGACGAGCTGGTTCTTCGTCAACCCTGCGAAGATCATCACCAGAGCGACGCTCGCGAGGGCGAGCATTGTGTTCAGGGGCTCGAGTGCAGACACTGTTTAATCACCTCCTTTCTGGGGCGGGCGGTTCGTCCAAGCTGCGATGTCGTAGAAGTGCGTCGCCTGGCCGCCGTCGCGGTTTCGTGGATGGCGAACTTCGCCGCCCAGACCTCGAAACGGCTCTGCCCGTGATAGTCGCCGAGCCGCTGCAGCAGCGCGGCGCCGGCGCGGTCGCTCGCGTCGCGCACGAGCTCGGCGGCCTGAGCGCAGGAGAGATCGAGAACCTGTGGGTGCCGCCGGTCGAGCTCGAACCAGGCGACGGCAGTCAGCAGGGCGCGCAGGTGCGAGAGCGCGGCCTCGGAGCCGGACCCACCGCTACGGAGATCCTGGACTCGTAGTTCCAGTTCGTCCACGCCCGTTCCGGCCACCTAGCTCGCCTGCCCTAGCACCTCGTCGTCGCTCTGCCAGGCCGGCTCTCTGACGATCAGCACGGAGGAATGGGCCTGATGGGCGACCCGCTCGGAGACCGAACCGAGCGCCCTCAGCCCGTGGAGGCCGCGGCTGCCGACGACGAGCAGATCGGCGTCCGCCGCCGCAGCGAGGAGCGCACCGACCGGTTCATCGGGCGACTCCTCGCGCCGGCTGTCGACGATCAGGTCGACCAGCCGTCGCTCGACGGGCTTCCCGCCATGGGCGACGACCGGCCACAGCTCGGCGTCGAAACGCTCAGCCAGCCGGCGCGCCTCGGCGTACGCGGCGACCGACTCAGGAGACCCGTCGACCCCGACGACGATCCTGCTCGGGAACCCGACGCCCTCGCTCTTCCGTGCGACAAGTACCGAGCATGGCGCCTTGTGGATGATCTCGGTCGTCGTCGAGCCAAGCAGGAAACCGGCCAATCGCCCGAAGCCATATGAGCCGACGACGAGCAACGTGTGCTGTCCGCGCTCGACCTCGGAGATGAGCGCATCGGCGGGCCGGCCGCGCACGATCTTGCCCGTCGGCGAAGCCGCCGCGGCTTCCTCGCGGACACGTCCGAGCGCGCCCATGGCCGCGTCGCGCTGAAGGTCTTCGTCGAAGTAGTGCGGGACGCTAGTACCGAGCCCGCCCACGATCGTTGGGGCCACGTCGTAGGCAGCGAGCAGGGTCAGCTCGCCGTCGACGAGCGTCGCTGCTTGCCGTGCGGCCTCGCGGCTCTCATCGGAACCGTCGACGCCGACGAGGACACGGCTGAACGCAGAGTGCCGCTGGGAGCTCGTCGTCTCAGTGACCGTGTTCACCAGAGCCTCCGTTCTGTCGGGGTCGTCTACAGACTCTCTGCTCGGGGTCTGCGCGCCCATCCGTGCTCCGCCCCATTTCGAAGGAGGTGCCGCCCCATCTCAGTTGCGCCGGGAGGCGGGCGCAGAGCGGAGGGCGTGTGTCTCGCAGACCATCCCGCGGTACCTCTGAGCCAGAGTGAGGATGATCGCGGCGGACATCATGCTGCTGACTTGAAGCAGGATGAACACGAGGTCGCGGCGATGAAGGGCGAGCGCACCGATGAGGAGGCTGCTCAGGAGCCACATCCCCCAGGCGCGGCGGCTGACGCCGGCAGAGCAACGCTCCTTCGCGAGGTGAACCGCCTGCGGGAGATAGGCCAGTACGGAGACGGCGATTCCGGTGATGCCGAGGAGCTCAAACACGCTCAGCGCCCTGTGGCTCCGCGGTGGGTCTCGCCTTCGGTGTGGAAGGCACGACGACCTGCATGACGGGAACGCCGGTGAGCGACCGTGCCTTCGTGAGGAGGTCGCGCTCCAGCCAGTACGACTCTTCCTCGGGCGGCGTCACCAGCAGCACCCGGGTGGCTGCGAAGGAGGCGAGCGCATCGGTCATCGACTCGAGTGGCTTGTCGCTGCCGACCGAACCGCTCGTGGAGACGCCACGTTGTTGCACCAGCCCGACTGAGATCCGCATGCTCTGGTCCGCCTCGCGTTGTTCGATCGACTCGTCGTCGGCCACGAAGTGGAGATGGGAGACGCGAATGGGAACGACGACGTGAACAGCGGCGGCACCGTCGAGGCGCGCGACGATCTCGTCGCAGAGGGCGATCTCGCTGCAGTGCGAGTCGGCGATCACGAGCAGCCTCTGCTCTCGGTCGCCGGCGACGGCGGGTGGGCGTGCGCTGACGCGTGTGCGCTCGAACGCGAGCGGCGCGACGGCGGCCAGGCAGAGCAGGCCAGTCGACGCGATCGCGAACCCCAACCAACCCAGCGCCGGTGGCCGGATGGCGAACGCGACGACGAGGGCGCAACCGGCGAGAGCTGCTGCGACCGATCCGAGGATCGCCACGAGCGTCGAGCGGCCGACCAAGCGCGCGCGCCGCTCTCCCGACGTCACGGCGAGCGGTCCAGGCTCGAGCAGACGGTGTCGAGCAGCTGCCAGGTATCGGGGTCGGTTGTCTGCGAGCGCCGATATCGAGCCCGTCCGGCCACGCTGTGAAGACGGTCGGTGACGAGTCGTCGCGCCTCGTCGGGGCGAAGCCATCCGGCGGGAACCCAGTTCAGTGGAATGTCCTCGGCGAGCGCTCGCACCCGTCCGTCCGGCGCAACTCGGAGCGTCACCAGGTGCTTGGCCACCAGGTCGGCCAGGGCACGCCATCGCGCTGCCGCATCGGTCAGCCAGTCCGCGAGCTCCGTCGTCTCGTCGTTGGTAAGCACCCAGCGCACGTGGTCGCCGACGACGGCGAGGCAGAGGAGGTCGCGTAGCTCGCCTTGTAGCTCGCCGACGGCGAGGCTTCGATCGATTTGCTCGGATGTCATGAGGCCCCCTTCTCGGTGCGGCTCGGCCGGATCCCGCTGCGCAGGATCTCCGCGAGCACCACGGCGTCGTTGTGCTTGGTGTCGCCGGCGGCGTAGACGAGCGTCAGGGTCCCCTGCCGCGCGCGCCGGCGCAGCTCACGCAGCTTTGGCTTCTGCTCAGCCAGCTCCCTGGAGTAGCGACGGCGGAACTCCGCGAAGCGTTCCGGGTCGTGGCCGAACCACTGGCGCAACTCGGCGCTCGGTGCGAGCTCGCGCGCCCACTCGTCCAGGCGCGCCTGCTCGCGCGAGACGCCGCGCGGCCAGAGCCGGTCGATCAGAACACGGCTGCCGTCAGCAGCGGCCGCAGGCTCGTAAGCGCGCTTGAGCCTCACGTCCATCTAGCCGGGCTCCCCGTTCGACGCCCGCACGATCACGACCGGGCAGGCGGCGTGGTGCGCGCACTGCTGGCTGACCGACCCGAGCAGCAGCCCGGTGAACCCGCCATGCCCGCGCGACCCCACGACGAGCAGATCGGCGTGGCGAGACTCGTCGACGAGCACCGTTGCGGGCGCGCCCTCGACGACCCGGCGCTCGATCGCGAGGCCATTCGGATCCGGCACGACCTCGTGCATGGTGGCGTCGAGGGCGACCTCGGCTGCGCGTCGAAGATCGCCGAGATCGGCCCCGACCACGGGGGTGAAGCCTTCGATCCCCTTGACGCCGATGTTGCCGTAGAGCCAGGTATGGACGACGCGCAGCGTCGCCTGGCGCAGCTTCGCCTCGTCGAGCGCGAAGCGCAGCGCCTCCTTGGCGCCGTCCGAGCTGTCGACGCCGACGACGACCAGGCCCTTGGTTCGTTGTGTGTCTCGCTCCATCGGTTCCTTCTTTCCGCGCCGGTGCCCGGCGCTGCCGGTGCCAGGGTCAGGGCGCGTACACGTACTTGAGGGCATCGCTCGGGTTCGGGTCTGTTCCCGCTCGGGCGAACTCGAGTGACGCGTCGACGACGCTGTGGGCATCCCCGTCGAGCCGCTTCCACTCGGCCTCGCTCAGCTCGAGCCGCCGGCGTAGGTTGTCGATCGGATCGCGCGTCTCGCGCAGTTCCTCGAGCGCGTGCCTGTCGCGGTAGAGTTGCGCGTCGCCGATGTAGTGGCCGGTCAGGCGCTCGGTCTCGCAGAGCAGGAAGACGGGGCCGTGCCCGCCCCGTGCGTGCTCGAGCGCTTCGCGGGCCGCGAGATGCACGGCCTCGACATCCTGGCCGTCGACCTTCCGGGCCTGCATTCCGTACGAGACCACGCGCAGCGTCAAGTCTTCGATCGGCTGGTGCTGCGACTGTGGCGTCGACTCGGCCCAGCGGTTGTTCTCGCAGAGGAAGACGGCCGGCACCTGCCAGAGTTGGGCGAGGTTGAGCGACTCGTGGAAAGCGCCGCTGTTGGTCGCGCCGTCGCCGAAGAACGCCACCGCCACTCGTGGCTGGTGCCGCAGCTTGAACGCGAGCGCCGCCCCGACTATGGCCGGCAGGCCGCCGCCGACCACCGCGTTCGCGCCCAGGTTTCCGCGCTTGACGTCGTAGAGGTGCATCGAGCCGCCGTAGCCGCCCGACGTGCCCTCGACCTTGCCGTACAGCTCGGCCATCACCTGGTCGGGCGGCGTCCCGTTGGCCAGCACGTGGCCGTGCGCGCGGTGGGTCGAGCCGATCACGTCGTCGTCGGCGAGCGCGTCGCAGACGCCGACCGCAACGGCCTCCTGGCCGATGCAGGCGTGGAGGAACCCGGCCAGGTCGCCCGCGCGGAAGCGCTCCTCGACCTTCTCCTCGAAGCGGCGGATCAACAGCATCTCGCCGAGGAACGCGACTAGCTGCTTACGCGGAAGGCTCGTCCCGGCGCTCATGCTGCTGCTCCGACACGCCCGACCAGGTCGACGAGGCGGCAGCTGTAGCCCCATTCGTTGTCGTACCAGCCGAACACCTTCGCGAGCGACCCTTGCGCCAACGTCAGCTGGCTGTCGAAGACGCAGGAGTACGGCGAGCGCGCGATGTCGGTCGACACGAGCGGCTCATCCGCGTACTCGACAATCCCCGCGAGCGGGCCCTCGGCAGCACTGCGGAAGGCCGCGTTGACCTCATCGCGATCTGCGGGGCGGCCGAGCTCGACGACGAGATCGACGATCGAGCCAACCGGGACCGGTGCGCGAATTGCGATCGCGTCGATCCTCCCGGCCAGCTCCGGCAGCACGGATCCGAGCGCCCTGGTGGCGCCGGTTGTCGTCGGGATCAGGTTGATCGCGGCCGCCCGCGCCCGCCGCAGATCCTTATGTGGCCCGTCGAGGAGCGGCTGCGACGCGGTGTAGGCATGAACGGTCGTCATGAAGCCGCGCTCGATGCCGAACGCGTCCTGGAGCACCTTGGCCAGCGGCGTCACGCAGTTGGTCGTGCAGGACGCGTTCGAGACGATCCAGTGGCGTGCCGGGTCGAAAGCGTCGTCGTTGACGCCGAGCACGACCATCACGTCGGCGTCCGTCGCCACAGCTGAGATCACCACCCGACCCGCGCCCGCGTCGAGGTGCGCCTGCGCCTGCTCGCGCTTGCTGAACCGACCAGTCGACTCCAGGACGACATCGACGCCGAGCTCGCGCCAGGGGAGGTCGGCCGGTTCGGCGATCGACAACGCCCGTAGCTGTCGGCCGCCGACGGTGATCGTGCCGGCTTCCGTCGTCACCTCCTCAGCCAGGTGCCCGAGCAGCGAGTCGAACTCGAGGAGGTGCGCCATCGTCTCGACGTCGGCGAGGTCGTTGACTGCGACGATCTGATAGTCGGGGCTCCGCTCGAGCGAGGCGCGGAGGAAGTTGCGACCGATGCGCCCGAATCCGTTGATGGCGACCCGTGGCGTCATGACCCTTCGGGCGGCTGCGTGTCGACTTGAACAGATGCTTCCGGCCGGCGCTCGGCACGCCACTCGGAGATCGCCCGCAACGCCTCCGTCGAGCGGCTCGCCGTGGCAGCCAGGCGTGCGGGCGTGAACGACCCAGCGCTCGGTCGTGTGCTGGACGAGGAACGAGTGGAACGGGATGAGCAACTCGGACAGAGCAAGCGCGTCCCAGCGGCCGTGGACATCGACCTTGACAGACGTGACGCTGTGGCGAGTCACAGCAGGTGCGGGTGCTGCTCCGGTCGACACAGAAAGCTCCTTCCGTTGGTCTTCCCAGCGTCCCATCCGCAGGAGCGTTCGGACATGGGGAGAGCGCACCATCACGGGCTCGTTGCGGCCTCATCTTCGGAACCGGGTCGCGAGCTCCGCGAAATGGGGTCTTCGCCCTAGCGACGGCGGGTCGGCTGACACCTACGTTCGTAAGCATGGTCGTTTCTTCACGTGACTCTCACGGCACGGGGTGAGCGCAATCGGCCCTGACCTGGTGATCACGATCGCCTTCTCCGTCGAGGCCACGCTGGTGGCACTCGTGGCCACGGTGTACGGCGTGCACGAAGCGCGTAAGGCGCGCGCCGCAGCAGCGAAGGATCGACTCTCGATTCGCGGGAGCTAGCTCGGCTTGCCGGTCATCGCCCAAACGGCGACGATGTAGGCGACGATGAGGATCAGCGCGATGACCATCGTCAGCTTGAGCAGTCCGGCGCCCCCTTTGCCGTTGCGCAGCCGGTGGACGCCGACCCCGCCGAGCACGAGCGAGGCGAGGAAGAGGAGCCCGCCCCAGTCGGCGACGACGAATCCGATTCCGAGCCAGGCCGGCTGTTCGATCTGGTCCGGGAGGTCATCCCAACCCTGGAGCCGGTAGAGCCATGCGCCGGCGACTCGCATGAGGATCAGGCCGGGGAGGCCGACGAGCAGGAGCGAGAAGTAGCCGAGCCGAAGCAATCGGGTCTCCCCGCGCGCGAGCGCGAGGGAGGTCGCGCTGGCCAGCAGGGCGCCGAAGACGACGGTTGCGCCGACAAGGTGGAGCAGGAGCGCGAAGCTCTGCTCGTCGGGCCTGATGGCGGCGATCAGCTCAGGCACCGGGCTTCCAGATCATGTCGATCACGATCAGCACCACCGCCGCCGAGGCCAGAGCACGGAGCAGGAGCCCCGTCCTGGTCCGGTTCAGCGCTGCGAGGTCGGCGCTCGCACCGGTCTGGCCGGAGGCGACGAGCGCACGTGCCCTCTCGGCCGGCTTCGCATACTCGACGAAGGAGCGCAGCAGCGCCATCGTGGCGATCGCCCAGAGGAGGATCGCCACGATCACCCAGCCGTCCCACACGTGGAAGGCGTCGTGCAGAATCGCGAGCCAGAGCCCGAACGCGATCGTGCCGGCCAGGCCGACGACGGTCGTGGCGGTCCCGACCTGTGCGACCCGGTTGAGGTTGAGCGTCTCGTCAGCAGTCTCGACCGAGGAGAGCGCGACGACCACGATCCAGGACATCACGAGCGAGCCGACGAGCGTGGCAGCCGTGAGCAGGTGGAGGGCGAAGATCCAGTCCTGAAAGCTCATCGCGCTTCCTCAAGTGCCGCTCTGACACGATCGGGCGTCATCGGCAGGCTGCGGAGGCGGACGCCGACGGCGTCGAAGACGGCATTGCCGATCGCGGGGGCGATCGGGTTGCAGGACGGCTCGCCGGAACCCGTGGCCCGCTCGTTCGGCCGCTCGATTGCGATCACGTCGACTGTCGGAGCCTCCGTGAAGCGGATGATTCGATAGTCGTTCCAGTCGAGGCTCGTCACGTTGGAGCGGTCGAACGAGACCTCCTCGTAGAGCGCCCGGCTGACGGTCTGGACGATATTGGCCTCGATCCCGAGCTCGAGCGCCCGTGGATTGATCGTCATGCCGTTGTCCTGGACGACGATCACGTGATCGACACGGATTTGGCCGCTCTCGCGGTCGACCTCGATCTCGGCGACGGCGGCGTTGTAGGTGCCGCCGCGCAGGGAGGTCGCGACGCCGCGGCCGCGCGCGACGCCTGAGTCGGCGTGCGCGGCCGGGCCCGGCGAGGGGCGCGTCTGCCAGTTCGCAGCACGGGCTGCGGCCTGCAGCACGGCGATCATGCGCGGGTCGCTCAGACCCTTCAGCCGCAGCTCGACCGGATCGGCGCCCGCTGCGGCCGCGAGCTCGTCGAGGAAGGACTCGCTCGCGAATGTCAGCTGCAGCTGCACGGGTGAGCGGATCCAGGCGGAGATGAGGCCGACGCCGTCGTTCTCGGTGGAGCCGATGTCGCCTTGGTAGTGAGCGAGCTGGCGGCTGGCGGGGATGTCGTAGAGGATCGGGTCCTCCCACAGGTGGAGGGACGACATCCTCGCCGCGCGCCCGGCCAGGACACTCCCGATGATCGTGGTCTCGAAGAAGGCGGGGATCCACGCCTCGTGGTCCCAGCCCACGATCTCGCCGCGCTCGTCGAGCCCTCCGCGCAGCTGATGGACGGTTGCCGGGCCTTTGGGATCCCAGCCGTGCTCGTCATGGCGCATCCACTGGACGCGGACCGGCTGCCCGACGAGTTGCGACATCAGCGCGGCGTCGACCGTGGCCGGATCGGATCCGTTGCGGCCGTAGCAGCCCGAGGCCTCGAAGGTGATGATGCGAACGTGCTCGGCCGGGATGTCGAGGGCGTCGGCGACGGCCGAGCGGACGACGTTGGGGCCCTGCGTTCCCGACCAGACCGTGGCCGACCCGTCCTTGACGTCTGCGACCGCACAGGAAGGGCCGATCGAGCCGTGCGTCTGAACCGCGGTGGTGTACTCCGCGTCGAACGGACGTGCGGCGCCGGCGAGCGCCTTGGCCGCGTCGCCGGTGCTTGCAACAACGGCATCCTCGAGGCTGGGCGTCTCGCGAACGTACGTGTAGAGCTCCTCCATGGTCGGCAGGCCCGCCCAGTCCGACCACTTGACCTCGAGCTCGCGCGCGGCCTTGATCGCGTCCCATTCGCGCTCGGCGACGACGCCGAGGAAGTTCTTCAGGCGAACGACCCGGGCACCGTACGACGGCTTGCCGTAGCTGAGCAGCTGCGAGCCGAGGCCCGGCGGCCGGATCACGCGTCCATGCAGCATGTCCGGCACCCGGACGTCCTGGATGTAGAAATGCTGACCGGTCACCTTGGGCGGGATGTCCACGCGCGGCACCGACTGGCCGACGATCGTGTACTCGCTCGCTGCCTTCGGCTTCGCCCCGCCGAGCGCGAGCCCGAACCCTCTGTCCTTGCCCTTGACCGGGATTGCGACGCCGAGCAGCTGGCCGTCGACGAGCTTGCCGTACGAGATTCGACGCGACCCGTCGCCGACCGGGCTGACGACTCCGTCCTCGACCGTGAGCCTGTCTGCGGGAACATCGAGCTCGGTTGCGGCCAGGGTGAGGAGCGCCCGGCGGCCGTTCGCCGCGGCCTGCCGAAGCTGAGGACCGGCGAGGGCGATCGTCAGGCTGCCCACGGTCGACCCCTGGTCGACGCAGCTTTCGGTGTCGCCCATCACCATGCGGACACGATCGAAGGGCACATCCAGCTCCTCGGCGACGATCTGCGCGAGCGCCGTCTGGTTGCCCTGGCCCAGATCCGTCTTCCCGGTGAACGCGGTCACGGTGCCGTCGGCCTCGATGGCCAGCCACGAGTCGAGCGCCGACGGATCGAGCTCGGCCGGCCACGTCTCCGGCGCGTCGCTCCCGCCCCTCGCGATACCCCACACACCGGCGGGAACGCCGATCGCGACGATCAGCGCGCCGCCACCCTTCAAGAACGCGTCGCGGGTGAACCTCTGCTGCTTGCGCGGGGTCAGGTCAGGGGTTCCCATGCTAGACCGCCGCCGTCGCGGCACGCTTGATTCCACGCACGATCGCGTTGTGGGTCGCGCACCGGCAGAGGTGCGGGTCCATCGCCTCCTTGATCTCCGCATCGCTCGGGCGCGCGTTGCGGGACAGAAGGTCGGCGGCCATGATGATCATCCCGTTCTGGCAGTAGCCGCACTGCGGAACCTGCTCGTCGATCCAGGCCTGCTGCAGCGGATGCAGCGCCGGCACCGTCGCCAGCTGCTTCTCCTCCGCGTACCAGGCAGGCAACCCTTCCAACGTCGTCACCTTCCTGCCCACGACGGCCTCGACCGGCGTCACGCAGGAACGGATCTCCCGGCCGTCCACGAGCACCGAGCAGGCGCCGCACTGCGACAGCCCGCAGCCGAACTTCGCGCCGCGGAGCTCCAGATCGTCCCGCAGCACGTAGAGCAACGGCGTGTCCGGCGTCGCATCGGTCGAGTGACGTTTCCCGTTGACTGTGATCTCGATCGCCATCCAGATTGCTCCTTCGCTGGGCGGAAGACCTACGGCTCGTGCTGATCTGGAGCCTCGTCCGGGCATGACTCCGCCGCCATTGGGTCGCGACCCCATTTACGGCGACTGCCGGCGCCATTCGCTCAGGCTCTTGCTGTCGTCTGCCGCTTCGACTCGAGCCGAGCGAAGATCTTCGAGAGCGAGTCGACGAACTTCTGGATGCCTTCGTGCTCGAGTTTGCCGACGACGTCGTCATAGTCGACCCCGGCGCCGGCGAGGGCGGCGAGCAAGGAGAGTGCGTCCTCGACGCCCGATTCCAGCCGCGGCTCGACGTCTCCGTGGTCCTGGAAGGCCCGAATCGTCCCCTCAGGCATCGTCGAGATCGTCTCGCGGCCGAGCAACTCTTCGACGTAGAGCGTGTCGCGGTAGCTCGGGTCCTTCGTCGATGTCGACGCCCACAGGCACCGCTGCGCGGTCGCGCCGCGGGCGACGAGTCGGTCCCAGCGATCGCCGGCGAAGGCGTGCTTGTACTGCTGGTAGGCGAGCCTGGCGTTGGCGATCCCGAGGCGGCCTTTCAGGCTTTCCCGGCCGAGCTCGTCGAGGCGACGATCCGTCTCGGAGTCGACCCGCGAGACGAAGAAGCTGGCGACGGAGTGAACGGTGCTCGGATCGCCGCCGACGCCGACGAGGCGCTCGAGGCCGCGCACGTAGGCTTCGATCACTTGCTGGTGGCGGGCGAGCGAAAAGATCAAGGTCACGTTGATCGAGCGGCCGCGGGCGGTCATCTCTTCGATCGCCGCCACGCCCGCGTCCGTGGCCGGGATCTTGACCAGCAGATTCGGCCGCGCGATCGCCGCGTGCAACATCGCTGCCTCGTCGATCGTGGCCTCTGTGTCGTTGGCGAGGTTGGGGTCGACCTCGATCGAGACGTAGCCGTCACCACCGGCGGTCCGCTCCCAGACCGGGCGCAGGAGATCACAGGCGTTCGCGACGTCGCGCATCACCAGCTCGAGGAAGAGGTGCTTGACGTCGCCGTCTGCGGCGTCCCGGATCTGCGCGTCGTACGCGTCCCCCTGTCCGAGCGCCTTCTGGAGAATGGTCGGGTTCGACGTCACGCCGACGACCGCGTCCTCTTCGATCGCGCGCGCGAGCGCGCCGGACTCGAGCAGGTCGCGCGAGAGGAAGTCGATCCAGACGCTCTGCCCCAGCGCGGAGAGCTGCTGCAGGCGGGTCACCGCACACCCGCCGGACCGCCGCTGAGCGCGACGAGCGGTTCGTGCGCGCGGATGAGGTTTCTCAGCCCGGCCTCGACGTCCTCGCTCTGGCCGACAGTCAGGGCGCCGACGAGACCGCCGTGGTGGCCGTAGGCAGTGACCAACTCGCCGGCGTCGAGCGAGCCTTGCGACCTGATGTCGTCGAAGGCGCTGACGTCGCCGAACACCTTGATCGTCACTCCGAAGACCTCGCTGAAGAACGAGGAGACGGTGTTGTAGCCGTCGCCGTGGCCGGCGAGGATCCTGCCCACCTCCGCGCCCTGGTAGTTGGCGTTCGACCAGTGCTCGATCCGCCGCCGGCGCCCGAAGAGCGGGTCGAAGAAGTTGGCCACGTCGCCGGCGGCGTAGACGTCGGGCGCGCTCGTCTCGAAGCGCTGGTTAACGACGACGCCGTTGTCGACGGCGATGTCGCTGCCGGCGAGAAAGTTCGTGTTCGGGATGACGCCGACACCGACGACCGCCAGGTCGGCTTCGACGCAAAGGCCGCTCTCGACCTCCACGTACTCCAGGTTGTCGTCGCCGCCGAAGCCGGCGAGCGCCTCTTCGAGCCAGACCTCGACACCCTGCGCGCGGTAGAGCGTCAGGAGGTCGGCGCTCAGTTCCTCGGAGCCGAGCCCGTCGTACAGACCGGAGCCGATCTGGATCAAGGTGACGTCGAGACCGAGCCGGCGCAACGATGCGGTTACCTCCATGCCGATGAAGCCGCCGCCGATGACCACTGCTTTCTCGGACAGGAGCGCGGCTTCACGAATCGCCATCGAGTTCTGCACGGTGCGGAGCGGGAACACCCCAGGCAGATCGGCGCCGCGGACGTTCAGGTACCTCGGCTTGGCGCCGGTCGCGAGCAACAGCTTCTCGTAGCTGAAGGGCGCGCCGCCTGCGGTCAGCAGCCGCGCCGTCGTGTGAACGCTCGTGACGGGCTTTCCGAGCATGACCTTGACGTCGTGGTCGCGGTAGAAGGCCTCGTCCTCGACGTATGGGATCGCCGTTGTCTCGCCCCGCAGGAGCGTCTTCGACAGCGCGGGGCGGTGGTACGGGAGGGTCCCCTCCTCGCCGAAGAGCGCGATCTCGCCGCCGCCGCCGGCCTCTCGGTACGACGCGATTGCACGCGCCGCGGTCAGGCCGCCGCCGGCGATCGCGAGCTCGAATCTCTTCATAGCGTCCTCCGTTCGGGTTGTCCTCAGTTGGTGTCGTGAGCCGGCGCGGTCTTACCGAGGTCGTCGCGGAGGTAAGGACCGCGACCGGGACAGCACCAACAAGACATGCGGACGGGAACAGCCATCGGAACGGTCGGCGACGAGGTCGTGGGCTGGCGGCGCGATCAACTCGCGCAGTCGGGGTTCGCCCTGCCCCTGGCGACGGCTCTGGCCAACGACCCGTGCTATGACCTGCACGCGCTGATCGAGCTCGTCGAGAGCGGCTGCCGGCCCGAGCTCGCCGTTCGCATCTTGGCTCCGCTCGACGAGGGCCACGCGTGAGCGCGCTAAACGCAGCTACGGTGAGAGACGTGGGATCCGTGCTGCCTCTGGCGCCGTCGTCGCCGCTGCTCGATGCCGAGTCGCGTGAGTGGCTGCGCTGCCTCCGCGCTGACGGGCCGGTTCGAGACGAGGCTGTCGCGCGGCTGCACGCACTGCTGTTGCGCGCCGCGCGGTTCGAGGTCGCACGCCGTCGACCGACACTCCCGCACCTGCGCGGCAACGATCTCGACGACATCGCGAACCAGGCGGCAGACGACGCGCTCGTCAGCGTGCTCAGGCGGCTCGACGACTTTCGCGGCGCCAGCCGGTTCACGACCTGGGTCTACAAGTTCGCCCTCCTCGAAGCGGCGGTCAAGCTGCGAACGCGCTCCTGGCAGGGCCGCGAAGTGCCGCTCGAGCCGGAGAGCTGGAACCTCCTCTCGGGTGCTGGGCTCGGGCCCGACGAGGAAGCCGAGCAGAGCGAGCTCCTGACGACCGTGCAGCGAGCCATCGACGAGGTTCTGACGTCGCATCAGCGTCGCGTCCTCGTCGCCCTGGCCCTGAACGGTGTCCCCATCGACGTTCTCGCCGAGCGGCTCGGTACGACGCGCGGTGCGCTCTACAAGACTCTGCACGACGCGCGGCGCAAGCTGCGCAAGCACCTCGGCGAGTGCGGCCTCCCCCTCGAAACGTGGCTGGAGGAAACGAGCTGATGGATCGTCCTGAGCTCGAGCAGACGCTCGGTCGTCTCCTCGGCCCGGCCGGCCCCGAAGTCGGCTGCGACGCCTGCTTCGATGAGCTCGACCGCTTCGTCGAGCTCGAGGTGGCCGGCCGCGACGCCGACGCCGCGATCCCCGGCCTGCGCGCGCACCTCGACGGCTGCCCCGCCTGCCGCGAGGAGCACGAGAGCCTCTACGCGCTCGTCAGCGGCGAGCAGGTCCTGTAAGCGCACGGGCGAGCCCGTACCTGAGGAAGAGGTGGTCGTCGGCCCGCCGCAGCGAAAGGAGCTCGCCGCGGACGAGGCCGTCGCGGCCCGGCTCGACACCTTCGACGAGCGAGAGTCGCGTCGCAGCGGACCCACCCGTCAGGAGCGGCGAGACGGTGAGAAAGAGCTCGTCGATCAACCCCGCGGCGGCGAACGTCCCGAACGTGTGCGGCCCGGCCTCGAACAGGATCAGCCGATGGCCGCGCGCCCGAAGGGCGCGTAGGACAACGCTCGGCTCAATCTCCGTCTCCGACGCCAGTGGAATCACCTCGGCCGCATTCGGGACGCGATCGCGTAGCCGTCGAGCGCCGGTCGTCGACGTCAGGATCACTGCGCGCCCTTCGAGCGCGGGGTGTCGTACATCGATCGCTCCGCTTCCGGTCAGGATCGCGACCTCGGGAAGCTCGAGCTGTCCGTGAAGGCGGCGGAGCTCGGCGTAGAGCGAGGCCGATTCGGGGTGAGGACGGGACGGTGACCAGGTGCCGCTGGGTGAGCCGCGAAGCGTTCCGGAGCCGACGACCACGACATCGGCCAGCGCCCGCAGAAGCCCCATGACGAAGCGGTCGGCCTCGCTCCCGCCGCCGATCAGCTTGTTCGACTGTGGGATCTCGGGCAGGGCGACCGAGCCGTCGAGCGAGGTGACGAAGTTCGTGTAGACCGTCGGGTCGGCGAAACCGAGCCTGCCTCCGTACATCTGCTCGAGCGACGCCGTCAGCTCGGTGCGCGCGGCCACCGGCGAGTCGTAGAGCAACTCGAGCGGGAGACTCATACGACCGTCTTGCGGCCGTGCACCTCGGTCAGGAACTCCTGACGCAGCGCGGGGTCGGCGAAGGCCCCACGCCAGAACGTCGTCACCGTCGCCGAGTGTTCCTCGACACCGCGCATCCGCGTGCACAGGTGCGAGGCCTCGATGTGGACGGCCACGCCGGCCGGCGCGATCAGCTCCATCAAGGTGTCGGCGATCTGCTCGCCGACGCGCTCCTGGACCGTGAAGCGCTTGCTGAAGAGACGGACGAGCCGCGTCAGCTTCGAGATACCGATGATCTCGGATCCGGCGACGTAGCCGACGTGCGCGACGCCGTAGAAGGGCAAGGCGTGGTGCTCGCAGAGCGCGTGGAAGGCGATCGGGCCTTCGACGATCTGGCCCAGCGCTTCGGCATGGGTGGACGTCGCTTCGGTGGGGAACGACGTCAGCAGCTTCGGGTCGCCGTCGTAGCCGGCGGTCGAGTCGAAGAGGGCGCGGAGGAGACGCTGCGGGGTGTCACGCGTTCCCGGAGTGTCGGGCTCGAGGCCGAGCGCCTCGAGGATCTCGCCGAGATAGCCCTCGTAGCGCCGCCAGTCCACGCGGTCGATCCGGCGCGCCGGCGCTTCCGGCTCGAGCAGGGCGAGCTTCGCAGGCCAGTGCTCAGCAGCGGCCGCCAGTCCTTCGTCGACTTCCAAGATCCCATGCCTCCTCGTCGTCCGATCAGAAACGGTCGGGATGTTAGTGACGCCGCGGCGCGAAGCCTTACGGCGCTCCCCATCACCTCGCGCGCTGGAGGTAAGGACCGCTGCAGGTCGGGACACGAACGAGCAATGTCCTACGACTCCGGGAGGCGAGCTACGTGCATTCGACGCGCTACTTGATCATCGGCGGCGGTATGACCGGCGACGCGGCCGTGAAGGGGATCCGGGAGCATGACGCGGACGGCTCGATCGTCCTCGTTGGCGCCGAGCAGCATCCGCCGTACGCGCGGCCGCCGCTCACGAAGGGTCTCTGGTCCGGTTCCGACGAGGCGAAGATCTGGCGGCGCACGGAGGACGCCGGGGCCGACCTGCGACTCGGCCACCGCATCGTCTCGCTCGACCTCGACGGGCGGCGCGCCACGGACGACTCGGGCGAGGAGTACGACTGGGAGAAGGTCTTGCTCGCGACGGGTGGCAGCCCGCGCACGATTCCCGGCACCGACGGCGTCGTCTACTACCGCACGCTCGATGACTACCGGACGGTGCGTGCCCGGGTGCACGAGGGCTCGAGCGCCGTCGTGATCGGCGGTGGCTTCATCGGCTCGGAGATCGCCGCGTCCCTAGCTGCGAATGGCTGTCAAGTTGCGATGGTGTTCCCGGAGACGGGGATCGCGGCGCGTGTGCTGCCTGCGGAGCTATCGGCCTTCGTCACGGACGAGTACCGCCGGCACGGGGTCGAGATGCTGACGGAAGAGACCGTGGAGGCCGCGAGCGCAGGCTCGGTCACAACTGGATCCGGGCGGACGCTCGAGGCGGACGTCGTCATCGCCGGGCTCGGGATCGAGCCCGCCACCGACCTCGCCGAGGCCGTCGGCCTTGCCGTCGACAACGGAATCGTCGTCGACGAGCTGGGCCGGGTCGAGGGCCGCGACGACGTCTTCGCAGCCGGCGACGTGGCGAGCTTCCCGGTTGCGGCCCTCGGCCGCCGCCTCCGAGTCGAGCACGAAGATCACGCCAAGTCGCACGGCCGCGCGGTCGGCGCGAACATGGCCGGCGCGAACATGCCGTACGACCATCTGCCGTTCTTCTACTCCGACATGTTCGACCTGGGCTACGAGGCGGTGGGCGAGGTCGACTCGCGGCTCGAGACCGTCGAGAGCTGGCAGGAGCCGAACCACAAGGGAATCGTCGCGTACGTCGACGAGGACCGGCGCCCGCGCGGGTTCCTGTACTGGAACGTCTGGGACCACGTCGAGCGCGGACGGGAGCTGATCCGGGCCGGCGAGCCGATCGACGAGCCCGCGCTTGTCTAGCGCCCTCGCCCGCTCGCGCAAGGCGAAGGTCGGGCAGGAGCTCCTCTGCGAGCTGCTGTTCCGGCCCGTCGCGCACCTCGTCGTGATGGTGCTGCTCCCGTTTCGGGTGCCGCCGCCGCTCGTCGCGGCCACGTCGGGCGCGACGGGGATAGTCGCGGCGGTCGAGCTCGCGCAAGGCCGGTTCCTGCTCGCGGCCTTCCTCGTCCAGCTGAAGACGGTGCTCGACAACGCCGACGGGCAGCTCGCCCGGCTCTCGGGGCGCATCACCCCGTTTGGTCGCTACCTCGACTCGGAGCTCGACCTCGTCGTGAACGCGGCCCTGTTCGCGGCGGTCGGCTTGAGCACGGGGCGGCCCCTGCTCGCGGCGGCCGGCTTTGTCGCGCTGACGACCGTGCTGAGCGTCAACTACAACGCGGAGCGTCTCTATCGCGTCGAGCAGGGCGAGCCCACGAGCACGATGCCGGAGACGAACGGCCGCGCCGACGGCTTCCTGCGCGGCCTGTACGTGCTCCTCTACGCACCGCAGGACCGCCTCGTCGAGCGCTTCGTCGCCCGCCGGCTGCGTACCGCGAGCCCACAGGAACGGCGCGCCTACCACGACCGCGCCACCGTCTCCGTGCTCGCGAATCTCGGCATGTCTACGCAGCTCCTGGTCTTCGGGATCTGCTCCGCGCTGGGCCGGCCGGCCGCGTTCGCCTGGATCGCGGTCGGCGAGCTGCTCCTCGTCCTCGGTCTCGCGCTGCGCCGCGAGCTCGCCATCCGCAGCGTCCAGCACCTCACAGCTCAGGCGGACTGATGGGGTGCTGCGACCCCGGAAATGGACGGCAGCCCCGATGCCCGTTCCCATACGGGGTGCGAGACTCCCTGGGTGGCGTCACGAGCCCCGACAGGCGGTGATCCGTGGACCAGCTGAGCGCGACCCGCAGCGAGCTGCTCGCGCGGCGGTTGCGGATCGCGCTGGCGACGCAGGGGCGCGACCTGCTGAAGGAGAAGCGTGCCGCTCTGATGGTCGAGTTCGGCCGCCTGAGCACCGGTGTACTGGAGGCGGTCGAGTCACTGGGACGGCGGGCGGCGGAGAGCGCCGGCGCCTTGAGCAACGCGGTCGGGTTCGACGGGCGCGAAGCGGTCGGCTCGGCCGCGCTCGCGGCGTCGGGGGAGATCGCGACGCGCCTGTCGCCCAGGATCGTCGCGGGCGTCCCGGTGGTCGAGCTGGAGCACGATCGGATCTCCCGGGCGCGGACGGCGCGCGGGTACAGCCTCGCCGCGACGACGCCGCGCATCGACGTCGCGGCGGCCTCGTTCGAGAGACAGCTCGACCTCCTGCTCGACGTCGCGGCATCCGAGCTCAGCCTGCGCCGGCTGGCCGGGGAGATCTCGCGGACGACGCGGCGGGTGAACGCGCTCGAGCACGTGGTCGTGCCGCGGCTCGAGCAGGAGCGCAATGCGATCGCGATTGTCCTCGCCGAGCGTGAGCTCGAGGACCGCATCCGCCTGCGGCGTGCGCGGGCGGCGGGCCGCCGGCGCCGGGTCCGGAAAGCCGCCGCGTGAGCGCCGACCACGACCCCGACAGCGTCGCCGGCGCGCTCGGCTCGGTCCGGCGGCTCGAGGAGGCGCTCGAGGCGAGCTCGGAGGCACGTGCGGCAGCCGAGCAGACCCTCGAGGCGGCCCGCGCCGAGGCGGCGCGCCTGTTGGCGGCCGCCGACCAGGACACGGCCACCGCAGCCGCCGAGCGGCGCCGCGCCGTACTCGACGCGGCCGAGGAGGACGCTGCTGCGATCGAGCGCGACGGTGAGGCTCGCGCGGCCCGGCTGCGCACGCGAGCAGGCGAGCTCCGCGAATCCGTGGTCGAGACTGCCCTCGCGGCGATCCTGCCGGCTGCGGCCGAGGACGAGGCGTAAGCGCGTGCTCGTTCCCATGACGAAGGTGCAGATCATCGGCCGCAAGCCGCACGTGGAACCGGTCCTGCACCGCCTGTATCGGCTCGGGCTGCTCCAGCTCGCGAGCGCCCGCGAGGAACCGGCGCTCGAGCTCGAATCCTTCCCCGGTGAGAGCGAGCGCGGCGAGCGCGCCGGTGAGCTGCGTCTGCTCGTGGCGCAGCTCGAGGGCCTGCTCGCGCTCGCCGGGAGCGCGACCGAGGCTCAGCCGCTCGCGGACGTCGGCGCCGCCGACGCGGACGCAGTCGCCCGTGAGCTGAGCGCCCTCACACCGCTCGTGGAGCCGCTCGTCGATCGGATCGAGGAGCTCCGGACCGAGCTGGCCGTCCTCCCCCGCTACATCCAGCCGCTCCGCCACCTGCTCCCGCTCGTCCCCGAGCTCGCGGAGCTGGACGAGAGCGAGATCGAGGCCCTGGAGCTCGATGCGGTCGCGCTCGTCCTCAACACGAGCGACGAGGCGGTCGTCGAGGCGCTGCGCGAGGCTCTGCGGACGGAGCTCGGCGATCGCTTCGTCCTCGTGGCGGCCCGGGTCGATCCCGACGCGATCGGCTGCGTGATCGTCACCCCGCACCGCGCCGCCCAGGGAGTGCAGGCCCTCCTCGGCCGCGAGCGTGTCAGGCACATGCCCCTGCCGGCCCGATACGAGGACCTCTCGTTCCGTGGTGCGGTGACGGCGATGGAGACGCGGCTGGCCGAGATCCCCGCCGAGCTCGACCGGGCCCAGCAGGAGCTGCACGCCCTCCTCGCGCCGCGGGCCGGCGGGTGGGCGGCGGCCCGCGCGCGACTCCTGGCCGAGATCGAGCAGGTCGAGGCGGTCGCGCACGCGGGCGCGACGAGCCGGACGTTCGTCGTCGTCGGCTGGACACCGCGGGCACACGTGCCCGAGCTCCGCGACGAGCTCGAGCGGTCTGCGGGCGGCGAGCTCGTGCTCGAGGTGCTCCCGAGCCCGGCCGAGGCCGAGCCGCCTGTGTTGATGCGGAACCGGAAGCTCGCCCGCCCCTTCGAGTTCCTCGTGCGCTTCCTCGACCTGCCGCGCGCCGGGTCGCTCGACCCGACGGTGCTGATGGCGCTGTTCCTGCCGCTGATGGTGGGCGTGATGGTGGGCGACATCGTCTACGGCTCGCTCCTGCTCGGCCTCGCGCTCCTCGTCCGGCGACGCTTCGCGGCCGGGTCGGCGGCGCTGCGCGACCTGAGCAGGGTGTTCGTGGCCGGGGCCCTGTGGGCGATCGTCTTCGGCTTCCTCTTCGGCGAGGCGCTCGGCGACGTCGGCCACAGGCTCGGCTTGCCCGCGCTCTGGTTCTACCGCGGTGGCGCGGACGCCGTCGAGCCTCTGCTCCTGTTCGCGCTCGCGCTCGGGGCCGCGCACGTCGTCCTCGGGCAGCTGCTCGGCCTCTGGCAGTCGGCGAGCGCGCGTCGGCCGGTGGAGCTGCTCAACCGCTCGGGCTCGTTGCTGGCGCTGGCCGGCGTCTTCGGCCTCGCCGCCGTGGCCGCCGACCGCCTGCCCGATGGAGCGCTGGCGCCGTCACTCGCCGGGGTAGCCGTGGTGGCCGGCCTCGGTCTCCTGATCGCCCGGCGCGGCGCGCTCGGACTGATCATGGGCCCGCTCGAGCTCGTCGGCACGCTCGGAAACGTCCTCTCGTACCTGCGTCTCGCCGCCGTCGGCCTGGCGTCGGCGTACCTGGCGATGGTCGCCAACGAGCTGGCGGTGCTAGGCCCGATCTGGATGGGAATCTTCGTCGGTGCCTTCTTCCACGCGCTCAACCTGGCGCTGGCCTCGCTCAGCCCGATGATCCAGGCTCTCCGCCTGCACTACGTCGAGTTCTTCAGCAAGTTCTACGAGGGCGGCGGACAGCCGTTCCGGCCCTTCGGCGAGCGCCCCGCTCCGTAACTCGAAAACCACAGACAGGGAGGATGGTCATGAAAGAGGGACTGATGGCACTCGGCGCGGGGCTCGCGGTCGGGCTCGGTGCGATCGGCACCGGCTTCGCACAGGCGCGGATCGGCGCGGCTGCGATGGCCGCGATCGCCGAGAAGCCCGAGCTGACCGGCCGCGCGATCCTGATGGTGGCGATTCCGGAGACGCTGGTCATCCTCGGCTTCGCCGTCGCCGCGATGATCATCGTCCTTCTCTGAGCAGGCCAATGGCGCTCGTCGAGCTCCTGGCAGGACTGGAGGCCGAAGCCGCCGCGGAGACGGCCCGGCTCGAGGCGGAGACGCGCGCGGAGGCCGAGCGGATCGTCGAGATGGCCCGGAGCGAGGCGCAGGCGCTGCAGGAGCAGGCGGCCCGTGCCGGCGAGAGCGAGTTGCAACGCGAAGCGGAGCAGCGGCGTGCGGTCGTCAGGCTGGCGGCCGCGGCCGTCGTGCGGGAGGCGCACGAGCAGGCTTTTCGGGACGTTCTCGCCGAGGTGCGCTCACGACTCGAGGAGCTGCGCGAGCGCCCGCGCTATCGAGCGCTGCTGCGCGCGCTGATCGGCGAGTGCCTGGCGGCGCTCCCGGCCGCAACCGTGCTGCGGGTCGACGCGCGCGACGAGAAGCTTGCGGCGGAGCTGCTCGGCGAGCTCGAAGTCGAGGTCGAACTGCAGGTCGTCGCCGACCTGGAGACGGCGGGCGGAGTCGAGCTGGAGCACGACGACGGCCGTGCCGTCCGCAACACGATCGAGGAGCGGCTCGCGAACGCCGAGCCGACCCTGAGGCTTCTCTTCGGCGAGGCGCTGGCTGGATGACCCTCCTCTTGCCCTCGGCCGACTTCGTCTACGGCAACACCCGGTTGCGCGCCCGCAAGGCCGAGCTGCTCGGCCAGCGGGAGTACGAGGCCCTCCTCGGCCGCGACCTCGAGGGGATCTTCGAAGTGCTCGCGGGCACGGCGTACCGCGCCGAGGTCGAAGCCGTGCTCGCCGCCTCCGGGGCGGACCGGCACGCGCTGCACGAGGCGCTGCGTCGGCACCTGGCCCGGATGCTCGGCGAGCTCCGTGCCTTCTACGAAGGGCGTGCCCTCGAGCTCGTCGACGTGCTCCTCTCCCGCTTCGACCTGCACAACCTGCTCGCACTGCTGCGTGGACACGTGCGCCGGCAGCCGGCCGATGAGGTGCTCGCGAACGTGTTCCCGCTGGGTGCGCTCGGTGGCGCCGCGGCGCACGAGATCGCCCGTCAGCCCGAGCTCGCACGGGCCGTCGACCTGCTCGTCACCTGGCGGCTGCCCGATCCTGACCTCGCCCGCGCGCTGGCCGACGCGTGGCCGGAGTACGAGCGCACCGAGGACCTCGCGGCGCTCGAGCACGCTCTCACGGCCCGCCAGGCGCTGCGCGTCGAGCAGGCCCTGGCCGCTGCGGGGCACGACGCCGAGCCCCTGCGCGAGCTCGTCGCGCGCGAGCGCGACGCGATCAACGTGCTGATCGTGCTGCGCCTGCGCTTCGCCCTCCAGCTGGACGAGCTTGCCGACCTGCCGCCGCCGCTCGGCCCCGGACGCTTCCTGGCCGGTGGGACGATCTCCCCGGAGGCCCTCGAGACCGCTCTGCGGCAGCCGACGCGCGCGGAGGCCGTGGCGAGGCTTGTCGAAGCCGCGCGGCGCGAGGACTGGCGCGCGCCGCTCCAGCACATCGCGGCCGGCGGGGATCTGCCCACGCTGCAACGTGAGCTGGAGGCGAGCCGCGTGCGCTGGGCAGTCGGCCTCTTCCTCCGCGGCGACCCGCTCGGCCTCGACGTCCCGATCGCCTACACGGTCGCACTGGAGAACGAGGTGCGGAACCTGCGGCTGCTCGGCGAAGGCGCCGCCGGCGGGCTGCCGGCGGCCGCCCTCCGGGCGCAGCTGATCGTCCCCTGGGGCGGACGATGGGACGGTTGATCGTCCTGACGACGCCCGAGCTGGAGCCGGGCTACCGGCTGGCCGGCGTATCCACGCAGGCGATCGGCTCGGTCGCCGAGGCGGCGGAGAGCCTGCACGAGCTGCTCGAGCGGGGCGGCGAGGGAGACGTCGTCGCGGTCCACGAACCCTTCTTCAGAGAGCTCGATGCTCCGCTGCAGCGCCGGATCGACTCGCTTGTCTCGCCTCTCGTCGTCGCGCTCCCGGGCGGCGAAGGGGCGCACGCCGAAGCCGAGCGGCGCGCGCAGCACCTGCGGATCCTCTGGGAGGCGGTCGGCTACGAGATCACCTTCGACCACGGAGACGACACGACATGACCGAGACAGCGATCGAGGACCGGGCAGCCACGGCGGCCACGGGCCGGATCCACGGCGTCGCCGGGCCGGTAGTCGTGGCGAAGGACCTGCCCGAGACGCGCCTGTACAACGTCGTCCTGGTCGGACACGGGCGCCTGCCGGGCGAGGTGATCCGCCTCGACGGCGCGGACGCGGTGATCCAGGTCTACGAGGACACGTCCGGGCTCGTCGCGGGAGAGCCGGTGGTCGACACCGGCGAGCCGCTCCAGGTCGAGCTCGGCCCGGGTCTGCTCGGCTCGATCTTCGACGGGACGCAGCGCCCCCTCACCGTGCTCGCCCGCGCCGGCGAGAACCCGTGGGGGACGCCGATGATCCAGCGTGGCGTTGCCCCGCCCGCGCTCGACCGGGAGCGAAGCTGGGAATTCCAGGCCGCCGTCGCCGCCGGTGCGCAGGTCAGGCCCGGAGACGTGCTCGGCAGCGTCCAGGAGACGGTTGCGCTCGCGCACCGCATCCTCGTCCCGCCCGGCGTCGCCGGCACGGTCACGGAGGTCCGCGCCGGTCGTGCGCGCATCGACGAGCCGGTCGTCTGGATCGACGGCGAGCCGCTGCCGATGCTCTCGCGCTGGCCCGTGCGCGCCGCCCGCCCCGCCGCCGGCCGGCTCGCGCTCGACACCCCCTTCGTCACGGGACAGCGGTCGATCGACACCCTCTTCCCGCTCGCCCGAGGCGGCACCGCGACGATCCCGGGCGGGTTCGGCACGGGCAAGACCGTGCTCGAGCAGTCGCTCGCGAAGTGGGGGCACGCGGACGTGATCGTCTACATCGCGTGCGGGGAGCGCGGCAACGAGCTGACCGAGGTGCTCGACGAGTTCCCTCGGCTCACCGATCCGCGTACCGGCTCCTCGCTGATGGAGCGCACGATCCTCGTCGCGAACACGAGCAACATGCCGGTCGCGGCGCGCGAGGCGAGCATCTACACCGGGATCACGCTCGCCGAGTACTACCGCGACCAGGGGTACCACGTCGCGCTGATGGCCGACAGCACCAGCCGCTGGGGCGAGGCGTTGCGAGAGGTGTCGAGCCGGCTGGAGGAGATGCCGGCCGAGGAGGGCTACCCCGCCTACCTCTCCACACGGCTCGCCGAGTTCTACGAGCGCGCGGGGGCCGTCACGTGTCTCGGCGCCGGCGAGCGCTCGGGCTCGGTCTCCATCGTGGGAGCCGTCTCCCCGGCGGGAGGCGACTTCTCGGAGCCGATCACGCAGCACAGCCTGCGCCTCGCCGGAACGTTCTGGGGCCTCGACACAGGCCTTGCGCGCCAGCGTCACTTCCCCTCGATCAACTGGACCCGCAGCTACACGCTCTACGAGCTCGGCGCCTGGTTCGACCGCGAGGTCGCGGAGGACTGGGGCGCGCACCGCGCCTGGGCGCTGGACCTGCTGCAGCGCGAGAGCTCGCTGCTGGAGATCGTGCAGCTGCTCGGAACCGACTCGCTCGCGCCGGCCGAGCGGGTCGTGCTCGAGACCGGCCGCCTGCTGCGCGAGGACTTCCTGCAGCAGTCGGCGTTCGACGAGATCGACGCCTACTGCCCGCTCACCAAGCAACACGCGATGCTCCGCGTCGTCCGGGCAGCGCACGAGGCGATGGAGGCCGTCGTCGCTCGCGGCGTTCCGGTCGACGCCCTCGACGGCGCCGCCGGGCTGCGTGAGGTGGCCCGCATGCGCGCCTGGCCGGAGGCCGAGGCCGACATGCGCGCCCGCGGTCTGATCGAGCGCATCCGCACCGAACTGGAGGAGCTATGACCACGAACGACGGCGCCCAACTCCTGACCGTCGAGCACAAGACCGTCTCCTACGTGGCCGGGCCGCTGCTCTTCGCGGACCGCGTGGAGGGCGTCGGTTACAACGAGCTCGTCGACGTGGTCGCGCCCGGCGGAGAGATCCGGCGTGGCCAGGTGCTGGCGATCGAAGGGGACCGGATCGTCGTCCAGGTGCTGGCGGGCACAGCCGGCCTGAACCTGCCGGACACGAGCGTTCGCGCGCGGGGCGAGGTCGCCCGGACAGCCGTCGGCGTCGATCTGATTGGACGCATCCTGGACGGGTCGGGTCGCCCGATCGACGGCGGCCCGCCGGTGCAACCCGACGCGTACCGCGACGTCAACGGCGCGCCGATCAACCCCGTCGCCCGCGACCACCCGAACGAGTTCATCGAGACCGGCATCTCAGCGATCGACGGTCTCAACACGCTCGTGCGCGGACAGAAGCTGCCGATCTTCTCCGGCTTCGGCCTGCCGGCCGCAGAACTCGCGGCGCAGATCGCGGCCCAGGCGACCGTGCCCGGGCGCGAAGCCGGCGGCGAGTTCGTCGTCGTCTTCGCGGCCATGGGCGTCACCCAGCGTGAGGCGGATTTCTTCCGTGCGCGCTTCGCGGAGAGCGCGGCGCTCGAGCGGACGGTTCTCTTCCTCAACGTCGCCGAGGATCCCGCGGTCGAGCGGCTTCTGACCCCGCGGGCCGCGTTGACGGTCGCCGAGCACCTCGCCTTCGAACGGGGGCTCCACGTGCTCGTCATCCTCACAGACATCACGAGCTACTCCGAGGCCCTGCGCGAGCTGGCTGCGGCGCGCGAGGAGATTCCGGGGCGGCGCGGCTATCCGGGCTACATGTACAGCGACCTCGCATCCCTGTTCGAGCGTGCGGGACGTATTCGCGGCCTGCCCGGCTCGGTCACGCAGCTGATGATTCTGTCGATGCCCGACGACGACATCACGCATCCCATCCCCGACCTGACCGGGTACATCACCGAAGGCCAGATCGTGCTCTCACGAGAGCTCGACCGGCTCGGCGTCAACCCGCCAATCGACGTGTTGCCGTCGCTGAGCCGACTCATGAACGCCGGCATCGGGGCGGACAAGACCCGCGAGGACCACCGAGCCGTCGCCGACCAGCTCTACGCCGCGCTGGCGCGTGGGCGCGACCTGCGCCGGCTCGTCTCGATCATCGGCGAGGCGGCGCTCTCGGAACGAGACCGCAGCTATCTCGCCTTCGCCCACGACTTCGAGCAGTCGTTCGTCAACCAGGGCGGCGACCGCCGGAGCATCGAGGAGACGCTCGAGCTCGCCTGGACGCTCCTGCGCACGTTGCCCGAGGCCGACCTGAAGCGGATCGACCCCGCACTGCTCGCACGGTACGGGCATGTCGGCGGTGACTCAGCGCCCGATCAACCCGCCAGCCCGGCGAACCCGCCGACGATCGCGCCGTAGGCGACGTGCGAGACGATCGTCGCGAGCGGCGTCTGCCGTCCGTAGTTGCGCAACATGAACCCTGGCGGCTCGAGCAGCGGCGCAGAGCCGGCGGCGTCGAATCCGGTACCCATCCTCGGGTGGACGACCGGCAGTAAAACGCTGACGAGGGCCGTGCCGGCGAACAACGCGTGAACGAGCCCGAGCAACGCGCCGAGGGCGAACCCCGAGTGGCCGATCACGGCGAAGACGGCGTAGTAGCCGAGCGCGAACAGGATGCCGAAGACGAAGTGGAGGGCGTAGCCGGCGGCCTTGGCGCGGACGCGATCGGTCGTCACCGCCGTCCCGAGCAGGAAGGGGAGATCCATCCGCGTCCAACCGAGCTCGCTGGCGGCGCGCAGCATCGTGGTCAGGACGATGGTTCCGACCAGCCCACCGACAAGGGCGCCCCAGATCACCGGCTTGCCTCGGCGATCGCGACCGCGGCGTTGATCAGGGCCAGGTGGGACAGGCCCTGCGGGAAGTTGCCGAGGAAGTCCCCGCTCCCGGGATCGATCTCCTCGGCATAGAGGCCGACGTCGTTGGCCAGGTCGACCATGTCGTTCATGAGCTGCGTTGCCTCCTCGACTCTTCGCTGCCGCACGAGCGCCTCGGCCAGCCAGAACGAGCAGGCCACGAAGGCGCCGTCCTCGCCCGCCAGGCCGTCGTCGCCGACGTAGCGGCGGACGAGCGGCCCGGTGGCGAGCTCGCTGCGGACCGCATCGACAGTGCCTGTGAGGCGCGGCGAGTCGGCGTGATCGTATTCCGCCAAGACTGCAAGGAGGAGCGAGGCGTCGAGTGCGTCGTCGTCAACTCCGCGCGTGTAGCGCGCGTGCGTCTCGGAGTAGCAGTTGGCCTCCACAAACTCGCGCACTCGTGTGCTCTCCATTCGCCACCGCTCGAGCTTTCCCGCGGGCAGGTGCCCGGCCTCGGCCAGCTCGGCCGCCCGGTCGAGCGCGACGGCGCACATCATCTTCGACTGGGTGAAGTGGGTAGCCCCGCCGCGCACCTCCCAGATGCCGGCGTCGGGCTCGTGCCAGAGCTTGCAGACGAGGTCGGCGATCTCGGCCAGCCTGCGGCCGTGATCGCGGTCGAGACCGCCGCGGAATCGGGCGAAGAGCGACGCGGCGGCGAGCACCTCGCCGTAGACGTCGAGCTGGAGCTGAGTGGCGGCGCCGTTGCCGACGCGCACTGGTCGGGAGCCGCGATAGCCGGCCAGCGCCAGCTCCTGCTCCTCGGCCGGCGGCCGGCCGTCGAGGCGGTAGAGGACCTGCAGGCGCGGATGGGCGAGCTGCGAGGCGTGCAGGAGCCAGGAGAAGAAGGCGTTTGCCTCCTGGCCGCAGCCCATGGACAGCAGCGCCTGGAGCGTGAAGGCGGCGTCGCGCGGCCAAGAGAAGCGGTAGTCCCAGTTGCGCCCGCCGCCGATCTCCTCAGGGAGCGAGGTGGTCGCCGCGGCAGCGATCGCGCCCGACGGAGCAAAGACGAGCAGCTTCAACGCGAGGGCGCTGCGGATGACTGCGTCGCTCCACGGCCCATCGTACTCCCGCCCCGCTGCCCAGTCCCGCCAGCTCCGAACCGTCCCGTCGAGGCGCGCCTCGGCTTCCGCGCGGGCCGGGAACACCAGCGGCTCCTGGTGTGCGGCGCTCAGGACGAGGAGACTGCGGCTGCCTGGTGCCGTGGTGAAGCGGCCGCTCGCGCCCGCAGTGCCGACCTCGACGTCGCCGGCATCCCAGGACGCGAGAGCGATGGCATCCGACCCACGCGCAGCGACGGGCACACCGTTTCGCATCGTGAACGTCGAAGGGCCGCCGTAGTCGAAGCGGGGCTCGAGCTGCCACACGAGCTGCACGCTCCCGGAGATGCCCTCGACGCGGCGGACAAGCTCGCGAGAAGGGCTCAGGCCGACGCTCGGCAGCGTCAGCGCGTCGGTCAGGCGGACCCTGCCCTCACCGGTCGTGAACGTAGTCTCGAGCACGTTCGTATCCGGCACGTAGCGCCGCACCGCGTCGAAGGGCGCCGCCGGCGCGAGCGCGAAGCGGCCGCCGCGACCCTGGTCGAGCAACGCCGCAAAGACGCTCGGTGAGTCGAGGTCGGGCAGGCAGAACCAGTCGATCGCACCGTCGAGCCCGACCAGGGCAACCGTACGCCCGTCGCCGATCGCCGCGTATTCGCGAATCGGCAAGTACCCATCGGTACGCGTTGGCATTTTCACACTGTGCAGTGAGTGCGGCGCGCCTCGTCGAACTTACGACGAGGTTCCGATGGGGTGGTCGTCTCAGGGAGATGGGTGCGACGCCCGATGGTGCTCCGGCCCACGCCCGGCGATCCTGGAGGAAACCGAACGGGAGGACCGACATGAGCGGCTCGATCATCTGTGGCGTGGACGGCACGGCGTCGGCGGAGAGTGCGGCCGAGGTCGCCCGCCGGCTCGGCACCGAACTGGGGCTACGGCTCGTGTTCGTCCGGGTTGTCGACGCCGGCACGCCCGAGGAGACGACCGCGGCCATCGCCGAGCAGCTCGAGCAGGCAAGTGCGGACGACGGGTGGCTGGTCGAGGTCGGTCACCCGGCCGACCGGCTGGTCGCCGCCGCGGCGAACGAGAACGCGCGCCTGATGGTCGTCGGCTCGCACGGCCCGCGCTCATCGCTGCTCGGCAGCGTCTCGGCCGAGGTGTCACGACGGGCGTCCTGCCCCGTCGTTGTGGTGCCGCCGGGCGCCGACGGCTGGGCGGCGCCCGCTGACCGCGACAAGGGCTTCGCCGGCGGTATCGTCCGCCTCGGCTCCGCCGACGGCGACGCGGACTTCGCCGGAGGCATCCTGCGGTTCAACCTGGGCGGGAGCGGGAACTAGAGTCGGCGCTAGGAGGCACGAATGACGTACGACGCGTTGATGCGTTGGGAGACGGAGGGCGGCGCCACCGACGCCACCTCAGGGCTGAATCAGGCCGCGGCGGATCGCATACCGGGTCAGTTCGACGCGGTCGCGCATTCCGAGCTTGTCGAGGATGTTCTGGCGGTGGCGCTCGACCGTCTTGACGCTGATGAAGAGCGCGCTCGCGATCTCCTTTGAGCTGTACGCCTCGGCGATCAGCTTGAGTACCTCGAGCTCGCGCGGGGTGAGCACATCGAACTGCTCCTCGCCCTGACCGCCGCGCTCGACGTAGTCGCGCACCAGGGTGGTCACGGCGGATGGGTAGAGAAACGAGTCGCCCCGCATGGCGACCCGAACGGCGTCAACGATGTCGGTGTCGGCGCCTGACTTCAGCACGTAGCCGGAAGCGCCCGCCTTCAATGCCTCGAACAGAAACTGCTCGCTGTCATGCATCGACAGCATCACGACCTTGACCTCGGGCTTGCGCTTCTGCAGCTCGGCGGCCGCCTGGATGCCGGTCATGCGCGGCATCGAGACGTCGAGGATGACGAGGTCGACATCCTCCTCGAGCGCCTTCTCGACGGCTTCATGACCGTCGGCAGCCTCGGCGACGACTTCGAGGTCGGCCTGAGCGTCGAGGACCTTCCGCAGCCCGGAACGGACGATCGGAAAGTCGTCGGCGATCAGGATCCGGGTCACGAGCGGAATCGGCATCAGCTCAACGCCGGCGTCTCGACTCGAGCGGCAGGTACTTCGAGGCGCACCTCGACACCTCCGTCAGGCGACGGCTTGATCGCGAGCGCTCCGTCGATCAGCAATGCCCGCTCGCGCATGCTGCGCAGCCCGCCGTGCTCCTCCGGCACCCCGTCGAACCCATGTCCGTCGTCGGTGACGCGGAGCACGACGCTGTCGGTGCCGCCTTCGAGCGAGATGGTCACGCGCGTCGCGTGTGCGTGGCGGGCGACGTTGGTCAGGCTCTCTTGCGCGATGCGGTAGACGGCGAGCTCGCTGTCGGGTGCCAGCCGCGGCAGCGCTTGCTCGAAAAGGCGCTCGACCCGGACGCCGGAGAGGCGCCCGAACGTCGAGGTCAACTCGGTGAGCGCGCTCACGAGCCCGAGATGCTCGAGCATCTCCGGGCGGAGCTCACTCGAGATCCGGCGGACCTCGTCGAGGGCGAGACGAACGGCCGACTTCGCCTCGTCCAAGTCCTCGCGGTGATCCGGCGCGGCCACGGCGATCGAGTCGAGTTGCAGCAGCACGCCCGTCAGCAGCTGGCCGACCTCGTCATGCAGGTCGCGAGCAATCCCGATTCGCTCCGCCTCCTGGGCGGCCAGCACGCGCCGGCCGCTCTCCTGGCGCTCGCGCTCGAGGCGGTCGAGCATCTCGTTGAACGCGAGTACGACCCGCCCGACCTCGTCATCGCGGACGATCTGGAGCCGCTGACCTGGGCGCAGGAGGTCGACCATGTCCATCCGCCGGGCGAGCCGCGCGAGCGGCGCGATCGCCCGGCGCAGCAAGAACGCGTTGACGGCCAGGGTGACGGCGAGACCGACGACGATCAGGAGCGCCTGCGCGAGCTCGATCGGCGCGCTGATCGTCACCGGGCTGACGAGCAGCAAGAGCGCGATCAGGCCCAGCAGCCCCGCGTTTGCGGCGAAGACCCGCCAGAACAGAGGAAGGGATCGGGCCGCCATGGCCCGACGTTAGCGCCGTGCTCCGTTCGCTGCCGTTGACTCGCTCGTCCCGCGTGCACGCGGGGGCGCGATCAAGACCGGCACCGCCGTCTCCGTCTCGAGCTGCTCGGCAAGCCTGCTCACGAGACCACGCCGCAGTCGGCCACGGGGACGCGCCCCCACGACGATCACGTCCGCGGCCTCCTCGGCGGCGATCTGGCCGAGGCGAGCTGCTTCGTCGCCGACTGCTTCGCGGCGCTCGGCGCCGGCGACGCCGTACTCGGCCGCAAGCCGCTCCAGGAGGCGGGTCGCCCCCTGGCGGTTGGCCTTCATCGAGACGCTCTCACCGGCGTCGCTGCCGTCGTCGTCCAACGTGATTCCACTTGCCACATGGGCCAGCACGAGACGGAGCCTGAGCCGCTTGCTCAGCTCGACCGCCAACTCGAGCGCGCCGCGCCCCTCCTCGGTGTCACTGACGTTGCAAACCATCGTCCCGCGCATAGCCCTCCCGCCGAAGTAGTCACTAGCAGGCTCGCGCATCGGATGAGCAGCCGCTATCCGGGCAGGACCGCATTCCCGTGCCACGGTTGGCCCACTGACGTCGGCTTCGCCCGGGCAGAAATGGGGCCGGCGCCCCATAGCCGTGAGCTCACCGCTGGCCAAGGATCACAAGAACGCCGTACACCTTGCGAGAAAGGAGCCTCGAGATGAACGTAGCGCCCGCGGACCACGAGGAGACGTTGCTGGTCACCCGGAGCGGATACGAGCACCTCCGCGCCGAGATCGCGACGCTGACCGACGAAGCGCGGCCCCAGCTGACTGACCGCGTGCGTGAGGCACGCGCGGACGGCGACCTGACCGACAACCCGGCGCTCTACGAGGCGCTCGAGGAGCAGGCCCAGCTCGACCATCGCATCAGCGAGCTCGAAGCGAGGCTCGCCTCAGCGCGGATCGTCGAGCCCAACGGCGACGGGACGGCCGGCATCGGAAACGCAGTTCGCCTGCGCGACCTCCGAACGAGCGAGATCGTCGAGTACGAGCTCGTCGGCGCCATCGAAGCCAATGTCGGCAACGGTCGCGTCTCGGTCGAGGCACCCGTCGGACGGGCGCTCGTCGGCGCCGGGGCAGGCGAAGTCGTGGAGGCACAGACCCCGCGTGGCACCGTCGAGTTCGAAGTCATCCGCGTCAGTGCAAGCCCGACCAGGAAGGCTGCGTGACGCGATGCGACTGGACGGAGGAATCCGTGCACCGGTCCGTCGACGAGCGCGGCCGAAGAGGTTGCGGATAGCTGTCCTCCGGCACGAGCGCGAAACCGGTCTCGGCGCGCTCGTGCCAGTGCTCGACGACGCAGGGGTCGAGTACGAGATCTTCGACACGACCGGCGCCGCGCCGCTCCCGGACGACCGCGAGTTCGACGGCGTCATCGTCCTCGGCGGCAGTCTCGGCGCCTACGATCCGGCGCTGCTCGAGACACGGCGCTGGGTCCGCAACGCGGCCCTGCGAGACACGCCGTTCCTCGGCATCTGCCTGGGCGGGCAGCTCTTGGCCAGCGCGCTCGGCGGGGAAGTCGAGTCGGGGCTGCGTCCTGAGGTCGGCGTCCACGACGTCTTCCTCACCGACGCCGCCCGGCACGACCCGCTCTTCGCCGGCCTCCCGCGCCGCTTGCAGGTGTTCGGCTGGCACGAGGACACCTTCTCCCTGCCGCGCCGGGCGATTCCGCTGGCCGGGTCGATGGCCTATGCCAATCAGGCGTTCCGTTGGGGGGCGACCGCGTACGGACTGCAGTTCCACGTCGAGGTACGACCAGGTGACCTGCAGCGCTGGGAGCACCTACCCGGCTACGCACGCCTCTTCGAGGCGGCCGACGCGCGGGGAGACGGACTGGACGCAGCCCTCGAGGCGGCGACACCAGTGTTCGACGAGACCATCCGAACGCTGATCGAGCGCTGGCTGCTGCTCGTGACCGGAGCCGCCGCCGTCCGTGGCCGACAGCGAATCCCGGCGTAACGGGATTCACACGGGTCGGTCGTTCCTGACCTCGCGAAGCTGATCCAAGCCTGCGTTCGCGCCGACCTCCAGCGGGCGGTGCCCGCTGGAGGCGTCCGCCGCGCTGCGCCGCCTCCTCAGGGCAGTGGAGCTAAGAGGAGTGAGCTCAAGCTCGGCCTGAACGCCATCGCCTCACCGCTCGAAGGCACGCACGCTCCGTGCGCTTGGCGCCGCACCTGATTCTCTTTGTTGCCAGCCGATGCGTCAGAGCCTCGCGCACTGATCTTCTTTGTTGCCCTGCACGACGTTGCGGCTGCCGGTCGGGCGCGGGCGGTTCGATTTGCACTGGAGGTTGCCGTCAACGCGATTGCGTGTGATGGAGATGACGCCCCGGTTCAAGAAGAACTGGATGTCGCCTTCGACGGTGTTGCGGTTGACGAGGGCATGGCGGCCCTGCTTGACCTGGATGCTGCCGCCGACCGTCGACCCGCCTACGTTGACGCGGGTCGCGCCCTCGGCCTGCACGTTGCCGTCGACGCGCAGATTGGTCGCTCGAAGCGTGGCTCCACGTCCGACTTTGATGTTCCCCTCCACTCGCGTCCCGCGCAGTACGCAGGTCGCCCGCTGCGGGACCCGCAGGTCGTCGACCGTGATCGCGCGCAACGTGCCCCTGCACACGCGCTCGTCGGAGGAAGCCGCGTACGCCGCGTGCACCCCAACTACCGCTGCCAATGCGGACACCAGCGCTGTCGTTCTCAGTGGTGCCGTCACTGGTCTCTCCTCTCTCGCTCTCCGTGCCGCCGAACGACCGTGCGGAGAGCGGTTCTCCTTTGAGCGTACGCGAGCCGCCGCAAGCGCGCCTATGTGCCGGTCCCCCGCGGAGGGTTCCGGATCCCGATCAGTCCTACGATTCCACCCGCGGCGAGGAGCGCTGCCGTCAGAATCATCCCGAGCCGGTAACCCGCGACGTCGAGATCGGTTCCGGACCGACCCGCCACGGCGACGCCCACGGCGGCAATGCCGGCCAACGCGGCGACGCGCGCGACCGCGTTGTTCACGCCCGAGGCGATGCCACTGTTCCCGCGGCCGGCGTCGGCCATCACGGTTGCGGTTAGCGGAGCGACGGTCAGCGCGAGACCCAACCCGAAAAGCACCATCGCCGGGAAAACATCCGCCGCATAACCGACGTCCTCGTCGACACGGGCGAGCAGGAGAACCCCAGGCGCCGCCACGAGCGGGCCAGCGCCCATGAAGAGGCGCGGTCCGACCCGCGAGGAGAGTGCGCCGACGCGGCTCGAGAGGAAGAAGAGCAGGACCGTCACAGGCACCCCGGCGAGGCCGCTCTCAAGCGCCGACCAGCCTGCCACCTGCTGCAGAAAGATCGTCAGGAAGAAAAACAAGGACGACAGGCCGGCGTAAACGAACAACGTCTCGACGTTGGCGAACGCGAAGTTGCGCCTGGAGAAGAGTCCACACGGGAGCATCGGGTCGGGCGCCCGCAGCTCCCACCGGACGAACGCGGTCAGGAGAGCGGCACCTCCGGCAAGCCCCGCGAGCACGATGGGGCTAGTCCAACCGCGCGAGGGCTGCTCCACGAGTGCGTAAACCGGAGCCGCCAGGCCAAGAGCGGCGAGCAGCGCACCGCGCACGTCGATCCTCCGCGTGCGGCGACCGCCCAACTCGTCCGCAGCAACGGCATACCGGAGCAGTGCAAGCGTCGCGATGACGACGGGGACGTTGACGCCGAAGATCCAACGCCAGGTCGTGACGTCGACGATCACGCCGCCGACGAGCGGCCCGATCACGGCGGCGATTCCGCCCCAGGCCGTCCACGTTCCGATCGCGGCGCCTCGCTCCTTCTCGTCGCCGAACCTCGTCGCGATCAGCGCCAGCGACGCCGGCGTCAGCAACGCGCTCGTGATGCCCTGTACCGCCCGGGCGGCAACCAGCGTCTCGATCGTCGGCGCGACCGCACAGAGAACCGAGGCGACCCCGAAGCTCGCCACGCCGATCGCGAAGATCCGTCGCTCTCCGTAGACGTCGGCGAGCGACCCGCCAAGCAGGATCAGCGAGCCGAGCGTCAGCAGATAAGCGTTGACGACCCACTGCTGACCGGCGAGGCCGCCACCTAAATCGTCCTCGATCGCCGGCAGCGCCACGTTGACGATGGAGCCGTCCAGAAGAGCGATTCCCGAACCGAGAATCGCCGCGACGAGCGTCAGTGTCTTCACGCGTCTCTGCTCCACCCGCGGACGATGCCACGCTGAACGAAAGGGGACCGCCCCGGCGCGCTACTGGACGCGGTCGAGTACCGGGTCGGGCTGCTCGCCCAGATACTCGACCCACGCCCGCTTGATGCACGGGTAGTGCTTGGAGGCTTCGACCAGATCCATGAAGTTCGCCACGTTGGCTTCGAAGCGCTCCTGGAGCGGCTCGTTCGCGATCCGCCCCTCCGCGTCGAAGGCCTTGTGTGCCTGGGCGAGGGAGAACATGTCCGGATAGAGCCGCGCGCCGAGATGCTCGAAGGGGATGCGGAGCGCCCACAGCCCGCGGTTGCCGCCGACCATCGACGGCGACGCGGACACGAGTAGCCCATGGAGCTCGTTGAACGGCTGCGGCCGGAAGCGCGAGACCCAGTCGATCGCGTTCTTCAGGGCGCCCGGGATCGAGGAGTTGTACTCGGGTGACGCCACGACGAAGGCGTCGGCGAGCTCCAGGCGACGGCGGAACTCCTCGGCGCCGGCGGGGAACCCGTCGGTGACCTGGACGTCGCCGTCGTAGGACGGCGCGTCGAACTCCTCCATCGAAGCGAGGTCGACGTCGCCCCCGTTCGCCTCGACCGTCGCCGCCGCCAGCCGGGCCAGGCGCGAGTTCAGCGACTCGGACCGGAGTGAGGCCGAGAACACGAGGACACGGACCGGCTCCCGCGTGGGGCCGTCACTCACGGCAGGCCCTGCTCGTCGTTGAAACCCAGATGGCGTGCTGCGATCGTCCGGCCTCCTCGTCGGTTCGGATCCTAGGCGGTCTGCGATCCGGGCATCGCCGCTCGGCGCGAGTGGGGACAATCCCGGGAGCGTGAAACGAGCGACCGCCCACCCGCGCTTCGGCATCACCAGGATCCGAGTGAGCGGCTTCCGGACCGCCCGCGACGTCTCCTTCGCGCCGGGCCGTCTGTGTGCGCTCGTCGGCGAGGCAGAGGCCGGCAAGTCGAACCTACTGGCGGCGATCCGCGCCGCCCTGGATCCGGCCGCTGCTCCGGTCACTGCGGCTGACGTGGCCGAGAACGGTGGAGGACGCATCTCGATCCGGGTCGAGCTCGCGGGCGGCGGCCGGGCATCGCTCGAGGGGAACCCGGCGCACGAGGTCGTGATCGAGCAGGACGGCGCGCCCCGCGTCCTCTTCCTGCCCGCCGAAGCTCGCTCGGGGGCGGTCTTGACCGGCACGGGTGCTCCGACCGAGGGCTCGAATGAGGTCGTGGAGGTCTTCCGGCGAGCGGTCGGCCGCCGCCGGGCGGGCTCGGGCGGACGGGCCCTCTCGCTGGCCGATGCGCTGGAGGACTGCGGCGCGCGTCGGCTGGAAGGCCTCCTGCTGCTGATCGAGGAGCCCGAGCTCTACCTCCGCCCCCAAGCCCAGCGGTACCTGTACCGCGCCCTGCGGGAGTTCTCGACGAACGGGAACCAGGTCATCTACTCGACCCACTCACCCGCCTTCCTCAACGTGGCCCGGATGGACGAGCTCGTGTTCGTCGAGCGGCGTCCGAGCACCGGCACGCGCGCCTTGCAGCCCGACCCGGTGACCGCCGACGAGGACTTCCGCGTCATGACCGAGTTCGACGCCGCGCGCAGCGAGCTCTTCCTCGCCCGCGCCGTCGTACTCGTCGAGGGGCTGACCGAGAAGCTCGTTCTGCCCTTCGTGTTCTCGGCGCTCGGATACGACGTCGACCGGGAGGCGATATCGATCATCGAGTGCGGAGGCAAGCCGAACATCCCCCTCTTCGCGCGGATCTGCAAGGCCATCGGGATCCCATTCGTCGTCGTGCACGACAGCGACCGGCGGTCGAGCGGCAAGCTCGTGGCGGCCGAGCGGGCGCTGAACGCCCTCATCGCCGAGACTGCAGGCGAGGAGCGCGTGATCGTGCTCGATCCGGACTTCGAGGCCGTTGCCGGGCTCGCCGGGCGCAGCCGCAAGCCCGAGCGAGCGTGGAGAGAGTTCGCCGTCCGCGACGCCGGGGACATGCCGGCACAGCTCGTGGGCGTGGCTGAGCTCGCCGTCTCGCAGACGCATCCATGAAGCACGAAGCCGGCCAGTCACGGCGGTCACGACGTGCTCGGGATCCCGCTCGCGGCCGGGGTCGCTGCTCCCGTCGGCATCACGCTCGCCCCGGCAGTGGGGGCGCTGCTGATGAGCCTTTCCACGATCGTCGCCGCCTTGAACGCCCAGCTTCTGCGGCGACTCGACCTCAAACGTCGCTGACGGGAACAAGGTCGTAAGAGTTCGGCACACGCACCTGCAGCGGGTCTAGATCTTCCGGCTGAACGGCATCCGCAACCACCGCAGCCAGCTGAACGGCAGCCGCGGAGTCGCCGCTGGGACAGTGACGCGTTGCGACTGCATTCCCTCCCGCACCGCCGCAGCTGCCTCGTCGGGTTCGATGCCGGCGAAGACCATCAAGTCCGTAGCGACCATCCGCGCGGCCATGACGGCTGCGGCGAGAGGCGAGTCGAGCTCGCCGGCTGCCGAGACCTGGACCGCAACGGCGAGGCTCCGGTCGGCGGCGCGCTGGCGTACCGTCCGGTTGCCTAGCCCCCCGGCGAGCTCCTCGAGCGCCTGCGCGAGCTCGCGCACGACCGGTGCGAGTCTCGCGCGTTCAGCGGAGCCGAGCGACGCGGCCGTCCGCGCGAGGACGAGGCAGCTGCTCCCGAGTAGGTCGAGGTGGCCGGCATTCTCCTTCTCCTGCACCACCGGATCCACGCTTGACCGCCAGACGAGGGAGCGTCGGGCGACGCGAGTGCTGGCGCGGCGCACGCGGCCGAGCTCGGATAGGTCGTCCCGAACGTCACGGAGACGTGTGACGGCGATCTCCGCGAGTTCGTCGTCGTCGTCGTGCTCGAGCGCCTTCGCGGTGGAGGAGAGTCCATCTGCCATCACCGCCAGCGCCGTCGTCTCTGCGCGGCGTAGGAGCCGCACGGGTTCCGGTGAGAAGAGGAGCTGGCTGAAGACGAGTGCGACACCGGCTCCGATGAGCGCGTCTATCAGCCTGTCGGCGCCGGCGCCGGCGTCGGCGAGGGCCACGACGAGGATGGCGCTGACGGCCGCTTGCGCCACGGCTATCCGAGCCCCGTTCAGTGCTCGGGCTACTGCGGTCGCGGTGAGGATCGCGATCGCGAGCGAGCCGTAGCCGCCGTTCAGGGTCAGGAGCGTGAGCTCGCCGACGGCGATGCCGACGATCACGCCCTGCAACAGCCTCAGCGCGTTGAGACCCCGCTCGCCGAGGGACGTGTTGAGCGCCACGAGCGCGGCGATCGGGGCGAAGAACGGCTCGGGGTGGTCGAGCACATACTTGGCGATCAGCCATGCCAATGTCGCTGCGCCCGTCCCTTGGAGCAGCGGCCAAGCATCGGTGACCACTCGCTGAAGCGGTGGCCCGGTTGCGCCTTGTAGGCCTCGTATGATCGATCTCGCGCTCACGCGTTAGCCATCATCGCCACCGCGGGAAAGGATCGTGAATGGTGACTCGTTTCGCGTTTGGAGGTCCATGAGCCCAGCCCACGCCGATTCTCCTCCCGTGGTGACGATGGCTGCCCTCCACGGCGCAGGAGGAAGCGTGATCGGTCCCCGGGTCGCGGAGCGGCTCGGCGTGGAGTTCTTCGATCGCGCGATTCCTTCGGCTATCGCCGAGCGGGCCGGTCTCACAGAGGGGGCCGTCGCCCCGGTGGACGACGGGCCGCGCCGCGGCGTCGATCGGCTGGTCTCGAACCTGGCGCGGGTCACGGATGCGAGGACGGCCACCGGCCGCCCGGTGGAACGCGTGCAGCTTGACGAGCGCCGGCTGAGAGGCGAGATCGAGGACTTCCTCGCCCGCGCGAGCCGGCAGGGGGGAGTCGTGCTCGGTCGTGGCGGCGCTGTCGTGCTCGCGGCGGTGCCCGAGGCGCTCCACGTCTACCTCGGCGGGTCGCGGGACCGCCGCGTCGAGCAGGTGATGGAGTTCGAGGGTGTCGACCGGCCGACCGCAGCGCGTCTCGTGCGCGCTCACGACCGCGCGCGCCGGGCGTACGTCCAGGACGCCTACGGCGTCGACGGCGACGACCCTAGGCTCTACCACCTGGTCTTGGACGCCGTCGCGCTCGGTGTCGACGGCTGCGTCGCGCTGATCGTGCTCGCGAGCAATTACCGAACCGGCTCGGAGCGCTGAGGCGCGGGTGCTCAGGCCTCGCGACACGCGCACGCGCGAACGGAGGTCGCTCGACGGGCTCTGGCGCTTCGCGCTCGACCAGGCAGGCGTCGGCCGGGCGGAGGAGTGGTGGAACGGTCCCCTTCCAGGCGCCCGGGAGGCGCCCGTGCCCGCGAGCTACAACGACGTCTTCGCGGACGCGAGCATCCGCGATTACGTCGGCGAGGTCTGGTACGAGACAGCCGTGCGCGTGCCCGAGCGGTTGGCCGGCGAGCGGATCGTGCTGCGCTTCGACGCCGCGACGCACCGGGGCACGGCTTGGGTGAACGGCACTCAGGTCGTCGAGCACGCCGGCGGCTACACGCCGTTCGAGGCCGACGTCACCGAGGTCGTCGAGCTCGGCGTGGAGAACCGGATCACCGTCGCCGTCGACAACCGCCTCAGCTGGCAGACGATCCCGCCCGGGCGGATCACGGATACGCCCGACGGGCCACGCCAATCGTACTTCCACGACTTCTTCAACTACGCCGGCCTGCACCGGTCGGTCTGGCTCTATACGACGCCGCGGTCGTACATCGACGATGTCACGGTCATCACCGGGCTCGAGGGAGCCACCGGCACGGTCAGGTACGACGTGGTGGCGGCCGGAGGCGAGCGCGTCGAGATCCGGGTGGCGCTGAGGGACGCAGAAGGAGTGGAGGTCGCACGAGCAACCGGGAGCTCCGGTGAGCTCATGGTCGAGGACGTCCACGCGTGGCGGCCGGGCGAGGGTTACCTCTACGAGCTGGCGGTGGAGCTGTGGGGTGACGGCGACGTCCCGACCGACTCCTACGAGCTACCGGTCGGCATCCGGACCGTCCGCGTGGACGGCACGCGGTTCCTCGTCAACGACGAGCCGTTCTACTTCACCGGCTTCGGCAAGCACGAGGACAGCCCGGTCCGCGGCAAGGGCCACGACAACGCGTTCATGGTGCACGACTTCGCGCTGCTGGACTGGCTCGGCGCGAACTCCTTCCGCACGTCGCACTATCCGTACGCGGAGGAGGTGCTCGAGTACGCCGACCGGCACGGCATCGTCGTCATCGACGAGACACCCGCAGTCGGGATCAACAGCGGCCTCGCCGCCGGCGCTTTCGGCGCCGAGCCGTTCACGACCTTCTCCCCCGAGACGATCGGGCCTGCGACGCAGGAGGCGCACCGGCAGGCGATCCGTGAGCTCGTCGCGCGCGACAAGAACCATCCCTGCGTCGTCCTCTGGACGATCACCAACGAGCCGGAGTCGGTCACGCCCGAAGCGCGCGCGTACTTCGAGCCGCTGGCGGCCGAGACGCGCCGGCTCGATCCCTCCCGCCCGATCGGGTTCGCCAACGTGATGGGCGCAACGCCCGACGTCGACGTGCTCACGGACCTGTTCGACGTCGTGCTGCTGAACCGCTACTACGGCTGGTACTCCCACCCGGGGAATCTGCCCGGCGCCGAGCGGGCTCTCGACGAGGAGATCCGCGCGTGGACGTCGGCGCACAGCAAGCCGATCATCTTCACCGAGTACGGCGCTGACACGTTCGCCGGCCTGCACAGCGTCACGCCGACGCCGTGGACCGAGGAGTATCAGGTCGAGGTGCTCGAGATGTTCCACCGCGTCTTCGACCGCCACGAGGCCGTCGTCGGCGAGCAGATCTGGAACTTCGCCGACTTCGCGACCGCGCCGGGCGTCTTGCGCGCGGACGGCAACAAGAAGGGCGTCTTCACCCGCGACCGCCGGCCGAAGGCGGCGGCGCACATGCTGCGCCGGCGCTGGCGTGGCCGGCGGTGAGCGACCGGGCGGACGCGCCCGAGCGACTGCGGACCTCGAACTACCTCGGCTACGCGGCCGGCGACATCGCCAACAACTTCGCGTTCTCGATGTCCTCGATGTTCCTGCTCCTCTACTACACCGACGTCGTCGGGATCTCCGCCGCGGCGGTGGGGACGCTGTTCCTCGTCGTGCGCTTCTGGGACGGGCTCGCCGACCTGGTGGCCGGCCGCGTCGTCGACCGCACCTCCAGCCGCTGGGGCAAGTTCCGGCCCTACCTGCTCTTCGCCTCGCTGCCCCTGTTGCTCCTCAACGTCGCGATCTTCACCGTCCCGGACCTGGGTGGAAGCGGCGAGCTTGTCTATGCCTACGTCTCCTACGCGCTCTTTGGGCTTGCGTACAGCCTCGTCAACATCCCCTATGGCTCGCTTGCGACCGCGATGACACAGGACACGGACGAGCGCTCGAGACTCGCCAGCGCGCGAACGATCGGGACGATGCTCGCGATCCTCGCCCTCGCCGTGGTCGTCTCGCCGCTGATCGAGAGCGCCGACGATCTCCAGGCAGCGCTGACCACCGTCACGATCGTGCTCGTCCCCGTCGGCTTCGCCTGCTACCTGGCGACCTTCTTCACGGCAAGGGAGCAGGTGCGAGAAGCCGAGGAGCCCGTTGGCCTGAGCGAGACGCTCGCGTCGCTGCGGCGCAACCGGCCGCTCGTGCTGCTCTGCCTGTCCAGCATCGCCTTCCTCGTCGGGATGTTCTCCCTCCAGACCGTGATGATCTACTACGCCCGCGACGTGCTCGGGAACGCGGGCTACTACATCGTGCTCACGATCATCCAGTCCGCCGGCAGCTTCGCCGCGGCCGCACTCACGCCGAAGCTCGTCCGCGCGCTGGGCAAGAAGCGCGGCTACATCATGCTCGGCGCGATCGGAACGGCGGGGGCCCTCGGCGTCGCCTTCGCGCCCGACTCGGTCCCGGCTGTCGCGTTCGTCGCCTTCGCCGTGCTCGGAGTCAGCATCGGCGGGATCTCGACCCTGATGTGGGCGCTCGTCGCCGACACCGTCGAGTACGGCGAGTGGCAGTCCGGCCACCGCATGGAGGGCGCCGTGTACTCCATCTTCTCGTTCACGCGCAAGGTCGGGCAAGCGGTCGGCGCCGCCGCCGCCGCGTACACGATCGGGCTCGGCGGCTACGTCGCCGGCGCCGCCATCCAGCCCGACTCGGCGCTCGACGCGATCAAGTTCGCCAACGGGCTCGTGCCCGCGGCCGCCTTCGCGCTCGCGGTCGCGATCATGATCCCGTACGAGCTGACCGAGGAGCGATTCCGGCAGATCGTGCGCGATGTGGCCCAGCGTCGCGCCGGACCGGCTCATGCAGGCTGAGCGGCTCACCGACTCAGTCGCCTACCACGGCGAAGGCCCAGTCTGGTCCCCGCGTTGGGGCGGGCTGCGCTGGGTCGACATGCTGGCCGGCGACGTTCTCTCGCTGGCTGCGGGCGGGGCGGTCGAGCGCCGGCACGTGGGCAGCATCTGCGCCGCCGTTCGACCCCGCCGTCAGGGCGGCGCGGTGCTCGGGCTCGAGCGGGGCTTCGCGCTCGAGGAGCCCGACGGGACCCTCACCGTGCTCGACGAGCTCTGGACCGACGAGGGCGTAAGGATGAATGAGGGCGGCTGCGACCCTGACGGGCGCTTCTACTGCGGCTCGATGGCCTACGACAAGCGGCCGGGCGGCGGCGCACTCTACCGGCTCGACCCAGACCGCTCAGTCCGCGTCGTGCTCGGCGAGGTGACGATCTCGAACGGGCTCGACTGGAGCCCGGACGGCAGTCTTGCGTACTACAACGACACGGACACGTTCCGCGTGGACGTCTTCGAGTACGACCGCGATGCCGGGCTCACGGGCCGGCGGCCTTTCGCGGAGACCGGAGCCGCTCGGCCCGACGGGCTCACCGTCGATGCCGAGGGCGGCGTCTGGGTCGCGCTCTCCAACGGCGGCGCCGTCCGCCGCTACACCCCAGAGGGAGCACTCGACGAGGTGGTCGAGCTGCCGGTGACCAAGGTGACGGCCTGCACGTTCGGCGGACCGAAGCTCGACGAGCTCTTCATCACCACGTCGAGGGAAGGCCTCGATCCCGGCGACGAGCCGCTGGCGGGCTCGCTCTTCCGCGCCGCCGTCGGCGTCGAAGGGCTGCCCGCTCGCGAGTTCGCCGGGTGACCCCGCCGTGATCGAGCGGCTCGTGCTGTTCGGTGCCACGGGCGACCTCGCAGGCCGCTTCCTCTACCCCGCGCTCGCCTCGCTCTTTGCCGCGGACAAGCTCCCCGAAGGCTTCGCCATCACGGGCGCGTCCCGGGAGGACCTGGACGAGGAGTCGTTTCGGCGACGTGTCGACGAGAGCCTGGCCGAGCACGCGGGCGACCTTTCGGCGGCGGCGCGCGAGACGCTGCTGTGCTCGCTGCGCTATAGGGCGGTCGACGCCTCCGACCCTGCGAGTGTCGCATCCGGGGTCGACGGCCCGGGCTTGCCCGTGGCCGCGTACCTGGCCCTGCCGCCGAGTCTGTTCCCGGCCGCCGTCGAGGGCCTGCGGCGAGCGGGCCTGCCGGGCGGCAGCCGGATCGTGCTCGAGAAGCCGTTCGGCGAGGATCTCGAGGGCGCCGTGGCGCTCAACCGGCTGCTGGCGGAGGCGGTGGGCGAGGCGGGCGAGCAGGCGATCTTCCGCGTCGACCACGTCCTCGGCATGGCGACGGCGCACAACCTGCTGGCGCTCCGGCAGAACCCCGCGCTCGAGCCGCTCTGGAACGGCACGCACGTGGAGCAGATCGAGGTGCTCTGGGAGGAGACGTTGGCCCTCGAAGGCCGCGCCGGCTACTTCGACGCCGCCGGGGCTCTGAAGGACATGCTCCAGAACCACGTGCTCCAGGTCCTCTGCCTCGCGGCGGCGGAGCTCCCCGCGCGGGCGGACGAGCGCGAGCTGCGCGCGCGCAAGGTCGACGTCCTGCGAGCCGCTCGCCCACTGGCGTCTCGGCGGGCTCGCTACGAGGGCTATGCCGAAGAGGAGGGCGTCGACCCGGGGCGCGGCACCGAGACCTTCGCGGAGCTCACGCTCGAGCTCGACAGCGAGCGCTGGCGCGGGACGCGGTTCGTGCTCCGGACGGGGAAGGCTCTGAGGCGGCGCCGCAAGGGCGTCGCGATCCGCTTCAGGCCGAGCGCCGGCGGCGCCGCGAACGAGCTCTGGATCGGGATCGACGGCCCCGACGAGGTCGTCCTGAGCCTCACCGTGGGCGCGTTCGGAAGCTCCGCTCCGGTCGAGCTCCGGGGCGAGCCGCCCGCCGCGGTGCTACCGGCGTACGCCCGCGTGCTCCTCGACGTCCTCACCGGCGGCAGCGCGCTGTCGGTGGGCGCCGACGAAGCCGAGTGGGCCTGGCGCGTGGTGGCACCCGTGCTCGCCGACTGGCGGGCGGACCGTGTGCCGCTCGAGGAGTACCCGGCCGGCTCGGACGGACCGCGCGGCTGATCGCGGGGCTCAGCCCCTAGGCGCGAGCTCGTCGAGACGCCGATGAGCGAGCGCGATGGCCATCGCGCCCTCCCCTACGGCTCCGGCGACGCGTTTGGTCGACCCGTGGCGGACGTCGCCGGCGGCGAAGAGGCCGGGGACGCTCGTCTCGAGCACGAGGGGGTCGCGAGCGAGTGGCCACCCGGTCGGCCGCTCGCCGTGGTCGAGCAGATCGGGGCCTGTGAGGACGTAGCCCGCGGCGTCGGTGCTGACACCGCTGCCCGCCGCCCAGGCTGTTCTGGGGACGCCGCCGATACAGACGAAGAGGGCGCGGGCGGACAGACTCGAGTGCCCACCGTCGCGACTGGCGACGGTGACGCTCGCGAGCCGCCCGTCCTTGGAATGCACGGCGCCCACCTCGGTCCCAAAGCGCGCTTCGATCAGCCTGCTTTCCTCGATCCGCCGCACGAGGTAGTCGGACATCGTCCGGCCGAGCCGATCGCCGCGCACGAGCATCGTCACACGCGCACCCGCTCGCGCGAGGTGGAGAACGGCCTGCCCGGCCGAATTGCCCGCGCCGACCACGATCGCGTCGTCGCCGCTGCATTGCGCGGCTTCGCTGCGTCCCGCGCCGTAGTAGACGCCCCGTCCCAGCAGGTCGTCGAGGCCTTCGACCGCCAACCGGCGCCAATCCATCCCGGTCGCGGCGACGGCAACGGGCGCCGCGACCTCGTGGTTGCCTTCCACCTCGATCACGAACCGTTCGTCGGGCTCCCGTCGGTTGCCGCTCGCACCGCGTAGCAACGTCAGCTCGGCGCCGAATTGCTCCGCCTGACGGCCGGCCAACCGCGCGAGCTCGGCGCCGCCGATGCCCTCCGGAAAGCCGAAGAAATTCTCGATCGAGGACGTATGAGACGCCTGCCCGCCGGGGACGTCGCGTTCCAGCAGGATCGTCGAGAGGCCGTCTGAGGCGGCGTACACCGCGGCAGAGAGCCCGGCGGGACCGGCGCCGACGATCGCGATGTCGTACTCCCGGCGGGACGGCGGCCGCGACATGTTCCACGCCTCCGCGAGCGTCTGAGCGGTGACGGCTGACAGAACGCCGTCCCCGTCGACCAGGACCGGCAGCTTGAGCTCCGGTCTTCGGAGCCGGGCCAGCGCCGCCTCCGCGTCTGCCGACCCGGCTTCGAGCCATTCGTAGGGCTGCGCGATCCGGGTGAGGAAGTCGCGGACCCGGTGATGCTCCGGTTCGAGCCGCCGCCCGATCAGCGTCACCGTCGGCCGGATGGGGCTCATCTACTCGGCCGATCAGCTCGGCGCAGCGCCGCGAACGACGAGTACCGAGCAGCTCGCCTGATGGGCGATCCGCTCGCTGACGCTGCCGAGCGCCTTCAGACCCTGCAGCCCACGGCTTCCGACCACGACGAGGTCGGCCGTCTCGGACTCGCCCGCGAGCAAGTCGAGAGCGCGGCCGTCCCGCTCCTCGAGCTCAGGTGCGACTAGCCGCGCCGCTTCGCGATCGACCTGATCGCTCGTCGCGGACACGATGCGTAACTCAGCCCCGCAGGAGCTTGCGACAAAACGGCCCGCGGCGGCCGCGAGGCCCGACTCGGCAGAACCATCCACGCCCACGACAATCGCCTGAGGCCACGTGTCCGGATCGCGTGCCGGGCGGGAGATCAGCACCGAGCAGGGCGCCTCGTGCAACATCCTCGCCGCGACCGTCCCGAGCAGCATCCCGGTGGTCCGCCGGCGACCGTGCGAGCCGAGCGCGACCAGCGTCGCGTACTGGGCCTCTCCAAGGAGAACCGTAGCCGGATCGCCGTTCACGATCTTGCTCTCAGCTGGGGCGAGTTCCTTTGCTGCCGCCACGGCTTGCTCGGCCTCGTCTTGCAGGAGCTCGGCGGCGTGCCGGGCGGCCATCCCAGCGTGCGCGGCCTTGGCGAGGCTCACGGCCGCCACGAGTCCCAGGCTCCCGCCCGACGGCCGCAGCCGGTTCGCCTGCTTGACGGCGAACAGGCTCTCCGGGGTGCCGTCGACGCCGCAGACGATGCGCGCGAAAATGCCGGTGTCCGTTGTTCCCGCTTCCACTGCCGCTACGCCCTGATCGGCGGCCGCCCCGCCCGGTCGAGCTCGAAGACGGTGATCGGGATGCCGAACTCCATGATCTGGTCGAGCAGTCCCCGTTCCTGCCAGCCGGAGTGGTCGCTGCCGCGCAGGGCGATCAGGATGTGATCGGGGCTGAAGTCCCGGATCGCGTCGGTGAAGGCCGTGAACGGCGTGTCGTCGCCGACCCGGCCGCGGACGTTCGTTTCCGGCGCGAGCGTGTCGAGCTGGTCGAGCACGGTCGCCAGTCGCTCGTCGGCGTCGTAGCGCGCGCGATCGGTGTCGGACGCGAGCCACTCGAGCCTGCTGATGAGCATCGGCGTCATCACCAGCAGCTCGGATGCACTCTCGATCAGCGCGCGGACAAGCCGCGGCAGCGCGTCCTCGGAAGCTGCCGCCTCGCCGGTAGCGATCAGGAGACGCGTGCCGCCGCGAGAAGCCATGACCGTGATCATGCCAAGGCTGCGAGGCCGCTGAAGCGGACGCAGCTCGATCGCCGACGCGGCGGTGCCGCTGTCAGAGTACGGCGCTCGACGTGGACGGTTGCACGCATCTCGATCAGGTTCGGATTGCCGAGCCGCTCGCCGGCGGAGAGTGACGACCGCAACCGGACCTGCGGTGGGCCAGAGCGCCTGGGCGCGGAATGTCGCCGTCCCGCTGCGGGCGTTCCTGCAGACGGAGACGAGCGGCGGCCTCGTCCTGCTCGTCGCCGCGGTCGCCGCGCTCTTGTGGATCAACTCACCGTGGGGGTCGAGCTACGACTCGCTCTGGTCGACGGAGCTCGGGTTCAGTCTCGGCGACTGGTCGCTCGAAGGCGACCTCCACTTCTGGATCAACGACGGGCTGATGGCGATCTTCTTCTTCGTGATCGGGCTCGAGGTGCGCCGCGAGTTCGACATGGGCGAGCTTCGGGACGGACGCCGCGCGGCAGCGCCGCTGCTCGCCGCCGTGGGCGGAATGCTGCTCCCAGTCGCGATCTACCTCGCGTTCACCGGCGGCACCGACGCGGCGCACGGGTGGGGGATGGTGATGGCGACGGACACCGCGTTCGCGTTGGGGGTGCTCGCGCTCGCAGGCCGGCGGGCGTCCCAGCGGCTCCGTGCTTTCGTCCTCACCGTCGTGATCGCCGACGACATCGGCGTGCTGGTCGTGATCGCCTTCGCATACACCGAGACCCTTTCCTTCCCGGCGCTCACCGTCGCGGTGGTGCTGTTCGGCGCGCTCGTCGGCCTCCGCCGCCTCGGGATCGGCGGGCCGCCTCTCTACACGCTGCTCGCGATCGCGGTCTGGGTCGCGACGACGAAGTCGGGCGTGCACGCGACGATCGCCGGTGTGCTCATGGGTCTGGCCGTGAGCGCCCGGCCCCCCGAGCGGCAGGACCTGGAGCAGATGACCCTGGTCGCGCGTCTCTTCCGCGAGCAGCCCACCCCTGAGCACGCCCGCGCCGCGAGACGCCGCGTGCTGGGTGCGATCTCCCCGAATGAGCGGCTCCAGTACGGCCTGCACCCGTGGTCGAGCTTCGTCGTCGTCCCGCTCTTTGCGCTCGCGAGCGCCGGCGTCCGCATCGACACCGAGCTGCTCTCGCGCGCGGTCCGGTCGCCCGTCACGCTGGGTGTCCTCCTCGGGCTCGTGGTCGGGAAGTTCCTCGGGATCGGGTTGACGACGCTCGCCGCTTCGCATCCGCGCCTCGGCCGGCTGCCGCTCACGGTCGAGCTCCCGAGCGCGTTCGGCGGCGCGGCGGTGGGGGGAATCGGCTTCACGCTCTCGCTGCTGATCGCCGAGATCGCGCTCGAGGGGGAGGTAGTCGACGAGGCGAAGATCGGGATCCTCGCCGCGTCGGTGCTCGCGGCCGTGCTCGCACTGCTGGTGTTCGTCGGCGCCGAGCAGATCCCGAAGCATGTCCTCCGGAGGAGCGGGCTAATCCCCGTCGAGCCGCTCGCCGACCTCACGGTCGCCGTCGATCCCGAGCGGGACCACGTCCGCGGCCGTCATGACGCGCCGGTGACGCTGCTCGAGTACGGCGACTACCAGTGCCCCTACTGCGGCGACGCGGAGATTGCGATCACAGATTTGCTCCGGGACTGCGAGCACGACGTGCGCTACGTCTGGCGGCACCTGCCGCTCACCGACATCCACGCGAACGCGCAGCTCGCAGCCGAGGCCGCCGAGGCCGCCGCGGCGCAAGGAAGGTTCTGGGAGATGCACGACCTGCTGATCGGGCACCAGGACGCGCTGCTGCTCCCCCAGCTGCGCACGTACGCGCGGGAGATCGGCCTCGACGAGAACCGCTTCTGGGACGACCTGCGCGAGCGGGAGCACGCGCCCCGCGTCGCCGAGGACGTGGACAGCGCCGACGCGAGCCGCGTGACGGGCACACCCGGCCTGTTCGTCAACGACCGGCGCCACGACGGACCATACGACTCCGAATCGCTCAAGCAGCTCGTCCGCGCCACGCTCCAACAGACGTAGCTGCCGCCCGCCGCGACGGGTTCTGCGCGGCTACGGGTGCAGCTTGATCGTGCTCGCGTAGCCCAGCTCGAGCGGCTCTTGAAGTGAGATGTGCAGGAAGCCGAGCTGCTCCAGCTGCTGCGCGCGGGCAAGCGGGCCGACGTCGATCGGTCGTAGGCCGCCGTCGGAGACGAGCTGAGAGACCTTTTCCTTGGCACCATCGTCGTCGCCGGCGATGAGAACGTCGAGCTGCTGACCTCCGGCCTCCCCGCCGACGAGGGTTGCCGCGAAGGTGGTGTTGAATGCTTTCACCACCGGTGTCCCCGCCGGGACGAGCGCAGCGATCTCTTCCGCGGATGATGTCCCCGGCGGCGTCGCCAGTCGATCCCACGTCTCCGTATGGACGGGATTCGTGATGTCGACGACGACCTTGCCGTCGAGGTCGTCCGCATACTGCCGGACTGCATCCTTGATCCCGGGGTAGTAGAGCGCCAGCACGACGACCTCGCCGGCGATCGTGCTTGCGCTGTCCAGCGCGATCGCGCCGCCGCCGAGCTCGTCGGCGAGCTTCTGCGCCTCCGCCGGATCGCGGTCGAGGATCTCGAGCTCATGACCGCCCGCCACGACACGGGTGCCGACACCGCGGCCCATGTTGCCCGCGCCGATGATCGTGACCTTCATGTTCTTGCCTCCTCAGGTCGTGCACAGATGGTTCCCCACGGACTGAGGTCGTCACACACGAACGCACCACGGCAAGGCGTCATCGGCGGCGTTCGTTTGATAGCTCGCGAGCTGCTCTCAGCTCATGGTCGCCGAACGCTTCGACACGACCATGACCGGCCGGTCCGTCTCTTGGACGACACGGCTGGAGACGGAGCCCAGCACTGCGGCCTTGACTGCGCCTCGTCCGCGCGAGCCGACGACAACGAGCCGGGCTTCCCGCCGGCGCGCGAGCTCGAGCAGCTCGTCCGCTGCCACCCCGCTCAACGTCTGGAAGTAGACGCGGACGTCCGGCGCACCGGCTCGAATCTCCTCGACCAGGGCATCGGGCGCCTCGTCACCGAGTGTCTCGATCACGGTCGCGAGCACGAGTCGCGCATTCAGGAGCTGCGCCAGCTCACCCGCGTGTCGGGCCGCCGCGCGTGAACCGTCGGAACCGTCCACGCCGCAGACGATCGTCGCGTCGGCGGAGTCCTCGCTCCACGAGGCGGGCTCGGCCGGAACCAGGATCACCGGGCACGGCGCCTCCCGCGCCAGCGCTCCGCTTGTGCTGGCAGCAAGCAGGTCTTCGACGGCGCCCTGGCCCCGTGAGCCGACCACGAGATGCGAAACACCGCGCGACTCCGCGACGGAACGCAGCACGTCGACCGGTTGACCGAACTCCACAACCCGCTCCGCCGAGGCGGCAGGATCGATATGGATGGGATTGACGACGGTCCCGAGGTGTCCCGCGCGCTCGAACGCCTCCTGCTCACGCATGCGCTCGTTGGACTCAGGGCTGTGGGTCGAGACCCACGGCTGCGGCGCCGCGTGCAACAGGATCAGCCGTGTGCCGACTCGCACGGCCAGATCGGCCGCGAACCGCGCGGCCTGCGCCGCCTCGTCGGATCGATCGACGCCGCAGAGGATCATCTGCCGCGGAGCACGACGGCCTCGGCAACCGTGGTTCCCACGCGAGGAGTATTACGCGCTTCGCATCGACGTTCACGAGAAAGGGATAGCTCCAACCGACCCTTTGCATACGCGACCAGCTTGACGGCTAACGTCGAGGCGTGAAGCGCAACCGAGCCCTGATCCCGTTTTCGCACGACCACCACCACGCGCTGCTGGCCGCACGGCGGCTCCGTGTGGCCGCCGACCGAGCCGACGCCCCCGCGAAGGCCGCCGCATTCTGGCGCTTCTTCGCCGCGGAGTCCGTGAGCCACTTTCGCGAAGAGGAGGAGCGGTTGTTCCCGCTCGTCGCCTACTCAGAGGAGGCACGGCCGCTGGTCGTGAGGGCTCTGCTTGAGCATCAGCAACTGCATTTGCTGGCGGGGCGACTGGCGAATGGCGAGACCGCGCCGATGCGCGAACTCGCTGAGCTGCTCGAGGCTCACGTACGCTTCGAGGAGCGCGAGCTCTTCCCGCTCATCGAGCGCGTGGTGGGGGACCGCCTATCGATGCTCGAGCTCCACGACATGCCGCTGCAGGGGCGGGGACCCGTCTGGGGCGCCGAGTCGGAAGACCTGAACGCGACAGTGCTCGTCTGGAGCGCTGGGGACGGCCCGCCGGAACACGTCAACGACGAACGCGACGTGCTCCTCGTCGTCTTGGGCGGTTCGCTCGAGTTGCGCGTCGAGGAGGACATCCGCGAGCTCATGGAAGAGGAGACGGTGATCGTCGGCAAGGGCCGCCGCCGGAAGATCACCGCCGGCGGACGCGGCGTTCGCTATCTCTCCGTCCATCGCCGGCGCCCGCCGCTGCAGATTCAGTCGCTGGACGAGCGACCACAGGCGTAGGGCTGCAGCCGCAGCGGCGGGCGATGGACGTGTCGCGAGAAGGATTTCGACTTAGCGTCGGCGCCGACGCACCGGTTCGACACCCCGGCAAGCCGGCTGATGAGGACTTCCCAGTCGATCCCCTGATTCTAGGGCTGGGTATGAACCGAAGCTTCAAGGCCGCACATCCCGCTGCGCTCGACTGGGTCAGCGTCCTCTCGCCCGAGCCCCCGGGGCGGGGCCGGGGACGGCGCAGACGAAGGACGCGCTGGCGCGAGCACTGGCGCGCCGCCGGCCGCGCGTAGCAGAGTTTTGCCTCAAATGCAGGTGATTTCCAGCGAACGAACGCCGCTTCCTAAACCGCGTGCACAAGTTCGATTCTTGTCGGGGGCATCCGTCTGCTGATGGGGGATTCGTCCAGATGCCCGTCCAGCCACCACCCCGAAGGCCACGATCGCCCCGCCGTGCTCTGCGACGAGGTCCTCGTGGCCTTCGAGGCGTGGCGTCAGCGCTTGGTGCCGACGGCGACGAGGTACTCCTGCTCGAAGCGGCCCTGCTCCGGCGTGCCGAGATTCCACTTGTCGCAGAAGGCGTCGAGCGCCTCGTCGAACTCCTGCGCGCGACCCTCGCGCTCCGCATTGGCCCGCACGGCGATCGTCGGCCCATAGTGGGCCTTGAAATGCTCGCCGTACCCGCGTGGGTTCTCGAAGGCGGTGATCTCCAGCAAGTCCCGCTCGAGCGTCTCGAGCTCCACCCGGTCGCCCAGCAGCTTCCGCAGGTAGTCCTCGCCGCCCCACAGCGGTGGAGGCAGCACGCCGGGCGGGGGAGCGGGCGCGAACGGCTTCATCGTGGCGAAGAGGTCGCCGAGCATGCCCTCCGGGGTCCAGCTCAGGACGGCGACCTTCCCCCCGACCCGGCAGACGCGCACGAGCTCGTCGGCCGCGGCCTGATGATGCGGCGCGAACATGACGCCGATCGCGGACATGACGACGTCGAACGACTCGTCCGCGAACGGCAGGTTCTCGGCGTCGGCCTCGACCCAGTCGAGCTCGAGCCCCTCGGCCTCCGCGAGCTCACGGCCGGCGTCGAGCAGTTCCGGCGTCAGGTCGCTGGCGGTGACCTCGGCGCCGCGACGGGCGGCGGGCAGCGACGCGTTGCCCGTCCCGGCCGCGACGTCGAGCACGCGCACGCCGGGGCCGAGATCGCACGCCTCCGCGAGCCGCTCGCCGACGGGCAGCAGGAACGTGTCGACCATCAAGGGGTAGTTGCCGGAGCCCCACATCGCGCGATGGCGCGCCTTGAGCTCCGAGTCTGCGATTTGAACGCTCATCTCGTCCTCCTTCTCGGTGTTTCGGCCAGTGTGCAGCGGCGAGCGCCGCCATACATCGGGAGGACTCCCTACTTTGCGCCTATTCCGCTGCGCGCCGCGACTGCGGCGGCGGCCGCACGGTTGCGGACGCCGAGCTTGGCCAGGATGGCGCTGACGTGGTGCCCGGCAGTCTTCTCGCTGATCACGAGTGTCTCCGCGATCTGGCCGTTCGACATTCCCAGCCCAAGCAGTCCCAGCACCTCACGCTCGCGAGCGGTGAGCTCGCCGGCAGCGCGCGGTGGGGCGCCCGGGGGCGTGCCGAGCTCGCGCAGCACCGCCGCGGCGGCATCGCCGGCCCGGGTCGCGCCGAGCTCACGGAAGGCCGCGTAGGAGGCCCGGGCCTCTTCGACGGCGAGCTCAGGGCTCTCGTGGACGAGCGCGAGGGAGAGCGCGAGACGTGCCTCCGCCGTCTCGTACGGCATCCCGAGCCCCCCGAACGCGGAGAGCGCCCGGCGGGCGGCCTCCGCCGCTGCATCCGCCCGTTGCCCGGCGACGTGCGTGCGGGCGGCGGCGAGCTCGGCCCGCGCGCCGACGACGGCGGTGTTCGAGCGCCGGGCCAGCTCCACAAGCCTGTGCGTGGCGGCCTCGGCCGCGTCGGTCTCACCCTCGGCCAAGCGTGCGTCGACGAGGAGCGCGAGCAGCTGAGCAGACCGCATCGCGTCACCATCCGCTCCGAGCAGGCCCCGCTCGAGCAGCGCCGCCGCCACCTGCGGACGTCCCTGGGCCAGACGCAGATGCGCGAGCGCGCGGAGCGACTCCGAGTGCTCCTCCCTGCCGACGAGGAGCTGCTCGGCCTCCGCCAGACGGCCTTGGCGCACGCGCAGCTCGGCCAGGGCCGCCACCGTCGGCGCAGCGAGCTGCGGGACGTAGCGCGCGTGCACGTCGAGCGCGCTCTGCAGGGCGCGCTCCGCGTCCTCCCACCGGCCCCGCGCGAGCAGGACGTCGGCGTGGATCGTGCGGCACGCCCCGTAGAGCGGTGCGGTCTCGTGCTCGCGCGCGAACTCGTCCACGAGCTCACACCACTCGGTCGCGCGTTCCCAGTCGCCGGCGCTCGTGCACGCGGAGATCAGGTTGCAGTAGGCCTCCGCGAGAGTGTGGACGTTGCGGACGCGACCCGCCGAGGCCGCCGCCATCGCCTCTTCGAGCAGTCTCATCCCCTCGTCCCGTCGGCCCGCGCTCACCTCTGCGCGCCCGAGAAGGCTCACGGCGAACACCTCGAGGTCTCCGGCGTCGGTCTGCCGCGCGATCTCCAGCGCACGGCGCGCGTGCCCCGCACACTCTTCGACGGTCTCGGCGTGTCGTGCCCGCTCGACCGCGACCCAGCCCTGCCCGGCGCAGAGGCCCGACCCATCCACTGCTCGCTCGGCCCGTGCGAGCCAGCCGCGGGCCGCGGACGCCCGTCCGGCGACGAAGTGCTGGTGCGAGACCCAGACGGCCGTGCGGGCTGCGTCGTCGCAGCGCCCAATGCGGGCGTACCCCTCGACGGCGCGCTCACGCGCAGCGACCCCTCCGGCCGCGTCGCCGAGGAACCAGAGCGCCAGACCCAGCCCGTCGAGCGCCTCGGGTGTCTCCTGGTCGCCGAGGACGGACTCGAATGCCTCCCGGGCGGCGTCCCACCGCGCCTCGTCGAGCGCGCGCTGCCCGTCGTCGGTCCGCCGATCTTCCGGGTCGCTGCCCACGGGGCCATTGTAAGAGCCGAGCGTCAGCTCCTCGGCCTAGACCACGTGCCGAGACAGCCGCTCGTCGAACTCGTTCGCGTTCCCGAGCACGACGATCAAGCTTCGCGTGACGAGTGTGCGCACCGTCTCGTCGGCCTCGCGCCATGCGGGCGACAGGACGCTGGCCCAGCCGACGGATTCCATGCCTAGCGGCCTACGATCACCGGATGCCCCTCAGGAAGCGAGTCGTCGTCTACGTCGAACGGGAGGATGGGTTGCTCGTCTTTGACCACCGCGACCATCCCGATGCCGGAACACAGGTTCCTGCTGGCGGTGTTCATCGAGACGAAGGGTTGGTCGAAGCGGCGATCCGCGAGGTTCGTGAGGAGACCGGCGTGCGTCTTGACACGGAGCCAACCCTTCTTGGGACGCACGAACATCTCGACGGACTCGGCCAGCCCGCGCTCAGCCACTTCTTCCGCGCGGATGCCCCAGAAGGACTGCCACGTCTGTGGCAGCACGTCGTCTCGGGTGATGGCGCGGATGCGGCGCTTGTGTTCGATTGCCGGTTCGATCCCGCGCCGGAACTCTGGCCCGTTCAGTCGATCTTCCGCTCCGTCGGGTGACATTCCGGAACGCTGGCCCAGGCGGCGATGTCCGCGATTAGCCGCCTTATGACGACGTGTGGCTCATGAACATCCAGCGGTGGCCTTCGAGGTCGGCGGCGCTGTAGAGCCTGCCGAACGGAAGATCTTCCGGCTCACGGAGGATGGTTGTGCCGGCCGAACGAGCCCGTTCGTAGTGCTCGTCGACGTCGTCGACGGTAACGTGAACGCCGTCGATCACCCACGGTGTCGCCAACCAGCGTCGAGCGTGCTCGCATTCCGCAGCGTGGTGAGCCGGGCTGTGGTAGTCCGAGCCCGGCCATCCGAGCATCACCGTGGCGCCACCCAACTCTAGTTCGGCATGCGTCACCCGACCGTCAGCATCCGTGTATCGCTCCCCGGCTTCGTGGAAGCCGAATGCTTCGCCCAGCCAATCGATCGCCGCAGCAACGTCCTCGTACGAGATCATGGGCGTCGCCTTCTGCACGACGCGATCTTATCCCTGGTGCACCCATCGAGACGCCCACGCTCAGGGGACCTTCCCGAACGCTTGCCCACGCGAAGGCTCAAGAGTCCTTGTTCGGCACCCCGGGTTCTTCGGCTGCTGTGGTTCCTACGCACCTCACCGTGATCTCTAGCGCGTGACGGTCCCGGTGAACGTCACGTGAGTAGGCGAGTCGGCGTCGGGGCCGTACACAACCTCCATCTCGCCGCTCCCGCGTAGGCCCTTGAAGGTGCCGGTGCCGCTGACGATCGTCCACGAGCCCGTTTGATTCATGCCCTGCGCCGGTTCCGGCGTGAAGCGCAATTTCACGGTGCCCTCCGGGCAGGTGATCGTCTCCACGATCAGCCACACGGTCGGATCGTTACTCCCGTGGGAATCCCGGACGGTTCCGCGCGCACAGAAGGGCGAGTCCCCGAGGGTGGACCCGTCAAGAACTTCGCCGGTGGCGATCGGTTCCGCGCGCTCAGTGTCGGCGATGTCCATCCTCGTCCGGATCAGGGCCGGCTCGGCGCGTGGCGCGGTGGTCGAGGCCACGCTCGCGTCCGCCGCGTCGTCCTCGTCGCCGCCGCACGCCCCCAGGCACAGCACACCACCCACCAGCACTAGCACCACCGCTCCGCGCATGACCGCTCCCTAGACGAGTATGCGATCCGCGCGAGTATCCCCTTGAAACAAGACGTCGGCAAGGCAAGTCGCTTGGGGGACATTCCCGAACGCTGGCCCAGGCGTGTGGCTACGCGCTTGGTCTACGAGTCGAGCCGTCCGGTTCACTTGTCGATCCGTACGTGGCCGATCCGGCCGCATGATCGCAGTCAGTCGGGCTGCGACTCGAGCTCCCGCAGCGCCTCGACCGCCTCGTCGACTGACCAGCAGATGCGTCCGCAAGCCTCGATCGCCCCGGCGACGAAGAGGTTCATCCCGTCGCCGGCCGCGTTTCCCCTCCGCCGCTCGAGGCGCAGGTCCGTGACGAGGCCGACGATGCCGCGGTACCGCCTCTCGTCGCGTTCGACGAGCTCGGCGAACATCCCGATCTCGCAGGCCGTGCCGTCGTCGATGCTCGGCCCGTCGAGCCAGGCGAGCAGCACGTTCGCGGAGCGCACGCCCTCGGCGTCGACGCGGTACACCTCGGCGGGCGTGAGCTCCGTCAGCTCGCCGAACTGCTCGTGCGGCACGAAGCACTCGAACCCCTCGCCGCGAAGCCTCGCTGCGAGTCCGTCGAGCCACGCCCGCTCGGCCTCGGAGAAGAGCGCGCCCGCGACGTAGATCCGCACGTCAGGCCGACTCGGAACCGGAAGGGATCGTCAGGCGCCGCGGGAGCACGAGCGCAAGCATGCCCCACGAGTCGCGTTTATGTTCCTCGGGTGAGTTCGCTTTCGTGGTGGTTCGCCGCTCACCCAGCGTGGGAGCCGGGGGAGGACTGGCCGCAAGCGGTGCCCGTGGTGTGCTGCGAGACCGATGACGAGATCGTCCTCATCGATCCGTTTCTCCCTCAGGACGGCAGCTTCGATCCGCACGGCAAGACGGTGCGGGTGCTCCTCACGCAGGGAGCACACCATCGCGGCACGGCCGAGGTGGTCGAGCGGTACGGCGCATCGGTCTGGACGCCGCCGCACGCCGTCTGGCGGAAGATCCCGAACCCGGCCACGACCGACCAGTTGCCCGCGGGGATCGAGGCGTTGGAGCTTGACGGCGAGCCGCAGCAGGTCGTCTTCTTCATCCAGGAACACGCCACGCTCGTGACCGGCGACGTCCTTACAGGGAGGGATGGCGTCATGCACGTGTTCGTGGACGAAGCCGATCGCGAGCCGCTGCTCGCCTCACTCGAGCGGATCGCGGAGCTGCCGATCGAGCGGGTGATCGTCCCGCACTGCGAGACGCCGATCTTCGTAGACGGCGCTGCTCGCATCCGTGCAGCGGTCGCGGAAGCCCGGCCGAGCTAGCACCTGCTCGGTCGTGAGATCGTCACCTGCCGGTGCGCGTTGGCGCGGCGGGTAGTTGCACTGTGACGCGGAGCCCGCCGGCGGCCCGCGGGGTGAGGGTGAGGGTTCCGTCGTGTGCCTGGGTGATGCTGTTGACGATTGCCAGGCCGAGGCCGACACCTGCGTGCTCGGTGCGTGTGCGTTCGGTGCCGCGAAGAAACGGCTCGGCAAGCGTGGAAACCAACTGTGGGGTGAGCTGCTCGCCGGTGTTCTCGACGGTGAGCACCACGCTCTTGGGGTGAACGCTGGTCGTGACCCACGCGGTGCCCTGTTCAGGCAGGTTGTGGACGATCGCGTTCTGCACGAGGTTCGTGGTCAACTGCAGCAGGAGCGCGTGTGAGCCGATGGTGGGGGTCACGTCGCCGGAGGTCTCGATGGTGAGGCCACGTTGTTCTGCGAGGGGGAGGAGCGATTCAGTGGCTTCTTCCGCAATGAGGGACAGGTCGACGTGTTCTCGGGTGAAGGACCGCTGATCGCCGCGGGTGAGCAGGAGCAATGCTTCAGTGAGGTCGATCGCTCTGGTGTTGACGACGTGGAGGCGGTCGACGAGTTCGCCGGTGTCGCGGTTCAGATCCTTGCGAGCCACGTCGAGAAGGGTCTGCGTGATCGCCAGCGGGGTCCGCAGTTCGTGGGAGGCATTGGCTGCGAATCTCTGTTGTTCGGCGATATGTGCTTCCAGCCGCGCGAGCATGGTGTCGAAAGCGTCGGCGAGCTCGCGGAACTCATCTCTGCGGCCCGGTAGCCGGATTCGGTGGGAGAGCGATCCGGTCGCGGCCATGCGTGTGGCGTCTGTGATGCGCGTCAGGGGGGCGAGCATCCGGCCGGCGAGAAGCCATCCTCCCAGGAGCCCGAACACCAGCAGAAACGCCAGCACGATGGCCGCGGCCGGAGCGAAAGCGCGCAGGAGGAAGGAGTTGTTCCCGGGCACCAAGCCACCGATGGCGCTGATCGCACCGTCGGGTACGTAGCGCAGGAGGAACTCAAACGATTGCCCGGGCTGGCCGGCGAGCCACGCGGCGGCCAGCATCAAGGCACCTGCGACCATGAGGAAGCCGGCGTAGCTGAGAGTGAGTTTGAGGCGAACGCTCAGACCAGGGGCTCTATCCACGGTCTTCTCCCTCACGCCCGGTGTCCCGTTGAGTGTCGATGCGGTAGCCGACGCCTGCCACGGTGGCGATGATCCAGGGTTCGCCGAGGCGTTTGCGCAGTCCCGAGACAGCGATCCGCACGGCGTTGGTGAACGGGTCTGCGTTCTCATCCCATGCTCGCGCCAGGAGTTCTTCGGCGCTGACGACACCGCCCTCGGCAGCGACGAGGACTTCGAGCACTGCGAACTGCTTCCTGGTCAGCGCGACGTAGCGGCCGTCGCGGTAGACCTCGCGACGGAACGGATCCAGCTGCAGGCCAGCGATCTCTCGCACGGGCGGCCTGTTGTGGGCGCGCCTGCGGTCGAGTGCTCTGAGCCTGAGCACGAGCTCTTGGAGCTCGAACGGCTTCGTGAGGTAGTCGTCGGCACCGAGCTCGAACCCGGTGGCCTTGTCGTCGAGACGGTCGGCAGCGGTGAGCATGAGGATCGGCATGCCGCTGCCGGCGACGACGATGCGTTTGGCGATCTCGTCACCGGTGGGTCCGGGAATGTCTCGGTCGAGAACGGCGATGTCATAGGCGTTGACGCTCAGCAGCTCTAGAGCGGTGTCGCCGTCGCCTGCGATGTCTGCCGCGATCGCTTCCAGGCGTAGGCCGTCGCGGATGGCTTCTGCCATATAGGGCTCATCCTCGACGATCAACACACGCATGCTCCGAGGCTAGCGAGCCGGCGCATATCGCTGGCATATCGAAAACCAGATACGCGCTGAGAACGCCACGCTGCCTTGAATCGAGGCATGACCTACAGCCAACCAGCACGAACAACGACGCGTCGGATTCGGGTTCGAAGGATCCGTGTCGCGGGCCTGCTCGTCGTCATCGCGGCGCTCGGCGCAGCCCTCAACTACCAGTTGCAGGCGTCCTCGTCCTCGACGGCTGCATCACCCATCGACGTCCTTCGCAGTACGCACCGTGGACCTCGCAGTGAGCACCGTGGTGTGCTTGGCGAGGCTGACGGTGCCGTCCCCGACGGGGCGACCGTTTTTGCTGACGAGATTCCGGGTGTAGCCAACCTCGACCTCAATCTGCTCGGTGCCGTGCGCCAGGCTGCAACTGACGCCGCGGACGACGGGGTCGAGTTCTTCGTCGATAGTGGCTGGCGTTCGCCGGAGTACCAGAATCAGCTTCTTCGTGAGGCGGTTGCCGAGTACGGATCCGAAGAGGAAGCCGCCCGGTGGGTGGCCACCGCGGAGACGTCCGCTCACGTGTCGGGGGACGCGGTCGACATTGGGCCGTTCGATGCAACGGCGTGGCTGTCCGAGCACGGCGCCGAGTACGGGCTCTGCCAGATCTACGGCAACGAACCCTGGCACTACGAACTGCGCCCCGAAGCCGTCGATCACGGTTGCCCTCCCGTGTACGCCGACCCTACGCACGATCCAAGCATGCAGGCTGCGGCAGCTGAGGGGCTTGCTCGAGGGGGTTCATCACTCGCCCGGCACGATTGACGCGTGCGGGTGAGCTGGATCCGGATGACCCAGACGGCGGCCTCCATGAGGCCAACGGCTATCAGGCGAACGGTAATTCGGCATCGCGTATGCAGCCGCATGGACCACAAATTCAGCGAGCCGGGTGCGCTTTCGTCCTCCACTCCAACGGACTTTCGGCTTCGGCCTTGCGGCTTGTTCCTACGGCCTACTGGCGTGGACTCGACCTACTCGCGTCCCGCGCTCGCTGCATCCGCCAAGCTACGGACGACCGGCTCAGGGGTCAAGTGCATCGGCCCGGAGTTATCGGAAACTGCGGCCTTTCTCGCTTGCCGAGGCGAACGATTCTTGTCGGAGGCATCGCCGCCGACGTTCGCCGTGAGGGATCGGACCTCGGGCGAGCGTCGGCGGCTCGGTCGTTTAGCCGTCCCTGAGGTCGCCCGAGCTCGGTTCGCTCGCCGGCTCCCCGAACGGCGTCTCGATGCGATCGGCCGGCGTGACCTTCTCGAGCCCGGCCCGGGTGAGCGCGGCCTTGCCGCCCACCACCGGTAGGTCGAAGAGCGTCTCGGTCACGTTGAGGCTGATCGTCGCGCGGTTCTGGTCCGCCTGTGAGCTGTAGCCCGAGTAACTCCCGACGAGCACGAGGCCGATCCTGTGCCCGACCGGGAAGATGTAGTCCTGGGGCAGGAGCGGGAAGGTGAACGACTCCTCGAGCCCCGCGAGCAGCGGCTCGGCGACCGCGTAGGAGTTGCGGTTCAGCGCGTCGAGGATGCCCTTCGAGACGCGCCACTGGGTGACGTTCGTGACTCGCTTCGCGACCTGGAAGTAACAGGCTTCGTCGGTCGCACTCACCTCGCCCCAGCAATCCTGCGTCGCCAGCGTCTGCGCCCCGTCACCAGTGCGCGAAACCTGCGTCGCAGGCCCGTAGTCGACGAGGACGGCGCCGAAGTTCGTGTCCGTCGCGTTGACGGAAGCCCGGATCCGCACCAGGGGCGTGCCGGAGATGTGCACCGGGGCCTCGAGCGGCGTCGAGAGGAAGACTCTCCGGTTCGCCGTCACCGTCGTCGGGTTCGAGATCGCGTTGGTCTCGCTCAAGGACGGCGTGTCCGTGATCGTCTGGTGGACACGAGGGAGGTTCGGTGTCGGCGGCGGCCCGAGCACGAGGGCTCCGGCGGTCGTCGGCGTGTCGGGGAGAAGCTTCAGCGAGACGTCCTGGCGGGAGTCGACCGGCCAGCGCTTGTACGTCCGCCACTGGTCGGCCGCGTACTCGATGTCGGCCTCCGGCTCGGTGAGCACGTCGTTGCGCACGCCCTGGAGCTCGTGGTCGAACCACCTGTGCAGCGTCGAGACCCACTGCGAGCGGCGGAAGTCGAACGGGTCGATGTGACCGGTGCGAGTCAGCCAGAGCTTCGTGGCCACGTTCGACGGCAGCGCGTCCCACCACTTCGAGAAGTGGTCGGGCATCACGTTGTCGTCCTGAAGCCCGTGCACGACGAAGACGCTCGCCCGCACGTTCCGCGCGTCGGGGTTGTAGTCACGCTCGACCCAGAACGGCGTGTAGTCGCCCGTCTCGTCCCCGTCGGTGAGAGCCATCGTGGCCCGGACCGCAGCGCAGTGCGCGCGGCGCGCCGGGTCGGTGACCGTGTTCGAAAGGCTCGACGGGTAACTGTTCGACCGCGTCACGACGCCGTTCGAGCGGGTGTAGTCGTACCACGAGGAGATCGCCGAGATCGGGACGATCGTCGAGAGGCCCTCGACCCCGGTCGACGCTGCGCCGTTCGCGAGCGTCCCGTCGTACGACTTCCCGATCATCCCCGTCCGGCCGTTGTGCCAGTCGGCAAAGACCTCGTTGCCAGCCGCGTCGTAGCCCCTCGCCCGGCCGTTCAGCCAGTCGATGCCGAGGACGGCGCTCAGGTGATCCGGTGCGGCGCCGGTGACGGGGCAGCCGGTCGAGTTGTTCGTGCCGACCATGTCGAGCAGCACGACCGCGTAGCCACGCGGAACGAAGTAGTTGTCGTAGAAGAGCGGCCAGCGGTCGAGCAAGCCGTCGCCGTCCAGGTCGCGCTTGAGCTCGGACTCGTTGCCCCGCCCGAGCGTCGAGTAGTAGGGGCTCGCGTCCATGATCACGGGCACCTCGAGGCCCTGCTCGCTCGCGGCGGGCCTCATGATGTCCAGAGCGATCCGGTCGGGCACGCCGTCCAGATCGGTGTCGAAGCTCGACTCGACCCACACACGTTCGCGGATCGCATCGGCGTAGCCGAACACGGGTTGCGTGACCCCGTTCTCGACGACGATTCCCGGGTTCGGCGGCGCGGCGGCCGCGTTCGGTGCAGCCGCGAGCACGCACAGCACCGCCGCGGCTGCGAGCGCGAGCCACGTTGCGCGACGTCTCTTCATCCCAGTCTCCTTTGAACCTCGTTGGCGACTGCGCGACCCGACGGCACGGGCACGCGCGCGCGGAGGTTAACGAATGCCGGCGCGCTCGGCTCCACCTCGCTGGCCTGCTCGAAGCTGATTAGATCGAGTCACGTGACGCCGACGAACGGTGCCGACAGCCACGATCTGATTCGCGTCCACGGCGCGCGGGTGAACAACCTCAAGGACGTCAGCGTCGAGCTCCCGAAGCGGCGGCTGACGGTGTTCACCGGCGTTTCGGGCTCGGGTAAGAGCTCGCTCGTCTTCGGCACGATCGCCGCGGAGTCGCAGCGGCTGATCAATGAGACCTACAGCGCCTTCGTGCAGGGCTTCATGCCGACGCTCGCTCGGCCCGACGTCGACGTGCTCGAAGGGCTGACGACCGCGATCCTCGTCGACCAGGAGCGGATGGGCTCCAACCCGCGCTCCACGGTCGGCACCGCCACCGACGCCAACGCGATGTTGCGCATCCTCTTCAGCAGGCTCGGGCAGCCGCACATCGGCTCGCCCAACGCATACTCGTTCAACGTCCCCTCCGTGACGGCCCGCGGGGCGATCACGATCGAGCGCGGCGCCGGCAAGACGAGGACCGAGAAGGCGACCTTCACCCGCCTCGGCGGCATGTGTCCGCGCTGCGAGGGCATGGGCTCGGTCACCGACTTCGACCTGTCTGCGCTGTACGACGACAGCTTGTCCCTCAACGAGGGCGCGCTCACGATCCCCGGCTACAGCATGGACGGGTGGTACGGCCGCATCTTCCGCGGCTGCGGCTTCTTCGACCCGGACAAGCCGATCCGCAAGTACACGAAGAGAGAGCTGCACGACCTGCTCCACAAGGAGCCCACCAAGATCAAGGTCGACGGGATCAACCTGACGTACGAGGGGCTGATCCCGAGGATCCAGAAGTCGTTCCTGTCCAAGGAGGTCGACGCGCTGCAGCCGCATATCCGCGCCTTCGTGGAGCGGGCGGTGACGTTCACGACCTGTCCCCAGTGCGACGGCACCCGACTCAGCGCGGAGGCCCGGTCCTCGAAGATCAAGGGCCAGAGCATCGCCGACGTCTGCTCGATGCAGATCAGCGACCTGGCCGACTGGGTCCGGGGCATCGACGAGCCGTCGGTCGCGCCGCTGCTCACCGGGCTGCAACACCTCCTCGACTCGTTCGCGGAGATCGGGTTGGGCTACCTCTCGCTCGACCGGCCGTCGGGCACCCTGTCGGGGGGCGAGGCACAGCGCACCAAGATGATCCGCCACCTCGGCTCGTCGCTCACCGACGTCACCTACGTCTTCGACGAGCCGACGATCGGGCTGCACCCGCACGACATCCAGCGGATGAACGAGTTGCTACTGCAGCTGCGCGACAAGGGCAACACGGTCCTGGTCGTGGAGCACAAGCCGGAGTCGATCGAGATCGCAGACCACGCCGTCGACCTCGGCCCCCGCGCCGGGACCGCGGGGGGCGAGGTGGTGTTCGAGGGGACGGTGCAGGGGCTGCGGGCCAGCGGCACGCTCACCGGGCGGCACCTGGACGACCGGGCCTCCCTGAAGCCGGCGGTGCGGACACCGTCCGGGCTGCTGGAGGTGCGCGGCGCCAAGACCCACAACCTGCAGGACGTCGATGTCGACATCCCGCTCGGCGTGCTCGTGGTGGTGACCGGCGTGGCCGGGTCGGGAAAGAGCTCACTGCTCCACGGCTCGGTGTCGGGGCGGGACGGAGTGGTGTCGGTCGACCAGAGCCCGATCCGAGGCTCGCGACGGAGCAACCCGGCGACCTACACCGGCCTGCTCGACCCGATCCGGAAGGCCTTCGCGAAGGCCAACGGCGTGAAGCCGGCGCTGTTCAGCGCCAACTCCGAGGGCGCCTGCCCCACCTGCAACGGCGCCGGCGTCATCTACACCGACCTGGGCGTCATGGCGACCGTCGAGTCCACGTGCGAGGACTGCGAGGGGAAACGGTTCCAGGCGTCGGTGCTGGAGTACACGCTGGGCGGCCAGAACATCGCCGACGTGCTCGCGATGTCGGTGCTCGAGGCCGGAGAGCTCTTCGACGACGGCGAGGCACGCACGCCTGCCGCCCACAAGATCCTCAACCGGCTCGCCGACGTCGGGCTCGGCTACCTCTCGCTGGGGCAGCCGCTCACGACGCTGTCCGGCGGCGAGCGGCAGCGGCTCAAGCTCGCCATCCAGATGGCCGAGAAGGGCGACGTCTACGTCCTGGACGAGCCGACCACCGGCCTTCACCTCGCCGACGTCGAGCAGCTGCTGGGGCTGCTCGACCGGCTCGTCGACTCGGGCAAGTCCGTCATCGTGATCGCGCACCATCAGGCGGTCATGGCACACGCCGACTGGATCATCGACCTCGGCCCCGGCGCCGGCCACGACGGCGGCCGGATCGTCTTCGAGGGCACACCCGCCGACCTCGTCGCCGCCCGCTCCACCCTTACGGGCGAGCACCTCGCAGCCTACGTCGGCGCCTGACCGGCGACCGGGCGACCTTCCTCTGCCGAGCGGTAGAGCGCCTCGATCGCCCGGGCCTGGGCGAGCGCATCTTCGCGGCCGAGGAGCGGCTGTGCGTCACCTCGGATGGCGTCGCTCATGTTCTCGAGCTGCAGGCGATACGAGTCGACCGGCTCGAGCGCGATCTCCTCCACGCCGTCGCCCGTTCGGAGCTCGAGCACCGGCCGCTTGCAGTGCCACGGATCGTCCAGGAAGAGCGAGCCCTCCTCGCCGATCGCCTCCAGCTCGTCGCGCACCGGGAGCACCAGGCCACAGTCGAACTGGGCGAGCACGTCCCCCGAGAACCGCATCGTGCCCGTGAAGAGCTCGTCGACGCCGCTCGCCCCGAGCACCTGCTCGCCGTAGACCTGCTCCGGCTCGCCCGCGAGCAACCGTGCGCCGCTGACGCAGTAGCAGCCGACGTCCATCAGGCCGCCGCCGTCGAGCGACGCGTTCGCGCGGACGTTCCCCGGGTCGGAGAGCGGGAAGCTGAAGGCGGCGCGGACGAGCCGCAGGCGGCCGATCGCTCCGCCGCCGACGAGCTCGACGAGCTTCGCTGTCTGCGGGTTGTGGCGGTACATGAACGCCTCCATCAGGAGCCGGCCCGACTGCTCCGCCGCGTCGAACGCCCGCTCCACGTCGTCGGCCCGCCGGCTCAGCGGCTTCTCGCAGAGGACATGCTTGCCGGCCTCGAGCGCGCGGATCGACCACTCGACGTGCAACGAGTTGGGCAGTGAGATGTAGACCGCCTCGACGTCGGGGTCGGCCAGCAGCTCTTCGTAGCTCCCGTAGGCCCGCTCGATCCCGCGCGCACGCGCATAGGCCTCCGCTCGTGCGGCATCGCGGCTTGCGACGGCGATGACGTCGACCCGGTCGGACTCGGCCGCCCCGGGGAGGAGCTTGTCGTTGATGTTCGCCGTCGAGAGGAAGCCCCAGCGAACGGCGCCGCTCGTCGATGTCATGCGTCCTCCAGGTGTCGTAGGGCGGGGTACAGCGCCCGGTAGCGCCGATATCCGCCGGCGTACGCGTCGGCCCAGGCGGGTTCCGGCTCGATCCTGTCACGGACGCGCACGCAGGCTGCCACAGCCTCGTGCACGTCTGCGAAGACGCCTGCCGCGACGCCGCCGAGCAGGGCCGCGCCATACGCGGCACCCTCCTCGGCGACCGCGCGTTCGAGCGGGATCCCGAGCACGGAGGCGACGATGCGAAGCCAGAGGTCGCTCCGCGCGCCGCCGCCGGAGGCCCGTCCGACCCGAGGCTCCACCCCGAGCGTCTGGAGAAGCTCCAGCGCGTCGCGCAGCCCGAAGGCGACGCCCTCGAGCACAGCCCGGACGAGCGCGCCGCGGCCGTGGCGGAGCGTCAGTCCGACGAAGGCCCCGCGGGCTTTCGGGTCGGCATGCGGCGTCCGCTCGCCGGCGAGGTACGGCAGGAAGAGGAGGCCCTCGGCTCCCGGAGGACAGGACTCCGCCTCCGCGATCAGGCTCTCGAAGGGCTCACCTGGCGCCACCGCATCGCGAAGCCAGCGGAGCGAGCCCGCGGCGGAGAGCATGACGCCCATCGCGTGCCAGCCATCCGGCACGGCATGGCAGAAGGAGTGGACCCGGCCCTCCGGATCGGCGGCGAAGCCCGGGAGGGCGGCGAAGACGACACCGGAGGTGCCGAGCACGACGGAGAGCGGCCCCGGACGATCGACGCCGACGCCGAGTGCGCCCGCCGCCTGGTCGCCCGCACCCGCCGCCACCGGGATGCCGTCGGCGGTGTGCCCGGCGACCGCCGGCGACTCCACCACGGGCGGAAGCCACTCGCGCGGGAGCTCGAGGGCGCTGACGACCTCGTCGCTCCAGCGGCGACCCGCCACGTCGAAGAGCAGCGTCCCGGACGCGTCGGAGGCGTCGGTCGCACGCTCCCCCGTGAGGCGCAGGCGCACGTAGTCCTTCGGCAGCAGGATGTGGGCGATCCGCGCGTAGATCTCCGGCTCGTGGCGGCGCAGCCAGAGCAGCTTCGGAGCCGTGAACCCCGGCAACGCGCGGTTCCCGGTCAGCCCGACGAGCCGCAGGAGCCCCAGCCGCTCCTCGATCTCGGCGCACTCGGCAGCCGTCCGCTGGTCGTTCCAGAGGATGGCCGGGCGCAACACGCGCTCGCGCTCGTCGAGCGCGACGAGCCCGTGCATCTGGCCGCTGAGGCCGATGCCGCCGAGGTCGGAGACGGCGAGCGAGTCGAGGGCCGCCTCCGCAGCTCGGCACCAGTCCTCGGGGTCCTGCTCGGACCAGCCCGGCTGCGGCGTGGAGAGCGCGTAATCCTGCTCGGCCCGGCCGAGCACGTCGCCGTCCGGCGACACGGCCAGCGCCTTCACCCCGTGGTCCCGACGTCGAGGCCGACGAGAGCGGTCAACGGGAGGAGAGCCCGGCGTGCGCGATGGCCCGGTTGGCGAGCCGCTCGTCCTCCTCACCGGGCAGGCCGCTGACGCCGATCGCCCCGACGCGGACGCCGTCCTCGAAGGTGGCGACGCCGCCCTTGAAGAAGGTGAAGAACGGGTCGAAGCTCGCTCGCTCGACCGGGTCGTCGGCCACCTTGGCGGCCAGCTCGCTCGTCGAGCTCGCGTCGCTGCGGGCCGCCGTGTAGGCCTTCCGCTGCGCGTTCAGCCGCGTGTCCGGAGCGGCCCCGTCCATGGTGGCCGCGGCGACCAGCTCGCCGTGCTCGTCCGCGACGTAGACGGCCACGGGCCCTGGCGCGTTCTCGACCACCGCGTCGACCATCGCGAGCGCCTGGCGGAGCTTCATTCGGCCCCGAGCGCTCCGTAGACGAGCTCGTAGGCGCGCACCGCGTCCTTCGCCGCCTGAGCCTCGCGCAGCTGCCCGTCGTCGATCCGTCCCGCAACGCCGTCGATGAAGCGCCACTGGAGGACGCTCCTGCGCACGGCGGCGACCTGGTCCTCCGTGTACGGGTAGAGATCGAAGCCGAGGCGCTCGCCCCCTTTCCCGTAGCGCGCGCGCCGCAGCTCGACCGCGAGCTCCAGCGTCTCCATGAACGCCGTCGCGCCGACCATGTTGTCGTCGTCGAACACGCCCCAGCCCGAGTTCGCATGCTGGTGGCCCAGCAGGCCCTCGGCGGCCAAGAGGGCGGCGTACTCGCCCAGGCTCTCGCCGTTCATGATCAGGTGCTGCCAGTCCATGTTGACCTTGACGTTGTCGATGCCCTGGGCCCGGAGCTTGTGCACGACGTGCAGGGTCATGCCGATGTTGCGCATGAAGATCTTCATCGCGGGCTCGGAGTTCTTGTGCTCCAGGAAGAGCAGCACGCCGTGCTCGCGGCACTTCTCGGCGGCCTGGCCGATCCCCTCGACCAGCCAGCCCCAGCTCTCTCCGTAGGGCGTCTGGAACGGATAGTTGTACCCCTCGATCCCCGGCCAGATGATGAAGTGCGCCCCGAGGGAGCCGGCGAAGTCGGCGGCGGCGACGGTGCGCCGGCGTGCCTCCTGCCTGGTCTCCGGGTCGGGGGACGTGAGCCCGCCGCGGCCGAAGCGGGCGTCGAGATGGAGGCCGGAGGCGAGGCAGTAGATGTCGCGGTCGCCGAGCGCCTCGCGCACCTCGCCGAGATTGGCCTCGTCCAGCTCCTGCGGGTAGTGGAACTCGTAGCCGTCGATCAGGTCGCCGAGCCCGTCCACCGCCCTCCGCACCCGGTCCGCGGTCGACTCGCCGGCCCACTGCGGCTGGTAGCCGCCGGGCAGGAACCGCGTCACCATCGGGCCGAGCGCCCAGATCCCGAGACTCGTCTTCATCTGTTCGCCCCCCTGTAGTCGATCGTCTCCCTGCGTCCGCTCTCGGCGGAGCGCAGAATCGCATCGCAGACCTCGGCGCAGCGGTAGGCGTCCTCGAAGGTGGCCCCGTGCGGGGCGACCGCATGCTCGCCCGCGATCGCCGACAGCAGGTGGTGGACTTCGTGCGTGAAGGTGTCGCCCCAGCCGACGATGTGCCCGGGTGGCCACCAGAAGCGCATGAACGGATGCTCGGGCTCCGTCACGAGAACGCGCCGGAACCAGCGCTCGTCGGCCACCTGGAGCTCGTTCAGCCGCTCGACGTCGAAGGCGACGGCGCCGCGCGAGCCGTTCACCTCGAACGTGTTCTGGTTGATGTGGCCACGCGCGAGGCGGGACGCTTCGAGCGTCCCCACCACCCCGTTGTCGAACTCGACCGTGGCGACGAAGGCGTCGTCGACCTCGTGGCCCTCGATGAACGTCCGCGTGACGGCGCTGACGGCGACCGGCTCGCCGACGAGATAGCGGCCGAGGTCGACGATGTGAGCGCCCAGGTCGCCCAGCGCTCCCGACCCGGCGGCCTCGCGCTCGAAGCGCCAGCTCGGCGCCGCGTCGATCCCCCACGACTGCAGGTAGCGGGCGCGGAAGTGGTAGAGGTCGCCGAGGTCGCCGGCCTCGAGGATCTCGCGGGCGAGCCGGACTGCCGGGACGAAGCGGTAGTTGAAGCCGCACATGTGGACGACGCCGGCCCGCTCCGCCTCTGCCCAGATGGCGAGCGCCTCGTCGGCCGTACGGCCGAGCGGCTTCTCGCAGAGCACGTGCTTGCCGTTCCGGACCGCTTCGATCGTCGGCTCCGCGTGCAGGTCGTTGGGGCCGCCGTTGTCGAAGAGGCCGATACGCGGATCGAGCACCTGCTCGCGCCAGTCCGTAGTCGCTTCCGCCCAGCCGTACGCGCGGCGGGCCGCCTCGACGTTCTCGGCGCTCCGCCCGGAGATGGACACGAGCTCGGGTACGAGCGGCGGCGACAGGACCGCGGCTTCCCGGAGCGCGCGCGAGTGCGCCTTGCCCATGAACCCGTAGCCGAGCATCCCGACACCGATCGAGTCTGCGGCCATCAGGCGACCTCGCCTTCGAAGTACCGCTCGGCCAGGCGCCACGCGGCCTTGCCGCACTGCGATCCGATCCTGCGGCCCCCGAAGTCGTCGGGGGAGACGTGGATGCCCATGTAGAGGCGCGAGATCCCGGCGGCATCGGCAGCGTCGAAGTACGTCGCCCACTGCAGGACGACATCCTCGCTCGGGCCGTCCTCGATCCCGAGCCCGCCTGCGGGCACGCGCCATTCGTGCAGGCCGCCCGGGAAGGACGACGTCCCGGTGAAGCCCGTGAGCACCTCCGCAGCCGCGCGGCTGAACGTGCTGTGCCCCGAGACGTAGCCGGCGAACGCCGGCGTGACGAACGTGGGGAGCTGGTAGGGCACCCAGTCGACCGCGGGAATCCAGTCCACCCCGCGGGTCGCGGCACCGGGCTCCGCGGGAGGGCCGGCCCAGGCGCGGATGGCGACCTCGCCCACGTGGTCGGCCAGCGCCGCGTGACGCTCGCCCGGCGCGCTCGACGCTCCCGTGACGACCTCGACGAGTCCCGGGACGAGCGGGAGGCCGTCGGGGTCGTAGGCCGAGCCGCCCGGATCGCTCGACTGGCCCTTGCCGCCCATGTAGCGGATCATCGAGATCGGACGCGTCGAGTCGTAGTAGCGCTTCGCGCCCCAGGCCGCCACGGCGGCATCGTGGACCGCCCCGTTGAGGGCGAAGTAGAGCTTGACGTCCCACTCCAGCCGGTCGACCTCGGGACCGCGTCCGCCGATCTTGCGCTCGAATCCGGGGGAGTCCGAGACCTCGTTCGCGATCGTGTTCCAGTGGCCGGGCGGCGTCTCCGACTTTGGGCCGTCCGCCCAGTACTCGGCGAGCGCGCGCCCGAAGTCCCCGTGGCGGACGACGTTCGGCGCGTAGGCCTCGCCGCTGACCGGATTGACGTCGTACCCGACCCCGTCGTTCGTCCCCAGCGTGTTGCCGCCGAGCGCGCCCGGGCCGATGTCGACCGTGGCGCCGTCGTCGGGGTCGAGCCTGCTGCTGTAGCGAATCACGGCGACCGCCGTCGCCTTGAAGTCCGCGTCAGAAGCCGGATCCCCGAGCTCGGGGACGGGGCCGGGGTCGAGGGGCAGGCCCTCCCGGGATCGGGGGAGCGCGAAGCCGGCGACGTGGCCCCAGTGCGGCCCGATGTACGTCTGCACCCGGCCGGGAATCGGCAGGCCGTTTTGCGCGACGAGCCTCGCGAGGGCGAGCGGCTGCCAGCGGCTCGGATCACGCATCTCCGTCCCCGGCTCCTCCACGACGAGCGGCGGATTGACCGGCTTGTAGGCGGGATCCGCGTATCGCAGCGCTTCGTGGGCGCCGTCGTTCCGTCCGTGGGCGATCACGGCCGCCGCGATCCGGTTCCCGAGTGCCGCCGGCGAGTCGCCCTCGGTTTTCGTGTAGTCGATCCGGTAGCAGAGCGAGTCCATGGTCGCCGTGAGCTCGTCGAACGTCTCCTGCAGGCCGGACGCCAGGGAGTACCGGTGCAGGAGAACGCGGTAGGCCGCGTAGCTGAGCGCCGCCTCGCGCGCGCCCCGGACGTCCTCGGACTCGAGCTTCTCGTTCACGAAGTAGCCCTCCGCGACGGGGTCGTAGGCAGCCCACGCATCCCACATCGCCGCGGAGGTGTGGAAGAGGTTCCGCGCGTGCACAGTCGGGGCCGGAGTGTCGCGCCGGATCGCGTTCAGCAGGGCCTCGTCCCAGACTCGGGCCACGGAATGCCCCTGGAGGTCGCCGCGCTCGCAGTCCTCCAGGGCGTACGAGTCACCACCCGAGCCGAGGCAGCCGGCCAGGGCGAGGGCGCCGGCGGCCAGTGCGAGGGCGAGCGAGGCGGCCCGAATCACGACGGCGCCTCCACCTCGACGAGCCGGTTCGCGGCGACGTCGGACAGCCGCGTCTCGTCGCCCCCCGGCCAGCGCACGACCAGCTCTCGCACCTCGGAGGCGCCTCCGAGCCCGAAGTGGACGCGCGGATCCTCGGACGAGAGGTAGCTGCTTCCCGCCTGCACCTCTCGGCGCAGCTTCCGGCCGTCCGGGAGCACCGCCGTGACCTCGGCGCCCGGGTGGAACCCTTCGAGCTCGACCTCGAGCCAGGTCCCGCCGGCCTGCTCGTTCTTCAGGAGGACGAGGCGCCCGCCCACCGTGCCGATCGCGACGTCGAGGTCTCCGTCGTTGTCGTAGTCGGCCGCGGCGCTTCCCCGCGCAAGGAGCGGCCCGACCTCGTCCAGGCCGATCTCGCCGCCGAGCTCCTCGAAGCGGCCGGCCGTTCCCTGGGCGGTGAGGTTGCCGAACGCCTGGACGAGCTCCCGGTCGGACGAGATCGCCGTGACGGGGATGTCACCGTTGACGACGACGAGATCGAGGTCGGTGTCGAGGTCGAGATCGGCCCAGGAGACGCCCCAACCGGTGGAGCCGCCGAGCTCGACCCCGAGGTCGGCGCGCACGTCGTCGTAGGACGGGTCGTTCTCGTCCGGGGGCTTGCTGCGGAAGACCCCGTGCACCTGCTCGCGCGCGTTGGTGACGAAGAGGTCGGCGCGGCCGTCGGCGTCGTAGTCCCCGCCTGCGACCCCCATCCCCGCGTTGGGGTCGGCCACGCCGGCGGCGCCCGCGCGCTCCTCGAAGCGGAAGCCCAGGCCGGCGGGGTCGGCGGCGGCTCCGCCCGGCCACGCGACGTTCTCGTACAACCGGTTGGGATTCGTGTCGTTGGCGAGGTAGACGTCGAGATCGCCGTCCCGGTCGAAGTCCGAGAGCAGCACGCCGAGGCCGTACGCGAAGTTCGCGACCTCGAGCCCGGCCGTCTCGCCGACCTCGCGGAAGCTCGCGTGGCCGCTCTCCGCGTCGCCCTCGTTCAGATAGAGGCGATCGCGGACGCCGAGGTAGGTCTGGGGGAAGCCCTGCGTGGCCTCCGGACGCGGGCCGTTCAGATCCGCGTAGCCGGCGACCAGGAGGTCGGGGAGGCCGTCGCCGTTGACGTCCCCGACGGCCGCCCCGGACTGCCAGCCGTACACGTCGACTCCGGCCGGGCGGGCGCCCTCGGTAAAGGTGCCGTCGCCGTCGTTCCAGAGGAGGACGTTCTGGCCCATGGTCGTGACGTAGAGATCCGTGTGCCCGTCGAGGTCGAGATCGGCGGCGACACACCCGTTGCCGCGGATCGGCAGGTCGGCACCGGAGTCGGCGCTGACGTCGGTGAACTCCCCTTCGACGTTGCGGAAGAGGGCAGTGCGCGGGAGGCCGCCGGCGTCCTTCCAGCGGCTGACCTCGCGCTCGGCGTACGAGTTCACGGCGAAGAGGTCGAGCCAGCCGTCGTCGTCGTAGTCGAGCCAACAGACCCCGCCTCCCAACATGGCCGCCGGATCGGGAGTGACCTCCCAGCGAAAGGCGCCCTGCCGGAAGTCCAGCCCCACCGCCTGCGCCACGTCCGTCAACTCGAGCGCGTGTGGCGGCCCCGGTGGAGCTCCGGATTCGCTCGCCTCGTCCGATGAGCCGATCATGCAGCCGGCCGGGACGACCGCGGCGACGACGAGAATCGCCGACAGGCGGATCAGGTCAGCAGCTCGCACGCGGCCGGACCTGCCCACGTGCTCAGAGGACGCCGCGAGCGGCCCGCCGGCGCTTTGCGTAGGCGTCGACGAGCACGGCTCCGAGGAGGACGAGGCCGGTGATCACGAACTTCGTGCCCGAGGCGAGGCCGAGGAGGTCCATCCCGTTCTGGATCGAGGCGATCACGAGGGCGCCGAGCAGCGCCGTGACGACGCGACCGACGCCGCCGAAGAGGCTGGTGCCCCCGATCACCGCAGCGGCGATGACGAGGAGGAGCAGGTTGCCCCCGCCCGTGTTGGTCGCGACCGAGCGCAGCCGGGACGCCAGCATGATCCCGCCGACGCCCGCCATGAAGCCGCTGATCATGAAGACGAGGATGCGGACGCGGTCGACGGAGATCCCGGCGCGGCGGGATGCCTCGGCGCTGCCGCCAACGGCGTAGACATGCCGGCCGAAGCGTGTCCGCGAGGCGACGAACGACCAGAAGACGAGGAGGATCAGGAGGATGACCGTCACCTTGGGGACGCCCCGGTCCTTGTTGACATACCAGACCGCGGCGAAGGTGACGACCGCGAGCGCGAGGGTCTGGAGCGCCATGACGATCACGGGCTTCCCGTACAGCCCGCTGGCCCGACGTGTCCGCGCGTTCTGGAGCTGCGAGAGCGCGAAGGCCGCCACGACGATGACCGCGACCACCCAGCCCGCAGTGGCGCTCAGGAAGTCGTTGGCGATCCCCACGACGGTCTCGTCCTGGATCCTGATCGTCCCCACCGACGAGGTCTGGGTGGTGAGGATCAGAACGACGCCGGACCAGATCAGCAGTCCCGCGAGGGTGACGACGAAGGACGGAACGCCGGCCTTCGTGATCACGAGGGCCTGGACGAAGCCGATCGCGGTCGTGCACAGCAGGGCGGCGAGAATGGCGGCCCACCAGGGCCAGCCGGGGTCGTCCGGCCGCAGCAGGAGCGTCATCACGACGCCGCCGACCGCGCTGACGAACGCCACCGACAGGTCGATCTCGCCGATCAGGAGCACGAACACGACGCCGATCGCGATCGTCGCGATCGCCGTCATCTGCAGCAGTAGGTTCGTGAAGTTGCGCTCGGTGAGGAACGTGTCGTCGAGCAGGCCGAAGATCAGCACGATCACGCCGAGCCCGACGATGATCGGCAGCGAGCCCAGCTCGCCGGCGCGAATCCCTTGCCACCAGAGCCGAACGTAGCCGGACAGGCTCGCACCGGCGACCGCGTCCGCGAGCGCGTCGGCGGCGACCGGCTCCACCCGGGCGGCGGTGGGGTCGGCGCCGGGCTCGATCGGGGGCTCGGTCGTCATGCCTCGGGCATCCCGGCGTCCTCCATCCCGGGCACGTGGTCGAGCGCACCGGCCGTGATGGCGTGGACGACCTCCTGCTGCGTGGTCTCGGCCCGCTCCAGCTGAGCCACGCGCTGTCCGAGTCGCAGCACCGTGATCCGGTCGGCGCTCTCGAACACGTCGTGGAGGTTGTGGGAGATCATCACCACTCCCAGCCCTCGCTCGGCCAGGCGGCGGACGAGGTCCAGCACCTGGCGGGTCTGGGCCACGCCGAGCGCCGCAGTGGGCTCGTCGAGGATGACCAGCCGTGAGTCCCACATGACCGACTTCGCCACCGCGACGGCCTGCCGCTGCCCTCCGGACAGGCCGGCCACGGTCTGCCGGACCGACTTGAGCGTCGTGACGGAGAGGCTGTCCAGGGTCTCGCGCGCGGAGCGCTCCATGCTCGACTCGTCGAGCACGAACCCGGCGCGAATCCGCTCCCGGCCCAGGAACATGTTGGCCACGACGTCGAGGTTGTCGGCGAGGGCGAGATCCTGGTAGACGACCTCGATCCCGAGCCTGGCGGCGTCACGGGGGCCGTTGATGTCCACGCGCTTGCCTTCGTACAGCACCTCGCCCTCGTCGAACGGGTAGATGCCGACGACGCTCTTGATCAACGTCGACTTGCCCGCGCCGTTGTCACCGACGAGGGCCATGACCTCACCCCGGCGGACCTCGAGATCGACGCGGTAGAGCGCCTGGACGGCGCCGAACGCTTTCGAGACCCCCCGGAGCTCGAGGAGCGGAGTGTCGGACGTCACCATCTTCTAGTCGTGGGACGGCGGGGACGCGTGCAGCGCCCCCGCCGTTCCGGCTCTCAGCTGTTTTCCTTGCAGAAGTCGGTGTCGGCCGTGTCGCCGGTGCAGACCTCCTTGATCGTCCGGAAGTCGTCCGCGATCACCGTGTCGGCGATGTTGTCGATGGTCACGCCGATCGGAGTCAAGGCGAGGTACGGCACGATCCCCTCTCCCTCGGACGAGTCCGCCGGCTTGCCGTCGGCGGCCTGGATGCCGATCGTCGAGAACTCGAACTCCGAGTCGATCGTGGACAGGTCCTCGCCGGCACACAGCGCCAGCGCGGCCTTGGCGGCAACATCGGCCTCGGCCTGGATCGGCTTGTAGACGGTCATCGTCTGCTTGCCGAGCAGGATGTTCTGGATCCCTGCGGCAGACGCGTCCTGGCCGCTCAGGGGAACCGGCCCGACGCCTGCGGCCTCGAGCGCGTTGATCGCCTGCTGCGCGAGGTTGTCGTTGGCCGCGAACACGGCGTCGACCTTGTTGTCGGCGTCGGTCAGGATCTGCTCCATGATCGTCTGGCCTTCGCCGTTGGCGCCCCAGCCTGGAACGAACTGGTCGGCGACGAGGTTCCAGCTGCCGTCGTCGACGTGCTCCTGGGTGGTGGCGTTGTAGCCGTCCTTGAAGAGGAAGGCGTTGTTGTCCTCCTCGCCGCCGTTCAGCTGGACGACCTGAGCCACGTCGACGTCCAGCGCCTCGATCTCGGGCTCCAGCACCTCGGCCATCGTGGCGCCGACCGCGACGTTGTCGAAGCTCACGTACGCCGCTCCACCGGAGCTCCCGGTGTTGAAGCGGTCGTACTCGATCACCTCGACGCCGGCCTCCTTCGCCATGTCGATGATCGTGCCACCCGAGCCCGTGTCGAGGCTCGTGACGATGATCACCCCGGCGTCGGCCGCAATCGCCTGCTCGGCCTGGGACTGCTGCGTCGCGGCGTCAGCCTCGGCGTTGACGATCGTGTGCTCGACTCCGGCTTCCGTGAACGCCTGGTCGAAGTAGGGGCGGTCGTCGGTCTCCCACCGGGGCGAGCTCGCGCTGTCCGGGAGGAGGACCCAGATGGGCTTGTCGCAAGCGGCGTCGCCGGAAGCCTCCTCGGTGGTCGCGGCGGTCGTGTCGTCGCCCGCCTCCTCGTCGTCGTCTCCTCCGCACCCGGACGCTGCCACGGCGAGCACGAGCACGAGCAGCATGGCGGCGAGACGCCACCCCGCTCCGCTTCCCTTCGATCCAAACACGAGTCGTCTCACGTTCATCCTCCTCGGTGCAGAGCTTGCGGCATCAGCCACTTGGAGGCGCAAGGTTAGGCCGTTCCGCTTCCCAAAAGCAACCCCGGTCCGGACGCGGCTCAGTCCGCGGCGGCCGCCCGCGCGTAGATCGCGGCGAGCGCGAGGATGATCAGGCCGTAGAGGATCTGCCGCACCGCCTGCGAGGCGTTCAGGATCGTCAGGAGCGAGTCGAGGACGGTCAGGATCAGAGCGCCGAGAATCGTCCCGGCGTAGCCACCGACGCCACCGAAGATCGACGTGCCACCGATCACGACGGCGGCGACCGACGGGAGCAGGAACGGCGTGGCGATACCGAGGTCGGCCGCGTCGTTGAAGCCGACGAGCAGGATCCCCGCCGCAGCGCTGAGGGCGCCGCAGAGCGCATAGACGGCGAGCAGCACCTGCCACGTGCGCACCCCGGCGAGGCGGCACGCCACCGCGTTGTCGCCGACGGCGTAGATCATGCGGCCGAACCCGCTGTAGCGGAGGCCGAGGATGATCACGGCGGACACGGGGATCCAGACGAGCAGGTTGTAGGGCACATAGGTGAGGAAGCGCTCCGATCCGAGCTTCCGGACGAGGGACGGCGCCGACGCGAGGAAACGAGTCTGGCTGTAGATCGTCAGCGCCCCCAGGGTGACGGTGCTGACGCCGAGGGTCATGATCAGCGGGTTGACGCGGAAGATCGCGACGCCGATCCCGTTGACGATCCCGATCCCCAGCCCGACGCCGAGTGCGATCAGGATCGCCACGCCCGCGCCGTGAGTCGTGAAGCTCGAGATCATGAACGCGCCCGTGGTCGCGGTCGTGGCGACGGAGAGGTCGACGCCGCCCGTCAGCATCACGAGCGTCTGGCCGGCGGCCATCAGGCCGAGGATCGCCGCGTAGAGGAAGGTGGTCGAGACCTGCCTCGGGGCGAGGAACGCTTCCCCGGACTGGACGCGGTTGACGATGTCCGTGGCGATGAAGAGCCCGACGAAGACGAGCGTCAGCACGACGACCGGGTTGTCGGCGAAGAGCCGTCGCAGGTCCCGGGCGCGGGTCGCCGGCTCGGCGGCCTGCGGAGCCGTCGTCACTGGTGCTTCCCGCGCTGGCGCAGCGCCAGGCCGCCGATCATGACCACGAGCACGATCAACGTGCCCTGGATCACCTGCGCCCAGTTCTGGTCGACGCCCTTCAGGATCATGATCGACTTGACGAGCGTGAGCACGAACGCCGCCGCGATCGGGCCGATCAGGCCGCCCACGCCGCCGACGAGCGCGACACCGCCGAGCACGACCGCGGCGACGCTGTTCAGCGTGTAGTACTGGCCCGAGAGGGGATCGCCGATCCCGGACGCCGCCGTCAGCGCGAGGCCGCCCATCGCCGCGAACGCGCCACCGAGCGCGTAGGCGCCGACGCGCGTCCAGGCGACCGAGATCCCGGCCAGGAAGGACGCGTTGCGGCTCGAGCCGATCGCGTAGAGCGCCAGGCCGGGCTTGCGCCAGCGGATCGGCAGCCAGACGACGGCCACGACGACGGCGAGGATCACGATCCCGGTCGGCAGCCACGGCGTCAGCGTGTAGCCGATCGCGAGCTTCGTGAACTCGAGCGGCGTGCCGCCGCCGGGGATCTGCATCACCGCGAGCGCGGCGCCGCCCCAGACGAACAGCATCGCGAGCGTGACGATGATGTCGGCCACCTTCGTCACCGTGATCAGGAGCCCGGTGAGCGCACCCGCGAGCGCCGCGCCGGCGATCAGCACCAGCGCGATCACGATCGCCTCCCGGAACGAGACCGCCAGTCCGGTCGTGGCGTCGAACATGTACTTCGCCGAGAGGACGTTGACGAGGCCCATCATCGAGCCGATCGAGAGGTCGATCCCACCGGAGATGATCACGACCGCCTGCGCCATCGCTGCGAACGCGAACGGCAGCGCGTCGATCGCGAGCGACTGCACGTCGAAGGTCCCCCACTGGGCCGGGATCGTCTTCCAGTAGAGGATGAGCCCCACGAGCAGGATGTAGATGCCGAGGGTCCAGGCGTGCCGGCGCGCGAGCCGCCGCCAGTGGATGCGCCGGCGAGCGGGGGCGGCGGCCACCGTGCTCACGCGGCCTCCTCGTCCTGCAGGCCGTGCATCGCGCGGAGGAGCGTTGCCTCGTCGGCGCCGACCGCATCGAGCTCCGCGGTGACGCGGCCGCCGTAGAGGCAGACGACGCGGTCGCACACGAGCGGGATCTCGGCGAGCTCGCTCGTGAAGAGGAGGATGGCGGCGCCGTCGGCGGCCAGCGTGCGGAGCAGCTCGTAGATCTGGCGCTTCGTGCCGACGTCGATGCCGCGGGTCGGGTCGAAGCAGAGCAACGTCTGGAAGCCGAAGCCGTTCGCGAGCCAACGCGCGATCGTCACCTTCTGCTGGTTCCCGCCCGAGAGCCGCCGCACCTGACGCTGCGCGCGGGTATCGATCGAGAGCGCGTCGATCGCGCCTTGGACGCGGCGGCGCTCCGCGCGGATCCCGACCGGGCCCCAGCGCAGCGGGGTGTTGAACCGTGGCGCCGCGATGTTCTCTGCGACGGAACGTTGCGGCAGCAACGCCTGCAGCCGGTCGGCCGGCACGAGTACGAGGCCGGAGCGAATCGCATCGTAGGGATGGCGTGCGCGCAGCGGCCGGCCGCGCACGACGACGTCGCCGTTCGTCTGCCTCCGCTGGCCCGAGAGGACCCCGAAGAGCTCGTCCTGTCCCTGCCCCTCGAGCGCCGCGATGCCGAGAATCTCGCCCGGCCTCAGCACGAACGAGACGTCCGTGAGCGTGTCCGCCACCTGCAGGCCGCTGACCTCGAGCGCCGACGGCGCGTCCGCCGCGACCTCGATCCGCTCGCGCGGGGCCGTGGCATCCGCCCTGCCGGCCGCCTGAGCGACCTCGGGGCCGAGCATGAACTCGACGATCTTCTCCTCCCCGCCTTCCTGCGGGACGAGCGTGCCGACATCCTCACCGTCGCGCAGCACCGTGGCGCGGTCGCAGTGGGCGATCACCTCACGCAGGCGGTGCGTGATGAAGAGCGCCGAGCGGCCGCGCTCCTTCTGCCGGCGCATGACGTCGAAGACGCGTTCGGCGAGGTCGGACGGAAGGGCGGCGGTGATCTCGTCGAGGATCAGCAGCTGTGGGTCGCGCGCGAGCGCGCGGGCCAGATCGATCATCCGCAGGAGCGGCAGCGGCACATCGAGCGCGTGCTCCCCGAGGTCGACCTCGAGGTCGAGCTCGCGCAGGTGCCGGCGCACCGCGTCGACCGGCGTGCCGGTCAGGCGAAGGTTCTGCTCGATCGTCAGGTCGGGCACGAGCGCGGGATCCTGGAAGACGGGCGCGAGCCCGATGCGCGCCGCCTGGGCCGGCGACGAGACCCGCGTGGCCTCGCCGTTCACCTGGATCGTGCCGGTGTCCTGCCGGATCACCCCGGTCAGCACCTTCACGAGCGTGCTCTTGCCGGCGCCGTTCGCGCCGAGGAGCGCGTGCACCTCCCCGGGCTCGACGACGAGCGTCGCCGACCTCAACGCCACCACCGGGCCGTAGCGCTTCGATACCTCGCGTGCGGTGAGGAGGCTCATAGGTACGAGGAGGGGAGGCGCCGCAGCGGACGCCTCCCCTCCTTCGACCCTTCGGCTACGGCCCCTTGCAGCCGGTGAGCTGCGCAGCCGTGTACGTCGTCCACGGCTTCACGAACAGCTGCGAGCTGTACGTGGGCGGCCGCTTCGGCGAGTAGTACGAGCGGATCGTCTTCGCCGAGGTCTTCATGTCCCAGACCTGCGGCGTCAGCTTGACCCACTTCTGCACGGAGCCACCTCCGAGCACGCGGATCGCGACCGCGGCACCGACGCCGCCGATCGTGGCCGGGTTCGTCACCGCCGAGCCCTGGAACTTGGGGTTCAGGGCGATCATCTGGCGGAGGAACTCGTTGTTGTCTGCGCCCACGACGGGCACGTACGGCTTGCCGGCCGTCTTGAACGCGTTCACGACCGTGTAGTCGATCCCGGACGTCCAGACGCCGTCGACCTTCACGCCCGAGTTGAGGATGTCGAGCATCTGCTTGCCGCCGGGCGCGAACGACCACCCGGTGAACGTCTGCTTGACGACCTTGATGTTCGGGTACTTCTTCAGCGCCGCCTGGAAGCCCTTGTGCCGGTCGGTGTCGGCCGGGACGCCGGCGATGCCGCGCATCTCGACCACGTTGCCTCTGCCACCGAGCTTCTTGAACAGCCACTCGGCACCGAGCCTGCCGTAGGCGACCTGGTCGTTCGTGACGTTGTACGCCTGCGGCGCCGTGATCCGCTGGTCGACCGAGACGATCTTCACGCCGCGCGCTGCGGCCTGAGCGACGACCGCGTTGAGCGCGTTGGCGCTCGACGGGTTGATGATGATCGCGTTCGCACCGGCCGAGATCAGGTTGCGGATGTCCGCGATCTGCTCCGCCGGACCGCCGTTGCGGTTCGCCACGATCACCTTCGAGACCTTGCCGCTCGCGAGGGCCTGTGCCTTGACCGCGCAGATCATCTCCTCACGCCAGCCGTTGCCGACGAGCGTGTTGCTCACGCCGAGCACCCACTTTGCCGGCGCTTCGGGGCCAGCGTGCGCAGCGGGCCTTGCGCTCGCCGTTCCGGCGATCCCCATGACCGCGATCGCTCCCACGGCGACGAGTGCAACGAGCGGAGCGCCGAAGCGCCCGCGAATCCTGCCAAGCGTCATGCGATTCCTCCCTCTCCTGGAGACTCCGGGATCGAGTCTAAGACCGTCGAGACGCATCGAACAAGCGGCGCTCGTGTCATCGCGGCGACCCTACAGCCTCTTTTGTCGGAATTCAAGAGAAGTCTTGTCGATTTCCGCAGATGCCCGTAGACTCGGCCGGACGTGGCGACTCACGCCCGCACCAGGCCTTCAGCAGGGCAGGAGAAAGACGGCGCCGGTGCGCCGCCGAACGGGTTGGTCGACGTCCTGAATCACGTCCGCACGCACCGCGAGTGCTCGCGCGCAGAGCTCGCCGTGGCAACCGGGCTCGGCCGCTCCGTCCTGACCCAGCGGGTCGACGTGCTCGTCGACCGCGGCCTGCTCGCGGAGGACCGCGTGGGGGTCTCCACGGGCGGCCGCGCCCCTCGCCTGCTTCGTTTCCGCGCCGACGCGGGCTACCTGCTCGTGGCCGACCTGGGTGCGACGAGCACCGACGTCGCGCTCGCCGATCTCTCCGGCGGGATCGTCGTCCACCGCCAGGAGCCGTCCGACATCGGCGCCGGGCCGGAGCAGGTGCTCTCGCACGTCGACGCGCTCTTCGACGAGTGCGTCGCCGAGGCCGGCGCCGCGGGCTCGCTGTGGGGGATCGGGATCGGCGTCCCCGGCCCGGTCGAGTTCGACTCGGGGCAGCCCGTCTCACCGCCGATCATGCCCGGCTGGGACGGCTACCCCGTGCGTGAGCACTTCGCGCCGCGCGACGTGCCCGTCTGGGTCGACAACGACGTCAACGTGATGGCCCTCGGCGAGCTCACCGCCGGCTGCGGTCGCGGGGTCGACGACTTCGTCTTCGTCAAGATCGGCAGCGGGATCGGCGCCGGCATCGTCGTCGACGGTCGCATCCACCGCGGCGCGAAGGGCTCCGCAGGCGACGTCGGGCACATCCACGTCCGGGCCGACCGGGAGGTCACCTGCCGCTGCGGGATGAGCGGCTGCCTGGAGGCGTTCGCCGGCGGTGCCGCACTCGCCCGCGACGCGGAGGCGGCGGCAAGGGAGGGCCGCAGCGAGATCCTGCGCGCGCTCCTGGACGAGAAGGGTTTCCTGGACGCGGAGGACGTCGGCCTCGCGTCGAAGCATGGCGACCCGGTCAGCGTCGAGCTGATCACCGAGGCCGGGCGCCTGATCGGCCAGATGCTCACGGGCATCGTCAACTTCTTCAACCCGTCGCTGATCGTGATCGGTGGCGGCGTCGCCGGAGCGGGCGATCTGCTGCTCGCGACGATCCGGCAGACGATCTACCGCCGCTCGCTCCCGCTTGCGACCCGCGACCTGATCGTGCGCCGGTCGGCGCTCGACGGGCGTGCCGGCGTGATCGGCGCGGCGACGATGGTCGCGAACGAGCTGTTCGCGCAGGAGTACCTACCGCGCTGGCTCGGCGCCGGGACGCCCGCCGGCACCGCGTAGCACCCGCGCGGCGCGGCGGGCGTGCTCGGCGTAGGCCTCGTCGAAGAGCCGCGCCGACTCCTTCCGCCCCACGACCGCGGCACTCGCCAGCACCGGGGGCAAGGCCCCCCGCTCGACCAGCAGCTCCGCCGTTCGCACCTTGACCGCGTTCGCGAGCGCGACGGCCGCGATCGTCGAGCCGGGACCGACGGCCGTCCCGAGCCCGTCGAGCTCGACGAGCGCGTCGCCAGCCGGTGTGCAGAGGTCGAGCACGACGTCGGCGTGGTCGAGCAGCCGCGTGCCGCTGGAGTGGGTGCTCGGCGAGGCGTCAGCCTGCGCGACGGAGGTCACGGCGACCACGGGCAGCCCACGCGTGCGCGCCCCGATCGCGATCTCGATCGGCACCGCCGAGAGGCCGCTCGCGCTGAAGACCATCATCGCGTCGGGCGGCGCCAGCTGGAAGTTGGCCAGGATCGTCTCGGCGAGCCCCTCGACGCGCTCGATGAACATCGCCTGGCGCTGGCCGTTCGCGCCGACCACCTGGGTGTGGAAGGTCATCGACAGCTCGACGATGGGGTGGAAGCCGGGGTACGAGCCGTAGCGCGGGAACATCTCCTCGACCGGGATCCGCGAGTGCCCGGTGCCGAAGAGATGGACGAGGCCGTCGGCGGCGATCGCGTCGGCACACAGCCTCGACGCCTGCTCGATCGCCGGGGCCTGCCCCTCGAGCCGGTCGAGCAGCTCTTTGGCGGCGGTCAGGTACCGCGTAGGCTCGGGGCTCACGTCGTCGTCGGGCAAGGAGGAGGTTCCACGTTGGTCGGCCACAGGGTGAGCATGCTCGGGACCGGTCTCATCGGCCTCTTCTACACCAGAACGCTGCACGGGCAGCGCAACCGCGACCGCGTCCAGGTCGCCTACTCACGCTCCCCGGAGCGGGCACAGGCCTTCTGCGCCGACAACGACGTTCCCGAGTGGACGATCGACCTCGAGGAGGCGATCGCGCATCCCGAGACGGACACCGTCGTGATCGGGCTCCCGAACGGGTTGCACGAGCAGTGCGTGGAGCTCTGCGCGCAGCACGGGAAGGCCGTCCTCTGCACGAAGCCGCTCGCACGCACTGCCGAGGAGGCGAAGCGGATCCTCGACCTCGCGGAGGGCGCGGGCATCTTCGCCGGCTACCTCGAGGACCTCGTCTACACGCCGAAGACGCTGAAGGCCGTCGCGGCGGTGCAGGCGGGCCAGATCGGGACCGTGCTCTGGGCGCGGTCGCGCGAGACCCACCCCGGCCCGCACAGCGCGTGGTTCTGGGACGCGGCGCAGGCGGGCGGCGGGCCGATCGTCGATCTCGGCTGCCACTGCATCGAGATCATCCGGTCCTACATGGGCAAGGACAACCGGCCCGTCGAGGTGATGTGCTGGACGGACACCCTCGTCCACCCGATCGAGGCCGAGGACAACGCGATCGCGCTGATCCGCTTCGAGAGCGGCGCCGTCGGCCAGTTCGAGGTCAGCTGGACGTTCCGCGGCGGCATGGACCTCCGCGACGAGGTGGCAGGCACGGAGGGGACGATCTGGACGAACCACTTCCTGCGCACGGGGTTCGAGGTTTTCACCTCCGGCGCGGGCGGCGACTACGTGGCCGAGAAGGCCGAGAGCGCGACGGGCTGGCTCTTCCCCGTCGGCGACGAGGTCGCCGAGCTGGGCTACGTCGACATGTTCACGGACATGTTCGACGCGATGGACGAGGGCCGGGCGCCCACGGAGACCTTCTACGACGGCTACGTCGTCAACGCGATCATCGACGCCTGCTACCGCTCGGCCGGACACAGGCAGTGGGAGCCCGTGCTGCTCGACGACTGGCGCGGCGCCGGCGTGCCACGGATCGAGCAGGCCCGCCGCGAGCACGACGGCAAGACGGTGATCAAGGAGGAGAAGATGCCCGACGGCCGCTTGAAGCTGATCCTGAAGGACGAGGCCACGGGCGAGTTCGTGGACGTCGTCTCCTAGACGATCAGCGGGCGGAGCGTGTTCCGCGCGACCAGGAAGCCGCGCTTCACGAGCTCCTCGTCGCCCTCGAAGCGGCGATCCTCGTGCTCGATCGAGATCCACCGGTCGTAGCCGACGCCGTACAACGCGGCGACGAACCGCGGCCAGTCGACCTCGCCGAGGCCGGGCAGCCGGGGCACCTGCCAGCCCATCCCGGCGGAGAACGTGCCGTGCCGGTAGAGGCCGTCGCGGTCGATCTCGAGATCCTTTGCGTGCACGTGGAAGAGGCGGTCGGCGAAGTCCCGGACCGCCCGCTCGGGGTCGATCATCAGCCAGACGAGATGGGACGGATCGAGGTTGAGCCCGAAGTTCTCGTCCGGGATCGCCTCGAACATCCGCTCCCAGATCGCCGGCGACCAGGCGAGGTTGTTGCCGCCCGGCCACTCGTCCTCGCTGAAGATCATCGGGCAGTTCTCGATCGCGATCTTGACCCCGCGGTCGCCGGCATGGCGGACGAGGTCGGGCCAGATACGGGCGAAGCGCTCCAGGTTCTCGCCCAGCGGCCGGTCCTTGTCGTTGCCGACGAACGTGCCGACGACCTCGACGCCGAGCTGGGCGGCGGCATCGACGACCTTCAGGAGGTGGGCGTTCACCTCTTCGCGGTGCGCGTCGTCCCGATGGAGGTTGTTCGGGTAGTAGGCGAGCGAGGAGATCTCGAGCCCGTGGCGGTCGAGCAGGTCGCGCACCTCGCCCGCGTCGAACGAGTCGACGTCGATGTGCGTCACGCCCGCATACCGGCGCCGCTCTCCCCCGCCGCCCGGCCAGCAGGCGACCTCGAGCGACTCGAAGCCCTCGGCCGCTGCCCACTCCGCGACCTGGCCGAGCGTCAAGTCGGGCAGCGCCGCGGTGAGGAAGCCGAGCTTCACCGCTCCACCTCGATCCAGCGCTCCTCGCTCGCGGAACGGGCGATCGCCTCGCCGAGGAGGATCTGCTCGTGGCCGTCGGCGAAGGTGGGGAAGTCCGGCTCGGCGGGCATGCGTCCCTCCTCGACGGCGGCGTACACCGCCCGGTAGAGCTGCTTGAAGGTGTCCGTGTAGCCCTCCGCGTGCCCGCCCGGATAGTCGCCGCGCACCGGCCCGCGCATGAGCGCGGGATCGCGGAGGAGGAGCTCGTTCGCGCGGTCGCGGTGCCCGAGCCAGAGCTCCTCGTGCCGCTCCGAGCTCCACGCGAGCGCGCCCTCCGAGCCGTCTAGCTCGAGCGAGAGGTGGTTCTTCCGGCCGGCGCTCACCTGCGAGATCGTCACCTGCCCACGCGTTCCGTCCTCGTAGCGCAGGAGCACGTGCGCGACGTCCTCGGTCGACATCGGCCGGTCGACGCGCTCGACCGCACCGGGATCGGCGTAGGTCTCGACCGGCCCCGTCGGCACGTGCCGCACCGGGTGCACGGTGTAGAGGTCGGCGAACACCGACGCGACCCGGCGACCCGTGATCCAGCCGGTCAGGTCGAGCCAGTGCGTGCCGATGTCGGCCACGGCGCGGAGCGAGCCGCCCAGCTCGGGGTCGAGCCGCCAGTTCCAGTCGGTCACCTGCTGGAGCCAGTCCTGGATGTAGGTGCCGTGGGCGTTCCACACGCGGCCGAGCTCGCCGTCGAGCACGCGCTGGCGCGCCTCGTGCAGGAGCGGGTAGAAGCGGAGGTTGTAGTTCGTGCAGTGGACCAGGCCGCTCTCCTCGGCGAGGCGGAGCAGCTCACCCGACTCCCGTGACGTGAGCGCAAGCGGCTTCTCGCAGACGACGTGCTTGCCGGCCGCGAGCACGGCCTTCACCTGCGGGTAGTGCAGGTGATTCGGCGTCGTCAGGTGCACGACGCGCACGCGGTCGTCGTCGAGCATCGCCGCGAGGCTCTCGTACGGCTCCGGGAGTCCCGGCTTCTGACGTGCACGCTCCGGCGACGAGCCGACGACGCCCGTCACCTCGACCCCGATCCGACGCAGCGCCTCGACGTGCACGACGCCGATGAAGCCCGTCCCGACGACAGCCGCGCGCGTCACGCGAAGACCTTAACCGCCTCGAAAACGTCACGGGCCCGGCTCGAGTCGGCGCCGACCGCGACGGCCCCCGCGGTCAGAAAGCCCGACGCGTTGTCGGCCGTCACACCGCCGGTGGCCAGCAACGGCACGTCCGCGAGGGGGCTGAGGACGCTGCGCAGGTACTCCGGCCCGCCGAGCCCGGCCGGGAAGACCTTCACCATCGACGCACCGCACCGCCAGGCCGTCTCGATCTCGGTGGGCGTGAGCGCGCCAGGGACCACGGGCACGTCCCGCGCCACGCACCAGGCCACGACGTCCGGGACGGTGCCTGGCGAGACGACGGCCTCGGCGCCTGCCTCGACCGCAGCCTCGGCGTCGGCGACCGTCCGGACGGAGCCGGCGACGACCGTGGCGCGCCCCCGCCAGCGCCCGATCGCCGCGAGCGCGTCCGGCGTGTCGAGCGTGATCTCGAGCACACGGACGCCCGCGCCGATGAGCTCCTCGGCGACCGCATCCAGGTCGCTCGGGCGGCGGAGGATCGCGACGAAGCGTTGCGCTGCTATCTGCTCGAGGACGGTCAGAGCACCATCATCTCGCGCGGCCACGCGCTGAGAGAGGATGAGCCGATGGAGGGCAAGGTCGCCGTCGTCACCGGAGCAGCGGGCGGAATCGGGAGCGCCGTCTCCGCTGCGTTCGCAGGCGCGGGCGCGACGGTGGTGGGGCTCGACCGCGAGCAGGCCGACCTGACGCGGCCCGACGAGGTCGTGACCTTCTTCGCCGGTCTCGAGCGTGTCGACGTCCTCTTCAACGGCGTCGGGATCAGCGGGCGCTCGCTCGGCGACGGACCGGTCGACGAGTGCACGATCGAGGCCTGGGATGCGGTGCTCGCCAACAACCTGACGAGCGTGTTCCTGTGCTCGAAGCACGCGATCCCGCTCCTGCGCGCAGCCGGCAGCAGCGCCATCGTCAACCTCTCGTCGGTCCTGGGCCTGGTCGCCGGCGACGACGACTTCGCGACCCACGCCTACCAGGTGAGCAAGGCCGGGATCCTGGCCCTGACGCGGGCGATGGCCTTCCACTACGGCCGGGACGGGATTCGCGTCAACGCGATCGCGCCCGGGCTGATCGCGACGCCGATGAGCCGTCGAGCCCAGTCGGATCCCGGCATCCTCGCGCGACTGCCCGAGCTCCATCCGCTCACGGGCGAGTTCGGCCGACCCGAGGACGTCGCGGGGGCGGCGCTCTACCTCGCCACCGCACCGTTCGTGACCGGGACAGTGCTGACCGTGGACGGCGGGTGGTCCGCCGGATGAGGCACCTCGGGCTCGATCTCGGCGCGTCGTACGTGAAGTGGGTCGTGCTCGAGGGCGACGAGATCACGGCGGAGGGAAGGCTGGAGACCCGCGCCGCCGACGGGCCGGCCGCGGTACTCGGTCGCCTGGTGGCGGCGGGCCACGAGGCCGGCCCGGTCGACACGGTCGGGGTCGGGGTGCCCGGGCTCTTCGACGGCAGGCGTGGCTGCACCACCTTCCTGCCGAACCTGCCGGGTGACTGGTCCGAGGTACCGGTAGCGGCTCACATCGCCAGCGAGCTCGGCGCCCCGACGGCCCTGATCAACGATGCGCGCGCCTTTGCCCTGGCCGAGTCGGCGCTCGGCGCCGCCCGAGGCTACGGCTGCGCCGTGTTCGTCGCGGTCGGCACGGGCGTCGGCGGCGGCATCTCCGTCGGCGGGGCGCTGTACGCGGGCAGGGAGGGCCGTGCCGGCGAGATCGGCCACCTCACGATCGGCGAGGACGGGCCGCCCTGCACGTGCGGCAACCGCGGCTGTCTCGAGGCCTACGTGCGCGAGGCGCTCCGCGCGAACGAGCTCGAACGCGCCGGCCGGCTGCTCGGAGTCGGAGTCGCGAACGCGATCGTCCTGTTGGCGCCCGACCGGGTCGTAGTGGGCGGGGGCGTCGGGGCGGTGGGCGAGAAGCTGCTCGAGCCGCTACGCGCGGAGCTCGCGAGGCGCGTCTTCGTCTCGGTGCCGGTGGACGTCGTCCAGGCCGAGCTCGGCGTGCTCGCGGGGGCCGTCGGCGCCGCCCTACGGGGTGCCGGCCGCGGCTAGCTCCGCCCTGCGCGCCTTGAAGTCCTCGAGGATCGCCTCCGTCGCCGTCGCCCCGATGCGGGTGACACCGACGTTCATCACGTCGAGCAGCGCGTCGAGCGTCCGGACGCCGCCCGCGGCCTTGACCTGGACGTGAGCGGGGCTGTGCTCGCGCATCAAGCGCAGGTCGTCGAGCGTGGCGCCCGACGCGGCGAAGCCGGTCGAGGTCTTGACGAAGCCGGCTCCCGCGGCCGCGGCCAGCTCGCAGGCCCGGATCTTCTGCGCGTCGTCGAGGTACGCGTTCTCGAAGATCACCTTCACGAGCCGCCCCTGCGCCGCCTCGACCACTGCGCGGATGTCGTGCTCGACGTAGTCGTCCTCGCCGGAGACGAGGCGGCCGATGTTCAGCACCATGTCGATCTCGTCGGCGCCGGCGGCGATCAGCTCCCCGGTCTCGGACGCCTTCGTCTCCGTCGTATGGCTGCCGTGGGGGAATCCGACGACCGTCGAGATCAGCACGTCCGAGCCGGCGACGAGCTGCGCGGACCAGGCCACGTCGGCCGGGCGCACGGTGGCCGAGGCGACGTCGTAGCGGAGCGCGAGCTCGACACCCGCTCGCACGGTCTCGAGGTCGAGCTCCGGCCGCAGCAACGAGTGGTCGATCGTCTTCGCGACGTCGCGGTACTCCAGCGTGTCGACGCTGATCATGGTGCGAGGATACGCCAATGATTCCGCTCCGCACGACGGTGATCGGGAGCTATCCGTTCCCCGGCTGGCTCGAGCACGCGGCCGCGAATCTCGCGGACTTCGGCCCCGACGACGTCGCCGAGTTGCAGGAGGACGCGGTTCTCGCGGCGGTGCATGACCAAGTCGCGGCCGGCCTCGACGTGATCTCGGACGGCGAGCAGACGCGCCTCGACTTCAACCTCGGCTTCTACGGCTTCCTCGACGGGATCGAGCAGGGCGAGCCGGGGCGTCGGCTGGGGCCGCCGGCCCACGACCAGCGCGCCAAGCATCGCATCGTCGGCGAGCTCGCGGCGCCGCGCGGCCTCGGCACGGTCGAGGAGTTCGAGCGGCTGCGCCGGGTCGCCCCTCCCGGCCCGGTGCTGAAGGTGGCGGTGCCGGGCCCGTACACGCTCGCCGGCCGCCTCGAAGGGGACCGGTGGGAGACGGCGGAGGCGCTCGTTCCGATCGTGCAGGCCGAGCTGGTCGCACTCACGGCCGCGGGCTGCGAGGAGATCGCGATCGACGAGCCCTCGATGAGCTGCTACGCCCACCGGGAGGACCCCGAACGGCTGGTCGAGCTCTTCAACCGCACCGTCGCCCCTGCGGCCGGCCGCGCGCGGCTCTCGACTCACCTCTGCTTCGGCAACTACAAGGCCCGCGCGGTGGCGCCACGGCAGTACGCGCCCCTCTTCCCTGCGTTCCTGCACGTGGCCGTCGACGAGGTCCACCTGGAGATGGCGAGCCGCGAGCTCGCCGAGGCCGAGCTGGTGGGAACGCTCGCGGAGACGAAGGACGTCGCCGTCGGGGTGATCGACGTCAAGAGCTACTACGTCGAGAGCCCGGATGACGTGGCCGCACGCGTGCGCCGGTTTCTCGAGCTCGCCCCACCCGAGCGACTGGCCTTCTCCACCGACTGCGGCCTCAGCCAGACGGCGCGCTGGGCAGCGCGGCAGAAGCTGCAGAACCTCGTCGCGGGCGTCCGGATCGTGCGCGCAGAGCTCGCGTGATCGAGCCGGAGCGCTCGGACGACGCGTTCCTCGCCGACGTCGAGAGCGCGCGGGCCGAGGCGGGCCTGCACATCTGGTGGCTCGGGCAGAGCGGCTTTCTCCTCCAGTACGCCAACTGTCACCTCCTCATCGATCCGTACCTGTCGGACTCGTTGACGCGGAAATACGCGGAGACGAGCACGCCGCACGTGCGGATGACGCGCCGGGTCGTCGCGCCGCAGCGACTGGGCTTCGTCGACGTCATCCTGTCCACGCACGGCCACACCGACCACCTCGACGAGGAGACGCTCCGTGCAATCGGTGCGCCGATCGTCGCGCCCGCCGGCACCGTCGAGCTCGCGCGCCGACGGAGCGGCGCCGAGGTCACCGGAGCGTCCGAGGGCGAAGCGCTCGTCCTCGCCGGCTTCGAGATCGAAGCGGTTCCCGCGCTCCATCCCGGCGACCACTGCGTCGGCTACGTGATCGCGGCGGGCCCGTACCGGCTCTACCACTCGGGCGACACGGCCGCGGTCGACCCTGGCGTGCACGGCGTCGACGTCGCCTTCGTTCCGATCAACGGCCGGCTGGGGAACACCAACGGGCCGGAGGCCGCCCGGCTCGCGCACACGGTCGAAGCGGCGCTCGCGGTGCCCTGCCACTACGACATGTTCGAGTTCAACACCGCCAGCCCGGCCGCGTTCGCGGCCGAGTGCGACCGGCTCGGCCAGCCCTACCGGTTGCTGCGAAACGGCGGCCGGCTGAGTCTGCGCGGATGACCTCGTGCCGTTGCGCTCCTATCGCGGCTTGGTGTCAGCGGCGCGGCGCGTAACGGTGGTGGAACATCAGCGCGTTGCCGTCCGGGTCCGAGAAGTGGGCCATGTGGCAGACGCCGCTGTCGATCGTGTCGGCATGGAAGACGATGCCACGCGCCTCGAGGTCGGCACGCGCGGCAGCCACGTCCTCGACGTGGAGCGCGATCGGGTGCGTGTGGGGCGTGAACTCGAGCCCGAAGGCGTCGGACTGCATGACGGCGATCGTCAGCGTGCCCGTCTCGAACTCGCCGGCGGGCATGTCGCCCCATCGAACGGAGCACGGGAGTCCGAGCACGTCGGTGTAGAACGCGCTCGCCGCCTCGAAGTCGCGGGTCGGGACGGTGATGAAGTCGACGCCGGTGACCGGAACGCGCATCGCGCGAGTATCGCGCATCGCCGAAAGTAGGCTTGGCCCATGGCCGCCGCGACCGTCCCGCGCTCGCTCGTCTGGGCGACCGACGTCGACACGCTGCCGCCCGATCGCGTGGTCGAGCGGCGGGACGGGTACCTGCTGATCCGCTCGCCGAGCAACCCCACCTTCTACTGGGGCAACGTGCTGCTGTTCGACGAGGCGCCCCGCGAGGGAGACGGCGAGAAGTGGGAAGCCCTGTTCGAGCGTGAGTTCGCGGACGAGCCGCGCGTGCGGCACCACACCTTTGCCTGGGACCTGGCGCACGGAGAAGCCGGAGCCGCACGTGAGGAGTTCGTCGAGCGGGGCTACGAGCTCGACGAGAGCATCGGGCTCGTCGCCGGCGCGGGCCAGGTGCGGCCGCACCCGCGCGAGAACCGGGACGTCGTCGTCCGGGCGCTCGACCCCGCCCTGGGTGCGGACGAGGAGCTCTGGGAAGCGGTCCTGGAGCTGCAGGTCGCGGGCCGGCCGGAGGGGCACGACGAGGAGAGCTTCCGCGAGTTCGCGCTCCCGCGGCTCGAGGATCGACGAACCCTCTTCCGGCTGGGTCGCGGGGCGTGGTACGTCGCTCTCGACCCGGCGAGCGGGGAGGTCGCGGGTAGCTGCGGCATCGTCGTGACCGGTGGGCGCGGGCGCTACCAGGTCGTCGAGACCGCGCTCGCCCATCGGCGCCGCGGCATCTGCTCACGGCTCGTGGTCGAGGCAGCCCGCCACTCCGCCGAGACGCACGGGGCCGAGCGCTTCGTGATCGTCGCCGACCTGGGCTACCACGCGCTCGGGCTGTACGAGTCGCTCGGCTTCGAGCGCCGGGAGCACGTGGTCGGCGTCTGCCGCTGGCCCCGGAGCGGATAGGTTCGCGGCGTGCGCTACTGGGAGGACTTCACCGTCGGCGAGACGACCGACCTCGGGACCGTGGACGTCACGCGCGAGGAGATCGTCGAGTTCGCGCAGCGCTACGACCCGCAACCGTTCCACGTCGACGAGGCGGCGGGGGATGAAGGCCCGTACGGCGGCCTGATCGCGAGCGGCTGGCACACCGCAGCGCTCTTCATGGGCCTGTTCGTGCGCACGATCCTGCTCGACGCGGCGTCGATGGGCTCGCCCGGCGTCGAGGAGCTGCGCTGGACGGCGCCCGTCCGTCCGGGTGACCGCCTGACCGGCCGCGTGACGGTGACGGCGTCCGAGCCTTCCTCGAAGCGCCCCGATCGCGGCACCGTCTTCACGACGAGCGAGGTCCTGAACCAGGACGGGACGGTCGTGATGACGATGAAGGCTCGCGGCTTCTTCGGGCGCCGTGCCCCGGCGAGCTAGTCCCGCTCGAGCTCGAGCCGCAGGTCGGCGAAGCTGTAGACGATCAGGTAGCCGACGGCGAGGAACGTCGTCAGCCCGACGAAGCCCTCGGCCGCCCGCAGCGGCACCGACCCGACCTGATCCCGCACGACGTCGGCGACGGCGAGCGGGTGCAGGAGCGCGTCCCAGCTGTTGAAGCGGATGAACCTCCCGATGTAGACGCCGACGCTCGCGAGCCCGAGCGCGCCGAGCACGCCCACCCACGCGAGCGGCGCGCCGACGGCGCGCCGGAGGATCATCTGCACGAGGTAGAGGGAGGCGAAGCCGAGCATCAGCCCCGTCCAGGCGAAGGCCGAGAGCATGAGCGCGTCGTACCAGAGCGGCGCCGGCCCCACGTCCAGGTGAATGAAGTCGGTGAGCAGGTACGGCGCGTTCGGGAAGAAGAGCAGCCAGGGGACGAGCAGGAGCCACACCAGTGCGTCGACGCGCCTGCGTGCCCGTGCGTAGGCAGCGGCGGCGAGCGCCAGCGGCACCCAGGCGAGCGTCAGGTTCCAGACGAGGAAGCGGTAGTAGGAGTCGCCGGTCTCCCGCACGCGCAGCTCGAGCAGGACGACGCAGAGCGCGGACGCTGCGACGAGCGCCCCAAAGGCGAGTGTTCGCCGGCCAGCCATGGCCCTAGGGTACGGCCATGACGCTGGAAGGGGTACTGCGGGCGCCGCCGGCCGCCCGGATCGAGGGGGTGCTCGAGCGGATGCTGGCGATCGAGGCGGCGCTGCCGCCCGCCGACGGGATCGCGTGCTTCACACGGCTCTACCGCGCGGTCACCGAGGCGGTCCTCGACACAACCGACGAGGACTTCGCCGACGCGCGCTTCGTCCGCTGGCTCGACGTCGCCTTCGCGAACCTCTACTTCCGGGCTCTGCAGGCGTTCGTGCTCGGCCGCGGGCGGGTGCCGCACGCGTGGGCACCACTCTTCCGCGAGCGCGCAAGACCGGGGATCGCCCCGCTCCAGTTCGCGCTCGCAGGCATGAACGCCCACATCAACCGCGACCTGCCGGTTGCGCTCGTCCAGACCTGCACCGCTCGCAAGGTGCCGCCGCGCCACGGCTCGCCCCAGCACGCGGACTTCGGCCGCGTCGACCGGCTGCTCGAGCAGACCGAGGCGCGCGTGAAGCACGAGTACACGGTCGGACTCGTCGGCGTGGCGGACGAGGCGCTTGGCCGGCTCGACGACGTGCTCGCGATCTGGAAAGTGGGCCAGGCTCGCCAGGCCGCCTGGGTGCACGCCGAGACGCTCTGGCACCTGCGCGAGCTGCCGTTCGCCGGCGCGCGCCACCTCGCGATCCTCGACCGCACCGTCGGCTTCGCGGGCCGCGGGCTGCTTGCGCGCGTGCTCTGAGCCTCCGGGCTAGCTACCGCCCAGCGACAGGCAGAACCCGACCGCGGTCGCCGCACCGGCGAGCGAGCGCCCGCGCTCGAACGCGAAGGGCATCAGGGAGTTCGTGAGCATCGCCAGCAGACCGCCGGCGGCGAGCGCAGCTGCCCGGCCGCCCTGCACGTCGGACGTCCAGTTCGTCGCCAGGTAGCCGAGACCGGCTGCCACGCCGCAGGCGAGCACGACCCAGAACCAGAGCATCCCGACCCGCTTCGCGCTCCAGCCGGCAGCCGCGAGGTCGGCGGACGGGGCGATGCTCTGCGGGATGTTGGAGATGAAGACCGCGGCGAGGAAGCTGGCGCTGATCGGGAACGCCGTGCCCACCTGGATCCCGAAGATCAGCGACTCCGGCACCCCGTCGACGACGGAGCCGACGACGATGCCCATCGCACCACCCACGCCTGCCTCGCCGAACCGCTTCTCGACGAGCATGTCGGCGACCAGGAAGACAGCGACACCGATCAGCATCCAGAGGCCGAACTGCCAGTTCCCGAGCTGCTCCTGGGCCTCCGGGACGAGGTCGGTGGTGATCGCCGCGATCAGCGCGCCTGCGCCGAAGCCGGCCATGATGCCGACGAGGCGCGAGGGCACCTTCACCCAGCAGGCGAGGAGCCCGGCCAGCAGGAGGGACGATGCCCCCAGCAGCCCCAGACCGAGCGCCTCGAGCACCGCGCCCTACCGCTCTCGCCCGTTCGAGCCGGATCGGTCGTCCGAGCGATTCGAGGTCTCCTCGATGCCCTCGACGTCCAGCTCGAGACCGCGCACGGCGAGCACCCGGATCGCGCCGCCCCGCGGCACCGTCACCTCGGAGCGCGCCGCCCAGAGCTCCCCCAGCACCCGAACCTGACCGGAGGGCGCGAGCGGCCCGACCGCCTCGCCGGTCGCGCCGACGAGGTTCTCGACGCCCGTCCGGACCCGCTGGCGTCTCATCCGGCGCTGCCAGTAGAGAACCTCCAGGACGCCGAGCCCGACGCAGACCGCTGCACCGACCGCGTCCCACGGCTCGGGCGCGACGATCAACAGCAGCAGGGCGAGGACGAAGAACATCGGTCGTCCGGTGATCATGTGCCGGTCGACGCAGCCGGGCATCATCCCCGCCGGATGATTCGCCAACGGCGGCGCCGCGACGTGAGACTATGAGGCGAGAGACGAAGGGAGCCCGATGAGCGTCGCCAACCTGCCTGCGGCAGGAGAGCGTCACGAGACGCGCGTCGTGCCGTTCCGCGCCGGTGACGGGCTGGAGCTGAACGTCGTCCAGGTGCGTGGCGAGCGCGAGCCGACGCGCGGGCCGGTCCTGCTCGTCCACGGCGCAGGCGTGCGCGCGAACCTCTTCAACGCGCCCGTGCGAACGACCGTCGTGGACGCGCTGCTCGCACGCGGGCACGACGTCTGGCTCGAGAACTGGCGCGCCAGCATCGACGTTCCCCCGAACGAGTGGACGCTCGACCAGGCCGCCGTCCACGACCATCCGGCCGCAGTCCGCACGGTGCTCGCGGAGACCGGCGCGGACGAGCTGAAGGCGATCATCCACTGCCAGGGCTCGACGAGCTTCATGATGTCCGCGCTCGCCGGGCTCGTGCCGGAGGTGAAGACGATCGTCGCGAACGCGGTCTCGCTGCACACGGTGATCCCGCCCGTCTCGCGCTTCAAGATCCGCCGCGTGCTGCCGCTCGTGAATCCCTTCCTGCGCTACCTCGACCCACAGTGGGGGATCGAGGCACCGAACCTGCGCGCGAAGGCGCTGGTCGCGTTCGTGAAGCTGACCCACCACGAGTGCGACAACGACGTCTGCCGCGTCGCCAGCTTCACCTACGGCACCGGCTGGCCGACGCTCTGGCGGCACGAGAACCTGAACGACGAGACGCACGAGTGGATCAAGGGCGAGTTCGCGGCCGTGCCGATGACGTTCTTCCGCCAGATGTCGCGCTGCGTCCGCCAGGGGAACCTCGTCTCGGTGGACGGGCGCGACGAGCTCCCGCGCGACTTCGCCGCCCAACCGCCGCAGACCGACGCGCGCTTCGTCCTGTTCGCCGGCAGCCGCAACCGCTGCTTCCTGCCGGAGAGCCAGGAGCGCACGTTCCGCTTCCTCGAGCAGCACGCGCCCGGGAAGCACGCCCTCCACGTGTTGCCCGAGTACGCGCACCTCGACGTCTTCATCGGCAAGGAGGCGGGCGACGAGGTCTTCCCGCTGATGCTGGACGAGCTCGAGGCGTCCTAGACGACTCCGTAGACGTCCTGCAGCGAGCCGGTGAAGTACGCGGCGTAGCGGCCCGTGGCGGCCAGGCGGGCCTGTGCGTCCGGCGCGTTCGTGACCTGCATCGTCGTCATCTGCCGCGCGAAGTCCTGCGGCCGGATGCGCAGGATGCCCTTCCCGACCACCTCGCCGGCATCGCTGTCACCGTCGTGGACGGTGATGTAGAGCGTCGTCGTGTCCGCCCAGGCATCGATGCCCGGGTCGTCGTGCACGAGCTTGAAGCCGTCGAAGAAGTACTCGCGGCCCTCCACCGAGGAGAGCTTCATCCGGTAGCGCATGCGCTTCGCGCCGACGTCGGTGGGATCCGAGACGAGCAGGTTGAACTCGCCCTCGGTGACCGTGAGCGGCCGGGCGGAGAGCGCCGGCGCCTCGACGGTGCCGAGCAGGCGCGCTCCGTGCGACTCCTCCCCGAGCAGCGCGTCGAGGTCGTCGGCGATCACGGTGAGCGTGAAGACGAAGGTGGAGTCGTCCCGGCGGCCCTGCTCGTCGGCGTGTGCGAAGTCGTCCGTCACCGCCGTGGAGAAGAAGCCGCGCATCGTCTCGGTGAACTGGATCCCGATCTTCGGCGCAGGCTGCGCCTTCACCGGGCGCGACGGGAGGTCGTACGGGATCGTCCAGCCGCGCTCCTCCGCCATCAACGCGCACGCGCGCTCGGCGACTGCAGAGATCGTGAAGAGCGGGTTGACGCCGAGCGAGCGCGGGATCACGGAGCCGTCGAGCACGTAGAGGCCGTCGTGCACGTCCTCGCCTGCCCCGGCGAAGACGCGGCCGCCATGGTCGACGACGCCGCCGCCGCCGTCCTCCCCCATCGGGCAGCCGCCCAGCGGATGCACGGTGACGAGGTCGTGGTCGAGGAGCTCGGTCCAGATCGGGTTGCGCACATAGGTGCCGCCGAGGCCGGCGGTCGCCTGCTCCAGCAAGCCGCTGATCCGCTCGAAGATCGGCTTCGTGCCCACCCCCGGCCAGTCCACGCGCGCCCGGTCGTCGCGCAGGACGATCCGCCCGGTCGCGTCGTCGTGGGCCATCACGAGGAACGTGACCGTGTTCCGCAGCGCGCCGCCGTAGGGCCCGGAGAAAAGCGATTGGAGCTCGCGCGTCCGCTCGCGGTAGAAGTCGGCGAGGCCCGAGTCGGTGTCGTGGCCGACCATGCCGGCTGCGATCCCGAACACCTTGGCCAGAACGACCGAGATCGCGCCGGGGATGACGCCCTCCTCGATCACGAGCCCCTGCCCGAGGTCCTCCTGCTCGCGCACGTCGATGATGCCGGCGATGCACGGGCCGACGGCGGGCAGCTCGCCGACGTCGTGGTCGCCGAACCCGATCCCGTTCACGGGGCGGTCGAGGTTGTAGCCGAAGGCGAGGAAGTCGCCGTTGCCGCTGAAGCGCTCGCCGAGCCGGTCGGAGAGCGGCAGGCCGCGCTCGCGCGAGCGGAGCAGGATCTCGGTCGAGCCGAGGGCGCCCGCGCCGAGCACGACGACGTCGGCGGCCACGTGGAGAGGCGGCGCATCGAAGACGTCCCGGCCGGAGTCGACGAGCTGGAAGTGCACGAGCCAGTGCCCGTCCTGCCGCTCGACGTGGCTCACGCGCGCGTGCGTGTAGATCTCCGCGCCGTGGTTCCGGGCGTCGGGCAGGTAGTTCATGATCAGCGTGTTCTTGGCCGCGTAGTTGCAGCCGCTGACGCAGTCGCCGCAGAGGCGGCAGGCCTGCTGGTACACGCCGACGTGGTTGACGCCGTCCACGTAGTTGACGTTGATCGGAGGCCGGTAGAAGCGCTCGCCGAGGTGGTCGCCGGCCGCCTGCAGGGCGGCGAGCTTCTCGAGCGGCGGGAAGCCCTGCGGGTACGGCGCGGGCCTGAGCATCGCTGCCGCGCGGTCGTACCCGGCTTTCATCCCGACCGCGGCGTCGTCGCGGAGCGCCTGCGGCCAGACGGGGTCGTCCAGCACGCGCTGCTCGGCCGGGAGCACGACACCCGCGTTCACGAGCGAGGTGCCGCCGAGCCCGCAGCCCTGGAAGACGCCCAGCTCGCGGTTGGCGTGGAAGTCGAAGAGACCGGTCTTCGGGCCGACGTGCCCGTGCTCGCCGTCGAGCTGGAACTGCTTGAGCGCCTCGACGGTCGTGTCGGGGTAGTCGCCGGGCTGGAACTCGCGGCCACGCTCGAGCAGGCACACGCGCTGGCCTGCCCGCGCCAGCCGCGAGGCGGCGATCGAGCCCCCGTACCCAGACCCGATCACGACGGCGTCGTAGCGCGAGCGGATGTTCTCGATCGGGCTGGCCAGCCGCGCGGGCCGGTTCGGGGGGACAGGCTGGGCTGCGCTGGTCGTCATGGTCGTCCTCCTAGATCCTGAGCCGGCGGGAGAAGAAGCGGGTCTTGGCACTGTCGGCGAGCGCACGGGCGCCGCGGGCCTCGTCGAGCCAGTCCGGATGGGGCACGGCGAGCGGCACCGACTCGGTGGCGAGGGCGGCGGCGTGCCGGCGGACGGCCGCGTCCGCGATCAGGTAGCCGTGGTTCTCGAGCACCCCGATCTCACCCGCCGAGAAGGCGTCGAGGTCGATGCGGACCGGCGCGATGAAGCGCTCCACGAAGTCGTCGGAGTAGGCGAGCGGCGGCGGCTCCAGCTCGTAGTGGGACGGCTTGCTCGCGATGCCCCAGTAGGCGCCGTCGAGGTCGCCGCGGATGAAGCTGGAGAGCAGCCAGCGCTTGCGCACCTCCGTCGCCTGCTCGAGCAGCGTGACGGCGAAGCGGAGGGCGTTCCAGACGGCTCGGATCGGAGGGGCGGGCGAGAGCGACGGCGACGCGTCGGAGACGAGCACGACCGCGTGGTCGCGCCAGACGGGCTCGATGCCGAGGTTGTCGTAGACGCCGCCGTCGGCGAGGTCGATCGAGCGCACGAGGCTGTCGCGGTCGCCGCCCGCGTAAGCGCCCTCCCGCAGGGCGTCGACGCCGTCGCGCACCCGCATCGCCCGGAACGGGCCCGGCACGCAGGAGGACGCGGCGACGGCACGGGCGAGCGTCCAGGCCGGCGAGGGCGGGAAGAACCCGGCCGAGCGCGAGCCGATCCGGCCCTGCGAGTCGAAGACCCACTGCTCGCGGAAGCGCATGTCGGTGGCGCAGAAGATGAACCGCGGCCGTGGTGGCAGCTCGTCGAGCGCGCCCGGCGCCGGGCCTGCCGCGTACCGCTCGGCCAGGGCCTCGATGGCCGCGTTCCGGTCGAACCAGCGCAGGGGATGGAAGCCGTGCAGTGCCGGCCGCGTGCGGATGTTCGTCGCGGCGAAGGCGCGCATCGGGCGCGCCACTCCCTCCTCCCAGCCGGCGACGACGCCGCCCTCCGCCGGCCAAGCCTCAGGGTCGCGCGAGAGGTGCGTCGCCAGCTGCGCGGCGAAGATGCTCCCGCCCGACACCGACGAGAGCGTGTCCACCTGCGCGAGCATGCCGAGCTCGTTCAGCCGGCGCAGCGCACCGAGATGGAAGAGCGCGGCCCGGTAGCCGCCGCCGGAAAGGCAGAGCGCCGTCGCCTGCCGCTGCTCGCGCGGAAGGAACTCGGCCCGGCCGTAGCGCGTCGCCGTCCCACTCACGCGCGCCCCTCGCCGGCACCGGCTCCCGCCCGGCAGAGCCGGGCTCCGCCTGCGCCTGACGCCGCTCGCAGCACCCGGCTCTCCGGGGCCGTACGACGCGCACTGTCCCCTCCGGCCGGGCACTGCGAGCACCGCCCGAGGAACGCGCGGGCGTGGATGGTTGAAGCAGTTCGGCTCACGCGGCCGCCGGCTCGTCGCGGAAGACGGAGAGGATCTCCTCGAGCATGGCCTCGCGTGAGGGGTAGCGGCGCTCGTCGTAGCAGCCGAGCGGGCTCTCGAGCACGGCGTAGAGGCACTTGTTGCAGTACGAGCACGGCCGGGGCGGCTCGTCGCGCCCGGCCCGGAAGTGCTCGACGAGGTCGGGCGTCGCGATCAGCGCGCGCGCGATCGTGACCGCGTCGCAATCGCCGCGCCGGAGCGCATCCGCGATCGTCGAGGCCCGCCCGAAACCGCCCGTGCAGAGGACCGGGATCGAGACGGCGGCCTTGATCGCCGCGGAGTCGCCGAGATTCGCACCCTCGAGCTGCTTTCGGCTCCGGCGCGCCCGGTGCTCCACGATGCGCGAGAAGGGCCAGGTGCGGAAGAGGAGGTAGTTGCGGAAGGTATGCCGTCCGCTCGAGAGCAGCACGTCGTAGGTGGCGACCACGTCGGCTGCGGAGAACGCGCCTGCGGGGTTGTCCGGATGCGGGAACGTGTTTCCCGAGGAGACGTGGATGGCGTCCGCACCGGCCTCCTCGACCCAGCGCGCCACCTGCACCGAGTCCTCGATCGTGTTTCCCTTCGGAGCCCAGGGCAAGAGCGCGTTCCCGTACTCGGTGGTGCTCAGCTTGACCTGGAGGTGGAACTCGTCACCCACGCGCGCGCGGATCGCCCGCACGGTGTCGAGCAGAAAGCGGGCGCGGTTCTCGAGCGAGCCGCCGTACTCGTCGTCGCGGTCGTTGATCGCCGAGGAGAGGAACTGCGTGAACACGTACCCGTTCGCCCCGTGGATCTCGACGCCGTCGAGGCCCGCCTCCCTGGCCCGGCGAGCCCCCTCGGCGAACGACTCCGTGACCTCGTCGATCTGCGCCTTCGTCATCCGCTCGCACTCGAACCCGTGCAGCGGGTCGGGCTCGCCGGTCGAGCTCCACCCTTTGGCGAACTCGATCCCGTTGACGTCCCGCTGGCGGCCGCCGAACGCGAGCTGGAGGATGAAGGGGCAGTCGTGCTCGTGCACCCGCCGGCCGAGCTCGCGCCAGAAGGGTATTCGCCCGTCGCTCTCGATCGAGGCGTAGCCCGGGACGATGAAGCCCCGCCGGTGTACGCCGCACCACGAGGAGACGATCGCGCCGACGCCGCCGCGCGCGAAGCGGAGCTCCCAGTTGATCCGCGCCTGCGTGCCGGTGCCGTCGTAATGGTCGAAGCGCCCCGAGACGTTCGAGCGCAGGATCCGGTTCTTGACGGTCAGGTTCCGGAACTCGAGCGGCGCGAAGATCTGCTCGAGGCTCATGCGAGAGCTGGCTCGCCGGCCCCGTAGACCGCGAGGATCTCGTCGATCATCTCCTCCCGCGAGTCGTAGCGGCTCTCGTCGTAGCAGCCGAGCGGATTCTCCAGGAAGTTCGCCAGGCACTTGTTGCAGTACGTGCAGGGCCGCGGCGGCCGGTCGTGGCCCTGTTCGAACAGCTGGACGAGGTCCGGGTTGGCGAGGAGCGAGCGGGCGATCGTCACTCCGTCGCACGCTCCGCTCTCGATCGCCTGCTCGATCACGGACGCGGTCTGGAAGCCGCCGCCGCAGAGGACGGGGATCCCGACCGCCGCCTTGACGGCCCGGGCCTCGGGCAGGTTGATGCCCTCGACCCCCTGGCGCCGGGTCGGCCGCTCCCACTGCCACTGGAAGAGCCGGCTCAGCGGCCACGTCCTGAACACGATGTAGTTCCGGAGCGTGTGACTGCCGCTCGAGAGGATCGTGTCGTACGACTTCACGAAGTCCTTCACCGGCATGGCGCCGGGTGGGTTGCGCGGATGCGGGAAGGCGGCGCCGGCCGTGATGTGCAGCGCGTCGACGCCTGCCTCCTCGAGCCACTTGCAGATCTGCACGGAGTCGCCGACCGAGTTCCCACGCCGAAGCCACGGGAAGACCTCGTTCATCCGCTCCTCGACACTGATCTTGAACCCGACGTAGAAGTCGGGGCCGACCTCCGCGCGAATCGCCTTGACGATCTCGAGCGCGAAGCGGGCCCGGTTCTCGAGCGAGCCGCCGTACTCGTCCTCGCGGTCGTTGATCGCCGAGGAGAGGAACTGCGTCACCAGCACGCCGTTGCCGCCGGCGATCTCGACCCCGTCCAGCCCCGCCTCGCGTGCGCGCCGGGCGCCCTGGGCGAAGGCGTCCACGAGCTCCCGGATCTCGGCGACGGTGAGCCGGTCGCAGGGGAACCCGTGGATCGGCTCGGGCTTGTCGGTCGAGCTCACGCCCTTCGGAAACTCGAGATCGCCGATGTCGCGATGCCGGCCGGCGTGGTTCAGCTGGACGATGTACTTGCAGTCGTACTCGTGCACGCGCTTGCCGAGCTCGCGGAAGAACGGGATGCGATCGTCGCGATCGATCAGCGCAAAGCCGGGTACGAGCCGGCCGCGCCGATGGACGGGCGCGTTCGACGAGATGATGGCCCCGATCCCGCCACGCGCGAACTTCACCTCCCAGTTGATACGGACCGCGGTCCCCGAGCCGTCGTAGTTGTCCCAGCGGCCTCCAAGGCTGGAGCGGAGAACGCGATTCTTGACGGTCAGCGCACCGAGCCGGAGCGGTTCGAGGAGGACGCTCATGCGACGGCGGGCTGCGGCTCGCCCTCGTACACGGACAGGATCTCGCGCACCATCTCCTCCCGCGAGTCGAAGCGGCTCTCCTCGTAGCACCCGAGCGGGTTCTCGATGAAGTTGATCAGGCACTTGTTGCAGTACGTGCACGGCCGCGGCGCCCGGTCGTGCCCGGCCGCGAAGAGGTTGACGAGGTCGGGGTTGGCGATCAGCGGCCGGCCGATCGAGACGCCGTCCACCGACCCGTCCTCGATCGCGCGCGCGATCGTCGAGTGCGTCTGGAAGCCGCCGGCGCAGATCACGGGCACGGTGACGCCCTCCTTGAATTGACGCGCCTCCGCGAGGTTGATCCCCTCGATCCCGTCGCGCTTCGCCGACCGCTCCCAGGCCCACTTGAAGACCTTGTTGACGGGCGGCGTGCGGAACATCAGGTAGTTCCGGAACGTGTTCTTGCCGCTCGAGAGCATCGTGTCGTACGCCCGAATCGTGTCCGCGATCGGGAAGCCTCCGGCCGGGTTGCGCGGGTGCGGGAAGGCGCTCCCCGACGAGATGTGGAAGCCGTCGACCCCCGCCCCCTCCAGCCAGCGTCCGACCTGGATCGAGTCCTCGATCGTGGTCCCCTCGCCCCACCACGGGAAGAGCGCGTCGTGGTGGTCGACTCCCGTGAGCTTGAACTGGACGTGGAAGTCGTCGCCGACCTCCTGGCGAATCGCCCGTACGATCTCGACTGCCAGGCGGGCACGGTTCTCGAGCGAGCCGCCATACTCGTCCTCGCGGTCGTTGATCGCCGGGGAGAGGAACTGCGTGATCAGGTAGCCGTTGCAGCCGTGGATCTCGATCCCGTCCAGCTCGGCCTCGCGGGCGCGCCGCGCCGCCTGCGCGAAATAGCCGACGATCTCGTGGATCTGCTCCACGGTCGCGCGCTCGCAGGGGAGCCCGTGGATCGGCTCGGGCTTGTCCGTCGAGCTCAGGCCCTTCGAGTAGGTGATCCCGGGGATGTCGCGCTGCCGGCCGGAGTGCGCGATCTGCGCGAGGTACTTGCAGCCGTGCTCGCGGGAGCGCTTGCCGAGCTCTCGCCAGAACGGGATCTTGTCGTCGGCGTCGAGGTGCGCGTAGTTGGGGACGATCAGCCCGCGCATGTGCACCGGCGTGTTCGAGGAGATGATCGCGCCCACCCCGCCGCGGGCGAACTTCAGGTCCCAGCGCAGCCGCACCTCCGTCCCCGAGCCGTCGTAGTTGTCGAAGCGGCCCGAGATGCTGGAGCGAAAGACGCGGTTCTTGACCTCGAGGTTGCGGAACCGGAGCGGCTGGAAGACCGCGGACTCAGTCAAGCAACACCTCCCACGCCCACGTCCCGTCGGCCTGCTCGCGGCCGCGGATCCAGTCCTCGAGCGGCGGGTCGTCCGCGTGCTCGGCGCAGCCTGTCGCGGCGAAGCACCGCAGCTCGAGCTCGCCTGACCTCACCTCGATGCGGAGGAAGCTCTTGAAGAGCGGCGGCGGCGGCTCGTTCCAGTCGAGCAGCTCCGAGAAGTTTCGGTGCAGCATGCCGCCGCCCCCGCTGCCGGTCGAGCCGGGGAAGCGCGTGATCCGCTTCGCCGCCTTCCAGGCCTGCTGGGTGATCTCCTGGTCGACGTCCGCCGAGCGGGTCGGCTCGATGTTCCCCTCGAGCAGCTGGCTCATGATCGCCGGCGCCTGCTGGTAGGGGACGACGAGGTAGCCCCGGTCCAGGCCGAACTTTCGGTCGTAGAGCCGGGAGTACGCGGCGAGCGAGTCGCCGCGGCGGGGGTAGCAGCGGAAGTCGTCCTCGGTGCAGCCGCAGGCCTCGGGCTTGACCTTGGGGATCTTGTGCGTCGCCTTCGTGTAGGCGCCTGCGGCGCCGCTGACGATGTGCTGGATCGTGCGGCCGTCGGGCATCTTCACGGGGTAGCGCTGGTAGTTGTGGATGTCGCCGCCGATCACGGCGACGTATCGGTGGGCCGGGTCGTCGACGATCGCGCGGACGCCGCCGCCGCCCTCGATCTCGGTCTCCTTCGTGTGCGCGTCGACGACGAGCGGCTTGCCCGTGAGCAGCAGCTTCGGCTTCGGCACCTTCGAGATGCGGCGGAGCCAGTCGCCCTGCTCGCGGTCGAGCTTGCCGCGGATGCCCGTGTCGATGCCGACGATCAGCAGCGGCCCGGTGTCGATCGCGAAGTACGGGCCCGGCTGCTCGGATCGCTCCTGACGGAGCTTGCCGACGCGCTCCAGCAGCTGCTGGTCGGGCTTGGACGGCTGCCGCCACAACAGGTTCCGCAGCGCGCGCCGGACGCGACCGCCCTGCTTCGGCGCCGGCCGCTGATCCGGATCGGCACGGCAGAAGTGGGTCATGAACCCGTGCAGGCCGTCGTACCAGTCGTGGTTGCCGGGGATCGCGTAGATCGGCCCGGGCAGTTCCCGGTAGGGCCAGAAGAACTTGTCCTCGTACTCGTTCACGTCCCCGGCCGGGTAGATGACGTCGCTGACGACGTAGGTGAAGAGGGTCCCGCCGGCCTTCGAGCGCAACGGGCGGAGCACGTGGTACTGCGAGGCGTCGCCCTCGCCGGGGTCGCCGATGACGAGGAACGAGAACTCGTCGGCCTCCGAGTAGCGGCGAACGGTCAGGTCGGGATCGACGCCTTTCTTGCGCATCGCGGCCACCCAGCGCCGGCGCTCGTCGTCGGTCGGATCCTCGATCACGCGCGCGATCGGGTCGTTGCGCGACTCCCAGATGGGCTTCGGGTTGATCCAGTTGAAGCTCGCGGGCACGTAGCCCTCGCGGTAGAGATCCTCGACCTGGGCGGCTTCTTTGCAGTCGACCCAGCCGGCCGACCGGCGGGACGTCCGCGAGGAGTGCTCAGGGTCGGTGGGTACGGGAACCGGTTGCGGCGGATCCGTCACGCGCTCCGTCATGCGACTCTCACCCCCTTCGGGCTCGATGCGCCGCCGCAAGACGCCGGGTCTTCCTTAGTCCTGAGCTTCGTCCGAAGCGCCGGTCGTTGTCAAGCTGGCCGGCGCAAGCTGAAGATCCCTGAAGGAGACGGCTTCGCCGTCTCACCTTCCGACTCGCCGACCGCTCGGTGTCAGTTAGGGCTCGACGCCGTACGCCTCGGTGAAGGCGTCCTGGGCGTAGGCGAGCGAGGCGTGCGCGAACCCGCGCTCGCCCCAGGCGGTGCCCCAGCTGTTGCGGACGATGAAGGTCGTCGGCGTGTAGCCGACGAGGGCGACAGCGTGCCCCCCGTGCGCGGTCTCGGGCCGGTACACGTCCAGCTTCCCCTTGTTCGCGGTCGATCGGTCCCAGGTCGAGTCGACGCTGAGCCGGGTCAGGATCGGCCCCTTGGTGGCGAGCCACAGCCGCCAGTTCTCGAGCTCGTGTCCGAGGTTGAAGTACATGCTGATCTTCAGCTGCGCGGCGATCGCGTAGAAGGTCTTCGCGCTGCCGGGGTAGAGCTTGCCCGAGGCCCACGGGAGGGCGGAGTCCTTGACCGCGCCGTACTTGCGCGAGACGTCGAGCGCCGACTTCAGGCTCGTCCCTTCCTCCTCGACGAAGGTCGTCGGGCGCGAGTTGAACTCGTCGGTCTCCTTCGCGGCCATCCACTGGAAACGCGGAGAGATCAGCTCGGTCCGGGCGATTCGGCCCGTCTTGGCGAAGTGCCAGCGCAGCACCGCGTCGGACGTCGCCCAGCCCACGCAGGAGCCGGTGCTGCCCTGGTCCTGCACCTTCCACCAGGCCGCCCGCAGGTCCTTGCGGGACGGGATCCGCGGCGCCGCGGCGAGCACGCCGGCGTCCTCGGCGGTGTCGAGCTGCCAGTCGTCGTCCCGCTTGGGCGACGGGATGCAGTTGAGGATCCGTTTCGGTTGGCGCCGGCGTCTCGCCATCGTCTCCCTCGGCTTGCGCCCATGCTCGTACCGCCGCCACCGCCGTGTCAAGCCGGCCGTTGAATCGGCCGCAGGCCGGTGCTTAGATGAGCGCGCAGCTGCGGTGATCGTGCGGATCGTTCGAGTCGAAGGAGAAGCACATGAGCGTCGAGATCATCCCGCGGGCCGAGTGGGGCGCCGTCAATGCGAGGCGGAGGACGGCACTGCCGCCGGCACACCTGGCCGGCGTCGCCATCCACTGGTTCGGAAGCCCGGTCGCTGCGCGCTCGCACGACGAGTGCCCGGCCCTTCTGCGCAGCGTCCAGCAGGGACATCTGAACAACAAGAAGGAGAACTACTCCGACATCGCCTACAACCACGCCGTCTGCCCGCACGGCGCTGCATACGAGCTCCGCGGGTTCGGCATCCAGACGGGAGCGAACGGCTTCGGCGCGGCGAACCGCTCGCACGCCTCCATCGTCTACATGGCCGGGACGGGCGACAAGTTCACGGAAGAGGCGAAGCAGACGCTCGCCGAGGTGATCCGAGAGTGGCAGAAGCAGGGCGCGGGGCTCGACGTGAAGCCACACGGGTTCTTCACCGGCTCCACGTGCCCCGGCCCGGACGTGCTCGCCTGGCTGCCCCAGAAGCTGTGGGCGCTCGAGGAGAAGAAGGCGCCGGTGAAGGACGAGACGCCCGACTGGCTGATGGACTTCGTCCACTGGCGGCTCGTCGACGACGCCGATCCGGCGAAGCGGCCGGAGGGGCTGCCCAAGCGGGTCCCGAGCTCGGCCTGGGAGACGGCCTCGCGCGTGCACAAGATGGTCAACCTGATGGGCCCGCAGGATCCCTTCCTCGACTGGGCCGAGTGGCGCACCCGTGGGGGCCGCAAGAGCACGCGGCCGCACAGCCTCCCCACCGAGATCCCAAAGCCGTGGTGGGCTGCGCTCAAGCGCCTCAAGGCGGGCTCGAAGCAGAAGCCGAAGTTGAAGTAGCCGGGACACCCGAGCCGAGGCGGTCGACCGCCGCCTGGAGATTGACCCGCGCCGCGCCGTAGGTGTCGAGCGCGGCTGTGCCGTCCGGCAGCCCCGTCTCGACGACGACCGCATCCGGACGGACGGCTTTGACGTCCGCTACGGTCGCCCGCTGCCACTCGTGGCGGGCGAGGTCGCGCGTCACCACCACGACCGGCCGGTCGACAGCCGGCCCGAGCACCTCACCTGCGTCCGGTGGACAGGCGTGGAGCCGCACGCAGGCGGCGCCCGGCCAAAGGTCGGCGAGGCCGTGCGCGAGCACGCCGGCGGCGACGTTCGCGCCCGGGAGTAGCTCGAGGACGAGCGGCGCGCCGGCGAGCACGGGCGCGAGTCGGACCTGCAGTGCGCGCCGCGCGCCCGCAGCACCGACCGCACGCGGAGCGCCACCCGACGACGTGGGCCGCGACCAGCGCGCGACGGCCGACACCCTTGCCGTCGCCTCCGAGAGCCGGTCGGCCGTGAGCCTGCCGTCGCGCACCGCGGCGAGGATCGCCGCGTGCACGGCTTCGACCGCCTCCTCGTGCAGGTCGTGCCCGAGGCAGACCACGTCGGCGCCGGCGGCGAGAGCCCGCACGGCTCCCTCCTCCACACCGATGCCAGCGCTGATCGCCCGCATCTCCAGCGCGTCCGTCAGCACGAGGCCCGTGAAGCCGAGCTCGTCGCGGAGCAGGCCGGTGAGCACGCGCGGGCTGACCGTGGCGGGCACGTCGTCGAGCCCGGGCACGAGCAGGTGACCGCTCATCACCGCCCGCGTCCCGGCCGCGATCGCGGCCCGGAACGGCTCGAGCGCCGCGCCGAGATCGCCGTGCACGACCGGGAGCTCGAGGTGCGAGTCAACCGACGTGTCGCCGTGCCCCGGGAAGTGCTTGGCGCAGGCCGCCACGCCCTGCCGCTGCAGCCCGCGCACGAACGCCGCCACGTGTCGGCCGACGAGGCCGGGGTCGGAGCCGAAGCTGCGCACGCCGATGACCGGGTTGCGGGGATCCGAGTTCACGTCCGCCACGGGCGCCAGGTTCAGGTTCACGCCGACGCGGGCGAGGTCGGCGCCGATCGCGCTCGCGACCTGCTCGGTCAGCTCCAAGTCGTCGACGACGCCGAGCGCGAGGTTGCCGGGGTAGGAGCTGCCCCGGTCGGCCTCGAGCCGGGTGACGTCGCCGCCCTCCTCGTCGATCGAGACGAGCACCTCAGGCTGCCGCTCGCGCAGCGCAGCCGTCAGCGCGGCGAGCTGCTCCGGATCGCGGACGTTGTAGGCGAAGAGCGTGATCCCACCCAGGCCGCGCTCGAGCCATCGCTCCACCCAGGGCGGCACCGTGTGGCCGGGGAAGCTGGGACAGAGGCAAGCGGCCGCGAGCCGGCCGAGGTCGGTCATCCGCGCCGGATCATCCGCGCACCGCGCCGGCGGTGAGCCCGAAGGCGATGCGGCGGTGGACGAGCACGAAGAAGACGACCACCGGCAGCGCGGTCAGCGTCGCGCCGGCCATCAGCGGCCCCCACTCCGTCCCGCGCAGCGTGGTGAAGTTCGCGAGCCAGATGGTCAGGGTCTGGTTCTCCTGGCTCGAGAGCAGCACATAGGCGATCAGATACTCGTTCCAGGCCTGGATGAACGCGAAGATCGACGTCGCGACGAGCCCAGGCCCGACGAGCGGGAGCAGGATCCGGAAGAAGGCGCCAAACCGCGTCGAGCCGTCCACGAGCGCCGCCTCCTCGAGCTCCTTGGGCACGCCGGCGATGAACCCGCGCAGCGTCCAGACACAGAACGGGAGCACGAAGGTGAGGTAGGTGACGATCACACCGGTGAGCTTGTCGACCTGTCCGACGCGGCTGAGCGTGACGTAGAGCGGGATGATCAGCGCGTTCAGGGGCACCATCTGCACCGCGAAGATGATCACGACGAAGCCTCTGAGGCCGTAGAAGCGGAACTTGGCCAGCGCGAGCGCGGCGAGGAACGCGAGCACGACCGAGAGCAGGACGACGGCACCGACCACGATCAGGCTGTTCTTCACGTTGTCCCAGAAGTAGGGCCGGTTGATCGCGTCCGTGAAGTTGGCGAGGGTCGGGTTCTTGGGGAAGAACTCGGGCGTGAAGCTGAGGACGTCGCTGCCCGGCTTGAACGCCGTCAGCACCATCCAGTAGACGGGGAAGACCATCAGCGCGAGGACGAGGAGGCCGACGAGGTTGACGCCGACGCGTCTCGCGACTTTGCGGCGCGAGCGGCGCCGGCGCGCGGCAGGAGGAGGCGCCGGTGCGGTGACGGTGCTCAATCGATCTCCCCGATCCGCACCATCTGGCGGATGTAGACGAAGGTGACCGAGAACATGACGAGCACCATCACCATCGCGATCGCCGAGCCGAGCCCGTAGTCGCTGATGTTGAACGACGTCACGAACGAGTAGACGCTCATCAGGAAGTAGTCCGACTCGGGGCGCGAGTTGCGGATGATCCAGATCTGGTTGAAGACCTGGAAGTCCCAGATCACGGACAGGCTCGCCAGGATGACGAAGATCGGCTTCAGGATCGGGAAGACGATGTCGCGGAAGCGGCGGAGGGCGCCCGCGCCGTCGATCGAGGCCGCCTCGAGCAGCTCGGCCGGCAGCTGGGTCAGGCCCGCGTAGACCGTGATCGCGACGAAGGGGATCGCCCCCCAGACGACGATCGCCGTGATCACGGCGAAGCCCTGGAGCGGGTTCACGAACCAGTCGTGCTGGGCGAAGTCGCCGAAGCCGAGCTCCGTCAGCGCCCAGTTCACGACGCCGAACTGGTAGTCGACCATCCAGCTCCAGATGTTCACCGAGACCACGGGCGGCATCGCCCAGACGAGGACGAGCCCGGTCGTCATCAGCAGGCGCATCGTCCTGCCGAGCTGGGCGAGCAGGACCGCGATCAGCGTCCCCAGCACCATCGTCAGCCCGACGTTGACCACCGTGAAGACGACGGTGCGCCCGAGCACGCGCCAGAACTCCTCGTCGCGGAAGATCGTGGCGTAGTTGTCGAAGCCGATCCACGTGCCGTCGTGCGCGATCAGCTCGAAGAGGCCGTACTGCTGGAAGGAGAGGGCGACGAGCTGGTAGAGCGGATAGCCGAGCACGGCCACGATCACCGCCACCGCCGGGAGGAGCAGCACGTACGGGGTCAGCGCGCGGCCGGGCCGGACGCGACGACGCCGTCGAGCCGGCGGGGAGGCCGGCTCGACGGCGAGGATCGCTGCAGCGGTGTCGTCGCTCACGTGCGGCTAGTCGTTCAGGATCTCCGTGATCTGGTCACTGGCGCGCTTCGCGAGCTCCTGGGTCTTGGAGGGGTTGCGAAGGATTCCGCTGAGCATGTTCTGGAGCACGTTCGCGCTCTCGACGTTCGCCCAGTTGGGCGTCGAGGGCACGAACCAGCTGTACTTCGCCGCCTCTGCGAACGGGGCGAGCGTCGGCTTCGAGGCGTTGACCCGGGCGAGGGTGGTCGTGTTGGGGATCACGCCGCCCTTCACCGCCATCGTCGTCTCGTTGGCCGTGCTCGTGAACGCGGCGATCCAGTCGGCGGCCAGCGCCTTCTGCCCGCTCGTGATCGGGACGGCCAGGTTCGAGCCGCCGAGGAAGGTCGGCATGTACCGGCCCTTGATGTGACTCGGCATCGGATAGGCGCCGATCTTGCCGGCCAGCTTCGGGTCACCGAGCTTCGGGTCGAGCGCGTACGGCCACTCCCACCCGTTGCCGATGAACGAGCCGACCTGGCCCTTCGCGAAGACGAGTGCCTGCTGCGGGTGCGCCTCGTCGCCGGTCTTGTTCGCGCGCGAGAGCTTCAGCACCATCGAGCGCCAGGCGTTGAGGCCGGCGAGCGACTTCTTCGAGTGCAGGTTGCCGCGCCACTCGCCCTTGCTCGTGAACGCGATCTGGCCGCCGTAGTCGTAGACGAAGGAGATCGCGGAGTACCAGTAGCGGCCCGGGAAGTAGAGGGCGGAGTAGTTCCGGTTGCTGCCGTAGCGCTGCATCAGCTTCTGGCCGGCCGACACGAACTCGGCGAGCGTGGTCGGGTTCTTGGCGATCCCGGCCGCCTTGTACTGATCCTTGCGGTAGATGACGCCGCGCGCCCCGGCGTAGTAGGGGACGGCGAAGGTGCGCCCGTTGTAGGTGCCCGACTTGGCGAGCCCGGAGAGCCACGTGCTCGAGTTGGGGAAGTCGGCCTTGTTCAGCGGCGCGAGGGCTCCGGCCGCCATGTACTTCGGGGTGTCGGTGTTGCCGAACTCGATCACGTCGGGGGCGTTGCGGGCGGCCAGCGTCGCCTCGAACTTCGTCTTGTAGTCGCCCCACTGCTGGTACTCGACCTTGACGTCGACCGTCGGATGGTTGCGCTTGAACGCCTGGTTGGCGGCGGCCACGGCCTCCGGCCAGTTGCTCTGGGCATCGCCCATCAGCCACACGGTGAGCGTGTCTGCCTGCTGCTTCGCCGGCGACGCCTTCGAGGCGCCGGTCGCCGAGGCGGCCGCGACCGCCAGGGCGACGGCGAGGGCTGCTGCTGCGAACGATCGTCCTCTCATCGGGATCCTCCTAAAGGGGACCGACAGCAGCGCTGACACAACGGAGAGCGCTGTCGCCGATTGGTACAGACCAATTCACAGGCGGAGGCTTGCACACCCGAGACTTCGTGTCAAGAGGCAGAAACGAAGGGGAAAGCGTCCGGAGAGAAACGGCTCTCCAGAGCGGCTCAAGTGCCGTCCCCAAGCAATGGGGGTGCCTCGGCCCGGCTTCAGTGGGCGGAATGGTCTTGACCATCCCTCGTCAACGCGCGAGCGTGACCTTGCTGAGACCGCTCGGGCGGTCGGGATCGAGGCCCTTTGCCTGCGCGAGCGCCCACGCGAGCAACTGTCCGGGGGCCGCCGAGAGCAGGGGTGTGAGCAGGGAGAGCGGCGGCGGTGGAACGGGGAGGTAGTGCGCTGCGCCGGCGATCTCGGCGGCCGCGGTGCCGCTCGAGATCAACGTCGCGCCCGCCTCGCGCGCCCGCGCGGCGGCGTCGCGCACCGCGGGCAGGCCTGCATCCGCGGACGCGATCGTCCACACGGGGAAGAGCCCGTCGATGGCGGCGACAGGCCCGTGCACGAGGTCCGTGGCGGTCAGCGGCTCCGCCGCCACACGGCAGGTCTCGAGCAGCTTGAGCGAGATCTCGCGCGCGGTCGCGAACTCGGGCCCACGGCCGATCACGAACATCCGGCCCACGAACGCGAGCGAGACGGCGATCTCGGAGAGGCGCCGCTCGAGCACGGGCAAGAGCTCCTCGAGCAGGTCGGCGGTGCGCGCGATCCCATCGCGAAGCTCGGCGCCTCGCCCGGCCGCGTGGCCGGCGAGGAGGGCGAGCGCGGCGACCTGTCCGGTGTAGGTCTTCGTCGCCGCGATCGCGTACTCCGGTCCCGCCGCGAGCGGCAGCACCGCCTCGGCCGCACGGGCCAGCTCGGACTCGGCCTCGTTCGTGATCGCGACGGTGAAGGCGCCGCGCGCGCGGGCACGTTGCACGTACTCCAGGACGTCGGGCGTCTGTCCCGACTGCGAGAGCGCGACGACGCAGGAGCCGCGCAGGTCGACGTTCGCGCCGTAGTAGACGGAGAGCGAGATCGAGTCCCGCAGCGCGGTCCAGGCCGGCAGCAGTCCGAAGGCGTAGACACCGTACGACGCTGCGTTGTCGGACGAGCCGTGCCCGACCATGCGCACGAGGTCGAGCCCGCGGGCGCGGGCGGTCTCGGCCACAGTCGCGTACTCCTGCGCGTGCTCGAGCAGGCGCCGCAGCGCTGCGGGCTGCTCCCGGATCTCGCGCAGGAGCACCGCGCCGGGGCCGGCTTCGGGAGGAGGATCCGCCGCCGGCGTGGCGCTCACGCGCCGGGCTCGCGCGGCATGAACACCGGGGCGGCACCCGTGCGCTCGCGGCGATTCAGCTCCGTCACGAGGCGGTAGCGGTCGCCGCGGTAGATCGAGCGGACGAACTCGACGATCACGCCCGTGTCGGAGCGCGTCGTGCGCTCGAACTGGAAGGCCGGGGAATGGAGCGGCACGCCGAGCAGCTCGGAGTCCTCCTCGTTCGTCACCGTCGGCTCGATGCTCTGGATGCCGCCGACGATCTCGATCCCGTAGCGCTGGGTGAGCAGCTCGTAGAACGAGGTCTCGTCGAAGTCCTTTCGCGTCAGGCCGGGAATCAGGGCTTCCGGCACGTGCAGCGTCTCGATCGCCATCGTCTCCTCGTCCGCCAGCCGCAGCCGCCGGGCGACGACGATCCGCTCGGACGGCGAGACGTGGAGGGCGCGGCCGAGATAGGCGCCGGCCAGCGTCACGTCGAGCGAGATCGTGCGGCTGCCCGGGCGCATGCCGCGACGCCGCATCTCCTCGCTGAACGAGGTCATCGTCAGCTCCTGCGCGATCTTCGGCTCGCGGACGAAGGTGCCGCTGCCGCGGCGGCGCTCGAGGTAGCCCTCGCGGACGAGCTCGTCGAGCGCCGCGCGCACCGTCAGCCGGGAGACGCCGAGGTCGACGCTCAGCTGCCGCTCGGAGGGGATCGCGCGGCCGATGCCGAGCGACTCGATCAGGTCGAAGACCTGGTGTCGGGTCTGGCTCTGCTTCGTGATCCGCTGAGTGCTGACCGTCATGCTCGCTCCGGCTCGGGAAGAGGCATGGTAACCGCATGGGCGGCAGGTGGTCAATACCAATCGGTTGCGGCAGGCCGGGACCGGTATTACACTCGCCGCCATGACCTCCCCCGAGCCAGTCACCGAACGACGGGCCGAGACCGGGTCCGACATCGACCTGCGGTCGACCCTCGAGCTCGTGGAGCTGATCAACGACCAGGACGCGCTCGCAGCCCCTGCGGTCCGCATCGTCGCCCCCGCGCTGGCTGCCGCGATCGACGCGATCGTCGCGCGGCTCGAAGCTGGCGGGCGCCTGCTCTACGCCGGCGCCGGCTCATCCGGACGGCTGGCGGCGGTCGACGCCGCCGAGTGCGGGCCCACGTTCGGGATCGCCCCGGGCCGCGTGCAGGCACTCGTCGCCGGCGGCGTGAACGCGCTGGCGGTGGCGCAGGAGGAGGCCGAGGACGACCCGGAGACCGCCGAGGGCGACCTGCGCGCAGTCGGAGTCTCCCCGCGCGACGCCGTCGTCGTCCTCTCCGCGAGCGGCTCGACGCCGTATGCCCTCGGCGCAGCACGTGCGGCGCGTGCGGCCGGGGCGCTCACCGTCGCCGTCGCCTGTGCCCAGGGGTCGGAGCTGGAAGCGCTCGCCGACCATGCGGTCGTGGCGCTCGTCGGGCCGGAGGTGATCGCCGGCTCGACCCGGATGAAGGCCGGAACCGCTCAGAAGCTGGTGCTGAACACGATCTCGACGATCGCGATGGTGCGCCTCGGCCGGACGTACGGGAACCTGATGGTCGATGTCGTCGCCAGCAACGCCAAGCTGCGCTCGCGGGCACGGCGTGCCGTCGCCCTCGCGGCCGACGTCTCCGAGGAACAGGCGGCCGCCGCCCTCGACGCGGCCGACGGCGAGGCGAAGGTCGCCATCGTCGCGCTGCTCGCCGGCCTCGACGCGCAAAGCGCCCGAGACCGTCTGATCACTGCCCGCGGCTCGGTGCGCGAAGCGCTCGCATGAGGATGCGGAGATGAGACTGGGGGTCGAGGCCGCGGTCGTCGACGGCGTGCTCCTGCACGGCGACGTGGAGGTCGCGGACGGGAGGATCGCTGCCGTCGGGCTGGCGGGGGCGAACGGCCGCGGCATCGCGGCGCCGGGCTTCGTCGACCTCCAGGTGAACGGCTTCGGCGGCGTCGACTTCGCGGCGGCGGACGCCGCCGGCTACCGGCGGGCCGGCGCCGCGCTGCTCGAGACCGGGGTGACCGCCTTCCAGCCGACCCTGATCACGGCGCCCGAGGCAGACGTCGTCGCCGCCCTGCGCGAGCTGCCCGCTGAGCCGATCGGCCCGCGCGTCCTCGGAGCGCACCTCGAAGGGCCGTTCCTCTCGGCCACACGGCTCGGCGCCCACCCGGCCACGGCCCGCCGCGATCCGGATCCCGCTCTGCTGGAGCGCCTGCTCGCCGCAGGGCCGGTGAGCCAGATGACGCTGGCGCCGGAGCTCCCCGGCGCGCTCGAGCTGGTCGAGCAGCTGCACGGGCACGGCGTGGTGGTCTCCTTCGGCCACACGGACGCGACGGCCGAGGAGGCGGGTCGCGGCTTCGACCGCGGCGTCGCGACGGTGACGCACCTCTTCAACGCGATGCGGCCCTTCGGGCACCGCGACCCGGGCATCGGCGGCGCCGCGCTCGCCCGTGACGACGTGGTCGTGCAGGTGATCCTCGACGGCCACCACCTGGCCGAGGAGACCGCTCGGATCGTGTGGCGGACGGCCGCCGGCCGGATGGCGCTCGTGAGCGACGCGATCGCGGCAGCTGGGGTCGGCGACGGCCCGTACCGCCTCGGCGGCGTCGAGGGCGAGGTGCGGAACGGGGTCGCGAGGCGCGCGGACGGCGTGCTGGCCGGCAGCACGGTGACGATGATCGAGTCGGTCCGGAACCTCTGCGCGCTCGGGGCCGACCTCCCCGACGCGGTCGGCGCGGCCACCGTCGTGCCGGCCCGGATCGCCCGCCGGCCCGAGCTCGGCAGCCTGCGGCCCGGCGCGCACGCGGATGTCGTCGTCCTGGACGACGCGCTCGAGATCACTCGAGTCCTCGTCGGCGGGCAGGAGCCGGTGCCGGCGTGAGATCCTGGAGGAGGACACCGTGGCCGAGATCCTGATCGAGCGCGTCACGAAGGAGTTCTCCGGCGGCGTGCTGGCCGTCGATGACGTGACGCTGCGGATCGACGACGGCGAGTTCATGGTCCTCGTCGGCCCCTCGGGCTGCGGCAAGTCGACGCTGCTGCGGCTGATCGCCGGCCTGGAGGACGCGACCGCCGGCACGATCTCGATCGAGGGCCGCGACGTCACGGATAGCGCGCCGCGCGACCGCGACGTCGCGATGGTCTTCCAGAGCTACGCGCTCTACCCGCACATGACCGTGCGCCAGAACCTCGGCTACGGGCTCAAGGTGCGCCGGACTGCCAAGACCGAGATCAGGGAGCGCGTCGAGCACGTCGCGCAGATGCTGCGCCTGGAGGAGCTGCTCGACCGCCGTCCGGCAGCGCTCTCGGGCGGCCAGCGCCAGCGAGTGGCGATGGGGCGCGCGATCGTGCGCGAGCCGAAGGCGTTCCTGATGGACGAGCCGCTCTCGAACCTCGACGCGAAGCTCCGCGTCGGCCTCCGGGCGCAGCTCTCGAGCCTGCACGCACGGCTGGGCGCCACGACGATCTACGTCACGCACGACCAGGTCGAGGCGATGACGCTCGGCCAGCGGGTGGCCGTGATGCGCGACGGCCGCATCCAGCAGGTCGACACGCCCCAGGCGCTCTACCGCGATCCCGTCAACCTGTTCGTGGCGTCCTTCATCGGCTCGCCGGCGATGAACCTCGTGGAGGCAACGGTGACCGGCGACGGCGTCGAGTACGCCGGGCAGCGCATTCCCGTGCCCTCCGAGCACCGGCCGGCGGCAACGGGCAAGGTCGTGCTCGGGATCCGGCCGGAGTCGTTCGAGGATGCGGCGTTCGCCGATCCCGCGCTGCCGCAGCTGCAGGTGGAGGTCGCGGTGCTCGAGGAGCTGGGGGCGGACTCCCACGTGATCTACCCGGTCGCGGCCCCGTCGATCGCGATGGAGGACATCCGCCGGACCGAGGAGCAGCTGCTCCTGGCCGGCGAGGGGACGGTCTTCACCGCGCGCGTCGATCCGGGCACCTCGGCCCGGGCCGGGCAGGCGCTCCGGCTCGCGGTCGACCCGGCCGGCTTCCACTACTTCGACCTCGAGACCGGTGCCCGTCTCCCCCGCGCGGCGGCGTCGCTCGCGGGCGCCTTGACCGGCTAGCGCCCGTTGCGGTTGCGGAAGCGCAGCGACTCCGGATAGGGGAAGAAGTCGACGAGCTCGCCCGCCTCCACGCGGCGCTGGCAGTCCCACCAGAACTCGGGCTCGAGCAGCTCCGCGTGGTGGCGCAGGAAGGGCTCGCGAACGCGCGGGTCGCCGAGCAGGAATGTCCCCAGCTCCTCGGGGAAGACGTCGTTGCGCACGACGCCGTACCAGGGCTCGCCCGAGAGCTCGGCCTCGGGGTTCGGCGCCGGCGGGATGCGGCGGAAGTTGACGTCGGTCAGGTACTCGAGCTCGTCGTAGTCGTAGAAGACGACGCGGCCGTCGCGGGTGACGCCGAAGTTCCGCCAGAGCATGTCGCCCGGGAAGATGTTCGCGATCGCGAGGTCGCGGATCGCGTTGCCGTACTCGCGCACGACCGGCTCGATCTCCTCCGGTGTGGCGCGGTCGAGATACATGTTCAGCGGGATCATTCGCCGCTCGACGTAGCAGTGGCGCACGACGAGCGAGTCGCCCTCCTCGGCCACCATGGACGGCGCCAGCCGGGCCAGCTGGTCGAGCGCCTCCTCCGAGAAGCGGTCGCGCGGCAGCGCGAGGTCGGTGAACTCGAGCGCGTCGGCCATCCGCCCCACCCGGTCGACGTGCTTGACCATCGCGAACTTCGAGCGGACGGTGGCGCGATCCGTGTCCTTGCCGGGCCCGAAGACGTCCTTGATCACCTTGAACACGTAGGGGTACGAGGGCAGCGTGAAGACGTACATCACCTGTCCCGGGATGCCCGGCGCCTCCACGAACGCGTCCTCCGAGTGGTGCAGGTGCTGGCGCAGGTCGCGGTAGAAGAGCGTCTTGCCCTGACCCCCGAGCCCGAGCATCGTGTACAGCTCTGCCCGCGCCCGCGCCGGGATCATGCGGCGCAGGAAGTACACGTACCCGGACGGCACCTGCATGTCGACCATGAAGTAGGCGCGCGAGAGCGAGAAGAGCACGTTGATCTGCTCCGGGTCGAGCACGACCGTGTCCAGGGCGAGCTCGCCCCCCTCGTCGTGGAGGACGGGCACGACGAAGGGCAGCACCTCGTGCCCGTTCTCGATCGTGCCGAGCACATAGGCGCCCTTGTTCCGGTAGAAGGCCGAGGTCAGGACGCGCAGCTGGAAGTTGGGCTCCAGGTGCGCCCACGGCCCGCCCGGCCGCTCGCGCAGTGCCGCGACGAGGTGGTCGAGGTCCCGGCCCAGATCGGCGAACGGCCTCGTCCAGCCGAAGTCGACGAAGATCCGCTCGAGGCAGTCGCGCAGGCCGTCCTCGTGCGGGTAGTAGCTGCGGTAGATCGGCGGGTCGGAGGCGAGGTACTCCGTCGAGATCGCGGCGCGCACGAAGATCAGCTCGTTGCCGTAGTACGCGCGCTGGAGCACGCGCATGAGCACCGAGTTGAAGAAGGTCTCGGCGAGCTCGGGCTGCGGGTGGTCGACGAGCAGCCCGAGGTAGCGAAGCTTCACCTCACGCCAGTCGGCGTCGTCCATCCGGTCGAGGTCGAACTCGGTCCGCAGCCGCTCGACGTTCTCGCGCACACGCTCGTCGTAGAAGCGGATCCGCTCCTGCACGGCCCTCTGCGCCTCGGCCCACGCGGCCCGCTCGAAGCGCCCCTTCGCCTCGGCGCTCGCGGCCCGGAAGAGGCGGTAGTGCTTGTCGAACCCCTCGATCAGAACGGACGCGATAGCCTGAGCGGGCCGGTCCAACGGCTTCTGCACACCCACGAGCACACGGTAGGTCAATGAGCACTCAGACGCATCTCGAGATCCCGGCCGGCGGCGAGAAGGTCGTCCCCGGCGAGCCCACACCCGACCACCCGATCATCCCCTTCATCGAGGGCGACGGCATCGGCGCCGACATCACGCCGGTGATGAAGGCGGTCGTCGACGCTGCCGTGGAGAAGGCCTACGGCGGCGCCCGCGAGATCAAGTGGATGGAGATCTACGCCGGCGAGAAGGCCACGCGCCTCTACGGCAGCGACACCTGGCTCCCCGACGAGACGCTCGAAGCGGCACGCGACTTCTCGGTCTCGATCAAGGGCCCGCTGACGACACCCGTCGGCGGCGGGATCCGCTCGCTCAACGTGGCGCTGCGCCAGCAGCTCGACCTCTACGTCTGCCTGCGCCCGATCCGCTACTTCCCGGGCGTGCCGAGCCCGCTACGCGACCCGTCGAAGACGGACATGGTCATCTTCCGCGAGAACAGCGAGGACATCTACGCCGGCATCGAGTGGGAGGCAGGGACCGAGTCGGCCCGCAAGGTGATCGACTTCCTGCAGAACGAGCTGGGCGTGCGCAAGATCCGCTTCCCGGAGACGTCGAGCATCGGGATCAAGCCCGTCTCGCAGGAAGGCACCGAGCGGCTGGTGCGCAAGGCGATCCAGTACGCGCTCGTGAACGGGCGCGACTCGGTCACGCTCGTCCACAAGGGCAACATCATGAAGTTCACCGAGGGCGGCTTCCGCGACTGGGGCTACGCCCTCGCGGCCCGCGAGTTCGGAGCGCAGCCGATCGACGGCGGCCCCTGGCTCTCGCTCGAGCACGAGGGGCGCACGATCACGATCAAGGACGCGATCGCGGATGCCTTCCTGCAGCAGATCCTGCTCCGCCCGGCCGAGTACGACGTGATCGCGACGCTGAACCTGAACGGCGACTACATCTCGGACGCGCTCGCCGCCCAGGTGGGCGGGATCGGGATCGCGCCCGGGGCGAACATGTCCGACGACGTGGCGATGTTCGAGGCCACGCACGGGACGGCACCGAAGTACGCCGGCCAGGACAAGGTCAACCCCGGCTCGCTGATCCTCTCCGCCGAGATGATGCTGCGCCACCTCGGCTGGGTCGAGGCCGCCGACCTGATCATCGACTCGCTCGGGGCCGCGATCGCCGACAAGGTCGTCACCTACGACTTCGCCCGCCTGCTGGACGATCCGACCGAAGTCTCGTGCTCGGCCTTCGGCCAGGCGATGATCGAACGGATGTAGTTCGGCACCGATGAGTCCGGCCGCCTCCTCCGGTCCAACGGGGCAGATGACCGACAACCAGGAACTCGCAGCGATCGCGCGGGCGATCGTCGATGGGAACAGCTACATGACGCTCGGCACGGCCGATGCGGACGGGCATCCCTGGGTCACGCCTGTCTGGTACGCGCCCGCGGAATACACGGAGCTGTTCTGGGTCTCGTCGCCCAAGGCGCGGCACTCGCGCAACCTGGCGGCGCGCCCCGAGCTGAGCATCGTCATCTTCGACTCCAGTGCGCGCATGAACACCGGGCAGGGCGTGTACATGTCCGCGGTCGCCGCAGAGCCGACGGGCGCCGCGCTCGAGCGCGGGCTCGAGACCTTCTCGCGCCGGTCGCTCGCGCACGGCGGCCGCGTGTGGACGGCCGACGACCTGGAGCCCGCGGGGCTCCTGCGCCTGTATCGGGCGGCCGTGTCGGAGCACTGGGTGCTCGATCCCGACCTCCGCCCCGACCAGCGCCGCCGACTCGACCTGAAGGAGGAGGCACCATGAGCAAGCTGACGTTCGACATCACGATGTCGCTGGACGGGTTCGTCGCCGGGCCGAACGCGACGCTCGAGGAACCACTCGGCGAGGGCGGCGAGCAGCTCCACGACTGGCTGTTCGGGCTGAAGAGCTGGCGCGAGCAGCACGGCCTCTCCGGGGGCACGACGGGCTCCGACGCGGAGGTCCTCGAAGAGTCGGTGGAGCGCATGGGGGCGACGGTGATGGGCCGGAAGATGTTCAGCGGCGGCGAGGGGCCGTGGGAGGACGACCCGAAGGCGGACGGCTGGTGGGGCGACGACCCGCCCTTCCACGCGCCCGTGTTCGTTCTCACCCACCATCCTCGCGAGACGGTGGCGAAGCAGGGAGGGACCTCCTACATCTTCGTCACGGACGGGATCGAGTCCGCCCTCGAGCAGGCTCGGGACGCGGCCGGCGACAAGGACGTCGCGATCGCAGGCGGCGCGAGCGTCGGCCAGCAGTACCTGCGCGCCGGGCTGCTCGACGAGCTGCAGATCCACGTCACCCCGCTGCTCCTGGGCGGCGGCGTCCGCCTCTTCGACGACGTCGGTGGCATTCCCTTCGCGCTGAAGCCCACCAGGGTGGTCGAGTCCCCGAACGTCACCCACATCCGCTACGAGGTCCAGAAATGACGGCGGTCGAGCGCGTGGAGGAGCTGCGGCGCTCCCTGGCCGGGCCGGTCGTCGTGCCCGCGGCTGCGGACTACGACGCGGCACGCCGGGGCTTCAACGCGCTCATCGACCGCCGGCCGGCCGTGATCGCACGCTGCCTCGGCCCTGAGGATGTCGCCACCGCCTTCGACTTCGCCCGTGCCCAGGGGCTGGAGGTGGCCGTGCGGGGAGGCGGCCACAACCCGGCCGGGCATTGCGTCCTCGAGGACGGTCTCGTGATCGACCTCTCGCTGCTGCGCAGCGTCGAGGTAGACGGCGACGCGCGGATCGCCCATGCAGCCGGAGGCTCGACCTGGCTCGACTTCGATCCCGCGACGCAGGCTTTCGGGCTGGTCACGCCGGGAGGTGTCGTCGGTTCCACGGGGGTGTGCGGGCTCACCCTCGGCGGTGGGATCGGCCATCTGACGGCGCAGTACGGCCTGACCTGCGACAACCTGGTCGGAGCGGAGCTCGTCACGCCGGATGGCGAGGTGGTCCACGCGAGTGAGGACGAGAACGCTGAGCTGCTCTGGGGCCTGCGCGGCGCTGGCGGCAACTTCGGCGTCGCCACGCGCCTCGAGTTCCGCCTCCACCCGCTCGGGCACGTGACCGGCGGGGCGCTCGCGTATGCCGGGGCCGGGGTTCGCGATGCCCTGCGGCGCTTTCGCGACGTCGCGGCCGGCTCTCCGCGCGACCTCAGCTGCCAGGCGTCGCTCTCGGTCGACGAGTCGCTTGCGCCCACCCTCGTCGTCCTGCCGTGCCACACGGGATCCGAGCCGGACTCCGAGGAGCTGCGCGCGCTCCGCGCCGCGCCGGGGCTCGTCGAGGACGGCGTCGGCAGACAGACGTTCCTCGAGCAGCAGCAGGTGGTCGACTCCGCCTACGGCGAGAACAGGCACTACTGGAAGGGGCACTTCGTGCGCGAGCTGCCGGACGAGCTGATCGACGAGCTGGTCGCGCGCATCGCGGCGCTGGGCCGACCGCCGGGCGGGATCCTGATCGAGTCCCTGCACGGGGCACCGAAGGACGCGGATCCCTCGGGCGGAGCCGTTGGCTTCCGCAACGCCGCGTTCAACATCAGCGCGCAGGCCGTCTGGCTCGACCCCACCCTCGACGAGCAGTACATCGAGTGGGCGCGCGAGACGGCGGCGGCGCTCGAGCCCTGGTCGCTGGGCGGCGGCTACGTCAACTACATGCAGGCGGACGAGCCGATCGAGCGCGTTCGCGCGGCCTTCGGCGCGGAGGCGTTCGACCGCCTCCAGGCGCTGAAGCGCCGCTACGACCCGGAGAACGTCCTGCGCCGCAACCAGAACATCCCGCCGGCGTGATGCTCGTCCACCCCACCCGACACCTCCTCCGCGCCAGGGACGTCGCGGACGCGCGCTACCGCGAGCCGCTCGACGTCTCCGCGCTCGCCCGGGCCGCGCGACTCTCGCCTGCGCACTTCAGCCGCGAGTTCCGCAGCGCGTTCGGCGAGACGCCGCACCAGTACCTGCTCACGAGGCGGCTGGAGCGGGCGGCGGCTCTGCTCCGAAACACCGACCGCTCGGTCGCGGAGATCTGCTTCGACGTGGGGCTGCGCAGCGTGGGCTCGTTCACGACCAGCTTCGGCCGGGCCTACGGGCTCTCGCCGACGGCCTACCGCGCCACGTACCCGCCCGCAGCCACACGCGCGCGGATCCCGACCTGCGTGCTGCAGGCGTGGGGGCGTCCCCGGTCCCGGTGGCAGTCAGCAGCTTTCGAGAAGACAGCTGCGAACGCCCCGACTAGCGTGGCCGCGACCACTGACGAGATCGGAGGAACGACATGCTGAAGAGCCTCACCAACGTCCAGGTGTGGGTTCACGACCAGGACGAGGCGCTCGCCTTCTACACGGAGAAACTCGGGCTGGAGCTGCGCCAGGACGTCACCGTGCCCGAGCTGGACAACTTCCGCTGGCTCAGTGTCGGCGTGCCCGGCCAGCCCGACGTCGCGATCACCCTGATGGCCGTCCCGGGCCCACCCGTCTTCGACGCCGAGACCGCCGAGCAGGTGCGGTCGCTGATGGCCAAGGGCGCCGGCAGCGGCCTCTTCTTCGACACCGACGACGTCGCGGGGAGCTACGAGGAGCTGAAGGGTCGCGGGGTGGAGTTCCAGGGCGAGCCGACGGAGCAGCCCTACGGCACCGACGTGGGCTTCCGCGACCCGTCGGGCAACCAGATGCGGCTGGCGCAGTTGACGGAGCGCTAGGAGGGTTTGGCGGAATGCCGGTCGCCGTCGGGGTGTGCTGTTCGTTCCGAGGCAAGGACGCAGGGAGCGGCGATAGCCAAAGCTATCGGCGCGACCGAGGACGCCGCATCGGGGCGAGCAGCGCGGCCTGACGGCACAGCCTGTATTTCGCCAAGCCCTCCTACCGGCGCGAGTGCGCGTGGGCGGGCAGGTAGTAGCGCTCCACGTAGTCGATCACGGCCCGGTGCATCGAGAAGCGAGGCGCGAGCTCCGCGATCGACGCCTTCATCATCTCGATCCACCGCGGCCGGAGGTCGGTGTAGGTCGTGACGACGTCACGCTCGAGCAGGCGGTAGAGCTGCTGCCGGTCGGCGTCGTCCGAGACCCCGTCGATCGCCCAGCCCACCTCGGGCGAGTAGCCCTCTGCCCACCAGCCGTCGAGCACGGAGAGGTTGAGGACGCCGTTGACCGCGGCCTTCATCCCGCTCGTGCCTGAGGCCTCGAGCGGGCGCCGAGGCGTGTTCAGCCAGACGTCGCAGCCGGGGATGATCGCGCGGGCGAGGGCGATGTCGTAGTTCTCGAGGAAGACGACCCGCCCGGCCACCCGTTGATCGCGGGAGAGCTCGACGATGCGCTGCATCACGTCCTTGCCCTCGACGTCCTGAGGGTGGGCCTTGCCCGCGACGACGATCTGGACGGGGAGCGCAAGCAGCCGCTCGAGCTCGGAGAAGACGAGACCGGCGCGCTTGTACGTCGCGAAGCGGCGGGCGAAGCCGATCGTCAGCGCCTGCGGATCGAGCCCGGTGCGAGCCGCGAGCCGCTGCTTGAACCTCCCGTGCAGGCTCCAGAGCTCGGTCGGGTCGAGCTCTCGCGCAGCGTCCCAGCCCGCCTCGTCGGGAGGTGCCTCGGGACGCACGCCGACGGAGCGGAGCAGGTCCGCGAGCTCGGGGTCGAGCCAGGTGCCGAGATGGACGCCGTTCGTGACGTGCCCGATCGGAGGTTCCGTCCCCGGCCAGAGCGGCGCCCACATCTCGCGCGCGACCGCGCCGTGCAGCTCGGAGACGCCGTTCGCATACGCCGAGAAGCGGAGTGCGAGCGGGGTCAGGCCGAAGCCGTCCTCGTCCGCGCCCTCCTCTCCCGCCCGCCCGAGCGCGAGCAGGTCCGAGTCGGAGAGGCCAGCGTCGCCGGCGAGGCCGCCCAGATAGCGCAGCACGAGCTCGTCGCCGAAGACCTCGTTGCCCGCCGGGACCGGCGTGTGCGTGGTGAACACCGACGTGCTGCGCACGCGCTCGATCGCCGCGTCAACGGACATGTCCGCCTCGACGAGCGCGCGGACGCGCTCGATCGCGAGGAACGCCGAATGGCCCTCGTTCATGTGGAAGACGGTGGGCTGGATCCCGAGCGCCGCGAGCGCACGCACGCCGCCGACGCCGAGCAGCAGCTCCTGGCGGATCCGGTGCTCGCGGTCGCCGCCGTAGAGCGCGTCGGTGAGCCAGTCGACCTCGAGCAGGTAGAGCGGCACCCGCTCACCGTCTTCCGGCGCGACGTCGTACCGCCACACGGCCGCCTCGACCAGCTCGCCGTCGAGGTCGATCTCGACCGAGACCGGCTCGCGCACGAGGCCGAGCGCCTCCGGGTCGACCGGCTGGTACTCCTCGGTCTGCCGTCCGGCCCCGTCGACGCCCTGCTTGAAATACCCGCCGCGGTAGAGCAGCCCGACGCCGACGAGTGGGATGCCGAGGTCGGCCGCGGCCTTCAGGTGGTCGCCGGCGAGCACGCCGAGGCCGCCCGAGTAGATCGCGAGCGCCTCGTCGACGCCGAACTCCATGCTGAAGTAGGCGACGAGCAGCTCACCGTCGGACTCGTGGCGGCGGCGCCACCAGCTGGAGCGCGTCGTGCTCTGCGTCGAGGTCATTCCCAGGCGGCAACCTACCTACGGGGTGGAGCCGTCTGCGGAGGCAGAACCGAGTCCATCCGAATTCTGCGCGCGGTGGCAACGGAGGCGCTCGTCCGGCGCTAGGAAAGCGGCTGGGCGACGGCGCCCTGGCCGGCCACGGCGAGCGCGAGCACGGTCGTGTCGGGCAGGCGCGTCTCGAGCTCGCACCGACACTCGTCGGCGGCCGACTCGCGCGCCCAGACGATCACCGTCGGCCCTGAGCCCGAGATCGTAACGCCGAGCGCCCCCACCGGCAGGTCGGCGCGGAGCTCGGCGAGGTGCGGCGCACCGCCGGAGCGATAGGGCTCGTGCAGCCGATCGGCCAGGGCGGCGCCGAAGAGCTCCGGATCACCGGCCGCGAGCCCGGCGCCGAGGAGCGCCGCCCGGCCGGCGGTGAAGGCCGCGTCGGCATGCGACACCTCGTCGGGCAGCGCCGCCCGCGCGGCGCCCGTCTCCACCTTCACGTCCGGGACGACGGCGATCGGCACGGCGGGCACGCGGTCGGCGATGCGCGCGATGCGGCCCGCCCACGTGAGGCAGACGCCGCCGGCGAGGCAGGCGGCGAGATTGTCGGGGTGACCCTCCAGGGGGAGGCCCAGCGCGAGCAGCTCCTCCGGGTCGGGGTCGCGGCCCGCGAGGCGGCAACCAGCGACGAGCCCGAGCGCGATCACGGCCGCGCTCGAGCCCAGTCCACGCGCACGCGGGATCCGGTCCGTGAAGCGGAACGAGAGCCCGTCGGTGGACGCGAGCAGCGAGAAAGCGCGAACGCCGAGATGCTCGGGGTCCGGCGACTCGCCGCCCTCGCCCACCTCGAGCTCGTTCCAGAGCTCCAGCGCCACCGCTGCGCAGTCGAATCCGGGCCCGAGGTTCGCGGTCGTCGCCGGCGCCCGGACCGCGATCATCGAGCCGCCGTCATCGGGCAGCTTGCGCGATCGCGTCGGCGTCGGGCTCCACGGACACCGGCGCCGGCGCGGTGCGGTCGACGGTGCCGGGATCCTTGAGCCCGTGGCCGGTGAGCACGCAGACGACCCGCGACCCGGGCTCGGGCGGGTGCGCGCGCAGGCCGGCGATGCCGGCGGCCGACGAGGGCTCGCAGAAGACGCCCTCCAGCCGGGCGAGATCCTTCCAGGCGGCGATGATCTGTTCGTCGTCCACCGAGCGGATCTCGGCTGCGGCCTCCGCCTCGGCGCGGTGGGCCGGCGCAGCGATGCGGATGGCCGAGGCGAGCGTGTCGGCGCGGCTCGCCGCCTGCACGGAGACGATGCGCTGCGACACGCCCAGCTCCTCGAAGCCGAGGGCGTACGCCCGCGTGTTGCCGCCGCCGCCGTACGGCAGCGTCAGCAGGTCGGGCGGGCCACGCAGCTCCTCGACCAGCTCGAAGGCGGCCGTCTTCTGGCCCTGCAGCCGGTGCGGGTTGAGCGAGTTGACGAGCACGTGCGTGCCACGGCCGGCCAGCTCGAGTGCCGCCTCGAGCGCCTCGTCGAAGCTGCCGCGCACCTCGAGCAGCGTCGCGCCGTAGGCCCGCGCCTGTGCCAGCTTGCCCAGCGCGACCGCGCCCTCCGGAAGCAGGACGACGGCGGTGAGACCTGCTCGTGCCGCGTAGGCGGCGGCGGACGCAGACGTGTTCCCGGTCGACGCGCACACGACGGCGCGCGCTCCCTCCTCCAGCGCCTTCGCGACCGCGATCGTCATGCCGCGGTCCTTGAAGCTCCCGGTCGGGTTCGCGCCCTCCCACTTGAGCAGGAGCTCGCACCCGAGCTCGGCCGAGAGCCGGGGCGCCGGCAGCAGCGGGGTGCCTCCCTCCCCCAGCGACACGACGGGCGTCGCGTCGGTCACCGGCAGCCGCTCGCGCCAGCGCTCGGCGAGGGAGGCGCTCACGCCCAGCCCATACCTGCGACGCCGCGGTCGGAGACGACCGGCAGGGCCGAGGGCAGGCCGCGACTCTCCTCGAGCTGCCCGATCTCCTCCAGCGCCGCGAGCACGTCCCCCTCGGCGGCCTCGTGGAGGACGACGTGCAGGACTGCGCCATCGTCCGTCGCGTCCTGGATCAGCCGCGCGACCGAGAGCTCATGCGCGGCGAGCCGCTCGGTGACACGCGCGAGCACGCCGGGGCGGTCCTCGACCTCCAGGTGGAGGTAGAAGGGCGAGCGCAGCTGCCCTGGCGGGAGACGCGGGAGCTCGCGCCAGGCAGCGTCGTCGTGCAGGAAGCCGGTTCCCGCCGTGCCGACGATCGAGACGAGATCGGCCACGACCGCAGAGGCCGTCTCCATCCCACCCGCGCCCGGGCCCTCGAGCGTGATCTCGCGGATCGCGTCGCCCTGGAGCATGACCGCGTTGAATGCGCCGGTGACCGCGGCGAGCGGATGCCGGCCGTCGACGAGCGAGGGGCGGACGCGGACGTCGACCTGCCCGTCCACGAGCGTGGCCGAGCCGATCAGCCTGGGCGTCAGCGCCAGCCGTCGCGCCGCGTCGACCTGAGCGCCCGTCAGGCTCTCGATGCCCTCGTAGTCCACCTCGTCGAAGTCGACGCGCGAGCCGAAGGCCACCGTCGCGAGGATGGCCATCTTCGCGGCCGCGTCCGCGCCGCCGACGTCTTCCGTCGGATCGGCCTCCGCGTAGCCCAGCCGCTGCGCCTCGGCCAGCGCGTCCGCGTACTCCGCGCCCTCGCTCATGCGTGTGAGCATGAAATTGGTCGTCCCGTTCACGATCCCGAGCACGCGGTGCACGTTCGAGACAATGAGGGACTCGCGCAGCACCTTGATCACGGGGATCGCCGCACAGACCGACGCCTCGAAGCGCAACTGCACTCCGGCCTCGGAGGCGGCGGCGAAGAGCTCTGCGCCGCGCCGGGCGACGAGCTGCTTGTTCGCCGTCACGACCGGCTTGCCGGCGCGGAGCAGCTCGAGCACCCGGGTGCCCGTGGGCTCGAGCCCGCCGGTGACCTCGGCGACGAGGGCGATCGACGGATCGTCGCGGATGACCGCGAAGTCGGTCGTGAGCACGTCGTCACCGGGCTGGAAGGCGCGCTCGCGCGCCGGGTCGCGCACGAGCGCGCGCACCACCCGCAACCGGTGACCGGTGGCCCGTTCGATCTCGTCGGCGCCCTCGGTCAGCAACCGGTCGACGGCAGAGCCCACGGTCCCGTAGCCGAGCAGGGCGACCGGGACGTCGACAGGATCCATCCGGTTACCCTAGTTTCCGGCGGGGCACAGGAGGACGATGCGCGACCGAACCCAGGATCTGCCGCTCGTCGCCTTCGCGAACCGGCTGCCGATCTCGAAGACGCGGCACGGCTGGCGCGCCTCTCCCGGCGGCCTCGTGACGGCCCTGAAGCCGGCGCTGGAGTCGCACGGCGGGGCGTGGGTGGGCTGGGACGGCGGCAGCGAGGACGTGCCGAGCCGCGTCGACGGGCTCGACGTCGACCTGCACCCGATCGCGCTCGGGCGGCGCGAGGCGGACGACTACTACCACGGCTTCGCGAACCGGACCCTCTGGCCGCTCCTGCACGGGCTCGTCGAGCAGCCCACGTACGAACGCCGCTGGTGGCACGCCTACCGCGCCGTCAACGAGCGCTTCGCGGAGGGCGACGAGCCCGAGAAGGAGCAGTTCCGCTGGGTGCACGACTACCACCTGATGCTGCTACCCGAGCTCCTGCGCCGCGGCGGCGCCCGCGGGCCGATCGGGTTCTTCCTCCACGTCCCCTTTCCGGCACCCGAGGTCTTCGCCCGGCTGCCGTGGCGCAGCCAGGTCCTGAACGGGCTCCTCGGCGCCGACTTCGTCGCCTTCCACACGCCGGCCTACCGCGACAACTTCCTGCGCACCTGCGCGCGGCTGCGCGACGACCTGCAGGTGCAGAAGAACAAGATCGTCCACGACGGCGGCCGCTCGACCGAGGTCCTCGCGCATCCGATCTCGATCGACGCAGCCGACTTCGCCGAACGCGCCCGCCAGCCGCCTGTGGAACGGCATCTGGGTGCCTTGCGGCGCCAGTTCGAGGGGCGCCGCGTCCTGCTGGGCGTCGACCGCCTCGACTACACCAAGGGGATCATCGAGCGCCTGCGGGCGATCGAGCTGCTGCTCGGCCTGCGGCCCGACCTGCGCCGCGAGCTGGCGTTCGTGCAGGTGGCCGTGCCGAGCCGCGGCGAGATCCGTGAGTACCGTGAGCTACGCGCGAGCGTCGAGGAGCTCGTCGGCCGGATCAACGGGCGCTTCACCGAGCCGGGTCTCGACGTGCCCGTGCACTACCTCTTCCGCGGCGTCCCGCCCGAGCACCTGCTGGCGTACTACCGGCTCGCAGACGTCTGCCTCGTCACGCCGCTGCACGACGGCATGAACCTGGTCGCAAAGGAGTTCGTGACCGTGCAGGGCACGACAGGTGGCACCGGCGTGCTCGTGCTGAGCGAGTTCACGGGGGCTGCCGACGAGCTGCGCCAAGCCCTGCCGTGCAACCCGTTCGACATCGACGGGCTCGCCGGGACGATCTCGCTGGCGCTCGAGCTCGAGGAGCCGGACCGGCGGCAGCGGCTGAAACGGATGGCGGCGAGGGTGGCGAAGCACGATGTCTTTCGGTGGGTCGACCAGGAACTGGACGCCGCCGCCCGAGCCGGACGCTAGACGCGCATCCCCCGATCGAGGGAGCACGCGTGACCGGGAAAGCCCGATGCTGCGATCAGCGCGTCGCGGCGGTCTGCCGTGTCGCGCTGCTCTGCGCCATGGACGATCCAGCTCGCTCATCCCTCCCCCGCTCCGGGCAACGCTTCCGGCTGATCACGCCGGGAGAGACGGCCGCCTCGACCGCGGCCGCGAGCGTCGACGTCGACTCCTACCGGCGCCTTGCCGACGTCTTCCACGACGTGCTCTCAGAGCAGAGCCTGGACTCACTGCTCGTGCGGATCGCCGACACCCTGGCCGAGATCGTGCCGTACGAGGCGCTGCACATCTACGAGGCCGACGAGGCGAAGCGCGAGTTGATGCCTGCGCTCGTGCGCAGCGAGTGGGCGAGCGAGATCCTCAGCGAGCGGTTCCCGTTCGGCGAAGGGATCACGGGCTGGGCCGTCGAGCACCGGGAGCCCGTGCTCGCGAACCAGGCGCACCTCGATCCGCGCGTTCAGTTCGTTCCGGGCACGCCGGTCGACCCCGAGGCGCTGATCGTCGTCCCGCTGATCGCGCGCGGGCTCCTCAAGGGGACGCTCAACGTCTACCGGATCGGCGAGGACGCGTGCTTCACCGAGCAGGAGTTCGAGCTCGCGCAGCGCTTCGGCGACGCGGCGGCGCTCGCGCTCGACAACGCGCACGGCCGGGCGCGCCTCGAGCACCAGGCGCAGACCGACTCGCTGACCGGGCTCTACAACCACCGCTATTTCCACGAGCGCCTGCGGCGCGAGCTGACGCGCGGCTCGAGCGCCCACGAATCGGTGGCGCTCGTGATGATGGACATCGACGACTTCAAGAAGGTGAACGACGTCTACGGCCACGGGATCGGCGACCAGGTGCTGGCCGGCCTCGCCGACCACCTGCGCGCGGCGGTGCGCTCGACCGACGTCGTGTGCCGCATCGGCGGCGAGGAGTTCGCCGTGATCGTCCCGGCCGGCGACGCCGCGCACGCGGTGGCGGTGGCGAACCGGCTGGCCACACGCCTCGAGGCCGCCGAGCTCGAGATCGCCGGCAAGGTCTCCGTCTCGATCGGCATCGCGCAGGGCCCCGAGCACGCCGCCAACCCACGCGAGCTGATCGCGTGCGCCGAGGCCGCGATGATGACCGCGAAGGCGCGCGGCAAGAACCAGGTCGTGCTCTTCGACGAGTCGACCACCGAGCGGCCCGAGGCGCGCGACGCCCGGCGCGAGGAAGTGCGCTCGATCGCGCACCTGAAGATGCTCCAGTCGCTGGGCGGGAAGCTGAACCGGCTCTCGGAGGTGGGCGCGATCGGGATGACGATCGCGAACGAGCTCCGGCTGCTGATCGACTACCACAACTGCCGCGTCTTCCTGCGCGAGGGGGACGTGCTCGAGCCGATCGCCTTCCAGGGGGAGATCACCTCCAACCGGCCCGCAGCCGAGGCCCTCCGGACCCGCGTCGGCGAAGGCTTCACGGGGCGCGTCGTCGAGACCGGCGAGTCGCTCCTGCTCACCGACGCGTCCAAGTGCGAGTTCTCGATCACGATCGAAGGCACCGAGCGGATCGACGAGTCGGTGATCGCCGTGCCGCTCAACTACGGCACTCGCGTGATCGGCGCAATCGTGATCTCGAAGCTCGGGCACGGCCAGCTCGACGAGGACGACCTACGCCTACTCGAGGTGCTCGCGGGCCACGCCGCTGTCGCGCTCGAGAACGCGCGCCTCTACGAGGCACAGCGGCGTGAGGCCGAAAGTGCGCATGCGCTGCTCGAGTTCAGCCGCGACCTCGCTACGGCCGAGGGGCTCGAGCGAGTGCTCGAGCGGATCGTCGACGGCGCGGCGAGGATCCTCGGCGCCCCGTGCGCCTCGCTCTGGCTGCAGGAGCTCGGCAGCGGCGATCTCGTCGCCGGCGCCGCGACGGACTGCGACTCGGGGCAGGGCCTCGTGGGCCGCCGGTGCGCCGCAGCGATGATCGCGCCCTACGCCGATCTCGACGCGCCGCGGACCCTGAGCGCGGAGCAGTACGCGACCTTCGGCGACGCCTCGGCGTGCGGCGCGGGCGTCTACGCGATCGCCCCCTTCAGCGTCGACGGCCGCTGGGGCGTGATCGCCGTCGCCGCCCCGGACACGGTGGCGCTGGGCGGCCGCGAGCTCGAGCTGCTCGGCGGGCTCGCACACCAGTCCACCCTCGCGATCGCGAACGCGTCGAGCTTCGAGTCGCTCGAGCGCACGTTCCTCTCGACCATCGAGGCCCTCGCGAACGCCCTCGAGGCGCGCGACGAGTACACCTCCTCGCACGCCCGCTGGATCACCGATACGGCGCTTCGCGTCGGGGGTGAGCTCGGGCTCGACGGCGACGCTCTGAAGCGGCTCGAGCTCGGCGCGCTCTTCCACGACATCGGCAAGATCGGGATCCCGAACTCGGTGCTGCTCAAGCCTGGGCCGCTGACGGAGGACGAGCGCGCCCTGATCCAGACGCATCCCGAGCTGGGCGAGAAGATCCTCGCGCCGATCGACCAGCTCGGCGACGTGTGCACGATCGTTCGCGCCTGTCACGAGCGCTGGGACGGAGAGGGGTATCCCGATCGGAAGGCGGGCGACGAGATCCCGCTCGAAGCGCGGATCATCTTCGCGTGCGACGCGTTCCACGCGATGACGACCGACCGCCCCTACCGGGGTGCGCTGCCCGCCGAGGAGGCGCTACGGCGCCTCCGGGAGGCAGCCGGCACGCAGTTCGACCCGGCCGTCGTCGACGTCTGCGTGCGCCTGCTCGACGCGCCGACGGCGTAGCGAGCGACTCTAGGCGCGTTCGGACAGGAGCAGGGTTCGCGTCCGGACGAGGTCGCGCCACTCGCCGTGGGTCTTCGGCTCGGTGAGCTCACCGCGCACCGCCACTGCAACCTTCACGTCCCCGCCGCGCAGGAAGGCGCACGTGCCGGCGCCGGCCTCCAGTGGCTCATACCCGCCTGCGAACGCCTCGGGCCGGCGCCGCCGTAGCTCGAGCGTCCGCCGGATCAGCTCGAGCTTCGCGGGCGGATCGGCGGAGCGGAGCGCGCGCCGCCCCGCGTCCCAATCCACCGGCCGGCGGTTGTCCGGATCGACGAGTGCGAGGTACGGGAGCTCATCGCCGCCGTAGAGATCGGGTACGCCCGGCGCGGTCAGCTTCAGCAGCGTCGTCCCCAGCACGACGCGCTCGGCGCGCTCCGCGAGCCGCTCGGCGAAGGAGGCGAGCTCGGCGTCGTCGAGCAGCGAGACCGCGAAGCGCTTCGCGCCCGCCTCCCAGTCGTGATCCTGGTCGAGCCAGGTCGTGTGCACCTTCGCCTCGCGCAGCGCCTTCTCGAGGTAGAGCTCCAGCCGCTCGGCGGTGAGCGGCCAGGCACCGACGACCGTCTGGAGGATGAGGTACGCCTCGTTCGGGTCGCGCCAGCCTTCGAGCCGCGGCCGGACGAGCGCCGCCCACTCCTCGGGCACCGCCGCGAGGCCGACCAGCCGCGCGCGGACGTCACCACTTCGCTTCGTGTCGTGCGTCGTCGTGGCGAGCAGACCGTGCGGCGGCCGCTCCAGGTTGGCCGCATGGAAGTCCGCCACCGACAGCGAGAAGCGGCCGGGGTCGCCGCCGACCTCGTTCAGCGCGAGCAGCCGGTTCCACCGGTAGAAGGCGGTGTCCTCGACGCCCTTGGCGTGCACCGGCGGCGTCGTCTGCTGGAAGCGGACGACGAACGAGTCGTGGCCTCGCTCCTCGAGCAGCAGGATTCTCGCGAGCTCGTCCGGGAGACCCGCAGCCTGGATCGCCGCGGCATCCTCGGCCGCCACGACGCCCGACTCGGGCTCGACGTAGGTGCGGTAGACGTGGAAGGCGGCCAGCGCCGCCGGCAGGTCGGCCTCGAACGGCAGCTTGGCCGCGAGCTGCGCCGCCTCGTCGGCGAAGGTCGTCCGCGCCTCCTGGAGCTTGGTTTCGTGCGCGTGGGCGGAGAAAGGACGGGTGTCCCCGGTGAGCTCCCCGTAGAGACGGGTCAGCGGCTCCTCGCCGGCCGGGTCGACGAAGAGCGCGGTCGCGTCGTTCAGGAACTCGTACCCGGTCGTCCCCTCGACGGGCCAGTCCGGCCGCAGGCGCTCACCCGGCTCCAGGATCTTCTCCACCCAGAGGTGCTCGACGCCGGCCTCGCGCAGCCGCTCGAGATACCGGCGGGGATTCGCGAGCCCGTCGGGATGATCGATCCGCACACCGTCGACCAGCCCGGCCGCCACGAGCTCGACGACCTTCGCCTGCGTCGTCTCCCACACCTCGGCGTCCTCCATCCGCACCCCCGCGAGCTCGCCGACGTCGAAGAAGCGCCGATGCACACCCGTGCGCCAGTCGAGGTCGAAGAACCGCGCGCGCCAGAGCGGGTCGCGCCAGAACGGGTTCTCGTCGCTCGCCGCCATGTGGTTCGGGACGATGTCGAGGAGCACGCCCAGCCCCTGCCGCCTTCCGGCCGCGCAGAGCGCGCGGAACTCGTCCTCCCCGCCGAGCGACTCCGAGATCCGAGTCGGGTCGACCACGTCGTAGCCGTGCGTCGAGCCTTCCCGCGCCTGCAGCGAAGGGGAGAGATAGAGGTGCGAGACGCCGAGCTCGGCCAGGTACGGGACGAGCCCGCGCGCCTCACGAAAGCCGAGCCCAGGCCCCAGCTGGAGCCGGTAGGTGCAACGGAGCTCCATCAGGCGATGCGACGGAGCACGACGAGCGAGCGTCCCTCGACGGGGACGAGCCCGCGCGCCGGGAAGACCTCGGAGCCCGCCTCGCGGTCGGGCTCGGCGGTCGAGAGCTCGTGCACCCAGCGGCGCCCGAACGAGACTGCGGGCAGCGTGAAGACGACAGCCTCGTGGTGCGCGTTGAAGAGGATCAGGAAGGTGTCGTCGATCACCGGTGCGCCCTGCTGGCTCACCGCCGGGATCTCCGCGCCGTTCAGGAACACGCCGAGCGTGCGTGTGTCGCCGCGCTGCCAGTTCCGCTGCGTCATCTTGCGCCCGTCCGGCCGGAACCACCAGACGTCCGGCGCGCCGGATCCGAGCCGCTCCTCGCCGCTCAGGAAGTCGGCTCTGCGGAAGACGGGATGCCGGCGCCGGAACTCGATCAGCCGCCGGGCGAAGCCGAGCAGGTGCCGCTGCCGCTCGTCGAGGTCCCAGTCGAACCACGAGATCTCGTTGTCCTGGCAGTAGGCGTTGTTGTTGCCCCCCTGCGTGCGGGAGAACTCGTCGCCGCCGACCAGCATCGGCACGCCTTGCGAGAGGAAGAGCGTGGCGAGGAAGTTCCGCTGCTGCCGCTCACGCAGCGTGTTCACCGTCGGGTCGTCGGTCTCGCCCTCGACGCCGTGGTTCCAGCTCCGGTTGTGGCTCTCCCCGTCCTTGCCGTCCTCGAGGTTGGCCTCGTTCCGCTTCTCGTTGTAGGTGACGAGGTCGCGGAGCGTGAAGCCGTCGTGCGCGGTGATGAAGTTGATCGAGGCGAACGGCTTGCGGCCGTCGTGCTGGTAGAGGTCGCTCGAGCCCGTGAACCGCTGGGCGAACTCGCTCACGCCGGCCTCCCCGCGCCAGAAGTCGCGCATGGTGTCGCGGTAGAGGCCGTTCCACTCCGTCCAGAGGACGGGGAAGTTGCCCACCTGGTACCCGCCCTCGCCGACGTCCCACGGCTCGGCGATCAGCTTCACCTGGGAGAGGACCGGATCCTGGTGGATGATGTCGAAGAAGGCCGAAAGCCGGTCGACCTCGTGGAACTCGCGTGCGAGAGCCGACGCGAGGTCGAAGCGGAACCCGTCCACGTGGCACTCGATCGCGAAGTAGCGCAGCGAGTCCATGATCAGCCGCAGCACCGATGGATGGGCCGGATTGAGCGAGTTGCCCGTGCCCGTGTAGTCCATGTAGAAGCGCGGGTCGTCCGCGACCGTGCGGTAGTAGGAGAGGTTGTCGATGCCCTTGAACGCCAGCATCGGACCGAGGTGGTTCCCCTCCGCCGTGTGGTTGTAGACGACATCCAGGATCACCTCGATCCCGGCGCGGTGGAGCGCCTTCACCATCCCCTTGAACTCGCGCACCTGGTCGCCGGTCGACCCCGTCGCCGAGTAGCCCGCGTGCGGTGCGAGGTAGCCGATCGAGCTGTAGCCCCAGTAGTTGGTCAGGCCCTTGTCCGCGAGCGCCTGCTCGTCGGCGATGTGGTGGATGGGCAGGAGCTCGACGGCGGTCACCCCGAGCGAGGTCAGGTACTCGAGCGCAGGCTCGGAGGCGAGGCCCGCATAGGTGCCGCGCAGATCCTCCCTGACGCCCTCGAGCTGCTTCGTGAACCCCTTCACGTGCACCTCGTAGATGATCGTGTCGTGCCACGGCGTCTCCAGGTGGCGGTCGCCCTCCCAGTCGAAGGCGTCGTCGGTGACGATCGACTTCGGGATCGCGGGCGCGTCGTCCTCGTCGTCGCGCTCCAGGTCTGCGTCCTCCCCGCCCGGCGTGTACGGGAGCGTGTTTGCGCGCTCCCAGCGCACCGGCCCTTCGATCGCCTTCGCATACGGGTCGATCAGCAGCTTGGTCGGGTTGAAGCGGTGTCCCTGCTCGGGCGCCCAGCGCCCGTGCACGCGGTAGCCGTAGCGCTGTCCCGGCCCGACCCCCGGCAGGTACCCGTGCCAGTTGAAGGCGGTGCGCTCCTTCAGCTCGTAGCGCTGCTCACGGTCGTCCGCGTCGAAGAGGCAGAGCTCGACCCGGTCGGCATGCTCGGAGAAGAGCGAGAAGTTCGTTCCCTGGCCGTCCCACGTAGGCCCGAGCGGGTACGGCTTTCCCGGCCACAGCCTCATCGCTCCAGCCTGATCTGCTGCGTGCGGAAGTCGACGTGGAGCGTGGCCGCGCCGCGGCGCAGCTGCAGTGTGCGCGCGGCCTCGTCGAACGAGACCGCGAGCTCACGCGGCAGCTCGCGGCGCAGCGCCAGCAACTCGGTGACGAACGGATCGGGCGGGCGCGGATCGAGCTTCGAGCGAAGATATGTGGCCGAGTCCTGCGGGTCGGGAACGTCCTGGCCGAACGACGTGAACCGCTCGAACTCCCGCTTGCGCCCCGCTCGCGTCGCGTCCGCGACGAACGGGTCGATGTGGTCGGTGAAGAACTGGAACGGCGCGGGCTCGCGGTACTCCTCACCCTGGAAGAGGAGCGGCGTGAACGGCGAGAAGAGGACGACTGCCTCGGCGATCCGGAGCTTCTCCGGGGGCAGCCGGTCGCCGAGCGCGCGGTTCCCGACCTGATCGTGGTTCTGCGCGCAGGCCACGAGCCGTGCGCCCTCCGGCCGCTCCAGCTCGCGCGCGACCTGCGCCATCGACCCGTCGAACGCCTCGTAGTAGCCGTCGCGCTCGCCGGTCAGGGCCACGTGCAGCGCGTGGTGGAGGCCGTCGAGCCACATGGCGTCGTGACCCCACTCCCGCAACGGCCGGAAGTCGGGAAGGCCCATCTCGCTGATCACGAGCGCGGCCGGGTTCGCGGCGTGGACGCGCTCGGCCAGCTCGGCGAGGACATGCCGGGGCGAGTCGTCCTCCACCGCGTGCACCGCGTCGAGGCGCAGCCCGTCGATCCGATAGCTGCGCACCCAGAGCTCCGCGTTCTGGATCGCCCATGCGCGGACGCCCGGCTGCGCATAGTCGAGCGCGTCGCCCCAGGGAGTCCTGCCGAAGCGATCCGAGAAGTACGGCCCGAAGGCGCGCAACGCCTCGTCGCCGGGGCCGACGTGGTTGTAGACCACGTCGAGGATCACGCCGAGCCCCTCGCGGTGGGCGGCGTCGACCAGGGCGGCGAGGCCGTGCGGGCCCCCGTAGGCCGGGTGCGGCGCGGAGGCGTAGAGCCCGTCGTAGCCCCAGCCGCGCCCGCCCGGGAAGGTGGCCACAGGCATCAGCTCGATCGCGGTCACGCCGAGCTCGCGCAGCTCGCGGAGCCGGGCCACGACGCCCTCGAAGGTCCCGGCCTCGGAGAAGGTGCCCACGTGGAGCTCGTAGACGACGAGCTCCTCCAGCCGCAGCTCCGGACCGGGTGCAATCTCGAGCTGCGCGGGATCGAGGACGCGCGAGGGTCCCCGGACGCCCTCCGGCTGCCAGAGCGAGCATGGGTCGGGCCATTCGGCTCGGTCGTCGAGCACGAAGCGGTAGTCGTCACCCGCGGCTGCGGCTACCTCGCCGGCCCAGAATCCATCGGCGTCCTCGACGAGGTCGTGCGTGCCGTCGCCGAGACGGACGGCCAGCGAGCGGGCAAGCGGCGCCCAGACACGGAACTCTGCGAGCTCCGGTCCGAGTGGCCGCGCGCCGAGCGGTGCCTGGGTCAGGATCGGCATCCGAGCAACGGTACCCCCGGGCTTCGCGGGCGAACCGACCGCACCTAGCCGGCGGCCTCCGCCGCGCGCAGGCCGCGGAGAGCCCACAGCGCGAAGCCGCCGATCAGGCAGACGGCGAGCCCGAACGCGAGCAGGACGTGCACTTCGTCCCCCGCGAGCATGCTGCGCACCGCCTCGAGGACGTACGTGAGCGGATTCGCCGTGGCGACCGCCTCGATCCAGCCGTCGAGCAGCACGAGCGGGACGTAGACCGGTGCGAAGAAGAGCGCCAGGAAGACGGGCATCTGCATCACCGGGCCCGCCTGCATCGTCCGAAAGCGCATCGCGACGCCGCAGGCCCAGAGCAAGCCCGCGATGTTGATCAGGAGCGCGAGGGCGTACATCCCGAAGACGTCGACCGGGCCGCCGAAGACGTTCATCCCGGCGAGCAGGGCGACGACCGTGAGGAGAACCGCGGTCATGGTCCAGCGCACGAGCGCCGCGATTGCGTAGCCGAGCACGATCCCGCTCCGGTTCGGGGCGGCCAGCAGCAGTCGCCGTGCGAAGCCGTACTCGAAGTCGCGCGCGATCCCGAAGCCGGTGAAGACGCCGCCGAACGCCGCCGACTGGATCAGCACGAAGCAGAACTGGAACGCCGTGTAACCGGGCGGGAAGTCGAAGCCGGGCACGCCCGCGACCTGTGAGAGACCGCCCGCGAACGCGGTGAAGAAGAAGAGCGGAAAGATCAGCGAGGGAAAGAGGAGGGACGGATTGGTGAAGACGTTCTTCAGCGTCCGCCACGCGACCCCGCTTGCAACGGGCCAGATTCTCACGTCCGCAGCAGCCTTCCCTTGAGCGAGAGCGTCGCCAGGGTCGTGGAGACGATGCCGATCAGCACCGCGATGCCGAAGCCGAGCGCGAGCGCCTCGGCGTTCCAGCCGGTGATGATCAGGCTGCGTACGCATTCGATCAGATACGAGACGGGATTCACCGTCGCGACGAAGCGGAACCAGTCGACGATGATCAGGTCTCGCGGCGTGTTCATCGAGGAGAGGAAGAGAAAGACGAAGAGCAGGGGGAAGAGGCCCTGGATCGCCTCGCCCGACCCCGTGCGGAGCGCGAGGAAGGCGCCGAGCGCCCCGAAGCCGATCGAGATCACGGCGGCGAAGCCGAAGAGCGCCAGGATCCCGAGCGGCCCGGCGGCGAAGTCGACGCCGACGAGCAGGCCCACCACGATGTAGAAGGCCGCCTGGACGAGGCCCATCACCACCACGCCGCCGAGCTGGCCCGCGATCAGAGCCACGCCCCGCATCGAGGTCAGCGAGAGCCGGTTCAGGAATCCGGTCTGGATGTCCTTGGCGAGATCGGTTCCCGCGTTCATCGTCGAGAAGAGCGCTCCCTGGATGAACGGGACGGCCAACGCGAACGCCAGGAACGAGTCTGTCGGGAATCCCGGCAGCTGCGTCGAGGCGTCCAGCCCGCCCGAGTTCACGAGCAGGAGCAGCATCGGGAAGATCAGCGGGAAGACGACGGACGCGGGTTGGCGGACGGTGCGAACGATCGAGCGGCGCGCGAGGGCGCTGCTCTGCGCGAAAACATTCCCCGCTCCGGCGCCGGCAAAGCCGGCACCTGCGCTCATTGGCGGCTCCGTCGAGCCTACGCCGCTGCGTGCGCTCATGGCGCGGGCTCGGCCGCGTCGGCCCCGACCTCGCCCGCGCCTTCGAGCGAACGGCCCGTCTTGGCGAGGAAGACGTCGTCGAGCGACGGCGCCTGGATCTCGAGGTGGGCGAGGCGCACGTCTGCCGCGTCGAGGGCGCGCACGACGGCCGGCAAGCCGGAGACGCCCTCGCGCAGGCGAACGGCGACGTCCTTCGCCCCGTCGCCGAGCGGCTCCCCGAACTGCGCGAGCACCTCGGCGAGCCTGCCGCGGTCGCCCTCCTCGGTGGGGAGCGCGTGCACGCTCGGCAGGCCGATCTCGGCCTTGAGCGCCGCGGGCGTCCCCTCGGCGACGATGTGCCCGTGGTCGATGATCCCGACCCGATCGGCCAGCACGTCCGCCTCCTCGAGGTACTGCGTCGTCAGGAACACGGTGACGCCGTCCTCGCGGGCGAGCCGGGCGACCTCGTCCCAGAGGGCCGTGCGGCTCTGGATGTCGAGCCCGGTCGTCGGCTCGTCGAGGAAGAGCAGGCGCGGCCGATGCACGAGCGCGAGCGCGAGGTCGAGCCGGCGCTTCATCCCGCCGGAGTAGCCGCCGACCTTGCGATCGGCAGCCTCGCTCAGGCCGACGCGGTCGAGCAGCTCGTTCGCGCGCGGCTTGCGCTCGGCGCGGGGAATTCCCTGCAGCGTCGTCTGCAGACGCAGGTGGTCGCGCCCCGTCAGCATCGGGTCGAGGGCGGCCTCCTGGAGCGCGGCGCCGATCGAGGCTCGCACCTTCGGCCCGTCGGCGACGACGTCGTAGCCGCCGACACGCGCGCTGCCCGAGGTGGGCGGCAGCAGCGTCGTCAGCATCAGGACGGTCGTCGACTTCCCCGCGCCGTTGGGGCCGAGGAAGCCGTAGATCTCGCCCGCGTCGACGTGCAGGTCGATCCCGTCGACCGCGCGCGGCCCCTTCTTGAACTCGCGCACGAGCTGTTCGACCTCGATCGTGTTCGTCTCGGACATGCGCCTGAGACTACCGCCAGCCGACTGCGGCGCTAGCTCTCCGGGACGAGCCAGATCGTCGCGAGCGGCGGCAGCGTCACCGCCGCGGAATGCTCCTGCTCGTGCCACGGAACCGCCTCGGCCTCGATCCCCCAGCCGTTGCCGACGTCGGAGCCGCCATAGAAGCGGGAGTCGGTGTTGACCGCCTCGCGCCAGCGCCCCGCCGCCGGCAGCCCGACCCGCCACTCCTCGCGCACGACCGGCGAGAGGTTCGAGACGCAGACCACCCAGCGCTTCCCGTCGGCGGACACCCGCGCGAACGCGAGCACGTTCTCCGCGGAGGCGTTCGGCTCGAGCCAGCGGAAGCCCTCATGCGTGAAGTCGAGCTCCCAGAGCGCGGGCTCGGCCGCGTACGCGGCGTTCAGGTCGCGGACCGCGGCCTGCACACCCGCGTGATCCGGGTTCTCGAGCACGTGCCAGTCGAGCGAGCCCGCCGGCTCGCTCCACTCGCGCTCCTGCGCGATCTCGCCGCCCATGAAGAGAAGCTGCTTGCCCGGGTGCGCCCACATGTAGCCGTAGAGCGCCCTCAGATTCGCGAGCTGCTGCCAACGGTCGCCGGGCATTTTCGCGAGCAGCGACCCCTTCCCGTGCACGACCTCGTCGTGCGAGAGCGGCAGCACGAAGTTCTCGTTCCACGCGTAGACGAGCGAGAAGGTCAGCTCGTGATGGTGGAAGCGGCGGTGGATCGACTCCTTGCTGAAGTACTCGAGCGTGTCGTTCATCCAGCCCATGTTCCACTTGAAGCCGAAGCCGAGCCCGCCGAGGTAGGTCGGGCGCGAGACACCGGGCCACGCGGTCGACTCCTCCGCGATCGAGAGCACGCCCGGCTCCCGGTCGTGCAGCACCTCGTTCAGCTCCTTCAGGAAGGAGACGGCCTCGAGGTCCTCACGGCCGCCGAAGGCGTTCGGCACCCACTCGCCCTCCTTGCGGGAGTAGTCGAGGTAGAGCATCGATGCGACGGCGTCGACGCGCAGCCCGTCGGCGTGGAACTCGCGCACCCAGTAGAGCGCGTTCGCGAGCAGGAAGTTGCGCACCTCGTTGCGGCCGAGGTTGAAAACGAGGGTGCCCCAGTCCGGGTGGGCTCCGCGGCGCGGGTCGGCGTGCTCGTACAGCGCTGTCCCGTCGAATTGCACGAGCGCGAACTCGTCGCGCGGGAAGTGCGCCGGCACCCAGTCCAGGATGACCCCGATCCCGGCCTGGTGCATCGCATCGATGAAAGCGCGCAGCTCGTCGGGCGTGCCCATGGTCGAGACGGGCGCGTAGAAGCCCGTCACCTGGTAGCCCCACGAGCCCGAGAACGGGTGGTGCATCACGGGCAGCAGCTCGACGTGCGTGAAGCCGAGGTCGTCCGCATAGCCCACGAGCTGCTCGGCGAGCTCGTTCCAGCCCAGCCCGAGCCGCCACGACTCGGCGTGCACCTCGTAGATCGAAAGCGGGCGCACGAGCGGATCCAGCTCGCGCCTGCGGGCGATCCAGTCCGCGTCGTTCCACTCGTACCGCGAGCGGTAGACGACCGAGGCGGTCTTGGGCGGCACCTCGGCCGCGAACGCGAGCGGATCGGCCTTGATCCGGAGCAGGCCGTCTGCGCCCTTCACCTCGTACTTGTACTTGTCGCCCTCGCTCGCGTCGGGCACGACGCCCTGCCAGATCCCGGAGGAGCCGGTCGGCGCCAGCGGGCTCGCCCGGCCGTCCCACGCGTTCCAGTCGCCGACGACCGAGACCTCACGCGCGTTCGGCGCCCACACCGCGAAGGCGATCCCCTGCTCGGTGACGTGCGCGCCCAGCTGCTCGTACAGCTGCTCGTGCCGCCCCTCGCCGACGAGATGGAGGTCGAGGTCGCCGAGCTTGCTCACGCCGCGCCCCGCGCGTTCCTGTCGAGAGGCGGCGGCAGAACCAGGCCCTGCCCCGCGGGAGCCGCTGCCGGCCAGGGGCGCGCGGTCACCACTCGCGCTCGAGCATGCGGAGGATGCCCGCGACGGGGATGCCGACCCAGTCGGGCCGGTTGCCGAGCTCGTAGCGGAGCTCGTAGACGGCCTTCTCCAGCTCGAACACGGTCAGGAGGCGCTCGATCGCCTGCTCGCCCGCGGGCAGGAGGACCGGGTCGATGGCGGCGAGATACCCCTCGAGGAACGACTTGCGGCAGTCGTCCTCCCACGTCTCGGGCGGCTTGACCCCGCGCTGGAGCTGCGCCGCCGACGCCGCGTAGGCGAAGGAGCGCAGCATCCCGGCGACGTCCCGGAGCGGCGAGCGCTTGCGGCGCCGCTCGGGCACACTGCGCGCCGGCTCGCCCTCGAAGTCGAGGATCACCCAGTCCTCCTCCTCGGTCCAGAGGGCCTGGCCGAGGTGGTAGTCGCCGTGGGTGCGGATCACCTTGCCCACGTTCCCGATGTGGGTGAGCGCGCGCAGGTGGTCGCGCACCTCCTCGCCGCGCCCGGCGATGGCCGCCAGCTCATCGCTCGCGGGCAACGTGGCGAAGACCTGCTCGATCTCCTCGTCGATCGAGGCGGAGAGCAGCGCCAGCGCCTCGCCGCTCGGCTCCTCGGGCGCGAAGTGCGGATCGGTCGCGTCCGAGGCGAGGGCGTTGTGGAGCAGGCCGGTGACCTCGCCCAGTCGCCGCACCTGAGTCGGCATCCAGCCCGGGTCCTCCACGATCGTGTCGAGAGCCAGCTCCCAGCCGTCGCCGTGCGCGGGGATGTAGCGCTGCATGATCGCGAGCGTCGTCTCCAGCGGGCGGCCCTCGTACGCGGCGTAGCCCTCGAGCGTGGCGATGTGCTCGAAGCCGCGATCGCTCAGGAACCGCAGCAGCTCCAGCTCGGGGTTCACGCCCGGCTCGATCCGCCGGTAGAGCTTGAGCGCGAGCGTCTCGTCGATCACGACCGAGCTGTTGGTCTGCTCCGCGCCCATCGGTCGCACCTCGCCGAGCTCGCCCGTCCGCTCGGTGAGCCCCGTCGCGCCCCAGAACACGATCGCGGCGTTCTCGAGGTGCAGCGTCGTCCCCGACCGCATCAGGCCGACGATCTCGCGCACGAGGTGTGGGTCGTCGATCGCGTCGTAGACGGTCCAGCCGTCCGGCTCGGCGATGACGGAGCGGTTCCAGCCCTCGTCGGCGGGACGGAAGCCGAGCGGCAGGTGGTAGAGATCGTGGCTCTGGAGCCCGTAGCGAACCTCGACGATGCAGAAGGCGAGCACGGGCGGCCCACCCGGCGCGACACCCGCGTCGAGCACGCGCGCGTCGAGGACATCGCGCGACTTGCCGCCGAACCAGCGCTGCGAGGCGATCGTCCCGAGCAGGACGAGCCCGTCCAGGAAGTGCAGGTCGCCGGTCTCGATCCGGGTCTGAAGGTTGCTACTCATCGGCGGGGTCCTGGAGCTGGAACCAGAAGAAGCCGCGCGGGCCGAGCGTGAGCAGATACGGCCACTCGCCGATGCGCGGGAACTCGGTGTTGCCGAAGAGCTCCACCGGCACGCGCCCCTCGAAGGCAGAGAGATCGAGCTCCACCGCCTGGGCGGAGCGGGCGAGGTTGTGCACGCAGAGAACGATGTCCTCGGAGAAGGAGCGGATGTGAGCGAAGATCTTGGGGTTCTCGGGCCGCAGCACATGGTAGTCCCCCAGCCCGAAGACCGGATGCTGCTTGCGCAGCTCGATGAACCGCCGCAGCCAGCGCAGCAGGGAGGTCGGGGTGCGCAGCTGGGCCTCCACGTTGACCGCGTTGAAACCGTAGACCGGGTCCATCAACGGCGGCAGGTAGAGCTGAGCGAAGTCGGCGCGAGAGAAGCCTCCATTCCGGTCGCCGGTCCATTGCATCGGCGTTCGGACCCCGTCGCGATCGCCGAGGTAGACGTTGTCCCCCATCGCGATCTCGTCACCGTAGTAGAGAACCGGCGCACCCGGGAGCGAGAAGAGAATCGCGTGCATCAGCTCGATCTCGTCCCGTCCGTTGTCGAGCAGCGGGGCGAGGCGACGACGAATGCCCACGTTGAGCTTCATCCGCGGGTCCTTGGCGTACTCGCCGTACATGTAGTCGCGCTCGTCGTCGGTGACCATCTCCAGCGTCAGCTCGTCGTGGTTGCGCAGGAAGAGCCCCCACTGGGCGCTCGCCGGGATCGGCGGCGTGCGGTCGAGGATCTCGATCATCGGCAGCGCCTCCTCGCGACGCAGCGCCATGAACATGCGCGGCATCACCGGGAAGTGGAACGCCATGTGGCACTCGTCCCCGTCGCCTTCACCGAAGTACTCGACCACGTCCTCGGGCCACTGGTTCGCCTCCGCCAGCAGGATCCGGTCGGCGTAGCGGGCGTCCACCTCTGCGCGCACGCGCTTCAGGTACTCGTGCGTCGCAGGCAGGTTCTCGCAGTTCGTCCCCTCCTGCTCGAAGAGGTACGGGACGGCGTCGAGGCGGAAGCCGTCCAGGCCGAGGTCGAGCCAGAAGCGCAGCACGTCGAGCATCGCCTCCTGCACCTCGGGGCTCTCGTAGTTCAGGTCAGGCTGGTGGCTGAAGAAGCGGTGCCAGTAGTACTGGCCGCGCACGGGGTCGAACGTCCAGTTCGACGCCTCCGTGTCGACGAAGATGATGCGGGCGTCCGGGTACGGGTCCGGGGTGTCCGACCAGACGTACCAGTCTCCCTTCGGCCCGTCCGGCGCCTCCCGCGACTCCTGGAACCACGGATGGTCGGACGAGGTGTGGTTCATGACGAGGTCGACGATCACCCGCATCCCACGCTCGTGGGCCGCCTCCACGAAGGCGCGGAAGTCCTCGACGGTGCCGTAGTCGGCGTTGATCCCGTAGAAGTCGGCGATGTCGTAGCCCCCGTCGCGGAGCGGAGAGGGATAGAACGGCAGCAGCCAGATGCAGTCGATCCCGAGCCACTGCAGGTAGTCGAGCTTCTGCCCGAGCCCGCGGAAGTCGCCGGAGCCGTCGTCGTTCCCGTCGAAGAACGCCCGCGTGTGGATCTCGTAGAAGACAGCCGTCTTGAACCAGAGCGGGTTGGACTCGAACCACTGGCCGGGCTCGCTCACCTCACGCCTCCACCTTGAGCACGTGCGCGCCGCCGGGCGGGAGGCCGACGTAGTTGCGCCCGAGGCGCCAGCGGTAGCTCTCCCCCGAGAGCAGATCGGTGACGCGGAACTCCGGCGGCAGGCCGGTCTCGGGGGTCGCGACCGCGATCCCCTCGCGCGCCTCGAACGGATCGAGGTTGACGACGACGAAGACGTCACGGCCCTTTGCATAGCCGAGCAGGTGCTCGTTGTGCGTCTCGATCAGGCGCAGGTTCTCGAAGCGCTGGAACGCCGGCTCGGCGCGGCGGATCTCGTTCAGCCGGCGGACGAGCGGCAGCAGCGGGCCGTCCAGCTTCCGCGACTTCAGCTCGTACTTCTCCGAGTCGAGGTACTCCTCGCTGCCCTCGTGGACCGGCACGTTCTCGCAGTGCTCGTACCCGGAGTAGATCCCGTACGACGGCGAGAGTGTCGCCGCCAGGACGAGCCTCGCCTCGAAGGCCGGACGGCCGCCGCGCTGGAGGTACTCGTGCAGGATGTCCGGCGTGTTGACGAAGAAGTTCGGGCGGTAGAACGCCGACCACGCGTACAGCTGCTCGAGGAACTCGATCAGCTCGCCCTTCGTGTTCTTCCAGGTGAAGTAGGTGTACGACTGGCCGAAGCCGGCCTTCGCGAGCGTCGTCATCATCGCCGGCCGCGTGAACGCCTCCGCGAAGAAGACGGTGTCGGGATACTCGGCGCGCACCTCGGCGATCAGCCATTCCCAGAAGGCGACGGACTTCGTGTGCGGGTTGTCGACCCGGTAGGCGCGGATCCCCCGCGCGCACCAGCCGAGCATGACGTCGCGCAGCGCCGTCCAGAGCCCCTGCCAGTCCTCCGAGTCGAAGTTGACGTTGTAGATGTCCTGGTAGCGCTTGGGCGGGTTCTCCGCGTACTTGAGCGTCCCGTCCGGCCGGCGGTTGAACCACTCGGGATGCTCGGTGAGCCACGGGTGGTCGGGCGAGCACTGGATCGCGAAGTCGAGTGCGAGCTCGATTCCCGCCTTGTGGCCCGCCGCGACCATCGCGTCGAAGTCCTTCCACGTGCCGAGCTGTGGGTCGATCGCGTCGTGCCCGCCCTCCGGACCGCCGATCGCCCACGGGCTGCCCGGATCGCCTGGCTTCGCGACGAGCGTGTTGTTGCGCCCCTTGCGGTTCGTCGTCCCGATTGGGTGGACGGGCGGCAGGTAGACGACGTCGAAGCCGAGCTCGGCGAGCTGCGGCAGCACCTTCGCGACGCCGCGGAAGCCGCCCCACGAACGGGGGAAGAGCTCATACCAGGAGCCGAAGCGGGCGCGCTCGCGCTCGACGTCGACCTCGAACGGCGTGGCGAGCCCGGCCTTCCCGTAGCGGTCCTTCGGCGCCACCTCGAGGGCGCGGGCTCGCCACTCCTCGAGCGTCCCCCGTCCGAGCAGCTCCTCGATCTCCGCGGTCTCGCCCGTCAGGTCGACCTGCTCCGCCTCGAGCTTGCGCTCGAGCTCGTCGAGGAGCGACGAGCCGCGATCGACCCAGGCCTCGAGCGTGAACTGCCAGCGGCCCACCTCCGTGACCTCGAAGGCGCCGGCCCAGTGGTCGTTGCCCAGCGGCTCCAGCGGGCGTTCCTGCCACGTGCGCGTCCCGACCGGCCGGTAGCGCACGACCGAGCGCAGCACGTCGTGGCCGTCCTTGAAGATGTCGGCAGTCACGTCGATGCGGTCGCCGACGATGGCCTTGATCGGGTAGTGCCCGCAGTCGATCTGCGGACGGACGTTCTGGATCTGGATGCGGGGAGGTCGTTTGGACGGGAGCTTGGCCACGGTTCGGTCACTTTCAGCGCTGACGAAACGGTAAACAGCTGACGGTGGAGCTTCCTCGATCGAGCGGGATCGTGCTGCATCCAACCTCCCTGCCGGGAGGTCGCCTCGGCGACGAGGCCCGCGCCTTCGTCGAGTGGCTCGAACGCGCCGGGCAGAGCTGGTGGCAGGTGCTGCCGCTCGGGCCGCCGGACGAGCACGGCTCACCGTACGCGTCGGCCTCGGCCTTCGCCGCGTGGGAGGGGTTCCTCGCCGATCCCGACGCGCGCGTCGCACGGCGCGAGGTCGACCGCTTCCGCAGCCGCCACGCCTACTGGGCGCCCGCGTGGGAGGCCGCCGACGGGGAGCTCGCCGACCAGGTGCGGTTCGAGCGGGAATGGACGGCGCTCCGCGGCTATGCCCTGCGGCGGGGCGTGCGCCTGGTCGGCGACGTGCCGATCTACCCCGCCCGCGGCAGCGTCGACCACCGTTCGCACCCGGAGCTCTTCCAGACGGGCGCCGTGGCCGGCGTGCCGCCGGACAGCCTCGCCCCGAGCGGTCAGCTGTGGGGCAATCCGCTCTTCGCGTGGAACGTCCTCGCCGAGCAGGGCTACCGCTGGTGGATCGAGCGCCTGCGCCGGACGCTCGAGCACTTCGACCTCACGCGCATCGACCACTTCCGCGGCTTCGTCGCCTACTGGGCGGTCCCGGCCGGGGCGAAGACGGCCCGGAACGGTCGCTGGCGCAAGGGCCCCGGTGCCGCCGTCTTCCGCGCGGCGGAGGCCGAGCTCGGCCCGCTGCCGGTGATCGCCGAGGACCTCGGGGTGATCACGCCTGCCGTCGTCCGGCTCCGGGACGAGCTCGGCTTCCCCGGCATGGTCGTCCTGCTCTGGGCCTTCGGCGGCGCGAAGCGCAACCCGCACCGGCTCGAGAACCATCCCGAGCACGCAGTCGTCTGCACGTCGACCCACGACACCGACACGCTCGCCGGTCACTTCCCCGGCGAGGACTCCTGGGAGCTCCTCGAGCTGGCGCTGAGCTCCCGCGCGGCGCTCGCGATGACCCCGGCCCAGGACGTGCTCGGCCTCGGCAGCGAGGCGAGGATGAACACGCCGGGCCGGATCGAGGGGAACTGGGCCTGGCAGCTGGAGCCGGGGCAGCTGACGCGGGAGCTCGCCGACAGGCTGCGCGCGGCCACGGAAGCGAGCGGCAGGGCCCCGTGATATGGAAGGCGCCGTGGCCACACGGCGCTACCCGAACGTCCTGCTCCAGTCGTTCATCACCGGTCAGCTCGCAGCTGAGCTGCTCCGGCGCGAGCTCGGCCCGAGCGGGATGACGCCGAACCAATTCGGGGTCCAGAGCGTGATCCGGGGCCTCGGGCCACTGACCCCGACGGTCCTCGCCGCTCGGCTCGGCATGGCCCCGCCCACGGTCACGGCGTGGGTCAAGCGGCTGGAGGCGAACGGCCAGATCCGCAAGCTGCCGCACCCGACCGACGGCCGTTCCTACCTGCTCGAGGTCACCGAGGAGGGCGTCGAGGCGCTGGAGGCGGCGTATCCGGGGTTCGGAGCAGCGCTGTCACGGCTGGAGGGGGAGCTTGGGCCTGAGCTCCAGACGGTCTGGGAGGCGGGCATGACGTTCGAGGCCGCTCTGCGGGCCGCGCTGGAATCTCCTTCCGATCTGAAGTAACATCTACTTCAGATCGGAACTACAGAGGAGGTCCCCGTGGTGCGTCCGCTCGTCGTCGTAGGTGCAGTCGCAGTCGCAGTCGCCGTCGCGCTGGCGGCCGGTGGCTCGAGCCCGAAGGTGGTGGCGAAGGTCCGCTCGCCGTTCAGTCCCTGCGCAGCCACGGCCGCCTTCGGCGCGGTCTGGGTGACCTCGTACGGAGAGGGCGTGGTCTTCCGCATCGACCGGCGCACGAACAGGGTCACCGCCCGGATCAGGATCGGCCACAGCCCGTGCGGCATCGTGGCCGGGGCAGGCAGCCTCTGGATCAACGGTTACGGCACCGATTCGGTCGAGCGCGTCAGCCCCTCCCGCCGCAGGCTCGTGAAGAGCATCAAGGTCGGCAGCAAGCCGTTCGACGTCCTCTACGCCGCGGGCTCGGTCTGGACGACGAACAACGCGGACGGCACCGTCTCCCGCATCGACCCGCGAACGAACCGCGTCGTCCGGACGATCCGCACGGGCGGGGCGCCGGCCGGCCTCGGCTCGGCCGGCGGCGCGATCTGGGTCGGATCGAACCTCGGACGCGACGTCTTCCGGATCGAGCCGTTGACGAACAGGGTCACGAAGATCCCGCTCGGCGCGGATGGCCCCGCGTGGCTCGCGACGGGCGCCAGGGACGTCTGGGTCGCGCACGTCACGGGCGGAACGGCCTCGCGGATCGACGTCGCGACCCTGAAGGTGGTCGCAACCGTGAAGGTGGGGAGCCAGCCCGTCGACGGCGCAATCGCACCGGACGGCATGGTGTGGATTCCGAATCGTGGAGAGGCGACGATCTCGTTGATCGACCCGGCTCGGAACGCAGTCGCAGCCACCGTGCGCAGCGGCCCGTCGCCGTTTGTGATCACCGCCGGCTTCGGCGACATGTGGGTCCCGAGCTACGGCGGTACCGACGTGTGGCGGTACGACCTGGGCTGAGCGCGTTTTGCGCCGTCGGAGCGCGGTGATGGCAAGGGCGTGCGCGCCAACCGTCTCGCTTTGCTTCCGCTTGCCCTCGTCCTGCTCGCCGGCCTCGCGCTCGCCGGCTGTAGCAGCGACGACGAGCCATCCGGGGCGGCGACGACGGAGACGGTGACCACGGAGGCTTCGAGCTCCGACACCGGCGCCACGAGGGCGGCGACGTTCGACTCGATCCCCGATCTCGTCGAGGAGCTCCAGCCCTCGGTCGTCTCGATCGTGCTCGACGACGGTGAGGGCAGCGGCGTGATCGTCGACGAGGACACGATCGTCACGAACGCCCACGTCGCCGGGGGCGTGGACACGGTTCAGGTCGTCCTGGCGAGCGGCCGCCGGATCGAGGCGCGCGTCGAGGCGACGGACACGCGCACCGACCTCGCCGTGCTGTCGGTGCCCGACGGGGATCTGCCCGGCGCGGCGTTCGCCGACGAGCTGCCGCGCGTCGGCGAGCTGGCGATCGCGCTGGGAAACCCGCTCGGCTTCGAGAACACGGTCACGGCCGGGATCGTCTCCGGCCTGCACCGAGCCGTCCCGTCCTCGGGGCAGACGCCTGCGCTGATCGACCTGATCCAGACCGACGCCCCGATCTCACCGGGCAACTCGGGCGGCGCACTGGTGAACGGGCGCGGCGAGGTGATCGGGATCAACGTGGCGTACATCCCGCCCGAGGCGCGCGCCGTCTCGATCGGGTTCGCGATCCCGTCGGTGACGGTCACGTCGGTCGTCGAGCAGCTCGAGCAGAACGGCCGGGTTCGCCATGCGTTCCTGGGCTTGCAGCCCACCGACCTGACCCCACAGGTCTCGGAGCGCTTCGACATCGACCTGGAGTCGGGTGTGCTCGCGCTCGTGATCACCGAGGACTCGCCCGCCGGCAAGGCCGGCCTGCGCGAGGGCGACGTGATCGTGGCGATCGACGGCGCCGAGATCCGGATCGTCGAGGACCTGCTCGCTCAGCTCCGGGAGCGGGCGCCCGGAGACCGGATCACGCTCGGAATCGTCCGCGACAGGGACCGGCGCGAGCTCCAGGTGACGCTGACCGACCGGCCCGAGGGCAGCTGACGGCGGATGCGGCCGGACCTAGCTGGGGGGCGTCACCGGCAGCCCGCTCTCGACGGCGCGCCGCCCGCCCAGCTCGTAGGCCACGTCGACGACGTCGTTCTGCCGGTACGTGCCCGCGACGCCGAAGAGGATCGAGGTCCAGCGCCAGAAGCCCAGCCTGCCCTCCTGCCGGAGCTCGCGGTCGAAGACCAGCGTCCGCCCGCGAACCCGGTAGTCGCGCCCCTCCTCCTGCGCGACGCCGTTCACGTAGACCTCGAACGCACCCTCGACGTAGGCGGGCAGCTCGACCCGCGACTGACTGCGCCCTGCCTGGTGCACGGCTCATAGAATGCCACCGGCCGTGAGTCGTCCCTTCGCGTCAACCCTCCTCGGCTCGATCGCGCTGGCGCTCGTCCTCACTGGGAGCGCATTCGCGGAGGCCGGGTTCACCCCCGTCGAGCCACGCTCGCCGAACGCCGAGGCGATCAACGAGGCGTACAACTGGGTGTCGATCTTCACGGGCGCGATCTTCCTGCTCGTTCAGGGATCGCTGCTCCTCTTCATCATTCGCTATCGGCGCCGCAGGAGGGCACGCAGCGAGGACGGCGCCCAGGTCCACGGCAACACGAACCTCGAGCTCGCCTGGACCGTCGCGCCGGTGCTGGTCCTGGTGGCGATCGGCAGCTTCGTCTTCTTGAAGCTGCCCGACATCCAGAACGTGCCCTCTGCGAGCGCGTCCGGCGGCCGGATCGACGTCGAGGTGAAGGGCTATCGGTACTACTGGAACTTCGAGTACCCCAACGGGGTCATCTCGGTCGATCGCCTGCGCGCCCCGGTGGACCGTAACGTGCGGCTCGAGATCACGGCACCCGACTTCGAGGTCATCCACTCGTGGTGGATCCCGGCGCTCGGCGGCAAGTTCGACGCGATCCCGGGCGTCGTCAACGAGTCGTGGTTCAACGCCAACGCGCCCGGCGTCTACCGGGGGCAGTGCGCGGAGTTCTGCGGGATCCAGCACGCAGCGATGACCGCCTCGGTGGAGGCGCTTCCGCGCGAGGAGTTCGAGAGCTGGCTCGAGGAGGAAGCCGAGGCCCAGGAGGCAGGCACGAGCGACCTCGGCCGCGAGACGTTCCTCGGCGCGTGCGCCAAGTGCCACGGCCTCGCCGGCGAAGGCGACATCGGGCCGACGCTCGCCGGCAACGGCCTGCTTGCCGACCCCGAGGCGATCGAGGAGGTCGTGCGGAACGGCCGCAACGCGATGCCGCCGGTGGGCCAGGACTGGGGCGAGCGCCAGATGAGCGCGCTCACCGAGTTCCTCGAGGAGGGCGGGCTCGATGGCGAGTAGCGACTACACGATCCCGCAGTGGCAGCGCGGGCGCTTCGCCAGCTGGTTCGTCACCGTCGACCACAAGCGGATCGGGATCCTCTACATCGCCACCTCGGCGTTCTTCTTCGTCGCCGGCGGGATCATGGCGCTGCTGATCCGCACCCAGCTCGCGCAGGCGGACATGGGGTTCATCGAGCGGGACGGCTACAACGAGCTCTTCACGATCCACGGCACGACGATGATCTTCCTCGTCGTCGTGCCGATCCTCGCCGGCTTCGCCAACTACTTGATCCCGCTCCACATCGGCGCGCGCGACATGGCCTTCCCACGGCTGAACGCGCTCGGGTACTGGCTCTTCCTCTTCGGCGGCCTGGTGCTGCTGTTCTCGTTCTTCGCCGAGGGCGGCGCCGCCCGGGGCGGCTGGACGAGCTACCCGCCCAACTCCGTCTACATGGAGGGCAACGGCCAGGACCTCTGGATCCTCGCGCTGCACATCCTCACGCTCTCGTCGCTTCTCAGCGCGATCAACTTCGTCGTCACGATCCACAACATGCGCACGGCCGGGATGAGCTGGACGCGCCTGCCGCTCTTCGTGTGGTCGGTCGAGGTGTACGCCCTGCTCCTGATCGTCGTGCTGCCGACGCTCTCCGCGGGGCTGACCCTGCTCCTGCTCGACCGGCAGGCGGGCACGAGCTTCTTCGTCCCGAGCGAAGGCGGGAGTGCGGTCCTCTACCAGCACGCCTTCTGGTTCTTCGGGCACCCCGAGGTCTACATCATGGTCCTGCCGGTCTTCGGGATCATCTCCGAGGTGCTGCCGGTGTTCGCCCGCAAGCCGATCTTCGGCTACAAGGCGGTCGCCTTCTCGACCGTCGCGATCGGCTTCTTCTCGCTGCTCGTCTGGGCGCACCACATGTTCACGGTCGGCATGCCGAACTTCCTGAACGGCTTCTTCATGATCACGTCGATGATCATCGCCGTGCCGACCGGGGTGAAGATCTTCAACTGGCTCGCGACGCTCTGGCGCGGCAACCTGCACTTCGACACCGCGATGCTCTTCGCGCTCGGCTTCCTGTCCGTGTTCACGATCGGCGGCCTCTCGGGGATCTTCGTCGCCGCATTCCCGATCGACTGGCAGGTGCACGACACCTACTACGTCGTCGCCCACCTTCACTACGTGCTCTTCGGCGGCTCGATCCTCGGCATCTTCGCCGGGCTGTTCTACTGGTGGCCGAAGATGTTCGGGCGCCTGCTCGACGAGCGGCTGGGCAAGATCGGCTTCTGGTTCACCTTCATCGGCTTCAACCTCACCTTTTTCCCCCAGCACATGCTCGGGCTGCTCGGGATGCCACGGCGGATCTACACCTACGAGGACACCGGCCTGCTCCAGGAGTACAACCTCGCCTCGACGATCGGCTCCTACGTGATGGGGATCGGCATCCTGGTCTTCGTCTGGAACGTGATCAAGTCGCGGAAGGGCCCGCGCGCCGGCAACGACCCCTGGCTCGCCGACACGCTCGAGTGGTACACGACGTCGCCGCCGCCGCCGCACAACTTCGACAGGGTGCCCTACGTGACGAGCGCCCGGCCGCTGTACGACCTGCGGCGCAAGCTGAAGGAGCGCGGTGCGCTCTAGCGCCGCCCCAGGCCCCTGGCTGCGGCTGACCGCCCTCGGCGGCGCGGCGGCGACGCTCGTGGCCGTCGTCTCCGGGACGCTTGGACTCGGTCATGCGTTGCTCTCGGCGATCGCGCTGCCGCCGCTCGTCGCCGTCGCAGTGGCCGCCTGGCTGTCGTACCGGCAGCTGCTGCCCCCGGCACTGCTCGCGCTCGGGCTCTTCGGCGTCGCCGCGGCGATCACCACCCCCGGCGTGCACGCTGCTCTGGCCGCCCTCGCCCTGGTGGGAGCGCTCGTCTCGTGCGTGGTGGCCTTCCGTGGCGAGCCGGTGGCGTCCGGACCGTGGCGCGACTACGTGACGCTGACCAAGCCCCGGATCATGTCGCTGCTCCTGCTCACCGGTGCCGCGGGCACCTTCGTCGGCGCCCAGGGCGTGCCCCAGCTCGACACCTTCGCGGCCGCGATGGTCGGCCTGGCGCTTGCCTGCGGCGGCGCCAGCGCGCTCAACCACGTCCTCGACCGCGACATCGACCGGCTGATGGGCAAGCGCACCGAGAAGCGGCCCGTCGCCGCCGGACGCGTGCCCCCCGCCCGCGGGCTCGAGTTCGGCCTCGCCTTGTCGGCGCTCTCGTTCGTCCTGCTCGCGAGCACCGTGAACGTCCTGACGGCCACGCTGGCGCTCATCGGCAACCTCTTCTACGTGCTCGTCTACACCCGCTGGCTGAAGCGCTCGACACCGCAGAACATCGTCATCGGCGGAGCGGCCGGAGCGGTGCCGCCACTCGTCGGCTATGCCGCCGCCACCGGCGATCTCGGGCTGCCCGCCCTGTGGCTGTTCCTGATCGTCTTCCTCTGGACGCCGCCGCACTTCTGGGCGCTCGCGCTCCTGATCAAGGAGAACTACGCGGCTGCGAAGGTGCCGATGCTGCCCGTCGTGCGCGGCGAGCGCGAGACCACCTGGCAGATCCTGCTCTACTCGCTCGTGCTGGTCGCCTTCACGCTGGCCGTCGGACTCTCGTTCGGGCCGGTGTACGTCGGCGCGGCGGCCGTGCTCGGCGGCGCGTTCCTCTGGCTCGCCTGGCAGCTGCGCCGCGACCCGACCCGCCGCCGCGCGGGCATCCTCTTCCACTACTCGCTGGCCTATCTGGCCCTGCTCTTCGTGGCCGCCGCACTCGACCCTGTGATTCTGTAAGGCGGTGCTCCTGTGACCGATCCGACGCCCGAGCTCGAGCGCAAGAACCTCGTCCTGGGCTGGGCGCTGTTCGCGCTCTTCCTCGTCCTCTTCGCCGGGACGATCGGCGTCGCGTTCCTCTACCTCGCCCTGGACTGAAGCTAGTCGGCGCAAGCTGAGCATCCGCGGGAGCGGATGCTCATCGCGCGAAGACCCCTGAAGGGGCCGCTTCGCGGCCCTACCAGCTCACTCGCCCAGCGTGCGTTAGGGCCGCGCTCTAGCCGGCGTTCTGCGAGACGTAATCCGCGACGGCTGCGATCTGCTCCGGCGTGAGCTGGTCGGCGAAGGAGGGCATCGCGCCCATCCCCTCGGTGACCCGCTCCATGGCCAGCTCCTTGGACGGCTGCGACTCGTCGAGGTTCGGGCCGATCGTGCCGGACGCGCCCGCGGCCGCGAAGGTGTGGCAGCTGCCGCAGCCAGCCTCCGCAAACACAGCCGCGCCGTCGATCTGACCGCCGGTCTCCTTCGGCGCGGTCTCGCCACCGGACTCGTCCGTGGTGGGCGGGCCCGTCGTCGGCAGGCCGGCGACCGAGGCGACATAGGCGGCGACCGACTCCGCGTCGTCGCCGGTGAAGATGTCCGCCGGCATCCCGGGCTGCCCGGTCGTGGGCTCCTCGATCGGATACGCGATCTGGAGGCGGACGACCGACTGGATGGTCGAGTCGCCCAGCCCGTCCACGCGCGCCTGCGAGAAGGCGTCGTCGAGGTTCGGGCCGATCACGCCCTGCGTCCCGGCGTCGGCCAGCGCATGGCACTGGCCGCAACCCTCGACGAAGAGCTCCTTGCCGAGCGTCGCGTCGCCCTCGCCCTCCTCCGAGAGCCCGACCGTTCCGCAGCCGGTCAGGGCGAGGACGGCGAGCGCAGCCGCGCAGAGACCAAGGGCCGCGCGGCGCACGGCTCTAGGCGGCGGACCCGGTGCCGAGCGCGCCGATGGCGGCGTCGCGCGTCTCGTAGATCGTGAACACGCGGTCGAGACCCGTGATCTCGAAGATCTTCGTGATGTTGCGGTCGTTGCAGACGAGCGACAGCTGACCCTCGTTCGTGCGCAGCCGCTTGACGCCGCCGACGAGCACGCCGAGCGTCGTCGAGTCGATGAAGGTCGTGTTCGTGAGGTCCACGATCACGTCACGCCCGCCCTGGTCGATCACCTCGAGCAGCTGCTGCTTGAACTCGGGGGCCGTGTAGAGATCGACCTCGCCCGACAGCGAGATCACATACTGCTGGTCGCTCAGCTTCTCGGTCTTCACGTCGAAGTTCATCGCTGCCCCCGGTCTGGTGTCTCGCCGACAGAAATTCCGCAGTTCTCTTCCCGGCGGAAGGTGAGTCTAACCCGTCTCCGCGGGCTGCTGCGCACCTTGCAGCTGCTGGATCTGCTGCTTCACGAGCGGTGCGGTGGGATCGTCCGGCGCGAGCTCGAGAAAGCGCTCGTAGGCGACGATCGCCTTCGGAAAATCGCCTGCCTGCTGTGCCGCCTGTGCGAGCTCGAGCTGGATGTTCGGGTCGCGCGGGGATAGCGCCACGATTCGCTCGTAGGTGTCGGTCGCGTTCGAGAACGCGGCCTGAGCCTCGGTGTACGCGGCGTTGACCACCTCGTTCGCCTCGGTCGACACGGCCTCGATGATCGGATCGGGGGCCAGGGACTGGCCCTCGCCGACCTCGAGCGGCGTCGAGAACGCCGGGTCGCCGGTGATGAAGCTGGCGCGGAACTGCGCCTCCTGCGCCTCGCGCTGCCGCGTGGTGCCCTTGGTCAGGTAGAGACCGGCCAGCTCACTCAGCGCGTCCGCGTCCTTCGGCTTCAGGGTCACGTATTCCCCCAGCACGATGATCGCCTCGTCGGTCTCGCCGTCGGTCTGGAGCGCGGTTGCGAGCTCGCGCTTGGCCTCGGCGTCGCGCGGATTCTCCTGCACGCGCTCGCGCGCGTCCGAGACCGAGATGTTGCCGCTCGAGCCGCCGCCGTCGCGGAAGAGGTCGCCGACGCCCGTCCCCTGGTCGGAGCCGATGCCGAAGACGACGAAGCCGAGCCCGAAGACGAGGGCCAGGAACACGAACATCCACTTCGCGTGGCGCCGCAGCTTCGGGAAGAACATGGTGTCCTCTATCGCGGCTGCGCGCTCGCGGGAGCTTCCCGCAGCAACAGGCTTCGTGCGCGTGACGCGGCGTCTGTCAGCTCGTGCCATCCGAACCCTCCTCTCTCGTATCGAACCTCGCCGTCGACGAGGGTAGCCATGATCCGTGTGGATCCACCGCCGTAGACGACCGCGGCAGCGGGGTCCTCCCATGGTACGTACGGCGTGCCGGCAAGCAACACCACGGCCAGATCGGCCCGCTTGCCGGGCACGAGCGAGCCGACCTCGTCGGCCAGGCCGAGCGCCCGAGCACCGCCGAGCGTGCCCAGCTCGAGCGCGTCGCTCGCCGAGAGCGCGCCCGCGTCCTCGCGCTGCACGCGGGCCATCGCGATCGTCGTCCGCAGCTCGTCGAAGAAGTCGTGGGAGGGCACGGAGGAGACGCCGTCGGTGCCGATCCCGACGCGCAGGCCTGCCGCGCGAAACTGCTGCAGCGGCGCGATCCCACAGCCCAGGAGGGCGTTCGAGCGCGGGCAGTGCGCGACCGCGACGCCGTGCTGTGCCAGCGTCGCGATCTCGTCATCGTCGACCTTCACGCAGTGCGCAGCGACGACCCGCTCGTCGAGCAGCCCAGCCTCGCTCAGGCGTCGGATCCCGCTCCGGCCGTCAGGCTCGATCAGCATCTCGGCGACCGGTTGCCACGGGCCTGAGCCGTCGATCAGCCAGTCGAGCTCGTCCTGGCTCTCGTTCAGGTGCGTCGCCACGGGCAGGCCGAGCGCCAGGCACGCGGCGTAGACCTCGGTCGAGCAGGTGTACGGCGCGTGCGGAGAGATCCCCAGCGCGACGCGCTCCGACAGCGCCGGCGCGACGTAGTCGCGTTTCTCGCCGAACTGCGCGAGCGCGGCCTCCGCCTCGGAGCCGAAGACCTCGAGGTAGACGATCGCGCGCAGCCCGAGCTCCGAGCACGCGTGCGCGCTCGCTCCGGAGAAGGCGAGATCGCCCACGGTCGTGACACCGGAGCGCAGGCATTCCGCGGCGCCGAGCCGCGCGATCGCCTCCATGTCCTCGCGCTCGAGCCGCCGCTTTCGCTCGACGTGGAGCGCAATCCAGGGCGCGAAGGCGAGCCCGTCGCCGAAGCCGGCATAGACCGCGTACTCGAGATGGGTGTGCGCATTGACGAAGCCCGGGACGATCGCGGCCCCTTCGAACCGCTCCCCCTCGCCGAGCTCCGCGGCCGTTCCGACCGCCTCGATCCGTCCGTCGCGGATCGCGACCGCCCCGTTCTCGATCGGCGCTCCCTCGACGGGAAGCACCCAGTCGGCCGACAGGATCCTCATCACTCGAAGTCGTAGTAGCCGGAGCTCGACTCGTCGAGGTTCCAGCGCTTCTCCATGAACGCCGCGAGCCAGATCGAGAGCTCGAACAGGATCAGGAGCGGCACGACCTCGAGGGCGAGCGACACCGGATCGACCGTGGGCAGCAGCACCGCGAAGACGACCATGAAGAGAATGCCGATGCGTCGATTCCGGCGCAGCTTCGCCGCCGTGAGCACGCGCAGGCGCACGAGGGCCAGGATGAAGATCGGCATCTGGAAGGCGATCCCGGTCGCGAGCAGCGTGACGAGGACGAACGAGAAGTAGTAGCTCGCCCGGATCTGGATCTCGAAGAACTCGTCCCCGAAGTTCGTCAGGAACGTGAGCGCCCGCGGCAGGATCACGAAGTAGCAGAACGCCACCCCGCCGGCGAACAGCGCCGTGGCGAAGATGGAGAAGGTGACGACGGTGCGCTGCATCCGCTCCTCGATCGCCGGGGCGAGGAACGACCACAGCTGATACAGCAGGATCGGCAGGGTGACGGCGACCGCCGCGGCGAGGCTGACCTTGATCGCGGTCGTGAACGGCTCGGTCACGCCGAGGGTGACCAGTTCCTTGTCGTCCGGGAGCGGCCGGATCAGCCAGTTGATCAGGTGGTCGCGGAACGCGAAAGCGACGATGAAGGCCGGCAGGATCGCCAGCAGGCCGATCAGCAGGCGCGTGCGCAGTTCGCCGAGATGCTCGACGAGCGTGGCTTCTTCGCCGTGGCGCAGTCGCCGCGGCAGGCGGTTCCAGATCACGGGATCCGGAGCTTAGGAGACGGTGTCGCGCTCGCGCGACTCGACGCGCTCGGGCACGTCGTCCCCCGCAGCGGGCGGGAGCTCCGTCGCCAGGGGCTTGTGCACCGTAGCGTCGTCGTCGTCCTCGAAATCCTTGCCGGAGATCGAGTCCTTGAACTCGCGCATCCCCTTGCCGAGCGAGCGCCCCATCTCGGGCAACCGCTTGGGCCCGAAGACGAGCAACACGACGAGCAGCAGGATGAGGATCTCCCAGATGCCGATTCCGAAGGGCACGGGCTCCAGCCTACCACCAGTTTGTCCGGGCCGACCTGCGGGCACGGAGCGACCCGTGAAGAAACCGCTCGAGCAGCAGGTCCTCGTGGTCGCCGGCGCCTCGAGTGGGATCGGACGCGCGACGGCGCGAGCCGCAGGAGCCCGCGGCGCGAAGGTGGTCGTGTCGGCGCGCAACGTCGAGGCGCTCGCTGCCGCCGCTGCCGAGGTCGAGGCCGCCGGCGGCGAAGCGCTCGCGGTCGCCGCCGATGCGACGAGCGCCGACGACAACGAGCGGCTGTGCGCACGGGCCGTCGAGCGCTTCGGCCGGATCGACTCGTTCGTCTGCTCGATCATGGTCACGGTCTACGCCGAGATCACCGAGCTCGACGCCGACGAGCTCCGCCGCGTGATGGAGGTCAACTTCCTCGGGCGCTACCACGCCTACCGGGCCGCGCTCCCGCACCTGCAGGCGAGCCGGGGCACCTTCGTGGACCTGAGCTCCGGGCTCGCCTACCGCGGAATCCCACTCCAGGCCGCCTATTGCGCCTCCAAGGCGGCCGGGCGCGTCTTCTTCGAGTCAGCGCGCCTCGAGCAGGAGAAGCACGGGACGGGCGTCGACATCAGCCTCGTCCTGCCCGGCGGCGTCAACACGCCTCAGTTCGACCGCGCACGGCAGAAGCTGGGGCGGCAGCCGCAGCCGGTGCCCCCGATCTACGAGCCCGAGCTCGTCGCCGCCGCCGTGCTCCACTGCTGCGAGCGGCCGCAGCGCGAGCTGCCGGTCACCTGGGCCAGCCAGAAGCTGCTGTGGGGGCAGAAGCTCTCGCCGCGCGCCGGCGATCTCGTCCTGCTCCGGAACGGCTGGGAGGGGCAGACGACCGGCGAGCCGAAGCCGGTGGGCTCGCCCGACAACCTGTTCGAGACGATCCCCGGCGACCCGGGCGCGCACGGCCGGTTCGACGCGCAGGCAAAGGCCTCGAGCAGGTGGACGGAAGCACGAATCCGGCTCGGGAAGGCGGGCTCCGTCGCTGCGCTGGCAGCCCCCGTCCTGGCAGGCTTGATCGGCTACCATGGACTCACGAAGCGGCGCTGATTTCGGCTTGCCGCCTGGAAAAGAGGGATCACAATCTTGGCGTATCTGGAACTGAAAAATCTGCACGTCTCGCTCGAGGACGGCACCGAGATCGTGAAGGGCGTCGACCTCCAGGTCGAGCTCGGCGAGAAGCACGCGATCATGGGCCCGAACGGCTCGGGGAAGTCGACGCTCGCCTACGCGCTGATGGGCCACCCGGCCTACGAGATCACCGAGGGCGAGATCGTCCTGAACGGCGAGAACGTCGTCGAGCTCGCAGCCGACGAGCGCGCGCAGAAGGGCCTCTTCCTCGCCTTCCAGTACCCGCACGCGATTCCGGGCGTCACCGTCACGAGCTTCCTGCGCAGCGCGATCAACGCGATCCGGAAGGCCCGCAACGGCGGGAAGGACGACCCGATCCCGGTGAAGGAGTTCCGCACGGAGATCCTCGCTGCCATGGAGCGCCTGAAGGTGCCGCGCGAGCTGGCGCAGCGCTACCTGAACGACGGCTTCTCGGGCGGCGAGAAGAAGCGGGTCGAGATCCTGCAGATGGCGCTGCTGAAGCCGCGCATCGCGGTGCTCGACGAGACCGACTCCGGGCTCGACATCGACGCGCTGCGGATCGTGGCAGGCGGCGTCAACGAGCTCGTCGGGCCGGACATGGGCGCGCTCATCATCACCCACTACCAGCGCATCCTCAACTACGTCACACCAGACCGCGTGCACGTCTTCGTCGGCGGGCGGATCGTGGAGAGCGGCGGCAAGGAGCTCGCGCACCGCCTCGAGGCCGAGGGCTACGATGCCTTCATGCCCAAGGAAGAGGTGGTTGCATGACCGACGTAAGCTCGACCGAGACCGAGGTCGTCAAGGGGATCCGCGAGGAGTACGCCTACGGCTTCTCCAACTCGGACGAGGCGGAGAACTACTTCTTCAAGTCCGGCCGCGGCCTGTCGCACGAGATCGTCGAGGCGATCGCCGAGCACAAGCAGGAGCCGGACTGGATGCGCAAGTTCCGGCACCGCTCGCTCGACTACTTCCTGGCGCGGCCGCTCCCGACCTGGGGCGGCAACGTCGCCGAGATCGACTTCGAGAACATCTTCTACTACATCAAGCCGACCGAGAAGCAGGCCAAGAACTGGGAGGACCTGCCGGCCGACATCCTCGACACGTGGGACAAGCTCGGCATCCCCGAGGCGGAGAAGAAGTACCTCGCCGGGGTCGGCGCCCAGTACGAGTCGGAGGTCGTCTACCACAAGCTCCAGGCCGACCTCGAGGCGAAGGGCGTGCTCTTCCTCGACATGGACACCGCGCTCCGCGAGCACGAGGACATCGTCAAGCAGTACATCGGGACGATCATCCCGCAGAACGACAACAAGTTCGCGGCGCTGAACTCCGCCGTCTGGTCGGGCGGCTCGTTCATCTACGTGCCACCGGGCGTCAGGATCGAGCTGCCGCTCCAGGCCTACTTCCGCATCAACGCGGAGAACATGGGCCAGTTCGAGCGCACGCTGATCATCGTCGACGAGGACGCCTACGTGCACTACGTCGAGGGCTGCACCGCGCCGATCTACTCGTCCGACTCGCTGCACTCGGCGGTCGTCGAGATCGTGGTCAAGCCGCGTGGGCGCTGCCGCTACACGACGATCCAGAACTGGTCGAACAACGTCTACAACCTCGTCACCAAGCGGGCCGTGGCCTACGAGGACGCGACGATGGAGTGGGTGGACGGCAACCTCGGCTCCAAGCTGACGATGAAGTACCCGGCGATCTGGCTGATGGGCGACCGGGCCCACGGCGAGGTGCTCTCGATCGCGTTCGCCGGCAAGGGCCAGCACCAGGACGCCGGCGGCAAGATCGTTCACGCGGCGCCGAACACGACCTCCGTGATCACGTCCAAGTCGATCTCGAAGAATGGCGGCCGGGCCGGCTACCGCGGGCTGCTGCAGGTGGCCAAGGGCTCGCACGGCGCCAAGTCCAAGGTGGTCTGCGACGCGCTCATCCTCGACGACGAGTCCCGTTCGGACACGTACCCGTACATCCAGGTGGACGAGAACGACGTCGACCTTGGCCACGAGGCGACCGTGTCGAAGATCGGCGAGGAGCAGCTCTTCTACCTGATGAGCCGCGGGCTCTCGGAGTCCGAGGCGAGCGCGATGATCGTGTCGGGCTTCGTCGAGCCGATCACGAAGGAGCTGCCGCTCGAGTACGCCGTCGAGATGAACAGGCTGATCCAGCTGCAGATGGAGGGGTCCGTTGGCTAGCCCGGTGACGGGCGTCGACTTCGTCGCGATCCCGTCCACCGACTGGAAGCGATCGCGGGCCTTCTACGTCGACACGCTGGGGCTCAGGCCCGACGACACCGGCGACAGCGAGTTCTGGGTCGGCGGGACGTGCTTCGGGATCTACGAGCCGACCACGTTCGGGCTGGAGTTCGCGCCGCAGAAGACCGCCCATCTCGCGCTGCACGTCGAGGACATGGCCGCGGCGCGCGCGGAGCTCGAGGCGAAGGGGATCGAGTTCGCCGGCGAGACCTTCGACACGGGCGTCTGCCACATGGCGTTCTTCGAGGATCCCGACGGCAACGCGCTGATGCTCCACCACCGTCATACGCCGCGCGAGCCGAGGCACAGCGACTCGTGATCACCGTCGAGCGGACGGACTTCGTGTCCGTGCCGGTCGCGGACATGGCGCGGGCCCGGCAGTTCTACGGCGAGACGCTCGGCCTGCCGCTCGTGAGCGGTGACGAGGGCTGGCCGGAGTACCAGCTCGGCGAGAACGTCAGCCTCTACCTGATCGACCCGACGAACGTCGGCCAGGCCTTCACGGCGCCGCACTCCTCGGCGATCGCGCTCCGCGTCCCCGACGTCGAGGCGACGCGCGTGGAGCTCGAGCAGGCCGGCGTCGAGTTCGGCGGTGAGACGCTCGACACGGGCGTCTGCCACATGGCCTTCTTCTCCGACCCCGACGGCAACGCCCTGATGCTCCACCGCCGCTATGCGCCCTGAGCTCCTGGAGCGCTACAACGCGCTCCCGCTGCCGACGACGAAGGACGAGGCGTGGCGGTTCACCGACCTGAAGGGCTTCGACCCCGACTCGTTCTCGGCCAACGGGGCCACCGGAATCGCGACCGCGCCGGGGCTGCTCGAGCTGGAGGCGGCCGGGGTCGTGCGCGTGTCGGAGGGTGGGCTGGAGATCGAGCGCGCGCCGGAGGGAATCCGCTTCGAGCGGCTCGGCGACCACCCGCGGCTCGGCGAGCTCGTCGGCGCCGACGAGAAGTTCGCAGCCCACAACGCGGCGATGTGGGAGCACGGACTGCTCGTCCACGTCCCGCAGGGCTTCGTGCTCGAGCAGCCGCTGTACATCCGGATCGTGAACGACCTCGACGGCGGTTCGCTCTTCTGGCGGCTCCTGATCGTGGCCGAGCCGGAGAGCCGCTTCACCGTGATCGAGGAGTACGCGTCGACCTCGCCCGAGGTCGCCGGCTACGTGAACGCCGCGGTCGAGATCTTCGTCGACCAGGCGGCCAAGGTCGAGTACGTGTCCGTCCAGAACGTCTCCCGCGAGACCTGGCACTTCGGGACGCACCACGCACGGGTCGAGCGGGACGCCGAGCTCGACTGGGTCGCCGGCGGCTTCGGCTCCAAGAAGGGCAAGGTCCGGATCCAGAACGACCTCGCCGGGCGCGGTGCCACCTCGCGCGTGACCGGCGCCTACTTCACGGACGGGACGCAGCATCTGGACTACGACACCTTCCAGGAGCACATCGCCCCCGACACGACCTCGGACTTCGCCTTCAAGGGCGCGCTGCGCGACGACTCGCGCGCGGTCTGGCGCGGGATGATCCGCGTCGAGGAGGACGCGCAGAAGACCAACGCCTACCAGGAGAACCGCAACCTCCTGCTCTCGAAGACCGCGCACGCCGACTCGATCCCCGGACTCGAGATCCTGGCGAACGACGTGCGCTGCACCCACGGTGCCACGCTCGGCCAAGTCGACCGCGAGCAGCTCTTCTACCTGATGGCCCGCGGCCTCACCCGCCAGGAAGCAGAGCGGATGATCGTGCGCGGATTCTTCCAGGACGTGCTCGACCGGATCGAGCTCGAGCCCGTGCGCGAAGCGCTCGGCGCCGCGCTCGAAGCCCGCATCCCGCAGGCCTAGCCGACCTGCGCCGTCGCGCGAATACGATACGGCCATGAGCGACCCCGGTGACCTGCCCGAGTTCGTTGCGCTCGGTCATGCGGGCTCCGACCACTACGCGGGGCTCGAGACCTTCCCCAATCCGGGCGTCTCGCTCGTCGAGCTGGAGAGCGACGAGCTCGTCGCTCTCTGCCCGATCACCGGCCAGGCAGACATGTACCTGGCGACGATCGAGTTCGATCCCGACAAGCTCTGTCTCGAATCGAAGTCGCTCAAGCTCTACCTCGCCTCGTTCCGGAACGAGGGTGTCTTCTGCGAGGCACTCGCGGTGAGGATTCGCGACGACATCGCGGAGGCGCTCGAGCTCCGTTCCGAGCGCGTGACCGTAACGCTCGTGCAAAAGCCGCGCGGCGGCATCACCATCACCGCTACCGCCTAGTCCTAGTCAGCCGAGCCCCGACAGGCAATGATGGGGCGGTGCCGTCGGGGAAGTATCGGCGACGTCTCACTGAGACGTCGTTCGTCGTTCTGGTCGCGATCGCCGCGCTTGCGGGGGTCCCCGAGGCGCGGGCCGCCGCCGCGCCCGACCCCTGCCCCGATCCGCGCGCGAGTGCGAGCCACGCGCTGCGCGTCGAGGCGGCGCTCCGCGCCGGGCGAGACGTGTGGGGCAACGCGCTCCTCGCCGCGCGGGACGGGCCGACGTACGCCGGCGCCCGCCGCTACCTGCCGCCGCTCCTCTATGCACGCGCCCCGGGCAAGCGGGCCCTGACCGACTCGGGCGTCTACTACCTCCCGTTCTCGCAGCCGCTGGGAGTCCGGGGCGCCGGGGCGGTCGGGCTGCACGTCGCCGACGGGAGCCAGGTGATCTCGAACCGCGTCGGCGCGCGGAGCCTCACGGTCTTCGTCGGGCCAGACGGCAGCGAGCGCTACGGCTCCTGCCTTCGCCGGCTCCAACCGGCCCATCTCGCCGGCGGCTACCTGCCGATCCTCGAGACGGCGTACGTCGACGCGGCCGGCGCCCGCTACCGGCAGGAGTCGTTCGCGGCGCGGGCGGCGGGCGGGCTCGCGAGCTTCGTGCGACTCGAGGTCGACGCGCGGCAGGCTGCAGCCAGGGTGCGCCTGCAGCCGACGGCCGGACGGGTGCTCTCCTACCGCGTCCCCCGCGGAGCCACGCGCACGCTCTACGTCGGCTGGCTGAACGACCCGAGGCGGGCGCGCACCTTCCGGGTCGACGAGGAGCGCTACGAGGGCGCCCGCGACTCGGTCGCCGCCTACTGGAACCTGCGACTCGCCGCCGGAACCCAGATCGTCGTGCCGGAGCGGCGGGTCAACGACGCGGTCCGCAACCTGCTGATCCAGAACCTGACGCTGACCTGGCGCTACTCGATCGGCAATCCGTACGAGCAGTTCTCGTTCCCCGAGGGCTCCGACGTCGCGCAGGTGCTGGCCGAGTTCGGCCACGCGGGCGTCTCGCGGTCGATCCTGCGCACGTCGCTGACGCGGAAGCCGACGCCGTATCCGAACTGGAAGCGCGGTGAGAAGCTCGTCGGCTCGGCCGCGCACTACCGCCTCTCGGGCGACCGCACGTACATCAGGCAGGCGACGCCGGCCCTCCGCAGCTACGTGAACGCGCTGGGCCGCCAGATCGAGCGCAACGGCTCCGGCCTGCTCGATCCCGAGCGATACTCGTCCGACATCCCGGACTCGGTGCTCGGGCTCCACTCGCAGGCCGTCGTCTGGCAGGGGCTGCGGGAGATGGGCCTCGTGTGGGCGGAGACCGGCAACCCGGCGCTCGCGGCCCGCTGCCGCGCACTCGCCGCACGTCTGGAGCGAGGGCTCCGCCGAGCCGTCCGCGCGTCGCAGCGCCGGCTCGCCGACGGGTCGCTCTTCCTCCCGGCGCGGCTGCTCGCGGGTGAGCAACCGTACGGATCGCTGACGGAGGCGCGGCTCGGCAGCTACTGGAACCTCGTCATGCCCTACGCGTTCGCCTCCGGGCTCTTCGAGCCCGGCAGCGCCGAGACCCGCGGCACGCTCAGGTACCTGCTCGGCCACGGCTCCCGGCTGCTCGGGGTCGTCCGCGCGGGCGCCTATGCCCTCTACCCGAGCCCCACGTTCCCGACCGGCGGCACCGACGCGGTCTACGGGATCAACGTCGCCCGCTTCCTCGCCGACGCGGACCAGGCCGACCAGCTGGTCCTGAGCCTCTACGGGATGCTGGCCGCGGCGATGACGCCGAGGACGTACATCTCGGGCGAGGCCGCGACCGTGACCCCGCTCGACGGCCGGCACTACCGCTCGATGTACCTGCCGCCGAACGGAGCGAGCAACGCCGCCTTCCTGGAGACCGTCCGGGCACTGCTCGTGCACGAAACGCGCACCAGCCGCGGCGCGCCGCGCGGGCTCCAGCTCGCGTTCGCCACGCCCCGCCCGTGGCTCCGGCCCGGCGCCCGCATCGCCGTCACCCGGGCCGCGACGAGCTTCGGCGCGCTCACGTACTCGGTCGAGCGGCGCACCGACGCGATCCACGCCTCCGTCGAGGTGCCCGAGCGGCGACCGGCGACGCTGCAGCTGCGGCTACGGCTGCCGCGAGGCACCTCGATCGCGGGCGTCACGGTCGGCGGGCGTCCGTTCACCCGAGTGCGCGGCGAGGTGATCGACCTCTCGGGCCTGCGCGGCAAGCTCGAGCTCGTCGTGCGTACCCGCCGCGGCCAGATCCGGCGCACGTCGGGCACGAGGACGACGCTAGCCGCGACGAAGCGCGTGGTGATCAGCTACCGCGCCCACGACGGCCGCAGGAACCGTGCTGTCGTGCTGCTGCCGTCCTGGTACGGGCCGGGCAACAACCCGCCCATCCCGCTGATCATCTCGCCGCACGGGCGCGGGCTGAGCGGCCGCATCAACGCGGCCAACTGGGGCAACCTGCCGGCGCGCGGCGGCTTCGCGGTCGTCAACCCGGATGCGCGCGGCCGGCGGCTGTCCGCGCACTCCTGGGGCTTTCCGAGGCACGTCGACGACCTGGCGCGGATGCCTCAGATCCTGCGCCGGACGCTCCCCTGGCTTCGATTCGATCCGAAGCGGATCTACGCCTTCGGCGGAAGCATGGGCGGCCAGGAGACGCTGTTGCTCGTTGCGCGGCACCCGAAGCTGCTTGCGGGCGCGGCCGCCTTCGACGCCGTCACCGACTTCGCGCTCCAGTACCGGAACTTCCGTCGGCTCGCCTGCGGCAAGGCCTGCCTGCGCGCGTGGGGGATGCCGATCGGCGACGGCCTGCGCAAGCTCGCCCGGAAGGAGATCGGCGGGACGCCGAAGACGGTGCCGCGCGCGTACGCCCGGCGCAGCCCGCTGGCCTACGCGCCGGCGATCGCCGCCTCCTGCGTCCCGCTCCAGCTCTGGTGGAGCGTCTCGGACCGCGTTGTCGTGGATCAGGCACGGCAGTCGGCCCGGCTCTTCTGGGAGCTCCGGCGGCTGAACCGCGGTGCGCCGGTGGAGGCCTTCGTCGGCTTCTGGATCCACTCGAGCGAGATGCAGGCCCGGACGCGGCTGCCCCTCGCGCTGGCGACGTTCGGCCTCCTGCCGGAGATCGTCTCGCTCGACGGTCTGCGCTGGGTGCCGCAGGCCTCCAACGCGTCATGCGGCGACACAGACTAGGAGGGTCTCCCGCGCACGCAGCCGCGCGCGCGGGAGCCGTGACCTCTAGCCGTCGCTCGAGAGCGGGTGGTTCGAGAGGAACGTGTCCGCGGGATCGACCTCGGCCTTGATCCGGCAGAGGCGGTCGTAGGCCTCCACGGCGAAGAGGCTTCGCGGCCCACGGCGGGTGTCGGCGAAGTTCATGTACGTGTGCTCCGCCTCCCACCCTGCAACCGCCTCACGCATCACGGAGACCGCGCCCTCGATCGCCTCCGCCGCCTCGGGAGTCGGCGCGAAGCCGACCGAGTACATGACGAACGGGGCCTCGAACGCCGCGAGCGCGCCGTGCCCGGCCTGCGTGCGCGCAACTGCGCCGCCGAGGTGGCGGATCTCCACGCTGAGGAGCGGCGACCCGACGGTGGCGTCGACGATCGCGTCGACGAGCTCCGCGTCGACGTCCGTGAGCATGCCGCCGTCGCCGACCGCCGGCACGGGCTCCTCGGGGTCCATGTGCAGCTGGGCGAGCGCCGTCACCGGGATGGTGGCGATCGTGTCCAGCACAGGCCCGAGCGCCCGCAGCGGAGCCAGCAGCGCTGCACCCTCGGCCTCGTCGCCGAGATAGATCGCCTCGACGACGACGAACGACTGCCCGCGAACCGGCTCCGGGATCTCCGGGATGGGCGGGAACTGCAGGATGCGGCCGACCGAGGTCATTTCCTCCGGCTGGCCGTCCGTCCACGCACGCCACTCGTTCAGCACCTCCGCGGCGCGGTCGACCGGATACCAGAGGATGCCGGCGTAGACCTCCGCGATCGGGAACAGGTTGAACTCGATCGCGGTGACGACGCCGAACGCGCCGCCGCCGCCGCGCAGGGCCCAGAACAGATCGGCCTCGTGCTCTGCGTCCGCACGCACGAGGCGCCCGTCGGCGGTGACGAGCTCGATCGCGGTGACCTGGTTCGCGCCGATGCCATGCTTGCGCGCGAGCCACGAGAGCCCGCCGCCGAGCGTGTAGCCGACGACACCGACATCGGGCGACGAGCCGGCGAGCGCGGCGAGACCGTGCTCGGCCGCAGCCTCCACGACCTCGATCCAGAGCACGCCGGCCTCGGCGCGCGCGGTGCGGGCCTCGGCGTCGATCGTGACGCCGCGCATGCGCACCGTCTTCAGGAGGATCGCGTCCTCGAGCGAGCCGGCCGCTGCCGCCAGCGCAGCCGCGTTGTGGCCGGTTCCCTGCGGCGCGACCCGCAGGCCGTTCTCGCCCGCGAAGCGCACGACCGCCGCGACGTCGGCCGCGGACTCCGTCAGCGCCACGGCGGCGGGCTGCTGGTCGATCGCGAGGTTCCAGGCGAGGCGAGCCTCGTCCCAGCCCTCGTCCTCCGGCGTCACGATGTCGCCCTCGAGCTGCGCACGCAGCGGGCGAACATCGACGAGCGTCGGTGTCGTCTGCACTTCGGTCACCTCCATAGTTGTCATGGAGCGATCCTGCGCCGCGCGCCGTGCCGATACATCGGCCGGAGGCAGGAACCTCGCCCTCGCCGCGGATGATCTTCAGGTCGGCCGCTGGGAGGACGCGCCCTCGTCAGTGCGGACGACTAGGCGAGTCGGTCGAGCAATTCAGCCATCTGCCGCTCGAGCGTGGCGACTCGTTCCTCGAGCCCGCTCGTCGGTGCAGGTGGCGAGTGGGGCTCGGCCTCTTCCTCGCCGCCGCCGCCGAGCAGCTGCTCGTACCGGTCCTGGCTCTGCCCGGGCCGGCGCGGTAGCCGGCGCACGAGCTCGTTCTCGGCCAGCGCGTCGAGCGCCTTCTGGACGTCGTCGAGGCTCCCGAACGGGTAGAGCCGCTCGACTCTCGTCTTCAGCTCGCCGGGCGTCTGCGGCCCACGCAGCATCAACACGGCCAGAAGGGCGATCTGCGACGGGACGCGGCCGAGCGCGTCGTCCAGCAGGTGACGGTACTTGGCCGCCCGGCTGCCCGGCCCGCTCGCGAGCCTCGTCCACCCGCGGCGCGAGAGCCGCTCGAGCGCGGTCCGGATCGTGGCCTCGTCGTAGTCGACCACCGGCTCGCGGTTCGTCGCCTGGTTGCACGCGAGCCGCAACGCGTTCAGCGAGAGCGGGTAGACGTCGGGCGTCGTCCGCTGCTTCTCGATCAGGCAGCCGAGGACCCTGATCTCGACGGGGTCAGCGTCCATGCGCAAAGCCTACGACGCCGAGGCACCCTGGCAGGTCAGATCGTGATCCAGGTCGTCTCCGCCGCGACGTCCGTGGACTCGCGCCCGGTCACGCGCAGGCGCATGCGCCCCGCCGGCACGCCCTCGACGCGAAACCGGCCGTGCTCATCGGCTTCGACCGTCGTGCGACGCTCGGTCGTCTGCACCTCGATCGTGGCCGGGCGCGGGGGCACGAGCTGACCGACGAGCGTCCGTTGCGCACCGCTGCCGAGGATATCCAGCTCGATCGTGAAGTCACCGGCCTCGAACGCGACCGCGCGGGCGCTGCCGGTCGACCGGACGAGCGCGAGCCGGTGGTCGTCGACACTCGAGTCCGAGAGCAGGGCCGCGAGCTCCGCGTCGACGCGACGCCAGGTCAGGCTCTCGCGCCCCGCGTGCACGAGCACGTCCGGCAACGGATCGATCACCGAGGCGATCCGCCGCAGGTCCGCGAGCAGGGCATCGTCCGGATCGGTCGGGCCGGGCACGTCGGGGTTACCCGAGTCGGTCACGTGTTCCTCCCGCGTCGAAGGCTGCCAACTGCGGATCGCGCCGGAGACGCTCGAGGCAGCGCCTCCGCGTCGGGCCGATCGCCCCGATCGGCATGCCGAGCGCTGCCGAGACCTCCTGGTAGCTCGGTTCGACGTCGGCCATCAGGACCCTGAGCAACGCCTGACACCGCTCGCCGAGGCCGGCGAACGCGCCCCAGAACGCCCGGTCCCGCTCGGTCGCCAGCAGCGCCTGGTCGAGAGCGACACCGCCGTCGGCCTCGAAGGTCTCCATGTCGCCCGTCACGACCTCTCGCGCGCCGTGCCGGATCAGGGCCAGGCACTCGTTCCGTGCCGTCGTCGCGAGCCAGCCGCCGAGCCGCTCCGGCTCGCGGATCCGGTCGAGGTGCTCGACGAGACGCAGCCAGGTCGTCTGCACGACCTCGGCGCTGTCGGCGGCGCTCAACCGGTGCGCACGAACGGTCGCCCAGATCAGCCCGCCGAACCGCTCGACGATCGCGTTCCAGGCCCCTTGCTCGCCCTCTGCGGCGGCGTGAACGAGGTCTGCGAGATCCACTGCGCCCGAATCCCCCCTGGGAACGTGTCGTCGGTCGTTGCCGAGGAGCACCTCAACACCGGTGTCGAGCTGCTCGGGGCGGCACAGCGTGAACACGCTCACCCCGCCCCGAAGCATACGAATCCGGCACGGGCCGCGACAGCCTCGATGCCGTCGCCGGCGGCTGCCTGGGCCCGGACGAGCGCCTCGGAAGGGCGGTCTCCGGCGGCCAGCCCGCGGTGGAACGCTTTCATCAGCACGGTGCTCGTCTCGTCGGGGACGGTCACGACGCTCGCGACGATCGTGGAGCTCCCGAGGGCGAGGAGCGTTGCGGTGAGCCCCATCAGCTCGTCGCCCGCGCGCACCTCGGACAAGCCGGACTCGCAGGCCGAGAGCACGCACAGCGCGGGTGCATCGTCCAGCGACTCGAAGTCGTAGACGGTGAGCGGACCGTCGGCGAGGTCGATCGACGAGAAGAGCGGGTTGTCGGAGCGGAACGACCCGTGCGCCGCGAGGTGCAGCACGTCCGCCCCGTCCAGTGCCTTCAGGACGGCCGAGGCTGTGGCCGCTGCCCCGAGGAGCGGTGAGGCGCCGTAGAGAGCGGCCACCGCGCTCGCCTCCGGGCTCGCGAACGGCAGTCCTGGGCCGGCGGCGACCGTCACGCGAGCGCGTGCAACGGTCGGGCGATACCGCGTCTCGGCGTGGCCCCAGGCGGCCGCCGAAGGTGCGACCGCGTACGGACGCCCGGCCAGACTGGGCGCGATCGACCAGGGCATCGCATGCAGGGCACCGGTCGGAACGAGCACGAGCGGGCGCTCGCCGAGCTCGGCGGCGAGCGGTCGGAGCAGCAAGTCGTCGAGCCGCCCGGCCGCGTGGGTGGCCGCGTCGGAAGCGGCCGCCCGAACGGGCGCCGTGGTGGTCGATCGTGCCAGCCGGCGCAGGGCGAAGCGAAGCGCGTCGAGCTCCATCCGGGCTTCGGCGGCGTCCCCAAGAGCGTGCAGCCGCACCCGCCCCGAGCACAGCGTGACCGCGCGCAGCCGGCCCTCGGCCTCCACGTAGGTGACGAGAGCCCGTTCCCCGAGCAGGTCGCCGAGCTCTCGGACGGTGAGCCGCGCCGCCGCGCCCGTGGCGGTGCCCGCCGCATGGCGCGTGCGACGCCGCACCGATTCCTCCAGCGTGACCTGGCGCCGGCGGAGCTCGCGAACGTCCTGCCCCGCCAGAGAGCCTTCCTGGACGTCCGCCACGATGCGCCGCAGATCTGCGAGCTCGGCCGCGAGCTCGTCGTTGTCCGGCGGACGAACCGGCCGCAGCCCGAGAGCACCGACACGACCCTCCTCCAGCCAGGCGAGGACGCGGCGAGCGTCGGCGTCCTCGAGGGCCAGCCGCAGCCCGAGCGCCGTGAGCTCCTCGGCCTGACCGCCCACCTGCGCGCGCAGCTCGGTCGCGCCGAGCGCGACGCGGTACTCGTTCAGCAGGCGGACGCCCGACCGGAGCGCCGCGTAGGCCTTCGGCCGACTGCCGTCCGCGAGCGCGAGCAGGGCACTCGCGTGCTTCGCCCGCACGCGGAGATCGACCGGCTCGCGCCGGCTGACGCGAACCTGGGCGAGAGCACGCCGCGCCGCGACCGTCCGGCCCAGAGTGAGAGCGATCCGGGCACCCAGGAGGTGAGCGTCGAGCGCGGCGACCGACCAGCCGGCCGACGCAAGCGACAGCGCGGCGCGACGGGAGCCGCGCAGCGACTCGACGGACGGCCCATGCTCGAGGAACGTCGCCCGCAGCGCCGCGTAGCGGGCGAGCGCGACCCAGCGCGGCCGCCGCTGGCGACCGAAGGCGCGTGCGGCCGTCTCGGCCTCGCTTCGCGCCGTCTCGAAGTCGCCGTCCACGAGGGCCGTCTCGGCGAGCATCAGCCGGGCCTCCGCCGTCTCGAGCGCCATGCTGCCGCGGGCGAGCTCGGACACGGCCTGCTCGGCGGCCTCGCGCGCCTCCGCGACGAGGCGAACGGTCAGCAGGAGCTCGCAGCGGTCGCTCAGCCCGTAGGCGAGCGGGACGCCCTGGGCGCGCCGCCGCTCCTGTGAGCTGTCGTAGAGGTCGAGCGCGGTCGGAACGTCCCCACGGCGCGCGGCGACCCAGCCGAGATTGTGCTCGACCTCGGCCAGGGCCAGATCGAGACCGAGCTCCGAGTAGATCCGTGAGGAGGCGGAGAGGTCGTCCTCGGCCAGGCCCAGCGAGCCGCGATATGCGTGCACGAGCCCACGGTTGTTCAGCGCCCGCGCCTCCCAGAGCGGGTCGCCGTGGCGGCGCAGCACGACGAGCGCCGCACGGTATCCCTCGAGCGCCTCGTCGAGCCGGTGGTGGTGATGGAGGAGGATCGCCCGTTGCAGCTGCAGCCGCGCGCCGGCCAGCCCGTTCAGCGCGGCGCCTGCCGCGTCGATCTCGCGAAAGGCGCCGCGCGAGTCGCCCGTGTAGAGCAGGGCGCGGCCGAGGCTCATCCGCGCCTCGGCCGCCCGCACCCGCAGGTCGGCAGCGGACGCGACTCCCACGGCGCGCCGCAGATGGACGACGGCCGCATCGCCGTCCCGCAACCCCAGTGCAGCGAGCCCGAGAGCGCGCTCGGCTACCGCGACCGCCTCGACGTCGTCCCCCGCACGCCGCAGTGCCGCCTCTGCGAGCGCCCTCGCGTGCCGGGGCGAGTCCGGGGCGAGCTCGATCGCCCGCTCGGCGTCGGCGAGGGGGGTTTCGTCTCGAAGGTCGAGGTCGGTCGGCTCGGACCTCACTACGCCCGAGCGTAGTCGAGTCGGCCGCGGTTCACACACGGTGCTCACTGTCGCCCCACGTGAAAGAGAGAGCCGAACGGCCTCGCAGATACATCACCCTGTTGCGGACGATCGCGCGACGCATACGATCTGACGGCGATGGCACGCGAGCGAGAGCCCCGGGATCCGCGCAGAGCGATCCAACGGCATCGGGAGACAAGGCTTCCCGACCGCGAAGACGTTCGGCTCACGCTCGGGGAGCGCCCGCACCTGCACACCCCGAACGAGCTCTTCGTCGCGCGGGAGGACCTGCCGCTGCTGGCGCGCACGCTCGAGGAGCTGGACGCCAAGGAGCTCGACACGACGCCGGGGATCGAGGAGCGCCTGCTGCGGTTCGAGCTGCCGGCCGGCGAGGACTTCCCGGAGGCGATGGGCAGGCTGCGCGTCCGCGACGACGACGCCTTGCCCCGCGTCTCGCCCCACCACGTGCTCTGCGGGCTGCCGTTCGTGCAGGGCGGTCCCGCCGGCTTCGCCGTCGCCGCGGAGGAGGGCGTGGAGTTCTCGGACGGAGACGGCGAGGGGGCTTGCGTCGCCGTGATCGATACCGGCTACACGCCCCGCCTGCACTCGTGGCTCGACGACCGCACGAACGCCGCGCCGGACACGCTCGAGGACACCGACGTCAACCCGCAGAACGGCTGGCTCGACGACGAGTCGGGTCACGGCACGTTCATCGCGGGCGTCGTCCTCCAGCGCGCTCCGAACGCGAAGATCGAGATCGCGAAGGTGCTCGACACCGAGGGCTACGGCTCCGAGCTCGACGTCGCACGCGCGATCCTCGAGCACGCCGACGCCGACGTGATCAATCTCTCACTCGGCTGCTACAGCCACGACGACCAGCCGCCGCTGGCGATCGCCGAAGCGCTCCGACACGTCTCGCCGACGACGGTGGTCGTCGCGGCCGCCGGCAACGACTCGACGCACCGGCCGCTCTGGCCCGCCGCCCACAAGCGCGTCCTCGCCGTGGCGGCCGTCGACGACGACCTGCAGAGGGCGCCCTTCTCGAACTTCGGCTGGTGGGTGGACGTCGCCGCCCGAGGGGTTCACGTGCTGAGCACGTTCCTCGAGTTCGACGAGTCCGGGCAGACGAGTCCGATTCCGGGCCGCGTGCCGCAGAGCTTCCGCCGCTGGGCGCATTGGAGTGGCACCTCGTTCGCGGCGCCGAAGATCTCGGGCGAGATCGCCGCGACGATGACCCGGCTCGGCTCCGCCAGCGCGCGCGAAGCCGCAGCCGCCCTGCTCGCCGGCCAGGGCCGCCGGCCCGATGCCGAGGTCGGCACCGTCTTCGACATCTGAATCGGACTCCGATGTATCAGGGGGCCCGACTGGCCGCTCTATCCCGTCGACGTCGCGAGCGAATCGCGCCACCGCCGATGAAGGGAGAGCTTCCGATCATGTCCATCGCGCTCGACGCACGCTCCGCGACCGGCTCGACGAGCCGTCGCGGCACCCGCTCCGCTGTGCTCCTGGACTCACACCCGCTGCTGCTCGAGATCGTCGAGCGGGTGCTCGAGGCCGCCGGGGTGACGACCGTCTCGAAGGAGACGACGGCGGAGGAAGCCCTCGACGCCGTCCGCGAGCATCGCCCCGACCTCTTCCTCCTCGATCTGCGCAACGCCGGCGGTGTCGAAAGCATTCAGGAGGCACGGCAGCTCGTCCCCGGCCTCAAGACGATCGTCCTCGCGGACACCGCGGACGACGCGGTGCTCGCGGCCGCGTTCGCCGCCGGAACGACCGTGGCGATCTCGCGCTCGGCATCGCCGGACGATCTGGCCCTGGCGGCCCGCCAGGCCTTCGAGCCCTCCATCTTCCTCGCCCACACGCGGCGCGCCGCACCGGCGCCGCCGCCGCCGGATCCGCTGGGCGATCCGCTCACGAAGCGGGAGCGCGAGATCCTGTGCCTCGTCGCCGAGGGATACACGAACGGCCGGGTCGGCAAGCTCCTGTGGGTGACCGAGCAGACGGTCAAGTTCCACCTCTCCAACATCTACCGGAAGCTCGAGGTGGGAAACCGGACCGAGGCCAGCCGCTGGGCACAGCGCCACGGTCTGCTCGCCGAGGCGCCCGCCGCCGCATGAGCGAGGCGAAGAGGGTGTATCAGGCCGGCCGCTCGCGCCTCATTCAAGGCGAGGGGACACGGGGAGAGGCCGGCGGCCCGGCCTCTCCCTGACGGCTTCGTCGGTTCAGCGCGCGAGCTCGTCGGTCTTCGCAGCCATGATGAAGTCGTTGCGGTGCAGACCGCGGATCTTGTGCGTCCACCAGGTGACCGTCGTCCGGCCCCACTCGGTCAGGAGCGCAGGATGATGCCCCTCCGACTCGGCGAGCTCGCCGACCGCTCCCGTGAACGCCAGCGCCTGCGCGAAGTCGTCGAAGGGGAAGACGCGCCTCAGCCGCTTGATCCCGTCGAGCTCCACGAGCTCCCAGTCGGAGACCTGGGGCTGCAGCGCTGCGATCTCGGCGTCCGTCACGGTCGGGGCGTCCCGTCGGCACGCGACGCACGTCTGCTGGGTCAGAGGCTCCATCTCCTGCAGCGTACTGCCCCGAAAAGATGAAGACCGCGGAGGGGGCCGCGGTCTTCGAGGGGTGAATCTGGGGAGGTGGGTACCCCAGATATCGGCGCCACCGGCCTCGTCTGTAGTCACCCGTCCGAGTGATTCGGCGCGGCCCTCCTAGAAGCCGTAACGCTGCTCCTCGAACGGGTCGGCGTCGTTGTGGTAGCCGTAGCGCTCCCAGAAGCCGGGGCGATCGGTCGCCGAGAGCTCGATCCCGCGCAGCCACTTCGCGCTCTTCCAGAAGTACTTGCCGGGGATGACGAGGCGCAGCGGCCAGCCGTGCTCCACCGCGAGCGGCTCCCCGTTCGCGTGCGTCGCCAGGAGGGCGTGCTCGTCGCGCAGGAACGAGATCGGCACGTTGGCGGTGAAGCCCTGCTCCGCCAGCGCGATCGCGTAGTGCGCGCTCTGCTTCGGTCTGACCAGTGCCTCCAACTCGCGCCAGTGCACGCCGGAGAACGTCATGTCGAACTTGGACCAGCGGGTGACGCAGTGGATGTCCTGGGTGTGCTCCGTCCGCGGGAGCGCGTTCAGCTCGTCCCAGGAGAGCGAGATGGGATTCTCGACCTCGCCCGACACCTCGAACGTCCAGGTGGCGAGGTCGGTCGACGGGATCGAGCCCGCGTGCAGGACCGGCCACTTCTCGGTCAGATACTGGCCGGGCGGGAGCCGGGCGGGGTCGTAACCCGCCTCGAGCACCTTCTTTTCCGCCTTGGACCGGAACACCGTCTCTACAGTAACCATCGAGATGCGCGTCGCCTTTCGTCCGAGGTCGTTCGTCCGGGTCGCCGGCCCGGGCGCCGAGGAGTACCTGAACCGCATGGTCTCCAACGACGTGGCCGCGCTCGCGCCCGGCGCTGCCTGCGAGGCGCTGCTGCTGACCGCCAAGGCGCGGGTGATCGCGCCGCTCGTCGTCCTCCGCCGCTCGCCCGACGACTTCCTGCTTCTGACCGAGGCCGAGCTCGGCGAGCGCGTCCGCACCGAGCTGCTGCGCTCGCGCTTCGCGTCGAAGGCCGAGATCGAGCTCGAGGAGCACACCTCGCACGTCGTCTTCGGCGGTGAGGGGATCCCGACCGCCGACTACGGCGAGCCTGCTGCCGAGGTGCTCGACGCCGGGCTGGACGAGACCGTCACGCCCGCCGAGCTCGAGCTGCTCCGGATCCGAGCGGGCACCGCCGCTTGGGGCCGGGAGGTGGACGAGCGCGTCCTGCCCGCGGAGGCCGGGCTCGTCGAGCGCGCCGTCGACTTCGAGAAGGGCTGCTATCCCGGCCAGGAGCCGATCGCGCGTCTCCATTACCGCGGGCACGCGAACCGGGGCCTGCGCGTGCTCGCGCTCGACGAGCTGCCCGACGCCGAGACCGAGATCGTCTACGCCGGCAAGAGCGTCGGCCGGATCACGAGCGCCGCCAGCGCTCCCGACGGAGCCGTCGCGCTCGCCTACGTCCGCCGCGAGGTTCCCGCGGACGCGGAGCTCGAGGTCGGCCGGTCGGTGGCGACCCAGCTACACTGACCACCCGCCGTACTGCCTGACGCTGGACTGCACCTCAGGCGCCCGTAGCTCAGGGGATAGAGCGCTGCCCTGCGGAGGCAGAGGTCGCACGTTCGAATCGTGCCGGGCGCATCGTCGCACCTCGCCTGCACCGTCCGCCGCCAGCGCGAGCGCGAGCTGCGCCAGTGCAGCACCGCGACGCCGACGACGATGCTGAAGTAGGCCAGCATCTCGGCCATGTGACTGACGTTGAGCGCCGTGGTCAGCGCGGTCTCGGTCACCCAAATGTCACGCGCGCCGTTGGAGATCGGCTGGCCATTCGCGTCCTTGGCCGCCGCCTCGGGATCGTTCGTCCCCGCCTTGTCTTCGGGGTCGGCGGCGGATTGGTACTGGACGACCCGCTGGCTCCTGCGGAACAGCACGGCGCCGCTCAACCCGACGATGACAGATCGCGAACTACTCGCCACTGGTTCCAAAACCGAATGTCCCTTACTGCGAGTACCCCTCCGTCACCTCGCCCTTGTGTGCAGCAAAGGCAGCCAGAACCTCCTCCTTCTCACGCTCGGGCACTTTGAAGAAGTCGAGCGTTCGCCCGAGTTCGGCCGCGACTTCATCGAACTCGGCGGGTGAGATCGTCAGGTCCCGGTGGGCTTCTTCCAAACCAAGGGTGGTGCTGCCTGGTTGTGTCGCTGCATAGTGCTGGGGTCCGCCGGCGACCTCGCAGACCCACAGGGTGCGCATGAACTTGAGGCCCGGAAGTCTTTCCAGGTTGTTCGTGTGCCACTCCCGGAGAGCAGGGTTCTCCGATGCCTGGCCGACAATCGGGTTCTTCACGATCGCGTCGCTGAAATGGTCAACCACTGCTGCGATGGCGAATGCGCCACCGCGCCGTTCGTACAGAGTCGACTCCGTCCTGGTTCGCTCCTTTTGAGCAGTCCCTGAAAGCGTCCGACCGGTGGTCGTTCCATTTGTGTCGGAGATCACGTTTTCTTACGCCGGATCGCGCAGCACCCGCTAGCGGCCGCAGCCGCGGGGTCGTGAGGGCGAGCTGACCCCAGGCGTGGCCGGTTCAGAACGACGAAGGGCCGGCGGATGCCGGCCCTTCGTGTGGAGCGAAAGCCCGAGGGCTCTCTACATCATCCCGCCCATGCCGCCCATGTCGGGCATGCCGGCACCGGCCGTCTGCTTCTCGGGCGCCTCGGCGACGATCGCCTCGGTGGTGAGGATGTTCTTCGCGATCGACGCAGCGTTCTGCAGCGCCGAGCGGGTGACCATCGTCGGATCGATGATCCCCTTCGCGACGAGGTCCTCGATCTCGCCCGTGTCGACGTTCAGGCCCTGGCCCTTCTTGGCGTTCCGGACCTTGTCGACGACGACCGAGCCCTCGAGGCCCGCGTTGTAGGCGAGCTGCCGAAGCGGCTCCTCCAGCGCGCGGACGATGATCGCTGCGCCCGTGCGCTCGTCACCCTCGAGGGTGTCGAGCTTGACGGAGTTGACCGCCTGCAGCAGCGCGACGCCGCCGCCCGGCACGATGCCCTCCTCGAGGGCGGCGCGGGTGGCCTGCAACGCGTCCTCGACGCGATGCTTCTTCTCCTTCATCTCCGTCTCGGTGGCCGCGCCGACCTTGACGACCGCAACGCCGCCGGCGAGCTTCGCCAGCCGCTCGTTCAGCTTCTCGCGGTCGAAGTCGGAGTCGGTGTTCTCGATCTCGGCCCGAAGCTGCTTGATGCGCGACTTGATCCCCTCCGCATCGCCGGCCCCGTCCACGATCGTGGTCGAGTCCTTGTCGACGACGACCTTGCGGGCGCGGCCGAGCTGGGAGATCTTCGTGTTCTCGAGCTTGAGGCCCATCTCCTCGGTGATCACCTCGGCGCCCGTGAGGATCGCGATGTCCTCGAGCATGCGCTTGCGGCGGTCGCCGAAGCCCGGCGCCTTGACGGCGACGGCCTGGAAGGTGCCACGCAGCTTGTTCACGACGATGGTCGCGAGAGCCTCGCCCTCGACGTCCTCCGCCACGATCAGCAGCGGGCGGCCCGCCTGGATGACCTGCTCGAGCACCGGCAGAACGTCCTTGACGGCACCGATCTTCTGGTTCGCGACCAGGATGAACGGGTCGTCGAGCACGGCTTCCATGCGCTCGGCGTCGGTGATCATGTACGGCGAGAGGTAGCCCTTGTCGAACTGCATGCCCTCGGTGAACTCGAGCTCGAGGCCGAAGGTCTGCCCCTCCTCGACGTTCACGACGCCGTCCTTGCCGACCTTCTCGATCGCGTCCGCGATCACGTCGCCGATCTCGCGCTCGCGCGCCGAGATGGTGGCGACCCGGGCGATGTCCTCCTTGCCCGAGATCTCCTTCGACTGCGACTTCAGGTCCGCGACGACGGCCTCGACGGCCGACTCGATGCCGCGCTTGAGCCCCATCGGGTTCGCGCCCGCGGCGACGTTCTTCAGACCCTCGCGGACGATCGCCTGGGCGAGCACGGTCGCGGTGGTGGTGCCGTCACCGGCGACGTCGTTCGTCGCCGTGGCGACCTCGCGCACGAGCTGAGCGCCCTGGTTCTCGAAGGCGTCCTCCACCTCGATCTCACGGGCGATCGTGACGCCGTCGTTCGTGATCGTCGGCGCGCCGAACTTCTTGTCCAGCACGACGTAGCGGCCCTTCGGGCCGAGCGTCACCTTGACCGCGTCGGCGAGGATGTTCACGCCGCGCTCGAGCGCGCGCCGTGCGTCCTCGTTGAACTTGAGCTCCTTGTGAGCCATATGTGTTCGTTCCTCCTCTAGTTCCTAGACCGCGGCGCGATCGCCGACGACCTTGGCCAGGACGTCGGACTCGCGCAGGATCAGCACGTCGTCGGCGCCGACCTTGATCTCGGTCCCGCCGTACTTGGAGAAGATGACCTCGTCACCCTCCTCGACGTCCATCTTGATGTACTCGCCGTCCTCGTCGCGAGGGCCGGGTCCGACTGCGAGGATGCGGCCGCGCTGCGGCTTTTCCTTCGCGGTGTCGGGCAGCACGATGCCGCTGACGGTGAGCTCCTCTTCCTCGAGGACCTCGACGATCAGGCGGTCACCAAGAGGCTGCAGATTCATATGATTGCCTCCTCGTTCACAGACTTTGTGACAAGACCTGGCACTCTCACCTGCCGAGTGCCAGGGCCAGCATACCAGCGTAGAAGCCAGGAGCAAGAATCTGTGCGAACCTGCTCCGGGACTGTGTTACAAAGCCGACATGGCGCGTGAGATCTCCGCCGGCGGAGTGCTCGTGCGGCGTCTGCGCGGCGGCTGGTACTTCGCGGCGATCCGGCCGCAGGGTCGTGGCGACGTCTGGGCGCTCCCGAAGGGCCTCGTCGACGCGGGCGAGGGTGCGGCCGAGACCGCCCTGCGCGAAGCAGAGGAGGAGACCGGCCTCGTCGCGCGGCTCGACCGCAAGCTCGGCGACGTGAAGTACGTCTACACGCGCCGGGGCAGTGGCGAGCGCGTCTTCAAGGTGGTCAGCTTCTACCTCCTGCGCTACAGGAGCGGCCGGATCGGGAACATCCCACCGGGCATGGAGATCGAGGTCGCCGACGCGCGCTGGCTACCGTTGGACGAGGGGCGGCGGCTGCTCGCCTACGGCGGCGAGCGCGACATGGCCGCAGAGGCGCACCGTGCGCTGGCCGGTGAGGCTCTATGATCGGCGACGCTTTGTTCGCCCTCAACTTCTACTCGCCGCTCGTGGCCGACCAGCTGCGCACGCACCGGAAGACGGCGACGATCCGACTCGGCGACAAGTCGTCGAAGTACAAGAAGGGGATGATCGTGACCGTGCTCGTCGGCGTCCGCTACGGGCAGCGCGAGAAGGTCTTCGACGCCGTGATCGACAAGGTCGAGGTCAAGCGGTTGGGCGAGCTCTCGCCGCGCGAGATCGAGCACGACAACCCCGAGATCAAGCGCACCGAGGAGATGGCGCGCTTCCTCGGCCAGCTCTACAACCGCGAGGTGGGCGAGGACGAGACCGTGACGGTGATCCGCTTCTCGCAGATCATCGGTTCGATGTTCTAGGAACGTGGGGGAACCCATGGTTCCCCCACGAGCCCCCTCCTTCGTCGCAGCGAGCCTGAATTGCGGTAACGGCGCTCCCGCCGGGCAAAGCCCGGCTCCGCGCGTGAGACCTACTTGCCAGGCTTTCGAATCCGAACCCCGAGCACCTCGGAGGGGCGGATCGCTGCGCCGCACTCCTCGCACTCGACCGCGAACGCGGACGGGAACGGCGCGTCGCAGACAGGACAGCGGTGCCGCGTCTCGCCGCCGCAGTGTGGACACGCCGCCGGCAGATCGGCCTCGCCCTCGAGGAAGTAGCGCCAGACGACGCCGCAGTCGAGGCAAAAGCAGGTGTAGTCGCCGAGCGTCTTGCGGCGCTCCTCCTGGATCCAGTTGCGCTTGGGCCGCTTTCCGTCAGGCATACGGTTAACCGTACCCCCCGGTCTGGGGCACGCTGGTAGAACCTCTCCCTTGCCGGTCAAGCACGTCAATCCGTGGCTCGTCCTCTCGCTCGTCTGCATGGCCCAGTTCATGGTCATCCTGGACGCGACGATCGTGAACGTGGCCCTGCCGTCGATCCAGACCGACCTCGACGTCGCCGAGGCCGACCTCCAGTGGGTGGTCAACTCGTACACGCTCATCTTCGGCGGCTTCCTGCTGCTCGGCGGGCGCGCGGGCGACCTGATCGGACGCAAGCGCCTCTTCCTGGCCGGCCTCGTCGTCTTCACGGTTGCGTCCTTCCTGAACGGGATCGCGACCTCCTCCGAGTTTCTGATCCTCGCCCGCGGGCTGCAGGGCCTCGGCGCCGCCTTCGTCGCGCCGGCCGCGCTCTCGATCCTCACGACGACCTTCCCGGAAGGCCCGCAGCGCACGAAGGCGATGGGCGTCTGGGCAGGGATCGCCACGGGCGGTGCCGCCGTCGGCCTCCTGCTGGGCGGCATCCTCGTCGAGTTCCTCTCGTGGCCGTGGATCTTCTTCGTCAACGTGCCCGTCGGCATCGCGGTGTTCCTGCTCTCGCTGCGCTACGTCCCGGAGTCGCGCTCGGACGCCGAGCACCGCATCTTCGACGTGCCCGGCGCGGTCACGGTGACCGCAGGCCTGATCGCGCTCGTCTACGGGATCGTCAACGTGCAGGAGTCGGGTTGGACGTCGCCGAGCACGATCGGCTTCGGCGTCGTCGCGCTCGTCCTGCTCACGGCGTTCGTCCTGATCGAGCTCCGGCAGCGCGCACCGCTCGTGCGGCTCGACATCTTCCGCGTCAGGACGCTGCGCGCCGCCAACGTGGCGATGCTGATGGTCGCCTCGGGGCTCTTCGCGATGTTCTTTTTCAACACGCTCTACGTCCAGCGCGTGCTCGGCTTCTCGCCGCTCGAGGCGGGCCTCGCGTTCCTGCCGGTCACGGTCGGGATCGGGATCGGCGCGGGTCTCTCGCAGCCGCTCGTGAAGCGGCTCGGCATCCGCACGACCTCGATCATCGGCATGTCGATCGCCACCGTCGGAATGCTCCTCCTGCTCACGACCGACGCGAACGGCTCCTACCTCGCCGACGTCCTGCCGGGCCTGATCCCGATCTCGATCGGCATGGGCCTGACGTTCGTGCCGGTGACCCTGCTCGCGACGAGCGGGATGGCGCACGAGGACGCCGGCCTCGCCTCCGGGCTCTTCAACACCTCGCAGCAGGTCGGCGGTGCGCTCGGGCTCGCGGTCCTTTCCACGCTCGCGGTCGACCGCACGACCGACAGCCTGAGCGGCGTGTCGGGCCAGCCGAGCGCCGCCGACCAGGCGGAGGCGCTCGTGACCGGCTTCCACGCGGCCTTCTTCGGCGGCGCGATCTTCTTCGCCGCTGGGATCGTCGCGATGGTGACGCTGCTGAAGCGGGACGACGTGGCGGAGGTCGACACCGACCGCCCCATGACCGAGATGGCCGCCTAAGCGTTCCTTGTTGCGCAAGATGAGCATCCGCGAGAGCGGATGCTCATCGCGCGAAGATCCCTGAAGGGGCCGCTTCGCGGCCCGACCAGCGACGGATCAGCGTGACTGAAGCGCGTCCAGCGCGGTCCCGAGCGCGATCGCCAGCCGGCGGTCGATCGTCCGCTCGGTGTCGCCGGAGAGGTCGAGATCGTAGGTGTCCCGGTAGCCGATCCGCCGGTTCATGTCGCCGAAGTGCGTGCCGTCCGCGTCGATCGTGAAGTGGAACGGGATCGGCACGAAGTCGCCGTACGGCACGATGTCGATCAGCCGGCGGATCACGGCGACCGCGACCGAGCGCTCCTGCGCGACCGCCAACTGCTGCTCCTCCGCGTTCATGATCGACCAGGTCGAGCGGAAGAGCGACTTGCCGAACACCTTGCCGAGGACGCCGATCTTCTCCCCGGCCGGGGTGGTCACGTCGTAGCGGCTGCTGAACTCCATCAGCGACCGCGCCTTGATCCGGAACAGCTCCTCGGTCTGCCCCTCGTCGGCGTAGAAGCGGATGTCCTCCTTCACGGCGAGCTTCTTCTGCCGCACGAACGCGACCGGCGTGCCGTCGGTGGAGATCCGGTAGAGGTTGGCCATCGGCCGGATCAGCTGGTCGATCGTGAACCGATCCGCGCTCTGCCAGTCGGAGGTCACGCGGCGATGGTACGCGGCTCGTTAGAGTTGCGGCGTCGGTCCACACTCGACGGGGGTACGCACGCGACCATGGCGGTACGGGAAGCCGAGCCGGTCGGCTCGCTCAACGAAGTGAAGGAGGCGGGCCTCGACCGCGAGGACCTGCTCGCCATCTATCGCAACCTGCTCGTCACGCGCGGGATCGAGGAGCGCGGGCACATCCTCTACAAGCAGGGGAAGATCCCCGGGTCGTTCTACACCGGGCGCGGGAACGAGGGCGCGGCCGTCGGTGTCGCGACCGCGATGGGGCCGGACGACGTCGGCACGCCGCTGCACCGTGACATGGGCGTCCACGTGACGCGCGGGGTCGAGCCCTGGCGCATCTTCGCGCAGTACATGGGGCGCGAGGACGGGCCGACGCGGGGCCGCGACGGCAACGTGCACATGGCCGACGCGCGCCTCGGGATGATCGCGATGGTCAGCCACCTCCCGGCGATGCTGCCGGTCGCAGTCGGCTGTGCGCTCGCCTTCCGGATCCGACAGGAACGCCGGGTGGCAGTCGGCTGGTACGGGGAGGGAGCAGCCGCGCGCGGCGACGCGCACGAGGCGATGAACCTCGCCGGCGTCCGCCAGCTGCCGGTCGTCTTCGTCTGCGACAACAACCAGTGGTCGTACTCGACCCCCACCCACCTCGCCTATCCGGTCGAGCACCTCGCCGACCGGGCCGCGGCCTACGGCTTCGACGGCGTCGTCGTCGACGGCACCGACGTGCTCGCGGTCTACCGCGAGACGAAGATGGCGATCGAGAAGGCTCGCGAGGGCGGCGGGCCGACGCTGCTCGAGCTCCAGACCCTGCGCATGGAGGGCCACGCCGTCCACGACGACGCGTTCTACGTCCCCAAGGAGCTGTTCGAGGAGTGGGCGAAGCGCGACCCCGTCGAGCGCTTCCGCATCTGGCTGCGCGAGAACGCGGAGCTCCGTGACGAGGAGGAGGAAGAGATCGCGGCGCGCGTGAAGAAGATCCTGAGCGACGCGCTCGCGCGCGCCGACGAGTCGCCGCTACCGGATCCCGCGACACTGCTGGAGGGCGTGTACGCGACGCCCGAGGACCTCGACACGCCTCACCACAAATAGTCATGGCACTCATGACCTACCTGCAGGCGATCTCGGACGGGCTCCGGGTCGAAATGCGCCGCGACGAGCGCGTGTTCGTGATCGGCCAGGACGTCGGCGTCTACGGCGGCGCCTTCAAGGTGACGCTCGGCTTCCAGGAGGAGTTCGGGCCCTGGCGGGTGATCGACTCGCCGCTCTCCGAGACGGCGATCGTCGGATCCTGCACGGGCGCCGCGATGATGGGGATGCGCCCCGTGGCCGAGATGCAGTTCGCCGACTTCATCTCGTGTGCCTGGGATCATCTCGTGACCGTCGCCGCGAAGCAGCGCTTCCGCGCCGGCACGCCCGTCCCGATCGTGGTGCGGCTGCCCGCGGGCGGCGGCTTCTCGGGCGGCCCCTTCCACTCGCAGAACCCGGAGAGCTCCTTCGCGCACATACCGGGGCTGAAGTGCGTCTGCCCAGCGACGCCCGAGGACGCGAAGGGCTTGCTGATCAGCTCGATCGAGGATCCGAACCCCGTGCTCTTCTTCGAGCACAAGCACCTCTACCGGCGAATCAAGGGCGAGGTGCCCGAGGAGCGCTACACCGTGCCGCTCGGCAAGGCGCGCATCCACCGCGAGGGCGACGAGATCTCGCTGATCACCTGGGGCGCGATGGTCTACACCGCCGAGGAGGCTGCGAAGGAGCTGGACCAGCAGGACGTCTCGGTCGAGATCGTCGACCTGCGCACGGTGATGCCGTGGGACCGCGAGGCGGTGCTCGCGAGCGCGCGCAAGTGCTCCAAGGTGCTCGTGCTGCACGAGGACACCCGCACCGGCGGGTTCGGCGCCGAGATCGCGGCCACGATCGCCGAGGAGGCGTTCGAGGACCTCGACGCGCCCGTGAAGCGGATCGCCGCTCCGGACTGTCCGGTGCCCTTCGCGCCCGTGCTCGAGAAGGCGTACATCCCGCAGGTCGAAGACGTCGTCGCAGGGCTGAAAGAGCTCGCCGCGTACTGATGCTAGTTGCGCAAGCTGAGCATCCGCAGGAGCGAATGCTCAGCGCGCGAAGACCCCTGAAGGGGCCGCCCGCGGCCCAGAAACCCGGCTCACGCTAAGTTTTAGGAGAGAGCAATGGCTACGGACACGCAGATCGACGTCGTCATGCCGCAGATGGGCGTCTCCGTCTCCGAGGGGACGATCACCAAGTGGCTGAAGCAGGAAGGCGAGGCGATCGCCGCCGACGAGAGCCTGCTCGAGATCTCGACCGACAAGGTCGACACCGAGGTGCCGAGCCCGGGAGAGGGCGTCGTCGCGAAGATCCTCGTCCAGGAGGGCGAGACGGTCGAGGTGGGCACGGTGCTCGCCGTGATCGCTCCGGAAGGCGCCCAGGTCGAGACTCCTGCCGAAGCGCCGCCCGAGCCGGCCACCCAGCAGGCGGCGGACGCCTCGGAGGCTGCGGCGACCGAGGGCGCTGCGGCCGAGCCGGCCGCGCCCGAGCCCGCCCAGCCGCAGGCTGAGCCGACGCCGACTCCAGCTGCTGCTCCTCCTGCTCCTGCTCCTGCAGCCGGTTCCGAGAACGGGCGCACGTTCGTCTCACCCGTCGTCGCGCGGATCGCGTCCGAGCACGGCGTCGACCCGACCCAGGTGCAGGGCACCGGGCAGGGTGGCCGCGTGACGAAGAAGGACATCCTCGCGTTCGTCGAGGGCGGTGGCCAGGCCGCGACGGCGGCACAGCAGGCACCGCCAGCCCCGCCCGCGCCCGAGCCGGCTGCACCCACGGCTCAGGCGGCGCCGGCGCCCCCCGCAGCACCGGCCGCTCCGGCACCGGCAGCCCCAGCACCGGCAGCCCCGGCACCGGCGGCTCCGCCACAGGCCGCGCCCGCAGCGCCTCCGGCTGCCCCGAAGCCAGCCCCGGCCCCGGTCGCACAGGCCGGCCTCACCCCGGGCGAGGCCGAGGAGCCGATGAGCGCGATGCGCAAGGGCATCGCCGAGCACATGCGCCGCTCGCTCGACACCTCGGCGCACGTCACGAGCGCGATCGAGGTCGACATGTCCAAGGTGGTCGCGATCCGCGGCAAGCTGAAGAAGGAGTACGAGGCCGCCTACGGCGTCAACCCGACGTACCTCTCCTTCATCGCGCGCGCGACCGTGGAGACGCTGCGCGAGTACCCCTGGATCAACGGCGAGATCCGCGGCGACAAGATCGTCACGCGCAACTTCGTCAATCTCGGCTTCGCGGTCGAGCTCGCCGACGGCAAGGGCCTGATCGTCCCCGTGGTCAAGAACACGGAGGGCCTGAACCTGCTCGGGATGGCCCGCGCGGTCACGGAGATCGCCCAGCGGGCGCGCGACAAGAAGCTGACCCCGGACGACGTCCAGGGCGGCACCTTTACGATCACGAACCCCGGCGGCTACGGCACCTTCCACGGCACGCCGGTGATCAGCCAGCCCCAGGCGGGCATCCTCGGCACCTATGCGGTCGTGAAACGCCCCTGGGTGGTGCAGGACGAGCTCGGCCAGGACGTGATCGCGATCCGGCCGATCATGAACCTGACGCTCACGTACGACCACCGACTGGTCGACGGCGCGCTCGCCGGCCGCTTCCTGCGCGACCTGCGCGGGCGGCTCGAGAGCTGGGGCGAAAGCGACTACTAGCGTCCTCACCACCGTCTCGACGGAGCAGGAGGCCGTGATGGTGTGCGGTCTGCTCGAGACCGCCGGGATCGCCTCCGACCGCCGGGTGACGCAGTCGGGAACCAAGTTCGGCGGTGCCTACGACGTACTCGTCAGCCCGGAGGACCTGGAGGCGGCGCAGGCGCTGATCGCGAGCGGCGAGTGAAGGGCGCTTACGTGATGAACCTCGGGCTCGTGCCCTATCGCGAGGCCTGGGAGCTGCAGCAATCCGTGGCGGGGGCGGTCTCGCAGGGGGCGATCCCGGACACGATCCTGCTACTCGAGCATCCGCCCGTCGTCACCCTGGGCCGGCGCACCGACGACGGCGAGCTGCACGTCCCGGAGGACGCCGAGGTCGAGCTCGTGGAGACGAACCGCGGCGGGAAGTCGACCTTCCACGGCCCCGGCCAGCTCGTCTGCTATCCGATCCTCGACCTGCGCCGGCACGGCCAGGACGTGAAGCGCTACTGCCGCGACCTCGAGGAGGCGCTGATCCGGACGCTCGCGAAGGTGGAGGTCGAAGGCGAGCGGATCGAGGGTCTCACCGGCGTCTGGCTGACGCGCCCGCCGCGGAAGATCGCATCGATCGGGATCCACATCTCGCGCTGGGTGACGACGCACGGCTACGCGCTCAACGTCGATCTCGACCCGGCACCGTTCACCCAGTGGATCACCGCCTGTGGGCTCGAGGACGCCGCGTTCACGACGATCGCGCGCGAGCTCGGCCGGCCGGTGACGGTGGACGAGGTGCGGCCGCACGCGCTCGAGGCGCTCGCGGAGGTCTTCGAGCTCGAGCTGGAGGAGCTGCCCGCCGACGCGGGACACGGGCTCTGGCCCCAGCCCGTCCACGCGCAGCTCGCCGCCAAGTAACGGTCGGCTACCCCGGTTCGACGCGCCGGTTCGCGTCGCGCCACGCCGGCACGAACAGCGGGCTCAGCGTGCACGCGAGGTAGACGGTGCCGAAGATGAGGAACGTCTCCTGCAGGCCGACGAGCTCCACCAGGCCCGCCCCGAGCAGTGCGCCGATCGGCGCCCCCGCCATCACGCCCGCGCTCACGGCGCCGAAGACACGGGCGCGAAGCCGCTCGGGCACGCGCTCGTACTGGAGCGTGCCGAGGATCGGATTGATGGGGCCAATCCCGGTCCCGGCGATCGCGAAGCCGATGATCGCCGGTCCGGCGCCCGGCATCGCCGCGAGCAGGAAGAACCGCGTCGGCCCGCCGAGCGTGAAGCCGAGGACGAGCGTCGACACGCGCGGCAGGCGGTGCCCGATCCAGGCGAAGACGAGCGTGCCCCCAAAGGCAGTGAGACCCATTGCGCCGCTCATCAGCCCGAGCGCGACCACGCTGTCGAGGACGCTGTTCGCGTAGACGGGGAGCAGCACACCGCCCATCGCCGCATCGAGCATGTTCGTGATCAGGACCATCACGACCATCGCCCGCACGATGGGCGTGCGCCAGAGGAAGGCGAACCCTTCCCGCAGCTGCGTGAAGTAGCGCTCGGGGCTCACCTCGTCGTGCTTCGGCTCGGGCGACGGGACGAACGCACGCATCAGGAGCGCCGAGACGACGAAGGTTGCCGCGTCGAGGATGAGCACGTTCGTGGGCCCGAGCACGGCGATCAGGATCCCGGAGAGCGGCGCGCCCAGCATGCTCGCGGCACGTGAGACACCGTCGTGCAGGCTCGTGCCGCGCTCGAGCGTCGTACCCGCCTTCTTGACGAGGTCGGGGAGGATCGCCTCGCGCGCGGTCTGCCCGGGCGCGTCGAGCAAGGCGCCGGCGAAGACGAGCGCCAGCAGCGCCGCCAGCGGCAGCCCGACGGTGTGGTAGAGCAGCGGGATGCAGAGCACCGAGGCGCCGCTCGCGAGGTCGGCGACGACGCTCGCGCGCCGGTAGCCGAGCCGGTCGACGATCACGCCGCCGAGCGCCGAGGAGAGGACGAAGGGCAGCAGGGAGAAGAAGGCGACGAGCCCCGTCTGCCCGACGCTGCCCGTCGACTGGAGCACGAACCAGGGGATGGCCAGGCTGGTCAGGCGGTTGCCCGTGATCGAGATCGCCTCGGACGCGAGCAGCGCCGCGAGGGGCACCCTGGTCACCGCGCCACCCTAACGAGCGTCACTAGACTGGCCGCGATGGAGAGCTCGCTTCCCGTCGCCGAACGGCCGCGCCGCCCCGAGTGGATGAAGGTGCGCGCCCCGAGCGCGAACGATCGCTACTTCGACGTCCGGAAGCTGATTCACGGCGCGGGCCTGAACACGATCTGCGAGGAGGCCCGCTGCCCCAACATCGCCGAGTGCTGGGGGCGCGGCACCGCCACGTTCCAGATCCTCGGCGACACGTGCACGCGTGCGTGCCGGTACTGCTACGTCCACTCCGGCCGGCCGGACACGCCGCCCGACCCGCTCGAGCCGTTGAAGCTCGCCCAGACCGCCTTCCAGATGGGCCTGAAGCACGTCGTCGTCACATCCGTCGACCGCGACGACGTCCCCGACCGCGGCGCCGGCCACTACGCGGCGACGATCAGGGCGCTGAAGGCGAAGCTGCCCGACTGCTCGGTCGAGGTGCTGACGCCCGACTTCCTCGGCGTCGAGGAGGAGGCGCTCACCACGGTGCTCGCCGCGCGCCCCGAGGTCTTCAACCACAACATCGAGACCGTCCGCCGCCTGCACCGGGCGATGCGCGGGGGCAAGGCCGACTACGACCGGGCGCTCTGGCTCCTCCGGCGGGCGAAGGAGGTCGCGGACTACCGGGTGCTGACGAAGTCCGGGATCATCGTCGGCCTCGGCGAGACGAACGACGAGATCGTGGAGACGATGCGCGACCTGCGCGCCCACGGCGTCGACGTGGTCACGATCGGCCAGTACCTGCAGCCGTCCGCGAAGCACGTCGCGATCGACCGGTGGGTCCACCCCGACGAGTTCCGCTGGTTGCGCGAGCAGGGCGAGCGGCTCGGCTTCGGCTCGGTCTTCGCCGGTCCGCTCGTCCGCTCGAGCTACCGCGCGGACGAGCAGCGCCATGCCGCCGAGACCGGCCGCGGCGCCGTCGCCTACTGACGCCCCACGTCCGGCACCTGGTGAGAGGGGCCCGGTTGCCCGGGCCCCTCTCGCTCCCTCTGCCCTCGCTATCGGCTCAGCCGCCGGGCTGCAGGACGCCGTTCACCTTCAGCTGGTACGGCGCGTAGGCCGTGATCGACTCCGTCGACTCGTCGTAGGAGACGATCGCGGCGACGATCGCCGCGTCCTTCTCGAAGAGCGCGTCTGCACGCCTGCCGATGAAGTCGACCCGAGCCGTGCGTCCGTCCTCGAGCGTCAGCTGCTCGAGCGAGACGTGCTGGTTCTTCTTCGTGTCGAGCCCGACGATCTGCACGGTGTAGGACTCGATCGGCGGCGCCGGCGTCGTCCAGCCGGCCAGCGTGCCGTCGGAGACGAGCGTGCCGCCGACCCTCACGTCGTCGACCCACCAGCCCGCACCGCTCTCGTCTGCGTTGTTCCCGAGCTGGAACTCGTCCGTCATCATCCGGAACCGCAGCAGGACGGTCTGACCGGAGTACGCGGCGAGGTCGAACGTCGTCGTCCTCCAATCCGAGACACCGTTGAAGCCCGGCAGCTCGGCGACGATCGAGCCGAGCGCGCCACCGTCATGCTCGTCCGTCGTGTCGGCGTTCCCGAGGCTCGTCCAGCGCAGGCCACCGTCCGTCGACACCTGTACGACGCCGAAGTCCCAGCCCGTCTCGATGTTGTAGCGCGTGTCGAAGACGAGCGAGCGGTCGCCCGTCGCCGGTACCGAGATCGAGCGGACGATCGAGCGATCGATGTCCGGAGCCGCGCCGGCGGCCAGGATCGCGTCCCCGGCCTCGACGACCGACTGCCATTCCATCGGCGGTGCGGTATGGGCCGCGGGGCCGACGAACTCGATCGAGCGGATGTCCTTGGCCGCGAGCGGATTGCCCGCCGCGTCCCGGAGCCGCACGTAGTCGGAGCCGTTCGGGGGTGCACCGGGCGTCGAGTACGCCTGCGGGTTCTCCCAGTAGATCGCCGCGTGCAGCTCGTCGGCCTGGTAGGTCGCCTCCTTGGCGCCACGCAGCTTCGCGCCGTCGTCGATCGAGCGGTCGAGCGCGACCATCGCGGACCACTCGTGGATCAGCTCCCGCGTGGTCTTGCCGGTCAGGTACTTGTCGAGCACGGCCTGGAGGCCTTCGAGCCCGTTCGCGTCCTCGTTGTGGAAGTCGGTCATGAACGCCTCGCCGTAGCGGCTGTGCAGGAGCTCCATGAACGTCCACGCGGCGCCGTAGTCGGCGAGCGTCTCGAGGCCGCCCTGGTCGTCCCAGATCGTCAGCGAGTTCTCAGGCCCTCCGAGCGGCTGGGGAATCTGGTTCGCCGGCGTCTGCAGGAGCCTCCAGCCCAGGAACGTCTGGATGTGGCTGTCCCACGCGGTCTCCTCGATCGTCCGCGCCGGGAAGCCGTACCCCGTCACCGTGATCGCGTAGTCCGCGAGGCCCTCGTTCACCCACGTCGCCTCACCGGGGCTCGCCCAGAACTCGAGCAGGTGCTGGTACTCGTGCGCGAAGACGCCCTCGTACTTGAACGGCTGCGCCGGGCGGTTCTGGCACAGCACCGTCGAGGGCTCGTTCGGCGGGTTCGGGCCCGTGCGGTGCGCCCAGTCGTACGAGTCGATCGACATCACGTTCCTGTTCACGAACGCGTTGATGTCGGAGGAGTGGTAGCCCGCGACGTACGACGGGAAGTTGATGTCCAGGTAGTTCTCGTCCTGGAAGTTCGCGATCAGCGTCACGATCTTGTCGCCGGGCCCCTTGAAGTAGCCCTCGGGGAAGAGCGCCGGCGCGATGTCCTCGAGCTCCGCGTCCGTCCCGTCGCGACTCGGAGGCGAGCTGAACTCCTCCGTCATCTTCGGATACATGTTCTCGTCGAACTGCCCGCGCAGGTACGTCGTCTGCGCATCGGTGATCACGTTGCGGACGCCGTCGTTGCGGCAGTCGCCGGCCGTCGGGTAGTTGAGGTTGTTCGCGACCCAGATCTCGATCTTGTCGCCGACCGAGCGGAGCGTGAAGTTGGCGATGTTGAGCTGGCCCGTGTTGAAGTTGATCAGCGGCCAGATCTTCACGGTGCCGACCGGCGGGCTCTCCTCTGCCGCCGCCGCGGCCTTCGCCGCAACGGACGGGGCCGGAATAGACGCGGGCAGATCCTTGCGCCTCGGCTCCTTCACCTTGACGTCCCGACCCACGTCGATGCTGTCGCCTCTGGGCCCGTTGCCGTGCCCGTTGCCCGCCAGGGCAGCGGTCGGTATGGCCAAGGCAAGGGCTGCCAGACCGAGCGCAGCCAGTGATTTCCTCACGTCGTTCCCCTCCCCGTTTCGAACCCAGGCCGCGCGGTCGCGGCCCTGAAGAGTCGCAGCCTAGCTCAATTCGGTTTATCTGCAAAGATGTTTTGCAAATAGCGGAGGCGACTCACGCGGGCCGCACCGCCCGCAGCCGTCGCAGGATCCGCCATTGCACCCAGACGATCGGGATCGTCAGCACGAGCACCGTCACCGTCGCCGCCGCGGCGTAGCCGTAGCGCAAGTACTCGAAGGCCTCGCGGTAGACGAAGAGCGGCAGGTAGGTGGTGCCGTAGTTCGGCGGCCCGCCCTCCGTGACGATCAGTGCCGGCACGAACGTGAAGGTGAAGCTGAGCAGCATGTCGCGCAGGAAGAGCAGGACGAGCACGGGCGCGAGCACGGGGAGGGTGATGCGGCGGAAGACGTCCCAGGCGGGCGCGTCCTCGAGCGCCGCCAGCTCGTAGAGGTCGGTCGAGACCGCCTGGCGGGCGACGAGCAGGAGGACGAATGCCTCGCCGACGGTGAAGAGGCTCATCAGGATGATCCCGGCGCGCGCGTGGTTCGGATCGGTCAGCCATTGCGGCGGCAGCCGACCGAACACCGTCGCCCCGCCCTCGCCGCCGACGGTGAGCAGGCCGTTGACGGGCCCGTAGAGCGGGTTCAGCAGCCAGAGCCAGAGCAGGCCGTAGGCGACCTCCGGCACGATCGTCGGGATCACGGCGACGGAGCGCGCGACGCCGACACCGCGGAACGGGCTCCAGAGCAGGAGCGCGAGCCCGAGCGCGACGAGCAGCCGCAGCGGCGTCGCGATCGCCGCGAAGAGGAACGAGTTCACGACCACGATCCCGAATACGCGGTCGTCGAGGAGCTCACGGAAGTTGTCGAAGCCGACGAACGACGGTGATCGGACGAGGTCGTAGTCCGTCAATGCGAGGGCGAACGTGATCGCGGCCGGTGCCGCCACGAGCACGACCAGCCCGAGCGCGTAGGGCGCGAGCATCAGCGCGTGCTGGCGCCGTTCGCTCATCCGAGCTCGACCCGCTCTCCCGTCTGCACGTCGAAGGCGTACAGGTGGCGGCGCTCGACCGAGACCCGCACCGTCGCCCCGGGCTCCGGACGCGCCTCGGCCGGAACCCGGGCGACCACGCCGACGCCGCCGACATCGAGGTGGACGAAGGCATCGCCCCCGACCGGCTCCACGAGCGTGATCCTCGGCGCCCTCGGCGCCCTCGCCGCCGAGCCTCACGTGCTCCGGCCGGACGCCGAGCTCGAACGCGCCCTCGACGCCGAGCCTTCCGTCCGCCGGCACGAAGCTCATCGCCGGCGCGCCCACGAAGCGCGCGACGAAGCGATTGGCAGGCCGGGCCCAGATCTCGTCCGGCGTGCCGACCTGCTGCAGCACCCCGGCCCGGAGCACCGCGACCCGGTCGCCGAGCCCGAGCGCCTCGGTCTGGTCGTGGGTGACGTGCACGGTCGTGCCGCCTACCCGCTCGTGCAGCAGCTTCAGCTCCGCTCGCATCTGCACGCGCAGCTCGGCATCGAGGTTCGAGAGCGGCTCGTCGAAGAGGAATACATCCGGCTCGCGCACGAGCGCCCGGGCGAGGGCGACGCGTTGCCGCTCCCCACCGGAAAGCTCGTGCGGCCGGCGCGCGAGCAGCTCCTCGCAGCCGACGACCGTCGCGGCCTCGCGCACCCGCGCCGCGGCGTCTCGCTTGGGCACGTCGCGGACGAGAAGCCCGAAGCCGATGTTCTCGGCCACGTCGAGGTGCGGGAAGAGCGCATAGCTCTGGAAGACCATCGCCACGTTCCGGCGGCCGGGACGCAGCTCGGTGACGTCGCGTCCGCCGATCGAGATCCGGCCGGCCGTCGGCTGCTCGAGCCCGGCCACGAGGCGCAGAAGCGTCGTCTTCCCGCAGCCCGACGGCCCCAGGACGACGAGGAACTCGCCGTTTCCCACCTCCAGGTCGAGGCTCTCGAGAGCTGCGATCGCGCCGTAGTGCTTGCCGAGAGCTTCGACCTGAAGGCCGCTCAAGGGCCTTCGCCGCGAGCGAAGATCGGCCTCGTCGCCTCGTCCAGCTCCTCCGCGACCTCCCGCGAGGTCCGGCCGAGATAGAGCCCGTTCTCGATGATCGGCTCGGACGCGTCCTCGAGCTCCGGCCACGTCGAGATCGTCGGCACCCGGCGGATCGTCGGGATCCCGTCGAGGAAGACCTCGGAGTTGCTCGGCGCCCTCGACGGCTCGAGGAACGCGGGCGAGCGGGAGACCGAGATCAGCGACGGCACCGTCCGGCCGGTCCGAGCCGTGATCGGCTGGCCTTCCGGCCCGAGCGCGAACTCGACGAAGCGCCAGGCACGGTCCTTGCGACCCGAGTCGGCGGTGATGCAGTACGCGTCCGAATGCAGGATGCCCGCGGGCTCGCGCATGATCGGCAGCGGCGCCACGTCCCACTCGAAGTCGGTGATCGTGCGGAAGGTCGGCGTCGAGCGTCGCGACGAGAGGATCATCGCGAGCCGGCCGTTCGTGAACCGCGACTCGTCGTCCTCCGCCTCGACCTCGACGTCGGGTGGGATCACCGGCCGTAGGGCGAAGAACGTGTCGAGCGCGTTCAGCCCCTCGGGGGTGTCGAGCGTGAAGCGGGTCGGCTTTTCCTCGTCGTCGACCAGCTCGCCTCCGTTCGACCACACGATCGGGGCGATCCGGATCAGGGTCGGCTCGACGCCGAGCCCGTACACCGCCGGCTTGCGCCCACCACCGCCCTGGTCGGGGTCGGAGGACGCGACCGGGACGCCGTTCTCGTCCGTCGTCAGCCGGGTCGCGATCGAGATCAGCTGCGGCCAGGTCCAGCCCTCCTCGGGGTCCGGGATGTTCGCGGCGCGGAAGAGATCGCGGTTGTAGTACACGACGAGGCTGGAGACGTTCTGCGGCAGGCAGAGCTGCTCCCCGCCCCACTGGAAGGCCTCCATCGCCTCGGGGTAGAAGTCCTCCGGCTCGAAGGCATCGGAGTCCTCCAGGCGCTCCGCGATCGGCTCGATCGCGTCTCTGGCGGCGAACTGGCCGTAGTAGCGGTAGTTCATCACGAAGACGTCGGGGGGCGAGCCGCCGGCGAGCGACGTCGAGAGCTTCGTGATCAGATCCGTGCGGTCGGTGGCCTCGATCAGCTCGACGGTAGCGCCGTCGGGCCGCTCCTCGACATAGGCCGCGACGACGGCGCGGTACGCCTTCAGCTCCTCCGGCTCGCCGAAGACGAGGAACCGGACCGGTCCGCCGTCGCCGTCCTCTCCGGCGTCGCCGCCACACCCGGCCACGATCGCCACGAAGGCGACGAGAACGATCACCATCAACCGCTGAGCCATTGTGATCCCCTGTACTCGGTGAGGAACCAGCGCTGCGCCACGAGGAACACTGCCACGACCGGCGCGGTGGCAACAACCGCACCTGCGAGCAGGACGGGGTAGTCGGTGCGATCGAGCTCGGCGAGGGCACGGAGGCCGAGCGGCAGCGTGTAGAGGTCGGGGTCGTACAAGTAGACGAGCGGGTCGAGGAAGTTGCCCCAGCTGATCACGAACGCAAGCACGCCCACGCCGACGGTCACCGGGCGCACGAGCGGCATCGCCATGCGCCACCAGATCGCGAACGGCGACATGCCCGCTAGCCGACACGCGTCATAGAGATCGCCCGGGAGGCGGCGGAAGGCCCAGGCGAAGACGAGCACGTACAGCGGCGAGGTCGCGAGCAGCGCGGGTGCGACGAGCGGCACATAGGTGTCCGTCACGCCGAGCGCCCGGAAGAGCGTGAAGCGGGGCACGATCAGCGCCGTCGCCGGGATCATCAGCGCCACGACGGACGCGACGACGACAAGCCGCGTCACCCGGCCGGAAAGCCCGAGGAGGGCGAACCCCGCGAGCGAGGCGACGAGGACGGAGAGCGGCGCCACCATCGCCGCGACGAACAGCGAGTTGAGGGCGTACCGGCCCAGGTCGACCAGGTCGAACGCGCGGCCGTAGCTGCCGAGCCCGAGCGGGTCCGGCAACAGCTGAGGCGTGCGCGGCGGTGGCAACTGCGGCTCGCGCAGCGAGCCCGTGACCATGAAGAGGAGCGGCAGGGCGAACGTGACCGTCACGACGGCCGCGCCCAACGCCCTCAACAGCACGGCTCCCTGGCGCATCGCGCGGATCCTAAGCCTCCGGCCGCCTCAACGAGGAGGCCGCCCTCACGGACGGCCTCCTCGTCATTCGTGCTTGCTGTCTCTCGGTGCTACTTCACCTTGGCGAGATTCAGCCGCCAGGCGCTGAGACCGTGCGTGGCGCCGTAGAGGATCCTCTCGTCCGCGATCACCTCCAGGCTCGTCACCTCGACGGCAGGCAGGCCCGGCGCGGACTCGGTCCACGTCGCCGTGCCGTCCGCGAGCCGCGAGACGCCGAAGTCGGTCGCCGCGTACAGGTCTCCCGTGAGGTCGTCGCGCACGAGGTCGTTGACCGGCAGGTCGCCGAAGTCGTGCGAGAGGTCCGTCCACGTCGACGTCCCCGCGACCGGGTTGTAGGCCACCCTGAACACGTGGCCCGGCCGGCCCGGGTCGTTGGCGTTGTAGCCGCTGTACGAGACCCACGCCACGTTCCCGTCCTCCGGGTCGATGTAGATGCTCGACACGAAGCGGTTGGGCGAGACGGGGTTGTCGTCGTCGACGCGGGTCCACGTCACCGCGCCGGCCGGCTCGGCCCCGACGTTCTTCGTCACGAAGACGCGGCCGGTCGTCGTCGCCGCCCAGGCGGTAGTGGTGTCGGCGGTCGTCCGCTCAACGGCCGCGACCGCCCCACCGGCCTTGTCGGCACCGTGCCCGGCGCCGTTCAGGGCGACTGCGTCGATCTTCACCCAGTCGCCGCACGGCAGGTCGAAGGCGCCCGTCCACTCGTTGCAGCGGCGCTGCGCCTCCTCGTAGGACATCGTGCCGAGGCCGTGGGTCTTCGTGCGGTAGACGCCCAGGCCGGTGCCGGCGAACATCCACTTCGTCGTCACCGGGTCGCCGATCACCGGTGCGTAGAACTGCGTTCCGGGATGGCCGAAGATCGGGTCGGCGATCCAGATCCACTTGGCGATGTCACCGCCGTCGAAGTTGACGTCCGGTGAGGCATCGAAGAACGTGTGGAAGCGGAAGTCCGGCAGCGCGACGTCGAAGCCGTTCCAGCCGCCGTCGCCGATCATCGTGTTCTCCCAGGTCGGCCCGTTCCGCGGCGCCTCCCAGGTGCCGTTGTCCTGCGTCCCGCCCTGGACCAGCTCCGGGTCGTGCGGGCTCGCCTTCAGCTTGATCCACTGGAGCGTGGAGAGGCCGTCGTTGATCCCGTCGAGCCGCGAGGGGATGCGCGAGAGCATCTGCTGGCAGCGCGTCTTGTCCGTACCCGTGAGGCCGCGGTTCGGATCGTCGCACCACGCCGAGCGGTCGACGAACTCGCCGCTCGAGCGCATGACCCCGCCGTCGCCCGCCTCGAAGAACTGGAACGGGTTGCTCGGGTTGGTGACGATCGCATGCTGGTCGGGATGGAGCCCGTTCGGATGCAGCTCGTCCGTTCCGTCGAAGGTCATGTCCGTTCCCGACACGCCTGCGTCGGTCGAGAGGATCACGGCCCGCTTGTTCGCGATCGTCTCGCCGTAGCTGTAATCGCCGCCCGCGTAGACGATGTCGGGATGGCCCAGCGGGCTGTGGACGAACATGTCGTACCAGCACTGCGGCTCGCAGATGTTGTGCCAGGCGAACCCGGGATTGGCCGTGCTCGGGCTCGTCAGGTCCTGGAACACGGGTGCCGCTGCGTTCGCGTTGTCGCTGCGGAAGAGGCGCGAATACGGGTTGCCCCCGCCGAAGCCCTCGTAGACGTACAGCCGCGTTGCGCCGCCGTGCAGCTTGGCGACGGCGATCGCCGCGCGGTTGGTGGTCGTGTTGATCAACGGCAGCTTGATCTGGGCCCAGGTCTCGCCGCCGTCCGTCGAGCGCCAGATGCCCCGCGCGTACGACGATGCGTAGAGCGTCTGGTGCGTGGCGTCGTTCGGGTCGAACGCGATGTGCCGGACGCCTCGCGGCGAGCACTCCGCGTCGCCATTGTTGAACTCGGTCGTATCGCCGGCGCAGGCGGCCTCGTTCACGCCGCCGTTGTGGATGAAGCGCCACGTCGCGCCGCTGTCCGTCGACTTGTAGAGCCCCCAGTTGCCCGAGCCGGGCACGGGCCGGGTGACCCCGGTGCAACACACCTCGGACATGCCGCGCAGCGCCGTCGTGGTAGCGGCGTAGATCACGTTCGGCGCGCCGGGCTGGATCAGGATCTCGCCGATCCCCTTGCCCTTGAGCGCATTGTTCGGCCCGCCGAGAAGCGTCAGGTTCTTGCCCCCGTCGGTGGACCGGTACATCCCGACTCCGGCAACGCAGCCCGAGCCGCAGATGTTCGCCTCGCCGGTGCCGACGTAGATCGTCTCGCCGGTGGGGTCGTTCGCATTGTCGATCGTGACCGACCCGGCTGCATTGATGCCGAGCGGACCGCCCAGGTACTCCCATTTCACGTTCCGGGCGAGCGCGTCCCTCGTCTTCCACAGCCCCCCGCCGGCGGGAGTGATGTAGATCGTGCAGCCGCGCCGGCCGCAGCGGTCGTCGATCTCGATGTCGGTCGTCCGGCCGCCGGCCACGTACTCGTTCGGGACATAGTTGAAGGCGTTCCGGAGCTCGGTGAACGGATACAGCGCCCTGCTCGGACCCACGGGGAACCAGGTCCCCGGCCTCTGGTTGCCCCTCTTCGGGCGTATGCGCTGGCTCGCCCAGGCGTTGCGCGCGGCCTGGACGTCACTCACCGCGATCGTCGTGTCGGGATACGCACGGGCGGCGAAGGCATCCTCGGCCGCGCTGGACGGCCCCTCCCTTGCCATGCCCTGGTTTCCCGGAACTGATTGCCGGAGCGACGCGAGATGTTGCTCGAGCGCGGTAGGAACCTCGCCGCCCCCTGCGCCTGTCGCCGCCGGCGCGCCTCCGGACAAGGTGATGCCGGCCACGAGTGTCAGGCCGGCGAGCAGGACGATCGCCGCTGCGGCGAGCGCCTGCCTGCGTCTCCGTGCCATGTCTCTCCCCTCTCGCTGAGCACCGCGCGGCTCCGCGCGAGTGCCCGAGTCGGTGCGGGCGACCTCCCTTGGCGCCGCTCCCCGATTCCTGCGCGGAGGAGAGTTACAAATCCCCGCCCGGCACGCCGGACGGAGGTGATATCACGGCCCGGAAACGGCGAAGGGCCGCCAGTTTCGGCGGCCCTTCGCTCGTTCCCACTCGGGAGCCGCCGGCTAGCGGCGGTCCCTCGTGCTGATGTTCAGCTGCCACGCCGCGAAGCCGTGCGTGGCCGCGTAGAGCACCCGCTCCTCCGCGACGAGCGTGAGGCTCGGGACCATCACGTTCGGCAGCCCCGTCGCAGCCTCCGTCCACGTGCTCGAGCCCTTGGCAAGCAGCGACACGCCAAAGTCGTTCGAGACGTAGAGGTCACCCGAGCGGGCGTCGTAGGCAGCGTCCGTGGCGGGGGTGTCCGGCAGGCCGGCCGGCGTGCCCTCGCCGTCGATCCGCGTCCAGGTCGCCGTGCCCGAGATCGGGTTGTAGACGACCTCGAACACGTGCCCCGGCGCCGTCGGCGTCGCGGCGCTGTAGCCGCTGTACGTGACGAAGGCCCGGTTCGGGTTGTTGCGGTCGGTGTCGATCCCGCTGATGAAGCGGCCCGGGTCGATCGTCGAGTCGGTGTCGATCCGGTCGTGCACCGCCGCAGAGGCAGGCTCCACGTCGGCGTTCTTCGTGATGAAGAGCCGCCCGAGGGTCGTACCCGTCCACAGCGTGGTCGAGTCGGTCTCGGCGCGCTCGATCATCGAGATGTCACCGCCGCCCCGGTCGCCGAGGGCGTTGGCTGTGAGGGCGGTGGGTCCGAGCCGGACCCAGTCACCGCAGAAGGCGGCGAAGTCACCCGTGTACAGGTTGCAGCGGGCCCGGAACTCCTCCAGCGACATGGAGCCCTGGCCGGCGGTCTTCGTCCGCCAGACGCTGTCCTGGCCGAGGAACATCGTCTTCGACACCTTCGGGTCGCTGATCGCGGCCGGATAGAAGATCTGCGTCTCGCCGTTCGTGAAGAACGTGTCCGAGACCCAGTTCCAGTCGGAGTCGTCGCCGTTCGAGAAGTTCACGAACACCTGCGGCGAGAAGAACATCGAGAAGCGGAACTCGTCGATCTCGACGTCGAACCCGTTGTGGCCGCCGTCGCTGATGTTGGTGTTCAGCCACGTCTTGCCACGCCCCTGCCACGTGCCGTTGTCCTGCGTCCCGCCCTGAAGCTGGCCGTGCTGGTGCGGGTTGGCGGACAGCGTGAAGAACTGCAGCGTCTGCAGGTCGGCGTTCATCGAGTCGAGCTTCGAGGGGATCTTCGACAGCATCTGCTGACAACGGGCCAGGCGGACCGCGGACAGCCCGCGTGTCGCGCACTGGGCCGACCCGTCGACGAGGATGCCGGACGAGCGCACGAGCCCGCCGTCGCTGACCTCGAAGAACTGGTACGGGTTCGACGGGTTCACGACCAGCCCGTGCTGATCCGGATGGAGCTGGTTCGGGTGCACCGGATCGGTCACGTCCTCCGTCATGTCGTACCAGCTCGTGCCGCCGTCCTCCGACATCACGACGCCGCGGTGGTTCGCGGTCTGCTCGCCGTAGACGTAGACACCGCCGATGTAGACCATGTTCGGGTTTCCGGGCGGGCTGTAGACGATCTGGTCGTACCAGCACTGGCCGATCCCGGCAGCCGGGTTGGCGCAGAGGCCCTGGGATCCCCAGCCGGGCACCGCGGGATCAGGGCTGGACTTCTGCGCGAACGTCGCCGCGCCCGCCACGTCCTCGCCGACGTGGAACGTCGAGTCGATTGCGCCGCTCGCGCCGATCTGCAGGTACATCCGCGTCGTCGTACCCATGTCCGCGAGCGCGAACTCGGGCCGCTCGGTGGAGCCGTTCGCGAGCCGGTTCTCGATGGGCGCGAAGATCCGCGTCCAGGTGGCGCCGGCGTCGGGCGAGCGCCAGACCCCGGTGCCGTACGAGCTCGCGTAGATCACGTTCGCGTTGTTCGGGTCGATCGCCACACGGCGGACGCCGCGGGTCGAGCACGGCTGTGCTCCCGTGATGTCCTGGTTGCAGCCGGCGAGCGTCGCCGCGCCGTTGTGGATCCACGTCCACGTGGCGCCGCCGTCCGTCGACTTGTAGAGGCCCCAGTTCGCGGCGCCGATCGGCGTCGAGGTCGCTCCACCGGTCGTGGCCGAGATGCCGCGCACCGCGCGGGTCGAGGCCGCGTAGATCGTGTTCGGATCACCCTGCTTGATCGCGATCGAGCCGACGGCGCGGCCACGGAACTCCGCCTCGCCCAGCCTCGTCCACGTCTCGCCGCCGTCGGTCGACTTGTAGATGCCGACACCCGCGGCGGCGCTGCCTGCCGCGTTCGCCTCACCGGTGCCGACGTAGAGCGTGTTGGCGGTGGGGTCGTTCGGGTCGAGCGTGATCGAGCCCATCGCGTTCAGCTCGAACGAGCCGGACAGAAACTTCCACTTCGGCTTCTTGTCGAGTGCGTCGTCCGTGCGCCACACACCGCCGCCTGCCGCGACGATCCACAGCCGGCAGTCGCCCTTCACGCAGGTGGGCGCGATCGCGACGGCGGGCATGCGGCCGCCGGCCACGTATTCGCCCGCGACGTAGTCCGTCCGCGTCCGGAACGGGGAGAGCGGATAGAGGGCGCTGCTCGGACCGACGCTCACCCACTGTCCCTTCTTCCCGGTCCCCGTCGGGAACGGCTTGCCCTTCGCGGTCTTCCAGTCCGCGCGCGCGTTCGCGATCCACGAGTACGCGACGCCTTCGGCCGGATACGCGCGGGCGAGGTCCTGCTGTTCCTCCCACGAGGCCGGGGTCCCCAGCGTCGTGCCGTTCGGAGCAGCCCGAAGGCTGCCGAAATGTGCGCTGAACGCGCTCGGGAGCTCGCCGCCACTGGCCGGTGCGGCCGTGGAGGAGCCCGAAAGCGTGATCGTGGCCACGAGCGCCGAAGCCGCGAGGATCGCGATCCCTGCGACGACGAGCGCCTGACGGCGTCTGCGTGTCATCCCTCTCCCTCTCTCTATGTGCCTACGAGCACGTTGCCCCTGCGTGCCCGCTGCTGCGATCGGTTCCTCGAGGCTCGCCTCGAGCCGCTCGACGATCTCGCGGTTCAGGCTCTGGCCGGACCGTGACGCAATATCACGCAGCCGCTCACCCAGTTCGACGGGCATGCGCAGCAAAAAACGATACGGCTTGGTCTCCCCGGCCAACGTCGGCGCTACCATCGCAGAAAGTCTTTGCAATATCAACTCGGAGCGAGCGTCGATATCACTGCTCGTGTTAGGAAAATGTTTGGAGCGGTGTCGGTGACGACGGTCGGGGGCACACTGCGGGCATGCGCACAGTCCTCATCACCCTGGTCCTCGGTTGCATCGTCGCGAGCAGCGCCGCCGCGACCTCGCAGGCGCGCCCGGCGCTCCGTGTCGTCGACAAGCAGCCGCTCGTCGTCCGCGGAGCCGGCTTCGGAGCGAACGAGCTCGTCACGCTTCGCGCCACGTGGCGTGCGAAGTCGATCGTCCGCCGCGTTCGCTCCGGTGCGGGCGGAGGCTTCACGGCCCGCTTCGACGGCACCGCCTTCGACTTCTGCGCGGGCTTCACCGTCCTCCGTGCGACCGGCGCCCGCAGCGGCACCGTCGTGATCAGGCCGACGATTCGGCCCTGCGTGCACCTCGGCGACTAGCGAGCAGGGGCCTTAGGAACGACGAAGGGGCGGCCGTGGCCGCCCCTTCGTCCGTTCCCGGAGGTGCCCAGCCGCCCTACTTGGAGGGGCTGACCTCCACGTGCATGACGCCGCCCTGCTCGCTCAGGTTGCGGACGGCGATCTGCGTGCCGGTCTTCGGCACGTTTACGCTCATCCACTGCACCTGATGGCGGCCGTGGCTGGCGGCCGTGTGGCCGTCACCCGCATACCAGTAGGTGTTCAGGTCGTTGAACACCGGCACCGGAGCCTGGGCGGGCACCGTCGCCGGCACGCCCTCCTTGTGCAGCGTGAACGCCGGGGTCGGCTTGAACCCGAACGCCGAGTCGCCGGAGGTGATGCGCGCGCGCATCAGCTGACCGTCGGTCCAGTGCGGAAACGTCGGGTGTGCGTCCACCGGCAGGGCCTCGCCCTGACCGGGGTGGTCCGACGTGTTGTTGTCCGTGTACCCGAGGTCCCAGTACCAGACGAGCATGCCCTCGGTGTACGGGTGCGTCTCGACCCAGTCGGGCCGCGTGGTGTTCAGGAAGCCGAAGTTGTACGCGGTCTTCAGCGACGTGTCGTAGTCGCGGTATGCCCGGTACTCGGCGATGTAGTAGTGGTCGTCGACCTTGCTCGTGAAGCCGGGGAACTTGATCCAGCCACCGAGATCCCAGGCGACGGAGCCCTCGGCGTCGTCGGCGAACACCGTGGTGGCGCCGTTCGTCACCTTGAGGTCGTCCCACTCGAAGCCGCGACCGTCGACGAACGGATCCGTCCAGTAGCGAACCTGGAGCTTGACGGTCTTGCCCGCAAAGGCGGACAGGTCCGCCGTGAGCGTGACCCAGGACGGGTTGCCCGAGACCGCGTCACAGACGTCCGGCAGACCGGAGATGCCCGTGATCCCGCCGCCCTCGTTCTGCTCGTTCGGGTCCGCAGCGTCCGACTCGGACGTCACGAGGTTCGTCACGTTCGCCCCATCGACGACCTGGACGTACGCGTAGTCCCAGCACGTCTCGATCGCGTACCAGGCCTTCATCGAGAGGGTCGTCGTCCCGGCCGGAACGGTGAAGCTCGGCGAGAGCATCTTCCGGTCAAGGCTGGGACCCGCGCCGCTGTAGTACGCGTTCGTGCCCGAGGTCGGCGCGCCGAACTGCGTGTCGGTGCGGTTCTGCTCGATCGGGAGCTTCATCACGACGGCCTGCTTCGCGTTCTTCACCGTCGCGCCGATCGGGGCCAGCTTGTGGTTCGACTTCTGGCCGTAGACGGCCTCGTCGTAGGTCAGCCAACCGAGCTGGAACTTGTCCCAGGCGCTCATGTTGGTCGGGGCGTCGCCGATGCCGTCGGGGGCACCGTCGCCGATGTTCGAGCCGGACGACATCAGGTCCCAGAACCCGGTGGAGTTCTCGCCGCCACCGTTGTTGCCCGACGTGTCGTAGAGATCCGGCAGGCCGAGGTCATGCGCGTACTCGTGCGCGAAGACGCCGAGGCCACCATTCTCCGGCTGGATGGTGTAGTCGCCGACCCAGATGCCGGTCGGAAGGTTCGGGTGCATAACGGCGCCGTAGCCGGTCGCAGTGCTCGCGGTGCTGGTGCTGTTCGAGCCGGCGTCGAAGCCGATGTTGCCCTGCGGACCCACGGCGAAGCCGGCGAGGGAGCGGTGGCTCCAGATCGCGTCCTCACCCTGCTCCGGATCGCCCGCCGCCTCGTCGCCACCTGCGTGGACGATCTGGAAGTGGTCGATGAAGCTGTCGGGCTCGTTGAAGTTGCCGTCGCCGTCGGCGTCGTTCCGGTCCCACTTGTCGAACGTCGCCAGGTACGCCTTGATCTCGGCGATCGTCTTGCCCGAGTCGAGCTGGCCCTTGACCCAGTACGACATGACGTCGCGGATCAGGTAGTAGACGTTCGTGCAGACGTTGCTGCCGCAGCTGTTGCGGCCGTAGCGGGCCTCGTTGAACGGAACCGTGACCCACGGGGTGACGGCACCGGTGATCGAGTAGCGGTTCGAGGACTGCGCCTCGTAGTACTCCCGCATCCGCTCGAAGTACATGTTCTCGTAGTGGGCCTGGTTGTAGTCGGCCTGCCAGAGAGTCGAGTTGTCGATGGCGCGGTTCGGCGCCGGGATCTTGTTGTGCAGCGGGCCGTTGAAACCGGCCTTGGCCGGCGTCGGGCGCGTGTCCGGAACGAGGTCCGGGTAGTCACGGTGCCGCGTGTTGCCGAACTCGACGAGGATCGCGAAGACCGGATCGGTCGCCTCGCGTGCGAGCTCGACGTACTTGCCGCTCTTCGTCTTGTGGACCTTGCCGTTCGCCTTACCGGCGAGCTTGGCCTCGAGCGCCTCGCGCTTCAGCGCCGCCTGCTTCTTCATCTGCGGATGCCACAGGATGTGGCTGCCGTTCTTCTTCTCCTTGGCCGTGCTCCCCTTGGTGGCGTCCGCACCTGCAGACGCACCGGAAACGGCCACGAGCGCGAGCGCGAGAATCGTCGCGCCGAGCGCGGTCCTCCGGACCTTCATGCGGTCTCCTCTCCCCTTTGTCGAGACATCGTCCCGCAGCCGTCGCTCCCCTCCACGACGGTCCCCGCGACCCGGGCACTGTACCGCCGCCTGCACGGAACGCAAGCAGCAGTTGCAACGAGGCTCGCCCTATCCGTGCGGCTTGGCCATCGCCCGGTAGTCGAGGGCGGCATCGAGCGTCGCCTCGTCCACACCGGCCTCGCGTGCGACCTCGCGCAGTGAGCGGCCCGACGCAGCCGCGGTCTTGACGATCTCGGCCGCCTTGTCGTAGCCGATATAGGGATTGAGGGCCGTGGCGGCGGCGAGGGTCAGCTCGGCGTAGCGCTCGCACTGCTCGCGATTCGCCTCGATCCCCGAGACGCACTTCTCGTCGAGCAGGCGGCTCGCCGAGGCGAGCAGCTTGATCGAGTCGAGCAGGTTGCGGGCCATCAGGGGCACGAAGACGTTCAGCTCGAAGTGCCCCTGCAGACCGCCGACGGTGATCGCCGCGTCGTTGCCGATCACCTGGGCGGCCACCTGCGTCACGACCTCGGGAATGACGGGGTTGACCTTGCCCGGCATGATCGAGCTGCCCTTCTGCAGCTCGGGCAGGAAGATCTCTGCGAGTCCGGCTCGCGGGCCGGAGCCCATCAGGCGCAGGTCGTTCGCGATCTTCGTCAGCGAGACAGCGACCGTCTTCAGCGCGCCGGACGCCTCGACGAGACCGTCGCGGGCGGCCTGCGCCTCGAAGGGATCGGACGGAGCCGAGATCGCGAGGCCGGTGTCGGCGGCGAGGAGCGCGCGGACGCGCTCGGCGAACTCGGGGTGCGTGTTGAGCCCCGTGCCGACGGCCGTGCCGCCGAGCGGAATCCGCCCGAGCCGCTCGCGGGCGGCCTCGAGGCGGGCGATTCCCTCCCGCACCTGGGCCGCATAGCCCCCGAACTCCTGGCCGAGCGTGACCGGGACGGCATCCATCAGGTGCGTGCGGCCGGACTTGACCACGTCCTCGAACTCCCGCGCCTTCGCCTCGAGCGCGCCGGCGAGCCCGTCGAGCGCGGGGAGGAGGTCGTGCTGCAGCTCGCCGAGCGCCGCCAGGTGGACGGCGGACGGAAAGACGTCGTTCGAGCTCTGCCCCATGTTCACGTCGTCGTTCGGGTGCACTCCGTCGCCGGCGAGCGCTGCGATCACCTCGTTCGCGTTCATGTTCGAGCTCGTGCCGGAGCCGGTCTGGAAGACGTCGATCGGAAATTGGTCGTCGTGCTCGCCCTCGGCGATTGCATCTCCGGCGGCGGCGATGCGCTCCGCCTTCTCCGCGTCGAGCAGCCCGAGCTCGGCGTTCGCGCGCGCGGCCGCGGCCTTGATCCGTCCGAGCCACCGCGCCACCGGGACGGGAATCGGCTCGCCGGAGACGGGGAAGTTGGCGATCGCCTTCTGCGTCTCGCCGCCCCACAGCTCGCGCTTGGCCTCCGTGCTCATCGAGGCCGAGTCTAGCGGCGAGCGTCCGGCCCTAGCCGGTTCGGAGCTTCAGACGCCGCTCGAGCGGGCGGTCGCGGAAGAGGCGCCGCGTGCGCTCGGTCAGCTCCGTCGCCTCGGCCCAGCCCACGTATGCACAGCGCGGGCATTCGCCCGCTTCCTGGTACCGCCACGGGCCCGGCGTGAAGGAACGCTGGTGGCCGCAGCGGAGGCACTCGACCCTGAGCAGCTCCATCTCCGAGTTGTCGGCGCCGAGACCCGCCGCGCCGCTCCCTGAGACGAGTGATGGCAAGTAACAGACTGTTACTTGGCCGTCTCGGCAGCGCGTGCGGCCGCGAGCAGCTCGTCCCACGTCGCCAGCTTCACGCGGGGGCGGCCGTGCGGCTCGCCGGCGGCGCGCTCGGCTGCGTCGATCGACTCCCAGCCGGCGTAGAGGACAGCGTCCACGCCACGTTCCGCGAGCAGCTCCTCCAGCGAGCCGTCCCCGCGTGGCGGCAGCGTTCCCGCGCGCGCGTCGTCGAGCACGAGCTGGACCGTCTCGGTCGCGTCCTTCTTGTTCGTGCCGATCACGCCGCTTGGGCCGCGCTTGATCCACCCGGCGCAGTAGAGCCCCGGCGCGACCCGGCCGCCCTCGTTCGGGATCGTCCGCGAGCGCTCGTCGAACGGCACGCCGGGCAACGGGACGCCCTGGTACCCGACGCTGCGGAAGACGATCCCGCACCGGACGGTCTCGGTCCCCCCGGTCGAGACGGCGCGTCCGTCGACGAGCTCGTTGCGCACGAGCTCGATCGACTCGACGCGGTCCTCACCCAGGATGGCAACGGGGGAGGCGAGAAACCGCAGTCGGATCGCGCGCGGCTTTCCCGCGGGCTCACGCGTCGCGTAGTCGCGCAGGTGCTCGACGTTGCGGCGCACGGTCGGCGCCGCGGCGGCGAGCTCTGCCTCACTCGCCTCGTCGAGCTCGAGGTCGGCCGGATCGACCAGGATGTCCGCGCCCGCGAGCTCGCCCAGCTCCCCGACCTCGACCGGTGTCCACGCCGCCTGCACCGGGCCGCGGCGGCCGACGACGAGGATCTCGCGGATGCCGGCGCCGTTGATCGCGTCGATCGCGGCGTCGGTCGTGTCCGTGGAGGCGAGCTCCGCCGGAGTCAGCGCGAGCATGCGCGCGACGTCGAGCGCAACATTGCCGTTCCCGATCACGACCGCGCGCTCCCCGGAGAGGTCGAAGGAGAGGTGCTGGAAATCGGGGTGGCCGTTGTACCAGGCGACGAACTCGGTCGCCGCCCACGAGCCAGGGAGCTCCTCACCCGGGATACCGAGCGAGCGGTCGGTCTGGGCGCCGACGCTGTAGAGCACGGCGTCGTAGAGGTCGGTCAGCTCCTCGTGCGTGACGTCGCGACCCACCTCGACGTTGCCGAAGAAGCGAAAGCCCGGCTGCGCGGCAGTCTTCTCGAACGCACGCGAGACGGCCTTGATGTTGGGATGGTCCGGTGCGACGCCGAGCCGGACGAGCCCCCAGGGCGTGGGCAGCCGCTCGATCAGGTCGACCTCGACCTCGACGTCGCTCGCGAGGAGCGCGGCCGCGGCGTAGAACCCGGCCGGGCCGGAGCCGACCACGGCGACACGGAGGGCGGACTCGCTCACGGCGCCGATGCTACGCGTCGGGACGAGCCCAAACGGATACTGCTGGAGCTAGGACGTGTCAGCGGACGAAGGGAGCGACGATGAACAGCCTGGACGATCTGCTCAAGGGCTCAGGTGGAGGCGGGGGCCTCGGCGACGTGCTCGGTGGGATCCTCGGCGGCGGCGGCCGCGGGGGCAGCCTGGCCGGCGGGCAGGGCGGCGGCATGATGGCGATGCTCCTGCCGCTCGTCGCCTCGATGCTGATGAACGGCGGCCTCCAGAAGATCCTCGGCCGGCTGCAGGCGGGCGGGCGCGCCGACGAGGCGAACTCGTGGGTCTCGACGGGCGAGAACAAGCCGGTCGACGGCGCGGCCGTGCGCGAGGCGGTCGGCGACGACGAGATCACGAGCATCGCGACGCAGCTCGGAGTCAGTGAGGATGAGGCGGCCGAGGCGGTCGCGCGCGTCCTGCCGGACGTCGTCGACCAGGTGACGCCGCAGGGCCAGCTGCCGCCCGACGCCGAGCTCGACGAGAAGTTCGGCCGCCTGCACGAGCTCGGTGGGAGCGGGACCTAGGCGTTGCCGGGCCAGACAGACGTGACGAGGTGGAGTGGCACTTCAGTGAGCTGGTGGGACGCCGAAGGCGTCCCCTTCAGAGGTCTTGCCGTGGCATGGCTTGGCCATGCCACGCAGCTCTTGAACTTCGCGCGAGCGCCGGCTTTGCCGGGGCTCGCGCGGCAGCTAGTGCGAGCAGCCGGAGCCGCAGGCGCCCCCGTGGGCGTCTGTGGCTTCCTCGCCCTCGGCGACCGTGAACGAGTGCCCGCAGCCACACGAGGCCTGGGCGTTCGGGTTCTCGATCTTGAAGCCGGACTCCTGCAGGCCGCTGAGGAAGTCGACCGTCGCGCCCTTCAAGTAGGGAGCGCTGTGCGGGTCGACCACGACGGTGACGCCGTGCTGCTCGGTGACGAGATCGTCGTCGACCGCCCCCGAGTCGAAGCCCAGCCCGTACTGGAAGCCCGAGCAGCCGCCGCCCTGGATGGCGACGCGCAGGACGAGCGCCTCCTCCGGGTCCTCGGCCATCAGCTCCTTGATCTTCACCGCCGCACCGGGGGTGAGCGAGACGAGCGTGGTCGTATCCTCTGCGAGCTCCATTGATTCTGATCGTAGCAGGGTGGTCAACGGGCACCCGCGCGGCCGAGTTTGTAACACGTCACAGCGGCACTGCTAAGCCGTTTGTGCGTTCCTTCGTGCTACCCCTCGGCACCCTGCTACGTTTCGCGCGACGCCCATGCTCGGCGACTACTTTCCCCTCCTCGTCTACGCGCTTTTCGCCGCGGTGATCCCGGCCTCGATGATCGCGTTCTCGTTCATCTTCGCGACCAGACCGAAGCGCCGCGTGAAGGCCCGCTTCCTCCCCTTCGAGTCGGGCGTCTCGCAGGGAGCACCCGACCAGCAGCGCTTCACGATCAGCTTCTACCTGACGGCGATGCTCTTCATCCTCTTCGACATCGAGATCGTCTTCCTCTACCCGCTCGCGATCGTGCTCGAGCCGCTCGGGTGGTTCGGGCTCTGGGAGTTCCTCGTCTTCATCGCCGTCCTCGGCGTCGCCTACGTCTACATCTGGCGTAAAGGCGCGCTGGAGTGGAAGTAGACAGCGTGGAAGTAAAGAACCCATGGCGCTAGACGACTCCATCGACCAAAAGCGCGTCGCGAAGCGGCCGCTCGCCCGTGCCGGGCTGAAGACCGAGCGCCTGCTCTGGCCGACCAAGGGGCCCGGCGCCTTCGAGCAGGAGGTGGAGAACCTCGAGGACGCGCTCGGGCTGTCCACGCTCGAGAAGGCGGTCGCCTGGGCCCAGACGAACTCGATGTGGCCGGACACCTTCGGGCTCGCGTGCTGCGCGATCGAGATGATGTCGATCGTCTCCTCGCGCTACGACATCGCGCGCTTCGGGATGGAGCGCTTCAGCTCCTCCCCGCGCCAGGCCGACCTGTTGATCGTCTCGGGGCGCGTCTCGCACAAGATGTCCTCACCGCTGCGCCAGGTCTACGACCAGATGCTCGAGCCGAAGTGGGTGATCGCGATGGGCGCCTGCGCGAGCTCCGGCGGGATGTTCAACAACTACACGACCCTCCAGGGCGTGGACAAGATCGTCCCGGTCGACATCTACGTGCCCGGCTGCCCGCCGCGCCCGGAGGCGCTGATGGAAGGGATCATCCGCCTGCACGAGGCCGTCTCGGCCGGCGTGCCCCCCGCGTACCAGATCCGCGGGGTCGGGGTCTAGCCATGTACGAGGGCGTGCCGGGGCTGGTGGAGACCCGCGAAGCGCACGGCGAGACGACGCTCGTCGTCGATCCGGCCCGCCTCGTCGACGCCTGCCTGCACCTGCGCGACGAGGAGGGCTTCAACTTCCTCTCCGACGTCTCGCCCGCCGATTACCTCGGCTGGGGCGAGAAGGGCGTCGCCGGCTACATCGGCACCTCAGCGGGACGCGACCTGAACGCGCCCGGCTCCCAGGGCTACGCCAAGCGGCCGGAGCCGAAGCCCAAGCGCTTCTCGGTCAGCTACCACCTGCTCACGATCGCGGACGCGCCCCGGCGGGTGCGCCTGCAGGTGTGGGTGGACGACGGCGAGGCGGTGCCGAGCGTCGTGCCCGTGTGGCCGACGGCGGACTGGCACGAGCGCGAGGCCTGGGACCTGATGGGGATCCCGTTCGAGGGCCACCCGAATCTCACCCGCATCCTGCTCGAGGACGACTGGGAGGGGCACCCGTTGCGCAAGGACTATCCGATCGGCGGCGAGCCGGTGCGCTTCTCGGAGGCTGAATAGTGGCCGTCGTCGAGCGCCGCGCGCCCATCTACGAGGGCACCCGCATCCCGCAGCCGATCCCGACGGTGCTCCGGCCCGATCCGGCCGAGGTGCCGCTCGAGGACCTGATGACGATCAACTTCGGGCCGAACCACCCGTCCACGCACGGCGTGCTGCGCCTCGTCGTCGACCTGAACGGCGAGAAGGTCGTGGGGATCGCGGCGGTGATCGGCTACCTGCACACGGGCTTCGAGAAGAACATGGAGGCCAAGACGTGGTGGAAGGCGATCACGTACCCGGAGCGGATCGACTACCTCTCCTTCCAGGCGAACGAGCTCGTCTTCGTGCTCGCGATCGAGAAGCTGCTCGAGATCGACGTGCCGCGCAAGGCCACCTGGATGCGCATGTGCCTCGCCGAGCTGAACCGGATCCACTCGCACCTGGTCTGGCTCGGTACGGGCGGGCTCGAGCTGGGCGCGATCTCGATGTTCTGGTACGCGTTCCGCGAGCGCGACCTGATCCTCGACCTCTTCGAGATGGTCACCGGGGTGCGCATGCACACGCGCTATTTCCAGGCCGGCGGGCTCGCCGAGGACATCCCGCGCGGCTTCTACGCCCAGGCGCGCGCGTTCTGCGAGCGGATGCCGAAGGCGGTCGACGAGTACGAGGCGATCCTCTCCCGGAACGCGATCTGGCTGGAGCGCACGCGGGGAATCGGGCTCCTGTCCACCGACGACGCGATCGCGCTCGGCCAGTCGGGCCCGATGCTGCGGGCGTCAGGCGTGAACTGGGACCTGCGCCGCAACGAGCCGTACCTCTTCTACGACCAGGTCGACTTCGACGTGCCCGTCTACCACGGCGGCGACGTCTACGACCGCTACCGGGTGCACATGGACGAGATGCGCGAGTCGGTGCGGATCGTCTCGCAGTGCATCGAGCGACTCGAGGGGATGGAAGGCGAGCCGTGGATCTCGGACGACCGCAAGGTGGTGCTGCCGCCGCGCGAGGAGCTGCACACCTCGATGGAGTCGCTGATCCACCACTTCAAGATCGTCACCGAGGGCTACCGCGTGCCGGAGGGTGAGATCTACGTGACGATCGAGTCGCCGCGGGGCGAGGCAGGCTGCTACGTCGTCTCGGACGGCGGGCCGAAGCCCTGGCGGGTCAAGTTCCGCGCGCCTTCGTTCGCCGCCCTCGAGGCGACCGCGACCTGCATGCACGACGCCGCGGTCGCGGACATGATCGCGATCGCAGCCTCGCTCGACCCCGTCATGGGAGACGTCGACCGGTGAGCGCCCGGCCGCTCTACGACGAGATCCAGGACGTGCTCGCGCAGTACCCGGAGTCGCGCTCGGCGACGCTGCCGGCGCTGCGGCTGGCGCAGGAGCGCTACGGCTGGCTGCCGCCAGAGGCCTTCCGCGAGGTCGCCGAGGCGCTCGGCGAGTCGCCGGCCTACTGCATGGCGGTCGCGTCCTTTTACGACATGTTCCACCTGCAGCCCGTCGGCCGGACCCTCGTCGAGGTGTGCACGAATGTCTCGTGCGCGCTCGTCGGAGCGCAGCAGGTGCTGGAGGCGTTCGAGCAGGAGCTCGGCCTGCACCCGGGCGAGACCGACTCCGACGGCGAGTTCACCCTGCGCACCGTCGAATGCGCCGGCGGCTGCGGCTGGGGCACCGTCGTCGCGGTCAACCACCGCTACCGCGAGCACGTGAAAGCCGCCGACGTCCCGGGCATCGTGGCCGAGCTGCGGGGTGGTGAGCCGGATGCCTGAGCAGCGGATCGTTCTCGCAGGCACGGAGGACCGCGACCTGACGCAGCTCGCCGCCTACCGCGAAGTCGGCGGCTTCGAGGCACTCGCGAAGGCGCGTGCGATGGAGCCGGCGCAGCTCCTCGACGACCTGCTCGCCTCCGGCCTGCGCGGCCGCGGCGGCGCCGGCTTCCCCACGGGCCGCAAGGCGAGCTTCATCCCCAAGCCCGACCAGACACCGAAGCCGATCTACCTCGTGGTGAACGCGGACGAGTCGGAGCCGGGCACCTTCAAGGACCGCGAGATCATGTTCCGCGTCCCGCACCGGCTGATCGAGGGCTGCCTGATCACGGCACACGCGATCCAGTCCCAGAACGTCTTCATCTACATCCGCGGTGAGTACCTGCACGAGTTCGAGGTGCTGCGCGCGGCGCTCGACGAGGTGCGCGAGGCCGGGCTGCTCGACGGCGTCACCGTCGTCCTGCACCGCGGCGCCGGCGCGTACATCTGCGGCGAGGAGACGGCGTTGCTCGAGTCCCTCGAGGGCAAGCGCGGCCAGCCGCGCTCGAAGCCGCCGTTCCCCGCCATCTCCGGGCTCTACGCCTCGCCGTCGCTGATCAACAACGTCGAGACGATGGCGACCGTCCCGCAGATCGTCACCATGGGAGCGAAGGCCTACGCGAAGGTGGGTGTCGAGAACTCCGCCGGGACGCGCGTCTTCTCGCTCAGCGGCAACGTCGCGAACGGCGGCAACTTCGAGCTGCCGCAGGGCACGACGCTGCGCGAGCTGATCTACGACTACGGCGGCGGCATCCCCGGCGGACGCGAGCTGAAGGCGATCATCCCGGGCGGGTCGTCCGTGCCCGTGCTGACCGCGGACCAGGTCGACACGCCGCTCGACTTCGACTCCATGGCCGAGGCCGGCTCGATGCTCGGCTCGGGCGCGATCATCGTGATCGACGACCGCTGCTGCATGGTGCAGCTGGGCCTGCGGGTCGCACAGTTCTACATGCACGAGTCGTGCGGCAAGTGCACGCCCTGCCGCGAGGGCACGCGCTGGATGGTGCAGATCCTGGAGAAGATCGAGGACGGCAGCGCCAGCCAGGGCGACGTCGACCTGCTGCTCGACGTCTGCGACCGCATCCTCGGCAAGTGCCTGTGCCCGCTCGGCGACGCGGCTGCGATGCCCGTGGCGAGCTACATCGACCGCTACCGCGAGGAGTTCCAGGCGCACCTCGAGAGCGGCTGCCCCATGCACGGCGAGTCGTCGCTCGAGAACATCTTCGCGCCGGTCGACCAGCATGCCCACGATCCTGTAGCCGACGGGGTGACGGCGTGAGCGCGCAGCCCGCGGCCGAGACCGTCACGCTGACGATCGACGGGCGCGAGGTCGAGGTGCCCAAGGGAACCGGCCTCGTCGAGACGGCCGCGTACGCCGGCGTCGAGATCCCTGTCTTCTGCTACGAGCCGCGGCTCGGGCCGCCCATCGGCGCCTGCCGCATGTGCCTCGTCGAGATCGAGGGGATCCCGAAGCTCCAGGCCGGGTGCACGCTGACCGCCCAGGACGGGATGGTGGTGAAGACGGCGCAGGCCTCGGAGAAGGCGGCCGAAGGCCAGAACGCGACGCTGGAGTTCATCCTCGTCAACCACCCGCTCGACTGCCCCGTCTGCGACAAGGGCGGCGAGTGCCCGCTCCAGGACCTGACGTTCCGCTGGGGGCCGGGCTCGAGCCGGATGACGTTCCCGAAGCGGACGCTCGACAAGCCGATCCCACTTTCGCCCGCGATCGCGCTCGACCGCGAGCGCTGCATCCTCTGCTACCGCTGCACCCGCTTCTCGGAGAACGTCGCCGAGGACGGGCAGCTCGTGGCCCGCAACCGCGGCGCGCTGTCGATGATCACCACGTTCGAGGACGAGCCCTACTCCGGCCCGTTCACCGGCAACGTGACCGAGCTCTGCCCCGTGGGCGCGCTGCTCCCGACGCAGTACCGCTTCGAGGCCCGCCCGTGGGAGATCCAGAACATCCCCACGGTGTGCGGGCTCTGCCCCGTCGGCTGCAACGTCAGCGTGACGACGCGCGAGGGCAGGCCGAAGCGCGTGCTCTCGCGCAACCACCCGGAGGTCGACGGGGGCTGGCTGTGCGACAAGGGCCGCTTCGCCTTCGGACACGTCGCCGCCGAGGACCGCATCCGCGAGCCGCTCGAGCGGGTCCGCCGCCGCGGCTTCGGCGAGCTCTCCTGGGACGACGCGCTCGATCGCGCCGAGACGCTGATCCGCGGCGCGGAGGGACGGATCGTGACCGCACTCTCCGGGTCGGAGACCGTCGAGCAGGCCTATGCGCTCGGGAAGCTCCTCCGCGAAGGCGCTGGGGCGCACTCCGCCGTGCTCGCGGAGGCGACGTCGTACGCGCTCGACGCGTTCCGCGCACCGCTCTCGGCGATCGCAAGCGCTGAGCTCGTCGTCGTGATCGGCGACGAGGCCGTGGCCGACCGGGCGCCGATCGTCGATCTCTGGATCCGGCTGGCGCGCCGCAACGGGGCGCGGGTGGAGCTCGTCGCGGACAGCAGCCTGGACGCCGAGCTCGAGGACGCGCTGCGCAGCTCGGAGCACGCGATCCTGATCTGGTCCGGGCGCGGCGGGGGCGGCGGCGCGCGGCTCGCCGAGCTCGCACACTCGCTCGGCTTCGAGGGCAAGGACGGCTGCGCCGCCTTCCACCTGCCGGCCACCCCGAACAGCCGCGGTGTCGCCGACGCGTGGGCTGCGGCCGCGGACGGCGAGGAGGCCGACCCGGAGCCGATCGGCCTGCTGATCGTCTCGGGCGACGAGGCTGCTGCCGACCCGGCCGTGCGGGCACTCGCCGAGCACGCGGAGCACGTCCTCGCGATCACGATGTTCCACGGGCTCGCCGTCGGCTGGGCCGACCTCGTTCTGCCCGGCACGAGCTACCTCGAGCGCGACGGCTCCTACGTCAACCTCGAGGGACGCGTGCAGCGCCTGCGCCGCACGGCGATCCCGCCCGCCCCGGACGAGCTCGCGTGGATCTCGAAGCTCGCCGAGCGCTTCGGCGTCACGGTCTCGCCGCACGCCTCGGTCGTCTTCGCCGAGCTCTCCGAGAAGCTCTATGGCGGCATCGCCTACGGCGAGGTCGGCGAGCGTGCACCCCTGCCGGCCCGCGCGCCCTACGTGGCCCCGCCGCCGGCCCCCGCCGCGCCGTCCGACGCGCTGCCCGTGCCGCCGGGCGAGCACCTGCTCGGCGACCTGCGCCTGCAGCGCTACCGCCCGCTCTTCTCCGGGCCAGCGGTCGAGCGCACGGCCGAGCTCCAGTTCCAGCGCCCGCCCGCCGAGATCGAGCTCGCCGCGGACGACGCCGAGCGTCGGCGCATCGCGACCGGCGACACCGTCAGCGTCCGCTCGAACGGGACCTCGATCGAGCTTCGCGCCCGCGTCAGCCGCGCCCTCGCCGCAGGCACTGCCCGCATCGCCGAGGAGCATGCGACCGGCCTCCACCGCGACGTCGAGGTCGTGAAGGCGTGAACGAGCCCTGGTGGGTCAGCATCATCAAGGCGGGGATCATCATCAACCTCGTCCTCTTCGGCTTCGCTTATCTGACGCTCGTCGAGCGCAAGGTTATGGGCCGGATGCAGCTCCGCTACGGGCCGAACCGCGCAGGCCCGTACGGCCTCCTGCAGCCGATCGCCGACCTGATGAAGCTGATCCGCAAGGAGAGCTTCTTCCCGGGTACCGCCGTGGACAGCCTCTACGTGCTCTCGCCGTTCGTGGCCGCCTTCACGGCGCTCGTGACGTTCGCGGTGATCCCCTTCGGGCCCGGCTGGACGATCTTCGGCACGGACGTCGAGGGGCAGGTCGCGGACGTCCCGATCTCGCTCATCCTGATCTTCGCGATCGGCTCGGTGGGCGCCTACGGCTTCATCGTCGGCGGCTGGGCCTCCGACTCGAAGTACGCGCTGCTCGGCTCGATGCGCACGTGCGCCCAGCTCGTCTCGTACGAGGTCTCGCTCGCGCTCAGCGTCCTCGGCGTCGTCCTGATGGCGAAGTCGCTCTCCCTGACGGAGATCGTCGCCGCGCAGGCCGACGACTGGTGGTTCTTCGTGCCGCAGTTCGTCGGCTTCCTCATCTTCCTGATCGCCGGCACCGCCGAGACCTCACGCGCTCCCTTCGACCTGCCCGAGGCCGAGCAGGAGCTCGTCGCCGGCTACCACACGGAGTACGGCGGCATGCGCTTCGGCCTCTTCACGATGAGCGAGTACATCAACCTGATCACGCTCTCCGGCCTCGCCGTGACGCTCTTCCTCGGCGGCTGGCACTTCCCCGTCCTCGAGGGGCTCGGCCCGCTCTGGTTCGTGCTCAAGCTGGCGGTGCTGCTCTTCCTCTTCATCTGGATGCGGACGACGCTGCCGCGCCTGCGCTACGACCAGCTGATGCGCTTCGGCTGGAAGATCCTCCTGCCGGTCGCGACGCTGAACGCCGTCGTGACCGCGGTCCTCGTGGTGGCGATCTAGTGGGGACCGACTAATGGCCGGTCCGCTCGGAACCGCCAAGGGCTTCGCCGTCACCTTCCGGCAGATCTTCAAGAAGCCGATCACGCAGCAGTACCCGGAGTTCAAGCGGCCCGTCTACCCGCGCTTCCGCGGCCGCCACCGGCTGCACACGCACGAGAACGGGTTGGAGAAGTGCGTCGGCTGCTCGCTCTGCGCGGCCGCCTGCCCGGCCGACTGCATCCGCGTCGTCGCGGCCGAGAACACGCCCGACAACCGCGTCTCCGCCGGCGAGCGCTACGCACGGATCTACGAGATCAACATGAGCCGCTGCATCTTCTGCGGCTACTGCGAGCTCGCCTGCCCCTTCGACGCGATCACCCTCGGAAACGAGTTCGAGATCTCGGAGCACAACCGCGACGACCTGATCTACACGAAGGACATGCTGCTCGCGCCGCCGATCAAGACCGTGCCCGTCGCCGACCCGGACCTCTACGACACCCCCGTGCCCGCCTACAAGACCTCGTCCTGATGGGCAACGTCCTCGTCTGGGCCGTCTGGCTCTTCGCCGCCTTCGCCTGCCTCGGCTCCGGGATCGCGGTCGTCTCCTTCACCAACCCGTTCTTCTCGGCGCTCGCGCTGATCGGCAACCTCGCCTCGCTTGCCGTCCTCTTCCTGCTCGCGTCGGCCGAGTTCCTCGCCGCCGCGCAGGTGCTCGTGTACGCCGGCGCGGTGATGGTGATGTTCCTGTTCGTGATCGGCTACCTCGGCGGCCGAGCCGACGCACCGTTCGCCGGCGGCCCCTCGTGGGTCTCGGTCGGCGCCGTGATCGCCGCCGGAGCGCTGCTCGTCGAGGTCGTCGTCGTGATCGGGCTCGCCGCGGGCGACTCGCTGACCGACCCGGCCGACATCGAGGCGGCGTTCGGCAGCCCCGCCGAGATCGGGCGCATCTTCCTGACCGACCACCTGCTCGCGTTCGAGATCACCTCGATCGTCCTGCTCGTCGCGGCTGTCGGCGGGGTCATCCTCGGCACGCGCACGCGGGACGAGGAAGCGCTGGAGGAGGCCGCATGATGGGTCCTGATCCCAGCTGGTACCTGGTCGTCTCGGCGATCCTCTTCTCGATCGGGACGCTGGGCGTGCTCCTGCGGCGCAGCCCGCTCGTCGTGCTGCTCTCGCTCGAGATCATGCTCAACTCGGCCAACCTCGCCCTGATCTCGTTCGCACGCCAGCACGGCGACCACGACGGGCAGATCTTCGCGCTGGCGGTGATGGCCGTCGCCGCCTCGGAGGTGGTCGTCGGCCTCGGGATCATCGTCGCCATGTCGCGGCGCAAGCTCGTCCTGGACGTCGACCGCTTCAGGACGCTGCGCGGATGACCCGGGTGGTTCGATGACACAGGTGTCCAGATGACGCAGGGCGCCTGGATCTGCCTCTTCGCCCCGCTCGCGGGCGCGTTCGCGATCACCGTCATGGGCGACACGATCGGCCGCCGCACCGCGGGCTGGATCTCGACGCTCTCCGTCTTCGTCGCCTTCGGCGGCGCGCTCGTGTCGTTCTTCGCGCTGCTCGGGAAGGGCGAGGAAGACCGCTCGCACCTGACCACGGCGTGGACATGGCTCTCGACCGGGAGCTTCGACGTCGGCATGACGCTGCTCGTCGATCCGCTCTCGGTGATGATGATGCTGATCGTCTCCGGCGTCGGCGGGCTGATCGTCCTCTACTCGGTCGGCTACATGGACGGGGACGACGAGGAACGGCGCTACTTCGCCTACATGTCGCTCTTCGTCTTCGCGATGCTGATGCTCGTCCAGGCGGGCAACTTCCTGCTCCTGCTCGTCGGCTGGGGGCTCGTCGGGCTCGCGTCGTACCTGCTGATCGGCTTCTGGCACGAACGCGCAGAGGCGGTCGCGGCCGCCAAGAAGGCCTTCGTGATGAACGCGTTCGGCGACGCGACGATGGCGCTCGCGTTCTTCGTCCTGATCTGGCAAACCGGCTCGCTGGACTTCGACGCCGTCTTCGCGGCCGCGCCCGGGCTGTCCTCGACGGCGCTCAACCTCGTCGCGCTCGGGCTGCTCGGCGGCGCCGTCGCGAAGTCGGCCCAGATCCCGCTCCACACCTGGCTCCCCGACGCGATGGAAGGGCCGACGCCGGTCTCGGCGCTGATCCACGCGGCGACGATGGTGACGGCAGGCGTCTACCTGATCGTGCGCGCGCACCCACTGTTCGAGCTGGCGCCGACGATCCAGGACCTCGCGGCGGGGCTCGGAGCCGTGACCCTCGTCGTTGCGGGGCTGATCGCGCTCGTGCAGACGGACATCAAGCGCGTGATCGCCTACTCGACGATGTCGCAGATCGGCTACATGTTCGTCGCCGTCGGGCTCGGCGCGTACGCGAACGGGATGTTCCACCTGATGACGCACGCCTTCTTCAAGGCGCTGCTCTTCCTGGCCGCAGGGCTCGTGATCCACCACCTGGCCGGCGAACAGGACATCCGCCGGATGGGCGGCCTGCGCCACGTGATGCCGAAGACCTGGCTCGCGTTCCTCGTCGGCTCGCTCGCGCTCGTCGGGATCCCGATCTTCTCCGGATTCTTCTCCAAGGACGCGATCCTCGCCTCGGCGCTCGCGAGCGGCAGCTACGGGATCGTGCTGCTCGTCGCCGGTCTGATCGGGACGCTCCTGACCGGGCTCTACACCTTCCGCCTCTACTTCATCGTCTTCGGCGGCGAGCCGTCGCCGCTCGTGCAGGAGCACTCCCACGAGCACGACCATGCCGAGGGCCCCTGGACGATGACCGTCCCGGTGGCGGTGCTGACCGTGCTCGCGGCGGTCGGCGGCCTGATTCAGATCCCCGGCCTCTGGCATCTCGTCAGCGACTGGCTGCATACGGTCGCCGAGCCGCTCGTCGAGCCGACCACGGCTCAGGACTACGCCGCGAGCGCCATGGCAGTCGGGCTCGGCCTGGTCGGCATCGGGATCGCCTGGTGGCTGTACGGCGCCCGCCGTGCGGCGGTACCGCGCAGTGCGGCCGCCCAGAACGTCCTCGAGCACAAGTTCTACTTCGACGAGCTGTACGACCTCGTCTTCTACAAGCCGGCCGTCGCGATCGCCGGTCTCTGGCGCCGGGGGGTCGAGGAGCCGCTGATCGGCGGCTCGATCACGGGCGTCACCTTCGGCGCGCGCCGCGCAGGCGGTGCGCTCGGCGAGGCGCAGACCGGCTACCTGCGTAGCTACGCCCTCGCGATCGCGCTGGGTGCCGCCGTCGTCGTCGTCGTCTTCCTGAGCGTGCGATGACGACCGCCCTGATCCTCCTGCCGCTGGCGGGCGCGCTCGTCGTCTGGATCCTGCCGCTGCCGGGCCGGGCCGCGGGCGCGCTCGCGTTCCTCGTCGCGCTCGCCGAGGTGGCGCTCTGGGCGGTGGCGGTGACGCAGTTCGACTTCGAGGGCGACCTCCAGCTCGTCGACCGCCAGAGCTGGTTCAGCGACCTCGGCGTCTCCTACCACGTCGGCTTCCTCGGCTTCTCGCTCTGGCTCGCGGGACTGACGGTGATCGTCTGTGCGGCGGCGATCGCCTACGCCTGGTGGGCGAACCGGGAGCGCGCCCGCGCCTACCACGGGCTGATGCTCTTCCTGACGGGCTCGATCGTCGGCGTCTTCGCCGCCCAGGACCTGCTCCTCTTCTACGTCTTCTTCGAGGCGATGCTGATCCCGATCTACGTCCTGATCGGCGTCTGGGGCGGGCCACGGCGAGTCGCGGCGACGGCGAAGTTCGTCATCTACACGATGGCCGGGTCACTGCTGATGCTGGCCTCGATCATCGCCTTCGGCCTCTCGCAGGGCACCTTCGACCTCGTCGACTCGGGCCGGTCCGACAGCACGTGGATGTTCCTCGGCTTCCTTGTCGCGTTCGCGGTCAAGGCGCCGCTCTTCCCCTTCCACGGGTGGCTCGTCGATACCTATCGCGAGTCGCCTCCCGAGCTGTCGGCGATCCTCTCCGGCGTGATCTCGAAGGCGGCCGTCTTCGGCCTGCTGCGGATCGTGATCGAGAAGTTCCCGGGGCCGGTGGACGACTTCCAGGTGACGATCCTCGTCCTCGCGGCGATCGGCCTCGTCTACGGCTCGCTGCTCGCGTTCCGCGCCCGCGACTTCCGCGCCGTCGTCGCCTACTCGTCGATGAGCCAGATGAGCCTGATCGTGCTCGGGCTCTTCTCGCTGAACGAGCTCGGCGTCAACGGGGCGATCCTGCACTCGGTCGCGCACGGGCTCGTCTCGGCGACGCTCTTCCTGCTCGCCGGGATGATCGAGACCCGCACTGGCGGCACGAGCGACTTCGGCGTGCTCGGCGGGATGGCCAAGGGGCGACCGATGCTGGCGACGCTGCTCATGACGACGGGTGTGATCGCGCTGGCCGTGCCCGGCTCGGCCGCGTTCGCGGGCGAGTTCCTGATCCTCGCCGGGGTCTACGACGAGGGCTGGTGGTGGGCGGCGATCGGCGCGGGCGCGATCGTGCTGGCGGCGATGTACATGCTCCGGCTGATCTCGGCCGTGCTGCATCGCGCCCGCGGCTTCGACGTCCGCGACGACCGGCTCGACCTGCGCGGGCCGGAGCTCGCCGTGCTCGTGCCGCTCGTGGGCCTGCTCCTCGTGCTCTCGGCCTGGCCGGCGGCGATCACCGAGCGGTCGATCCCGGTCGCACAACCCGCGGGCTGGACCGCCTACGCTCCGATCGCGGAGGACGAGCCGTGATCGAGACGCCGCAGGTCGACTGGCTCGCGCTCTCACCGTCGCTCGCGCTGCTCGCGGCGGCCGGGGTGGCCCTGCTCGGCTCGGTGCTGATGCCCGCGTCGGTGCGCCGCGGCTTCGGCGCCTACATCGCCGGAGCCGGCTTCATCGCGGCCGGCGTGCTGGCCGGGATCGTGTTCTCCGAGACCGCCGTGCCCGAGGAGCTCCTGGCGGACTCGATGACGCGCGACCGCCTCGGAGCGCTGGCAGCGGTCATCCTGGCCGGCGCGGGCGCGCTGTCCGTCCTGGTCTCCTGGGGCGAGGGCCGCCGCGACCACTCCGGCGAGTACTACGCGCTGCTCGCGGCCGCCGGCGCAGGGATGATGTTCTTCGTCACGGCGTCGAACCTGATGACGCTGTTCCTCGGCCTCGAGTGGTTCTCGATCGCGCTCTACATCCTCTGCGCGCTCGACACGCACCGCGACACCTCGCTCGAGGCCGGGCTCAAGTACCTGATCGTCGGCGCCTTCGGCTCCGCGATCCTGCTCTTCGGCTCCGCTCTCGTCTACGGCGCCACCGGGGAGCTCGGCTTCTCCGAGATCGCCGCGGCCGGAGTCGACGACGAGTTGCTGCTCGCCGGACTAGCTCTGATCATCGCCGGGCTCGGGTTCAAGGCGTCCGCGGCGCCGTTCCACATGTGGACGCCCGACGTCTACCAGGGCGCGCCGACGTCGGTGACGGCCTTCATGTCCGCGGCGACGAAGGTCGCGGCACTCGTGCTGACACTGCGCATCCTCACCGTCGCGTTCCCCGCGCAGGAGGACCTCTGGACGGTTGCGGTCGCCGTGATCGCCGTCGTCTCGCTGGCCGTGGGCAACTTCGCCGCGCTCGTACAGCGCGACCTGAAGCGGCTGCTGGCCTACTCCTCCGTCTCGCACGCGGGCTTCATGCTGATCGCGATCGCAGCGAACAACGCGCTCGGCGGGCGCGCTCTTCTCTACTACCTGATCCCGTACGGAGCGATGTCGATCGGTGCGTTCGCGGTCGTGGCCGCCCGCGAGCGCGAGCTCGGCGTGCCGGCGACGCTGGACAACCTGGGCGGCTTCGGCTGGGAGCGGCCGTTCCTCGGCGTCGCCATGTGGGTGTTCATGCTCGGCTTCATGGGCCTGCCGCTCACCGGCGGCTTCGTCGGCAAGTTCTACGTCTTCTCGGCGGCCTACGAGGCGGGCTGGACGTGGCTCGTGATCGTCGGCGTCGCCGCGACGGCGGTCTCGCTGTACTACTACCTGAACGTCGTGCGGGCGATGTACATGCGCCCGGAGGCCGAGCTTCGGCCCGTGGTCGCAGGCGGGTCGCCGCCCCGCGATCCGCTCCTCGTGACCGCCGTGGCCGTGTCGCTGGCCGTCACTGTGGGCTCGTTCTTCTTCGTGCAGCCGCTGATCGACCTCGCGCGCGACGCCGCAAGCTCACTCCCGCTCTGATTCTCTGCGCAGGATGCGCCAAGACCCCTGAAGGGGCCGCCTTCGGCGTCCCAACCAGCTCGATCCCTACCGGTTTTTCAGGGGTGCGCCGAGGCGCGTGCGCTCGACGACCACCGCGGCGGCGACGAGGCCCTGGAGCGCGAGGATGCCGAGGCAGCAGACGACGGCGCCGACGCTGACGGCTGGAGGCGGTCCCTCCGCGAGCAGTGGAGCCCGCACGGCAGTCGCCAGCAGCAGGAAGGGCAGGAGCAGGGCGGAGAGCGTTGCGGAGGCGCGATCCGCGGGCTCGGCCGCGGTGTGGTCGAGGATCGCTCCGAGCGCTGCAAGCGCGGCCACGGCCGCAGCCGGGACGGAGGCCACGAGCGCGTAGTAGGCGAGTGCGTGCTCGCCGCTGACATCGGCGCTGACGGCGGCGAGGACGAGGGCGACGGTGAGAAGGCGAAGGCTCATGGCGCGCATGTTCGCCGCCGGACCGGACGGTCCTCTTAGCACGGGGGAAACCATGTTTCCCCCGTGAGCCCCCTTCTTTCTCGTCAGCGCGAGAGGGAAGGGGACTAGGCTCCCGGCCGGCGAAGCCGGCCTCCGCCCCGCGGAGGTGTGCCCGACGACTCGAGAGATCTCCGTAACATTCGGGCATGTCTACGAACGGAACGCTCACCTGGCTCGGCCACGCCGCCTTCCGCCTCGACAGCCCCGGCGGCAAGCGGATCTACATCGATCCGTTCCTGACCGGCAACCCTTCCTGCCCGGAGGCGGAGCAGGAGCCGGAGCGCGTCGACCTGATTCTCCTCACGCACGGCCACGACGACCACGTCGGTGACACGCTCGCCCTGGCGAAGCGCTTCTCGTGCCCCGTCCTCGCGCAGGTCGAGCTGCGCGGCTGGCTCTCCACGAAGGGCCTCTCGGAGAACATGGCGGAAGCGTTCAACAAGGGCGGGACGATCGACGCGGACGGGATCAAGGTCACGCTGACCCACGCCAACCACTCGAGCAGCGGCTTCGACGGCGGGACGTTCGTCTACCTGGGCGAGTCCTGCGGGCTCGTGATCGAGCTCGAGAGCGGCTTCAAGCTCTACGTCGCGGGAGACACGAACGTCTTCGGCGACATGGAGCTGATCGCGCGGATCTACGAGCCGGACCTCGTCGTGCTGCCGATCGGCGACCACTTCACGATGGGCCCGCGCGAGGCCGCCGTGGCGCTCGAGCTCCTCGGCGCGAAGCGCTGCGTGCCCTCCCACTACGGCACCTTCCCCCTGCTCACCGGCACGCCGGAGCAGCTGCGTCAGCTGGCCCCAGGAGTGGAGATCGAGGCGCCGGCGCCGGGAGGATCGGTCGAGCTGTGAGGGAGCGCTGGTACGGGGCGACGGGCCGACGCGTGCCGGAGCTCGCGCTGGACGGGGCGTTGGACGTCGAGGGCGCGCTCGTGCTCGACGACGTCGCCGACGACGCCCGCCTGCGCGCCGCACACGCCGACGGGACGCCCGTCGTCGTGCGAGCGGGAACGCCCGAAGCGGTCCGCGCTGCGCTCGCGCGCCCGGAGGTGGCCTCGGTGCTCGTCCCGACCGAGGAGCTGCTCGCCCTGGATCTGACGGAGCTGACCTACGGCTAGGCCGATCTCCACGTACTCGATCGTCGCGTGCGACCTCGATGCGGGCCAGTGGGGCGTGGCGGTGCAGTCGAAGTTCCTCGCCGTCGGCTCGGTCGTGCCCTGGGCCGAGCCGCATGTGGGCGCCGTCGCGACGCAGTCGTACGCGAACCCCCGCTACGGCCCGGACGGGTTGGCACTGCTGCGCGACGGCCTGGACGCGGAGGCCGTCGTCGCACGACTGACCAATGCGGACGACGAGCGCGACAGTCGCCAGCTCGGCGTCGTCGACGCCCAGGGGCGCGCCGCGAGCTTCACCGGCCCCGGCTGCCACGAATGGGCAGGCGGACGCACCGGCACCGGCTACGCCGCCCAGGGGAACATCCTCGTCTCCAGTGAGACCGTCGACGCGCTCGCCGCGACCTTCGAGGGCACGAGCGGCCCGCTGGCCGAGCGCCTGCTCGACTGCCTCGCCGCCGCCCAGGCGGCCGGGGGCGACCGCCGCGGCCAGCAGTCGGCCTCCCTCCTCGTGGTGGAGCGCGACGGCGGCTACGCCGGGCTCTCCGATGTCCTCGTCGACCTGCGCGTCGACGATCACGAACGCCCGATCGAGGAGCTCCGCCGGGTCTACGGCATCCACGACGCCCTCTTCGGCCGGACCCCTCGCGACCGCTGGGTGACGGTGGACGACACGCTGCGGACAGAGCTGCACGACCGCCTCGGGCGACTCGGCTACGAGCGGCTCGAGGACTGGGCCGGCGTCGAGAACCTGGAAGAGCGCGTCGACGGAGACGACGCGATCGATCCCGTCGTGCTCGAGACGCTGAGGAGGAAGTCGTGAAGGGTTGGGACGCCTCGAGCCTGTCCGAGATCGAGGCCCTTCCGGGGCCTGGAACCCTGCGCTGGACGCCGGTGCGCCGCCGCTTCGACGTGCGCGCCTTCGGGGTCAACGCCTACACGGCGCAGGAAGCGGGCCAGGAGGTCGTCGAGGAGCACACCGAACAGCAGCTCGGCCACGAGGAGCTCTACGTCGTCGTGGCCGGTCACGCCCGCTTCACCCTTGACGGAGAGGACGTCGACGCCCCCATGGGCACGCTCGTCTACCTGCGCGATCCCTCCGTGCGCCGAGCCGCGGTGGCGCAGGAGGCGGGGACGACCGTGCTCGCGCTCGGCGGCAAGCCCGGCGAGGCCTACGAGGTCTCGGGCTGGGAGTTCTGGTTCGCCGCGTCCGCCAAAGGCCTGGCGGGCGATCACGAGGCGGCGATCGCGGAGATCGACGCCGGCTTCGAGCATCACCCCGAGCACCCGATGCTCTTCTATCAGCGGGCCTGCTGGGAGGCGCTCGCGGGCCGATCGGACGCCGCGCTCGACGACCTCAACCGCGCTGTCGAGCTCGGCGGCGACAAGTTCCGCGAGTGGGCCGGCGATGACGAGGACCTGGACTCGATCCGGTCCGACACGAGGTTCCCGGCATGAGCGAGCGCTGGGTCGTCACGAGCCTCGAGGACGTCGGAGACATCGTCAACGTGCAGCAGTCGCGCTGGTTCCCGATCCGAACTGCGTTCGACATCACCGCCTTCGGGGTCAACGCCTGGCAGGCGACGGAGGCCGGGCAGACGCTGATCGAGGAGCACGACGAGGCCGAGGGCAGCGCGGGCGGCCACGAGGAGCTCTACGTCGTCCTAGCGGGGCACGCGACGTTCACCGTCGGCGGCGAGACCGTCGACGCGCCGGCGGGCAAGCTCGTCTTCGTGCGCGATCCGGCGGTGAAGCGGTCGGCGAGAGCGGAGGAGGCCGGCACGACGATCCTCGTCGCTGGAGGCGAGCGGGGCAAGGGCTTCTCGGTCTCACCCTGGGAGCGGCATGCGGCTGGTCTGCGCTTCTTCGCCTCGGGGGAGTACGAGCGCGCAGTCGAGTTCTTCGAACAGGCGCACCGGGAGGAGCCTGACCAGGCAGGTGTGCTCTACAACCTCGCGTGCGCCGAGAGCCACCTCGGCCGCACGGACGACGCGCTCGGGCACCTCGCGCGCGCGATCGAGCTGCAGCCGCGCTTCCGCGAGGCCGCCCAGACGGACTCGGACTTCGATTCGATCCGGGACGACCCGCGTTTCCCGGCCGCGGCTGGCTAGGCGTCTCCCGGAAGGCGCAGGCCCTCGGCGCGGCCCCGCAGCGCCGAGGCGAAGCCGTCGAACTCGGGCTTCGCCGCCACGAGCACGATCCCGTGCCGCTCCCCGACGAACGACGTGACAAGCCCCTCGAGCCCGAGGGCAAGCGCGAACGCCTTGTGCGCCTGCTCGCCGCCGAAAGGGACAAGCTCGTCCGCGCGGGCGGCGCCCCTGATCACGTCGCCGTAGGTGACAGCGCCCATGGAGACGTCGCTGACGATCGGCTCCCCGTCCGGATTCGGCAACGCGATCGCGAGCGGGTTCGTGCCAACGAGCGGTGTGTCGCCCTCGGGGTGCGGGAGCCTGGCCGGCGACGTCGCCGTGAGCAGGGCGACGAGGCCGGCCTCCGCGAGCCCGCGCACCCAGTAGCCGAGATGCCCCGTCGGGAACGCGTCCGCCGCAACGACCCGCACCGCCCGCGGCTCGCTCGCCACGAGCTCCGCGCAGATCTCGGCGAGCACGAGGTAGCCCAGCCGCCCGCGCGCCTCCCAGCGCTCGAAGCCGGGCTCGGACACGACCTTGACCGCACGTGCAGCCGGATCGACCTCCTGCGTTCCCAGCCATTCGATCCGCGCGTGCCCATGACCGAGCTTCCCGCGTCGCTCGGCGTCGTCGAAGTGCGCGAAGAGGGTCTCGACGTCGGCCGGGCCGTAGCCGAGCGCCCCAAGCCGAGCGCGTGCCTCCTCAGGCCCCACACCGCGAGTCTATTCGGCCCCGCTCACGGAATGCTCACGAAATCCTTACCGCTAGGGTGCTGGAAATCGCCTGCGGCAGCGTCTTCTATCGGTGGAACACCAATCGATTTCCGGGAGACGAGACATGAAGCGAATTACCTGGCTAGGCGTGGTCGCACTCGCCGCCCTCGTGGCCTCGAGCGTCGCCGTGGCACACCTGAAATCCGGGAACGTGAGCGCCGCGAGTGCTACCTTCTCCGCTCCGACGAGCAGCCACCTGACGACGCGCACGTACACGTGCGACGGGCAGACGATCGAGGTCTCGAGCGCGCGCTACACGGGCACGGCGACGAGCACCACCGCCGGCCTGAGCGGAGCGGTCGAGGTCCGGCTGCACAGCCTCTACAACACGACGACGAAGCTCGGCTGGGTCGACGGCTGGCTCAAGGTCCGTGGCGACGACAGCCGCACGACGGCGCACCTCACGGCCGTCAATGTCGACGGCAAGCTCGACGGCTGGCTGCGCGGAAACGCCGGCCGTGGGCACGGGGCGCTGTTCGGCAGCTTCACGGCGACCTTCGACAAGACGACGGGGCTGGCGGCCGGTGCGATCGGCTCGGGCACGTCGACGAACGCCGCCGTGCTCGTGAAGCGGACGTCCTGCAAGCACGAGAGCAAGAGGCCGAGTGTCCGCCTTCAGGTGCGCGGCGCGATCGAGTCGCTGACAACGTCGGCGATCGCGGTGAAGCCCGCGGACGGCGGCGCGACGCAGAGCTGCTCGATCACGAGCGCGTCACCGAGCACGTCTCGCTTCGAGGCGGGCGACCGGGTCGAGATGCACTGCGCGCAGATCGCCGGGAGCTACGTGCTCGCGAAGCTCTCCAAGCGTCACTAGACCCGCACGTGGGAGTGATTGCGAAGGGCGCCTGCGGGCGCCCTTCGTGCATCCGGGCTAGGACAGGACCGTGAGCGGCTTGCGGATCGCGCCGGGGCGCGGCGCCGCGATGGCCTCGGCGATCGCCACGATCGCCTGTGCGGCCTCCGACTCGGGGTCGCTCTCCACGACAGGCGTGCCCGCGTCCGCCGCCTCGCGCAGGAGAGGGTCGAGCGGGACGCTGCCGAGAAGGGGTGCGCCGACCTCGTCGGCCAGCGCCTGCCCGCCGCCCGAGCCGAAGAGCTCCTGGCCGGTGCCGACGAGATACGACATGTTCTCGACCACGCCCAGCAGGCGCATCCCGCCCTTGACCGCCATCTGGGCGGCGCGGACGGCCACCTGCTGCGCCGCCGGTTGAGGCGTCGTCACGACGAGCACCTCGGCGCGGGGCAGGAGCTGTGCGAGCGAGATGGCCATGTCGCCCGTGCCGGGGGGCATGTCGATCAGCATCGTGTCGAGCTCGCCCCAGTGCACGTCGGAGAGGAACTGCTCGAGCGCCTTATGCAGCATCGGCCCGCGCCACATGACCGGTGCGTTCTCGTCCAGGAAGCTGCCGATCGAGATGAACTTGAGCCGGCCGCGGACCGGCGGCACGATCATCTTGTCGACGACGATCGGGCGCTGGTCGATGCCGAGCATGTGCGGGATCGAGTGCCCGTACACGTCCGCGTCGATCAGTCCGACTCGCTGGCCGAGCGCGTCGAGCGCGGCCGCGAGGTTGACGGTGAGTGAGGACTTGCCGACTCCTCCCTTGCCGCTCGCAACGGCGATCACGCGCGTCGCCGGATCGACCGAGATCGATTTCTCGGGCCGGCCGCCGCGCAGCTTCGTCGTCAGCGCCTTCTTCTCCTCGGCGCTCATGACGTCGAAGTGGAGCTCCACGCGACCGACTCCGGGCACGGAGGCGACGTGCTCTGCGACCTGGTCCTGGAAGGACGAGCGCAGCGGGCAGCCGGCGACGGTCAGCGCAATCGTGACCGAGACGGACGCGCCGTCGATCTCGACGTCACGCACCATGTCGAGGTCCGTGACGGGCTTGCGCAGCTCGGGATCGATCACCCGTTCGAGCGCGAGCAGCACCTGATCCCGATCGACGGCCATACAGAGAGCCTAGCGCGGGCGGTGCCGGCCGCAGCGGCCTCGTGCGGTCGGAGACTCTTGGGCCGCGAAGCGGCCCCTTTAGGGGTCTTCGCGCGATGGGCATCCGCTGCTGCGGATGCCCATCCTGCGCCTAACCAACCAACCTGAAGATGACGAGGTCGCGCACGGGCCGCTGGGCCGTCTGTGTGACCGTGAGCGTCCCGCGAGCGTTGTCGTACAGGCCCGTGCCGCCGGTCACGGCGAGATCGTAGAACTGGCGGTACTGGAGCGAGCCGCCGACGATGATCTTGCCGCGCGGCAGGAAGTACGTGCCGCGGCAGACTCGCTCACGCCGGTTGTCCACGAACGTGCACAGGAGCTCGGCGCGTCCGATCACGCGGACGTTGTACAGCCGCTGGCGGATGATCTCCATGTCGCCCGGGGACTTGCCGGGCCGCCCCACGTCGACCCGGGTCACCTTCACCTGGCGATTGGTGATCCGGATCGTGGCCGGACCGGTACCCGCCTCCGACGAGGCCTCCCACGGGATCGCCACGAGAGCGGCGCCCGCGAGGACTCCCACCACCAGCGAACCGAGCTTGGCGTTCATCTGAGCGTCTCCTTCGTGTTGGTCGTGCTTGAGTCCTGCCCCGCGTCGGCCGCGTCGGGCAGTTCCAGCCAGAACGTCGAGCCGCTGCCGGCGTCGCTGTCGAAGCCGATGCGGCCGCCGTGCGCCTCGACGATCTCGCGCGAGACGGCGAGCCCGAGCCCGGTGCCCGTGATGCCCGTCGCTCCCGCGTCCCCTCTGAAGAACTTGGTGAAGATCCGGTCCTGCTGATCGGACGGTATGCCCAGGCCGTCGTCACGCACGGTCACGCGGACGCCCTGCCCGTCCCGCGCGGCCGTGAGGCTCACGACGCCTCCGTCCGGCGAGTATTTTATCGCATTCGAAAGCAGGTTCCCGATCACCTGGGCCAGGCGGTTCCGGTCGCCGCGGACCGGCAGCGGCCGCTGCTCGAGCGACACCTCCACCTCGTGCTTCGCGCTCTGGGCGCGGTAGAGCTGCGCCTGCTCGTCGAGCAACGACGCGAGATCGACCTTCTCGGTGTCCAGGTCGAGGCCCTCGTGCTCCATCCGCTGCATGTCGAGGAAGTCCTCGAGCAGGGCCGCCAGCCGACGTGCCTGTGCGTCGACGATCCCGAGGTAGTGCCGCCGGGTCGGGGTGTCGAACTCGCGCTTGAGGAGCAGCGAGGTGAAGCCGAGCACGCTCGCGAGCGGCGTGCGCAGCTCGTGCGAGACGATGCTGATCAGCTCCGTCTTCATCCGCTCGCTCTCCCGCAGCTTCTCGTTCTGCTCCTGCAGCTCCCCGCGGCCCTCCTCCAGGCGGCCCGCCATCTCGTTGAACGCAGTGGTGAGCTCGCCGATCTCGCCGGGGCCCTCCGTCGGCAGCCGCAGCGAGAGATCGCCGGCGGCAAGGCGGGAGGCCCCCGAAGCGACGGCGCGCACGGGGCGACCGATCGAGCGTGCCAGGATGATGCCGAAGAGGATGATCAGCAGCGTCGAGGCGCCGATCCCGAGCGCGCCGACGAGGACGGCCCGGTCGGAACGGCTCTCGGCGTCAGCCGCCGCCGCGTTCGCGGCGGTGATCGCTCGGTGCCGAGGAACTGCCTGAAACAGGGCGCGGATCTCGTTCGTGCGACGCAGGCTCTCCTGCTCGAACAGTCCTTGGCGTGCGATGTCAAGGTCCTGACGAACGAGGCTGACCAGCAGCACGGCATGGTCCGAGATCGTACGCGTTGATCTGCCGCTCCAGCACACGCGCTCGCTCGCGTTGCTGCGCATCGTTCTGGACGAGCTGCTGCAGCGCAGCGATCCGTGTTGGGAGCGCTCTTCGGGCCCTCGTATACGGCGCCAAATACGTGTCCTCCCCCGTCAGGCTGAAGCCACGAAGCCCGGTTTCCATGTCGACGACCAGCTTTTCCAGCTGCAGCGTCGCGACGGTGACGTCGTTCGAGCGGTGCTCGCGCGCCGTCGCACCGCGCTGCGCGTCCACCGCCAGGATCAGCGCGGAGAAGGCGGCCGCGACGAGCGCGGCCAGGATCGCGCTCGCGATCCACATCCGTCCGGCGAGCGTCATGCGAGCAGCTCCTCGACCGCACGGCTCAGCTCGTCGGGATCGAACGGCTTCGAGACGAAGCGGTCGGCGCCCGCGGTCCAGGCCTCCACCTCCGCGTGGCTCCAGGCCGTGATCACGACGACCGGCGTGCCGCGCAGCTCGTCGTCGGCCCGGATCGCCTCCAGCACGTCGATCCCGCTCAGCCCGGGGAGCATGACGTCGAGCACGATCAGATCCGGCGACAGCTCGCGCATCGCCGTGAGCGCCTCCTTGCCGTCCGCCGCCTCGATGAAGCGGTAGCGCGGCCCGAGCACGGCGCGCACGAGCTCGCGCAGGCTCGGATCGTCGTCACAGACGAGAATCGTCGAGGGGTCGGCGAGTGATCTGGGCTGTTGCTCTAGGTTGTCCACCGGGTCGGGAGGGGCGGAAGAAGGGCGCCACCCCTGCTCGCCTCTGGGGAAAGCGAGCACGGGCCGGGAGTCGGCTCCCGCATATTTCAGTGTAGTGCGCAGGCTTCCTGCTACCCAGCGACGTCACCCGGAGAGCGCAGCGGCCAGACTCCGGCAGAGCTCGTCCGTCCCGGCCGCGACCACGCGGGAGCGTCCGATCAGGTCCAGCGGCGCGTCGAGAAAGGGCGGATCCTCGAACAGGTCGATCGCGAGCCCGCACTCGCGGACGAGCAGCTGACCGGCCGCGATGTCGACCGAACGCGCCGGCTTCAGCGAGCAGACCCCGTCGACGCGACCGGCCGCGAGGTGGCACAGCGAGAGCGCCAGCGAGCCCATGATCCGCAGCCGATGCGCAGCCCCGACGACGGCGGCGGCCCGCTCGGACACCTCTGCGGTCGTCGTCGCCTCGAACGAGAGGATCTCGATCTCGTCCTTCGGCCGCACGCCGCCGAGCGCCTCGCCATCGAGGTAACGCGCCCCCGCCGCGGGTCGCCGTCCACTCCTCACCGGTGCCGAAGTCGTAGACGTAGCCGAACACGACGTCGCCCATCGACCGGCCGTCCGCGACGGCCACGGAGAGCGAGAAGAACGGGATTCCCCGCTTCGCGTTCAAGGAGCCGTCGATCGGATCGACGACGACGTGCCACGGCCCGCCCGAGCCGTAGGTCGCCTCGCCGAGCTCCTCGGACACGAGCGTGAACCCCTCGGAGACCTGAGCGAGCCGCGCGATCACGACCTCCTCCGCGGCGGCGTCGATCGCGGTCGTCTCGTCGCCGCCCTCGCCGACCCTCAGCACGGGCTCCCGTTCGACGCGCGTCGGCAGCGCCGCGAGCGTGTCGCGCACGTCGCCGGCGGCGGCGCGGCACGCCTCGAGCCACGGCGTCATACGGGGTGGAAGAGCAGGCCCGAGACCAGCTTCGGGAAGAAGTACGTGGTCTTGGGCGGCAGCACCTCGCCGGCGCGCGCGAGGCGGAAGACGTCCTCGATCCGGGTCGGCCGCATCAGATACGCGACCGCGGCATCACCCTCGTAGACGCGCCCGAGGGCCTCGACGACGTCCGGCGTGTACGAGATGCCGTCGTGGCCCAGCGTGTCGACGAGCTGGACGTCCAGGAGCCCGGCGTCGCCCCGGACGATCGCGGCGCCGTCGGCCGTCACCTCGACGACCGCCGGCCTGTCACCGGTCAGCGTCTCGAGCGCGGCCTCGGGATCGTTCACCTCGACGCGATCGCCCTCCAGCCGCCGTGGGCCGGCGAAGAGCCGGTGCGTCGGGAAGATCTCCAGCCCGGGGTCGTCCGTCGAGACGAGCACGACGAGCATCTGCGCGCTCGCGGGCGTCCCTTCCTCCTCGTGGAAGGCCAGCGCGGTCTCGTAGCGATGGTGGCCGTCTGCGATCAGCAGCTGCTTGTCGTCGTAGGCGCGCACGAGCGACGGGTCGTCGAGCCGCCAGAGGCGCGTTCCCTCGACCTCCAGATCGGGCGCGCGGTCGGGTTGCCCAACCGGCGCCGGGCCGTCGTGGAGCAGGAAAATGGGCTCGAGCTGGACGCCGGTCGCCCGCAGGAGGCGCAGCCGCCCCTCCTTCGGGCCGCTGTGTGTGCGCTCGTGGGGCAGGACCGTCCGGGTCGCATACGGCTCGACCTTCAGCGACGCGACCACGCCGAAGCGCTCCCGCGCCACCCCGTCGGGGCCGACGTACGCCTGCGAGAGCGCCCACACCGCGGGCTCCTCGTCGACGAGGACACCGTCGGCGCGCCAGCGCTCGAGCTCGGATGCAGCCTGCTCCTCGGAGTCGGGCAGGGTCAGGTGGACGACGTTGTGCGGGCTCCTCGCCCGCAGCTCGTCGCGCTGCTCGGGGGAGATGACGTCGTAGGGCGGTGCGACGAGCGACTCGAGCGGGCCTGCCGTCTCGACGTCGTAGCGGAGCGCGCGAAAGGGCTTGACGACGGCCATCGCGGGCGAGCGTACCAACACGTCTGCGGCCTAGACTCCGCTGCATGAGCAGCATCGCCGAGCTCGCCGAGGATCGCGTCGTGGAGGGCGTGTACGCGGTGGCGCGGAAACAGCGGCTCCGGACGAAGAAGGGCGCCGCGTACCTCGCGCTCGAGCTCGTCGACGCAACGGGGCGGATCGAAGCTCGCGTGTGGAACGACGTCGAGCTGCTCGACGGACGCTTCGCCGAGGGCGATGCGGTCCGCGTGCTCGGCCGCGTCTCGCGCTTCGGAGAGCGGCTGCAGCTCGAGGTGCGCTCGGTCGAGACCTCGGACGCCGACCCGGCACAGCTGGCGCCCAGGCTCCGGCGGGACGCCGATGAGCTCGACGGCTTCCTCGAGTTCCTCGCCGACGAGGTCGCGCATGCCGGGCTCCGGGCGCTCGTCGGCGGCTTCCTCGGCGACGCACGGCTGCGCACGGCCCTGCGGGGTCTCCCCGCCTCCGACACGCACCACTCGTACGCAGGTGGCCTGCTCGAGCACACCGTTGGCGTCGCCACGCTCGCGCGCGAGACCGCCCAGCTCCACCCGAGGCTCCGCTCCGACCTCCTCGTCGCCGCGGCGTTGCTGCACGACGTCGGCCGGACGGAGGAGCTGCGGGGAGCGCCGACCTTCAAGCCGACCGACGAGGGCCGGCTCCTCGGCCACGTTCACCTCGGCCTCCGCCTGATCGAAGCGCGCGCCACGGCGCTCGAGGAGTCCGTGCGCAGCGAACTCCTGCACGCAGTCGCGTGCCACCACGACCGCAGCGCCTCGCGCACGGCAGAGGCGGCCGTTCTCTACCACGTGAACCTGCTCGACGCGGTCGCGGCGACCCGCCCCGTCGGAGACGACTAGAGGCCCCTTCTGGTCGCGGTCGTCCTCGCCCTCGGCGCCAGCCTCTCGTACGGCGTCGGCGATTTCCTCGGCGGGCTCTCGTCCCGGCGACTGCACGTCCTCACCGTCCTCGGGATCTCGCAGCTCGCCGGCGCGGTCGCCGTCTGCGTGTGGACAGTCGTGGCGGCGGAGCCGTTCCTCGGCGCGGGCGCGACCGCCGCAGCGATGGCAGCCGGCGTCTGCGGCGCCGTCGGCCTCGGGGCGCTCTATCGCGGGATGGCGGTCGGGGCGATGGGCGTCATCGCTCCGATCTCGAGCGTGGCGGCCGCGATTCCCTTCGCGTACGGCGTCGCGCGCGGCGAGCGCCCCTCGGCCGTCCAGTTCGCCGGCGTCGTGGTCGCGCTCACCGGCCTCGTGTTCGTCTCGCGCGCGCCCGGCGCGACGAGAGGCGTCTCGGCCGGCGTCGGGCTCGCGCTGATCGCAGCGCTCGGCTTCGGCTTCTACTTCGTCTTCCTGGGCGCCGGCGCGGACGACAGCGTCCCGTGGACGGTGCTCGTCGCCCGCCTGACCTCGTCGGCGCTCGCGTTCTCCGCAGTGCTCGCGGCCGGGGTCACGCTGAGGGTGGAACGAGCGCTGCTGGCCCCCGTGCTCGCGGTCGGGCTCTGCGACACGGCGGCGAACGTCCTCTTCGCGCTCGCCTCGACACGCGGCCTGCTCAGCGTCGTCTCGGTGCTGACCTCCCTCTACCCGGCGGTGACCGTCGGGCTCGCAGCCTTCTTCCTCCGCGAGCGCCTGAGCCATGGCCAGCTCGCCGGTGGCGCCGCGGTGCTCGCCGGCGCCACGCTGCTCACCGTCGGCTGAGCTACAACGGGCTCATCGACCTCCTACGTGACATGCAGATCGAGCCGCTGCGATCCGACCACTGGCCGGAGGTCGCCCGGATCTACGCCGAGGGCATCGCGACCCGCAACGCGACCTTCGAGACCGAGGTTCCGAGCTGGGAGGCATGGGATCGTGCCCACCTGGACGAGCACCGGCTCGTCGCGACCGAGCAGACGGCGGTCCTCGGCTGGGCCGCCCTCGTCCCCGTCTCCGATCGCTGCGTGTACGGAGGAGTGGTCGAGAACAGCGTCTATGTGGCCGCGTCGGCCCAGGGGCGGGGCGTCGGCCGAGCCCTGCTCGCCGCGCTCGTGGCCTCCACCGAGGAGGCGGGGATCTGGACGATCCAGACCGGCATCTTCCCCGAGAACGAGGTCAGCATCCGGTTGCACGAGCGCGCCGGCTTCCGGGTCGTCGGCCGGCGCGAGCGGCTGGGGAAGCTCGACGGCGCGTGGCGCGACGTGCTCTTCCTCGAACGGCGCAGCAAGGTCGTGGAGTGAACGTCCTCTTCGTCTGCGTCGCGAACAGCGGCCGCTCCGTACTCGCGGAGCGCCTCTTCCGCGCGGCGGCCGGCGGGAACCACACGGCGCGCTCGGCCGGCTCCGACCCCGGGCCCTACGTGCACCCGGAGGTCGTGGAGGTGCTCGACGAGCTCGGCCTCGACGCGCGCAACCACGTCCCGCAGCGGCTCGACGACGAGGCCGTCGCGTGGGCCGACGTGGTCGTCGCAACCTGCGACGACGCGTGCCCGGTCGTCCCGGGGAAGCGCTACGTGAGCTGGGACCTGCCGGACCCGAAGGGCCGGCCGCTCGACGAGGTCCGCGCGCTCCGCGACGAGATCTCTCGCCGCGTGGACGCGCTCATCGACGACCTCGCCTAGGGCCTCACACGTTGAACCTGATGTTCAGGACGTCGCCGTCCTGCACGACGTAGGTCTTGCCCTCCAGCCGTTGCGTCCCGCGCCTGGCCGCCTCGGCGTGGGAGCCGGCGTCGAGCAGGTCGCTCCAGGTGATCGTCTCCGCGCGGATGAAGCCGCGCGCGATGTCGGAGTGGATCGTCCCGGCCGCGTCGAGCGCGGACTGGCCCTGGCGCAGCGACCAGGCGCGCGTCTCCTTGTCGCCTGCGGTGAAGAACGTGATCAGGTCGAGCGCGGCCGAGAGCCGGCGCACGATCTCGTCCAGGGCAGATGGCCCCTCCCGGTAGGCCGCAGCCTCTTCGTCCGGGAGCTCGGCGAGCTCCGCCTCGAGCTTCAGGTCGATCCCGCCGGGGCCGTTCTCGACGGCGAGCAGGGGCTTGGTGGTCAAGGGCTCGAGCTCGGGCGGCAGCTCGCCCGGGAAGTCGCGGAGGGTGTTGCCCGCGTCGAGGTGCGCGAGCAGCTCCTGCAGCACGTCCACCTCCTTGCGGAGCGTGGCGTCCCCGGACTTCGCCTGCTTCTCGACCCGCTCCAGCCGCCGTTCGACGTGGTCGCGGTCGGCGACCAGCAGCTCGAGCTCCAGCGTCTCGAGATCGCCGGCCGGGTTCGAGCCCTCCGAGAAGCCGTCGGTAACGGCGAGGATCGCATCGACCTGGCGCAGGCCGCCGAGCAGCGCCGGGCCGGTACCCGGCACGTCGACGACCCGGATCGTGGCCGGTGTGATCTTGCGCGCACCGACGAGCTCGGCCAGGCGGTCGAGCCGGTCGTCGGCGATCGACGCCATGCCGACGTTCTCCTTGCCGAACCCGCCTCCGGCCGCGCGTGTGAGCGCCGTGAAGAGCGTGGTCTTCCCCGAGCCCGGAAGCCCCACGATCCCGACCTGAAGCGCCACCTAGGCCTCCGGGCCGGCGAGCTGCTTCTGGAGCGAGACGAGCGCGCGGTGCTGCAGGCTCTTCACCGCGCCCTCGGTCTTGTCGAGGATCGTCGCCGCCTCGCCGTTCGAGAAGTTGAAGACGAACTTGAGCGTCAGCACCTGCTGCTGCTCGTGGGAGAGGCTGTCGATCAGCTCGAGCATCGACTTGCGCCCGATCGACTGAAAGGCCTCGTCCTCGGCAGAGCGCTCCTCCGAGCCGATCGGCTCGGGGACCTCCTCCTCCGGCTGCCAGCGGCGGTTGGCGCGGAAGTGGTCCATCGAGAGGTTGTGCGCGATCCGGAAGAGCCAGGCCGAGAAGGGCGCGGACTGGAAGCGGAACTTGCCGATCGACTCGAGCATGCGCAGGAAGGTCTGCGTGGTCAGGTCCTCGGCGTCGTGCCGGTTGCCGACGGTCATGTGCAGGTAGCTGTAGATCCGGTCGAAGTGGATCAGGTACAGCTCTTCGAGCGCCGTGCGGTCGCCGGCCTGCGCCCGTTCGACGAACTTGCGGATCTCCGCTCCCGAGGTCTTCGTCTCCGTGGTCCCAGCCATCGAGAGTGTCGTGTCCGACCCGGTCAGATCCCGAACCCGACGCGCGACTCGCGCGCGAAGCGCTTCAGGTAGACGACGCGGCGCAGCACGACGCTGTAGCGGCCGTCGCTCGCGTCGAGCGCGTGGGTGCCGTCACCGCCGGCGGCGAGCGCACGCTCCAGCTCGTCGGCGCCCGCCGTGGTGACGAAGGCGCTCATGATCTGCCCGCCCTCGAAGGCGAGCTCGACTCTCACTGTGTCCTCAGCCAACGGAAACCACCTCCGAGAGGACGCCGTGGACGGCGTCGGGATGGACGAATGCGACCTGGAGCCCGTAGAGACCGAGATGGGGCTCCTCGTCGATCAGCGTCGCTCCGGCGGCGGCGAGCTCGCCGAGCGCCGTGCGGACGTCGTCGACCTCGTACGCGACGTGGTGCATGCCCTCGCCCCGCCTCGCCAGGAACCGGCCGACGGGAGTGTCCTCGCCGAGCGCGGCGAGCAGCTCGACGCGCCCGCTCCCCATCAGCACCGCGGCCGCTTCGACTCCCTGGCTGGCCAGGGTCTCGCGGTGCTCGAACGCGGCACCCAGCGTGCCCGTGTAGGTGTCGAGGGCGGCATCGAGGTCGCGAACGGCGACGCCGACGTGATGGATGCCGCGGGCGACCATTCGCCCCGATCTTAGTCGGCGCGAGATCCCTGAAGGGCCGCTTCGCGGCCGGCTCGCTATTCGCCGGAAGCGGGCAGAGCTCTGACGGTGCCCACGGTCTCGGACGAGCGCGACTCGGGCCCGATCGCCCCGAGCATCTGGTGGAGCTCGTCGCGCGTCAGCGTCTCCTTCTCGAGGAGGGCCTGGGCGATCCGGTCGAGCGAGGCGCGGTGCTTGACGAGCAGCCGTTGGGCCTCCTCGTAGGCGAGGTCGGTGAGGCGCGCCTGCTCGGAGTCGCGCATCCGCTTCGTCTCCTCCGAGAGCGCGTAGTTGTCCGCCCGCATCGTCCGCGAGGGGGCGACCTCGGACATGCCGAACTCGAACACCATGGAGCGGGCGATCTCCGTCACCTTCTGCAGGTCGTTCGAGGCGCCGTTGGTGACGCGGCCGAAGACGATCTCCTCGGCGGCGCGGCCGCCGAGCGCGACCTTCATCACGTCGAGCAGCTCCTCCTTCGTGTGCAGGAAGCGTTCCTCGAGCGGCAGGAAGTAGGCGTAGCCGAGTGCGTCGCCGCGCGCGACGATCGTCACCTTCTGGATCGGCATCAGGTCGCCCATCAGGTGCGCGAGCAGGGCGTGGCCGGCCTCGTGGAAGGCGAGGATCCGCTTCTCCTTCTCGGTCACCACGCGGCGCTGCTGCAGGCCTGCGAGCACGCGCTCCATCGCCGCCTCGAACTGCTCCTGGCCGATCGTGTTCAGCTCGAAGCGGCCCGCGAAGATGGCGGCCTCGTTGCAGATGTTCGCGAGGTCGGCGCCGGTGAGCCCGGCGGTCTGGCGCGCGATCATGGCGAGATCGACGTCGCCGGCGAGCGGCTTGCCGCGCGTGTGCACCCTCAGGATCGCCTCGCGGCCGATCAGATCCGGAGGGCCGACGAGCACCTGGCGGTCGAAGCGTCCCGGGCGCAGGAGCGCGGGATCGAGGTCCTGGAGCCGGTTGGAGGCGCCCATCACGACCACCTGCGCGGTCTCGTCGAAGCCGTCGAGCTCCACGAGCAGCTGGTTCAGAGTCTGATCGTGCTCGCGGTTCATGCCGCCGCCCTGGCGGGCGGTGCCGACGGCGTCGAGCTCGTCGATGAAGACGATCGCGGGCGCGTTCTTGCGCGCCTCCTGGAAGAGCTTGCGGATCCGCGAGGCGCCGAGACCGGCGAACATCTCCACGAACGCGGAGGCGCTCTGCGAGTAGAACTTCGCGCCCGACTCGTGGGCGACGGCCTTCGCGAGCAGCGTCTTTCCGGTCCCGGGCGGGCCGTACAGCAGCATCCCCTTGGGGACGCGCGCACCGAGCCGCGTGAAGCGCTTGGGGTGCTTGAGGAAGTCGACGACTTCCTGCAGCTCGGCCTTCGCCTCCTCGGCGCCGGCGACGTCGTCCCACGTGACGATGCCGCCGGACGTCGCCTCCACCGACTGCGGCTTGACGCGTGGCATGTACTGCAGCGTGCGCCAGAGCAGGTAGATGATCAGACCGAAGAAGACGATCGGAAGCCACGTCAGCGCGTACTGGCCCAGCTCGTGCAACCACTCCCCAAAGTCCGGCATCGTCCTCCTATCGGCAGCAGGCTACCGCGGCTGAAGTGTCACCATGAGCACGGCCTCTCGCAAGGAGACCTGCACCTCGACCGCGGCCACCCGCGGGTGTCCGAGCCAGAGCTCGCGCACCGGATCCGGCCCGGCGCGTCCGGGCGTGAGGTCGTCCAGCACGAGCGTGCCGCCCGTCGCGAGCAGGCCGACGATCTCCTCGTGCGCCTTCGCCTTGCCGCCGTCGGCGAAGAGGAGGTCGAACGGCGCCTCCTGGGGCAGCACCTCCCGCCAGTCGCCCACGAGCACGCGAGCGTGCTCGTCGCCCGCGAGCAGCTCGGCGGCCGCGGCCGCCAGCTCGGGGTCGAGCTCCACGGTGACGAAGGCGGCGCCCGGTGACAGCGCCGAGAGCATCCACGCAGCGCCGACGCCACAGCCAGTCCCGATCTCCGCCACACGCGCGCGGCCGCGCTGGCCGGCGAGAACGTGGAGCAGGCGGCCCGTCTCGACGCTGCACGACTTCCCGAAGCGGTGCCGCTCGGCCAGCGCGAGCGCTCGTTCGACCAGCGGCGGAAGCACGCTGCAAGACTAGTCCCATGCTGCCGCTGCCCCCGCACTGGAACCCGGACGGGGTCGGTGAGATCCGCCGCGTGGACTACAGCGGCGCCTTCGAGGACGCGGGCCGCTGGCGGGAGGAGCACGCGCTCGCTCCTGCGGCGCAGGATCACTTCCGGATCGCGCTCGTCGCCGTCGACGTCCAGAACACGTTCTGCACCCCCGGCTTCGAGCTCTTCGTCGCCGGACGCTCCGGTACGGGAGCGCTCGACGACTCCCGCCGGCTGTGCGAGTTCGTCTATCGCAACCTGGACGCGATCACGCAGGCGTTCCCCACGCTCGACACGCACCAGGCGATCCAGATCTTCCACCGCGTGCTGCTCGAGGATCGGGACGGCCGGCCGCCGGACCCGTTCACCAACATCTCGGCGGCGGACGTGGCCGAGGGCCGCTGGCGCGTGAACCGGGCCGCCGCCGAGGGGCTCGGCCTCGATGCGAGCTACGCGGACGAGCACCTGCGCTACTACACCCGAACACTGGAGGAAGGCGGTAAGTACAGCCTGACGGTCTGGCCGTTCCACGCCATGCAGGGCGGGATCGGCCATGCGCTGGTGCCGGCGCTGGAGGAAGCGCTCTTCTTCCACACGATCGCCCGCTACGCGCCGGTGGGGTTCCAGCCGAAGGGCGACAACCCGCTGACCGAGCACTACTCGATGCTCGGCCCCGAAGTGGAGGAGGATCAGGAGGGCGAGCCGCTCGGCCGGCGCAACCAGCCGCTGATCGAAGAACTGCTGCGCTTCGACGCGGTCGTGATCGCCGGGCAGGCCAAAAGCCACTGCGTGGCATGGACGATCCAGGACCTCCTCCACGACCCGACCGTGCAGGAGCGCGGGCTCGAAGAGAAGGTCTACCTGCTCGAGGACTGCACGTCGCCGGTCGTCGTCCCCGGCGCCGACTACACGGACGACGCCGACGCCGCGTTCGTGCGCTTCGCGGAAGCAGGCGCGCACGTCGTGCGCTCGACGGAGCCGCTGGCCGAGTGGCCGGGCGCCGTCGGGGCGGCCTTCGGCTCCGGCTAGCGCGCCGCGCGTTGTCCTAGGTGACGAGCTCGAGCCGCGGGTTCGGGCGGTAGCGGCGGCCGACCTTGGCCGACGGACGCCCGTCCGTCAGGACGATGTCGGCGGTGAAGTCGTTCTGTCCGCGGATCAGCGACGAGCCGATCCCGTAGGCATCGACCGGCACGCCCAGCCGCTCGAATTGCTCCAGCTTCTCGACGGTGAAGCCGCCGGAGGCGACGATCTTCACGCGCTCGAACCCGTCGGCGTCGAGGGCCGCCCGCACCTTGCGCACCAGCCGCTCGTTGACACCGCGCGGGTCGAAGTCGCCCATCTCGTCCCAGAGGGAGCGGTCGACGAGCTGGCCGGACGTGTCGAGCCGGACGCCCCAGAGCCGGGGGCCGAGCGCCCGGGCCACCTCGAGCGCGGTGCGCACGGAGTCGTTCTCGAAGTCGACGAGGACGACGATGTTCATGTCGTCGCCTGCCCACTCGGCGAACTTCGTCGCAGCGAGCACGGAGTTGCCGCCGTACGAGGCGATCAGCGCGTGCGGCACTGTGCCGACGCCGCGACCGCCCCACCAGGAGGCCTGCGCGTCGGAGGTGACGCCGATGGACTGGCCCACCATCGCGCCGGCGACGTACGCCGCGTAGCCATCACCGGTCTGGACGCGGTGATGGTCGTGGCGCGCAGGCATGAAGATGATCGGCTTGCCGCCGGCCGCCTTCACCACGCGCTCGACGTTGGTCGTGATCAGCGTCCGCCGCGTGAGCACCCCGAGGTAGACGGTCTCGAGATGGGCGAAGAGCGTGTAGTCGCCCTCGATCGTGAGGACGGTCTCCCAGGGCGCGACGCGATCCCCGTCGTAGAGAGCGTGCACCGTCAGCGCCTCCCAGTCGTGCGAGCAGAGCTTGAGCACGGCGATCGACTCGTCGACGCCGCCGAGCATCGCCTCCTCGCGCTGGAACACCTGCATCACGACCCGAGGCCGCCGGCCGTCCGCGAGCAGCGCGTCGCGCGTGTGGTTGAAGTACGCGTCGGTGTAGTAGCCCTCGCGCATCTTCTCGACCGGGAGGTCGAAGACCTCCGGCGAGAGCCTTTCTCTAGGCCGTTCGGTCGTCGCCATCTTCCAGCTCCAGACACGCCGCGAGCGCGGCCTCGGCGACCTCGAGCTGCGCGGGCGACGGCTCGGCCGTCGCGATCCGGGCCTGAAGCTCGTGGCCGGGCCGCGCCAGCGCCTTGGCGAGCGGGTGGCCTGGATGCCTCGTCATCCAGCCGAAGACCTCGACGGCGGCGCCGACGGCGGCGACCGACCCGGCGACGCGGGCCGGGCCTCGCACCGACCTGGGAGCGCGCGCGACGAGCACGTTGCCGACCGCGGAGGCGGCGAGCAGCGGCCCGATCAGATGCGAGCCGCAGCGCTCGTGCTCCTTCGCGCGCTTCTCGCCGTGCTCGTAGCTCCCGATCGAGACGTGCTCGGCCCCGTGATATGCGGCCAGCTCGCCGCCGCGCAGCGCCAGCAGCGCCGGTGCGAGCGAGAGCGAGCCGGCGAGGAGCTCACGCGCCGCCTCGCCCAGCCGGTCCGAGCGACGTACGACCTGGACCGTCAGCGCACTCGCGATCGTCGCCGCCAGCACGACCGGCCGCTCGAAGGGAAGGCGTGCCTCGGGTAGGCGCCGGCGCAGCTCGGGGATGAAGGCGAACGCCTCCGCGAGCCGCAACGGCCCGCGGAGGAACGGCTGCTGGATCCCCGGCGCGAGCAGGCGCTTCCGCGCCGAGACCACCTTGATCTCGCCCTCGGGCAGCCGCACGGCACACGCCCAGCTGGTCGGGCCGTGCACGAGCACCCCGTTCGAGAGCGCCATACCGCCGAGCCGGATCTTGGTCTCCTCCGTCATGCTCGGACCATAGCCGCTCGCCGCAGGGCCGCCTGGAGCTCGTCGGCGGCCGGCCCGCGACCGAGCGTCCCGCCGTCCAGCTCGACGACGGGCATGACCTCCCGCACCGACGAGGAGGTGAACGCCTCCTCCGCCCGCGCGAGCTCGGCGAGCGGGAAGGCGCCCTCGACCACGTCGTACTCGAGCCCGTGGGCGAGCTCGATCACGGCGGCACGCGTTACCCCGGCCAGAATGCCGAGGTCGAGCGACGGCGTCAGCAGCGTGCGGCCGCGGCGCCACCAGATGTTGGTCGTCGGCCCTTCGAGCACCACCTCCTGCGCGTCGACGAAGACGGCATCGTCCGCGCCGCCCCGCCTGGCCTCCGCCTCCGCGGCCATGTTGACTGCGTAGCTCGTGGACTTCACGCCCGGGAGGAGCCACGGCGCGTCGGCTCGAACGCCCCGGAGCGAGATCAGCCGCTGGCCTCGCTCGCGCAGGTCGTCGAGGTGGTCGGGGAGCGCGCTGACCAGGGCTAGGGAGAGCGGCGTGGGCGTCCAGTACAGGCGCAGGACGGCGTCCGGGACGCCCGCGGCTTCGATCGCCTGGCCTGCGAGGTCCTCGAGCTCCAGGCCGTTCACCGTCGGCAGCCCGATCCGCTCTGCCGACTGGGCGAGCCTCGCGAGGTGCTCGGAGAGCCGGAAGCCCTCGCCGCCGTAGATCCGCACCGTCTCGAACGCAGCCCGACCGCGCAGCAGCGCCTCGTCGTCCGCACGCAGCACCGGCTCGGCCGGGTCCACGACGCCGCGCCCGCCGACGGCCAACGCAAGGAGGCTGTTGCCCGCTCCGGCACCGGCAGAGCCGGCACCTCCGCTCCTGGGCGGCTCCGTCGAGCCTATGCCGCTCATGCCGGCACCTCGACGGGAGCACCGATCGCGGCCAGCAACGGACGCGCCTTCGTCCACGACTCCTCGAGCTCCTCGGCGGGATCCGAGTCCCAGACGATGCCGCCGCCGACCCAGAGGTGGATGCGTCCCTCGGCCACCGCGAAGGTCCGGATCGTGAGTGCCAGCTCGAGGTCGCCGTTGCCGCGGACGACGCCAAGCGCTCCCATCGAAGCCCCGCGGCCGACGGGCTCGAGGCGCGCGATCTCGTCGAGCGCCGCGAGCTTCGGCGCGCCGGTGACGGAGCCGCCGGGGAAGGTGGCACCGAGCAGCTCGGCCAGGCCCACCCCGTCACGCACCGTCCCCTCCACCGTCGAGACGAGGTGAGTGACACCGGCGAGCTCGCGCTCGGCCATCAGCTCGGGCCAGCGCACCGAGCCCGGCTCGCAGACGCGCGAGAGGTCGTTGCGCTCCAGATCGACGATCATCAGGTGCTCCGCCTCGTCCTTCTCGCCCTCGACGTGGACGCCGAGCGGACGCGTCCCCTTGATCGGCATCGTCCACACCCGCCGCCCGCTCCGGGCCAGGAAGAGCTCGGGCGACGCGGACGCGATCGCCCAGCCGTCGCCGGCCAGGTAGGGCGCCAGCGGCCGCAGAGGGGCGAGCGCGGCGGCGAGGCCGCCCGGGTCGCCGTCGAACGGCGCCGAGAGATGCTGGACGAGGTTGACCTGGTACACGTCCCCCCGCTCGATCGCCGCGCGCACCGACTGCACGGCCTGCAGGTAGTCGGCGTCCCCCCAAGTGCGTTCCCACTGCGCCACCCTGAACGACTCCTTCACCCACTGCTCCACGCCGTACGGAGCGCGGACGCGACAGGCGGCGAGCGGGAGCGGGCAGGGCTCGGAGGGCGGTGGGCCGAGGCCCCGGCGCAGCGGCTCCGAGAGGCCGTAGCCGAGATAGAGATCCGCCGCGAGGCGCTCGCCGCCGGGCGCGAAGAACCCGTGTTCGCGCAGGTACGACTCGATCCGCTCGAACGCCCCCTCCGGCGACCGCAGCTCGAACACGGCTACCCCAGGGAGCGTGCGGCGTGGCGCAGGAACTCGACGCCGAGCTCGAGATCGTCCACGTGCACGCGCTCGTCGGCGGAGTGGATCAGGCGCGCGGCCAGCTCGGGATCCATCGTCCGCATCGGGAAGAACCCGTACGCAACCGTGTCGAAGGCCGCCCGGAGCCAGTGCGAGTCGGTGAAGCCGGAGCAGCAGAGCGGCGCTACGCGGGCACCCGGCTCAATCTCGGCCACCCAGTCCTCGATCGCGCCCCAGAGCGGCGTCTCCATCGAGGAGCGCGTGCCGCCCCAGCGCTCGATCCACTCCAACGTGTAGTCCCCCTCTCCGAGCACGCCGCGCACGATCGGCTCCACCTCCTCCGGTGAGCGGCCGGCGAGGATGCGGCAGTCGACTGTGACGTCGCAGGTGCCGGGAATGACGTTGCGCGACGCCGAGGCCGCGATCATCGTCGGGGAGAGCGTGAACGAGAGCAGCGGCTCGATCAGCTCGGCCGCCAGGACGTCGAAGGCGCGAAGCCGCTCCAGCACCTGATCGGCCGGCGGCTCCTCCCCGAGCACCGCCGCGAGGAACGCTGCCACCTCGGGACCGATTTCGGCCTCGGGGCGGTAGAGGGCGAGCGCGTCGATCAGCCGCGCCGCCTTGACGAGCGCGTTGTCGGCGATCCCGGGCATCGACGCGTGGCCGCTGCGGCCGCGCACGCGCAGCAGGAACGGCGCCGTCATCTTCTCGGCGCTCGCGCAGAGGTAATAGGGCTTTCCCCCGAGCACGACTCGCTCCCCGCCCCCCTCGTTGAGCGCGTAGTCGACGCGCACCAGGTCGGGGTGCTCCTCGCACAGCCACTCGAGCCCGAAGCTCTTGCCCACCTCCTCGTCGGCCGCCGCGATCAGGACGATGTCGCCCGGCGGCGTGTAGCCCTCCCGGGCGAGCGAGGCGAGGGCGACGGCGCTCGCCGCCACCTCGTTCTTCATGTCGAGCGCGCCCCGGCCCCAGACCTCGTCGCCGACGAGCTCGCCCGACCAGGGATCGCGTGTCCACTCCGCCGCGTCCGCGATCACCGTGTCCGTGTGGCAGAGGAAGGCGAGGGACGGCCCGTCCCCGCCCGGGAGTCGCGCGACGAGGTTCGCCCGCCCGGGATCACGTGCCGGCAGCTGCGCCTCGACCCCGCTCGTCGCCAGGTAGTCGCGCAGGCACTCCGCCGCCAGCGTCTCGTTTCCCGGGGGGTTGACGGTGTTCAGCCGGATCAGCTGCTGCAGCAGCCCGACGGCTTCGTCGCGCAGCGAGAGCGTCGCCATCCGGTCAGCCTTCCTGTGAGAGAGCGGTCAGGTCGTTGCGCGCCCGCCAGAGCTCGGGGAAGAAGCTGTGGTGGATCAGGCGCCCGAGCACCTCGACCGGCGTCCCCTGCGTCCCGACGACCGAGTCGCCGATGATCCGCGCGACGACCTTGTAGTGGCGCACACGCCAGGTCGTGATCCGCTCGTCCCACTCCACGAGCGCCTCAGCGAGCTGGTAGAGCGACTCGTGCTCGCGGCCCCGGACGTACAGCTCGACGACGCTCAGCCCGGCCTCCTCGCGGAGCCGCTGGAAGGCCTGCCCGAGCAGCGGCGTCACGCGCCGGAGCTGACGCCACCCGGGCGAGTCGAAGCCGCTGCCGTGCCCCAGCACCTTGCGGATCTCCTGGTACTCCCAGGGCGACATCTGCTCGAGCATGTCGAGCTGATTGGTTGCGTAGACGAGGCAGAGCGCGCTGCGCCGGAGCAGCCGGAGCGCGGGATCGATCCCGCCCTCGCCGAGCAGCTCCGCTGCCGCCTCGACGTCGTTCCAGGCGAGCTTGAGCCAGAGCTCCGACGACTGGTGCGTGGTCTGGAAAAGGAGTTCGTCGCGGTGCACCCACTCGTCCGGCCCCTTCTGGAGCGCGAGCAGCTCGTCGGTGTTCAGATAGCGCTCGTAGTCGCTCTTCGCGTCGCCCGGCAGAACCGGCTCCGAGAAGTCCTCCGCCTCGTGACTCGCCACGCCGCGGAGCATACTTCGACCCGTGACGTACCTCGTTTCAACCTCGAACGCCCGCGCGTTCCTCGAGCGTCGCTCGCAGTGCCCGGCCGGAGGGGACAGTACGAGTGGTACGGCCCCGGAGAGCCGGGTGCTGCGAGCCGCGTCAGGCGCAGGCGGAGCCCGGCTCTGCCGGGCGGGAGCCGGTGCCGGCGAGGGGCGCGCGTGAGCGACCTCTTCGCCGATGCGGCCCGCGAGCGCGCGGACACCGTTGCACCGCTGGCGCAACGCATCCGGCCGCGGACGCTGGACGAGCTCGTCGGGCAGGAGCACGTGCTCGGGCCGGGCTCGGCCCTCCGACGCTCGATCGAGGAGGACCGGTTGCGGTCGCTGATCCTCTACGGCCCGCCGGGCGTCGGCAAGACGACGCTCGCACGGATCGTCGCGGAGACGACGGGTGCCGCGTTCGAGGAGCTCTCCGCGGTCTCTGCCCGCGTGGACGACGTGCGCAGGATCCTCGGGGGCGCCCGCGACCGCCTGGGCGGGAACGGGCAGCGCACGATCCTCTTCCTGGACGAGATCCACCGCTTCAACAAGGCCCAGCAGGATGCGCTGCTGCCCGGGGTCGAGGACGGGCTCGTGACGCTGATCGGCGCGACGACCGAGAACCCCTACTTCGAGGTCAACTCGGCGCTGCTCTCGCGCTGCCAGGTGATCGAGCTCGAGTCGCTCGGCGAACCGGAGCTGCTCGAGGTGGTGGCGCGTGGCGCGGCCGCGATCGGCGCCGAGGTGCCCGCTGCCGTGGCGGACGAGATCGTCCGGCGCGCCGGCGGCGACGCCCGCACGGCGCTGAACACGGTCGAGCTCGCATGGGAGACGGCGCAGGCAGAAGGCGTCCCGCTCGAGGAGCGGCATGTCGAGGACGCCGCACGAAAGCGCCCGCTGCGCTACGACAAGGGCGCCGACCAGCACTACGACTTCGTCTCGGCGTTCATCAAGTCGATGCGCGGCTCCGATCCCGACGCAGCCGTCTACTACCTCGCCGCCATGCTCGAGGGCGGTGAGGACCCGCGCTTCATCGTGCGCCGAATGGTCATCTTCGCTTCAGAGGACGTCGGCAACGCCGACCCGCGCGCGCTCCAGGTGGCGGTCGCGGCGGCACATGCGCTGGAGCACGTCGGCCTGCCCGAGGCGCAGCTGAACCTCTCCCAGGCCGCGATCTACCTCGCCGGCGCCCCGAAGTCCAAGGCCAGCGCGCTCGCGATCTGGGACGCCCGCAATGACGTGCAGAAGGGCGGCAACCTGCGTCCACCGGCCATGCTCCGCGATGCGCACTACGCCGGTGCGAAGAAGCTCGGCCACGGGCAGGGCTACATCGACCCGCACACCGACCCGCGCGGGTCCGAGCTCGACTACCTCCCCGAAGAGCTGAAGGGCCGTCGCTACTATCGCCCGAGCGGCAACGGCGAGGAGGGGACGCGTGGCGATCGCGACGGGAGCGGAGGCACCTGAGTTCGACCTCGAGGTCGACGGAGCCGAGCGCGTGCGACTATCCGACTTCCGCGGCCGCCGCAACGTCCTGCTCGTCTTCCACCCCTTCGCCTTCACCCCCGTCTGCGAGGAGGAGGCGCTGGACCTGCAGGAGAACCTGAGCTCGTTCGGGCAGGCCGAGACCGACGTCGTGCTCGTCTCGTGCGACACCGCGCCCGCCCGCCAGGCCTGGAAGCGCGAGCTCGGGCTCACGTACACACTCGCATCCGATTTCTGGCCGCACGGCGAGGCGGCCCGCGCCTACGGCGTCTTCGACGAGGAGAAGGGCGCAGCGGTGCGCGGCACCTTCCTGATCGACAAGGACGGAACCGTCGTCTGGTCGCTCGTCAACGACGCGGACACGCGCCGCACGGAGCTGACGTCGGCTCCGCTCGCCGTCTCCGTCGAGTGATCTCGACGTACGAGTGGGGCGAGCGCGGCGCGCCCGTCCTCGTCTGCCTGCACGGCGTCACGAGCCACGGCCGCCACTTCGCCAGGCTGGCCGAGCGGCTGGCCGGCCGCTTCCACGTCGTCGCGCTCGACCAGCGCGGGCACGGTGACTCGGCCTGGGAGCCGCCGTGGTCGCTCGAACAGCACGTCGAGGACACGATCGGGGCCGTGTCGGACGCGGGCGTCGCCGGTGCACCGTCCACCTGGGTCGGGCACTCGTTCGGCGGGCGCGTCGCCCTCGAGGTCGCCGCTGCCGCCCCGGAGCTCGTGGAGCGGCTCGTGCTGCTCGACCCGGCGATCCGCATCGACCCCGCGGTCGCTCTCTATGCCGCCGAGAACGCCCGGCGCGACCGCTCCTACTCGAGCTTCGACGAGGGCATCGACCGCCGGTTCGAGGAGAGCGTGCTCCACCGGGCGCAGCGCGAGGTCGTCGCCGGGGAGCTGCACGGGCACTTGGTCGAGGACGATGAGGGGCGGTGGCGCTACCGCTACTCGCAGAGCGCAGTCGTCGCCTCCTACGGCGAGATGAGCCGCAGGCAGCCGTCGTTCGAGCTCGTGCGCGTCCCCACCCTCGTCGTGCTCGGGGAGAACTCGTACGTCCCGTACGACCACCTGCTCGAGGCCCACACCGCCGCCCTCGGCGACCTGCTCGAGGTCGTGCGCGTCCCCGGCGGCCACACGGTGCTGTGGGATGCGTTCGAGGAAACGGCCACCGCCCTGGAGCGCTTTCTCCGTTAGGCGGCTGCAGGCTCCAGCTCGGCGACCGCGCGCAGGCCGACCTCGTGCTCGAGCGCCGACAGCACAACGCGCAGCTCCTGGGCGAGCGCCTCGTCCGAGCCGGTGGCAAGCCGCTCGTGCGCCTTGGGCACCGTCACGGCCTCGTCGAGGACGCGCGCGCCCAGTGCTCCGAGCACCTTGCGCGTCTCGGCAGCGGCCCAGACGCCGCCGAACATGCCGGTGCTGGACGAGATCACCGCGGCGGGCTTGTTCCGCACCGGCGACTCGAGCAGCGGCCGGGAGACCCAGTCGAGCGCGTTCTTCAGCGCCCCGGGAATCGAGTGGTTGTACTCGGGCGTCGCGATGAGCACGGCGTCGGCCGCGGCCAGTGCAGCCTTCAGCCGCTGCACGGCGACCGGCTGGGCGCCCGGGAGGTCGTCGTCGGCGTCGTACGGCGGGATCTCCTTCAGCCCCTCGTAGAGCACGAGCTCCACGTCGCCGGGCGCCGACGCGGCAGCCCTCCGCAGGAGCTCGCTGGAGTGCGAGCCCGAGCGGAGGCTGCCGCTGAGTGCGAGGACGTGCATCTCTACGCCTGCTCCCCCGGCTGGATCAGCGCGAGGTTGGCGGTGACGAGAACGTCGTCGTCGAGCATCGCGCCGCCACCCGGCAGGTCGGCCGTCCAGCTGACCCCGTAGTCGTGGCGGTTGATCGTCGTCTCGAGATCGAGACCGACGCGCTGGTTGCCGTAGCCGTCCGTCACCGGGCCGGCGAACGTGCCCGTCAACTCGACCGAGCGGGTCGTGCCCTTGATCGTCAGCTCGCCCACGGCGGCGACGCGATTGCCGTCGACCTGGATCGAGCTCGACTCGAACCGCAGCTCGGGGTGGCGCTCGGCGTCGAAGAAGTCCGGGGTCAGCAGATGGCCGACGAGGTTCGGGTCGTCGACCTGCACGCTCTCGACACGCGCCGTCCCTTGGAGGCGGCCGTCGACGAGCGAAGCGTCGAAGTCGGCGAACTCACCCTTGAACGTCATCACGGTGCTGTGCGTGATCGCAAATCCGACCCCTGAATGGACGGGATCCAGCGCCCACGTCCCGGCCGGAACGACCGTCGTCTGTTCGGTAGTGCTCATTGAGATCTCCCTTCTCAAGTGCTATTCTTTGTGTGCGCAACTACTGTAGCGCCTAACACATGAGCAGTCAAGTATTGAGCCAACAAGTACTCGCCTCGGAGGAGGTCGCCCTCACCGCGTGGGTGCGGCTGCTGCGGACCCACTCCGCGATGAAGCGCGACTTCAACGCCCGGCTCCAGGCCGAGCACGGCCTGACCGTGAACGACTACGAGGCGCTGCTCCTGCTCTCCCACGACCCCGACCGCCGGCTCAAGCGCGTCGTGCTGGCGGAGCGTCTCCAGCTGACGCCGTCCGGGGTGACCCGCCTGCTGGACGGGCTCGAGGCGGCCGGCTTCGTGGAGAAGGGCAGCTGCGAGAGCGATGCCCGGGTGACCTACGCGGTGCTCACGGCCACGGGCGGCGCGAAGCTGAAAGAGGCCTCCTGCTCGCACGTCGCTGCGGTACGCGAGCTGTTCGGTGAGCGGCTCGACGACGACGAGCTCAGGACGCTCGGCGAGCTGCTGGGCCGCCTTCCCGGCGGCAACGCCGACGGCGGCGAGTGCGCCGTCGAGACCGACTAGACCGCGTACTCGTCAGCGATCGCGAGCACCTCGTCGAGCGTCGTGAGGCCCTCGTCGAGCTCCTCGCGGGTGATCGTCAACGGCGGGCAGATCAAGATTACGTTCCAGTGCGTCATCAGGTAGAGGCCGCGCTCAAGCGCTGCCTTGGCCAGGCGCGCCACCGGTGCCGCCGCCTCGCCGCCGGCGTTGAAGGGGACGAGCGGCTCGCGCGTCTCGCGGTTGCGCACGAGCTCGAGGCCCCAGAAGAGGCCGAGGCCGCGCACGTCGCCGATCGACGGATGCTTCTCGGCGAGCGCCGGGAGCGCCGTCGCCAGATAGTCCCCCTGCTCGGCGGCGTTCTCGACGATCCCTTCCTCGCGGAACGCCTCGATCGAGGCGACGGCCGAGGCGCAGGCCAGCGGGTGGCCGCTGTAGGTGAGCCCGCCGGCGAGGAACTTGTCCCGCAGCCACTCCGAGATCGGCTCGGAGACGGTCATCGCGCCGAGCGGCACGTAGCCCGAGTTGATCCCCTTCGCCATCGTCAGGATGTCCGGGACAACGTCCCAGTTCTCACAGGCGAACCACTTCCCCGTGCGGCCGAAGCCCGCCATCACCTCGTCGCAGATCAGCAGGATCCCGTGGCGGTCGCAGGTCTCGCGGATCGAACGGAGATAGCCGTCGGGCGGGACGATGATCCCGTTCGTGCCGACGACGGTCTCGAGGATCACCGCGGCGACCGTGTGCGCCCCCTCGTACTGGAGGATCTCCTCGAGGTGCGGCGCTCCGGTGCACACGGGGCACGGGTCGGGGTGCCCGGCCGGACAGCGGTAGGTGTAGGGGTCGAGCATGCGCACGACGCCGGGGATCCCGGGCTCCGCGTGCCAGCGGCGCGGGTCGCCCGTCAGGGTGATCGCGCCCGCGGTCGCACCGTGGTAGGAGCGGTAGCGGGCGACCACCTTGTGCCGCCCCGTGTACCAGCGCGCCAGCTTGATCGCGTTCTCGTTCGCCTCGGCGCCGCCGTTCGTGAAGAAGGACATCTTCAGGTTGCCCGGCGTGACGTCCGCGAGCAACCGCCCGAGCTCCGAGCGCGGCTCGGTCGCCATCGGCGGTCCGATCGTGCAGAGCTTCTCGGCCTGGTCCTTGATCGCCGCGATGATCTTCGGGTGCTGGTGGCCGATGGAGACGTTGACGAGCTGCGACGCGAAGTCGAGATAGCGGTTGCCCTCGTAGTCCCAGAAGTACCGGCCCTCGCCGCCGGCAACCGGCAGCGGGTCGATCGCGTTCTGCACCGACCACGAGTGGAGCACGAACTCCTTGGCGTCGGCGCGAACCTGCTCCCCGAGCTGCGGATTCGTCTCGATCGTCGCCACGGGCCGCAGTCTACTTCGGGAGGTCGTCTTCGAAGAGACGGATCGAGCCGAGCGGCCTGAAGCCGAGGCGCTCCAGGATCGGCCGCGAGCCTTCGACCGCTTGGACGAAGAGTGTGCTCACTCCGCGCGCCCGCGCATCGCGCCAGCGAGCATGCACGAGTGCTCGGTAGACCCCGCGGCCACGTGCGTGCGGAAGCGTCGAGCCGCCCATCAGGTACGCGGCACCGTCGCCGACGATCGCCCGACCGAAGCCGACGGCCTCACCGTTCAAGAACGCGATGTACGTGTGGAGGTGCTCCGAGCCGCGTATCTCCTCCCAGCGCGCGTCGATCTCCTTACGGAGCGCGTTCCGTCGCTCCTCGGGGGCCTTCCAGCACTCCCAGTCCACCTCGTGGGCTGCGAGGTACTCCTCGGCGCTCTCAACCGCTCGTGCCTCAACGACGGACTTGCCGGACGGCTCGCTGGTCAGGACCATCGACGTCAGGAGGGGCGTGTCCGCCTTCGGCGCGAGCCCCAGCGCCGTCAGCCGCTCACCGAGGTCGCGCGGAGTTGCTTCCTCGCCGACCCACCAGAGCACGCGCCGACAGCCGTTTGCGAGCGCTGCCCGTCGGACGTCCGCGACACCGTTCTCGACCCCTTCAGGAGAGAAGCGCAGCCGATGTACCTCCGCATACGACCTCCCGACAAACACGAGCAGACAGAAGCGATCGTCGAGCACCCGCTCCATGCGCGGCGTGAGAGGCGTGTAGAAGGCGGGGTTCTCGGCCAGCTCGAGCAGATGGGTCATCCTCGCGGGGCAGCGTAGTCGCGGTACCCTCCAAGGACCACTGAAGGAGGACGAGATGACCGAGCTCGCGAGCCCGCCAAGCGAACGCGCCGAGGGTGTCAAGCGCATCAACCACTGGATCGGCGGCACGGCCGTCGCCGGCGGGTCCGGCCGCAGCGGCCCGGTCTACAACCCCGCGACGGGCGAGCAGTCGGGCGCCGTCGACTTCGCCTCCGTCGAGGAGGTCGCGCAGGCAGTCGCCGCGGCCAAGGCGGCCTTCCCCGCCTGGCGCGCAACGTCGCTCTCGCGCAAGTCCGACATCTACTTCCGGATCCGCAAGCTGCTCGACGAGCACCGCGAGGACCTCGCGCGCCTGCTCACGCTCGAGCACGGCAAGGTGCTCTCCGACGCCATGGGCGAGGTCGCGCGCGGCCTCGAGGTGGTCGAGTTCGCCTGCGGCATCCCGCACCTGCTGAAGGGCGGCTTCACCGAGCAGGCCTCGACCGGGATCGACGTCTACTCGATCCGCCAGCCGCTCGGCGTCGTGGCCGGGATCACGCCCTTCAACTTCCCGGCCATGGTCCCCATGTGGATGTGGGGGCCGGCGCTCGCCTGCGGCAACACGTTCGTGCTCAAGCCGTCGGAGAAGGACCCCTCCGCTTCGATCCTGACCGCCGAGCTGCTGAAGGAGGCCGGAGTCCCCGACGGCGTCTTCAACGTCGTTCACGGCGACAAGGTCGCCGTCGACGCGCTGCTCGAGCATCCGGACGTGGCCGCGCTCAGCTTCGTCGGCTCGACGCCCATCGCGCGCTACATCTACGAGACGGGGACGAGGCACGGCAAGCGCGTGCAGGCACTCGGTGGCGCGAAGAACCACATGATCGTGCTCCCGGACGCCGACATCGACATGGCTGCGGACGCCGCGGTGAGCGCCGCGTACGGCTCGGCCGGAGAGCGCTGCATGGCGATCTCGCAGGTCGTCGCCGTCGGCGACGCGGGTGACGCGCTCGTCGCCGCGATCAAGGAGCGCCTGCCGAAGATCAAGGTCGGCAGCGGGCTCGAGGAGGGCGTCGAGATGGGACCGCTCGTCACACGCGAGCATCGCGACAAGGTCGCCGGCTACATCGAGGGCGCGGCCGAACAGGGTGCGACCGTGGTCGCCGACGGGCGCGAGAGCGCTCCCGACAACGAGGGCTTCTTCCTCGGCGTCTCCCTGCTCGACGACGTCACCCCGGAGATGGACGCCTACAAGGACGAGATCTTCGGGCCGGTCCTCGGCATCACGCGCGTCGGCACCTACGACGAGGCCGTGAAGCTGATCAACGAGAACCCGTACGGGAACGGGACGGCGATCTTCACCCGCGACGGCGGGGTCGCCCGGCAGTTCCAGTTCGAGGTGGAGGCGGGGATGGTCGGGATCAACGTGCCGATCCCGGTGCCGGTCGCCTACTACTCGTTCGGGGGCTGGAAGGCCTCGCTCTTCGGCGACACGCACATCTACGGGCCAGAGGGGATCAACTTCTACACCCGTGGCAAGGTGGTCACCTCGCGCTGGCCCGACCCGGCCACGTCCAAGGTCGACCTGGGCTTCCCGCAGACCCGCTAGGAACCGCGCTGCCGCGGCAGGTGTAGTGGCAACGATGCGCTTTCCGCTCATCCTCGCGTCGGCTCTGGCCCTCGCCGCCTCCACGACGGCGGGAGCCGCGCACGCGCCCGTTCCGACCCGCTCGTGCGAGGAGCGAATCGAGGCCGGCGACGCGCCGCTTCGCTTCCCCGAACCGAAGCGCGGCAGGATCTTCGCGGGGCCGCTCGCCCTGTCCGGCCATTTCCCGTCCACGAGTGCGGGACTCGGTCCGCGCCACGAGAACGGCCGCTTCTCGACGAAAGTCGGGGCGCTCGTCCGGGCGGGAAGGCCCGTCGTCCTCTGGGTGCCCCGGCACCTCCGCGGCGCGTTGTTCGTCCACTACGCGCTGACACGTGATGGTGGCCCGGCCGTGCGGCTCGAGCCGTGCGTCCCCTCGACCGCGGCGTTCTCGTACGACGGCGTCGTCGGCCGCGTGACCGGCTTCAGCGGCGGGTTCGAGGTAACCCTCCCGGGTTGCTACCCACTCGACGTCCGGATCGCCGGCGGCCGCTCGTACCGCGTGCGGCTCCCGCTCGGCCGCCCCTGCCGCTAGGCGAGCTCGAAGCGCACCTGTCGCTTGGCAACGTCGGCCAGCTCGAGCCGCACGTCCACGCGCTCGGCGAGCGGCAGGTTCTCGCCCTCGCAGTGGGCCGTGACCGCCGGCTCGCTCAGCTGGACGGTGCCACCGCCACCGTCCCTGTCCACGTCGACGACGACCGCCTCGAACACCTGGCCGACGCTGCGCTCGAGCACGGCCGCCTCCACCGTCGAGATGATCCCGGCCTCGTACTGCTGGGCGCGGCTGTTCGACCGCGCCATCTCGGCCGGCAGCTCCGGTAGCGCCGCGCGCACCCAGTCCGGCACGTCGACGCCCGCCGACACCGAGACGCACACCTCGCCGGCATAACGGTCGACGAGGCGGCGCAGCGGGGCCGTCGTGTGCGTGTACTCCGCGCCGATGCCGGCGTGGATCGCGTCAGCCGGCACCTCGTCGTCGAAGGCGGCGTAGCCGGAGCCGCGCAGGAGCACGGTGGACTCCAGCAGCAGGGCCGCCTGTGCGGGCGTGCTCGGATCGAGCGTGCGCACGAGCTCCGGGTACGACAGATCCTCGGCCCAGTCGACCCCGAGCGCCTTCGCAGTCCGGCGCAGCCGGGCGATCGCCCCCGGGTCGGGGGCCGGCAGCGTGCGCAGGACGCCGATGCCCGCGGCATGCATCAGCTCGGCGGCGGCCTGACCGGTCATCAGCGAGATCTGCGCGTTCCAGCCCTCGACCGGCAGCGGCGCCCGGTACGCGAGCTCCCAGCCGTTCGGCCCCTTGCCGGCCTCCTGCTCGGGGAGGGGCAGCGCAATCCCGCCGCGGCGCGCCTCGCGCTCCTGGCGGAGTAGGCCGACCTCGCGCAGCAGCTGCAGCGGCTCGGCCGCGGTGCCGTCGTCGAGCGCACGCTGGACGCCCGCATAGTCGAGTTGCCGGCGGCTGCGGACGAGGGCGCGGCGCACCTCGACTTCCACGCCTTCGCCGCTCGGGTCGACCTCCATAATCCAGAGAAGCGCCGGGCGTGTCTCGCCGGCGAGGAGGCTGCCTGCGCCCTCGGAAAGCTGCGGCGGATACAGGCGCGCGTTGGCGTCCGGCGCGTACAGGGTCTGGCCGCGGGCGTGCGCCTCGACGTCCATCGGCCCGCCCGGGGTCACAAAGGCAGCCACGTCGGCGATCGCGTAGCGGACGCGGTAGCCCTTGCCGTTCCGCTCGAGGTGGAGCGCCTGGTCGAGGTCACGGGACTCGGGCGGGTCGATCGTGACGAACGGGATCGCGGTCTCGTCGGCCCCGGGCAGCCGCGGCGTGCGGATGGCCTGCTCGGCATCGGCGAGGACCTCGTCCGGAAAGGTCATCGACACCCCGAGGCTCTCCCGTAGGTCGGCCAGGGCGGAGACGATCGCGGCGTCGTCGGGCGGCGTGAGTCGGACGTGACGTCGCGGCACGCATGCAATCTAGTCGGGCTCCGAGTTGAATCGCGGCACGGGGCGGCTCAGGATCATCGGATGGGCGAGCTCCTCGAGCGAGACGAATTGCTGGCCGAGCTCGACACCTGCCGCACCGAAGGTGGCCGGCTCGTCTTCGTGGGTGGCGAGGCAGGCGTCGGGAAGACGGCGCTCGTGCGTACGTTCGCGGCCGACAAGAAGGCGCTTCACGGCTGGTGCGAGAACCTGACGACGGCGACCCCACTCGGCCCGTTCGCGGACATCGGGATCGCAGGCACCGAGCCGCGACGGGTGGCGGGGGCGCTCGCCGCCGAGCTCGAGCGGACGCCGCTCGTCGTGCTGGAAGACGTGCACTGGGCCGACCAGGCGACGCTCGACGTGCTCCGGGTGCTCGGGCGGAGGATCGATGCGACGCGCGGGCTGGTGCTCGCGACCTACCGCGACGACGAGGTCGACGGCGACCACCCGCTGCGCGTCGTGCTCGGCGAGCTCGCGTCCGCGCCCGGTGTGACCCGTCTACGCGTGCCGCGGCTCTCGCTCGACGCGGTCCGGGCGCTCGCGGAGCCCCTGAGAGCCGACGGGGATGCGATCTACAGGCTCACGGACGGCAACGCGTTCTACGTCACCGAGATCCTCGCCTCCGGCGGCAGTCGGCTGCCCGAGACCGTCCGCGACGCCGTGCTCGCGCGTGTGGCCGGCTTGGGGGAGGAAGCGCGAAGGCTGCTCGACGCGGTCGCGGTCGTACCGGGCCGCATCGAGCTCTGGTTGCTCGACGCCGTTGCGCCGGCGCTCGACCACCTGGACGAATGCCTCGAGTCCGGCGTGATCGTGGCCGAGCAGGACGAGGTCGCGTTCCGGCACGAGCTCGCGCGGCGCGCCGTCGAGAGCGCGATCTCACCCCCGGGGCGGCGGTCGCTCCATGCGTCGATCCTGCGCGCCCTCGAGAGTCGCGGTGATCTGTCGCGCCTCGCGCACCACGCCGAGGAGGCGGGGAGGACGGATGCCGTGCTCGCGTACGCCACCGCGGCGGGCCGCGAGGCCGCGGCAGCGAGCTCGCACCGCGAGGCAGCGTCGCAGTACGCGCGCGCGCTCCGGCATGCCGACGGGCTCGAGGCCGCGGAGCGCGCGTCACTCCTGGACCGCTATGCGGAGGAGGCGGCCCTCACCGGCCAGTACGAAAGCTCGGTGTCGGCACGGCTGGCAGCGCTCGAGCTCTACCGACAGCTCGGCGACGCGTTGCGCGTCGGCGAGACCCTCTCCCGACTGACGAACGCGTACACGCGGCTCGGCCGCAATCGTGAAGCCGAGGAGGCGAGCCGTGAGTCGATCGAGGTGCTCGAGTCGCTTCCCCCGGGCCGCGAGCTCGCGTGGGCCTACGCCGTCCAGGCGTATGCCCGGATGCTCAACCGCGACAACGCCGAAGGCGTGGCCTGGGGGGAGAAGGCAGTGGCGGCGGCCGCTGCACTCGGGGACCGCGAGGTGGAGGCCTACGGGCTCAACATGCTCGGCACCTCGCTCCTGATGTCCGGGGACACCGGCGGAGGCGTGCGCCGCCTGCTCGAGAGCCTCGAAATCGCCCGAGCCGAGGGGAACGAGGTCTTCGTCATGTCCGCTCTGAGCATGCTCGGCACGGGGCTCGCCGAGATGGTCGACCTCGACGGGGCAGAGCTCTACCTCCGCGAGTGCATCGAGTTCTCGGAGGCGCACGAGCTCTGGCCGACTTATGCGCAGGCATGGCTCGCGCTCGTCCACGTCTACCGAGGGCGCTGGGACGAAGGGACGCGCCTGGCGGGAGTGCTGCTCCGGGGCCTCCCAGATCCGATCAGCCGCATCAGCTGCCAGATCGCGCTCGGCCGCGTGCGGGCGCGGCGGGGCGACCCCGGCGCCTTCGACGTGCTCGACGACGCGCTCGAGCTGGCACGGCCGGGCGGTCACCTGCAGCGTCTCGGTCACCTCCACGGCGCCCGCGCGGAGGCGGCCTGGCTCTCGGGCGACGCCGAACGCACCGTCGAGGAGGCGAGGGCGGCGTATGACCTCGCGCTCGAGAAGCAGCACCTCTGGTACGCGGGCGAGCTGGCGTACTGGCAGTGGCGCGCGGGTGCTCTCGACGCCGCGCCCGACTGGATCGCCGAGCCGTACCGGCTGCAGCTGGACGGCGACACGGACGCTGCCGTCGAGGCCTGGCGCGCCCGGCTCTGTCCCTACGAGGCGGCCCGAACCCTGGCCGACGCCGACGACGAAGCCGCACTCCCGGAGCTCGAGCGGCTCGGCGCGCGTCCGGCGCTGACCGCCCTCCGGCGCCGGCTCGGACGGCGCGGCCCGCGCGCGGCGACCAGGGACAATCCGGCCGGCCTGACGCCGCGCGAGCTCGAGGTCGTCGTTCTCGTCGCCGAGGGGCTGCAGAACCGCGAGATCGCAGAGCGCCTCGTCCTCTCGGCGCGGACGGTCGACCACCACGTGTCCGCCGTCCTGCGGAAGCTCAACGCGCGGACCCGCGGCGAGGCGGTCGCGCGCTTCCGCGAAATGTCGGTAGCCGGCGGCTCCAACATGGGCGATCCCGCCGATGTGATGCCACCGGCGCAGCCGTAGCCTCGAAGCGGTCTACGAAGGGAGTCCGCTATGGATACGTACGTGATTCTGCGGCGCTCCGGGTGGCGCTCGCCGGAGGAGCTCGGCGAGGCCGCGGCGCGCTCGACGAAGGAGGGGGAGCGGATGGGTGACGACGTCCGCTGGATTCGCAGCTACGTGTTGGAGGAGAACGCAGGCGTCGGCACCGTCTGCATCTACCAGGGCTCGAGCCCGGAGGCGATTCGCACTCACGCCGCCGCCGCAGAGCTGCCGGTGGACGAGATCATCAGGGTCGCGGACACCGTGATCGTGCGGCCCGATCCCGTTGTCGCGGCGGTGGAGTCATGAGCGGCGTCGGCACGAAGCGTCGACTCCTCGCCGTCCTGTTCATCCTCGGGATCGTGCCGGTCGCCGCGGGCATCGCCCTCGCAGCAGGCGGCCGGGAGTTCGTCGAGCCGCTGCGGACGACCGTGCAGTTCCACGACGTCGAGACCGCGATCGCGGCCGGCTACTCGCTGCGACTGCCGGACACCAGCGGCGAGACGTGCATCGCCGATCCGACGCTGGGGACGATGGGCGTGCACATGGTCAACACCGGGCTGCTGGACGCGGAGATCGACGCGTCGAGCCCGGAGGCGCTCGTGTACGAGCCGGGGCGGAACGGGAAGCTGAAGCTCGTCGCCGTCGAGTACGTGGTCTTCGAGTCGGCGTGGGCCGGATCGGAGCCACCGTCGCTCTTCGGGCGCGAGTTCGACTACACGCCGGCCGGGAACCGGTACGGCTTGCCCGCCTTCTACGCGCTGCACGCATGGATCTGGAAGGGTAATCCGAGCGGGATCCTGTTCGCCTGGAACCCCCGTGTGAGCTGCGACCGCGCCTAGCGGTCAGGCGCGAAGCGGACACGGCCGGACCTGGGCTCCCGGCCGTGTCCGTTCGCCTCAGGCGGTGACCGCCTCCCTCTGGAGCTGCTCGCCGAAACGGGCCCGCCTGACGAACTGCCCGATCCCCGGCTCCGCCACGACGTCGCCGCCGTCGACGATCACGTTGCCCCGCAGGAGCACCGTCTCGACGTCGCCCACGACCTCCGTGCCCTCGTAGAGGTTGTAGTCGGAGCGCGACTGCTGGCCGGCCGCAGTGATCGTCTGCGCCTTCTCGGGGTCGAAGATCACGAGATCGGCGTCGCAGCCCACCGCGATTGTCCCCTTGCGCGGGTAGAGGCCGAAGAGCTTCGCCGGATTCGTGCAGAGCAGCTCGACCATGCGATTGAGCGTGATCCGCCCCTCGCGCACCCCGAAGTGGTGGATCATCTGCAGCCGGTTCTCGAGGCCCGGGCCGCCGTTTGGGATCTTGGAGAAGTCGTCCAGCCCGAGCTGCTTCTGCTCGCCCCACGTGAACGCGCAGTGGTCGGTCGAGATCGCGCTGAGGATGTCGGTGCGGACGGCGTTCCAGAGCACGTCCTGGTTCGCCTTGGCGCGCGGCGGCGGCGTGTAGACGAACTTCGCGCCCTCGAAGTCGGGCCGCTCCAGGAAGGTCTCGTCGACGAAGAAGTACTGCGTGCACGTCTCGCCCCAGACGTCCCAGCCAGCCTCGCGCGCACGCATGATCGGCTCGACGGCCTCCTTGCAGGAGACGTGGACGACGTAGAGCGGGCTGCCGGCGACGCGCGCGAGCTGGATCGCCCGGTTCGTCGCCTCCCCTTCCGTCTCGGGTGGCCGCGTCCGGGCGTGCCAGACGGGCTCCGTGTGCCCGGCGGCGAGCGCCTCCTTCACGAGCACGTCGATCGCGTCACCGTTCTCCGCGTGCACCATCACGAGCGCACCCGTGTCGGCCGCGACCTGCATCGTCTTGAAGAGCGTCTCGTCGTCCACCATCAGCGCGCCCTTGTACGCCATGAACAGCTTGTAGGAGGTGATGCCCTCGGCGGGCAGCGACGCGAGCTCCTCCAGCGAGCCGCCCTCCTTCAGATCGGTGACCGCGATGTGGTAGCCCATGTCGATCACCTGCTTGCCGGCCGCCTTCGACTTCCAGTCGGCGAGCGCGTCCGTGAAGCTCGTGCCCGGCGCCTGGATGCAGAAGTCCACGTGGCAGGTCGTGCCGCCACGCGCGGCGGCACGCTGCCCCGACTCGACGTCGTCGGCGGTGACGGTGCCGCCGAACGGCATGTCGAGATGGGTGTGCGGATCGACGGCGCCCGGGAGCACGTAGCGCCCGGACGCCTCGATCACGCGGTCTGCCTCGACGTCGAGTGAGGCGCCGATCAGCGAGATCCGCTCGCCCTCGACGAGCACGTCGGCGACGGTGGTGTCGGTCGCAGTGACGACGCGGCCGCCCTTGATCAGTACGGACATGCGGATCTCCTTCCCTCTCGGTTCCTACTCTCCGCCGGGCGTGACCTCGACGTCTTCCTTCTCCCAGTCTGCACCGTTCACGTCGATGCCTTCGTCCTCCAGCTCGGCGACCGCCGCCTCGGCGTACTCGGTGTCGTACGCGTCGTCGCTCGCCTCTGCCTTGATCACGGCGAACTGCTTCGCGATCTCGGCCGTGCGGTCGAACGCCTCGGGATCCATGATCCCGATCCCGGTCTCGTTCGGCCACGTGATCGCGTTGATCTCGTTCAGCTGCCAGCGCTGGTGGCCTTCGCCGAGCGTCGGGCCGCTGTCGAGCACGTGCTGGAGGCACTCCTCCAGGTTGTCGCGGCAGAAGGCCCAGCCCTTGAAGCTCGCCTTCAGGAAGCGCCGGGCGATGTCCTGGTTCGCCTCGTCGGCGATCCACTCGCCCTGCGTGAAGATCCCGTCCTCCAGCATGGCGGTGCCGGCTTCCTCCATCGTGATCACGTTCAGGTCGTCGAGCGTCCAGAGCTCGCCCGTGTCCGGGTTCTCCGTCTCGAGCACCTGCGCGAGCTCGTTGTAGGTCATCGCGGCCGCGGCGTCGATGTCGCCGTTCAGGAAGAGGGACATGTCGAACGGCTGGTTCACGATCGTGACGTCGTTCGTGTCCTTCGGGTCGATGTCGTTCTTGACAAGCGCCGCGTAGAGCTCGTTCTCGTTCCCGCAGCACCAGACGCCGACCTTCTTGCCGCGCATGTCGGCGACCGACTCGATACCGCTGTCGGCGCGCGAGACCTCGGTCATGCCGCTCTTGTTGAAGACCTGCGCGATGTTGACGAGGTCACCGCCCTGGTCGCGGGCCGCGAGCAGCGCGGGCAGCCAGTCGATCCCGAACTCGGCCTGGCCGCTGGCCACAACCTGCTCGGGCGTGATGTCCGGGCCGCCCGGCTGGAGGGTGACGTCGAGCCCCTCCTCCTCGTAGTAGCCCTCCTCGAGCGCCGCGTAGTAGCCGGCGAACTGCGCCTGTGTGACCCACTTCAGCTGCAGCGTCACCTCGTCGAGCTCCGCCGGGGCTTCTCCCGTGGTGGCGGCGGTTGTGTCATCGCCCGCGTCGGCGCTCTCGTCGTCGTCTCCGCCGCAGCCCGCGAATGCGAGCAGCGCCACGGCCAGGAGACCCGCGAGCAGAAGCCAGGTACGACCCTTCATGCCCAGTCCTTTCGTTTGCGTTGCGTGCCCTCTCATGTGGTCGATCCGATCAGTCCGCCCGGAACGACGGGTGCCAGCCCATCGTCAGGCGCTCGACGAGCGCCACGGCGGCGTAGAACGCGATTCCGAGCACGCTGGCGACCACGATCGCCGCCCATGCGAGCTCGAACTGGAAGAGCGCGGCCGAGTTCCGGATCTGGAACCCGAGCGCCTCCTGCGAGCTGAGGAAGTACTCGCCCACCACGGCCCCGATCATCGCGAGGACGGTGCCAACCTTCAAGGCCGAGAACAGATACGGCAGCGAGTTCGGGAGCCGCACCCGCCGGAAGATCTCACGCTCGCCGGCTGCGTAGGAGCGCATCAGCTCGATCGACGAAGGCCGCACGGACGTCAACCCGCGCAGCGTGTTCACCATCACCGGGAAGAAGACGAGGATCGCGGCGATCGCGATCTTCGACGACTTGTTCAGCGGCCCGAACCACTGGTTCGTGATCGGTGCGAACGCGATGATGGGGACGGCGTTCGCCGCGATCGCGAACGGCATCAGCGCTTTGCCGAGCCCGCGGAAGCGAGCGAGCACGATCGCTGCAAGGACTCCGAGCGCGCTGCCGATCAGGAACCCGCCGAGCGCTTCCGAGAAGGTGTAGAGGCCGGCGTTCCAGAGCAGCTCGCGCTGCTCCCAGAGCGTCTCGACGATCGCCGACGGAGCCGGTAGCAGGAAGCGCTGCACATCGAGTGCACGGACGAGACCCTCCCAGAGCACGATCGTGAGCACGAAGATCGCGGCGGCCGGGATCCAGTCCACGGCGCGCCGGCCGACGGCACGGCTCATGCTGCCGCGCGGGATCTCAGCGACCGGCGCGATGCTCATAGGCCCTCCTCGGCGACGTAGAGCGGCGCCTCCGACTCCTCCGTCGACTCGACCTCGTCCAGGCCTCCCGACCGCAGCAGCCGGCGCACGTGCGTGATGTGCTCGGCGAAGCGCGCGTGCTCGCGGGTGTCGGCCGAGCGCGGCTGCGGCAGGTCGATCTCCACGATCCCGGCGATCCGGCCCGGCCGCGCCGACATCACGACGACGCGCGTGGAGAGGAAGACCGACTCGGCGATCGAGTGGGTCACGAAGACGACGGTCGCGCCGAGGTCCTGCCAGATGCGCAGCAGCTCGCCGTTCATGCGCTCGCGCGTCATCTCGTCGAGCGCCCCGAACGGCTCGTCCATCAGGAGCAGCGCCGGCGAGAACGAGAGCGCCCGTGCGATCGAGACGCGCTGCTGCATCCCACCCGAGAGCTGCCAGGGATGGTGGTCGCCGAAGCCGGTCAGCTCGACGAGCTCGAGCATCTCGGCGACGCGGTCGATCCGCCGTCGCCGGTCCCAGCCCGCCATTTCGAGCGGGAGGGCGATGTTGCGCGCCACCGTGCGCCAGTCGTAGAGCACGGCGTCCTGGAAGACGATGCCGTAGTCGCGATCGAGCCGGGCACGATGCGCGTCCTTGCCGTTGACGACCACCTTGCCCTGCGTCGGCTGGATCAGGTCGCCGACGATGCGCAGCAGCGTCGACTTCCCGCAACCGGAGGGGCCGATCAGCGAGACGAACTCGCCCGGCGCGACGTCGAGATCGATCGTGTCGAGCGCGAGCACGTTCCCCCGCTCGAACCGCTTCGACAGCCCCTGTACCGAAACCGCAGCTTGCTGACTCATGCGACGTTCTCCGGTGCGCGGCGCACGAGGAGCCGCTCCGCGATGGCGACGACCGCGAAGAAGAGGATCCCCAGGAGCGCCGCGATGATGTTCGTCGCCCAGAGGCTCGGCGGCGAGGTCACGTAGTACTGGTTGAAGTTGAGGATCGCTCCGGCGAGCCCGTCCTGGATCGAGGAGGGCAGCTCGCCGATGATCGCGCCGACGACGGCCGCCGGCGCCGAGATCTTCAGCGCGGTAAACAGGTACGGCATCGACGACGGCACGCGCAGCTTCCAGAGAATCGACCAGCGCGAGGCCGCGTAGGAGCGCATCAGCTCGACGGCGCGCGGATCGGCCGAGGAGAGCCCGCGCAACGTGTTGATCGCGACGGGGAAGAACGTCAGGTAGGCGGAGATGATCGCGACCGCGCCCCAACCGGCCAGCGAGTCGGGCAGCCTGGGGTTCACCCAGACGACCACCATCGGGGCGATCGCGAGGATCGGAATCGTCTGCGAGGCGATGATGTAGGGCAGGAAGCCGCGCTGCAGGAGCCGCCACTCCGAGAGGCAGACCGCGATCGCGAACCCGACGACGGCGCCGAGCAGGAACCCTGCCGCCGCCTCCTTCGCCGTGAAGAGCGCGGCGTCGAGCAGCACGTCGATCAGCAGTGGCCCGTTGCGCCGCGACGGCTCGAAGAGCTGTCCGATCATCTCGTGGATGTGCGGCATCGTGCGCTCGTTCACCTCGAACGGCCAGGAGATCTCCGTCCGCTCTCCGATCCACTTGTACGCCTCCCAGACGGCCCAGAAGACGGCGAGGACGAGAGCGGACGTGCCGACGCTGCGGAGGAAGGGGACGATCGGGAGGCTGCGCGGCTCGGCCCCGCGCTGCACTGCGGCAGCACTCGACATCGGTAACCCTTACCACACTCTCGGACCCGCAGTTCGAGCGGCAGCGTTAGAGTCGCGGCGATGCCGCTGGATCCCGCTCGCACCGTCTCGGAGCTCCGCGAGCTGCGGGAGCTGACCGGCGACGAGAACGGCGCTCAGCGCGTCGCCTGGACGAAGACCTGGGAGCAGGCGCGCGCCTGGCTTCGCGGCAAGCTCGAAGGGCTGCCGCTCGAGTACGAGCGCGACGAGGCCGGCAACCAGTGGTGGACGCTGCGGGGCGAGAGCCCGCGCGCCGTCCTGATCGGCGGTCACATCGACTCGGTCCCGAACGGCGGCTGGCTGGACGGCTGCCTGAACGTCGTCGCCGGCGCAGAGGTGCTGCGGCGGATCGCGGAGGAGGGAACACCGCCCGTGACGATCCGGCTCGTGGACTGGGCCGACGAGGAGGGCGCCCGCTTCGGCCGCTCGCTCTTCGGTTCCTCTGCGGCGGCCGGCTCGATGGCCGACCAGGACGACCTGCGCGCGCTGGCGGACCGCGACGGCGTCACGCTCCCCGTGGCGCTGGGCGAGCACGGGATCGAGCTCGACCGTGCGCTCGAGGCGCGAACTCAGCTGGAAGGCGCGGCGGCCTATCTCGAGCTGCACATCGAGCAGGGCCCCGTCCTGGAGTCGCTCGGCCTCCCGCTCGGGGCCGTGCTCGGCACGTTCGGGGTCGAGCGCCACCGGATCACGTGGCGCGGGCAGGCCGCGCACGCGGGCTCGACCCCGATGGACAAGCGGCGCGACGCCCTCGCGGGTGCGGCCAAGCTCGCGCTCGAGCTCCGCGAGATCGCCGCGCGGGTTGGCGACGGCGCGGTGATGACGAGCGGCGGCGTCGTGACGAGGCCGGGGATCGTCACCTCGGTCGTCGAGACCGCCGAGCAGCTGCTGGACATGCGCCACCTCGACGCGGCCAAGCTCGGCGAGCTGAACCGCGCGGCGCACGAGGCGAGCGAGCGCTTCGCGGGCGAGGAGGGCATCGAGGTCGAGTGGGAGCGGCTCTGGGAGATCGAGCCGATCCTCTTCCACCCCGAGCTGATCGAGCTCGCCGACGAGTCGATCCGCGAGGTCGCGGGCGAGTCGCACCGCCTGCCGAGCGGCCCGCTGCACGACGCCGCCGAGGTCTGTCGTGCGGGCGTGCCGACCGTGATGCTGTTCGTCCAGAGCCTGCGCGGCCTCTCGCACACGAAGCTGGAGGACACCGAGTCCGCTCACCTCGAGCTGTCCGTGCGGGCGCTCGACCGGCTCGCGACGAAGACGATCGCCTGGGTCGGAAGCAGCAAGGCGGCGTCCAGCTGAGCGCGGCGAAGGCCGACGTCCTCCGCGGGTTGCACGCGGGCCCGGCGCCGCTCCTGCTCCCGAACGTCTGGGACGTGGCGAGCGCGGTGTCCGTCGCGCGCCACCCGGCCTGCCGGGCACTCGCGACGACGAGCGCCGGCGCCGCTCGCTCCCTCGGCTGGGAGGACGGCGAGCTGATCCCCGTTGAGCGCATGCTCGACGCCGTCGCCCGGATCGCCGCAGCCGTCGAGCTTCCGGTGACGGCCGATCTCGAAGCCGGGTACGGGGATCCGGTCGCGACCGCCCGCGCTGCGTGGGAGGCGGGCGCGGCGGGGCTCAACCTCGAGGATCGCAACGAGCCGCTCGCGGACCACTGCGAGCGGATCCGGGCGGTGCGGGCAGCTGTGCCGGAGCTCGTCGTCAATGCTCGCACGGACGTCTTCATCGGCGGCTCGGGCGATCCCGACGAGGCGATCGAACGGGCGAACGCATACCTCAGCGCAGGCGCCGACTGCGCCTTCGCGATCGGGCTCGCCGACGGCCCCACGATCGGCCTCCTCGCGAGTGCGATCGACGGCCCTCTGAACGTCCTCGCGACGGCAGCCTCACCCCCCGTCGAGGAGCTCGCACGTCTGGGCGTGCGCCGGATCAGCCTCGGCTCCGGTCTCCACCGCACGTCACTCGCAGCCACGGAGGCCGGCGCCGCCGAGCTCTTCGAGCGCGGCACCTACGGCTTCCTCGCTTGACCTCGCCACCGTCGCCACCCGCCGCGGTGGTCTTCGACTGCGACGGCGTCCTGCTCGAGACCGAGAGCTGCTGGACCCGAGCGGAAGAGGAGCTCTTCGGTCGTTACGGGCGGACCTTCGGCCAAGACGAGAAGCGAGTGCTGATCGGGACGTCGCTCTTCGACGGCTCCCGCGTCCTCGAGCGGCTGCTCGAGCAGCCGGGCCGCGCCTCCGAGCTCGGGCAGGAGCTGCTCGACCTCGTCGAGCGCCGCCTGCTCGAGGAGGCGACCGCGATGCCCGGCGCAACCGACCTCGTGCTCGAGCTGCGAGGACGCGTGCCCATCGCGGTCGCGTCGAACACGCCAGAGCGGCTCGTGCGGGGCGCGATGACATGCGCCGGCGTGGCGGAGCTCTTCGACGTCGTCGTCACGGCCGACCAGGTCGCCGAGCCGAAACCCTCGCCCGACGTCTACCTGCGCGCGTGCGAGCTCCTCGCCGCGGCGCCGTCCACGTCCGTCGCGCTCGAGGACTCCCCGACGGGTGTCGCCGCCGCTCGGGCGGCCGGGATGTACGTGCTCGGGATCCCATCGTTTCCCGGCGTGACGCTCGACGACGCCGATCTGGTGGCGCCGTCGCTCGCCGCCCCCTCCGTGCGCCGCGCGCTCGGACTGGTCTAGAAGACGCGCACGAGCACGACGCCGGCCGCGACGAGCGCGATCCCGAGCAGCCGGCCCGGCGTGACCGGGTTCTCCTGGAAGCCGACCAGGCCGAAGTGGTCGACGGTCAGGGACGCCGCCGCCTGACCGGCCAGGATCAGCGCGACGAGCGTGGCAGCGCCGAGCTTGGGCGCGGTGACGACGCTGCCGAGCACATAGAAGGCGCCCAGCAGCCCGCCGACCCACACCCACCAGGGCGCCTCCGCCGCCTTCTCCACGGACGGCAGCCCGCGGAAGAAGAGCAGCACCGCGACGAGGAGCGCGAGGGCTCCGACGACGAACGAGACGAGGGATGCGCGCGCGGCCCCGTCGACGTAACGCGCCAGGACCGCGTTGATCCCGAACTGGAACGGCAGCATCGCGCCGGCCGCGACGGCGAACAGGTAGTAGGGCCACGTTGCCATGCGCGCCCATTCGCGCGAGAATCACGGTTTCCCTGCCAGCGATCTCCGGGGGTCCCATGCTCAGCTTCGGCGTCACCGTCCTGCCCGATCCGCCCTACCAGCGCCTGATCGAGCTGACGAAGCTCGCCGAATCGCACGGCTTCGAGTACGGCTGGACGTACGACTCGCACGTGCTCTGGCAAGAGTCGATGCCCGTGATGGCCGTGCTCGCCAAGGAGACGTCCACGATCAAGCTCGGGCACATGGTCACGAATCCCGCCACGCGTGACCCGACGGTGCTCGCGAGCGCCTACGCGACGCTGCAGGACATCTCGGACGGCCGGATGATCATGGGCGTCGGACGTGGCGACTCGGCGGTGCGCTACATCGGCCGCAAGCCGATGAAGGTGGCCGACTTCGAGGAAGCGTTGAAGATGGTCAAGCCGTTCATGAACGGCAAGGAGGTGCACTGGAACGACAAGGACCTCCAGCTCAAGTGGGTACGGCCGGAGCTGCCCGAGATCGAGATGCACGTCGCCGGCTACGGCCCGAAGGCGCTCGCCGTCGCGGGGCGCCAGGGCGACGGCGTGATCATCCAGCTCGCCGACCCGGACATCATCCAGTGGATCATGGCCACCGCCCGCGCGGCGGCCGAGGAGGCGGGCCGCGACCCGGCGGCGCTGAAGTGCATCGTCAGCGCCCCGAGCCACATCTCGGACGACCTCGCCGACGCACGCGAGCAGGTGCGCTGGTTCCCGGCCATGGTCTCCAACCACGTCCAGGATCTGATCGACCGCTACGGCACCGACGGCTCCGTCGTGCCGAAGGTCCTGACCGACTACGTCGAGGCGCGCAAGTTCTACGACTACAACGAGCACTCCCGGGTCGGTGCGAAGCACGGCGAGTTCGTCACCGACGAGATCTGCGATCGCTTCTGCGTGCTCGGCACCGCGGAGCAGGCGACGGCGAAGCTGCGCGAGCTCGAGTCGATCGGCGTCGACCAGTTCAACATCTACCTGATGACCCACGGGCAGGAAGAAGTGCTCGCCACGTACGGGAGCGAGATCATTCCGCAGTTCGCGACGACGGTCGCCGCATAGACGCGCAAGACGAGGTCCGGCAGCGCTGGGACGCTGCGGCGAGCGGATGGGAGGCCGAGCAGAGCTCGGTCGCGGCCTTCACCGCGCCGGTCACCGCCGCGCTGCTCGCCGCGCTCGCTCCGCAGCCCGAGGACACGGTCCTCGACCTGGCGGGAGGGACCGGCGACATGGCCGCCGCTCTCGCCCGCCGCGTCGCACGCGTGGTGTCGACCGACCTGTCGCCGGCGATGGTGGAGGCGGCCCGGCGACGCGAGATCCCGAAGACCGAGCACCGCGTGATGGACATGCAGGCGATCGACCTGGAGGATGCGAGCGTCGACGCCGTGGTCTGCCGCTTCGGATACATGCTCGTGCCGGATCGAGCTCGGGCGCTGCGTGAGACCCGCCGCGTCCTCCGGCCGGGCGGGAGGCTCGCGTTCTCCACGTGGGCACCGGCAAACCGCAATCCCTGGGCCACTGCGTACGGCCCGGTGCTGATCGAGCGCGGCCTGCAGGAGCCGCCGAACCCGGACGAGCCCGGCCAGTTCTCGTTCTCGGCGGTCGAGCAGATCGAACCGGCGGTCCGGGCGTCCGGCTTCGAGGAGGTCGTCGTGGACGAGGTCGGCGTGGTGTCGCGATTCGACAGCTGGAGCGACTACCGTCACGTCATCACGAGCCTCGCTGCCTCGCTGCGGGCGACGCTCGAGCAACTCGACGAACGAGCCCGGGCGGAGATCGACGAGGCGGCGAAGGCACGAATCGAGGGCTTCCGCGTCGAGGACGGCTACGCCCTGCCCGGCCTGGCCCTCGTGACCAGCGCTCGCTAGAGGATCGTCTTGCCGAGCGCGCTCGCGACGAGCTCGACGGCCAGCGCGGCGGTCGCGTTCTCGCGATCGAGGATCGGATTGACCTCGACCACCTCGATCGAGCTCGCGAGACCGGACTCGGCGACGAGCTCGAGCGCCAGGTGCGCCTCGCGGTAGGACAGCCCGCCCCGGACCGGCGTGCCGACGCCCGGCGCGACCTCCGGGTCGAGCGCGTCCATGTCGAGCGACACGTGCACGAAGCCCGGTCCGGCGATGTGGGCGAGCGACTCGCGGATGGCGCGCTCGATGCCGACCCGGTCGATGTCGCTCATCGTGAAGTCCCTGATCCCCAGGCGGCGAATCCGTTCCTGCTCGCCGCGATCCAGCGAGCGCGTGCCCACCAGGGCGACCCGGGACGGATCGACGGCCGGGAAGCCCCAGACGTCCGGGTCGAAGAGCTCGTTGGCCTCGCCGATCGCCGCGGCGAGGGGCATCCCGTGCACGTTGCCGCTGGGCGAGTCCTCGGGCGTGTTCAGGTCGCCGTGCGCATCGATCCAGAGCACGCCACCCGGTCCCAGCGCCCGGGAGAGCCCGCCCAACGTCCCCATCGCGATCGAGTGGTCTCCGCCGAGCACGAGCGGGACGTAGCCCTCCGCGATGGCGTGCCCCACGAGCTGCGCGACCCGCGCGCAGGCAGTCCTGATCTCGGGCAGGTAGCGCGCGCGCACATCGTGCTCGGGCGTCGCCTCCACGACGGCAGTCTCGACGTTCCCCCAGTCCAGGCACTCGTAGCCGATCGAGCGCAGGCGCTCCTCGAGCCCTGCGTACCGGATCGCGGACGGCCCCATGTCGACGCCGCGGCGGCCCGCGCCGAGGTCGAGCGCCGCACCGATGATCGCCACCCGCTTCACAGCCGCCACGGCTGCGAACCCTACTGGCCCCGGCGAAGGCTCTAGGACTCCTAGTTGCAGGCCACCCCGACGCACTCGCGGGAATCGCCGTTGCCTCTCGCCTGGTTGCGACCCCCGTCGAGCACCCCTGCCAGGCTGGTCACGATCCCGAGCCCTCCATTGTGGTTCCCGGTGTGGCGGGTCACCTCGTGCAGCGGCCCGTGCGAGGCGTCGAAGTCTCCGATCGCCAGGCCGTGCCCGCCGTTTCGGTTGGTGACGTTCTCGACGAACGCGCCGTGACTGTCGAAGGAGTCGATGCCGTTGCCGCCGTTCCCGTTTGCGACGTTGCGCTCGACCGGACCGTTGGAGCGGTCGCGGAAGATGCCGTCGAACGCGTTGCCGGAGGCGACGTTGTTCAGGAGGGCCGCCGCGCAGAACTGGAGGACGATCCCGGACCGGTTCTCGAGCGAGCGGTTCCACTCGATGCGGACGTCACCGGAGAACGTGTCCCGACAGAGGATCCCGGTGCCGGTCAGGCCGATCAGCCTGTTGCCGGCGACGCGGCTCGAGCCGGCCGAGATGATCGTGATGCCCGTCGCGGAGCTCGACACCCTGTTGTCGAGGATCTGATTGGAGCTGGCCTCGCCTCCGAGGCCGCTCACGACAATGGCGTTCTGGGTCTCGCGGATCGTCAGCGCCTCGGCCGTCGAGGACGACGTCAGCTCGAACCGGACACCGACCGCGAAGTCCCGGATGGTGCCGTTTCTGACGGCAACGCCGGACCGCCCCACTGCCTCGACCCCGGCGCCCGCGTCCGTGCCGAGGCCCTTGATCGCGTGGCCGTTCAGGTCGATGGTGATGTTGTCGGCCCCGGCGACCAGCCCCGTCGAGCAGTTCCGGAGCGACTGGGTCAGGATCACGTCGGTCGTGACGACGTCACCGCAGGCCAACCCGTCGCTCGCTCCCGCCGTGGCGGGAGCTGCGATCGTCACGGCGGCAGCGGTGAGAAGCGCTAGGCGAAATTTCATCGTGAACCCCTTGACTGGAGGACGGCCGCACCATCCTCCCACGCCGTGGTCTGTCTGGGCACCTTCCACCCGATAGTACTCGGGCGGCGTGCCTCCCGATAGCGGAGGACCGGACGCCGGCGTTAGGTACCCTGGAGCCCGCTCCACTGCTCGGCGAGGTAGCTCAGTTGGTAGAGCACACGGCTGAAAACCGTGGTGTCGCCGGTTCAAGTCCGGCCCTCGCCATCGTCTCATCTTGAGCGAGCGGAGATCTGCGGGAGCAGATCCCCGCTCGCGCCAAGACCCCCTGAGCGGCCTGCCTGCGGCGGCCGAGCTCGGACACGTCGCGTAGCGGGGGATGCCGTCCGGGCCGCGGCTCATCCTCTCCCCGTCCGGTCCTAACTCGCGGCAAGGAGAGACCAATGTCAGAGCAGGCGGGCCAGCCGAACGCGGGGCTGCTCGAGCGCCGGTTCCGCTTCGCGGCGAACGGCACCACGATCGGCCGCGACACGATGGCCGGCGCGACGACCTTCATCGTCATGTCGTACATCATCTTCGTGAATCCGCAGATCCTCAGCTTCGCGGGGATCGCCGATCTCGAGCCGATCGGGCTCCCGTTCGACCAGGTCCTCGCTGCGACCTGCCTGGTGGCCGGCGTGATGACGATCCTGATGGGGCTCTACACGAACCGGGCCTACGCGATCGCGCCGGGGCTCGGCCTCAACGCGGTGGTGGCGTTCGGCCTGGTCGCCGGCGAGGGGTTGTCGTTCCCGGCGGCGATGGGCCTCGTCGTCGTCGAGGGGATCGCAGTCACCATCCTCGTCCTGACCGGGACGCGCGAAAAGATCATGAACGCGATCCCGCTCGACCTGAAGAAGGCGATCGCGATCGGGATCGGCCTCTTCATCGCCTTCATCGGCCTCGTCAACTCCGGCCTCGTCGTCCGGGGCGCGGGCACGATCGTCGACCTGGCACCGCTGACCACCTGGCCCGTGTTCGTGACCCTGGCCGGGCTCGTGATCACGATCGTGCTGCGGGCCCGCGGCGTGCGGGGCGACCTGTTGCTCGGGATCATCGCCACCACGATCCTCGCCACCGTGATCAACGAAACGGTCGACAACGCCGGGTTCACGGCCGGGGCGAGCTGGCCCGACGACGTCTACGAGACACCAGATCTCTCGCTGCTTGGCGAGTTCAACTTCGACGCGTTCACCGAGCTGGCGTTCATCTCGGCCGTCATCTGGGCGTTCTCGCTCTTCCTCGCCGACTTCTTCGACACGATGGGCACGCTCGTCGGTGTCGGCAAGCCGGCCGGCTACCTCGACGAGGACGGCAAGCTGCCGGAGATCCGCAAGCCGCTGCTCGTCGACTCGCTCGCGGCGGTGGCCGGCGGAGCGGCCTCCACCTCGTCCGCGACGACCTACATCGAATCCGCCTCGGGCGTCGGCGTCGGCGGCCGGACCGGCTGGGTCGCCGTCGTGGCGGGTGCGCTCTTCTTCCCGTTCATGTTCTTCGCGCCGATCATCGGCATGGTGCCGCCCCAGGCCACCGCGCCCGCGCTGATCATCGTCGGCTACCTGATGATGTCCGCCCTGACCGAGGCGGAGGAGGTAGCCGAGGGACGCACCGCCAGGAAGCTCGCGGGCATCGACTTCAGCGATCTCGGCATCGGCCTCGCGGCCGCGCTGACGATCATGTTCATGCCGTTCACGTTCTCGATCACGGACGGGATCGGGATGGGCTTCCTCGCGTACACGATCGTGCGGGCGACGCAGGGCCGGCTGAAGGACATCCACCCGTTCATGTGGATCGCCTCGGCGGCCTTCCTCCTCTACTTCCTCGTGCCCTTCCTCCAGGAGACCTTCAGCTGGGTCTGAGAGACACAGGTGAGACGGCGAAGCCGTCTCCTTCAGGGCGTTAGCGTGAGGGGGTTGGCTTCCGCCGATCCCCTCACTGCGGAAGAAAAAGGACGTCCGGGACGGTGATACCGCTCCGCGAACGCCCTTGTGGAGGCACATTTACAAACGTCGCGGAAGTCTGCAAGTCACGGGCCGGAGACGTTGATTCGGAGCGGCTGACCTGCCCGCGCGTGCAGCATCTGCGCCGCGTCGCCGCCGCTGATCGCAATCGACATGTTCCCGTAGCTGTCCTCGTAGAGGATGATGTCGCCCGCTCTGGCATCGGCGAACGTTCGGGCCGCAACGGCGTACACACGCTCTCCGGCGAGCTCCAGCTCGATCTGCGTGCCTGGTGCGATCCCGATCTGAGTCACGTCCTCGCGAGTCAGGTTCAGCGCGATGTTGCCGAAGCTGTCGACGTACAGAATGGTGGCGCCGATCCGCGACTGGCCGAGGTTCGGCAGCGGCAGGTCCAGCCGGACCAGCGCATCGGGGGCGAACGGCGGGCCGAGCTCCTCGACCGTGAGGCCGTTCGCGAGATGGGCCGCGGCCGGGGCGAAGATGTCGCGCCCGTGGAACGTGCGCGACACCGAGGGGAGCGCGTAGTCGGGATTGGCGATCTCGTGCACGGCGGCGATCCCGGCTCGCTCGGCGGCCGGAACGAGCAGGCCGTTGTCGGGGCCGACGAAGGAGCGCCCCTCCTCGTCCCGGATCGCCAGGGCCCGCCGCTGGCTGCCGACACCGGGATCGACGACGGCGAGGTGGACCCCGACCGGCATGTAGGGAAGCGTGCTGGCGAGCACGAGCGCCCCCTGCAGGATCTCCTGGGGCGGGATGCCGTGCGTCACGTCGATGATCTCCGCCTCGGGCGCGATCCGCTTGATCACCCCGTGGCAGGTGCCGACGAAGTCGTCCTGCAGGCCGAAGTCGCTCAGGAACGAGACGAACACGCGCCGAGGTTAACGCGCTGCGGCCGCCGCCGCGACCGCGGCGACGAGCCCGTCCAGATCATGTGTGACCGCTTCGCCCACCACCTGTACCGAGACGGCCCGCGCTGCGGCAGTCGTCTCCGGACCGATCGAGACGGCGGGGATCGCCGCGCCGGTGCGCGCGAACGCCCGGGCGGCCGAGGGTGAGGCGAGCACGACGAGGTCGCCAGAGGGCGCCTGCTCCGGCTCCAGCTCGACGGTGCGGTAGAGGGGGAGGAAGTCTGCGCCGAGCTCGTCGACGAGCAGGCGTCGCGCGCCTTCCGCGCCCGCGAAGAGCACGCGTCCCGCCGGACGTGGAAGCTCGGCGAGCACGCCCTCCTGCGTCGACACCCGTGGCACGAGGTCGGCCCCGCCGAAGGCGGCGGCGGTTGCCGCTCCGATTGCCGCCACTCTGGCCGGCACGCCGGCCATGCGCCGACGCAGCTCGCGCGCGCCGTTCGCACTCGTGACGATCACCCAGTCGTAGCGGGCCACCTCGATCGGGTCGTCGCCGAGCGGCTCCACGGCGACGAGCGGGCAGACGTCGACGTCGTGCCCCAGCGCCTCGAGCCTCGCGACGAGCTCGCCTTCCTGCCCACGCGGCCGGGTGACGACGATCCTCAAGCCAGGTCGCCTCTCAAGGAACGGCGGCCAGCAGCTCGCGAGCGACCTCGTCCGCGTCGTCGCCGCTGCGCCGCTCGAGCCAGCCGCCGTTCTCGTCTGCGACGAGCGCGGTCAGCGTCGACCCGTCGTGGTGCGCGGCGACGGGCGCGAGGCAGCCGCCTCCGATCAGCGCGACGCACCGGCGCTCCGCCTCGACGCGGCGGCGCGTCTCGGCATCGTCGGCACGCGCGACGAGCTCCTCTTCTCCGGCTCGCACCTGCAGCGCGAGCGCGCCCTGTCCCGCCTCCGGCAGCAGCTCGCTCGGCTCGAAGCGGTGCCCGATCTCGGCGCCGAGGCCGAGCCGGTCGAGACCGCACGCCGCCAGCATGATCGCGTCGAGTCCGCGCTCGCCGCGCTTGCGCAGCCGGGTGTCGATATTGCCGCGCAGCGGCTCGATCGAGAGCGTCGGCTCGAGCGCGAGCAGTTGCGCGCGCCGGCGCACCGAGGCGGTCCCGATGCGCATCCCCGCGCGCAGCTCGGACGCGCCGCAGAGTGCGTCGCGCGGATCCTCACGGACGGGGTAGGCGCCGACGGCGAGCCCCTCGGTGTCGGTCGAGGTCATGTCCTTCGCCGAGTGGATGGCGACGTCGATCCGGCCGGCGAGAAGCGCCTCCTCGAGCTCCTTGACGAACACGCCCCGCTCGCCGATCTGCCCGAAGGGCTTCGTCCGGTCGCGGTCGCCGGCGGTCGTGATCGGAACGAGCGCGATCTCGATACTCGGTCCTTCACCCACGGTGTGACGGAGCGCCTCAGCGGCCTGCTCCGCCTGGGTGAGCGCGAGCCTACTGCCGCGCGAACCGACGCGGATGAGCACAGCTGCGGCGCGCGGTGGGGCGTGGCTCGCCGCAGCCGCGCACGGAGTTGGGGCGGATGCGGACGAAGGCGGTCGGAGCCTGGAGCGGCAGTGGACGGCCGGCCACGAAGCGCGTCTTCACGGGCGCCGCTCTTCCTCTGACTGCCGCTCTCCGAGCCCGAACAAGTGGTTCACGACGTCAGCATAGATCACTCCGTCGGCTGCCGCGGCCGCCTCTTTCATCCGGATCGTGGGCAGGTGCAGGAGCTTTGCCAGGATCTGCGACGTGACCGACTCGACGTGCCTGCGCTCGGTGTCGGAGAGCTTCGAGCCGGCCTTCGCGAGCTCGCTGTCACGGATCTCGTCGACGAGCGCCCGCAGCGAGGCGATCGTCGGGATGACCCCCAGCGAGGCCTGCCACTCGCGGAAGCGCTCGGCCTCCGCGGCGACGAGCTTCTCGGCCCGGGCAGCCTCGCTGCGGCGTCCGGAGATCGTCTCCGCAACGACGGCCTCGAGATCGTCGATGTCGTAGAGGAAGCACCCTTCCAGCGAGTTGATCTCGGGGTCGAGGTCGCGCGGCACGGCGAGGTCGACCAGCAGCAGCGACCGTCCCTTGCGCGCGCGGAGCGCGGATGCGACCGTCCCACGGGCGACGACGAGGCCGGCGGCGCTCGTCGAGGCGACGACGATGTCGGCCTGGACGAGCTCTGCCTCGATGGCGTCGAAGGGGACGGGCCTCGCACCGAGCTTGCGCGCGAGCTCCTCGGCGTGCGCGGGCGTCCGGTTGGCGACCGCGCCGATCTCCGCGCCGCGGGAGGCGAGGTTGCGGGCCGCGGCCTCGCTCGTCTTTCCGGCCCCCAGGAGGAGCACTCGCTTTCCGCTCAGCTCCCCGAACACCTGCTGGGCGAGCGCGGCGGCGGCGGACGGCACGGACGCGGGGCTCTCGCCGATCGCCGTCTCGACGCGCACGCGCCGGCCGGCGTTCAGGGCCTGCCGGAAGAGGCGGTCGAGAAACGGCCCCGTCGAGCCCGCCTCGAAGGCGGCCCGCACCTGACCGAGGATCTCGCCCTCGCCGGGGACGAGCGAGTCCAGCCCGCCGGCGACGCGGAAGAGGTGGAGCGCCGCCGCCTCGTCGCCGAGGCGGTACAGCGCCGGCCGCAGCTCGTCGGCATCGTCACCGGCCAGGTCGAGCAGCGCCTGCACACCGAGCTCCTCGGCGCTCTGCTCGCGGACGAGGTAGAGCTCGGTGCGATTGCACGTCGAGAGCACGACCGCTTCCTTGCCCAACTCACCGGCGAGCGCGGCCGCTGAGCCCGCGTCGAGCGCGACACGCTCGCGCAGCTCGACCGGCGCATTGTGGTGCGAGATGCCGACGAGGGTGAGGTTCATGAGGCGAAGTGGGTCAGCGGCAGGACGACTGCGACGAGGGCGAAGCCGCCGAGGTTGAGCAGGGCGGCCCTGTGGCCGCGCCAGCCCTCGTGCCGGAGCACGAGCAACCCGATGTAGACGGTCACGATCGCGAGCGTTACGCCCATGGCGACGTCGAAGTCGCCGTGCTCGAAGCTCGACGCGCCGACGCCGATCCCGAGGGCCAACAGGACGAGGGAGACGAGCACCGTGCGGGCTGCCAATCGATCGAGTGCCTCGAGCGCCGGGACCCGAACCCGGAGCACACCCCGCTCGTGACGCTTCAAGCGGCGCTCCTGCCAGACGTAGAGACCAGCCATTCCGGCCGCCAGCGTCAGCCCTGCGAAGCCGGCGAGCATCAGCCCGGCGTGGATCGCGAGCGCCAGCCCGGAGTCGTCCCGGTCGGCGAGGCCGGTTCCGCCGCCGGCCCAGGCGAGCGCCAGCAGCACGGCCGCGATCGGCATCACCGTGAGGCCGAGCAGTCGGTAGCGCGGGGTACAGCCCCAGATCAGGTACGCCCCGACCACGAGCCAGACGAAGAGGTTCAGCGCGCCCGCCCAGGTTCCCCAGGGGAAGCCCTCCACCGACACCGCCTGCCCGATCAGGAGCGCGGTCTGCGCGACCCAGCCCAGGCGGACGCCCCAGGTCGCGAGCCGGCCCGCGAGGCCCGGGCCACGCAGTTCGCCGGCGTAGGCGACCGCGGCCTCCCCGTAGGCGAGCAGCGCAGGGACGACGAGCAGCTCAGCGGCCATCGGTGCCGCGCCTGCGGGCGAGCTCGGCCAGCTCGGCCGTCTCCCGTTCGAGCCGCGCCAGCTTCGCCGCGATGATCGCGACGTAGACGAGCACTGCGACGAACACGACGCCGTACGCCGCCGCGACGTACTTCTCACCAGAGCTCATGACGTGAGCGCCTCCCGAAGGTCGCGCAGGTTCGCGTCGAGGCGCTTGCCCAGCAGCTCGACGCGGTACAGCGTGTAGGCGAGCGTCGTGATCGCCACCCAGGCGATACAGAACGTGAGGAACATCGTCCCCGTCATCTGCGGCCCGTCGCGCGTGAACACGGTCGGATGGATCACGTTCTCCGCCAGCCGGATCGCGAGGAAGCTGACCGGGACGAGCACGACGCCGAAGAGCGCGTAGACCGCGGAGATGTTGGCGCGCCGCGGGCCTTCCTCGATCGAGAAGCGGAGCATGAAGTACGCCGAGTAGAAGAGGAAGAGGACGAGGAAGAGGACGAGCTGGTCCTCCTCCCACAGCCACCAGTGCCCCCAGGACGCCTTGGCCCAGATCGAGCCTGTGAGGAGCGTCAACGAGCCGAAGATCGTGCCCAGGTGCACGGCGACGTAGCTCTCGAGGTCGTAGCGCTCCTCCTTGCGCCAGAGCAGGAGCAGCGCCTTCAGCGCCGCCCAGCCGAAGCACGCGTACGCGGTCAGGGCGATCGGCACGTGGAAGTAGAAGATCCGCTGCGAGATGCCCTGGTCGGCGTCCTCCGGGGCGACGAAGAACGCAAACACGATCGCCACCCCGACGAGCCCCGCCGTGACGGCTGCGAGCACGGGAACGAGGCTTCTGGAGGCGCTGCTATTCGGAGACGACGTACTCAAAGGACGCCCAGCACAGTATCGCGAAGAGCCCGTCGTAGAGCCCGAGAAACGCCAGGAAGCGGCCCGGGTCGTCGGACACGCTCGCCCCGACCCCGCCCACGACGAGCGGAATCGCGAGCGGCAGGAAGAGGATCGGCAGGACGAGCTCGCGGGTACGGCTGGCGGCGGCCATCGCCGCGAGCAGGGTCCCGACCACGCAGATGCCGACGTTCGCCAGCGCGACCCCCGCGACGGTCTCCCAGCCGATGGGCGAGAAGAAGGCGGCGAACGCCGGGAGCGCGACGACGGCGATCGCAGCGAGGAAGACAAAGACGGCGAGCGACTTGCCGAGCCAGATCGCGCTGCGGTCGCAGGGCGCAAGCACGAGCCCGTCGAGCGCACCGCTCTCCCGCTCGGGCGCCCAGGCCCGCGCGAGCCCGAGGAGCGCCGTGAAGACGAGGGCGACCCAGAGCAGGCCCTGCGCCGCGAGCTCGTCCGCACCGGCCGGCAGGGCGAAGTGGAAGACGACGAGCGTCGAGACGACGAAGAGCAGCATCGCCGGCAGGGTGTCCCGGGCGCGGAGCTCGAGCCGGAGGTCCTTCCGAGCCAGCGCGGCCACGTCTGCGAAATACGTCACGCGAGCGCCAGCCGGGTTGTCGCGAGCCCCTCGACGCGCTGCGGATCGTGCGTGGACAGCAGCACGGTGCGCGTGCCGACGAGCTCGGCGAGCAGCCGGTCGAGCAGCTCCGCCCCCTCCTCGTCGAGCGCGGTGAACGGCTCGTCCAGGACGAGCAGGTCGGGATCGTGAAGCAGCGCCCGGCAGAGCGCGAGCCGCTGGAGCATGCCGCGCGAGTAGGAGCTCGCCCGGTCGTTCCGGGCCTCCCAGAGCCCGAAGCGCTCCAGCAGCATCCCGACGCGCTCCCGGCGCTCGGGCACGCGGTACAACCGTCCGTAGAGATCGAGGTTCTCGACGGCAGTCAGGTCGCGGTAGACGAGCGGCTCGTGGCCGAGGAACCCGAGCTGCGCTCGGTCTGCGTCGACCTCGAGCTCGCCCGCCGTCGGCGCGGCGAGCCCGGCGACGAGCCGTAGCAGCGTCGTCTTCCCGGATCCGTTGGCCCCGGTGACGACGAGGAACGCTCCTCGGTCGACCGCCAGGTCGACGGGCCGCAGCGCACGCTTCGCTCCGTAGCGCTTCTCGAGCGACCGGGCGACGATCAACGGGCCAGCGCGTCGGCGAGCACGAAGGCCAGGAAGACGATGCTGATCACGCCGTTGACGGTGAAGAACGCGGCGTCGAGCCGGCGCAGGTCTCCCGGCCGGACGAGCGAGTGCTCGTAGGCGAGCAGCGCCGCCACGGCCACGATGCCGAGCCAGTACAGAAGGCCGACGTCGAGCCCCACGCCGGAGGCGGCCAGCAGCGCCACCGTCCCGAGATGCAGCGCGCGCGCGCCGGCGAACACTCCGCGCTCGCCGAAGCGCACCGCCCACGAGTGCAGACCTTCCGCGCGATCGTGCTCGGCGTCGAAGAGCGAGTAGAAGAGGTCGAAGCCCGCCACCCAGAGCGCGACCGCACCGCCGAGCGTCCAGGCTTGCCACGGGAGCTCGCCGGTCACGGCAACCCAGGCGCCCACCGGGGCGAGCCCGAGGGTCGCACCCAACCAGACATGGCAGAGCCAGGTGAGCCGCTTCAGGTACGGGTAGACGACGAACAGGACGACGGGAATCGGCCAGAGCCAGCGCACGACCGGGTCGAGCTGGAAGACGGCGAGCAGGAACAGCGCGAGCGCAGCCGCGCAGAGCGCGAGCACCTGCGGCCGGCTGAGCGCGCCGGAGGGAAGCTCGCGCGCGTCCGTGCGCGGGTTGCGGGCGTCCACCTCCGCGTCGATCAGCCGGTTGAGCGCCATCGCGAGCGTGCGGGCACCGACCATCGCGACGGTGATCCAGGCCAGGTCGCTTGCGGGCGGGACGTCGCCCCAGGCGAGCAGCGCGCCGACGTAGGCGAACGGCAGCGCGAAGACGGTGTGCTCGAGCTTGACGAGCGCTGCGAAGCGCCGCGGCAGGCCGATCGCAGTGTCGGTCATCCCGCGTCGCTCACGTCTGACGGTGCGCCGTCTGCCCGCCGGCGAGCAGCCCGACGGCGTGCTCGAGCGCGGGCCGTAGCACCGCGAACCCGTCGCGGCAACCGCCCGGCGAGCCCGGCAGGTTGACGACGAGCGTGCGGCCGTGCACACCGGCGACGCCGCGCGAGAGCAGCGCGTGCGGCGTCTTCGCGAGCGAGTCGGCGCGGATCGCCTCCGCGATCCCCGGTGCCTCTCGGTCGATCACCGACCGGGTGGCCTCCGGCGTCACGTCGCGGGGCGCGACCCCCGTCCCACCGGTGGTGAGCACGACGTTCGCCGCTTCCGCGAGCTCGACGATCGCGGCCGCGATCTCGCCTGCCTCGTCGGCGACCGTCCGGCGCTCGACGTCGTAGCCGTCGCTCTCCAGGAGCCCCGCGAGCAGGTCGCCGCTCGCGTCCTCGCGCGTGCCGGCAACGACACCGTCGGACACGGTGAGCACCGCCGCTCTCACACGGCCTCTTTCGTCTTCTCGACGAGCGTCACGTCGGTGATGGTCATCTGCTTGTCGATCGCCTTGGCCATGTCGTAGACGGTCAGAGCCGCGACGGCCGCGGCGGTCAGCGCTTCCATCTCGACCCCCGTCTGCGCGGTCGTCTCGGCGACGGACCGGATCTCGACCCGGTTGTCGACGACCTCGAGCGACACGTCCACGTGGGTCAACGGCAGCGGGTGGCAGAGCGGGATCAGGTCGCTCGTGCGCTTCGCGGCCATGATCCCGGCCAGCTGCGCGGTCGTCAGGGCATCCCCCTTCGGGAGCTCGCGCAGGCGCCGTGCCGTCTCGGCGGCCATCAGCACGGTCGCGCGGGCAACGGCCCTGCGCCGCGACAGCGGCTTGCCGCCGACGTCCACCATGTGGACGGCACCGGATTCGTCGACGTGCGAGAGGCTCGTCGGCTCGGTCACGGCCGCATCGTACTGACCCGATCGAGCTCGGCGAGCTGCGCGGCCGCCCACGCCTCCAGGTCGTGCGAGCGCACCTGAGCGCGGATCGCATCGGCTCGCCTCCGTCGCTCGTCGGGGGGCAGGGCCAGCGCGTGCTCGAGCGCAGCGACGTGGCCGTCGAGGTCGTACGGGTCGACCGGGACGACCCAGTCGCGGAGCTCTTCGAACGCACCGGCGTTTTCCGATAGGACAACAACCCCGTCACGGGTGTTCACGAGCGGAGCCTCCTTGGCGACAAGATTGAGCCCGTCCATGACGGCGTTCACGAGCAGGACGTCGAACTGCTTGTACGCAGCGACGGACTGGGGAAAGTCGTCGGAGATGCGCAGGTCGAGGGTTCCCGGGTGTCGCGCCTCGATCTCCGTCGCCGTACGCTCGATCGCCGCGCGGTACTCGACGTACTCGGGGATCGTCTGCCGCGAAGGGTCGAGGAGCGCGAGCATGCGCACGCGGCCCCGCAGCTCAGGGTGCCGGTCGAGGAGCAACCCGAACGCCTGAAGGCCGCGCACGACGTTCTTGGATGGATCGGTACGGTCGACGCGCACGATCAGCTGCTCCGGGCGGGTCGCAACGAGCCTGCGCTCCTCCTCGAGGACGGCCGGGCTCTGCGCAAGGGCCTCGAACTCGTCCACGTCGACGGAGATCGGGTGCGCCGCCACCCGGGTCCCGCCTGGATCCAGCCCGAGCTCGGCGCAGGAGGCGAGGAAGGCGTCACGCCAGCGGTCGGTGTGGAAGCCGACCGCGTCGGTCGCGAGCAGCCCCTCGTGGATGGCGCGCACGATCCGGCGCGGCAGCACCGCCCAGCCGTCCGGGCCGACCCAGGGGATGTGGACGAAGTGACCCAGGAGCGCGTCGGGAAGGGCTTGGCGGACGAGCTCCGGTGCCGCGTAGAGGTGGTAGTCGTGGAAGAAGACCGGGGCGCCGGGCCGTTGCTCGAGCTCGTCGAGCACCGCGTTGGCAAACGTCGCGTTCACGGGCATGTAGCCCTCGTCCCAGGCCGCATCGAGCCCGGCTCCAGGAGCGTGCTTCAGCTCCCACAACCCGTGCTGGAGGAACCACAGGGTCGGGTTCGCGACGACGTTGTAGAAGAGGTCGTAGGCGCGCGGGTCGTGCGCGACGAGTCGAAGCCGGTACAGCGACCCGTCCGCGGAGCGCTCCTCGACGGCGCCGCCCGCGGCGACCCGCCGCTCCTCGTCGGTGACGGCACTCGCAATCCAGGTCACGTCGTGGTGCGAGACGAGCGAGCGTAGGGCGGTGACGAGGCCGCCGGCGCCCCGCGTGACCACCCGCCGGCCTTCGTCGTCGAGGTCGTACCCGAGCGGGCCTCGATTCGAGACGACGATCAGCTCGCGACAATCGCCCACGGCCGCGAGCCTAGCGAGCGGCCGTGGGCGGCGGTGGGCGCGTAGAGTCGCCCGATGCTCTCCGCCGCACGACACCTGATTCGAGCGATGGGGGTCCTCGCCCGCGACGGGCGGATCCCGAGGCCGCTACGAGGGCTCGTCGCGTTCGGGGTGCTGCCAGTCCCGGGCCCGTTCGACGAGGTCGTGCTCCTCGTCACCGGCCTCATTCTCTGGACGTTCTACCGGGACCTGCTCCGGGAGGCCTGGAGCCAGGCGGCTCCCGCGACGCTCGCCGAGCCGCCTCCTAGAGCCGCTTGACGAAGCGGAGCCGCGAGCCGCGGCCGTTGCCGCCATCGCCGATCTCGACCTCGTCGGCGATCGAGCGGATGATCGCGATCCCGAGACCGCCTTCGGTGAGCTCGTCACCGTCGATGAATTCGCCCGGCTCCTCGACTTCGAAGCCCGTCCCGTCGTCGGTGACCTCGATCACGAGCCGGTCGGGTCTGAGCTCGAAGCTGATCTCCACGTGTCCCTCGGCATCGCCGTAGGCGTGCCGGACCGAGTTGGAGCAGGCCTCGGTCAGTGCGAGCTTGAGGTCGGCGAGGGTGTCGGGCGCGAGCGGCCGCACGCGGGAGAGGCCGGTCAGGGCGAGCCGGGACAGCGTGACGTATTCAGCCTTGGCCGGGATCGTCAGCCGCACCGTTCGGGTCTCGTGGGCGGCGTGGGCCGTCACCGCAGATCGTTCGCTCACCGTACACAACCTCTCTGAAATGTATGCAGAACCTTCGCAAGTCTGCCACCGTCTCTCCTTTTCCGTATACCGCGCGGAGACGGCGGCTAAACCGAGCTACGGGTCGGTGGGGCGCTCGGTGAGCGTCACGCGCACCGTTTCCGGCTCACCCTTGCCGCCCCGGAGCACCGCGAGCTCGACCACCTGTCCGGGGCGGAGACGGTCGGTGACGATGCGGGCGACGTCGTCCGCACGCTCGACCGGCTGGCCGGCGACCGCGACGATCACGTCGCCGCCGACGGGCACTGCCGAGCCGTTGAACAGCTCCTCCTTGCGGGAGCCGCGCAGCCCGGCCTCGGCCGCCGGGGAGCCCGCGACCGCCTCCTCAATGATCGCGCCGCGCTCGGCGCCGAGCTCGTACTTGCGCGCGAATGCCGGCGTCACGTCCTGGGTGGTGATTCCGATGTAGGCGTAGGCGACGCGTCCGGTGGAGACGAGCTGCTCCATCGAGCGGCGGGCGGAGTTGATCGGGATCGCGAAGCCGACGCCCTCGGCGTTGCCCGACTCGGAGCGGATCTGGGCGTTGATCCCGATCACGCGCCCGCGCGCGTCGAGCAGCGGGCCGCCGGAGTTGCCGTGGTTGATGGGTGCGTCGACCTGGATCGCGTTCGACACGTGATAGCGGGACGTCAAGGAGGGAATCGATCTCGAGACCGCCGAGACGACGCCGACGGCCAACGAGTTCTCGATGCCGAAGGGACTGCCGATCGCAGCCACGGGCTCGCCCACGACGACATTGTCGGAGTCGCCGAGCGGCAGCGTGCTCACGCTGTGGTCGTCCGGATCGACTTTGATCACGCCCGTGTCGTTGAAGAGGTCCCAGCCGACGATCTCGGCCGGCAGGCGGTCGCCGTCGGCGAAGACGACGTACACGCTCGTGGCACCGCGTACGGGTGCGGTGGTCGACTCGCCCGAGCTCGTGATCACGTGCGAGTTGGTCAGCACATGACCGTCGCTCGAGACGACGAAGCCGGATCCCTGCGAGCGCCCGCCGCCGTCGAAGAGGGCGTAGATCGTGACCACGCCGGGCGTGCTGCGCGCGTAGATGCGAGCGGGGTCGAACCTGGCCCCGACGAGCGGCGACGCGGTTCCGCTTCCTGCCGGTCCGCTCGCCGCCCCGGACGCGTCGACGACCACCGTCGAGCTCGGCGCCCCGTCGTCATCGTCGATCCACCCGACGGCGTTGCCGGCGATCAGGGTCGCGGCGGATCCGAGCACCGCGGCGACGAGGGCGACAACAGCGAGTGCCCCTGCGCGCATGCGGCCACTGTAGCCGCCGCTCCCGTTTTCACGTGAAAACGCTCGTCGGCTCCGGTTGGCGCTCGCTCACCTCCGCGCCCAGCGCGACGGTGACGATCGTGCGGCCTGGCCGCGAGTCCAGGGTGACGTCACCGCCCATCAGCGTCGCCAGCTCGCGTGCGATCGCGAGTCCGAGCCCGCTGCCCGAGGCGACATCGCCCTCGACCCGGTAGAAGCGATCGAACACGTGCGGGGCGCTCTCCGCCGTAACGCCCGGCCCGTCGTCCGCGACAGAGAGGAGCGCGCGACCCGATTCCGTCCAGGCACGCACCGCGATGTGCGTGCCGGGAGGCGTGTGCACGAGCGCGTTGTCGACGAGGGCGCGGCCGGCCTGGAGCACGCGCAGCTCATCGGCGTGCGCGACCGGCTCGCCCTCCACCTCGACGGTGAGCTCGTGACCACGCCGCTCGGCAAGCAGTCCGAACTCCTCCGCCAGGGTGTGCGCGACCGCACCGAGATCGACCGGCTCCCAGGCAACGTGCATCCGCCCTGCGTCGAGCCGGGAGAGGTCGAGCAGGTCCGTGGCCAGCTTGGCCAACCGGTCGACCTGCTCGCGCATCGTCGCGAGGAACTCGCGCCGCGTCTCCTCGTCGAGCTCCTCGTCCGTCATCAGCTCGAGGAAGCCGCCGAGGGAGAAGAGCGGCGTCCTCAGCTCGTGCGAGGCGTTGGCGATGAACTCCCGGCGCGCGCGGTCGAGATTCTCGAGCTTGAGCCGCATCCGCTCGAAGGCGGCGGCCAGCTCGCCGAGCTCGTCGTTCCCCTTGTCCACGACCGGCTCGTCGAAGCGCCCGCTCGCGATCCGCTCGGCCGCACGCTCGAGCCGCCGGATCCGGCGCGCGTGCAGCGAGGCCCCCGCGTAGCCGAGCAGAACGGCGAGCACGAGTGCGATCAGCCCGCCCAGGAGCAGGCGGCGCTCGACGAAGTCGATACTCGAGAGCTGCTCGGCGAGCGGGCTGACCAGCAGGAAGACAACGAGCCGGCCGTTCGTCCGGAACGGCACCGCGACCTCGGCGTACCGCGTCTCGCCGCGTGTGACGACGCCGCGCTGAGGCCGCGAAGTCGCTGTCGCCCGCTCGGCCAGCGTGTCTTTCTCGACGTCCGTCGAGCGGCTGGTCCGGGAGTCGGCCACGACTGAGAGCGCCGGCGGGTCGGGCCAGAGGACGTCGTAGACGACGATGCGCACGTTGAGGACGACGCCACTGTCGGCACAGTCCTGCCACTGCGTGAAGTCAACGCCGTCGATGCACTGGCGGACGGTGACCGCGTCGCGATCGAGCTGATCCAGCTTCGCCTCGACGAGGCGGCTCTCCAGCGTCGGCACCACGATCAGATAGGCGACCGCGAGCGCTCCCGTCACCACTCCGAGGAGCGCGAGCGCCAGGCGAAGGCGGATGCCGCGGATCATCGGTCGCGGAAGCGGTAGCCGACACCGCGCACGGTCAGGATCAGCTCGGGGGCGCGCGGGTCGAGCTCGATCTTCTCGCGCAGATGCCGCACGTGGACATCGATGGTGCGCGGCTCGCGGTAGTCGGCGCCCCCGCGGAGCCGCTCGAGCAGCTGTCGCCGCGAGAACACGCGGCCCGGCGAGGCTGCGAGCACGCGCAGGAGCTCGAACTCGACGAACGTCAGCTGCACCTCCTGCCCGCGCACCGCCACGGTCCGCCGAGCGACGTCGATGCGCACGTCACCCTGCTCGATCAGCTCGTCGCCGTCGTCGAGGTCCGGCTCACGGGGCGCCGCGGCGCGACGGAGCAGCGCGCGAACCCGGCTCCGAAACTCACGGATCGAGAACGGCTTCGTGATGTAGTCGTCTGCGCCGAGCTCGAGCCCAAGCACCTTGTCGAGCTCGTCGTCGCGTGCGGTCAGCATGATGATCGGCACGGTGCTGCCGGCTCGAAGGCGCTTGCACACCTCGAGCCCGTCGAGCTTGGGCAGCATCAGGTCGAGCACGACCAGGTCGAAGGCCGCCTCGGAGAACCGCGCGAGCGCCTCCTCGCCGTCCCGTGCCGCGACGACACGGAAGCCGTCGCGCTCGAGCGGGTACGTCAGCAGCTTCTGGACGGCCTCCTCGTCGTCCACGAGCAGGATGGTCGCCGGATCGGCCATGCTCGCATGGTACGGGCGAAAATGGACGGGAGACAGCCCACGGCTCACCTAGACTGGCCGCGTGGCGCCGCCTCGCTCCTCCGCCGCACCCAGCGGGCGCCCACGCCGCGGCTTCACCGAACGGCCGATCAACGCGCGGACGGTGCGCGGCACGTGGCTCCTCGTTGCCCTGCCGCTCCTGCTGGCCGCGTTCACCGTCGGCCGGCCGCAGCCCCTGCCCCCGCCCGCGTTGCCGCCTGCCTTCGACGGCGAAACCGCCACCGCACTCGCGCAGGAGCTCGCCCGCGACTATCCCGACCGCTCGCCGGGCTCGGCCGGAGCGCTCGGCGCGGCGCAGTGGTTCTCGCGTCAGATGGCGTTGTACGGATTCGACACCGAGACGAACTCCTTCACCGCACAGATCCCGGGTCGCGGCCGAGTCGAGCTGCAGAACCTCGTCGCCGTCGCGGACGGGCCCTCGAACAACGCGATCGTCTTCCTCGCGCACCGCGACAACACCGGCTTCGGCCCCGGCGCCAGCGACAACGCGTCGGGAACCGCGACCCTCGTCGAACTCGCCCGTGCCTACGCGCCCGTGGCCGGTGCCGGCGAGGTGCAGGCGCGCCCGAATCACGACCTGGTTTTCGTCTCGACGGACGGCGGTGCGTTCGGCGCACTCGGGGCGGCCGAGTTCGCCGCCACCTCCCCCTACGCGGAGAGCGCCCTCGCGGTGATCAGCCTCGACGCGATCGGCGGGTCCGGCCAGCCGCGGATCCTGATCGGGGGCGACAAGCCGCGTTCGCCGGCCGCCTCGCTCGTTCGGACGGCCGCGGTACGGATCCTCGAGGAATCGGGCCGCGAGCCGCACCGGGCGAGCGCGTTGCGCCAGCTGCTCGACCTCGGCTTTCCGTTCACGCTCGGCGAGCAGGGCCCGCTGGTCGCGCTGGGCGTTCCCTCGCTGACGATCACGACGGTCGGGCGACAGGCGTCGCCCGCAACCGAGGCGGCCCCGCTCGCTCCGGCCCGGCTGGCCGAGCTCGGACGCGCCGCCCAGAGTCTCCTGGGGTCGCTCGACACGGGCCTCGAGCTCACGCAGGGGACGACCTCCTACGTCTACCTCGATCGCCGGATCGTGCTCGGCTGGGCGCTGCAGTTGGTGCTGATCGCGTCGCTGCTGCCCTTCGCCATCGGCGCCGTCGACCTCTTCGCACGTTGCCGGCGTCGACGGATCCCGCTCGCCGCGGCGGCGCGGAGCCTGCGCAGCCGGCTCGGCTTCTGGTTTTACGTCGGGGGACTCCTCTTCGTCGCCGCGCGCCTCGGGCTGTTCGGGGACGGGACCGAGGGGCGGCCACTGCCGCCGGAGGCACCAGGCGTCGGAGAGCCGCCGCTGCTCGGGGCGACCCTGGTCGTCGCGCTCGCGCTGGGCGGCTGGCTGATCGGCCGCGAGCGGCTGATCCCCCACCGGCCCGCGACGACCGAGGAAACCCTCGCCGGCTACACCGCGGCGTTGCTCGCGCTCGGCATGATCGCGCTGCTCGTGGTGGCGACGAATCCCTTCGCGCTCGTCTACCTCCTGCCCTCGCTCTACGCCTGGCTCTGGCTTCCGCAGGCGTACGACGCGCATCGAGCCGTGCGTGGCGCCCTGCTCGCGGCGGGTTTCGCCGGCCCGCTCATACTCGTCTTCTCCTTCGCGGAGCGCCAGGGGCTCGGCGTGGAGGCGCCCTGGTACCTGCTCTCACTGGTCGCCTCGGGCTACGTCCCGGCGATCGTCGCCGCGCTGGGGCTCGCCTGGCTGGCGGTCGCCGCCCAGCTCGCGGCGCTCACCGCCGATCGCTACGCCGCATATCCCGATCGGCGCGACCGGCCGGCCGAGGGCGCGTTCCGCAGGCTCGCACGGCAAGCCGCCGGAAGCGGGCGCGGGCGGCGGGAGGCACCTGCGGAGCGCCGCGACGCGCTCGAGGCCGACTAGTAGGACTACTAGGAGGGATTGGCGAAATCAGTGATGAGACGTAGACTCGAAGGACGATGACCGCCTGGCGCCGGTTGGTCGCTCGGTTCCGCCGTTGGCTACGAGGCGGTAGCGCCGCTGCCGTGTCCCGCGAGGCCGAAGAACATCGCCGAAAGTACCAGCAGGGCGGCCCGGACTGGAGTTAGTGGCGGACGAGCTTCCCCACGATTAAAGTCGGCGGATGAAGCAGATCTGGACCAGCCGGGTCGTGCAGACCACCACGAAGTACGGCGAGCACGCGCCCATGGCGGCCGTCTGCTGCAATGCGTGCCGCACCTGCGCGACCACGAACATCGCGAGCCTCGCGCTCGCAGTCGTGGGCGGCGCCGGGATCGCCGCGTGGGCCGGCACGAAGCGCCTCATCGGCCGTACGTAGCGCGTCATGGCCTGACCGCGTCTCCTAGACGGGAAGGAAGCGCACGCGCTCGCCCGCTGCGAGCTCGCCCTCGCCCCGCGGCACGTGCACGAGAGCGTCCGCCACGGCCGCCCGGACGATCATGTGCGACTCCTGCCCCCGGAGCGGCACGAGCACCGTCTCGCCCTCGGTGAGGCTCGAACGCGCTCGGACGAGCTGGTCCCGGGCGGCGATCCGGCGCAGCGGCTCGGCGAGCGTCCCGACCGCGAAGCGAAGGCCCGGCTCCGCCTCTCCGGCGAGCGCCCGCAGGGCCGGACGAACGAAGAGCTCGAACCCGACGAGCGCCGACACGGGGTTCCCCGGCAGCCCGAAGACCAGCGTGCGCTCCCGCACGCCGAACGCGACGGGCTTCCCCGGCTTGACCGCAACCCGCCAGAACACCTCCTCGACGCCCAGCTCGGCGCCCACCGAGCGCACGAGGTCGTGGGGCCCCACGGACACGCCGCCGGAGCTGACGAGCAGGTCGGCGGTCAGGCCCTGCTCGAGCGCGGCACGGTGTGCGTCCGGATCGTCGGCGACGGGCTCGAGCCGCTCCACGACGGCCCCGGCGCCTACGAGCGCGGCCGAGAGCATGACGCTGTTCGCCTCGTAGATCTGGCCTGGCCCGAGTGGGTCGCCCGGGGACCGCAGCTCGGTGCCGGTGCTGAGCACTGCGGCGCGCGGCCGCCGCGAGCACCGAACGGAGGCGACTCCCGCCGCCGCGAGGGCGCCGATCCTGGCTGCGGACAGCGCCACCCCGGCGATGAGCACGGTGTCGCCCGCAGTCACGTCGCCCGCGACGGGGCGAACGTGCGCGCCGCGCTCCACTCGCTCCGCCACCGTGATCCTGTTTCCCGATTCGACAACAACTTCGATCGGCACGACCGCGTCGGCGCCTTCGGGCACGACGCCGCCCGTCGAGATAGCCATGGCCTCGCCAGACTCGAGCGCATGCGGCGCCGGCCGGCCGGCCGCGACGCGGAACGTCACTGGGAGCGTTCCGGGCGTGTCCTCTGCCCGCACCGCGAATCCATCCATCGCCGAGCTCTGGAAGGGTGGCAGGTCGACGGCTGCGCGGGCGTCCTCGGCCAGCACGCGTCCGAGTGCGTCCACGACCGCGACCGTCTCGTCCGGGAGTGGCGAGACGCGTTCGAGGATCCGCGCGAGTGCCTCGTCGATCGTGAGCAGATCGGTCATCGCCCGGCATACGCTAACCGCGCGGGCTGGATACTCTCGCCCGCGTGATCTCCGTCGTGATCCCCGTCCACAACGAGGAGCGCAGCGTAGCGCTGCTCCTGGACGAGCTCGGCTCGGCGCTGGAGCCCCTCGGCCGGCCCTGGGAGGCGGTGTTCGTGGACGACGGCTCCGACGACGGGACGTTCTCCGCACTGACGCGGCTGCATGCCGCCGCCGACAACGTCCGCGTGGTCCGGCTGCGGCGCAACTTCGGCAAGGCTGCGGCGCTCCAGGCCGGCTTCGAGGCCGCGGAGGGCGACGTCGTCGTCACCATCGACGGAGACCTGCAGGACGATGCGACCGAGATCCCGCGCCTGCTCGCGAAGCTGGACGAGGGGTTCGACCTCGTCTCCGGCTGGAAGACCAAGCGCCGCGATCCATGGAGCCGCCGCATCCCGTCGAAGATCTTCAACGTCGTCACCGGCCGCATGTCCGGGCTGCGCCTGCACGACCTCAACTGCGGGCTCAAGGCGTACCGGGCGGAAGTGCTCGCCGGTCTCCGGATCTACGGCGAGCTCCATCGCTTCATCCCGGTGCTCGCGCACTACCGCGGCTTCCGCGTCGCCGAGCTCCCAGTCAACCACCGGCCGCGTGAGCACGGACGCTCGCGCTACGGGATGGAGCGCTACCTGCGCGGCTTCCTCGACCTGCTGACCGTCACCTTCATGGGCCGCTACCGCCACCGGCCGCTGCACCTCTTCGGCGGCCTCGGGCTCGTCCTCGGCGCCGCCGGATCGCTGGTGCTCGTCTACATGGTCGCGCTCAAGCTCGACGGCCAGGCGATCGGCCACCGGCCCCTGCTCACGCTCGGCGTGCTGCTCGTCGTCGTCGGGATGCAGTTTCTGTCGCTGGGCCTGCTCAGCGAGCTGATCACGAGCCACCACGAGGAGCGCTCCGGCTCGACGCGCGGAGCAGAGCAGCACGTCGACGAGATCCTGCGCTAGGTGAAGGTTCTCTACTTCGGGACCTACGAAAGGGACTACCCGCGCAACGCCCAGGTGATCTCGAGCCTGCGCGCAGCGGGGGTGGAGGTGGTCGAGCGTCACGTCGGCGTCTGGGAGGGACGTCGGCAGAAGTGGTCGCTCGGTCTTGGCGCCGCACTGCGCCTCGCTGCCGCCGAGGTGCGGCTCCTCGCGCGACCGCCCGACGGGTTCGACGCGGTCGTCGTCGGCTATCCCGGACAGCTCGACCTTCCTGCCGCGAAGCGGGCGGCGCGCGGGCGCCCGGTCGTCTTCAATCCGCTCGTCTCCCTGAGCGAGACGCTCGTGGAGGATCGAGGGCGGTTCGCGGAGGGCTCGTTCGCAGCGCGCGTCCTGCGCCGGATCGACCGCGGCGCGCTCCGGCGCGCCGAGCTCGTGGTCGCGGACACCGCGGCGAGCGCGCGCACACTGGCGGAGCTCGGTGGCCTGCCGCCGCAGCGCGTCGCCGTCTGCTTCGTGGGAGCGGAGGAACGGCTCTTCAGCCCGGGCTGGAGGCAGCCCGAGCGCTTCGGGGCCCTCTTCGTCGGCAAGCTGATCCCGCTCCACGGCCTCGAGACAATCCTCGCCGCCGCTCGCCTCGCGCCGGAGCTCCCCTTCACGATCGTCGGCAGCGGCCAGCTCGACGCCGTGCTCGAAGCGCCGCCCGCCAACGTGGACGCACATCGAGTGGGTCGACTACGAGGAGCTGCCCGCGCGGCTCCATCGGGCCGGTTGTGCGCTCGGGATCTTCGGGACCACGGCCAAGGCTCAGCGGGTGATCCCGAACAAGGCCTTCCAGGCCCTCGCCTGCGGCACACCGCTCGTGACCGCGGACACGCCTGCGGCGCGAGAGCTGCTGCGCGACGACGAGAGCGCACTGCTCGTGCCGCCCGGCGACCCTCATGCTCTCGCTGCCGCCCTGCGCAGGCTCGCCGCCGACCCGGAGCTGGCCGAGCGGATCGGCGCGGGCGGTCATGCCGCGTACCAGGCGCACGCGAGCGAAGACGTGCTGGGCCGGCGCTGGCGGGGGCTGCTCGAGGGATTGCTCGCCGGCCGGTGAGATGGCGCGTCCTCCTGTGGGCGGGAATCGCGTCGTTCGCCGTGGGCTTCGGCACGTTGTCGGCGCTCCGCCACGTCGCGTTCAACACGGGCCGCTTCGACCTCGGCAACATGGTGCAGGCCGTCTGGTCGACGGCCCACGGCGACGTGCTCGAGGTGACGAACCTCCGCGGCGAGCAGATGTCGCGGCTCGGCGCGCACTTCGACCCGATCCTGGCGGCCTTCGCGCCGCTCTGGTGGGTGTGGCCCGACCCGACCATGCTTCTGGTCGTCCAGTCGGCCGCCATCGCCCTCGGCGCCGTGCCCGTCTTCCTGCTCGCCCGCAAGCACCTCGGTTCGGAGCGCGCTGGGGTCGGATTCGCGCTCGCCTATCTGCTCTATCCCCCGACCCAGTGGCTGGCGCTGAACGAGTTCCACGCCGTCGCGCTCGCGACGCCGCTGCTGCTGCTCGCCTTTTGGTACCTCGACGAGGACCGGCTCGCGGCGTTCGCGGTCGTAGCCGCGCTGGCGTGCCTGACGAAGGAGCAGGTCCCGCTCACGGTCGCCGCGCTCGGCGTCTGGTACGCCCTGGCCCGCGGGCGAAGGCTTGCCGGCGCGGTCATCGCCGCGGGTGGGCTGGCAACGGCCGCGCTCGCGATCGGAGTGGTCGTCCCGCACTTCGCGCCTCGTGGCGCGTCGCCGTTCGAGGGGCGCTACGGCGCCGTCGGCGGCTCGCCGGCGGGGATCGCCGAGACGTTCGTGACCGATCCGCTGCTCGTGCTGGGCGAGATGTTCGACGGCCACGGCGTCCCCTACCTCCTCGAGCTGCTCCTCCCGCTCGCGGCCCTGCCGCTCCTCGCCCCGCTCGCAGCCCTCACCGCGTTGCCGGAGCTCGCGGCCAACCTGCTCTCGTCCACGCGAACCCAGCAGTCGATCCACTACCACTACACGGCCGCAGCGATCCCGGGACTCGTCGCGGCCTCCGTCTTCGGCGCGGCACGGCTGCGGCATCGCCGGGGCTGGGTCCGGCCGGTTGCGACGGCCGTGGTGGTCGTCGGCCTCGCCGCCAACTACGCCCTGGGCGCGATCCCGGTGTGGCGGGCGTTCCCCGGAGGCGAGACGCTCGGCACGCGCGAGCACATCGTCTCGGCACACGACCGGGTCGCCGCGCGTGCGGTGCGCCTGATCCCCGAGGACGCCGTGGTCAGCGCGACGAACTCGCTGGGAGCACACCTGTCCGAACGGCATCGCCTCCACAGCTTCCCGTTCCTGCACGACTCGACGTGGATCGCGGCAGACGAGACGAGACCGGGGTACGCCGACCGCATCTCCCCACTGGCAACGACGGAGCGGTTGCGCCGGCTCCGGCTCGACCCCGGCTGGCGGATCGTCTTCGACGAGGACGGCATCACCGTCTTCCGCAAGCGCTAGGAGGGCTTGGCGGAATGCCGCTCGACGACACAGCCTGTATTTCGCCAAACCCTCCTAGAGAATCGTCTGCGGGAGCAGGTAGGCGCAGAGCGCGAGCGCGGCGAGCTGCGCCTTCCGATCCTCCTCGGCAGCGGCCAGAGGCACCGCCCAGACCAGGTACCACGGCGCGAGCCACGGCGTGACGACGAGCAGCAGGCAGCCGGCGCGGGCCAGATGCGGACGCCCGCGGAGCGCCTCGCGCGCAAGCAACGCGAGGCCGACGGCGAGGGCAACGCCCGCGAGCGCCAGCGCGAGCCCGTGCGGCAGCCCCAGTTGCTCGAGCCGGTGTGGGAACGCGTAGCTCGTCTCCTCCCCGGCGTTGTCGGCCAGCGGGCCGCTCGCGCGCAGCCAGCCCCAGCCGTACTGCCACGTGGCGAGTGCGAGGACGACGGCGACGGTGGCCGCGAACACTCCGTGCGCGACGCGACGGCCGGCCCTCCGCGCGTCGAGCACGCGCAGCGCGAAGAAGACGAGTGGAATCCACTTGATCAGGATCGCGAGCGGCCAGAGGACGGCGGCCGCGCGACGCCGCCCTGCCGCCGCGAGCGCGATTGCACCCAGCACGAAGGCCATCATCAGCGCGTCGTTGTGGCCGCCGCCGGCGAAGTGGATCGCGAGCAACGGGTTCCAGCCGACGAAGGCGGCGGCGAACGGGCGCTCGGTCGCGAGTCGCGCGGCAAGCGCCGTCAGGGCCAGCATCGCCAGCGCGGCGATCACCTTGAAGACCCATGCGGCCCCGGCCTCCGACGGGCCGACGGCATGGGCGACGACCTGTGAGAAGAGGCTAAACGCAGGCCCGTAGACGGAGGTCGTGTCGCGCCAGTCGGCACCGGCGTGCTCGTAGGCGGGGTTCTTCGGGTGCTCCGCAGGAGTCTCGCGGTAGGGGTTTCCGTCGTCGTTTGCGATCGCGCCGTACTCCCAGTACGTCCACGCGTCGGTCGAGAGCAGGAGGGGCGCGGCGAGCGGCAGGAGTTGGATCGCGACGGCGACCACGATGACGGGAGCCAACCGCGGACGCGAGCCCGAGAGCAGCCGGAGCCCCAGGAGATAGGCGACGAAGGCGAGGGCGAGCGCGGCGAGGAAGACGAGTGCCCACCCGTCGCGACTTCCCACGCGGCCGGCCGACTCCGGCACGAGGGGCGCCCCGCCGGCCCAGGCGGCCGCGACGCAGACGCCGACCAGGGCGAGCACCGTGGCCCCGGCCGCCAGTGGGGGCGTGACCGGTGCGAAGCTGCCCCGCGCGCCGGAGCGGGGCGGAGCGCTCAGGGCGTCTGGTCCACCGGCGGGGGATCCTTCGCGGACGGGGGAGACGGCGTGGTCGCGGTGGAGGGGTCGGTCGCCTCCTCGTCGGTCGCCGGCGGCGCCGGCTCAGTCTCCTCGGTCGTCTCCTCCTCCTCGGCCTCCTCGTCCTCCTCCTCGACCGGCGGCACGTAGACGTCGTCCGTGTAGCCGAACGAGCGGGCGTACTGGCCCTGCTCGAAGTCCGTCCACTCGGGCCAGTCCGTCGGCTCCTTCCACTCCATCGAGTCGAGATGGCCGATCGCGTTGCCCATGAAGAGACGCCAGATCTGCGCCGGGAAGCTGCCGCCCGAGACCGAGATCCCGTGCACGTTCTCCATCGGGATCTCGCCCTTCGGATAGCCGACCCAGACCGTCGTTTGGAGCCGCGGTGTGTACCCGCAGAACCACGCGTCGGCGTGATCGTCGGTCGTGCCCGTCTTCCCGGCCGCCTGGTGGCCGAACTGGGCGCCGGTGCCCGTGCCCGACTGCATGTTCTGCTCGAGGATCCTGGTCACCGTGTAGGCGACGCCGTCGGAGATGACGCGCTTGCACTTCCGCTTGCCCCAGCCGGCGCTGTCGTCCTCCTTCCCGTTCGGCAGCACGACCTTGCGGATCGACATCGGCTGGCACGAGACGCCGCCCGCCGCGAGCGTGGCGTAGGCGGAGGCCATGTCGAGCGGCGAGACGGCGATCGAGCCGAGCCCCATCGACGGCACGTACGCACCGCCGACCTTCAGCGGCGTGCGCACCCCGAGCTTCTCGGCCATGGCGCCAACCTTCTCCGGGGTGACGTCGAGCGTGAGCTGCGCGTAGACGGTGTTGTCGGACCGCAGCGTGGCGCTCTCGATCGACGACCAGCCGTAGTAATCGTGGCCGTAGGTCTCCACACACCACCAGGTACCGCTCTCGCAGTCGCCGTTCGGGTCCGGGCGGTAGTAGAACGGCGCCGACTGGTAGCCCGTCGTCTCCGGGTTCACGCCCAGCTCGACCGCAGCGGCGAGCACGAAGGTCTTGAAGGTGGAGCCGGCCTGGCGGCGCGCCTGTGAGAGCAGGTTGAACTGGTTCTTCCGCGTCCCGGGCGTGACCGCCGTCATGGCGCGGATGGCGCCGTTGGCCGGGTTGATCGAGATCACGGCCGCGGCGGGGTCGGTCTTCTCGTACAGGGTCTCGGTGATGGCGCGGCGGGCCGCGCGCTGGAAGCGAGGATGAATCGTCGTGTAGACCTTCAACCCGCCGGAGCGCACCGTGGCGACGCCGTATTCGGCGATCAGCTGGTCGCGCACGTAGCTGAAGAAGTACGGCTCGCGGATCGTCGTGTAGAGCTTGCCGGCCTTGAGGCCGAGCCCGCGCTTGACCGCCCAGTCGTACTGCTCACGGCTGATGTTGCCGTTCTCGAGCATCGCGTTCAGCACCTGGTCGCGGCGCTGCGTCGCGGTCTCGGTCTGGTTGAACGGGTCGTACGCGGAGGGGAGCTGCGGCAGGCCGGCGAGCAGGGCGGCCTCTGGCAGGTTGAGGTTCTTCGCGTGCTTGGAGAAGTACGTCTGCGCGGCAGCCTCGATCCCGTACGCGAGGTTGCCGTAGTAGACCTGGTTCATGTAAGTGACGAGGATCTTCTCCTTCGGCCAGGCGCGGTTGAGCTTGATCGCCAGGCACGCCTCCTTCACCTTCCGCTGAATCGTCTGCTCCCGCGAGACGGGGTAGAGGTTGCGCACGAGCTGCTGCGTGATCGTCGAGCCGCCCTGGACGACCTTTCCGGCGCGCAGGTCGGCCCAGACGGCGCGCGCAATCCCGCTCGGGTCGATCCCGCCGTGCTCGTAGAAGCGGCGATCCTCGATCGCGACGGTGGCCTTGGGCAGCCAGGGGCTGATCTGCCGCATCGTCACGGGCTGGCGGTTCCGCTCGGCCGGGATGACGCCGAGCGTCGAGCCGTCGGCCGCGTACATGAAGGAGTTCTCGCCGATCGCGACGGGCTGGAGCGCGTTCAGGTCGCAGGAAGTGCCGAGCGTGGCGACGCCTGTGACGGCCGTTCCGCCGACGACGAACAGCAGCGCGATCCCGCCGACGAGCCCCAGAATGACGGCGCGACGACGCGACCGCTTCCGCTCGGCCCGTCGCCGCTTGCGACGGCGTGCGACGACGAGGTCGTCGTCAGCGGCGTGGCGGCCGCCCCTGGGCGGCGTCACGCGAAGACACCCTGCTCGCGCAGCCTGTCGTGCACGCGCACGCGCAACTCCTGCTCACGGCGCTCCGCCGCCGCCTCGCTCTCGGTCCACACGCGGAGCGTCAGGATCGGCGACCCTTCGAGCGAGCTGACGAAGACCTCGTCCCGGTCACCGGAGGCCTCGAGACGGATCGTCTCGACGAGGGCGCCGAGATCGGTTGTGGGCGGAACCTGCACTGTCACCTGCGCGAACTTCGCTGGGCTGCGAATCGTGGAGTTGCGGATGGTATCCGACGCCAGTTTCTCGTTCGGGATCACGACCCGCGTGTTGTCGTGGGTACGGATGAACGTGTACATCAGGCCGATTTCCTCGACTGCCCCCGCCTGCTCTCCGGCGACCTCGATCCAGTCACCGATCCGGAGAGGCTGGGTGAACGCGATCATCAGCCCGGCGACGAAGTTGCCGAGCGTGCGCTGCGCCGCGAAGCCGACGACGAGGCCGATCACGGCGGTCGAGGCGAGCAGCGCGCCGGCGAGAGTTCGAACCTGTGGGATCACGAGCAGCGCCGAGAGAACGCCGAAGCTGACGATCGCGGCGGTGATGCTGCGGCGCAGCACGCGGTAGCGCGTGATCGTCTGGGGAGAGCGGTTGCTGGCGGCCATGCGGCGGTCGATCACCCGCGCCGCCAAGAGGGTCAGGGCGAGCACGATGCCCACGACGAGAAGTCGCTCCCACAGCTCCATCCGAGCGCTTTTCGACGGCCAGGCGCCCGTTCCTCAGCGGAGCGGCGTTATCGTCGCGGCGTGGGCCGCCGGCTGCGACGAGCGCTCCTTGCGAGCGAAGCCCTCTCGATCTTCTTCTGGAGCCGGCTCGCGCTCTGGACGGCAGCCGTCTTCGCGTTGCTCGCGTTCGTGCCGAACCGGCACCCGAACGCAGACCGCTGGGACAGTCCACGCCTGCACGAGCTGGGCTACGGGATCGACGTCTGGGCGCGCTGGGACAGCGACTGGTTCCTGCTGATCGCGCAGGAGGGCTACTCGGACTCGCCGTCGAGCACTCCCGCGTTCTTCCCCTTGTATCCGGGTCTCGTCGCGGTGCTCGGGCGCCTGCTCGCGGGCCACTACGTGCTCGCCGGCGTGCTGCTCTCGCTCGCAGCCTGCGCCGTCGCGTTCGTGCTCCTGCACCGGCTTGCACTCCAGCTGCTCGACGCCGACGGCGCACGTCGTGCGGTGGTCTACCTGGCGGTCTTCCCCACGGCGCTCTTCCTCGGTGCGGTGTACAGCGAGTCGCTCTACCTCGCGCTCGTGCTCGGGGCCTTTCTCCTCGCGGAACGAGGCCGGTTCCTCGGCGCCGGTGCGGTCGCCGGGCTCGCGATGCTGACACGTCCGGTGGGGATCGCGCTGCTGCCGGCGCTCGCTGTGCTCGCGTGGCGCTCCTCCGATCGGCGGCGGGCGCTGCTCGGCGTTGCGGCGGCGGTGCCGATCGCCGCGATCTACCCCCTACTGCTCGGGCTCTGGATCGGCGAGCCGTTCGCACCGCTGCGCGCGCAGGAGGGGATCTGGGAGCGGACGCTCTCGTGGGCCGGGCCGTTCGGCGGACTCTGGAACGGATTGGCCGCGCTGGCGGATGCCGATCCGGCCCGAACGCTCGCGCTGAACGTCCAGCAGCTCGCCTTCACGCTCCTCTTCCTCGGGCTGGCGGCGCTCGCCTGGAGGCGCTTCGGCGCCCCGTACGGTCTCTTCGCACTGGTCAGCCTCGCGATTCCACTGTCCTTCCCGGCCGAGCGCTTCCCGCTTCTCTCCATGTCCCGCTTCGGGCTCGTCGTCTTCCCGCTCGTGCTGGCGCTCGCCGCACTGGGTGCGCGGAGGCGGTTGCACGAGCCGATCGTGGCCGTCTCCGCGCTCCTGCTCGGCGTCGCCGTGGTGCAATGGGCCCTGTGGCAGTGGGTGGCATGAGCACGGGGGTCTCCCGATGGCGATGAAACGGGGCTGGTGGCTCCTGCTCGTCGGCCTGCTGATTGCGATCGCCTATGCCGGTCGCATCGAAGGCGGCAAGCCGCCGGAGGACGCGCTCTATCGCTACGACACGGCGCTGAGCGGGATCGCGCTCTACCTGATCCTGCTCGGGATCGTGACCACGATCGGCCGCGGGATCCCGATCCGGGAGTTCTTTGCGCTCCGTCGTCCGCCGTCCTGGGGTAGCGCGCTCGGGCTGGCGCTCGGTGCGTACGTCGCGATCCTCGTCGGCGCCGGAATCCTGCTCCAGGTCCTGGGTGCCGGCGACGAGCAGGGTCTGACGCCGGACGGCTGGGACTCGAGCCGCGCTGGTGCATACGCCGCCAACTTCGTCGCCATCGCGCTCGTCGGGCCGATCGTCGAGGAGCTCGTGTACCGCGGCGCAGGGATGACGCTCTTCGGCGCGCTCGGCGCAGTGCCCGCCGTGGCGATCACGTCGCTCGCCTTCGGGCTGGCGCACGGGCTCGTGCTCGCGCTGGCCGCACTCGTCTTCTTCGGCGTCGTCACCGCCTTGTTGCGCCTACGGACGAACAGCGTCTACCCGTGCATGATCGTCCACTGCGCCTTCAACGCGACCAGCCTCGTGATCGCGGTTGCAGTCTGAGGCCGGCGGTAATCTCCCGCGCATGCGGGGCTTCGCGGTTCTCCTCGTCGGCCTCGCGTTCACAGCCGGGGCGGGCGCAGCGCCGCCCGTCGTCACGGCGACCGCCTCGCCCGCGACCGGTGTCGCGCCCCTCCGCGTCACCCTGACGGCCGGCGGCGATGCCGCCGGCTACGTCTGGGATCTCGGCGACGGCGCGACCGCGCAGGGTGCAGTCGTCACGCACGTCTACGCGCCGGGCCGCTACGTGGCCACGGTCACGGCGACGAACGGAAGCGGCGAGACGGCCCAGGCGCAGGTGGGCATCACCGCCACCGAGCTGGCGCTGTCGCTCGCCGCACCGAGGGCCGCCGGCTACGGCGAGGCGGTCGTGCTCTCCGGAACGTTGCGCCCGGCCCGGCGCGGCGCCCGGATCCAGATCTATCGCGGGCGCACCCACGTGACGACGGCGGTGGCGAAAGCCGCCGGGCGCTACCGCGCCACGATCCGCCTGCGCAAGCCGGGACGCTATCGCGCCCTCTACGCCGGAGCGTCCTCGGCCGAGCGGCCGGTCCGCGTGCGCCCACGACTCGACGTCTCGATCCCCGCGACGGTGGCGGCGGGAACCGCGTCGACCTTCGAAGCACGGCTCGTGCCACGCGCTGCCGGCGCCGTCACGATCCGCGTTCGAGCAGCGGGTCGCATCGTGGCATCGCGCCGGGGGAACGGCGCGTCGACGCTGCGGCTGCCGACCCGCGGTGCCGGCGTCCTCCGGGTTCAGATCGTCACCCGTCCCCGGCCCGGCTTCACGAGCGTCCGCCGCTCGAGCTCCACGCAGGTCGTTCAGCCGTCGCTCGCGAGCGGCTCCCGCGGTCCGAGCGTGCTCGCACTCGAGCGGCGCCTGCAGGAGCTCCGGTACGCGCTGCGCGGCGCCGACACGGTCTACGGCACCGACACGGTCGAGGCCGTGCTCGCGTTCCAGAAGGTGCACGGCCTCCCTCGCACCGGTCGCGTCGAGGCCTCGCTCTGGCGCCGGCTGGCGACCGCCCGTGTGCCCGTGCCGCGCTACGGGACGGGGGACCACATCGAGGTCGACAAGTCGCGCAATGTGCTCTACGAGGTCGTCGGCGGGCGGGTCAACCGGATCGTCCACGTCTCGACGGGAGCCACCGGCAACACGCCGCTCGGCACGTTCCGCGTCTACCGCAAGGTAGGCGGCTGGGACTGGGTGCTCTGGTACCCGATGTACTTCCTGCGCGGGTTCGCGATCCACGGCTACCCGTCGGTACCCGCCTACCCGGCCTCCCACGGCTGCGTGCGCGTGCCGATGTGGATCGCTCCGAGCCTCTTTGCACGGCACGCGCACGGTGCGAGAGTCGTCGTCTTCGCGTAGCGCGGCCGTGGCGCTCGCCGCCGTCTTGGTGGCTGCAGCCGCCTGGCTCGGCTGGCAGGAGCTGTGGGCGCACGGCGGCGATCGGCCACTCGCGTGGCTCGACCTCACCGAGCGGACCCTGGCCGACCCCCCACGCACCGAGGTTCGCGTCTTCCGCTCCCGCGCGTCGCTACGGGACAGCCTCACCGAGGACGGCCGTTCGGCAACGGTGCCTCCGATCGACTTCTCCCGGCGGGAGGCGATCCTCGTCGCGGCCGGGCCACGCTCGAGCGGCGCCTACGACCTGGACGTGGTCGGGGTGACCGAGGAGCGCCGGCGGATCGTCGTCACGGTTCGCGAGCGGACACCGTCGCTCGCGCGCCCGGGCGCCGCTAGGCTCACGTTCCCGTTTCGACTGATCACGATCGAGCGGCGCGACAAGCCCGTGACACTCGACTGGAGAGGACGGCCGTGAGCACCGAGACCGACCCGGTGATCCGGCAGCTGCGCGAGCAGCTCTCGGACAACGACGTGAAGATCGTGGAGGCGATCAACGCGCGGCTGAAGCTCGTGGCACGGCTGAAGCGGGTGAAGGAGGAACGCGGGATCGGCTTCCTCGACCCGGCCCGCGAGGAGTGGATGCTGCAGTACCTCGCGCGCGCGAACCGGGGGCCGCTCTCGTCCGACGGGCTCCGCGAGATCTACCTGGAGCTGCTCGACCTGACGAAGCGCGAGGTCGCGCGCGAGGACGAAGCCTAGTCTTCGCCCTTGGCGAACTCGTCGGGCGAGACGCTGTCCAGGAAGCGGCGGAACTCGTCGGGATCGAGATCGGACAGCGGCGTGACACCCACGACCTCGTCGCCCCCGACGCCCTCACCCTCGAACTCGATCCCGTTCTCGTCGATCACGTCGTCCGCTGCAAAGATCTTCGCGCCGGAGCGGACGGCCAGTGCGATCGCGTCGGATGGACGCGAGTCGACCTCGATCTCCGAGCCGTTCTGCTGGATCGTGATCCGCGCGTAGAAGGTGTTCTCACGCAACTCGGTCACGGTCACGGAGACGACCTCGGCCTCGAGATGCCCGAGCAGGTCCGTGACGAGATCGTGCGTCATCGGCCGCGGCGTCGCGGCGTTCTGGAGCTTGACGAGAATGGCGGCCGCCTCGGGATGGCCGATCCAGATCGGGAGGAACTTGTTCCCGTCCGAGGTCTTCAGGAGAACGATCGGCTGCTTGCCGACCAGGTCGAAGCTGACGCCGTAGATCTCCATCTCACGCATCCGTCTCGGGCCTCCCGTTCAGTGTAGCCCAGGCCTCCGGCGTGGAAGCCGGGGCCTACCCGGCGGGGTCCGGCGCCGCCGACAGCTCCTCGAACGGCGCCTGCAGCCGCTCGCCTGTGCTGCATTCCTCCAGCTCGGCGCGATGGGCGGCCACGCTCATCGGGTCGATTCCGCGTAGCACCCAGAGCCGCCCGCGCCAGGTGACGAAGTCGCCGATCTGGAGGTTCGCGTGCTCCTCGTCCACACCCGTTGCATCGGCCGAGCTCCCAGTGGCGGCCATCCCTTGGAACGGGGATCGCCCGGCGGGCCGTATCCGATCTCGACGGTCGCTCGTTACAAGCCCGTGGTCGATCTCTGGCTCCACGACATCGAATCGCTCGAAGCCGTCACCCAGGACGAGGAGACGAAGCATCTCTGTCTGCGGATGGCGGCGATGTCGAAGGCCGGCACGCTCGCGCCGTTCATCCGCAACCTCTCGTTCGACGGCGAGCTGGACGCGGACACCAGAGGCACGATCGCCGAGATCGCCCGCGACGAGCGCTTCCTGCTCGCGGTCGAGGACTACGTGCAACGCACGACGTACGCACACTGACCGGCGGCCCTTGTAACACCTGCCTCTTCGTGGTTACCCTGAGTGGGTTCCACAATCGAGCCTGCGGCAGCGAGGGGGTGTCACATGCCCGGCGAAGCCGTGAGCGCCACAGCAGGAACGAACGGGAACGGAGCGACGCGCGTCTCGTTCTCGGAGCTCGTGCGGGCACACCACCAGTGGGACGCGAGCACCGATCCCGACGCCGCGGAGCCGGGGTACCGCCGCTTCAGGGAGCTGCTCGAGGACTTCGAGGGCGCGGCCGGGGAGATCGTCAACGCCTACTGGTGCCGTGAGCAGGCGTCGGCCGTCGCGCTGACGCGCCGCGAGATCGTGCGCAAGAGCCGGCTGGCCGGGCGGCGGCGCCGGCTCGAGTACCGGCTGCACCGGGTCTCGGACTGGGTGACCGGCGACACGCACGAGATCGCCGATCTCCTGCACGACTGCGACATCCTCGCGATCAAGGCCTCTCACAGCCTCGACTCCGTGGCGCGAGCGGTCGTGATGCAGTGGCTGCTGCTCGTCGAGTCGCACCTCCTCGGCTTCATCGAGCGGCACCGCGAGCGTCCGCCCGATCCGAAAGAGGCGCAGAAGTTCGCCGCCAGCGAGCGCGCCGAGCTCCGGCGGATCGAGGAGTACTACTTTCGCGCGGGCGAGAAGCGGGCGCGGATGCGCTACGTGGAGGGCATGCTCGGGTTCGGCGTCGTCGTGCTCGTCGCCCTCTCGGTCGCAACGGCCGGCGTGCTCGCACTCTTCGGGGCGCTCGATCTCGAGTCCCAAGCCGTGCGGGAGTTCTACGCCTCGGCCGCCGCGGGTGGGATTGGCGCCGTGATCAGCGTCCTGATGCGGATGAGCGGCCGCGGCGAGTTCGCGATCGACCACGAGCTCTCCCGCTGGGAGGTGACGCTCGTCGGCTCGTACCGCCCCCTGATCGGGTCGGTGTCGGGAATCGTCGTCTACTTCCTCTTCCAGACCCCGCTCGTGCCGATCGAGCCGAGCGCGCTGGCGCTGCCGCTGTACGTCGTCGTTGCGTTCCTGGCCGGCTTCAGCGAGCGTTGGACGCGGATGGTCCTCTCCGGCGCGCTGCGCACGGTCGCCGGCCGCGACACCGACCCCGCGGACGAGCCGGAACGACCGCCCGAGACGGGCGCCGTGACCACGATGTGAGAGGGAGCGAGATGGGCGATCCTGGATTCGAACCAGGGACCTCCGCCTTATCAGAGCGGCGCTCTAACCAACTGAGCTAATCGCCCTCGCGGCGTCGGATTGTAGCGACAGCGCCTCGGAGGGCTTGGCGGAATGCCGCTCGTTGTCGGGGTGCGCTGCTCGTTCCGAGGCAAGGACGCAGGGAGCGCCGATAGCCGAAGCTCTCGGCGCGACTGAGGACGCCGCATCGAGGCGAGCAGCGCGGCCCGACGGCACAGACTGTATTTCGCCAAGCCCTCCTAGAGCGCTTCGAGCGTCTCGACGAGCTCCTCGAGCTTGACCTCGTTGCCGAAGTGCAGCTCGAGCTTGCCCCCGCTGACGCGCGCGGGCATGCCCGTGACGTGCTCCGCGGCGAGGCGTGCACGTTCCGCCAGAGCGGGATCGACACGCGCAGAGACGCGCGGCCTCCGGGCGGCGCCCGCGTCCTGCGCAGCGCGCTCCGCGCCCCGAACCGACATCCCCTCGCGGACGATCCGCTTCGCGAGCCGCTTGCGGCCGTCGTGGTCGGGCAACGCCAGGACCGCCCGTGCGTGGCCCTCGGTGAGCTCGCCACGCGCGACCATCCAGAGCACCTCCTCGGGCAGCTCGAGCAGGCGGAGCCGGTTCGAGACCGAGGGCTTCGAGCGGCCGACGCGGGCGGCGACGTCGCCGAGCGAGAGCTCGAACTCGTCGATCAGCGACGCATAGGCGCGCGCCTCCTCGACCGGGGAGAGCTGCTCGCGGGCCACGTTCTCGACGAGCGCGAGCAGCAGCGACTCCCGGTCGTCGGCGTCGCGGACGAGCGCGGGCAGCTCGGTGACGCCCGCCTCACGGGCGGCACGCCAACGCCGCTCGCCGGCGATCAGCTCGTAGCCGCCTTCGGCCCGCGGCCGGACGACGACCGGCTGGAGCAGGCCCTGCTCGCGGATCGAGCTGGCGAGGCCGGAGGTCGCCTCGGGCTCGAAGCGGCGGCGCGGCTGGCGGGGATTGGCGTGGATCGCGTCGACGGGAAGGCTGGCGAGCTGCGTGCCGCCTTCGCCGGCGCCGCCGATCAGGACTTCCAGGCCGCGGCCGAGGCCACGTCTCGTGCTAGCGCCGCTCGACAAGCTCCATCGCCACCTTCCAGTACGCCTCCGCGCCGGGGGAGCGGCGGTCGTAGGCGATCGCAGGGAGACCGTGGCTGGGCGCCTCGGCCAGTCGGACGGAACGCGGCACGGTGGTCGTGAAGACGAGGTCGCCGAAGTGGCGCCGCACCTCCGCCTCGACCTCGGCCGCCAGGCGCGTGCGCCCGTCGACCATCGTCAGCAGGATGCCCGCGATCCCGAGCCGCGGGTTCAGCCGGGTCTTCACGAGCTCGATCGAGCCGAGCAGCTGCGAGAGCCCCTCGAGCGCGTAGTACTCCGCCTGCACAGGCACGATCACCTGGTCGGCGGCGGCCAGCGCGTTGACCGTCAGCGGGCCGAAAGAGGGCGGACAGTCGAGGAAGACGAAGCCGTAGCGGTCGCGCGCGCCGGCGAGCGAGGCCTGCAGAAAGCGCTCCCCGTCGGCGTGGCCGGAGAGCGCCACGGCCGCTCCCGCGAGATCCGGCTTGGCGGGGACGAGCTCGAGGTTCCCGAACCGCGTCGGGCGAGCGATCTCGGCCACCGGCGCGCCGTCGAGCAGGTCGTAGCTCGAGACGCCGTTGGCCTTCTCGCCGAGCCCGGAGGTGGCGTTCGCCTGCGGGTCGAGGTCGACGAGGAGCGCCTGCTCGCCCGCCTCGGCGAGACAGGCCGCGAGGTTGATCGCCGTCGTCGTCTTGCCGACGCCGCCCTTCTGGTTCGCGAGCGCGTAGATGGTGCCGGGCACCCACGCATTCTCACGCCAGCCCCGGACGTGCTGGATCGACGGCAGGTAGCCGGTCGCGGTCAGGCCAGCGGGCGCTTCTTGGCCATGCCCGGGCGGCGCGGAAAGCCCGGCGGGGTCGGGCCTGTCTTGCGCAGGACGAGGAAGCCCGGCGGGCTTTCGATCAGCTCGCCGGCGATCCTCTCGGCGACCGCGGCGACGCGCTCCGGTTCGGCGCTCGGCCCCACCCAGAGGACGACCGCACCGTCCGGCGCGACGAGCGGCAGGCACCACTCCGCCGCCACCGGGGGATTCGCCAGCGCCTTCGCGACCGCGACCCCGTACCGGCCCTGTCCCTGGCTCTCGGCGCGGCCCCAGATCACGCTGAGGTTCGGAAGCTCCTCCGTCCAGCCCTCCAGGAACTCGGCCTTGCGGCGCTCCGCCTCGAGCAGCGTCACGGCGCGGTCCGGGAACGAGGCCGCAAGCGGGATCCCCGGCGTACCGCCGCCCGAGCCGACGTCGACGATCGAGCCGTCGAAGCCGCGGACGAGGTCGGCCCCGGCCAGGGCGTCGTCGAGCAGCACGCGTCGAGCCTCGGCCCGATCCTTCAGCCCGGTGAGGCCGGGGGTCGCGAGCACCGCGTCGAGCCACCGCTCGAGCAGGTCGTCAGACGTCAATGCCCCGGGGGAGGATCACCACGTAGCGGTTCGGCTCCGTCCCCTCGCTGAGCGTCTCGACCTCGGGATCCTCCTTGAGCTTCTCGTGCACGATCTTGCGCTCGACGGCAGTCATCGGATCGAGCTCGACGCGCTGGCCGGTCGCCGCGGCCCGCTCGGCGCTGCGCAATGCAAGCGCGTCGAGCGTCGCCTGGCGGCGGGCCCGGTACCCAGCTGCGTCGACCACGACCGGCTTCCGGTCGTCGCGGTCGCGGAAGAGGATCGCGTTGGCCAGGTACTGGATCGCGTCGATCGTCTGGCCGTGCTTCCCGATCAAGAGGCCGAGCTCCCCGCCGGTGCAGGTCACTCGGAGCTCCTCGTCGCTCTCGACGACCTCGAGCGTGCAGCGAACGCCGATCTCGCGCGCGATCCGGTCGACGATCTCCCGCAACTGCGTGGCATCGGCGCTCTCGCCCGCACGCGGGACGGAAACGGCAGGCTCCTCGTCGCCGGCGTCGTCGCAGCTCGCGATCACACGGGCCGGCTCGTAGCCCACGCCCAGGAGGCCGCGCTCGCCCTCGCTGACGACCTGAAAGCGCACCGACGCCTTGTCGAGGCCGGGACGCTTGCGCTCGAGCTCGCGCAGCGCAGCCCACTTCGCCTCCCCGACGGTCTCGCCGGACGCCTCGACCGAGACCTCCGGGCTCACCGCCGCGCGCCGCCCTTCTTGCGCTTCACCTTGCGCACCTGCCGGGGCTGTGCCGGCTTCGCCTCGGCGGGCGCCGCCTTGGGCTCCGCCTTCGCGGCCTCCTCCTTCGGAGGTGTGCGCGAGCTCTTCTTCGGCGGCGGTTGGCGTTTGGGCACCAGCCTGCGGGTGATCAACCCCTGACCGGTCGTCCACAGGTTCGTCGTCAGCCAGTACAGCATCAGCCCCGCAGGAAAGTTGAGCACGAAGGGGATGAACGCGATCGGCAGGATCAGCATCAGCACGCGCTGCGCCGGCTGCATGGTCGTCGACATCAGGTACGTCGAGGTCAGCTGGCTGACGGCGTAGGCGACGATCAGCAGCGGTCCCCAGCCTTCCTTCGTGTTCTCGATGATGTTGACCAGGTTCAGCCACTCGAGGTCCGCGTTCGGGAAGAGGGGCAGGATCTCGTCCTTGAAGTCGCGCAGGACGAAGAAGAGGCCGATGAAGATCGGGATCTGCGCGATGATCGGCAGGCAGGAGGAGGCCGGGTTGATCTGGTTCTCCTTGTAGAAGGCCATCAGCTCCTGGTTCTGGCGCTGCTTGTCGTGCTTCCAGCGCTGCTGGATCGCCTTCATCTCCGGCGCGTGCGCCTGGAGGTTCTGCATCGAGTGGATCTGCTTCACGGTCAGCGGCACGAGCAGCATCCGCACGATCACCGTGAGGGCGACGATCGACCACGCCCACGTGAGGCCGACGGTCTCGTGCAGGTGGGTGAGCGCCCACGTGAGCAGGTCTTCCAGCGGGGTGAGGATGCCGGCGAGGATCACGCGAAGTCCACTCCACCGTGGCTCCACGGGTTGCACCGCAGGAGGCGCCAGACGGCCTTCGCGGAGCCCTTCACGAGCCCGTACCGGCGCAGCGCATCGAGCGCGTACTGCGAGCAGGTCGGGTGGTACTTGCACGTGCCCTCCGGCGTCAGCCGCCCGAACGTCTGACGCCAGGCGTGCACCAGGCCGATGCCGAGGTACTTCCCCGCTCCGGCGGCGGCGAAGCCGCCACCTCCGCTCTTGGGCGGCTCCGGCAAGCCTACGCCGCTCATGCGACGGCCTTCTCGAGCACCTCGGCGACGCGGTCGCGCAGCCACGCGTGGCCACGCGTGTCCGCCGGCTCGGCGAGGCCCGGCCGCGCGACGAGCACGTAGTCGTGCCCGGGCCGTGCGGAGGGTGCGAGCTCCTGCCACGTCTCGCGCAGCTGGCGCTTCACACGGTTGCGCACGACGGCGCCACCCACCGACTTCGGCACCGCGAGACCGAGGCGCGGCTCCGCCGGGTCGATCTCGCCCGGGCTTCCGTCGTCCGTCCTCGGAAACCAGTACAGGACGAGAAAGCGCGTCGAGGTCGAGCGGCCCTGCCGATAGACGGCGTCGAAGTCCCGGGAGCGGGACAGGCGGTTCCGGCGTTGCACGGGTGTGACGATAGCGCTGCTCAGGCGGAGAGCCGCTTGCGGCCCTTGGCGCGCCGGCGCTTCAGGATCGCCTGCCCTGCGCGCGTCGACATGCGCGCGCGGAAGCCGTGCTTGCGCTTGCGGCGGCGGACGTTGGGCTGATAGGTGCGTTTCATGTGTGATCTCTCTCGCTCGGATCTCGCTCGGTCGCGCGGGCGGGAGCGCCGCCTCGGCAGGGTGCCGCCAAGCGGCCGCGGAAGTATAGACGAGGGTCTTCCCGGGCCGTTATCCACAGCGTCCGGCTCCGGGGGAAAGGGCCGCAAACGCCCGCCGAACTGCGCCTCCGTGCACAGGTTCTCCACAGCTGTGGATTACGGTGTGGAGTGTAAAAAACCCTGCAATTTGCGGGGTATTTCTCTCGGACCGAGGGATTGAGGCGGCCCCGAGACGCTGCTATGCTCGCGCCTTCCGGCCGAGCGGACGAGGGAGCAAAAACGAGCGTGGAGCACCAAATTGAGCTGACCGCAGACGGGTTGTGGGGCGAAGTCTCGGAGCGGCTCAGGGGGGCTCTCAACGAAGCGACGTTCGGCACCTGGTTCGCCGACGCCGCCGGCGCCGAGGTCTCCGACGACGCGTTCACGCTCGCCGTCCCGAACGACTTCACCCGCGAGTGGATCGAGGGGCACTTCCTCGGGCTGATCCGCGCCGCCGTGAAGGACGCGACCGGCCACGAGCGTCGCATCCAGCTGACGGTCGTCGACGCCGGCGCCCCGACTGAGGGGCCCTTCGACGACGTCGAGGCGCCGGCGCGCTCCGGATCGGCCCCGGTCCAAGCCGAACGCATGATCCACAAGTACACGTTCGACGGTTTCGTGATCGGCTCGTCGAACCGCTTCGCCCACGCGGCCGCGCTCGCCGTGGCGGAGGCGCCGGCCCAGGCCTACAACCCGCTCTTCATCTACGGCGGCACCGGGCTCGGCAAGACCCACCTGCTGCAGGCGATCGGCCAGTACGTCGGCGAGCACGGCAACGGCCTGACCGCGCGCTACGTGACGAGCGAGACCTTCATGAACGACTTCATCAACTCGCTACGCGACAAGCGCATCGAGGGCTTCAAGCAGCGCTACCGCACCTACAACGTGCTGCTCGTCGACGACGTGCAGTTCTTCGAGGGCAAGGAGCGGATCCAGGAGGAGTTCTTCCATACTTTCAACTCGCTCTACGAGTCGGGCAGCCAGATCGTGATCTCGTCCGACCGGCCACCCAAGGAGATCGCCACGCTCGAAGCCCGCCTCCGCTCCCGCTTCGAGTGGGGCCTGATCACGGACATCCAGCCGCCCGACCTCGAGACCCGCATCGCGATCCTGCGCAAGAAGGTCAAGACCGACCGGATCCATGTGCCCGACCCCGACGTGCTCACATCGATCGCCGAGCGCGTGACGACGAACATCCGCGAGCTCGAGGGCGCGCTGACCCGGGTCGTGGCCTTCTCGTCCCTCACCGGGCGACCGATGACCGTCGAGCTCGCCGACGACGTGCTGAAGGACGTCTTCCCGCAGGGCCAGTCGGTCGAGATCTCGATCCGCCGCATCCAGGAAACGGTTTCCGAGCGCTTCGGCATGACGATCAACGAGCTCTGCAGCGCCAAGCGCTCCCAGGCGATCGCCTATCCGCGCCAGGTCGCGATGTACCTCTCGCGCGCCCTCACCGACTCGTCGCTGCCGAAGATCGGCAAGGAGTTCGGTGGGCGCGATCACACCACCGTGATGCACGCGAACGCGAAGATCGAAGGGATGATCCGCGAGGACCGCTCTGTGTACAACCTGGTGCAAGAACTGACCGCGCGCATCAAGCAGGCCGGGTGATTTCTGTGGGAAGCTGCCTCAACCGCTCCGAGCCTGTTGGAAACCCCGTTTTCTCCACCGGCTGGACCCACCGCCTAAAGGGCTTGGACAAGCGGCATAGCTCCGTCTTCCCCGTCGTCCACACTCCCTATAGCTTCTACGAGAGGATTTAAAGGAAGATCATGGATATAGAGATGGTCGACGAGGAGCAGGCGTCCGCGGCAGTGCCGGCCGGCACCGACATGAACAGCACGGGCATGAAGATCAGCTGCACACGGGACGAGCTCGTTGCGAAGCTGGGCATCGTCTCGCGCGCCGTCTCCGCCAGGGGTGCGGTCCAGGTCCTCTCGGGGATCCTGCTGTCGGCCGACGAGGGCGGACTGACGCTCGCCGCGACCGACATGGAGCTCTCTCTGCGCACGACGCTCGAGGCCGAGGTCGAGGGCGAAGGCGCGGTCGTGATTCCCGGCAAGCTGCTCGTCGACCTGGCGCGGCTCCTGCCCGAGAACGACGTCACGATCGAGTACCGGCCGGACGAGGGTGTCGCGCAGATCGTCTCCGGCACCGCCAGCTATCGCCTGAACACCTATGGTGCCGAGGACTTTCCCCGGCTGCCGGCGCTCGACGCGCAGCTGCACGCGATCGACCGCGACGCGCTGCTCGAGACCGTGGAACGCGTCGCCCGCTCCGCCTCGCGGGACGAGTCCCGCCCGGTGCTCACGGGCATCCTCGTCCGCTTCGAAGGCGGGAAGCTCGTCATGGTCGCGACGGACTCCTACCGGCTCTCCGTCAAGGAAACGCCACTCGATTCCACCGCCCCCGAGCTCGAGGCGATCATCCCCGCCCGGGCCCTCCAGGAGCTGGCCCGGCTGGCCGGCGGTGACAACATCGAGCTGGGCGTCCACGAGAACCACGTCGTCTTCGGCACGGGCGAGGCCTGGCTGACCACGCGCCGCATCGACGGGCAGTTCCCGAACTACCGGCAGCTGCTGCCGGACGCGTTCGAGATCGAGCTGACGGTCGCCCGCGCCGAGCTGTACGACGTGGTGCGCCGCGTCTCGGTGATGGCGCAGCGGAACTCGCCGTTGCGGCTCCGGTTCGCCGAGGGGGAGCTGACCATCTCGGCGCAGACCCAGGACGTCGGCGAGGCCCGCGAGTCGATGCCTGTGCCCTACACCGGCGAGGAGTTCACGATCGGGTTCAACGCCGAGTTCCTCCGCGACGGCGTCGACTCGATCTCGGGCGACGACGTCCAGGTCAAGCTGATCAACCCGCTGCGACCCGCGATCCTGGTCGACCCGGCCGGAGACTTCACCTACCTGATCATGCCGATCAGGCTGGCCGGCTAGAGCTGATCGTCCAGACGGTCTCGCTGCGCGACTTTCGCTCCTACGCCCGGCTCGAGCTCGAGTTGCGGCCCGGGCTCGTCCTCGTCACCGGCGCGAACGGGGCCGGCAAGACGAACCTGCTCGAGTCGCTGCACGTCGGCACGCAGGGCTTCTCACCGCGGACGCGGGCCGACGCGCAGCTGATCCGGCTCGGAGCGGACGCAGCGAGGGTTGCGCTCGCCGGGGATCGCGACGGACGCGCTCTCGGGCTCGAGGTCACCTTCGGGGGATCGAACGGCAAGCGGGCGAAGCTGAACGGGGCGCCGCTGCGCTCGGCCGAGCAACTGCGCAGCGAGGTCGCGACGCTCGTCTTCACACCCGACCGGCTCGCGGTCGTCAAGGGTGGCCCTGCGGCCCGCCGCGCCTACTTCGACCGGACCCTCGGCCGCCTCCTGCCGGGCCGAGCGACCTTGCCCGTCGAGTACGCGGCAGCGGTCGGCCAGCGGAACGCGGCCCTACGGCGGGCCGGTATGGGTCTCTCCACCCGCGACGCCGTGGCACCCTGGAGCGAGCAGGTGGTCGCGCTCGGGGGCGAGCTCGTACGAGCGAGAGTGGCGGCGATCGCACTGCTCGCGCCGGCCTTCGCGGCCCGGGGTGACGAGCTCGGCCTGCCCGATGCGGCGCTCGACTACGTGGGCGAGCCGCCGTCGCTGGCGGCGCTCGAGGCGCGGCTCGACCGGGATCTGGAGCGCGGCGTGACGGGCCTCGGCCCGCACCTCGACGACGTCACCGTGCGCTCCGGCGCCCGCGACCTGCGCACGTTCGGCTCGCAGGGAGAGCAGCGGCTCGCGGTGCTGTCGCTGCTGCTCGCGGAGGCCGAGCTCCTGGCCGACCGCCGCGGCGTGCCCCCGCTCGTGCTGCTCGACGACGTCCTCTCGGAGCTGGACGCGGCCCGGCGGCGGACGCTCGCCGAGCGGATCGGGCTGGTCGGGCAGGCGGTCGTCACCGCCACCGGCGCGGACGCGCTGCCGCTCGAGCCTGCTCAGCTGCTCGAGGTCACGCCCGGTGAGGTGAGCGTGCGCTGATGGACCGCCTCGACCGACAGATCCGCAAGGAGTTGCGCCGCTTCGGGCCCGTCGACGCGGCCGCAGACGCCTCCGGGATGGTGGCGATCGTCCGTGCCTGGCCCGCCGCGGTGGGGGAGACGATTGCGCGGAACGCGTGGCCGGCCAGACTGACCCGCGACGGCACCTTGCACGTGCACGCGACCTCGGCGACGTGGGCGTTTGAGCTCGGGAGGATGGCCGCAGAGATCCTCGAGCGCCTGCGCGACGAGGCGGGTGCGGACGCCCCACCTGCCCTGCGCTTCGTTCCCGGTCCGATCCCGGAGCCGGCAGCCGAGCCCGAGAGCCGGCGTGCCCACACGCCGCCCGAGATCGCGCCCGAGGACCGCGCCGGCGCGGCCGAGATCGCGGCCGGGATCGAGGACTCGGAGCTCCGCGAGACGGTCGCCCGGGCGGCCGCCGCGAGCCTCGCGCGCACCCGGTCCGGGGCCGTGTCCGACCGCGGTTTCTGATATACTTTCTGGCGCCCGCAAAAGGCGTATTTGCAGGGCTTTTTTGCTGAAAGGGGACGCTTGACCGAAACGACCTATACCGCAAAGGACATCACCGTGCTCGAGGGTCTCGAGCCGGTCCGCCTGCGTCCTGGCATGTACATCGGCTCGACCGGCTCGCGTGGCCTTCACCACCTGATCTACGAGGTCGTCGCCAACTCCGTCGACGAGGCCATGGCCGGCCGCAACGACCGGATCAGCGTCGTTCTCCACCCCGACAACTCGGTGACGGTGAAGGACTGGGGCTCGGGCATTCCGGTCGACGCGATGGCCGAGACGGGCGAGTCCGCACTCACGGTCGTCCTGACGAAGCTGCACGCGGGCGGCAAGTTCGGCGGCGACGGCTACAAGGTCTCGGGCGGTCTGCACGGCGTCGGCGTCTCTGTCGTCAACGCCCTCTCCGAGTGGCTCGTGGCGGAGGTCCGGCGCGACGGCAAGGTGCACCGCCAGGAGTTCGTGCGCGGCGTGCCGCAGGGCGAGGTGACGATCGTCGGCGACGTCGATGATGGCGACACCGGCACGTCGATCGCCTTCCTGCCGGACGCGGAGATCTTCGAGGACGTCGACTTCTCGATCCAGACGCTGACGCAGCACCTGCGCGAGACGGCGTTCCTGACGCGCGGGCTGCGGATCGCGCTCCTGGACGAGCGGGAGGGCGAGGACCTGCACGAGTTCTACGCTGAGGGCGGGATCAGGGACTTCGTCGCCTACGTGAACGACTCGAAGGATCCCGTCCACAAGCACATCGTCTACTTCGAGGGCGAGAACGACGACGGCACCGTCGAGGTGGCGATGCAGTGGAACACCTCCTACGTCGAGTCCGTCTTCTCGTTCGCCAACAACGTCAACACCCACGAGGGCGGCACCCACCTCTCCGGCTTCCGCTCCGCGCTCACCGGCACGCTCAACCGGTACGCACGCGAGAAGGGGCTGCTGAAGGAGAAGGAGGACAACCTCGAGGGCGAGGACGTCCGCGAGGGGCTCGCGGCGATCATCTCCGTCAAGCTGCGCCACCCCCAGTTCGAGGGCCAGACGAAGACGAAGCTCGGCAACCCGCCGATCGAGAGCCTCGTCAAGCAGGTGGTCAACCAGAAGCTCGCCGAGTTCCTCGAGGAGAGCCCGCAGGACGCGCGGCAGATGGTCGCGAAGGCGATCTCCGCACAGCGCGCCCGGCAGGCGGCACGCAAGGCCCGCGAGCTGACGCGGCGCAAGAGCGCGCTCGAGAGCATGTCGCTCCCGGGCAAGCTCGCCGACTGCTCGATCAAGGATCCGGAGGCGGCGGAGCTCTTCATCGTCGAGGGCGACTCTGCGGGCGGCTCGGCCAAGATGGGCCGCGACCGCACCTACCAGGCGATCCTGCCCCTGCGCGGCAAGATCATCAACTCCGAGAAGAACCGGATCAACAAGGTGCTCTCGAACAACGAGATCCAGGCGATGATCACGGCGATCGGGACGTCGCTCGGGGACGAGTTCGACATCGCGAAGCTGCGCTACCACAAGGTGATCGTGATGACGGACGCCGACGTGGACGGCTCGCACATCCGCACGCTGATCCTGACCTTCCTCTACCGCCAGATGCCCGAGCTGATCGAGCGCGGCCACGTGTACATCGCCGTGCCGCCGCTCTACAAGGTCAAGCTCGGCAACCAGGAGTACTACTTCGAGAAGGACGCGCAGCTCGAGGAGCTGCTTGTGCGCGAGCGCGTCGGCGACCTGGAGATGAACGGCCGCGATGGCGAGCCTCTGAAGCTCTCCGAAGCCCGCTGGGGCCGGTTCGTGCGGGCGCTCGCCGAGTTCGAGGGCTGGCTCGCGCGGTTGCGCGCCGATTACGGGCACGCGGCGGCCGACTTCATGATCACGCACCGGATCGTCGAGCACGACACCGACTCGATTGCCGAGCTCGGCAAGTCGATCGACGCCTCGGTCGACAACGGCTACGCCCTGAGCGTGCTCGACCGCGACCGGGTGGACGGCTCGCTCGAGGTGAAGGTGATCGAGACCGAGACGAGCTCCGCAACCCATGTCACCGTGCCGGCGGCGCTGATCGCCTCGCCGATCTACGCCAACCTGCGCAGGGCCTATGCGAAGCTGATCGATGTCGTGGGTTCGCCGCCGTTCAAGCTCGTGGCGGGCAAGAAGGTGCGCACCGCGGAGACGTTCGGCGCGCTGCGCAGCGACGCGCTCGACCTGGCCAAGGACACCATCCAGCTCTCCCGCTTCAAGGGCCTCGGCGAGATGAACGAGGAGCAGCTCTGGGAGACGACGATGGATCCTGAGCGGCGCCTGCTGATCCGGGTCGACGTCGAGGACGCCTCCGCTGCCGACCGCCTCTTCTCGACCCTGATGGGCGACCAGGTGGAGCCGCGCCGCGCCTTCATCGAGGAGAACGCCCGCGACGTCAGGTTCCTGGATGTCTAGGCGCTTCGCGAGAGGTAGGCATCTCGCCGCCGGAGGCCGGCTCGGCCGGCCGGGAGGCGCGACGAGGCTGGTCGAGACCGGAGAGATGAAGGAGGGGGCTCAGGGGGGAACCATGGGTTCCCCCCTGCTCAACGCGCGCGACGTCAGGTTCCTGGATGTCTGAGACCGTTCCCGGCCCGCTCGGCGGCGGCCGGATCGAGGGGCGCGAGCTCGAGCAGGAGATGCGCTCGAGCTACCTCGACTACGCGATGAGCGTGATCGTCGGGCGCGCCCTGCCCGACGTTCGCGACGGCCTGAAGCCCGTCCACCGGCGCGTGCTCTACGGCATGCACGAGGCCGGCCTGCAGCCGAACCGCCCCTACAAGAAGTCCGCCGCGACCGTCGGCGACGTGATGGGCAAGTACCACCCGCACGGCGACGCCTCCATCTACGACACCCTCGTGCGGATGGCGCAGCCGTTCTCGCTGCGCTACCCGCTCGTCGACGGCCAGGGCAACTTCGGGTCGGTCGACGACGACCCGCCGGCGGCGATGCGCTACACCGAGGCGCGCCTGTCGCGGATGGCGACGGAGCTGCTGCGCGACATCGACGCGGACACCGTCGACTTCGAGCCCAACTACGACGAGTCGCGCAAGCAGCCGACGGTGCTGCCCGCGCGCTTCCCCAACCTGCTCGTGAACGGTTCGGCCGGGATCGCCGTCGGGATGGCGACGAACATGCCGCCGCACCGGCTCGGCGAGATCGTGGACGCGATCGTGCAGCTGATCGACAAGCCTGATGCCAACGTCGACGACCTGATGAAGCACGTGAAGGGCCCCGACTTCCCGACCGGAGCGATCGTCGTCGGTCGGCAGGGCATCCGCGACGCGTATCGCACCGGCCGCGGCCGGATCGTCATGCGCGCCCGCGCCCACGTCGAGGAGCTACGCGGCGGCAAGAGCGCGATCGTCGTCACGGAGCTGCCGTACGGGGTCAAGAAGGGCGGCGACAGCGGCGTGATCAAGAAGATGGCCGATCTCGTCCAGGACAAGGTGATCACGGAGATCTCCGACCTCGCCGACCATTCCGACCGCACCGGCATGCGCATCCAGATCGAGCTGAAGCGCGAGGCGATCCCGCAGGTCGTCCTGAACAAGCTCTTCAAGCACACCGCGCTCCAGTCGACGTTCGGTTACAACGCCGTCGCCCTCGTCGACAACGTGCCGAAGACGCTCTCGCTGCTCGAGCTCGTCACGCACTACCTCGACTACCAGCGCGAGATCGTCACCCGGCGCTCCAAGTACGAGCTGCGCAAGGCGGAGGACCGCGCCCACGTCCTCGCCGGCTACCTGATCGCGCTCGACAACCTCGACGAGGTGATCGCGATCATCCGCGGCGCGGCCGACACCGACAACGCGCGTGAGCAGCTGATGGAGCGCTTCTCGCTCTCCGAGATCCAGGCCACGTCGATCCTCGACCTGCGGCTCCGCGCGCTCACGAGCCTCGAGCGCAAGCGGGTCGAGGACGAGTACAACGACCTGCAGGAGCGGATCGGCGAGCTGCGTTCCGTGCTCGGCGACCCGGCCCGGATCGACGGGCTGATCCGCGAGGAGATCCTGGAGCTGAAGACGATCTACGGCAAGTCGGACGAGCGCCGCACGGAGATCATCGCGGCCGAGGGGGAGTTCTCGCTCGAGGACATGATCGCCGAGGAGGACATGGTGATCGCGATCACCCGCTCCGGCTACATCAAGCGCCTTCCCGTGACGACCTACCGGGAGCAGCGCCGCGGAGGCCAGGGCGTGATGGGCATGGACCTGAAGGACGAGGACTACATCGAGCACCTGTTCGTGGCCTCGACGCACGACTACATCCTCATCTTCACCACCGTCGGCAAGGTCTACCGGCTCAAGGTGCACGAGCTTCCGCTCGGCTCGCGCCAGTCCAAGGGCCGCGCGATCGTCAACCTGCTCCCGCTCCGCCAGGAGGAGTCGGTGCGCGCGGTGATCGCGACGCGCGACTACAAGGAGGCGAAGTTCCTCGTCTTCGCGACCAAGAAGGGCGTCGTCAAGAAGACCGAGTTCCTCGAGTACAACACGCCGCTGAAGGCCGACGGGATCATCGCGATCAAGATGCGCGACGACGACGAGCTGATCGGCGTCCGTCTCTCCGACGGCGACGACGACATCCTGATGGTGTCGCGCTCGGGCCAGGCCATCCGCTTCCACGAGTCGGCGGTCCGCTCGATGGGCCGGGCCGCCTCCGGCGTGCGCGGGATGAGCCTGCGCGCCAAGGACGAGGTGATCGAGGTGAACGTCGCCGAGGACGACTCCGACCTGCTGGTCGTGACCGAGAATGGCTACGGCAAGCGGACGCCGCTGCACGAGTATCCGAAGAAGGGTCGGGGCGGCCTGGGCGTCAAGACCGTCCAGCTGACCGAGGCGAAGGGCAAGCTCGCCGGCGCACGCGTCGTCCGCGACGGCTACCAGGTGATGCTGATCTCCACCGGGGGCACCGTGATCCGCATGCCCGTCGACGGGATCCGGCGGGCCGGCCGGGCGACCCAGGGCGTGATCGTGATGCGGCTGCGCGGCGACGAGCAGGTGTCCAGCCTGGCACCGGTCGTCGAGAGCGACAGCGACGCGGAGGACGCGATCGAGTCGGCTGCCACGGCCGCCGTCGACGCAGGGATCGAGCCCATCGGCGACCCGGACTTCGACGAGGACGGCTTCCCCCCGGCCGCCACGGACGAGTAAGGCTCGCGCGCCCGAACCTACCGCGATCTGCCCCGTTCCCTTCCCAAAGGGGGAAAATCGGTGTATATCTCCCTCCTGAGGGGTCTGGGTCTTCGTCGATAGAGGGTGCGTCATGACTTACACGAAGCAGTTTGATCTTCTAGAACCGATAAATCTCTCCGAGCACCTGGACAAGGTCGAGCTCTACCTGGGGCAGGTCTGCCAGATCGCGGGCATCTCGAAGATGCAGCTCGACTACTGGACGAACAAGGCGCAGATCCCGACCAAGGGCAAGAAGCAGCGGATCTACGACATCGAGGCGCTCGAGACGGTGATGCTGATCAAGCAGGCAAAGGACAAGGGCCTGAACCTCGGCGCAGCGATCGACGCCGCCCGCCGCTTCCGCGCGGCGAACCAGCAGCCGCTCGTCAGTTAGGCGAGCTCCCGCCGGTCCCGCCCGCTCCGCCGCGGCCCATCGTGTCCATGAAGGCCGTCAGCATGTCGATCGGGGCCGGGAAGACGATCGTCGTCGCGTTGGTCGCGCCGATCTCCAGGAGCGTCTGCAGGTAGCGCAGCTGCAGTGCCATCGGAGACTTGGCCATCACGTCGGCCGCCTCCGAGAGCTTCTGCGAGGCCTGGAACTCGCCCTCGGCCGCGATCACCTTCGCGCGCCGCTCGCGCTCGGCTTCCGCCTGGCGCGCCATCGCGCGCTGCATGCCGGCCGGGATCTCGACGTCCTTGACCTCGACGATCGAGACCTTCACGCCCCACGGCGACGTTGCCTCGTCGATGATCGACTGCAGGATCGCGTTGATCTTGTCGCGCTCCGAGAGCAGCTCGTCGAGCATGTGCTGGCCGAGCACCGAGCGCAGCGTCGTCTGCGCGATCTGCGAGGTCGCGACCATGAAGTTCTCCACCTGCACGATCGCGTTCTTCGGCTCGACGATGCGGAAGTAGGCGACGGCGTTGACGCGGACCGGGACGTTGTCCTTCGTGATCACCTCCTGTGGCGGCACGTTCAAGGTGATCGTGCGCAGGTCGACCTTCACCATCCGGTCGATGATCGGGATCAGGATGAAGAGACCCGGGCCCTTCGGCTCCGGGAGCAGCCGCCCGAGCCTGAAGATCACGCCGCGCTCGTACTCGCGCGCGACCTTGATCGCGGCGAAGAGGAACAGGAGCAGGATGATGACGACTGCGGCGAGGGCGATCAGCGTGATCGACACGAGCTACGTCCTTTCGGCCGGGGTTGAATCCGTAGTGGCTTCGGCTGCGACGACGAGCTGGAGCTCGTCCTGCTGCACCGACTCTATGCGCACGCGCTCGCCGGGGCGGAGGGGTGAGCCGTCCGCCGTGTGCGCGCGCCAGAGCTCGCCCTCCACGAAGACGAGGTCGTCCCCACGGACGAGGGCGTCCTCGCCGACGAGGCGATGGGTGCCGACCGCCGCCGGACGCGCCCGTGCCTGAGCGGCCTTCGTGAAGGCGAACCCGAACAGCAGCGCCAGCGTGACGGCGATCGCGAGCGCGACCTGGATCGAGACCTGGTACGCCTCGCCGGCGGGGTCGAACAGGATCAGCGCGCCGATCACGAACGTGATCGCGCCGGCCAATGCGAGCGCGCCGTGCGAGACGATGAACGACTCCGCCACGAAGAACGCCGCGGCGAGCAGCATCAGCAGGATCCCGGCTGCGGAGACGGGTAGGACCTGCAGCCCGTAGAGGCCGACGATCAGCGAGATCGCGCCGACCGTGCCCGGGAAGATCAGCCCGGGGTTCCAGAGCTCGACGACGAGGCCGATCAGGCCAATCGAGAGCATCAGAGCGACGATGTTCGGGTCGATCAGCAGGTCGAGGATGCGTTTCCAGGTCGACATCTCCACCCGCTCGATCGTGGTCTCGGGCGGCGTGTCGATCGTCAGGTCCTTCGTCGGCGTCTTCATCCCGTCGATCTGGCGGAAGAGCGAGGGGTAGTCCTCGGCGATCACGTCGATCACGTTCAGCTCCAGCGCCTCGCGCGCGCCGAGATTCGACGCTTGCGTCACCATCCGGCGTGCCTCCTCGACATTGCGGCCGTTCTCCCGCGCGAGCTCGCCGATGTAGGCCGCGGCGTCGTTGACGATCTTGCGGCGCAGGTCGTCGGAGAAGTCCTCGCCGCCGGTCGTGATCGGGGTGGAGGAGCCAATGTTCGTCTGCGGCGCCATCGCGAGCACGTCGGCAGACATGCCGATCACTGCGCCCGCGGAGTCCGCGCTCGAGCCCGGCGGGGCCACGTAGACGACCACCGGCACCTGAGCGGCGAGGATCCCCTTGACGATGGCGCGCATCGACGAGCCCAGCCCTCCCGGCGTGTCCATCTCGATCACGACTGCCGCGTAGCCCTCGCTCTCGCCACGCTCGATCTCGTCGAGCAGGTAGTCCTGCGTGACGGGGTTGACGTCGTTCTCGAACTCGACGACGAGTGCGCGCGGCGCCGACTCCGCGGCCGGTCCGACAGGCGCGGCGAGCAGGAAAGCCGCGGCCGCCGCGAGAGCGAGGGTGAGGCTCCGCACCACGGCAACCGGCACTGTGCGCTCATCCTAGATCAGCCGCCAGAATGGGGGAAAGTCGCTGCATTCGCGCTGTAAGGATTCGGTCAAGCAGGGGGCGCAGCCCTTGTGGGCGAAAGGTGTCGACGTCAGGCTCTGAAGCCCCGATGAGGATTCCCAGGCTCGCATTCCCGCTCCTACTCGCCGTGCTCGGACTGTCGCTGCCTGGGCTCGCCCTGCCCCAGCCAGCGCACGCGGAGGACGCGACGATCGTCTCGCGCGACGTCCCGCTCCCGGGCCGGCAGGCGACGTCTCAGAGGACGCTCGCCTCGTCGAGCCCGCCCACGCGGTTCAACCTGGTCGGCCTGCACTGGCGCGGGCCGGGCTCGGTGCAGTTCCGGACGCGCTCGCTCGCGGGCCGGTGGACGGGGTGGCACGCGGCTGCGCCCGAGGCCGAGGATCGACCGGACGCGGGCACGGCCGAGCGCGCGCGCAGGAGCTCGTGGCGGCTCGGCAACCCGTGGTGGGTGGGCGCGTCCGACCGGATCGAGTACCGGCTGCGCGGCCGCGTCACCGGCCTCCGCGCCCACTTCGTGTGGAGTCCGACCACCTACGTGCCCGCGCGGACGCTCCAGAAGGCCGGCTCACCGACGATCGTCCCACGCTCCGGCTGGAACGCCGACGAGCGGATCAAACGGGCCGGCCCGAGCTACGCGCCCGCGATCCGGTTCTCCGTCGTCCACCACACCGCAGGGACGAACGGCTACACGAAGGCGCAGTCGGGCGCGATCGTGCGTGGGATCCAGATCTACCACGTGCGTGGAAACGGCTGGAACGACATTGGCTACAACTTCCTCGTCGACAAGTACGGCCAGGTCTTCGAAGGGCGCTTCGGCGGTCTCACCCGGAACGTCGTCGGCGCCCACGCGGAGGGATTCAACACCGGCTCGGTCGGCGTCGCCGTGCTCGGCGAGTACAGCTCGCTGGCGGTGACGGGCGCGGCGAGGGGGGCCCTAGCGCAGCTGCTCGCGTGGCGCCTCGATGTCGCCCACCTGGACCCGCGCAGCACCGTCTCCTTCCCCTCGGGCGGCAATCCGCGCTTCCCGGCGGGCGTGGCTGTGTTCCTGCGCGCCGTCTCGGGACACCGCGACACCGGGTTCACCGACTGCCCGGGCAGTGCGCTCTACAACCTGTTGAACGGGATCGCCGGGGAGGTCCAGGGGCTCGGCCTGCCGAAGCTCTACGCGCCGCTCGTCAGCGGCACCGTCCCCGGCAAGGTGCGCTTTCGGGCGCGGCTCTCGTCCTCCCTCGACTGGTCGGTCGACGTCGCCAAGTCGGGCGTCACCGTCGCCTCGCAGAGCGGCTTCGGGCCGGACGTCGACTGGACCTGGGACGCGTCCAGGGCGGTGAGCGGGGCCTACACGTACGCGATCACCGCCGGCGAGGACGTGACGCCGGCCAGCGGCGCAATCGGGGACGCGCCGGGGCCGGACGCCGAGCTCGTCGTCGCCGACATCGCCGCGGACCCGGAGACCGTGACGCCGAACGGCGACGGTGCGGGCGACGCCTCGTCGATCACGTACACGCTGAGCGACGCCGCGAACGTCACGGTCACCGTCCAGAACGCGCTCGGAGCGACCGTGACCTCGTTCCCCAAGACCTGGAAGCGCGCCGCCGAGCACGTCGTCCGCGTCGACCCCGCCACGCTCCCAGACGGGATCTACAGCGTGGTCGTGAGCGCCGTCGCGACGGGCGGACGTACGGCGAGCGCGGCCGTCCCGATCGCCGTCACCCGAACGCTCGGATCGGTCGCGGCGACCCGGGTCTCCTTCTCCCCGAACGCCGACCGGAGCGCCGACACGATCGGCTGGCGCTTCACGCTCGCCGCGCCGGCCGCAGTGACGCTGCGCGTCCTGCGCGACGGCAAATGGGTCGCGACGCCGTTCGCCGGGACGCTCCAGGCGGGACCACGACTGGTCAGCTGGAACGGTGCGAAGCGGCTGGGTCGGCTTCGCGACGGCGACTACGAAGCCGTGCTCGAGGCGACGGACGAGGTCGGCACCGCCAGAGTCGTCCTTCCCTTCTCGTCCGACACGACTGCTCCCCGGCTGAGGATCGTGCAGCGCTTCCCGCTCCGTGTGTGGGCGAGCGAGGGCGTTCGCCTGGCCGCGCGCTTCGCCGACCGCACCGTCATCCGGGTGGTGAAGAAGACCGGAACGGTGAAGGTGGGCGGCGCGAGCCGCACCGGACTCGTCCGCATCGTGGCGTGGGACGCGGCGGGGAACCGGAGCACCCCGGTCTCGAGACGCTGAGGCCTCTAGAGTAGAGCGGTGCAACCGCCGCGACGCTCGACCCGTCCAATCTCCCGTGAGCTGCGCCCGGATGCGCCGCTCCGGTACGAGACGTTGAGCGACCCGATCTTGGTCAAGAGAGCGAAGGACGGCGATGCGCGCGCGCTCGACGCGCTGTGCGAGCGGCACATGCCCAGGGTCGAGCGGCTCGCCCACCATCTGCTGCGCGACCCCGAGGACGCCAGCGACGCCGCCCAGGACGCGCTCGCGCGGCTCTGCGTCAAGCTGCGCCAGTTCCGCGGCGAGTCGGCGTTCTCGACCTGGCTGCACCGCCTCACGGTCAACGCGTGCCGCGACGTCGCCCAGCGGCAGCTCGCCCGCCGGTGCGTGCCGCTCGAGGAGGATCGCCGTGAGGCGCCAGACGCAGACCCTGCGAGCCGCGCGGAGGGTGCCGAGCTCCGCGCCGAGCTGGGGGCGTGCCTGGCCAAGCTGGCGCCCGCCCAGGCGACGGTGGTCGTGCTCAAGGACGCGTTCGAGCTCAGCTTCGAGGAGATCGCGGGCGCGGAGGGCATGCCGGTGGGCACGGCGAAGTGCTACGCCCATCGCGGGCGCAACGGGCTGCGCCGGCAGCTGCAGGAACGGCTCTCGGCATGAAGCCGCTGACGAAGGCGGAGATCGAGCAGATCCTCCCGCACCGCGACCCGTTCCTGCTCCTGGACGAAGTGCTCGAGCTGGAGCCGGGCGCCCGGGTCGTTGCGCGCAAGACCGTGACGGAGGAGGACTGTGCGGGCCACTTCCCCGGCAACCCGATCATGCCCGGTGTGAAGATGGTCGAGGCGCTCGCCCAGGCCGGAGCCGTCGCGGTGCTCTCCGAAGAGGAGAACCGGGGCAAGCTCGCGCTCTTCGCCGGCATCGACGACGTCCGCTTCAAGCGCGTCGTACGGCCTGGCGACGTGCTCGAGCTGACCTGCGACCTCGAGACGGTGCGCGGCCCGATCGGCAAGGGCAAGGCTCGGGCCACGGTCAACGGCGAGCTCGCGGTGCGCGGGACGCTCACCTTCGCGGTGGACCGTTCGTCGTGATCGCCTCGGCCAACGGTGCGCACGTGAGCATCACCGGGCTCGGCACGCACGTGCCGGCGAGGGTGTTCACAAATGCCGACCTCGAGCAGTTCGTGGACACGACGGACGAGTGGATCGTCGAGCGGACGGGGATTCGCGAGCGCCGGTTCGCGGAGAAGCACGAGGCGCTGACGGACATCGCCATGCCGGCCGCGGTCCAGGCACTGGAGGCGGCGGGCGCCGAGCCCGCCTCGATCGACCTGATCATCGTCGCCACCGTGACGCCCGACATGATGTTCCCCACCAGCTCGGCGATCCTCGCCGACAAGCTGGGGATGCCGGACGCCGCGGCCTACGACCTGCTCGCCGGCTGCACGGGGTTCATGTACGGCATCGCGCAGGCCTACGCGATGCTTGCGTCGGGCCTGTCCCGCCGGGCGCTCGTCGTCGGCGGCGACGTGCTCTCCAAGATCCTCGACTGGCACGACCGCTCCACGCTCGTGCTCTTCGGAGACGGCGCCGGAGCGGTGGTGATGGAGTCGGTGGACGGGGGCGGCTTCCTGGGGTTCGAGCTCGGCGCGGACGGCGGCGGCGGCGAGAACCTCTGGCTGCCGGGCAGCGGCTCGCGGCACTTCGAGGACGCCGACCGGCTGGTGAAGATGAACGGGCGCGAGGTTTTCAAGTTCGCCACCCGCGTGATGGTGTCCTCGGCTGAGAAGATCCTGCAGGAGTGCGGACGAACCGTGGACGAGATCGACGTCTACGTGCCGCACCAGGCAAACAAGCGCATCATCGACCATGCTGCCGGCAAGCTCGGGATCCCGGAGGAGAAGATCGTCGTGAACGTCGACCGCTACGGCAACACCTCGTCGGGCTCGATCCCGCTGGCGCTCGCGGACGCGAGAGCCGACGGGCGCCTGCGTCCCGGCGAGCTCGTGCTGATGACCGGAATGGGAGCGGGCCTCACCTGGGGCTCGACATTGATCGAATGGACTGAAGGGAGGGCCGCCGCATGAGCAAGGTCGCATTCTGCTTCCCCGGTCAGGGGTCGCTCGAGGCCGGGATGGGGAAGGAGATCGCCGCGGCCGTGCCGGAGGCGATGGAGGTGTTCCGCGTCGGCAGTGAGGCTTCGGGCCTCGACCTCGTCCGGCTCTGCTTCGAGGCGCCGCTCGACGAGCTCGTCGACACCGAGGTGCAGCAACCGGCCCTCGTCGCGACGAGCCTCGCCGTCTTGGCGGCCCTGCGCGCGCGCGGCATCGAGCCCGACGTCGTCGTCGGCCATTCGGTCGGCGAGTTCGCCGCGCTGGCCTCGGTGTCGGCCATGTCAACCGACGAGGCGATCGGCCTCGTGCGCGAGCGCGGGCTCGCGATGGCGGAGGCGGCGCGCAAGCATCCCGGCTCGATGGCCGCGATCCTCGGGCTCGAGGACGACGTGGTCGAGAACCTGTGCCGCAAGATCCTCGGCGTCTGGCCGGCGAACTACAACTGCCCGGGGCAGATCGTCGTCTCGGGCGAGGACGGGGCCGTGGAGGAGCTCTGCGCCGAGGCCGAGAGCCTCGGCGCCCGACGAGCGATCAAGCTGAAGGTCTCTGGCGCGTTCCATAGCCCCCTGGTCGCGCGTGCCGCCGACCGTCTGCGCCCCGCCATCGACCGGATCGGCTTCCACGAGCCGATCGCTCCCTTCATGTCGACGGTGACGGCGAAGATCGAGCCGTGCCAGCGCTTCGGCGCGCTGCTCGTCGACCAGCTCACGGCCCCCGTTCGCTTCACCCAGTCGGCGACCGAGCTGATCCGGGACGGCGTGCACACCTTCGTCGAGGTCGGGCCTGGCAGCGTGCTCTCGGGCCTCGTCAAGCGGATCGACAAGAGCGTCAAGGCGATCTCGGTGAACAACCTCGCCGGCATCGACAAGGTCGAGGAAGCCCTCGAGACGGCCTAATGGGGCTCCCGGCGACAGTTAGGGCGCCGCTAGCGCGCGATCTGCGGCGCGCTGCGGCGTCCTCGGTTGTGTCCATACCTTCGGGTATGAACGCTCCCTGCGTCCTTGCATCGCTTGCAGCTCACGCGCTATCGACGCGAAACCATCACCGGGAGCCCCATTGACCTTCGCCTCCCTGGAGGGGAAGACGGCGCTCGTCACAGGGGCGTCGAAGGGCATCGGCCGCGCGATCGCAACTGAGCTCGCGGCCGCGGGCGCCTCCGTGGTGCTCGGCTATCGCAGCGGCCAGGAGGAGGCAGAGGCGCTGGCCGGCGAGCTCGGCGGCCGCGCGCTCCAGGCCGACGTCTCGAGTGCCGACGACGCGCGTCGGCTCGTCGAGGAGGCGGGCGACGTCGACATCCTGGTCAACAATGCGGGGCTGACCCGCGACGGCCTGCTCGCGCGGATGTCGGACGACGACTGGCGCACCGTGATCGACACGAACCTCTCCTCGGTCTTCTACACGTGTCGGGCCGTCACGCGGCCGATGATGAAGAAGCGCGCGGGGGCGATCGTGAACATCTCCTCGATCGTTGGCGTGCACGGCAACTGGGGCCAGACGAACTACGCCGCCTCGAAGGCGGGGATCATCGGCTTCACGAAGTCGCTCGCGCGTGAGCTGGGCTCGCGCAACGTACGCGCGAACGTCGTCGCCCCGGGCTACGTGAAGACGCAGCTCACGGACGTGCTGCCCGAGGATGCGACCGCCGCCATGCTCACGAATACGCCGCTCGGCAGGCTCGGCGACCCGGGTGACGTCGCCGGGGCTGTACGCTTCCTCTGCTCCGACGAGGCCTCGTTCATCACGGGTGAGGTACTGCTCGTCGACGGCGGCCTGGGGATGTAGAGGACATTGAGCTCAGACAACGGCAGACGCAGGGTGGTCGTCACCGGCCTCGGCATGGTGACGCCGCTCGGAAACGACGTCGAGACGTCGTGGACGAACCTGATCGCGGGGGAGTCGGGCGCGGCCACGATCGAGCAGTTCGACGCCAGCGAGTTCCCGGTTCACTTCGCCGCCGAGCTGAAGGACTTCGACCCGACGCAGTGGATCGATCGCAAGCAGGCCCGGCGCATGGACCGCTTCGCGCAGATGGTCGTCTCCGCTGCGCGCCAGGCCGAGGCCGACTCCGGCCTGGACATCTCGAAGGTGTCGGCCCGCGTCGGGGCGTCGATCGCGACCGGGATCGGCGGGCTCGGCGCCTTCCAGGACTGCTACCAAACGCTGATCGACCGCGGCCCCGATCGGGTCAACCCGTTCTCGATCACCGCGATCATCCCCAACATGGGTGCCGGCTGGGTCTCGATGGAGCTTGGCACACAGGGGCCGCTCTCCTCGCAGTGCACGGCGTGCGCCGCGTCGAACATGGCGATCGGCGAAGGCGCGGACGCGATCAGGCTCGGCCGCGCGGACGCGATGCTCTGCGGCGGCACGGAGGCCGGGATCACACGGGTCGGCATCGCCGGCTTCGGTGCGATGCGGGCGCTCTCGCGCCGGAACGACGACCCGAAGCGCGCGTCCCGCCCGTTCGACGCCGAGCGCGACGGTTTCGTGATGGGCGAGGCCGGCGCCGTTGTCGTGCTGGAGGAGCTGGAGCATGCGCGCAAGCGCGGTGCCTCGATCTATGCGGAGCTGCTCGGCTACGGCGTCTCCTCGGACGCGAACCACATCACCGAGCCCGACCCGTCCGGGACGAACCCTGCGCGCGCGATGCAGATGGCGCTGGCGGAGGCGTCCGTCGATCCCTCCGAGGTCGGCTACATCAACGCCCATGGCACCTCGACGCCGCTCGGCGATGCATCCGAGACGCGCGTGATCAAGCTGGCGATGGGCGAGGAGAACGCCGCGAGAATCCCGATCTCCTCGACGAAGGGTGCGACGGGCCACTGCCTCGGCGCGGCCGGCGCCGTCGAGGCGATCTTCACGATCCTGGCGACGAAGAACGGGATCCTGCCGCCGACGATCAACTACGAGTTCGAGGATCCCACCTGCGACCTCGACTACATCCCGAACGAGGCCAGGGAGGCTCCGATCGAGGTCGGCCTCTCCAACTCGTTCGGCTTCGGCGGCCACAACGCCTGCGTCGTCTTCCGCCGCTTCGACGAGCAGTAAGAGGCTCTAACGCAATGAAGCCTGAGCCGCTGGGGCACGCTGGGCGGCGCGATGCGGCGTCCTCAGTCGTGCCGATATGCCCGCATGTCGACGCTTCCTGCGTCCTTGCCTCGCACCACCCACCGCGCCTCATCGGCGAGACGTCATCACGTTAGAGCCTCTAAGCTGCCGCGCATGTCGCGCTGGGCCACGTTCGACGTCTACGGCACGCTGATCGACTGGAACGCCGGGATCCGTGGCGTGCTCGAGCGCCTCTACGGCGCCGAGCAGGCGCCCGCACTGCTCGCGCGCTACCACGAGCTCGAGCCCGAGGTGCAGACCGAGGGCTACCGCTCCTACGCCGAGGTGCTCACGCTGACGCTCGAGCGGCTCGCGAACGAGTCCGGCTACGGGATCCCCGAGGGCGAGAGCGGCGCGCTGCCGCGGTCGCTGCCCGACTGGCCGCCCTTCCCCGAGGTGCCCGAGGCGCTCGCGGAGCTGCGCCGGCGCGGTTGGAGCCTGGCCCTGCTCTCGAACACCGACCGCGACCTGATCGCGGCGTCGCAGCGGGCGCTCGGCGTCCCGGTCGACCTGACGATCGTCGCCGAGGACGTCCAGTCCTACAAGCCCGCGCACGCGCACTGGGAGCGCTTCTTCGAGCTGACGACCGCCGACCGCGAGCACCACGTGCACGTCGCCGCCAGTCGCTTCCACGACATCGCGCCCGCGCGGGAGCTGGAGCTGAGCTGCGTCTGGATCGATCGGGGCGGCGAGGACTCGCAGGCACACGATGCGGCCGTGAAGGCGGACCGCACCCTGCCCGACCTCTCCGGCCTGCCCGACGTGCTCGACGAGCTCGCGCCGGCATGACCGTCGCCCGTCCGGTCCGCAGGACGGCCACCGAGGCCGACCTGCCGGAGGTGCTCGCGCTCGCGCAGGCTTCCGACACCGTGCTGATCGGCGAGACCGACTGGACCGAGACCGATCTGCGCGAGGAGTGGGAGGACTACGACCTCGCGCGCGACGTCTTCCTGCTCGAGCTCGAGGGGCGCCTGGCCGGCTATGCCGCCTTCGAGCGCAAGGGCGGCGGCCGCATGCTCGTCGACGGCTACGTGCACCCGGAGCTGACCGGCAACGGCGTCGGGTCCGAGCTGCTTCGGCTGACCGAGGAACGCGCCCGCGAGGAAGTCGCGTCCGTGCCGGCCGGAGAGCGCGCCTACCTCCAGAACGCCGCGCTGCAGAGCGACCCGGCCGCGCCCGCGCTGTTCGCCGCCCACGGCTACTGGTCGACCAGGCACTTCTGGCGCATGGTGATCGACCTCGAGCGTGCGCCCGAGCCTGTGGTTCCGGACGGGATCGAGCTCCGGCTCCTACGCGATCCCGAGGAGCGGCGCGCGCTGTACGAGACGCTCGAGGAGGCGTTCGAGGACCACTGGGAGCATCGGCCTCGGAGCTTCGAGGAGTGGTCGAAGAACGTCTTCGACGTCGAGGGCTACGATCCGAGTCTCGTCTGGGTCGCGCTCGAAGGGGAAGAGCTCGTGGCCGGAAACGTCTGCTACTGGAAGCGCCACGGCGAGTGGGGCTGGGTCGGCACCCTCGGCGTCCGGCCGCCCTGGCGCCGGCGGAAGATCGCGGAGGCACTGCTCGAGACGGCGTTCGCGGAGTTTTTCCGCCGGGGCGAGCGGCGCGTCGCGCTCGGCGTGGACGCGCAGAGCCCGACCGGCGCCACGCGCCTCTACGAGAAGGCCGGCATGCGCGTCTTCTGGGAGGCCGTCGTCTACGAGAAGGAGCTCCGCCCTGCAGTCGGCTGAGCTCGTCCTCCGGACCGCCACGCCCGCCGACGCCCCGGCGATCGCCGACGTCCTCAATGCCCACTCGGTCGCGCTCTTCGACGAGAGCGATCTGACGTCGGCCACGGTGACGGGGTGGTTCGGGCTACCGAGGGTCGTCTGGTTCGGGCTGGCGGAGCGCGACGGCCGCGCCGTGGGCTACGCCGACGTCCAGCTGAGCGACACCCACACCGACGTCGACGCCCGCGCGCTCGACGCCGATGCCGTGTCCGCGCTCGTGCGGGCCTCGGTCGAGCACGCGAATCCCAGCCTGCCGGTCTGGGGGTACGCGCCCGCGACCGACGAGTCGGCCGCCGCCGCCTACGCCGCCGAGGGGTTCTCCGTGATCCGCCACTCGTTCACGATGCTGACCCGGCTCGACTCCGAGCCGGAAGCGCCGGCGTGGCCGGAGGGAGTCGCCGTCAGGCCGTGGCAGGAGGGTGACGACCCGACCTTCCACGCAGCGCTCCAGGACACGTTTGCCGAGCACTTCGGCTTCGAGCCGCGCCCGTACGACGAGTGGTTGCAGGCGACGGAAGCCCAGCCGGAGACCGACCGGACGCTGTGGGTCCTGGCGCTGGCGGATGGCGAGGCCGCCGGTTTCGCGCAGTGCGCTTGGCACAGCTCCGGCGACCGGACGTTCGGCTGGGTGAACGAGCTGGGCGTCCGCACGGCGTGGCGGCGGCGCGGTCTGGGGCTGGCGTTGCTCCGGCACGCATTCGCCGAGTTCCACCGGCGTGGGGCGACGCGGGTCGGGCTCGGGGTCGACGGGGAGAACACGACCGGGGCGGTCCGGCTCTACGAGCGGGCGGGGATGCACGTCACGCGCCGCTACGACACGTGGGAGCTCCGGCGGTGAGCCGGCTTCGCGCTCGCTGCCCGCACTGCCGCACGCTGACGGCGGTCGCGATCGGGCCCGACTACCAGTGCCATTCCTGCGGACGCGAGTTCGGCGCCGGGCTCGTGCGCGTGCCGCGCGCGTGGGGCGCGGGAGGCGAGCGGATGGTGGAGGCGGCGTGGCTCGAGCTGCCGTATCCGGAGGCGGCGGTCGTCGACGAGGAATCGCTGGCGGAGCAGACGCTCGCGCTTGCCTCCGACCTCCCCGACCGGCCGCTCGTGCTGGGTGGCTGCTGCTGCGCGCACGTGGGAGCGGTGGAAGGGCTCGCCGGGGGCGAGGACACGCTCGGCGTCGTCTGGATCGACGCGCACGGCGATTTGAACACGCCGGCGAGCTCGCCCTCCGGCAACGCCTGGGGCATGGCGCTGCGGATGCTGATCGACGACGGGGCGGTGGAGGCCGGCAATGTCGCACTCGTCGGCAGCCGCGCGCTCGACCCGCCCGAGGTGGAGTTCATCGAGCGCAGCGGGGTGCACACCGGGGAAGGAGCCGTCGAACGTGCGCTCGCGGGCACGGACGCCGTCTACGTCGCGTTCGACGGCGACTCGGTCGAGCCCGGGGAGCTCGAGGTCTTCTTCCCCGAGCCCGGGGGGCTCAGCCTGGACGGGCTCGAGGCGCTGCTCCGCGAGGTCGCCTCCCGCCGCCGCGTGGCCGGTGCCGGCCTGACGGGCCTCGTCGGGGCGCCACAGAACGAGGCCAAGCTGGCGCGCCTCTGCGCCGCCCTCGGGCTCTGACCCGGCTCGCCGGGCGGGTGTAACCGGCGACGGCGGCGACGGGTCTAAACTCAGGCGATGGCCGAGTCGACCAGCATCGACGTCTCCATCGAGCACAAGCACGTCGCACCCGAGCCGCCGGCGAAGTCACACCCGAACACCTGTCCCAGCTGCGGCTCGCACTACCGCGACGACGAGCTCGATGCGGCGTTGCGCGTCTGCAGCCACTGCGGGCACCACTTCCCGGTGCGCGCGCGGGCGCGAATCGCGCAGCTCGCCGACGAAGGCAGCTTCGTCGAGGAGGCGGCCGACCTCCGCTCGGCCGATCCGCTCGACTTCTTCGACCTGCGCGCCTACAAGGAGCGCCTCGCCGAAGCCGAGGTCGCGACCGGCCTCGGTGACGCCATGGTGATCGGCCGGGCAGCGATCGAGAGCCGGCCGTGCGAGCTCGCGGTGATGGACTTCTCCTTCATGGGCGGCTCGATGGGCTCCGTGACGGGCGAGAAGTTCGCGCGCGCCTGCGAGAGCGCGGCGGCTGCCCGCGTGCCGCTCGTCTCCGTCTCGGCCTCGGGCGGCGCCCGCATGCAGGAAGGGATCCTGGCCCTGATGCAGCTGCCGAAGACCGTGTGCGCCGTCGAGGAGCTGCACGAGTCCGGGTGCGCGCTGATCAGCGTGATGGCGCATCCCACCACCGGCGGCGTGCTGGCGAGCTTCGCGAGTCTCGGCGACGTGCTGCTGGCAGAGCCGGGGGCGCTGATGTCCTTTGCCGGCCCGCGCGTGGTGGCGCAGACGACTCGCGAGAAGCTGCCCGACGACTTCGGTCTCGCCGAGGCCAACCTCCGCTTCGGCCACGTCGATGCGGTCGTGCCGCGCCCCGAGCTGCGCGGAAGGATCGCGCAGCTCCTGGGCCTCTTCGGGAGGGCGGACGGTGGCACGTGATGACGAAATCCGACTTCGCGATAGGTTGAGCAGGTTGAGTGGTCTCGATCTGTTGCGCGGCGCCCGGCTCTCCGGCGATCTCGAGCGCCTGAAGCGCCAGCTCGACCGGATCGAGGCCGAGCCGACCGACGAGGAGATCTGGCAGTCCGTCGAGCTCGCCCGCCACGAGGATCGCCCGTACACGCTCGACTACGTGGAGCGCATCTTCGAGGACTTCTTCGAGCTGCACGGAGACCGGGGCCGCGCCGACGACGCCGCGATCGTGACCGGCCTCGGCAAGCTCGACGGACGCACCGTCGCCCTGATCGGGCACCAGAAGGGCCGCGACCTCAAGGAGCGCAGCAAGCGGAACTTCGGCATGGCGTACCCGGAGGGCTACCGCAAGGCGATGCGGACGATGGCGCTGGCCGACCGGCATCGCTTCCCGATCGTGACGCTCGTCGACACGCCCGGCGCCTACCCCGGCGTGGCGGCGGAGCAGCACGGCCAGGGCGGGATGATCGCGCGCTCCCAGGCCGCGATGGCCCGGCTCGGGGTGCCGACGGTGGCGTGCGTGATCGGCGAAGGCGGGTCCGGCGGCGCCGTTGCGATCGCCGTCGCCGATCGGGTGCTGATGCAGGAGAACGCGATCTACTCGGTCATCTCGCCCGAGGGCTGCGCGTCGATCCTCTGGCGCGACGCCGGCGCGGCACGCAAGGCCGCCGCAGCGTTCAAGCCTGACGCCGCGCACTGTCTCGAGCTCGGGGTGATCGACGACGTCGTCCCGGAGCCGTTGGGCGGGGCCCACCTCGACCACGACGAGGCGGCGAGGCTGTTGTCGTCGGCCCTCGTCGAGTCGTTGATCGGGCTTGACAACATTCCCCAGGTCGAGCTGCGAGCCGCGCGGCGTGCCAAGTTCCGTTCCATGGGCGTGCTCGCATGAGCGGGCGACTATCCACATCATCCACAGGCTTATCCGCAGTACACTTTCGCGCTCGCAACAGGCCCTCACACGTGTTGAGGCCGGCAAGAGCCGACCTCAACTGACCCCCCGCTGTGGGTGGAGAAGCTTCAGGGCGGGGCGTGCACACCCGCGTTGCAAGTCATAATCTCCAACCGCGCCGGCGCGAAACATCGACGTCGTGAGCCGGGCTCGCGACCGTGGGTTGAGCGAGTACGAGCGAAAGCGCGACCCGGCGCGCACACCGGAGCCCTTCTCGGGCGGCAAGCAGGGCGAGGCGCCCATCTTCGTCGTCCAGCGCCACGACGCGAGCCGGCTCCACTACGACTTCAGGCTGGAGCGTGACGGGGCCCTCGCGAGCTGGGCGGTGCCGAAGGGGGTTCCGCTCGAGCCCGGCACGCAGCATCTGGCCGTCCACGTCGAGGACCACCCGCTCGACTACGCCACCTTCGAGGGCACGATCCCGAAGGGGAACTACGGCGCCGGCACCGTCGAGATCTGGGACCGCGGCACCTACGAGCTCGTCGAGGAGAAGCCCGACGGCGGGCTGACCGTGCACCTGCACGGTGAGCGGCTGGAGGGGCAGTGGACGCTCGTCCCCGCGAAGCTCTCGGGCGACCCGAAGAACTGGCTGCTCGTGAAGAAGAAGGAGGCCGCAGGCGAGACCGCGGCGGCAGCCCGGAGGGGCTACCGGCCGATGCTCGCGACGCTCGCCGGAGAGGTGCCGGCGGGGGACGGCTGGCTCTACGAGGTGAAGTGGGACGGCTACCGGGCGATCGCGACGATGCGCGGCGGGGAGGTCGAGCTGCGCAGCCGCAACGGAAACGCGCTGAACGAGCGCTTCCCCTCCGTCGTGAGCGCGCTCGTGCGCGCCCTGCGCACGCCCGACTGCGTGCTCGACGGCGAGGTGGTGGCGATCGGCCCGGACGGGCGCGCGACCTTCTCGGCCATGCAGCAGGGCAAGCAGGGCACGACGTACGTGTACGTCGCGTTCGACGTGCTCGAGGTCGAGGGCGAGCCGCTCGTCGGCCTCCCGCTGACCGAGCGGCGCAAGCGGCTGGCCCAGCTCGTCGACAAGCGGCGCGGCGGCGTCCAGGTCTCCGATGCGTTCGAGGACGGGCACACGCTCTACGAGGCGGCCAAGGAGCAGCGCTTCGAGGGGATCGTCGCCAAGCGCGCAGACTCGGTCTACGAGCCGGGGAGGCGCTCCCGGAACTGGCTGAAGATCAAGACCCACGGCCGGCAGGAGTTCGTGATCGCCGGCTACACGAAGGGTCAGGGCCGACGCAGCGGCCGCTTCGGCTCGCTCGTGCTCGCCGTCTCCGAGGGCGGCCGCCTGCGCTACGTGGGCAATGTCGGCACGGGGTTCGACGACGCCGAGATCGAGAAGCTGCTGGCGCTCCTGCGCCCCCTGGAGCGACCGAAGCCGCCCTTCGACGAGGTGCCGAAGCTGCCGAAGGTGCGCAAGGGGGACGTGGTCTGGGTCGAGCCCGAGCTCGTCTGCGAGGTGGAGTTCGTCGAGTGGACCCACGACGGGCGCCTGCGCGCGCCGTCGTACCAGGGGTTGCGCGAGGACAAGCGCGCCGAGGACGTCCGCCGCGAGCGTGACGCGATCGCGCCCGAGCTGAGGCGCGGCTCGCGTGTGCTGAAGCTGTCCAACCTGGACAAGCCGTTCTGGGCGGAGGAAGGGATCACGAAGGGGGACCTGCTGGCCTACTACCGTGACGTCGCCCCCGTCGTCGTGCCGCACCTGCGCCAGCGGCCGTTCACGATGAAGCGCTATCCCGACGGCGCGTTCGGGAAGTTCTTCTTCCAGAAGGACGCGCCCAAGCACATGCCCGACTGGATCCCGACGCGCCGGTTCGAGGTATCGGCCCGGGACTCCGCACGGACGCGCAAGCACGTCGACTTCCCGCTCGTGAACGACGATCTGGCCCTGCTCTGGATGGTGAACATGGGCTGCATCGACCTGAACACGTGGTACTCCCGCGTGGACAAGCCGAACCGGCCCGACTTCGTCCTCTTCGACCTGGACCCGTCACCCGACGTCGGCTTCGCCGAGACGATCGAGGTGGCACTCCTCGTCAAGGAGACGCTCGAGCTGCTGGAGCTCGAGTCCTTCCCGAAGACGAGCGGCTCGGAGGGCATGCACGTGCTCGTCCCGATCGCGCGCCGGCACACGTTCGACGAGACGCGCCGCTTCTCGGAGATCGTCGCGGGCGCGATCGCGCGCGCACACCCGCGCCTCGCGACCACGGAGTGGTCGAAGGCGAAGCGGCGCGGCGTCCTGATCGACTCGAACCAGAACGGCGAGGGGAAGACGATTGCGTCCGTCTACTCCGTGCGGCCCAAGCCGGGCGCGCCGGTGTCGACGCCGCTGCGCTGGGACGAGGTGAACGAGAGCCTCGAGCCCGCCGCCTTCACGATGGACGCGGTGCTGGAGCGCGTCGCGCGCGAGGGCGACCTCTACGCGCCGGTCCTGACGACCCGCCAGACGCTCGGCGCAGCACTGCGGATGCTTCGCTGAGCGCAGGCCCGCGCGGGTCAGAGGCCCCGGCTCGCGCGAACGCTGTCACGGATCGAGCCGCTGCGGGTGGCCGAGCATGGAGAGCTCGGCGATGTCGCGGCGGAAGAAGAGCGAGGTCGTCCAGTCGGTGACGACCCGGAGCTTGCGCGAGAACAGCGGCAGCTGGAGCAGGTGGTAGCTGCGGGTCAGGAACCAGCCCGGGAAGCCGCGGAAGCGGACGCCCATGACGTCGGCGACCCCCTTGTAGCGGCCGAGCGTCGCCACCTGGCCGAGCATCCGGTAGCCGTACGGCTCGAGGTCGCCGCCGAGGTTCTTCGCCAGCCGCCGCGCCTGGCGCAGCGCATGCTGGCAGGTGGGCGGATCGAGCTGGCCCGGCGTGCGCGTGTTGGGAACGGCGGCGGCGTCGCCGAGCGCCCACAGGCGCTCGCGGCCCTCGACGCGCATGTACTCGTCCACGCGCACCCGCCCGCGGTCGTCCAGCGGTAGCCCCCACGCGCCGAGCAGCGGGCTCGCCTTCACGCCCGTCGTCCAGACGACCGTCCGCGCCGGGATCCGCTCGCCGTTCGAGAGCACCGCCTCGTCCGGGCCGATCGACTCGAGCGTCGTGCCGACGTGGATCTCCACTCCGCGGCGGGCGAGCTCGCGGGCCGCGTACTCGCCGAGGCGGCTCGGGATCTCGGGGAGGATCTTCGGCGCGGCGTCGACGAGCACCCAGCGCTGCGGGATCCCGCGGAGGCGTGGGTAGTAGCGCAGAGCATCGGCGGCGAGGTCGGAGAGCTCGGCCAGCGCCTCCACGCCCGCGTAACCGGCCCCGACGAAGACGAACGTCAGGTGGGACGCCGCGGCGGCGGGATCCGCTTCCTCGTCGGCCGCCTCGAGCTCCCGGAGGACGCGGTTGCGCAGGTGGATGGCGTCGGCGAGGTCCTTGAATCCCAGCGCGTGCTCCGCCAGGCCTGGAACCGGGAAGGTCCGCGTGATCGCACCCGGCGCGAGGACGAGCTGCTCGTACGAGACCTCGAAGGTGCCCGCATCGGCCGTGTCGACGCTCAGGATCCGACGCTCCTCGTCGAGAGCGGTAGCCGTTCCGAGCAGCAGCTCGGCGTGCCGGCACATCTGGCGCAGAGGCACGACGACGTGCCGGGGCTCGAGCGTGCCCGAGGCGGCCTCGGGCAGCATCGGCGTGTAGAGCATGAAGTTCTCGCGGCTGACGATGGTCGCGCCGCTGCGGCCGAGCAGACGGGCGACGTAGCTCCCCGCGAACCCACCGCCGAGGACGAGCACTCCGCCACGTGCGTTGCGCGGTGGTGCCATGCGGCATTCCTACCAAATGGACGCGGCGTTGGTTCTCAATTGACAATGCTTATTCGTTCTATTACAACTCCGAATCTCAACTATGGCGGTAGAGAAAGGGAGGAACGCGTGAGGAGGATCCTGGGAGCGATCGGCGCGACCGTGTTGCTGGCGGCGCTGGTGAGCGGCTGCGGTGGGGAGAGCGCAGACGCGACGGCGGACGGCGGCACGGCCGAGGGCGGGGAGACGACGCTGGCGCTCGTGGCCTACTCGACCCCGCGCGAGGTGTACGCGCAGCTGACGAAGGACTTCGCCGCGACCGACGAGGGCGCCGGGGTCTCGTTCCAGGAGTCGTACGCCGCCTCCGGCGAGCAGAGCCGCGCAGTGGCGGCGGGGCTGCCGGCGGACGTGGTCGCATTCTCGCTCGAGCCCGACGTGACCCGGCTCGTCGACGAGGGCCTCGTCGACGCGTCCTGGAGTGACGACGAGCACGACGGGATGGTCAGCGACTCCGTCGTCGTCTTCGCCGTGCGCAAGGGCAACCCCGAGAACATCCGCACGTGGGACGACCTGACGCGGGAAGGGATCGAGGTGATCACGCCCAACCCGTTCACCTCCGGAGGCGCTCAGTGGAACGTGATGGCGGCGTACGGTGCCCAGCTCGAGCTCGGCAAGAGCAAGGAGGAGGCGATCGAGTACCTGAATCGGCTCTTCCACAACGTGAGCGTGCAGGACAAGAGCGCACGCGAGGCGCTGCAGACGTTCGTCGGCGGCAAGGGCGACGTGCTGATCGCCTACGAGAACGAGGCGATCCTCGCGCAGGACAAGGGGGAGGAGCTCGACTACGTCGTCCCGGACCAGACGATCCTGATCGAGAACCCGATCGCCGTCGTGACCGAGGGGGGCAGGACGGAGCAGGCGCAGGCGTTCGTCGACTTCGCCCGGTCGCCTGAGGCGCAGCGCGTGTTCGGGGAGGCGGGCTACAGGCCGATCCTCGAGGACGTGCTCGCGGAGTTCGACTACCCGACGCCGCCGCAGCTCTTCACGATCGCCGACCTCGGTGGCTGGGGGCCCGTCCGTGAGGAGTTCTTCGACGTCGACGGCGGGATCATGGCGGAGATCCAGCGCGAGGTCGGGGAGGCGCTTGAGTAGCGCGGACATCGCCGTCTCCGCGCCGCGCCCCAGCGCTCGGGTGCGTCGCGGAGGCAGTCTCGGCCTCGGCATCGTCACCGGCTACCTGAGCGTGATCGTCCTGATCCCGCTCGCCGCCGTCCTGCTCCGCTCCACCGAGGCGGGGCTCGACGGCTTCTGGCGCGCGGTGTCCAACCCGCAGGCCGTGGCGGCGCTCAAGCTGACGCTGCTCGTCTCGCTCGCGGTCGTCGCGGTCAACGCCGTCGCGGGCACCGCCATCGCCTGGGTGCTCGTGCGCGACCACTTTCGCGGCAAGGCGTTCGTGAATGCCCTCATCGACCTACCCTTTGCGTTGCCGACGATCGTTGCGGGCCTGACGCTGCTCGCGCTGTACGGGCCACGCGGGCCGATCGGCATCAACGTCGCCTACACCAAGATCGGCCTGACGCTGTCGCTGCTCTTCGTCACCCTGCCGTTCGTCGTGCGCACGGTGCAGCCGGTCCTGCTCGAGCTCGACGGCGAGATGGAGGAGGCCGCTCGCTCGCTCGGCGCGCGCCCGGCGGCCGTCTTCCGGCGGATCATCTTCCCGAACCTCTTGCCGGCGATCCTCTCCGGGGCCGCGCTCGCGTTCGCCCGGGCCATCGGCGAGTTCGGCGCCGTCGTGCTGATCTCCGGCAACCAGCCCTTCCGCACCGAGGTCGCCTCCGTCTACATCTTCGGCCAGATCGAGAGCGACAACGTCACCGGAGCGGCGGCCGTCTCGGTCGTCCTGCTCTGTCTCTCGCTGGTCGTCCTGTTCGCGATCGGGGGCGTCCGCCGCTGGGCGACGAGGCACGATGGGTAGGTACGCACTCCGATTCGTCGCGCTCGGCTATCTCGCCGCCCTCGTGGCGTTTCCCGTCGCGCTGGTCTTCTGGCGCGCGTTCGAGAACGGCCTCGGCGAGGCCTGGGCCTCGATCACGACGCCCGAGGCACTGCACGCGCTCTGGCTCTCGATCCTGATCGCCTGCATTGCCGTGCCCCTGAACACCGTCTTCGGCGTCCTCTGCGCGCTGGCGATCGTGCGCCGCCGCTTCCGGGGGCACGGGCTCGTGAACACGCTCGTCGACCTGCCGCTCGCGCTCTCGCCGGTCGTCGTCGGCCTGGCGCTGATCCTCGTCTACGGCCGCAACGGCTGGTTCGGCGACACGCTCGCCGACGCCGGCGTGCGCGTGATCTTCGCGCTCCCCGGGATGGTGCTCGCGACCATCTTCATCTCGCTGCCGTTCGTCGTGCGCGAGGTCGTGCCCGTGCTGCGGGAGATCGGTGACGAGCAGGAGCAGGCCGCGTCGACGCTCGGCGCGTCCGGCTGGCAGACGTTCTGGCGCGTGACGCTGCCGGCGATCCGCTGGGGGATCGCCTACGGCGTCGTGCTCACGACTGCGCGGGTGCTCGGCGAGTTCGGCGCCGTCAGCGTCGTCTCCGGGCACCTCGCCGGCCGCACGAACACGCTCACGCTGCACGTCGAGGAGCGCTTCCAATCGTTCGATCCCGTGGGAACGTATGCGGCGTCGGTCCTGCTGGCGCTGCTCGCCGTGGCCACGTTGCTCGCCACCACCCTGTTCAGGCAACGCGAAGTCGAAGAGGTTCAAGGAGAGGAAGCGACATGATCGAGGCACGCGGCGTGACCAAGCGGTTCGGCACCTTCACGGCGCTCGACGACGTCTCGCTGGTCGTCGAGCCGGGCTCGTTGACCGCGCTCCTCGGCCCGAGCGGCAGCGGCAAGTCGACGCTCCTGCGGGTGATCGCAGGGCTCGAGCAGCCGGACACCGGCGAGATCGTGATCTCGGGCGAGGACGCCACGGCGCTCGCGCCGCAGCAGCGCGGGGTCGGCTTCGTCTTCCAGCACTACGCGGCCTTCAAGCACATGACCGTTCGCGACAACGTCGGCTTCGGGCTGACCGTGCGCAAGCGGCCGAAGACGGAGATCCGCGCGCGGGTCGACGAGCTGCTGGAGCTCGTCCAGCTGCAGCCGTTCGCGCACCGCTATCCGGCACAGCTCTCGGGAGGCCAGCGCCAGCGGATGGCGCTCGCCCGTGCGCTCGCTGTCGAGCCGGAGGTGCTGCTGCTCGACGAGCCCTTCGGCGCGCTCGACGCGCGGGTGCGCGCGGAGCTACGCGACTGGCTGCGCCGCCTCCACGAGGAGGTGCACGTCACCACCGTCTTCGTCACGCACGACCAGGAGGAGGCGATGGAGGTGGCCGACCAGGTGGCAGTGATGAACCGCGGCCGGATCGAGCAGGTCGGCGGCCCGCGAGACCTGTACGAGCATCCGGGGACGGAGTTCGTGATGAGCTTCGTCGGGCCGGTGAACCGGGTGGGCGAGCGCTGGGTGCGTCCGCACGACCTCGACCTGCTGCTCGAGCCGGCCGACGGCGCCGAGGAGGCGATGATCGAGCGGGTCGTCCACCTCGGCTTCGAGGTTCGGGTCGAGCTCGTGCGCGGGGACGGGGAGAAGCTCTGGGCGCAGATCACGCGCGACGAGTGCGAGCAGCTCGAGCTGGAGCAGAGCCAGATCGTCTGGGTGCGCCCGGAGCGAGCGCGCGTCTTCGCCTAACGCTCTGCCTAATTCGAGAGGCTGTCGGGCCGCGAAGCGGCCCCTTTAGGGGTTTTGCGCGATGAGCATCCGCTTCCGCGGATGCTCATCTTGCGCCGGAAGACCGCGCGACGAGGTCGGCGAGCGAGGTCTCCTCGAGCACGCCGCGCATGCTCGCTCGCAGCTCGATCCAGATCTCTCCGAGCCCGGCCGCGGCGCCCGTGTAGTCGACTCCCTCTGGACGCGAGCCCCGCACCGTCGCGATCGGTCCTTCGACCGCGCGGATCACGTCGGCGAGGCTGATCTCCGCGGCCGGCCGCGCCAGCCGGTAGCCGCCGTCGACCCCACGCTGGCTGGCGACGATCTCCGCCCGCCGCAGCTCGGTGAGGATGTTCTCGAGGAACTTGAGCGGGATCCCCTGCGCCTCCGCCAGGCGCTCGCCCTTGACCGGCGGACCGGGAGGCGCGGCTGCCAGCTCGGCCAGCGCCCTGATCGCGTAGTCGACCTTGGCCGAGACCCGCATGCGGGCATTGTCTAGGAGACCTCTGCCAGCCGACGCTCCAGGAAGGCGCGGTCGGCGGCGTTCATGTCGAGCGCGAGCGCCTCGCGGTAGGCGCTCCCCGCCTGGTCGTTGCGGCCGAGGCGGCGCAGGAAGTCGGCTCGTGCGGCGTGCAGCAGGTGGTATCCCGGGAGGTCGACCGCCTCGACGAGCTCGAGGCCGCGCTCCGGCCCTTCCGCCATCCCCACTGCGACCGCACGGTTCAGCTCCACGATCGGAGACGGCTCGAGCCGGGCGAGCTCCGCATAGAGGAGCGCGATCTGGGGCCAGTCGGGCTCGTCCTCGAGATGGAGCGCGGCGATCGCCGCCTGCAGCTGGTACGGGCCGGGACGCCGGTACGACAGGGCACGGTCGAGCACGCGCGTGCCCTCGTCGATGCTCGTCCGGCTCCAGCGCGAGCGGTCCTGGTCGGCCAGGAGGACGAGCGACCCGTCGGGCGACGTCCGCGCGTGTCGGCGCGCGTCGTGCAGCAGCATCAGACCGAGCAGGCCGAGCGCCTCCGGCTCGTCCGGCATCAACACGGCAAGCAGCTTCGCGAGCCGGATCGCCTCGTCGCACAGCTCGTCGCGGACGACCTCGCGGCCCGCGCTCGCCGAATAGCCCTCGTTGAAGACGAGGTACAGGACCGCCAGCACGGAGCGCAGCCGCTCGGGCAGCAGGTGGTCGGGCGGGACGCGGAAGGGGATGCCGGCACCACGGATCTTCCTCTTCGCCCGCACGAGCCGCTGTGCCATCGCCGGCTCGGCGACGAGGAACGCATGCGCGATCTCCGTCGTCGTCAGGCCCGCCACCTCGCGCAGCGTCAATGCGACCCGCGACTCTGCGGCGAGCGCGGGATGGCAGCACGTGAACACGAGCGCGAGCCGGTCGTCGGGGATCGTGCTCACGTCGTCCTCATCGGCGGGCAGCGCCTCGAGCCGCGCGAGCAGCGCCGCCTTCCGGGCGAACGTCTGCTCGCGGCGGAGGCGATCGATCGCGCGGTTGCGCGCCGTCGTGATGATCCACGCGCCGGGCGCGGCCGGCTGGCCGTCTCGTGGCCAGCGCTCCAGCGCAGTGGTGAAGGCGTCCTGCACCGCGTCCTCGGCGAGTTGGAGGTCGCCGAGGACGCGGGTGAGGACGGCGACCGCATGGCCCCATTCCTCCCGGAACGCACGCGCAACCGCTTCCGTCAATGCTCGATCACGGGCCTCAGCTCGACGGAGGCGCGCTCGACGACGGGGATCTTCGTCGCGAGCCCGATCGCCTGATCGAGGTCCTCGCAGTTGAGCACGAAGAAGCCGCCGAGCTGCTCCTTCGTCTCCGCGTACGGCCCGTCGGTGACGATCGTCTCGCCGTCCCGCACCCGTACGGTCTTCGCGGCGGAGGGCTCGTCGAGCTCCTTGCCGTCCAGCATGTACGGCCCGAGCTCCTCGAACAGGGCATTCCACCGCGGGATCTCCTGCGCGCGGGCCGCGGCGGCCTCCTCCGGACCCATCGCCTCCCAGCGGACGCGATCCTCCTCGGTGTTCGTCAGCAGCGCGACGTACTTCATGACTGGCCCTCCTCGTCGACGTGGACGGGCCGCACTTCGATCGCACCGTGGCGCGCGGCCGGGATCTTCGCCGCCCACGTGCAGGCGGCCTCGATCGAGTCGCACTCGAAGACGTAGTAGCCGCCGATGCTCTCCTTCAGCTCTGCGAACGGGCCGTCGGTGACGAGCGTCTCGCCCCCGCGCACCCGCACCGTCGTCGCGGTCGCGACGGAGTCGAGCTCCTCGCCTCCCTTTGTGACGCTCTCGCCCGAGAGGGCCATGTACTCGCCCATCTCGCGCTCGCGCTCCTCCTCGGAGAGCCCGGCCCAGCGGCCCTCTTCGCCGTAGATCAGTGCTACGTACTCCACCTGCGCCTCCTTTCGTCGATTTCACCACGTAGACGAACGAGGTGTGGCGGAATCGACAGCCGGAGATGTCGCGAGCCGATGGGAATCTTCTCCCCACGTGAGTACAAGGGTGGCCAGGTCAAGGTCTACGGCTGTTCGCCGGGGTGCCTGCTCGTCTCGCTCGCGCTGTCGCTCCTCCTCACCCTCGTGGTGAACGGGTGCCTGCACCTCTTCTGACGGCGCCTAGCTCTCGAGCAGCCGCCGCAGCAGCGTGAGCGCCGCGTCCTTGTCCAGATACTCGTTCAGGTTGCCGCACTTCGGGCTCTGTACGCAGCTCGGGCAGCCGGCGGCGCAGGGGCAGCCGGAGATCATCCTCGCGGTGTCCTCCACCCAGCCCTCGAAGCGCTCGAAGCCCCGCTCGGTGATCCCGACGCCGCCCGAGTGGCCGTCGTAGACGAAGATCGTCGGCAGGCCGGTCTGGAAGTGGACGTTCGTGGAGAGCCCGCCGATGTCCCAGCGGTCGCACATCGCCCACAGCGGCAGGAGCGCGATCAGCGAGTGCTCGGCTGCGTGCAGCGCGGAGAGCATGCGCGGCATCTCGTCGATTCCCTCGAGCTGTGCAGAGGTCGGCGAGAACCAGATCGCCTCGGTCTCGAAGCTCGTCTCGGGCAGCGCCAGCGGAACGGTCTCGAGGGTGTCGCCGCCTGAGATCGACTTCCGCTGGTAGGCGACGACCTGCTCGGTCACCGAGACGCGGCCGAAGTGGAGCGGCACGCCCAGCCGGGACTCCAGGCGCAGCGGCTCCACGATCGCCGTCTGCGTCTCCTTCTTCGCCTGTGTGTACCAGTCGACCCGAGCGGGAGTGACGACCGCGGCGCGGGCCTCGAGCTCGAGCGCGCGCACGAGGTACTGCTCGCCGAGGTGGAGGTAGATCGCGCCCTCGTGCACCGTTCCGTAGGCGCGCGAGCGCTCGACGAGGCCGAGCACGGTACCCTCCTCGCCCTCGACCACGGTGAAGCTGTCGGGCTCGCCGGAGCGGAGCAGCACGCGTGCGGCGGGGTAGTCCTTCCCGGCCCAGACGTAGCCCGCGTCGGTGCGCTTCAGCTCGGGGAGGAGCGGCGCGCGCTCCAGCGCCGCCGGGCCGAGGGTGGCGGCGTCAGCCTCGTCGACGGGCCCTTCGAACGCGGCCGAGAGGACGTGGCCGTCGAGGACGCGCGGGTTGGCGGCGTCGAGGATCGCGGCCTCGACCGTGCGCGAGAGCAGGGTCTCGGGCTCGCGCATGAAGTACTGGTCGAGTGCGTCCTCGCTCGCGACGAGCACCGCGACCCCGTGGCCCCGTCGCCCGGCGCGGCCCCACTGCTGGCGCAGCGAGGAGACCGTGCCCGGAAAGCCGACCGAGATCGCGCAGTCGAGCGAGCCGATGTCGATCCCCAGCTCGAGCGCGTCGGTTGCCGAGACGCCGAGCAGGTCACCCGAGACGAGCCGCGCCTCGATCTCCCGCCGCTGGGCAGGTGTGTAGCCCGCGCGATAGGGGGCGAGCCGCTTCGCCGTCGCCGCGTCCACGCGCTCGGCCGCGAAGCGGTGGATCAGCTCGGCAGCCTTGCGGCTCTTCGCGAAGCAGATCGTCCGCAGCCCGCGAGAGGCGAAGCCTGCAAGCAGGCGAGACGCGTCGCCGAGCGAGCTCGCGCGGATCCCGAGCTCGGGATCGAGCAGCTCCGGGTTCCAGAGGGCGACGGTGCGCTCGGGCTTCGGCGCGGCGTCGCCCTCGATCACCCGTGCCGGCGCGCCAAGGAGCGACTCGGCGAGCTGCGCCGGGTTCGCGATCGTCGCGGAGGCGAGCACGAACTGCGGCTCCGCGCCGTAGACGCGCGCGAGCCGCCGCAGCCGCCGCAGGACGTTCCCGACGTGGGAGCCGAACACGCCCCGGTAGACGTGCGCCTCGTCGACGACGACGAAGCGCAGGTTCGCGAGCATGTCGCCCCAGCGGTCGTGGTGGGGCAGCATCCCCACGTGGAGCATGTCCGGGTTGGACAGGATGACATTCGCCCACTTGCGGATCTGCCAGCGGCGCTCGCTCTCGGTGTCCCCGTCGTAGATGGCGGGCTTGACGCCCTTGAGCCCGAACCCATGGAGCGCGCGGGCCTGATCCTGGGCGAGCGCCTTCGTCGGGTAGAGGTAGAGGGCGCGGCTCTTCGGCTCGCGTGCGAGCAGGTCGAGGACGGGCAGGTTGAAGGCGAGGCTCTTCCCGCTGGCCGTTCCGGTCGTGACGATCACGTTGCCGCCGCCGCGCACGGCCTCCCAGGCCTCGGCCTGGTGGCGCCAGAGCGAGGTGATCCCGACAGCCACGAGCGCGGAGGCGACGCGTGGATCCAGGTCGTTCGGAAACGGCTCACTCCGGCCCTCGCGCGCGGGCTCCGAGCCGAGATACGCCAGCTCGTCTCCCTGCAGGACCTCCGCCCAGCTCGACGCGACGCTCGTCACGAGTCCTACGCTAGCCTTCGTCTTACCGGGGTGCCCCGTCAGGGGGCTGAGATCACACCCGCAGAACCTGATCCGGGTCATGCCGGCGAAGGGAGGAGCTTGATCCCACGCTGTCTCACGATCGCCACGTCCGATTCGGGCGGGGGTGCGGGCATCCAGGCCGACCTGAAGGCATTCGCGGCGGCGGGTTGCCACGGCTCGAGCGCGCTCGTCGCGCTGACGGCGCAGAACACGGTCGCGGTGACCGCGGTGCACGAGCTCCCGGAGGAGTTCATCGTCGCCCAGCTCGACGCCGTCTTCGACGACATCGGCGTCGACGCCGCCAAGACGGGGATGCTGTTCTCGCGGCGGATCATCGAGACGGTGGCGGACTATCTCGACGGCCGGCAGGTGCCGCTCGTCGTGGATCCGGTGCTGATCGCGAGCTCGGGTGCGCAGCTGCTGCAGGACGACGCCGTGGAAACGCTCGTCGGGCGGCTGTTTCCGCTCGCGACCGTCGTCACGCCGAACCTGCCGGAGGCCGAGACGCTGACGGGGCTCCCGGGCGCACCGCGCCGACACCTCGCCGAGCGGCTGGTCGAGCTCGGCGCCGGTGCAGCGCTCGTCACGGGGGGACACGGCGAGCCTGCGGTCGACCACCTGTTCGACGGCGACGATCACTACGAGCTGCGTGTCGTGCGTCACGACGTGCGCGCCACGCACGGCGCCGGCTGCACCCACTCGGCCACGCTTGCGGCGTCCCTCGCGCGCGGGCTCTCCCTTCCGGACGCGGCTGCGGAGGCGGCCCGTGCAGCCTCGGACGCGGTCCGGCAGGGGCTCGCCGAGATCGGCGCGGGCGATGGCCCCGTCGACGTCCTCGACCTGAAAGGCGGCAGATGATCGAACCCGGCACGACGCTGGCGACGCTGCGCGAGCGCAGGCCGCTCGTCCACAGCATCACCAACTACGTGGTCATGAACGAGACCGCGAACGCGGTGCTCGCACTCGGAGCGCTGCCCGTGATGGCGCATGCGGCCGAGGAGGTAGCGGAGATGGTCGGCCTCGCGGGCGCCCTGGTCCTGAACATCGGCACGCTCGAGGAGGCCTGGGTCGACTCGATGCTCGTCGCCGGTGCTGCCGCCAACGAGCGCGGTGTCCCGGTCGTCCTCGATCCGGTCGGTGCCGGGGCGACGCGGTATCGCACCGACACCGCGAAGCGGATCCTCGACGCAGTGGACGTCGCGGTGCTGCGCGGGAACGCCGGCGAGGTGGCAACGCTCGTCGGTGTCGAGGCGGAGGTCCGCGGGGTGGAGTCGATCGGTGCGGACGGTGACGCCGCGGAGCTGGCACGCGTTGCCGCGCGGACGCTGGGGCTCGTCGCGTCGGTGACGGGGCCCGTCGACCACGTCTCCGACGGCGAGCGGACGATCGCGGTCGCGAACGGCCACGAGCTGCTCGCTGCCGTCACCGGCACGGGGTGCATGTCGACCGTGCTCACGGGCTGCTTCCTGACTGCGAAGGACGACGTGCTCGAGGCCGCGGCGGAGGCGCTCGTCGCCTTCGGCGTCGCGGGCGAGGACGCAGCCGTGGGTGCGAAGGGCCCGGGCAGCTTCCACGTCGCGCTCTACGACGCGCTCGCGGCGCTCGACCCCGCCATGCTGACCGGACGCGCGAAACTGGTCGCGTGAGGCTGCACGCGCTCGTCACCGACGCCGAGACCGCCCGTGCTGCCGCGGCGGCCGGGGCGACGGTCGTGCAGCTGCGCCTGAAGGGCGCGCCGACGGAGCAGGTCGTCGCGCTCGGCCGGGAGCTCGCGGACCTCGAGGCGAAGATGATCGTGAACGACGACGTCGAGGCGGCTCTGACGCTCGGCTGCGGCGTGCATCTCGGCCAGGCCGATCCGGGCGCGGAGCGTGCCGCAGCGGCGGGGATACCGCTCGGAATCTCCGCACGCACGCGGCGGGAGGCCGCCGTGGCGGAGTTCTCCGGCGCGACCTACATCGGGGCGGGGCCGGTGTGGGCGACGCCCTCCAAGCCGGACGCGGCCGCTCCGATCGGCCTGGACGGCCTCGCCGACGTGTGTCTCGCCGTCACCGTTCCGGTGGTCGCGATCGGCGGGATCGACGCATCGAACGCAGCCGACTGCGTCCGGGCGGGGGCGACCGGTGTTGCCGTGATCCGGGCCGTCTCGGACCTGGCCGGCGTACGGGCGGCCGTCGATGCGGCTCTCTGAGGCGGGCGAGCTCGGGCTGCTGCGCGAGCTCGAGTCGCGAGGGTTGATCGTCGACACCGAGCACGACGCAGCCGAGCTCGGGGACGGGCTCGTCGTCACGCAGGACGCGCTCGTCGAGGAGGTCCACTTCACGCTCGACCGGCTGAGCTGGCGCGAGCTCGGCTTCCGCGCCGCCGCGGTCAACATCAGCGACCTGTCCGCGTCCGGGGCGCGCCCCGAGGCACTGATCGTCACGCTGGCGTTGCCGGCCGAGACGCAACTCGCCGACGTCGTCGAGCTCTACGAGGGGCTCGGCGAGTCGGGGGTCCCCGTGCGCGGCGGCGACACGACCCGCGCCGACCGCGTCTTCCTCAGCGTCACCGCGCTCGGCCGCTCCCCGCGTGTCCCGGGGCGGGTAGGCGCCCGACCGGGAGACGCGATCGTGGTCACGGGCCCGCTCGGCGGCGCCGGAGCCGCGTTCCGCGAGGGTCGCTACCTGCGGCCGCCGCTCCGCACGGAGGAGGGGCTGCGCCTCGGGGCAGTGGCAACCGCCATGCTCGACGTCTCGGACGGCCTCGCCGTCGACGCGGGGCACATCGCCCGCCGCTCCGGCTGCCGGCTCGCGATCGACCTGGAGCTCGTGCCACGGACGGGGGAGCTCGCCGACCTCGGCTTCGGCGAGGACTTCGAGCTGCTCGCCACCGTCCCCCCGAGCCCGTCACTCGGCTTCTCCGTGATCGGCGCAGTTGAGGAAGGTGAGGGCGTCGAGCTGCGGCTTCGCGGCGAGCCGCAGCGAGCTCGTCGGCTACGAGCACTTCAGGGCGTGAGCCAGGCCGCCCACGCGCGCTCGTAGTGCGAGCGCGGCCGGGCGCCGATCACGGTCGAGCGCGGCTCACCGCCTTCGAACAGGATCACGGTCGGCAGCGAGAGCACGCCGTAGCGCGACGGCACGCCGAGGTGCTCGTCGATGTCCACGCGCACGAGCTCGAAGCCGTGCTCGGCTGCGAGCGCCTCGAGGATCGGCGCGATCGCCTCGCACGGCTTGCACCACGGAGCCCAGAAGTCCACGACGACGACTCCCTCCGCCCGCACCACGTCGGCCTCGAAGGTCGTGTCGGTGACCTCCCTCACACGTTCCCCCGCAGCGCCGCCAGCCGCAGCGCCGGCACCCTCCAGATCGCCTCCGCGACGATCGCGCGCGACATCTTCGACCCGCCCACCTCGCGGTCGGCGAAGGTGATCGGGATCTCGACGACTCGAAAGCCGAGGCGCCGGGCCCGGAAGGTCGTCTCGATCTGGAACATGTAGCCGCGCGAGGTGATCGCGTCGAGGTCGAGCCGCTCCAGCACCTCGCGCCGGAAGCACTTGAATCCGCCCGTGGAGTCGTGCACCGGCATCAACAGCAGTCGGGTGTAGAGCGACGCGGCCCGCGAGATCAGGCGACGGGCGAGGCCCCAGTCCCGCACGCTGCCTCCAGGCACGTAGCGCGAGCCGAGGACGAGATCGTGGTCTGCCGCCGCCGCGATCAGGCGCGGTACGTCCTGAGGGTCGTGTGAGAAATCGCAGTCCATCTCGAGCACGAGCTGTGCGCCGCGCTCGAGCGCGACCCTGAAGCCGTCGATGTAGGCGCGGCCGAGCCCGTCCTTGCGCTCCCTGTGGAGGACGTCGACGAACGGGAGCTCCGTGGCCAGCCGGTCGGCGAGCGCGCCCGTGCCGTCGGGTGAGTTGTCGTCGATCACGAGCACCCGATCGTCGGGGCCGAGCACCTCTCCGAGCGCGCGGAGCATCGGCTCGAGGTTCTCGCTCTCGTCGTAGGTAGGGAGGCAGAGGAGGGCCCGCACGTCCGTATCATCGCGGGAAGTGGCCGCCACGCTGCCCAGGAACGACGAGCTCGCCGAGCAACTGGAGCTGCTCGCGGACCTGAGCGAGCTCGAGGGCGAGGACTCGTTCCGTGTGCTCGCCTACCGCCGCGCCGCGACGCGGATCCGCGAGACGGGCGGCCCGGTCGCGCAGCTCGCGCTCGACGGCAAGGCGAAGAACCTGACCGGGATCGGCAAGACGATCGAGGCCAAGATCGTCGAGGTGGTCGAGCTCGGCGAGATGAAGGCGCTGACGAAGCGGAAGGCGATCATCCCCGTCGAGGTGGTCAAGTTCATGCGCCTGCCGGGCCTGGGGCCGAAGACGGCGCGCCGGATCTGGCAGGAGCTGGGCGTGACGACGATCGCGGAGCTGAAGGCTGCGGCCGAGCAGGAGCAGCTGCGCGGCCTCGCGGGACTAGGCGCGAAGAGCGAGGAGAAGATCCTGGCGGCGCTGGCGCAGGAGCCTGCCGACCCGCGCGAGTCGCGCCGGCTGCTCGGCGAGGGCCTGCCCGCCGTGCTCGCGGTCGTCTCGGTGCTGCGCGAGCACCCGGCCGCGGTGAAGGTCTCCGAGGCGGGCTCCGTGCGCCGCCGCCGCGAGACGTTCCGAGACCTCGACCTCATCGCCACCTCCATCGACGCACCCGCGCTGATCGACTACTTCACGAAGCTGGCCTGGGTCGCGGACGTGGTCGCCAAGGGCGACACGAAGGCCACGGTGATCTCGAACGACGGCCTCCGCTTCGACCTGCGCGTCGTTCCGCCGGAGTCCTACGGGAACCTGCTCCAGCACTTCACCGGCTCGAAGGAGCACAACGTGGCGCTGCGCGAGGACGCGGTCCGCCGCGGTTTCTCCGTCTCCGAGTACGGGGTCACGACCGTCGAGTCCGGCGACGTCTTCACGGCCGAGGACGAGGAGGCCGTCTACGAGCACCTCGGCTATGCCTGGATCCCGCCCGAGCTGCGCGAGAACGGGGGAGAGCTCGAGGCCGCCCGCGAGGGCAGGCTCCCGGCCCTCGTCGAGCGCGCCGACCTGCGCGGCGACCTCCACTCACACTCGACCTGGTCCGACGGGAAGGCCTCGATCGCCGAGATGGCTGGCGCCGCGCGCGACCTCGGCCACGAGTACCTCGCGATGTGCGACCACTCGCAGCGGCTTCGGGACGGCCGGCTGGAGGCGCAGTGGGAGGAGATCGACGCGCTGAACGAGCAGCTCGCGCCCTTCCGGATCCTGAAGGGGATCGAGGTGAACATCCGCGCGAACGGCGACCTCGACGTCACCGACGAGCTGCTCGCGCCGCTCGACTGGGTGATGGCCTCCGTGCACTCGAGCTTCGACAACGACCCGACCGGGCGCGTGCTCGCGGCGCTGGAGAGCCCCCACGTTGACTGCATTGGCCACCTGACGAGCCGGAAGATCGGCAAGCGTGGGCCGTCCACGATCGAGGTCGAGAAGGTGGTCGAGGCCGCGCTCGCCACCGGGACGTTCCTCGAGATCAACTCGCAGCCCGACCGGCTCGACCTGCGCGACGCGAACGCGCGCCTCGCCGGCGAGGCGGGGCTCACCCTGGTGATCTCGAGCGACGGCCACTCGACCGGCGCCTTGGCCTACGTCGAGCTCGGTGTCGCCCAGGCGCGGCGAGCCTGGCTGACGAAGGAGCAGATCCTGAACACGCGCTCCTGGCCGGAGATCGAGAAGCTGCGCAAGTGAAGGCACTTCGCGGGCAGGGTCGCTGGGAGGAGGCGCTGGAGCAGACCGACGACCCGCTTGCGCGCGCGGACCTCCTGAACGAGTGGGCGCTCTTCGGGGGAGACGAGGACGCGAGGCGCCGCGCCGGTGACGAGCTCGGGCGCGCCGAGGCGCTGCTGGCGCTCGGCCGGGGCCGGATGGTGCACGCGCAGTACCTCGCCGAGCGCAGGGAGGATCCGCGCGAGCTCGAGCTCTTCGAGCGCGCCCTCGAGCTGGCGCGGAGTCTCTCCGACCGCGCGCTCGAGGCCCAGGCGCTCTTCTGGGTCGGGCTGGTGCACCAGGTCGTGCGCGGCGACAGTCCCGCGTCGGAGCGCTTCTTCCAGGACTCCTACGATGCCGCACAGGAGCTCGGCGACACGCTCACGATGTCCTACGCGGCCAGGCATCTCGGCTTCGTCGACCTCGACGCGGGCCGCGCGGAGGCGGCGTGGTCGCGCTTCGAGGAGTCCGTCGAGCTGCGGCGCGCCGACGGCTTCCTGCCCGGCGTCGCTGCCGGGCTGCTGACGCTCGGGGAGGTCGCGGCCGAGGCGGGCCGTCACGAGCAGGCGCGCGAGCTACTGCTGGACGCGCGCACGCTGGCCGAGCAGGTGGGCGCGGAGCCGTTCCTGCGCCGCATCGAGGAGGCGCTCGCTGAGCTTCCGTGAGGACGGTGCGGCGGCGCTCGACTGGATCGCCGACTATCTCGAGCGCGTGCGCGAGCTGCCCGTGCTGGCCCAGGTGGAGCGAGGCGAGCTCCGCGCGCGACTCCCCGCGTCGCCACCAGAGACCGCGGAGCCGTTCGCAAGCGTGCTGCGAGACCTCGACGACGTCCTGCTGCCGGGCCTGACGCACTGGCAGAGCCCGCGCTTCTTCGCCTACTTCGCGTCGACCGCGTCCGAGCCGGGCATCCTCGCCGAGCTCCTGATCGCCGGCCTGAACCAGGTCGGGATCCTGTGGCGCACCTCGCCCGCGCTGCAGGAGCTCGAGGAGCTGACCCTGGACTGGCTCGCGCAGCTGCTCGGCCTCCCGGACGGGCTCCACGGCCACATCGAGGACACGGCCTCGACGGGCACGATGATCGCGCTTGCCGCGGCGCGGCACGCGAAGCCCGGCGCTCGTGTCGTCGTCTGCTCCGAGCACACGCACTCGTCGGTGGACAAGGCCTGTCGGCTGCTCGAGCTCGAGTTGCGTCAGACGCCGACCGACGCGGAGTTCCGGCTGCGTGCGGATGCGCTCGACCTGACGGATGCCTGCGCGGTCGTCGCCACCGTCGGCACGACGTCGACCAGCTCGGTCGACCCCGTCGCGGCGATCGCGGACGCGGCCGAGCGCGAGGGCGTATGGCTGCACGTCGACGCCGCCTACGCGGGCTCCGCTGCGGTCTGCCCCGAGCTACGCGGGCGCTTCGCAGGCTGGGAGCGTGCCGACTCGATCGTCGTCAACCCGCACAAGTGGCTGTTCACGCCGATGGACTGCTCCGTGCTCTGGACCCGGCGGGCCGACGACCTACGGGCCGCCTTCAGCTTCGTGCCCGAGTTCCTGCGCGTCAGCGAGGAGGTGGCGAGCCTCTCGGAGTTCAGCCCCGCGCTCGGCCGGCGCTTCCGCGCGCTCAAGCTCTGGACGGTGCTGCGCTGCTACGGCCGAGCGGGGCTGCAGGAGCGGATCCGCGAGGCGATCCGGCTGGCCGAGCTGTTCGAGGGCTGGGTGCGGGCCGAGCCCGGCTGGGAGCTGGCCGCCCCGCGGCCGTTCTCGCTCGTCTGCTTCCGCCTGGAGGGCTCCGATGCCGACAACGAGGCGCTGCTCGAGCGCGTCAACGCGAGCGGCGAGATCTTCCTCTCGCACACGAAGCTGAACGGCCGCTACGCGCTGCGGCTCGCGGTCGGCAGCGCGCGGACGACGGAGGCCGACGTCCAGCACGCCTGGGACGTGCTCAGGCGAGAGGCCGGCTAGACGGGCAGCGGCGTCGGCGCAAAGGCGTCGAGCAGCTCGAGCAGCTTGCTGCCGTCCCCGTCCACGCGCACGCCGTCGAGCTGGCGGTTGACGACGAGGTGGTAGAAGCCGATCGCGTCGCTCTCGACGAGCACGTCGGCGTCCGCGACGATTCCCGCCACGGGGAGCCCGTCCACGAGTGACGCCTCCTCCTCGCCGATCCGGAACGCGATCGTGCCGGGGATCGCGAGCGGCGAGAGCGCGATGTCGAGCGCACCCACGAGCCAGCCTTCCTCGAGCGTGTCGAGCGGCGGCGGGCCGAGCGAGCGGGCCCCCCAGCGGGCGAGCTCGTGCAGCACCGGGCGCAGGTCCTGGCCGTACGGGGTGAGCTGGTACACGGTCGAAGCGGCCGGCGGAGGCAGCTTCCGCTTCTCGACGAGACCGCGCTCCTCGAGCTCCTTCAGCCGCGCCGCCAGGATGTTCGTCCCGATGCGCGGCAGGCTCGCCGCCAGGTCCGTGTAGCGCTTGGGGCCGCTCATCAGGTCGCGCACGACGAGGAGCGTCCAGCGCTCGCCCACGGCGCCGAGGGCGTGTGCGATCGGGCAGTACTGGTCGTAGCTCTTGCTCACGGTTCACATTCTGCACGGAATACTTGCGAAACGCAAGTCGTTTGTGTAGTTTCGCAACCTCCCACTGAAGAAGCGAAAGGAATGTGACGGCACATGGTTGCCACGGCACAGAAGAAATGGCTCGCACTTGCGCTTCTCAGCGCGGTGCAGTTCATGGTCGTGCTCGACATCGCGATCGTGAACGTGGCTCTCCCCTCGATCAAGCTCGACCTGGGCTTCTCGCAGGAGAACCTGCAATGGGTGATCAGCGCGTACGCGCTCTTCTTCGGCGGCTTCCTGCTGCTCGGAGGACGGCTGGCCGACATCCTCGGCCGGCGGCGGATCTTCATCGTGGGTCTCGTCCTCTTCACCGTCTCGTCGCTCGCGGCGGGCCTCGCTTGGAGTGAGGCCTCGCTGATCGCGGCCCGCGCGTTCCAGGGTCTCGGCGCGGCGATCATCTCACCCGCGGCGCTCTCGATCCTGACGACGACCTTCGCGGAGGGCAAGGAGCGCAACGTCGCCCTCGGCGTCTGGGGTGCGGTCGGCGGCTTCGGCGCGGCGGCCGGCGTCCTGCTCGGCGGCGTGCTCACCGACGCCCTGAGCTGGGAGTGGATCTTCTACGTCAACATCCCGATCGGGCTGGCAGGGCTCGCTCTGACGCCGCTGCTCCTCACCGAGAGCCGCGACGCCCGTGTGAAGAGCTTCGACATCGCGGGTGCCGTGCTCGTCACCAGCGGCTTGATGGCGCTCGTCTACGGGATCACCGAGGCGAACGACTTCGGCTGGGGCTCGGCGACGACGTGGGCGATCTTCGCCGGCGCGCTCGCCCTGCTCGGCGCGTTCGTCGTGTGGGAGCGGAGGCACCCCGAGCCGCTGATGCGGTTCGGCATCCTCCGCATCCGCACGGTGCTCGGCGCCAACGTGGCCGGGTTCATCCTCGGCACCGCTCTCTTCGCCATGTTCCTGATGCTGACGCTGTACATGCAGCAGGTGCTCGGCTACTCGGCGATGAAGACGGGCGTTGCGTACCTCGCGACCGCAGGCACGGCCATCATCTGGTCGGGGGTGGCGGCACAGCTGGTGAACAAGGTCGGCGTCAAGCCGGTCCTGATCGCGGGCATGTCGTTCCTCACGATCGGCCTCGTCTACCTGACGCAGATCTCGGTCGACGGCTCGTATGTCGCCGACCTGCTGCCCGGGTTCCTGCTGATCGCGGTCGGGATGGGCTTCGCGTTCGTGCCGATCTCGATCGCCGCCCTCGCCGGTGTGCAGCCGGCCGAGGCGGGGCTCGCCTCCGGGCTGATCAACACGTCGCAGCAGATCGGCGGCGCGCTCGGGATCGCGGCGCTCTCCGCCGTCGCGACGAGCCTGACGACCGACTCGGTCGAGGGCGGCGCGCAGCTGAACACCGCGCTCGTCGACGGCTTCAGCGGCGCCCTCTGGGTTGCGGCCGGGGTCGGAGTCGTCGGTGTCGTCGCAGCCGCGACGCTGATCCGGCGCGAGGAGCTCGGGACCGACGAGGTGCCGGACGCGGTGCCCGTGCCAGCGAGCTTCTGACAGCGGGCTGGTGGGCCGCGTTAGCGGCCCCTTCAGGGGTCTTGCGCGATGGGCATCCGCTTCTGCGGATGCCCATCTTGCGCAGCTAGAGCGAGCGCAGCAGCTCGAGAAGCTCGGCGGGGCTGTCGACCACCAGGTCGGCGGCCTCGCGGAGCTCCGTCGGGCCTTCCGGTGACGCCACCGCGACGGCGACGCCGAGCTCGAGTCCCTCGAGCGCGCGGAAGGCATCCACGTCGGTCGAGTCGTCGCCGGCGTAAAGCGCTCGCGCGAGGCCGTGCTCGGCGAGCAGGTGAGCGACGGCCGTGCCCTTGTGCGCGTCGAGCGGAGGCCGGAGCTCCAGGACCTTGCGTCCGAAGCGTGGCACGAGCCCCTCGGCCCTCGCCCGGGTGGCGACCGCCTCGAGGAGCCGCAGCGCCTCCTCCTCATCCTCGGCCCGCCGGTAGTGGAAGGTGACCGTGAGCGGCTTGCGCTCCACGTCCTCCCAGGCGATCGTCTCCGAGAAGCGGTACAGGCGATCGCGCCACGCCGCCGCCTCGGGCACCAGCTCGAGCCCGTGCTCGCCGACGTAGACGAGCTCCTCCAGCCCGACGATGCGGCGTGCGTCGGTGGCCGGGCGGCCGCTGACGCAGCCCACGAGCGAGTAGCGGCCGTGCAGCCGCCGCAGCTCGTCGCGGGTCTCCTCCGGAACCGCCGCCTCGTGCGGGACGTCGACGATCGGCGCGAGGACGCCGTCCACGTCGAGCAGGATCGCCGCGCGGCCGGGCTCCGCCGCGAAGCGGCGCAACAGGCCCTCTCCGGCGGCCGTCCTAGGATGCACGGGTGCGGCTCGTCCTCATCGGGCTCGTGGCGGGCCTCTTCAGCGCCCTTTTCGGCGTCGGCGGCGGGATCGTCATCGTTCCGCTCCTGATTCTGGCAGTCGGGATGCCCGACCGCTCGGCGGCGGGGACCTCCCTGGCCGCGATCGGGATCACGGCGCTCGCGGGCGCGATCATCTACGCCTTCGAGGGCCACGGCGACCTGGGGCACGCGGCACTGGTGGGCCTGCCCGCCGCGGCGGGAGCGGTCGTGGGCTCCACGGTCCAGCAGCGCATGCCCGTGCGCACCCTCTCGCTCGGCTTCTCGGCGCTGCTCGTCGCCGTCGCGGTCTGGCTGCTGGTCGGGTGAGCGGCGTGGGCCGGTCGGAGCCGGGATGAGCGCGAGCACGATCGCGCTCGCGCTCCTGCTCGGCTTCGCGGCGGGCGTGCTTGCCGGGCTCTTCGGCGTCGGCGGCGGCATCCTCTTCGTGCCCACGCTGCTCGGGCTCGGCCTCGGGCAGCTCGACGCCGAGGCGACGTCGTTGCTCGCGATCCTGCCGACGGTGGTCGCGGGAACGTGGCGCAACCGCCGCTACGGCAACGTGCGCTGGCGGCCGGCGGTCCTGGTGGGGGTCGCCTCGATCCTGGGCGTCCAGGCGGGCGTGCTGATCGCGACGTCGCTCCCCGAGCACGTCCTGCGGCGGCTCTTCGCCCTGCTCGTGCTGGGCGTGGCGGCCCAGCTCGCTTGGCGGTCGCGGCACTCGACCCCCTATGCTTCCGAAGCATGACGGACGAAGACGAGATCTGGCTTCCGCTCGTCGACGAGCCGATCGGGAGCATCGTCCAGCAACTCCAGGCCGACGATCCCGAGATCGAGCGGCTGGTGGGCTCGCCGCGCCGCATCCTCGCCTTCCGGACGTTTGCCTATATCCGCGTCGGGATGAAGCTGGGCGAGCTGCTCGTCGAGCACGACCTGCCGCCCTACGACGGCTCGGAGACGTGGATCGAGCTGCTTCTGCGCGACCCCGCGCACAAGGCCGCCGTCGCGCGTGAGGTGCGCGCCGTGGCGGAGGAGATCGCAGCGGATCCGCGCTACGGCGACGAGGAGCACCTCGGCCCCGACGACGAAGCCCGGGCCCGCTTCCGTGCCTTTGCGCGGAAGCAGCTGGAGTCGGCGTAGGGCAGCCTCAGTGAGTCGCTAGGAGGCTCACGGCGAGAATCCCGGCGAAGCCGGCGACGGTGAGGAGCACGCGCTTCCCGGACGGATGCTCGTGCGCGTGCGGCAGGAGGTCGGTCGCGCCCATGAAGAGGAAGAAGCCGACGTAGACGGCGAGCAGCGCGCCGAGCTGCTCCTCGCCGACCGAGAGCGACACGCCGACGATGGCGCCGAACAGCGGAGCAGCTGCGTCGACCGCGAGCCAGCGGACCGCAGTGCGCCGGTCGCCCGACTGGCGCATCACGAAGCTGACCGTGTTCAGGCCGTCGGCGAAATCGTGTGACACGACGGCGAGGAAGACCAGCAGGCCGGTGGTCGTGTCGATGCCGAAGGCGAGGCCGATCCCGAGGCCGTCGATGAAGCTGTGCACCGACAGTCCGGCGGCGCCCAGCGCCCCGACGCGCGCATGCGCCCGGGCCTGCTCGGGCTCGTCGCGGTGGTGGAGCACGAGCGCCCGCTCGGCGAGGAAGAAGAAGACGAAGCCTGCTCCGACCAGGAGGCCGACGCGGTGCGGGTCGTCGACCGCCTCGATCGCCTCGGGCAGGACCTGGAAGAGCGCGACGGCGACGACGACGCCGCCGGTCAGGGCGATCGCCGTGGCCAGGTCGCGGGCCAGCCGCAGCGCCACGAACCCGCCGGCGAGCGTGGACAGCACGGTGACGCCTGCGAGCGGAACCGCCAGCCAGCTCACGGCCGCTCCCCCACCGTCCTGGAGAGGCCGGGAAGGGGACCGGTGCTCACGGCGAGAACCCTACGTGAGAGTGATTCCCATTCCGGGCGAAGCGAACAAACCGCCGCGCGGCTGGGTACCCTCCAGCGACCGGTGAAGACCCGCCTCACAGCCCTGTTCGTCCTTGCGTTCGCCCTCGCCGCCGGTGGGGCGGGCGTGGCGACGACGGCGAAGCAGCCGGCCGCGACTGCGAGCGCCTACGGGATCACGGTTGTCGTCCCCGGCCAGCCCGGGGTCTCGACCGCGGCCGTCGGCTTGCCCGGCGCCGAGGCAATCGGCGCAGCCGACTCGTTCGCGTATCCCGCAGACGGCTCGATCGTGCGCACTGGGGCTCTGTCGAGCAGCGTCTCCGCTCAGCCGACCGCGACGCCGCGTGCGCAGGCCGTGAACGACGTGCTCACGGTCGCGCTCTTCAACGGCGAGATCACCTTCGACAGCGTGGCCGCGCGCGCCAAGGCGACGACGTCGGCCGACGTCGCCGGCTCGACGGTGATCAACCTCGTCGTCCTCGGCCAGCCCGTCACGCCGGCGCCGAACGGACGCTTTGCGCTCGGCGACTGGGGGTTCCTCGTCACGCTCGAAGGTGGGATCGAGGAGAACGACAACGCCGACGCGCGCGAGGTGCGTGCGGCGGTGACCGCGATCCACGTGACCCTGACCGCCGAGCACGCCGGGCTCCCCGCCGGGACCGAGATCCTGATCGGCCACGCCGAGGCCGCCGCGGCGGCTCCGGTCCTCGACGAGCCTACGACCACGACCACGGTGCCGACGACGACGGGCGAGAAGCCGACGCGAGCCAAGCTGCGCGCGAAGGCGAAGAAGAAGCTGCCGAAGCCGCAGGAGCCCGGGAAGGGCCTACCCCGCGCCGCGATCCGGCCGGTGCCGACGGACATCTCGGCAGCGCTCTCGCCGGGCGGCTACGTCTTCCCGATCTACGGCGCCTCGTCGTTCAGCAACACCTACGGGTCCCCGCGCGCGGCGGTCACGTGGCACCACGGCGCGGACATCTTCGCGCCACTCGGCGCGCCCGTGCTCGCGGTCGCGAATGGGACGGTCTTCTCGGTCGGCTGGAACGACATCGGCGGCTACCGGTTCTGGCTGCGGGACCGGCAGGGCAACCAGTTCTACTACGCCCACCTGTCCGCGTACTCGCCGATCGCCGTCGACGGCAAGGAGGTGCGCGCAGGCGATGTGATCGGCTTCGTCGGCAACACGGGCGATGCTCAGGGAACCCCGTATCACCTGCATTTCGAGATCCATCCCGTGTCCCTGTTGCCGATGGGCTACGACGGCGTGATCGACCCGACCCAGTTCCTGGCCGCGTGGCGGCGGCTCGAGGACGTCACCTTCGCCGCGGGGCGCGGATGGGCGCCGCCCGTGCCGGCGACCGCAACGGCTCCGCGTCCGGGCGCCTTCCTGCTCGGGTCGGCCGACATCTCCAGCGCGAGCGGGCTCGAGCCGGGCGCGCTCGAGCGCGCGCTCGTCGCCCCGGTTGCGGCCGAGGGCGACGGCGCACTGCTCAGGTCCGGCTAGCGCGCTACTGCGAGTTCGTGCTCGACGCGGCCGTGGCCGGTTCGGATGCGTCGGTCGAGCTGGAAGAGCTGGGCGGCGGATAGGCGAAGTCATCCGAGCTCTCGCCCGTGATCTTCTCCATCACCCACTTGCGGGTGGGCGGGCCGGTGAGCGGATTCAGCATGATCCCGGCCGTGATCCCCGCGAGCAGCAGCATCGTGTTGCGGGTGCCGTGGTCCTCCTTGCCCTGCACGCGCCGTGAGGCCTCGCGCAGCTCGTCCACGGCCTTCTTCAGGGTCTCCTGGATCTCCTTGTCGGTCGCGACGCGTGTGGCGGTGGCGGTCAGGTTGCGGTTGCCGAGCAGCTCGGCATAGACGCTCCGAGCCGCCTCGAACGCCTCCTTCAGGTTGTCGTGCAGGTCTTCGTCGTGCAGCGCGCGGTCGACGTACGGCCGCACGGTGTCGGCCGTGTCGTAGAGCTTGTCCTTGGTCTTGGCCATTCGGGCTCGTCCTTTCGTCTGAATCGAAATTCGCCGGTCCATCCTTGCCGCCAGACGATCCTCGCAAACTGACCTAGCTGCGCAAAGAGGGAATCCGCGAAAGCGGATTCCCTCTTGCGCGACGATCCCTGAAGGACGCCGCTTCGCGGCGTCACCTGCCGATTGGCCAATCCTGGTGTATTGAAGGCGGACTCTCTGCGCGAAGATCCCTGAAGGACGCCGCTTAGCGCCGTCACCTCCCGATGGGCCAACCGGGCCGCCTAGCGACGGGCGGAGGCCGCCTGGCGCTCGAGTGAGGCGCGGCGGCGGCCGAGCTTCGCGGGCGCGCCGTCGAAGACTCGCTCCAGCACCTCCTGGATCGACTCGACGGGCTCGAACGTCAGCTCCTCGCGGGTCTCGGCCGGCAGCTCCTCCAGATCGGGCACGTTCTCCCGCGGCAGGAGCACGCGGCGCAACCCGGCCCGCTGTGCCGCCAGCACCTTTTCGCGGATCCCGCCGACCGGGAGCACCTGGCCCGTGAGCGTGATCTCGCCCGTCATCCCGACGTCGTCCGCGACGGCAATGCCGCGCACGAGCGACGCAATCGCTGTCGCCATCGTGATGCCGGCCGACGGCCCGTCCTTCGGCACGGCGCCCGCAGGCACGTGCACGTGGATGTCGTGCTCGGAGAACCAGTCCTCGGGGAGCCCGAGCTCTTCCGTGTGCGAGCGCACCCAGGAGAGCGCGGTCTGCGCCGACTCCTGCATCACCTCGCCGAGCTGTCCGGTCACCTTGAGCCTGCCCCTGCCGGCATACGCCGCCGCCTCGATGAAGAGAACGTCGCCGCCGGCCGCCGTGTAGGCCAGACCCGTCGCGACGCCGGGATGAGCCGTGCGCCGGCGGGCCTCGCCGGAGAAGCGCGGCGGGCCGAGCCACTCCCGCACCTTGGCCTCGTCGATCTTCACCTTCTCGGCCCGCCCGGTGGCGATCTGCGTCGCCGTCTTGCGGCAGAGCGTCGCGATCTGCCGCTCCAGGTTGCGGACCCCGGCCTCGCGCGTGTATTCGGCGATCACCAGCCTGAGCGCCCGGTCGCCGAGCGTCAGCTGCGACTTCTTCAGGCCGTGCTCCTTCAGCTGCTTCGGCACGAGGTAGCGCTTCGCGATCCCGAGCTTCTCGTCGTGCGTGTAGCCAGAGAGCTGGATCACGTCCATCCGGTCGAGCAGCGGCCCGGGGATCGTGTCCAGCGTGTTCGCGGTGCAGATGAAGAGCACCTTCGAGAGGTCGAAGGGGAGGTCGAGGTAGTGGTCGCGGAAGCTCGACTGCTGCTCGGGATCCAGCACCTCGAGCATCGCCGAGGCCGGATCGCCGCGGTAGTCGGCGCCCATCTTGTCGATCTCGTCGATCAGGAAGACGGGATTGCGCGACTCGGCGTCGCGCAGCGCCCGGATCACGGTGCCGGGCATCGCGCCGATGTACGTCCGCCGGTGGCCGCGGATCTCCGACTCGTCGCGAACGCCGCCGACCGAGATCCTCGCGAACTTGCGCCCGAGGCTGCGCGCGATCGAGTGGCCGAGCGAGGTCTTGCCCACCCCGGGCGGCCCGACGAAGCACAGGATCTGCCCGGTCACGTCGCTCTTCAGCTTCGCGACGGCGAGGTACTCCACGATCCTCTCCTTCACCTTTTCGAGGTCGAAGTGGTCCTCGTCGAGGATCTGCCGCGCGTGGTCGAGGTCGAGGTTGTCCTCGGTCACCTCGGTCCACGGCAGGCTGAGGATCCAGTCCACGTACGTGCGGATGACGCCGTACTCGGCGGCGGCAGGAGGCAGCTTCTCGAGCCGGCCGAGCTCCCGGTCGACCGCCTTCAGCACCTCCTCCGGGAGCTCCTTCTCGGCCACCTGCTCGCGCAGCTCGTTCAGCTCGGCCAGCTGCTCGTCGCCCTCGCCGAGCTCGTCCTGGATCGCCTTCAGCTGCTGGCGCAGGAAGAACTCGCGCTGGCCCTTGTCGATCTCGGACGCGACCTGGGACTGGATCTTCGACCCCAGCTCGGAGACGTCGAGCTCGCGCTCCAGGATCAGGGACACCCGCCGCAACCGTTCTTCGACGTTCGTCAGCTCGAGCAACTCCTGGCGCTCCTCCGTCCTCAGCCGCAGCGTCGAGGCGACGAGATGGCAGAGCGCACTCGGGTCGTCCACGTTGGCCGCCGCGAGCTGGAGCTCCTCGGGGAGGTACGGAGTGAGCCCGATGATCCGTGCGAACTGGCTCTGCACGTTGCGCGTGAGCGCCTCGACCTCCGGCGAATCGGGGACGACGTCCGGCAGCTCCTCGAACTCGCCGATCAGGTACGGCTCGTCGGTGCCGGGCGCGCGCAGCCGCACCCGCTGCAGCCCCTGGACGAGGATGCGCAGCGTGCCGTCGGGCACCTTGATCAGCTTGTGCACGACCGCGACGGTGCCCACCTCGTACACGTCCTCCCAGCCGGGCGGCTCGGCGTCGACGTTCTTCACGGTCAGCAGGGCCAGCATCCGCTCGCCGGCGACGACGTCGTCGATCAGCTTGATCGAGCGCTCCTGGCCGACGGCGAGCGGCGTCATCGACTCGGGGAAGACGACCGTCTCCTTCAGCGGGAGGACCGGGAGGTGAGTGGGCAGCTCCTCGGGGACGACGTGCTCGAGCTCGCTCACGCGGGCCTCACGACGATGATCGCGATCGGCTCGACACGCGACGGGCGCTTCGCGACCGGGAGCGTGATCGTGAGCAGCCCGCGCTCGAAGCTCGCGCCTGCGGCCTTCGCGTCCACGTCGTCGAGCAGGTTGATCGTCCGGCTGAAAGCGCCGTACTCGATCTCCATCTGCTGGTAGACCTGCCCCTCGACCCGCGGGCGGCGCCGCTCGCCGGAGATCGTCAGCGCGCGCTCCTCGATCGCCACGGCGACGCTCTCGGGCTCTACCCCGGCAAGCTCGACGACGATCGTGAGCTGCGGTGGCTCGTCCGTGTGGAAGCAGTCGACGGGCGGCCGGAAGCCGTGCCTCAGGCCGGAGAAGCGGGGTACCTGCCAGAGGTCGGCGAAGAGATCTTCGATCTCCCCTTGCAGGCGATCGATGTCACGCCGCGCCATGCCCGGCAAGCGTACCCGCCCACGTACGATCCGACGCATGACGCTCGTCCGCCGGATCGTCAAGCTCGCAGCTGCCGCGCTGGCGTTCGGCGTCTACGTCTGGTTCACCGCCGTGCGGAACCTCGGGCGCGTGAAGCGGCGCAAGGCAGCCCGCCGCCGGCGCTAAGGGAGCGCTTACGTGTCGAAATCGCGCGTGGCGGGAACCCGCGCACGGATGCGACTCCTCGTCACGACCGCCGCAGCGACTGTCGTCGCGCTGGGCATCCTGGCTGCCGGTGCCTCGGGCTCCGGCTTCGTGCGGTACGGGATCCAGGACGACGCGTGGGTGACGCACGGGCCCGGCACGCTCTCCGCGCGCCTCGACCGCGTGGACCGCCTCGGGGTCGACCTGGTCCGCTTCAACCTGCACTGGAACCGGATCGAGCCGACGCAGGGCAGCCCGGACTGGAAGGAGAGCGACGCCGTGCTGAAGGGCCTGCGCAAGCGCGGGATCAAGGCCCTCGTCGGGCTGGTCGGCTCGCCCAGCTGGGCCAACGGCGGGCGTGCGCCCAACTATGTGCCGCGCGCTGCCGACTTCGCCGAGTTCGCCGGCGCCGCCGCCTCCCGGTACCCCTGGGTGCGCGACTGGCTGGTCTGGAACGAGCCCAACCAGGCGCGCTGGCTGCGGCCAACGTCGCCCGCGGTCTACGTCCGCTCGCTGCTCAACCCGGCCTACGAGGCGATCCACGACGTCACGCCGAGGGCCCGCGTGGGCGGCGGCGTCACCGCGCCCCGCGCCGGCTCGAACGGCGTCTCGCCCGTCACGTGGATCCGCGGCATGAAGAAGGCGCGAGCCCGGCTCGATGCCTACGCGCACCACCCGTACCCGGCCCGGCCGACGGACACGCCGTTCGCGGGCGACTGCGGGCACTCCGCCTGCCTGACGATCACCATGGCCACGCTCGAGCGCTTGCTGGACGAGACCCGCCGCGCGTTCGGGGCGAAGCGGATCTGGCTGACCGAGTACGCGTACCAGACCGGCAGGTTCGGCGTTACGCAGCAGCGCCAGGCCGAGCTGATCGGCCAGTCGTCGCTGCGCGTCGCGCGGGCGCCGCGCGTCGACATCCTGATCCACTACCTCGTGCAGGACGAGCCGGAGGACGCCCGCTTCCAGAGTGGCCTCTTCCGCTACGACGGGGTCGCGAAGCTCGCGGCGTCGGCGTTCCCCTTCCCGCTCGCGCACGCCGGGCGCAGCGCGGGCAAGGCCGTCCTCTGGGGGCAGATCCGCCCCCGCAGCGGTAGGCAGACTTTTCGGGTGCAGGTGCGGACGGACGGCCGCTGGAGCTGGTCGGGCCCGAACCGGCGCACGTCCGCACGGGGATTCCTGAGCGTCGCCGTGCCCGCCCCCCGCGGCACGCTCGTGCGGGTCTGGTCTCCGCGCGACCGCGCCTACAGCGCCGCCGTCCTGCTGCGCTAGACCGCCGCCGCGACAGACGCTCGCGCGGCTAGGTTTCGTCGCGTGCACACCCCTCCCGAGCTGCGAGGCGGGTTCCTGCCGCGCCTCGTGGGTCTTGTGGCGGGCCTCTTTCTCTGCGCCGTCGGGGTCGTCCTCTTCCTGGAGTCGGAGCTCGGCCTGCCCCCGTGGGACGTGCTGCATCAGGGCGTCGCGGAGCAGGCAGGGATCTCCTTCGGTGCGGCCAACCTCGTCGTCTCGCTCGCCGTGCTCGTGCTCGCGTGGCGGCTGCGGGCGCACATCGGGCTGGGCACGTTGCTGAACGCGACCCTGATCGGGACGTTCGTGATCGCGCTGACCGCGCTCGAGGGCGTCGATCTGCTCTCGGAGGAGCCGCTCGGGACGAGGATCGCCCTGATCCCGCTGGCGCTCGCGTGCTTCGGAGTCGGCTCCGCCTTCTACATCGGCGCGGCCATGGGCGCCGGGCCCCGCGACTCGCTCATGCTCGTCGTCTCGCGACGGGTCGGCGTGCGGATCGGAGTCGCACGCACCGCGCTCGAGGTCGCAGCGCTCGCGCTGGGCTTCGCGCTCGGCGGCACGGCCGGCCTCGGCACGCTCGTCTTCGCGCTCGGCATCGGCCCCGCGGTCGAGCTCTCCTTCTGGCTGCTCGAGCGCACGCCCCTCGTTGCTCCCGCAGTAGCATCGCCCGGATGACCGTCGGTGCCTTCGACCCGCTCCCGTGGGGGAAACCAGGTTCCCCCACGAGCCCCTTCTTCCTGCCCTCTGTGGGGGAACCTCCCGGTTCCCCCACGCCCCTCCCCGCTCATAGGCCAAAAGTACGGCCTATGAGCGTGAAGGGACTGATCGCCGCCGGCGGCGAGGCCACGCGGCTCGGTGAGCTGACGCGCGTCGTCAACAAGCACCTGCTGCCGGTCGGCGCGTGGCCGATGATCTACTACCCGTTGCAGCTGCTCCAGCTCGCCGGCGTGCAGGAGGTGCTGATCGTCACCGGCCAGGGCCACGCCGGCCAGTTGATCGACCTCCTCGGCGACGGGCGGATGGCGAAGCGCGGCTCCGACGACGCGCTCTTCGAGCTCGATCTCACCTACAAGGTGCAGGTCGAGGCCGGCGGGATCGCGCAGGTCGTGGGCATGGCCGAGAGCTTCACCGGCGACGACAAGCTCGTCGTCTGTCTCGGGGACAACATCTTCGAGTACGCCGAGGTCGCGGCGATCCGCGGCTTCGTCGAGGGCGACGACGGCGCGGCGGTGTTCGTCAAGGACGTGCCGGATCCCGAGCGGTTCGGTGTCGTCGTCTACGGCGACGACGGCCGCGTCACCGACGTCGTCGAGAAGGCCGGCACGGTCGATCTGCGCTACGACGCGCCCCCCTCGAGCGACGCCGTGGTCGGTCTCTACTGCTACTCGCCCGACGTCTTCGACGTGATCCGTGGGCTCGAGCCCTCCTCGCGCGACGAGCTCGAGATCACCGACGTGAACCGGCACTACGCCGAGCGCGGCATGCTCGCCTGCCACCGTGTGACCGGCTGGTGGGAGGACGCGGGGACGCAGGAGTCGCTGCCGGAGATCGGCGCGCTGATCGGCCGCACCGGCGTGAACAAGGTCCCGTGATCGAGGGGCTGCAGCAAATCCCGCTCCGCCGGTTCGAGGACGAGCGCGGCTGGTTCGTCGAGCTGCGCCGGGAGAGCCTGCTGCCGAAGCCGACCCGGCAGACGAATGTCTCGTTCTCGCGCCGGGGCGTGATTCGCGGGCTCCACTACCACGAGCGCGGCCAGGACGACCTCTTCGCCTGCCTGCAGGGCATGGCCCGCGTCGTCGTCCTCGACGTCGGCACGGGCGAGACCTTCACCGAGGACATCGGCGACGACAATCCGGTCGCGATCTACATCCCGGGGCGCCACGCGCACGGCTTCGAGGCGCTCACCGATCTCCTGTTCTGTTACCACGTCACCGAGGAGTACGACCCGGCTGCACCCGACGAGCATGGGCTGCCGTGGTCGGATCCGCGCGTCAGGCACCTGTGGAGCACCCAGACCCCGATCCTCTCCGAGCGCGACCGGTCCTGATCACGGGGGCAAGCGGCCAGCTCGGCCACGCGCTGGCCGAGGAGTTCGCCGCGGACGAGATCGTGGCGCTGACGCGCGCCGACTGGGACGTCTCCGAGCCGGCGCCGGGGGGGCTCGAGCCCGGCCTCGTCCTGCACACGGCCGCGTGGACCGACGTCGACGGCGCCGAGGACGATCCGCAGGGGGCGGCTGCTGTGAACGTCGGCGGCACGATCCACGCTGCGGAGCTCGGGGCGCCGCTCGTGGCGTACTCGAGCGATTACGTCTTCGACGGGCGCAAGCGGGAGCCGTATGTCGAGTCCGACGGCCCCAACCCCGCCTCGGCGTACGGCCGCACGAAGCTCCACGGCGAGGCCGCCGCGGGAGAGCAGGCCTGGATCGTGCGCAGCTCGTGGCTCTTCGGGCCGACGGGGGCGAACTTCGTCCGCACGATGCTCAGGCTCGGTGCCGAGCGTGAGGAGGTCGCCGTCGTGGACGACCAGCGCGGCTGCCCGACGTACGTCGGGCACCTGGCCGCGGCGACGCGAGCCGTGCTCGACCTCCCCTTCGGGATCTGGCACGTCGCCGCCGACGGCGACTGCACGTGGGCGGAGTTCGCCGAGGCGATCTTCGAGGAGGCAGGAATCGACTGCCGCGTCCGGCGCATCACGACGGCGGAGCTCGGACGCCCCGCTCCGCGCCCCGCGTACTCGGTCCTGCGCAGCGAGAAGGGCGCACCGGAGCTCCCGCACTGGCGCGAGGGTCTGCGCGAGTGCCTGGCGCGACTGGCCTAGGGATCGCCCAGGTGGCGCGCTACTCCTTCCTCACCACCTGGGCGCTCGACGCCCCGATCGACGCCGTCTGGGACGCCGTCTACGACACGGAAAGCTGGCCCTCGTGGTGGCGCGGCGTCCGGGTCGCCGAGCAGCTCCATCCCGGGGACGGCAACGGCGACGGGGTCGGATCGGTCCACCGCTACGTCTGGCGCAGCAAGCTGCCCTACGAGATCGAGTTCCGGATGCGGACGGTGCGCGTCGAGGCACCGCACCTCCTCGAGGGGGAGGCGGACGGCGACCTCCGCGGCAACGGCCTCTGGCGGCTCTGGGAGGGAGCGGGAGCGACCGCCGTCACCTACGAGTGGAACGTCGAGACGACGAAGCCCTGGATGAATGCCATCGCACCGATCGGACGGCCGGTCTTCCACTGGAGCCACGACGTCGTGATGCGAAACGGCGGCCGGGGACTGGCCGAACGGCTCGGTGCGCGGCTGCTTCTCTGCGACTAGGCTGTTCTCGATGCTCGTCCTGGTCACCGGCGGCGCCGGGTTCATCGGTTCGCACTTCGCGAAGCGGCTCCTCGCCGCAGGCGACGACGTTCGCGTGCTCGACAAGCTCACCTACAGCGGCAATCCCGCGAACCTGGAGGGCACCGGGATCGAGCTGGTGGAGGGCGACATCTGCGATCCCGAGGCGGTCGCAGCCGCGGCCGCCGGCTGCGACGCGATCGTCAACTTCGCCGCCGAGACCCACGTCGACCGCTCGATCCTCGGCGCGACCGACTTCGGCCGGACCGAGTTCTTCGGCACTCAGGTGCTGCTCGAGGAGATTCGCCGCACGGGCGCCCGCTTCGTGCAGGTGTCGACGGACGAGGTCTACGGCGATCTCGCCGGTGGCGGCTCGTCGACGGAGGCCGATTCGATCGCGCCGTCGAGCCCGTACAGCGTCGCGAAGGCGGCGGGCGACCTCCACATCCCGGCGTACGCACGCACCTTCGGCGTCAACGCGTCGATCACGCGGGGCTCGAACACGTACGGGCCGAATCAGTATCCGGAGAAGCTGATCCCGCTGATGACGACCAACGCGCTCGACGGTGAGCCGCTGCCGGTCTACGGCGACGGCAGGCAGATCCGCGACTGGCTGTGGGTCGAGGATCACTGTGCCGGCATCGAGACCGTCCTGCGCGAAGGCGCGCCCGGCGAGGTCTACAACGTCGGCGGCGAGGACGAGCGCGAGAACGTCGAGATCGTCGGCCACATCCTGCGGCTCACCGGCGCCGACGAGTCGCTCGTCCGCCACGTCGAGGATCGGGCCGGCCACGACCGCCGCTACTCGCTCGACACCTCCAAGCTCCGCGGGCTCGGCTGGCAGCCGACGAAGCCGTTCGACGAAGGGATCGCCGAGACGGTCGAGTGGTACGTCGCCAACCGCGGCTGGTGGGAGCCGATCAAGTCCGGCGAGTACCGCGAGTACTACGAGAAGCAGTACGCAGCCCGGCTGTCCGGCTAGTCGTCCTCGTTGCGCCCGCCGCAGGAGCGCTCCGCCTCGCGGCGGAGGCGGCTGATCTCCTTGCGCTTGCCTTGGAGCTGCTCGGAGCGCGCGAGCAGCTCGAGCACGCCGTCGCAGCGACCGAGCGACAGCCGCGTGAAGGCCAGGTTGTAGCTCGCGTAGGCCTCGGTGAGATCGCCCGTGCCTGCCGCCACCGCCTGCTCGAGGAGCGGCGCTGCCGCCTCGAACTCGCCGGCCTGCATGAGCCGGAACCCTTCGTCGTTGAGCTCGCTCGGGCTCGCAGTCGGCTCTTCGGGAGGCGGCTCGGTCGTGGTCGGGGGCGGCTCGGTCGTCGTCGGGGGTGCTGCGGTGGTGACGGTCTGCACGAGCGTCGTGGCTTCGAGCGTGACGGTCTCCCGCACCGTCCGCGGGACGTCGCCGGTAGAGCTTGCCTGCGGGTCCTCGTCATCGAGCACCGAGAGTCCGAGTGCGACACCGGCGAGCGCGACCGCCGCGGCGACGAGCACTCCGAGCACGAGGGGCAGCCGGCTGCGCGGCGGCCGGTACTGGCGCCGGACGACCGTGCCGCCCGCGGCAGTCTCGAAAGCCTCGCGCAGGCCGGCGACGAGCGCGGCGCACGAGGGGTAGCGGCGGTCCGGCGCTTTCGCCAGCCCCCGTTCGAAGACGCCCTCGAGCGCCCTGGGCAGCTCCGGGTTCAGAGCCGTTGCCGACGGCACGGGCGCGTTCACGTGCGCGGCAGCCTCGGCGGCGGTCGAGTCGCGCTCGAACGGGCGCGCCCCGGTCAGCAGCTCGAAGGCGACGACGGCGAGCGCATAGCAATCGCTCGCCGGGCCCGCGCGCTCGCCCCGCGCCTGCTCCGGTGAGAGATAGCCCGCGGTGCCGAGCACCGTGCCGGCGGCCGTGTAGGAGTCCAGCCCGGCCGCGCTGGCAACACCGAAGTCCGCCACGCGGATCCGGCCCTCGTCGTCGAGCAGCAGGTTCGCCGGCTTCACGTCACGGTGCACGACGCCCTGTGCGTGACCGGCGTCGAGCGCGGCCGCTGTCTGTTCGAGCCAGTCGAGCGCCCGTCCCGGGGGCTGGGCGCCCTGGGCGTCGAGGCGATCGGCGAGGGAGCCGCCGACGAGGTACTCCATCACGATGTAGGGCCGGCCCTCGTGCTCCCCGACATCGAAGATCGTGATCGCGTTGGGCGCGTTCGAGAGCCGGGCGGCCGCGAGCGCCTCGTGGGTGAAGCGGCGTCGGATCCCGTCGTCTTCGGCGTACGGCTCCGCGAGCACCTTCACGGCGACGATGCGGCCGAGCAAGCCGTCCTCGGCGCGGTAGATCACGCCCATGCCGCCGCGCGCGATCCGCTCGGGATCGCGATAGCGCGGCGGAAGGGGATCGTTGCGCTGCACCGCACTCGCCTGCCCGTGACCCGTCCGCCGAAAACGCTTGTGACCAGATGAACGTTCGGTAAGGAAACCCCTGGAGGCAAGGAGGCTTGCGCTAGCCTCAGCGCGCGGGTCCAGACCATGCCGCGGACGCTCTTCGCTCTCATCGGTGGTGCGCTCGCCCTGGCCGGGGCCGCCTCGGCGCGGCCGGATACGGCCGCCCAGAGCGAGCCGAAGCTGGTCACGACGACGAGCTTCCTCCTCAGCGGCCGTGGCTGGGGGCACGGCGTCGGGATGAGCCAGTACGGCGCGCTCGGCTTCGCGAACGAGGGCCGCTCCTACGCCGAGATCCTGGCGCACTACTACACGGGCACCGCGCTCGCCCCCGCGCCGGTCGCCCGTGTGCGGGTGCTCGTGGCGGAGGCGAAGGGCGCCGTCACGGTCTCCTCGAAGGAGCCCTTCCGGGTCCGCGACGTCTTCGGCAAGACGTACGCGCTCGGCACGGGGGACGTGAAGCTCGGGCCGAAGCTCGAGGTAACGGTGAACGGCGTGCCGAGGCAGCTCACCGGCCCGATCGTCTTCCTGCCAGGCAAGGCACCGCTCGAGGTGGGAACGCCGTACCGCGGCCAGATCGAGGTCGCGGTCACCGGCAAGAAGCTGAACGCCGTCAACGCGGTGGGGCTGGAGGACTATCTGGCGGGCGTCGTCCCGCGCGAGATGCCTTCGAGCTGGGCGTCGGAGGCGCTGAAGGCGCAGGCCGTCGCGGCGCGGTCGTATGCCCTCGCGCACCGGGTGCGCGGCCAGGCCTTCGACCTTTACGCGGACGTGCGCAGTCAGGTCTACGGCGGCATCGAGGCCGAGGATGCCCGCGCGACGCAGGCGATCGCCGCGACCGCGGGCGAGGTGTTGACCTATGGGGGGAAGATCGCCGACACGCTCTTCCACTCCACTTCCGGCGGCACCACGATCTCGGCCGAGGAGGCTTTTGGGACGGCCGTCCCCTACCTGACCGGAGTCGACGATCCGTTCAGCTCGCTCTCGCCCGTCCACCTCTGGGGGCCGGTCGCGGTGCCGGACGTGACGATGCGGCGCGGCCTGAAACTCGGCGCGCCCGTCCTCGGGCTGCGCCTCGTGCGCGCGCCGTCCGGTCGCGTCACGAGCGCCGTGGTCAAGACGACGGTCGGACAGCAGACGGTCTCCGGCAGCGCGCTGCGGTTGGGCGCAGGGCTTCGCTCGACGTGGGTGACCAAGGTCGCGTCCGTCTCGCTGACACGCCCGGCCGGGGCCGCCGTCTACGGGCGGAAGCTCCCACTCGTCGCGCAGGGCCAGGGCACGAACGTGACCCTCCAGATGCGGCTCGACGGAGTCTGGGAGAACCTCGCCCGGCCGGGCAAGAAGGTCTCGGCGAGTGTGAAGCTCGACGGCCCGACCAGCTTCCGGCTGCTGGCCGGAAAGTCGGTCGCGAGGGTCGTCCCGATCCCTGTTGCGCCGCGCATCGCGGCGAAGCGCGTGGCCACGGGGATCACGGGCAAGGTGACGCCCGCCCGGGAGGGCGCGAGCGTGCAGGTGCAACGGCTCGAGGGCGAAGACTGGCGCCCGGCCGGCAAGGCCACCGTCGACGCCTCCGGCGGCTTCCTCGCGGAGCTCGAGCTCGCACCCGGGTCCTACCGGGTCCGGGTCGCTCCGGCCGGTGGCCTCGCCGAGGGGCTCAGCGCGACGATTCGCGCGGGCTGAGACCGTGCGCGCAGCGCTCGCGACCCTCGCCGTCGTCCTCGTGTTGCCGCAGGGGGCGGATGCGGCGCGCTATGCGGTGGGCGCGGCGTCTGTCGACGCGCTCCCGCAGCTCGAGGCGGCGCTTGGCGGCGACGTCGAGAGCCTCGCCCCGGTGCCTGCGCTCGTCGTCGAGCGCCCGACGGCGCCACGCCTGCGCGATCTCCCGGGCGCGACCTACGTCGAGCGGCTCGGCTCCCGCCGGCCGGCGTTCACGCCGAACGACCCGCTCGCGCAGAAGCAGCAGTGGCATCTCGCCGCCACCAGGGCCTTCGACTACTGGCCCGACCTGCCCGTCCTGCCGCGCGTGCTCGTGGCCGTGATCGACTCCGGGATCGACGGCGGCCATCCCGAGTTCCAGGGCCGGATCGCGGACTGGAAGAGCTTCGTGGGCACCTCCGCCCTGCAGGACACCCAGGGTCACGGCACCTTCGTCTCGGGAGTGATCGCGGCGACCGTGAACAACGAGCAGGGCATCGCCGGCATGGCGCCCGCCGTCGAGCTCCTCGTCGCCAAGGTCGTCGCGGCCGACGGGACGATCGACATCGAGGCCGAGGCGAAGGCGATCCGCTGGGCAGTGCGGGGCGGCGCGCGCGTGATCAACATGAGCCTCGGGGGCCTGCGCGATCCGCGCAACGCGGCGCTCGACAGCTTCTCGCCGCTCGAGGCCGCTGCGATCGGCTTTGCGATCGAGAGGGGTGTCGTCGTGGTCGCTGCGGTCGGGAACGGGGACTCGGCTCCCCGCCAGCCGTGGCCCTACGCGACGTATCCGGCGGCGCTGCCGCACGTCCTCGGCGTCAGCGCCCTCGGCCGCAACGGCTCGTCACCCGCCTTCTCGAACCGGGACAAGATCTACAACGACATCGCGGCGCCCGGGCAGGGCATCGTCTCGACGCTGCCACGGGCGCTGACGTCGCCCTTCCGGGAATGCGTCGATCAGGGCTATTCGATCTGCGGCACGGAGGACTGGCGCCTGGCCGAAGGCACGTCGTTCGCGGCGCCCCAGGTGACGGCGGCTGCCGCGATGCTGATCGCCGAGCGCCCTCGCATCCAGCCCGAGCAGGTGACCGCCCTGCTGACCAGGACCGCGGTCGACGCGAACCCCGCGACGGGCTGCCTGCGCTGTCCCCTCCTGCGCGACGAGCTGACGGGCTGGGGGCGACTCGACATGGAAGCGGCGTTGGGGCAGCTCGGAGGTCTCCTGCCGCCGCGCGACCTGCTCGAGCCGAACGACGACGCCGGCTCGCAGGCCGCTCGGCTCTGGGGGCAGCGGCGACGAATCGCAGCGACAGTGGACTTCTGGGACGACCAGAACGACGTCTATGCGATCAAGCTGCGGCGCAAACAGCCCGTTGCCATCAGCGTCCGCGGCCCGGCCGGCACGGACACGAATCTCGTGCTCTGGCACCCCCGCACGCGGCGCGTGGACGACCTGCGCGCGCTCCAGCGGGTCGTGAGACAGTCGGTCGGCCCGGGCCCGCACGAGTTTCTGTCCTACCGCGCGGCGCGGGCCGGCTGGTACTTCGTGCAGGTGAAGCTGAGCTCGCGCGGCTCCGGCCGCTACACGCTGGCGATCGTCAAGGGCTGAGCAGCTCCTCGTCGGGCACCTCGCGCAGGACGCGCGCCGGGCTGCCGACGACGAGCGCCCGCGGGGGCACGTCCTTCGTCACGACGGCGCCTGCTCCGACGAACGCCTCCTCGCCGACCTCGATCCCCGGACAGAGGATGGCGCCGCCGCCGATCCGCGCGCCGCGCCGGATCGTCGGGCCCTTCATCAGCGCGAGCCGCTTCTCGGTGCGGCCCATGAAGTTGTCGTTCGTCGTCACCACGCACGGTGCGATGAAGACGTCCTCCTCGACGGTCGAGTAGGCGGTGACGTACGCCTCGGCCTGGATCTTCGTGCGCGCGCCGATCGTGGTGTCGTTCTCGATCAGAGAGCCGCGCCCGACGACGACGTCGTCGCCGATCGCGACGCGCTCGCGGACGCACGACTGGTCGCCGAGGATGACCCGCTCGCCCACCTCGGTGCCCGCGAAGACGATCGCGCCCGTCGAGACGATCGAGCCGGCGCCGAGCACCGTCGGCGGCAGTGGGTCGCGCTTCGCCGTCGAGCGCGGCGAGAGCGTGGGCTGCTTGCCGACCACGGCGTGCTCGAGCACCTGGACGCCTTCGCCGAGCACCGTCCCCGGATAGACGATCGCGGTGGCGTGGACGTCAGCCACGAAGCGACTCGGTCAGCCGGTCGAGCGCGCGCACGACCGAGAGCCCGTCGCGCGCCTCCTTGTGCCCGTCCGGTCCGTTCTCGGCGAGTGAGAGGAAGTGCTGGCACTCCAGCCGCAGCGGCTCGTCGTTCGCGACCTTCGGGCTGAAGATGTCGCCGGTGCGCGTCCGCCACTCGCCGTAGGTTCCCGCGGGCTCCCAGGGCGCCTTCTCGTAGATCGTCACCTTGCGCTCCAGCTCCATGTCGTCGAAGACGACCATCTTCTCGCGGCCGACCACGGTCAGCTTGCGCATCTTGTGCGGGTCGAGCCACGAGAGGTGCATGTGGGCGATCTTGCCCGAGGGGAAGCGCAGGTAGCAGAAGACGACGTCCTCCACGCCCTCGTTCAGGAACGCGTTCCCGTGCGCGATCGCCTCCTCGGGCTCCTCGCCGACGAGGTAGAGGATCACGGAGAGGTCGTGCACGCCGAGCGACCAGAGTGCGTTCTCGTCGCGGCGGATGATCCCGAGGTTCTGCCGGTTCGAGTAGACGCACAGCAGGTCGCCCAGCTCCTCCGCGTCTACGAGCTCCTTCAGCTTCCGGACGCCGGGGTGGTAGAGCAGGAGATGCCCCGGCATCAGCACGAGGTCGCGCTCCTCTGCGAGCGCGAGGAGCTCCTCCATCTCCGTCCCCTTCATCGCCGGCGGCTTCTCCACGAAGACGTGCTTGCCCGCCTCGAGCGCCTGCTTCGCGAGGGCGTAGTGCGTGGGAACGGGCGTCGCGATCACGACCGCGTCGAGGTCCGGGTCCGCGAGCATCTCCGCGAAGTCGGCGGTGACGCGTGCGTCGCGATGGCGCGCCGCGAACTGCTCGCGTAGCTCGGGCGAGGAGTCACAGAGCCAGGTCAGCTGCGCGAGCTCGTCGAAGTTCCGAACGAGGTTCTTGCCCCAGTAGCCCAGGCCGACCTGTCCGACGGTCACGCTGCTCACGACCTAGAGCTTCCAGACGTTGGGCGCGTTCTTGCCCTTGGCACCGGTGGCATTCCGGAAGTCGACGATCACGGCTCCGTCGTCGACGAGCCCCTCGTAGTCGATGCCGGCGTGGTCGGTCACGATCGCGATGCAGTCGTACGCCTCGGTCTCGAGCGGCACCGAGGTCAGCCCCAGCTCCGGCAGCTCGGGCACGTGGTCGTCGTGGTAGGAGACGTTTGCGCCCGCCGTCTGGAGCAGTTCGATCACCTTCAGGGCGGGCGACTCGCGCATGTCGCCGATCCCCGGCTTGTACGCCACGCCGAGCACGAGGATCTTCGAGCCCTTGAGCGACTTCTCGCGCCCGTGGTTCAGGGCCTGGGAGATCAGCGAGCGGCAGTGGTAGGGCATGTTCTCGTTCACCTTGCCGGCCAGCTCGATGAACTCCGTGTAGAAGCCGTACTCCCGGGCCTTCCAGGTGAGGTAGAAGGGATCGATCGGGATGCAGTGGCCGCCGAGGCCGGGCCCCGGCTTGAAGCTCATGAAGCCGAAGGGCTTCGTGGCCGCAGCTTCGATCACCTCCCAGACGTCGATCTGGAGCCGCTCGCACATCTGCGCCAGCTCGTTCACGAGCGCGATGTTGACGGAGCGGAAGATGTTCTCGAGCAGCTTGGTCAGCTCGGCGGACTCCGGCGAGGTGACGCGATGCACGGTGTCGACGGCGGTGCCGTAGAGCTCGGCGGCCCGCTCGGTGCAAGCGTCGGTGATCCCGCCGACGATTTTGGGGACGTTCTTCGTCGTCCAGTCCTCGCGACCGGGGTCGACGCGCTCGGGAGAGAAGGCGAGGTGGAAGTCCTCGCCCACCTTCAGGCCTGTCGCCTCGAGCCGCGGGAGCACCTCCTCACGCGTGGTGCCGGGATAGGTCGTCGACTCGAGCACGATGAGGTGGCCGGGCCGCAGGCGCCGGGCGATCTCATCGACGGCTCCGGTGACGATCGAGAGATCCGGCTCGCGCTGCTTCGAGAGCGGGGTCGGAAGCGCGATCAGGATCGCGTCGCACTCGCGCAGCTCGTCGTAGTCGGTCGTCGCGCGGACGGTGCCCGCGTCGACGAGCCGCTTCAGCGCCTCGGAGGGGACGTCCCCGATGTAGCTCTCGCCGCGGTTCAGCGTCGCGACGCGCTCCGCGTCCCGGTCCACGAGCAGCACGGACCGGCCGGCTTCCGCGAAGACCTGCGCAAGGGGAACGCCGACGTAGCCGGCACCGACGATGGCTACGTCAGTCACGGCGGCTGATCGTACCGGCGAGAGCGGTTGCCACTCGCTCGGACGCGTACCCGTCGCCGTAGAGGGGCGGGAGCCCGTCGGGCATGCGGGCCTCGTTCACGGCCCGCACGAGCGCGTCGGAGTCGTCGTCGACGAGCACGTTCGCGCCGGTCTCGACGGTGTCGACCCACTCGGTGGACGGCCGTGCGGTGACGCACGGCACGCCGTACCAGTACGCCTCCTTCTGCAGCCCGCCGGAGTCGGTGACGACGACCCGCGCCTGGGAGGCCACGGCCGCGAGCTCGAGATAGGACAGCGGCGCGACGAGCTCCACATGGGGTGCGACGGCGATCCCTTCGCGCTCCAGCGCGGCCCGGGTGCGCGGGTGCGCCGGGAAGACGACGGGCTCCATCAGGCGGTTGAGCGCCGCGACGATGCGGCCGAGCCGCGGCTGCGCGACGTTCGCCTCCCGGTGGATCGTCGCGACGACGTACGTGCCCGGCCGATGCGGCGGCTCGAAGCGACCGCGGGCGAGCGGCGCGAAGATCCGGGCTGCGTCCGCCATCACGTCGCCGACGACGACCGCCGATCCCGGCACGGCCTCGGCGCGCAGGATCCTCTGCGAGCGCTCGTCCGGGCAGAGCAGGAGCGCGGCGATGCCGTCGACCGCGATGCGGTTTCGCTCCTCGGGCATCTCGAGGTCGCCGCTGCGCAGGCCCGCCTCGACGTGGGCGACGGGAATCCCCGCGGCGACACCGGCCTCGGCCCCGGCGAGAGTGGAGTTCGTGTCGCCGAAGACGAGCGTCCAGTCCGGCCGCTCCCGCTCGAGCACGGCGGTGATCGGCGGTTGCATCGCCGCCGGGTCGGCCGAGCGCAGGTCGAGCGCATGGGCCGGCTCGGGGAGACCAAGCTCCTCGTAGAAGACGGCGGACAGCTCACGGTCGTAGTGCTGCCCCGTGTGTAGCGAGACCTCCTCGATCCCGGCGGCGCGCAGCGCGAGCGAGAGCGGGGCGGCCTTGATGAACTGCGGCCGGTTGCCGACGACGGTGAGCACCTTCACGCCCGCGAGCCTAGAGGGCGACGGTCACGCGGTGGCGGGCTACGCAGCGGGCCTTGCGCTCTGGCTCGTCTCTGGTGTCGCGGAGCGCGAGGGAACAGTGCGTTAGCACGGGCCCTCGCGTGGAGCGGCGCCAGGGACGAGAGGGCGGCGGAGCCGGGCTCCGCCCGGCGGGAGCCGCCCGCCCAGGGCAGCAAGGTGGGCCGTGAAGGGATCGAACCTTCGACCTTGGGATTAAGAGTCCCCTGCTCTACCAGCTGAGCTAACGGCCCGCGGTCGAGCAGTCTAGCCACTCCGGCACGGGGCTCCGCACTCGCCAACGGCTACTGCGCGAGGCTAACATCGGCGCAGTCGCCCAGGGGGTCGCAGCAGCCGTGTCGGTTCGGGAAGGCGAGGAGCGTTCGGCGCAGCAGGGCGCCGGGCAGAGCTCGGACCAGCTGCGACGGCTCGAGGCCGTCTACCGCATGGCGGAGACGGTCGCCCGCGCCGCCTCGCTCGACGAGATCTTCGACGCCGCACTGGACGCGATCGTCGACGGGGTCGGCGTCGAGCGTGCGTCCATCCTCGTCCTCGACGCCTCCGGGACGATGCGCTTCAGAGCCTGGCGCGGCCTGTCGGAGGAGTACCGGGCCGCCCTCGACGGGCATTCGCCGTGGACGGCCGGCGAGGCCGATCCGCAGCCGATCCTGGTGCCCGACATCAGCCTCGAGGCGTCGCTCGGGCCCTACAAGGCGGCCTTCGAGCGTGAGGGCATCGCGGCGCTCGCCTTCGTCCCGCTCGTGCACGCGGGCGAGCTGCTCGGCAAGTTCACGTTCCTCTACTCCGACCCGCACGAGTTCGCGGCCGGCGAGCTCCAGCTCGCGCAGACCGTGGCCAGCCACATCGCGGGCGCCACGCAGCGCGGCCGGACCCAGCGGGAGCTCGTGGACTCGCGAGCCGAGCTCCAGGCGATCTTCGGTGCGGTGGCGGACGGGATCACGGCGCAGGACGGGACCGGCCGGCTCGTGTACGCGAACGAGGCGGCCGCCCAGTTCCTCGGCTTCGGCTCCGCCGCGGAGTTCCTGGCCGCGCCGCTGCCAGATCTGTTGGAGCGCTTCGAGTTCCTCGACGAGGAGCGCCACCCGTTGCCCATCGAAGAGCTGCCGGGGCGGATCGCGATCCGCGAGGGACGGGCCGCCGAGCGCACTCTCTGCTACCGGATCCGGGAGACCGGCGAGGAGCGCTGGTCGATCGTGCGCGCGACACCGGTGCTCGGCGAGGGCGGCGAGGTCAAGCTCGCGATCAACAGCTTCCACGACGTCACCGAGGAGCGGCGCTCCCACGAGCGTGTGCGCTTCCTGAGCGAGGCGAGCTCGTTGCTCGCCTCGTCGCTCGACCTCGAGGTGACGCTGGCTCGGCTCGGCGACGTGATCGTCCCAGCGGTTGCCGACTACTGCATCATCGACCTCGTCGACGAGGGCGCGCCGCTGCGGCAGGCCGTGCTGCACCACGTCAACCCGGAGCGCGAGGAGCTGCTGCGCGAGATTCGGCGCGCGTATCCGCCGGACGGGAACCCGCAGCATCCGGCCTCGCGTGTGCTCGCGAGCGGCAAGTCGCTGCTGATCGAGCGGGCCGACGAGACCGAGCTCTCCTCGGCGGCGCGGGACGATCGCCACCTCGACCTCTATCACGGGCTCGAGCCGACGTCGTACGTCGTCGTTCCGTTGATCGCGCGCGGCCGTACCCTCGGCACGCTTTCGCTCGGCACGGGCGAGTCGGGCCGACGCTATGCCGCCGAGGACGTCGTCTTCGCCGAGGAGGTCGCCAGCCGGATCGCGCTCGGGGTCGAGAACGCGCGCCTCTACACCGCGCTCCAGTCCTCTTACGCGCTGCTCGACACCCTGTTGATCTCCGCACCGGTGGGAATCGGCTTCTGGGACCGGGACCTCCGCTTCGTCCGCGTCAACGACGCGCTGGCCGAGATCAACGACCTCCCTGCGGCCGACCATCCCGGCAAGACCCTCGCCGACGTGAAGCCGGATCTCGCCGAGCGGCTCGAACCGCTGTACCGGCAGGTGCTGGAGACCGGCGAGCCGGTGATCCACAACGAGTCGACCGACGAGGAGGCGCTCAGACCTGGCGAGAGCCGCCACTGGCTCTCGAGCTACTACCCCGTGCGCACCGACGACGGCGCGATCACCGGGGTGGGCGCCGTGATCATGGACGTGACGGCGCAGCGGCGGGCCGACGACCGGCTGCGCCTGCTCGCCGAGGCCGGGGAGCTGTTCGCCTCCTCGCTCGCCGCGGAAGATGTCTTCGCCCGCATCGCCCGCGTGGTCGTGCCCCGGCTGGCCGACTCGATCCACATCTTCCTGGACGCCGGCGATCACCTGGAGCGCGTCGCCTGTGCGCACGTCGATCCGGAGCTCCAGCCGCTGCTCGAGTCACTGCCGCGCTCCTACCCCCTCGGGCCTGGCTCGCCGGCCTTCATGGCGTCCGTCTTCGAGCGGGCCGAGCCCGTGCTCTTCTCCGATGTCTCGGGCGAGTTCTACGAGCACCTGCAGCAGTTCGGCGCCGACCGGGAGGCGCTGGAGCGGATCGGCTCGCGGTCGATGATGCTCGTCCCACTCGTCGCGCGGCGTGAAGCCCTGGGCGTGCTGGCGATCGGGTCGCGCGCGCCCGGGCGCTACGCGGAGGCCGACCTCTCGCTCGCCGTCGAGCTCGCCGGTCGCGCCGCGGTGGCGGTCGACAACGCCCGCCTGTTCCGCGAGGCCGTCTTCCGGACCAGCGTGCTCGAGGCGCAGCAGGAGGCCTCGATCGACGGCCTGCTGCTCGTCTCTCCCGACGGCGAGCTGGTTTCGTACAACCGGCGCTTCGCGGAGCTCTGGGACTTTCCGGACGAGCTGGTCGAGCAGGGCTCCGATGCGACCGCCCTCGCCGAGGCGATGACCAGGGTGGCCGACCCGGAGAGCTTCTTCGAGCGTGTGCAGTACCTCTACGACCACCCCGACGAGACGAGCCGCGAGGAGATCCTGCTTCGGAACGGGCGGGTGCTCGACCGCTACGGCGCGGCGGTGCGTGGGCCTTCCGGTGAGTATCTCGGCTGGCTGTGGTCGTTCCGCGACGTGACCGAGCGCGGGCTTCTCGAGCGCCAGACGAGGCTGCTCTCCGAGGCGACGACCCTGCTCGGCTCGTCACTCGACGTCGACACGATGCTGCGCAGCCTGGCGGAGTTCCTCGTCCCGCAGCTCGCCGACTGGTGCTCGATCGCGCTGCTCGACGCCAACGGCACGCCGCGCCGCGTCGCCGTCGTCCACAACGACCCGGGCAAGGCTGCGCTCGCGGAGGACCTGCGGCGCCGGTTCCCGCCGCAGCCCCACGACCGGTTCGGCGCGGCCGAGGTGATCCGCACCGGCCAGCCGGAGCTCTATCCCGTGATCACGCCCGACTTCATCGACGCCGTGCTCGAGACGCCCGAGCTCGGTGAGCTCCTCTCGGGGCTGGGCTTGCGGTCGCTGATGAGCGTCCCCATCGCTTCGCACGACCGCATGCTCGGCGCGATCTCGTTCGCGTCGTCCGACGACTCGGGCCGCCGCTTCGGCGACGACGACCTGGCGCTCGCGCAGGAGCTCGCCCGGCGCACGGCCATCGCCGTCGACCGGGCCGAGCTCTTCGGCTCCGTCGAGCGCAGCGACCATCGTCGTCGCTTCGCCCTCGACGCAGCAGAGCTCGGCAGCTGGGAGCTCGACCTTCGCACGGGGCAGGCTGCCCAGTCGCTGCTTCACGACCAGATCTTCGGCTACGAGGAAGGAACGCCGGAGTGGTCGTACGACCTTCTGCTCGAGCACGTCCATCCCGCCGACCGTGAGGCGGTCGACGCGAGCTTCGCGCAGGCGATTGAAGAGTCGAACGAGTGGGACTTCGAATGCCGCATCGTCCGCCGGGACGGCGAAGAGCGCTGGATCTGGGTGCGCGGGGCGATCGAGCGCGACGGTGAGGGCACGCCGCTGAGCATGGTCGGGCTCGTCCGCGACGTCACGGGCGCGAAGCAGGCCGAGACCGAGCTCGCCCGCCGGGCCGAGACCTCCCAGGCGCTCGAGTTCGTGGGCGACGGCGTCTTCCTGCTCGACGGCGAGGGGATCGTGCGGCTCTGGAACCCGGCCGCGGCTGCGCTGACGGGGCTGCGGGAGGCCGAGGTCGTCGGGCGCCGGCTGGCGGAGACGCTGCCCGGCTGGACCGACGTCGAGCGGCTGATCCCGGTGGCGGAGACGCGGCACGGCGGCGGCGTCCGCGCCGAGACGGTCCCCATCGAGATCGGCGGCGTGGAGGCGTGGCTGTCCATCTCGGGCGTCGCCTTCGGCGAGGGAACGGTCTACGCCTTCCGCGACCTGACCGAGGAGCGCGCGGTCGACCGCCTCAAGAGCGACTTCGTCTCGACCGTCTCGCACGAGCTGCGCACGCCCCTGGCGGCGATCTACGGCGCCGCGATGACCCTGCGCCGGGAGGACGTCGCGCTGACGGACGAGCAGCGGGAGGGCATGCTCGGCGTCGTCTCGGGTGAGGCGGAGCGGCTCGCGCGGATCGTCAACGACATCCTGCTCGCGAGCCGGCTCGACTCGGACGTGGTCGACGTCGCGATCGGCCACGCCGACGCGCGCGAGCTCGCCGAGGGCGTCGTCGCGGCGGCCGCGGCGCACCTGCCGCCGTCGATCGAGTTGCGGCTGACGGCACCGGACGATCTCCCGCCGATCGCGGCCGATGCGGACAAGCTGCGCCAAGTGCTCGTCAACCTGCTCGAGAACGCGATCAAGTACTCACCGGACGGCGGGCTCGTCGAGGTCTCCCTGACCGCGCTCCCGGGGCGACTGAGCTTCGCGGTGCAGGATCACGGGCTCGGGATCCCGGCCGCCGAGCAGGGCAGGATCTTCGAGAAGTTCTACCGCCTCGACCCGCACCTGACGCGCGGCGTGGGCGGCACCGGCCTCGGGCTCTACATCTGCCGCGAGATCGTGCGCCGCATGGGCGGCCGGATCAGGGTCGAATCCCGCCCCGGCGAGGGCTCGACGTTCTCGTTCGAGCTGCCGCTGGCCTGAACGTACGGGAGGCGACCTGCTGGCCGCCTCCCGTGAGTGAGCTGGTCAGGCCGCGAAGCGGCCCTTTAGGGGTCTTGCGCGATGAGCATCCGCTCCCGCGGATGCTCATCTTGCGCGGCTAGACCGCGGGGCCGTCGTCCACGTAGGTCGTGCGACGCCGGGCGGTGCCGCCGGCGAAGCCGCCCCACGAGGACCAGAAGATCATCGAAAGGACCAGGCCGAGGATCCCGACGATCAGCAGGATCACGCCGACCACGTTGATGTCCAGGCCCGAGACCTCTGCGCTGACTGCCCAGGTGAGGATCGCACCGACTGCGATGAGAAGAATGCTGACTCCGAAACCCACTGTGGTCCTCCTTGTTTTGCGGGGGATTTGCGGGCTTTTTCGCCCCGGTTTGCGTTCTGTCGAAGCTGTAACGTGGCAAGCGGCAGATCGGTTGCGGCCTTCATGTAGGCTCGGCCGCGGTGCGCAGGGGCTCGATCGTCCGCCTGGTCATCTACGGCGTCCTCTCCGGAATCGCGGCGTCGTCGGTCGCCGTGCTCGTGCCCTGGTTGCCCACCTCCGCGTCGGAGGAGATGGACCGGATCGAGTTCACGTTCTGGTTCACGACCGTGATCTGCATCGCCATCTTCGCGATCGTCGCCGCGGTGAGCATCTACTCGGTGCTGAAGTTCCGCGCCGCCCCCGAGGACGACACGGACGGCCCGCCGATCCACGGCCACACGGGCATCGAGATCGTCTGGACGGCGGTTCCGGCGGTGCTCGTGACGGCGATCTCGGTCGTCAGCGCGATCGTGCTCGCGAAGAACGACGACCTGGGGCCGAACCCGCTGCGGATCGCCGTCACGGCGCAGCAGTTCGCCTGGAAGTTCGAGTATCCACCCTCCTCCGTGGGCGGCGACGACGCGGTCACCTCGGGCGAGCTCGTGCTGCCTGTCGACCGGGGGGTGCGGCTCACGCTCCACTCGGTCGACGTGATCCACTCGTTCTGGATCCCCGAGATGGGCCAGAAGTCGGATGCCGTCCCCGGCATCGAGACGACCCTCGGGATCACGCCGACGAGGCTGGGGGAGTATTCGCTCGTCTGCACCGAGCTGTGCGGGCCCGGGCACTCGACGATGCGGGCGGCCGTCCGGGTGGTCAGCGCCGAGGACTACGAGGCGTACCTGGCGAGCGAGCGCGAGGGCGGTGGAGCGGGCGGCGGCGACGACGGCGAGTCGGTGTTCGCGACCGCGGGGTGCGGTAGCTGCCATGCGTTCGGCCCGGCCGGCACCGACGCCGAGGTCGGCCCGAGCCTCGACGACCTGGCACCCGCGGCCGAGAGCGCGGGCATGCCCCTGGAGGAGTTCATCCGTCAGTCGATCGTCGAGCCGAACGCGGAACTGGCGGAGGGCTACCAGGGCGGCGTGATGCCGGAGACCTACGGAGCGTCGCTCTCCGAGGACCAGGTCGACGGGCTCGTGCAGTATCTGGTCGACGGGCAGGCGAACGGGGGTTAGCGAACACGTGACCGAGGTCGTCCAGCACGAAGCGCACGCGCCGCACGGGTCGGAGCCACCGCCGCGCCGCGGCCTGCGCCGGCTCACCGGCCCGGGGTATCTCCGCGCGGCCTGGATGACGCCGCTCTTCTGGGCCTTCGGGTTCGGGCTCGTCGTCTTCTTCCGCTGGCTCGGCCACTACGAGCCGACGGTGGACTGGGCTGTCGTCACCGTGGTCGCGTTCCTGACGACGGCACCGATCGGCTTCCTGGCCGGGATCGGCGCCTTCGACTACTGGGTCTACTACATCAGCGGCGGCGCGACGCGGCCCGAGGATCACTCGAGTCACGGCGCGACGAGCTGGCGCGACTACTTCCGGGTCAACACCGACCACAAGGTGATCGGGGTCCAGTACCTCGTCACCGTCTTCTTCTTCTTCGTCGTCGGGGGCTTCGCGGCCATGCTCTTCCGCGCGGAGCTGGCGCAGCCCGACCTCCAGTTCGTCGATGCGCACGCCTACAACGGCCTGATCTCGATGCACGCGGCGCTGATGATCTTCCTCTTCATCATCCCTGCCTTCGCAGGGCTGGCCAACTTCGCCGTACCGCTGATGCTGGGCGCCCCCGACATGGCGTTCCCGCGCCTGAACGCGCTCTCCTTCTGGCTCCTGCCGGTCGCCGGGATCATGATGATCGCGAGCTTCCTCACCCCCGGCGGCGCGTTCGCGACGGGCTGGACGAGCTACGCGCCGCTCGCCTCCGACCAGCCGCTGGGGCAGGTCTTCTTCAACATGGGCGTGCAGTGGGCCGGCGCGAGCTCGATCATGACCGCGCTCAACTTCCTGGTCACGATCATCACCATGCGCGCGCCGGGGATGACCTTCTGGCGTATGCCGCTGCTCGTCTGGGCGAACTTCACCACGTCGCTGCTCGTCGTGATCGCGACGCCGTTCATCGCCGCGTCGCAGTTCTTCGTCATGTTCGACCGGATCATGCACACGAACTTCTTCACGGTCGCGGAGGGCGGATACACGCTCGCCTACCAGCACATCTTCTGGTTCTACTCCCACCCGGCCGTCTACATCATGATCCTGCCCGGCTTCGGGATCATCTCGGAGGTGATCGCCGTCTTCTCCCGGAAGCCGGTGTTCGGCTACCGGCTGATGGCGCTCTCGCTGATGGCGATCCTCGTGCTGGGCTTCTCCGTGTGGGCGCACCACATGTTCGTGGCGGGGATGGCGCCCTGGCTGCGCGTGCCGATGATGGTGACGTCGATGATCATCGCGGTGCCGACGGGGGTGAAGGTGTTCTCCTGGCTGGCGACCATGTGGGAGGGGAAGCTCCGCTTCAAGACGCCCATGCTGTTCGCCGTCGGCTTCGTCTCGATGTTCGTGCTCGGCGGCCTGTCGGGGATCTTCCTGGCGTCGGTCCCGATCGACATCCACGCCTCCGACACGTACTTCATCGTTGCGCACATCCACTACGTGCTCTTCGGCGGCTCGCTCTTCACGATCTTCGCGGGGGTCTACTACTGGTTCCCGAAGATGACGGGCCGGATGTACGACGAGCGGCTGGGCAAGTTGCACTTCTGGCTCACGTTCATCGGTTTCAACGGCACGTTCTTCCCCATGCACTGGGTCGGGCTGCAGGGGATGCCGCGGCGCGTCGCCGACTACGCAGCCGAGTTCGGCGACTGGAACATGGTCATCTCGGCGTTCTCGTTCCTGCTCGGCGCCTCGACGATCGTCTTCTTCTACAACATGATCCAGAGCTGGACGCGCGGCCCGATCGCCGAGTCGAACCCGTGGCGGGCGATGACGCTCGAGTGGCAGGTCTCCTCGCCGCCGCCGGTGTTCAACTTCGACGAGATTCCCCAGGTGGTCGGCGGGCCGTACGAGTACGGCGTGCCGGGCGCGCGCCACGCCGTTCTGAACGGCGACCGAGCTGCCGTCGCGACGACGCGTGAGGAGGAGACGGTCGGGTGAGCGAGCGCCGCACCGTCCTCGTCGTGGCGAACGAGACCCTCCCCGGGGAGGAGCTGCTCGAGGCGGTGCAGCGACACGCGGCGGCGGGTGACGTGCTCGTCCGGGTGATCGCGCCCGTGAACGCGCCCCGCGAGGGGTACGTCGTCTACGAGAACACGCGCCGGGCGTCCGCTGCCCGCCGCCTCGACCGGACCGTCGCGAAGCTGCGCGAGGCGGGGCTCTCGGTGATCGGCGACGTGATCGACAACGACCCGCTCACGGCCGTCCGCGACGCGATCGCGCAGGATCGGCCCGACGAGCTGATCGTCTCGACGCATCCGGACTCGAAGTCCGGCTGGCGGCGCCGGAACCTGCTCGAGGAGGTCCGGAAGGTCGCGGGCGACATCCCCGTCGAGCACGTCACCTCCGACGTGGCAGACCGGCTGGGCGCCCGCAACGTGCTGGTGGTCGCGAACGAGACCGTCCTGGGTGCGCCGCTCCTCAACCGCATCCGTGCGAAGGCGAAGGAGTCGGAGCAGGTCGCCTTCCTGATCGTTTGCCCCCAGAGCGACCCAGACCGCGGCGCGCACCCGGAGGCGGAGCAGCGGCTGCGGCAGGCGCTCGCGGAGCTGCGCACGGAGCAGATCGAGGTGCACGGTCAGATCGCGCACCCCGACCCGTACACGGCCGCCATGCACGCGGTCCGCGACGAGCGCGTGGACGAGATCATCGTCTCGACGTTCCCCGAGCAGCGCGGCTCCTCGTGGCTGCGCCGCGACCTCGTGGGACGCCTCCGCAGCGACGCGAAGGTGCCGGTGGAGCACGTCGTCGTGGAGCCGGCACAGAGCGCCGCGGCGGAGCGGGTATGAGCGCTCACGGAGCCGCCGAGCACGGAGGCGCCCACCACCACGGGCCCCCGATCGCGAACCGGAGCTCGCGGATCGAGGCGACCGTGCTCGGGATGTTCCTCTTCATCGCCTCAGAGGCGATGCTCTTCGGCGCGTTCTTCACCGCCTACTTCTTCGTGCGCGTGGTCAACCCCGACGCGCCGGAGTGGCCGCTCGAGCCGTTCCACCTGCCCGTGTTCGTCGCGGGCGTGAACACCGCCATCCTGGTCACCTCGAGCTTCACCATGCACTGGGCGCTGCAGTCGATCAAGCGCGGCAACCGGACCGGGCTGAAGGCTGGGCTCGTGCTCACCTTCGTGATGGGCCTCGCCTTCCTGCTCACGCAGATGCTCGAGTACGCGCGCGTCGGCTTCAACCCGAGCGACGGGTCCTTCGGGACGATCTTCTTCGGCCTCACGGGACTGCACGGAGCGCACGTGTTCGTCGGTCTCACGCTGCTCGCCGTCGCGACGGTGCGCGCGTTCCGCGGCCACTTCACCCCCGAGCACCACCACGGTGTCGAGCTGCCGGGAATCTACTGGCACTTCGTCGACGTAATGTGGATCGTGGTGTATGCAACGATCTACTTGATCTAGGAGCGAGGCATGGCGAGGAATCCGTTTCGCAGCGAGGCAGACGCGTATCGCTTTCTCCTGCTGACGATCGGCTATTTCGCCCTCATCGTCGCCGCGGCGTCGCTGAACCGTTGGCTCGGGCTGACCGTCTTCATCCTCCTCACCGCGCTCGTGCTCTGGCGCTGGCTGGGCGGCCGATCCGCTGAGCCGCCGGTGCGGCCGGTGCTGCCCCAACGGGCGGACGGAGCGGACCGGCACATCCTCGTGATCGCCAACGAGACCGTCGGAGGCAACGAGCTCTTCACGGTGCTCCAGGAGCGCTCCGAGGGCGTGCGCGAGGAAGTGCTGGTCGTCGTGCCCGCGCTCAACTCGCCGGTGCGCCACTGGGCCTCGGACGAGGACGGGGCGCGCGCGGCGGCGCAGCAGCGGCTCCAGACGTCGCTGGCGCGGCTTGCGAGCGCCGGGGTCGAGGCACGCGGCGAGGTCGGGGACGGCGACCCATTGCAGGCGATGGAGGACGCGCTGCGCACGTTCGGCGCGGACGAGATCGTCATCTCGACGCATCCCGAGGGCCGCTCGCACTGGCTCGAGCGCAACGTCGTCGGAGCCGCGCGCGATCGCTTCGACGTGCCGATCACGCACGTCGTCGTCGACCTCGAAGCCTCCTGAGCGCCATCGCCGACGGCGTCTTCCTCGCACGGCCCGAGCGCCCCGCGGATGGGATCGCGCTCGCCGTCAAGGACCTCTTCGACACGGCTGGGCTCGAGACGACCTACGGATCTGCGATCTTCGCGGGTCACGTCCCGGCCGGGACCGCGGCCGCAGTCGCGACGCTCGAAGCCGCCGGCTACGGAGTCGTCGGCAAGACCAACCTGCACGAGTTCGCGTACGGCACGACGTCCGAGAACCCGCACTTCGGCGCCGTGCCGAACCCAGCGGCGCTGAGTCGAGGCGTGCAGGGTCGGGTCGCAGGCGGCTCGAGCGGCGGCTCGGCCGCCGCGCTCGCGGCCGGCCTCGCGGACGCTGCGCTCGGCACCGACTCGGCGGGCTCGATCCGGATCCCCGCAGCCTGCTGCGGCGTCGTCGGGCTGAAGCCGACGCACGGGCTGGTGTCGCTCGACGGCTGCTGGCCGCTCGCGCCCAGCTTCGACTGCGGCGGGCCGATGGCGACGGACGTGGAGGGCTGTGAGCGGATGCTCGAGGCCCTCGTCGACGACTTCGCTCCCCGCCGGCTGGAATCGCTGGAAGAGGTGGAGGTCGGCGTGGCCTGGGCCGAGCTCGCCGATCCCGGTGTCCGGTCCCGCGTCGAGGCGGCCGCGGAGCGCTTCCCTCGCCGCCGCGCGGTCGAGCTCCCCATCGTCGACCAGGACAGCTACGCGCTGTTCATGCGCGAGGCCGCCGACGTCCATCGTGAGCTCTTCGCCGAGAACGCCGACCTCTACGGCGAGGACGTCCGGATCAAGCTCGAGCGCTGCCTGGCCGTGCGCGATTCAGACGTCGACCAGGCGCTCCGGCTGCGGGAGCTCTACCGGGAGCAGATGAGCGCCGCGCTCGATGGGCTCGACCTCGTGCTGACGCCGACGCTGCCGTGCGTGGCCCCTCCGCTCGGGGCCGGTGGCATCGGCGACCTGGACGTGCGTGAGACGCTGATCCGCTTCACCTATCCGTTCTCGGCGCTCGGTTGGCCGGCGCTCGCGCTGCCGTGCGGGCCGGCCGAGGACGGGCTCCCCGCGTCGCTCCAGATCGCCGGCCGCGGGGGCGCCGACGCGCTCGTCCTCGCGGCGGGAGCACTAGTGGCCAGACTGGCGGCCGCCTAAAGCTTCCGGGGGCTCCGGCCGATGAGGCAGGAGCATGACCGGCCCTCGTTGTCTCGCTCTGCTTGCTCTCGCCTGCGCTTCCGCAGCGTTCGCGGCTGGTCCGGCTTCCGCCGCGCCCCGTCCCGTCGTCGGTTACCCCGAGGTGCTCACGACCGAGCACTTCCAGATCCACTACACGGGTGAGCTCACGTTCCCTCCCGCGCTGCCCAACGACGATCGGATCCTCGACCAGGATGCGGGTGACCTCGCGGCTCTCGCCGAGGAGGCCTACGCGACGCTGCTCGGGTGGGGCTACCCGGCTCCCCTCGACGACGGCGACGGCCGAGTCGACATCTGGGTCCAGGACCAGCCCGACGACGGGATGATCGGGTTCGCCTCGCCCGACGGCGTCGGCTCGACGTCGACGGCCTGGATCTCGATCGATCCCACAATGGTCCGGTCGCGGCACGTGATCGCGCACGAGGTGCTGCACGCGATCCAGATGGGCTTGTGGATGCCGGCCGATGCCTGGCTGCTCGAGGGCAGCGCGGAATGGCTCGGCTTCCAGCTCGACGGCTATGGCCCCTTCGGCGTCTCGCTGCCGGCGACCTACGCCGCTCCGGACCTGTCGCTCGACTGCGTGGGCGACGCGTGCGGCAACGACCTCTACGAGATCGGCGGCTACTCGCGCTGGACGTTCTTCCAGTACCTGAGCGAGCGCTTTGGCACCACGTTTGCCCGGGACGTGCTCGCCACGGGCGCGGCGCTCGCGGACCCGGCCCAGACCGGCGCCCAGCTGCTCGCGGCGACCCTGGCAGCCCGGGGAACGACGCTTGGCGACGTCTTCAACGACTACACCGCAGTCCACGCTGCGGCTCGCTACGCCCCCGCAGCGCTGCAGGGAGTCCCGCCTGCGGCCCACTCCAGCCTTGCGTCCGGCGCGGCCACCGGCGCCCTGCCCGTGCAGCGCATCCCGGTGAACCACCTCGCTTCGCGCTACTTGAGGCTGACCCGGGGGACTGGCCCCGGTCCGTGCTGGGCCGCCACGCTGTCGCTGACGGTGGCGCTTCCGGCCGCGGTCGCCTCCAGGCCCGTCTTCTACTCCCCATCGCTCGGCTCCGTCGCGATTCCCCTGACGGTCAACGGGAGCACGGCCTCGCTCAGCGTGCCGTGGGACACCTGCTTCGGCGGATCCGACGGGTATCTCGCGCTTCCGAACGCGAGCCTCACTGCCGACGCAAGGATGTTCACGGTGAGCGGCTCGCTCGTGGTTGACCGCACGACGCCCGCGTCCCCGTCGGCTCCGCCGAATCCCCTCTGGACCGGCCCGACCGTGTCGGCTCCGAGCGGCGAGACGGCCCCGTCGATCCTCGTCTACGGCGCTGAGCTCCTGCGCGTGCCGGCAGCGACGCGAATCCTGCGGCTGATCGTCTTCTCGAGCGGCACCGGCAAGCTCCGGGCGACCGTCGGGAAGAACGTGATCGGCACCCGCGTGCTCCGCGCCGGGAACAACGACCTTCGCTTCCGGCTGCCCGTCAAGGTGGCCAGGTCTCTCAGCGCCAAGGGCCGTCGCAGCGCAGCCACGGCCCGGCTGTCGCTCACGAGCCTCTCCGCCCAGGGGGCGTCCGGCAAGACCGTCGCGCGCCGGATCGCGATCGTGACGTCCTCGAAGAAATCCCCCTCCCGTCGCTAGGAGCTCCATGAACCGCGCCACCAGCCTTCTGCTCGTCCTCACCGCGGCTCTGCTCCTCGCGGCTCCCGCCTCGGCGCGCACGGATGCGGTCGCCGCCGGCGCTCCCACCGGACTGCACGCGTTCCTCCTCCGCGTCGACGAGCCTCGCAGCGACTCGTTCTCGCGCACCCCTGCCTTCGCGTGGAACGCCGTCTCCGGAGCGCTCCGCTACGAGTTCCAGCTCTCGACGAGCAACGCCTTTCGCGACAACGGCATCGTCTACTCGGACACGAGCCTGACCAGCCCCGTTGCCTCGCCGGCCCTGACGCTGCCGTGGATCACCGGCTCGCCACACTCCCTCTTCGCGCGCGTCCGAGCGGTGCTCGCGGACACGACGACGCAGTGGAGCGACTCGTTCGGCTTCGACATGCAGCCGGCGTCGGTTCCCGCGCCAGTCGCCTCCTACCCGGGCCTGCTCCGCTGGACCCCCACCGACGGCGCCACCGGCTACCAGGTGTGGTTCGTCGACCTGCCCAAGATCATCGTGACGATGACGAACGTCGCCGACCTGCGCGAGTTCTACACGCTGCATCAGGCCGCGTCCTGGATCAGCCAGGTGCGCTGGCGGATTCGGGCGCTGCGCTCAGATTTCAACGGCCGAGCCAACGGCTTGCCGGCGGTCGGCTACGGCCCGTGGAGCCCCGTCTACAACTCGGTCAACCCGCCCTTCGCGGTCGGCCCCCTCGGCCCTGCGGCGACCGTCTCCGACGTCGTCTCCACGGGGGCGCGGTCGGCGCCCGCGCATCGGCTGATGCCCGCCTTCGTCTATCGCGGGAACGCGTCACTCGGCGGGATCGCCCATGAGCTCTACCGTGTCCACGTCTACACCGACCGTGGCTGCGTCAACCGGGTCTACACGGGTGCGATCGTCGGCAGCCCGGCCTACGCGCCGCGGTACAGCGGCCCGCTCGCCCTTCCGTCGACCGGCGCAGGGCTCGCTGCGGCGCGAGCCGGCTACCTTCCCGACGGCGCCGAGGGAACGAGCTTCTCGGCCGACTTCGGCGCGGTCATCGCCAACGAGTCCCTCCCCGCCGTGACGCCGACCACCGGCCTGCCCGGTACTCCGACGACTCCGGCTCCCGCGACCCCGGCTCCGGGCACACCTGCTGCTCCGGGCACGCCGGCCCCGCCCAGTGGGTCCGGCTCCGCTCCGGCTCCGGCTTCGGGGACGATCGAGCTGGTGAAGGCCACGGGCACGTTCGGTCCGCCGGTGTCGCTCTGGGACACCGACTGGTCGCGCGGCGGCGGCTACTACTGGACCGTGGTGCCGGTCGAGGCGAAGATTCCCGGGGCCGGCTCGACGAGCGTGGCCGGCGCAGGCGCGGCCATCGGCGCCGTGACGCTGCCGGTGGCGAATTCGGCGGGCTTCTCCGTCGGCGATGCGATCTCGGTTGGCAACTCCGGCAACCAGGAGCCGGCCGTCATCACGGCGGTCACGCCGGGCACGCTCGGGCTGGCCGGAGCGCTCAAGCTCGCGCACGGAGCCGGAGAGCCCGTGACCCGAACGAGCGGGAACATCCAGTACCAGGAAACCGAGCTTCCGCAGGACACGTGCGCTGCGGGCCGGGTCCTGCGCTTCGGCAAGGAGAGCGAGCCCGCGCTCGCCAGTGGCGGCGAGTCCTTCGCCTCCGGTCTGACGCCCACGGGCAAGACGCGATCGGCGGCCGGCCGCGCCGCGTTCTACGGCGCGCCGCTCGTCGCGTGGACCTCCGCGCTCGGCGCAGAGCTCTACGCGGTGCAGTGGAGCAAGAAGAGCCAGCCGTTCACGCCGGAGCCCGATCCGGCTTCGGGCGCGCTCGGAATGATGACGCTCAACACCTCCGCGATCCTGCCGCTCACTCCCGGCACGTGGTACTACCGCGTCCGCGGCTACGACTTCTCCCTGCCCACCGGCGCCCAGACGATGTCCTGGTCGGATCCGCAGCAGATCGTGGCGACGAGGCCCACCTTCGCCGTCGTGAAGACCGGCGCCTCGACCAAGACCAGGAGCACGAAGGAGGTCCGCGTCCCGGCCGGCGGCTTCTCCGTCCGCGTCCCCGCGGCCTGGAGCTCCGGCGGGCGCAGCACCGCAGGCACCTCGGCTGGTCCCAAGCTCAGCGCGCTCGGCGCCCGTGGTGCCGCGCTCCGGCTCTCGGTGCGTGACGGACGCAAGGCTGCCCTCTTCGTCCAGGCGAAGGCCGACGGCGGCACCTACTCCCACGCAGCCTGGGCGCGGAAGACCGCCTCGGCGCTGAAGAGCCTCCGCTCCCGGGCCGGCGCGGTCCGGTGCGCGAACGTCTCGCTCCCCGCCGGTGCGGCCGTACGCTGCTCGCTCCAGGCGAAGGTGCCCGGCGGCAGACAAGCTGCTGTCGTCTACCTGCTCCGCCACCGCAGCGCGACGTACACGCTCACCTTCGCGAGCGCTCGGCCGGGTGCGGCCGGGCTGGCCGGCGTCTCCGACGCCTCGGCTCGCTCGTTCCGCTTCACGTCGTAGGTTCCGGCCCCGTAGGGTCGGAGCGTGAGCGCCGATCTCGACTTCGCCCTCTCGCTGGCCGACGAGGCCGATGCGCTCGCCCTGGCACGCTTCCGGGCGTCCGACCTGCGCGTCGAGACGAAGCCGGACCTGACGCCCGTCTCTGAGGCCGACCGCGCGATCGAGGAGCGGCTGCGTGTGCGGGTCGCCGCGGAGCGGCCCGGCGAGCGGGTCGTGGGCGAGGAGTTCGGCGCGGACGACGGGGACGGCCCGCGGTGGATCATCGATCCGATCGACGCGACGAAGAACTACGTCCGCGGGATTCCGATCTTTGCGACGCTGATCGCGCTCGAGGATCGCGTCGCCGTCGTCTCGGCTCCCGCCCTCGGTCGGCGCTGGTGGGCCGTGCGCGGCGAGGGAGCATGGTGCGACGGAGCAGGAGGCGGCGAGCGGCGCCTGCAGGTGTCGGGCGTCGAGCGGATCGAAGATGCCGTGGTGACCTACACGAGCCTGAGCGGGTGGGACGGGCGCTTCCACGCGTTTGCGGCGCGGGCCTGGGCGGCGCGCGGCTTCGGCGACTTCTGGCAGTACATGCTGCTGGCGGAGGGCGCCGTGGACGTCAGCCTGGATTCGGTGGCGAACCTCTGGGACCTGGCCGCGCCCAAGCTGATCATCGAGGAGGCCGGCGGCCGTCTCACCGATCTGGCGGGCGAAGCCCGTGCCGACGGCGGCAGCGCCGTCGCCTCCAACGGCCTGCTGCACGAGGAGGCGCTGGCGGCCCTGGCCGGGTAACAGCCCGCTAGGTGGCTGCTTTGACAGCCGCCTCGTAGATGGGATCGCGCGAGAAGGTGTCGAGCTCCTGCGAGAGCAGGTCGCTCGCGCTCAACGGCGGGATGCGCGGCGGCTCCACGCGGGTGCCGTCGACCGCGACGCGGCGGACCGTCTTCGCCGGTCGGTGCGTGAGCTCAACGTCCCGCTTCAGGCGGGAGCGCAGCCAGCCGGCGAGCAGGAGCGCGTCGGCCTTCGGCCCGGTCACGGCGAGCTGCTCGAGCTTCCGGACCCCCGGCCACTGCTCCGCGATCCGTCCCCGCCACTCACGGGTGCGACCCCACGCGATGTCCGAGACGACGATCCGCTCGAAGAGGCCCGCGAACTCCGCGTAGGCGCCCGGGAGGCCGCGCCACTCGGACGAGTCGACCACGAGGCGGTCGCAGACGCCGGTCAGCTGCTCGAGCTCGGCGGAGCCCCAACCGGGCTCGCCGCGCCAGCGGCAGAACGTCGGCAGGTCGGCGATCAGGAGGGGCTCGACGATCGAAGCCGGCGCTTGCGAGCGCCTGCCTCCGAGCCGCAGCTCGATCACCTCCGAGCACACCTCGTGCGAGAGCCCGGCGAGCGTGAAGCAGCGCATCGACACGGTCGTCTCGACGGAATCGCGCCGCCTCGGCTCCGGAAAGAGCAGGATCGTGCGGGAGGGGTGGCGCTCCTCGAGCCCGGCGAGGGTCTTCATCGCGGCTTCCGCCCACTTCGGGGGCGCCCACACGATGTGGGTCAGGACGCTGGTGCGCAGGTCGGGCGTCCCGTCGGCGGCCTCCATGCGGCGCAGCTCGGCGAGCTGCCCCTCGACCTCCGAAACGATGCTCAATGCCGCCTCCAGCTCCGTCCGTCGCGGTGGAGCAGCTCGTCGGCGGCCCGCGGCCCCCACGTGCCCGCGTCGTAGTTCGGGAAGACGGGGCGGTCGCGTCGCCACGCCGAGACGATCGTGTCCACGAGCGCCCACTGCTCGTCCACCTCGTCGGCACGCGTGAAGAGCGTTGCGTCGCCGAGCATCGCGTCGAGGATCAGCCGCTCATACGCCTCGGGCAGCCCGGTGCGGAAGGCGCCCCCATAGAGGAAGTCCATGTGCACGGTCCGGATCGACATGCCCTGGCCCGGCACCTTGGCCCCGATCGCAAGCGAGACGCCCTCGTCCGGCTGGACGTGGATCAGGAGCACGTTGGGGCGCAGGCCGTCGCCGGCGATCTCCGCGAAGGGAGGGTGGGGAGCACGCTGGAACTGGATCGCGATCGTCGTCTCGCGCCTCGGCAGCCGCTTCCCGGCGCGCACGTAGAACGGTGTGTCCGCCCAGCGCCAGTTGTCCACGTACAGCTTGGCGGCGACGAACGTCTCGGTCGTGGAGTCGCCTGCGACCCCTTCCTCCTCACGGTAGGCCGGCACCTCCTCGCCTTCGATGAAGCCGCGGCCGTACTGTCCGCGCACGACCGACTTCGGCCCGGGCGTGTGCAGCGAGCGGAGAACCTTCACCTTCTCGTTCCGGACCGAGTCGGCGGTGAAGTCGATCGGCGGCTCCATCGCGGTCAGCGCGACGAGCTGGAGCAGGTGGTTCTGGAAGATGTCGCGGATGGCGCCGGCCGACTCGTAGAAGCCGGCGCGGCCCTCGACGCCGAGCGACTCGGCGACCGTGATCTGCACGTGGTCGATGAACTGCCGGTTCCAGATCGGCTCGAAGATGCCGTTCGCGAAGCGGAGCGCGAGCATGTTCTGGACCGTCTCCTTGCCGAGGTAGTGGTCGATCCGGAAGACCTCGTGCTCGCCGAAGTGAGCGAGCAGCATCTCGTTCAGCCCCCGCGCCGAGCCCTGGTCGTGGCCGAACGGCTTCTCCACGATCAGGCGCGTCCAGCCATCGCTGCGGTCGCGCCGCTCGCCCAGCTCGCCGACGATCGTCTCGAAGGCGACGGGCGGGACGGCGAGGTAGTAGACCCGGTTGCCGCCCGTCCCGCGCTTCTCGTCAAGGTCGTTCAGCGCCTCGACCACGGCGTCCTGGCCGGCGTCGTCGGCGAAGTCGGTGGCGACGTAGCGCATCCCGTCGGCGACCGAGCGCCAGACGTCCTCCTCGAAGTCGTCGCGCGCGTATTCCCGGACGGCCTTCTTCATCAGGGCGACCCATTGCTTCGTCGTCTGCTCGGTGCGGGCGACGCCGACGATTCCGAAGCGCTCCGGGAGCAGCCGGCGTACGGCCAGCGCGTAGAGGGCGGGAAAGAGCTTCCGCTGCGTCAGGTCGCCTGAGGCGCCGAAGATGACGAGCGCGCACGGATCCGGGCGCCGCTGCAGCCGCAGTCCCTCGGCGAGCGGATTGGCGCCGACCGAACTCACTTCTTGCCCGGCCGGGCCTTGGCTTCCTTGATCGCCTTGACCGCGTGCCCGCCGAACTGGTTGCGCAGCGCCGCGGCCACCTTCGCGGAGAAGTTGATCTCCTGGCGGGAGGCGAAGCGGGCGTAGAGCGCAGCGCTGATCACCGGCACCGGCACGTTCTCACGGATCGCCTCGTTGATCGTCCAGCGGCCCTCGCCCGAGTCCTCGACGTAACCGGCGATGTTCTCGAGGTGGTCGCCGTGCTCCTCCAGCGAGGCGTGCAGCAGCTCGAGCAGCCAGGAGCGCACGACCGAGCCGTAGCGCCAGATCCCGGCCACTTCGCTCAGGTCGAGGTCGAACTCCGAGTGGTACATCAGCTCGAAGCCCTCGGCGTAGGACTGCATCAGGCCGTACTCGATCCCGTTGTGCACCATCTTGGTGAAGTGGCCCGCGCCCGAGGTGCCGACATGTGCCCAGCCGTCCTCGGGGGCGAGCGCCTCGAAGACGGGGGTGAGGCGCTTGACGGCGCCCTTGTCGCCGCCGGCCATCAGGCAGAAGCCGAACTCGAGCCCCCAGATGCCGCCCGAGACGCCGACGTCGACGAACGAGAGCTTCTGCTTGCGCGCCTCCTTGTAGCGGCGCTGGGAGTCGCGGAAGTTCGAGTTGCCGCCGTCGACGATCGTGTCGCCCGGCTCGAGCACCCCGGCCAGCTTCTGGAAGGTCTGCTCGGTGATCTTGCCCGACGGCACCATCATCCAGACGTGCCGCGGCGGCTCCAGCTGCTTCGCCAGCGCTCCCAGGGTCTTGGCGGTCGAGGCCACGTTCGGGTCGTAGGTCGCCACCTCGTGCCCGGCCGACTCGAGCCGCTTCGTCATCCCGGAGCCCATCCGGCCCAGCCCGACCATGCCGATCTTCATGCGCTCTCCTCCAGTCGGATTCTGACCACGCGGCGGCCGCGCTCCTCGAGCGCAGTGAGATCGCCCTCGGCCTGGGCCTGGATCAGCCGGCCGAAGCCGAAGTCGCGCCCGGGGATCGGCAGCTCAGCGCCGACCTCGTCCACGACCTGGATGAAGAGGCCGGTGTTCGGGCCGCCCTTGTGCAGCTGGCCGGTCGAGTGCAGAAAGCGCGGCCCGAGGCCCGTCGTGACGACGCAGCCGGTCGTGCTGGCGCGCTGCACGAGTGCGTCGAGCTCGCCCTCGCGCGCCGGATCGATGAAGGCGAGGATCGCCACGTAGTCCCCCGGCCGCGCCTGCGCAAGCAGCTCCTCGACCGAGCCCTGCGCCTCGCGCGCGGCCTCGCCGCTCTCCAGGACCTCGTTCGTCTTGTCCTTGGCTGCCTGCACGTCGGGTTGGTCGAACGGATTGATCCCGAGCGTGTGCCCGGCCACCGCGGTCGCGAACTCCCAGCGGTAGCACTCCGAGCCGAGGTCGTACGGGTCGGCGAGCAGCACCTCGCCCCGCTGGCGGTCGGCCCCCTCGGGCGGCTCGCCCGGGGCGGGGACGAGGCCTTTGCCGTCCTTCCCGGTCGATTCCGCGAGCAACTGCTCCGCCCAGAGCCCGAAGCCGCTCGGGGTGGCGTCGATGCAGATCTTGTCGCGGTCGTTCTGCCACCCTTCGGCGAGGCGCGCGCCCAGCTCGTAGCCGGGATTGCCGTCGTTCAGCCGGCACGCCTCGACGGTCTCCCGCGCCCGGTCGAGGAATCGCGCCACGTCGACGCCCATCAGTGCAGCGGGCACCAGCCCGAACATGGAGAGCGCCGAGTAGCGCCCACCGATCTGGGGCTCGCCGGCGAAGACGGCCCGGAAGCCGCGCTCGACCGCGAGTCCGTCCAGCTCGGAGCCGGGGTCGGTGATGGCCGCGAACTGCGCGCCCCGGCCGCCGGTCAGCTCCCAGAAGTGCTCGAGGTGGGAGCGCGTCTCGAGCGTGGAGCCGGACTTCGAGGAGACGAGGAAGAGCGTCCGTTCCAGGTCGAGCGCCTCGCCGAGCCGGCGGATCGCCGCTGGGTGCGTGGTGTCGAGCACGTGGAACGAGTCGACCTCGAAGGCGCGCCGGATCACCTCCGGCGCCAGGCTCGAGCCGCCCATGCCGAGTAGCACGGTGGCGTCGAACTGCTCGCCGGCGGTCTCCGCGAACGCGGTCAGCTCGCCGACGTGTGGTCGCATCCGCTCGACGACGTCGAGCCAGCCCAGCCATTGATCCTCGTCCGTGCCGGTCCAGAGCGAGGCGTCATACGCCCAGATCCGCTCCGCGATCGACGTCGGTTGGAACATCAGGCGGTCGCGAGCTCCGACCGCTTGGCGCGGATGCCCTCCAGCAGCTCGTCGAAGGAGTCGGAGAACTTCTGCACGCCCTCCCGCTCGAGCGTGTCCGTGACGTCGTCGTAGTCGACGCCGACGCGAGCGAGGTCGGCGAACACGGCGTCCGCCGCCTCGAGGTCGAGGTCGAGCGTCCGTGCCACGGCGCCGTCCTGCTGGAAGGCCTCGATCGTCTCGAGCGGCATCGTGTTCACCGTCTCCGGCCCGATCAGCTCATCGACGTACAGCGTCGCCCGATAGTCCGGGTTCTTCGTCGACGTCGAGGCCCACAGGCACCGCTGTGGCGTCGCGCCCCGCTCGGCGAGAGCCTCCCAGCGCTCGCCGGAGAAGAGCTCGCCGTAGCGGCGGTATGCGAGCTTGGCGTTCGCGATCGCGAGCTTGCCGCGCAACGCCAGTGCCTCGTCCGTCCCGATCGCCTCGAGGCGCTTGTCTGCCTCCGTGTCGACGCGCGAGACGAAGAAGGATGCGACCGACGCAACCGGCGACGGTTCGCCGCCCGACTCGACGAGCCGCTCCAGCCCGCGGATGTAGGCCTCTGCGACCGCGGCGTAGCGGTCGAGCCCGAAGATCAGGGTGACGTTGATCGAGCGCCCGCGCGCGATGCACTCCTCGATCGCGCCGAGACCGGGCTCGGTGGCCGGGATCTTGACGAAGAGGTTCGGCCGGTCGATCCACTCGTGCAGCCGCATCGCCTCCTCGATCGTCGCCTCGCGGTCGTAGGCGAGCGTGGGATCGACCTCCATCGAGACGTACCCGTCCTTGCCGCCGCCCTCGTCCCAGACCGCGCGCAGCGTGTCGCACGCCGTCTCGATGTCCTGGACCGCGAGCCGGTAGAAGATCTCCTTGGGGTCGTCCTCGTCTCCCACGACCTCGCGCAGCTGCTCGTCGTACCAGCTGCCTTCGGCGAGCGACTTCTGAAAGATGGTTGGATTCGACGTCACCCCGACGACGGCGTCGTCTCTCATCAGCTTCTTCAGGAAGCCGGTTTCGAGCCATTCGCGTGAGATCGAGTCGATCCAGACGGACTGTCCGAGCTCAGAGAGCTCGTGCAACTTCGATTTAGCCATGTGCCGACCTTTCCATTGCTTCGACCTTCTGCAGTCTCGTTACGTAGCGCTCGCCTCCGTCAAACCTCGCCGCGAGAAACGCCCGCAGGAGCTCCGTGGCGAGCTCGGCGCCGACGACCTCCGAGCCGAGGCAGAGGACGTTCATGTCGTCGTGCTCGACGCCCTGGTGCGCGGAGTAGGTGTCGTGGCAGACGGCCGCGCGAATCCCGGGCAGCTTGCAGGCCGCGACCGAAGCCCCGACACCCGAGCCGCAGACGAGCACGCCGCGCTCGGCCCGGCCCGCGAGAATCGCCTCGCCGAGCTCGCGGGCCTTGTCGGGGTAGTCGATCCGGACCGCGTCGGTGTCCGTGCCGAGGTCGACGACCTCGTGGCTCAGGCCGGCGATCCCTTCGAGCAGCCTCCCGCGCAGCTTCACGCCCCGGTGGTCGAATGCGACCGCGACCCTCATCGCTCGCTACGTTACGACAAACGACGAGCGAGGAGCCCACGATGGAAGAGCGCGAGCTCTGGCAGGAGCTGGGACAGCAGCTGAGGGTCGACGCCGTGCGCGCGAGCGCAAAGGCCGGATCGGGTCACCCGACCTCCTCGATGTCGGCCGCCGACCTCGCCGCGGTCCTGCTCGCGAAGCACTTCCGCTACGACTTCGAGCAGCCGAAGAGCCCGGGGAACGACCGGCTCGTCTTCTCGAAGGGCCACGCGTCGCCGCTCGTCTACGGCCTCTTCCGTGCCGCGGGCGTCCTCTCCGAGGAAGAGTTCGGCACCTATCGCCAGTTCGGCTCGCGGCTCGAGGGCCATCCCACGCCGGTGCTCCCCTGGGTCGACGTCGCGACAGGCTCGCTCGGCCAGGGGCTGCCGATCGGCGTCGGCATGGCGCTCGCCGGCAAGCGACTCGACCGACTCCCCTTCCGCGTCTGGGTGATCTGCGGCGACAGCGAGATGGCCGAGGGCTCGATGTGGGAGGCCGCCGAGCACGCCGCTTTCTACGGGCTCGACAACCTGACCGCGATCATCGACGTGAACCGCCTCGGCCAGCGCGGCGAGACGATGCACGGCTGGGATCTTTCCTCCTACTCCGACCGCCTGCGCGCCTTCGGCTGGCACGCGATCGAGATCGACGGGCACGACATGGACGCGATCGACGCCGCCTACGTCGAGGCGGAGGGGACGGCAGGGAAGCCGACCGCGATCGTCGCCCGGACGATCAAGGGCAAGGGGTACTCGAAGGTCGAGAACGCGGACGGCTGGCACGGCAAGGCTGTCTCCGAGGAGGCCGTGGCTGAGCTGGGCGGGGTCCGCAACCACGTCGTCGACGTGCCGAAGCCCGAGGCCCGCGAGCCGCACCGCTTCGAGCCCACGCCGGTCGAATGGCCGCGCTGGGAGCTCGGCGACGAGATCTCGACCCGCAGGGCCTACGGCGAGGCGCTCGCGGCGCTCGGCGGGGAGCGCGGCGATGTCGTCGTCCTGGACGGCGAGGTCTCGAACTCGACCTACGCCGAGCTGTTCCGGGACGCACATCCGGAGCGGTACCTGGAGATGTACATCGCCGAGCAGCAGATGATCGCGGCGGCGGTCGGGCTCCAGGTGCTCGGCTGGAAGCCGTTCGCGTCCACCTTCGCGGCCTTCATGAGCCGCGGCTACGACTTCGTCCGCATGGCTGCGATCAGCCGCGCGACGCTGAAGCTCTGCGGCTCGCACGCCGGCGTCTCGATCGGCGAGGACGGCCCCTCGCAGATGGCGCTCGAGGATCTCGCCGAGTTCCGCGCCGTGCACGGCTCCACCGTCCTCTACCCCTGTGACGGGAACCAGACGGCCGCGCTCGTGCGCTCGATGGCCGACCTCGAAGGCATTTCCTACCTGCGTACGACGCGGGCGGACACGCCGGTCGTCTACGGCCCCGAGGAGTCGTTCCCGGTCGGCGGCAGCAAGACGCTGCGCTCCTCCGACGCGGACGACGTGACGATCGTGGCGGCCGGGATCACCGTGCACGAGGCGTTGAAGGCGGCCGACGAGCTCGCCGACGACGGGATCCAGGCGCGGGTGATCGACTGCTACTCGGTCAAGCCGCTCGACGTCGAGACGCTGAGAGCGATCGAGACGCCGCTCGTGACCGTCGAGGACCACTGGCCGGAGGGCGGGCTCGGCGAGGCCGTCGCCGGTGCGCTGGCAGATGCGGACGAGCGGCCGCGAATCGTCCGCCTTGCGGTATCGGGCATGCCGCACTCGGGGAAGCCGGCGCAGCTCTTGGACGCCGCGGGCATCGACGCGGCGCATATTGCCGAGACCGCGCGCGGCCTCGTCCGCGAAGGTCAGGTCAGCGTCTCGTAGAGCCGGCGGTGCCGCTCGCGGGCGGCGCGATGGGCCTCGGCGCGCTCGGGCCGCGGCTCGAAGGTCGGCCCGAGGGGGGCCGCAGGCGGCGTCAGGCCGAGCCGCTCGAGTGCGACGATCGCCGCGCCGCGAGCCGAGGCCTCCTCGGCGGCCGAGAGGGTCAGGGGCCGCTCCAGCACGTCGGCGAGGATCTGCGCCCAGTCGGGATTGTGACGCAGCGCTCCGCCGCTGCCGATGAGCTGCTCGATCTCGGGCATCCGCTCGGCGATCTCGGCGAAGCGGTAGGCGACGCCGTCGAGCGCCGCGTGCACGAGCTCGCGCGGAGTCGTCTCGAACGAGAGCCCGGCCACGGAGCCCCGGCGAGTCGCGTCCCAGCCCGGACTGCGCTCGCCGCCGAGCAGCGGTAGGAAGTCGAGCTGCGAGGGCGGCTCGTGCGCGAGCCCGTCCGTCGACACGTCACCGACCAGCCGTCGCAGCCACGCGAGCAGATTCCCGCCATCCGAGATCGAACCGCCCTCGCACACGCGCTCGGTGTCGAGCCGGTAGAGGAAGAGCCCGGGTTGCGGAGTGCTCGGCTCGTGGATCGTCCGCAGGGCCCCGGAGGTGCCGATCGTGAGCGCCGCGCACCGCCTGCCGATCGCGCCGGAGCCGACGTTCGCCGCGGCGCCGTCGCCGACCACGAGCTCGTCGGCGAGCTGGGGCAGCTGCTCCTCGTCCAGGCCGAGCGTCTCCAGCAGCTCCGCGTCCCAGCGCCCGTCGAGGCCGAGCAGGCCCGTGCCGCTCGCCATCGACAGGCTCGTGCGGCCGTCCGTGAGCAGGTCCGAGAAGGAGACATAGCGCGCCGCGCGCACCCCGCTCGCCTGCAGGCCGGCGATCTTCATCGGCCAGAAGCTCGGGTGCAGCGGGCAGCCGGTGCGCGCGTGGACGGCGTCGGGGTCGAGCGGGACCTCCGCCGCGCCCTCCAGATGCCGCCACGTCAGGACGGGCGTGAGCGGACGGCCGTCGTGGTCGAGCGCGACGAGGCTGTGCCAGAAGCACGAGATCGCGACGGCGTCGACCTCGCCGTCGATGTCCCGCCGCGCACGCTCGATCGCGTCCTCCGCGACGGCGACGAGCTCGTCGGCGTCGAACTCGCCCAGGCGGCCGGAGTGGCCTCGGGTCGAGGTGTAGCGCTCCTGCACGCCGGCGCCCGGAATGGGCTCGGCCCGCTCGTCGTACACCCGCGTCCGAGCGGAGGACGTCCCGACGTCGAGAGCGAGCACGCGCGCCATTACCCTTGGAGCATGGCAGTCCTGATCGCTCCCTCGCTCCTGACCGGTGTCGACTCCCGGCCGGCGAAGCCGGCCTCCGTCGACACCTCGCGTTCCTCGCGGCGCTCCACCCGGCGGCCCGTACCTCCGTACTGTGCCACCGGCCGACGCACCGCGAGAAACGCGCCAGCAACGAGGGCGCTCACCGGGGCTGGAGGCTAAGCCTTGGCCGTCCTGATCGCGTCCAACCTGCGCAAGGAGCACTCGGGCGACCCGCTCTTCGACGGCGTCTCGTTCAAGGTCGAGCGGCGCGACAGGCTCGCGCTCGCCGGCCCGAACGGCGCCGGCAAGACGACGCTCTTGCGCGCGCTGATCGGCGAGACCGAGCTCCAGGGCGGCGAGCTCGCCTGGGAGAAGGGCGCGCGCGTCGCGCTGCACGACCAGCGGCCCCCGCGGCTGGGTGGGCAGAGCCTCCGCGAGTACGCCCTGTCGGGCGCGTCCGATCTCGTCGAGGCCGAGCGCGAGCTGCGCCGGCTCGAGGAGGCGATGGCCTCCGGCGATCATGCCCCGGAGACGCTGCGGCGCTACGGCGAGACACAGGCGCGGCTCGAGCACGCCGGCGGCTACGGCTGGCGCGACCGCGCCACCAGTGTCCTGCGCGGGCTCGGCTTCGTGGACGGCGACCTCGACCGGGGCCTCGAGACCTTCTCCGGCGGAGAGCTGACGCGCGCGTCGCTCGCCCGCGCGCTCGCGGGGCAGCCCGACCTGCTGCTCCTCGACGAGCCGACGAACCATCTCGACATGGCCTCGATCGAATGGCTCGAGCAGGAGCTCTCGACGATCGACGCCGCCGTCGTGCTCGTCGCGCACGATCGCTGGTTCCTCGAGTCGGTGGGCACGGCGGTGCTCGAGCTCGAGGGCGGCAAGTCCGTCTACTTCCCCGGCAAGTGGCACGTGTGGCGGCAGGAGAAGGCAGCACGGCTGGCCATGCAGGCGCGCTTCGCCGAGCGGCAGGCCGAGGACATCGAACGGCTGGAGCGCTTCGTCGCCCGCTTCCGCTACGGGACGAAGTCCCGCCAGGCGCAGGCGAAGCTGAAGCAGATCGCGCGGATCGAGAAGATCCGCGTCGAGGCACCGGGAGGGGGACGGCGCACGCTCGGCTTCGAGTTCCTGAAGCCAAAACGCAGCGGCCGGACCGTGGTCGAGGCGCTGCACGTGGACCTCGCAGCGGGCGAAAAGCCGCTCCTGCACGACGCCGAGCTCGTGCTCGAGCGCGGCGAGCACGTGGCGCTGATCGGGCCGAACGGCTCCGGCAAGACGACGTTGCTCGAGGCGCTCGTGAACGGCCACGTCGGCCGCTTCGGGCACGGCGTCGAGATCGCGTACTTCTCCCAGCACGAGGTCGAGCTGGACGAGCGCGGCAGCGTGCTCGAGTGCGCGATGGGCGCCACCGGGCTCCAGCGGCCGCAGGCGCAGGCCCTCCTCGGGCGCTTCCTCTTCTCCGGCTGGGACGAGCACGAAAAGCCCGTCGTGGCGCTCTCGGGCGGTGAGCGGCGCCGCCTCGCGCTCGCGCTCGTCGTCGCGAGCGGCGCCAACTTCCTCGTGCTCGACGAGCCGACCAACCATCTCGACCTGGAGAGCCGCGAGGCGCTCGAGGCGGCGCTGGAGGCGTTTCCCGGCACGGTGCTGCTGGTCTCGCACGACCGCGCCGTGCTCGACGCGGTGGCGGAGCGGATCGTCGCGATCGAGGACCGCGGCCTGCGCTCGTACGCCGGCGGCTGGGCCGACTACGTGCGCATCCGCGCGGGTGAGGATGCCCCGGCTCCCAAGGAGCCGAAGCAGGAGCCCGCGGCGAAGCCGAAGCCGGCCAAGCCCAAGCCGCGCCAGCCGAGCCAGCTTCAGAAGATCGAGTCGGCGATCGAGGCACGCGAGGCCGAGCTCGCCGAGCTCGAGCGGAGGCTCGCGGAGGACTGGGGCGACGTGGCCACGCTCTCCGCCCACAAGGCCGCACGGGACGACCTGGAGGCGCTTCTCGCGCAGTGGGAGCAGCTCTTCGAAGCCGCCCAATCCAGCTGATCGTGGCCTCGTGATCGACGAGTCCGCAAGTGTGACGAGGGGCCGTCCGGCGGCGTAGACACCGTGTGCAGGCGATGACGCTTCCCGTTCGGAGTGCCCGCGTCGACGCGGCGAACACCGCTGCGAGCTTCGCCGCGACCGCCGAGCGTCATCTCGACGACGTGTACGGCTACCTCGTCTACCTGACTCGCGATCCGGCGCTTTCCGAGGATCTCGCCGCCGAGACCTTCGAGAAGGCGCTCAAGCTGTGGCGGCGCTTCGACGGCCGCCGCGCGAGCGCCCGCACCTGGCTCTGCCAGATCGCCCGCACGACCGCGCTCGACTGGTTCCGCGCCGAGGAGCGCCGCCGCCGCCGCGAGGAGCGCGTGGCACCGCCCGAGCGCGTGGACGTGCAGCTCGCCGAGGGCCTCTCGCCGGAGCTCGAGGCGGCGCTCGCGTCCCTCAGCGCCGGCGAGCGCGAGGTGATCGCGCTCCGAGTGCTGCTCGAGCTGGACGGCGAAGAGGCGGCGCGCGTGCTCGGCGTCAGCCCGACCGCGGTCTCGACCCGGCTGTCCCGGGCGCTCAAGAAGCTGGAAGAGAGGATGGATGCGCATGTCGTCGTCTGAGCCCCTGCTGAACGAGATTCGGGCCGCGCGCCCGGTGGCGCCCGCCGAGCTGCGCGAGCGCATCCGCCTCGTCGCCGCCCAGGAGCCGGCGCCGGCGCCGCTGCTGGCGCGCCTTCCGCGACGCCTCGATCTGCGCCGCTTCCTGCTCGTGGCCACGCCTGCCACGCTCGCCGTGGCCGTCGTCGCGGCGGGCGTGATCGGCCTCACCCGGCCCGACGAGCGCACCGACGGGGCAACGGCCGGCGGCGGTACCGCGGCCGTCACCTCCGGTTCGGCCGGCGCGGAGGAGGAGAGCCTCGATTCCGCCCGGCAGAGCGCTCCCCCCTCTTCGGCGGGCACGGATGCTGCGATCGCGCCGAGCCCGGGTCGCCTCCAGCGGTTCGACGCTCAGCTCGACCTGCGCGTCGACGATCTCGACGACCTCTCGGCCGCGACCCAGCGCGCCATGCGTGTGGCCCGCTCGCTCGGCGGCCATGTCCAGTCCGTGAGCTACGACGCCCCCTCTGCGGGGATCGGCTCTGCCCAGCTGACGCTGAGGGTCCCGATCGCCCGGGTGCAGAGCGCGCTCGTCCAACTCACCTCGCTCGGCACGATCGTCAGCCAGCGCTTCGGCATCGAGGACCTCCAGGGCACCGCCGACGACCTCGCCACTCAGATCGCCGAGACGCAGCGGCAGATCGCCAAGTTGAACAGCCAGCTCGCGAACCCGGATCTCGTCGAGGAGGAGCGCGTCGTCCTGCAGGCGCAGCGCGCCGAAGCGCGGCGTCGCCTCGCCGATCTGCGCGCCGCGCTCAGCGGGACGCGCGAGGAAGCGCGCCTGGCGACGATTCAGCTCGGACTGACGACGGAGCAGCTCGATGCCGCGCCGGCCGAGGATGGCGCGATCGACCGCATCCTCGACATCCTGGTCCTGGAGGGCTTGATCGCTCTCTACGTGCTCGTCATCGTCGGGCCGCTCGTCCTGCTCGCCCTGCTCCTCTGGCTCGCCCTCCGCCTGCACCGCCGGCGCGGCGAGGCACGCCTGCTGGAGCAGAACTAGGCCCAGAAGGCATCGAACGCGGCCGCGTCGAGCGGCTGGGCCCGGATGTCGCGCCAGAGCCCGTCCTCGACCCGGATGAGGAGGGCCTGCTCGATGTCCAGAGTCCGGCCGCCGTCCCGCTCTCCTCGGGCGCGGTAGACCGTCACGAGGTTGTCGTCGTCCGCGACCGCCCAGAGCAGGTCGACCCTGTAGGTGCCGCCCGTCAGCTCGGCCGTCCGGCGCAGAAAGGCACCGATCTCCTCCAGGCCGCGGTAGTCGCCGGTCATCGCGTTGGCGCCGGGCACGTGCCAGACCGCATCGGGCGCGAACAGGCCGAGCAGGCCGCTCACGTCGCCGCGGACGAAGCTCTCGAAGCCCCGGCGTGCGGCGGCGGCGTGCGGATGCTCGCTCACGTGGGCTCCAGCGTCGCGACGACGGCCTCGGCGACGACCTTCAACGGCCGGCCGGACACCTGGCTCGCCTTGCGCAGCCTCGCGAAGGCGTCCGCCTCCGAGAGGTTCTCCTTCGCCATCAGCAGCCCCTTCGCGCGCTCGATCGCCTTGCGTGCCGCGAGCGCGTCGGCGAGCGACTCCGCCTCCTCGCGCAGCGCCGACAGCTCCTCGTGGCGCGCCCGCGCGGTCGCGATCGCGGGCAGCAGGTCGGTCTCGCGGAACGGCTTGACGAGGTAGCCGAACACCCCGGCCTCAACGGCGCGCGAGACCAATTCCCGCTCCCCGTATGCGGTCACCATCACGATCGGGATCGGCCGCTCCTCGAGCATGCGGCGTGCCGCTTCGATCCCGTCCAGCCGCGGCATCTTCACGTCGAGCACGGCGAGGTCGGGCTCATGCGAGCGGGCGAGCTCGACCGCCTCCTCGCCGTCGCGTGCCTCCGCGCACACCTCGAACCCGGCCCCCTCGAGCAGCGCACGGAGGTCCATGCGGATGATCGTCTCGTCCTCGGCGATCAGGATCTTCACGCCGGGAAGACCACCTCCGCACGCAGGCCGTCCCCGGCGCGCAGCTCGAGCGTGCCCCCGAGCTCGTCGCGCACGAGCGCCCGGACGATCGAAAGCCCGATCCCGTCGGCCCCGCCGTTCAGGCCCGGGCCGTCGTCCGCGATCGTGAGCGTGACCGACTCGCCGTCACGCCCGAGCTCGATCCGAACGGTTGCTCCTCCGTGCTCGAGCGCGTTGCCGAAGAGCTCGCAGAAGACGAGTGCGAGCGCGGTCGCGCGGTCGCCGGCGAGCGAGACGGAGGCGAGCTCGGCCTCGACGGACTTACCGGCGACGAGCCCCTGAACGAGCATCGCGCGCAACCGGTCGATCAGCTCGTGCAGGTCGACGTCGTCCTCGCGATGCTCGGTCAGCACCTCGTGGACGGCCGCGATCGCCAGGATCCGGTTGACGGAGTCGGTCAGAGCCTTGTGCGGATCGACCCCCGGCGAGCGGGCCTGCAGGCGCAGCAGCGACGCGACGGTCTGGAGGTTGTTCTTCACGCGGTGGTGGATCTCCTGCGCGAGCACGCCGCGCATCACCGCGCGCCCGTGCTCGAGCGCAACCGCGGCGTGGTGCGCGATCGCCTCCAGCAGCTGCCGATCGGCGGCGGTGAACGGCGTGTCGCGATCGCAGACGAGCTCGCCGATCACGCGCCGCTTCCAGCGCAGCGGCAGCCGCAGCGCATGCGCGCCCGGCCGTCCCTCGGGCCAGGCGATCCGCCCGTCGTCGAGGACGAGTGCGGCGCCCGTCGCGTCGACGGCCGTCATCGTCGTCTTCACGATCGCTTCCAGCGACTCTTCGAGGTAGAGCGACTCGGAGACCGCCTCCGAGATCCGTGCCAGCGCCTCGAGCTCGTGCACGCGCCGCTGCGCCTCGGCGTAGAGCTTGGCGTGCTCGATCGACTGCGCCACCTGTGAGGCGATCGCCACCAGCAGGTCGATCTCGGGTGCGGGCCACTCGCGCGGCTCGCGCGTGCGCACGTTCAGCGCGCCCTCGAGCGTGTCGCGGGTGACGATCGGCACGGCGAGGATCGACTCGTACTCGTCCTCCCGCAGGTTCGGGAACTGCTTGAAGCGCGGGTCGAGATGGGCGCGCGCCGCGATCGCGATCGGCGCCCGCTCCGCGGCCGCAGCACCCGTGATCCCTTCACCGGGACGCAGCCGCGGCCGCCGCGTCATCTCCTCGACGCGCGAGCCGTGCGTCGCGCGCAGGACGAGCTCGTCCGCGCGCTCGTCGTATAGGTAGACGAAGCACGCGTCGGCGCCGAGTGCGTCCGCGACCTCGGTGGCGACGAGCTCGAGCACCTCCTCCAGGTCGAGCGTGGAGTTGACCGCCGCGATCGTCTCGGTGAGCAGGCGCAGGTGCCGCGCGGAGGCGTCCATCGCGCGATTGTAGGCGCCTGGGGTAGTGCCTCTAGAAGCGGTGCCTGCTCCCCTCCCTCGACGAGCGTAGGCGTCTGACCCACGGCTTGCCTATCGCCGTTCAGGACAGATCGGCGTAAGCTTCCGTGCATGCCTGAGCCTGAGGAACCAAGGAAGCCTGACAAGCCTGAGCTCACGGACCCGGAAGTGAAGCGGAGCAGGGAAACGCGGCAAGCAGAAGCGAAGCTGAAGTCGGAAGCCCCGTCGCCCGAACCCAAGAAGCCTTGGTGGAAGCTGTGGGGCTAGCCTCAAACTGAGGCACTACCGCGCCTGGGATTAACAAACTCCTTACCTCGCGTGCGGGAGAAACTTCATCGACCGGGAATAGGTTCTCGGCAATGAGTAGCGTCGCCTTCGACCTCCGCAGCGTGAAGGGCTTTATCGTGGCCGACGCGCGTGGGCGGTTCGTGGGCCGGGTGGAGGCGCCGATGTACGGCACCCAGCCCGACGTGCCCGACGCGCTCGCCGTTCGCTCGGGCTTCCTGCGCGGACGCCGGCTCGTGCCGGCCGAGGCGATCGGCGCGATCGACGAGGGCACCCGCGTGATCGGCCTCTCGGTCGTCCGCGAGTCCATCGCCAAGTTCCTCTAGCGCCCCAAGCGCCTTTCCGCGCGAGCGAAGCGACGCGCAAGCGTTGACTTGTCGCGCCGTATCCGCGGGCGAAGCGGAGTTGATCTCCGCGTAGCCCCGCAGTGGCCGGCTCGCGGCACCGAAGAAGGAGGGGGCTCGTGGGGGAACCATGGGTTCCCCCACGCTTGAACGACCACAGGCTCCCGGAGGAGCCTGCGATCGGCCGTCAGTAAAGGTCGCGCAGCTCGCCTTGCCGCGCAGGACCTCGCCACCAGTGTGAACCTCCGAGGGGCGATTGTCGAGTGAGCGTTCCTTCGCCCCGGCTCGCCACCGGGCAGGTGAGGCGGCGAAGCCGCCTCCTTCAGGGATCTTGCGCGCTGGGGCATCCGCTCCTGCGGATGCCCCAGCTTGCGCCTACAGAGGCGGCGCCTACAGAACTGGCAGGTAGCGGTCGAGCTCCCACTGGGTCAGCTGGATCCGGTACTCGTCCCACTCCTTGCGCTTCAGCTCGACGTAGCGGTCGAAGATGTGGTCGCCGAGCGCTTTCCGCATCAGCTCCGACCCCGCGAGCGCGTCGACCGCCTCGCCGAGCGTCTCCGGCAGCGCGACGATCCCGCGCTCCTTCCGCTCGTCGGCGGTGAGGTGGTAGAGGTTCGAGTCCATCGGCTCCTCGAGCTCGTAGCCCTGCTCGATGCCCTCCAGGCCCGCGTGCAGCAGCGCGGCGAACGTGAGGTAGGGGTTGCACGAGGGATCCGGGCAGCGGATCTCGGCGCGCGTCGCCTGCTCGGACCCGGGCTTGTAGAGCGGAATCCGGATCAGCGCCGAGCGGTTGCGCTGCGACCACGCGCAGTAGACCGGCGCCTCGTAGCCGGGCACGAGGCGCTTGTACGAGTTCACCCACTGGGCGAAGATCGCCGACAGCTCGCGTGCGTGGCGCAGCAGCCCTGCGATGAACGAGCGGGCCTCCGCAGACAGGTGATGCGTGTCGTCGCTGTCGAAGAAGCGGTTCCGGCCCTCGGTGAAGAGGGACATGTGTGTGTGCATGCCGGAGCCGTTCTCACCGAAGAGCGGCTTGGGCATGAAGGTGGCGTAGACGCCGTTCTTCGCCGCGATCTCCTTGACGACGAGCCGGTACGTGATCGTCGCGTCGGCCATCTCGAGCGCCGGCGCGTAGCGCATGTCGATCTCGTGCTGCGAGGGCGCCACCTCGTGATGGTGGTACTCGATCGGGATCCCGACCGCCTCGAGCGCCTGGATCGTCTCGTTGCGCAGCTCCGTGGCCGCGTCGAGCGCCGTCATGGCGAAGTAGCCGCCCTCGTCGAGCGTGACCGTGCCCTTGTTGTCCTCGAAGAGGAAGTACTCCAGCTCGGGGCCGATGTTGAACGTGTCGAAGCCCATCGACTCCATCCGCTCGAGCGCGCGGCGCAGCACGAAGCGCGGGTCGCCCTCGTACGGCTCGCCGTCCGGCTTGACGACGTCGCAGATCATCCGGCCGACCACCGACTCGCCGGGGCGCGCGGGCATGATCGTGAAGGTGTCGGGGTCGGGGATCGCGACCATGTCCGACTCCTCGATCGCGTTGAACCCGGTGATCGACGAGCCATCGAAGCCCATCCCGTCGTCGAGCGCCGCCTCGATCTCGCCGGGAGTGATCGCGAAGCTCTTCAGATGCCCTTCGAGGTCGGTGAACCAGAAGAGGACGTACTCCACCTTCTCGTCCTTCACCCGCTTCACGACCTGCTTGCGCGAGTCCGGGTCGCTCGTTGCCCGGTGCCTGCTCTCGATCATCGCCATGCTCGCTCCTTCGGTTGCCGTGGTCTCTCCAGAAAATGCGAAGAGGCCCCGGGCTGCCCCGCATCTGCGGTGCGCCCGAGGCCCCGTCGCCTCGAAACTCGCGCGGATTCTATACCACCGCCGGGCTGTCGGCCGGCGGCAGATCGGAGAGCTCCGGCTCGACGCCCCCGTGTCGCAGCGCGCGTGCATAGAGGCCGAGCGCGGGGGCGAGCACGGCTGCGCTCGCGGCGAGCGCGGCTCGGATTCCCCACGCGTTCCCGATCGCGCCCAGCACGGGGCCGCCGCCCGCCTGGCCGACCGCGTCGATCTGGCCCGAGAAGGAAATCACGGTCGCCCGCACGCGCGAATCGGTGATGTTCTGGTTCAACCACGTCATGTACGCCGGGTTCGCGAGCGAGCGCGTCAGGCTGTACAGCCAGTAGCCAGCGATCGCGACGAGCAGCCCGCCCGCGAAGCCGAAGACGAGGATGGCGCCGAGCTGGAGCGCCGTCAACACGATCAGGACGCGGGCCATCGACTGCGCCGGGAACTTCTGGATGCGCTTCAGGAGGAGTGTCGTCCCGGCCATGCCGAGCAGCATCTCGCCGACCCGGAAGACGGCGAACCACCAGACCGGATCGAGCGACCAGAGCTCGGGCAGGCCGATGTCGCGCAGGAAGTGCGCCTCCCACAGCCGGTCGAGAGCCTCGGTCGACATGCCGGCGAAGAACGTGATCGCGAGGATCAGGGCGACGAGCGGCTGCGCCCGCACGAGCTTGCCGCCGTCGACTGCCGTGCCGGCGACGGCTCGCCACCCCTCGCGGCCCTCGACGCGATGCCGCGTGAAGCCGGTCTCGGGCATGAGGAGGACGCCCGCGACGGCGATCGCGAGCGCCGCGAGGCCGCCGGCGAGGACGGCCGCCCGCAGCCCGAAGGCGGCGGCGATGCCCACCGCGGTCAGGATCCCGACGATCGCGCCGGCGTAGCTCGCCCGCGCCCCGCGCATGAAGATCGGCCCCACCACGTCGGCGCCCACTTCGTCGGTGATCCAGGCCTCATAGGCGCCGCTCTCGAACGTGAAGGCGAGGCCGGAGAGCGCGGAAGCGACGAGCAGCGTCTCGAAGTTCGGCGCCACGGCGATCAACGCGAACGAGCCGCCGTGCAGGAACCAGCCGACGATCAGCGAGGTGCGTCGCGAGTACGTGTCGGCGACGACCCCGGTCGGAATCTCGAAGAGGAAGGCGGTCACCTCCATCACGGTGCCGATCAGCACGAGCTGGAGCGGCGAGAGGCCGATGTCGGAGACGTAGAGGACGCCGACGATCGTGAAGGTGCCGGCGAAGGAGGCCGACAGGCCGGCCTCCGTGAACATGAACCACGGCACCGCGCCCACGCGCCGCGGTCTCAAGCGGCTCACGTGAGCTCCCGGCGCATGCGGAGGCTGATCGTCCGAGTCACGTACCCGAGTGCTTCGTTCACGGTGCGCATGCCCTCATTGCCGGTCTGCGTCCAGGTGACGAGCTCACGGATCCCGTGAGCCGAGGCCCACGCGATCTGGTGCCGCTTCAGCGCCGTCGCGAGGCCGCGCCGGCGCCATTCGCGGTCGACCGTGGTCAACCCGTTCTCCGCCCGAGTGTCGTCGTCGTTCCAGGAGAGCAGGCCGGCATAGCCGACGACGCGCTCGCCGTCGAGGGCGACGATCGAGCCGCCGGGCAGCGTCGCCTCGTCGCGCAGCCACTCCGCCAACGTCACGCGCATCGAGCCGCTTGCGAGCGCGAGGTCGGCGTAGCCCTGCTCCGCGACGCCGAAGGAGCGCTCCAGGAGCTCCGGGCGCTCCTCGACCGCCACGAACGCCAGGCCCTCGTACGGAGCGGGCGGCGGCTCGTCCGGTGAGACGTCGCGCACCTGCTCGACCTGGCGGTCGACCTCGACGAAGCCGTGCCGGTGGGCGAACGCGACGGACGCCTCGTCCTCGGCGAGCGCGACAGCGGCCTCGAAGCCGTGGGCGCGCACGTGCTCGAGCAGCGGGTCGAGCAGCGCCGTCCCCACGCCGAGGCGGCGGTGCTCGGGCAGCACGCGCGGCGCGACGAAGCCGCCTCCCGTGTCCGAGCGGGCAGCGAGGCCGCTGCCCGCGAGCTCGCGGCCCCGCTCCGCCAGGAGCAGCAGCCGATCCGGCGCCTCGAGTGCCCGCATCTGCTCCATCGTCGCGGCCGGCTCGTCGGGGAGCACGCGGCGTCGGACGGCGATCCAGGCCTCCAGATCGCCGTCCGTCTCGACTGTTCGCAGCGTGATCATCCCGAGCGCTTGAGCTTGCCGTGCTTCTTCGCGTACAGCTCGCCGCGGCGGAAGATCAAGAGGCCGAGCGGCACCGCGACCGCGCCGATCAGCAGCAGCGGCCAGATCTCGTCGCCCATCGTCGAGAGCCCCTCGCCGTCGAGGATGGCCCCGCGGATCCCGTCGAGCGCGTAGGTCGCCGGCGAGATCACCGAGAGCCACTCCATCCACGTCGGGAGCACCTCGACCGGGTAGTAGACGCCCGAGACGACGAGCAGCATTCCCTGCGCGACGAAGCCGAGCTGTGCGCCCTTCTCCGGCGAAATCAGTGGCAGGACCGCCGTCATGATCCCGATCCCGATGAACGCGATCGACCCGGCGAGCAGCACGACGAAGGCGGCGAAGTAGTCCGCGTTCGGCATCGCCAGCTCGAAGAAGAACGCGACGACGACGAAGAGGATGATCGCCCGAATCAGGCCATAGAGCACCGCGAACATGCCCGCCCCGGCCAGGTGCATCGCCCGCGAGAGCGGGGCCATGAACGTGTACTCGATCGTCCCCTCCCAGCGCTCCCACGCGACCGTCTCCGTCATGAATTCGAAGAGGATCCCGAGGTAGGCCCAGACGACGGCGCCGATCAGGAGAACGGTGGTCGCCCGCTCCACATCGATTTCGCCTCCCGTCGCCTCGATCCCCTCGGCGATGAAGACGATCGTGAGCGTGTTCGCGATCGTCCAGACCATGAACGCGACGTCCCACCAGATGTAGCGGCGGGTCAGGTAGACGTTGCGCTCGACGACGCCGCCGAGCCCGATCAGCTCACTCCGAACGGTTCCGGCCAGAGCTCTCATGCGAACACCTCCCGGTCCTCGTCGTCGTCGTCCGTCTCCATCTCGAACTCACGCCCGGTGGCGGCGAAGAACGCCTGCTCGAGCGTCTGCACGCCGAAGCGCTCGAGCACCTCCGGCACGGTCTCGAGGAACAGGAGCTCGCCGCGGTCGAGGATGCCGACGCGGTCGGCCAGGGCCTCCGCCTCGGCCAGGTCGTGCGTGCAGAGCAGGATCGTCGAGTCGTGCGAGGTGCGCACCTCGCGGATGAAGTCCTGCACCTCGAGCTTCGAGCGCGGGTCGAGGCCCGTCGTCGGCTCGTCGAGCAGGAGCAGCACCGGCGAGGTGAGCAGCGCACGTGCGAGCGCCACCTTCTGCTGCATTCCGCGCGAGAGGTTCTCCATCGGCTCGGTGCGTCGGTCGACGGGGAAGCCGACCCTGGAGAGGATGTCGGGGATCTTCGCGCGCGTCTCCCGCGGGCCCATCCCGTAGTACCGGGCCGCGTAGTGGAGGTTCTCGCCCGCGGACATCTTCTTGAAGAAGCTGGCCTCGACCGAGACGCGGTTGACGAGCTTGCGCACGGGGCGCGGCTCGGCGAAGACGTCGTGGCCGAAGACCCGGGCGCTGCCTCCGTCGTGCAGCAGCAGGGTCGAGAGCAGCCGGACGAGCGTCGACTTCCCCGAGCCGTTCTGGCCCAGGATGGCGACGCACTCGCCACGGTGCATGGTGAAGCTGACGCCGCTGATCGCGGCGCGGCGCTTGCGTGCGAAGCGGCCCGCCTTCTTGTCGCGGCGAACGAACTCCTTGCGGAGATCCGTCACTTCGACGGCGGGCGCAGAACGATGCAATTCGATGACCTCACTCATGGTTCTCCTCCAGGCAACTACCACCAAGAACGCTCTGCGGCTCTAGGAGCGAGAGCGCGGGCACGGGCCTTTCGGCCCGTCCAGGCGGGCCGCGGCAACGCGTGATCTAGGCGTGGAAGAGTCTCACGCGCGCGACAATAGCACCACGCCCGGCCCCGTGACAAGCGTTTTGCATCCGTCCGTGGACGGTGCTACGGTCGAAGCAGGTTCCGCCGTCGAAGGCGGAGACCGAAGGCGATGGCGCCTCGGAGCTCTCAGCTCCGGGCGCTTTTTTTGTGGTCCGAAGGAGGGTCGTCGATGGTCAAGGTGGAGGCAGTCGTCGTGAGGGATCGCGTGGAGGCGGTGATGGACGCCGTGGAGGCGGCGACCGGCCACGTCGGCGTGACGGTGCTCGAAGCCGTCGGCCACGGCCGCCAGCCGGGAATCACGCACGAGTACCGCGGGCGCGTCTTCGAGTCGCGCTTCCTGCCCAAGGCGCTGCTCGTCTTCGTCGTCGAGGACGAGCTGGCGGAGGCGATCGTCGAGACCGTCGTCGAGACGGCGCGGACCGGCCACGAGTCCGGTGACGGGATCGTCTGGACGACGCCCGTGTACGACGTGCGCCACAACCGCACCGGCCGCGCCCTCGTGGAGGTGGAGGCATGAGCAACCGCGACCTCGCGATCGCCGCCTCGACCATCTGGGTCGTCGTCGCCGCGATCCTCGTCATGTTCATGCAGGCCGGGTTCGCCTTCCTCGAGGCCGGGCTGACGCGGATGAAGAACGTCGGTCACATCGCCGCGAAGAACGTGCTCACGTTCGCGCTCGCGGCGCTCGTCTACTACGTCGTCGGCTTCGGGATCGCCTTCGGCGACGGCGGCAACGGCTTCGTCGGCGGCTCCGGGTTCATGCCGGACGTCGACGCGCTGCTGGCCGTCGGCGCGGCCCCCTTCTCGTGGTTCGGGACGATCCCGGCGGCGGGCGCCTACTTCTTCCAGGCCGTGTTCGCGGGGGTCTCGATCGCGATCGTCTGGGGCGCGATGGCCGAGCGCACGCGGCTCTGGGTCTACTTCGCCTTCGGCGCGGCCTTCACGGTCGTCTACTCCGTCGTCTCGCACTGGATCTGGCATCCCGACGGCTGGCTCTTCGCGCTCGGCATGCAGGACTTCGCCGGGTCAACCGTCGTCCACTACCAGGGCGCGCTCGCGGCGCTCGCCGGCGCCCTGCTGCTGGGGCCGCGGCTCGGCAAGTATGGCGCCGACGGCAGGCCGAACGCGATCCCGGGCCACAACATGGCCTTCACGACGCTCGGTGTGCTGATCCTCTGGTTCGGCTGGTTCGGCTTCAACGCGGGCTCGACGCTCGGGATCGCGAGCGGCGAGCACGTCGGCTTCTTCGCCTATGTCGCCCTCACGACCGCTGTGGCCGCCGCGGCCGGCGCGCTCGGCGGCGTGCTCACGTCGTGGGTCGCGGTCGGCAAGCCCGACCTCTCGATGCTCCTGAACGGGGTCATCGCAGCGCTCGTCGCCGTGACGGCGGCCTGTGGCTTCGTGGCGCCGTGGGCGGCGATCCTGATCGGCTTCGGGGCCGGCGCGCTCGCGGTCGGCGGCGTGCTCTGGATCGAGTCGATCGGTCTCGACGATCCGATCGGCGCGGTCGCCGTGCACGGCCTGGCCGGTGTGTGGGGAACGCTTGCGACCGGGATCTTCGCCGTGCCGGCGCTCGCGGCCACGCTCGGGACCGGCACCGGCGGGTTCGTCTACACCGGCAGCCTGCGCCAGGTCGGCGTCCAGGCGGTCGGCCTCCTGGCGGTCGGCGCCTTCACGTTCTCCTGCTCGTTCGGCGTCCTCTGGGCGATGAAGGCGACGGTCGGGATCCGCGTCGACGAGGAGGTCGAGCGGGCCGGGCTGGACGTGGCCGAGCACGGCATGTGGGGCTATCCGGAGTTCTACATCCCGGTCCCGGGCGGTTACGGGACCGAGACGAGAACCCCTCTGCACACGCCCGCCTTTGGCTCAGCCATGCGGGTCTCTTACCCGGCCGTGGCCAGAGTGGAGGAGGCGTAGCGAGCCGTCTAGCAGCAGCCGGCGCTCGCCGCCGGCTGGATCACCGGCAAGCCCTTCTGCTCCGGCTGGGAGGTCTTGACCGCCTTGACGATCGCGCCGTGCATGCCGTCGGCGACCGCATGCGTGAACTCGACCGAGATCTGCTCGAAGCCGGCCGCCTCGAGCCCGGCCTCGTACTCGCCCTTCGAAAGCGCGCCGGCGATGCAGCCGACATAGCTGCCGCGTTCGGCGCGCTCCTCCGGCGAAAGGCGATCCTCGGCGACGACGTCGCTGACGCCGATGCGGCCGCCGGGGCGGAGCACGCGGGCGATCTCGGTCAGCACGGCCGGCTTGTCGGTCGACAGGTTGATCACGCAGTTCGAGATCACGACATCGACCGAGTCCGCGGGCAGCGGCACCTGCTCGATCACCCCCTTGAGGAAGATCGCGTTCGTGATCCCCGCCTCCTGCTGGTTCCGGCGTGCGAGAGCGAGCATCTCGTCGGTCATGTCGAGCCCGTAGGCAACCCCGGTCGGGCCGACGCGCTTGGCGGAGAGGATCACGTCGATCCCACCGCCGCTCCCGAGGTCGAGCACGGTCTCGCCTTCGTGCAGGTCGGCGACCATGATCGGGTTGCCGCAGCCGAGCGAGGCCAGCGCTGCCGCCTCGGGGAGCTCGCCGCGCTGTTCCGCGTCGTAGAGCGCTGCGCCGAACATGCCGGCGTCGCTCTCGCCGTCGGCGCAGCAGGAGCCGCTCCCACAGCTGCCACTCGAGCCTTCACTCACGGCCTGCGCCGACTCGGCGTAGCGGCGGCGCACCTCCTCGCGCAGATCATCTGCAGTGGTCGACATCAGCAACACACTCCCTTCAGGTCGGCGACGGCCGCGAGCTTCTCGACGGCGTCGCGCTTGAGTGAGAAGAACGCCCACTTACCGCGCTGCTCACGCTCGACAAGCCCGGCGTCCACCAGCTTCTTCATGTGATGCGAGACCGTCGGCTGTGCAAGGCCGACCGGGTCGATCAGGTCGCACATGCAGACCTCGCCGCCGCTCTGGGCGAGCATGTTCACGAGCCGCACCCGCGTCGGGTCGGCGAGCGCCCGGAACAACTCCGCGGTCGCCTCCGCCTCCTCGTCCGAGAGGGTGGAGGCCGCGAGCGGTGCGCAGCAGACGACCGGCTCCAGGGTTGCGCTCACACGATCGGTCATCGGTCCTCCCGTTCCATCGTATCGACGTCCTTCAATATATCGAAGGAAGTCGATACGTGTCAAGGATTCCGCCCGGAACGCACGACGGGCCCCGCCGGAGCAGGGCCCGTGTGTCGCCTCGAACGCAGGGACGCTACGCGCGGGCGATCGTGGAGCCGGCGGGCGTGCGGGCCGCCGCCGTGCTCTTGCGCAGTGCACCGCCGAACGCCAGGACGAGGAATCCGATCCCGGCGAGCAGGAGCGCGACCCCGACGACGATGCCGAAGAGCGCAAGCTGCTCGGCCATGTAGCTCATGTTCAGAGCCGTCGTCAGCGCGGTGGCCGTGACCCAGGTGTCGCGGGCCCGGTTCGGGACGGGGTTGCCGCCCTCGTCCTTCAGGGCAGCTGCCTCGTCACTCGTCCCCGCGGCGTTCTCGGGATCGTCGGCGGCGAGGAACCGTCCCATCTGCGAGTAGGTCAGGCCGCCCGCACCCTCGAGCGCGTGCTCGTGGATGACCTGGGCGAAGGCACGAGCCTGCGCGCCGGTGGTCACCTGCTCCTCGGCGTACTCGGACGCATACTTCGCGACCGCCGGATCGTCCGCTGCGCCGAACGTGATCTGCTCGGCCTTGAGGTTGTCCCGCACCGTCTGGCGGCCGTCGACACCCATGTAGATCGCGCCGATCCCGAATGCGACCAGGACGACTCCTGCTGCGATGCCGCCCAACTCCGAAAGCTTCTTGCCGAACATGTCGTACCTCCTTCGTCCCTGCGCTTGGTTGATGTCTGCACACTCGCCCGGGTCGGCTCCGGCGCCATCGGCGTCGCTACGGATCTCGTGTGCGGAGAAGTACGCACTGCGGCCGCGGCAGACCTCGCGAGGCTGACCTCGCCAGGACGTCTGCGTGAAATCCGCAACCCGATCGTGGTTCGACCGGACGTCGTACGGCCGCTGCGCACCGAGGATCCTGAGCACACCTCGGATGAAGGAGACATGCATGGCCACGTACCGCGACTCGCACCGCCCTACGGTCGACACCGAAGCCGGCGCCTTCTACAAGGCTGCCACGCTGCTCCTCGGGCTGGCCGTCGGCGTCGTCGGAATGGTCGCTTTCCTGCTCTGGGCCGATGCCCGCCAGGACCGCGACACGGCCGGCGGCACCGCCGCGGCTGCCACGCCCGCGAGCGAAGTGCACGAGGTCGCCGACCACAATACGGCGCTCCCGCTCGCGAGCTTTGCGGGCGTGGTGCCCGAGAACGCCGTCGAGCTCGCGGAAGCGCACCCGGCGTACGACGCGGTGCTACCGCCGGCGCCGACGGGCGATGTGGTCAAGGTGCAGATGACCCTGAAGGACATGACCGTCGAGGTGGCACCCGGTGTCGAGTACAACACCTGGGCGTTTGACGGCCACGGCGCTCCCGGCCCGATCGTGCACGTTCGGGAAGGCCAGACGGTCGAGATGACGCTGACGAACGGCGGCGCGATCGCGCACTCGATCGACTTCCACGCGGCCCGCATCGCGCCGAACGTCGCGTTCAAGGACGTGGCGCCGGGTGAGTCGATCAAGTTCCGCTTCACGGCGTCCGACCCCGGCGTCTTCATGTACCACTGCGGCACCAAGCCCGTCCTCGCCCACATCGCCAACGGCATGTACGGAGCGATCATCGTCCAGCCGAAGGCCGGTCTACCGCCGGTCGACAACGAGTACGTGCTCGTCGGCAGCGAGTGGTATCTGGACGGCGACGGGATCGAGAAGCCGGCTTCGCTCGACATGTCCAAGGCCCGCGCGCGCATGGCCGACTGGGTCACCTTCAACGGCTACGCGAACCAGTACGTGACCCATCCGCTGACAGCGGACCCGGGTGACACGACCCGCTTCTGGGTCGTCGCCGCAGGGCCGACGAACAACATCAACTTCCACGTCGTCGGCGCGATGCTCGACCGCGCCTGGGTCAACAGCGACCTGACGCGGTACCAGCGGAACGTCCAGACGGCGATCGTGCCTGCCGGCGGCGGTGCGGTCTTCGACGTGACGATCCCCGACGAGGGTCTGTACCCGTTCGTGTCGCACGCCTTTGCCGACGTCGATCTCGGCCAGGTCGGCCTCCTGAAGGTCGGGAGCCCGAAGGGGACGATGTCCCATTGAGCCCGCCGCGCAGATTCCTGGATCCATCGGTCGATGTCGCGCGAGGCGCGCGGATGGCAGGACGCCCCCGCAGAATCCTGGTCGGCTACGACGGCTCTGCAGCATCGGGCCGAGCGCTGGACGCCGCCGCCGATCTCGTCGGCTACGGCTCGACGCTCGCCGTCGTCACCGTTCAGAACGGCGGGCTCCGGCGCACGGTCGTCGCGGAGGCGCGCGGGCACCTGAGAGGCCGGCACGTCGAGGCCCGCTACCACGAGCCCTACGGGGAGCCCGCCGAGCAGCTCGTAGAGGCGGCCCGGGAGCTCGAGGCCGATCTGGTCGTCGTGGGGCGCCGCGACCGCACCCCGCTGCGCGAGTTGCTCGGCTCGGTGAGCCGGAAGGTCGTCCGCCGCGCACCGTGTGACGTCCTCGTGGTGCGTTAGACGGTCACTGACCGGCGGAGCCGTCCGGGGCAGTGAGCAGCCCCTCCGCGAGCGCGTAGCGGACGAGCTCGGCGCGACTGCCGAGCTGCAGCTTCTGCATGATGTGCGAGCGGTGCGTCTCGGCCGTGCGCACGGAGATGTAGAGCATCTTCGCGATCTCCTGATTCGTGTGGCCGAGGGCGAGCAGGCGCAGCACCTCGCGCTCACGCTCGGAGAGGGGATCGTCAGCGGCTCGCCGGCGCTCGTCCGAGTCGGCGGCAACGAGTCGGGCGCCCAGGCTCGGGTGCACGTAGCGCTCGCCGGCAGCCACCGCGCGCACGGCTCCCACGACCTCCGTGTCCGCCGCCTCCTTGAGCACGTAGCCGCTCGCGCCTGCGTCGAACGCTTCGCGCACGTAGCGCGGGTCGTCCTGCATCGAGAGGACGAGCACCTTCGCCGCCGGGACGGCCTGGAGGAGCGAGGGCATGCCTTCGATTCCCGTCTTCCCGGGCATCATCACGTCGAGCAGCACGACGTCCGGCTTGCACTCGATCGCCTCGAACACCGCGCGCTCGGCGTCGGCGGCCTCACCGACGGTCTCGATGTCCACCTCGGCGTCGAGGACGCGACGGAGGCCGCTGCGCACGATGGCGTGGTCGTCGACGATGAGCACGCGGATGGTCACCGTGCCGGCACCTCGGCCACCAGCGTCGTCCCGGCCCCGGGCGCCGACTCGACCTGGAGCCGGCCGCCTGCGAGCAGCACACGCTCCCGCATGCCTGCGAGCCCGAGCGCGTCGTCGCGGGTCACACGCGGATCGAACCCGGCCCCGTCGTCCTCGACGACGGCGACGACGGAGCTGTCCTTGCGCTGCAGCAGGATGCTCACTCGGCTCGCGGCGGCGTGCTTGACGATGTTCGTCAACCCCTCCTGGATGACGCGGTACAGGGTCGTCTCGGCCTCCGACGACAGGCGCGCCTCGCCGAGCTGCGCCTCCAGGTCGACGTGGAGCGCGCTCTGCTCGCGGAAGGTCTCGGCGAGCCGCTCGACCGCGGGTACGAGGCCGAAGTCGTCCAGCGCCGACGGGCGGAGCTCCACGGCAAGCCGGCGCACGTCTTGCAACGTCGAGACGACGAGGTCGCGGACCGCCTGCACGGCCGCGCGCGCCTCTTTCGACTCTGCAATCTGCTCCAGCGGCTTCAGGCCCAGCAGGATCGAGGTCAGCGCCTGTCCGGTCTCGTCGTGCAGCTCGCGGGCCAGGCGTGCACGCTCGAGCTCCTGCGCCTCCACGACGCGTCGCACAGCGTCCCGGCTGACCCGTTCCGAGAGGTCGACGGCGACCGCTGCCCGCGCCGCCAGGGTCTCGGCGAGGCGCAGGTCGTCCTCGCCGAACGCGGGGCCTCCCTCCAGCTTGTCGTGGGCGACCACCACTCCGATCGTGCGCCCACGCGCGACGAGCGGCACGTAGAGCGCCGAGTGGACGCCGAGCCGCCGCGTCGCCTGCTGGTCGATCTCCGGATCGTCGAGCACCGAGTCGATCCGCTCGCTCCGGCCGCGTTCGAGCACGCGTCCCGCCTTCGAGCCGTGCAGCGCGAGCTCCATCCCGGCGACGCCGAATGCGCTCTCTCCCGCGACTGCGGCGACGCGAAGCGACGGTCCGTCCGGCAGGGCGATCAGGACGAGCTTCGCGCCGACGAGCTCCTGGAGCCGCTCCGCCACCAGGAGAAGCAGAGGCTCGAGCTCGAGCTCGGTGGTCAGGGCGTTGCCGATCTCATTCAGCGACTCGAGCTGGCGCAGCCAGCGCGTCGAGCTCTCGTACAGCCGGGCGTTCTCGATCGCCACGGCCGCCTGGGCGGCGATCAACTGGGCGAGCTCCTCGTCTTCGTCGCTGAAATCGCGACCGCCGGCCTTCTCGGTGAGGTACAGGTTGCCGTACGCGACACCGCGCAGCACGATCGGTACGCCGAGAAACGATTTCATCGGCGGATGGTTCGGCGGGAATCCGACCGAGCGTGGGTCGTCGGCGATGTCGTGCAGCCGCAGCGGCCGCGCCTCCCGGATCAGCACACCGAGGATGCCGCGCCCGCGGGGGAGCTCGCCGATCTGGGCATGCGTCTGTGGGTCGATCCCGGTCGTCAGGAACTGCTCGAGCGCCTGCCCGGTCCGGTCGATCACGCCGAGCGCGGCGTAGCCGGCCCCCGTCAGCTCGACGGCTGTCTCCACGATGCGCTGGAGCAGCGCGTCGAGGGACAGCTCGGAGCTGAGCGCGATGCCCGCGTCGACGAGGACCCGGAGGCGGTCGACCTGGCCTGCTTCGGTCACGCTCGCATTCTCGCCCGAAGCGGAAGCTCTTGGCGAGGGGCCGAGCAACGGACGGTTGCTTGGCCCCTCCGGGGGAGCTCAGGAGGCGGCGAAGGTGACTGCGACGCTGGCGCTGACCTCTTGCTGGCCCGGTTCGATCGGCGTCTGCGCTACGGCCTCGTCGGCTGCCCTCGACGCCATCGCCGCCAGGGGCATGGGCGCCGAGCCGTTCTCGACGACCGTGGTGACGGCGCCGAGCGTCAGGTTCGACGCGGCCGCGAGCGCCTGCGCGCTCAGCCGGGCCTCGGCCACCGCGGCGCGGAGCGCCTGCCGGTAGAGCTGGGCCGGATTCGCGTGGGTGAGGGTCGGGCCGTACACCTGGTTCGCACCGGCCGCGACGACCGCGTCGATCACGGCGCCGGCTCTCGCCACGTTGCGTACCGTCGCGGTGACGGAGTTCTGCGCGGTGAAGCCCTGTACGGCGCCGGCCTCGGCATAGCGTGCGTTGACGCTGACGGATTGCGTCTTCAGATCGGTTGCGCCCGCGCTCCGCAGCGCCGCGAGCACGCGGCGCATCTCGGCGGCGTTCGCCGCGAGCGCGGCCTTGGCCGTCGCTCCCTGGCTCTCGACGCCGACGGTGAGCTGGGCGCGGTCGGGGACGGCGGAGACCGAGGCGGTTCCCTGGACGGTGATGCCGCCGGAGGTCGCCTCGGCGGCGGCCGGCGCGTCGCCGGCGTATGCGACCGCAGCCAGGGCCGCGAGCGCAAGGAGGCTGGTGATGGTGATCGCGAGTCGTCTCATACCCTCGATACGCCACCGCTCCGCCATCCGTCACACTCGGGAGCGTGGACGTCCGCTTCGTCGACTGCCGTGCCGCCGAGGCCTATCTCGCCGGGCACCTTCCCGGCGCCGTGCACGCGGATCCCGAGCGTGACCTGACCGGGACCGACGGAGGCGGGCGTCATCCGCTGCCCTCGGCGGAAGCGTTTTCGGCCTGGGCGTCTAGGGCGGGAATCGGTGTCGACACGCTCGTCGTCGCCTACGACGAAGGCACGGGCTGGGCGGCACGGCTCTGGTGGCTGCTGCGCCACTTCGGCCACGAGTCGGCCGCGGTGCTCCGCTTCGAGGCGTGGCTGGGGCCGCTGCGCTCGGGCGAGGAGACCACCGCGCCGGCTAGGTTCGAGGCCGTCTCCCGCAACGACGACGTCGCCACCGCCGACGAGCTGCTCGAGCGGCTGGGCGACCCGGCGCTGGTGCTCGTCGACGCCAGAGCCGCCGAGCGGTGGCGCGGCGAGGTCGAGCCGATCGACAAGGTGGCGGGCCGGATCCCCGGCGCGCGTAACCTTCCCTTCGAGGACGCGGGTCCGCCCCCGCCCGAGCTGCTGGAGGCTCCGGAGCTCGTCGTCTACTGCGGCTCCGGCGTGACGGCGTGCGTCGATCTCCTCGCACTCTCGCTCGCTGGCCGGCCGGACGCCCGGCTCTACCCGGGCTCGTGGAGCGAGTGGTCGTCGCTCGGCCTGCCGGTCGAGCGCGGGCCCGCCTCTTGAACGCCGGTGAGCGCGCCGCTATCGTGGACGATCTGATGGCCCGCGCGACGAGAATCCAGCAGCAGAATCTGATTCTCGTCAATGCGCGCGGCTTTGCGCGCTAGCCGGCGTTTCGCCCGTTCCGCCTCGGCGCCGGCTAGGAAGCTTCACAGAGGCAGACGACAACCGGCGAGTCAGAGAGGCGCAAAGCCCGTGCACGAATCATCGACAACCACGTTGTGCTCCTGCACCACCCCGCGTCCGACGCAGGTGGCGACCCGCAAGGGTGCGTCCATCATCGTGTGCTCGAGTTGCGGGCATCCACTGCCGCTGAGCCTTGGGCCGAGGCCGTGGGCCGCGTAGCCGTCGCCTATCCCGGCCGGGACGGCGCCCACAGCGCCGCCGCCTGCGACCGCCTCTTTCCGGACGCGGAGCTCGTGCCGCTCGCGAGCTTCACAGAGGTGGTCGAGGCGGCGGTCTCGGGTGGCGTGCGATTCGGCGTGCTGCCGATCGAGAGCTCGCTGGTGGGGCCGGTCGCGGAGACGCACGATCTGCTCTACGACTCCCCGCTCGCGATCACCGACGAGGCGATCCTGCCGATCCGGCACTGCCTCGTCGGGCCTGAGCTGATCGAGCCGGAGCGGATCAGGGAAGTGAGATCGCACCCGGTCGCACTCGACCAGTGCAGGCAGCTCCTGGCCGCGATGCCGCGGGCGACACCGATCGCAGCAGGCACCACTGCCGATGCGGCCGCCGCAGTCGCAGAGCTCGGCGATCCGGAGGTGGCGGCGATCGCCAGCGAGCGAGCCGCGCACCTCTACGGGCTCGTCGTGCTCGCCGGCAACGTCGGCGACCACCCGGAGGCTTTCACCCGCTTCGTCGCGGTGGCGCCCTACACCAGGCTCGACCGCCCGGCTCGTGCCTGGCGGACGGCGTTCTCCTTCGTGACCGACCACCGGCCCGGTGCGCTGCACCGGGCGATCGAGCCGTTCGCCCGCCACGGGATCGATCTCGTCCAGCTCGTGTCGCGACCGATTCCCGGCTCGGCGTTCCGCTACCGCTTCGACGCCGTGCTCGGTGGGCATCCGCTGGACGCGGAGATCAGCAGCGCGCTCGCGGAGATGCGCGGTCTCACCCGCGAGCTGCGGACGTTCGGGTCGTACCCGGCGGCCGCCCAGCTCGAGGCTAGTGAGCGACCGTCGCCGCCAGCTCCTGGGCCTGCGCGGCGGTGATCCCGCTGCGGTGATCGGCGACGAGCTCGTGCGGAGCGTCGGTGAGCTCGGTCGTGGGCAGCAGATCGACGTCCCGCAACCGGATCAGGACGCGCAGCCCGGTCGTCGCCCGATACGGGGCCAGCTCGTTCGCGAGCCGTGCCGCGAACGGCGGCTCGTCGGCGCCGCTCGGATCGTCCCAGAGCGCGCGGATTCGCTCGAAGCCGGCCTCGTCGAGCTCGGCCCAGAGGCCGTAGCCGAAGTACGTCTCGAGCTCAGGGACCGGGATCTCGAGCAGCGCCCGCACGAAGTAGCGAGGTACTGCTCCGGTGCGGAGGATGCACCAGTCCTCGCCGTGCTCGGTGGCGCGCTCGCGCTCGTCCTCGGAGAGCGCGAAGACGTCGTCCGGCAGGCCCAGGCGGATGTCCAGCATCAACTCGTCGTGGTACTCGCCGCAGACCGAGCACGTGTAGCCCATCGTCTAGGCGGCCGCGGAGGCGCCACGCGGGAGGTAGCGCTGCCACACGGTCGGGATCGTCGGTGTCGCGAGGTGGATGAAGAGCACAGGCGCGGGCGGCCGAGGCTGGCGCTTCAGCCGCAGGCCGGACTCCTCGAGCAGGCGGTTGCCCTTGCGCAGATTGCACGGTGAGCACGCCGTGACGACGTTCTCCCACACCGACTCGCCTCCGCGGGAGCGCGGGATCACGTGGTCGAGCGTCAGCCGGCCGCTCGAGGTCCCGCAGTAGACGCAGCGCCAGCCGTCGCGGGCGAAGAGCGCGCGCCGTGAGATCTTCCGTTGGATCGCGCGCGGGACGCGGACGTACTGGACGAGCCGGATCACATGCGGCCAGACGTAGGTGTCGGCGGCCGAGTGCAGCACCTGCGGCAGGCTCTCGAGCACCTCGGCCTTCCCCTTCCAGACGAGCACGTGCGCGCGCCGCACCGAGCAGACGTTCAGCGGCTCGTAACTCGCATTCAGGACGAGGACCTGTTGCAATCTGGGTCGAAGCGTAGCGCAGCGCCCACACGGCGCTTGTGTTCAGGAACACAAGCCCGCCGCTCACAACGCTGGCGCCCTGACGCGGGGCTGAGCGTGCGCGGCCGGAGGGGATAGTGCGGATGCACAGACCGGAGAGTCGCGTGCGCTCAGACGCGCGAGGCCGGCGGAGGCGGGCTCCGCCCGCCGGGAGCCGGCCGCTCAGGGCGTCAGCGGGCCATGGCGCGCTCGACGGCCTCCTGCTCCTCGGGGGAGAGGGCGATCGAGGCCCGGCCCTGGTCGAGCTCCTTCACGTACAGGCGGGCGTAGTCGCGGCCCTGGATCGCGGTCACGACCGTGCCGCTGCGCGTCGCGTCGAGAAACGCGAACGAGGCGGACTGGTGGCCGCCGGTGCCGGCGTAGGCGTCGTAGCGGACGACGGAGGTGTTCGTGAGCGACCCGTCTACGCGGCGGTCGACGCGGGAGAGCCCGGCTGCGACCTCGTCGACGGCGCGGTGGAGATCGTCGATCCGGCCCTGGAGCGAGACCGCGAAGTCGACGAGGTCGGCTTTCGAGCCGCCCAGCAGCACGCGCTGCGCCTCGCGCATGCGACGAAGCCGCAGCCACAGCCAGCTGGTGAGGGTGAGTGCGACGGCTGCGGCCGCCGCGGCAGCGACTGCGACAACGAGCTCGGCGGTCACTCCACCGAGAAGCTCACTCGGTATTCCTCCGAGTTGTTGGCGGGGTTGCTCTCGTCCGGGACGGGCGCGACGTCGACCCGCAGGGTCTGCGGCTCGCCGAACTCGAGCGAGGAAAAGTTGCGGAAGGTGATCTCCACCGTCTCGCCGGGGTCGATCAGGTCGATCGTCTGCGTCTTCTCTACCGGCGTCGGCGACTGCTGGATCGTCAACGTCACGGGGATCCCGACCTCCTGGTTGTCGCCGGTGTTCTCGACGGCGACGACGAAGGCGAGGTCGGTCGAGGCGACGATCGGGGTCTCGGTTCCGGATGAGAGCTGTTGCCCGCTCGGCTGCACCGTCACGGACTGAATGCCCGTCCCATGCAGCGGCCCGCCCGCATCGGTGCCGCCCTGCTCGGCGCCGTTGATCCGTTCCCAGATCCGGACCATCGACTCCGTGCTCGCGAGGTCGGCCGTCTGGACGAAGTTCGAGTCGGGCACCTCGACGCCGGTGATGTCCTGATTGCGCAGCTCGGTCGCGGCCGGCTTCGCGAACAGGTCGTCCCAGATCACGTCGCTGGCCACGAGCCGCTCGGCCTGGGAGGCGAGGAGCGCCCCGGCCGCCGCCGCGTCCTGCGAGTCGGCGGTGCGGCGGAAGGCGGCCGCGAGCCCGGCCAGGCCGTTGACGCGGAACTCGAAGGCGTCGATCGAGGCGGTGTGTGCGTCGCGGAGCGGACCCGGCGGGTCGAGCGCGCGGGTTCGGTTGGTGATGAGCCGTTGCTGGTTCGCGAGCCCCGTCAGCCGCTCCTGCAGCTCGGCGGGCTCGATCCCCTGGGTGGTCAGCGCCTCGTTCAGATCTCGGCCGGTGCGCTCGGACTCTTCCGCCAGGGACGTCATGCTGGTCATGTAGGCGCGGTAGGTGTCCTGCCGCTGATCCTCCTGACAGCTCTGGACCCACAGCACGAGCAGGACGACGATCAGGATCGCGAACGCGATCAGTCCGACGAGGCGGAGCAGTGGCGTGAAACCGGTGGCCGGGCGCATCGGCCCTCGAGGGCCACGGGGGCCGCGCGGGCCGAGGGGCCGGCGCAGGGAGCGCTCGCGTGGTTGGGCCTCCCTGGTCTCGGGCTCCTCGAAGAAGTCGAACTCGAAGTCGCTGTCGCGCTCGCTCACGTCTGGGGGGTGAATTCAGGGTCGACGGGGGCCACTGTAACCGTTGCTTCGGCTTGCAAAGGAGTTTCTCCTGCCGTGGCCAAACCACGGGGGACCGTGTCGTCTGCGCTGCCTGCACTCCCGGACCGGGAGCTCGTCCTCGACCGCTACCGGCCGCTGCGGCCGCTCGGCAGCGGGGCGTCAGGCTCCGTCTGGCTCGCGCGCGACGAGCGGACCGGGCTCGACGTCGCGCTCAAGATCGTGCCCCGCGAGGGCAAGGCGGGGTACCGCGCCGAGCGGGAGGCGGAGGCGGCCGCCCGTCTGCGCCACGAGCGCTGCCTGCGCTCCTACGGCTTCGGCTCCGACCCGGGACACGTCTACATCGCCTACGAGTACGTCGGCGGGCGGACGCTGCGCGAGGCGATGCGCGCCGGGGAGCTGCGCAACGGGCGGGCCGTCGAGGCGGCCGCGCAGATCCTCGACGGCCTCGCCCACGCACACGGCCGGGGGATCGTCCACCGAGACGTGAAGCCGTCGAACGTGCTCCTGCTCGACGAGGAGGGCGTCTCGATCCGCGTGCTCGACTTCGGCCTGGCTCGCTTCGACGAGGCCGAGACGCTGACCGCCGTCGGCGACGTCCCCGGCACGCTCGCCTACATCTCGCCCGAGCGCCTGCGGGGGCGGGAGGCCGAGCCGGCGAGCGACGTCTGGGCCGTCGGGGTCGTGCTGTGGGAGGCACTGGCGGGGAAGCACCCGTTCTGGGGCGTGCCGCTGCCGCAGATGCCCGCTGCGATCGAGGCGGGCGCGCCGCCGCTCCGACACCTGCGGCCAGACCTGCCCAAGCGGCTGCTCGCCGCGATCGACCAGGCGCTCGACACGGAGCCGGACCGGCGGCCCTCGGCAGCTGCACTCGCGGAGGAGCTCCGCTCGCTCCGGCGGCGCCCTGCGCCACGGCGCCCGAGGCTCGAGGCGCCGTCGCTCCCGTCGCTGCCCTCGCTGGCGGCCAACCCTGCGGCCGCCACGCGGCTCGTGCCGCCCGCCGTGGCGGGCTTCGCTGCCTTCGCCGGGGCATCGCTGCTGCCCTTCTATCCGGCGTACTGGCCGCTGGCGATCGGGGCCGGCGCGGTCGCGCTCGGGTTCGTCGCGCCCAGGGCCGCCGTTGCCGTCGCGCTCGCCGCGCCGATCCTGCCGCTCGGCAATCTCGCGCAGGGTCTTGCGGTGCTGTGGAGCGCACTCGCGCTCGCATGGCTGGCGCTCGTGTGGGGCGATCGGCGTGGCGGGCTCGCCGCTCTCTCCGGGCCGCTGCTCGCCCCGCTCGGGCTGATCGGGCTCGTGCCGCTCGCCGTGCAGCCGGTGCGGGGCCACGTTCGCCGGGGTGCTCAGGCAGCTGCTGCCGTGGCGCTCGCGGCCGTCGTCGCGGGCGTGCGCGGGGTGCCGTTGCCGTTCGGTGCCGGGCCGGCCCCGAGACTCGAGCTCGCCGGGCTCGAGAGTCCGTTCGCGGCTGCCGCAACCCTGCTCGCCTCGGCGCCGCCCGCGCTCCTCGGCGAGCTCGTCGTCTTCGCTGCGATCGCGGTCGCGATCCCCTTCGCCCACGACGCCTGGCGGATCGCCGGCCTTGGGGCCGCCATGCTCGCCGGGATGCTCCTCGTGGCCCCGGAAGCGCCCGCGCTGCCGCTCGTCCTGGCCGCCTGGGCGACCTGTGCCTGGCTGGCGGGTGCCCGTCTGGCTGTGCGGAACGAGCATTAGACTCGTGGCGTTGGGGGTATCCACCCCCAGGTCAATGAGCGTCCTCCGCAGCATCGAGCAGAAGATCGAAGGCCTCTTCGAGGGGATGTTCGGCCGTGCGTTCCGAACCCACGTCCAGCCGGTCGAGCTCGCGCGCAAGCTGGCCAAGGAGATGGACGAGCACCGGACGATCTCCGTCTCCCGCGTGTACGTCCCGAACGAGTACTCCGTCTACCTCTCCGAGGCCGACCGGGGGCAGTTCGAGAGCTACGAGGGCTCGCTGATCGGCGAGCTCCAGGACTATCTCGTCGAGCACGCACGCCGCGAGAGCTACGCGATGCTGACGCCGCCGAAGGTGCTGATGCAGACCGACGCCGATCTCTCGCTGGGCGAGTTCGGGATCGCGACCCGCATGGTGCAGCCCGACGGCAAGCGGGCCGTGGTGCCGGACGAGCCCGCAGCCCAGGTCGAGCCCGGCGCGACGATGATCTACAAGCCCAAGCCCCAGCCGCCCACCGAAGCGGCTACCCCGGAGGAGCTGGGCGTCGAGCGCGAGGAGTTCTCGCTGACGATGAACGGTGAGAAGCGCATCCTCGGCGAGCGCCGCGTCGTGCTCGGACGCTCCAAGGACGCGGACGTGCAGGTGCCGGACGCGAACGTCTCGCGCCGCCATGCCGAGCTGCGGCAGGAGGGCTCCGTATGGTGGGTCGTCGATCTCGATTCCACGAACGGCACGGAGGTGAACGGCAAGCGGGTGCCGCGCGCGAAGCTGGCGGACGGCGACACGATCACGGTCGGCGAGACCGACCTCGTCTTCGGCCGGCACTCGTCGTGAGCAACATCGACGTCGACACGGCGCTGCTGGTCCTGAAGATCGCGTTCCTCGTGCTCCTGTACCTCTTCATCTGGAGGATCGTGGCCGGCGCGAGCCGCGACTTCCGCACCGCCCCGGCGCAGGAGAGCCAGATCATCGCGCCCGGCCAGGCGGCGGCCGCCGGCCTCGCGCCGCGTGCGCAGGCCGGTGCGCGGCTCGTCGTCGTCAAGAGCGCCGCGCTCACGAAGGGCGAGGAGATCCCGGTGGTCGCCGGGCCCGTCACGATCGGTCGCGGCGGGCAGAACGACGTGCCGCTGAATGGGGACGAGTTCGCCTCGGCCGAGCACGCGCGCTTCGAGGCACGGCGCGACGGGGTCTGGGTGGAGGACATCGGCTCGACCAACGGCACCTTCGTCAACGGTGCGCGTGTGACGACGCCGCGCCGCCTGGGCAAGGGGGACATCGTGCGCGTCGGACAGACGGATTTCAGGGTGGACGGATGACGCTCGGCAGCTCCGCGAGCATCACGGATCCCGGCCGGCGGCGGCGCCGGAACGAGGACTCGTACGTCTGTGAGCCGCCCCTCTTCGCGATTGCGGACGGGATGGGCGGTGCACAGGCGGGTGAGGTCGCCTCGCAGCTGGCTGCGGCGGTGCTGCAGGAGGCGAACGGCGCCGAGCTGAGCGAGGCGCGGATCGCCGAGCTGATCCAGGAGGCGAACCGGCGCGTGTTCCAGCGCTCGAACGAGGACGCCGCCACCTCCGGCATGGGCACGACGATGACGGTCGCGCTCGTGGACGATCCGGGCGAGTCGATCGTCGTCGGCCACGTGGGCGACTCGCGCGCGTACCGGGTTCGCGACGGAGAGCTCGAGCAGTTGACCGAGGACCACTCGCTGGTGGGCGAGCTCCTGCGCAGTGGACGGCTCTCGGCCGAGGAGGCGGAGATCCATCCGCAGCGCTCGGTGATCACGAGGGCGATCGGGACCGAGCCGGATGTCGACGTCGACACGTTCACCATCCCGGCGCTGCCCGGCGACCTCTTCCTGCTCTGCTCGGACGGGCTCACGGACATGATCTCCGACCGCGAGATCCTCGCCCTCCTCGACGGCGAGGGCGATCTCGACACCGCGGCGCGCGGGCTCGTCGACGCGGCCAACACGGCGGGCGGCGAGGACAACATCACCGTGGTGCTGTTCCAGATCGCGGCGCCGGGCGAGGACACCGTACGACTGCCTGCCTCGGCCGCCCCACCGCACGAGCCCGAGCTCGAGGACACACTCTCCGGGCTGGAGGCGGTCCCCGCCGTGGACACCGCCGTCGTGTCGGCGGAGGACGTCCGCGAGCAGATCCGCCGCGAGGAGGCTCGGGAGGAGGACGCCCGTCAGCCGCGCCGCGTGCTGCCGCTCCTCCTGCTCTTGCTCCTCGTCGCGGCCGTCGTCGCGCTCGTGATCTGGGGGCTCTACCGCTGACCGCGAGAAACCGCGAGCTGCTGAACCTGGTCGCGGTCGGGCTCCTGACGGCGATCGGCTTCGCCAGCGTGTACATGGCGCGGCAGTCGCTCGTCTCGACGGAGTCGCTGACCTATGCGGGGCTCTTCCTCGCCCTCTACCTGACGGCGCACCTCGTCGCGCGCTACACGGTGCCGTACGCCGACCCGTACCTGCTCCCGATGGCGGCGCTCCTGTCGGCGATCGGCGTCACGATGATCTACCGGCTCAATCCGGACGATGCCTTCCGCCAGAGCCTCTGGATCGTGATCGGCGTCGGGCTCTTCGCCGCGACGCTGCTCGCGCTGCGGCGCGACTACCGGATCATCGAGCGCTACAAGTACCTCTTCGGCATCGGCGCGATCGCGTTGCTGGCGCTGCCCGCCCTGCCCGTGATCGGCAAGACGATCAACGGCGCCCGCCTCTGGGTGGAGATCGGACCGCTCCAGTTCCAGCCCGGCGAGTTCGCGAAGATCATGCTGATCGTCTTCCTGGCGGGCTACCTGCGCGACAAGCGGGAGGTGCTCGCGCAGGGCCGGATCAAGGACTTCGGGCCGCTCTTCCTGATCTGGGGCGTCGCCATGCTGGTGCTGCTGCAGACGAACGACCTCGGGAGCGCGCTGCTCCAGTTCGGGATCTTCCTCGCCATGCTCTACGTCGCGACGGGCAAGGCCTCGTTCGCGGCGGCCGGGCTCGCGCTCTTCGTGCTCGGCGCGGCGGCCGTGTACCGCGTCGTCGACCACGTGCAGCAGCGCGTGACGATCTGGCTCGAGCCCTGGACGAGCGAGCCCGTCTTCTGCGCGCAGACGGGCGAGCTGGCGCTGCGCCAGGACTGCGGCTCGTTCCAGCTCGTGAAGAGCCTCTACTCGATCGGCAACGGCGGCTTCGGCGGCACCGGGCTCGGCAAGGGCACGTTCACGACGACGAACGGCGACGCGATCATCCCGTTCCTGAACACGGACTTCATCTACTCGGCGATCGCGCAGGAGCTCGGGCTCGTGGGGTCGGCGGCGCTGCTGCTCGTGTTCATGCTCTTCGTCGCGCGGGGCATGCGCGTCGCGCTCAGCGCCGACGACGGCTTCTCGAAGCTGCTCGCCGCGGGGCTCACCTTCGGCTTCGCGCTGCAGACGTTCATCATCGTCGGCGGCGTGCTGCGCGTGATCCCGCTCACCGGGATCACGCTACCGTTCGTCTCCTACGGCGGCTCGAGCGTCGTCGCGAACTTCGTCCTGCTCGCAGGGCTCTTGCTCGTCTCCAACCGCGCGAACGGACCCCGATGAGGAGTCGGCCGAGTTGAATCGAGCGATCACGCGTCTCGCCCTCGTGGGCACCGGGCTGATGGTCGCGCTCGTCGTGGCGACGACCTACTGGCAGGCCTGGGCGGCCGGCGACCTGGCCGACCGCCAGGACAACCAGATCCAGCGGGTCGCGCAGTTCACGATCGAGCGCGGGCTGATCCTCGCCGCCGAGCCGCCGACGCGGCTGGCGTGGAATCGGCCGCGCAAGGTCGGCGGGCGGACGCTCTACTTCCGGCGCTACCCCACGAACGGGCTCGCTGCGCACGTCGTCGGCTACTCGACGCAGGAACGTGCGCGCGCCGGGCTGGAGCGCTCGCGCAACGACTACTTGATCGCCGCGAACCAGAATCTCTCGACCGTCGTGAACCGGACGATCGACGAGCTGAAGGGCGCGACCGTGCAGGGGAACGACCTCGTGCTGACGCTGGACATGCGCGCGCAGCAGGTCGCCATGCAGCAGCTCGGCGGCCGTTGCGGCTCCGTCGTGGCCCTGGAGCCGGCCACCGGCAAGGTGCTCGTGATGGCGTCGTTCCCGACGTACGACCAGAACGTGATCGGGGATGACTTCAGCGCGATCGACCGGATCACCGCCCCGTGCAAGCCCGCGGCTCCGCTCTACAACCGCGCCACCTACGGCCTCTACGCGCCGGGCTCGACGTTCAAGGTGGTGACCGCGGCCGCCGCGCTCGAGTCCGGCCGGTACACGGAGGACTCCCGCTTCGACGATCCGGGCTACTGCGAGGTGTACGGCCAGCGGGTGAACAACTACGACACGACGAGCCCGTTCGGCAACGTCGACCTGCGCCAGGCGCTCGTGAACTCGATCAACTCCGTCTTCTGCAACATCGGCAAGGACCTCGGCGCCGGCGCGATCATCGACCAGGCCAAGCGCTTCGGCTTCTACGAGACGCCGCCGCTCGAGACACCCGACAACGAGCGCGTCGCGAGCGGGCTGTACGACGGCGGCAAGCTCTTCGATCCGGAAGTCGACTCCGACGTTGACCCGGGGCGCTTCGCCTTCGGGCAGGAGCGGTTGCTCGTGACGCCGCTGCAGATGGCCATGGTCGCCTCGGGGATCGCGAACAACGGCGTCGTCATGAAAGCGCAGGTGATCGACCGGATCCTCTCGCCGAAAGGCTCGATCCTCGTCCGCTCGAAGCCGGACGAGCTCGGCCGAGCGGTGAGCCAGGAGACGGCCGCGACGATCTCTTCGATGATGCGGGAGACCGTCGAGCGCGGCACCGGCACCGCCGCGCAGGTTCCCGGGCTGGTCGTCGGCGGCAAGACGGGCACGGCGGAGACCGGGGTCGAGGGCACGAACAACGCGTGGTTCATCTGCTTCGGCGGGCCTGAGGACGGGCGGCCGGAGGTCGCGATCGCGGTCGTGCTCGAGCAGCAGAACGGCACGGGCGGCGTGCTGGCCGCGCCGATCGCGCGCGAGGTCATGCAGGCACTCCTCCCGGAGGCGGCGAACTCCTAACCTGGGAAAGCCTGCCATGGCCACCGACACTTTCATCGACTCGCTCTTCCACGGCCGCTACAAGATCTCCCGCAAGCTCGGCGCGGGCGGGATGGCGAACGTCTATCTCGCGGAGGACCAGGAGCTCGGGCGTCGCGTCGCGATCAAGATGCTCGACGACCGCCACGCGAGCGACGCGCAGTTCGTCGAGCGCTTCCGCCGCGAGGCGCAGAACGCGGCCGGGCTCTCGCATCCGAACATCGTCTCGATCTACGACCGCGGCGAGGCCGAGGGCTCCTACTACATCGCGATGGAGTACGTCGAGGGGCGGACGCTGAAGGAGCTGCTGGTCGCGCGCGGGCCTTCGCCGATCGGGATCGCAATCGACTACACCCGGCAGATCCTCTCCGCCCTGCGCTTCGCGCACCGAAACGGGATCGTGCACCGCGACATCAAGCCGCACAACGTAATCGTGGACGGCGAGGGCCGGGTCAAGGTGATGGACTTCGGCATCGCGCGTGCCGGCGCGAGTCAGATGACGGAGGCCGGCTCGATCATCGGCACCGCGCAGTACCTCTCGCCCGAGCAGGCGCGCGGGGCGCCCGTCGACCAGACCTCGGATCTCTATTCGACCGGAATCGTCCTCTACGAGCTGCTCACCGGCTCGGTCCCCTTCACGGGCGAGACCCCGGTGGAGATCGCGATGAAGCACCTCTCGCAGACGCCGGTGCCGCCCTCGACGCACCGGCCGGAGGTCCCGCGCGACCTCGACTACGTCGTGTTGCGCGCGCTCGCCAAGGACCCGGCCGAGCGCTATCGCTCCGCCGAGGAGATGGACGCGGACCTCGAGCGGATCGCCCGCGGCATCGGCGTCTCGGCCGAGACCGCGGAGACGGCTACGTCGGTGCTGTCGCGCACCGAGGTGGCGGACGCGCTCACGACGGTGGGCCCGGCGAAGACGGCGTACACGCCGGGGCGCTACTACGAGTACGAGGAGGCGCCGCGGCGCCGCTCGATCTGGCCCTGGCTGCTCGCGATCCTGCTCATCGCCGGCGCGCTCGTCGGCGGCTGGTACGTCTACCAGGGCATCCAGGATCAGCTGAGCGCGACCGAGGCGGTCACCGTCCCCGACGTGGAGGGGATCCAGGAGTCGCTTGCGGTCAGCGAGATTCGCGACGCCGGCCTGGAGCCGAACGTCCGGCGCGAGCCGAACTCGGACGTGGCGAAGGGGATCGTCGCCTCGCAGGATCCCTCGCCGCCGCAGCGGGCCGACCGGGGCACCTTCGTCACGATCGTCGTCTCCTCCGGCAAGCCGAAGGCGACCGTCCCCGACGTCGTCGGCGACCGCCGCGACGACGCCGTCGTTGCGCTGCGGGACGCGGGCCTGACCCCGAACGTCGTCGAGATCAACTCCGGGCGGGACGCCGGCACCGTGCTCGCGACGGCGCCGAAGGCCGGCGAGGTCGTCGTCGAGGGCACGCAGGTGCGCGTGAACGTCTCCAAGGGCCCGCGCCCGATCGCCGTCCCGAACGTCGTCGGGCAGCCGTACGAGTCGGCCGCCTCGACCCTCTTCGGCGCCGGCTTCGCCGTCGTGCGCCAGGATGTCGAGGACGACGCGGCGGAGGGCATCGTCGTCGCCCAGGATCCAGCGCCGAACTCGCTTCAGGGCCGGGGCGCCACGATCACGCTGCAGGTCTCGCAGGGGCCTGCGACCTCCACGGTCCCGGACGTGACGAGCCAGGCCGAGCAGCAGGCCCGTGCAGCGATCCGGACCGCGGGCTTCGAGGTCGAGGTCGTGCCCGTGGACACGGAGGACCCGACCCTCGAGGGGATCGTCACCTCGCAGGATCCGCCCGGCGGCACCGAGCTCGAGCAGGGCGAGACGATCACGCTCTTCGTCGGGCGCTTCGTCGAGGCTCCGCCCGAGGAAGAGGAACCGCCGCCGCCCACGACGACGGCGCCTGCGCTGCCGTGAGCCGCAAGCTGCGCGTCGCCGTGATCGCGGGCGGGCGCTCGAGCGAGCACGAGATCTCGCTCGCCTCCGCGCGGTCGGTGCTGGAGGCGCTCGACCCCGAGCGCTACGAGGTGACGACCGTCGCGATCGAGCGCAGCGGTCGGTGGACGCTCGGCCCGGCCGAGGAGCCACGCGTGCTCGAGGAAGAAAGTGTTGTTCCAACACAAAGTCCGGTCGAGAGCCTCCCCGTCCTCGCCGACTCGGCGCCCGCGCAGGCGCTCGGAGCGGTGGACGTGGCGATCCCGATCCTGCACGGGCCATTCGGCGAGGACGGCACCGTGCAGGGTCTGCTCGAGCTCGCGGACATCCCCTACGTGGGGGCAGGCGTGGCCGCTTCGGCCCTCTGCATGGACAAGGACCTCTTCAAGGCCGTGCTGCGCGACCGCGGCATCCCGGTCGCGCGCAACGCGACGATCCGGCTCGGCGATTCGGTTCAGAACCCCTTCGGCTACCCGGTCTTCGTCAAGCCGGCGCGGCTCGGCTCGTCGGTGGGGATCTCGAAGGCGCACGACGAGGCCGAGCTCGAGGCGGCCGTGGCGCTCGCCCGGCGCCACGACGAGAAGGTGCTCGTGGAGGAGTTCGTGGCCGGAACGGAGGTCGAGTGCGGCGTGCTCGGCAACCTGCGCCCTCCTCCGATCGCCTCCGTCGTGGGAGAGATCGTCCCGCACGCCGAGTGGTACGACTACGCCGCGAAGTACGACGAGGGCGGCTCGGACATCGTTGTCCCCGCGCGCATCCCCGACGAGACTGCCGCGCGCGTGCAGGAGCTCGCCGTCGATTCGTTCATCGCCACCGAGTGCGAGGGAATGGCGCGCGTCGACTTCTTCGTGCGCGAGGACGGTGAGGTGGTCGTCAACGAGCTGAACACGATCCCGGGCTTCACCCCGACGAGCGTCTACGCGCGCCTGTTCGCGGCCGCGGGGATCCCGTACGCACAGCTGCTCGACCGGCTGATCGAGCTCGCGCTCGAGCGGCACGAGCGCCGCAGCAATCTCGAGTACTGATCTAGCCCGCAGCGAGCACGGGCAAAGCCCGCACTCGCGCGAAGATCCCTAAAGGGGCCGCTCCGCGGCCCAAAAGCTCCGCTCGACTAACTTGCTGTCACTTCGTTGACGTGGCCGCTGCCGATCAGCTCGGTGATCCAGACGACGTAGTAGCGCGCCTCTGTCCGGTCGAGCTCCCAGGTCGTCTCCCCGTTCACGGCCTTGCTCTCGGCCACCGTCTCGAAGGGGCCGGACGGAGACGACCCCGCCTGGATCTCGGCTGAGAAGCCCGGCGTGTCGGAGGTGAGCACAAGCCGTTCGAGCGCGCGCGGCTCGCCGGCGTCGAGCACCACACCGACGCCCGACTTGAAGGCGCTCAGCTGGGAGTTGTAGGTCTGGGTCCGCCAGAAGGTGGCCGGGTCGCCGTCGGTCGCGAGACCGGCCTCGTCGTCATGCTCCCCGTCGCCGCCGTCCGGGTCGTAGGCGGCGACCCCTTGCAGGGCGACTTCGGTGTTCCCACTAGGTGCCGCCGTCCCCGAGCCGTTGGGGTCGTCACGCAGGAGGGCGAAGGCTGTGGCCGCCGCGGCCAGCAACGCCAGCAGCACGAGCGCGAGCAGCACTGGTGTCCGGCGGGAACGGGCCGCTCCACGCCGCGGGCGCTTCTCCTTGGCGGCAGGCGGGCGCACGATCATCGTCGCGTCGCCGTCTGGGCGACCGTCCAGCTCGGCAAGGCAGGCCTGCAGCTCGGCCACGACCTCGTCCATCGATGCCGGCCGGTCGGCGGGCTCCTTCGCCATGCAGCGCTCGATCAGCGCCGCGAGCCGGAGCGGGCAGTCGGTGCGACGCTCGAGCAGGCTCGGCACTGGTTCGTTCACGTGCTTCATCGCCACGGTGAGGAAGTTGTCGCCCCCATAGGGCACCTCGCCGGCCAGGAGCTCGTAGAGGACGACGCCGAAGGAGTAGACGTCGGTCTGCGCGTCGACCCGCTCGCCGCGCGCCTGCTCGGGGGCGATGTAGTGGCTCGTGCCGAGCACGGTGCCGGTCTCGGTGTGGCCCACGGCGTCCAGCGAGCGCGCGATCCCGAAGTCGGTCACCTGCGCGCGGCCGTCGCCGTTCAGGAGCACGTTCTGCGGCTTGACGTCCCGATGGACGAGCCCCTGCTGATGAGCGAACGCCAGCGCCCGGCCGATCTCGAGTCCGAGCTCCAGCGCTCGCCGGACGGGCATCGGCCCGCCACGGTCGACGAGCTCCTTCAGCGTCTCGCCGTCGACGAACTCGAAGACGATGAACTGGCGGCCGTCCTCCTCGCCCCGGTCGATCACGGTGACGATGCCGGGATGGGAGAGCCGCGCTGCCGCGCGTGCCTCGCGGCGGAAGCGCTCGACATAGTCGCCGTCCTCGCTGAAGTGCTCGTGCAGGATCTTCAAGGCGACGTCGCGCTCCAGCAGCGTGTCGCGTGCGCAGTACACGCTCGACATGCCGCCAGTGCCTACGACCTGCTTGAGCTCGTACCGGTCCGCAATCAGCTGGCCCACCGTCACCACGGTAGCGTTCCCATGCGTCTCGAAAACCGAACCGGAGCGGCCGTCGCGCTACGCCGCGAGCGAGGCGCCGAGCGCCTCTTCCCACACGACCAGCGCCTCGTCGAGCTCGGCGTCGGTGATCACGAGCGGACAGAGGACGCGGATGCAGTTCGAGTACACACCCGCCTTCAGGAGCAGCAGCCCGCGTTCGGTCGCGGCGTCGATCACGGCCTGGGCGAGCTCGGGCGCAGGCTCTTTCGTCGCGCGGTCGCGGACGAGCTCGATCGCGAGCATGGCGCCGAGGCCGCGGACGTCGCCGATCGCGTCGAAGCGCTCCTGCCAGGCGTGCATGCGGGTGCGCATCGTCGCGCCGATCTCGTCGGCGCGCTCGACGAGCCCCTCCTCGTCGATCACGTCGAGGACGGCCAGCGCCGCGGCCTGCGCGACCGGATTGCCGACGTAGGTGCCGCCGATCGCGCCGTCGTGGGCGGCATCGACGATCTCCGCCTTGCCGAGCACGCCCGAGAGCGGCAGCCCGGCGGCGATCGACTTGGCGACGGTGATCAGGTCGGGCTCGATCCCGTAGTGCTCGATCGCGAAGAAGCGCCCGGTGCGGGCGAAGCCGGTCTGCACCTCGTCCACGATCAGCACGATCCCGTGCTCGTCGCACAACGCGCGCAGGCCGGTCATGAACTCCTGGCCGGCGGGAATGAAGCCGCCCTCGCCCTGCTCGGGCTCGACGATGATCGCCGCCACCTGCTCGGCTGCGACCTGCGTCACGAAGAGGTTGCGCAGCGCCGCGAGCGCCGTCTTCGCGTCCGGCCCGCGATAGTCGTTCGGGAAGGGCGCCCGGTAGACCTCGGGCGCGAGCGGGCCCATGCCGAGCTTGTACGGATGCGGCTTCGAGGTCAGGGTCATCGAGAGCAGCGTCCGCCCGTGGAAGGCGCCGTCGAACGCGATCACGGCCGGGCGGCCCGTGGCGAGTCGCGCGAGCTTGACCGCGTTCTCGACCGCCTCGGTGCCCGCGTTGAAGAACGCAGCCTTGGCAGGCCCGCGGAAGGGCGCGCGCTCGAGCAGCCGCTCGGCGAGCGTGACGTAGACCTCGTAGGGGACGACGGTGAAGTCCGTGTGAGTGAACCGCGCCGCCTGCTCCTGCACCGCCTCCACGACGCGGGGGTGCGCATGACCGACGTTCAGGCAGCCGACGCCACCCGTGAAGTCGATGAAGACGTTGCCGTCGACATCGGTGATCGTCGCCCCGCGACCCTCCTGCGCGACCACCGGCAGCACGATCGACTTCGCGTTCGCGACCGCGCGCTCCTTGCGCTCCAGGATCGCCTGGGAGCGGGGGCCCGGAACCGCCGTGTGCAGCTCGATCGTCCTTGTCGTCGCCATGGGTTCAGACTAGCGCAGTGCCTCGACGACTGCATATATGAATACTGACCATTCATTCGAGCTCGCGCTCGATCCCGATCCGTTGGCTCAGTTCCACGTCTGGTTCGCCGACGCACGAGCCGCGCTCGAGCAGCCCGACGCCGTCGCGCTCGCCACGGCGACCCCGGACGGGCGCCCTTCGGTGCGAATGGTGCTGCTCAAGCGCGCCGACGAGCAGGGCTTCGGCTTCCACACGAACCTCCAGAGCCGCAAGGGCGTGGAGCTCGCCGCGAACCCCCGGGCGGCGCTGCTCTTCCACTGGCAGCCGCTCGGGCGCCAGGTGCGGATCGAGGGAGCCGTCGAGGCGGCGCCCGCGCAGGAGTCGGAGGAGTACTTCCGGACGCGGCCGCTCCCGAGCCGACTCGCCGCCTGGGCGTCGCCGCAGAGCCGGCCGCTCGCCGACCGCGCCGAGCTCGAGCGACGCTACGCCGAAGCGACTGCCCGGTTCGACGGCGACGACGTCCCGCTCCCGCCTCACTGGGGCGGCTTCCGGGTCGTCCCCGACGCGTACGAGTTCTGGCAGCACGGGGAGCACCGCCTGCACGACCGCCTGCGCTACGAGCGCGCCGAGGCCGGCTGGCTCCGCGAACGGCTCGCCCCGTAAGCGCTGATGTGATCGCGTGGTAGGCCGCGAAGCGGCCCTTCAGGGGTCTTGCCGTGGCATGGCTTGCCCATGCCACGCAGCTGTTGACGTCGCGCGAGCGCGGGCTTTGCCCGTGCTCGCTGCTGGCAAACTCAACGCTTGAACAGCCCGCGGGCGGTCTTGTGTGCGGTCTCGTCGTGCGTCTGCCAGAGCCGCTCGACGAGGCTCCCGAGCACGTCGCGAATGCCGATCATCCCCAGCAGGCGGCCGTCCTCGACGACGGGCAGGTGCCGGATCCGGCGCTCGCCCATCAGTGCGGCCGCGTCGGTGACGGAGACGTCCGGCGACACGGTCGTCACCTCGGTCGTCATCACGTCTTCGATCCGCACCTCGTCGAGCGGCGCGCCGTCGCCCGCGAGCCGGAGCACGTCGCGCTCGGTGAAGATCCCGACGAGGCTCCCGCCGGCGCAGACGGCGACCGAGCCGACGTCCTCCTCCAGCATGCGCAGAACGGCGAGCCGAACCGAGTCCCCGGGCTCGACGGTCACCAGCCGCACCCTCATCACGTCCGCGCTCGCCACCGGCCAGAGTGTAACGAACCGCACGAAGCTAGCCCGCAGCGAGCGCGGGCGAAGCCCGCGCTCGCGCGACGTCAAGGGCTGCGTGGGCATGTGCAAGACATGCCCACGGCAAGATCCCTGAAGGGCCGCTTCGCGGCCAAAGGCGCGGCTCAGCGGGCGGACTACCGAGGCGAAAGCGCCCCGGGGGTGTAGACACCCTCGGGGTTCCAGAGCAGGTACCCGCGTGCTCCCAGCTGCCGCGTCGCAGCGATCTGGTCCTGCACCTCGGCGAGTCCGTAGGTGCGCCCGTAGGAGAAGTCCTGCAGCCACGGGATCAGCTGGGCCTTGCTCCCGCGCAGCTCGCGGCGGAAGTGCGTGAGCGAGTAGGCGACCGTCTCGCCGGGCGCTCCGTTCGGGTCGTCCAGCCCGTACTCGCCCGACCCGTAGTGCGACGGATAGACCATCGGGTACATCGCGTCGAGGTACTTCGCGAGCCGCTTCGGGACCTGGCCGATTCCGAGGTCGCGGGTCGCGGCGAGGCCGAAGACGTCAGCGGAGACCCGCACGCCGAGCGGCTTCAGCCGCTTCTTGGCGTAGTGGACGAACTGCGCGATCACCCAGCCGGGCGGGGTGGCCGTCTTGCCCGGGAAGACGGCGTTCTCGATGTCACCGTCGGTGGGGAAGCGCACATAGTCGAACTGGATCTCGTCGAAGCCCGACCGCGCGGCCACCTCGGCGATCGAGACGTTGTAGTCCCAGACCTTCCGGTCGTAGGGGTTCGACCAGCCCAGGCCTGCGTCGTTGCGCCAGACGGAGCCGTCGGCATTCTTGATCGCACGATCGGGAGCGCCCTCGGACAGACGCGGGTCCTCGAACACGACGACGCGGCCGATCAGGTAGACGCCCTTCGCGTGCGCCATCCTGGCGACCTGCCGCGGCCGGTAGTAGGGCCGCGCTGCGCTGACCCTCGTCGCGAGCGGCACGGCCGACGGTACGAACCCGATCTCGCCGTTCTCGTCCTTCACGTCGAGCTGGATCGTGTTCAGGCCCTCGGCGGTGAGCGCGAGGTACTCCTCCAGCTTGCCGTCGAGGGACGCGAGCGCCATCGTCACGTGGACGCCGCGGACTTCGTCCGGGAGCGCGCGCGGCTGGGGCGCCGCGGGCTTCGGCGTCGCCGTTTCCTCCGCGGCCGTGCCCGCCGGCGGACGGCCGCTGCCGGTGAACGCCTTCGCCCCGAGCCCGATGCTCGTGAGGGTCGCGAGCAGCACCGCGACGGCGACCTGGCGCCTGCGCCGGATTCGTCTCCGTGCGGCTGCCCGACGGGCGCGGAAGCGCTCGTGCGGTTCCAGTGGTTCGAACAGCATCGACACGGGCCGGGGAACGGTATGCGGTCTTCCGCGTTTTCGCAAACGTAGAATCGCCGGGTGGTCCTCTCGGACAGGACGATTCTGCGGCTTCTCGGCGAGGGTCGCATCGGCATCGACCCCTACGACGAGTCGCTGATGCAGCCGTCCAGCGTCGATGTGCGCGTCGACCGCTGGTTCCGTGTCTTCCGCAACTCCCGCTATCCGTTCATCAACGTGAAGGAGGCGCAGGAGGAGCTGACGGAGCTCGTGGAGATCGACGACGAGACACCCTTCATCCTCCATCCGGGCGAGTTCGTGCTCGGTTCGACGCTCGAGCGGGTGCGGCTGCCGGACGATCTCGTCGCGCGGCTCGAGGGCAAGAGCTCCCTCGGCCGCCTCGGGCTCCTGATCCACTCCACCGCCGGATTCATCGACCCCGGCTGGGACGGCCACGTCACCCTGGAGCTCTCGAACGTGGCCAATCTTCCGATCACGATCTACTTCGGGATGAAGATCGGCCAGCTCTCGTTCGTGCAGCTGACCGAGCCGGCGGCCAAGCCGTACGGCTCCGGCGGGTTGGGGTCGAAGTACCAGGGGCAGAAGGGGCCGACACCGTCCCGCTACTGGAAGAACTTCGAATGATCCTGCTCACCGGCGGCACCGGCTTCGTCGGCTCGCGCATCGCTCACGCGCTTCGCGTCGAGGACCGCGCCGTGCGCGCGCTCGTCCGCGACGCGGCCAACGCGGGCCGTCTGGAGGCTTGGGGCTGCGAGACCGCCATCGGCGACATGACCGATGCGGCGAGCCTGCGCGCGGCGGTCGAGGGCTGCGACACGGTGATCCACCTCGTGGCGATCCTCCAGGGCAAGCCGAGCGAGTTCGAGGCGATCATGGTGCAGGGCACGCGCGACCTCATCGCGGCCGCGAAGGAGGCAGGCGTGCGCCGGTTCGTGCTCATGTCCGCCCTGGGCTTCGACGACCGGACGAAGGACCTCGTGCCCTACTACAGCGCCAAGTGGCGGATGGAGCAGGACGTCGAGGCCTCCGGCCTCGAGCACGTGATCTTCCGTCCGAGCTTCATCTTCGGGCAGGAGGGCGGCGCGCTCCAGCAGTTCAAGAAGATCGCGAAGCTGGCGCCGGTGACCCCGATTCCCGGCCCGGGCACGCAGCGCATCCAGCCGATCTGGGTCGACGACGTCGCGGCCCATTTCACAGCCGCCGTGGACGAGCCCGAGGCGGCGAACAGGACCTTCGAGCTCGGCGGTCCCGACGCGGTCACCTGGAACGAGTTCTGGGAGCGGCTGAAGGATGCGCTGGGCAAGCACCGTCCTTCGGTGCACATCCCCTTCGCGCTGATGCGGGCGCAGGCCGTCGTCCTGGAGCTGCTGCCCAAGCCGCCCGTGACGCGCGACCAGCTGAAGATGCTGGCCGGCGACGACAACGTCGTCACGAGCCCCGCGGCACGCGACACGTTCGGCCTCCCGCTCGTCCCGCTCGACGAGCAGCTTCGGCGCGCTGTCTAGTCGGCACGGGAAAAAGAACGGGGGCCGCTTGCGCGGCCCCCGATTCCCGGTACTCAGCGTGGGTTTGGTAGGAGCGCTTCCTGCCGGTGTTCCTCTTTCACCGGCGGCGCATCAGTCTGCGAGCCCCCTACGCGTGGCTATGGCGATTCCCCTGTGGGTCCTGGGGACACGCCCCTACCCGCTGGTACCTCCACTGCCCGTACTGGAATCTGTCACTACCGGACCACCTCCTTTCCGCGGTACGCGGAATATAGCGGAGGGAGACGATGGCGCTACCGGAGGACGACGGAGAGCTCGAGCCCACGGTCGAGCGGCAGCGTCACGCTGACGAGCGTCGGGTCGGCCTGGCGTGCGGCCGAGTACGCGCCGAGCGTGTCGGCGTGCGAGAGCACGTTGTCCGCGATCACGACGCCGCCCGGCTCGAGCTTCGTGCGCGCGAGCGCGAACAAGCGCTCGTAGTCGTCCTTCTCGGCGTCGAGGAAGACGACGTCGAAGACGTCGTCGAGCCGCTCCAGGGTCTCGAACGCGTCGCCCTCGGCGAGCTGCGCGAACTCGCCCAGCTCCGCCTCGGCGATGTTCCGCTCCCAGGCGTCCACCTTCGCCGGGTCGTTCTCCAGCGAGAGCACGCGGCCGCCGAACGTGCGGACGCCCGCCGCCAGCCAGATCGTCGAGTAGCCGCGCGACCCGCCGAGCTCCAGCACCTCGCACGCCGTCTGCGGGGAGACGTACGCGAACAGGAACTGGCCGGTCGTCCGTGCCACCTGCCGTGCCCGCTCCTCGCGTGGGACGCCGCGGGCGCGCTCGTCGGCGTCCTCGGCCTCGAGGCGCGCGAGCACGGCGCGGACGGCGTCGTCGAGCACTAGGCGTCGACCTCGACCTTGACCCAGCCGTCCTCGACCCGGACGGGGAAGGTCGCCACGGGCTCGAAGGCCGGCAGCGTCAGCGCGCTTCCCGTCGTGAGGTCGAAGCGAGACCCGTGGCGTGGACAGATCGCGATGCACTGCTCGGGCTCCCATTCGCCCTCGCAGAGCGGGCCGTCGTCGTGCGAGCAGCGATCCTCGAGCGCGTAGTAGGAGCCGCCGCAGTTGTAGACGCCGATCCCGACCACGCCCGCGTAGACGATCTTCACGTGCCCGGGCGGCAGCTCCGCCACCGGGCACACGTCCACGGTCGCCACTATTCGATCGTCAGGTCGCCGCCGCCGGTCCACTCCTCGGGCAGCGCCGTCCCTTTGCTCTTGTGCAGTGCGACCTTCATCACGCCGAGGCCGAGGAGCGCGCACTTCAGGCGCACGGGGGTGAGCGGGATGCCGATCTCCTCCAGCAGCTGCTCCTTCGGCATCCGTGCCACCTCGTCGGCGCTCTTGCCCTCCACGAGCTCCGTCAGCATCGACGTCGCGGCCTGCGAGATCGCACACCCGCGCCCCTCGAAGCCGACCTCGGCGATCGTGTCGCCGTCGAAGCGGAGAGAGACCGTGACCTCGTCGCCGCAGAGCGGGTTCTGACCCTCCGCCTGCGCATCGGGGTCGTCGAGCAGCCCGTGTGAGCGCGGGTTCTTGTAGTGGTCGAGGATGACCTCGCGGTAGAGCTGATCGAATTCCGACATCAGCCGAGACTGCTCTTGACCTTCTCCAGCCCGGCGACGAGGCGGTCGATCTCCTCGGGGATCGTGTAGAGGTAGAAGCTGGCGCGGTTCGTGGCGACGACGCCGAGGCGATGCATCAGCGGCTGCGTGCAGTGGTGCCCGCCGCGGATCGCGACGCCCTCCCAGTCGAGGATCTGGCAGACGTCGTGCGGATGTACCCCTTCCACGTTGAAGGAGACGATGCCGGCGCGCCGGTCGACCGGGGGGCCGTAGGTCTCGATCCAGTCGAGCTCGTCCAGCCGTCCGAGCGCGTACTCGGTCAGCTCGTGCTCGTGGGCCTCGATCGCCTCCAGGCCGACGGCGTTCAGGTAGTCGATCGCGGCTCCGAACCCGACGGCCTCGGCGATCGGGCCCGTGCCGGCCTCGAACTTGTACGGCAGCTGGCCCCAGGTCGTCTTCTCGACGTCGACCGTGTGGATCATGTGCCCGCCGAGGTTGAAGGGCGACATCGACTCGAGCAGCTCGCGGCGGCCCCAGAGCGCGCCCACACCCGTCGGCCCGAGCATCTTGTGCGCCGAGATGGCGAGGAAGTCGCACCCGAGCGCCTGCACGTCGATCGCCCGGTGCGGCGCGGCCTGTGCTGCGTCGACGACCATGATCGCGCCCTGCTCGTGAGCCCAGGCGACGAGCTTCTCGATCGGGTTGATCGTGCCGAGCGTGTTCGAGACGAGACCGGTCGCGACGACCTTGACGTGGCCTTCTGCCGCGATGCGGTCGAGCTCGTCGAGCCGGAGCTCGCCGTGGTCGTCGATCGGGATCGTGCGGAAGCCCGCGCCGGTCCGGCCCGCGATGTACTGCCACGGGACGAAGTTCGAGTGGTGCTCCAGCTCGCTGACGACGACGAGGTCGCCCTCGCCCAGGTTGTCGAGCCCCCAGGCGTAGGCCACGAGGTTCAGCGCCTCGGTGGCCTGGCGCGTGAAGATCACCTCGCGCTCGGAGGGCGCGTTCACGAACGCCGCCACCTTCGCGCGAGCACCCTCGTACGCGTCCGTCGCGCGCTCGGCGAGCCGGTAGACGCCGCGATGCACGTTCGCGTAGGAGTGCGAGTAGAGCTCGACCATCGCGTCGAGGACCTGGCGTGGCTTCTGCGACGAGGCCGCCGAGTCGAGGAAGGCGACGGGCTTCCCGTTCACGAGCTCCTCGAGGAAGGGGAAATCGGCGCGCAGGCGCTGGGCGTCGAGCTTCGGGGTGGCGGTGACAGCCATCGACCTGAATGGTACTGGCCGGGTTCGTCCTAGCCGCGCGGGTCGACCTTGCCGTTCGTCGCCGCGCGCTCGGCGATCTCGCGCTCGCGCTCGACAGCCTGCGCGGCGCCTTCGAGCACCTCGGCGAGCATGTGCACGCGCTCGCGCTCGGAGGTGAGCCCGAGCAGGCGTTGCTTCAGCTCTGCGGCGAACTCGAAGCGGCCGGCGAGCTCGAAGGAGAGCTGGTCGGCGCCGGGCGGCGGCGGCTCCACCTCCGCGCCCGTCAGCTCGACGAGGCGCCCGAAGAGCTCGAGCGCTCGCTCCTCGTCGGCGGGGTCGGCGGGGTCGGGCTCGTCCTCCACCGGCTCGACCACGGCGGTCTGGAACGAGCGGCCGCCCGTCAGCTCGAGCAACCTGAAGCGTTCACGCCCCTCGACGACGATGTTGAGGCGGCCGTCCTCGAAGCGCTCGAGCACCTCGGTGACGGCGGCCCGGGTGCCGAGCTCCCGCAGCCCCTCCTCGTCGGCGAAGACGAGCCCGAACTCGCGCTCGTCGGCCAGGCACTCCGCGATCAGCTCCTGGTAGCGGTCCTCGAAGATGTGCAGCGGGATCTGCTCGGTCGGGAGCAGCACGATCCCGAGGGGGAAGAGTCCGAGCTCCGGCATGCGGGAAGGTTACGCGCGCTCGTAGGCGGCGATCCGGAAGAGGGGGCCGTCGCGCTCGGACGAAAGGGCCAGCCCCTGCGACTCGACCGCGGCGGCGAGCGCATCGGGCGGATGGACGAAGACCCGAAAGCGCCGGCGGGTCAGCCTGAGCACGACGTTCGTGGCCCCGAAGAAGGCGCGCGACCAGATGACGTCGCGCGGAAAGCTGAGCGCGAGCGTGCGCCGCGCGAGCGACGCTGCGAGTGCGGCCAGCTCGACACCGTCCGGCGTGCAGCAGACGACCTTGTTCAGCACGACGACGTCGGCCGAGGTGCGTGCCGGCGGATCCGCGATGAGGTCGGCGGTGCGGTAGGAGACCCTCTCGCCGACGCCGGCCTCGACGGCCAGCGCGCGGGCGTGCTCCTCGTAGACCGGCACGAGCTCGACCACCTCGCCACGGCTCGCTCCCGCCTTCAGCAGCTCGAGCAGCACCTGGCCGATGCCCCCGCCGATCTCGAGCACCTCCGCGCCCTCGATCCCCCGTGCGGAAGCCCGCCTGGCGAGCGAGCGGGCCATCTTGTCGGGGCCCCGCCGCCGGTAGCGGCGCGCCAGGCGGCGCGCGAAGCGCTCCTGGAAGAGCTCCTCCTGGCCGTGCCGCGCGCAGCAACCGCTCACGTGCTCCACGGTCGCACCGGGCACGCGGGTGGTCAAGTCGGCCGCTATCGTCGGGGGCGATGAGTGACTACGTCTTCACCATGTATCGCGCCGACAAGTTCTACGGGCCCGAGCGGCAGGTGCTCGCCAACATCTCCCTCTCGTTCCTGCCGGGCGCCAAGATCGGCGTGCTGGGGCCGAACGGGGCCGGCAAGTCGACGCTGCTCCGGATCATGGCCGGGCTCGAGGAGCCCTCCAGCGGCGTCGCCGAGCTCGCGCCCGGCGCGACGGTCGGCTTCCTGCAGCAGGAGCCGCTGCTCGACGAGTCCAAGGACGTGCGCGGCAACGTCGAGGACGGCGTCCGCCCGCTGCGCGACCTGCTCGACCGCTTCAACGCGATCTCGGCCGCCTTCGCAGAGCCCGACGCCGACTTCGACGCTTTGCTCGTCGAGCAGGCGCGGGTGCAGGACCAGATCGACCGCCACGACATCTGGAGCCTGGACGCGACGCTCGACCGCGCCATGGACGCGCTGCGGCTGCCCGAGGGCGACCGCGACGTCGCAACCCTCTCCGGCGGCGAGAAGCGGCGGGTCGCGCTCTGTCGGCTGCTGCTCTCGTCGCCCGATCTGCTGCTCCTGGACGAGCCCACGAACCACCTCGACGCCGAGTCGGTCGCCTGGCTCGAGCGCTTCCTCGAGCAGTACAAGGGCACCGTCGTCGCCGTCACCCACGATCGCTACTTCCTCGACAACGTCGCGGGCTGGATCCTCGAGCTCGACCGCGGCAAGGGGCTGCCGTTCCAGGGCAACTACTCCTCCTGGCTCGAGCAGAAGCAGGAGCGGCTCGCCGTGGAGGAGAAGCAGGAGTCGGCGCGCCGGCGCACGCTCGCGCGGGAGCTCGAGTGGGTGCGCATGAGCCCGCGGGCACGCCACGCGAAGTCGAAGGCGCGGCTCGGCGCCTACGAGCAGCTGCTCGCCGAGGAGCAGAACGTGAAGCTCGACCGGGTCGAGATCCACATCCCGGCCGGACCGCGTCTCGGCGACGTCGTCGTCGACGCCGAGGGCGTCTCGAAGGGCTTCGGCGACCGCCTGCTCGTCGAGGACATGACCTTCTCGCTGCCTCCCGGCGGGATCGTCGGCGTGATCGGCCCGAACGGCGCCGGCAAGACGACGCTCTTCCGCATGATCGCCGGCGAAGAGCAGCCTGACGCCGGGACGCTCCGGGTCGGCGACACCGTCGAGCTCGCCTACGTCGATCAGGCCCGCACCGACCTCGTGCCCGACAACACGGTCTGGAAGGAGATCTCGGGGAACCAGGACACGATCCTGCTCGGCAAGCGCGAGGTGAACTCGCGCCAGTACGTCTCCTGGTTCAACTTCAGGGGCTCCGACCAGCAGAAGAAGGTGGGCGACCTCTCCGGTGGAGAGCGCAACCGCGTCCACCTGGCCAAGCTCCTGCGCTCGGGCGGCAACGTGCTGCTGCTCGACGAGCCGACGAACGACCTCGACGTCGACACGCTGCGCGCCCTCGAGGACGCGCTGAACGACTTCGCCGGCTGCGCGGTGGTGATCAGCCACGATCGCTGGTTCCTCGATCGCGTCGCGACGCACATCCTCGCGTTCGAGGGCGAGAGCCAGACGACCTGGTTCGAGGGCACCTACGCCGACTACGCGGCCTGGGTGACGGAGACGCGCGGTGCCGAGGCGCTCGAGCCGCACCGGATCAAGTACAAGCCGCTCGTCCGCGCCTAGCTAGCCGCTGAGCACGAGCAGGACCGGCTCCTCCTGCGCGAGCAGCGCCGCATCGAACTCGATGGGCACCGTGTCCTCGAGCACGAAGCGGTAGCCCGACCGCTCCGGCAGGTCGACCTCGACGTCCATCACGCACACGGTCGGCATGCGGTCGGACTCCCAGTCGATGCTGGGATCGGCGTTCTCCGCGCGGCCGGCCGGCAGCTCGCCCTCGGCGACGAGCGCGCCGTCCGGCGCCTCGACCCTGAACGGGGTGCCTCGGTGGATGTGCCGGAAGGGCTCCGCGCCGGAGCACTCGACGCCCTCGGTGCGAATGTTGTTGTCGGGGATCACGACACGCAGGCTCGCCTGCGTCGCGTCCCCGCCTCCGCCGCAGCTCGTGGCTGCGAGCGCCACGAAGGCCAGGACGGGCAGCACTGGCACAACGGTGCGCCGGGTCATTCGTGGACGACGAGCTCGTCGAGCTCCGCCGCCAACTCGTCGGCGTCGACGCCGTTCGGCCAGCCGCGCAGCACTTTGCCGCCCTGCGAAACGAGCGCGACGAGCGCAGGCTCGCGGGCGGCGTAGCTCAGCCAGATCCGCTCGCCGGCGACCGCGAGCGGGTACCCGAGGTCGAGCTCCTCGGCGTACTCGGCGGCCTCCGTATCGTCGTTCCCGACGACTCCGAGCAGCGCGATCGCGCCGTCGTGCTCGTCGACCGCACTTGCGACCTCGCGATGGATGTCTGCGCAGCGGTCGCAGAAGCTCGCGGTGAACATCAGCACGAGCGGCCGGTCGGCCCAGAGCTCGCTTGCCGTCACCGGCGTTCCGTCGACGAGCTCGGCGGAGAAGTCGGGTGCGGACGGCGCGGAGGCCGGCGGCTCCTGGAACCCGATCCCGCTCGGAACCGGGCCCGGCAGGTCGGCTGCGCCTCCGGCCGGCTCGTCGTCGCCGCCGCCGCAGCCGGCGAGCAGGAGCGCGAGCACGAGCACGAAGCAACGCGCCGCGGCGCGCGGTCTCCTGGTCATGGCCCAACCATAGATGCGGCGGGAAACGACGAGGTGGGGGCGGAGCTCGTGCCGCTCCGCCCCCACCGTCGCCGGTCTCAGCCCTGCTAGTTCGGCGTCGTGTCCTTGACGTGCACGTCGCAGCGCTTCGTCGCCGTCTTGGACGGGTCGGACTCCGAGGTCGCCCGGAAGGTGACCGTCGTTTCGGCGCGCCGGCCCGGCTCCTGGCGGAGCACGTGCACCGGCACCTGGACGGTCTCGCCGGCCTGCACCGCTGCGAGCGCGTTCGGGACCGTCACGGTCCAGTTCTCGCTGCTCGACGTCGCAGACACGCGGTAGATGTCCGAGTCGAAGATGCCCGTCCCGGCCTCGCCGGTGTTCGTGAGCGAGAACGAGCAGGTCGCGAGGAAGCCGGGGCGCTGCCCGGTCTTCTTCACCCGACCGAGGTCGAGACCCCGGTCGAACGGATCCCCGGTCGTCCGGCGGACGCCGAGGTCGTAGGAGAGCACGCCCTCCGCGTCGCGGCGCTTGTCGAGCACGTAGAAGTGGAGCGAGTTGAACGTGTCTACGTACTCGTACTGGCTTCCGGAGTTCGTGCCCGCATGGAACGTCGCGTCGTTCAGCTGGCGCGGGTCGCCGCGGACGACGGGCACCGGGGTCCCGTCGGGCCGGTAGAAGTCGATCATCCCGATGTCCTGCGGCCTCGGGTCGATGATCCAGGCATTGGGCGTGCCGCTCGTGCGGCTCTTCGAGAGCAGGACGCCGTGTCCCGGCACGAACGAGTCGTTGCCGACTCGCTCGACGACCTCGAGCCGGTAGGCCGTGTAGCTCCCGCTCCGGTTCGGGCAGTAGAAGAGCTGGTCGCCGACATAGCCCTGGTTGGCGCAGGTGCCCGCCAGATCGCCGCCGGTGCCGAAGTTGACGGTCACGCCGACGAGCTCGCCGTCGTCCGGGACCGAGGAGCGCGCCTGCACCGTCGCGACGGCCACGCCCTGGTCGGCGAGCGTGTTCCGCTCGAGCGTCACCTGCTCGTCCGCCGGCAGCACACCCAGGCGGTTCTTGAAGTGCAGCATGTGGTGCGGGCCGAGCGCGGAGCCGCCGGCGTTCGGGATCTGCCAGCGGTTGTGGGTGCCGCCGGGGCCGTTGAACGTGCCGCGGCTCATCATCTCCCAGTACCCGGTGTAGTTCCGGTCGGTGTCACCGAACGGGTTGTTGTAGTTGTCCGGCAGGCCACGTAGGTGGCTGAACTCGTGGGCGAACACGCTCTGCCCCGAGCTCTCGGCCTGGGTCGAGCTGCCGCCTCCGGCGTTCGGCCAATGGTTCGAAGCGGCCAGCCAGGACGACCACGGGACGTAGCGCGTCGGGGCCCAGTTCGGGATCGGGTTGCCGGCGGCGTTCAGCACCGGGCCGCTCTCCGCTCCGGGCGGTCCGAATGCGGCCGGGACTTCCTCCCGCTCCTCCCACAGCATCTCGCCGAACTCCTGCCACGTCGACGACTCGTCGTGGCCGGCGGTGACATAGAAGATGTTGTCGTATCCGCACAGCGTCGTCGTGCAGCCGATCGCGGCACGCCAGAGCCCACCGGCGGCGGCGCGGATGTCGCGGCCGCAGGTGTCGCCTGCGGGACAGACCGAGTTGGCCTGGCTGCCGACGCTGCCGTTGAACTGCCCGAGCCCGAACTCGTGTAGGTCGCCGGGCATCGTGTAGGGGCCGAAGGTCTCGGGGTCCACGCCGATGCGGCCGTGCGTGTCCTCGAGCCAATAGCTGTTCAGCGTCATCCCGCCGTTGAACTCGTTCGGGGTCGAGTAGTACTCGTGCATCCACTGGTTGACGTCTTCCGGCGCGACCGGCGTCCAGCCCGGCTGTGGGTTCCCGAATGGATGCGACTCGGGCGGCTGGCTGATCAGGAACGGCTGGTCGGCGAAGTCGACCAGCACGATCGCCGTGCGGTACTGCACGTCGGTGCCGTTCGTCGCCGGGTCGTAGTAGGCCGGGTTCCGGTCCGGAACCTGGTGGTAGTCGGCCCAGGTCAGGTTGGCCTGGTCGACCCAGTTCTGCGCGTCGATCGGCTGGAGCAGCGGATGGTCCGCGAGCTCCGGAGGCGTCGCGGCGGACGGCGCCACCGCGATCGCGGCCGAAAGCACGAGGAGTGCGAGTGTGGCGAGGCCGCGCACCCTGAAGCGCGATCGGCCCGACTTCGAGGTCGGCTGAGTCTTCACTGTCTTCACACCTAGCCCTTCCTTCGAGTGCCTCTCCCCCCTGCGGCGAGAGCGAATGTGGTGCGTCCTCGGCGAAACGGGAGCGCGCGTGCCTGCCGTCCCGCCAGGGCGCCAGGAACCTACAAGGGCTCGACGTTTGCTGCGACGGTTCGTTGAGCTACCTCCACGCCGCGCTCGACCCCCGCGTGACTAGGCTCGGCGCATGGAGCCGGCCCGGCAGCACCACAACGTCACGCTCGCCGTGCTGACGCTGGCGGGGACAGCCTTTGCGTTCCAGCAGACGATGGTCTTCCCGGCGCTGCCCACGTTCCAGTCGGAGTTCGGGGCGAGCACGGCTTGGACGACCTGGGTGCTGACCGCGTTCCTCGTCTCGGCCGCCGTCGCGACGCCGATCCTCGGCAAGCTCGGAGACCAGTACGGGAAAGAGCACATGCTGCTCGTCAGCCTCGGGATCTTCCTGGCCGGCTGCTTGGGCGCAGCCTTTGCCTGGGACCTGCCGTCGCTGATCGGCTTCCGCGTGCTCTCCGGCGCGGGCGGAGCGGTCTTCCCGCTCTCTTTTGCGATCATCCGCGACGAGTTCCCCCCGGAGCGGGTCGGGGTCGGGATCGGCCTGCTGTCGGCGGTCTTCGGGGTGGGCGGCGGCTTCGGGATCGTGCTCTCGGGGGTGATCGTCGACCACCTCTCGTGGCGGCTGCTCTTCCTGCTCGGGTCAATCCCAGTCGCTGCGTCGCTCGCGCTCGTGCACCGCTACGTGCCGGAGTCGCCGATCCGCACGCCGTCGCGGGTCGACATCCCGGGAGCGCTGCTGCTCTCCGGTGCTCTCATCACCTTCATGGTCGCGCTGACCGAGGGGGAGCACCTGGGCTGGCTGTCGCCGCCGATCGGTGGCCTCGTCGCCGCCTCGGCCGTGATCTTCGCCCTCTGGGTCTTCGTGGAGTCCCGCTCTCCGGCGCCGATGGTGGACATGCGCATGCTCGCGCACCGGCCCGTGTTGCTCACGAACGTGACGACGATGATCTCCGGGTTCGCGCTCTTCACCTGCTTCGTGCTCGTGCCGTCCTTCGTGGAGTCGTCTCCCGTGCGTGGCTACGGCTTCGGGGCGAGTGCGACCGAGGCGGGGCTCTACCTGCTCCCGAGCTCGCTCGCGATGCTCTTCTCGGGGCCGGTGGCAGGACTCGTGGGCCGGCGCGTCGGCCCGAAGTGGCCGCTGGCAGTGGGAATGACGATCGTCGCGTTCGCGGCCCTCCTGCTCGCGTTCGCCCACGACGAGCCCTGGCACGTCGTCCTCTCGAGCGCGCTGCTCGGCCTCGGCGTCGGCGCCGCCTTTGCGACGATGGTGGCCCTGATCGCCGACAACGTCGACGCACGCGAGATGGGGATCGCGACCGGCATGAACACGGTCGTCCGGATGGTCGGATCGGTCATCGGGGGCCAGGTCGGGGCGGCGCTCCTGACCGCGCAGACGATCGGCTCGTCGTCCGTCCCGGCCGAGTCGGCCTTCACATGGGCCTTCGGACTGAGCGCCGTCGCGGCGCTGGCTGCGGCGGCGGTTGCGCTCTCGATCACGCGGCAGCCGTTGCGGCGGCTCGCGCCCGCGGAAGCCGCGTCCTAGCTCGCGCGCCGGGGGGACTCGTCGTCGTCGTCCGAGGAGGTGACGTCGTCGGGGGCCGTGACCTCGGTCTGTGCTTCCTCCTGCGGCTCCAGCCGCTCGGTGGGCTGCGCCCGCAGGCGCGCCCCGTCGACCCTCTCCTCGGTCTCGGCCAGCAACTGCTCGCGCTCGGCACGCTTCGACTCGAGCGCCGTGTCGGCCGCCTGGACCTCGTTGCGGAGGCGCTCCACCTCCGCCTCGTTGCGCGCGTAGGCGGCCTCGCCGAGGTCCCGGAGCCCCGTCGTGCGGGCGCTCCCGAGCTGCTCGATCTCGGCGTCGATCCGCGCGAGGTGGCGCCGTGCCGAGGCGCGCGCAGCCAGGGATTCGATGGTCGCGTCGGCGCGCTCGCGCAAGCCGTCGAACGAGCGGACGGCACGACGCGCGACCGGGCTCTCGTCGGGCCGGCGCGCCAGCGACGGGAAGCCCGCGAGGACGAGCAGTCCGGCGGCGAGGGCGAAGAGCCCCCCGGCGGTGCTGCCCGTGAGGAGCAGCACGAGGCCGAGCACGAGCAGGAGCGCTCCGAGCACCAGCAGACCGGTCGCTGGAGGGACGCCGAAGACGCGCCGGTCGGCCCGCTGCACCCCGACCGTCTCGGGAGCCGGTCCGTCGGCGAGTGCGGCGCCGCACCAGCCGCAGGTGGGCATCCCTGCCGGCACCTCGTTTCCACAGGCTGGGCACGGCGTCAGCGGCATCGAGGCTGAACGCTAGTCGAGGCCGCGGGGTTGCGCAGCGGTCCGGAGTAGGAGAAGCGGGCGCGGCGGCCAACACGGTGCCGTGGCCTCCCCGCCGCAGCACCTCACGCTGAAAGAGCATCGCGACGATCGTCATCGCGTCGAGCTCGTCGTGCGGTGGCTCGTCGTCGCCCTCCTGACGCTGTTCGCACTGCTCGGGCTCGCCAACGTCTTCGGCCAGAACCCGACCCACTCCACCGGTACGGGCGACGTGGCGACGCTCGACGTGTCGGCGCCGAACCGGTTGCGCGGAGGCGTCTTCTACCAGGGGCGCTTCTCGATCCACGCGAAGCAGGAGATCGCCAAGGCGACGCTCTTACTCGACAGCGGCTGGTTCGAGTCCATGCACATCAACAGCTATTCACCGGAGCCGCTTGGCTCCGCCTACCGCAACGGCAAGCTCGTGCTGGACTACGGCCGCGTCGCTGCCGGCGACACGCTCGTGGCGCGCCTGCAGTTTCAGGTCAACGCGACGAATGGTGGGCACCGCTCTCAGGGCGTCGAGCTGCACGACGAGGACGTGCCGCTGGCGGCCGTCGACCGCGACGTCACGATCTTTCCCTGATGGACATCGTCGTCCGCGCAGGCGTCGCCTTCCTGATCCTCTTCCTGCTGCTGCGCGTGCTCGGGCGCCGCGAGCTCTCGTCGATGGAGCCGTTCGACCTGATTCTGCTCGTCGTCGTCGGCGACCTGGTTCAGCAGGGCGTGACGCAGAGCGACATGTCTCTCACGGGCTCCATGCTCGCGATCGGCACCTTCGCGATCCTCAGCCTGCTCGTCTCGTGGCTCGTCTTTCGCTTCCGCCGGTTGCGTCCGGTGCTGGCCGCCGGGCCGATGATCATCCTGCAGGACGGCAAGCTGATCGAGCACAATCTCAAGCACGAGCGGCTGACGGAGGACGAGGTCGCGGCGGCCGCGCGGCAGCAGCAGATCGGCTCGCTCGACGACGTGGCCTGGGCCGTGCTCGAGGGGAACGGCCGGATCAGCTTCATCCCCCGAGGCTGATGCCCCTCTATCTGTCCGAGCACGACGTCGAGTCGCTGCTCTCGCCGGGCGAGGCAGTGCCGGTGATCGAGGCGTGCTTCGGGCGGCTCGCCGCCGGGACGGTGGAGAACGTGCCGCGCCGGCGGATGAGCTTCGAGGGCGGCAGCTTCGCGCTGATGGCAGCCGTCGACCGGGAGCTCCTGTTCGCAGGCGCCAAGACGTACGCCGTCGTCGAGGGGAGAGCGGCCTTCCTCCTCTGCCTCTTCGGGCTGGAGACGGGGGCCCTCGAGGCGGTGATCGAGGCGGACGCGCTCGGTCGGTGCCGGACCGGTGCGGCGAGCGGCGTCGCCGCGAAGCACCTCGCCCGGGCCGGCGCGCGGACGCTCGGGGTGATCGGCTGCGGCGGTCAGGCACAGGCGCAGGTGGAGGCGATTCGGGCCGCCGTGCCTGCAATCGACTCGGTGAGTGCGTACTGCCGGACCCCGGAGCGGCTCGCCGCGTTCTGTGCGGCCACGGGCGCCGAGCCGGCCGAGGGCCCGCAGGAAGCGGCCGCCATGGACGTCGTCGTCACGATCACGACCTCCCGCGACCCGGTGCTGAGGGGAGACTGGCTGAGCGAGGGCGCCCTCGTCGCGGCGGTCGGCGCGAACCGCCCGGATGCGCGTGAGCTCGACAACGCGGTGCTCCAGCGCGCAACCTTCGTCTGCTGCGACTCCCGGGAGCAGGCGCAGCTGGAGTCCGGCGACCTGATCGAGCCGGTGGCGAGCGGCGTGCTGGACTGGCTCGAGGTGCACGAGCTGCAGGAGGTCGTCGCCGGGGAGCTGCGCGGCCGCGAGGGCGAGCGCGACGTCGTCGTCTTCAAGTCGAACGGTCTCGCGGCCTGGGACGTCGCTGCCGGAGCGGCCGTGCTGGAGCTGGCCCGCGAGTGCGGCCTCGGCCGCCAACTCTAGGAACGGGGCTCGTCGTGCGTGAGGCAAGGGAGCGAAGCGCCCTAGGGGTCTTCGCTTGCGCTAGCTAGCAAGAGTCTGCTGAGCGCTTGCGATCGTGTCCTTGCCGATCGCCTTGATCACCTCGGGGCGGTCGAGGAGCCGGGCGCGCTGGTCCGGCGTGAGGCGGTTCTGGACGTAACGGTCCTCGAGGATCTCGGCCAGGTCGCGCCCACGATCGTGCTCTCGGATCACGTACGCGGCGATGCGCTCCTCGGCGGACGACCGCTGGAACAGAAACGAGAACAGGTCGCGAAACGCCATCGGCGCGGATTGTATCCTCCTGCCATGCGACGCAGCGCGGCCGAAGGCCGTTGTGCGGAGAGGACGCTCCGGGGCTTCGACGACGCCGGTCGCGACGAGCGCGTCGTGATCTGGATCGAGCGGAAGCCGGGTGCCGTGTGGTCGGTCGGCCGCATGGTCAACCCGCAGCACCGCGAGACGGACGAGCCGCGGGCGGACGACTGGCTCTTCGAGGGCTACGAGCTCGGTGACGCGTTGGAGGCGGCGAACGACGCGCTGGAGGACGATGTTCGCGTGTTGGAGCAGGACGGCGCGACCGACCTCGTCAAGCCGTTCACGCGCAACGAGATCCTCCCCGTATTGGAACGCTTCTTCTTCGGCCGTCGCTAGCCGTTCATCGCGGCTGCGACGGCCTCGAGGTTCGAGCGCCAGATCGGCTCGGGTGTGGGCGGCAGGATGTCGTCCCAGATCGCGGCGAAGCTGCCGACCGTCTGCGGCAGTCTCGCTGGACGCGCCATGAACCAGAGGTGCAGGTGGGCGCTGCCGTCGCCCCAGCGGCCGACGTGGACGCGGCCGATCTCACCGACGGAGGCGACCGCCCGCTCGACCCGCACGATCAGGGGGCCCAGCTCGGCGGCGAGCTCCGGAGCGAGATCGCCGAGATCGTGATGCGCACGCGGCTGGAGGATCACAACGACTGGCAACCCCGACGGCTCGGGCCTCGGCGTCAGCAGCCAGCGCTCGTCCGACCAAATCGCGTCCTCGTCCCCCTGCCGGCAGCGCCAGCAGTCACCCGGGTCCTCCCCCAGACGCGCCCGCTCCGCCGGACGAGGCGGCAGCAGGGGACGGGTGCGGAGCTCGCCCTCGAACGGGAACGTCTCCCACTCGTGGAGCGGCGGGATCGGCAGCCGCCCGTCCGCATCGGCGGCGGCGAGTGCGCGCTCGTACAGCTCCTCCGGCTTCTCGGCTACGCCGACTCCTTCGGCCACTCGAGATTCGCGTCCGGAATGGGGTCGCCGTGCGGATCGTGGGTGGGGAAGCCGAGCGCGCGGTCGATGCGCTCCTCCAGCTCCTCCGAGAGCGCGTGCTCGAGGCGGTCGGCCTCGTCGTGGACGTCGTCGACGCCGATCCCGAGCGTCTCCGCGAGGTAGAGCTCGAGCAGGCGATGGTGGCGGATCACCTCGAGCGCGACGCGCTCGCCCGCGCGCGTGAGCGTGACGCCGCGGTACGGCGCATGCTCGGCGAGGCCGAGCACGGCGAGCTTCTTCACCATCGCGCTCGCCGACGCGGCCGAGACGCGCTGGCGCTTGGCGAGCGCGGAGGTGGAGACGCGCTCGCTCTCTGTGCCGAGCTTGTAGATCTCCTTCAGGTAGTCCTGGATCGCGTCGCTCAGATCCGCTGGGGCCATGCGCAGGAGTCTAGGAGGGCGGCGGGTTCCCGGGCGGTTCGGGCGCGGGCCGGTGCTAGCCTCGGCCGGTGCCAGACCGCCCGCTGATCCGGCTCGGACACAGCCCCGACCCCGACGACGCCTTCATGTTCTGGGCGCTCGCCGCGGGCGCGATCGACACACGCGGGTTCCGCTTCGAGCAGGTGCTCCAGGACATCCAGACGCTGAACGAGTGGGCGCTCGAGGGCCGGCTCGAGGTGACCGCGATCTCGTTGCACGCGTACCCGTTCGTCCAGGACCGCTACGCGCTGCTGCCCCACGGGGCGAGCATCGGCTCGGGCTACGGGCCGGTCGTCGTCGCACGCGAGCCGCTCACGATCGAGCAGCTGCGCGAGGTGGAGATCCTCGTTCCCGGCACGATGACGACCGCATTCCTCGCGACGCGGCTCGCGCTCGGAGAGTTCCGCTACCGGGAGCTGCCGTTCGACCGGATCATGGACGAGCTGACCTCCGGCCGCGCCGCAGCGGGCGTCGTCATCCACGAAGGGCAGCTCACCTACGAGGAGGTCGGTCTCCAGAAGGCACTCGACCTCGGGGAGTGGTGGCTGCTGGAGACGGGGCTGCCACTGCCGCTCGGCGTCAACGTCGCGCGGCGCGACCTCGGGGACGCGCTCCACGATCTCTCGGCCGTCCTGCTCGAGTCGATCCGAGCGGGGCTCGACAACCGCCGCGAGGCGATGCGCTACGCGATGCGGTTCGGCCGCGGGATCGAGCTCGCGGTCGCCGACCGCTTCGTCGGGATGTACGTGAACGAGCTCACGTGCGACTACGGCGACGAGGGGCGGCAAGCCGTGGAGGAGCTGCTGCGCCGGGGGGAGGAGATCGGCGCCTTCCCGGAGCCGGTCCGGCTCGACTTCATCTAGCACGCCCTGGCCGGCCGGCTCACGACGGGCGGAGCCCGCCTCCGCCGGCCTCGCGCGCCTGAGCGCACGCCGCGCCAGGAACGCGCTAGTAGGTTTCTTCTCTGTGTCGAGGCCCGTCGTCATCTCCGCCGTGCGCACACCGGTCGGGCGCTACGGCGGCGCCCTCTCCGGGATCCGCCCCGACGACCTCGCGGCGGTGGCAATCGGCGCCGCGGTCGAGCGCGCGGGGGTCGACCCGGCTGAGATCGAGGACGTCTACCTCGGCTGTGCCAACCAGGCCGGCGAGGACAACCGCAACGTCGCCCGCATGGCTGCGCTGCTGGCCGGCCTGCCCGACTCGGTCGCCGGCGTGACCGTCAACCGGCTGTGCGCGTCGGGCCTTTCCGCCGTCGTCGGCGCGTGCCACGCGATCGCAGCTGGGGACGGAGACCTCTTCGTCGCCGGAGGAGTCGAGTCGATGAGCCGGGCGCCGCTCGTCACGGCGAAGCCCGACGCGGCCTATCCCCGCGGCGATCGCACGCTGTACGACACGACGCTCGGCTGGCGGTTCCCGAATCCGCGCCTCGAAGAGCGCTTTCCGCTCGAGACGATGGGCGAGACCGGCGAGAACGTGGCCGAACGCTGGGGGATCGCCCGCGAGGAGCAGGACGCGTTCGCGCTGCGCTCGCAGCAGCGCTGGGCGGCGGCGGACTTCTCGGACGAGCTCGTCGGGGTCGGTGAGCTCGTCCACGACGAGCACCCCAGGCCCGACACGACGGCGGAGAAGCTCGCGTCCTTGAAACCCGCTTTCCGCACCCAGGGCTCCGTCACGGCCGGCAACTCGAGCGGCCTGAACGACGGTGCCGCCGCGCTCGTGATCGCCTCCGAGGAGAAGGCCCGGGAGCTCGGCGCCGAGCCGCTCGGCACCTTCGTCGCGAGCGCCGTCGCGGGTGTCGATCCGCGCGTGATGGGGATCGGCCCCGTCCCGGCCGTGCGCAAGCTGCTCGCCCGGGCGGGCGTCGACGTCGCCGAGCTCGACGTCGTCGAGCTGAACGAGGCCTTCGCCTCCCAGAGCCTCGCCGTCGTGCGCGAGCTCGGCCTCGACGAGGAGAAGGTGAACCCGAACGGCGGCGCGATTGCGATCGGCCACCCGTTGGGCATGAGCGGCGCCCGTCTCGTCGTCACGCTCCTGCACGAGCTGCGCCGCCGAGGCGGTCGCTACGGCGTCGCGACGATGTGCGTCGGCGTCGGCCAGGGACAGGCGGCCCTCTTCCAGCGATGATGCGCTGATGGAGATCATCGACCGCTATCTGACCCTCGGGCTGAGACTCGGCCGGCACGTCGAGGGCCTCGTGGACTCCTACTACGGCCCGCCCGATCTCGCCGCGGCCGTCGAGCAGGAGGCGCTGGTGGACCCGGCCGCGCTCGCTGCCGACGCCGACGTGCTTCGGGCCGACCTGGAGGAGGCCGAGCTCGACGAGCAGCGCCGCGGGTGGCTGCTCGACCAGGCCGTCGGCCTGCGCATCTACGCCGGCCGCCTGGCCGGGGAGCAGCTGGGCTACCTCGACGAGGTCGAGGGCTGCTACGGCGTCCGGCCGGAGCGGATCCCTGAGGAGGACTTCGCGATCGCCCACGAGCGCCTTGACGAGCTCCTCCCCGCCGCAGGCACGCTCGAGGAGCGCTACGAGGCCTGGCGCGCCGCGAACGAGGTGCCGGCTGAGCGCCTCCTCGAGGTGGCCGGGCCGATCCTCGCGATCCTGCGGGAGCGCACCCAGGCCGTGGTCGAGCTTCCGAACGGCGAGGAGTTCACGCTCGAGCTGGTCGCCGACGAGCCGTGGGCGGCCTTCAACTACTACCTCGGCGGCGGGCGTAGCCGCATCGTCGTGAACACGGACCTGCCATTCACCGCCACGGACTTCGTCCACCTCGTCGCCCACGAGGGCTATCCCGGTCACCACACGGAGCGCGTGGTCAAGGAACGGCGCCTCGTCGAGGAGCTGGGGCTGCTCGAGGAGTCGATCCAGCTCGTGCCGACACCTCAGTCACTCGTGGGCGAGGGGATCGCCGAGGTCGGGGCCGAGCTGCTCGTCGACGAGGAGGTCGAGGCGGAGCTCGCGCGCGTCTACGCGGCAGCGGGGATCCGCTACGACCCCGACGAGGCCCGCCTGATCCGCGAGGCGCGCGAGCCGCTGGCCTGCGTGACCCGGAACGCGGCGATCATGATCCACGAGGACGGGCTTCCGGAGGACGATGCGCGGGCGTACGTCGCGCGCTGGGCGCTCGCGCCGGCCCATCGCGCGGAGCGGATGGTCTCCTTCGTGATCGACCCGACCTGGCGCGCCTACGTCACGACCTACACGGAAGGACTGCGGCTTTGTCGGGCCTTCGTCGGCGGCGACCCGGCGGCGTTTCGGCACCTGCTCACGGAGCCGATCCGCGTCGGTGAGCTGCTCGCCGCAGCCGGCGGCGATGCCGCGGTATCGTCCGGCTCGTGAGCGTCGCCACCGCACGCGAGTTCGGGCTCTTCATCGACGGCGAGACGGTCGAGGGCTCCGATGCGCGCGAGCTCGTCGAGCCGGCCACCGGGGACGCGTTCGGCACCGCGCAGCTGGCCGGTGAGGCCGAGGTCGACCGCGCCGTCACGGCCGCCCGCGCGGCCCTCGACGGGCCCTGGGGGAAGACACCTGCCAGCGAGCGCTCACGGCTGCTGCACGCGCTCGCCGACGCGATCGTCGGCAACCGCAAGGAGTTGATCGAGCTCGAGGCGCGGAACGTGGGCAAGGCGAGCTCCTCCGTGAAGGCCGAGCTCTTCGGCGCGGCCGAGCACTTCCGCTTCTACGCCTCGGCACTCGGCACGATCGGCGGCCGCTCCAACCCGATCGGCGGGTCGATCCTCTCGTACACGCTGAAGGAGCCCGTCGGCGTCGCCGGCCAGATCGTCCCCTGGAACTACCCGCTGCTGATGACGACGTGGAAGCTCGCTCCGGCGCTCGCCGCCGGCTGCACCGTCGTGCTCAAGCCGGATCCGCAGACGCCCGCGACCGCGCTGCGGCTCGCCGAGCTCGCGGCCGAGGTCGGCTTCCCGCCCGGCACCCTCAACATGATCCCCGGCGACGGCCCGACGACAGGCGCCTACCTGGTGCGGCACCCGGGAATCGACAAGGTCGCGTTCACGGGCTCGACGCGGACCGGCGGCGAGATCATGCGCCTCTGCTCCGACCCGATCAAGCGCGTGTCCCTCGAGCTGGGCGGCAAGAGCCCGAACCTCGTTTTCGCCGACGCCGACCTGGCCTCGGCGATCCCGAGCGCGGTCTGGTCGATCTACTACGCGGCTGGCCAGAGCTGTGAGGCGCGCTCGCGCGTGCTCGTGGAGCAGCCGCTCTACGACGAGTTCGTGGCCGAGTTCAGCTCGAAGGCCGGCGCGATCGTCACCGGCGACCCGCTGGACGAGGGGACGCAGATGGGCTCGCTGATCTCGACAGCGCACCGCGAGAAGGTGCACGGCTTCGTCGAGGAGGCGCGCGAGGCGGGCGCCGACGTCGTGCTCGGGGGTGAGCCCGGCGAGCACGCCTTCTACCCACCGACCGTCGTCGCCGGGCTCGACAACTCGTCCACGATCGCCCAGGAGGAGGTCTTTGGCCCCGTGGTGACGATCATCCCGTTCGAGGACGAGGCGGACGCGGTCCGGATCGCGAACGACGTCAAGTACGGGCTGATGGCGTCGGTCTGGACGTCCGATCCTGCGCGCGGCCCGCGGCTGGCGAGCCGGATCAAGGCGGGCACGGTCGGGATCAACGTGCCGTACACGGCCTTCCCCGGGCTGCCGTTCGGGGGCTACAAGCAGTCGGGCTTCGGTCGCGAGCTCGGCCTCGAGTCGCTCGAGCTCTACCTCGAGACGAAGAGCGTGCTGCTCAACACAGGCTCGCGCCCGATCAACCCCTTCGGGCTCTAGCGCTTGTCGTACCGGTGGGCCGTGCTCGCCGCGGGCACCGCGGCGCAGGCTGCCTTCTCGACGGTCGCGTTCGCGATCGCCGTGCTCGCGCCGGCGCTGCGCGACCAATACGACCTCAGCCTGACCGAGATCGGCGTCGTGCTCGGTGCGGAGTGGATCGGGCTCACGGTCTCGCTGCTCCCCTGGGGCTTCGCGGTCGACCGGTGGGGCGAGCGCTGGACGCTCGCGGGCGGGCTCTCAGGGTGTGCCGTCTTTCTCACGGGCGCTGCCTACGCGCCGAGCTTCGGCTGGCTCGTCGTCCTGCTCGGGCTGGCCGGGGTTGCCGGCGGGAGCGTCCAGTCGGGGAGCGGCCGAGCGGTCATGGGCTGGTTCTCGGCCGACGAGCGCGGCCTCGCCCTCGGCATCCGCCAGACGGCGGTCCCGGTCGGCGGCGGGATCGCCGCGCTCGTGCTGCCGCAGCTCGGCAGCCCGAAGGCCGGCCTGCTCTTCGTCGCCGCCTTCGTCCTCGCCGGAGCGATCGTTGGGGCGCTCGTCCTCCGCGCGGGAACCGAGGAGCACATCGACGTCGCGGACGTTCCGTCCACCCTGCGCGACCGCCGGCTCTGGGTCGCGTGCTTCGGAAGCGGGCTCTATCTCGTCGCCCAGATGGCGATGATGGGCTTCGTCGTGCTCTTCCTGCACGACGAGCACGGCTACTCGACGGGTGAGGCGGCTGCGGTCTTCGCCGTCGGCCAGGTGTTCGCGGCGGCCCTGCGGATCGGAGTCGGCCGCTGGTCGGACGTGGTCGGGTCTCGCACCCGCCCGCTGCGTCTGATCGGGGTCGCGATCGCCGTTGCGGTCGGCCTCGTCGCCCTTGTGTCGGGCGCGCCGGGACTCGTGCTGATCCCAGTCCTCGCCGTCGCGACGGGGCTTTCGATGGCGTGGAACGGGCTCTCGTTCACGATCGCGGCCGAGCTCGGGGGGCGCCGCAGCGGCGCCGCGATCGGCTTCCAGCAGACAGTGCTCTCGGCGATCGGAGTCGTCGCACCGATCGCCTTCGCGGCCGCCGTCTCCTGGATTTCCTGGCGGGCGGCGTTCGCGCTGGCGGCGGTGTTCCCGCTCGCCGGCTGGTGGGCACTGCGCCCGTTGCGCGATCGGTGAACGTGGGTACGGGTGCGGTGTGCGCCTCTACCCCGACCTCCCCGGCCGGCGCCTCGACCTGATCGCCCGCGACCTCGCGACCGTCCTGGCGCTCGTCCTGTTCGGAAAGATCGCGCTGGAGGTGCACGACGCGGTCGACCAGCTCGCCGTGCTCGGTGAGGGCGTGGAGTCGGCCGGGAACGCGGTCACCGGCGGGTTCGACTCGGCCGCCGACGCGATCGACGGCACACCGCTCGTCGGCGACGACCTCGGTGACGCGCTGCGCGGTGCCGGGTCGGGCAGCGGCGGGGAGGTCGCCGACCTCGGCCGCGGCGGCGCCGGAGCCGCGCACGATCTCGCCGACCTGCTCGGGCTCCTGTTCTTCCTGCTGCCCACGACGCTGTTGCTGGTCTTCGTGCTGCCGCCGCGTGTGCGCCAGGTGCGCCGCCTGAACGCAGCCGCGCGGGTCCTCCGCGACCCCGGCTCACCTGAGCGGCAGGAGCTGCTTGCGGCCCGAGCGGCCTTCGGGCTCCCCTACGGGGTGCTGCTCGAGTACACGGACGATCCGATCGGTGACCTGCACGCGGGCCGCCACGAGGCGCTTGTCCGCGCGGAGCTCGAGCAGGCGGGGCTGCGACCGCGATAGCGGCCGGCCCCGCCTGCGTCTTGTCGAGCTAGGCGAGCGCCTCGGTGAATACCTCGCAGAAGAGGCTGAAATCGCTGTCAGCCTCCGGGTGCGGTCCCTTGACCACGGTCTCGCTCGAGATCAGTTCGCCGGTCACGAGGTCGAAGGTGTCCGCGAACGTGATGATGCCGGCGTCGCGGAGCACCACTCCGCCGCCGGGAGTCTTGATCTTCTCCGGCAGCCCCTTGTACGTCGTCACGAACGTGATCGTCCCCGCCGCCTCGTCGACGATCGGCTCGCCCTCGACGAATTGGTTCACGAACTGGACGACGACCGCCTTCCCGTTCGCCGCTGTGTAGGTCGTCTTGCCGGAGACCGTCGACATGAAGCGGACGAAGTTGCCGTCTCCGTCGAAGAAGACCTTGTCGGTGAAGACGCCCTCCGAGCGGATGTCGACGATGAGGCCGCACACGTCGACGTCGTCGAAGGTGTCGGAGAAGCGGTCGTGAGTGATCTGGGGCGGGCCTGCGAGCGCGCGCGCGGGCAGCACGACAAGCACCGTCACGAGAGCGATCAGGAGCCCTCGTCTCAGCGTGGGCCGGCTCATGGAGCCTCCTTCCTCCCCGCCACCGGCGAGGAGTCGCATTAGATGCAAACGACACTAATCCTTGTGTGGACGGGCAGTCAACCTCGAGCCTCTAGGCTCTTCCGATGCGGATCCTCGACCGTCTCGACCGGCTTGCGGCGCTCGGCGACCGGATCGGCTACTCGCCGGAGGAGGACGCCGCGCACGAGCTCGCCGCGGGCTGGTTCCGTGAGGCCGGTCTCGAGGTCGAGGTGGACGAGGGCGGCAATCTGCTCGGCCGCGTGCCGGGGGCCGGGCGCAGCGTGTGGACGGGCTCGCACCTCGACACCGTTCCCGCCGGTGGGCGCTTCGACGGTGCGCTGGGAGTCGTCGCGGGGCTCGAGGCGGTGGAGCGGCTCGGGCTGCCCGGGCTCGGCGTGGTCGTCTTCCGTGACGAGGAGCGCGGGTGCGCCGGGAGTCGTGCGCGCATCGCGTCGAGCGCGTTGCCGAAGGCTTTCCTCGAGCTGCACATCGAGCAGGGGCCGCGGCTGGAGCAGGCCGGTGTGCCGCTCGCCGCGGTCACCGCGATCGTTGGCTATTCGCGGCAGACGATCACGATCACCGGCAGGGCGGGGCATGCGGGAACGACGCCGATGGCCAATCGCGACGACGCGCTGTGCGCCGCAGCCGAGCGCGTGCTGGCGATCAGGGAAGCGGCGCTCGCGATTCCGGAGACCGTGGCAACCGTGGGCACGCTGACCGTCGAGCCCGGCGGCGTCAACGTGATCCCGGGCTCCGTCTCGTTCACCGTCGACGTCCGCGCGCCGGACCGGGAGCACCTCGACAAGCTGCTCGCGTCGATCGGGCTGGAGCCGGGCCTCGGCGTCGACCCTGCGGTCATGGACGAGACCGTCGTGGCCGCGGTGCGGAGCGCGATCGAGGAGCTGGGCGTTCCGTTCGTCGAGCTCGCGTCGGGCGCAGGCCACGACGCGGGCGTCCTCGCCGCCGCCGGCGTTCCCAGCGGGATGCTGTTCGTCCGCAGCCTGAACGGCGGTGTCAGCCATTCGCCCGACGAGCTCTCCTCCGAGGCGGATATGGCACTCGCGGTGGACGCACTCGCGGGCGCGCTCGCCCGGCTCCACGCCGCCTGATGCCGCTCCAGAACCGCGTCACACCGCTGAGCGAGCTCGTCGCCGACCCCGCACGAGGGCTCGTGTACGGCAATCGCGGCTGTCTCCACGACGACTCCGGCCGGGTTCGCCGCCGCTTTGCCGGACGTCGCTGGATCGCGTGCCGGCTGCGATTCAAGGACTGGCGGCGCGGACCGCTGCTCCAGCCTGGCCGCTTCACGGAGCTCTTCTTCCTCGACGAGGCGACCGCGTTCGCGGCCGGGCACCGTCCCTGCGCGCTCTGCCGCAGGGAGGACTACGTTCGCTTCGGCGCGATCTGGGACGGGCTGCACCCCGGCCAGGTCGGAGCCGACGAGATCGACGCACAGCTCCACCGGGAACGAGTCGACCCGGCCACGCGCGCGCATCGCTTGCACGACGCCGAGCTCGCGGCGTTGCCGGACGGTGCGTTCGTGCTGGACGAGGGCGCCCCATGGCTCGTCCTCGGCAGCGAGGTGCTCCGGTGGACGCCTGCCGGCTACACGGAACGCCGGCTGCGTGCGCCAGGGCCGGCGCAGCTGATCACACCGCCGTCCCTGGTAGGCGTCCTCCGGGCGGGCTGGGACGCAGTCGTGCCTTTCCTCCACCCCTCCGCAGGGAGGTAACGAGCGGGCCTAGCGCTCGCGAAACGAGATCGGCTGCGCGCCCTCCCAGAGCGTCAGCCGGCCGAGCTCCTTCAGCTGCTCCTGCCCCTCGACGAGCGTGGCGAAGTGGTTCGCCCACAGATGCCCTGCCTTGCTCGCGAAGGAGCAGTAGCCGTACGGGAAGAGCAGCTCCGTCTCACTCTCGCCGCCTGGATAGAGCGCGAGCTCGCCCGGATGCGGATAGCTGGTCGCGTTCTCCGGGCCGATGCCGAGGTCGCGGTCGCCCCAGGGGATCCAGTTCGACTCGCCGCTCCAGCGGCAGTGGATGATCCGGTCCTCGAGCGGCAGGATCCCCTTGAAGGCGGCCACCGTCTTCGGTGCGAGCTCGTCCTCCCAGCGGGCGACGAAGCGCATCCCGGCGGCGGTGATCTCCAGCACGCCCGGAACCTACCCTGCCGCCGCCGCCCACGCGACGAGTGTCGCGCGCTCCTCGTCGGTCAGCCCGGTTGCGTTCCCCGGCGGCATCGCGTTCGAGCTCACCTGGCGTTCCAGCTCGGCCGCGTTCGCGCGCATCCCGTCGAGCGTCTCGAGCCGCACACCGGCGGGCGCAGAGGCTCCAACGTGGCACGTCTGACAGCGTGCCTCGACGATCGCCAGGGCCTCGTCGTCGGAGACCGTCCGCGAAACGGCGGGCGTGTCCTCGGGCGCGAGCACCACGGCGAGCGCGACCGCACCCGCTGCCACCACCGCGGGGATCCACCAGGCGCGTACGTCGCGGTGCCAGAGGTTGAAGAAGTGACGCACGGCCGCGACGAGCGCGAAGATCGCGACCAGGACGAGCCAGGCGTGCTCCTGCCCGAAGGTGAGCGGGAAGTGCCCCGCCAGCATCGTGAAGACGACCGGCAGGGTCAGGTAATTGTTGTGCACCGAGCGCTGCTTCGCGCGGATCCCGGGGCCAGGATCCGGCTCCCGGCCCTGCTGCTTCGCCCGCACGAGCTCCCAGTGCGCTGGGATGATCGTGAAGAAGACGTTGGCCGCCATGATCGTCCCGAGCATCGCGCCAACCTGTAGGTAGGCGGCACGCGCCGCGAAGAGCTCGCCGGCCGCCCAGGCGGAGGCGACGACGAGAACAGCGACGAAGATCGCGACCGCGCGGTCGTCGTGCAGCAGCCGGCAGGCCCCGTCGTAGAGGAGCCAGGCGAGCACGAGCCCGGCACCTGAGAGTGCCGCCGCCTGCCACCCGGAGAGGTCGGCCACGGACGGGTCGACGAGACGCGTGTCTGCATCGAGCCAGTAGAGGACGACGAGCAGCGCGAAGCCTGAGAGCCACGTCGTGTAGGCCTCCCACTTGAACCAGTGCAGGTGCTCCGGCAGCTCGCGCGGCGCGACCCGGTACTTCTGCGAGTGGTAGAAGCCGCCGCCGTGGACGCCCCAGTACTCGCCCGCCACGCCGTCGTCCGCGTCCGTGCCCGGCGGTGCGAGCCCGAGGTCGAGCCGGATGAAGTAGAACGATGCGCCGATCCACGCGATCCCCGCGACGACGTGGAGGAAGCGCAGGACGAGGTCGGCGAGGTCTCTCAGGTAGTCCGCGTCCATCGATCCCTCGCGATCTTGCAGAGCGCCTTCAGCCCCGCCCGCAGCTCCTCCTCGCGCGTCCGCGCGAGCCGGGCCCGCAGCACCGGGACGAGCTCGGCCCGCGTGCGGCCGTCCACGAAGACGACGAAGGAGAAGCCGAAGCGCCGCTCGTACTCGTCGTTCAGGAGCTGGAGCTCGGCGAGCACCTCCGGCTCGGCGCCGCGCTGCTCGGCCGACGGCTCGCCGATGCGCGGGTGCGTGGCGAGCGCGGCCACCTGATCCTCCTCCGGGAGCGCGAGCGCGACTTCCTCGGCCACCCCGAGCGGGTCTTCGCGGGCGGCGAGCTCGTCGACGAGGCGCGTCCGCCCCGAGAAGAGCGGCGTCAGCTCCTCGACGGTCAGCTGCCGCGGTAGCTCGCGCACGAGTAGGGGGAGACGAGGAGCGGGACGTGGTGATGGCCGTCGCCGAGCTCCACCTCCAGCTCGACGCGGCGGAAGAAGGGCGAGGGCGGATGGAAGACGAGCCGGTAGACGCCCGGCTCCAGCTCGTCGGCGAGACGCGCCCGGCCGTCGGCGTCGGTGCGGACCTCGGCGAGTGTCTTCTCTTCTCGGTGCAGCGAGACGGCGACGTCGGCGGCGGGCCGGCCCGCGCCGGTGTCGAGCACGTGGGTGGAGAGCGATGTCACGAGAACCTCGCCGCCTGGATTCGGTGGGCGCGCGCGATCTCCGCCTCGTCGGCGCGCACGAGCGCTCCACCGCGGACGACGAGCTCCCCGCCCACGTAGAGGCGATCGACCCGGTGTGGGCCGGAGAAGACGAGCCCTGCAACGGGATCCTCGGCCCCGCCGAGCTCGAGCCCGTCCGCGCGCCAGACTGCGAGGTCGGCGCACTTCCCCGCCGCGATCGAGCCGATGTCCTCGCGGCCGAGAACGGCGGCGCCGCCGCGCGTCGCGAGCCTGATCGCCTCGCGGGCCGTCATCGCCGCCGGGCCGCCGCGTGCCCGGGCCACGAGCAGGGCCTGCTTCACGTCCGAGAAGAGGTCGCTGCGCTCGTTCGAGGCCGAGCCGTCCACGCCCAGGCCGACGCGCACACCGGCGTCGAGCAGCTGCCGCACGGGTGCGATGCCGGCGCCGAGGCGGAGGTTCGAGGTGGGGCAGTGCGCGACGCCTGTGTCCGTGTCGGCGAAGCGGTCGACCTCGGCGTCGGAGAGATGGACGCAGTGCGCGCACCAGACGTCCCCGGCGAGCCAGTCCAGCCGTTCGAGATACTCGACCGGCGAGCAGCCGAAGCGCTCGCGGCAGAAGGCCTCCTCCTCGACGGTTTCGGCCAGATGGGTGTGGAGCTGCAGCCCGAGCGAGCGCGCGAGCGAGGCCGACTCGGTCATCAGCTCCTCGGTGACCGAGAACGGCGAGCATGGCGCGACGGCGATCTGCACCCGCGCGCCCGGCCCCGGCTCGTGCAACGCGGCGAGGCGCTGCGTGTCCGCGAGGATCCGGTCGATCGACTCGACGGTCGAGTCGGGCGGCAGGCCGCCGTCGGACTCGCCCAGGTCCATCGAGCCTCGCGAGGCGACGATGCGGACCCCGAGCTCCCGAGCCGCCTGCACCTCCGCCTCGATCAGCCCGTCCGTGCCGTGCGGGAAGAGGTAGTGGTGGTCAAAGACGGTGCCGCAGCCGGACAGTGCCAGCTCGGCGAGCCCGGTGCGCGCGGCCGCGTACTCCGCCTCGGCGTCGACCCGCGCCCAGATCGGGTAGAGCTCGACGAGCCATTCGAAGAGCGTGGCCTGCTGTGCGCGGGCGCGTGTGAGCGTCTGGTAGAGGTGGTGGTGCGTGTTGACGAGCGCGGGCGTGACGACGGCGCCGCCGAGATCGACGCGCTCGTCGGCCTCGGGCTCCGCGTCTGCCCCGACTTCGCTCACGAACCCGTCCTCGACGAGGATCCAGCCGTTGCTCAGCTCCGCGTCGGCGTCGTCCATCGTGACCACGTGCGCATGCGTGAGCAGAGAACGCATCGCGCCGGAGCGTATCTTTGTCGCGTGCAGGTTTTCACCCCGCAGGCGCTCGACGAGGCTCTGCGCCTGAAGGCGGAGCACCCTGAGGCACGGCCGATCGCGGGGGGCACTGACCTGCTCGTCGAGCTCAACTTCGACCGCACACGCCCCGACACGATCCTCAACCTCGCCGAGGTGCGCGAGCTCGCGGTCTGGTCGAGGGAGAACGGCTCGCTCCGGCTCGGTGCCGGCGTCACGTACGCCGAGCTGATGCGCGCGCCGCTCCGGGACACGCTGCCGGCGCTCGCGGAGGCGTCGAGGACCGTCGGGTCGCCGCAGATCCGCAACCGCGGCACGCTCGGCGGCAACCTGGCGACGGCCTCGCCTGCGGGCGACTCGCTGCCGCCGTTGCTCGTGGAAGGCGCCGTCGTCGAGCTCGGCAGCGTGCGCGGCGTCCGCTCGCTCCCGCTCGTCGAGTTCCTCGTCGGGCCGAAGCGCAACGCGCTCGAGCCCGATGAGCTCGTGCTCGCCGTGCGGGTGAGCCCGAGCGGCCAGCCGCAGACCTTCATGAAGGTGGGGCCGCGGAACGCGATGGTGATCGCCGTCTGCTCGCTCGCCCTCGTCGCCGACCGCGAGCGCGGCGAGCTGCGAGCCTCGTACGGCTCGGCGGGGCCGGTGGCGGGTCTCGTCGTGGCTCCGCTCGAGGAGCGCGACTCCTTCGCGGAGCGCGTCGCCGCCGAGGCCTCACCGATCGACGACGTGCGCGGCACCGCCGCGTACCGACGTCACGCCCTGCGCGTGCTCACTGCGCGCGCACTCGACCGGTGCCTGACGTGAAGCTCGCGATCACGATCAACGGCGAGCTGCGGGAGGCCGACGTCTGGGGCGGCGACAGCCTGCTGACCGCGCTCCGGGAGGGCTTCGGCCTGCCCGGCTCGAAGAACGCCTGCGAGCAGGGCGAGTGCGGCTCGTGCTCGGTGCTGCTCGACGGTGAGCTGGTCTGCTCGTGCCTCGTGCTGGCGGCCCAGGCGGACGGCCACGAGGTAACGACCGTGGAGGGACTGGCGCGCGGGGACGAGCTGCACCGCGTGCAACGGGCGTTCGTCGACGCGGGCGCGGTGCAGTGCGGCTTCTGCACGCCGGGGCTCGTGGTCGCGACCGTCGACCTGCTCGATCGCACGCCGAGCCCGTCCGACGACGAGATCCGCGAGGCGCTCTCGGGCAACCTCTGCCGCTGCACGGGCTACGCGAAGATCTTCGACGCGGTGCGTCTGGCGGCTACGACATGACCCGAGCGGGACCTGTTCTGCGATGGAGGCGAAGCGCCGCCGTGCTGGGGGCCTCCTCACCTCCTCCCCGCTGCGAGCGTAACCCGGCGGTACGCCCCACTGTGTGCCGATTCGGCCGCGAAAGCGTGGCGACTTCCATGAGCGCGACCCGCCCCAAGCTCGAGCTCGGACGCGTCGGTGAGTCCACGCTCCGGCACGACGGCGTCCCCAAGGTGACCGGCGAGTTCGCCTACTCGAGCGACCTCTACGCGGCCGGGATGCTCTGGGGCAAGACCGTTCGCAGCCCGCATGCGCACGCGCGCATCCTCGAGATCGACGTCTCCGAGGCCGTGCGCATGCCCGGCGTCCACGCCGTGCTCACGCACGAGGACGTCCCCGGACAGAAGACCTACGGGCTCGAGTTCGCCGACCAGCCCGTCCTCGCGATCGACCGCGTCCGCTACTTCGGCGAAGCGGTCGTGCTCGTCGCCGCAGAGGAGCCGGAGCAGGCTCGCCGCGCCGCAGAGGCCGTGCGGGTCGAGTACGAGCCGCTGGAGCCCGTCACCGACATGGAGTGGGCGACCGAGCAGCAACCGCTCCACCCGGACCGGCCGACGATGCCGAAGGGAGGCGAGGGTCACGGCTATCGCGACGATCCACGCGCGAACGTCGTCCGCCACATGGTCATCCGCCACGGTGACCCGGACGCCACGGGCGACGTCACGGTCAGCGGCGTCTACGACATCGGCATCCAGGACCAGGCGTTCCTCGGTCCCGAGTCCGGGCTCGCAGTGCCGGACGGGGAGGGCGGAGTCGACATCTACGTCGCCACCCAGTGGCTGCACGTCGACCGCGACCAGGTCGCGCCCTGCCTCGGGTTGCCGCCGGAGATGGTGCGCATCCACCTCGGCGGCGTGGGCGGCGCCTTCGGCGGCCGCGAGGACCTCTCGATGCAGATCCACGGCGCGCTCCTCGCCCTGCACGCGAACCGGCCCGTGAAGATCGTCTACAACCGCGAGGAGTCGTTCGTCGGCCACATCCATCGGCACCCGGCGCGGATCTGGTGCGAGCACCGCGCCACACGGGCCGGGAAGCTCGTCAACGTGCGCATGCGGATCCTGCTCGACGGCGGTGCGTACGCCTCGAGCTCGACGGCCGTGACGTCGAACGCCGCCTCGTTCGCGGTCGGTCCGTACGCCGTCGAGAACGCGCTGCTCGAGTCGACCTGCGTCTACACGAACAACCCGCCGTGCGGTGCGATGCGCGGCTTCGGCGCGGTGCAGACGTGCTTCGCGGCCGAGGCACAGCTGGACAAGCTTGCCGCCGAGCTCGGGATCGACCCCGTCGAGCTCCGCCTCCTGAACGCACTCGCCCCCGGCGACGTCCTGCCGACCGGTCAGACGATCGAGGGCTCGCTGCCGGTCGCCGAGGTGATCCGCAGAGCTGCCGCCCTGACGCCGCCCGCAGCCGAGGAGCTGCCGCGCGAGGCGATCCGTCTCCCGGGCGGAGCCGGCAACACCACTCGAGGCGAGGGCGTCCGGCGTGGAGTCGGTTTCGCGGTCGGCTACAAGAACATCTGCTACTCGGAGGGCTTCGACGACTTCACGGCCGCGCGCGCGATCCTGCACGCGGACGGGTCGGCCGAGATCCACTGCGCGTCGGCCGAGGTGGGCCAGGGCGTGACCGACGTGATCCTCCAGGTCGCCCGCACCGAGCTCGGCACGGACGACGTGAGGCTTGCTCCGGTCGGCACCGCACACGTGGGCTCGGCCGGGTCGGCGTCGGCGTCGAGGATGACGTGGATGGCGGCAGGAGCGGTGCAGCTCGCCTGCCGTGCCGCGCTCGAGGAGCGGGAGCGCACCGGCCGGGCCGAGGTCGACGTCGAGCGCATCTACCGGCATCCGCGCACGACACCGCTCGATCCCGAGACCGGGCAGGTCACCGGCGAGCGCGCACACGTCTCCTTCGCCGTCGCCGCGATGCGCGTCGTCGCCGAGGTCGACGTCGAGCTCGGGCTGACTCGCGTCGTCTGGATCGGCACGGCCCAGGACGTCGGCAAGGCCGTGAACCCGCTCGCCGTCGAAGGGCAGATCGAGGGCGGGACGGCACAGGGGGTAGGCCTGGCGCTGATGGAAGAGATCCAGACGCGCGACGGCCTGATCACGAATGCGAGCTTCACCGACTACCTGATCCCGACGACGCTGGACATGCCACCCGTCGTCTCCGAGCTCGTCGAGGACCCGGAGCTCACGGCGCCCTACGGCGCCAAGGGCGTCGGCGAGCCGCCCACGGTCGTCTCGACCGCAGCCGTCGTGGCCGCGCTGCGGGACGCCACGGGACGCGAGCTCGTGCGCGTGCCGGTACGGCCGGACGACATCGTCGGCCTCTGAGACGAAGCGATACGCTCGGCCCGTCCGAGGCACGTCCGACTGCAAAAGGAGAGCCGACCATGGTGCGAGCAGTGATCCTCTTCGAGCGCGAGCCCGACCCGGAGCGGTACGCCCGCCACGTCGAGGAGTTCGTGGCCAAGGTCGAATGCGACGCCTTCCGGCACGGCCGCAGCTTCGGTTCTCCCCTCGGCGAGCCCGCTTTTGCCTACTACGCCGAGTTCGAGTGGGCCGACAAGGACGCATTCAAGTCGGGCACGCGCACCGAGGAGTTCGCGGCGAGCGGCAAGGACGCGATGGAGATGGGCATCCCGTTCACCGTCACCTTCACCGAGATCGCGTGAGCGAGCCGGACGCACCGCGGCCGCTCTCCCCCGACGAGCTCGGCTTCGAGCGGATCGTCTACGAGAAGACGTACCCGCGCGCCACGGTGACGTTGAATCGGCCGGAGGTGCTGAACGCGTTCGACTTCCGCATGCTGCGCGAGCTTGCGCGTGCGTTCGAGGATGCCTCGTGGGACGACGAGATCCGCGTCGTCGTCGTGACCGGTGCTGGGCGCGCATTCTGCGTCGGAGCCGACCTGCGCGCGTGGGGGGCCGACCTGCTCGGCAACTCGAAGGAGTACTGGAAGTGGTTCGGTGCCTTCAAGGACATGCACGACCGCCTGCGCGAGATCGGCAAGCCGACGATCGCCCGCGTGAACGGGATCGCGGTGGGCGGCGGCAACGAGCTCCAGATGGGCTGCGACCTGACGGTGATGGTCGACGACGCCTTCATCCGCCACGTCGGCCTCGAGCACGGCTCGGTGCCGGCGGGTGGCGCGACGCAGTGGCTCCCGATCATGGTCGGCGACCGGCGCGCCCGCGAGATCATCATGCTCTGCGAGGAGATTCCTGCGCCGCAGGCGGCCGAGTGGGGGCTGATCAACCGCGCCGTGCCTGCCGCCGAGCTCGACGCGGCCGTCGACGACTGGGTCGAGAAGCTGGCGCGGAAGCTGCCCGAGACGACGCGTTACGCGAAGCAGCAGCTGAACTGGTGGCGCGACGTCTCGTGGCACGAGACCGTCGGCCATGCGCGCGACTGGCTCGCGCTCTCGATGCTCGGCGACGAGGCGCAGGGCGCCGTGCGCGCCTTCCTCGACCGCTCGAAGTAGGGAGCTGTCTACGAGCTGACCGCGGCCGCCTTCGTCGCACGCAGCGGAGCGGTCGTTCGCTCGCGCCGCAACGCGACGCCCAACACGACGAGCGCGATCCCGGCTAGCTCTGCCCGCGTGGGGATCTGGGCGAGCACGAGCGCGCCGACGATCGTCGCGGTCGCCGGCAGCAAAGATACGAGCAGCGCGTAGGTGGCCCGGTTCATCCTGGCGAGCGCGAGCTGGTCGAAGACATAGGGAATGACCGAGGAGGTCACGCCGACGCCGATCCCGGCTGCGAGCGCGACCGGATCGGTCACCGAAGCGACGGCGCTCCAGCCGCCCAGCGGTGTCACCACGACCAGGGCGACGAGCATCGCCGCCGCCAGGCCGTCAACGCCGGACGCGCGCTCCGACCGCGCGACGCGGTGCGCGAGGACGATGTAGAGCGCGAAGAGCCCGGCGTTCGCGAAGGCGACCGCGAACCCGAGCGGCTCGCCTGCGATCCGCACGTCGGTGAGGAGGTAGACGCCCAGGACCGCGAGCGCGACCGCAAGACCGTTGCGCGCGGTGCGTGCGCCTGCGGCGGCGATCACGATCACGGGCAGGAACTCGATCGCCGCGACCGTCCCAAGGGGCAACCTGTCGATCGCGACGTAGAAGCAGACGTTCATCACCGCGAGGACGGCTCCCATCGCGAGCACGTCGCGTCTCCCTGGCTGGTCGAGCGCGGCGAACGTCCGCCACGGCCGGCGCCAGGCGGCGAAGATCGCGGCCGCGCTCGCGATTCGCAGCCACGCGACGCCGACAGGCTCGACGCGGGCGAAGAGCAGCACCGCGAAGGCCGGCCCGAGGTAGTGGAAGATCGCGCTGCCGACGAAGTAGGCCTCGGGCAGCGGCTCGCTACGGCGGCGGAAGACCATGGAGTAAGCGTGCCCGCGCCGGTAGGATGGCGAAATGGCCGATCGCAGGGAGATTTCGGCACGTGCCTAGCAATCCACGGCGTTCGGCGCGCGCCGCCTCCGAAAACGAGCTGCTCGACCCGATCAACCGTCGTCTGCTCACAGAGCTGCAGGCGGACGCCCGGGTCAGCGTGGCCGAGCTCGGGCGGAGGATCAACCTGTCCGCACCGGCCGTGGCCGAGCGGTTGGGGCGTCTCGAGCGCGGCGGCGTCATTCTCGGCTACCGCGCCGAGCTGGATCCGAAGGCGCTGGGGTACCCCCTCGCCGCCGTCGTCCGCGTGCGGCCCGGGCCGGGACAGCTCCCGCGGATCCCCGAGATCGCCCGCGACACGCCGGAGGTGGTCGAATGCCGGCGGATCACGGGCGAGGACTGCTTCATCCTCGAGCTCCACCTCCGCGCGATCGACGACCTCGAGGAGATTCTCGACCGGTTCGTGCTCTGCGGGCAGACGACGACGTCGATCGTCCATTCCTCGCCCGTGCGCCGCCGGCCGCTCCCGCTCGACGAGTAGCCGTTTAGGCTCCCGCCATGAGCGAAGTGCTCACCGAGCGCGCCGGCGGCGTCCTCACGATCACGCTCAACCGGCCGGACGTCTTCAACGCCTTCAACGCCGCCATGCACGCAGCTCTGCACGAAGCGTTCACGGAGGCGGCCGACCCGGCCGTCCGCGCCGTCGTGATCACGGGTGCGGGCCGCGGCTTCTGCGCCGGTCAGGACCTGAAGGAGTTCGCGGAGATGCCGGTGTCGATCCGCGAGCGGCTCGAGCAGACTTACCACCCGAACATCCGCGCGATCCGCGCACTCGAGAAGCCCGTGCTCGCGGCCGTCAACGGCCCGTGTGCTGGTGCGGGACTCTCGCTCGCGTGCGCCTGCGACATCCGGATCGCGGCGGACGCCGCCACGTTCGTGCCGGGCTTCATCGGAATCGGGCTCGTGCCCGACTCCGGCGGCTCCTGGTTTCTGCATCGCCTGCTGGGCTTCGCGCGGGCCTTCGAGTGGATGAGCTCGAACCGCAAGCTGACCGCAGCGGAGGCGCAGGCCTGGGGGCTCGTCTCCGAGGTCACGGACGACCTGCCCGCGCGGACGGTCGAGCTCGCCGCCGAGTACGCGGCGCGGCCGACCCGAGGCATCGGGCTGACGAAGCGCCTCTTCGAGCACGCGTACACCGCCTCGCTCGACGAGCAGCTCGAGCTCGAGGCGGCCCTGCAGCAGGAGGCGACGGGCACCGCCGACTTCGCCGAAGGCGTGGCCGCGTTCCTCGAGAAGCGCGCGCCGAGGTTTACCGGCGCGTAGTTGGCTCCGGCAGTGGCGAGACCGCCGGAGCCGGCCTAAGCGTAGAGCTTCGCGAGGATCTCGTGGTCCTCGGGGAACCGTCCCTCGCGCTGCTTCGAGAACAGCACCTCGCCGTCGCGGACGACGTCGTACTGGCTCTTGGCGCCCTCGAGCGCGACTGCGTCGAGCCCCCTCCGCTTCAACACGGCCGCGAGACTCGCGGCCCGGCGGTCATAGCCGCCTCAGACGGGGCAGTAATGGATCTCGACGCGCATGCGCCGATCGTACCTAGGCCCTACGCGTCGCTCTCGCACGCCTCGAGGCCGGCTGCACGGGCAGCGTCCTCGGCCTCGGCGGAGTCGCCGATCTCACCGGCGATGCGGCTCGCCTCGGCTTCGTTGCCCGCACCAGCGGCCTCTTCGAGCTCGCCGAGCTGTCCGATCACCTCCTCGACTCGCGCGAGGTAGCGATCGAAGCCGTCCTCCAACGTCTCAGGCGGCTCGAGCTCACGAAGCTCGTCGACGGTGTCGCCTGTGACCGTCTGCGCCTCGCGCGCGTACGCCTCCAGCTCCTCGATCGAGCCCGGCGCCCCGAGCTCGCCGAGCCGAGCCTCGGCACGGTCGCAGATCGCCGTGGCCTGCTCGACGAACTCCGCGCGGGTGAGCTGGTCGTCGCCGTCACCACCGCAGCCGGCGAGCCCGAGCGTGAGTCCGAGAACGAGCAGGAATCGGCGCATGGTCAGGGGCTTCGCCCTGTTCGCCCATCCGTAAACGCACGCGGGGTTGGCATCGGGCCGGGACGGCCGTAGAGTCCGACGGCGGCACGCAGACTGGGGGCAATGCGGTGAAGTTGGCTGTTCAGATCATGGGCCTGGTGAATCTCGTCGCATTCACCGGGCTTGCCGCTGTCGCGCTGCGCCAGTGGCGCATCCGGCGGGATGTTGCCGGCGCCTGGGCGGCCGCGAGCTTCGTCGCGATCGGCCTCGTGGTGCTCGTCGCCGAGGTCCTACCCGACGAGCCGGATGCGGTCTTCGAGCGCGCGGTCGAGCGGCTGGACATCGTCGTCCTCCTCCTCTTCCCGTATCTGCTCTACCGCTTCACCGTCGCCTTCGACCCGCCGTCGCGCCGTCTCTCGCGGATCGTCGACTCGGCCACGACGCTCCTCGTCGTGTGGACGCTCCTGCTCCCGAGCCTGCCCGACGAGGGCGAGGCGCGACCCGGGTGGTTCACCGCCTACGTGCTCGCATTCGTGGTGCACTGGACGCTCCTCTCGATCGTCGTCGCCTGGCGCCTCTGGCGTGCCGGGCGCGGCGAGCCGGGCGTCTCACGCCGCCGGATGCAGATGCTGAGCTTCGCCACAGCGGCGATCACGATCGCGGTCATCCTGGTCGCGTTCCTTCCCGACGCCGGCCGGGTGGTCGACCTGGTCGCCCAGGTGATCGTCCTCCTGAGCGTGATCGGCTTCGTGCTCGGGCTTGCCCCGCCGTACATCGTGCGCCTCCTCTGGCGCCGGCGCGAACAGGAGCAGCTCCAGCGCGCGGTCGGGTCGTTGATGGCGCTGGCGACTCACGAGGGCGAGGTCGCCGAGCGCGTCCTCCAGCCGATGGCCGCGATCGTCGGCGCTCGCTCGGTCGCGCTGCGGGACGGGGCCGGCCAGCTCGTCGGGTCGTACGGCCCGGAGGGTCCCGACCTCGAGGCGGGTGGCGAGCTGCTCGCGGTCGACGTTCCCGGCGGCGGCATGCTCTCGGTGCGGACGGGCCGCTACGCACCGTTCTTCGGGGACGAGGAGCTGCGCCTCCTGCGCACGCTCGGCGCGCTGACGGGTCTTGCGCTAGACCGGGCACGGCTCTTCGGGCAGGAACGGGCGAGCCGGCTCGCGCTGGAGCGGGCCGATGCGCTCAAGTCCGACTTCGTCGCGCTCGCCGCGCACGAGCTCCGTAGCCCCGTGGCGACCGCGCGCGGGATCGCCGAGACGCTGACGCGGCGGCGAGGCGAGCTCTCCGAGGAGCAGCGGCTCGAACTGGAGAACGCGATGGACGCGCAGATGGTGCGGCTCGCCGTGCTCGTCGATCAGCTGCTCGATCTCTCCCGGCTCGACGCCGACGCCGTCGCGATCGAACCGGAGCGCTTCCACGTCCGTGCACGGGTCGAACAGGTCGTCGCGACCGCGGTGGGCGGTCTCGCCGCGGGTGTCGAGGTCGCCATCGACCCCGAGCTCGAGGCGGCCGCCGACCTGGTCGCCTTCGACCGGATCGTCTCGAACCTCGTCACGAACGCGCTGCGCTACGGGGGGCCGCCGATCGTCGTGGATGCACGTCAGACCGACCACCACTTCCGCCTCAGCGTCGAGGATCGCGGGAGCGGCGTGCCCACGGAATTCGTCCCGGTCCTCTTCGAGCGCTTCACGCGCGGCAGCGAGGCGCGCGAGCGGGCGACGGGGACCGGGCTCGGGCTGGCGATCGCCCGCTCGTACGCGCATGCCCACCGCGGCGAGCTCCTCTACGAGCCGGCCCAGCCTCGCGGCGCCCGCTTCCAGCTCGTGCTGCCGGCGGTGCTCGAGGCCGTCTAGGCCGGCGCTCCCGGCTGCCCGCATGCTGGTAGCCCCAGCTCCTCGGCGGCGCGCCGGGCCTGGTCGGCGGCGCGGTCGCCGAGCGCGGCTGCGGCCGCGGCGGCCTGCCGGTCCTCGCGCTCCGCCGCCCGCGCCAGGTCGTTCAGCGAGCGGACGATCGCGCCGGAGGCGTTGACGAGCTGGTTGTGCGCGGATTCGAGCTCGTCGGGCGCCTCGAGCTCGTCGAGCGCGACCGTCTCGCGCTCCCTGATCTCGGCGACGGCGTCGCCGTACTCGGCGACCGAGGCGGCGGTGTCGCTCGGCGGCGGCACTTCCGCCGCCTCGCGGGTCGCGGTCGTGCAGATCTCCTCCGCCTGCTCGCGGTAGTCGCTCGCGGACGTGCCGCCACCGCAGCCCGCGAGGGCGGCTACGGCGGCGAGCAGTAGGACGACTCGCAGCCTCGTCATCCCGCGAGCCTCGGCCGGTGGCGAGCGACGATCGCCCGCACGTCGAGGCCGGGAGGCAACGTCCCGTAGACGGAGCCGCCGTCGCCCAACCGGGAGGCGCAGAACGCGTCCGCGACGGCGGGGTGGCCGTGGCGGACGAGCAGCGAGCCTTGCAGCGCGAGTGCGAGCCGCTCGACGAGCCGCCGGGCACGCGGCTCGAGCTCCTCGGCGTGGCCGAGCTCGTCCTTCAGGCGGACGACCGCGGCGTCGAGCCGCCGGTCCTCGCCGGCCGCGAGCTCGACCTCGGCGACGAAGGCCGCCACCGCCTCCGGCTCGCGTGCGAGCGCGCGGAGCACGTCGAGCGCGTTGACGTTGCCCGACCCCTCCCAGATCGAGTTCAGCGGGCTCTCGCGGTAGAGGCGCGGCAGCTGCGACTCCTCCACGTAGCCGTTCCCACCCAGGCACTCGAGGGCCTCGGCAACGAGCGGCGGCGTTCGCTTGCAGATCCAGAACTTGCAGACCGCAGTCGCGAGCCGGCGGAACGGGAGGTCGTCCTCGTCGAAGGCGCGGGCGAGTCGCAGCGCTGCCGCGGTTGCCGCCTCCGACTCGACGGCGAGATCGGCGAGCACGTTCTCCATCAACGGCTGCTCGGCCAGCACGCGACCGAACGCGAGGCGGTGCGCCGCGTGATGCGTGGCCTCGGCCACCGCCCGGCGCATCAGCGCCGTCGACCCGAGCACGCAGTCGAGCCGCGTGTGGTTGACCATCTCGAGGATCGTCCGGACGCCGCGGCCCTCCTGGCCGACGAGCCGGGCCTCGGCGCCCTCGAGCCTGATCTCGGCCGAGGCGTTCGAGCGGTTGCCGAGCTTGTCCTTGAGGCGGTCGATCTGAAAGCCGGGCTGCGGCCGCTCGACGAGGAAGCACGAGAGGCCCGCCGGCGCCTGCGCGAGCACGAGGAAGGCGTCCGACATCGGCGCGGAGCAGAACCACTTGTGCCCCTGCAGCTCCCAGCGATCGCCGGCCGGTTGCGCGGTCGTCTCGTTGGCGCGCACGTCGGAGCCGCCCTGGCGCTCGGTCATCGCCATCCCGCAGAGCGCGTCGCCGCTCGTCAGCCGCGGGATCCACTCCTCGGCGAGCGCGGGCTCCGTGCGCAGCGCCGGCACGGCTGCGAACGTCATCGAGAGCGGGCAGCCGACCCCGGCCTCCACCTGACCGAGCAGCATGAAGAGCGCGGCCCGCGCGGCGTGCGCGCCCGGCCTGGGGTCCACCCAGGGCAGCGACTGCACCCGCGCGCCGAGGCCGAGCTGCAGCAGGGCGTCCCAGGCGGGATGGAACTCGATCTCGTCGACGCGCTCGCCGTAGCGGTCGTGCGACCTGAGCCGTGGGGGATGCTCGTTCGCGAGCCGTCCCCACTCGAGCGGCTCGCCCCCGAGCGCCTCTCCGAACGCAGCGATCTCGCTCTCCCACGGAGCTCCGCCTTCGCGCTCGAGCCCTTCCACCAGAGGTGCGTCCTCCGTGAAGAGGTTGTAGCCCGCGAGCGGCGGCGGCTGATTGGCCGCGGAGGTCGACGTCGTCGCCATCGCGTCCCATTGTCGCGGTTGGTCACCGGCGTCGCCGTGCGAACGCGGCCCGTTAGATCGTCTTGAACTGCTCGAACGGCTGGCGGCAGCTCTTGCAGTAGCGCACCGAGCGGCACGGAGTGGGGCCGAAGATGTTGTCCAGGCGCGTGTCGCCGGAGCCGCAGTAGGGGCAGCGGAACGCCTTCGACTGGAGCTGGACCAGGGTCGTCGCGCCCGCGGAGCGTGGGGCGGGCGGCGCGAAGCCGGCCTCGCGGAGCTTCTCGCGGCCCGCGGGGGTGATCGAGTCGGTCGACCACGAGTCGTCGAGCACGACGTCCACTTGCGCCTCGCCGCCGAGCTCGCGCACGGCCGTCTCCATCTCACTGCGCATCGTCTCGAGCGCCGGGCAGCCCAGGAAGGTCGGCGTGAACTCGATCCGCACGTGCTCACCGTCGACCCGGACGTCCTTGACGACGCCGAGATCGACCAGCGAGATGACCGGGATCTCGGGATCCGGGATCTCGGCCAGCGCCTCCCAGACCGCGGCCTCGGTCACCACTGGGCACCCGCCGGCGCCGATCGACGCACCATCGTCATCTCGCCGAGCAGCTGCTCGAGCTCGGCCTCGTGTCGACCGCGCGGCACCGGCTCGGCGTCGGGAAGCTCGAAGGGGAGGCGCGCGCGGACCCGCTCGGCGAAGATCGGTCGCAGCTCGTCGTCGAGGACGCCGAGCGCATACGGCCACAGCTCGCGAATGCCCTCCTCGAGCCGCTCGCGCCCCTCGGGCGCCGCGAGCAGGCGGTCGAGCCACATCTCCGCATGCAGCCGGTGGTAGGCCTCCTCGCGGTCCATCTTCGCGGCGAGCCCGGCGACCTCGGCGTCGGCGGACGCCTTCAGCGCCTCCAGCCGCACGGCGTCCGCGGTCTCGTACAGCCAGTGCCGCGCGATCGTCCGCGCCCACTCCAGCCGGCGCAGCTCGACGAGCGGGGCGCACCGGTACTCCTCGAGCGGGCGGTCGAAGGCGAGCGAGTCCGCGTCGGTGCCGAGGTCGCGCGCGGCGAGCTCGTACAGCGCACGGGCATGCCCGATCTCGTTCTGCGCGATCGACGAGAAGGCGACGTCCTCCTCCAGGAAGGGCGCGATCCCGGTCCACTCCGAGTTCCGCCAGCCGAGGATCAGCTCGTCGTCCGCGAGCTCGAGCAGCAGCCGGGCGCGGTCGCTCACGACGACGGCACCGTCCCCGCCCGCTCCCGGGCTTCCTTCAGGCGCGCCTTGATCGAGTAGCCGTCGACGCGGCGGTACTTGAGGTCGAACTCATCCGGGAACTCGCCGATCTCGGTGATCTCCTCCCGCGGCACGATCCAGAGCGCCACCGACTCCTGCCGGCGCGCATAGAACTCGCGCGCATAGGCGTCTGCGAACGCCTTGTCGGGCGCGTGGAACGAGCCGCCGTGCACGAACGGCTGCCCCTTCCGCTCCTGCCGAAAAACCTCCCAGATCACGTCAGGCAGCCTCTGGCAGCATCACGTTCGAGACCCAGTCGACCTCGGCGCGCGAGAGGCGGCGGAAGTCGAGCCGCTCCTGCGAGGCCGGCCCGTGGCCGGTGACGACCGCCATCAGCTCGTCCCAGTCGGGCTCGGTGTACTCCCACACGCCGTCGTCCCCGCGGCGCAGCTTGGGATCCGGGATCGTCAGCCCGAGCTCGAGGATCTGCGGCACGTAGCCCTCCAGGAACTGCTGGCGCGCGTCCTCGTTCGCCTGGCTCTTGATCCGCCACACGAACATCGGATCCTCCTCGGCCGGGATCGGGTTCCCGTGGAAGTGCATCAGCGGCGGCCACCAGCGGTTGAGCGCCTCCTGCACGAGCTCGAACTGCGCAGGGGTGCCCGTCACCATCGCCAGCACCGTGTCGCGGCCGTGGAGGATGTGGAACGACTCCTCCCAGCAGACCTTCTTCATCACGCGCGCGTAGGGCGCGTACGAGCACTTGAGCAGCGCCTTCTGGCTGATGATCGCGGCAGCGTCGACGAGCCACGCGATCACGCCGACGTCACCCCAGCTCTTCGTCGGGTAGTGGAAGACGTTGTGAAACTTGGACTTGCCCGAGATCAGGTCGTCCAGGCACTGCGCGCGCGGCTTGCCGAGATCCTCGACGACGCGGTAGATGAGCTGGCAGTGGCCGACCTCGTCCTGGATCTTCGCCGTCAGCGCGAGCTTCCGTTGCAGCGTCGGCGCGCGCAGGATCCAGTCGCGCTCGGGCAGGACGCCCATCAGCTCGGAGTTCCCGTGCATCTCGATGAACTTGATCAGCCGCTTCCGGTATTCGTCGGGCATCCAATCACCCGTCTCGACCTGCCGGCCGGCCTGCACTTCCTCCAGGAACTGCTCTGTCCGCTCGTCCATGGCACCTCCCAGGCTACCGATCGTTAGCATCAGTGTATCGCCACTCGCCGACACGAGCTGACCCGCCAGGCTGCGCGGCTTTTCGCCGAGCAGGGCTACCACGGCACCTCGATGGGCGACCTCGCCCAGGCGATGGGCGTGCAGAAGGGCTCGCTCTACTCCCTCACCGAGTCGAAGCAGGAGCTGCTCTACGGGGCCATGCGTGAGGGCGCGGACGCCTTCCACGCCGGGCTCGACGGGTTGCCCGAGGGCGTGACGGCGACCGAGCGGATCCGGCTCGCGCTGCGCGCCCACCTGCGCGTCGTCGCCGAGCAGCTCGACGTCGCGACCGTGTTCATCCGCGAGTGGCGGTACCTCGAGGGCGAGCGGCGCGAGGAGATCGTGGCCGAGCGCCGACGCTACGAGGAGCGCCTGCGCGCCCTCTTCCGGGAGGGCCGCGAGCACGGTGAGCTGCGCACCGACCTGGACGAGGGCACCGCCGCGCTGCTCGCGCTCTCGGCCGCGAACTGGGCCTACACGTGGCTGACGCCCGGTCGCGACACCGACGAGCTCGCCGACCGCTTCACCGCGCTGCTCGTGGACGGCATGCGCGGCTACGCGACCCCGGGCTCCTGAGCGGCGTGCAGACGACGCTGATCGTCAACCCGTACGCGAGCCGGGTCACCGAGGCGCTCGTCGCCGACGTGGAACGCGTTCTGCGGCCCGTGCGAACCGTGCGCACGGAGCGCGCCGGGCACGCGACCGAGCTCGCGCGCGAGCTCGAGGACGGTGCAGTGGTCGTCCTCTCCGGAGACGGGGGGTTCAACGAGGTCCTGAACGGCTTGGGCCCCGGGATCGCAGCGGGCTTCGTGCCCGGTGGGGGCACGAGCGTGCTCCCGCGCGCGCTCGGGCTGCCGCGCGACCCGGTCGAGGCGGCACGCCGGATCGCCGCCGGGCACACGCGCCGCATCAGCCTCGGCCGGGTGAACGGTCGTCGCTTCGCCTTCAGCGCCGGGGTTGGGCTCGACGCGGAGCTCGTGCGCCGCATGGACGAGCGCGGCCGCGACGCGAGCGGCCGCCGGCCGAGCGATCTCGTCTTCGCGTGGACGGCGGTGCGGACCCTGGCGGAGCACCGCGCCCGCTTCGACCCGGTGCTCGAGCTCGTGGGACACGGGCGCGCCGCCTTCGCCCTCGTCGGCAACTGCGATCCGTACAGCTACGCGGGCCGGGTGCCGCTGCGGATCACGCCCGACGCCCGCTTCGAGCTCGGGCTCGACGTGACCGCGCCGCGCCGGCTGCGCGCCCGGTTGCTCCCGCGCTTCGTCTACCACCTCGTCAGCGGGCGCGGCCACGCCAGGGCGCGTGACCTCCTCTACGGACACGACCTCGACCGGCTCGAGCTCCGCTGCGACGTGCCGCAACCGCTCCAGGTCGACGGCGAGGATCTCGGCGACGTCACCGAGGCCGTCTTCGAGGCGGAACGCAACGTGCTCGACGTGCTTGCTTAGTCCGCTTCGGACTAGTACACTCCGGACTATGAACGCGACGAGCCGGCAGGTGCGGGCGACCACCACGACCGAGGCGGCTGTGCTCGCGCTCCTCGCCCTGAACGGCGAGCAGTCCGGCTACGACCTCCTGAAGCACGCCGGCCGGAGCATCGGCCACGTCTGGGCGCCGGCGAAGAGCCAGCTCTACGCGCTGCTGCCCAGGCTCGTGCACGACGGGCTGGCGAGCAGCCGGTCGGTCGCGCAGTCGGGCCGCCCGGACAAGGAGCTCTACGCGCTCACGACCGAGGGCCGCGCCGTCCTGGACGAGTGGCTGACGACGGTCGTGCCGGGCGACGAGAAGGGCTTCCAGCTCAAGCTCTTCGTCGGCGGCCTGACGACGCACGAGGTCCTACGGCGCCACGTCGAGCAGTTCCTCGAGGACGCGCGCGGGCGCCTGGCGGAGCTCGAAGCCGTCGAGCGCGGCAACACGGGGACGGGCAACGACTGGTACCACGCGTTCCTCCTCGAGCTCGGCCTCGGACGCGCGCGACATTCGGTCGCGTGGGCCGAGGAGGTGTTGAGCGCGCTGTGAGGGCGCTCGCGGTCCTGCTGCTCGCGCTCGTGTGCGCAGGCTGCGGCGGCGAGCGCGCCGCCGAGCGCGCGGCGCCGTCGCCGCTCCAGACCGAGCTGCGCGCCCTGGTCGAGCGGATGGAGGACGTCCATCCCGACCTCTACCACTCGGTCTCGCGCACACGCTTCCGCGCCGAGGCAGAGTCCCTCGCGGCGCGCGCGCCCACGCGGCCGCAGCTCGTCGTCGGGCTGATGCGCCTGGTCGCGTTGCTCGGAGCACGGGACGGGCACTCCGCCGTCTTCCCGCTCGACCCCGCGCACACGCGGACGCTGCACGCCTACCCGCTCGAGCTCTACTGGTTCCCGGACGGCCTCTACGTGATCGACGCCGACGAGCCCCGCCTGATCGGTGCCCAGCTCACCGCGATCGAGGGCGCGCCTGTCGCAGACCTGATCGCACGGGTGCGGCCGCTCGTCTCCCGGGACAACGACTCGACGGTGCGGATGCGGCTTCCGCCCTACCTCGTCAGCGAGGAAGTGCTCGCCGGCCTCGGTCTCGGCGACGGGGGACCCGCGCGCTTCGCATTCGCGGACGGCCGCTCCGTGACGCTCGAGCCGGTCACGAGCGGCGCGTTCGTGACGCGGTTCGGCTTCGAATGGCAGCTCTCCCGGCCCAACGGAGCGCAGCCTCTGTGGCTCCAGCGCCCCGACGAGGAGCAGTGGCTGCGGACGATCGATCGCGGCCGCGCCGTCTACCTCGGCTACCACCACGCGATGTCGAGCACCTTCGAGACGGCCGAGCGCCTGACGAGGCTTGCGCGGCGACCGAAGGTACGCCGCGTGATCGTGGACGTGCGGCTGAACGGGGGCGGCGACAACACGACGTACGGCGCACTCGTCGGCGCCCTCCAGGCGCCGGCAGTCGGCCGCAAGGCGGTCCTCCTCACGGGGCGCGTCACGTTCTCCGCCGCGAGCAACTTCGTCGCCGAGGTGCAGGCCCGTACCCGGACACGTCTCGTCGGGGAGGCCACCGGCGGGGCGCCGAACCAGTGGGGCGACTCGACGGTGCTCGAGCTCTCGTCCGCGGGCCTTGCCGTTCGGGTCGCCAACCAGTACGTGCAGGTGACGAAGGCGAGCGACCGTCGGGTCACGGTCCGGCCGCACATCCGCGTCGAGCCGACCTCGGCGGACTTCTTCGCGGGCCGCGACCCGGTCCTGGCGCGCGCCCTTCGCTGACGCGAAGGCCTGCTGACCGAATCGCACAATCGTCGTCTAACGACTCGATGCGCACGCTCGGCCTCCTCGCCCTGCTCGTCTTCGCGCTGGCCGCCTGCGGCGGCGGCGACGCTGACGTTTCATCCGCACCCGCGACGACGGCCGCGAAGCCGTCGAAGGCCGACGTCTTCGAGTTCGATCGCGACGCGGACCTCGAGGTGACCGAGGGCGAGACGGCGCAGCAGCCGAAGTTCACGGCGAAGGCGATGTCGTACGCAAGCCCGGGCGGCGACCGCGTTTCCGGGATCGTGCTCCTGCCACCGGGCGAGGCGGCCGCGCCGGGGGTGATCTTCATGCACGGCGCCGGCGGCAGCCGTGTCGACTTCCTCGGCGACGCCTCCGAGCTCGCGAAGGCGGGCGCGATCGCGATGACTATCGACTCGCCGTTCTCCCGCTCGACGTCGGAGCAGGTTCGGGCCGGCGCCGTGCCGCCCGCGCAGATCCACGAGCTGATGGTCCGCAACGCCAAAGACCTCGTGCGGGCTCTCGACGTGCTCGTCCGCCACTACGGTGCCGACCCGGACCGGCTCGCCGTCGTCGGCTACAGCATGGGCGTGCAGCAGGCCGCGATCGCGGCGGCGCTCGACGGGCGCCCCAGGGCCGTCGTCCTGATGGCAGGCCGCGCACACCCCTCGCGCACCCCCGGCGACCCGGCGTGGGAGAAGCAGTTCAAGTCGATCGACACCGTCCACTTCGTTCCCGACCTGGCGCCGGCCCGGGTGCTCATCCAGGGCGGGGAGCGCGACAAGGTGATCCCGCGCGCCGAGCTGGAGGCGCTCTACGACGCCACGAGCGAGCCCAAGCAGATCCGCTGGTACGCCGCCGGGCACGAGTTCAACCCGAAGGCGGGGCGTGAGCGCGTGGCGTGGCTGAGCGACGAGCTCGGGCTGAAATAGAATCGCACCCGTGGCGGGTGTGATCCCAGCTGAGCGCGGCCTCCGGCGCGTGATCGGCGACGGCGAGGGTGTCCCCGACGGCGAGGTGGACGGCCTTGGCGCCGACGATCTGCTCGCCCTGTACCGCTCGCTCGTCCTCCTGCGTACCTACGACGAGCGGTCGGTCGTCTACCACCGCCAGGGCCGCATCGGCACGTACGCGATCTACTGGGGCCACGAGGCGATGCAGGCGGGGTCGGTCCACGCGCTCGACGACGACGACTGGATCTTCCCGAGCTACCGCGAGTCGGCGATCGGGCTGCTGCGCGGGATGCCGGCCGAGACGATCCTGTCCTGGTGGCGCGGCCACCCGTCGGGGTGGTGGAACCCGGCCGACTACAACGTCGCCTCGATCTGCGTCCCCATCGCGACCCACGTCCCGCACGCGGCCGGGCTGGCCTGGGGCAAGAAGCTGAAGGGGGAGCCCGGCTGTGCGATCGCCTATTTCGGCGACGGCGCCACGTCGGAGGGAGCGTTCCACGAGGGCGCCAACTTCGCGGCCGTGCTGCAGACCCCGACGATCCTCTTCTGCAACAACAACGGCTGGGCGATCTCGACGCCGGTGTCGGAGCAGACGCGGGCGCAGACGCTCGCCGACAAGGCCGTCGGGTACGGGATGCCCGCGGCGCGCGTGGACGGCGGCGACGTGCTCGCGGTCTACGAGGCGACGCGCGAGGCGGTCGCCCGTGCCCGTGCCGGCGACGGGCCGACCTTCATCGAGGCGGTCACCTACCGGGCCGCGCCGCACGCGACCGCCGACGATCCCAGCGTCTACATCGACGCCGAGCGGGTGGAGGAGGAGCGGGCGAACGAGTGCGTGGGCCGTTACGAGCGCTACCTCCGCCGGCTCGGTTTGCTCGACGACGAGCTCGCGGAGCAGACGAAGGCCGAGGCGGCCGATCTGATGCGGGCCGGCATCGCCGCGGCCGAGGCCGAGCCGGAGCCGGATGTCGGGCTCGTCTTCGAGCACGCGCTCGTCGATCCACCCGCGTCGTTCGAGTCCGACCTCGCCGAGCTGCGGCGGATCCTGGGATGAGCGAGCGCTTTCTCGTCGAGGCCGTCAACGACGCATTGCACGTCGAGATGGAGCGCGACGACTCGGTGCTCGTCCTCGGCGAGGACGTCGGCCGCGCCGGCGGCGTCTTCCGCGCGACGGCCGGTCTGCGCGACCGCTTCGGCTCCGACCGCTGCGTCGACACCCCGCTCGCCGAGGCGGGCATCCTCGGCTCGGCCGTCGGTCTCTGCATGGCCGGCTTCAGACCGGTCTGTGAGATGCAGTACGACGCGTTCTCGTATCCGTGCCTCGACCAGCTGATCACGCACGTCGGCCGCTATCGCTGGCGCACAGGCGGCACGATGACCTTCCCGCTGACGATCCGGATGCCCTACGGCGGCGGCGTCCGCGCGCCCGAGCTGCACGACGACTCGCCCGAGACGTACTACGTGCACACGCCGGGCATCAAGGTCGCGATCCCGGCGACCGCCGCCGACGCGAAGGGGTTGCTGGCCGCCGCGATCCGCGACCCCGACCCGGTCGTGATCCTCGAGCCGAAGGTCTCGTACCGCACCGAGCGCACGGAGGTGCCGGAGGGCGAGTACGTGGTCCCGCTGGGGCAGGCGCGGCTCGCACGCGAGGGGAACGACCTCACCCTCGTGGCCTACGGCGCGATGGTGCCGGTGTGCGAGCGGGCGGCCGACGAGGTGGAGGCCTCGGTGGAGGTGCTCGACCTCCGCAGCCTGAAGCCGCTCGACGAAGGGGCGCTGCTCGCGTCGGCCGCGAAGACCGGCCGCGTCGTGCTGGTGCAGGAGGCGCCGAGGACCTGCGGCTACGCCGCCGAGCTGGCCGCGATCCTCGCCGAGAAGGCGCTACTCGACCTGCAGGCGCCGGTGCTGCGGGTCACCGGCTACGACGTGCCGTATCCGTACTGGCAGATCGAGGACGCCTACATGCCGTCGGTCGCACGCGTCGTCGACGCGGCCCGGCGGCTGCTCGCGTACTAGCGTGGCGACGGCGCTCTGGCGTGGGCTCGACGAGCCTCGGCTCGAGATCGCGCGCGTCGAGATCGAAGGCGGCGACGTCCGCGCGTCCGGGACGCAGATCGGCGTCACGTACGAGCTGCGGTACGAGCTCGAGCCCGGCCGCTTGCGGCTGGAAATCGTGGGCGAGCGGAGGCGTGACGTCGAGCTGGAGGGCGCCGACTTCTTCGACCTCGGCTTCTCGCCGCTGCTGAACTCGCTCCCGATCGTGCGCGATGGGCTGCTCGACGGCGGCCCGGCCCGCGATTACCTGATGCGGTGGATCGACGTGCCGTCGCTCGAGGTGTCGGAGTCGGCGCAGCGATACGAGCCCGTCGACGGGCAGACGGTCCGCTTCCGCTCCGACGACTTCACGGCGCTCTTGCAGTTCGGCCCCGATGGGCTCGTCGAGCGTTACGAGGGACTGGCGGAGCGGCTGCGCTGAGCGAGCGGCTGCGGCTCTGGTTCGAACGGGGCGGCAACGGCTACTTCCTCCGCGACGCTGCCACCGGTCAGCCGGTGCGCTGGGAGGATCCGCGCATCCGCGTCGTGCCGGTCGCGGGCGTCTCCTACCGCGCCAAGGCGCTGCCCCACGAGACCTTCGATCCGGGCCGGCGGCTCGCGCTCGTGGCCGAGCCCGATAACGAGCACGACCCGCAGGCGATCGGGATCTGGAACGAGGAGCGGACGCTGCAGCTCGGCTACGTGCCGGCGGCAATCGCGCCCGAGCTCTCTGGAGACGAGCAGGCCGTCTCGCTCTGGCGGGTGGAGGGCGGGTTGCGCGTCCTGCTCGCCCCGGCAGGCGCCTGGCTCGGGGCTCCGCAGCAGCCTGAGCGGTAGGCTCAGCGCCCGTGGCGTACGAGTTCAAGCTTCCTGACCTCGGCGAGGGCCTCACCGAGGGGGAGGTCGCGCGCTGGCTCGTCGCAGAGGGTCAGGAGGTCGCCGAGGACGACCCGCTGGTCGAGATCCAGACCGACAAGACGACGGTGGAGATCCCCTCGCCGGCCGCAGGGACGGTGACGAGCATCCTGGTCGCCGAGGGCGAGGTCGTGCCCGTCGGCACCGTGCTCGTCGTGATCGGCGCAGACGGCGCGGCCACCGCCAGCGGGCAGGAGGAGCCGCGCTCGGAGGCTGCCGCGCCGGCCGCATCGGCCGAACGAGCGGCAAGTGTTCCTGGAACACAAGGTCGCGTTCAGGCGACCCCGCTCGTCCGCCGACTCGCGCAAGAGCTGGGTGTCGAGCTCGGCTCCCTGAACGGGACGGGCCCGAACGGCCGCATCGTCGAGGATGACGTCCGGCGGGCTGCGGGAGGGGAGCTTGTGTTACAGGAACACAAGCGCTCCGAGGGGCGCCGCGAGCCCGTGCGAGGGGTGCGCCGGCTAATCGTCGAGCACCTGACGGCGTCCCACCGCGAGATACCCGCCGTCACGTTCGTGGAGGAGTGTGACCTGACCGGCGTCGACGTGAAGCTGCTCGTGCCGCTCGCCTTGAAGGCCGTCGCCGAGTCGCTGCGGGAGTTCCCGGAGCTGAACGCCCGGCTCGAGGGGGACGAGATCGTCTATCTCGAGCGCTACGACCTCGGCGTCGCGGTCCAGACCGACCAGGGGCTGGTCGTCCCGGTCGTGCGAGGCTGCGACACCGCATCGCTCGAGGAGCTCGCCGCCGAGACTGCTCGTCTCGCCGAGTCCGCGCGGGCGGGGACACTGAAGCCGGAGGAGCTGCGCGACGGCACCTTCACGCTCACGAGCGCCGGCAAGCTAGGCGGGCTGCTCGTCACGCCGCTCGTCAACCACCCCGAGGTCGGCATTCTCGGCCTGCACCGCATCGCCCCCCGGCCGGTCGTCCGCGACGGCGAGGTCGTCGTGCGCGACGTGGCCAACGTCTCCCTCACCTTCGACCACCGCGTCGTCGACGGAGCCCGCGCCGCGGCGTTCACGCTCGACGTGATCCGCAGGCTCGAGCAGGCCTGCTAGCCGGCGAGGCTGGTTGGCACGGGGCCTGGCCGCAACCAGGCCCCGTGCCGGCTCCCCCTAGTCGTCGTCGCCGCGGCGACCTCGGTCGTCGCCGTGGTCGTTGATCTGCGCCCGGATCTCTCCGCCGGGGAACGTCGTCGAATGGACGTTGGCGTATGCGTGCCCGGCTCGCATCGCGGCGAGGATCTCGTCGAACTCTCCCGCCAGGATCCCCTGTGCGGACGGCCCGACCACGTCCGATGCGTCGAGCGTGCCGGTGATCGTGCCCGACTGCGGGCAGGCCTGCGTCCCGGCGGGGCCGTTCCCGAGGTTCGAGCACAGGAACATCGAGATGCCGCCGTTCACGGCGCGCTTGCCGAAGTGGATGTGCGCCTGCGTGACCGTGCTCTCGACGTTCGAGTAGCTGAGCTCGTACTCGATCGACTCCCCGTCTTTGTCGAGCCTCGCTTCGAACTCGCCGCTCCCGATCGAGGAGACGTCCGGGTTCTCCTCGTAGCCGTTCAGCGGGCTACCTTCGAAATTCTTCGAGCCGCCGCCTGCGACGGCGAAGGAGACGACTCCCAGTAGCGCGATCACTGCTCCCAGGAAGACGACTCGGTAGGCGACCTTCGACATTCCCGACCTCCATCCCGTTGGTGAGCAACCCCGGCTGGGGTGTCACCTCTGCCCTACGCAGGGGAGGGCGGGTCGGATTTACGCGGTCGCCGCGAGCTCGGTGTCGGGCTCGAGATGCGGCTCGAGCATCGACTCGATCTGTGGTGCGCTCGTGCGGCCGTCGAGGCGCGCGACGGCCTGCTTGTCCTTGACGAGCACGAGCGTCGGCACCACTTCGACCTTGAACTGCTGCGCGAGCTCGGGACTCTTGTCGACGTCCACGCGCCGGACGCGTAGGCGGGCGCGCTCCTTGCGGGCGAGATGGGCGAGCAGGCTCTCCATTCGCCGCGCCGGCCCCGAGCGCTCGGAGCAGAAGAACACGAGCAGTGGGCGGACGTCCTCGGTCACAGATTTCCTCCTCGATGCTTCCAGCGGGGTCGCCTTGTTGTATGCCCTGTCAACGGCCCATCGAAACGGCCGGGGCGCGGTGAACGGCGCGCGGGGCGGCAATCGCCGTCTCTAGACTGGCGGCGATGGGGGACTGGTACACGATCGGCACCGCACTCGGGCTCGGGATCGCCTTCGGCGTGCTCTTTGCGGGCCTGCTCTCCGCGACGCCGCTTGGTCGCATCGCCGCGGTCGTGCTCGCCGGCGCCGCCGGCGCCCTGGCCGGCGTCCTGATCGACGACTGGACCGAGCTCCTTGCCGGCGCAGTCGCGGGGGTCGTGGGAGCCGCGGCAGCCGTCGTCATCGTGTCGGGCGCCCTCCGGCGCGGTGGCACCCGCGGCGGGCTCGCACTGATCGTCGCGGTCGCCGCGCTCGGCCTGGCGGCGCTCGCGTTCGTCCCCGTGGTGGGGTACCTCCTGGCGGTCGGCGTCCCCGCGCTGGCCGCGAGACTGCGGCGCACGCACGCCGAGCGGTACGCGGGCCTCCGCTCGCTCGCAAAGGATTGAGCCCACGAAGAAGCTGATCCTGGTCGTGATCGACGGTCTGACCCCCTCGATGTTCGAGGCGGCCGTCGCCGACCGAGCGGCACCGACGCTCGCGTTCCTGGCCGAGCACGGCCGCTATCGCCGCGCCGTGTCGGCCTTCCCGTCGCTGACGCCGGTGTGCCTCTCGTCGCTCGTCACCGGCGCGCTTCCCGACGTGCACGAGATCCCGCACCTCGTCTGGTGGAACCGGGCCGAGCAGCGGCTTGTCGAGTACGGCTCCTCCTTCGGTGCCGTCCGCGCGGCCGGCACGCGCCGCTCGCTCCAGGACACGGTGTACGAGCTGAACGCCACGCATCTCGGGCAGCGGGCGGTGACGGTGTACGAGGCGCTCGAGGATGCGGGGCTGACGACGGCCGCTGTGAACATCACCTGCTACCGAGGCCGGACGCCGCACAGCCCGACCGTGCCGGTGTTGACCCGGCCGGCCTACGGCCCGAAGCGCTTCTTCTTCTACAACCTCTTCGAGTCGGACGTGACCGGCGCGCCGCTCGCCGTGCGCAACCGGCCGGCCGGCACGATCGACGCCTACGCCGAGGCGGTCGGGCGGTGGCTCGTCACCCGCGACGGCTTCGACTTCCTCGTCTTCTACCTGTCCGACTACGACTACGCCTCGCACGCGCAGGGGCCGGACGCGGCGCATGCGGCTCTGGCGCGCTGTGACGCGGCCGTCGGCTCGCTCGTCTCGGCCGCCGGTGGGGAAGAGGACTTTCTCGATCGCTATGCCGTGGTCGTCTGTGCGGATCACGGTCAGACAACGGTCACCGAGGTGGCGCGGCTCGGCGAGCACGTCGCCGCCGGGCGGGTGACGGGCTCGAACCGGGCTGCGATGGTGTATCTCGACGGCGAGGTGCGGCCGGTCGCAGAGGGGCTCGACGGAGCACCGGGCGTCGACGTCGTTCTCTTCCGGGAGGGCGACGAGGCCGTGGCGAGACGGGACGGCGGGGAGCTCCGCTTCGAGCGCACGGGCGCAGGCTGGGCCACACATGGCGACGCGTCGATCCTCGACCAGCCGAATGCGCTCGAGCGATCCTGGGCCGCGCTCGCGAATCCGAATGCGGGCGAGGTGATCGTCTCGGCGGCGGCAGGCTGGGAGTTCGCCGACCTCGCCGGCCGGCATCACGCCGGTGGCGGCTCGCATGGGTCGCTGCTCGCGGGTGACTCGGAGGTGCCGATGCTCACGATCGGGCTCGACACCGATCTGGAGACGATCACGGACGTCATGCCGGCCGCGCTCGCGCACTTCGGTGTGCCGGCGCCGGCGTACGCGCGGCCTCTCACGCGGGCATGACCGCGCGCGAACGGCTTGTGCGCCGGTTGCGGCGAGGCGGGATCACGGACGAGCGCGTGCTGGCGGCGATCGGCAGCGTCCCGCGCGAGCTCTTCGTGCCGGAGGAGCTGCGGTCGCGGGCCTACGAGGACGGCGCACTCCCGATCGGGCACGGCGCCACGATCTCCCAGCCGACGATGGTCGCCAGGATGTGCGAGGAGCTGCGGCTGACCGGCGACGAGCGCGTGCTGGACGTCGGCACCGGCTCCGGCTACCAGGCTGCCGTCCTGGCGGAGCTGAGCGCGGAGGTCGTCGGGATCGAGCGCGTCGCGGAGCTGGCCGCACAGGCGCGGACAGCCCTGCTCGCGGCGGGCTATCCCGGCGTCGAGGTGCGCGTGGGCGATGGCACGCTCGGCTTGCCGGAACGGGCACCGTTCGACGCGATTGTCGTGGCGGCTGCGGCACCGCGGCCCCCGGCCGCTCTGATCGCACAGCTCGCGCCCGACGGAAGGCTCGTCGTGCCGGTGGGCAGCCGCCACGACCAGCGGCTCGAGGTCGTCGTCCGCACCGAGCGCGGTCCGGAAGTCGTGCGCTCGGTCCCGTGCCGCTTCGTCCCGCTCGTCGGTGCGGAAGGGTTCGACGAGCTGGGTTCAGGGCACGGTCCACCCTCGTGAAGGGTCTTCAGGCAGGTGAGTTGCTGCGCCGTCCGGTGCTCGTCCGGGGCATCCGTCTCGGCCGCGTCGACGACGTGCTGTTCGAGCCCGACTCCGCGCGCGTCGTCGGGTTCGACGTGCTCTGCGGAGACGACGTTCACCGCTTCCTGCCGTTCCCTGCGGCGGTGCTGGCGGACGGTGCTCTCGAGGTCGCCTCGTCCCTGACCCTCCTCGACGAGGAGACGCTGGCGTTCTACCGAGGGCGTGCGCTCGCGCTCACCGCCGACGAGAAGCTCCGCGAAGTGCCGGTCGGCGCGAGCGGCGCCGTCGACACCGGCGATGCCGCGGGGAACGGCGCCGGTCGCTGCTAGGCTCGCCCGCGTCGTGGAGCGCTCCTCAGCCGTACGCGCCTCGGGCGCTCTCGCCCGCACGCGCGGCGCCCTCGGGCGCAGGCGCAACTGGCTCCAGCTGGCCCGTTTCTGCGCCGTCGGCGCGAGCGGGTACGTCGTCAACCTGGCCGTCTACACCGCGCTCGTCGCCGGCGCGGACTTGCACTACCTGCTTGCGGCCGTCTGCTCGTTCCTCGTCGCCGTCACGAACAACTACATCTGGAACCGGGTCTGGACGTTCCGCGGCGCGCGCGGACATGTTGCCTATCAGGGGATCCGTTTCCTCGTCGTCTCGACGCTGGCGCTCGGCGCCAATCTGCTGATCCTCCACCTGCTCGTGCGGCTCGGCCTCGACGAGGTGCCGGCGCAGGCGCTGGCGATCGTGCTCGTGACGCCTCTGAACTTCATAGGCAACAAGCTCTGGTCGTTCAGGCTGCCCTAGCGACGGCGCTGGCGGCGCTCGCGCTCGCCGCTCCGACCGGCGCTGCCCCCGCCCCGGCGACGACCACCGCGGCCGTCAGCGAGCCGGTCTACGACGAGGACGGGCGACTCGTCGAGACCCCGTTCGTCCCGCCCGCCGGAGCGGCCAGGCTCACCGAGCAGCAGGCGATCGACGTGCTCTTCCGGCACGGCAAGGTGCGCGACTGGCTCGCCCGGTACCCGCCGGACCCACAGACGGACGCCGACTATCGGCCTGCGACCGACGAGTGGGTGGTGAAGGCGTGGTCGGGCAAGGCGGGCCAGATCGTGCTCGGCAAGGTCGACGACAGCTCGGGCGCAGTCGTGGAGGCGTGGACGGGGCCACAGGTCGCGTGGACGATGGCGCGTGGCGGCGCGGGCGCCTTCGGCGGTAAGACGATCAACAATCCCTGGGTCTGGCTCACGTTCTGCGCTCTCTTCCTGCTCGGTCTCGCGGACCTGCGCAGGGTGCTCTCGCTGCGCAACCTCGACCTCCTTGCGCTGCTCTCCTTCACGGTGTCGCTGCGCTTTTTCAACGAGGGCGAGATCTTCTGGAGCGCGCCGCTCGCGTATCCGCCGCTCCTCTATCTGCTCGGCCGCTGCGTGTGGATCGCCCGGAGCGACCGTGCTCCGCGCTCCTCCCGCGCCACCTGGCCGGTGTGGCTGCTGGCAGGGGCGGCCGTCTTTCTCGCCGGCTTCCGCATCGGGCTGAACGTCGAGGCGCCGCGCAGCGTGATCGACGTCGGCTTCGCGGGGGTGATCGGCGGCCAGCGGATCGTGAACGGGCAGATGCCCTACGGCAACATGCCCGAGCAGGGCGACCTCGAGCCGTGCGGCCCGGCCGACTCGGAAGGCGAGATCCGTGAGCGCATCCAGACCAACGGACGCTGCGAGGCCTCGAATGGGCGCGGTGACACCTACGGCCCCGTCTCCTATCTCGCGTACGTCCCCGGCTACCTCGCCTTCGGCTGGAGCGGGAAGTGGGACGAGCTCTGGGCGGCGCACGCGACGTCGTTGCTCTTCGACGGGCTCTGCCTCGTCGGGCTCGCGCTCATCGGGCGCCGCTACGGCGGCAACCGGCTCGCCGCCACGCTCGCGTTCGCGTGGGCCGCCTACCCCTTCACGCTCTATGTCGCCAATTCGAACACGAACGACGCGATCATGCCTGCCTTCCTGATCTGGGGCTTCTGGCTTGCCTCGTCGCCCTGGGCGCGGGGTGCGTCAGTGGCTCTCGCCGGCTGGACGAAGTTCGCCGCGCTGCTGCTGGCGCCGCTCTGGCTGACCTACCCGGAGGCGCGGCGTGCGCCGTCGCGCCGCTTCGTCGCCGGGTTCGCGCTCGCCACCGCAGCGGCGTTCGCGGTCCTGCTGCTCGAGCCGGAGCCGCTGCACGCGGCGCGTGTGTTCGTCGAGCGCACGTTCGGCTTCCAGCTCGACCGCGAGTCCCCCTTCTCGATCTGGGGGTGGGGCCAGTACCACGCCAGCGGCGTGCCCGACCTGCACCGCGTCCAGCAGGTGCTCCAGGTCCTGGTCGTGGCCGGGGCTCTGCTCGTCGCCTTCGTGCCCCGGCACCGTTCGCCGCTCCGGCTGGCGGCGCTGACCGCCGCGCTCCTGATCGGCTTCGAGCTCGTGCTGACGCATTGGTTCTACCTCTACATCCCCTGGTTCTTCCCCTTCGTCGCCTTCGCGGTGCTGGCGACCGGGACGCGGAGGGACGTTGAGCGCGTCGAGCCGGTTCACTAGCCTCGCCGCACTCGCGGCCGCCCTCCTCTTCCTGGGGTCGTGGGTCGTGCTGCACCGAGGTTTCTACGACGACGAGGAGATCGTCGACATCCCGGTCTACGAGACCTACGGCAACGCGATCGAGCGGGGGTCGATCCCGTACCGCGACTTCCGGCTCGAGTATCCGCCCGGGGCGCTGCCCGTCTTCGCTCTCCCCGCGCTGACAAGCGCGCAGGGGAATCAGGCGGCGTTCCGCGCCTCCTTCGAGCGGCTGATGGCCGCGTGCGGCGTGGCCGCCGTCCTGCTCGCGGCGCTCGTGCTGGCAGGCCTGCAGGCGACGCGGGTGCGCGTCGTGTCGGCGCTCGCGGCGGTCGCGCTCCTCCCGCTCCTGCTCGGGAACGTGATCCTGACCCGCTTCGACCTCTGGCCCGCCGCGCTCACGCTCGCCGCGCTGGCGGCGCTCGTCTGGAGGCGGGACCGGCTCGGCTTCGGCCTGCTCGGCGTGGCGGTGGCGGCGAAGCTCTACCCGGCCGTGCTCGTGCCGCTCGCGCTGGCGTACGTGTGGCAGCGGCGCGGGCGCAGGGAGGCGCTCGTCTGCCTCGGCATCCTCGCGGGCGTGATCGCAGTCGCCTTCGTGCCCTTTCTCGCGCTCGCGCCCGACGGCATGGCGTACAGCTTCGGCCGGCAGCTGGGCAGGCCGCTCCAGATCGAGAGCCTCGGCTCGTCGTTCTTCCTCGCGGCGCACCACCTGTTCGGGCTGGAGATCGAGATGCGCTCGGGTCACGGCTCGCAGAACCTCGACGGGGTCGGCCCCGCGGTCGCCGGGGTGCTGCTGAGCGTCGCCCAGCTCGCGGTGCTCGTCTGGATCTGGCTGCGCCGCCCGGCCACGGCCGAGGCGCTCGTGCGCTGGAGCGCCGCTGCTCTCGTGGCGTTCGTCGCGCTCGGGAAGGTGCTCTCGCCCCAGTTCCTGATCTGGCTCGTCCCGCTCGTCCCGCTCGTCGCCGGCCGGCGCGGGCTGCTCGCCTCCGCGCTCCTCGCCGTCGCGCTCGTGCTGACGCAGCTCTGGTTCCCGTACCGCTACTGGGATCTGGCGCTCGAGTTCGACGGGGTCGCGTCGGGGCTCGTGGTCGCGCGCGACCTGGTGCTTCTAGCGGTGCTCGCCGTGCTCGTCAGGGATAGTCGACGCGCACCGGCTCGATCGCCGTAGCGCGTCCGGCGGCGTCACACTCCACGAGCACGCCCTCGATGCGGACGCCGCCCTCCGCCGTCTCGAAGCGCACCGGCATCCCCGTGCGCATCCGTTGGATCGCGAGCTCCGCCTTCACGCCGATCACGGAGTCGTGCGGCCCGGTCATGCCGACGTCCGTGATCGCCGCCGTGCCGCCCGGCTGGATGCGCGCGTCGGCTGTCTGCACGTGCGTATGGGTGCCGAGCACGGCCGTGACGCGGCCGTCCAGCCACCGTGCGAGCGCGACCTTCTCGCTCGTCGCCTCCGCGTGGAGGTCGACGACGACGACGTCGGCCTGCTCCCGCGCCTCGTCGACAAGGCCGTCGATGATCTCGAACAGTCCGACGGAAGGGCTGAGGTAGAGCGAGCCGAGCACGTTCACCACCGCGACGGCGGTGCCGTCGGCCGCGGGTGCGACCGTGACCCCGCGGCCGGGCGAGGCGGCAGAGAAGTTCGCCGGACGGATCACGCGCTCGGAGCCCTCGAGGTAGTGGTTGATCTCGCGGCGGCGCCACGTGTGGTTGCCGAGCGTGATCACGTCGGCGCCGGCGGCGAGCAGCCGCTCTGCGAGCTTGGGGGTGATCCCGACCCCGTCGGCGGCGTTCTCCCCGTTCAGGATGCAGAAGCCCACGTCCAGCTCCTCGCGCAGGCCGCCCAGCCGGTCCTCGACGGCGCGTCGCCCCGGCGCGCCCACCACGTCGCCGACGAAGAGGATCTTCAGCGGACCGAGAGCGTGGCCGCCGGCCGCACTTCCAGCGTCACGTTGTTGCCCGCGTCCTGGGTGTAGCGGGCGAGCGCCTGGCGCTCGAACGGGGCCAGGTCGAGGACGACGCCGACCTTCGAGCGCGCCTTCGTGACGGGGGAGCCCACGGTGAGCGACGGGTCCGCGCGCAGGTGCGACATCGAGACGACGACGGACGGCTCGCTCTGGGGCCGGATGTCGATGCGCGCCCCGTGCACCCGGTTCGCGAGCACGAAGTCCGTGATCCCGACGACGGTGCCGTCGACCGGCGCGTAGACATCGGTGCCGGGGGCGGCGCCGACGTCGAGCGCGGACGTCCCGGGCCCGCGTGAGCCACTCAGCTGGAACCAGACGAGACGGTTCTGCTCGGTGCCCGCGAGGCGGTGCCAGAGCCGAGAGAGGAGCCCGGCGTTCCCCTGCCGTCCGGCCGGCTCGAGCGTGCGGGCGCCGTTGGGGGCGCGGTGGTAGCCGATCGCGGTCACCGCGCTCTGGGCGACGGGCAGCTGGATCTGCACGGAGCCGGACGTCGCGACGATCTGGGGCTTCGGCTGGCCGCCCGGCAGGACGCCCGACGCGGCCAACGGCTGCGGCGCCGCGGGCGACGTGGAGCCGAATGCGGTCAGGAGCAGGGTTACGACGACGACCGCCGAACCGAAGATGGCGAGGAGGATCCGGCCCGAGTGCCGCTCCGCGATGCGCTTCCGAGGTGGACGTCGCCTGCGCGCACGCAGCCGCGCGGCGTCCCGTTGTCGGGCCGAAGCCATGCGCGGCACCATAGCCCAGTCTGCCGAAACCTGCTCCGGCTGCGGTTCCGGGCGAGCCGGCTCCCGGCGGGCGGGAGGGTCGTCCCGCCACGTCCACGGGCCGAACTCCTCTGCTGCGATGATCGGCGTCGTGCGGATACTGCTCGCCGACTGTACGGAACCGCCAGGACGTTGAGCACCCTCCTCGCCGCCACCGGCGTGTCGCGCAGCTTCGGCGCCCGGCGCGTGCTCGAGCCCTGCGACGTCGAGCTGCGCGAGGGCGAGCTCGTGGCGCTCGTCGGCCCGAACGGGGCCGGGAAGTCGACGCTGCTCTCCATCCTCGCCGGCGCGCTCGAGCCGAGCAGCGGCAGCGTCGAGCGGAGCGCGCGGGTCGGGTGGGCGCCGCAACGGCCGGCGCTCTACGGCCGGCTGACGCCGCGGGAGAACCTCGAGCTCTTCGCACGGCTGGATGGACAGCCCGCGCCGGCGGAGCTCGGGCTTCCCGACACGCCGGCGTCCACGCACTCGGTCGGGATGCGGCAGCGCCTCAACCTCGCGCTCGCCTTCCTCGGCGAGCCGACCGTGCTGCTCCTCGACGAGCCGACCGCGTCGCTCGACGCCGAGCAGCGTGAGCTCCTGTGGAAGCGGATCGCAGCGTTGCGAGCCGGAGGCGGAGCCGTCTGCTTCGCGACGCAGAACTCGGAGGAGGTCGAACGGGCGGGGCGGACGATCGAGCTGCGCGAAGGGCGCCTGGTGCCCGCATGAGGGCCGCCCGGCTGCTGTTGCAGAAGGACCTGCGTGTCCTGCGCCGTTCGCCGCTCCTGCTGGGCGTGCTGCTCGCGTACCCGCTCGTGATCGCCGCGATGGTGGGCCTGGTCGCCGCGTACGCGAACGCGAAGCCGCGGGTCGCGCTCGTGGACGAGGACGGGCTGCCGGCGCAGATCGAGGTCGGAGGGAGGACGTTCCACGTCGAGCGGACGATCGACCGCGTCGCCACCGAGGTCACGCTCGTCCGGCTCGAGCGCGAGGAGGCGGAGCGCCAGCTTCGCTCGGGCCGGATCGTCGCCCTCCTCGCCGTGCCCGACGGCTTCGTGGGCGACCTACGCAGCCTCGCTCGCAGCCCCCGGCTGGAGCTCGAGACGACGAGCGGGGGGATCTCGATCCGGGTCACGCAGCAGGTGCAGGCGCTCGTGTACCAGCTGAACCGTCAGCTCGAGGATGCCTACGTCGAGGCGAATCTCGAGTACATCGAGCTGCTGCTCCGCGGTGGGGAGGGCACCTTCCTCGGCCGGGAGTTCGACGTGCTGGGTCTGGAGGGCGCCGGCGAGCTGCTCGACGAGCTCCCGCCCGGCCCGCGTCTCGACCGGCTGCGCGAGTTCGTGCGGATCGCGGAGGCGGCCCTGGGGGAGACGGACGATGCCCTCCGCGCGACCGCGAATCCGATCGAGCTCGTGCAGACGAGCGCCGGCGGCCGATCGTGGGCGCTCTCCGCCCAGGCGCAGTCGCACGCGCTGGCGCTGACGATCTCCTTCCTCGCGCTGCTCCTGGCCGCGGCCGCGCTCGCGTCCGAGCGGGACGAGGGCGCGCTTGCGCGTCTGCGCCGCGGGCTCGCCGGCCCGGGTGAGCTCGTCGCGGCGAAGGTCGCGCTCGCGGCGCTCGCTGCGATCGCCCTCGGCGTCGCCATCGCGGTCGCCTTCGGAGCGATCATCGAGCTCGGCGACGTCGAAGGGGGTCAGCCGTGGTCACGCCTGCCCGTGCTGGTGCTCGGTCTCGCGGCCGCGGGCGCCGCGCTCGGCGCGCTCGGTGCCCTGCTCGGAGCGCTCGCGCCGGATGCCCGCACGGCTTCCCTCGTGGCCGTCCTCGCGGTGCTGCCGATCGTCTTCCTCGGGCTCGTCCCCCGGGAGGTCGCCCCCGCCGCCGCCTACATCAGCGACGCGTTCCCGTTCGCGCATGCCCTGCGTTTCTTCGCCTCCGCGTTCTTCGACCTCGACCCGTGGCGCACGCTGGCGCGCGAGGGAGCCTGGCTCGTGGGTCTGATGCTGTTGTACGGCTTCGCGGCGCGCAGCGCTGTCCGCCGCCTCGGCGGCTGACGTACCCTTCTCGTCGTGAGCGCGTTCCCCGCCACGAGGCTGCGTAGGCTGCGCCGGACCGATGCGCTGCGCTCGCTGGTGCGCGAGACGCGGCTCGATCTCGACGACTTCGTGCAGCCGCTCTTCGTCGGGCCGTCGAGCGTGCCGAACGCCGAGCTGCCTGGCATGTCGCGCTATTCCGTCGAGGACGTCGTCGCAGAGGCAGGGGAGCTCGCCGCGCTCGGGGTCAAGGCGCTGCTCCTGTTCGGGATCCCGGAGGAGAAGGACGACGAGGGCTCGGGCGCCTGGGACGACGACGGGATCGTGCAGCAGTCCCTGCGGGCGCTGCGCGCCGAGCAGCCGGAGCTCGTCCTCGTCACCGATGTCTGCCTCTGCGAGTACACCTCGCACGGCCACTGCGGCGTGCTGCGCGACGGCCCCCACGGCGTCGAGGTGCAGAACGACGAGACCCTCGACCTGCTCGCGCGCACCGCGGTCAGCCACGTGGAAGCCGGCGCCGACGCCGTCGCGCCGAGCGACATGATGGACGGGCGTGTCGGCGCGATCCGCGAGGCGCTCCCGGAGACGCCGATCGTCGCCTATGCGGCCAAGTACGCCTCGGCGTTCTACGGCCCCTTCCGCGACGTGGCCGAGTCGGCGCCGTCCGAGGGTGACCGTCGTGGCTACCAGATGGATCCGGCGAACGTGCGCGAGGCGCTGCGCGAGTGCGAGCTCGACCTCGCCGAGGGGGCCGACGTGCTGATGGTCAAGCCTGCTCTGCCCTACCTCGACGTCCTCCGCGCCGTCCGCGAGCGCTTCGAGTGCCCCGTCGCGGCATACAACGTCTCGGGCGAGTACGCGATGGTGAAGGCGGCCGCCGCGCGTGGTCACCTCGACGAGCGCTCGGCCGCCCTCGAGTCGCTCACGGCGATCAAGCGCGCCGGGGCCGACCTCGTCTTCTCCTACTGGACGAAGGACCTCGCCCAATGGATCTAGCACGATGGCTCTGAGGCAGCGGTCGGAGCTCTTCCGCCGCGCGGAGCGGCTGATCCCGGGCGGCGTCAACTCGCCGGTGCGGGCCATGCGCGCGGTGGGGCTCGACGAGCCGGTCTTCATGCGCAGCGGCTCGGGCTCGACGATCGAGGACGTGAACGGCAACCGCTACGTGGACTGGGTGCTGAGCTGGGGCCCGCTCGTCTTCGGCCATGCCGACCCCGAGACACTCGAGGCGGTCGAGCAGGCCGCCCGGCGCGGCACGACCTTCGGCGCCCCGACGGAGGGTGAGGTCGAGCTGGCGGCCGAGATCGTCGACGCCGTGCCGTCGGTCGAGCTCGTGCGGCTCGTCTCCTCGGGCACGGAGGCCACGATGAGCGCCATCCGCCTCGCGCGCGCGTTCACGCGTCGCGACCGGGTGATCAAGTTCGCGGGCTGCTACCACGGCCACGTCGACGCCCTGCTCGCGAGCGCCGGCTCGGGGCTGGCCACGCTCGGCATCCCGGCGAGCCCGGGTGTCCCGACCGGCGTCACGGCGGACACGGTCGTGACGGCGTACAACGACCTCGACGCCGTCGCGGCCGCGGTGGAGCGCTACGGCGAGGGCCTCGCCGCGATCGTGGTCGAGCCCGTCGCCGGGAACATGGGCGTCGTCCCGCCCGCGCCCGGCTTCCTCGAGGCGCTGCGCGCGCTCTGCGACGCCTCGGGCGCCTTGCTCGTCTTCGACGAGGTGATCACCGGGTTCCGCGTCGCCCGCGGCGGCGCGCAGGAGCGCTACGGCGTCCTCCCCGACCTGACCATCCTGGGCAAGATCGTCGGCGGTGGGCTGCCGGCGGCCGCCTTCGGCGGACGCGCAGAGATCATGGAGCGGCTCGCTCCCGCCGGGGACGTCTACCAGGCGGGAACGCTCTCCGGGAACCCGCTCGCGACGGCCGCGGGCACCTCCGTGCTGCGCCGGCTACGCGACCCCGCCGTGTACGCGCAGCTCGAGCAGAAGGGCGCCCGGCTCGAGTCGGGGCTCGCACCGTACGGGCGCGTGCAGCGCGTCGGCGCGATGGCGACGCTCTTCCTCGCCGACGGCGAGATCCGCAACTTCGCCGACGCCGAGCGCGCCGACACGGAGGCCTACGGTGCGCTCTTCCGCCAACTGCTCGAGCGCGGGATCTACGTCGCCCCGTCGCAGTTCGAGTGCCTGTTCGTCTCGCTCGCCCATTCGGACGAGGACATCGACCGCACCGTCGAGGCCGTTGACGAGCACCTCGGCGCTTGAGCTCTGGGAGACGCTGGCGGCGGACGCGGCCGCCGAGAGCCCGCTCTGGGGCGAGGCGCTACGAACCGACGCCGAGCGCGACCCGATCTTCTCGCCGCTCGCCCCGGAGCGCTACGCGCTCGGGCTGGAGACGATCTACGAGGGCTACCTGCTCCACTATGGCCGCCCGCGGCTCTTCGAGCCGCCCGACGCCGACGTCGCGCTGCTGCTCGGCGACTACCTCTACGCGCACGGGCTCGTGCGCATCGCTGCGACGGGGAGCGTCGAGGCCGTCGCCGAGCTGGCGGAGCTGATCTCGGCCTGTGCCGCGCTGCGGGCCGACGGCCGCTCCGGTGACGGAGAGGCCTGGGTCGACACCGTGCGCCGGCTCGGAGGCTCGCCGGACCCCGCCGAGGTGGCACGCGCACTTGCGGCGCACGCCGGCCGCGTCGGATAATCTCGGGTCATGACCGCCTGGCTGCTCGCAAACGCCGCCGAAGAAGGCCGCAACGTCATTCTCAGCATGCTGGTCGTCGGCCTGGTCTTCATCGGGGTGATCGCGCTCGGCGAGACCTCACGCTGGCTCAAGCACCGCGGCGACCGCGGCCACTAGACGCCGGCCCCACGCGGTTCCAGACTGCAGCCGTGCGCACGCTGCCGTCCGGCACAGTCACGTTCCTGTTCACCGATGTGGAGGGCTCGACCCGGCTGCTGCAGGAGTTCGGGGCGGAGGCGTATGCGGGCGCCCTCGCGGAGCACCGCCGGGCACTGCGCGAGGCCTTCGCGGCGCACGACGGCATCGAGGTGGACACGCAGGGTGACGCCTTCTTCGTTGCGTTCCCGACCGCTCTGGGCGCGCTGGCCGCTGCGGCAGAACTGACGGAGGCGCTGGTTGACGGACCGATCCGCGTCCGCGTCGGCGTCCATACGGGTACGCCGTTCGTGGCCGAGGAGGGCTACGTCGGGGTTGACGTCCACCGGGCGGCACGGATCGCCGCGGCCGGCCATGGCGCCCAGGTGCTCGTGTCGGCTTCGACAGCCGCGCTCGCCGACGGGATCGAGCTCCGCGACCTCGGCGAGCACCGCTTCAAGGATCTCGGGGCCTCAGAGCGCGTCTTCCAGCTCGGGAGCGACGAGTTTCCGCCGCTGAGGACGCTCTTCCAGACGAACCTGCCCGTTCCGGCGACCGTCTTCCTCGGCCGTGAGCGAGAGCTCAACGAGGTGGGGACCCTCCTCGGGCAGACCCGGCTGCTGACGCTCACCGGCCCCGGTGGGAGCGGCAAGACCCGGCTGGCGTTCCAGGCGGCAGGAGCCGCGGCGGACGAGTACCCCCACGGCGTGTGGTGGGTGCCGCTCGCCGCGGTCGTCGATCCCGGGTCGGTGCTCGACGCAGCGAGCCGCGCACTGGGGGCGCCCGGCGAACTCGCGGTCACAATCGGCGACCGTCGGCTCCTACTCCTGCTGGACAACTTCGAGCACGTGATCGCGGCGGCTCCGGAGCTCTCGCCGCTGCTGCTGGACTGTCCGAACCTCGACGTTCTGGTGACGAGCCGTGAGCGGCTTCGAATCGAGGGCGAGCACGTCTATCCCGTCCCGGTGCTCGACCGCGCCGAGGCTCGGGAGCTCTTTGCGACCAGAGCGCGGGCCGTGCGGCCGGACTTCGCGCCCGACGAGGCGGTCGACCTGCTCTGCGAGCGCCTCGACGACCTGCCGCTCGCGCTCGAGCTCGCCGCCGCGCGGACCGTGATGCTCTCGAGCGGGCAGCTCCTGGAGCGGCTCGGCAGCCGTCTCGACGTGCTCCGTGGCGGGCGCGACGCCGAGTCACGCCAGCAGACGCTGCGCGCGACGATCGAGTGGTCGCACGACCTCCTCCAGCCGGACGAGCAGCGGCTGTTCGCCCGGCTTGCCGTGTTCTCCGGCGGCTGCACGCTCGCCGCCGCCGAGGAGATCTGCGACGCCGACCTCGACACTCTCCAGTCGCTCGTCGAGAAGAGCCTCGTCCGGGTTCGGGACGCGGAGCGCTTCTGGATGCTCGAGACGATCCGGGAGCTCGCGCTCGAGCGCCTCTCGGCGTCCGGAGAGGAGGCGGCGCTCCGGCGGGCGCATGTGAACTGGTGCCTCGAGCTCGCGCGCCGATCCGGACTGTCCGAGGACTCCAAATGTCTGGAGCAGCGGCACGAGCTCGTCCGGCCCGAAGGGGCGAACATCCGGGCCGCGCTCGACTGGGCAGAGCGCGACGGCGACGTGGAGACCGCGCTGACGCTCGCCGTCGAGCTCGAGGGCTACTGGGAGACCACGAGCCCCTTTGAGGGTGCACGCATCTTCGGCTCCCTGCTCGAGCATCCGGGCGTCTCGACGGCTCTGCGCGCTCGGGCGTTGCGCGCCCTCGGAGGTGCCAGCCAGATCACCGGCGAGTTCGACGCGGCTGCAGACGCCTACACCAGGTCGCTCGCCTGTTTTCGGGAGCTCGAGGACGAGGCGGGCGTCGCAAGACTGCTCCACCGGCAGGCGTCGATCGCGTGTCGACTCGGAGATCCCGATGGGGCCCGTGCGATCCTCCTCGAGGTCGCGGAAAACCTCGCCCGCGTTCAGGCGCCCCGCCTCGAGGCGCAGCTGCCGGGAACGTTGGCCAGGGTCGAGTTGCTGAGCGGAAATAACGCCGCGGCGCTCGAGCTCCTGCTCGAGAGCGCGCGCCGCGCCGAGACGATCGGCTTCGTCTGGTGGGGAGCGGTAATGACCGGGAACGCCGCGGAGACCGCAGAATCTCTCGGCCGGACCGCCGAGGCGTTGCAGCTCGCACGGCGAGCACTCATGCTCTGCCACGAGCTCGGCGACCGGCAGAACACGGTGTGGGGCCTCGCGACCCTTGCGATCCTCGCGTACGACTCGGGCGAGGCGGACCGAGCCGCGGTTCTGTGGGGCGCCGTCGAGGCCGAGGAGCGGCGGGCCCGGCTCGGCGTCTGGGAGCGGCAGCGGGAGTCGTTCGCGGCCCGGCTCGGCGCGCTCCCGAGCGACGGCGTCCTGCGCGGGCGAGCCATGACGCTCGGCGAGGCGGTCGCCTACGGGCTCTCCGTAGACTCGGGCTGATGGCACCTTCGACGGACCTCCGCGCGTGGATTCGGCTCCTGGAGCAGGAGGGCGAGCTCGTCCGCGTCGCGGCCGAGGTCGATCCGGACCTCGAGATCACCGAGATCGTCGACCGGACGGTGCGGTCGGGTGGGCCGGCGCTGCTGTTCGAAAACCCGAAGGGCGCGCGCCACCCACTCCTGATCAACCAGTTCGGCACCGAGCGGCGGATGTGCCTCGCCTTCGGCGTCTCGCACCTCGACGACGTGGCGGCGAAGCTCGAGGACGTGCTCGAGATGCAGCCGCCGCAGGGACTGGCGGAGAAGCTGCGCGGCCTGAAGAAGCTGAAGTCGATCGCGGACTCCCGCCCGAAGACCGTCTCGCGCGGCGCCTGCCAGGAGGTCGTGCTCACCGGCGACGAGGTCGATCTCGACCTGCTGCCGATCCAGCGCTGCTGGCCCGGGGATCCGGCGCCGTTCGTGACGCTCCCCGCCGTGATCACGAGGGACCCGCACACGGGCACGCGCAACGTCGGCATGTACCGGATGCAGAAGATCGACCGGCAGTCGACCTACATGCACTGGCAGATCCACAAGGACGGCCGGGCCGACTACCTCGCGACGGACGGACGCATCCCGGTCGCTGTCGCGCTCGGGCTCGATCCCGTCACTGCCTACTCGGCGAGCGCGCCGCTGCCGAAGCACCTCGACGAGCTGATGCTCGCCGGCTTCCTCAAGGGCGAGCCGGTCGAGGTGGTGCGGGGGAAGACGGTCGACCTCGAGGTGCCCGCGAACGCGGAGATCGTGCTCGAGGGGTTCATCGAGAAGGACGAGGTCGGTATGGAGGGGCCGTTCGGCGACCACACCGGCTTCTACACGCCGCCCGAGCCGTTCCCGGTCTTCCGGCTGACCGCGATCACGATGCGCCGGGACGCGATCTACCCCTCGATCGTCGTCGGCAAGCCGCCGCAGGAGGACGCCTGGCTCGGGAAGGCGACCGAGCGGATCTTCCTGCCCGCGGTGCGGATGACCGTCCCGGAGATCGTCGACTACGACCTGCCGGTCTCCGGCGCCTTTCACAACTGCGTGATCGTCTCGATCCGCAAGGCCTTCCCCGGCCACGCCCACAAGGTGATGCACGCCATCTGGGGTCTCGGGATGCTGAGCCTGTCGAAGTCGGTCGTCGTCGTCGACGAGCACGTGGACGTCCACGACTACGCGCAGGTCTTCTTCTACGTCGGTGCCAACGTGGATCCCAAGCGCGACGTCGTGATCGCGGAGGGGCCTCTCGACCATCTCGACCACGCGCCGACGCTGCAGTTCTTCGGCGGCAAGCTGGGGATCGACGCGACCGCGAAGGGGCCGCTGGAGGGCGCTCGGGAGTGGCCCGAGGAGATCGAGATGAGCCCCGAGGTGAAGGCGCTGGTCGACGCGCGCTGGGACGAGTACGGCATACCGGCGCACGGTTCGGGTGGAGTGGTACAGAATGGCGCGGGCCGCCGAGGCTTGAGCCGACTGACACGTCGTTGACAGGCCCACGCATAGAGGGGTTGAATCCGGAGGGCACCGAGGCTTGAGCATGGACGACAACGAGACACCGCACCTGCCGCCGCCGAGCCTCTGGCCGATCGGCTTCGCCGTGGGCATCGCCTGCGTCCTCACCGGTCTCGTGGTCAGCTTCCCCGTGGCGGTCGTCGGAGCGGTCCTCGCGATCGTGTTCGGCTTCCTCTGGATCCGCGACGTCACGACCTCGGTGCGCGAGCCGGCGCCCGGCGTCGAGCCCGAGACGCGCGCCGGAGCGCCGACGGCCGCGCTGTCCGTGGAGGCCGACGAGGAGGAGGAGGGGGCGTATCCGCGCAGCACCTTCCTCGCCGCGACGACGCTCGGCCTCGGCGCCGTGATCGGCGGCATCATCACCGTCCCCGTCCTCGGCTTCGCCATCCTGCCGTCGTTCACGAACCAGCACGAGCCGGACGTCGATCTCGGGCCGCTCGAGAACTTCCCCGAGGGCGAGTTCGTGATCGCCACGTATCTCGAGGACCCGGACATCGGCGAAGTCAGCCGGCGCACCGTCTTCGTGCGTGCGAACGGCCTCGCCGAGACGCCCGAGGGCACGAGCCCGAGCTTCACGATCCTCTTCTCGCGCTGCGTCCACCTCGGCTGCCCGGTGCAGCCGAACGGCCCCGTCGACGACGACGCGAAGAAGGAGGTCGGCGACCACGTCTCGCTGACGCCGACCCAGCCCTCCGGGTTCGGCTGCCCGTGCCACGGCGGCCAGTACGACACCGAAGGCAACCGCACGGCCGGCCCGCCCGTCCGCGCGCTCGACCGCTGCGAGTTCTCGATTCGCGACGGGAACCTCTGGCTGGGCGACTTCTACAGCGTCAGCGAGGTGGAGGGCACCGGTGCCCGGGCGCGCATCATGAAGTACGGCCACACGAACCCGGGCGTGCACGTGGACGGCCCGGAGGCGTGGCTCTACCCGATCGAGGTTCCCGGCTAGTGGCGACCACACCCGCGACCCGCAAGAAGAAGAGCACGCGCCGCGCGCAGGTCGAGGCCGTGGCGCTCTACCCGCTGGACTGGCTCGAGGAGCGCTCGGGGCTCGTCGGAGCCGTCAAGTACTTCCTCTTCCGCAAGGTGCCGCGTGACATCGGCTGGTACCACACGCTCGGCTCGGCGACCCTCACCGCCTTCCTCGTCCAGACGATCACCGGCGTGATCCTCGCCATGTACTACAAGCCGGACCCCGACTCCGCGTACGCGTCGATCCAGCACATCACGAACGACGTCACGCTCGGCTGGCTCGTGCGCGGTATGCACCGCTGGGGTGCGAGCGTCTTCATCATCCTGATGTTCTTCCACATGGCCCGCGTCTTCCTGTTCGGCGCTTACAAGTACCCGCGTGAGCTGAACTGGATCGTCGGCGTGCTGCTGCTGGCGCTCGGGATGCTCGAGGGCTTCACCGGCTACCTGCTGCCCTGGGACCAGACCGCGTACTGGGCGACCGTCGTCGGGATCAACATCAACGGCACAGCACCCTTCCTGGGGCCCTTTATCGCGCAATGGCTCCAAGGAGGGGCCGCGATCGGCGAGGACGCCCTGAGCAAGTTCTACGCCCTGCACATGCTCCTGGTCCCGGGCGCCATCATCGGCCTGATCATTCTTCACCTCCACCTCGTGATCCGGCTCGGAGTCTCGCCGAACCCGTGGACGAAGAACGCGGCCGGCGAGGGCCCTGTCGAGACGAAGCCGACCAACGGTCGCGAAGGGTTGACGCGGCCCGGCGGCCGCGGAGGCGCGAATGGCCCATAAGCCGTCCCGTCGCATCGTCGAGCGCCGCGAGGCGCACAAGCGGTACAAGGAGGACGTCGAGCGCCGCGGGAAGGCGTTCTTCCCGCACGCGATGTTCCACGACACGGTGATGAGCCTCGTCGTCGTGGGCGTGATCGTCGCGCTCGCCTGCATCTGGTACTACGACGCCGACGGCACCGAGGCCGGCGTGCTCGGCCCGCACTTCACCGAGGAGGCGGACCCGGGCACGACGAACTTCATCCCGCGGCCGGACTGGTACTTCTTCTTCCTCTTCTACCTGCTGCGGATCTTCAAGTGGCCCGAGTCGGTGATCCTCGGCACCGTCGGGATCCCGACGCTGCTGCTGATCCTGCTCATCGCGCTGCCGTTCCTCGACCTCCGCCGTGAGCGCAGGCTGCTGCACCGGCCGGTCGCGATCGTGACGGTGATCGTCGTCGTCGTCTCGATGGGCGTGCTGACGTACAAGGGCGCGACGGCCGAGGAGGCGCTCGGCTCGCAGCTCACCGCGGCGGTGCCGGAGTGGGCCGAGAAGCAGGGCTTCGCGGACAACGAGGTCGCCGTCCAGGGTGCGACGCTCTACGCCGAGTCCGGCTGCGCCGCCTGCCACACCTATCTCGGCGTCGGCTCGTCGAACCTGGGCGCGCCGGACCTGAGCGCGGTCGGGGCCGGCGACCGCGGGATCGAGTTCTTCAAGAATTACGTCGCCAACCCGGCGGACTTCGGCAACGTGGTGATGCCGGCGTTCGGCGAGGAGTTCGGCGGCAGCCTCGACGACGATCAGCTGACCGCGATCGCGACGTTCCTCGACGCCTCCAAGGGCGTCGACGAGTAACGACATGAACGTCTTCCTCGGCGTGACGGGCGCGTCCGGCGCACCGTACGCCGCCCGGCTGCTGCGTGCGCTCGCGGATGCCGGCTGCGAGGTCGGTCTGACCGCGTCCTCGGCCGGGATCGAGGTGCTTGCGACTGAGCTCTACCGCGACCCGAAGCTCGGGCGTGAGGAGGTGCTCGAGCGCCTCGTGGGCGATGCGTCCGGAGTGACCGTCTACGCGGTGGACGACTACGGGAGCCCGTATGCATCGGGGTCGGCGAAGGTCGACGCGTACGTCGTCTGTCCGTGCTCGATGTCGACCGTCGGCACGCTCGCGGCCGGGGCGATGGCGAACCTGATCCACCGCGCGGCGTCGGTGGCGCTCAAGGAGGGTCGTAAGCTCGTGCTCGTGCCCCGCGAGACCCCGCTGTCGTCCATCCACCTGAACGGGCTCGCGACGCTGCAGGGAGCCGGCGCGACGATCCTCTTCGCCGCTCCCGGCTTCTACCACGGTGCGGAGACGATCGACGATCTCGTGGATTTCGTCGTCGCCCGGATCCTTGATCAGCTCGGCGTCGAGAACACGCTCACGCCTCGCTGGGGGCAGTCGTGAGCCACGAGACCGGCACGCTGCCGGCCGAGGGCGTGCGCACGATGTTCGACCGGATCGCGCCGGTCTACGACGTGATGAACCGCATCATGACGCTCGGGCTCGACCAGCGCTGGCGGCGTCGCACGGTGCGGATCGCGGTGAAGCCCGGTGACCGTGTGCTCGACGCGTGCTGCGGCACCGGCGATCTCGCGATCATCGCGGCGCGGGCCGGTGCGACGGTCGTCGGGCTCGACTTCTCCCCGGAGATGCTCGCGCGCGCCCGCCGGAAGGCGCCCGAGCTGGAGTGGCTCGAGGGCGACCTGCTCGAGCTGCCCTTCGAGGACGAGAGCTTCGACGCGGCGACCGTGGGCTTCGGCGTACGCAACGTCGACGATCTCGGGCGCGCGCTCGCCGAGCTGCAGCGTGTGCTTCGACCGGGCGGCCTGGTCGCCATCCTCGAGATCACGCGCCCGCGCGGGCCGCTCCGCGTCTTCTACTCGCTCTGGTTCGACCGCGTCGTCCCGCTGCTCGGGAAGGTGCTCCCGGGCGGCTCGGCCTACACGTATCTGCCGGCGAGCGTGAAGCGGTTCCCGCCCGCCGAGGCGCTCGCGGACCTGATGCGGGAGGCTGGATTCGAGCGCGTCCGCTACGACCTGATGGCCGGCGGGATCGTGGCCCGGCACGTGGGTGCGCGGGCGTGACCACGCTCGCCGACGTGCGCCGCCTCCCCGGCCTCGACACATATCTCGAGCAGGTCGAGGAGCGCCTGGCCGAGGCCGTCGCGAGCCATCCAGGAGTCGTCGCTGCAGTCGGCGCCGACGCGCTCGCAGCCGGAGGCAAACGTCTGCGGCCGCTGCTGGCATTCCTCTCCGCGCCCGAGGACGCCCGGCCGCCCGTGGCGGCCGGCGTCGCCGTCGAGCTCGTGCACATGGCGACGCTCGTCCACGACGACCTGATCGACGGGGCGAATGTGCGGCGAGGACACGCCGCCGCCTGGGCGGCGCACGGCGAGGGAGCCGCGCGTGCGACCGGCGATTACCTCTTCGCGCGCGCCTTCGCGGAGCTCTGCCGTGAGGGCGACGCCCGTGCCGTCGCGGTGCTTGCGGACGCGGCGCTCGCCCTGGCCCGCGGCGAGGCGATGCAGCGCCGTCAGCAGCACGATCCCGATACGACCGTCGAGGCGTACCTCGAGCGCTGCGCTCTCAAGACCGGGAAGCTCTTCGAGGCCGCCTGCCACCTCGGGTCGGGCGGGACACTCGCACGCTTCGGGCTCAACCTCGGTATCGCCTTCCAGATCGCCGACGACATCCTCGACTGCGCAGGCGACACGATCGAGACGGGCAAGATCGCCGGGACCGACCTGCGTGAGGGGACGCCCACGCTGCCGCTGCTACTCGCCGCCCGCACGGACGACGCCGTGCGCGCCGCGCTCGCGGGCGGGCCGACCACGGGTGTGCTGCTCCGCGTCGCCGCCACCGGCGCCTTGGAGCGCTCCAGGGAAGTGGCCCTGGACTACGCTAGGGAGGCGCGCGAGAGCCTGAACGACGGCCCGCACCGGGACGAGCTCGACGCCCTCGCGGACGCAGTCGTGAACCGAAGCACGTGATGGCGACCCTGGCGAAGACATCCACGCTCGAGCCGATCTGGGAGAAGGTCGACGCCGGCGAGCGGCTGGACTTCGAGGACGGGCTCGCGTTGCTCGAGACCGACGACCTGCTCGGTCTCGGCGAGCTCGCCGACCACGCGCGCAGGCTGCGCGGCGGCAACGACGACGTCTACTTCGTCCAGAACATGTACGTGAGCCAGACGAACGTCTGCCGCGTCAAATGCAAGTTCTGCGCCTTCGCCCAGACGCGCAAGCAGGAGGGTGCGTACGAGCTCTCGGCGGACGAGCTCGTCGAGGACATGGTGCGCCAGCACGAGCTGATCGGGTTCACGGAGCTGCACATCGTCAACGGCGAGAACCCACATGTCGGCTTCGACTACTACGTCGACGCGGTCCGCTCCTTGCACGCGGCGCTGCCGGACGTCCACCTGAAGATGTACACGGCCTCCGAGATCCACCACATGACGAAGCTCTCCGGCCTCACGCACGAGGAGGTGCTGCAGGAGCTGAAGGCGGCCGGGCTGGGCTCGCTCCCCGGCGGCGGTGCCGAGATCTTCGCCCCGCGCGTGCGCAAGCTGATCGCGCCCGGGAAGGAGCCGGCCGAGTACTGGTTCCACACGCACGACAGCGCGCACAAGCTCGGGATTCCGACCCACTGCACGCTCCTCTACGGCCATGTCGAGACCTACGAGGAGCGCGTCGACCACCTGCTGCAGCTGCGCGACCAGCAGGACCGGACGGGCGGCTTCCTCGCCTTCATCCCGCTTGCCTTCCACCCGGAGAACACCGTCTTCGAGCGGCGCGGCTGGCGCCACACGACCGCGTTCGACGACCTGAAGATGGTCGCCGTCTCGCGGCTCATGCTCGACAACATCCCGAACGTGAAGGCCTACTGGATCATGTACGGGATGCCCACGGCCGCCGTCGCGCTCCACTTCGGCGCCAACGACGTCCAGGGCACCGTCGTGCGCGAGCAGATCTTCCAGGCCGCCGGCGCCACGAGCGGGACGGAGCAGAAGATCGCCGAGCTCGTCCGCTTCGTCGGCGAGGCCGGTCGCGTGCCCGTACAGCGGGACACGCTCTACAACGAGCTCCGTCGCTGGGACGCCGCTTGATCCGCCTCGGCCGCATCTCGTACGTGAACATGGCGCCGGTCTTCCACCGGCTGAACGCCGAGGTGGAGGAGATCCCTGGCGTGCCGACGGAGCTGAACCGTATGCTGCTCGACGGCCAGCTCGACATCGCGCCGATCTCGTCGATCGAGTACGCGCGCCATGCGTCCTCGCTGCGCCTGCTGCCCCGGATGTGCGTCTCGTCCGAGGGGGCGGTCGAGTCGATCCAGCTCGTCTCGCGGTCGCCGTTCTCGCAGATCCGCTCCGTCGCCGTCACCCCGGAGAGCGCCACCTCGGTGGTGCTGACGAAGGTGCTGCTACCGCACGCGGAGCACGTCCCGCTCGGATCCGAGGAAGCGGAGGACGCCGACGCGAAGCTCCTGATCGGTGACGCCGCGCTGAAGAGCGCGTTCGAGGACCCGACGCCGCACTACGACCTCGGCCGCCTGTGGCTGGAGCGGACGGGGCTGCCGATGGTCTTCGCCGTGTGGGCTGCTCCGGAGCCCGTCGTGGCCGGCCTGCCCGAGCTCGAGCACGCCCTCGTTGCCTCGGTGCGCCTGGCCCGGGCGGAGCCGCAGGTGCTCGCGCACGAGGCGAGCGCCAGGTACGGCTACCCCGCGGGCTATCTCGCCCGCTACTTCGAGAAGCTCCGTTATTCCTTCGGCCCGCGCGAGCGCGCCGGGCTCTACACGTTCCTCGAGATGGCGCGCGACGTCGGTGCGCTCGAGCACGTGCCGGAGCTGCGCTTCGTCCAGAAGGAGCCGGTGGAGGCGGAGGCATGACCACGGTCGAGGCGACACCGGTGCGCGCCGTGCTGGAGAAGGCGCTCGACGGCGAGCGGATCTCCGAGGAGGAGGCGGTGACGCTGCTGCGCTCGCGCGAGCTCGTCGCGGTGGGTCGCGCGGCGGACGAGATGCGGCGGCGCAAGACCGATCCCGACCGGATCACGTTCATCATCGACCGCAACCTCAACTACACGAACATCTGCGTCACCGACTGTGACTTCTGCGCCTTCTACCGGCGCCCGGGCGACCGCAACGAGGGCTACCTGCTCCCGAAGCCGGTCATCTTCAAGAAGATCGAGGAGACGCTCGCGATGGGCGGCACCGGCCTCCTGATGCAGGGCGGCCACCACCCAGACCTCGGGATCGACTACTACGAAGATCTCTTCCGCTCGATCAAGGAGCGCTACCGGATCCACCTACACGCGCTCTCACCACCCGAGATCCAGCACATCGCGCGTCGCTCGAAGCTGACCGTGTGGGAGACGCTCTCGCGCCTGCGCGACGCCGGGCTCGACTCCATCCCGGGCGGCGGCGGCGAGATCCTCGTCGACCGCGTGCGCGAGCTGATCGCACCCAAGAAGACGAAGTCGACGGAGTGGCTCGACGTGATGCGTCACGCGCACAAGCTCGGCATGTCGACGACCGCGACGATGATGTACGGCCACGTCGAGACGATCGAGGAGCGGGTCGAGCACATGCGGCGCGTCCGCGAGGTCCAGGACGAGACGCGCGGGTTCCGGGCCTTCATCTCCTGGACGTTCCAGCGCGACGGGAACCGGCTCTCCGAGCAGGTCTCCGACGAGCAGATGCCCACCTCGTTCGACTACCTGCTCACGCAGGCGGTCTCGCGGATCTATCTCGACAACGTCGATCACATCCAGAGCTCGTGGGTGACGCAGGGGCTGAAGATCGGCCAGGTCGCGCTCGGCTTCGGCGCCGACGACATGGGGTCGGTGATGATCGAGGAGAACGTCGTCTCGGCGGCCGGGACGACGCACCGCACCTCGACCGAGGAGCTCGTCCACCTGATCAAGGCCGTCGGCAAGATCCCGGTTCAGCGCGACACCTTGTACCGCGACGTCAAGGTCTGGAACTAGCCTCGCGTCCCTGGCCGGCCGGCTCCCGGCGGGCGAAGCCCGCCTCCGCCGGCCTCGCGCGTCTGAGAGCACCCGGCTCTCCGGGTCCGTGCTTCCGCACTATCCCCTCCGGCCGGGCACTCTCAGCCACGCGCCAGGAACCCGAGGCCTCGGGCGCATCGGCTGCGTCGCGGCGCGGTGTACGGATTCCGTAAATCCCTGCAAAGAGGCTCCGAAGGTTCCGGTAGCCTCGGGCGGGGTCGTGCTTCGCAAGCTTCTCATCGGTGGATTCGTGCCTTCGCTGGCCCTCCTTGCGCTGGCCGCGCCGTCCTCGGCTGCGACGAGGCAGACGCTGATGCCCGGCGTCACGTACGAGCGCGCCGTCCAGTTCACGAACCACGGGCCGGTCGCTCTGCACATCGTCCGCGGGCCGAAGCCGACGGGTCTCTACGAGCTCCGGCCGGTGCTCTCGAACAACGCGATCCAGGGGCTCGAGCGGGTCACGGCGATGCAGAAGCGCCTCTCCGCCGAGGCGACCATGGTCGGGATCAACGGTGACTTCTACAACTTCGACAGCGGGCGCCCGAGCGGCGTGTTCATGCGCGACGGCGTCGTCGACAGTCCGCCGTACGGCGATCGCTCGAGCGTCGGCGTCAGCGCCGAGGGCGTCGTCGACGTGCGCCGGATCCAGTTCTTCGGGACGTGGAAGGGGCTCGGTCAGCGCCGCGCGGTCAACGACATGAACCAGTTGCCCGGCGCGAACGGGATCTCGCTGTTCACGCCCAGCTACGGCCGCGGCGACGCCGCCGCAGTCCGGCGCGGTCACCGTGGTGCTGTCGCCGTTCCCGCCCGCGACACCGAACGCGGATCTCGTCGGCGCCGTGACCGCGGTCGGAAACGGCGCCGGGACTCCGATCCCCGCCGGCGGTGCGGTGCTCGTGGCGCGCGGCACCGCCGGGCAGAAGCTCGCCGAAGAGGCGCCGATCGGCACGAGCGTCGTGCTCCGGCTCATCTTCCGTCCGCAGTGGGCCGGGATCACGCAGGCGATCGGCGGCGGACCGGTGATCGTCCGCAACAGCAGGCCCGTCTTCCGCGCCCTCGAGGCGTTCGAGCCGAGCCAGCTCGTCCCGCGCAATCCGCGCACCGCAGTCGGCCAGCTCGCCAACGGCCGCGTGATCATGGTCGCCACGGACGGTCGCCGCCCCGGCTACAGCGTCGGGATGACGAACTTCGAGCTCGCGCAGACCCTCGTCCGGCTCGGCGCGGTCACCGGCTCCGCGTTCGACGCCGGCGGCTCGACCACCGTCGCGTTCGAGGGCGAGCTGCTGAACCGGCCCTCCGACCCGAGCGGCGAACGCGCGGTCTCCACCTCGCTCCAGCTCATGTACTACGGCACGGTCGCGCGGCTCGAGCGGGCCGTCGTCTCGCCCAACGGCGACGGGATCGACGAGACGCAGCAGCTGACCTACAAGGTCGTGCGCCCGTCGGCCGTGACGGCGACGCTCACCGCGCCGGGCGGCCAGGTCGCCTTCACCGAGACGGTCGTCAGGGAGCCCGGCACGTATGCCGTCGCCTTCCCGCCCGCGCCGGCCGACCCGAACGTTCCTCCGGCCGCGCCGGCCGAAGGCCGCTGGCAGCTGGACGTCTCCGCGGCGGACGACATCGGGCGCACCTCGACGACGACGGAACGGTTCACGGTCAACAACACCCTCGGCGACGTGAAGCTGGCGCGGCGCAAGATCACCGTGCGCGCGCGCGCCAAGGAGTTCATCCAGGCAGGAGTGAACGTGACCCGTCCTGCGCGGCTGCGCGTGACCGTGGAGACCCGCTCCGGCGTTCAGGTCGCGACGATCGCCGTGCGCCGCATCACGGAGCCGGGCCGCTTCCTCGTCCGCTGGCGCGGCACCACCCGCGGAGGGCGCGCGCTCGTCTACGGCGGCGACTACGTGCTCCGCTTCCGGGCGGCGAACGAACTGGGGGCGGCCGAGTTGACGAGCCGTCCGTTCAAGGTCGTCCGCGCCGCTCCGGCGAAGAAGCCGAAGAAGCAGTCCTAGACGAGGCGCTTGTAGGCCGCGGGTAGAGTCCGCGGCCGTGCTGGGCGCCGCACTGATGACCGCTTCCATCCTCGGAGAGATCACCGATCTGCTGACGCAGCTGATCGGCGACTACGGCCTCTACGCGGTGTTCGGCCTCATGCTCCTCGACGCCGTCTTCCCGGCCGCGAGCGAGCCCGTGATGGTGTACTCCGGCGCTGTCGCAGCAGGCGCCTTCGCGGGCCAGGACACCGTCCTCTTCGGCCATACGTTCGAGCCCGGCCTGCCTGCCTACCTCGCGATGGCCACCGCCGGTACGGTCGGCTACACGATCGGGGCGATCGGGGGCTGGTGGCTCGGCATTCGCAAGGGCAGGTCGTTCCTGGAGCGCCACGGGCGCTGGTTGCATCTCAACGAAGCAAAGCTCGACCGAGCCGAGCGGTGGTTCGAGCGCTGGGGAGACTGGGGTGTCTTCCTCGGCCGGATCACGCCCGTCGTCCGCTCGTTCGTCTCGATTCCGGCCGGCATCTTCCGCGCGCCGCTCGGTCGCTACATCGTGCTCACGCTGATCGGCTCGGCGATCTGGTGCTTCGGTCTCGCGGGCGTCGGCTGGTGGTTCGGCTCCAACTGGGAGGAGTTCCACCACGCCTTCCGGTACGTCGACTATCTGATCATCGTGGCCGTCGTCGCAGGGGTCGGCTACGCGGCGTGGAAGCTCCGGGAACGGCGCAGGATCCGCAGCGCAGCCCGCTAGACTCCGTCCCCGTGAAGATCGACCTCGTCGACGTCAAGGCGCAGTACGCGCCCCTCGTGCCCGCGTATCGCGAGGCGTTCGAGCGCGTCGTCGAGTCGGGACGGTTCATCTTCGGGCCCGAGGTTGCGGGCTTCGAGGCGGAGGCCGCCGAGTACCTCGGCGTGCCGCACGCGATCGGGGTCGCGAACGGCACCGACGCCCTCGTCCTCGCGCTCGAGGCGATGGGGATCGGCAGCGGCGACGAGGTCATCTGCCCCGCCTTCACGTTCTACGCGACCGCCGAGGCGATCGCGCGCGCCGGCGCGACGCCCGTCTTCGCCGACATCGACCCGGTGTCGCTGAACCTGGATCCGGAGGATGTTGAGCGCCGGATCACGCCGAAGACGAAGGCGATGGTGCCCGTGCATCTGTTCGGGCGGCCCGCGCCGCTCGCCGAGCTCGCGCAGTTCGGCCTCCCCCTGATCGAGGATGCCGCCCAGGCCTTCGGCGCCGCGGGCACCGGCACCACCGGCGTCTGCTCCACCTACAGCTTCTTCCCGACCAAGAACCTGTTCGCTCTTGGGGACGGTGGGCTCGTGGGCTGCCTCGACGACGAGGTCGCGGACCGCCTGCGCATGCTGCGCTTCCACGGCTCGCGGGAGAAGACGACCTTCGAGCTCATCGGGACGAACTCGCGGCTCGATGCGCTCCAGGCGGCGTTCCTCCGGGTCTCGCTGCCGCACCTCGACGGTTGGAACGCCGCTCGCCGCGGCGCCGCAGCCCGCTACGCGGAGCTCGGCCTGGGCGACGTCGTCGAGCTGCCGCCGGACGAGCCCGGCCACGTCTACCACCTCTTCGTCGTCCGCACGCCCGACCGCGAGCGGATCGCCGCGGCGCTGAAGGAGCGCGAGATCGCCTGCGCGTCCTACTACGTGACGCCGCTGCATCTCCAGCCCGCGCTCCGCTACCTCGGTTACGCGCCCGGCGCGCTGCCGGAGACCGAGAAGGCCGCGGCCGAGAACCTGGCGCTGCCGATGTGGGCCGGGATCGCCCCCGAGCAGCAGCAGCGGATCGTCGAGACGGTGCTCGACGCGGTCGGTGTTGCGTCCGCCCGCTAGGTTCATCGGCGTGAGGTTCCCGATCAACCGGCACCGCCTGCCGCAGCTCGTGGCGGATGCCGGGATCGTCGCGCTGGCGTGGTTCCTGGCCTTCCAGCTGCGCTTCGACCCGTCCATCCCTGTCTACTACGACCGCTACCTCGACCTCGCCATCTTCGCGCTCCTCGTCGCGATCAAGCTGGCGATCTTCGCCCTCTTCGGCTTCTACAACCGCTGGTGGCGCTACGTCTCGACCCGCGACATGTGGGGCGCCTTCCGCGGCGTCACGGCTGCGTCGCTCGTGGCCTTCCTCGTCTTCAGCTTCTTCGACGTGCACGTCGTCAGCGTCCCCCGGGTCGTCTGGTTCCTCGACTGGCTGCTGTGCCTCGCCTTCGTCGCGGCCTCGCGCATGCTGGCCCGCACGATCATCGAGCGGCCGCAGACGTCGTCGCTCGTGGCCCGCGGCAAGGAGGTGATCGTGGTCGGTGCCGGCGATGCGGCGCAGCTGATGGTGAAGGAGATGCTGCGTACCCCGGCCATGGGCTACACCCCGATCGGGCTGATCGACGACGACCCGCGCAAGAAGAACATGCGCCTGCACGGCGTCCGCGTGCTCGGCACGACGGACGAGCTGCCGCACATCCTGCGCGACCGCCGGCCCGACGAGCTGCTGATCGCGATTCCCTCGGCGTCGGGCGACGTACGTCGGCGCATCGTCGACGTCGCGCGCGACGGCAGTGTGCCCGTGAAGACGCTCCCGGGGCTGCACGAGCTGATCGCCGGCGACGAGGCGCTCGCTCAACAGATCCGGCCCGTCCAGGTGGAGGACCTGCTCGGACGGGAGCCGGTCGAGACGGACGTCGCCGCGATCTCCTCCTACCTCGAGGGGAAAACGGTTCTCGTCACCGGCGCGGGGGGCTCGATCGGCTCGGAGCTGTGCCGGCAGATCGTTCGCGCGGAGCCCGCGCGGATCGTGATGGTCGAGCAGGGCGAGAGCGCCCTGTTCGACATCGAGCGCGAGCTGGTCGACGAGCGTGACTTCGCCGCGAGCGTGCCCGTCCTCGCGGACGTGCGGAACCGCAGGCGGATGCGCGACGTCTTCGACCGGTACCGCCCGGACGTCGTCTTCCATGCCGCGGCGTACAAGCACGTCCCGCTGATGGAGGCGAACCCGATCGAGTCCGTGCGCAACAACGTTCTCGGGACTCGTGTCGTGGCCGACCTGTCGATCGAGCACGGCGTGGAGCGATTCGTACTCATCTCGACGGACAAGGCGCTGAACCCGCATAGCGTCTACGGCCAGTCGAAGACGCTCTGCGAATGGATCGTCGGCGCCCACGGCGAGCGCGACGACGTTCCGACGCGCTTCGTCGCCGTGCGCTTCGGCAACGTGCTCAACTCGGCCGGCAGCGTGATCCCGCTCTTCCGCCGCCAGATCGAGCGGGGCGGGCCCGTCACGGTGACCGATCCCGAGATGACCCGGTTCTTCATGACCATCCCCGAGGCCGTCGCGCTGGTCGTCCAGGCCGGGGCGATCGGCGGACGCGGCCGGATCTACGTGCTCGAGATGGGCGAGCCGATCCGGATCCTCGACCTCGCGCGCAACATGATCCGGCTCTCGGGCAAGGAGCCCGACGTGGACGTAGAGATCAAGTTCATCGGAGCCCGGCCGGGGGAGAAGACGCACGAGGAGCTGTTCGCCGCCGACGAGACGTGGCAGCCGACGACGCACCCGTCGATCGTCGCGCTCGACGTCTCTCCGGTCGACCGGGCCTGGCTCGACGGTGAGCTCGACGCGCTGGAGCAGCTCGTCGAGGAGGGTGACACGCTCGGTCTGGTGGGCAAGCTCGCCGCGGTCGTGCGCGAGCCGAGGCGGGTCGTAGTGCCGGAGGCGGACGCCGCTCCCGCGACGTCCGCCTCCGAGTCGATCTAGGCGCTAGGCGCCCGGAATCCGCAGGAGACCGAGCTGGCCACCGTCGCGCTGGTACGTCAGCGTGTCGCTCCCCTCCTGACGCACCTCTTCGTCGATGACGAGCGTTCCTGCCTGCACGTCCACGAGGAACGCTCCCGGCCCAAAGACGCGCGATGCGTCGACGACGCCGCTCGACTCCCACGCGCCTAGATTGCCGGGCACGGGGTTGGCGTCCTCGTCGGTCGGCCCCTCGTCGGCCGACTGGTTCACCTTCGCGGCGACGCGCATCGTGCCGGTCGCGAGGTCGTACTGCCAGATCCGCGCGGTTGTCGCGTTCGGCTCGGACGCGGCGGCGAACTGCTGGCTCGAGCCCGGATCCTCCGTGATCAGGAGGCTTCGCGCCGTCGACTCGATGTTGTCCGGCTGGTGGATCTCGTTCGGCGCCTTCACGGGGGCGTCGTCACCCTCGATCAAAATCGAGAACGAGAGCACCTTCTTCGGGTCGTTCTTGTCCAGTACGAGCTTCCAGACGCGGCCGTTCGACGAGATCGACGGGTTGCCGCCGGCACTCGTCGCGCCGCGGCCGCTGTCCACCACGTAGACGACGTTCTGCATCCCAGGCCGCTTGTCGTAGGCGATGTCCTCGACGCGCACGAACTGAAACACCTTCTGCGGCTGGTTGTCGCCCCAGTACTCGAGCACCCACTGGGGGCCGTCGATGCCCTCGTTCGTGCGGGCGTCACGCTGCCAGGTGCCGTCGTCCGGCGGGTCGGGATATCCCTTGTCGGCGGCCATGAGGTCGCTGCCGTCCGGAGCGATTCCGGTTGCGACGTCCTTCGGGACCTTCACGAACTTGCCGGAAACGCTCATCGGCGAGCCCGGTGCGAAGTCGTAATAGTCGTCGACGCCGTCCGCGACGAACGCCCAGAGGTCGCCCTCGTCGTTCCAGACCGCGTCGGAGTCCTCCGCGATGTACGAGTAGAGCTGCGCCTGGGCCGGATTCGAGACGAACGCGTCGTCGCCCGAGAGCACGACCGGGTGGCCGTAGCCGGGCACCGGCACGCTGTTTTCGTGGTTGTGCCGGCCCATGCCCCAGATCGGCTTGACCTTGCCCGTCTTCTCGTCGATCGCGACGACTGCGCCGATCTGCCGCGAGTCAGCCGCGCCGATGGTGGTCGGCCAGGCCTTGCCGCTGCGCTTTACCCAGTCGATGCCCTCCTCGTTCGTCAGGAGCATCGGCCGGTCGAACCCTTCCGCCTCGGTCGCGAGGTAGTTCGAGCAGAACCGCTGCCAGTTCTCGTGCGACTGGATCGCGTACGAGCCGTGCAGCACGCCGCCGCTTCGCTGGTGCAGCCGCAGTTTGCTGACGAGCGAGTTGGTGAAGTCGTTGAACCCGACACCGGTGCCGGTCGTGCGGTTGAACGTATACGGGAACGGGACCGTCGAGGTCTCGTGGTTCACGTACAGGTCGACGGTGCCCTTGCCGTTCGTCGCAAGTGAGATGCCGTCGGGGATCGACTCGAACATGTAGCCGCCGATCGTGTCGCCGACGGTGATGATCGGCTCATAGGTTGAGCCGGCGGCGACCGGATCGATCATCGGCCCCTCGGCCGTCTTGAAGCCGGGGCTGCCGCCGCCGGCCGCCGTGGCCGCGACGAAGGTCGCGATCCCGGCAATGAGCGCAGCCGCTACGAAAGCTTTGCGCATGCGAACTCCCCTTTCCTATCCCCCGTGGCAAAGATGTGCAGCGCCGATCCTATGCCTGTAGCGCGGAGAGAAGAAACGTGAGTAGCTCGCCGGGGTCGCGACGCGCACGGGCGCCGGTCGATCGATCGCGGTGCTCCAGCCGGAGTGCAGCTGGATTGGTCAGCGGGAGGAGGCGCCCTTCGCGGATCAGCCACTCGTCGACGCCGCCGAGACGGCCCGCGAAGGTCGTGTAGACGGGGACGCCGAGGGCGACCGCCTCGCGGTTCATCGTGCCTCCCGCCGAGACAACGAGGTCGGCGTGCGCGATCAGGCTTTGCGCATCGACGGCCCGCGGCGGCACGACGAGCGAGGGCAGGCGAAGCGCGCGGATCGCAGTCCGCTGCTCCTCCGTGCGCGGGAGCACGACTGCCTGGACGGACTCGTCCCGGCCGAGGCGCTCGAGCACGGCTGCGAAGAGCGGGTTCCCATGCCGGTGGTAGAGCGAGACCTCGGGCGGCGTCCTCACCACGACGAGGACACGGGCGGGGTCGAGTCCGTCGACCGGGTCCGGCACAGGCTCGAAGTCGGCGAGGTAGTACTCCTCCTTCAATCCCTCGTAGCGGAGCAGTTTCGGCGGCTGCGCGCCGAATCGCCTCAGCCGCTGGGGCGGGATCGCCTCGGGCACGACCACCCTCGTGGCCGCGCGGCAGCCCAGCTGATGCTGCAGCCACGCGTACTCGTAGTCGAAGGCCGTCGTGCTCGGGATCCCGAGCCGCCGTGCGGTCAGCGTCAGCTCGTGCGACCCATGCGTCAGCGCGACGTCGAATCGGCGCCCCCGGGCGAAGCGGTGGAGCGCGCCGAGACGTCCGAAGAGCGCACGCGCCTTGCCGAGCCTCCCCGCGCCTCCGTGCCGGGGGCCCACCACCTGGTGCGCGATGCCGTGCAGCTCGAGCAGCTGGAGCGTTTGCGCGTACTCGCGCGCCGTCACCTCGACCTCGTGGCCCTGAGCCTCGAGCAGGCCGATCAGGGGTCGGAAGAAGGGGACGTGCGGCGAGTTCGTGATGTCGATCCAGACTCGCATCGAAACGACTCTATAAGATGTACTTATGGATACGCGGCAACTGGCGGCGTTTTGCGCCGTCGTCGAGCGGAAGAGCTTCTCGCAGGCGGCAGAGCGGCTCGGGGTCACCCAGCCCGCCGTTTCGCTGCAGGTTCGCGCGCTCGAGAAGCGCCTGGGGGCGCAGCTGCTCGACCGCTCCGGTCGCCGGGTCGAGCCGACCGAGGCCGGGCTGCGCCTCTACCGGGGAGCGCAGCGGCTGCTCGCGCTCGAGGAGCAGCTCGTCGAGGAGGTGGCCGGCGAGGGGGACGGCGAGCTCACGGGCGATCTCGCTCTCGGAGCCTCGACAGGCCCCGCCGCGATCGTGGTGCCGCTGCTGCTCTGCGAGTTCCAGCTCGCGAACCCTGGCGTCAAGGTCGCGCTCAGCGTGCACGACACGCACTCGGTCGTCGAGCTCGTGGCGGCGCGCGAGCTCGAGCTCGGGATCGTCGGGGCGGCCCGGCGGCACCGCTCGGTTCGCTTCGAGCCCTTCTTCGAGGACGAGGTGATCCTCGTCTGCCCGCCCAGCCACCCGTTCGCCGGGCGCACCGTCACGATCGACGAGCTGCGCAGCGAGCAGCTGATCCTGATGCAGGAGGGAGCGGGCGTCCGGCAGATCGTCGACGACGAGCTCCGCGGCCTCGGTCTGCGGCTGCGCGACCTCGACGTCCGCCTCGAGCTCGGACTGCAGGAGTCCGTGCGCAGCGCCGTCCAGGCCGGCTACGGGGTCACGTTCATCTCCCGCACGGCTGTCGAGACGGAGCTGGCCGCGGGGACGCTTGCGTCGGCGCGCGTCGAGGGGATCGAAGCGACGCGCGAGATCTCACTCGTCCGCTCCGCCGGGCGCACGCCGACGCGGGCGGCGGACGCGTTCGTCGCCTTCGCCCGCGAACGCCTGACGTGATCGTCCGCTGGGGGATCGACTCGCTGCCCGGCGTGCTGGACGAGCTCGACTGCTCTGCGCCCTATTTGCTTGCGACCTCGCGCCACGGCGACCTTGTTTCGCAGGTGGGGCGCTGGAGCGCGCTGCCGACGGACGACATCGGCGCGATCGCAGCGAGGCTGGGGTCGGCGGACGCCCTCGTTGCGCTGGGTGGAGGCAGCTCGATCGACACGGCGAAGGCGGTGTCCGCCGAGACGGGGCTGCCGGTGGTCTCGGTGCCCACGACGTATTCGGGCGCCGAATGGACACCGTTCTTCGGCGTTCGCGATCAGGAACGGCGGCAGCGCGGTGGTGGGGCCGGCGCGACCGTGGCGGGCATCGTCTACGAGCCCGAGCTGACGCTCGGCCTGCCTTGCGACGTGACCGTCGGCACGGCACTGAACGCGCTCGCCCACTGCGCCGAGGCGCTGTACGTCGAAGGGCACAACGCGGCGGCCGACGAGCACGCACTCGAGGGCGCGCGCCTGATCTCCGACTGGTTGCCACGCGTCGTGGAGGACGGGGGCGACCGTGAGGCGCGCGCGGGGCTGCTGCGCGGCGCCTGCGACGCGGGTGCCGCGCTCGCCGGGTCGATGCTCGCGCTCGGGCATGCGATGGCGCAGGCGCTCGGCGGTCGCTATGGGTTGCCGCACGGGGCCATGAACGCGCTCTGTCTTCCGCCGGCGCTTCGCTTCAACGCCGAGGTGGCGCCGGAGGCCGTGTCCCGGTTCGGCGCGGCCGTTGGATCACCTGACGACCCGGCCGGGCGGGTGGAGGCGCTCGCTCGGCTGGGAGGCTTCGAGCGGCTGCGCGACTTCGGCGTGCCGGAGGCAGAGCTCGCCGACGTGGCGGCGGCGGTTGTTCAGCGGCCCGGGGCGAAGGCGAATCCGCGGCCTGCGACGCCGGCCGAGGTCGAGCAGCTGCTGCGCGCGATCTGGTAGTCAGCCGCAGCTGCCACGCAGGGTGGTGCCGTCTGGTCCGGCGTCGTCCGCTCGAGCTTCGGCGCGACCGCGGAGAGGACGACCTTCGCGCTTCCGAGCTCGGCGCGTGCCGCCGCCTCGGACGGCTTCGCCGGCGCGAGCGACGCCCTGCGCGCGTTCTCGAGCGCCGCGTAGCCCGAGAGGCCCAGGAGGGCGAGGATGAGGACGAAGCCGGTGAGCCGCACGGTCATCGGGCTTCCGTCATCGGCTTCGCGATAGGTGGTCTTGACGCCCCGATTAGGTGAAGAGCTCGCCCTGGTCGCGGCGATACCCCCACGCGGCGAGGAGGCCGAAGCCGGCCCCGGCGGCCGCGAGCAGCGCCACGTCACCGGCGCGCCACGGCCTCCCCTCGACGCTCGCCCACAGCAGCTCGCCCCAGCTGCGGGTGGGCACGAGCGCGGCAGGGAACCCGCTCTCTCCCGGGACGCGACCGGGACCCGCCCACAGCCCGCCGGCGAGGGCGGCGCCGAAGAAGACGAGGTTGGCCACCGGAAGCGCGGCGCGCGGTGAGAGCCAGTACCCCAGCGCGATCCCGGCGAGAGCGAACGGGATCCCACCAGCCATGAGCGCAATCGCCAGGAGCAGCCAGCGGCTCCCGCTCAGGGTCACGCCGTCACGGGCGACGGCGGTGAGGATGACGAGCGCGGCGGCGGCGGACGCGAACGGGATCGCGGCGAGGACGCGGCCGGCCAGACGGGCGCGGATCGTCACGGGCAACGTCCGCAGGTAGCGCTCCCACGGCGTCGGCCGCTCGATGGCGATGCCGACGCCGAACTGGAAGAAGCCGACTCCGAGTACGGCCGTGCCCGCGACGCCGGCCATCGTTCTCGCCGGGTCGCCGTCCTCGTACACCGTCGTCGTCACGAACAGGTACGTGAGCATCGGAAAGAGCAGCGTCGAGACGGAAAAGGCGGGAACGCGAAGCAGCTCGACTAGGCTGGCGCGGGCGTACGCGAGCGTCGGTCTCACGGGTCGCCCGCGGTCAGGTCGAGGACCGCATCCTCCAGCGACGCGCGGGTCACCTCGAGGCCGCTGAACGGGATGCCGCCGGCGACGATCAGCGCCACGAGGCGGTCCGGGTCGGCCGTGTGCAGGACGTAGCGGCCGTGCGCGTGCTCGACGCGCACCTCGGAGGGCAGGTCGGGGAGCTCGGCGATCTCGAGTGCCACGCGGGCCGTTCCGGAGCGAGCGCGGATCTCCTGAGGGGTTCCTTCCGTCCGGATGCGTCCGCGGTCGAGCACGACGATCCGTGTCGCGAGCTCCTCGGCTTCGTCGAGCTGGTGCGTTGTGAGCAGGACGGCGCCGCCGGCCTCGCGGAAGCTGCGGATCGACTCCCACGCCCTGCGGCGCGCCTCGACGTCGAGGCCGACCGTCGGCTCGTCGAGGAAGAGGGCACGGGGTCTCCCCGCGAACGCGAGCGCCAGCGCGAGCCGCCGACGCTCACCTCCGGAGAGCCCGCCGGCCAGCCGGTGGGACAGGGTGGCGAGCCCGAACTCGTCGAGCAGGTCGGCCGTTGCCGCGGGTCCGGCGAAGTGCGTCCGCACGAGCTCGACCAGCTCGCGGACACGGGCCATGGGCGGGAAGCTCGTCTCCTGAGGCGAGACGCCGATCTGCCGGCGGGCCGCGACGAGCTGCGGGTCGCGCCCGAAGAGCTGCGCCCGCCCGCGATCGGGCCGCCGCAACCCGAGCGCGATCTCGATCGCGCTGGACTTGCCGGCACCGTTCGGTCCGAGCAACGTCACGAGCTCGCCGGGCCGCAGTTCGAGCGAGACTCCGTCGAGGGCGACGACCGCGCCGAAGTGGCGAGCGACGTCCTCGAGTCGCAGGATTGGTGCCGCTGCACCGCCGGACAGGGGTACGGGGGCCGTGGCGCGCGTCGTTCGTCGAGCATAGGGCGGCAGAGCGGGCGCCGAAACTGTCCGAAATGGACAGTCCTGGGGTGGTGCGTGCCGGACGGTCAGCGTGGCGGCGATCAGCGCGTTGTAGACCCCGTGGGCGCTCATCGCGGCCGGGAGGCCGGGCCCGAGGGCGAGCGCCGAGAAGCTGCCGCCGGTGACGAGATGAACCGCGGCCAGGCGACCCTGCACGGGCGCGTGCATGGCGGCGAAGCCCACCGTGACGGCGACGGCGGCGCCAACACGGTCGAACGTGGCTGTGGCCACGGCCAGCAGGACCCCCCTCCAGACAGCCTCCTCGTGGAAGGCGCGCAGCGCGACGTGCCCCGAGCGTGCGGCCGTGCGTCGGTCGAACGTGGCGCGCGGTACCTGTCTCGCGAGCCCGAGGAAGAGCGCGAGGCCGACGCACCCTCCGGCGAGGGCGGACGGCCACCCGCCGTGTCCGTCCGTGGTGGGGAGGCCGAGCAGGAGAGCCGAGCTCGTCGTGGAGAGCCAGAGCGCATGCCGAGCGACGAGCCGGAGCCCGTTCAGGGCACATCCGTGTGGCCGACCGGGATCACGTAGAGCGCCGCCTCGTGCAAGCCGTCCACTCCGAGCAGGTCGTTCACCTGCCGGTCGAAGAAGCCGCCGAGTGGCACGCTGGCCAGTCCGAGCGCGGTTGCAGCGAGGAGCAGGTTCTGGGCCACGTGGCCGGCCTCGAGGAGCGCGAAGCGGTAGCCGCGCTGTCCGTACTTGAAGCGGCTGCGCCAGAACGTCGCCGTGACGAAGACGACGACGCCCGCATCCGCGACGAGCTCGGGATAGGGGGTGAGCGGCGCGAGTTGAGCTCGTCTCACTAGGCCGAGGAGCTCGAGGCAGCCGCGGAGCGGGTCGAAGTGATGGAGGCGCTCCTCGAGCCCCGACACGGCAGGGGTAGCCGCGTAGAGGTCGAGCGGGTAGAGCGCTCCGCCGGACGGGACGGAGCGGAATCGGACCTCGCCTGGCCCGTTCCCGGTGACGCCATACCCCATCTGCAGGAGCGCGGACAGCTGTGCGAGGCTCACCGGCTGCTCCTGGAAGCTGCGCTGCGATCGGCGGTGGAAGACGACCTCTCCGAGCGGCGCACGCGGAAGCTCGCTGCGAGGGAGCTCGACCGTGCTCGCGTAGCTTCGCCTGGCAGCTGCGCGTGCGACGGTCGCGCGCAATTCGGGGCTGTGCTCGAGCAGGCTCGGTCCGCGGCTGCGGTGGTCGAGCGCAACGCACGAGATCCGCGAGGCTTCGTGGAAGGTCTCGGCGGGATCGTCCAGGGACACTCCTTCCTCCCCGTAGATCCAGGGCGCCCAGGTCACCGTCTGCGGAGCGGTCACGGAAACGGGTGCGGGTCGTGATTGACAGTCGCCATGGTGAGCGGCGCCTGGCGCAGGCCGAGCTCGTGGGCCGCGTGGAACAGGCGGGGTGGACCGAGGAACCGGGCCAGATGGATCACGTCGAGCGGGCAGAGCTCGGGCGAGACCGCCCGTGCGACGGAGAGGCCGGCCTCGCGGATGTCGGGGCTCGTCACGTCGGCGGCGTACAGCGAGACGCCGCGCGCTGTCAGCTTTCCCGCCGCAGCCTCGATCAGCGCGCGCACGTCGTTCCCCTCAAGCGGTGGGACGTCGCGCGTCGGGCGGCGCTCCTCCGACGCGTCGAGAAATGCCGTGCGCTCGAGCCTGGACGGGTCCGAGTAGAAGAGCAGGTGGTCGTCGAAGTCCCGGATCTCTTCCGCGCGGGGGACGGACTTCGCCGCTCGGATGAGGTCGCGCGAGCCCTGTTGTACCCAGAACGCCTCGGCGAGGGACTTTCGGACCGCTTCCTGAATCGTGACCGCGGCTGCGGCTCCCAGCCCGAGCCGGCTCGCATCGGTCTCCGAGCCGTGGACGACGCCGAACGCCGCGGGGATCCCGAAGAAGCAGCTCGCGTCGACGGCGGCATAGCGGAGGCCGGCCGGTGCGAGGTACAGCCGTTCGATCCGCTCGAGCACGCGATCGCCCGTCCAGTCCAGCAAGGGCAGCGAGAGGCGGTTCGCCCACGCGATCATGAAGGCGTCGCGCTCCACGAGCTCGAGCAGGCCGGCCAGGATCGCCTCCTCGAGCGTGGCGCCGCAGGCGAGCCCGTTGCTCGTCGCATATGCGATCAGCGGCTCGTCGCGCGGTGGGGAGCCGAGGAGGACGAGCTGCGCGGGGAGCAGGACCGGCTCGCCCCCCGGAACACGGAAGCCCTCCACCCAGCGGATCGGCGTTTCGGGCGTGAAGGGAACGAACGGAAAGCCGGGCGCGGCGAGCTGCTCCGGCCGGAAGAAGGTGAACGACGCGGGGTCGATCGTGGCGTCACCGAGGCTCGCAGCCGAGGCGCGCGGCCGGTTCGCGTTCGACGACGCCACGCCTGCATATCGTTCCACTGCCTCGCCGAGCGCAGCGGCCCGTGACGCCGCGCGGGAGACATTCGCGCCGCCCGCGTGGTCGACCGTGCCGATGCCGAGCACCTCGTCGGTCGCTGCGAGCAGGCAGCCGGTGCCGACGAAGCGGGCCTCGCCGTGGCCGCGCAGGAGCTCGACCGTCGAGCGCACGATGCCCGTGTGAGGCGAGACCACGGCTTCGAGCCGCGCCAGCGCGACGTCCAGCGGCGTGCGTTGAACCCGAGCGAGCTCAGGCACTCGCCGAGACCTCCTTGAACCAGGGCAGCGGCGCGGCGAGCTCGTCCACCTCGGAGCAGGCCGGGCAGCGCGGGACTCGGAGGACGCGGTGTCGAGAGAGCGACAGCGGCACGCTCGCGTCGAGCGCGTAGAACGAGCCCGGCAGGGTCGGGTCGAGACCTGCGAGGTAGCGCAGGAGCGCGAGCGCGGCGACGCCGGCGACGAGGGATTCCATTGCGGTCGCGGCGCGCGCCGACGACGGCGTCTGCTCCAGCGTCCGCAGCTCGTCGCGGCAGTCGCTGGTGGCGGCCCGGCGAAGCCGGTAACACGCGAGGCAGGCCGTCTCGCCGGGTACGACGAGCGGGCCGATCGGTGCGAGCCGGCCGTCGAAGGGCGGTAGCGCCAGCCACGCGACGCGGTCGTCGCTTCGCCGCCGGTCCCAGTCGGCGAGCTCCGTGACCTCGTGCGGCCCCGCGGCGGCGACGGCCACGTCGTGGGTGCGGTCGAGGCGTGTCGCCTCCCAGCCCACGTGATCCACGCTGCCGACACCGGCCCGCAGCAACTCTCGGCTCAGCGTCGCGACGAGGCGGGGTGTGCCCGCAACCGCAACCCGCGCCTCTCTCAGCCGTCGGCGTACCTGGTGCGGCGAGGAGCCGTCCCGGCGGGCCGCCGAGAGCGCTTCCGCCGACACGGCGAACGGCTCCGGGAGATCGTCGAGCGGAGGCCCTTCCGTGAGCAGTCCGCGCCCCGCGAGCAGGGCGAGCGCCTGCTCGATCGCCGGCCGCGCGGGCGTGCCCAGCTGCGTGACGATGTCGTCGAGCTCGCGCGTCCCGTCGAGCAGCGGCAGCAACGCCGGAACGAGCTGTTTCAGTGCGCCGCCCTCCAGCACGACGACCGTGCCGCCGTGCTCGAGCAACAGGCCCTCGCCGTCGGTCGCGGTGCGGTACCACGGCCTCAGGTAGGGGTGCCTCGGGAGGGGCCGAGCCGCCCCTCCCGACAGCGCGTCGACCGCTACCAACATACCTTGCAGAGGAAGCAGCAGACGATGATCGAGCAGACGCTCGAGCAGCCGCCGCAGCCGCCCGGATCGTCGGCGGCGGCGTACGCCGCGAAGCCGATGCCCTTCTCGGTCGCGGTCAGGTCGAGCAGTTCCTCGGTGAGTGTGGCGAACATGTGGGCCTCCATCCCTGGGCGGTATCGACTAGTCGATCGTGCCTGCCCGAGGCTCGGCTTCTGTCCCGATTCCGCCACGAATGTGTGCCAAAAGGCGAAATCTGCGCATAAGCCCCGCTAATGTCGAGGATTACCGGCTGGTAGGATGCGGCGATGGCTGACCGGCTCTCCTTCGACGTGCTCGTAGTCGGCAGCGGCGCCTCCGGGCTCGCGGCCGCGGTCTCCGCGGGGCGCGCCGGCGCACGCGTCGCCTTGGCGACCAAGGGCTCGATCCAGGCCTGCAACTCGGCGAAGGCACAGGGCGGGATCCAGGCCGCGTTCGGCGAGGACGACTCGCCCGAGCAGCATGCCGCCGACGTCTTCAAGAGCTCTCACGACAGCGCGGACATGAGGCTCGTCGAGATCCTCACAGGTGATGCCCAGGGCGCGATCCACTGGCTGGAGGAGCTCGGCGTCGAGTTCACGCGCGACTCTGCCAATGGTCGCCCTTCGGGCGATCGTGGCGGCTACCGCCTCGCCCGCTGCGGCGGGGCCTCGCGCAAGCGCCTGCTCCAGGTCGGCGACCGCACGGGTCATGCGATCACGAAGGCCCTGCGCGACGCCTTCGAGGCCGGGGACGGCACGCTTTTCGCGAATAGCCCACTCGGGGCGCTCGAGCCGCGCGAGAACGGCTGGAATGCAACTTGCGGCGAGCACGTGATCGACGCGGCCGCGGTCATCCTCGCCGCCGGCGGCCGCTGCTTCCGGGTCGCCAAGGAGCGCGGCGAGCTCTCGACGAACCACCCGAACGCGACCGGCGAGGTGCTGCAGCTGGCGCTCGACCTCGGCGCGCAGGCGCGCGACCTCGAGCACCTGCAGTACCACCCGAACGGCGGCGCCTGGCCCGAGACGATGCAGGGCTACTCGATCCCCGAGACGACGCGCGCCTACGGCGCCGTCCTGCTGAACGCCGACGGTGAGGAGTTCACCGATTCGCTCGGCCCGCGCGACGTCGTCAGCCAGGCGATCTTCGACGAGGTGGAGAAGGGCAAGGGCGTCGAGACCGAGGACGGCCGGCCCGCCGTGTACCTCGACACCACGCGCATCGCCCCCGACGACGCCGAGGTTTCGCTCCCGTACATGCTGCGCCGCTACCGGGGCGGCGGGATCGACCCGCTGAGCGAGAAGCTGCTCACCTACCCCGTGCTGCACTACCAGAACGGCGGCCTGGTGATCGACACGGACTCCCAGACCACGCTCGAGGGCGTCTACGCGTGCGGCGAGATCGCCGGGGGCACGCACGGCGAGAACCGGATGATGGGAAACTCGTTGCTCGAGTGCGTCGTCTTCGGACGGCGCGCGGGCCGGGCAGCGGCCGAGAAGGCGAGCGTATGAGCACAGCGGTCACAACCGATCTCCAGCCCGCCGTCGAAGACGCGGCCGCCCACCTGTACGTGTGGGCGCTGAAGGACATCCCTCAGGATCTGCGCGACGCCCTCGCGGCGGCGAAGGACCGCGAGACCTCGGTCACGGGGCAGCGCGTCCTGAACACGATCCACCGCAACGTCAACATCGCAGACGACGAGAAGAACCTCGTCTGTCAGGACACCGGCATCGCGGTCTACACCTGTCGCGTCGGCGAGCACTTCCCGCTCCATCCCGCGCGCATCTACGAGGCGCTGCGCGACGGCACTGCGCGCGCCACCATCGAGCACCCGCTGCGCTCGAACGCCGTCCACACGATCACGCGCGAGAACACCGGCCCGAACATCGGCTACCGCCTGCCGATCGTGCACTGGGAGTTCATCCAGGACTGGGACGGCCTGGACGTGAAGTGCGTGCCGAAGGGCTCGGGCTCCGAGAACATGAGCTTCCTGAAGATGTGTGTCCCCGCCGACGGTGTGAAGGGCGTCAAGCAGTTCGTGCTCGAGTCGATCGTCGGTGCGGGCGGCAAGCCGTGCCCGCCCGGGATCGTCGGCGTCGGGATCGGAGGCTCGGCCGACTATGCGATGTACCTCGCCAAGGAGGCGATCGCACGCCCCGTGGGCACGCGCAACTCGGATCCGATCGTGGCGCAGCTCGAGGACGAGCTCTACGGCCTGCTGAACGAGACCGGCATCGGGCCGATGGGGCTCGGCGGCGACGTGACCGTGCTCCAGTGCCACGTCGAGCACGCCGACACGCACATGACGCTGAACCCAGTGGCGGTCAACTACCAGTGCTGGGCCGCGCGCCGTGCCTCCGTGCACGTGGACGCGCAGGGCAACCTCGACTACGACCGAGAGTTCTAGTCGTGGCCCATCACACCGTCACCTTCCCGATCACCGATCCGCAGGAGATCCTCGAGCTCCGCGCGGGCGACGAGGTCACCGTCCAGGGTCACATCATCGGCATCCGCGACCGCACGCAGATCCGGATCTTCGACGAGGGCGTCGAGCCGCCGATGGACTTGAGCGGCGCCTTCCTCCTGCACACCGCGCCCGGCGTGCGCAAGCTCGAGAGCGGCCGCTACGAGAAGGTCTGCATCGGGACCACCACCTCTGCGCGGATGGTGCGCTTCACCGAGCCGCTCGGGCAGCGGTACGGCGTGCGCGCGATCTGCGGCAAGGGCGGCTTCCCCGACGAGGCGATCGAGCCCATGCAGCGGCTGGGGATGGTCTACTTCGCGATCGTCGGCGGCGCCGCCGCGCTCGAGACCACCCAGATCGAGGAGATCGAAGAGGTGATGTGGGAGGAGTTGATGCCGGAGTGCCTCTGGAAGTTCCGGGTCAAGGACTTCGGCCCGCTCACGGTCGGCATCGACGCGCACGGCAACTCGCTCTACCACGACGTCCAGGAGCGCGCGCAGGAGAAGTTGAAGGAGATCTTTGCCCGTCTCTAACGGCGAGCCGCACCCGAACTTCCTCGACCTGCCGGCGCGCCCGTCGAAGCCGCGCGAGAGCGGGCTGACGCACGTGATGGACAAGGGCCTCGGGATCCGCGAGATCGAGGGCATGTTCGACACGGCCGGCGAGTACGTCGACATCGTCAAGCTCGGCTGGGGCACGAGCTACGTGACGAACAACCTGGAGAAGAAGATCGCGCTCTACCGCTCGTTCGACACCCCGATCGTCTGCGGCGGCACGCTCTTCGAGGCGGTGTTCGCGCGCGACAAGCTGGACGGCTTCAAGAGCTGGCTGCAGCACTACCGCTTCTCGCACGTGGAGATCTCCGATGGGACGCTCGACATCCCGCGCGAGCGCAAGCTCGAGCTGATCGCCGATTTCGCCCGCGACTTCACCGTCCTGTCCGAGGTCGGCTCGAAGGACTCGGAGGTCGTGTTCGCGCCCTACCAGTGGGTGGAGTGGATCAAGGAGGAACGCGACGCCGGCGCCTGGAAGGTGATCACCGAGGCCCGCGAGGGCGGCACCGCCGGGATCTTCCGCAAGGACGGCGACATGCGAACGGGCCTGATCGACGAGATCGCGCACGAGATCGACTTCCACGACCTGATCTGGGAGGCCCCGTCGAAGAGCTCGCAGGCCTGGTTCGTGAAGCACTTCGGCCCCGAGGTCAACCTCGGAAACATCGCGCCCGAGGAAGTGATCCCGCTCGAGACGCTCCGCCTCGGCCTGCGCGGCGACACGCTCAAGGAGATCCTGCTCAAGCCCTAAGCGGGCGCGCGACGATGCCGAGGAGCGGCGAATCCGCGGTGGGCGGCGCGAGCTGAGTCGCCGAGAAGCCGTGCGCCGTGAGTGCGGCCGCCACCGTGTCGGTGATCCCGCTGCTCCTCGTCTCGCCGGCTGTGCCTCCCCAGAAGAGGAAGAGCGAGCCCTCGGGCGCGAGAAGCCGTCGGATCAACTCGAGCTCCGGGCCGACGTCGCGGATCCAGAAGACGTTCACGTTGACGGCGAAGATCTTGTCGTAGCGCACCCCGGTGGGCTCGACCTCCTCGAGTGCGCTTCGGGAGATCGTGGCCTTGCCCGACTCGAGGTGTGCCGCGTTCCTCCAGCAGGCCCGCTCCACGGCCACGGACGACCTGTCGATGGCCGTGATCGTTCCTCCGTCGAGCTGCTCGGCGATCAACGAGATCGCGACGCCCGGCCCGCAGCCGATCTCGAGCACCCGATCGTCGGGCTCGACCGCCAGCGATTCGACGGCCCACAACACGCGCTCCGGAATCGTCCCAGGCACTCAGTTGGGATGCTACGCCTCCGATGGAGCTCACGTGGGACGACGTCCGGGCGCGCCGGCTGGCTCGGAGCCACCTCGCGAAGGCGGCGCCGCGGACGCGTCTCGTCGAGGTCGTGCGCGATGTCGGCGGAATCCACGCGCAGGTGCTGTCGGCGGCCGAGCTCGCGCTGTCGGCCCGCGTTCGCGGCCTGACGCAGAAGCACGTGAGCAACGCGCTCTGGGAGGAGCGGAGCCTCGTGAAGACGTGGACGCTCCGCGGCACGCTGCACATCCATCCTGCGGACGAGCTCGGGCTCTGGCTCGCTGCGCGACGGGCGGTGGTCGGCGACTGGTACTTCCACCACGAGCTGCCGCCGAAGGAGGCGAAGCGGATCCTCGCCGCGATCGCCCACGCGCTCGACGGCCGCTGCCTCACGCGCGACGAGCTGGTCGAGGCCGTCTCGCCGCACGTGGGGCCGTGGGCGCGCGAGCACATCGGCTCCGGCTGGGGCACCGTGCTCGGCCCGGCGGCGTTGAACGGCGTGCTCGTCAACGGCCCGCCGCAGGGGTCGCGCGTCACCTTCGTCAGGCCGGACCAGTGGCTCGGGAAGCAGCGGGAGCACGAGCCGAAGGCTGCGCTCGCCGAGATCCTGCGCCGCTATCTCGCTGCGTTCGGCCCCGCAACGCACCGCGACTTCGCCGAGTGGGTCGCCGGTGCGCAATTCAAGGCGAGGGACGCGAAGGCGCTGCTCGAGTCGATCGCCGGCGAGCTCGTCGAGGTCGACGTCGAGGGGCGGTCCGCGTGGCTGCTTGCAGGCAAGGAGCGGCGGCCGGCAACTCCTGCCGCCGTGCGGCTGATCCCGGAGTACGACGCGCTCGTGATGGGCTTCCGCGAGCGCGAGCAACTCTTCTCACCGGAGGCGGTCGCGCGGACGAAGGCGCACGGCAAGGGCCGGCTCGAGGGCCCGGGCGCACTGTCGTGGCTCCTCGTCGACGGCGTCGTGGCCGGCACCTGGTCGCGCAAGCGGGCGGGCAAGCGGATCGAGTTGCGCGTCCAGCCGTTCCAGCGGCTGCCGAAGGCTCGGCGCGGAGAGCTCGACGCGGAGGCCGGGCGCGTCGGCGCGCTCTTCGGTCTCGAGCCGAAGCTCGTCGTGGCGGCCTGAGCGGCCCGCTAGCCGGCGCGGCCGGCCTCCGTCGCTGCGGGAACCTCGAGAAGCCGTCCCGTGCGGACGTCGTAGACGTAGCCGTAGATCGCGATCGCGGGCGGCACGAGCGGATGGCTCCGGATCCGGCGCACGTCCTCGACCACACTCTGCTCGCGGTCCGCGATCGTCAGCCAGTCGACGTACTTGGCCTCGGTCGAGCCCGGTCCCTTGCCGACGTCGTGGAAGCCGTCTGGGCCGAGCTCCGCCGTGTCGAGGCTCTGCGCCAGGAGCCCGCGCATCGTCTCGTCGTCGAAGAACTCCATCCCGCAGTCGGAGTGGTGGACGACGAACCACTCGCGCGTTCCGAGCAGCTTGTACGAGATCACGAGCGACCGGATCGCATCGTCGCTCGCGCGGCCGCCGGCGTTGCGGATCACGTGCGCATCGCCCTCACTCAGGCCCGCGTACTTGGCGGGATCCAGGCGTGCGTCCATGCACGTGAGGATCGCGAGGCGTCGAGCCGGCGGGAGCGCGAGCTCGCCCTTGTCCCCGAACGTTCGCGCGTACTCCTCGTTCGCTGCGAGCACCTCTTCCATGACCGACATTCCGGACCTCCTCCGCTCGTGGCCGCGTGCGATTCCGACCGCGACTCTACAAAGTAAAGCGACTATCGACAATGAAGAAATGCGTCCTGATGCGCCTTGGGCGCTGCTCAGGCCGACGCAGAGTCTTCGAGCTGCCGCAACCTGCAGGTCTCGACGAAGCCGAGCCGGGTCAGGATCGGCGCGGAAGTGGAGGGGTTCGCCTGGACGACGAGTGCCGGCGTCTCCTGCCGAACGGCCTCGTCCCAGCGGGCGCGGACGAGCGTGCGGTAGAGGCCGCGGCCGCGCGCCCAGGCCGCCGTTGCGCCGCCCACCAGCAGGAGCCCCCGCTCGGTGACGACGCTCGCGGCGGTCGCGGCCGGCCGGCCGTCGGCGTACGCAAGGAAGTCGACGACCGCGCCGCTGCCCTGCAGGGCAGCGAAGGTCTCAGCGAGACTCGCCTCTTCGGCCGCCCGCTGCTCCTCCGACTTGCCGAACGCGTCCCAGCGCACCCCGACCGCGACCCGGTAGTCGTCCAGGGTCTCCACGCGTCGGACGTCGCCGCGAGGAGCGGTCGGCGCGCTGACCGTCGCCAGGGCCGCCAGCTCTTCGACGCCGTTCGCGGGCGTGTGGAGCTCGAGCGCGCGCAACCGCCGCTCGAGATCGGGTGGCGCTGCCGAAGGCCCGATCCGCCACGTCACCGTCAGGCCGGCCGTGACCTCGCGCACCTCGTGCACGACGTCCTCCACCTCGTCGGGCTCCGCGCGGATCCCCTCGACGGAGGCCCACCATCCTCCTCGCACCACGACGAAGCGGCGGGTCTCGACGCGGTCGACGTGGCCGGGCGTGAGTCGCGTGAAGCGGTCGGGAACCTCGGCCAGCTCCCGGATCGCCTGGGGAATCGCGTCGGCGGCGCTCACGCGCGCAGTCTAGGAGTGCCTCCAGGGCTGACGCGCGCGGCAAACCTCCTTACGCTATGCCCATGCGCGTGGTGCCGATCGTGGTGGTCTGTGCGCTCCTCGTCGGCTGCAGCGGGGGCGACGATGACGACTCGGCCAACCGGAGCGGCTCCGTGGTGCCGCCACTGCTCGTCGCCGACGAGGAGCGCGAGTTCGCGCCCGGCACGCTGGCGTCCGGAGGCGTGGTCACCTGCGGGGCCGACGGGTTGGTCGCCCGGATCTCTGTGCCCGCACCACGGAAACGGAGTTTCGTGACGGCGACCCACGCGTGGACGAAGGACGGCTCTCGTGCCTCGATCAAGCTCGACGTTCGTCCGAGCGGCCGAATCGTCGCGACGTGCTCGTGACGTAGACGGACGCCTCGACAGAGGGTGCAGGTTCTACGCGGGCTGCACGAAGACGCACGGCCTGCCGTCGCCGGGAAGCGGCGAGCGACCCTGACGCGAGACGATCAAGACACGGTCGCCGAGCTCCGCCAGCTCCAGCAGCGTGTTCGTCGCCGGCGGCGGCCCGTCGCGCTCGACGAGCTCGTAACGTCCGTTGAGCTGGACGAAGAGAAGGTGGTTTTCGGCATGGGCCGGAAGCGTGACGGTGGCGGGTGCAGCCTCCGACGCCGGCGCTCGGAGCCGCCTCAGGAAGCGCACCGCCTGCGCGCGGCGGCGCTCAGCCGCACGCCGGAGGCCGTCGTTCGCTTCACGCAGGCGCTGGATCTCCTCGTCGCAACCGCGCACGTCGGCGGCGAGTCGCTCGATGTGCGCGTCACGCTCGTGGACGCGGCCGATGAACCGCGCAACCTGCGCACCTCTGCGCTCTCGCTGCGAGTCGAGCTCGTTCCGGCTCTCGGCGAGCCGCTGCTCGACCGTCGTCAGCGTGTCGGCCAGCTGCCCCTCGAGGGCCCTCGATCTCCTCGCGCGTTCCAGAAGCCGTGTGGCCTGCGCGCGGCGACGGCTTGCTTCGCGTCGCTGCCCTTCGAGCAGCCGGTCGCCGTCGGCGTCACGGGCGCGGAGGTTCTCCTCGAGTCGCACGAGCTGCTCGTCGCGTTCGCGCTGGGAGCCAAGGCTCTCGCGGGCGAGGCGGGCGCGCTGCGCGAGCCTCGAAGCCTGGCCGCGTCGCCGGTCGTACTCGCGGGCGAGCGCCGTGAGCTCACGATAACTCTGGACGACCCGTTCCTCCGACGCCGCCTCGACGCCGGCGAGCTCGGCGCGCAGGCCCACGCACTCCGATCGGAGTCCGTCGATCTCCGCCCCACGGGCTCGCACCTCGCCTTCGAGCTGCGCGATCCGCTCGTCCCGCTCGTTGTCCGAGCCGCGCTGCGCACGGGCCTGACGGGCACGCCTCGCGAGTCGTGCGGCCTGGCTGCGTCGTTCGTCGTACTCGTGGGCGAGCGCCGTGAGCTCGCGGTGGCTCTCGGCGAGTCGCTCCTCGGCCGCAGCGAGCTTCGCCCACTGCTCCTCGAGCTGCGCGTGCAGGATCTGCTCCTGGGGCGGCGTGGCCGCCTCGAGCTCGGCAGGCTCCTCGTGCGACGCTGCTTCGGCCAGAGCCTCGAAGGGCTCATCGGCGCTCGGGAAGGCGCGGATGACTCTCCCTCGGTCGCTCTCGTGGCGCTGCTGGATCACCGTGCGGAGCCCCGTGCCGAAGCCGGTCTCCGCTGTGAGCTCGATCCCGTACTGCGCGGCGAGCGCGTTCGAGAGCTCAGGGCCGGACACGAAGCCGCAATCGACGAGCGTCTCACCGAGCCGGCGGCCGGACCGCTCCTGCTCTGCGAGGGCGTGCTCGAGCTCGTCGGCAGTCAGGAGTCCCTGTTCGACGAGCAGGCGCCCGAGGGGCCGCCACGGTATGCGGGCCGCTTCCACACCCCCTCTATCGGCTCCGTTGCCACTGGAGTCAAGGGTTTGTGCAGGCCGCCGTAGGCTAGTCGCCGCCGAAGCCGCCATAGTCGGTGTAACCGTCCGCGGGTCCTTTCCCGGTGTAGCTGCCCTTGGTCTTCCCGCAGCCCCCGCAGCGTCTGTACCCGTAGCGCTGGTCGACGACGACATACTCCCATCGATGACCGAGTGGCCATCTCCAGAAGCACCGCCACCTACCCGTTCTCATGTCACTCCACAGCGTTGCGCGGATCGACGGTCCGTTCAAGTGTTGGAGTGGGCGCCGCGCGCTCCGGCGCCCACTCCGTGATCCCGCTAGCGGAAGAATGTCCTCCGCGCAGGTGCGCTCGTCCGCCGCGAGGTGTCGCGGGCCTGGAGCGTGATCGTGTAGCGCCCCTTGCCACGGAACCTCTGGGCGGGCACCCAGTTGCGCGTGTAGACGCCACAGGGATTCGGCGCGATCAGCGTCGAGAAGCGCCGCGTCTGCGAGACGCGCCCGGGGCGCGAGTCCGTCGCGAGGATGGTCAGGTTCTTCCTCGTGTCGTCGCAGATCCGGACCCTCGCGTAGACGCGTGCCCCGAGGAAGCGGATCGAGACGATCCGGAGCGTCGGCCGCTGGTTCGTGATCGTCACGGCAGGCGCGACGATGGCGGACAGGACCGAGTTCGCGGAGCCGGACCCGCTGGCGTTCCGCGCCGTGACCCGCACGCGCATGCGGAAGCCGACGTCGGCCGTCCGCACGCCGTACGTCTTGCCGTTCGCGCCTGCGACAGGCAGACAGTTCGTGCCGTCCGCGTCGCAGCGCTGCCACTCGTACGCATACGCCGTGGGGCTGTTCGACCAGCTGCCTTCCTCGGCGGTCAGCTCCTCGCCGACGCGCTCCTCCCCGAGGATCGACGGTCGGTCGGTGTTCTGCGGAGCCGAGCTCGGCGTCACCACTGCCGTCGGAGCCGAGCGCGCCGCGCTGGCGCCGTCCGCGTTCACGGCGAGCACCCGCACACGCATCGTCCGGCCGGCGTCGGCGGACGTCAGGAGATACGTCTTCTCGACCGCGCCGGGGACGTTCGAGCAGCCGCCGCCCGCGCCGCCGCAGCGCTGCCACTGGTACTGGTACGCGGTCGGCTCGTTCGTCCACGTGCCGTTCTGCGCAGTCAGGGTTCCGCCCACCGTCGGCGTCCCGGTGATCGTCGGCAGCGACGTATTCGCGGGCGGAGCCGCCGCAGCCACCCCGGCGCCGGCCAGAGCGAGCAGCGAGCCCACAACGATTGCAATCAGCCTCCGTTTGAAGCCTCTGTCTCGTGCCATCAGTTCCCCCCTCGATGAGAAATCTGGATCAGAGGGGTCTTGTTCTCTCCTCGAGGAGGCTCGAAGCGTGGTTGCAAGACGATTTACAAAGCACAAACACGCGTCAGGGCGCCTGGGCGCCCACGGGGCCACGAGGGCCGCGAGTCGCCGACGTTCAGCCGCCTCGCCGGGGCAGAGTCGCGAGCTGGGCGCCGAGCGGCTGCTCCGCCGCTGCGAGCTCGCGCGGCGCGAAGGCGACGACGCGCCACCCATCGCCGCCGCGCAACGCGGCTTCGATCCGCGCGCGGACATCCGGTTCCTCCTCGGGGACTGCGACATAGAGCGTCCGGAACCGGAAGCCGTCGGAAGCGGCGTCGATCTCGTTGTTGTGGGGCCAGCGGCACGGTCCCTCGTGCTCCCAGTGACCGCACAGCGCCGTCGTCACGACCGCGCCCACGAGGGCCGGATCCGTTCCCTCGGCCAGGTGGAGCAGCGCCTCGCACACGAAGTGCTGCGCCGACTCAGTCACCGTTCCGTGGCGCGTAGCGCCGGTGCAGCATGAGCGCGTTCCCGTCCGGGTCGTGGAAGAACGCCATGTGACACACGCCCGTGTCGCGCGTCTCCCCGTCGAACTCGACCCCCTTCTCCTCCAGCGCCGCCCGCGCAGCAGCTACGTCCGGCACTCGCAGCGCCAGGCCGCCGAGGGCGGGTGCGAAGGGTTGACCCTGGCTGGCCGGGGCGAAGACGTCCAGCGTCACCTGCCCGGCGCGGAACTCCATGTCGTCCGCGCCCTCGGTCTCCAGCTCCAGCCCCAGCGTCTCGGCGTAGAAGACCTTCGCGCGCTTGATGTCCTGGGTCAGGAACGACACGAAGTCGACGTGCTCGATCCGCAACGGATTCTCCCCGGGCATCCACGAGCTCCTTTCGTCGTTGCGGCGATCATCCCGCAAGCGCAGCGTGGCGGCTAGCCTGGCGCCGTGGACGAGGCGGAACGGGAATACGAGCTCGGCGGCGAGCACGACTCCGCCGGGCGCGAGCTCGAGGCGATCCCGCACTACGAGCGGGCGCTTGCGCTGGGGCTCCGCGAGGAGCTCGTGCCCGGCGCGCTCCTTCAGCTCGGCAGCTCGCTGCGCAACGTGGGCCGCAACGACGAGGCGATCGCCCTCTTCGACGATGCCGTCGCGCGCTTCCCGGAGCACGCCGCGCTGCGCCTCTTCCGGGCGTTCTCGCTGGCGACTGCGGGACGTGACCGGGAGGCGCTCGTCGACGTCCTCGACCTCGCGCGGACGCGGATCGAGGCGCCCGAGATCGACCGCTACCGCCGCTCGCTCGAGAACTACACGCGCGCGCTCGCCTGAGGAAGCGCGTTCCGCGGTCAGGCGGATCCGCGTCCAACCGATAGCGTTGGGACGTGCTCACTGCGGACGAGGTCGGAGGGATCGCGGTCTTTGCCGCACTGAGTGCCCGAGATCGGGAGCGGCTGGCCGGGGTGGCGGCCGACATCAGCCTTGCGCCGGGCGAGTACGCGGTGCACGAGGGTGGAGAACGGGCCCTCTTCGCCGTGCTCGAGGGCCGCATCGAGCCGATCAAGCTCGTCGACGGGATCGAGCGCGTCGTCGGCGTACGCCACCCCGGGGACATCTTCGGGGAGGTTCCGATCGCATTGGGGACCGTGTTCCCCGTCGGCTTCCGGGCGGCGGAGAGCTCGCGTGTGATGCGGATCGAGCCGCACGACTACCACACGGTCGCAGCCGTGGCGCCCGACGTCGCGACGGAAGTGGGGAGGCTCGCCGGTCATCGGATCGGCGGACCGGGCGGCCTGCAGGGGATCGCAGCCGATCCGCCGCCGCGCCGGGCGATCGTGCTCGGGCACAAGTGGGATCCTGCCTGCACGGAGTTGCGGCGCTTCCTCGACCGCAACCAGATCACGTTCAAGTGGCTCCTGCCCGATGCGCCGGATGCGGCCGAGCAGTGGTGGGGCGGGCCCCTGCCGGCCGACGCAGATTGCCCGGTCATTCGTGTCGTCGACGGGAAGACGGTGGTCCGACCGCAGTTCCGCCGCGTTGCCGAGCTGCTCGGCCTCGCCACCGAGGCCGCCGAAGCGGAGTACGACACGGTCATCGTGGGTGCCGGGCCTGCCGGCCTGGCGGCAGCCGTGTACGGGGCGTCGGAGGGGCTGCGGACGATCGTCGTCGAACGAGAGGCGCCAGGCGGCCAGGCCGGTACGTCGTCTCTGATCGAGAACTACCTCGGCTTTCCCTCCGGCGTGTCGGGCGACGAGCTGGCGAGCCGGGCGCTGCAGCAGGCGCGGAGGCTCGGCGCGGAGATCCTCGTCACGCGGGCGATCACGCGAATCGATGCCGCGACCCGTCAGGTGTACCTCGACGGCGGCGACATCTTGCGGGGACGAACGATCATCCTCGGCTGCGGCGTCACGTGGCGCCAGCTTTCGATCGACGGCTTCGACCGCCTCGCCGGGAAGGGCATCTCGTACGGCGCCGCGCGCAGCGAGGCGGCGAATGCCCATGGTCTGGACGTCCACATCGTCGGTGCCGGCAACTCGGCAGGTCAGGCCGCCATGTTCTTCTCCAACCATGCGCGGAGCGTGACGATCGTCTGCCGGGGCGAGTCGCTCGAGAAGAGCATGTCGCGCTACCTCGTCGACCAAGTCACGGCCCGGTCGAACATCGAGACGCTGTATCGGACGGAGGTCGTCGCTGCACACGGCGACGTGTCGCTGGAGGCGGTCGACGTCCGCGATTCCACCACGGGAGAGACGACGCGGCTCGAGTCGGGTGGGCTCTTCATCTTCATCGGAGCGGACGCCGAGACGGCGTGGCTGCCGCCCGAGATCGCGCTCGATCGCCGCGGCTACGTGCTCACAGGCTCCGACGTGCGCGCCGCGGGACGCTGGGAGCTCGAGCGCGATCCCTATCTCCTGGAGACGAGCGTTCCGGGGGTCTTCGCGTGTGGCGATGTTCGGTTCGGCCCGGTGAAGCGCGTCGCAGCCGCCGTGGGCGAGGGCAGCATGGCGATCGCCTTCGTGCACCAGTACCTGAAGCACTCCGAGACACCGGTTCTTCAGTAGCCCTCGCAGCGTCTCCCTCCAACGGGGGTCGCTCGCGCCGCGAGCCTGGGCTACCTTCGGCGTTCCGAGGCGCTCTCTGCGAAGGGGTCGAGAATGAGATCGAAACGAGTCCACCTGTCGCTCCTCGTTGCGGTCGTGGTGGCACTCGCCTTCGGCCACTCGGCGGCGGCGGACCGGCTGCCGGTGAGGTTCATCGGCGGCGACCAGGCAGCGGCACGGGCCGCTGTTCTGAAGCGGTCCGACTTCGGCGGCGTCGCCGGCTGGAAAGGCGGCGGCACCAAGCCCGATTTCGCGCCGACCCCGTGCGGCGGGTACGAGCCGAAGAGCTCGGACCTGCTCGTGACCGGAGCGGCCGCCTCCAAGTGGGAGCACATGAGCGGGCTCGTGTTCATGTCCGAGACCTGGGTGCTGAAGACGGCGGCGATGGTGAAGCTCGACTGGCAGCGCTCGGTCGAGCGCCGCGGGTTCCTCGAGTGCCTTATCGAGAGGCAGTTCGCCCCCGCGGGGGAGGTGAGGTTCGTGTCGTTCGGGCAGATGCCGTTCCCGAAGCTCACGCCGCTCTCCCGCCGGTACCGCCTGCTTGCCGACTACTCCGGCGGAGACCAGACGGTGAGGATCATGTTCGACCTGATCATGATCGCGAAGGGCAGGACCGAGATCAGCATGGCGGCGGTCGCGCCCTACGCCGCACGCCGGGGCGTCGAGGGGGCAGAGCTGCGGCTCGTGCGGACGCTCGTCGGCCGCGCCACCGCCTGACCTCCTCGCGTCTGCGCCCGGCGGTACTAGGCTCGAGCTGTGATCACGGTCGCAGGAGGTCCGGTCGTTGGCGCTCACGCTGCCGCGGACGACGGAGGCGTTCGTGCAGGGGCGCGTCAAGTTTCGCGTCGGCCGGATCGTCTACCTCGCGTTCTCGCGGGACGAGTCGTTGCTCGGCTTCGCCTTCCCGAAGGAGTGGCGGGACGCCCTCGTCGAGACGGAGCCGGACAAGTTCATGCTGCCGCGGGACTCGGACCTCCGTTACAACTGGGTGGTCGTCCGGCTGGCGGCGATCGACGCGGCGGAGATGCGCGACCTCGTTGTCGACGCCTGGGCGATGGTCGTGCCCAAGAGCGTCGCCGCTGCCTACGCTGAGTCCGCATCGGCCTGAGGTCACCTGAAGGCGGACGGTTAGACTCGTAACCGTGGCGTTTCCGGCGTAGTTGATCCCACCTTGTCCATGTCCTTCGGGCGCACACTCGTGCGACCGTCGGCGCGGGCTGCCGACACGCACCGGCACGTCGGTGGCGTGCAGCGGCGGCTGAGAACGAGATCAACTAGGAGGAAACCGTGGTCACTGAAGCACGTCTGGAACGTCTCGCATCGGGCCTGGCTCCCGTCACGCCGGGATGGTTCACCGTCAACACCGCCGACGCCGCCTGGGTCAACAACGAATCGTTTGGCGGCGTCTGCATCTTCGAGTCCGACGACTTCGTGTTGCGGGGCCGACCCGATCTAACCGAGTACGTCAAGCCGGACGCCGGATTCACGATCCGCGTGGTGCCGCCGGGCCAACCAGCGGCTCTCTACCATGCAGAGTCGGTCCAGGAGGACTTCCTCATTCTGCTGGGCGAGTGCGTCCTCATCATCGAAGACCAGGAACGGCACCTACGGGCGTGGGACTTCGTGCACTGCCCGCCGATGACTGCGCACACGTTCGTCGCGAAGGAGACGGGGCCATGCGTGATCCTCGCCACGGGGAACCGCCGCGACGATCACGATCGGGTGTATCGCCGATCCGAGGCCGCGCTCCGGTACGACGCCGGACCGGAGGTCGACACGACCGGTCCCGGAGGGCCGAGGGCGATGGGAGGTTGAGCGTCCAAGACACTGGGACGAGCTCCCGTGGGCTGAAGGGACGTAGCTCGCGCGGGTGCGCTGCGGCCGTTCTGAGGAGCGCCGCAGCGCACCGAACGAGACAAGCCGTACCTTCGCCTGGGCCAGTGTTCGCGAATGTCAGTGAGGCGGAATCGCTCTGAACCTGAGAGGGCCGTAGAATCCGAGACTGTCGTGAGCCGCTCCTGCTACGGCTTCGGCGCCACGCGATGGACTCGCTGAACGACCCCGAAGTCGTCCGGAAGGAGTACGCCGACGAGAAGCGGTACGCCGCGCGCATGGCCAAACAGGAGACGGCGACCGGATCCGACCCGTACGACGTCGTCTTCGCCGCGGTCGCCGAACGCCAGCCACGCGACGTACTGGAGGTCGGGTGCGGGCGAGGGGAGCTCGCGGAGCAGATGTCGCGCGAGCTGTCAGCGCACGTCACCGCGCTCGATCAGTCCGCGCGCATGGTCGAGCTCACAGCTGCTCGCGGAGTCGAGGCAGTCATCGGCGACGTTGTGGACCTGCCGTTTCGCGATGGAAGCTTCGACTGCGCGGTGGCAGCGTGGATGCTCTACCACGCGTCCGACCTCGACAGGGCCTTAGAGGAGCTGCGCAGAGTGCTACGGCGAGACGGACGCCTCGTCGCCGCGACGAGCAGCGAACGAAATCTCGCGGAGGTGTGGGAGCTCGTCGGCGAGATCGGCGCTCCAGGTGGCGGATTTACGGTCGAAAGTGCCGGCGACGCTCTCCGCCGACACTTCGACGAGGTCGAGCAGCGTGATGTCTTCGGGACCGTCACGTTCCACGGCCGGGAGGCGGCCTACGAGTATGTCGCCGCTACTCGGTCGGCCGAAATGGCCGACCTCCTGCCACACCTTGACGGGCCGCTCGTGGCGACCAGGTGCCTCGCCGTATTCGTGTGCACTCCGTGAACTGCATCCGAGCATTGGGCGCGCCGACCTTGTCAGCTCGTCGAGGATCGAGACGACGCGCTCAGCGAAGAGCCTCCTCGAACCGCGGGTCATCGCGTACGGCGGCGAAGTCGTCGTCTCTGCGCGCGTCCTCCCGGAACCGCGGAAACAGCTCGATCGACCGTCGGAGGTGGGCGAACGTGTCGTCGCCGGTGTCGCCCGTGAGCGTTGCGAAGCACGCGTAGTTGTAATGCAAGCCCGCGTGGTCCGGCATGCGCTCGAGGGCACCGCGGACCGCTTCGAGCGCGTCGGCGTACCGCTGTTCGCCGTAGGCCGTCATGGACTCGCTGTGGAACGGCCAGGCCTCACCCCAGTCGACCCCCTGGTACGCCTCGCCGGGTGTGGCGCCGACAGCGAGGACGGTTCCGTTCCCGGTCGCCTTCCGTCGCGACTCCGGCCCGACGAACACGAGTGTTCCCGGGGGCGCGTCGACCGTCTCGCCGTCGACCTCGAAGGTCACCTCCCCGTCGAGCACGATGTACAGCTCCTCCTGGCCAGACCCGCCCTCGTCGTGCTCATTGATCAGCGTGCCGTCCTCGCCGGGCGTGTAGGCGTTGATTCCGAATGCGTGGATCCCGAGGTGCTCGCGCACCGGAATATCTCTGCCGCGCCGCTCGATGTCGTCGAGGTGCGCGACCTTCCACGTCGAGTTTGTCATTCATCCGTATTCACCTCCGAGTTGCTCGGGTTGTGGGGAAGCTCGCTACCAGGTTTGTACGCCGACCCCGGTGACGCCCGGGCGCGTCCACTGGGGCACCGGTCGACCGCCGTTTCTGGGGCCCATCGGCGCACCGTGCTCGTCGGTGCGCATGACGGAGTGGGTCGGGAGCTGCGGCCACCCCTCGGGGGAGTCCTCCCACTCCTCCCGCCGCCCGTAGGCGGTCAGGTCGAGCAGCCCGAACGACGGACTCATCACCTCGTCGCCCCGGCCTGTCGTCCAGTACGTCAGGTAGATCTTGTCCCCTCGCCGCAGGTAGCAGGAGATCCGGCCGGCGACGCCCACCGTGGGGTCGTCGAGGTGGGCGTTGGAGTACCACGGCGCTGTGTAGCCCATGAAGTCGCGGAATGCCGCGATCTCCTCGTACGGCCCGTCGCCGAGGATGGCGAAGGTGATCCCGTTGGCGTTGAGGTAGGCCGCGTCGGCGGCGTCCTGCATCGGCCAGGAGTTCCTGGTGCAGCCCTCGCACTGCCACTCCCACGGCTTCCCGTCGTAGAACATGTGGCTGTAGACGACCAGCTCGTCGCGCCCCTCGAAGACATCGCCGAACGGGACCGTGCCGTCGCGGCCGATCACGGTGGTGTCGGCCGGCACCTCTGTCATGGGCAGCCGGCGCCGGGCCGCGGCGATCGCGTCGCCCTCGCGGGTGTGTGCCTTCTCGCGCTTGCGCAGCTCGAGGAGCTGTCGCTCGAAGTCGTCGTGGTCGGTGACGGTCGGGGCTGGCGTGGTCATGGTTTCCTCGTTTCACGTGTCTTGGGTCGGCCGCTTCCGCACCTCGCGCCGGGTCCGGCGGTGGTCTTGTCCCACGGAAAGGCTATCGGCCCCGAATCCGTGGCTCGAGGAATGGGTCGGACGAAGCACTCCCGCGCGAACCTCATCGGGTAAGCTCTCAGGGGCTTTTGTCCGTCTTGGCCAGCGTTTGCACGGGCCAGACGACTAGCACGGCCGCTTCACGGGTATCCGGTCGAGATGGCGCCGTCGGGCGGTTCCCGTGAGTCGTTTGTCCACCGGGCGCTGCCGATTTATCTCGGGTTGCTGTTCGCCATCTTGACCGTCGTGGCTGTCGTCGTCCTGTTCATGGTCCGCCACGTACTGCTCGTCTTGTTCGTGAGCGTGCTCTTCGCCGCGGCGCTGACGGGGCCGAGCGAATGGCTTCACCGGCGCGTTCGCCTGCCCCTTGGGCTGGCCGCGGTGGTGATCTACATCGCGTCCTTCGCGGTCATCGTCGGCATCGGCTGGATCGTCGTGCCCCCGCTTCTCGGCCAGGTGGTCGAGTTCGCCGACCGCGCGCCGGAGTACGCCGACCGCTACGAGGGTGTCCGTGAGGCGTACGCCGAGCTTCGGGCCGACTTTCCTGCGCTGCCGCCGTTCGAGGAGCAGCTGTCGCGGCTCGGAGCCGCGATCGTCGACCGTGCGGGCGAGCGGGCCGCCGCGCTTCCTGGCAACGTCTTCTCGATCTTCATCGACCTGCTTGCGGTGTTTTTCGTCTCGCTGCTCCTGCTCACGAATCGGCTGCGGATCCGTGACTTCATCCTGTCGTTGACGTCCCCCGATCATCGGCGTCGCACCGGCTTCGTCCTCGACCGGACGTGGCTGCGGATCGGCGGATACCTCCGCGCAAAGGTGATCGTGATGGCGATCGTCGGGGCGCTCACATACGTCTCGCTGATCGTGATCGGAGTGCCCTTCGCGATCCCGCTCTCCGTGATCGTGGCCTTCGGAGAATTGATCCCGCTCGTCGGCAGCTGGCTCGCGCGCATCCCACTCCTCGCGATCGCGGCACTCGACAGCCCGCGGACCTTCGTGCTGACTTTCCTGGCGTCGATCTTGATCCAGAACCTGCAGGGGTACGTCATCTCACCGGTCGTCGAGGGCGATCAGCTCGACATCCACCCGCTGGTCGTGTTCGTCGCGGTCCTCGTGGGCGCCTCCCTCGGAGGCGCCGTCGGAGCGTTCGTCGCCGTTCCTGCCGCGGCGATCGTCGACCTGGTCGTGCAGGAGGTCGTCGTCCCGTGGCGCCGTGCGCAGCTCAGGGGCTCCGCTGCCGCCGGGCCGCGCCGCCCAACGGCACACGCACCGTGACGATGTCGCCTTCTCGAAGCGCCCTTAAGAGGCTGCGCGAAAAGGCCGAATGAAGAGACATGGACGTCTCTGTGCTGATCGTCGTTGGTTTCGTGCTTGGCGTGACCGTCGGACGATGGTGGTCACTCGCAGCGGCGGCGGCGGTCGGCCTGTGGATCGGGATCGAATCCAAGCTGGAGGTGCCAGGCTGGTACCTGGGCCTCGCATCGGGAGCCGTTGCGGGCCTGAGCATTAGCGCGGGCATCATCGTCCGCCGCGTTGTCGATCGCCGCGCCAGCATGTCCTAGCCGACTCGCCTGAGTTCCCTCGCCTGGGCCAGCGTTGCGGATCGCGTGGCCGCCTTCTCCTGAGCGCTAGCAGATGAACACGATCTCGTTGCTGTGCCCCGACGCGTTGCCGGAGGTGTCGACCGCCTGGACCGTCAGCCTGTTCGGCCCCGTGTCGCGGCAGTAGACGAGCTCGTCGCTGTACCCGATCGCGACGTGCTCCGGCACGCCGTTCACGTAGACGTCGTACAGGATCTGGGACTGCGGATCGCTGTCGTCCGTCGATTGATCCCACTCCAACCAGATCTCGGGCGAGGACGCCTCCGGCGCGAGTCGCAAGTTCGTCGGTGTCGTCGGCGGCGTCGAGTCGATGGCTGCCGGCGTCGTCACGGTGACGACGTTGCTCTGGTTCGTGTTCCCGAAGAAGTCGCGGACGGTCACCTGGAGCGTGTAGGTCGTCGCCGGCGAGCGATCGAGGACCAGAGCCGAGCGGTAGCCGATCTGGTCGGCGCCGTACGAAGCGCCGTTCACGAGGAGCGTGTACCAGACCTGGCTGCCGACATCGTCGACCGACGCCGTCCAGGCGACGGAGATGCGCACCGGCCAGCTGCCGGTCAGCGAGAGCGTCGGCGCGCTCGGGGCCGTCGTGTCTGCCGGCGTGGTGTAGGTGACGGTGTTGCTAGGGGCCGAGCGCTTCCCGGTCGAGCTGATCGCGACCACGGAATAGTTGAACGTGGTGCCCGGCCACAGCTTCGAGAAGGTGAACGTCGTCTGCGGCGGGTCGACCCTGATGCAGCCCTGCCCGTCGCGCTGGATGCAGTACCACCAGTTGCTCGCGCTGGTCTTGGACGCGTCCCACGCGAGCGTGATGCTGTTCGGCCCGTTCACCGTCAGGCGCAGATTGGCCGGCGCCGTCGGCCCCGCGTCGCCCGGCGGCGGCGGTCTCTTCGCGGAGGCACCCACGACGAAAACGAACGCGAGCGCGACCGCGAGCACGCTCGCGGCCAGGACGGTGCGTCGAACGGACATGGCTCCTCCTCAAGGCGTTGGCGGTCGCCCGGGGATACGTCGGTCGCGCGCGACTGGATTCCGGCGCTGGCACGAGGGCCGAACCACACGGTGTCGCTGTGAGCCCACCGCGTGGAGTAACCCTGCGGAGAACCGGCGGATCGTAGGCGGGTGAGCACGCCGGGCATCGACGCACAGTCGCCTGCGCCAGTGTGCGGGAATGTCCCCTGAACGTAGAGTTCGGCGATGGCGCTTGTACCCGAAACGGCTGACGCTCGGCCATGAGAGTCAAATGCGTAGAGATCCGCGACGCGAGCGGTCGAGTAATGACCGAGGCACCGGAGCTAACGGTTGGCTGCGAATACGTCGTTACCGCCATCTCGGTCATTTCTGGACAGGACGTTCGGCTACGAGTGGTTGAGGACCCCTTCTCGACCGACGACACTCATCTTCCGGCCATGTGGCCCGCATCCATGTTCGAGTTGGTATCAGGAGAAATCCCCGCCAGTTGGCGGATCCGACTCGGTGCAGGCGGGAGTGCAGGGTTCCTCCAGATCGCCCCTGAAAGCTGGCTGCGGGACGGCTTCTGGGACGATCTGTTCGATTGGAGCCCAACAACAGAGGAGGCGTTCGAGAGCTACCGCCGAGAGATCGAGATCATGCTCGCGGGCGACAGAGGGCACGATTGAAACCGCGACCTAACCACTAAGCGTTGCCTGGGCCAGTGTTCGGGAATGTCCCCTGAGCCGCTGTCGCGAAGTCCTAACGAAGGAGCCTGAGGCGACCGTCCGCCACTACTTGCACGTTCGCCAGCGACAACACGGCCGTCGAGCGGTGTGATTGGTACGACCATCGGGAGATACGGCCGTTGGCCCAGACGCCGGAAGCGATTCCGATCTTTCCGACGGTCTTCCACGTCAACACGCATCCACTTCTTGCACTCTGGTCGTCGCCGATGACGCGGACGCGCGATGAGGACAGCCACGCTCGCTTTGGACCTGCTTTTTCGAGACGCGCTTGGTTTGGCTGGTTCGCCGGTTGGTTCCACGCGCGGAGGCACTCATTGAGCCGTGTGGTGGGGATATCGGCTGCCGCGTGGCCAACCGCACTTGCGAAGGTCGCGGCGACGCACATGGTCACGGCAAGCGGCGCAACACGCATATCTCGATTATCTCTCTGCGCGTCACTCGCGCAATTTGTGCGCGGACCAAGCACACCACGACTACCGGGCGTTCGCGTGGGCCAGTGTTCGGGAATGACGCCTGAGCGCTGCCGGTACGGTCCGCCGAATGCGCGTTAGCGACGCAGCCGACATCGAGGCGGTCCTCGGTGCGCACCACCACTTCCAGGAGTGCCCTCTCCGTGACCTTCGGCTGATCAAGCATGGCTTGTCGCTGGAGCTGGTTTTCGAGTACATCTGGACTGACGCCGGGCCCCTCGTCGCGGACGCGAGTGAAAGCTCACGAATCGTGACGGTTGTCCTCGATTCACTTCACGAACTTCATCTCACGGGTGGCATCCCAGCCGGACTTCTTGCCAATCCAGAAGAAGTCGACTGGGGATTCTCCGAGGTCGCGCTAGTCGAACTAAAGCCGGTGAGCGACGCCGACGCCGTGGGATCCAAGTCGCACCGCCTAAGCATCGTGTGGGAATCCGAGCGAAGGATCGATGTCGTGTTCTCGGCGCTCGAAGTCGCGTGAACCTCCAGCGGGGAACCTCGCCTGGGCCAGCGTTCGGGCATGACGCCGGAGGCGGAATTGATCTGTCAGCCAAGCTCGCCGAGCATGATCTCCAACTCCCGCGCGTAGTCCGCCTGAGCGTCAAGGGTTCCGGGACGCTCATCGAAGTACTCGCCGAAAAAGTGCTCCCAAAATCCGTCGCGGAGCCATGACGCCGGGGCGATGGTCAGCCGGTTCGCCGTATTCGGTGTCCCAAGCCGTACTCGCCAGTTCGAGGGTATTCGGTCGTCAACAACCTCGAAGCGCGCGATGTTGACCAAATAGGGCGATGAGCGGCCGTCGGGATCGATGCGTGCCTGGATAGCCCCTTCGTACGCTGGCCCGGCGAGTTCGAGCACGAAGTACTCCTCGCCTGGAACCAGCTGCTCGGACGTCTCTCCACTCCGAAGCCGGATTTTCACAGCCTCATAGTGACCACTCCTGACCCGTCTGACACGAACGACGCAGGGTTGGGCCAGTGTTCGGGAATGACGCCTGAGGCGTCGCCGACCCCTCCTAGCGCGGTACGGGCGGGGTGGGCGATGATGGCGTCGTGCTCGCGCGTTGGTCGAAGCGACGGCTGATCGTCACGCAGTCCGCCATCACGGCGCTCGGAACCACGCTCGCCGTAGCCCTCGCGCTGGCGGGCTTCTCTGGCTGGCTCGTCGCTGCCGTCGTGCTCATCATGGCCGCCCTCGCCGCCCCGGTCGCGCTGGCGGTCGCGCGCTCCGGATGCAGGATCTGACGGCCGCGGCCTGCGTCGGGTGTCGTACCTGGCGCAAGTTGGTCACCGATTCGTTGTCCTCCGGGAGATAGCCACCGGCACGCACCTCGTCACACACGATACGCAACCGCCTAAGCCGTACTCGCATGCGCCAGCGCGCGGCAATGACGCCCGACCTACTAGTCCTCGTCCTCCCAATATTCGAGCTCAGGCCCTGGGCGAGCGAAGATGATCCGCTCGCCGGCGACGCTCCGCGCGCCGATCTTGCCGGTGTCGAGGTACTCGACGATGTCCGGCGCGATCAGCGTGGAGAGCATGAGGACGCGGACGGGCGCGTCCGTGTCGTTGCGGATCTGGTGCGCGCCCTCCTTACCGCGCGGGAACGCGACGACGTCGCCCTGGCGCAGCTGCCGCTCGCCCTCGTGCGTGCGCAGCGTCGGCTCGCCGCGGAGGACGATCGCCCATTCCTCGTTCGCGTGGTGGGTGTGAAATGGCCCCTGCTTGTTACCCGGCTCGACCTCGTACATGCTCGCGCCGATCAGCTCGGCGTCGGTGTGCGCGCCGACCCAGGCGTCCTTGAAGCGCCAGCCCTCGCGCTCTTCCGTGCGATCCCACTCGTCTGCGTTGAGATTGAAGATCTTCATGCCGCGAGCCTCCTAGGGGGTATGGCCCACAGGAGCGTTGTCCGCTCGACATCTGACTCGTCGGCCCGTCGCATCTCTGCCACGCCTGTCGACCTGCCCCGATATTCGACGCACGTAACGCTGAGATGAGCGAGCGTCCTCTCGCCCGAATGGTCTCTAGGAGGTCGCTGAGGCGATCATGCCGGCGCCGATGGTGTCGTTCGTCGCCTCGTCGATCAGGATGAACGCGCCCGTGACGCGGTTCTCCGTGTACGGATCGACCGCCAGCGGCTCGGACAGGCGCAGGCGCACGCGGGCGATGTCGTTCAGCTCCAGCCGCTCCGGGGAGGGCCGGTCCTCGAGCGTGTGGATGTCGATCACCGAGACGAGCTCGTCCGCGATCGCGCGCACGGAGCGCGTCGTCTGCTTGACGACGAGGCGCGTGCGCGGCTCGAGCGGCCGCTCGGCCATCCAGCAGACCGTCGCCTCCAGCTCTCGTGCGACAGTGGGCGGCACTTCCGGATCGGCGAGCAGGTCGCCGCGGGAGACGTCGAGGTCGTCGTCGAGCCGGATCGTCACCGACATGCCCGGAACTGCCATGTCGAGCGGCCCGTCCGCGGTCTCGACGGCGGCGACTTTCGTCCTCCGCCCCGACGGGAGCACGACGACGTCGTCGCCGGCCCGCCAGACGCCGCCCGCGACCTGGCCCGCGTAGCCGCGGTAGTCGTGGTGCTCGTCCGAGATCGGGCGGATCACCCACTGGACCGGGAAGCGCCGGTGGTCGAGGTCGCGGTCACCCGCCGTCTCGACCGTCTCCAGGTGCTCGAGCAGGGTCGGACCGTCGTACCAGGGCATCCCTTCGCCGCGCTCGACCACGTTGTCGCCGCGGAGCGCCGAGAGGGGGATCACGCTGACGTCGCGCAGCCCCAGCCGCTCGCCCGTCTCGCGCAGCTCCTGCTCGATCTCGCGGAAGCGCTCCTCCGAGAAGTCGACGAGGTCCATCTTGTTCACGGCGACGACGACGTGTGGCGTGCCGAGGATCGCCGCGATGTACGAGTGGCGACGCGTCTGCTCGATCACTCCCTTGCGCGCGTCCACGAGGATGATCGCGAGGTCGGCCGTCGAGGCGCCGGTGACCATGTTGCGCGTGTACTGGACGTGTCCGGGCGCGTCGGCGAGCTGGAAGCGGCGACGCGGCGTCACGAAGGAGCGGTAGGCGACGTCGATCGTGATGCCCTGCTCGCGCTCGGCGCGCAGGCCGTCGGTGAGCAGCGCGAGGTTGACGTAGCCGTCGCCGCGGCGCTGCGAGGTCTCCTCGATGTGCTCGAGCTGGTCGGCCAGGATCTGCTTCGTGTCGTAGAGCAGGCGGCCGATCAGGGTGGACTTGCCGTCGTCGACCGAGCCCGCGGTGACGAGGCGCAGGAGCCCTGCGTCCATGAGCTGGCTCGAAGGATCTGTGTAGGCGGTGGCGTCGGTCACGGCTCAGAAGTACCCCACGCGCTTGCGGTCCTCCATCGCGGCCTCGGAGACGCGGTCGTCGGCGCGCGTCTCGCCGCGCTCGGTCACACGCGTGGCGGCGATCTCGGCGACGACGTCCTCGAGCGAGGCGGCGCGGGACGCGACGGCGCCGGTGCACGACATGTCGCCGACCGTACGGAAGCGCACCGACTCGACGAACGGGTCCTCGCCCTCCATCCGCTCCAGGTACTCGCTGACGGCGTAGAGCATCCCGTCGCGACGGAAGACCTCACGGTCATGCGCGAAGTAGATCGGCGGCAGCTCGAGCTGCTCGCGCGCGACGTACTGCCACACGTCCAGCTCCGTCCAGTTGGAGATCGGGAAGACGCGGACGCCCTCACCGCGGCGCAGCCGGCCGTTGTAGAGGTTCCAGAGCTCTGGGCGCTGCGCGCGCGGGTTCCACTGGCCGAAGTCGTCCCGGAAGCTGAAGATGCGCTCCTTCGCGCGGGCGCGCTCCTCGTCGCGCCGCGCGCCGCCGATGGCCGCGTCGAAGCGGTGCTCCTCGATCGCGTCGAGGAGCGTCGTCGTCTGGAGCTGGTTGCGCGAGGCGCGCGGGCCGGTCTCCTCGACGACGCGCCCCTTGTCGATCGAGTCCTGCACCGAGGCGACGACGAGCGTCTCGCCCAGCTCCGCCACGCGGCGGTCGCGGTACTCGATCACCTCGGGGAAGTTGTGGCCCGTGTCGACGTGCATGACGGGGAAGGGGAACTTGCCCGGCCGGAAGGCCTTCTCGGCGAGCCGAAGCAGCACGATCGAGTCCTTGCCGCCGGAAAAGAGCAGGACGGGCCGCTCGAGCTCGGCGGCGACCTCGCGCATGATGTGGACGGCCTCGGCCTCGAGCTCGTCGAGGTGGGTGAGCTGGACGCGCGCCTCGATCACAACGGCGGCGTAGGCTCGACGGAGCCGCCCAAGAGAGCGGAGGTGCCGGCTTTGCCGGCGTCGGAGCGGGAATCGTGCAGCCCGCACTCGGTGCGGTCGCTGCCGGCCCAGCGGCCCTCGCGCCCGTCGCCGGCAAGCGTCGAGTGGGTATCGCCGATGGAGGCGTAGCCGCGGTCGTGCAATGCGTTGTAGGGGAGCCCGCGCTCCCGAATGTAGGTCCAGCAGTCGTCGTCGCTCCAGTCGGCGAGCGGGTTCGCCTTCCACAGCTCGTGCCCGGCGTCCCAGCCGAGCTTCGGCGCGTTCGCGCGTGTCGGCGACTGCTCGCGGCGAATGCCGGTGATCCAGCAGTCGAGGTCTCCGAGCGCGCGCGCCAGCGGCTCGACCTTGGCGACCGCGAGGTAGAGGTCGGGCTTGCGCTCCCAAAGCTGCTCGCCATGCGTCGCCGTGAGCTCCTCGGCGCTCGGGCCCTCGAACACCTCGACCTTCGTGTCGTACCGGCGCTCGACCTCGCGCCAGAGCTCGTACGTCTCCGGGAAGAGGTAGTGGGTGTCGAGCGCGAAGACGCGCGCCTTCGGCTCGATCGCGAACAACATGTCCAGCAGCACGCTCTCCTCCTTCTGGAAGGAGCAAGCGAGCGAGATCCGGGGGCGGAAACGTTCGACAACCGCCGCCAGCAGCTCCTCGGCGGAAAGCGCCTCGGAGCGCTCTGCGAGCAGGGCGACGTCGTCGTGAGGCGCGGTCGTCGTCACGGCGCCCATCGTACCATCGGCTCGGTCTGTCCGATAAGCACGGCTAATGGCATCTATTGCGAGTCAGAGGCTCCGCGCGGTCGGGCTAGGGCGAGGCGGGAGCGGGCACGACTCGAAGCGCCGCCCGCGGACGAGGTACCCCAGCTTGTACGCCTCGCAGCCGGTGCAGAAGCCGGTGGCGACCGCCAGCAGCGCCAAGGTGGCCACGAGCGCCCCGAGGAGCGTGCCAAGGCTGTCGAAGCCGGCGAGGAAGGCCAAGGTCGCCGAGGTCAGGACGACGGCGCCGACCACGTTCGCGAACCGTGGCGGCCGCGCGTCCTCGAGCGGCCCCTCGCCGAAGCGCGGCTGGAGGAGCTCGAAGTAGGCGACGCAGGGCAGGCAGTAGCGGCGGCCGAACGTGAGCCCGACGGCGAGCTGGGCGCCGAGCAGCGCGAGCAGCCACCAGGGGCCGACGGTGACCGCGCCGAGCGCGACGGTGCCCACCACCGCCTGATTGAAGCGCGGCGCCCGCGCGTCGATCACGTTCGTGTCGTCGTAGGGGTGCGCGGCTCGCTCCACCGGCCCAGTGTTGCAAACCGGGCCATAACGGCCGCAAATCGCTCGCATTAGGCTCCACGGTTCGCCGGTAGAGTGCCGCGGTGGACCCGAAGCTGTCGCTCGCCGGTCTCTTCATCGGCATTCTCGTCGGGATGACGGGCATGGGCGGCGGCTCGCTGATGACGCCGATGCTCGTCTTCCTCTTCGGCTTCAAGCCCACCGTCGCGATCGGCACGGACATCCTCCACGGCGCGATCTTCAAGACCTTCGGGGCCGCACGGCACCGCCAGCTCGGCACCGTCCACGCGCGGCTGACGCTCTGGATGCTGGCCGGCTCGGCTCCGCTCTCGCTCGTGGGAGTCGGGCTCTCGACGTGGCTCGCGCACCGCTATGGCGACGGATTCGAGGACGCGGCCGGGATCATTCTCGGAATCGCTCTGATCATGGGCGGCGTCGGCTTCGCGGTGAAGACGTTCGTCTCGGGTCGCGCGAAGAGCGACCTCCCCTTCCTGCTCTCCCGCCGCGACAAGCAGATCGCGCTCGCGACCGGGGCGGTCGGCGGTTTCATCGTCGGCCTCACCTCGGTCGGGAGCGGGACGTTCTTCGGGCTCGTGATGCTGCTCGTCTTCCCGCTCACGGCCTCGAAGGTCGTAGGCACCGACATCTTCCACGCGGCGGCGCTGCTCTGGGTGGCCGGCGCGGGCCATCTCGCCGCGGGCAACGTCGACCTCAGCGCGATGGGCTCGCTGCTCGTCGGTTCGATCCCCGGCGTGCTGCTCGGGAGCCAGGTCTCGGTGAAGCTGCCGGAGCGTGTGCTGCGCCTGGGGCTCGCGCTGACGCTGACGCTCTCCGGGCTCAAGCTGGCGGAGGTGCCCGGAGCCAACTACGTGATCCTGGTGGTGCTCGGCATCTGCGCGCTGCTGCTTGTAGCCGCCGGCATCCGGAGCCTGAGGGCGTCTAGCCGTACGGCTCCAGCTCGCGCAGGTAGCGGCCGAGTAGAGGATTGACGAGCTTCCAGCGGCGCGGCCCGGCACTCTCGATGAAGCCGGCGTCGTGGAGGGACTTGACGGCGCGGTAGCTTTCGCTCGAGTTCAGGCCGGCGTGCGGGGCCTCGCCGGCGGCGATCCGGCGGGCGACGACGAGCGCCAGCCGGTGCAGCGTCCGAATGTGCTCGACAGACTGCTCGTTCACCGGCCGGTCGCCCTCGAGCGCCGCGTCGAAGCCCTGCTGCACGAGCGTCAGGTCGATCTCGCGCGTGCCGAGCATCACCGAGGTGAGGTGCGTGCGTTGCGCGACGAGCATCGTGGCACGAGGGTGCGCCTCACCGAGCTCGACGATCCGCTCCAGCGCGCCCGCGCGAACCGTGCAGCCGTCGGCCGCGAAGCGCTCGGAGAGGCCCTCGAGCCACTCGTCGACGGTGATCGGCTCGAGCTCGTAGAAGCTGCCGAACTGGCTGAAGGCGCGCTGGCCGGGCGCGAAGAGGTCGCGCAGGAGGTGCTCGACGCTGCCGGCGAAGAGGAAGCTGCAGCGGTTCGAGCGCTGGAAGATGGCGCGCATCTTCTTCGTCATCTCGTCCGGGCTCCCGTATGGCTTGCGCGGGTTCGCGACCTCCTGGAACTCGTCGAAGAACACGATCGCGTGGCGGTCGTCCGCGCCGGCGATCCGGTTGGGCAACTCGAGTGCGTACTCGAGGTAGCGCGCCGGATCGCGGTCGGCGAGCCCGGGCCGAAAGGCGATCTCCACCTCTTCGCCGAGCTCGGCCTGCACCTTTAGCGTCAGCGAGCGCTCCGCGACCTCGCCTGCGAGCCGCCCGGCGCGGCGGGCCGCGTGCACGAGCCGCTGCAACGGGGGCCGGTTGGCGATCGTCTGCGCGACGAGCGCCTCTGCGAGCTGGGCGGCGGTGGGGATCCGGAACAGGTCGACGGCAATCGTGTAGAGGCCTTCGTCGCGGGCGCGCTGGACGGCGGCCTCGCACACGCTCGTCTTGCCGGTGCGCCGCGGTCCGGCCACGACGAGGCTGGTGCCGCCCGCGAGGGTGGTCGCGATCTGGCGGACATCGGCTTCGCGCCCGATCATCTCGCTCGCAGGGAGAGGGCGGTCGGACGGAAAGAGGTCGGCGCTCCGTCGTCGCTGCATCGAGAGATTCTACAAAGCTCGTGGAGCGAATAAGCCGGATTCGTAGACGCCGCTGGGCAGCCGCGTGAGGGCGAACGCCGCGTAGAATGCGCGCTCTGTGGCCCGGATCGCCTCGACGGTGCTGGTGGTCGCGCTGCTCGCGGCCACCGCAGCGGCGTTCGCGCTGACCGAGGTCCTGAAGCTGCAGAAGAGCCCGATCACGGGCACCAACGTGGCCCCCGTGCTCTCGCCGGTCTGCAACTGCCCGACCGAGGAGGCGGTGATCCACTTCAAGCTGCGCAAGGGCGACGTGGTCGACGTCGCCGTCATCGACGGCAGCGGCGACGTCGTCGCGACGGTCGCACGGGGCCAAGTGGCCCCGGCAGGGCGGGTCACGTTCGAGTGGAACGGGCGCGACGACGCCGGCAACGTCCTCCCCGAGGGCGAGTACCGGCCCCGCGTCCACCTGCGCGAGGCGAACTTCACGATCGACATGCCGAACGAGATGCGGATCGACGTGACGGCGCCCGTCGTCGAGTCGGTGGCGATCCCCCGCCGTGTCTTCTCGCCGGACGGGGACGGCCGCGCCGACGGCGTCTGGGCGACGTACCGTTTGAGCGAGGACGCGAAAGGACTGCTCTATGTGAACGGCGAGCGCCGGGTGGAGACGAAGTTCGCGCGGCCACAGGGCCGGCTCGACTGGTACGGCAAGGTGAACGGGCGCGTGCTGCCGGCCGGCGTCTACGGGCTGAGCGTCTCGGCGCGCGATCCGGCCGGCAACGTGGCTGACCGGACGCAGCCCGTGCCGGTGGTGATCCGCTTCGTGACGCTCGGGCGCACGCGCATCGAGGTGCCGGCGGGCCGCACCTTCGCCGTGCGTGTCTCGTCGGATGCGACGGAGGTGCGCTGGCGGCTCGGTGGGCGCAGCGGCACCGCGCCGCCGGGAACGCTGCGCCTGCGCGCGCCGCGCCAGAAGGGGCGGTTCACGCTCGTCGTCTCCGCCCACGGCCACGCCGCCCGCGCGGCCGTGTTCGTGCGGGGGCAGCCGTGAGCGAGCTCGCCCGCGTCGCCGGTCCGCTGGGCTGCGCCGGGCTCGTCCTCCTGCTGCTCGCGACGCGACGCGACGCACGGCTCGCGGGTCTCGCGGCGTGGGTGCTCGGCGCGGGCGGGCTTGCCGCCTACCTTGCTCCAAGCGGGCGCATCGACCTGCTCTCCGCCGCCGCCGTGGGGGGCGCGGTCGCGTCGGCCGGAGGCGCGTACGTGCTGCTCCGCTGGCCGTGGGCGCTCGCGTTCGCCACCCTGGCCTGCGTCCCGATCCGGATCCCGCTCTCGATCGGTGACGAGGAGGCCAACCTGCTGCTGCCGCTCTACTTCGTCGTCTCCTCGCTGGCGCTCGCGCTGGGGTGGCAGCTGCTCCGGGGCGACCCCCACACACGCGAGCTGGGCCCGCTCGCGCTCCCGCTCGCCGCGCTCGTCGGCTGGACGGGTCTCTCGCTGCTCTGGACGGACGACCTGCGGCGAGGCGCGATCTTCCTGCTCGCGTTCGTGCTGCCGTTCGGCCTGCTCTCCCTGGGCTTCGCACGGCTCCCCTGGGAGCGCCGGCCGCTCGTCTGGCTCTACGGCGCCCTGCTGACGACCGCCGTGGCGTTCGCCGGGATCGGGCTCTACCAGTGGGTGACGCGCGACGTCTTCTGGAACCCACGCGTGATCGTCGGCAACGCGTACGCGCCTTTCTACCGCGTCAACTCGGTCTTCTGGGACCCGTCCATCTACGGCCGCTACCTCGTAGTCGCGATCCTCGCGACGCTCGCGCTCGTCCTGCTCGGGCTACGGACCCGGCTCTTGCCGGCGGCGATCGTGCTCGTGGGGATCCTCTGGGTCGGGCTGCTCGTCTCCTTCTCGCAGTCGAGCTTCGCCGCGCTCGCGGCGGGGGTGCTCGTGGCGGCCACCGTCGTCTGGCGCTGGCGTGCGGCCGCGGCGGTCGGCGCGGTCGCCGTGGTCGTGCTCTCGGTCGGCTTCGCGACGCCGCAGGTGCGGACGAAGATCTTCGACGAGTCGCGGGCCGGCCTCGACAAGGCGACGAGCAGCCGCGCGGGCCTCGTCGCGAACGGGATCAGGATCGCCGGCGACCATCCGCTCGGTGGCGTGGGGGTGGGCAGCTTCCAGCGTGCGTACGCCGATCGAACCGGCCTCGCGGGCCGCGACCCGCAGAAGGCGGCGTCGCACACGACACCCGTCACCGTCGCTGCGGAAACCGGCCTGCCCGGGCTCCTGCTCTTCCTCTGGCTCGGGCTCGTCGGGCTGGGCGCGACGCTCCTCGGCGCCCATCGCACCGATGCCGGACGCGCCGCGCTCGTCGTGGGGCTTACGCTTGGCGCGATCGCCGTGCACAGCGTCTTCTACAACGCCCTGTTCGAGGATCCCATGACCTGGGCGCTCTTCGGGCTCGCTGCCCTGACGGCCGCACAGCGGCGGGGCGAGCGGGCGTGATCGACGCCTGGAAGCGCGTGCTCGTGCTCGCCCCACACACGGACGACGGCGAGTTCGGCTGCGGCGGCACGATGGCGCGCCTCGTCGAGGCCGGGATCGAGGTGCACTATGTCGCCTTCTCGATCGCGACGCGCTCGCTGCCGCCCGGGTTCGCCGCCGACACGCTGGCGCGCGAGGTGCGCGAGGCGACCGCGGAGCTCGGGATCCCGGAAGTCTCAGCTGACGGTGCACGACTTCGACGTGCGCACGTTCCCCGAGCGGCGCCAGGACCTGCTCGAGCTGCTCGTCGCGCTCTGGGAGGAGCTCCGGCCCGACGCCGTCTTCCAGCCCTCGCACCACGACGTGCACCAGGATCACCAGACGATCGCGCAGGAGGGGCTGCGGGCGTTCAAGCGCACGACGGTGCTCGGCTACGAGATCCCCTGGAACAACTTCGACTTCTCCTACGGCGCCTTCATCGCGCTGGAGCAGGCGCATGTCGAGCGGAAGGTCGCCGCGCTCGAGCGCTACGCGTCGCAGCAGCACCGCCGCTACGCGAACCCCGAGTACGTCTGGAACCTCGCCCGCGTGCACGGCATCAACGTGAACCGCGACTTCGCCGAGGTCTTCCAGGTCTACCGCATCGTGGCGTAGTCGCAGTCTCGCTCCTCGTCAGTCCGTCCTGAGCGGCCCGACGAGGTAATGCTGGAAGACCGGCGCGATGTAGTCGACGACGTCCGCTGCCGGCAGTGAGGCGAGCGGCTCCACGCGCACGACGTGGCGTGCCAGCGCGAGCCCCACGATCTGGGAGCCGACGAGCACGGCGCGGGTCTCGGGCTCGTCGTCGGTGAGGGCTGCGACGAGCCGGCCGACGTCGCGCGTCACAGTCTCCCGGACGAGTGCCGCGGCGTCGGGGTGCGACGAGGCGGAGCGGATTCGACCGAGGACGACCGAGCGCGAACGAGGATCCTCGAGCATCCCCACGATGGCCTCGGCCAGGCGGCGTCCCACAGTCGCCCTCGGTCCGTCGGCGAGGGCGGCGATCGCCTCCGCGACCGCGGGCGGCAGAGCCATGACCTCTCGGAAGAGCGCGTCCTTCGAGCCGTAGAACCGGACGACGAGCGCCGCGTCCACCGTGGCCTCGCCCGCGATCCCGCGCAGCGTCGCGCGGTCGTAGCCGAGCTCGGCGAACTGACGGCGCGCCGCCTCGGCAATCGCCTCACGGGTCGTCGTCGGGCCCGGTCGCCGCCCACTTCGCTTTGCGGAGCTGTCGCTTGACATCGCCTCTCCAGAAGTCTACACTCGTTGATATCAACAAGCGATGACTTTATCACAGGAGGCTCCGATGCTCGGCAAGAAGCTCTTCCAGGACGAACGAAAGCGGCGTGGCGCGGTGCTGAGAGTCATGTGCCTCTCTTTGATGATGGTCGTCGGTGCCGTCGCCAGCCTCAACGTGGCGCTGCCGGAGATCGCACGCAGCACCGGCGCCTCGCAGACGCAGTTGCAATGGATCGTCGCCGCGTATGCGCTTGCCTTCGCGGCGCTGCTCCTCCCCGCTGGTGCGCTCGGCGACCGGATCGGCCGCAAGCCGGTCCTGGCCGCGGGCCTCGGCATCTTCGGCCTCTCCTCGCTGGCGGCGATCTTCCTGAACGGCCCCGGCGAGCTGATCGCGCTGCGCGGCGCAATGGGCGTCGGCGCGGCGATGATCATGCCGGTCACGCTGTCCGTGATCACGACCGTCTTCCCGCCGGAGGAGCGTGGGAAGGCCGTCGGCACGTGGGTCGGCGTTGCCGCTGGCGGCGGTGTGCTCGGCCTGCTCACCTCCGGCGTCCTCCTCGAGTGGCTCCCCTGGCAGTCGATCTTCGTCCTCAACGTCGTCCTGGCAGCCGTCGCACTCGTCGGGACGCTCGCGATCGTGCCAGCCACGCGCGAGACGCGCCCGCCGCGGCTCGACCTCGTCGGCACGCTGCTGTCGGCCGTGTCGCTCGCAGCGCTCGTCTTCGGCATCATCGAAGGCCCCGAGCGCGGCTGGGGCGAGCCCACGACAGTCGCCTCACTGGCGTTCGGGGTCGCCGGAGTCGTGGCGTTCGTGTTCTGGGAGCTGCGCCGCCGCGAGCCGATGCTCGACCCGCGGCACTTCGCCCGGCGGGGCTTCGCCGCCGGAACGCTCTCGATGTCCATCCAGTTCTTCGCGGCCTTCGGCTTCCTCTTCCTCGCGCTCCCGTACCTGCAGCTCGTGATGGGCTACACGCCGCTGCAGGCGGCCGGGGCGCTCGTGCCGATGGCTCTCGTCGTCATCCCGCTCTCGCGCACCGCTCCCGCGATCGCGGCGCGGGTCGGTGTCCGGGTCGCCGGCGCGCTGGGGCTATCGCTGATGGCGCTCGGCTTCGTCGTCCTCTCGACGCTCGAGGTCGGCTCGTCGTACGCGCACTTCCTCGCCGGGCTCCTGCCCTTCGGCGCCGGCATGGCCCTTGCGGGTGCGCCGGCGACGACCGCGATCGTGGCGTCGCTGCCGCGGAGCAAGCAGGGTGTCGCCTCGGCCGTGAACGACGTCTCACGCGAGCTCGGCGGCGCACTCGGGATCGCGGTGCTGGGCAGCCTGATGAACGGCGTCTACCGCGCCGAGATGGCCGACTCGACCGGTAGCGTTCCCGCGGGCGTCGGCGAGCAGGCTCGAGGCTCGCTTGCCGCTGCGCAACAGATCGGCGAGCAGCTCGGGCCGCAGGGACAGCAGCTCGTGCTCCACGCTCAGACGGCCTTCCTGCACGGCTTCACGCGCGGCCTCACCGCCGGCGCGGCGCTCCTGCTCCTGGGCGCGGTCTTCGTCGCCGTTCGTGCCCCGGGTCGCGCCGAGTCCCGCTCGAACGCGACCGGGAAGCCGATGCGCGCCGCCTCGGCCGAGACCGTCTGAGCGACGACACACCTCACCGCGAAAGGCCCCCACTGTGGGGCCTTTCGCGACTAGCATCGAGCGGTGACCTCGACCGGCCCGACCGTGACCCTTCGGCGAGCCGGTCTGCCCGATGCGCCCGAGGTCGCGGAGATCTGGTGGCTCGGCTGGCAGGACGGTCACCTCGGCTTCGTCCCGCAGGCGCTGATCGACGCGCGGACGGAGGAGTCGTTCCGCACCCGGGCGGCCGAGCGCGTCGGCGACACGACGGTGGCGGTCGTGGACGGCGCCGTCGCCGGTTTCGTCATGGTCGTCGGCGACGAGGTCGAGCAGGTCTACGTCTCGAGCCTCCACCGCGGAGGCGGCGTCGCAGCTGCGCTCATGGACGAGGCGGAGCGGCAGGTGCGGACGAACGGGCACGGCAAGGCCTGGCTGGCCGTCGTCGCCGGCAACGCCAGGGCTCGCGCCTTCTACGAGCGGGCCGGCTGGACGGACGAGGGGCCGTTCGACTACGCCGCCGCCGGCGAGGGCGGGCCGATCGCGGTCCCCTGCCGGCGGTACACGAAGCTCCTGTAGTGGACGTCCCCGAGCCCGCCCGCGCGCGTCAGACGGGCACCCGCGGCTCTCCCCGCCAGCGCCTCAGGCCGCGGCGCACGGTGCGCAGGAGGAAGAAGAGGAGGATCAGGCCTAGGACGAGCAGGGTCAGCGCCACGCCGAAGGCCCACCACGGGTGGTACACGGCCAGCGTGACCACGGTCGCGACGGCCGAGTCCTCGGCGAGGCTCGCGCCGATGTTCGTGAACGGCTCGGGCGATGCGTTGAGCGCCAGCCGCAAGCCGGACTTGACGGCGTGGGAGGCGAGGGCCGTCCCGCCGCCCAACGTCATGTAGAGCGCCTGGTCGAGGCTCGAGGCGTCGCCGGAGACGAGCAGAGCGATCACCGCGCCGACGGAGGGCCGGATCGCCGTGGAGACGAGGTCCCAGCCGGAGTCGACGTAGGGGATCTTGTCCGCCACGAACTCGACGGCGCACAGAAGCCCCGCCACGACCAGGACGTCGACGCGGGTCAGGGCATCAGGGACCGGGAATGCATCGAGCTCGGTGTAGCGGCCGAACAGGCCGAGCAACAGGACGGTGATGTACGCGTTGACGCCGCTGGCCCAGCCCGTCGAAAACACGATCGGGACGAGCTCCACAGCTCACTCACCGGGAGGGCGTTGCGGCAACGCGCGGTACGTCAGGTGGATCTGGGTCGCGCTCCCTGGCCGCTCGTCCGGCGGGCGCCGGTGCGAGCGCAGCCAGTCCATCAGCAGCTTCGAGAGCTCGTCCACCTCCTCGCGCGTCGCGTAGACGTTCCAGCCCCCGATGAAGGCCGTCTCCTGCCATTCCGGGGTGAACTCGCCGCGGTTGTGCAAGTAGCGTCGCAGGCCCTCCTCGTCGCTCGCCAGCATCACGCTCTCGAGCTGCGCGACGGCGGCGGTGTACTCGGGATCCTCGGCCGGCGCGCTCGAGATCAGCCGGAACTTCTGTGCGTGCCGCCACCAGCGCTCGCGGCCGCGGCGGCGGTCGAGATCCTCGTCGATCAGCCCGGCGGATGCGAGCGCGCGCAGGTGGTAGCTCGTGGCGCCGCTCGACTCGCCGAGCTCGCGGGCGAGCATCGAGGCAGTGGCCGGGCCGCTGTCGAGGAGGCACTCCAGCATCCGCAGGCGGAGCGGGTGCGCGAGCGCCCGCACCTCGCGCGCGGTGACCGAGCGGGACGGCTTCACGGCGCGACGATACTGAGTCGGACGGGTGCCCGTGGCCCGGCGGGTTTAGTCGTGGCTAAAGATTCGGTAATCTTTAGGCATGTCTAAGTTTTCGCGCGGACGGCTGCTGGCCGGAGCGGCTCCGCTCGTGGCCGTGCCCGTGCTCGGCAAGCTCGCCTTCGAAGGGAGCGCGACGGCGGCGGACCGCTCGTTGCAGGGTCACGTCCACAACCACGCCAGCCACGGGCATGCGGCGATGATCGGCGAGAACGTGCCCGCGGTCGGCGGGCCGAACGACCTCGACGCGCTGCTCCACCCGCCGCCGCCTCTGCCCTACGAGCCGGGCCGGGTGCGCGAGTACGAGCTGCGGGCGATCGACCGCGAGCTGGAGATCGCTCCCGGTGTCTTCTTCCCGGCCTGGACGTACAACGGCACGGTGCCCGGTCCGGTCCTCCGGGCGACCGAGGGCGACATCCTGCGCGTGAACTTCGTCAATGCGGGCTCGCATCCGCACACGATCCACTTCCACGGCATCCATCCGCCGCGCATGGACGGCGTCTTCGAGATCGTCCAGCCCGGAGGTGAGTTCACGTACGAGTTCGAGGCGCGCCCCGCCGGCTTCCACCCCTACCACTGCCACGCGACGCCGCTGAAGAAGCACATCCACAAGGGCCTGTACGGCTCGCTGATCATCGACCCGAAGGAGCCGCGCCCCCTTGCGCAGGAGCTCGTGATGGTGATGAACGGCTACGACACCGACGCGGACGGCGGCAACAACTTCTACACGGTGAACGGGCGCAGCTTCTACTACGCCCGCTACCCGATCACGGTCCGACGCGGCGAGCTCGTGCGGATCTACCTCGCGAACCTGACCGAGTTCGACCTGATCAACTCGCTCCACCTGCACGCCGACTTCTTCTACTACCAGCCCAACGGGACCGGCGAGTACCGCGAGTACACGGACACGGTCGTGCAGTGCCAGGGGCAGCGCGGGATCATCGAGCTGGAGTTCGCGAACACCGGCCTCTTCATGTTCCACGCGCACCAGTCCGAGTTCGCGGAGCTCGGCTGGATGGGCTTCTTCAACGTGACCGACTAATGATGAGTGCCGCCATGATCTCGCGCGTTCGAGACATGCTCTGGCGTGTCTGTGCCGCTCCCGGCCCGCCCGCTGCGCCGCGTCGCAGCGCAGCAGGCGCGCCGTCCGCTTCACGTCGTCAGAACACCACCGATGCCACCAGCATCGGCGGTGTCCTGCCGCCGCGCCCCAGAGACCAGAGCGCGTCCCGAGTCGGACGATCTCATGGCGGCACTCATCTGATGGAGGCGAAGACCGCCAACGGCCGCATGGAGCTGAGCTGGCGGCTGTGGGCGCTCGTCCCGATCGTGCTGCTCGCGCTCGCGGTCGGCGGCTACGTCGCGAGCGGCGCGTCGCTGGCCGGGATGATCGGCGCCAACCCGCCCCCGGCGGACGAGTTCGACGTCCGGCGCGTCGAGTTCCAGCCGGGCGAGATCCGGATCCGGGTCACCAATCCGCAGCCCGACGACCTGACGATCGCGTCCGTCACGGTCGACGACGCGATCGTCCCGTTCGAGCTCGAAGGGCCGCAGACCCTCGGGCGGCTGCGCTCCAGCACGATCGTCGTCGCCTACGACTGGGTCGAGGAGGATCCGATCGCGGTCGGCGTGACGAGCTCGAGCGGGATCGAGACCGTCGAGGAGGTCCCGGCCGCGATCGAGACCCCCGGTGTGACGGCGTCCGCCTTCCTCGGCTACGCGATCGTCGGCCTGCTCGTCGGCGTGCTGCCGATCGCGCTCGGCCTGCTCTGGCTGCCCTCGTTGCGACGCGTCGGACAACGCTGGCTCACCGCCTTCATGGCCCTGACCGCAGGGCTGCTCACCTTCCTCGGCTTCAGCGCGCTCTTCGAGGCCTTCCAGTTCCAGGCCGCGGTGCCGGGCGCGTTCGGCGGGCCGGGGCTCGTGCTGCTCGGGGTCGCGCTGAGCTACCTCGGCATGACGTTCATCTCGACGCGCTTCTCGGCCGGTGAAAGCAAGGCACTTGGCGGCGCCGCGCTCGCGCTGCTCGTCGCGATCGGGATCGGGCTGCACAACTTCGGCGAGGGGCTCGCGATCGGGACCTCCTTCGCGTTCGGCGAGCTGACGCTCGGCTCGTTCCTGATCGTCGGCTTCATGGTGCACAACGTGACCGAGGGCCTGGGGATCGCGGCGCCGGTCGCGGACGAGGGGTCGAAGCTCTCCTGGCCGCGCCTCGCCGCGCTCGCCCTGATCGCAGGCGCCCCTGCGATCCTCGGCGCCTGGACGGGTGGCTTCGTGGCGAACGACGTGCTCGCCGTGCTCTTCTTCGGCGCTGCGGCCGGAGCCGCCTTCGAGGTCGTCGTCGAGGTCGTGCGCTACATCGCGCGCCGCGATCCGGCCGGGGTCCGCTCCGGCTACGCGATCGGCGGCTTCCTCACCGGCATAGCGGTCATGTACGCAACCGGCGTCTTCGCCGGCTGACCGGGCTCTGATAGACCCTTCGCAGTGACGAAAGCTCTGGGGTCAGCCCTCGTCCTGGCCGCGGTCGCCGTCGCAGCCGGGTGCGGTCCGGTGACCGCGTCGACGACGCGGATCGACCCCCGTGAGCCAATCCAGGTGGTCGCGACGATCGGGATGATCGCGGACGCCGTCGAGCACGTGGGCGGCAAGCGCGTCGCCGTGGACGGGCTGATGGGCCCGGGGATCGACCCCCACCTGTACAAGGCCAGCGAGGGCGACCTGCGCCGGCTCGAGCGGTCGGACGTGATCTTCTACGGCGGTCTGCACCTGGAGGCGAAGATGGCCGACGTGCTCGAGCGGATCGCCGACCAGCGCGCGACGCAGGCCGTGACCGACGCGATCCCGCGCTCGCGGCTCCTCTCGCCGGCGCAGTTCAAGGGCCAGCACGACCCGCACGTCTGGTTCGACGTCAGGCTCTGGATGCTCGCCGTCGAGCAGATCCGCGACACCCTCTCGGAGCTCGATCCCGGCAGCGCCGAGCTCTACCGCTCGAACGCGGCCGCCTATCTGGAGGAGCTCGAGGAGCTGGACGGATACGTACGCGAGCAGGCCGAGCGCGTGCCGCGCGAGCGCCGCGTCGTGATCACCGCACACGACGCCTTCAACTACTTCGGCGAGGCCTACGGGTTCGAGGTGCGCGGGCTGCAGGGCATCTCGACCGCGGCCGAGGCGGGCGCGGGCGACGTCCAGGCCCTCGCGAGCTTCATCGCCGAGCGTCAGATCCCCGCGCTCTTCGTCGAGTCGTCGGTCTCGCCGCGCACGATCACGGCGGTCCGCGAGGCGGTGCGCAGCCGTGGCTTCGACGTCGAGATCGGCGGCTCGCTCTTCTCGGACGCGATGGGCGACGCGGGCACGCCGGAAGGCACCTACATCGGCATGGTGCGGCACAACGTGGACACGATCGTGGAGGGCCTGCTCGGATGAACGCCGTCGAGGTGACCGATCTCACCGTCGCCTACGGCGAGAAGCCGGTGCTCTGGGACGTCGACCTCGAGGTGCCGAAGGGCGTGCTGATGGCGATCGTCGGCCCCAACGGGGCCGGCAAGACGACGCTGATGCGGACGATCCTCGGGATGGTGAAGCCGGCCGCCGGGCAGGCGCTCGTGCACGGGCGGCCGTACGCGGAGCAGCGCCAGCTCGTCGCCTACGTGCCCCAGCGCGGCAGCGTCGACTGGGACTTCCCGACGAGCGTCCTCGACGTCGTGTTGATGGGCCGGTACGGGCGGCTCGGCTGGGTGCGGCGGCCGGGCGCCGAGGATCGCGCGGCCGCGCGGGAGGCGCTCGAGCAGGTCGGCATGACCGAGCTCGCCGGCCGCCAGATCAGCCAGCTCTCCGGCGGCCAGCAGCAGCGCGTCTTCCTCGCCCGTGCGCTCGTCCAGCACGCCGAGGTCTACTTCATGGACGAGCCCTTCCAGGGCGTCGACGCGACGACGGAGAAGGCGATCGTCGAGCTGCTGCGGGCCCTGCGGGAGCGCGGGAAGACGGTCGTCGCCGTGCACCACGACCTCCAGACCGTGCCCGAGTACTTCGACCAGGTGACGCTCCTGAACGTGCGCCGGATCGCGAGCGGGCCGGTGAGCGAGTGCTTCACCGAGGAGAACCTGCGGCGCACCTACGGCGGCCGCGCGGCCTTCTTCGGGACGAACGGTGCCTGAGCCCACGCTGCTCGGGATCGCCCTTCTCTCCGACTACACGCTGCGCACGGTCGCGCTCGGCTCGGCGGCACTCGGGATCACGAGCGGCGCGCTCGGCACGTTCGCGGTGCTGCGCCGCCAGAGCCTGCTCGGCGACGCCATCTCGCACGCGGCGCTGCCGGGGGTCGCGCTCGCGTTCCTGCTCACCGGGAGCAAGGCCTCGCTCGTGCTCGTCGTGGGCGCCGCGCTCGCCGGGTTCCTGGCCACGCTGCTCGTGATCGGCGTCGTCCGCACGACCCGGATCAAGTACGACACGGCGCTCGGGATCGTCCTCTCCGTCTTCTTCGGCTTCGGGCTCGTGCTGCTCACGTTGATCCAGCGCCGCCCCGACGCCTCCCAGGCAGGGCTCGACCGCTTCCTGTTCGGCCAGGCCGCGGCGTTGCTGCAGAGCGACCTCGTGACGATGGCGATCCTCGGCGGGGCCGCATTGCTGCTGATGCTGCTCGCCTGGAAGGAGCTGAAGCTGCTCGCCTTCGACGAGGACTTCGGGACGAGCCTGGGCTTCCCCATGCGCGCGCTCGACGTGCTCCTGACCGGGCTGCTCGTCGTCGCGATCGTGATCGGGCTCCAGACGGTCGGCGTCGTGCTGATGGCGGCGATGGTGATCGCACCTGCCGCCGCCGCGCGCCAGTGGACCGACCGGCTCGGGTTCGTGGCGGCGCTGGCGGCGGGCTTCGGCGCGGCTGCAGGTGTCGCCGGGGCGGTGCTCTCCTCCGAGACCGAGCGGCTGCCCACCGGCCCCACGATCGTCCTCTGCGCGACCGCGATCGTCCTCGTCTCGCTGCTCTTCGCGCCTCGCAGGGGCCTGCTCTGGCGCGAGGTGCGGGGGCGGCGCGACCGGCGCAAGCTGCGCCTGGCGGCCGTGCTCGCCGACCTGCGCGCGCTGGAGCTGCAGCACCCGGGCGCCGAGCACGGCCACTCGGCGGGCGTCCTGTCGATCATGTCCGGCGGCGCCGAGGCGAGCCTGCGCGAGCTCGAGGGCCGAGGGCTCGTCAAGCGCCTCGGCGACGACGCCTGGGCGCTCACCGACGCCGGCCGGGCGGAGGCGACGCGGTGACCTCGGGCCAGATCGAGATCCAGATCCTCGCCGTCGTGGTCGCGGTCGCCTGCGCACTTCCTGGGACGTTCCTCGTGCTGCGGCGGCTCGCGCTCGTCAGCGACGCGATCAGCCACTCGATCCTGCTCGGGATCGTGCTCGGCTTCTTCGTCGTCGGCAACGTCAACTCGCCGTTCCTGCTCGTCGGCGCCGCGCTGGTCGGCCTGCTCACGGTCGTGCTGGTCGGCGTGCTCCAGCGCACCGGCCTCGTGCGCGAGGACGCGGCGATCGGGCTCGTCTTCCCGGCCCTCTTCTCGATCGGCGTGATCCTGATCTCGCGCTACGCGGACGGGGTGCACCTGGACATCGACGCCGTCCTGCTCGGCGAGCTCGCCTTTGCGCCGTTCGACCGGCTCGTCTTCTGGGGCTGGGACTGGGGCCCCACGGCGCTGACGGTGATGGGCGCGATCCTGGCGCTCAACGTCGCCGCGATCCTCGTCTTCTGGAAGGAGCTGAAGCTCTCGACGTTCGACCCGGGTCTCGCCGTGGCGCTCGGCTTCGCGCCGGCGCTCGTCCAGTACGGGTTGATGGGCCTCGTCTCGCTGACGGCCGTCGGCGCGTTCGACGCCGTCGGCTCGATCCTTGTCGTCGCGCTGATGATCGCTCCGCCGGCGACTGCGTACCTGCTCACGGACGGGCTGGCGCGGCTCCTCGTGCTCGCCGCCGGGTTCGGCGCCGCGTCTGCCCTGACGGGCTACTGGCTGGCCTACCTGCTGGACGCGTCGATCGCGGGCGCGATGGCGACGATGGCCGGCGTCTTCTTCGGGCTGGCGTGGCTGCTGGCGCCCGAGCGTGGGCTCGTCGCGGCTGCCCGGCGGCGAGCGCGGCAACGGCTCGAGTTCGCGCAGACGATGCTCGCGATCCACCTCGCGAACCACGAGGGCCGGCCGGAGGCGGACGTCGAGAGCCGCGTCGCCCATCTCGGCGAGCACCTGCGCTGGGACGCGGACTTCGCGATGCGCATCGTCGGCGGCGCTGCCCGCCGCGGCCTCGTGGTCGAGCGCGAGGGCTCGCTCGAGCTTACGACTCGCGGCCGCGAGCTCGCGCAGGAAGCAGTCGCGAGCTGAGCTGGGCGCGCTCGGCGGGGAGGTAGAAGCCGAGCGGCAGCAGCACGAGCGGATAGACGATCGAGAGTGCGAGGGCGACGGCGAGCCCGCCGACCTGCTTGCCGATCAGCACGAGCGCCACCGCGGCGCCCGCGGCCGTGGCGACACGCCGCCACTGGTACGGCGCCGGAAAGACGCGCTGCGCGTACCAGGTCATGCCGAGGAACATCGTCACGTAGGCGGCCACCGTCGCGACGGCGGCGCCCATCATCCCGTACCGCGGGATCAGGATCAGGTTGAGCGCGACGTTGACGACGGCCGCGATCCCCGTGATCACCCAGTTGAACTGCGTCCGCTTCGCGCGTCCGACGCCGATCGCCATCACCACGTACGCCGCGAAGACCATCCCGCCGAAGGCGAGCGGCGCGACGACGCGGGCGCCCTCGTAGAACTGCTCCGTCGCGAGCAGGCGCACCAGCCAGGGGGCGAGCAGGCCCAGGGCCAGCGCGAGCCACGACGCGATCACGACGAGGTACGTCAGGACGTACGCATACGTCCGCTTCGCCTCGTCGTCGTCCTCGATCGAGTAGGCGAAGGCCGGCCAGGCCATGCGGAAGGCGGTCAGCAGCAGCACCATCGCCGAGGCGATGCGCACGCCGAGCTCGTACAGCCCGACCTCTTCGAGATCGGCCAGGTGGACGAGGAAGAAGCGGTCGCTGAAGTTGATCGCGATCAGTGCGAGCGCGGCCGGCACGAGGGGGACCCCGAAGCGGTTCATCTCCCGCAGCAGCGGGCGCGAGAACTGGAGCCCGAGCTGCTCGCGGTGCACGGCGAGCAGGGCGAGGTACACGACGAGGGTGCCGGTGAAGCTGCCGACGATCACGCCCAGTGCGCCCTGTTCCAGCGCGACGACGAGCAGGACGGTGGCGGCGACGGTGACGCCGATGTTGGCCATGCTGGCGAGCACGAAGGCGGTCGAGCGCTCCTCGGCGCGGAAGAGCGCCGTCAGCTGCTCGTAGTTCATCTGCGCCCACACGCCGACCATCCCGGCGCGGACGAGGTTCGCGTCGTCGAGCCCGAGCAGGTCCGCGAGCGGCTCCGCGAGCAGGACGCCGGCGACGAGCCCGAGCGTCGCGCTGCCCATCGTGAACCAGAACGACGTGCGCACGACCAGCCTGCGCTGCATCCGGGTCCTTCGAGTCGAAGTAGAAGCGGAAGAAGGCCGAGGAGATGCCCAGCCGCAGCACCGTCACGAGCACGGCGGACAGCGCCACGACCAGGCCGACGGCCCCGAAGTCGGCCGTGTCGAGGTAGCGCGTGTAGAGCGGGAGCAGGAAGACGGCGAGGACGCGCGAGACGATCCCGCCGAGGCCGTAGATCGCCGAGTGCCGGCCGAGCCTGCGCAGCTGAGGGCCGAGGGCCACTACAGGCGAGCGTAGACCTCGAGCAGGCGGTCGGTCGTCTGCTCCAGGTCGTGCACGTGCTCGACGTAGGCGCGCGAGGCGGCGCCGATGATGCGCCGGTCGAGCGGCGAGTCCACCAGCGGGCGCAGCCGCTCGCGGAGCGTCTCCTTCGTCGCCGAGACGAGCGGCACCTCGATCTCGAAGGCCTCCTCGGTGCGCCGCACGGCCTCGTCGTGCAGGAACGTGACGACGGGCTTGCCGAGCGCCATCGCCTCGATCGCGAAGATCCCGTACCAGCCGGCGTTCAGCTGGTCGACGACGATGTCGGCGGTGCGGTAGCGCTGGAGCGCCTCCTCGTGGTGGAGGCCTTCGACGAGCTCGAGGTCGGCGTCGAGCCCCTCGCACGCAGCGATCACGTCCTCGGTGCCCTTGCGCCGGCGGCTGGAGGGCGCGTGCACGATCAGCGGTCGTGAGCGGCCGGACGGTGGCGCCGGCTCGATCCGCCCGAGGTCGATCCCGGGCGGGATCACCTCCGCCTCCGGCACCCAGCGGATCGCGTCGTACGAGCCGACGATCTGGGCGTTCGCGCGCTTCCCGAAGGCGAGCTGCTCCGGCGTCTTGCCGCGGATGTCGGAGCCGAGGTAGTGCATGACGGACTTCTTCCGCAGCGCCTTCAGCAGGGGGAACTGCAGCGACTGGGGGACGAGCGTCAGGCCGAAGACGAAATGGAAGACGTCGGTGCGCGGCAGGAGCTGGGCGAGCGCGGCCCACTGGCGCGCCTGCCTCCTCGCGCGACCGAGCGGCTCATCGCGCGCTCGGCAGCTCGAGCGAGCGGTCCGCCTCGGGGTGGAGCGTGTAGCGGTTGAAGACGACGAGCCGGGCGTCGACTCCCCGCGCGCGCAGCGCCTCCACGGTCGTCCACGGCACGCCGGCGGTGTTGACCGGGCAGACGGTGACGCGCAGGGGGCGGTTGGGCCTGTGGAGCACAATTCACGCTCTCGGGCGGAGATTGACGCACACCTGTGCCCCGTGCGGCCCTACCGTCCATAGCCCCGTGGGTGGGTGGGGGGTGGTGAGGTGGGTCCGTCGCGCGCGCGCGCGCGAAGCGCCCATCACGCGTCCCATTCGACCTGATCGAAGTAGCGGAGTGCCGTGCGGCCGGGGCGCACGCGGGCGCGCAGGCCGGCCAGCTCCTCGTCGGAGATCTCGCCGAGCGCGCGCTTGACGCCGAGGTAGGGCAGGTTCAGATCCTCCTGGTAGACGATGGTCGAGATCCGTGGGTTGATCTCGATCACGTGCTCACCGACGAGCTGGATGTTGAAGAAGTGCTCGATGCCCAGGTCGGCGACCAGCCGGTCCGCGACCTCCATCAGCGCCTCGTCCTCGAGCGTGACGAAGTACATCGCGAGCCCGGCGCGCATCGACTCGCGCGTCTTCGGGTGGCCGAGCACGACCCGCTCGCCGTCTGCGATCCCGTCGATCGTGCGCTCGCCGCCCGTCGCCAGCTCCATCACGAGCAGGTCGGGCCCGCCCTCGTCCGGCAGGAGCTCGACCGCTTCCTCGAGCCGCATCGCCACGGAGCCGGGTCGCTCGTTCAGCAACTGGTGCGCGCGGTCGACGGTCGGGTCGAGCACGCGGAAGCCCCGCGATCCCGAGGAGAAGACGGGCTTGAAGCAGACGGGACGCTCCGGATAGCCGAGCTCCGCCGCCGCCGCGGCGACCTGGCGCGCGCCGTTCACGCGCCGGAAGTCCGGGCCGGTGATCCCGAGCCGCTGCAGCAGCGCGTACGTCTCGGCCTTGTCGTTCGAGCGGTGGATCGTGTCCGGGCTGGAGACGAGGACCGGGACCGGAAAGCGGTCGCGGTGCTCCGCGAGGCCCTCGAGGTCGAACGACGACTGGGGCAGCACCACGTCCACCGCCTCGCGCTCGACGACGTCGAGAATCGCGTCGGCGAAGCCCGAGTCGGAGCCGGCGGGCACGAGGTGGAAGGCGTCGCAGAGGTGGCGGCCGATCGCACGCTCGCCCATGTCGGTGCCGACGAGCCGCACGCGGCGTTCGCCGTTCTCGCGCAGTCCGCGCAGGAGCGCCGCGGTCCCGGGCGCACCGCAGGCGGAGACAAGGACGGTGACGTCCTTCACAGATCAATCCGATCTGCGCGCAGCTGCTCCACGCGCCGCTCGCGCTCGGCGTCCAGCATCGCGTGCATCGTCTCGCCCATCGTCTCGCCCGGGTAGGCCCAGATCTCCGGGTGCGTCAGGAGCTGTAGCCAGGGGAAGGTGCCCGCCCGGAGCTCGTCGTGCGGACAGCCGGAGCGCCAGTGCTGGTTCGAGTCCGAGCGGTACGTGGCCGGCGAGAACCACGGCTCCTCCATCACGTTCAGGGCGCCGTCGACCGGCGCGCTCATGTACTCGGGATCCGGGTTGTGCCAGGCGACGACGGGCTCGAAGCGCTCGTCGAGCCGCGCACGCGGGTAGACGGCGTGCAGGCCGATCCTGTGGCCGAGCTCCCGTAGCCGCCCCAGCGCTCGCTCTCCCTCCTCGGAGGCGAGGTTGTAGAAGATCGACTCCGTCATCAGGAAGTAGGTGGCCGCGGCGCCCGCGTCCGACTCCAGCTCGGCCATGCGCAGCGCGGCATCGAGCGAGAGGTCGACGTCGTGGCGCAGGATCAGGTCGCCCTCGCGCGGCTCGCCCTCGAAGAACGCGAAGCGGTAGCCGCCGGCCGCGGCCGCCTCGAGCAGCTCGCGGTAGTGGTCGAGGTCGAACGCGCACGTCACTCGACCTCCACCTCCAGCAGCTTCGCCGCTGCTTCGGCGCGGGAGAGCGCCTCGACCGAGTTCTCGGCCGTGGCGATCACGTAGCCCCGGCGGTCGCCGTCGCGCCACACGGGCCGGATCGTCTCGCCGACCTGGAGGTACGTGTCCGCCTGGACGACGCCCTCGGCTGCCAGCACGGGGTCGAGCGGGCCGACGCGCTTCACCTTCCCGGTCGGAAGCGGGCCCGGCTCGGCGGTCAGGAAGCGGATCGAGAGCGGCTGCTTGAAGCGCGGCACGACGAGCTCGTCGGGCACCGGCTCTCCGATCGCCTGGCGCAGCGCGACCTCGACGAGGTCGACGCCGACGGCGTGCCGGACGAGGTCGGCCATCTGGCCCCCGGGGATCCGCGCCGCCACCTCGACCACGCGGATCGAACCGTCGTCCGAGACGATCAGCTGCGGGAACGCGATTCCGTCGCGGAGGCCAAGGGCGTTCACTGCATGCACGGCGATCCGCTCCGCCTCCGCGAGCGTGTCGCCGTAGATCGAAGCCGGATAGACATGGATCCAGCCGACCCCGAAGCCGCGCCCGGGCGGGCGCAGCCGGTCGGAGAGCGTCAGCGGGATCGCCTCGCCCTCGCGCGCGACGACGATCCCGTTCAGCTCGAGCCCGTCGTGGAAGCCCTCCACGATCGCCTCGCCCGTCGGCGACTCCGCGAGCGCGGCGTGCAGGTGCGCGTCCAGGTCGTCCTGGGACTCGAGGTAGAAGATGCCCCGCTGGCCGCCCGAGTCCGCGGGCTTGAGCACGGCCGGCGTGCCGACCGACTCGAGCGCGGCGCGCGCGCTCGCGAGATCGCGGGCGGCCGCGAAGCGCGGCTGTGGCACTCCGGCGTCGGCCAGCGTCCTGCGCATGGCGATCTTGTGCGTCATCAGGTGGGCAGTCGGCGTGCCGATCCCGGGCAGGCCGAGTGCATCCGCGACTGCGGCCACGACCGGGACGGCCCGGTCGGCCGAAACCGTGAGCACGCCGTCGACGGCGTGCCGCCGTGCGACCTCGGTCACTCCGGCGACGTCGGTGAAGTCGACCGGCTCGGCGACGTCCGCCTCGGCCAGTCCGGGCGCATCGGGGTTGCGGTCGACCGCGACGACGCGATGGCCCAGCTCGCGGGCGCGGAGGATCGCGCGGCGCTGATGGCGGCCCGCGCCGACGAAGAGGACTGTGGACAGCACGATGCTATCTCCACCCCGCAGCGAGCACGGGCACAGCCCGCGCTCGCGCGGAGACCCCTGAAGGGGCCGCTACGCGGCCCTGCCTGCCGTTTTGTCTGCGTTCCTGGGTGGCGCCGCTAGGACTTGTCGGCGCCGCCGTACCCGGGTGAGGAACGCGACTCGACGCCAGCGGTCGATCTGGCAGCCGTCGCGGAGTGTCAGCAGCGCCCAGACCGTTCTGCCTCGGTGGGTGCCGGTGACGAGCGCCTCGGCCGGGCCGCCGTAGATCAGGGTGCACTGCATGTCCTTGGGCGGGGGCGCGAAGGGGCGCTTCTCGCCGGCGAGCCGGCGGCAGGCCGTGTCGCGCCGCGGCAGCGTCCCTCGCGCGGGGGCGCACTCGAGCGTCCACGTTCGTGCCACGCCCTCCCCGCGTCCTGCCGGCCACACTCGGATGCGCAGCTCGGTGTCGGCGACGTCGGCGCCGGGAGCGGCGAACGCCAGCACAGATGCGGCAAGGGCGGCGAGCACGAGAGGGCGAAGGCTAGCGCTCAACTACACTCGCCGCGTGGCTCTGAGCGGTAAGCGCATCTTCATCACGGGCGGCGCGGGCTTCATCGGCACGACGCTCGCGCGCCGGCTCGTCGACGAGAACGAGGTCGTGGCGATGGACAACCTCCACCGCGACGCGCTCACCGGCACGCCGCTTGCAGAGCATCCGAACTTCCGCTTCGAGCAGGGCGACGTGCTCGACCTCGAGCGGGTGCGGGAGCTGGCGGCCGGGGCGACGCACATCGTCCACTGCGCCGCGATCGCCGGTGTGTCGACGGTGCTCGAGAGCCCGGTGCGAACGATGCGCGTGAACGTGATCGGCACCTACAACGTGCTCGAAGCCGCCGTCTCGACGCTCGACACCGTGGAGCGCTTCGTCGACTTCTCGACGAGCGAGGTCTTCGGCACGCACGCGTTCCGGGTCGAGGAGGGTCAGGTCTCGACGATCGGCTCCGTGGGCGAGGCGCGCTGGACGTACGCCGTCTCGAAGCTCGCCGGCGAGCACATGTCGCACGCCTACCACGACGAGCTCGGCCTTCCTGCGGTGACGGTGCACCCGTTCAACGTCTACGGGCCGGGCCAGATCGGCGGCGGCGCGATCCGGGCGTTCATCGAAGCGGCGCTCGAGGGCCGCGACCTGACGATCCACGGGGACGGCTCGCAGATCCGCGCCTGGTGCTTCGTGGACGACATGGTGGAGGGAACGCTGCTCTGCCTCGAGCACCCGGCCGCGCCGGGCCAGACGTTCAACATCGGGAACGCGCGCTCCACGGTGACGATCTACGACCTCGCGCAGCGGATCCGGCGGCTCGCCGGGGCGGAGGTGGAGATCGTCTTCCAGCCGCTGCACTACGCCGACGTCGAGCTGCGGATCCCGAACGTGGAGAAGGCGCGCGAGGTGCTCGGCTTCGCCGCGGAGGTCGACCTCGACGACGGCCTTGCGAGGACGATCGCGTGGTATCGGACGAAGCAGACGCTCCCCGCGTGACGGATTCATCCGAGAGCGAGCCTGCTCTGGAGCGCGGAGCCGGGCTTGGCCCGGCGGGAGCGCCGCAACGTGGTGCTCCAGCAGACGAGAAGGAGGGGGCTCGTGGGGGAACCATGGGTTCCCCCACGTCGATCCGTCTAGCGTCTCCTGACGTCGGCGCCGAGGAGCTCGACGCCGTCCGTGAGGTGCTGGAGTCGGGCGCGCTGACGATGGGCCCCAAGGTGGCCGAGCTCGAGGAGCTCGTCGCGGCGGCGTGCGGCGTCGAGCACGCTGTCGCCGTCTCGAACGGCACCGCCGCGCTCCACCTCGCGGTGCTCGCGCTCGGAGTCGGTCCGGGCGACGAGGTGATCGTCCCGGCCTACACGTTCCCGGCGACCGCGAGCGTCGTCCGTCTCGCCGGGGCGGAGCCGGTGCTCGTGGACGTCGACCCGGCCACATTCAACCTCGACGTCGACCGGGTCTACGACGCCGTGACGCCCCGAACGAAGGCCGTCCTCGCCGTCCACCTCTTCGGCCGCCCGCTCGACTGGGCGGCGCTGCAGAGCGCCGTCTCGCCGGAGATCCAGCTGATCGAGGACGCGGCCGGCGCGCTCGGCGCCCGCTGGCAGGGGATGCCGTGCGGCGGCCTCGGCGTCCTCGCTTGCCTCTCCTTCCACCCGCGGAAGATCGTGACGACGGGCGAGGGCGGCGCGGTCACGACCGCCGACGCCGAGCTGGCCGCGTCGGTGCGCCGGCTCCGGCACCACGGGCTCGATTCCGAGAACGACATCGCCACCCCGTCCACGAACTACCGGCTGGCGGACATCCTCTGTGCGGTCGGGATCCCGCAGCTGCGCCGGCTCGACGAGCTGCTCGCGGCCCGCACGCGGATCGCGGAGGGCTATGCCGAGCGACTGCGCGGCGTCGTCGAGACGCCGAGCGCCGACGAGGGCGACACGCATGGCTGGCAGGCCTACGTCGTCCGGCTCGACCGGCGCGACGAGGCGCTGGCGGCGCTCCGGGCGGAGGGGATCGAGGTGCAGATCGGCACCTACGCACTCCACCGCTTCTCGGCCTACGCGGACCAAGGCCCGTTCCCCGGTGCCGACGCCGCGTTCGAGCGCGCACTCGCGCTGCCGCTCCATTCGCGCCTGACCGAGTCCGAGCTCGATCGCGTCGCGGACGGTGTTCGCCGCTTCGCTTGACACGGGCCCGATGTAAGTGAAGACTCACTACCTGTGAGTATCGTCAGCCCCAGACAGACGGCCGAGGAACGGCGCGAGGCGGTGATCGCCGCTGCGACCGGCGAGTTCGCCCGCAAGGGCCTCCACGGCGCCTCGACCGAGGCGATCGCGCGTACCGCGGGCATCTCGCAGCCGTACCTCTACCGGCTCTTCAGGACGAAGAAGGAGCTCTATCTCGTGACGAGCGGCCGCCGCATGGAAGAGACGTACACGGCGTTCGAGCGAGCCTCGCGCGGCAAGACGGGCCAGGAGGCGCTCGAGGCGATGGGCGAGGTCTACACCCAGCTGATCGAGGATCGCGAGCGGCTCCAGCTAATGCTGCAGTGCTTCGCCGACTGCGACGATCTCGAGGTGCGCACGGCGGTCCGGCGCACCTGGCGCGACCTCATCGAGCTGATCGAGCGGGTCTCGGGCGAGTCGCCCGAGGTCGTGAGCGCCTTTTTCGCCAAGGGGATGCTCCTGAACGCGCTCAACGCGATGCAGCTCTTCGACGACCCGACCGACTGGGGCGATCGGCTGATGGCCGGCTGCCGGGATGAGGTCGAAAAGTAGGGAGAACCGTACTGTGCGGCCGCGTTTTTTTCGCTTTGGTTGTGAGTAACCGCTTACTACACACAGAAAGGAGGAGTGCCATGCAGGCCCGGACAAGGACCGTCTGGACGTTCGCGATCACGTCGATCGCGCTCTTCATGGTCGTCCTCGACAACCTCGTCGTCTCGACCGCGCTGCCGGTGATCCGCACCGACCTCGGCGCGACGATCGAGGAGCTCGAATGGACGGTGAACGCGTACACGTTGACGTTCGCCGTCTTCCTGCTGACCGGCGCCGCACTGGGCGACCGCTTCGGCCGCCGCCGGATGTTCATCTTCGGGCTCGGCCTGTTCACGGCCGCGTCGGCCGCGGCGGCGCTCGCTCCTTCGATGGACGCGCTGATCGCTGCGCGGGCGGTCCAGGGGATCGGCGGCGCGATCGTGACGCCGTTGACGCTGACCATCCTCTCCGGGGCGTTCCCGGCGGAGAAGCGGGGGGTCGCACTCGGCGCCTGGTCGGGCATCGCCGGCCTCGCGGTGGCCGCCGGCCCGCTCGTCGGCGGCGCCGTCGTCGACGGGATCGCGTGGCAGTGGATCTTCTGGCTGAACGTCCCGATCGGCCTGGTCGTGCTGCCGCTCGCGCGGATGCTGCCCGAGAGCCACGGCCCGGACAAGGCGCTCGACCTCCCGGGTCTCGCGCTCGCGAGCGGCGGTCTGCTCGGCCTCGTCTGGGGGCTCGTGCACGGCAACGCGGACGGCTGGGGCAGCACGCCCATCGTCGCCTCGCTGACCGCCGGCGTCGTCCTCCTCGCCGCGTTCGTGGCCTGGGAGGCGCGAACGAAGGCTCCGATGCTGCCGCTCCGGTTCTTCAAGGACCGGGCCTTCGCGGCCGCGAACGGCGCGTCGCTCGCGATGTACTTCGGCATGTTCGGCTCGGTGTTCCTGCTCTCGCAGTTCTTCCAGACGGCGCAGGGCTACTCGCCGCTCGAGGCCGGCCTGCGCGTGCTGCCGTGGACGGCGATGCCGATGATCGTCGCGCCGATCGCCGGCGCCCTGTCCGACCGGATCGGCGGGCGGCCCTTCCTCGCGGGCGGCCTGGCGCTGCAGGCGATCGGGCTCGGTTGGATCGCCGCGGTGTCGTCGGCCGACGTGAGCTACTCCGCGCTCGTGGGACCGTTCATCCTCTCGGGGATCGGCATGGGGATGTTCTTCGCGCCGGTCGCGAACATCGTCCTCAGCGCCGTCGGCGTGCGCGACGAGGGCAAGGCCTCGGGCGCGTCGAACGCGATCCGCGAGGTGGGCGGCGTCTTCGGCGTCGCCGTGCTCGCGTCGATCTTCGCCCGCACGGGTGGGTACGAGTCGCCCGCCGCCTTCAGCGACGGGCTCGTCGCCGCAACGTGGGTCGGAGCCGCGGTCGTCGGCGTCGGCGCCCTCGTCGCGCTCGCCGTGCCCGGCAAGCGCCGGGCCGAGCGGGCCACCGAGCTGGAGCCGGCCGCCGAGGCCGCCTAGCGTCTCCGAGGGACGTGTCCGGGGCCAGGCCCTGGACACGTCCCTCGCGGCGGCTCGCGTCAGCCCTCGACCACGTCCCAGCCCTCCGGCAGCTGCGGCAGCGGCCACGACGGGTCGGGGAGCCAGTCCTCCCAGCCGGTTGGGAACGGCCACTCCTCCAGCACCCGCGCCGCCTCCGCCCGGACGGCCTCGGCGTCGAGCAGGCCGACCGCAGCTGCCTGCTCGAGCTCGTCCTCGTCCTTCCAGCGATAGCTCCCGTCGGCCTGGACGATGAGGTCGAGCTTCTCGTCGAAGGTGTCGAAGCCGACCGCACTCCGGCGCAGGGGTCGTTCGAAGTTGACGTACCAGTGCGTGAACGCACCGGCCCGCCGGAAGAGATAGATCGAGTGCGCACGACCCGGCCGGGCGAGGCAGAGCGCGTCCAGCGTCCACGTCACATGCTCGAGCTCCCAGTCCGCGGACGGGATCCGGATCCGCTCGCCGCGTTCGTCGACCGGGAGCACCGCAGGCGTTTCCGGCGGCAGCCAGAGGGCGATCAGGTCCGGCGACTCCTCGACGATTCTGCAGGCCTGCGCCCGCCAGACGCGACCGCGGTGGACGTCGCGCCACGCGGCGTCGGCGCTAGGCGACATGCCAGTCCGCCGGCAGTGTCGGCGCCGGCCACGCCGGGTCGGGCTCCCAGTCCGCCCACTCGTCGCTCCACCAGCGGTGGCCCGCCTCGAGCTGGGCTGCGACGCGCGCGCCCTCCGCTCGGATCGCCGCCACCTCCGATTCCGTCCAGCGCCCGCGCTCGATCCAGGGCTCCAGCTGCTCGTCGTCCTTCCACTCCCAGCTTCCGTCGGGCGCGATCACGAGGTCGAGCTCGAGATCCTGCGTGTCGAAGCCGAGCGCGGTCCGCCGGAACGGCTCCTGGATGTTCACGTACCACGCTGCCAGGTCGCGTCGCGGCCCCTCCCAGAAGATCCAGACCGCGTGCATCTCCCCGGGCCGCTGCAGCTGCAGGACTCCGTGGCCGTGCCAGCGGTCGCGCCCGCTCCACGGATGAGGGGCGCCGAAGAAGTCGCCGGGCGGAAACGCGAGCGGGCCGCCCTCGGGCATGTGCAGCACGAGCAGGTCGTCGGTGTCGGAGACGACGTTGCCGCCCCAGCCGACCGTGGGCCGGCCGCGCCAGACGTCGCGGCGCACGATTGCGTCTCCCGGCCGCCAGCGCACGGACGCGACTGTAATCTCTCTCCCCTGCAAACGGCCGACGTCCTCCCGATGCAAGACGCGGCTCCCGACCTCTCGATCGTCGTCACGCTCTACGACGAGGAGGGGACGGTCGAGGAGCTGCACCGCCGCGTCTCCGAGACGCTCGCCGGCCGCGACTACGAGCTGATCCTCGTGGACGACGGCTCGCGCGACCGCACCTGGGAGCTCGTGGAAGCCCTGCGCGCCGGGGACGAGCGCCTCCGCGCCGTCCGCTTCAAGCGCAACTTCGGCCAGCACCCCGCCATGCACGCCGGGCTCGCGCGCGCCCGCGGCGCGATCGTCGTGACGATGGACGGCGACCTCCAGAACCAGCCGGAGGACATCCCGCGGCTCGTCGCAGCAGTCGAGGCCGGAGCCGACGTCGCCAGCGGACGCCGCGCCGCCCGGCACGACTCGTGGGGCCGCACGTTGCCCTCGCGCCTGATCAACGGGATGCTGCGCCGCTTCACCGGCGTCGACATCTCCGACTTCGGCTGCGCCTTCAACGCCTACCGCCGCACCGCCGTCACACCGATGCTCGGGGCAATCGGGAAGCAGAAGTTCACGAAGGCGCTGATCCTCTCCGGCGGCGCCTCGGTGGTCGAGGTCGACGTCGGCCACACCGCGCGCGCCGGGAGCTCCCGCTACTCGCCGCTCCGCCTCACGCGGCTCGCGCTGCACGTCCTCGCCGGCTTCTGGCCACAGCCGATCCAGTGGATCGGGATCGCGCTCGGCGTCCTCTGCACGATGCTCGCGACCGCGCTCGGCGCCTACGGGGTCTGGTACTGGATCGACCGCTCCGACTTCCCGGGGCCGCTGCTCGGAGGCGTCGCGGTGCTGTTCGTGCTCGGCATCCAGGGCTTCATCCTCGCCCTGGTCGGCGAGTATCTAGGCAGAATCCAGCGCGAAGTGGAGGGACGACCTCTCTACTCGATCGACAAGGAGCTCTGAGTTGCGGCAGAAACGCGTGCTCGTCACCGGCGGCGCCGGCTTCATCTCGTCGAACTTCATTCGGCACCTGCTCGCGAACACGAGCTACGAGGTCGTGTCACTGGACGCGCTCACCTACGCGGGCAACCTCGAGAACCTTGCCGAGGTGATGGCGCACGAGCGCCTCTCGTTCGTGCACGGGGACATCCGCGATGCCGAGCTCGTAGCGAAGGTCGTGGCCGAGGTGGACGTGATCGTGAACGCCGCGGCAGAGTCGCACGTGGAGAAGTCGATCGAGGAGGGCGCGTCCGAGTTCGTGACGACGAACGTCGAAGGCACGCAGATCCTGCTCGACGCGGTGCGTCGCACGCCGGTCGAGCGGTTCATCCTCATCTCGTCGAGCGAGGTGTACGGCACCGCCGAGTGCGCGCCGATGGACGAGGAGCACGCGCTGAACCCGCGCTCCCCCTATGCGGCGACGAAGGCGGGCGGCGACCGGCTCGCGTACTCGTACTTCGTCACCTACGGCCTGCCGATCGTGATCGTGCGGCCGTTCAACAACTACGGGCCGCGCCAGCATCCGGAGAAGGTGATCCCGCGCTTCGTCACGCAGGCGCTCTCGGGCGAGCCGCTGACGATCCACGGTGACGGGCACGCGAGCCGTGACTGGCTCTTCGTCGACGACGACGCCGCGGCGATCGAGGCGATCATCGCCGCGGACCTCGACTCGCTCGCCGGCGAGGTGGTCAACGTGGCCACCGGGATCGACATCTCCGTGAACGACGTCGCGGACGCAGTGCTCGCGGTGACGGGCTCCGACTCGGAGAAGGTGCACGTGGACGAGCGGCTCGGCCAGGTCGACCGGCACATCGGCTCGACGGACAAGCTGGAGCGGCTGACCGGGTTCCGCGCGCGGACCGACTTCGGGACGGGGCTCGAGCGGACGGTGGAGTGGTACCGCGAGAACGAGGTGTGGTGGCGGTCGGTACTCGGGCGCGACCGCGTCTCCTCGTACTAGGCGCCGGCTCGGCGCAGGTCGGGCTCCTCCGGGCAGCGCGCGAGCGCGATCTCCACGTGATCGCCGTCGACCGCGACCCGGGCGCGCCCGGGTTCCGCTACGCGGACAAGCGCGCGCTGATCTCGACGGAGGACGAGGAGGACGTCGACCGCCTCGCGCGCGCCGAGGACGTGGACGGCGTCATCTCACCGGGAGCCGACTGGCCCGTCGGGATCGCGGCTCGCATCGCGGAGCGGATGGGGCTGCCGCATCCGATCGACGGCGCGACCGCGGTGCTCGCGACCTCGAAGCAGCGCCAGCGCGAGTGCTTCGCGGCGGCCGGGGTCCCGCACGCACGCGCTGCTCCAGGAGCCGGCCGCCCCATGCGTCGTCAAGGCGCCCGACCGGCAAGGTCAACGGGGGCTCACGCTCGTCCGCACCGACGCGGAGCTGCCCGCCGCGATCGCGGCGGCGCTCGCGGCCTCCCGCAACGACAGCTTCATCGCGGAGGAACTCGTCGAAGGCGCCGAGGTGACCGTTAACGCGATCACGATCGGCGGCGTCTTCCATCCGCTCACCGTCACCGACCGCCTCACCGCCGACCCGCCCGCTTTCGGGGTCGCGCTGGCACACGTTTGGCCTTGTGTCGGAACAACACAAGCTCCGATCGCCGCGGCTCGTGCGGCGGCCGACGCTCTCGGGATCCGTAACGGCCCGACGTACACGCAGATCGTCCTCGCCGAGGACGGGCCGCGCGTGATCGAGCTGGCAGCGCGTCTCGGCGGCGGCCACGACGCCGAGCTCGTCGAGCTTGCCACGGGCGTGCCGCTCAACGACCTCGCGCTCGAGTGCGCGCTGGCGGGACGAGCAAGTGTTGTTCCAACACAAAGTCCCGTCGGCGGCGCCTGCGTCCTCTTCCTGGTCGCGCCCGAGGGGCGGCTGCGCGCGGTCGAAGGTGTGGACGAGGCGCGCGCGGCCGACGGCGTCGCGGACGTCCGCATCTACCGCGAGCCCGGGCACGTCTTCGGACCGCTGCGCCACGGCGCCGACCGTGCGGGCGCCGTGCTCGCGACCGGCTCGGGCCGTGACGACGCGCTCGAGCGGGCTCGCCGTGCGGCGGGCGCAATACGCTTCGTCGTCGAATGACGAGGGAGACACAGCTCGGCTTCCAGCCGCCTGCGATCGGCGAGGAGGAGATCGCCGCCGTCGCGGAGACGCTCCGCTCCGGCTGGCTGACCACCGGGCCGCGCGCGGCGCAGCTCGAGGAGCGGATGGCCGAGTACCTCGAGGCGGAGCACGTGCTCGCAGTCGCGTCCGGCACGGCGGCGCTGCACCTGGCGCTCGTCGCGCTCGGCGTCGGGGCGGGCGACGAGGTGATCACGACGCCGATCACCTGGCCGGCCACTGCGAACGTGATCGTCCACACGGGCGCGACGCCGGTCTTCGTCGACGTCCGCCCCGGCGACCTGAACATCGACCCCGAGCTCGTCGCCGCTGCCGTGTCCGAGCGGACGAAGGCGATCATGCCCGTCCATCTGGCCGGGCAGCCGTGCGACCTCGACCCGATCCACGCCCTCGGCGTGCCCGTGATCGAGGACGCCGCGCACGCCGCCGAGAGCGCCTACCGCGGCCGCAAGCTCGGCGGGCTCTCGGACGCGACCTGCTTCTCGCTCTACGCGACGAAGAACATCGCCGCCGGCGAGGGCGGGCTCGTCGCCACCAACCGCGCCGACGTCGCCGCCGCGATCGGCGAGCTGCGTCTGATGCGCCGGGGCGACGGCTCCCGCTACGACATCACGGTGCCGGGCTACAAGGCCAATCTCTCGGACGTGCTCGCGGCGATCGCGCTCGTCCAGCTCGACAAGCTGCCCGAGCACACCGAGCGCCGCCGGCGCCAGTTCGCGCTCTACGACGAGGGCCTGGCCGGCCTCGAAGGGATCGAGCCGCTCGCCCGCGACCCGCTCGACACGCACGCGCTCCACCTCTACGTCGTGCGGATCGACGCGCAGCGCTTCGGCCTCGGCCGCGACGAGCTGCAGCGCGCACTCGCCGAGGAGCGGATCTCCACCTCGATCCACTTCCTGCCCGTGCACCGGCTGACCTGGTACCGCGAGCGCTTCCCCGACCAGGCCGCCCTGCCCGTGGCCGAGCGCGCCGGGGACGAGATCCTCTCGCTGCCGCTCTCGCCCGCCCACTCGGAGGACGACATCCGCGACGTGCTGGAGTCGCTGCACCGGATCCACGCGCGCGTCGCATGAGGCGCTCGCACCGGATCACGGCGACGGTCGTCCTCACCGGGCTCGCCGTCGCGTACCTGATCTGGAAGATCGACCTCAGGACGGCGATCGACGTGCTGCTCGACGCGAGCCCGTGGTGGTTCCTGCTCGCCGCCGCGATCATGATCCTGACCGCGCTCCCGATGGCGCTGCGCTGGCAGTGGATGATGGCCGCGCAGGGGATGCCCGACCGCTTCCTCTGGCTGACGCGCGCCTACTTCGTCTCGTACGCGGCGGGGCAGATCCTGCCGACCGCGATCGGAGGCGATGCGGTGCGCGTCGTCGAGACGTCGCGGCGGCATCCCGGGCGGATGGGCGACGTGACCGCGATCGTGCTACTCGAGCGCGGGCTCGGCGGCGCCGCGACTGTCCTGCTCGGCGCGGTCGGCTTCGTGCTCGCGTTCGGCCGCTACGACCTGGGCGCCTACCTCTGGCTGGAGCTGCTGTTCGTCGCTGGGGACGTTCGTGCTCGCCTTCGTCTTCTTCGCCCGCTCGGCGCGGCCGCTGCTCGTGCGCTCGCGCCCGCTGCTGCGCCGGTTCCGGCTCGAGCGGCCGCTGCAGGCGTTCTACGAAGGCGTGCACGCCTTCCGGGCGCACGGCCGCGTGCTCGGAGCGGCGTTCGCGCTCACGCTCGCGCTCCAGTCGATCCGCATCCTTGCGATCTGGGCGTCCGCGCGCGCCGTCGGCATCGACCTCTCCCCGCGCGTCTTCTACGTGATGGGCCCGCTCTTCTTCCTGATCCTGCTCCTGCCGATCACCCTGAACGGGATCGCCGTGCGCGAGGCCTTCTTCGTCAGCTTTCTCGGTACCGTCGGCGTCGATCCCGATGCGGCGTTTGCGTGTGGGTTCCTCTTCTTCCTCGTCACGACTGCGCTTGCCGTGCCCGGCGGCGTGATCCTGCTCTGGGAGGGCATCCGCGGCCGGCCGAGCGCCCGACATGCCTGACGTCTCCGCCGTCGTCGTCACCCACAACGCGCTGCCGTGGCTCGAGGCGTGCCTCGAGAGCGTGCGTGGTGTCGAGACGATCGTCGTCGACAACGCCTCCACCGACGGCACCGTCGCTCTCGTCCGCGAGCGCTTCCCCGACGTGCAGGTCGATGGAGCAGGGGAATCTCGGTCTGGCGGCCGGCTGGAACGTCGGCGTGGCGCGGGGCAGCGGCCGCTACGTCCTGCTCCTCAACGCCGACGCCTGGCTGAAGGAGGGCGCCCTCGCCGCGCTCGTCGCCTTCGCCGACGAGCATCCCGAGGCGGCGGTCGTCGGCCCGCGCCTGCTCAACCCGGACGGCTCGTTGCAGCGCTCGGTGCGTGGCTTTCCGACTCTGTGGCGGCTCGCGACCGAGTACCTCTTCCTGCGCAAGCTCGCCCCGCGCTCGGAGCTCCTGAACGGCTTCTACGCCGGTGGGTTCGAGCACGACGAGGTGCGCGAGGCCGAGTTCCTGATGGGCGCGTGCCTCCTCGTCCGGCGTGAGGCAGCCGACCGGGTCGGGCCTCTGGACGAGTCGTTCTTCCTCTTCAGCGAGGAGACGGACTGGTGCTACCGCTTCGTCTCCGCCGGCTGGAAGGTGCTCTTCTATCCCGGCGCCGAGTGCGTGCACGTGGGCGGCGGCTCGCACGGCGGGCGCATGTTCAAGGAGAACGTGCGCGGGAACCTGCGCTTCCTCGCCAAGCATCGTGGCCCGAGGACCGCCGAGCGGGCGCGACGGCTGCTGCTCATCGCGTTGCGGCTGCGGGCGCTCGTGTTCCGAGGCGAGCGCGGGCGCATGTACGGCGACGCAGCCCGCTGGCTCGGCTCGGGGCCCGTCTCGGAGCTGCTGGTGCCGGAGCTGCTCGAGCAGTGACGCTCCTGCGGCTCGCACTCGCGACGGCGGTCGTGCTCGCGCCGGGCGCCGTCGTCGCCCGCGCGCTCGGCGTCCGTGGGGCGAGTGCGACGCTCGCCTGGGCTCTCGCCGCCGTCTTCGCCTCGCTCGGGGTGACCTTCCTCGTCGGCGCCTCGCTGACGCTGACGCTCGTGCTGCTCCTGGCGATCGGCGTCGTGGCGCTGCCGTTCGTCCGCCGGGCGCCGCATGGTGAGCTCGTGCCCGGCAGTTGGTGGGTGCTCGGGGCGGGCGCGGTGCTCGGGATCCTGCTCTGGCACGTCGCCGGCGAGATCGGTGGCGATGGGCTCTTCCACCTGGCGCGTGTGCGCAAGCTGGAGGCGTTCGACTCGCTCTCTCCGAACGCCCTGAACGAGTTCGCCGACGGCGGCCTCCACCCGGGCTACGCGTTCCCGCTCTGGCACGCCTTCCTCGCGCTCGTCGCGCGGGTGGCCTTCCTCGATCCCGCCGACGTCGTCCTGCACCAGGCGTCCGTTCTGGCGCCGCTCGCCCTGCTCGTCTCCTACGAGGCAGGGTTCGCCCTCTTCCGCCGGGTCGGGCCGGCCGTCGCCGTCGTGTGCGCCCAGGTCGCCCTGACCGCGTTCGCGCCCAACGGTGGCGGCGCCTACACCGCGCTGGCGCTCCCCGCGACCGCGTCGCGGCAGCTGCTGGTGCCGGCGGCGCTCGCGCTCGCGATCGGCGCCGCCGCGCGGCCCTCTCGCGGATTGCTGGCCTCGGCGGGGGCCGCCGGTCTGGCGCTCGCGGTCGTGCACCCGACGTATGCGATCTTCCTCTGGATCCCGTTTGCCGGCTTTCTCGTCGTCCGCTCGCTCGTCGTGCGCAGCGAGGCGAAGCCGATCGCAGCGGCGCTGGCCGCGCTCGTGATCCCCTCGGCGGCCTTTCTCGCGGCGCTCCTGCCGGTCGTCCGCGCCACCGCTTCCGTCGCTCCGGACGGGGGGAGCTCGAGCGGGCGTTCCGCCGCTACGAGGGGCAGCTCGACGTCTTCTCCGACACGAGCTTCCGGCTCGCACCCGACGTGCTCGGTCGCAGCGGCTCCGTCGCGGTCGCCGCGCTCCTCTGCATCCCGCTCGCCGGCCTCGCGCTGCGCCGCCGCTGGGCGGCCTACGTGCTCGGCGGCTCGCTCGCCGTGCTGGTGCTGATGCTCGTGCCGCTGCTCTTCGTGCCGTTCTCCGAGCTCGTCTCGCTCTCGCAGGCGCGCCGCGCGTCCGGCTTCCTGCCCTTCGCCTTCGCCTTCGCGGGAGGCATCGTCGTGCTGACGTGGTTCCTCCGCTTCCTCGTCCTGCCGGTGGCGCTCGCAGCCGGAATCGCGCTGCAGCTGCTCTACCCGGGTGACTTCGGCTACCGGCTTCAGGACGGCGGGCCACCGCTCGCGACCTGGTTCGCGCTCGTCGGAGGCGGCGTGGCGCTCGTCCTCGGGTTGGTCCTGCAGAGGCGGCGGCGACCGCGACCGCTGGAGGACCGAGGCCCGCTCGTCGCAGTCGCGGCCGCTCTCTTCGTGCTGCCGGTGGCGATCCACGCTGCGGCCAACTGGAGCCCGTCGGATGCGCGCCTGCCGAGCCCGCTGACCCCCGGGCTCGTGGAGGCGCTGCGGGAGGAGGTGCCGATGGGCGACGTCGTCTTCTCCGATCTCGAGACGAGCTACCGCATCGCCGCGTTCGCTCCCGTCTACATCGCCGCGGCGCCGCCGGCGCACGTGGCCGACACCGAGGACAACAGGCCGTACGAGCGCCGGGAGGACAACATCCGCTTCTTCGCCGGCGGCGACCTCTCGATCCCGCGTGACGCCGGCGCGGACTGGCTCGTGGTCGACCGCAATCGATTCAGGCTCGACCTGCCGCTCGAGGAGGTCTTCAGCGACGAGAGGTTCACGCTCTACCAACTCGACTAGTCGGAGTCGCCGCGGGTGATTCGACGGTGTCCTCGCAGGGTAGAAACCGAGGCCATGGCATTCAGGAGGCTGCTGATCCACCTCCGCTCGAGCCTTTGGTTCGTGCCCGTCCTGTGCGTTCTCGCCGGTGCCGGCATCTCGTTCGTGACGATCGCTCTCGACCGGTGGTTCGACTACGAGGCGATCCCGGAGAGCCTGATCGGCGGGCCGGATGCAGCAACCGCGATCCTCTCGACCGTCGCTGCGTCGATGGTGAGCCTGACGGCGCTCGTGCTCACGATCACCATGGTCGTCGTCCAGCTCGCGATGGGCCAGTTCTCCCCGCGGATCGTGCAGCGCATCCTCCAGGACAAGCCGAGCCAGCTCGCGATCGGCCTGTTCGTCGCGACCTTCGTCCATGCGATCCTCGCGTTGCGCGAGGTGACGAACAACGGCGACGGCACCGGCCAAGTGCCTGGCATCGCAGTGCTGACCGCCTTCGTGCTCGTCCTCGTCAGCATCGCGGTGCTCGTCGTCTACGTGCATCACATCGGGAAAGCGCTTCGCGTCTCCGCATTGATCGAGCTCGTCGGCAAGGACACCCGCGCGCTGCTCGATCGCACCTATCCGGACAAGGGAGCCGCCCTCGAGGAGGAGCCGGGCGCGCCGCGCGTCATCCGCGCGAGGGAATCGGGCGTCGTGACGGGCATCGGGGTCGACCAGCTGGTCGAGGAGGCGGTGCGCGCCGACTGTGTGCTGGAGCTCGTTCCTGCACTCGGTGAGTTCGTCCCCGCCGACGCCCCGCTGTTCCTCGCGCACGGGGAGCCGTCCGGGCTCGAGCGAGGACCGCCTCCAGGAGGCTCTGATCCTGAAGCTGGAGCGAACGCTCGATCAGGATGTCGCCTACGGAATCCGCCTCCTGGTCGACATCGCGGAGCGCTCGCTCGCCGACTCGCCGCTCCAGGACCCCACCACGGCCGTTCAGGCGATCGATCGGATCCACGACATCCTGAGGCAGCTCGCGCGCAGGCCGTTTCCGGATGGGAGCCATCGCGACGGCACCGGGAAGGTCAGGTTCACGATGCCGTCGATGAGCTGGGACGCCTACGTGCTCCTCGCCTCCGAGGAGATCCGGTTGGCCGGGGCAGGGTCGCCACAAGTCACACGGAGGCTGAAGGCCGCGCTCGTGGATCTCAGGTCGATCGCGCCGCCGGAGCGCGTTGGCGTCCTCGACCGCCAGCTCGAGCTCCTCACCGCTGCGGCAGAGACCGCTCTTGACGACGAGCGCGATGTCGACCTCGCGCTCACAGCCGATCGCCAGGGACTTGGAGTCGCAGCCACCCTGAAGTGACGCGGGCGGCCAGTACGATCGCCCCCAGTGAAACTGCTGCTCGTCTCGCTCTACTTTCCGCCTGCGGGCGGCGGCGGCGTCCAACGGCCGCTCAAGTTCGCGCAGTACCTTCCCGCGCTCGGGATCGAGACGCACGTGCTCGCCCCGGACGACTCCAAGTGGATCCATTCCGACAGTGAGCTGCGCGTGCCCACGCAGGCGTGGGTGCACCGCGCGCGCTTCATCGGCCCGAAGGGGCGCAAGCCGGCCGAGGAGCTGCACGGGAAGGAGGGCGTCTCGCGCGCGCTCGTGCATGCGCGGCTTGCCTCGCGTCGACTGCTCGTGCCCGACGAGAACGTGAGCTGGAACCTCACCTCCATCCCGGCCGCAATCCGCATCGCCAGGCAGCACGGGATCGACGCCGTCCTGACCACCTCGCCGCCCGGGTCGGTCCACCTCGTGGGCGCGGCGGTGCAGAAGGCGACGGGCGCGAAGTGGGTGGCCGACCTGCGCGACTCGCTCGTCGCGCACCCGCACCGCCGCTCCGACTCGGCCGGCGCGCGTGCGAAGCAGAAGGCCCACGAGGGGGTCGCGCGCCTCGTCGCGCGCAAGGCAGACGCGATCACGTGCGTTTCCGAGGCGATCGCGGACGAGGCGCGGGAGCTCGACCCGCGCGGCCGCGTCGTGACGATCTCGAACGGCTGCGACTTCGACGACTTCGCCGGGCTCGAGTACCGGCCCGGCCCGCGCTTCCGGATCACTCACACGGGGAGCTTCTTCGGCAAGCGCGACCCGCGCCCGTTCCTGACCGCGCTCGCGGAGTCGAACCTCGACGTGGAGGCGCGCTTCGTCGGCGACTTCCGCTCCTCCGACCGGGAGTGGGCGGAGTCGCTCGGGCTCGGAGACAGGCTGCGCCTCGTCCCGTACGCACCCCGTCAGGCGGCGCTCGAGCTGCAGCGCGACTCGGACGCGCTCCTGCTCCTGATCCCCGACGCCGGCGGACGGGGCAAGGGCGTGCTCAGCGGGAAGGTGTTCGAGTACCTCGCGTCCGAGCGGCCGATCCTGGCCGCGGTGCCTCCGGACGGGGCCGCCGCGGAGCTGATCCGCGAGACCGGAGCGGGGGTGGTGGCGCCTCCGGACGACGTCGAGGCGCTGAAGGCGGCGCTGGCGGATCTCCACGAGCGCTTCTCGAACGGCGGCCTCGCGTCCGTCGAGCTCCCGCCCGAGACGCGCCACCGGCTCTCGCGCCGTGCGCGGGCCGAGGAGCTCGCGGAGCTGCTGCGCTCGCTGTGAGACGGCCCTCACGCGTCACCGACTTCCTCTTCTTCGCGACGTTGTTCACGGTTACGTTCGCGAAGCTCCAGTGGGAGGTCGCGGGCACCCTCAGCCTCTCCGACGTCCTGACCGCGCTCTTCCTCGTCGGCTTCGGGGCCAACCTGCTCGCGACCGGGCAACGACGGTTTCAGCGCGGGGCGGCGATCGTCGGCGGGTTCTTCCTCCTCTTCCTACTCGTCTACCTGTTCGGCTTCTTCAACCTGGAGACGGAGCAGGCGCTCGCTCAGTGGGCCAAGGGCATGGTCAAGTTCCTGCTCCACTTCCTCTTCCTCGTCGCCGGCGTCGTCTACGTCGCCCGGCGCACGGAGCGGTTCTACTGGCTCACCCTCTCGACCTTCATGCTCGGCATCGCCGCGAACGCCGCCTACGGGATCGTCCAGCTCGCGGCCGCGGAGGTCGCGGACGTGAACCTCGACCAGTCGCTGCTGGGGCCGATCACGGGCGGCGCCAGCTCGATCAACATCTACGGCGCGATCGAGGGCGAGAGCGTGTACCGGCCGAACGCGCTCACCGGCGACCCGAACCACCTGGGCATCGAGCTCGTCGTGCCGCTGCTCGTGCTGACGCCGATCTACCTCCGGCTGGAGCGAGGCCACCGGCTGCGCGTGCCGCTCGCGGTGCTGTTGATGTTCCTGCTCCTGATCGAGCTGGCGACGCTCTCGCGGAGCGGCTTGCTCGGGCTCGGGGCCGGCCTGCTCGTACTCGCGGTTCCCTACCGGCGTAAGCTGCGCTCGGCCGCGCTGCTCGTGCCCGTGGCGGGGGTGGCGGCGCTGATCCTTGCGGTGATCGCCTCGCGCCGCGAGTTCTTCGAGACCGTCCTGCGCTCGCGCGTGAGCACCGAGGGAGCGGGCGCGTCGACCCATTTCGAGGTCTACCGCTTCATCCCCGATGTGCTCTCGCAGCATCCGCTCTTCGGGCTGGGGCTGAACAACTTCTCCGTCTACTACGAGTTCGTCACCGGGCGGACGAACTTCGGGCCACACTCGTTCTACGTCGCCACCGTCGTGGAGACCGGCATCGTCGGCACGCTGCTCTTCGTCGCCTTCCTCGTCTACCTCTTCCGCCGGCTCGGCGTGGTCCGCGAGATCGGGCGCCGGCTCGCCGCGGCGGGAGACGCCGCGGCTGCGCGCGTGCGTCCGCTCGCGTGGGGGCTGACCGCCGCTCTCGTCGGCACGATCGCCGCGAACGCCTTCTACCTGACGATGCAGTTCTATTACTTCTTCGCGTTTTCCCTGCTCGTGCTCGCAGCCCCGATCGTGTTCAGGCGTAGGCTTGACGGAGCCGTTGAGAGCGGAGGGGTCGGCTTCGCCGACCCCGGAGCGGAAGCGGCCCGGCGGCTGTGAAGGTCGTCGTCCTGACGACGTCGTACCCACGCCACGCCGGCGACATGGCCGGGCACTTCGTGCGCGACGCCGTCGAGGGCGTTCGGGCGCTCGGAGTCGACGTGGAGGTCGTCTCGCCGGCATCGTTCCGACACTTCGGCATCGCCTACGGTCACGGCGTCCCCGGCAACCTGCGCCGGCGCCCGTGGCTCGTGCTCCTGCTACCTGCGGCCTTCGTCGCGTTCGTGCGGGCGGCCCGGCGGGCGGCGCGTGACGCCGACCTCGTGCACGCCCACTGGCTTCCGTCCGCCCTCGTCGCGTGGACGACACGCAAGCCGTACGTCGTACAGCTCTGGGGCACCGACGTCGAGCTGGCGCGGCGCCTGCCCTGGCTCGCGCGCCCGCTGCTGCGGCGCGCACGGCTCGCGATCGCCGCATCCGAGTTCCTCGTCGAGGCGGCTCGGGAGCTCGGCGCGCGCGAGGTGCGGTACGTGCCACCCGTCGTCGCGATCCCGGACGAGGTCGGCGAGCCGGACGAGCCACCGCACGTCCTCTTCGTCGGGCGGCTGGCGCCGGAGAAGGGCATTCTCGAATTCCTCGAGGCGACAGAGGGGATGCCGCGGGTGATCGTGGGCGACGGCCCCCTCCGCGCCCGCGTGCCGGAGGCCCTGGGGTTCGTGCCGCCGAGCGAGGTCGGCGCGTACTTCGAGCGCGCAGCCGTCGTCTGCGTCCCGTCCCGCCGCGACGGCCTGGGCTTCGCCGCCTACGAGGCGATGGCCTACGGCCGGCCCGTGGTGGCGTCGGCCGTGGGCGGTCTCGTCGGTGCCCACGCGATCCTCGTCAAGCCCGGCGACGTGCAGGCCCTGCGGGGCGCGCTCGAGCTCCTGCTCGCAGATCCCGAGCGGCGGAGGCAGCTCGGCGCGGGCGCGCGCAAGGCAGCCGAGGAGCGGCTCGCTCCGGCGGCGGCGGCGGCCGCGCTCCACGCCGTCTACGAGCAGAATGCGCGGGGACGATGAGCAGCCGCGCCCTCATCACCGGTATCGGCGGCCAGGACGGGTCGTATCTGGCCGAGCTCCTCCTGGGTCGCGGCTACGAGGTCTTCGGGATCGTGCGCCGGCCGGTGTCGGCGCAGTATCCGAACCTCGCCGGCGTCCGCGGCGACGTGAACCTGATCCAGGCCGAGCTCCTGGACGAGCTGGCGCTCGTCGACGCGCTACGGAGCTCGCGTCCCGACGAGATCTACAACCTGGCCGCGCCGTCCTTCGTCCCGATGTCCTGGCAGCAGCCCGTGCTGACGGCCGAGTTCGCCGCGGTCGGTGCGACCGCGCTGCTCGAGGCCGCGCGGCGCACGGTGCCCGACGCGCGTGTCTACCAGGCCGCCTCGAGCGAGATCTTCGGTGAGCCGACCGAGGCGCCGCAGACGGAGGAGACGCCGCTGATGCCGCTGACGCCGTACGGCGCCGCTAAGGCGTACTCCGTTTTCATCGTCCGGTCATACAGGCGCCGTTACGGCATGCACGCGTCGTGCGGGATCCTCTACAACCACGAGTCCCCGCGCCGGCCGCTCGACTTCCTCCCGCGCAAGGTCGCGAACGGCGCCGCGCGCATCGCCGCCGGCCTCGACGACGTGCTCGTCCTCGGCGACCTCGACTCGCGCCGCGACTGGGGCTACGCGGGGGACTACGTCGACGCGATGTGGCGGATGTTGCAGCAGGACGAGCCGGACGACTACGTGGTCGCCAGCGGCGTGACGCATTCGGTCGAGGATCTCGTGCGCTGTGCGTTCGAGCACGTCGGCCTGGACTGGCGGGAGCACGTCCGCTCCGATCCGGCACTGCGGCGCGGGAAGGCAGAGCTGCACAACCTCGTCGGCAACCCGGCGAAGGCACGCGAGCGGCTCGGATGGACGCCCACAGTCGCCTTCGATAGCCTCGTGCGGATGCTGGTCGACGGTGACGTGGTTGCCCTCGCCGCACCCGAGCAACCAGCCGAGATTTGAGCGTGAGCGAACGGGCCGAGCCGGGCGCGCCCGTCGACACGGCTGATGCAGAGGTGCGGCCGCTCCTCAGCGTCGTCGTCCCGGTGTTCAACCAGGAGGCGGCGATCGCGGACAACGTCGAGACGATCCGCAGCTCGCTCGAGGCCGGGCTGGGGGCCGACTTCGAGTTGATCGTCGTCTCGGACGGATCGATCGATCGGACGGCGGAGCGCGTCGTCGAGCAGCACGCGGGCGACGTTCGCGTCATCCACTACGACCGCAATCTCGGTAAGGGCTACGCGGTCAAGATCGGGGCGCTGGAGGCCCGCGGGCGCTACGTCGGGTACATCGACGCGGATCTCGACCTCGACCCGGCGTGGCTGCCGAAGTTCGTGGCGGCGGCGCAGGAGCGGCAGCTCGACTTCGCGATCGGCTCCAAGCGCCATCCCGACTCCGACGTCTTCTACCCGCGCTCCCGCCGCGCGGCCAGCTGGCTCTATCAGCAGCTCGTGCGCATCCTCTTCAGGCTCAACGTCCGCGACACCCAGGTGGGATTGAAGGTTTTCCGGCGGGAGGTCGGGGAGCAGGTTCTCCCGCTGCTCCTCGTCAAGCGGTACGCGTTCGACCTGGAGTTCCTGGCGGTGTCGCGGGCCCTCGGCTTCTCTCGGATCGAAGAGCTGCCGATCCGGCTCGACTACCGCTTCACCGGCTCGGGCGTGCGCTCGCTCGCGGTGGTGCGGGCGCTCGTCGACACGGCCGCGATCTTCTATCGGCTGCGGATCCTGCGCTACTACCAGCGTCGACGGGCGCTCGCGGGGGCGTTCGGCTGGACGCGGCCACGCGGCTACCGCCTGTCGTATCGGTTCGCCTCGTCGCCCCCGGCGTCCCCAGGAAGCTGCACTACGCGAGGATTGAGCCGCTGGACGCCGAGGCCGGCGTAGACGCCGACCCCGAGCGAGATTGCGGGGTGGGCTACTGGCGAGGTCGTCGCGATCTTCCGGCCGGGGGTCGTGCCGACCGCGAACTGGCTCGCCGCGACGGTGCCCTTCCTGCGTCGGCCGGAGATCGGCGCCGTTGTGACGCCCTCGGTTGCACCGTCGGCCGGCAACGTATCGCAGCGGGCCGCGGCCGCGGTGCGCGAATCGAGGCTTGGCGGCGGCTCCAGTACTTCCGCTTCATGCCCGGCAACCTGCGGATCGTCAAGGACTTTCCCGCCGACGCCCTCGTCGCCCGCCGAGACGTCCTGCTCGAGCTCGAGCCCGGCACACCCCTCGAGTGGGTCGTCAGCGAGTTGACCGCTCAAGGACTCGACGTTCTCTACACACCCGAGTCGGTTGTCGCCTCTTCGGCGCCGCCACTCGTCCGTCCGCATCTCCGCTCGGTCGCTGCGTACGGTGGATCGACCGCGCATGCACTCCGCCTGCGCCGGCTCGCAGCGGTTCGTCCGGGAACGGTCGTGCTTGCGCTCGGCCTGCCCTGGCTCCTGCTCGGCTGGCTGCCGGGCCTAGCGTTTCCGGACGTGCTCCGGTGTGGCTGGTGACGGTGCTCGCGTACGCACTGCTACTCGTCGGCGGCGGCCTGGTCGCCGCACTCAAGTTCCGGTCACTCGCCGTCGGGCTCGCCACGGCGCCGGCGCTGTTCGCAACCCACGTGGCCTATCTCGCCGGGCTCGCCCGCGGACCCTAGACGGCCTCGAGCTCGACGGCCGCGCCCGATACACCCGCCTCGATCACGGCCAGTGCGAGGCGCAGCGCGCGCAATCCGGCTTGCCCGTCGACGTACTCAACACCTTCGCCGCGGATCGCGGCGATCACGGCCTCGAGCTGGGCGCGCAACGGCTCCACACGAGGGATCGCGAAGCGCACGACGTTGCCTTCGGTGACGCCGTCGAAAATGTCGAGTGCCGACCACGACTCGCTCTCGTGCGAGTTTTCGTACAGGGTGAGGTGCTGGTTCAGGTAGTCGACGACGAACGTGCCACGCTCGCCCGTGACGGTCAGTTGACGAACCTTCATCGGCGTCAGCCAGTTCACTTCCAGCACCCCGATCACTCCGCTGTCGAAGCGCAGGATCGCGGCGAGCAGGTCCTCGTGCGAGCGGTGAGCCTTCCGGTCCGCCTCCGCCGAGAGTCGCACCGGTGTGCCGGCGAGCTCGCGCACATCACGTCGAGATCGTGCGTGGCAAGATCGAACGCGACACCCGTGTCGCCGATCCTCGCCGGGAACGGGCTGAGCCTGCGCGCGTGCACTTGGAAGACGCGGCCGAGATCACCCGTTCGCAGCTTGTCGCGCAGCGCCCGGACGGCAGGGTTGAAGCGCTCCACGTGCCCGACGGCCAGGATCAGCGCTCGTTCTGCCGCGGAGTTCGATCCGGCGCTCGGCCTCGGACCGTGCCGGAATCGGCTTCTCCACGAGCACGTGCACTCCGGCGGCGAGGAGTCGGGAGGTGGTCTTTGCATGATCCTTCGTTGGGATCGCGACGATCGCGAGGTCGGGAGCTCCCCGGCGAGCAGTTCGTCGAGGCTGTCGAGGAGGGGCGCGTGGCGGGGAGCAGCGACCGGTTGGCGGACTCGTGCGGGTCGACGATGGGACCAGGTCGGCGGCGGCCGACTCTGCAACCACGCGGGCGTGATGCCGTCCCATTTGGCCGGCGCCAACCAGCGCCACTCTGATCCTCTTACCGCTCACGAGGTGCGAAGGTATCCGCGCTGTCGGAGGTCCGCGACGATCACGTCCGACGGCGAGAGCCGGAGTGCGGAGAGGTGCGACGGTGCCGGTCGGGATTCTCGAGAAAGCGTTCCAACAGGTCTGTCGAGAATCCCGACACGACGACGTTCTCGCCCACACCCTCCGGCTGCTCGACCTTCTTCCGATGCACGAGGCACGGCCTATCGAGCTCGAAGGACTCGACCTGGCTGCCGCCGCTGTCGGTGACCAGGAATGCGCTTCTGCGCAGAAGCTCAACGAAGGCGAAGAAGCTGAACCGCGGCGTCCGGATGAAGCGCTCGGCGTCGAAGAACTCGGCGAGGCCGAAGCGCTCGATCGCGGCGATCGTGACGGGGTGGTCGATGAAGAGAAGTGGAGTGTACTGGGCGTGTCGCGCGAGGGTCTCGAGCGTGTTCCGCAGCAGTTCGCGCTCCTTCAGGAGCTCGGTACCGGTGCAGGCTGACGACGCCGTAACGACGTCCCTCCACGGCTGCGGGAATCGGAGAATCCCGTGGTGCCAGGTGAACGCTGTCCCTGATCGTGTTTGTGCCCGTGTCCACAACGACGCCGCGCTTCAGGTTCGCTGCCGCGGCAGGCCCCGGCGCATAGTGGATCTGGGCGACCCGCGACACGACACGGCGGTTCAGTTCCTCGGGAAACGGATGGAACATGTCCCAGGTGCGAACGCCGGCCTCGATGTGGGCCACGGGAGCACGCAGGGCTCGGCCCATCAGCGTGCCCAGAACGGTCGTCATGGTGTCTCCGTGCACGAGCACGAGTGGTTTGCCGCCGCCGTTTCGGCCGAGATGGCGAAGGTGCCTGCGCTCGCGCGCGAACGTCGACGTGACATGGGCGAGCCAGACCGGGATGTCGGAGTTCGAGTGCAGGTCGCGACCCCCGGAGCCGCGGGCGAGCCATACATCGGGTTGTGGCAGGCCGAGTTGGTCGAGCAACGCCGGGATCTGCTCGACCTGCTGTCCTGTCGTTGCGCTGACGTAGCGGCCGCCGGCCCCGCGAATCCGGACGAGCACCGGGGCCAGCTTGATCAGCTCGCCCGTCGTGCCGTAGATCGCACAGATCACCGTGCGCCCCGAGACGGACGCGCGCAGCGAGCACGAGCCCCTTCCACATTCCAGCTCCGTGGGCTACCGCATAGACCGGAGCGAGCGCGGCGAAGGCGACGATCTCCTCCCGACGGCGGGTCGTCCGTGCCGCCGCAACCGCCGCAGCCGCGACGGCCGTGGCAGCGCACAGCGGAGCGAGAGCCGGCCGCCTCACCACAAGAACAGCCCCGGCGACGCTGACTGGGTAGAACGCGGCGACGACCGGGAAGAAGCGCGACTCGCGGCGACCGTGCCCGTCGAGGAAGACGACGCCGCGGTGCACAGCGTGGCGCAGGAACGCGCCCATGTCATCGCGCGGCGTGTACGTGCAGGCGAAGCTCGGCGAAATGTGAATCGGGCGTTGCGCGGCAACGCTGCGGAGGAGCGGCGTGTCGTCGTTCGCGTTTCGCGTGTCGGAGTAGCGCGAACGGAACGACTCGATTGCGCTGCGCAGCAGGTCGCGGGGAGCGAAGAAACACGTCGTCCCCTTCGGGAAGCGGTCGAAGTTCGACGCGTCGAACGACGTCGTGCGCGGGTCGCTGAGGTAGTCCGGAAACGCGAGCGCGCTGACCACGCCCCAGAAGTAGCCGAGCGGATTGCCCGCCGTGTTTGTGACCGTATGCGCGTTCCAGACGTCGGCTCCCCGCTGCTCGAGCTCGTCCCCGACGAAGCGCAGCCCGTCCTCGTTCACGGTCACGCCCGCGTCGAGGAACAGCACGTACTCGCCTTCCGCCGCTTCAAGTCCCTCACGACGCGCCGCGAAGCGGCCGCGGTTCTCGGCGAGCCGGGCGAGCCGGACGGGGATTCCGTTCTCGGCGGTTAGCGCCGCTTCGCCGGTTCCGTCGGTGGAGCCGTCGTCGGCGACAACGATCTCAGCGTCCTCGAAGTGGCCGCTCCTGCGGATGGCTGCGGTGGCGGAGCGGATCGTCTCCGGCAGCGACGCCGCCTCGTTGTAAGCAGGGATGACGACGCTTAGTCGCACGCGCGCGAGCATAGTCGGATGGTTAGTCGCGGAGGCTCGACGAGAAGTCCGCGATCGGTTGCACGGCGACCTCGTGGACCTGCAGATCCGTACCCTCGGCTGTCCGGAGCACGAGCCGTTCGTCGCCATCGTCGATCGACAGCGGGGCGAACGTCACCAAGGTGGGCTGGGTCCCGATCGGCACGCTGCCCACGACGGCCCCGCCTTCGTCGACGGCTTCGAGAGTCGACGGCTGCGAGGCGCTCGCACTGATGTTGAGCGCGACGCGGCGGAGGCGAGGGTCAGACCAGTCGAGTGCGACAACCACCGCGTCGGCTGTGGCGGTCGAAATCTCGATATCGGGGGTCGGAAGCCCCTGTGTGAGGGCTATCGCAGCAGCGTTCTGCTCCAGGAGCGCCGGCAGATCTGCAGGCTGGACGCCGTCGGCGAGCCGAAGCGCGCGCACGTTCCCGAAGGTTGCAACATGCTCGAAGGAGGGCGGTACGGGGGGAGGCTCCTTCCCCTCCTGGCGGTAGACGTCATCGTGAACCAGGATGTAGTTCACCCCCTCCGCCTTGAGCACGCCGGGTGTGACCGGATCGTCGATGTAGCGGCTGACGAGTCGGATCGCCTCCTCTCGCGTCCCGCCCGAGCCGGAACCGAAGATCGAGAACATCGGGTGCTCGTGGAGCCGTTGGAGGTAGTACGTCTGCGCAACGAGATCCAGCGCCGGCGCCTTATCGGTTGGGAGCGGGTAGTGGGCGACGATGCCGCGTGGCTGTTGCTTCAGCCAACCGACCCACGGATCGGGGTTGGCGAACGAGTACGTAGGCGCGAAGCCGGAGAAGTACTCGACCACCACCAGCGCGCAGGCTGCGACCGCTACTGCAAGGCCGTGGCGATAGCGCCGAATCAGCACCGTCAGCGCGAATGCGGCCAGTGCCGCGAGCGCGAAGGTGACGAGGAGTCCGAAGCGGGCAAAAACACGCCAGAACGTTGTGATCTCGCCGATCAGATATGACGGCATCGGGATGTCCATCCCGAAGACGGACGTCTCCCGCTTCAACGAGACGAACGAAAGCCGCGGGCGCGAGAGCGGCCATGCGCACGAGGAAAAATCTGCGGAGTGGTGTCGTCAGCGAATCTCGGTGCCTCCGTAGAACGAGTGCGATGCCCACGGCGCCCATCAGGATCAGCGACCAGCCGAGGAAGAGCGTGTTCTCGGACCAGGGTCGTCGGCCCGCTCGTCGACGGCGCGCGTGACGGAGTCGAAGATCGGATGTCGCGCCGAAGGGAGCACATAGGACTCGGGGGCGGCGCCGAGATCCTGAAGCTGAGTCACCGGGTTGCTGACGACTCTGGCCACGGATTCGCGGTCGTAGTGCCAGGCGATCAGCGCGGGGAGGAAAGCGACGATCGTGGCGACGATGGCTACGTCGGCGAGGGTGAACAACCAGAGACGCTCCTGCCACGTCCGGGTCGCACGAGTTCGACAACCCAGAACACACCCACGACGAGGACCGCGAGGAGGCCGTAGTAGGAGTTCTGGTAGAGCGTCGTCGCCACGACCGCGAGTCCGACGACGACCGCGGACCAGAGCGTCCGCCGCCGATGCTGGTAGAGAAGGGCACCGACCAGGACCGGAAAGACCCAGGCGTGCATGAATCCGGCGTGGCCGGCATACGCACGCTCGATCATCCAGGGGTTGAACGCGACCACGAACCCGGGCGAGGAGGCTGCCGATCGGGTGGAAGCCGAGTCGATCCAGAAGTACGTACATCGCGAAGCCGGTAAGCACGAATCCGACGAGGAGGTAGAGGTTGGCGGCCGCCCCGAACCCGACGGCGTAGTGGAGCAGCCAGATCGAGCCGGGGATGAACGCATTCGCGAACTGGACGGCGCGTGACCAGGGCATCCCTTCCGGTGCGCCGTTCAGCGGGTCGCGCTCAAGCGTGAAGGGGTTTTCGCCGACGTGTGATGCCCCCCAGTAGGCGCGAATCCCCGCGGATGCGTCGTTGGGCCCGACGAGCACAGATTCGCCCAGATCGCCGAGTAGCTCGTGGAACCAGAGCACCGTGAGAGCGATGAAGAATGCGAATGCGTAGAGATCGCGCGTTGTCAGCCGCAACAACCGGGTTGCCGACCGGACGCGAGCGTCGACGTGCGACCACCTGGGCGACCGTTGCACCGCGCGCATGGTAGCCGGGTGCCTCTTCCTGCCTTCTTTCTTGCTGCGCCACGGCCGCCGAGCGGAGGCGGCTCGTCTAAGCCGACGGCTGTCTCATCAGCCCCGGACGAGTGCACGGATGAACAGGCCGCGGGTGAGGATCTCGTGTGCGACCAGCAACATCGCAGCGATGGTGATGTCGACCGTGACGAGCTGCCGAGAACTCTCGTGAAAGGCGAGGAACATCGCGATCTGGGCCACCGCGCCCGTCACGAGCAGCCACGCGAACCCGCTCCGCTCGTGGCCAAGGTGGTACACCAGCAGGACGTTAAGCAATGCGTAACCCGTCATGGCGACGCCGAAGAGCCACAGCAGGCCGGCCGCATCGGCGTAGTCCGCGCCGAATGCGATTCGTACGATCAGACTTCCGGCCGCTGCGTAGACGAGAGTCGTTGCTGTGCAGAACGTCAGGGTGACGACGATGCTGCGGCGGAGGATGTCTGTCGTCTTGATTCGGTCGGCCGCCCGCGCCGCAACGCGGGGAAGGAGCACCGTGATGATGGCCGCCGGGAGGTAGAGGATCACCCGACCCACCAGGGATGCGCTGCCGTAGATCCCGGCCTCCTGCTCTGTCAACGCGACCTTCGCGACAACGACATCAGGCTGGTCAGCGCCGCGATCGCCAGTAGGCCGAGGAGAACCGGTGTGAGCGAGCGGCCGGCCTCGAGCCGGGTGACGCGTCGCCCGCTCGATGCGGCTGGCCGCAGCCAGGCGCGCAGCACCCACAGCGGTACCGCGACAGCGACAAGCATGGCAACAAGCGTCGCGAGCATCGCGCCTCCGACCTTCAGCCCGACGGCGAACGCCAGCACGGTCAGCGCAACCCGGGCGACGGCGCCGCTCACGTACGTGACTGCGATCAGCTTGAATCGCTGCAGGCCCTGTGCGAGTCCCCAGGTGATCGGGGACGTCGCCGCCGGGAACATGGTCATCGCGGTCAGCGCAACCGCTGCGATGCTGGCGATTCCGAGGGCATCCTTCAGCGGCCAAGACAGGGCAAGCAGAGCAACTGTTGCGATCCCGCCTCCGACCGCGGTGTAGGCCATAGCACGACGGGCGAACCAGTGGACTGCTGCTTCATCGCCGACTGCTGTGTATTGCGCCACATAGCGAGCGACCCACACCTGGACCCCTCCAAGAGGCAGGGCGATCAGACCCGAGATCGCGATGAGCGTCGCGAGATCCCCGTAACGCGCAGGTCCGAGCGAGCGAGCCGCGATCAGGTGGAACACGTAGTTGCCGAGGTTGAGGGCGAGGACGCCCACCAGCACGATTGCGCCGGCGTGCACGCCGCGCATCTGGGCGCCGGTCGGGGTTACTGCGTCCTTGGTTGCCACGGGCGGCAGGGTAACCGCCTACCTGCGCACCCAGACCGAAACGCCCCGTTGTTGCTCGAAAGAGTGGTATCGCTCACGGATGCCTGCAAGGAGGGCGGGTCGGCGTCAGGAACGCTCGATCGGCGACGACCGCGCGCACGTCGTACTCGCGCAGGACGGCCATGACCTCCGCATCGGTCAGGGAGCCGGTCTGGAAGCGCAGCACGGCCGTGTCCACGAGCGGCCCTGCAACGCGCCGATCAGCGAGGAAGGGGACGATCGGCTGGTCGGAGACGACCAGGTCGTCCGGCTCTGTCTCCCGCTGCATCAGCTCGGCCGCCCGGACGAGCTCGGACCGCTCGTCGACGATGTCCAGCGTCACGCGACGCTGCTGCTGGACGTAGCCGGCGGCGAGCACCACGGCGAGCGCTCCGATCGCGAGCGGGCGGTGGCGCGATCCGAGCGCCAGCATGCCGAGCGCGGCCGCGGCGGGAACGGCGAGCGCGACCGGCAGGGCGAGCAGGTGGTTGTGGTGGAGAGGGTGGTGGTAGGCGAGGAACGCCGCCGAGACCGCCGCCCAGGCCCAGAGCGCCCAGACCGCGCCGATCTGGCGGCGGCGCAGCAGCAGGACCGACCCTGCCAGTCCGGCGACGACGAGCCAGGCGAACGGCGTGCGCCAGTTGAGGAAGGTCGTCAGCTCGTGCCACTTGTCGACCACGTCGGGCGTGTCGCGCGCGTCGCGGTGGTAGACGACGACGCTCTCCCACAGCTCGCTCAGGACGTCGCGGTAGGCGAGTGCGAAGACCAGCCCGACGAGGACCGCGCCGCCCAGTGCCGCAACGAGCGCGCGGCCGCGTCCCGACCGCTCCCAGAGGAGCAGCAGCAGGAAGGTCGGGATCGCAAGTACCGCGTTCGGCTTCACCGTGATCGCCAGCGCGAGCACGGCGCCCGCCGCCGCTGCGAGCCCGACGGAGCGCCGTTCCCGTGCCTCCCAGGCGCCCCAGAACGCCAGCAGCGCGAGCGTGAACGGGGGCACGTCGGCGAGTACCTGATGCGCGAAGAGCGGAAACGGCGGTGCGATCGTCAGGAGCGCGGACGCGGCGAGGCCGGCGACCGGCCCGGCGATCGCCCGGCCCAGGAGATACGCGGCGAAGCAGGTCGCGATCGCGACGACGACCATGCCGATGTGGAAGCCGCGCACCGTGTCGGCGCCGGCCAGCGAGATCAGCCGCAGGAGGAGGTACCAGCCCGGCGGCTGGGGCGCGAAGACGTCCTCGCCGAGCCGCTGCCCGTGCTCCAGCGCGTCGAGGCTCGTCAGGTAGACGCCCTCGTCGTAGTCCGTCCGGTTGCCGACGAGCCGCCCGAACAGCGCGGCCTGGGCCGCGACGAGAACCGCGAGCGCAAGGCCCTCCCATACGATGGGTCGCCGGTGCAGGGACATCGACGAGACAATGACTGAAGCGGCGGTGCTCCTCGCGCAGATCCTCTTCTGGGGCTCCCTCGCCGCGCTGGCGTGGACCCACGCCCTCTATCCGCTCGCAGCTGCGGCCCTCGCGCGCGCCCGTGCGCGCCGTGTCCGCACCGACGCGGTCGAGCCTGACGTGACCGTGATCGTCGCCGCCTACAACGAGGAGGCCGTGATCGAGCGGCGGCTCGAGAACCTGCTCGCGCTCGACTACCCGGCCGAGAAGCTGGCGCTCGTCGTCACCTCCGATGCCTCCACCGATCGCACGCACGAGCTCGTCGAGCGCTTCGCGCCCCGCGTGGGCCTGCTCGTGAACGAGCGCGGGGGCAAGGTGGCGGCGCAGGATCGCGCCGTCCGCCAGGCGCAGGGCGAGATCGTCGCCTTCTCCGATGCGAACGCGACCTGGGCTCCCGACGCCCTCCGCGCGCTCGTGCGCAACTTCGCCGATCCCGACGTGGCCTACGTGTGCGGCCAGCTGGTGCTCGAGGCGGCCGACGGCTCCAACCGCGAGGGCGCGTACTGGCGCTACGAGATGCTGCAGCGGCAGGCGGAGTCGCAGCTGGGCTCGGTCACGGGTGGGAACGGCTCGATCTACGCGGTCCGGCGCTCGGACTACGTCGAGGTCGATCCCAAGTGGGGCCACGACCTCTCCTTCCCGTACCGGATGGTGCAGGCGGGGCGCCGCGCCGTCTACGAGCCGGCGGCCCACGCCTTCGAGAAGCCGACCCCGTCCAACGAGAGCGAGTACCGGCGCAAGGTGCGGATGTTCGAGCACTGCTGGGAGATCACGCTCCGCGGCTCGATGCTGAAGCGGCTCCCGTTCGGCTACCTCGTGCAGATGCTTTCGCACCGCGTGCTCCGCTACGGCAGCGGCGTGCTCCACCTCGTCCTGCTCGCCACCTCGGTGGCGCTGGTCGGAGAGGGGCTCGTCTACCAGCTCGTGCTGGCGGCGCAGCTGGCCCTGCTCGCCGCCGCCGCCGTGGGGGTCGGGCTCGCGCGCTACTACGTCCTCGTCACGTGGGCGACGGTCGTCTCGCTCTGGAACTACCTCCGGCGCGGCGTGCCCGCCACCTGGGAAGCGGCGGAGGGCACACGCTGAACCGGACGCTCGACAAGGCGATCGCCGGCCTCGGCCTCGCGCTCGCCAGCCCGGTGCTCGTCGCCGCGGCGGTCGCGATCAGGCTCGAGGATCGCGGGCCGGTGCTCTACCGCCAGACGCGCGTCGGGCAGGACGGGCGGGACTTCGAGCTGCTGAAGCTGCGCACGATGGTCGTCGGCGCGGAGACGCAGGGGGCCGGCTACGCCGTCAACGTGGGCGACTCGCGCATCACCCGCGTCGGTGCCTTCCTGCGGCGCACGTCGATCGACGAGCTGCCGCAGCTGCTCAACGTCGTGCGCGGCGACATGAGCCTGATCGGGCCGCGCCCCACGCTCCGCTACCAGGTCGAGCGCTACGACGAGCGCCAGCGCCGCCGGCTGGAGGTCAAGCCTGGGATCACCGGCTGGGCGCAGATCCACGGCCGTGCGGAGCTGTCCTGGCCGGAGCGGATCGAGCTGGACGTCTGGTACGTCGAGCACCGCTCGCCGCTTGTCGACCTGAAGATCCTGCTGCGCACGCCGCTCGCCCTCCTCGGCGGCACCTACAAGGGCGAGACCGGCGGATGGACGGGCTAGCCTCTCCTCCGTGACCGCGGTCCTCTTCACCTGCGCCGGCCAGCGCGTCGACATCGTCTCCGCGTTCGCGCGGGCCGGTGCGACGACGATCGCCGCCGACCTCGATCCGCTCGCGCCTGCGCTCTACCACGCGGACGTGCGTGCGTTCGTGCCGCGCGTCGACGATCCCGGCTACGTGGCGGCGCTGGCAGCCCTCGTCGCCGAGCACGACGTCCGGCTGATCGTCCCGCTCACCGACCTCGACCAGCTGCTGCTCGCGCGCTCGCGCGCCGAGCTCGCGCCGGCCCTGGCGCTCGTGCCGGAGCCGGACGTCTGCGAGACGATGGGCGACAAGTACCTCGCGCATCTCTTCTTCGAGGCGCACGGGATCGCCAGCCCGCGCAGCTGGCTGCCGGGCGATGTGCCGGAGGACGCGCGCTACCCGCTGCTCGTGAAGGTGCGCGAGGGCTTCGGCTCGCGCCACATCTACCGTGCCCACGACCGCTCGGAGCTCGACTTCTTCCTCGGCTACACGGGCGTCGATTCCTTCGTGCAGGAGTGCTGCCTGGGGGAGGAGTTCTCCGTCGACGTCTTCTGCGACCTCGAGAGCCGCTGCCTGAACGCGATCCCGCGCACGATGATCCAGTCGAAGGGCGGCGAGTCGATCAAGGGCGCCACGATCGCGGACGCGGAGCTCGTCGAGCACGCGTGCCGGGTGGCCGAGACCGCCGGCATCGTCGGCCCCGCCAACGTGCAGTGCTTCCGCGAGCCCGACGGCTCGCTGCCGGTCACCGACGTCAACCCGCGCTTCGGCGGCGGCTTTCCGCTGCCACTCGCCGCGGGGAGCCGCTACCCTGAGCTCGCGCTCCAGCTCGCCCGTGGCGAGCGGCCCGAGCCGACGCTCGGTGACTTCCGCGCAGGGGTCGTCATGACACGCTTCTTCTCACATCTGTGCCTGACCTCCGGGCCCGCCGGTAGCTTGGAGCCGTTCGCGGAGGATCTCCCAGAGCCGGTCGCCAGCGAGCCCGGCGAGGCGTGACGCGCCTTCTCCGGGCAGGGATGGTCACGATCTCGATCGTGGCCCTGGCAGCGGCGTGCGCTGCGATCGCGCACGCCGTGCTCGACCCTGCAGCCGGGCCGACCCGGCGGATCGTGAAGCCCATCCTTCCGGTCGAGCCGGACCCGCCGAAGGCGAAGCCGACGAAGGTGCTCGTCACCGTCGTCGACGGGGACACGCACCGGCGGATCCGGGGCGCACGGATCGTGATCGGGCGCCGGGCCGACTACGCGAACCGGCGCGGCCTGGCGTCGGTCCGGATCAAGCAGCGCACGGCGCTCGAGGTGCGCGTCTCGAAGCCCGGCTACACGACGCGCACCGTGCGCATGCCGTTCCGGCAGAAGCGCGAGGTGACCGTGCGCGTGTACCGGAAGGCGCTCCAGTGGACGATGTTCGGCGGCAACGCGCGGCGGACGAACGCCCATCCCGAGATCGGGCTGCGGCCGCCATTTCGGGTCGTCTGGTCGCGCGGCGTCGGCTCGCTGATCGAGTTCCCGGCCGTCGTCTCCGAGGGCGTCGCCTTCATCGGCAACTTCAAGGGCACGATCTACGCGATCGAGATGCGGCGCGGCAAAGTCGTCTGGCGCTACGACCCGCCCGGGGGAAAGATGGCCTCTTCGCCTGCGGTCGTCGGTGAGAGCATCGTCGTGCACGGGATGGACGGGGTCGTCCGCGTGCTCGACCGGCGGAACGGCCGGCTGCGCTGGCAGTACCGCGTCGGCTCCCCGATCGAGTCCTCGCCGATCGTGGTGCGTGGGGTCGACTACTTCGGGGCCTGGAACGGGCGCGTCTACGCGCTCGACCTGAAGCGCCGCAAGCTGCGCTGGGCCCGGTCGACCGGGGCGAAGATCACCTCAAGTGCAGCGCTCGCGAAGGGGACGCTCTACATCGGGAACTACGCCGGGCGGCTGGTCGCCCTCAGGGCCAGGTCGGGGCGGGTTCGCTTCTCGCGGTCCGTGAACGGCCGCATCTACGGCACGCCGGCGATCGCGAAGGGTCGTGTCTTCGTCCCCTCCTCCACAGGCGGCAGCCTGACCGCGTTCACGACCTCGGGCCGCTACCTCTGGCGCGTCGGCACCGGCTCGTACGTCTACTCGTCCCCGGCCGTCTGGGGTGGACGTGTCTTCTTCGGCTCCTACAACGGGCGGCTCTACTCCGTCTCCGCCCGTTCGGGACGGGTGCTCTGGACGGTCGGCGCCGGCGGGCCCGTGTCCGGCGCGGCCGCCGTCGTCGCCGGCGTCGCCTACGCGGGCTCGACCTACGGGCGGATCACGGGCGTCGACGCGCGTAGCGGCAAGGTGCTGCTGCGCTTCCCCCACGGTGAGTACGTGCCGGTCTCGGGCAACGGAGGCCGGCTGCTGCTGCACGGCTACTCGCGCCTCTACGCGGTCGAGCCGGTCAAGAAGAAGCGGTGAGGAAGTGGATCGCGGTCGCCGCGCTCGTCGCGCTGCTGGTGGTTGGCGGCATCGTCGGCGCGTACATCTTCAGCAAGCGCGAAGCCGCGGAGGACGTGCGCGGCTCCTCGACGGTCGAGTTCGTGGAGACGGACGAGCCGGAGGAGGAGCTGCCTGAGCCGGAGGCGCCGCCGCAGGGCGAGCAACCCGGGATCGTCTGGCCCACCTACGGCTACGACAACGACCGGCAGCGTGTCGGGCCATCGGCTCTGAAGCCGCCGTTCCGGCGCATCTGGACGTTCGGAGCGCGCAACCTGCTCGAGTTCCCGCCTGCGATCGCCTTCGGGCGGCTCTACTTCACCAACAACTCGGGGGTCATGTTCGCGATCAACGCGAAGACCGGGAAGCGCGCCTGGAAGTTCGCCTCTGGCCGCTGCGTCGCCGCGTCGCCGGCCGTGTCCGGCCACACGGTCTTCCAGGCGTTCATGAACAAGCCGCCATGCAACAGCACGCGCAACCCCGGCCGGCTCGAGGGCGAGGTGATCGCGTTCGCGAGCGGCTTCGGCAAGATCCGCTGGCGGACGAAGCTCGGCCCAACCGAGTCCTCGCCGCTCGTCGCGAACGGCCGTGTCTACGTGGGCGACTGGCGCGGACGCGTGTACGCGCTCGACGAGCGAACGGGTCGCGTCCGCTGGACGTTCGGGGCGGACGGGCGAATCAAGGGCGCGCTCGCGCTGTCGGGCAACCGCCTCTACGTGGGCACGTACGCCGGCCGCCTCTACGCGCTGAACGCCACCACCGGCAAGCAGCTCTGGCAGGCGCGCTCGCAGGACCGCTTCGGCGGGCGCGGCCAGTTCTACTCGACGCCGGCCGCCGCCTACGGCCGCGTCTACATCGGCTCGACCGACGGCAAGCTCTATTCCTACGGGGCCACGAGCGGGAAGCTGCGCTGGTCGCAGGGCACGGGCGACTACGTCTACTCCTCGCCGGCGGTGTGGCGGAGGAAGGTCTACGTCGGCTCCTACAGCGGCCGCTTCACCGCCTTCGACGCCGCGACGGGCGACACGATCTGGGAGTTCGACGCCGACGCCGAGATCTCCGGCTCGCCCACGGTCCTGAACGGCGTCGTCTACTTCGCGACGCTCGAGGAGAAGACGTACGCGCTCGACGCGCGCAACGGCCGGCTCCTCTGGAGCTTCGACGACGGCAAGTACACGCCCGTCGTCGCCGACGCGGAGCGGCTCTATCTCGTCGGCCACGCGCGGGTCTATGGGATGGTCGAGCGGTGAAGCTCGTCGTCGGCGGCGCGCCCCACGTGGTGCTCGAGGCGCAGCACGAGCGGGTCTCCGCGGTAGAGTCGCGCGCGTGAGTACGCGCTCCGAGCCGGATCTCGACGCCGAACAGGAGGTCGACCTCCGCTCCGCCTGGGCGAAGATCGCGGCGCGCTGGTGGCTGCCGGTGCTCGGCGTCCTCGCCGGCGCGCTCCTCGGCTGGGCGCTCGCGCTCGGCGGCGGACAGGTTCACCGGGCAGAGACGCTGCTGTACCTCGGGCAGCCGTTCACTCCGGCGGGTGGCGGCGTGATCCCGAACAGCATCGCGACGAACCCGCGCATCGTCGGCGAGATCGTCCGCTCGGAGGCGGCGCTGAAAGAGGCATCGCGGGCGAGCGGCATCCCCGTCGCAAAGCTGCGGGGCGCCATTTCGACCGCGCCCATCATCGCCGCGGGGCAGGCGCGGCTGGGGGCAACCACGCTGTACGAGATCGCGGTCACCGGAGACGCGCCACGAAAGGTCGAGTCCGCCGCCGATGCGCTCGCGAAACGAGTCACGCGAACCGCGGGCGAGTACGTCGACGCGAAGATCGCGACCCTCGAGGAGCAAATCCAGACCGACGAGGAGGAGATCGAAGGGATCAACAATCGCTTCAACATCGCTGCGCGCGAACAGGCAGCCGCCCTCGAGAATCAGACGCTGCCAGTTGCCGAGCGCTTCCTGATCGTGACGAGCCTCAACTCGACGCTCTCCGCACTCGAGCAACGGCGCAGCACGATCCAGGAGGACCTCCTCAACGCCCGCCAGCTGCTGACGCTTGCGACGCAGGTCGAGCAGAGCCGGATCCTCGAGCCGGCCGTCGCCTCCAAGACCACGGCGCGCAGCCCGCGCAACGCCGCGCTCGTCGGCGCCCTGATCGGCCTGCTGCTCGGCTGCGCGGCGGCGCTCCTCGCCGACCGGCTCCCGGCTCGCAAGAGCTAGCCCATGGTCGACGGGAAGCGCGTCGCGGTCGTCGTCCCCGCCCACGACGAGGAGCGGTTGATCGCGGCCACGATCGCGGGCATCCCCGAGTTCGTCGACCGCGTCCTCGTCGTCGACGACGCCTCCACCGACGCCACCGGCGAGCGCGTGCGCGAGCTCGCGGACGAGCGGGTGCAGCTCGTCTCGCGCGACCGCCAGGGCGGTGTCGGGGCCGCGATCGTGACCGGCTACCAGGCGGCGCTCGCGGACGGCATCGACGTGACCTGCGTGATGGCCGCCGACAACCAGATGGATCCCGCCGACCTGCTCACGCTGGTCGAGCCGGTCGCCCGCGGCGAGGTCGACTACGCGAAGGCGAACAGGCTCGTCTCCGGCGAGGCGTGGAAGCTGATCCCGCGCACGCGCTACATCGGCAACGCCATCCTCTCGCTGCTGACGAAGATCGCCTCCGGCTACTGGCACGTGGCCGACTCGCAGACGGGCTACACGGCGATCTCCCGCGACCTCCTCGCCCAGCTCGACCTCGACCGGATCTATCCCGGCTACGGCTTCCCGAACGACATGCTCGTGCACCTGAACGTCTGGAACGCGCGCGTGCGCGACTTCCCCTCGCGGCCGGTCTACGGGGTCGGCGAGCAGTCGGGGATCAAGCTGCGCCGGGTGATCCCGCGTATCTCGTGGCTGCTCGTGAAGGGCTTCTTCTGGCGGCTGCGCGAGAAGTACGTGATCCGGGACTTCCACCCGCTCGTCTTCTTCTACGCGCTCGGCCTCCTGATGACGGTCGCGGGGCTCCTGCTCGGAGTGGTGGAGGTCGTGCTGCGCTTGATGGGCAACGAGATCACGACCCCGACGATCGTGCTCGTCGCGCTGCTCCTGATCTCGGGCAGCCAGTTCACGCTCTTCGCGATGTGGTTCGACATGGAGTCGAACAAGGATCTCCGCTAGCCACATCGTTACGGGCACGAATCGAGGATCGATTCGAAGCGGTCTATGATGGGGCGAGGGTGTTCAGGGGGAACACCCACAGCGGCAGTTCCCGCTGAGAGCTACTGCTCGGGGAGCACGTTGAGACGTCGTCTGTCGTTGATCGTCGCAATGCTCGCCATCCTGGTCGTCGCGCCTGCGGCCGCTGCCGGCCCCGGGATGATCGTGGGCGCTCGCGAGGACGCGCTCAAGTGGGGAACCGCCCAGACCGTCGTCGTCGCGCGCGACCTGGGCCTTCGCGCCCTGGGGATCACGTTGGGGTGGCAGCCGGGACAGACGGATCTCTCGCCCCAGGATGCCACCGCGCTCAACGGCGTCGTCGTTGGAGCTGGGGGCATGCGGGTCGTCGTAGCCGTCTTCTCGAGGGATTGGATCCCCGTCAGCGCCGAGAGCCGGGATCAGTACTGCACGTACGTCGGCCGACTGATCACTCGCTTCCCGCAGATCAACGACGTCGTCATCTGGAACGAGCCGAATCTGTCGGGATTCTGGAGGCCGCAGTACACGGCGCTGGGTGCGAGCGAAGCGCCCGCTCGCTACCAGGAGCTCCTCGCACGCTGCTGGGACGTCCTCCACGGATTGCGTCCTTCCGTGAACGTCGTAGCCCCTGCGACCTCCCTCTGGGGCAACGACAACCCGAATGCGTTCTCGAACGTCTCCCACTCGCCGGCGAGGTTCATCAGGGCCATGGGTGCGTCGTTCCGTGCGAGCGGCCGCACCCGACCGATCTTCGACACGTTCGGCCACCACCCGTACCCCGCGCGCTCCGACGAGCGGCCGTGGACACCCCATGCCGACGAGGCCATCCTGTCCATCGGAGACATCGACCGGCTCGTGGCGGTCCTGCGCGAAGCGTTCGGCGGCACAGCTCAACCGCTTCCCGAGGACGGCGTTCCGATCTGGTACCTCGAGACGGGCTACCAGACGCTGATCGACGAGGCGAAGCGCGGGCTCTATACGGGTGTCGAGACCTGGCCGGGTTCGCTTCCGGACCTCGTCCCCCCGCAAGGCACTCCTGCGAAACCCCCGGACACGACGCCTGCGCCGGATCAGGCGACGCAGCTCGCGGACAGCATTCGGCTGACCTCTTGCCACCCGTACGTCGGAGCGATCTTCAACTTCTTGCTCCAGGACGAGGCATACCTGGAGGGGTGGCAGTCCGGTCTCCTGTGGGCCGACGGGTCGCGCAAGGACTCCTACGAGACGTTCCGCACCGTCGTCCGCGAGGTGAACGAAGGTCGGGTCGACTGCGCAGCCAGCGGCTTCGCACCGGGAGGGCCGGGCGGGTCGGCGAGTGGCGCGACGACCGCGGCCCCCGGCAGAGCTCGCGCCCTGACGAAGGTCACTTTTATGGGGCGCCGGCAGGTGCCGTACGGCTCCCTGCGCCTCGACGCGCAGTTGACGCGCGGGGTGAGCACGAGCAGCCGCGGGCTCGCCGCGAAGCAGCTTCTCTTCCTCGTCGGCAGGTCTGCGTACCTGACGACGACGAATTCGTCCGGCCGCGCGAGCGTGACACCGATACCGCCGGTGAACCCGGGCAGGCACAGGGTCACGATTCGCTTCGCTGGGGACGAGCTCAACCTCGGCTCCGGACTACGCGTGGGCGTGCGCGTCGTCAACTCGAAAGCGCGCATCGAGTCCGACGGCTTTCTCGCGCTGGGATCCCGGATTGCCGGCCGGCTGTCGGTGCGATCGAACGGCCGCTCGGTGCAAGGGACGCTGAGGCTCCGCGAGCGCGGCACCGCGCGGACAGTGCGCATGCGCGCTCTCGGCCTCCGTGCCGACGGCCGCGTGGCCTGGCTGAGCGGCACGGCAGGCCCGAACCGATACATCCTCCAGATCGCGCGGTTGCGCGGGAAGCCGCTCGTTCGCGTCAGGCTCTGGCGGAACACGTCGCCGCTGGGACCGGGCTCGACGATCCCGGCCGGCCAGCTGCAGATCACCCGGTCCTAGCGAAGCACGCTCAGCGAAGGCTTTCGACAGTCAGGCGGAGTCCCTGCTCGAGGCTGACGCTCGGTTCCCACCCGAGCACCTCGCGTGCCGCGGAGATGTCGGCCCAGGAGTCGCGGATGTCCCCGGCGCGCGGCGGCAGGTGGTTCCGCTGCACGGGCCGCTCCAGGATGCTGCCGATCACGTCGGCCACGTGGTTGACGCTCACGGGGGCCGCGGAGGCGACGTTGAACATCCGGCCGCTCGCCTCCGGCGCGTCGGCCGCACGAACCGTCGCGTCGACGACGTTCGAGACGTAGGTGAAGTCGCGTGACTGCTCGCCGTCCCCGAAGATCGTCACGGGCTCGCCCGCTGCGATCGCGGTCACGAAGAGTGGCACGGCGGCCGCGTATTGCGAGAAGGGGCTCTGGCGCGGCCCGAAGACGTTGAAGTAGCGCAGCACGACCGTCTCGAACGACTCGTAGACCCGGCTGAAGCTGATGCAGTAGCGCTCGGCGGCGAGCTTCGCCACCCCGTACGGCGAGATCGGATCGGGCGCGGTCGACTCCAGCGTGGGCAGCTCTCGCGTCGAGCCGTAGACGGAGGTCGAGGACGAGAAGACGACGCGGCGAACGCCCTCGTCCCGCGCGGCGAGCAGCACGTTCAGCGTTCCTTCCACGTTCACCGCGGTCGACGTGAGCGGGTCCTGCACGGAGCGCGGCACCGATCCCATCGCGCCGAGGTGGAAGACGACGTCGGCGCCGCGGACCGCGTTGTGGACCCGTTCGTAGCTCCGCAGCTCACCCTCGACCACCTCGACGTCGACATCGGCCAGGTTCGCGCGATTGCCGGTGGAGAAGTTGTCGAGCACGCGAACGCGGTCGCCGCTCTCGAGCAGACCGCGGACGAGGTGCGAGCCGATGAAGCCGGCCCCACCGGTGACGAGCACGAGCCGGCTCAAAGCGGTGGGCCTGCGACCTTCGAGTCAAGCGACGGAAGCGGCCAGCGGTTGGGATTCGTCGCCTGCAACGACGACGATCCTAGTCGGATCAGCAGCTTCCCTCCACGGTGGAGGCGCGGCCGGCCCCGCGCAGCCGCTCTGGCGTCAGGAGCGCATTCCGCACGGTGGCCCGGATGCGGCCTCCGTGCGGCACGGGGTGGTTGTCGGCCTTGCGGCGACCGAAGAAGTACTCGGGGCCGAACGTGACCGTGGTCGTCCGCCGCGGGTCGATCCCGGTGACGAGCCGGACGAGGCTCGGAAAGCGGTTCAGCGGGACGTCGGTCGAGACGCTCGTCTCCACGGTGCGTGCGAGTGAGCCGAAGTTGCGCAGCACGCTGACGGGATCGAGCTGATCGGCGAGCGCGCTCAGGAAGCAGCGCTGCCGGGCCATGCGCGTGTAGTCGCTGGAGGCCTTGCGCGAGCGCACGTAGGCCAGTGCCTCGCGGCCGTAGAAGTGACGCACCTCGCCGGGGCGCACGTCGATCCGCGGCTTCGGCTCGCCCCAGGCGGGCCGCGTGACCGAGTCGACGAGCCGCTCCCGAACCTTGATCCGCACGCCGCCGAGAGCGTCGACGACGTCGGCGAAGCCGCGCAGGTTGACGAGCGCGTAGTAGTCGACCCGGATCCCGAGTAGGCGCGAAACCGATTGCTTGAGCGCGGTCGCCCCTGGGTCGCTGCCGCCCGGGAAGAGCTCGGGCTTCGTTCGCGCGAACCCGTAGAGCGCGTTCAGCGGCTCTCGGAAAGGCTTCCCCTTCGCCCCGAACGGGACCTGGGCGAAATTGCGCGGGATCCCGAACGCGGCCGCCCGACCCGTCCCGTGCTGCGCTGCGACGAGAATGATCGTGTCGGTGCGCGCGCCCCAGTTGCCCGGCCCCTCGTCGGTGCCGAGCAGCAGGATCGTCGTCCACGGGCGTGTCCGGGCCGCCGGCGCCTGCGTGACTGCGACCAGGTCGGCCGAGCGCTCGAGCGGCTTCGTCTCGCCCGGCCCGAGCCGCTCGGCGAGGCCGAGCTCCCAGCTGTCGCGGGCCACGTGCTCGGGCAGTTGCGGCAGTGGTGCTGCGCTCGCCAGGAAGAGCCCTCGGGCCGGGAGCACGTCGCCTGGCTCCTCCTCGGCGAAGACCTCCTCGAGCACGCCGTAGCCGCGCACGGTCACGTAGCCGGCCGCGACGTGCGGGGCGGCGACGACCACCACGAGCAGCGCCAGCCCGACGGCGCCGCCGCCGCGCCACACGTCCGCAACGGCGAAGAGGCGGAACGCGAGCAGCGCGAGATCGGCGACGAGCAGGGCTGCGACGAGGCGCCGGTCGATCTGTATGAGGGACGCCGCGGAGGCGAGAGCAAGGCCGGCGAGCAGGAGCGCGCCGCTGATCGCGAGCAGGACGAGGCCCCGTCGTCGCGCGCCGACGTAGAGCTGGCCTGCGCCGGGGAGCACTGCCGAGAGGAGCCCCGCGACGAGCCTCCTGGTCGTCCCTTCCGGCATCCGGCGAAGTGTACGAGCGAGGCTCGACGTATGAGGAAATCGTTAGAGATCGAGAGCGTCCGCCGCTTTGGTCGATAGCATCCCGCCCGATGCCAACCTCGCTCGTCACCGGCGGCGCCGGTTTTCTCGGCTCGCACCTCACCGATGCGCTCCTCGCGCAGGGCCAGCGGGTGATCTGCGTGGACAATCTCGAGACGGGCTCGCTCGCCAACATCGAGCACAATCGCAGCGAGCAGTTCCACTTCGTCCCGCACGACCTGACGCAGCCGATCCGCGTCGAGGAGCCGGTGGACTTCGTCTACCACCTCGCCAGCCCGGCCAGCCCGATCGACTACCTGCGCCTGCCGCTGCAGACGCTCAAGGTGGGCTCGCAGGGCACGCACAACGCGCTCGGCCTCGCCAAGTTCAAGCGCGCCCGCTTCCTGATCGCCTCGACGAGCGAGGTCTACGGCGACCCGCAGGTGCATCCGCAGCCCGAGACGTACTGGGGGCACGTGAACCCGATCGGTCCGCGCGGCGTCTACGACGAGGCGAAGCGCTATGCCGAGGCGCTGACGATGGCCTACCACCGCCAGCAGGGCGTGGACACGGCGATCGTCCGCATCTTCAACACCTACGGCCCCCGCATGCGGCCCCACGACGGCCGCGCGATTCCGACCTTCATCCGCCAGGCGATGGAGCAGAAGCCGATCACGGTCTTCGGCGACGGGTCGCAGACGAGAAGCTTCTGCTACGTCGACGACCTCGTTCGCGGCCTCATCCTGCTCGCGGAGAGCGGCGAGCACATGCCCGTCAACATCGGCAACCCGCAGGAGTTCACGTTGCTCGAGCTGGCCGAGAAGGTGATCGAGGTCTGGGGCTCCTCCAGCGAGATCGTCTTCGAGGCCTTGCCGACCGACGATCCGAAGGTGCGCCAGCCCGACATCACGCGCGCCCGCCAGATCCTCGGGTGGGAGCCCGAGGTCACGCTCGACGACGGGCTGCGCCGCCTGCACGCCGCGCTGCCGGCCGGGTCGGCAGTTGTCTAGGCGAGCCGCTCGCCGCGGTGGCCGCGCTCGTCGCGACCGCCGCGCTCAGCCTGTCCGTTATGGGTGTGCCCGCTGCGAGCGCCTCGCGCTCCCTCCAGCTCGGGCTCTTCGACGACACGCAGCTGAACTACGGCAACCCCGACCGGGTCTTCCCGATGCTCCAGCAGCTGCGCACCCAGCTGGTCCGGGTCAACCTGATCTGGGGCGGGGCGAACGGCGTCGCCAAGCGGCGGCCGGTCAACCCGATGAACCCCGCCGACCCCGCGTACGACTGGTCGGTCTACGACCGCACGGTCACCTACGCCCAGCGGTACGGGATGAAGGTCGTCTTCTCGATCCTCGGCACGCCGCCGTGGGCGAACCGCGCCGCGGGCGTCAACGTCGCGCCGCGGAGCGCGCTCGACCTCGAGCGCTTCGCCGTCGCCGCCGCGCGCCGCTACAACGGGACCTTCAAGGGCGCCGACGGCGCGAACCTGCCGGCCGTCCGCTCCTGGCTCGCCTGGAACGAGCCGAACAATCCCGCCTTCCTGCGGCCCCAGTTCCGCAAGGTGGGCGGTAAGCAGGTGATCCAGAGCGCGATCGACTACGCGAAGATCTGCAACGCCGTCGTGAAGGGCGTGCGGAAGACGACGATCGGCGCCTCCAAGGTCGCCTGCGGCGTCACGGGGCCGCGGGGGAACAACAATCCGAACTCGAATCGCCCGGCCGTGTCGCCGCTGCCCTTCCTGCGCGGGATGAAGAAGGCCGGCGCGAAGGGCTTCGATGCCTACGCGCACCACCCGTACTACGGTGCGCCGCGCGAGACGCCGAGCACGCCGCCGCCGCCCGGCATCCATGGCAACGCGGCCACCGCGATCACGCTCGGGAACCTGAACCTGCTGATCGCGGAGGTGACGCGGCTGTACGGCAACAAGCGGATCTGGATCACCGAGTACGGCTACCAGACGAACCCGCCCGACAAGATCTTCGGCGTCTCGCGTGCGAATCAGGCGAAGTATCTGACGCAGTCGTACGGGATCGCCAAGCGGCACCCGCGCATCGACATGTTCCTCTGGTTCCTGCTCCGCGACGAGCGCCGGCTTGCCGACGGCTGGCAATCGGGCCTTCTGACCGCGTCCGGCGCGAAGAAGCCCGCGTTCGCAGCGTTCCAGAGACTGCGGCGATAACCGCTCGACCGCCGGTCGCTCTAGGGTTAGCCGACGAGGACATGTCCGAGCTCGAACGCATGCGCAGTCGCTACGAGAAGCACCATCGCGAACGGCGCGCGAGCGGCGAGTTCGTGTTCGTACCGGAGCGTGTGCCCATTCTCGTGCGGGCGGTCGGCGGGCCCGGTCGACGCGTGCTCGACCTCGGCTGCCGGTCGGGCGCGGTCACGCAGCACTATCTCCCCGGGAACGAGGTGGTCGGCCTCGACGTCGACCTCGCAGCCCTTCGCCGCGCGGCCGAGCGCGGGATCCAGCCGATGCACTGCAACGTCGAGGAGCGGCTTCCCTTCGACAACGGGTCATTCGACGTCGTGGTCGCCGGTGAGATGCTCGAGCACGTGCGGGCACCGGACGAGGTCGTCGCAGAGGTGCGTCGCGTTCTCAGGCCGGGAGGCACGTTTGCGGGGTCGGTGCCGAACGCCTACCGGTTCCAGAGCCGGCTCCTCTTCCTCGCCGGACGGCCGCCCGAGACCGACCCGACGCACCTGCACATGTACTCCCCGGCCGCGCTCGAGGCGCTTCTGGCCGGGTTTGCGCCGCCGGAGCTCTCCTTCGTAGGCGGCCGCTACAGACGGCTCCATCCGCGTCTGCTCGCGAAAGACATGGTCTTCGTCGCGCGCCTGCGCGCATGAGCATTCCCGAGGCCTGATGCGGCTCTTCCGGCGCAACGCGCTCGGAATCTATGCGACCTACGGTGCCGCGATCGTCTCGGGCCTCGTCGTCACGCCGGTCGTCCTGCACGAGCTCGGGACCGAGACCTTCGGCATCTGGTCCTTCATCGGGTCGATCACGGTCTACCTGATGGTGCTCGACTTCGGCGTCGGCCCGTCGATCGTGCGCTTCGCGGCGGAGGCGCGCGGCCGGCGGTCGCCGGAGGACACGAACGCGCTCGCCTCGGTCGGGCTCGCCCTGTACGCGGTGATCGGCGCCGCGACGCTGCCGGTCGGGCTTGCGATCGCCTGGCTCGTGCCCGAGCTCGTGAGCACGCCCGACGATCTGGTGTGGCCGGCGAGGATCTCGACGTTCCTCGTCGTGCTCGGGATCGCCCTGCGCTTCCCGCTCGGTCTCTTCAACAACCTGCTGCTCGGCCACCAGCGCTTCGACCTCCAGAACTTCGCGAACTTCCTCTCGACTGCGCTCTACGCCGGGCTCGTCGTATTGCTGATCCCGAGCGGCGGCGGGCTGATCCTGCTCGGCGCGCTGACGATGGCGACAACGCTGCTCAGGCTTGTCCTGCCCCTTGCCTGGCTGCGCTCAGAGCTACCGGGCCTGCGGCTCAGCCGGCTGCACGTGACCAGGGCGCGGATCCGGGAGCTGACCTCGTTCAGTTGGAGCAACTTCCTCGTCCATCTCGCGAACACAGTCGTCTTCTCGACCGACGTGGTCGTGGTCGGAATCGTGCTCGGCGCCGAGGCCGCCGCGCTCTACGCGATCCCGGCGAAGCTCTTCAGCCTCGCCCACGGACTCGGCAGCGTCGGCTCGAGGCTGCTCTACCCGGCGCTCTCCGAGTACGAGGGCTCCCACGAGCTCGATCGCCAGCGCCGGTTGCTGCTGACGGGGCTTCGCGGCGTGACGGCGGCGACCCTGTTGCTCGCTCTGCCTCTGCTCTTCATTCCCGGCCAGCTGATCGAGGCCTGGATCGGCGAGGGCTACAGCGGGAGCACGCCGGTGATGGCCCTGCTGGCACTCGTCGCGCTCGTCCATCAGCCGATCTTTCTCCTGACGCAGTTCCTCGTCGCGCGGGCGCGCCAGCGGGAGATCGCGCGGACGCTCATCGTCGCCTCCGCCGCGAACGCCGCCCTCTCGGTGCTGCTGGCCTGGACGGTGGGCATCTGGGGTGTCGCGCTCGCGACGCTGCTCGTCGATGTCGCCCTGATCGCCTACATCGTTCCGGCCCTGGCGGCACCGGCAGCGGCGACACGCGTGGCCGACCTTGTCCGCGCGATGACTCGGCCGGTCGTGCCGGCCTTCGCAGCCGGGATCGTCGTGCTCCTCGGCGTCGGTAGCTTCGGCGATCAGGACTCGCTGCTCGAGTTGCTGCCGCTCGGCTGTCTCTGGGCGCTCACGTGTGGGCTCGCCGTGTGGCGATTCGGGTTCGACCGGGATGAGCGTGCGCTCGTCCTGGGGCAGCTCCTACGCCCGCCTGCCGCTGCCGCCGAGTAGCGCCGCGCGGTAGACGTCGATCGTCCGGTCGACCATGCGCGCGACGGAGAACTCGCGTCGCGCACGCTCGTGGCCTGCGGCACCGAGGCGGCGGGCATGCTCGGGGCTCTCCAGCAGATCGAGCAGCGCTCGCGCGAGGCCGTCGTTGTCTCCGGCGTCGACCAGGAGCCCGGTCTCGCCATCGACCACCACCTCCGGCACCGCGCTGATCCTCGTCGCGACGATCGGGAGCGAGGCGAGCATCGCTTCGAGCAGGACGATTCCGAAGCCCTCCCAGCGCGATGTGTGCACGAAGATGTCTGCCCGCTCGAGCCAGTCGCGGATCTCGGTGCGGCCGGGTAGGACGACGACGTCGTGGAGCTCGAGCTCGCGGACGAGGGCCTTCAGCTCGGCCTCGAGCGGCCCGCTGCCGAGGATCGCCAGACGGGCGTCCGGTCGTTGGGCGTGTACGCGTGCGAACGCCCGGAGGAGGGTGGTGTGGTCCTTCTGCTCGATCAACCGCCCGACCGCGACCGCGAGCGGTGCTCCAACGGGGATCCCGGCGTCCGTCGGGTTGACCTCGGAGCGCGCCGCAGGCAGCTCGTCCAGGCCGTAGCGGATCGTCACGAGCTTCTCGGGCGCATGCCCCGCCGCTTCGAGGAAGCTGCGTACGGCGTCCGAGATCGCGATCAGCCGCCGCGCGCCGCGCGCGAACGCCCGATCGACGTAGCGGAAGGCGCCGAGCAGGTAACGGTCGTCGTTGTGCCGCGTCGAGAGATACGGGACGCGCAGCGCGCGTGCAGCGATCGCGCCGTAGACGTCACCGTGCACGAGATGTGTGTGCACGAGCTCGGGCCGCTCGGCCCGAGTCGCACGGATGACGTCGCGTGCCATCCGCGGGCTCACATCAGACCCGCAACGCACCCTGCGGTACGGCACACCGAGGTCGTCGAGGCGTGCATAGAACCGCGGCGCATCGCTTCCGGGCACGTCGAGGCCGAGAAAGCGGGCGTCGATCCCGGCCGAACGCAAGGCGGGCAGCAGCGCGAGCAGGTGGTTCTCCGAGCCGCTGACGCCCGTCAGCTTGTGCAGGTGCAGCACCTTCAACGCGACAGCGCTCGCCGGTAGACGGTCTCGAGCTCATCGGCCATGCGCTCGGTCGCAAATCGCTCTCGCACGTCGTTGGCGCCGTGCCGGCCCAGAGCGGCGCGCCGCTCGACGTCGCGCTGGAGCTCGGCGAGGCGCCCGGCGAGAGCCTGCGTGTCGCCGATCCCCTCGAGGTAGCCGCTCTCACCGTCTGCGACGACCGTCGAGGTGCCGCCGGCGCGCGTTGCGACGATCGGGCGCTCCGCCGCCAGGGCTTCGATCGCGACCACCGGGGTGCCTTCGTTGGCCGACGTCAGCAGCACGGCGTCGAAGGCCGCATACCACGCGCGCATCTCCTTCTGGAAGCCGACGAGCCGGCAGCGGTCGGTGACGCCGAGCGTCGTCGCAAGCGTCTCGACGGCGGGGCGGTCGTCGCCGTCGCCGACGAGGACGAGCTGGGCGTCGACACCGAGGTCGAGTAGCGCGCGCAGGGTGCGGACGAGGTCGAGCGGGCGCTTGATCGGCGTCAGCCTGCCCGCCCAGCCGACGACGAAGGTGTCGTCGCCGATCGCGAGCTCGGCTCGGACGCGCGCGCGCGAGCGTTCGTCGGCCTCGCTCCACGGCGGCAGGTCGAAGCCGTAGGGCACGACCGTGAACTTGTCGGCCGGAGCGACGCCGAGGCCGACGAGGTCATCGCGGACCTCATCGCTCACGGCGACGAGCGCGTCCGTCACGCGTGCGAGCACACGCTCCACCACTCGGAAGATGCGCTCCCGCCGCGAATCGAAGTACCCGCTGAGGACGTGGCCGTGGTAGGTATGGACGACTGCCTGCGGCCGCCTACGGCCCGCCAGGAGCGCCGCGATGCGACCGGTCGCGCCGGCCTTTGCGGTGTGCGTGTGGAGCACGTCCGGTCGCCGGGCGCGCAGGATCGCGCGAAGCTCTCGGACCGCGGCTGAGTCAGAGCGCGGCGAGAGCTCCCGCTGCAGTGCGGGCAGCCTGTGCAGCTCGACGCCGAGCTCGTCCGCCAGGTACTCCATCGACTCCTCGCCCGCTGCAAGTGTTCCGGCGACGACGAGGACGACGTGCCCGCGGCGCTGCTGCTCGCGCGCCAGCTGGAGCACGTGCAGCGCCGCACCGCCGACGTTCAGCCGGGCGATGACGTGCACGATCGTGAGCTGTCTGGTCGCGTTCACTCGGAAGCGGCGGGGACAAGCGAGCCTGCCGCCGCGCAGACCCCCAGCGTCAGCCAGAACATACCGGCGATCGGCGTCCCTCCGAAGAGAGCGGCCCCTGCGAGAGCGCCGATCACCCCCGCGATCCACGCGACCGGCAGGTAGGCCTGGTGCCCGGTTGGCCCGCGCGGCAGGTGGACGCCTGCCGCGACCGCCTTCCGCACCGCGAGCGCGAGCAGCGCGAGCAGGAGCACGGCGCCGAGGAGCCCGAGCTGGAAGAGCACCTGGTCGTAGGTCTGCTGCGGGACGAACGTCCCGTCCGCTGCCGGGAAGTAGTGCGGCGGCTGATCCGAGAACCGCTCGCGTGCGGCGGGCAGGAAGCGGGCGAACTCGTCCGGCGGCAGCTCACCGTGCCAGCCGGTGCCGAGCAGCGGCCGGTCGAGAAAGACGCGGCCGCCGATGTACGAGTAGATCAGGCGCTGGCTCCAGCTCCCTGCGTACTCGCCCGGCACGTCCGGCTCCGGCCCGAACCAGGACTTGAGGAAGCCGAGCTCGCCGTTCCGGAGCGCGAGCGTGCCTGCGGTTACGGCGATCAGGACGGCGAGGGTGCCAAGGACGGGCGCCAGCCGTAGCTCGCGCCTCACTGCAGCGAGGCCCACGACGGCCGCGGCCGCGAGGTAGAGACCCAGCAGGCTCGCGAGCGCTGCTCCGAGGATCACGGCGACGCCTCCCGCGGCGAGCGCGGTCATCGCGAGCGCACGTGGCCGATCGCGCCGCGCGTACAACGATGCGAGACCGGCGGCGATGGCGATCGAGCCCAGCGCCGCCATGTCGTGCTCGCCGAGGAACGACGGCTGCCGGCCTGCGCCCTCCCGCACGAACTGCACGATCGCCCAAGCCGCCGCGGCGACGGTGAGGCCGACCAAGAGCGCCGTGAGCGCATCGAACCGGTCGGTCGAGTCGATGAGCGCAGCCGCCGCGAAGGTGAGCACCACGAGCTCGGCGAGCTTGCCTGCCGCTATGAACGCGGTCCCGCCGTTGCCGAGCGACGACACGACGATCAGCCCCGCGAATGCGGCGGCGGCGGCGAGGAGTCCCCGCGACGGAAGCTGGAGTCGGTGTGTGCGAACGCGGAGTACCGTGAGCGCGCCGAGCACGACCAGCGCCAGGTCGGGAAAGCCGACTGCGGCGCCCGAGACGTCGACGCGCGGCAGGTCGCCGGCTCTGAGCAGGCACAGGACGACGGTGACGAGGAAGAAGAGAAAGAGGGGATCTCTCGCCGACCGCCGCAGCGCTCGTGACGGCAGGCTGCGCATCCGAGCAACTATGATAAGCCGCTCTGGTCCGGTGCGCGGCGCCGGTGGATCTGCATGCGCATCGCCTTTCTCACAGGAATCTGGCCGCCGGACGTCGGTGGTCCTGCGACTCACGGTCCTGACTTCTCGCGCTTCCTGACCGGCCGCGGCCACACGGTTCGGGTCGTCACGATGGGCGACGGCGAGCCCACGGAGCGACCGTGCGAGATCGACGTCGTCTCGCGAAAGCTGCCCTTCCCGCTGCGCTACGGGCTCGTCGCGCTCAAGGGTGCCAGGGCGGCTCGGAGCGCCGACGTCCTCTATGCCTCGGCCACGCTCGGAGCGTCTGCTGCCGCTGCGACGCTCGCGCGGCGGCCGTTCGTCGCCAAGCTCACCTCGGATCCGGCCTACGAGCGAGCGCGCCGCTACGGGTTGTTCTCGGGGACGACCGCGGACTTCCAGGGTGCGTCCTCACGGCCGATTCGGGCGCTCAAGGCCGTACGCGACGTGTCGTTGCGGCGCGCCCATACGATCGTGGTCCCGAGCGCGTTCCTCGCGCGGATCGCGATGAGCTGGGGGCTGGATCCGCCACCGCGTACACGTGCTCACCAACCCGGCGCCCCCGCCGAGCGACGTGCAGGCAGAGCAGCTCGCACCGGGGACGTTCGTCTTCGTCGGCAGGCTGACCGAGGCCAAGGACCTGCCGACGGCGATCGCGGCGCTGGAGCTCGTGCCCGCCGCGCGGCTCGTGATCGTCGGAGACGGTCCGGATCGCGCCGAGCTCGAGCGCGCCGCCGCAGGATCGGAGGCCGCGGGGCGCATCGAGTTCCGCGGGTCGCTCCCCCGTGACGCGGCGCTGCAGGTCGTCGCCGGCGCCGAGGCGGGGCTTCTCTCGAGCGCCTGGGAGAACCTTCCTCACAGCGCTGTCGAGGCGCTCTCGGTCGGCGTGCCGATGGTGGCGACCGCTGTCGGCGGTGTGCCCGAGGTCGTGCAAGACGGCGAGAACGGCCTGCTCGTGCCGCCCGGCCGGCCCGACGAGCTCGCCGCCGCGATGCGCCGCGTGCTCGAGGAGACGGGGCTGCGCGAGCGGCTCGCCGCGCGCGCCAAACCGTCGGTCGAGGCGATCTCGAGCGACGAGATCTACGGCAGGCTCGAAGCGCTCCTCGCGGAGGCAGCCGGGTGAGCGAGCCGCCGCGCGTTCTTTTCGTCGGCCGCGCACGACATCGGTTGCCCCTTCCGGAGTGGCTCGCGAAGAAGTGGGACGCGTTCGAGAAGCAGCTGGACTACCGGATCCTCGGCGCCGCTGAAGCCGGGAGCCCGCTGCGGGCCGAGCGCTTCCGCCTCTCGGCACCGGCACGGCCGCGCCGCCTGGACGGGATCCTCTTTCACCTGCGGCTTCCGTTTCGCGTCGCCCGCGAGCTGCGGGAGTTCCAGCCGCGAGCCGTCGTGGCGTCCGATCCGTTCATCGGTGCCGCGGTGCTTGCGGGTCGAGCGATCGCCCGCCGGCAGATGCCGGTGATCGTCGAGGTGCACGGCGACTGGCGCACCTTCACCCGCCTCTACGGCTCTTCCTGGCGGAAGCTGCTGGCGGCGTCGGCCGACCGGCTGGCGGTGTTCGCTCTGCGGCGGGCGGATGCGACGCGGGCGCTCTCCAGGTTCACGTCCAGCCTGATCGAGGACGCGCGAGGCCGGCCCGCGGACGGGATCTTCCCGACCTACAGCGATCTCTCCGCCTTCACGGAAGACCCGCTGCGAGAGCTTCCGGAGCGCCCGACGGCGCTCTTCGTGGGCATGCTCGAGCCGTACAAGAACGTCGTAGGGCTGGCCGCGGCCTGGCGTCGCGTCGTTCAGCAGCTTCCGGAGGCGCAGCTCGTGGTCGTAGGGCGGGGCTCACAGCAGGACGTGATCGACCGGCTCGTGGACGCGCTTCCCGATCAGGTCGAGTACGTGCCGGAGCTCGATCCGCGCGGCGTCGCGCGCGCGCTCGACGAGGCGACGGTGCTCGTCCTTCCATCCTGGCCGGAGGGACTGGGCCGCGTCGTGATCGAGGCCTTCGCCCGGGGCAGGGGTGTCGTGGCGACGGACGCCGGAGGCATTCCGGACCTCGTCCGGGACGGCGTCGAGGGGATCCTGATCCCGCCGGCCGACGAGGAGGCGCTCGTCGCGTCCCTCGTGCGAGCGCTCAGCGACCGCGCGCTGGCGGAGCGTCTCGGCACCGCCGCTCACCTGCGCTATGCCGACTGGCACTCCACCCCGGCGGCTTTCGCCACGGCGTACCGCGAGCTCGTCGACCGCACGATCGGCTAGATGCGCATCGTCTTCGTCACGCAGACCCTCGACGCGGATCACCCGGTGCTGGCGCACACGCTCGAGCTCGTGGCGGCGCTGGCGCAACGCTGCGACGAGGTGGTCGTGCTCTGCGCGACGACCGGCCGACACGAGCTGCCGGCGAACGTCCGGGTGAAGCTGTTCGGCGCGCCCACCCGCGCGAGGCGCGGGATCAGGTTCGTCCGCGGGATCGCCGGCGCGGTGCGAGAGCGGCCGCGGCCGGACGCGATCTTCTGCCACATGGTCCCGCTCTTCCTCCTCCTCGCCGCGCCCTTCGCGAAGCCGCGGCGGATCCCGCTCCTGCTGTGGTACACGCACTGGTCGTCGAGCCGAACGTTGCGTGCGGCGACGCGCGTCGCCGACGTGGTCCTGAGCGCCGATGCGGGCTCGTTCCCGCTGCGGTCGACGAAGGTGCGCGGGATCGGGCACGCGATCGACACCGAGCGCTTCGCCCCCTCCGACGGCGAGCACGGCGAAGACGGCCCCCTGCAGGTGCTGGCGCTGGGACGGTATGCCGTGGTCAAGGGCTACGAGACGTTGCTCGAGGGGGTCCGGATCGCCGTCGAGGGCGGTCTGGATGCCCGTCTGGACGTTCGCGGTCCCGAGTTGACGCCGATCGAGCGCGACCATCGCGCCGAGCTCGAACGCCGGCTGGCGCGAACGCCGGCGCTCGCGGGGCGAGTGAACCTGGGCGACTCGGTTCCACGCGAGCTCGTGCCGGCCCTGCTTGCAGGCTCCGACGTGCTCGTCAGCACGACGCAGCCGCAGAGCTCCGAGACGTTCGACAAGGTGCTCTGCGAGGGAGCGGCGTGCGGCGTGCCGGTGCTCGCGAGCAACCGCGCTCTCGAAGGGCTTCTCGACGGATTGGCGCTCCCGCTGCGCTTTCCGGCCGGAGACGCCGAGGCTCTGGCGCAGAGGCTGCAGGAGATCGGCGCGGCCGGACCACGGGTGCGACACGAGCTCGGCGCGGAGCTGCGTCGCCGGGTCGCCGCCGGGCACTCGATCGATTCCTGGGCAGACGCGGTCGTGGCGGCCATTTCCGGCCTACGGCGGCAGTAAGCTGTGGCCCGTGGCGACGCAGCCCTCCGAGCCGCCTGAGCTCGGGCCCCGCGAGCGCGACGTCCGCGCCTCCAGGCCGTACGTGCTCTCGCGCGGCACCCTCCGCGCGCTCGTCCGGCGCGTGCTCGCGATCGCGGTGCTCGCGACCCTCGACGCGGTCGGCCTGGCGCTCGGGCTCTACGCGGCGCTCGTGCTGCGGAGCCTCGTCTTCGGCGACCAGATCTTCTGGAACCTGCTCTGGGAGGCAGGCCCGGCCGAGTGGCTGCCGTTCCTGATCCCGATCACGCTGCTCGTGTTCTGGCAGGCGGGGCTGTACGCCTCCCGCGAGCGCCGCACGGGAGTTGGGCAGGTCGCCGGCTCGCTCGTCCTCGTGGCTCTGATCACGCTCGCCTTCGGCTACGGCACCGACTACGACTTCACCACCTCCGGCTTGATCCCGACGGCGTGCGTGACCTGCGCGCTCACGATCGGCGCGCTGCGGGCCGCCTACGAGTCGCTCACGCTCGAGCTCCAACGCGTGCTGCGCGTCCGGCGCCGCGTGCTGCTGGTCGGCGAGGGGGAGCACCTGGCGGCGCTCGACCGCGTGCTCCTGTCGTCGCGCCGGCAGCTCGCCTACGAGCTCGTCGGCTCCTTCGCGCCGGGACGGGACGGCTCGCTCGAGGAGCGGCTCGCTCGGACGCGACCCGACGAGATGATCCTGAACGAGGGCGACGTGGACGAGGACGTCCTGCTCGAGCTGGTCGAGACCGCGCATCGTGCCGGTGTCCGCGTGCGGATCGCGCCGAGCACGACCGACCTGTTGCTCCAGCGCGGCGTGTACGTGCCCGGCCAGGGAGCACCCCTCTTCGAAGTCCGGCCGCCCGTTCTCGCCGGCACCGACTGGTTCGTCAAGAAGTCGTTCGACATCGGCACGAGCCTGCTCGTCCTGATCGTCGGCCTGCCGGTGTGGCTGTTGATCGCGCTTGCGATCAAGCTCGACTCGCGCGGGCCCGTGCTCTACCGCGACCGCCGCGTCGGCGTCGGCCAGCGTGAGTTCGGGATGCTCAAGTTCCGGACGATGGTCAAGGGCGCGGCCGAGCTCCAGACGCGGCTCGAGGAGCAGAACGAGGCGGGCGGCGCGCTGTTCAAGATCCGGGACGACCCGCGGGTGACCCGTGTCGGTCGTCTGCTGCGGCGGCTCTCGATCGACGAGCTGCCGCAGGTGCTGAACGTCCTCCGCGGCGAGATGAGCCTCGTCGGGCCACGTCCGCTGCCGCTGCGCGACTTCGCCCAGCTGGAGCCCTGGCATCTGAGGCGCTACAACGTGCTGCCTGGGATCACGGGCCTCTGGCAGATCTCCGGTCGCTCCAGCCTGACCTTCGACGACCTCGTTCGGCTCGACTTCTACTACATCGAGAACTGGTCGATCTGGCTCGACATCTCGATCCTCGTCAAGACGCTGCCCGCCGTGCTCGCGGGACGCGGCGCTTACTGAGCCCTCATCGCGCGGACATGCAGCACCAGCGCGCCGTAGCCCAGCGGGATGTACGGCAGGGCGTTCAGTGCGTGCAGGACGAGCGCGAAGGACAGGGCAGCTTCGCGGTCGACGCCGTACGCCGCGAGTGCGAGCACGGTTGCGGCCTCGAATGCTCCCAGTGCCGCCGGTGAGGACGGCAGCACGAGCACGAGGTTCGTCGCCACCGTCACCAGAAGCGCTGCGCCGAACCCCGCCTCGATCTGCGTGCCACGGAGAAGCAGCCAGGCGGAGGTCGTGAGCGCGATCCACGACGCCGCCGTGACGGCGATCGCCGCGAGGGCGAGTCGAGTCATCCGGAGCGCGGCCAGCCCCTCGACGATGCTCGCCGCGATCCGCTCGATCCGAGCGTCGTCGCGGGCCGGGAGCCAGCGCAGGGGGCGCAGAAGCGCGCGCGCCGCGGCGATGCCCCAGCGCCGGACGACGAGGGCGGCGGCGACCAGCCCGGCCGCGAGCACGGCTCCCAGGACGAGCGCCGCTTTCAGCCAGCCGACCGGCGGCAGGAAGGGCGCCGCTACCGCGAGCAGGCCGACGAGCACGATCAGGTCGTAGGCGCGCTCCACGACGACCGTCCCGAGGACCTGGGCTCGTGAGATGCGGGCCCGGCGGCCGAGGACCTGTATGCGGGCGATCTCGCCGGCTCGGGCCGGGAGGATCGTGTTGAAGAGGTAGCCGACCAGAAGTGCGTTGGCCACAAATCGCAGCGGGGGCCGCGCGGAGGGCTCGAAGAGCAGCTGCCAGCGCCACGCGCGGAGCACGACGCCGCCGGCCAGCGCCACGCCGGCCGGCAGGACGTAGAGGTAGTTCTGGCGCGCGAGCGCGGTGCGGAGCGCGCCGAGGTCGACGTCTCTGAACGCCAGATAGGCGAAGAGGAGCGACAGCAGGACGCCTGCCCAGACGAGCGCCCGGCCGCGGGCGCTTCGTCGGCCCGCCGCCTCCTGGACGCTCACCTCAGTCGCCGAAGCGGACGCGGATGAGCACCCAGACCGCCTTGAAGCCGTCGCGCCAGGTGATCTTCTTCCCCTCGTCATACGTGCGCCCGTAGTAGGAGATCGGCAGCTGGTAGATCCGGAGCCCCTGCTTGCAGACCTTGGCGGTGATCTCCGGCTCGATCGAGAAGTCGCTCTGCCGCAGGTCGAGCCCGCGCAGGACCTCGCTCCGGAAGGCCTTGTACCCGGTCTCCATGTCGCTCAGGGTCGTGTTGTAGAGCAGCCCCGTGAGCAGCGACAGGAAGCGATTGCCGACGAGATGCCAGAAGAGGTAGGCGCGCTGCGGCCGGCCGCCGGAGAGTCGTGAGCCGAAGACGACGTCCGCCGATCCGCGCTCGATCGGCTCGACGAGCGCGGGAACGTCGGCGGGGTCGTACTCCATGTCGGCGTCCTGGATCACAGCGATCTCGCCGTCGATGTGGGGGATCGCCGCCCGGATCGCGGCGCCCTTGCCGGCGTTGTCCTGCCTCAGCACGATGTCCGCCGGGTGAGCGGCATGCCATTCCGAGAGGAGCTCAGTGGTGCCGTCGGTCGAGCCGTCGTCGACGACGATGATCTGCCGGTCGAGACCGAGCTCGTCAATCCGCTCGAGCACGTCGATGATCGTGGCCCGCTCGTCGTACACGGGAATCAGAAACGAGATGCGCATGACGACCGGCGGGCACGCTAGCTCATCTCCTAAGGTCGGTGGTCGTGCGGCCCCGATTGCCATCAGTGCGCGACCGGCAGGTCGCCGGCGTGCTCGCGGTCCTTGCGCTCGTGCGAATCGCGCTCCCGCTCGCGGTCCTGGCCGGGTCGGGCGCGTCGCTGCTTCCGGGCTTCCCCGAGTACGACTACGACCCTCGGCCGGGGGATGCCCATGGCTACCACGCGGCCGTGCGCGAGCTCCTGTCGACGCCGCTGCGGCTGAGCTGGGCGTTCCCTGGTGTCGCGCTCGCGCTGATCGGCCTCGTCGTCGTGGTCGTGCGCTGGCGCTCGCACCGGGGCGAACGCGCAGTCTTGGCGCTGGCCGCGGTCTGGTGCGTCGGCATGATCGCGATGCTCGTCGTGCTTCGCATGCGCTACTCGGGCGCGCCCACGGTCGGCTGGCCGCTCGTCTGGAGCATCCCGCTGATGCCGTATCGAGCGCTGGGGCTGCCGCTCGACCCGGACGTCGCGTTCGCCTTCGGCCTCGCCGTCTCGCTCGCCGCCAACGCGGTCTCCGTGATCTCGACGTACGTGCTCGGGCTGGCTGCGACGGGGCGTCGGGAGGTCGGCCTGGTCGCCGCAGGTCTCTTCGCCTTCTGGCCGCTTCTGGCGCTGGCGGTCGGGAAGACCGGTGACGCAGGCACCTGGACCGTCGACCTCGGTCTCAGTCTCTATTCGGAGCCCGTGTCGACCGCGCTCGTGACGACGGGCTGCGCCCTTCTCATCCGGCGCGCGACGGACCCGGTCGCCGCCGTCGTCGCCGGCGCACTGCTCGGCCTCTCCGTCACCGTTCGTCTCTCGAACGCAGTGATCGCCGCCGCGGTCGTCGCACTGGTCGCAGTCAGAGGGGAGCGGCGGACGGCTCTCCGGGCCGCAGTCGCAGGGCTGGCCTTCCTTCCCGTCGTCCTCGCCTACTGGCCGATGGGCTACGAGTCGCTGCCGGAGGACACCTTCCGCAGCGATCCGTTCGGGCTCGAGTACGCCGTGCCCGCCTGGCGGGACTCGGTTGTCTGGGGGCTCGCTGCAGGAATCGCCCTGATCCCTCTCGCGGTCGCCGGGACCGTCGCGATCCCTCGCCGCCAGGCCGCGTTGCTCTGGGCGTGGATCCTGGCCACGGTCGGCTTCTACACGTTCTACTGGTACACCCCACTGCACCCGCGCTTCCTGTTCGTCGCGTTGCCGGCGGTGTTCGTGCTCTGGGGCGCGGGGGCGCTCGTGCTGCGCGACTGGGCCTTACGGCTCCTTCATCCCTCGGCCGTAGACTCTCCCGGGTGAAAGCCCCGAAGATCCTCGCCGTCGCGTCCGCGGTCGACCTCGACTTCCGCTACGGCTGCACCCCCGCGTGGTGGCAGCTCTGGAAGGGGCTCTACGAGGTCGGGGTCGATCTCGTCGTGACCCCGTACCGCGGCCGGCCGGTCGAGTCGCCCTGGTGGCGGACGGCCCCGAACCCGACTTACGTCGAGGGGGAGAGCTTCGCGGCGGTGCGCTCGGGGCTCGCGCGCGTGAAGGGCGATCGCTACCTGCGCCGCGCCGAGGAGCGGCCCGACGAGTCGGCGTTCGACAAGGTCACGCGCGAGACGATCTGGCGCTGGGTGACGCCGCGCTGGAAGCGACACCTGACGAAGGTGCTGGAGCGCGAGCGCGACGTCGACGCCGTGGTCGTCTTCACCGTGCCGATGGCCCACTTCCGCGGCATCCCCACCTACCTGCGCGAGCGCTTCGGCGTGCCCGTCGTCTTCTACGACGGCGACGTGCCGATGAGCCTGCCGGAGTTCGGCGGCATGGACACCGGCTTCAACTACTACCACGGTGCCGATCCGTCCGAGTACGACCTCGTGGTCTCGAACTCCGAGGGTGGGCTCGAGAGGCTGCGCGAGCTGGGCGCGAGGCGGGCGGAAGCGGTGTTCTGGGCGGCGGACACGGAGTTCTTCGCGCCGCAGCAGCTCGAGAAGGTGCACGACGTCTTCTTCTACGGCTACGGCGACAAGTTCCGGCGCGACTGGATGGCCGCGATGGTCGGGGAGCCGAGCCGGGCCGCTCCCGAGCTCGAGTTCGCGCTCGGCGGCCGCGACTTCCAGGGCGACATCGGCCGGGCCTGGACGATGGGCGACGTCCCCTTCAACACGTTCTCGCGGGCGATCTCGCAGGCGCGCATCAATCTCAACATCACGCGCCGGTCGCACGCCAGCGTCTACGCCTCGTCCTCCTGCCGGCCGTTCGAGCTGGCGTCGTCGGGCGCCGCGATCGTCTCCAATCCGTACGAGGGGATCGAGCGCTGGTTCGAGCCCGGCCGCGAGCTCCTCGTGGTGCACGACGCCGACGAGGCGCTCGCCGCCTACCGCGACCTGCTCGGCGACCCGGCTCAGGCCGAGGCGATGGGCGCCCGCGCCCGTGAGCGCGTGCTCGACGAGCACACCTATGCGCACCGCGCGCAGCAGCTCCTCGACCTGGTCGGCCTGGGCCGCCCGGCGGCGAGCCATGCCTGAGCGCCGCCGCATCGCGATCGTCCCCGCCTACAACGAGGAGCAGGCGATCGGAGGCGTCGTCCGGGAGATCAAGGCCTTCGACCCCGGCCTCGACGTCGTCGTGATCGACGACGGCTCGCCGGACGGAACCTCGGCCGCTGCCCGCGCCGCCGGCGCCGCGGTCGTCCGGCTTCCGTTCAACCTCGGGATCGGCGGCGCCGTCCAGACCGGCTTCAAGTACGCCCTCGCCAACGGGTACGAGCTCGCGGTGCGGCTGGACGGGGACGGCCAGCACGACCCGTCGGAGCTGCCCAAGCTGATCGCGCCCGTGCTCGCGGGCGAGGCCGACATCGTCGTCGGCTCGCGCTTCGCCGGCGAGGGTGAGTACCGGCCGCCGTTCGCGCGCCGGATCGGGATCGGGCTGTTCGCAAGCGTGGTCTCGCTGCTCGTGCGCCAGCGCGTCACCGACACGACGTCGGGCTTCCAGGCGCTGAACCTGAAGGGCATCAGCCTCTTCGCCGCGGACTACCCGCACGACTATCCCGAGGTCGAGGCGACCGTGATGGTCGTGAGGCACCGGCTGACCCTGCTCGAGGTGCCGGCGCGGATGCGCGAGCGCGAGCACGGCCGTTCTTCGATCACGGCGCTGCGCTCGCTCTACTACGTCGTCAAGGTGCTGCTCGCCCTCTTCATCGGCCTGTTCAGGCGGCGGGTCGTCCCGCTCGAGGAGGCATGACCCCGCTCCGCGTCTCCATCGCCGCGTCGATCGCGTCGATCCTGCTCATCCTCGTCGTGCTCGAGCTGATCCGCAGCCGGCGTCTGCGCGAGCGCTACGCGCTCCTCTGGCTCGCAACCGGCGTCGTCCTGCTCGTGCTCTCGGCCTGGCGCGGCGGCCTGGACACGATCGCGGGCTGGGTCGGCGTCACCGGCTACCCACCGGCCGTGCTCTTCGCCGTGGCCACGCTCTTCATCCTCGTCGTGCTGCTGCACTACTCCACGGTGATCTCGCGGCTCTCCGACCAGAACTCGATCCTCGCCCAGCGCGTGGCGCTGCTCGAGGAGCGCGTGGGCTCGGAGCGCGAGGAACCCTCCTAGGACGCGGCCGGGCGCGCGAGCGGGCCGAGGCGGGCGGCGAGCGTGGGCACGAGCAGTGGGAGAGCCGCCGCCAGCAACAGGTACGCAGGGATTGCAGGCAGGAGCACACGCATGAGCTCGCCGTTGTCGAAGCCCGTGCCCACGCGCGCCGCGCCGACCACGATCCACCCGGCGAGCCAGCCGCCGAGCAGGAGCGCGAGCGGCACCGACCGCCGGGCGACCGCGATCGTCCCGGCGAGCGGCAACCACTGCAGCAGCCTCTGGCTCCAGAAGTACTCGCGCAGGCCGCCGAGGTTGCCCTGGAGCGTGTCCAGCGCGAGGTCGCCGAACTCCGGTTGACGCCAGATCGCGACGGCAAGCACGGCGGGCGCAGCCGCGACGAGGAAGGCTCCCAGCTCGCGTGGCTGCCACGCCGCCAGCAACGCGATCGCGACGGCGACGAGGAAGACCAGCGCCTCGGGGACGAGCACGATCGCGACTCCCGCCGCGACTCCCGCGGCCGCCGCTTCACGAAGCCCTGGGGCGCCGAGCAGCGCGACCGACGCGAGCAGTGCGACACCGGCGGCGTAGCCCGGTTCCGTCGTCAGGCCGAGGCCGAGCGGCAGCACCCGGTCGCGGACGGTCGCGTCGTAGGAGGCGAGGGTGAAGACATGCAGGAGCCACGGCGTCGTCACCCAGACGACGAGCGTCCAGGCTCCGAGCGCGACCCCGCCCAGGCGGGCGCCGATCCGGTAGGCGCACAGGAGCGCGATCGGCCCCAGCACCGCGACGTGCAGGAGCTCGATCGCGCCGAAGGCCACCTCGCTGCGCAGCGCCACGACGAGCGTCGTCAGCCACTGGAGGAGGACCGCCGCCGCCAGGAGCAGGCGCGAGCGCCCCAGCAGCTCAGCGAACCGCATGGAGGGGCGACTCGGAGCGATACCACGCGACCGTGCGCTCCAGCCCCTGCCGCAACGGCGTTCGTGCCACCCACCCGAAACCCTCGCGGGCGCGGCTCGCGTCCAGCGAGCGGCGCGGCTGGCCGTTCGGCATCGAGGTGTCCCAGACGATCTCGCCCTCGAAGCCCGTCACGTCCGCGACGGTCTCCGCCAGCTCGCGGATCGACGTCTCGACGCCCGTGCCGAGGTTCACGGGCTCGGCTCCGTCGTAGCGCTCGGCCGCGAGAGCCAGGCCCTCGACGCAGTCGTCCACGAAGAGGAACTCCCGGGTCGGGGATCCGTCGCCCCACAGGACGACCTCTCCCGTCGCGTCGACCATCTTGCGGATCAGGTCGGGAATCACGTGCGCGTTCGTGGGGTGGAAGTTGTCGCGGGGGCCGTACAGGTTCGCGGGCAGGAGATACACCGTGTTCAGCCCGTACTGCTCGCGGTAGGCCTGGCCGCCCACGAGCACCGCCTTCTTCGCGACGCCGTAGGGAGCGTTCGTCTCCTCGGGATAGCCGTTCCAGAGCTCGTCCTCGCTGAACGGCACCGGCGTGTGCTTCGGATAGGCGCAGACGGTGCCGGCGACGACGAGCTTGCGGACGTCGTGGAGCCGGCTCTGCTCGAGCACGTGCGCACCCATGACCAGGTTCGCGTACCAGTAGCGGCCCGGATTGGCCCGGTTGGCGCCGATGCCACCGACCTCGGCGGCCAGATGGAAGACGAGCTCCGGCTTCGCCGCGGCGAACAGGCGCTTCGTGTCCTCCATCGAGGTGAGGTCGTACTCGGCGCGGCGCCCGACGAACACCTCGTGCGCCTCGGCCTCGAGCCGCTCGACGAGGTGTGACCCGACGAACCCACCGCCGCCGGTGACGAGGATTCTCACGGCGTGGTCGCCGGGGTGTCCGCGGTCAGCCAGTCGACGCGCCCCAGCCAGCGCTCGCGGTGCTCCGCGTACCACTCGATCGTCCGCCGGACGCCCTCCTCCCAGGAGACGAGCGGCTCCCACCCCGTCTCGGCGTGCAGCTTCTCGTAGCCGACGCGCAGCGCCATCACGTCGGTGGCGCCGGGCCGCAGGCGGGCGGGGGTGGTCACGATCTCACGGTCGTCGGGCCAGAAGCCGTGCTCGTGCCCGACGCGCAGGATCAGGTCGACCCAGTCGGCCATCGAGATGTTCGTGCCCTGCCCGTAGACGTAGACGTCGCCCGGGACTCCGTGGGCCGCCACGGTCAGGTGGCCGCGCACCCCGTCGGTGCAGAAGCAGAAGTCGCGCAGCGGCTCGAGCGCGCCGAGCTCGATCGTCGGCCGGGTCAGCGCCTGGGTGATGATCGTGCCCGTCACGTAGCGCGGGTTCTGGCGCGGGCCATAGTTGTTGAACATCCTCGTGACCACCCCGGGAACGCCGAACGCGTCGTGGTAGTTCATCGTCAGGAAGTCGGCCGCCACCTTCGCGGTCGCGTAGATCGACTTCGGGTTGATCGGGGAGCGCTCGTGCAGGATCAGCCCGCCCGCGTCGTCGAAGTCGTGGTGGTGGGCGACGCTCTCACGCACGTTCCCGTACTCCTCCGAGGTACCCGCCGTGTCGAACTTCTCCAGCTCGAGGCCCCAGTCGACGATCGACTGGAGCAGGTTGAGCGTGCCGACCGTGTTCGCCATCACCGTCTCGTAGGGCCGGTGCCACGACTCGCCGACATGAGCCTGCGCGCCCAGGTGGAACACGTACGGCTTGTCGGAGGCGGTGTCCCGGAGCTCCTTGACGAGATAGTCGATCGAGGTCTTGTCGGTCAGGTCGGCGAAATGCACCTTCAGGCTCTGCCGCAGGTGCCCGATGTTGTTCAGCGCGCCGCTCGACGTGGCGCGGACGAACGCGTGGACGTTGGCGCCCAGCTCGACGAGCGCATCGGTGAGGTGCGAGCCCATGAACCCGTCGGCGCCGGTGACGAGCACCGTCCGGCCGCCGTAGACGTCACCGAACTCGCGGCGGAGCGCGTCGAGGTCGGGTGTCGTCCAGATCGAAGGGTTCATGTCCGGGGTCGGCGTAGGGTATCGGCTCGTGCGGGCGAAGCTGGCAATACTTACCGGTCTCGAACAGGCGGCGGCCGGCGCACGGCGGCTCGGCCTGGGCGCGCTCGTCGATCGGGCGGCGCCGCTCGTCGGACGCCCGTTCGAGCGCTTCGAGCTCGACGTCGACGGAGTTCGGCTCGCCGGCACCGAGCTCGCGCACCTGCACTACGTCCGCGAGCTGCTGGAGCAGGGACGCGAGCAGACCTTCGTGCGATTGCTCGCGGAGGCGGTGCCGCCCGGGGGCACAGTGCTCGAGGGTGGAGCTCACCTGGGCTTCGTCACCGTGCACGCGGCGCGGGCCGCCGGGTCGGCCGGACGGGTCCATGTCTTCGAGCCGAACGCCGCCGTGCACGAGGCGCTGAACCAGAATCTGGCCGCAAACGGCGTCGCCGAGCGGGTCCAGATCCATGCCGCCGCGCTCGGCGAGCGCCCCGGGCGGTCTCACTTCTACGCGAGCGGCGAGACGAGCAGCCTGGTCGAGGCGGTCGCGGGAGCGCAGCGCGTCGACGTCGACGTCGTGCGCGGCGACGACGTGATCGCGGGCCTCGTCGACGTGATCAAGCTCGACATCGAAGGCGGCGAGCTCGCGGCGCTCAGGGGGATGGAGCGGCTCGTTGCCGGGGCCCGCACGATCTTCCTCGAGCTCAACCCGGAGTTGCTCGAGCGCTCGGGTGCCTCGCGCGACGAGCTGCTCGCTTGGCTCGCGGCGCGCGGGCTGGAGGTCGAGTGGATCGACGAGGCGAACGGCTGGACGGCCCCGCTGCCTGCGCCGACGACCGAGGCGTACGTCAACGTCGTCGCCAGGCGCACGGCGTGAAACCCGAGGGGTATTTCGCGCAGGACCGGGCGGAGCTGGTGCGCATGCTGCCGAGACCTCTCGGCCGGGTGCTCGACGTCGGCTGTGGGCAGGGACGGACGGGCAGGAGCCTGCGCGAGGCGGGCGCGACCTGGATCTCCGGCGTCGAGCTCGATCCGGTGGCGGCCGAAGCCGCGGCGGCTGCCTATGACGAGGTGCGGACGGGCGCGGTGGAGTCCGAGCTCGACGCCCTGACAGGAGGGCCGTTCGACACGTACCTGCTCTACGACGTGCTCGAGCACCTCGTCGATCCGTGGGAGGTGCTGCGACGGCTGCACGGATCGGCCCGACCCGGTGCGCGCGTCCACGTCTCGGTTCCGAACGCGCGCCACTGGACGCTCCTGCGCGACCTGGCCGTGCGCGGGACGTTCGGCTACACGGAGGCGGAGCACCGCGACGTCACGCACCTGCGCTGGTTCACGCCGCGCGACCTCGTCCAGTTGCTGGAGAGCACCGGCTGGAGCGTCGACGGCGTCGATTTCGGCGCGTTGCGGCCCGTGTCGCGCCTCGCGGCGCGACTCACGCGGGGCCGGAGCCCCGAGTTCCTCGCGTACCAGCTTTCCGCGCTTGCGCACCGTCCCTGAAGTGCGCGGGCAGCCCGCCTCCGAAACGGAGGCGTAGGACCTCGGCCTGCCGGCGGAGGGCGGTGCCGAAGCCCACCGTCGCGAGCTCGAGGGGAGCCCGTCGACCCGGCGTGCGAAGCCCGAGGCGGCGGCCGCGGAGCCGCTCCCGCAGCGGGCGGGCCTCGCGCCGGAGCAGGAGGTGGACCGCGAGCACCGGCCAGTCGAGCGCTGCGATCTTCGCCTTCAACAGGGGGCGGCCGGCCGACACGCGGTACTTCGCCAGGACGTAGCCGCGGCCGAACGCCTCCAGCCGGCGGGCGGCCGGAGAGGCAGCGCCGACCGTCTGCCCGTGGGCGTGCAGCGCCAGGGCGTCGCTCGCCAGGACACAGCGCCAGCCGGCCTCGCGGAAGCGCAGCGCGAGCTCGACGTCCTCCCAGTAGGCGAAGAAGGCCTCGTCGAAGCCGCCGAGCTCCCGGAAGGCGCTCAGGCGATACGCGGCCGCGCCGCCGCACGGGCCGACCGGATCGCCTGCGCCCGCGAGCTCGCCCCGCGGCCGGTTCCAGAAGTAGTCCCACGAGCCGAGCGTCGTGTCGAGCTCCACGCCCGCCGAGTCGACGAGCTCGGGGTCGTCCGCCTGCAGGAGGACGCCTGCGACCGAGCCCACCGCCGGATCCGCGAAGGGCGCCGCGATCCGCTCCAGGAAGCGCGGCTCGCAGACGACGTCGTTGTTCACGAGCACCAGCACGTCCCCGTCCAGCTCGAGCGCCGCGCGGTTGATGGCGGCGCCAAAGCCGAGGTTGTGCTCGTTCCTCACGACCCGGACTGCGGGGTGATCGGCGGCGACCGCCTCTGCCGTGCCGTCGCCCGAGGCGTTGTCGACGACGACGACTTCCGCTTGCGCCGTCTGCTCCTCGAGGCTCGCGAGGGTCTTCAACAACCGCTCGCGACCGTCGAGGGTGGGGATCACGACCTGGATCTTCACTACGGTTGAGCCTAACGTGGCCGCCTCCGAAGAAATCGACGTCCTCAGGACGGGCGAGGCGGGCGGCAAGGTGATCCGCGGCGGGGTGCTCCGCGGCGCCGGCTACGCAGCCGGGATCCTCCTCGGCGCCTGCACGTCCGTCCTGCTGCTCCGCCACCTCGGCGTCGAGGACTTCGGCCGCTACGGGATCGTGATCGCTCTGATCGGGATCGTGTCCGCGGTCACCGACGCAGGCCTCACCGCGATCGGCAGCCGGGAGCTCGCCATCTTGCCGCCGTCGCAGCGGCCTGCGTTGATGCGGAACCTCGTCGGCCTGCGGATCGTGCTGACGCTGGCGGGCGTGCTGGTGGCCGTCGGCTTCGCCGCCGTCGTCGGCTACCCCGGGGTCGTCGTGGCCGGCACTGCAGTGGCGGGCCTCGGCGTGCTGCTCGTGAACACGCAGGCCACGCTGATGATGCCGCTCTCGATCGAGCTGCGGATGGGGGCGATCACGCTGGTCGAGACGCTCCGGCACGCGCTGACGCTGGCGGGGGTCGCGGTGCTCGTGCTCGCCGGTGCCTCGCTGCTCCCGTTCTTCGGGGTGCAGGTGGCCGTCGGGGTGGTCGTGCTGCTGCTGACGCCGCTCCTCGTGGCCGGCGTGATGACGATGCGGCCCGCGGTCGACCGCGCCACCGCCCGCGAGCTGCTGCGCGAATCGCTGCCGATCGCCGCGGCGCTCGCAATGAACGTGGTCTACCTGCGCCTGCTCGTGATCCTCGTCTCGATCCAGACCGACGAGATCGAGACGGGGCTCTTCGCGACCTCCTTCCGCGTGTTCGAGATCCTGCTCGGCATCCCCACGCTCGTGCTCGCGGTGGCGCTGCCGCTGCTCGCGGTCGCGGGAGCCGAGGACCGGGACCGGCTTCGCTACGCGCTTCAGCGGATGACCGAGACCGCGGTCGTAGCCTCGCTGCTGCTCGTGCTCGTCACCGTCATCCTCGCGGAACCGGCGATCCTGCTGCTCGGTGGGGAGGACTACCGTGAGGCCGCACCGATCCTGCGCGTGCAGGCGTTCGCGCTGCTCGGCGTCTTCGCGAGCCAGGTGTGGACGCTCGGGCTGCTCTCGTTGCGGCGCCAGCGCGACGTGGCGGTTGCGAACGGGATCGTGCTCGCCGCCGTGATCGTGCTCGGCGTGATCCTCGTCGCGGCGTACGAGGGAATCGGCGGTGCGATCGCAGCGGTCGTCACGGAGCTCGTGCTCGCTCTGCTCCTGCTCGGGTTCCTGGCGCGTGCGGGAGGCGACGTCAGGCCGCGCCTCGGCTTCCTCCCCCGGCCGCTCGCGGCTCTCGCCGCGGCCGCGCTCGTTGCGCTGTTGCCGCTGAGCCCGTGGTTGACTGCGCCGCTCGCCGCGGCGGTGTTCCTGGCGGTCGGGTTCGCGGTGGGTGCGATCCCGCCCGAGGTCGTGACGGCGCTGAGGGGCAGGCACCCGAGATGACGCCGCCCGCGCGGCGGCCGCGCGTCGTCCTGCTCCGCGGCCACAACGCGAACCCGTGGGACCTGCGCCCGTGGGAGCTCCTGCGGGACGACTTCGACGTCTCCGTGCTCGTCACGGGCTCGAACCGCTACGACCTCGAGGATCTCGACCTGGAGGTCGTGCCGGCGAGCGCCGTGCGCGACCGCCTGCCCCACGGCCGCCGGCTGGGACGGCTCGGCGACCTCGCCTCGCAGGTGCCGGGCGACCGCTACCTCGACCTCGAGCGTCACCTGTCCGGAGCGGACATCGTCCACTCGGCTGAGCTCGGGGTGTGGTTCAGCGGCCAGCCGGCAGCGCTGAAGGAGCGGCTCGGCTTCCGGCTCGTCCTGACCGTGTGGGAGACGATTCCGTTTCGCGAGACGTTTCGGGCTGCGCGTGGCCGCGGGTACCGCCGGGACGCCCTGGAGCACGCCGATCTCTTCCTGGCCGCGACCGAGCGCGCGCGCCGATGCCTGCTCCTGGAGGGGGCGGACGCCGAGCGGATCGAGGTGTCGTCTCCCGGCGTGGACGTCGAACGGTTCCGTGCGGCCGGGGTCGAAGCCCCCGGTGAGCACCTGATCGTCTCTCCCGGCCGGCTCGTGTGGGAGAAGGGGCACTTCGACGTGATCCGCGCGCTGGCGGCGCTCGAGCAGCAGCCCCGGCTCCTGCTCGTGGGCGAGGGGCCCGAGCGCGCACGCCTCCTCCGCTACGCCAGCGACCTCGGGGTCGGGGACCGGATGGAGATCCGCTCGGTCCCGCACGCGGAGATGCCGTCCGTGTTCGCCGAAGCCTCCTGTGTCGTTCTCGGCAGCCTCCCGATCCCGCTCTGGGAGGAGCAGTTCGGGATGGTGCTCGCCGAGGCGCTCGCAGCCGGCGCGCCGATCCTCGCCAGCACGAGCGGGGCGATTCCGGAGGTGCTCGGCCCCGAGGCCCAGCTCTTCGCGCCCGGGGACTGGGTCGAGCTCGCGCGTCTGCTGGACGCAGGCCCACTCGCGCGACCGCCCGGACAGCGCGTCGAGCACGACCCAGAGCTCGTTCGACGCTATTCGCTGGACGCGGCGGCCTCCAGGCTCTCGGCCGCGTACCATCGTGTCCTCGCCCGATGACGCTCGACCGTCAACAGAGGGACTGGGAGCAGCTCGCGGAGGTCGATCCGCTCTGGGCCGTTCTGACGCGGGCCGACAAGCGGCGCGGCGGCTGGGATCGCGGCGAGTTCCTGGCCACCGGGGAGCACGAGGTCGGGGAGGTGATGCGGACGGTCGCGGAGCTCGGCGCGCCGTTGGAGTACCGGCGCGCACTCGACTTCGGCTGCGGTGCGGGGCGGCTCACACGGGCCCTGGCGGGGCGCTTCGAGACTGCGGTCGGTGTCGACATCGCGGAGGGAATGGTCGAGACCGCGCGGTCGCTGAACTCCGACCTCGGTGGCTGCGAGTTCCGCGTCAACAGGAGCGCCGACCTCGGCCAATTCGGTGACGGCGAGTTCGACTTCGTCTACTCGAGCCTCGTCCTCCAGCACCTCCCGGACCGGGAGCTCGTGCGGGGCTACGTCGCCGAGTTCCTTCGGGTGGCGGCGCCAACAGGGCTGGTCGTCTTCGGCCTGCCGGCCCGGATCAGCTGGCCGCACCGGCTCGAGGTGTCGCGCCGCCTGTACGGAGCCCTGCAACGCGCGAGGATCGAAGGCGACACTCTGCTCCGCCGAACGCGTCTGACGCCGATGCGGATGACGGCGGTGCCGGAGGCCGAGATGCGCGCCTTCCTGGGCGCGTGCGGCGCGACCGTGCTTCGGACCGACCTCCGCGACGCCGGCAGCGTTCGCACCGTGCGCTACTACGTCTCTCCGGGCACCGGCGTCGTCGTGTGAGCGCGCGCTACGCGATCGAGCGGTAGACGGCCTCGTGCCGCCGGGCCGTCTCGGCCCAGGTGAAGCCGCGTGCGCGCTCGAGCCCCGCGGCGACGAGGCGCTCCGGGCTCTCGAGCACCGCGGAGACGACGGCTGCGATGTCCTCGGGGTCGTCCGGATCGAAGAGCGCCGCTGCGTCGCCGACCGCCTCCGGGATCGCCGCTGCGTTCGACGCCGCCACCGGGCAGCCGCACGCCATCGCTTCGAGCGGCGGCTGGCCGAAACCTTCGTAGAGGCTCGGGAAGACGAGGCACGCCGCGCGGCGGTAGAGGGAGACGAGCTCCGAGGCGGACACGAGCCCGGCGACGCGCACGCCGGCGGGCACGATGCGGTCTTCGTGGCCGCCGCCCGTGAGCACGAGCTCGAGCTCCGGCCGCTCACGCCGGAGCAGCTCGAGCGCCTCGAACAGCCGCTCGTGGTTCTTGTGCGGCCAGGGCCGGCCGGGGTAGAGGAGGAACGGCTCCCGCTGCTCCGGGCCCGGTGAGAAGAGCTCGTGGTCGATGCCCCAGGGAATCGCGTGCACGCGCTCCGGCGGCAGTCCCAGCCGCTCGACGACGCTGCGGCGGACGAACTGACTCGGGACGACCACCGCGCTCGCGTTGCGCGCCGAGCCTTCGTGTGCGCGCCGCCGGAACAGCCGCTCGGAGCGGCTGAAGAGGTGCGGCAGATCGAGGTGCTGCAGGTCGTGGACGGTGACGACGGATGGGAGCTCGAGCGGCGGCACTGCGATCGTGAGCGGGTAGTGCACGAGGTCGAGCTCCTCGAAGCGTCGTCGCAGCGGGCCGGGGCGAAGGGCGGCGAGCGCCATCGCGAGAGCCCGCTCCGGGATCGACTTCGCCCGCCGGTACTCGGTGACGAGCACCTCGGGCAGCCCCTCGCCGGCCCCGGGGGCCGCCGGGGGCAGGAGCGCCGTGTAGTCGAACGTCCCCACTTCGGCGAGGCCGCGCGTGAGCCCGCGGGCGGCCGTTTCCGCGCCCCCGACCTCGCCGGGAACGAGCGTCAGGAGGCTGATCCCGACCCGCATGGCCGCTGAGCCTATCCCGCGCCGAAGCTAGAATTGCCCGATGCCCTCGCCCTCGCCGGAAAACCCGGTCTCAGCAGGTATTTCGGCGAACGGCGACCCCGACGTCGCCGCGCTCTTCGAGCGTCTGAAGGAGGAGGTGCGGCGTTCGGGCGCCGCGCCGGGCGTGCACGGCGAGGGCGGCGCGCAGGAACGCTTCGCGGCGCGCGCGGAGGCCGAGCGCCTCTGGCCCGTCTCGGCCGACCGCCCGCTGCAGCTGCGCCCGGGGCTCCGCGGCAAGCTCGGCAACCCCGTCAAGGCGGTCCTGCGCAAGCTGATGCGCTGGTACGTCGAGCCGCTCGCCTACGACCAGCGCTCCTTCAACGCGGCCGCACTGCGCCTGATCGACGACCTCGAGGCCCGCGTCGCGGAGCTCGAGGCCGAGCTTCGAGCCAAGTCGTGAGCTTGCTCACGTCGTCGAGCGGCGGCAGCCTGCCGCGGAGCGCGGCTCTGCCGCGCGTGAGCGGAAGGCGGCCGACGGCGTGAGGATCGCTGTTGCGGCGCCGCAGGTGCCGTTCGTGCGGGGTGGCGCCGAGATCTTCGCGGACAAGCTCGTCGACGAGCTCCGGGAGCGCGAGCACGAGGTCGAGCTCGTCACGGTCCCCTTCAAGTGGTACCCCGGCACGAAGGTGCTGAGCCAGGCGTTCCTCTGGCGGCTGCTCGACCTGGAGGAGTCGGACGGTCGGCCGATCGACTGCGTGGTCGCGACCAAGTTTCCCTCGTACTGCGTGCGGCACCCGAACAAGCGCGTCTGGGTGCTGCACCAGTTCCGCCAGGCCTACGAGCTCGACCGAACCGATCTGGGCCAGTTCGGCGAAGAACCTGCGGACCGGGCGTTGCGGCGCTCGGTCCAAACGCTGGACCGGATCGCGCTCGGCGAGGCGAAGCGGCTCTTCGCAACCTCCCGGAACGTCGCGGGCCGGATCGAGCGCTCGACCGGGTTGCAGGCCGACGTGATGCCGCACCCGCCGCAGGAGCTGCCCTACCGCTGCGACGAGTACGGCGACTTCGTCCTCTCCGTGGGCCGGCTCGACCGCGCCAAGCGGAACGACCTGTTGCTCGAGGCAGCCGCGCTCGACCCCGCCCTGCGCGTCGTGATCACGGGCGAGGGCCCGGACCGCGAGCGGCTGGAGCGGCTCGCGCGCGAGCGCGGGCTGAACGGGCGGGCCGAGTTCACCGGCCGCATCGACGAGGCCGAGCTCGCCTCGCTCTACGCACGCTGCCTGGCGGTCTACTACGCGCCCGTCGACGAGGACTTCGGGATGGTGCCCTACGAGGCGTTCCTGTCCGGCAAGCCGGTATTGACGACGACCGATGCGGGCGGCCCGCTCGAGATCGTCACCGACGGGCGCACCGGGCGCGTCACGGCGCCCGAGCCGGGCGCGCTGGCGGCGGCCGCAGGCTTCCTGAGCACCCATCCGGACGAGGCGGAGTCCTATGGCCGCGCCGGCCGCGAGCTTGCAGCGAAGGTGACCTGGGACGGCTGCATCGAGCGCCTGCTCGCATGAACTCGCTCACGTTCCTGGGACGTCGCTCGCGGTGCGCAGGCCGGTGGCACAGTACGGAGGTACGGGCCGCCGGCTGGAGCGCCGCGAGCGGCGTCAGCCTTTCGCGGAGCCCGGCTCCGCCGGGCGGGAGCGAAAGGCGGCCAGGGGCGTGAGGGTCGCGTACTACTCACCGATGCCGCCTGAGCGCTCGGGGATCGCGGACTACAGCGCTCTGCTCCTGCCGGCGCTCGGGCGCCGCGTCGACGTCCAGGTCGTGCGGCGCGGGCGGACGCGGCCGGTGCGTGGCGCCGACGTCGCCCTCTACCACCTCGGCAACAACCCGGATGCGCACGGCTGGATCGTCGATGCGCTACGCCGCCGGCCCGGCATCGTCGTGCTGCACGACTTCGTCTTGCACCATCTCGTCGCCGGGCTGACGATCGGCCGGCGCGATGGGCACGGCTACCTCGACGCGATGGAGCGCGAGGGCGGCGTCGTCGGCCGCCTGCTCGGGCACGGCGTGCTGGACAAGCGGATCCCGCCGCTCTGGGAGAGCCGCGCCGACGACTTCCACCTCGCCGGCGAGGTGCTGGGGCTCGCGACGGGGCTGATCGTGCACTCGCATCACGTCGAGGAGCGCGCGCGCGAAGCCGGCTACGAGGGCCCGATCTGGCGGATCCCGCACCCCGCCTGGCCCGTGCCGGACCTCGCTCCGGCGGAGCTCGAGGGCGCGCCGCTCTTCGGCTGCTTCGGGAACATCAACGCGAGCAAGCGCATCCCGCAGGTGCTCGAGGCGTTCGCCCGGCTGCGCCGCGACCACGATGGCGCTCGCCTACTCCTGGTTGGCGCCACCTCGCCGGGGTTCGACCTCGACCGCCGGCTGCAGCGGCTGGGCCTGCAGGGCGACGGCATCGTCCGGATGGACTACGTGCCGGAGAAGCGACTCTGGGAGCTGATGGCCGCATGCGACGCCTGCCTGAACCTGCGCGCGCCCACGATGGGGGAGACGTCGGGCAGCGTGGTGCGGCAGCTCTCGCTCGGCAAGCCGGTTGTGGTCAGCGACGTGGGCTGGTTCTCCGAGCTCCCCGACGACGTCGCGCTGAAGGTTCCGGTCGACGGGCACGAGGTGGACACGCTGCATGCGGCGCTCGAGCTGCTCGCCACGCACGAGCAGGTCCGTCGCGCGATGGGAGAGGCCGCGGCGGAGCTGGCCCGCCGCGAGCACGACCTCGAGCGGGTCGCCGAGCTCTACGCGGCCGCGCTCGAGCAGGCCGCCGGTGGCGCGGCCGTCGCCGAGTCGGTCCTCAGGGAGGTCTCGCAGGCCGCAGCCGAGGTCGGCATCGACGCGGACGCGCCCGAGGCTGCGGAGCTTGCGCGGCGCCTCGCCGAGGTCGAGCTTGGTCGCCCGTCTTGACCGATAGGTTGCGAGTCGTCCCCGCGTGGGGCTGGCTCGCCGCGATCGTCGCCCTCTCGTTCGCGCTGCGCGCGTGGCTCGCCCGCGGCCCGTTCGGCCCGTTCATCATGGTCGACGAGCTGATCTACTCGGAGCTCGCGCGGAGCTTCGCTGCGGGGGACGGCTTCCGGATCCGCGACATGCCCGCGACCGGCTTCGGGGTCGTCTACCCGGTGCTGATCAGCCCTGCGTACGCGCTCTTCGACGCCCTCCCGACCGCGTACGGGGCGGTGAAGACGCTGAACGCGCTCGTGATGTCGCTCGCGGCGGTGCCCGCCTATCTGCTCGCTCGCCGGGTGCTCGCGCCGCCGCTCTCGCTCTTCGCGGCCCTGCTCGCAGTCGCGCTGCCTTCGCTCGCCTACACGGCCACCGTGATGACGGAGAACGTCTTCTACCCGATCTTCCTCACCGCTTCGCTGCTGCTCGTGCTCGTGCTCGAGCGGCCGACCTACGGACGCCAGGTGGGGCTGCTCGCGCTCGTCGGGCTCGCGCTCGCGACGCGGGTCCAGGCGGTCGCGTTCGTGCCGGCGATCCTGGCCGCACCGTTCCTGCTCGCCCTGCTCGGCCGGCGGCCGTTGCGCGCGTCGCTCGCCCCCTTTCGCGTGCTCTACGCAGTCGTGATCGGGGGCGGCCTGCTCGTGCTCGGGCTGCAGGTCGCCCGCGGCCGCTCGCTCTCCGAGCTCCTGGGCGCGTACGCCGTGGTCGGCGACAGCTCCTACGACCCCGAGACGGTGGCACGCTTTCTCCTCTACCACCTCGCGGAGCTCGACCTCTACCTCGGCGTCCTGCCGATGGCGGCGTTTTTTCTGCTCGTGCTGCTCTCGCGCCGGCTGGAGCCGAGCCTCGCCCCGTTCCTGGCCGCCGCGATCGCGGTGACGGGCTCGGTCCTGCTCGTGGTCGCGACCTTCGCCTCGGAGTTCGCGAACCGGATTCAGGAGCGGAACATGTTCGCCGTCGCGCCCTTCTTCCTGACCGCGCTGCTCGTCTGGGTCGAGCGCGGCGCTCCCCGGCCGCGCGTGCTCGCGACCGTCGCGGCGGTGGGAGCGGCGCTCCTTCCGCTGACGATTCCGTTCGTGCGCTTCATCGAGACCGGTGTGACGTCCGACACACTCGCGTTGCTCCCGATCTGGTCGGCGTACGGCTCGCTGCTCTTCGACTCGATCGACGCGACCGTCCTGGCCGGCGGGGCGCTCGCGGCCGCGCTCTTCCTCTTCGTTCCGCGGCGCTTCGTGCTCGTCGTCCCCCTCGCCACGCTCCTCTACCTGACGGGCGTCTCCTACAACGTCTGGTTCGGCGAGCACGGCTTCAAGCGGGCGCTGTCCGGCGCGCTCTTCACGGGCATCCAAACCGGCGACCGCGACTGGATCGACGCTGCTGTGCCCGACGGCGCGCGGGTGGGGATCCTCTGGACCGGTGTCCCCGACCGGTTCGTCGTCAATCAGAACGAGTTCTTCAACCGCAGCGTCGGGCCGATCTACTTCGTGGGCGGCCCCACCCCCGGCAACCTCGCGGAGACGGAGGTGACCGTGGACGAGGAGACGGGCGCGGTGCTCCTCGCGGACGGGACGCCGCTCGAGGAGGAGTACGTCCTCGTCGACGCCACCGTGTCCCCCGATGCCGAGGCGGTCGCACGTGATCCCGCGCTCGGCCTGACGCTCTGGCGGCTCGACGGGCCACTCGTGTCCAGCCCGATCGAGATCACCGGCCTCTACCCGAACGACAGCTGGTCGGGGCCGACGGTGACCTGGGAGCGGCAGAACTGCCGCGGCGGCACGCTCACGGTCGGCACCTTCGGCGATCCCAGCCTGTTCTCCGAGCCGCAGACGATCACCGCCCGCGTGCGGGGCGAGGTCGCGGACCGCATCCGCCTGAACCCGACGGGGAACGCGTACCTGAGTGTTCCGCTCGAGCCCGAGGAGGGCACGTGTCGCGTCGTGTTCGACGTCACGCCCACCGCAGTGCCTGCCGAGGTGACGAACGGCGAGAGCGCCGACGAGCGCGAGCTGGGCGCCCACTTCTTCGACTTCTTCCACACGCGATGAGGATCGCGTTCGACGTCAGCCCGCTTTCGCACCAGCGCACGGGAATCGGCAACTACGTCCTCGGCTCGCTGCGCGGGCTCGCGGAGGCGGCCGGTGGCGAGCACGAGCTGGTCGCGTTCGCGCCGACGCGCCTGCGCGGACGCCGTCTGATCCACGAGGCGCTCGCGGACGTGCCAGTCGAGGTGAAGACGCTCGTGCTGCCGTGGTCGTACGCCTTCCGGATGGGCTGGAGCCGGCTCGGCCATCCCGCCGCGGAGCGCTTCCTCGGCCGCTTCGACGTGCTCCACTTCAGCGACTGGGTCGTGCCGCCGCAGCGCGGCGGCGTCCGCTCGACGATGGTGCACGACCTCGTGCCGCTGCACTTCCCGGAGTGGGTGACGGAGCGGACGCGCTCGATGCACGGCTACAAGTACGCGCGGACCGCGGAGTGCGATCTCGTCTTCGTCAACTCCGCCTTCACCGGCCGCGACGTGGTGGAGCATCTCGGCGTGCCGGCCGACCGGATCCGAGTTGCCCCGCCCGGTGTCCCCGACCTGTACACCGCCGAGGGCGAGCGGGCACAGCTCGGCCGGCCGTACGTGCTCAGCCTGGCGACGCTCGAGCCGCGCAAGAACCTCGGCACGCTGCTCGAGGCGTGGCGCCCGCTGCGCGGCGAGCTCGCGCTGGCGGTGGTCGGGGCGGCCGGCTGGGGCGACCAGCCGCTGCTCGACGACCCGGGCATCCTCAAGCTCGGGTTCGTGACCGAGCCCGAGGTGCCGCGGCTGATGCGCGGCGCGGCGGTCTACGTCTATCCCTCCCGCTTCGAAGGCTTCGGGATGCCGATCGTGGAGGCGATGGCGTGCGGCGTCCCGGTCGTCGCGTCGGCGCACCCGTCGATGGACGAGGCCTGCGGCGAGGCCGCAGTGCGGGTCGACCCGGAGGACGCCGACGCGATGAGCGCGGGGATCCGCGACGCGATCGAGCGGCGGGAGGAGCTCGTCGCGGCGGGGCTGGCACACGCCGCGCAGTTCACCTGGCGACGCTGCGGCGAGATCCACCTGCGCGCATTCGAGGAGGCCGTCGCGTGCGCATAGGCCTCGACGTGGCGCCGCTGCTCCAGACGAGGGCCGGCACGGCGCGCTGGGTGAACGGGCTGCGGCGCGGGCTCGAAGCGCGCGGCGACGTCGATGTCGTTCCGCTGACGTGGGGCGGAGCCGGTCGCTGGACCGCGGTCGCGCGCGACGTGCTGTGGTATCCGGCGCTGCTCCCGCGGGCGGCCGCGCAGGCCCGCGTCGACGTCCTGCACTGCACGATCTTCCGCGCGCCGCCGCGAGCACGGCCTCCCGTGATCCTGACCGTCCACGACCTCGCCGTACTGCGCCAGCCGGAGGTCTTCCCGGCCTGGACGCGCCTGTACGGGCGCACCGCGTTGCGTCCCACGATTCGCGCCGCAGATCGCGTCTTTGCCGTCTCGGAGTTCTCGAAGCAGGAGGTCGTCGAGCTCGCGGGCGTCGATGCGGAGCGCGTCGACGTCGTGCCGAACGCGCTCGAGCCGGTCTTCCGTCCGGAGGGTGACGCGGCCGAGGGCGAGTACGCGCTGGCCGTCGGGACGCTCGAGCCGCGCAAGAATCTCGCGCGCGTCGTCGAGGCGACGGCGCGGGCCGGGGTGCAGCTGCGGCTCGTTGGTGCACCCGGCTGGGGCGAGGCGGGGGTCTCGGGCGACCACGTCAGCTGGCTCGGCCGGATCGACGACGACGAGCTGGCGGCGGCCTACCGCGGTGCTCGCTGTCTCGTCTTCCCCTCGCTCTACGAGGGCTTCGGGATCCCGGTGCTCGAGGCGATGGCGTCCGGCACACCCGTCGTGACGAGCGCCGGCAGCGCGATGGAGGAGGTCGTCGGCCCCGCGGCGGTGCTCGTCGACCCGCTCGACGTCGCGTCGATCGCGGCAGGCATCGACGAGGCCGACCGGCGCCGCGGCGAGCTCGTGCCCGCCGGCCTCGAGCGGGCGCGGCTCTACACGTGGGAGCGCGCGGTCACGGCCGCCGTGGCCGGCTACGAGCGGGCGCTGCGATGAGCGGCGTAGGCTCGACGGAGCCGCGCAGGAGCGGAGGTGCCGGCTTTGCCGGCGCTGGAGCGGGGAGGAGCGAGCCGCTTGTCGTCGTCGACGCGGACGTGCTGGGCCGGCAGCGCACCGGCGACGAGACGTATGTGCTCAACCTGCTGCGCGAGCTGGGAGCCCTCGACTCCGGCCTGCGCATCGCCGCCGTTACGCGTCACCCGGAGCTCGTCCCCGAGGGGATCGAGCCGCTCGAGCTGAGCACGCCGCTGCAGGAAGCGCGGATGCTCTGGACGCTGCCGCGCCTGCTGCGCCGCACGGGTGCGGCTCTCGTCCACACGACGTACGCGGTTCCGTTTCGCGCGCCGTGCCCGGCCGTGGTCACGATCCACGACCTCTCGTTCGAGCACGATCCGTCCCATATGCCGTTGAAGGACCGGCTCGTCTTCCGCCGCGTCGTCCCGCAGGCCGCGCGCATGGCCAGGCGCGTGCTCACGGTCTCCGAGCGCACCCGGGACGACCTCCTGCGCCTCTACGGCCTGCCCGAAGGGAAGGTGGTGGTGACGCCCAACGGCGTCGATCCGGCCTTCACGCCGGGGAACCCGCTGCAGCTCGGCACGTATGTGCTCGTCGTCGGGGCCGTCGAAGCGCGCAAGAACCAGCTCGCCGCCCTCGGCGCCGCCGCCTCGGTGCCGCTGCCGCTCGTCGTGGCCGGCCCGGTCAAGGACGAGGAGCTCGCGGCACAGCTGCGCGACGGTGGAGCAGACGTGCGGGGCTACGTCTCGCAGGAAGAGCTGGTCGAGCTCTACCGCGGCGCCGCGTGCCTCGTACAGCCGTCGCGCTTCGAGGGCTTCGGTCTGCCGGTGCTCGAGGCGATGGCCTGCGGGACGCCAGTCGTGGCCGTCGACGAGCCGGCACTGCGCGAGGTGGCGGGCAACGCCGCGGTCTTCGTCGCAGAAGGGCAGCTCGCCGAAGGCGTCCAGCACGCGCTCGCGGAGCGCGACCGGCTCGTCGCCGCAGGCCTGGAGCGAGCCAACCGCTTCAGCTGGCGCGTCTCGGCCGAGCGCACGCTCGAGGTCTACCGGGAGGCGCTCGGAATGGGCGTGGGCGGGTGAAGGTCTCCGCCGTCGTCGTCTCGCACGGGCACGCGCGCGAGCTGGAGGAATCGCTGCCGGCCCTGGCGCCGCAGGTCGATGAGCTCGTGGTCGTGGCCAACGTGCCGGGCAGCGTGGGCGCGCGGCCGGACGGGATTCGGGTGCTCGAGAGCCCACGTCCGCGCACGTTCGCGGCGAACGTGAACGCGGGAGTCGCGGCCACGAGCGGCGAGTACGTGCTCGTCTCCAACCCCGACGCCGTGCCGGAGGAGGGTGCGATCGCGGCTCTCGTCCGCTTCGCCGATGAGCACCCGCGGGCCGGTCTCGTCGGGCCGCTCGTCTTCTGGCCCGACGGCACCTGGCAGCCGTCGCTCCGCCGCTTCCCGACGCTCGCCGGAACGATCTGGCGCCGCACGCCGCTGCGGCGCCTGCGCTCCCCGTACGAGCACCAGACGTCCCACTACGGGACGCGGCCGAGCGAGCCGGTGCAGGGCGACTGGCTGCTCGGCGGGGCCTGCCTGCTGATGCGGCGGGCGATGCTGGAAGAGATCGGCGGCTGGGACGGCGGCTACCGGCACTACGTCGAGGACATCGATGTCGCCTACCGGGCCGCCCAGGCCGGCTGGGAGCGCTGGCTCGTGCCGGAGGCCGTCGCGCGGCACGCCTACGCGGCCGTGATCGACAAGCGCTTCCTGTCCCGCCACACGCTCTGGCACCTGCGCGGGATGGCCCGCTTCGTGCGCAAGCATCCCGAGCGGCTGCTCGCGCTGCGCTAGCTCTCCTTGGGCAGGAACTCGAACGTGACCTTGGCGCCGAGCTCCCGCGCGTCGCCCTGGTTGGGGTCGAGTTCCCGCGGGACGAACGTGGGGTCGACGCTCACCTCGACGCGCCAAGGCTCGGCCGGAACCGGGAGCACGACCGGGTTCGGCTGGCAGGCGAACACCTCGATCTCGCGGCGCCCAGTGACCTGCCCGATCGTCGGCTGCTCCGACTCGCCGATCGCGACAGGCCCGACCTCCACGGTGCCGACCGCGGGCGCGAGGTCGGGGAAGCAGGCGGCCTCCCGTGAGAGGGACACCTTGACGTAGCCGCGGCCCAGCCCGGCGACGTCGTAGCGCGTGTAGGTGGCGTGCTCGCCCATCCAGCCGTCCGCTGCGACGCCCGTCCTCGTCTCGCGCAGCCGGACGGGCTCGCCGCCGAGCCGGTAGAGCTCCATTCCGCCGACCGTGGCCACCTTGGGGGCGGCGATCGCGACGCCGCCGACGGCGACGGCGTACTCCGCGTTCAGGTCCGACGGCGCATGCGTGCCGTCCGGACTGTCGAGGTTCGGCGTCGCGGTCTGACCGGGCCCCGGCGCGCTTCCGTCCAGGCCCATGAAGTACTCGATCGACCGGTTCCAGAACTCGAGCTGCCAGATCGGATTCGGGTCGCTGATCCCCTGTCCCACGAGGGCCGTTCGCTGCCCGCCGGTGAGGTCGTCGACCCAGCTCGGCGGGAGCGGCAGCACGCTCCAGTGCTGGTCGGACGCGTAGCGCTCGCCGTTGGCGGCGTAGATCTCCGTGGTCAGGCTCCAGGCGAGCGTGACGACGGCCAGCGCCGCCGCGGCGGCGACGCCGACGCGGGGCGAGCGGACGAAGCGCAGCGCCAGCAGGGCGAGGCCGGCGTAGATGGCGACCAGGACGAGGATCGTCTCGATCGTCTCGGTCGGCCACTTCGGGATCCGGTTGGCGAACGCAGCAATCGCGAGCCCGTGCGCCTCGTAGTTCGGGTAGCGGTCGAGCGAGAGCGGCGTCGCCGTGACGAGGTAGACGGCGAACGCAGTCGCCGCTGCGGTGGCGAGGACAGCCGGGCGCCGCCCTTGGAGCACGAGTGCCGTGCCGACGAAGAGCAGCGGGATCACGTAGATCAGGTTCCGCTCTGCGATCACGATCGCGAACGTGGTCGACAGGTAGGCGGCCTTGACCGCCGTGTAGAGGGCGAAGACGGCCAGCGTGGAAGCGCTGAGCGCGACGAACATCGCCGTGCGCTCGTCGTGCGCTCCCCTCCGCGGAACGAGCCCCGCCAGCGCTGCGACGAGGGGGAGGATGCCGACGCCGATGGCGAGCGAGCCGATCGCCCAGAGGCCGTACTCGAGCATCCGGGACTTGAAGAAGCCGGTCGCGACGTACCAGCTGACCGACCGCTGGCCGAGCACCGCCGAGACCGCGACGGCGATGCCGATGAGCAGCGTCACCGCGCCCACCCAGTCCCACGCCGTCCAGGTGGTCCGCCACCGGCGTGACCGCTCGCTCCGCCACGCGCGTGCGAGCAGCACGAGCGCGAGCACGGGCAGGAGAATCGCGAGCTGGGTTCGCACGCCCACCGCGACGGCGCAGGCTGCGAGCGCGAGCACGATCGAGACGAGGCCCGGCCTGATCCCGGCCCGGGCGATCAGGTAGAGCGCCAGCGTCGAGACCGGGTAGGCGAGCGGCTCGTCGACGAGGAACGGCGAGTAGGCGAGCGCAGGAGCGACCCCGGCCCCGGCGGCCGCGAAGAGCGCCCAGGGGCGCGAGACGACAAGCCGTGCGAGCGCGTAGGCGGGGAACACCGCCGCCGTCATCGCGAGCACGCCGATCACCTTGATCGTTCCGTACGCCGTCGAGACGTCGTCGAGCCACCAGGCCGGTGCCGCGAGGTAGGCGTAGAGCGACACGTCGGTCGCCGGCGCGCCGCCCCGGAGCGCCGCGCGGCCGGTGTCGGCGATCGAGCGTGAGACCTGCGTGAACTCGATCTCGTCGGTGAAGAGCGTCGGTGTCTTCCGCTCCGACGCCTGCCAGGCGTAGAGCGCAGCCAGGCCGACGTAGAGGCCGAGCAGCGGCCAGAGCGACCGCAGGCGAGCCACGAGGCCGCCCTTCGACACGGAGGACGTCATTCGGCGCGGATCTCGACCAGCGGCGAGCGGGTGATCTCGGTGTGGCTCCGGACGAGGCGGCAAGGGATCTCTGCGGCGGCACAGGAGGCGAGGACCACGTTGAGGCGCGCCGGCTCGACGTCGGGGATCGTCACCAGCACCTCGTCGGGCCTCGCAACGGCGAGCAGGGCCTCGGTCTCGTCCAGGCCGCCGAGCACCTTGACGCCGAGGACCCGGCGGCGACGGACGCTCGGGTTGTCGTCGAGGAAGCCCACGACGCGAGTGCCGCGCGCTTCCCGGAGCTCCCGGGCCAGCCGGCGGCCCGACCGGCCTGCGCCGACGATCAGGGTGCGCGTGCGAGGGCCGCGGTGGGAGGCTGCGACCAGGTCCGGCGCCAAGCGCAGGACCAGCCGCGAAGCGGACACGAGCAGGGTGCAGAGCAGCGCGTCGACGACGAAGATCTCGAGCGGGAACCCCGACAGCGACCGGGACTTCGCCACGATCGCCACCGCGACGGGCGTGGCCACGGTCGTCGCGACCCCGATCGCGATCGCGTCGCGCGGGGTGGCGAAGCGCCAGATGCGGCGGTAGATCCCGAAGAGGACGAAGGCCACGTAGCGGACGCCGAGCAGCACCGGCAGGGCGCTCAGGAAGATCGCGCGCTCGACCTCCGTGCCCTTCCCGTCCACGAAGAGCAGGTACGAAACCAGGAAAGAGGCGCAGATGAGCGCGAAGTCGACGAGCACCTCGATCAGGCGGCGCGGCTGGGAGAAGAACGCCCGCAGGAGTGAGGGCGGCGGGCCGGGGTCGGCGCGTCTCGACCGGTCTTCCAGGTCGCCCAGGAAGCTCGCGAACTGGACGAGGACGACGAACGTGACGAGCACGCCGAACGTGGTGACGCGCCCGTTGTCCAGGGCGTTGTAGGCGAGGCCGGTGAGCCCGAGCAGTGCCGCCAGCACGGCCAGCAGCGCCACTGCCTGGCGCTCGGTGAGCCCGTAGTAGACGAGCCTGTGCGAAGAGTGATCGCGTCCACCCTGGGTGACGGGCCGCCGCTCGCGCGTGCGCCTGATCGTGACGAGCGTGGTGTCGAGGATCGGCACGGCGAGGACGAGCAGCGGCAGCAGGACGCCGGCGAGGGTCGCGCCCGCGGCGGTCCAGCTGGAGGCGAGCGCGAGCGAGGCGAGGCCGAAGCCGATCACCTGGCTCCCGGAGTCGCCCATGAAGACGGCGGCAGGCCGGTCGGCGCGCAGGTTGAAGGGCAGGAACGCCGCGCAGGCACAGCCGAGCGCGATCGCGAGCGGGAGCACGATCTCGTTCTGGTTCTCGAGCGCGACCGCGTGCACGGCGAAGACGCCGCACGAGATGGCGGCCAGCGAGGCCGCGAGCCCGTCCATGTTGTCCAGCAGGTTGAACGCGTTCGTGATCCCCACCAGCCAGAGGAGCCCGATCGCCAGGGCGAGCGCGTCGTTGCCGACGATCTCGACCGAGAGGCCGGCGGCCAAAACGACACCGGCGGCTGCGAACTGCGCCGCGAGCTTCGCCAGCGGGCGCAAGCGTGTAGGCGTCGTCGAGCAGGCCCGCCACGAAGAGGATCGCGCAGCCGCCGAGGATCCCGAGCAACTCCGAGCTCGCGTCGACCGCACCCACCGCGATCGCCAGCCCGACGCCGGCACAGAGGCCGGCGAAGATCCCGACGCCGCCGAAGCTCGGGGTCGGGCGCTCGTGCCAGCGCTCCCCCGTCGGTGCCGCGACGAGGCGGCCGCCCAGGTCGGCACGCAGCAGCCCGGCGATGACGAGAGCCGCCACGGGAAGGGCGACGGCCGCAACGAGGGCGCTCACGGAAGGAAAGGGTAGAGGAGGGCTGTAAGACGGATGTGTGGGCGCACCGGCCTACACTAGACCCCGGTTGTGACGATCTACGCGGATCTCTACCGCTACCGGGAGCTCTTCGGGAGCCTCTTCCGACGCGACCTGCGCGCGAAGTACAAGGGCTCGATGCTGGGCGTCGTCTGGTCGCTCGCGCACCCGGTGCTGCTGATGCTCGTCTACCTCGTCGTCTTCTCGGTTCTGCTGAAGGTGCAGGCGGTCGATTACGACCACTACTGGCTCTTCCTGCTCGCCGGCCTGCCCGTCTGGATCTTCTTCGCCACCTCGCTCCAGTCGGCCTCGCGCAGCCTCGTCGAGAATGCGAACCTGATCCGCAAGGTGCGGTTCCCTCGTCAGCTGGTGCCGCTCTCGATGGTGGCGACGCAGCTCGTGAGCTTCGGCGTGATGCTGGCGATCGTGGTCGTCTTCAGCCTCGTCTACGTGCCGGAGGCGCGAGACACCGTCTGGCTCGCGCTGCCGCTCGCCGCGCTCGTCGTCTGCCTCGTCTCGGGAGTGGCGCTCGCCATCGCCTCGCTGAACGCGATCTACCGGGACGTCGAGCATCTCGTGGCCGCGCTGCTCCTGCCCTGGTTCTTCCTCACGCCCGTCCTCTACTCCCTGGAGAACGTCCCGGGCGTGAGCGAGCATCCGCGGCTCGTCGACGTGATCCACTACGGCAACTTCCTCACCCCCGCGGTCGAGGCGGTGCGCGATCCGATCTTCTTCGGCGAGCTGCCGTCCGCCGGGGACACCGTCTACCTCGCCGTCTCGGCCGTCGTCGCGCTCGCGGTCGGCGCGTATGTCTTCAACCGCGTCGACGACCGCGTGGCAGTCGAAGTCTGATCCGCCCGTCGAAGATCCACGGGTCGGCACCCGGCACGTAGGCGGGGAGCCCCGCGTGCTCGGACGGCTCCAGTCCGACGAGCAGCGACGGGAAGAGCAGCGGCTGCGTGAACCCGGGGTTGCGGCCACCGCCCGGTGCCCACGCCCGCAGCGCCCTGTCACGGGTCTCGACCGACCCGCCGACGGCAGCAAAGCCCTCGGCATGGGCGTCGAGGATCCGGCTCGTCCAGTCCGGCGCCGGGAGCGCACCGGCAACGAGATGCGCGACCGCGGCCGCGTCCGTCTCGACCGGGGGCTCCTGCTGCGCCGCGAGGTGCGCGGCGGTTCCCTCGTCGGCGCCGCCGTGCACCACGACGCCGAGCCGGCGCTCGGCGATCCGCGGCAGCACCTCGACGTCGAGCTCGAGCGGCGAGGAGCCGACCTCGGCGAACCAGTAGCGGAGCTCCTCGACGAGGTCAATCGAGAGCCGGTAGCGGCCGGGCGGCTGCGGCGCGCGCAGCGCGAGCTCGACCTCGACTTCCGCGCCCGGCTCGACCGGGCGCTCGAACGCGGTGCGCGGACCGTCCCAGACGATCGCGTTCCCGAGCGGGTCGAGCCAGTGGTAAGAGGCCAGGACACCGGCGCCCCCGCGCGACCGCCAGGCGGCCGAGCCGGCGTTCCGCGCGCGCACACGGAGCGTCGCGGTGGTGCCCGCGCGCAACTCGGGAAGCTCATAGGCGAGCCACCTCACGGCGAGCGGACCGGCCGGAACGGGATGCTCGCCGACGGGTTCCATGCGCCGGATAGCCTACTTCCGTGTCCGAGCCGATCCTCGTCCGCGCCGCCCGTCTGGAGCCGACGGAGCGCACGCCAGTCTGGTTCATGCGCCAGGCCGGGCGCTCGCTGCCCGAGTACCGCGAGGTGCGCAAGACGCACACGTTGTTCGAGGTCTGCCGCGAGCCGGAGCTCTGCGCCGAGGTGACGCTCCAGCCGGTGCGCCGCCACGACGTCGACGCGGCGGTGATGTTCGCCGACATCGTGCTGCCGCTGCTCGGCATGGGCGTCGACGTCGAGCTGGTCGAGAACGTCGGCCCGGTGATCGCCGATCCGATCCGGACGAGGGCGCAGGTCGACGCGCTGCGCGTGCCCGAGCCGGAGGAGTCGGTGCCGTTCATCCTCGACGCCGTCACGATCGTCCGCCGCGAGCTCCGCCCCGACCAGGCCGTGATCGGCTTCTGCGGCGGCCCCTTCACGGTGGCCGGCTACCTGATCGAGGGCAAGCCGAGCCGCGAGTTCCTCGAGGTGAAGCGGATGATGTACTCCGAGCCCGCGCTCTGGCACGCGCTGATGGAGAAGCTCACCGAGGCGTTCTCTCTCTACGTCGCCGCGAAGGTGCGCGCCGGGGCGGACGTGATCCAGCTCTTCGACTCCTGGGTCGGCGCGCTCTCCCCGTCCGACTACGAGGAGTTCGTGCAGCCCTATTCCGCGCGCATCCTCGCTGCGGTCGACTGTCCCACGATCCATTTCGGCACCGGCACGGCCACGCTGCTGCGGCAGATGGCCGACGCCGGGGGCGACGTGATCGGGCTCGACTGGCGCATCCCGCTCGACTGGGGCTGGGAGGTCGTCGGCGAGGACCGCGGCGTGCAGGGGAACCTCGACGGTGCGCTCCTCTTCGGGCCCTGGGAGCGGATCGAGCGGGCGACGCTCGACGTGCTCGCGCGCGCCGCCGGGCGGCCGGGCCACATCTTCAACCTCGGGCACGGCGTGATGCCGTCGACGGATCCCGACGTGCTCGGCCGGCTGCGGGCCTTCGTGCACGAGCAAACGGCGCGCGTACCGGCATGAGCATGAGCTTCGCGGTCGTGCTGATGGCGTACGGCTCGCCGGACCGGCTGGAGGACGTGCCGGCCTACTACGCGGACATCCGCGGCGGCCGCCCGATCGCGCCCGAGCGCCTGGAGGAGCTCGTCGCGCGCTACCGCACGCTCGGGATCGAGGACTCGAATCCGCTGAACGAGATCACCGAGGAGACGCGCGCGCAGCTCGAGCAAGAGCTGGGAGCGCCGGTCTTCACCGGCATGCGCCACTGGACGCCGCGGATCGCCGACGCGGTGGAGGAGGCGGTTGCGACCGGCGCCAGTCTCGTGGTCGGGCTCGTGCTCGCGCCCCACTTCTCGGCCATGTCGATCGGGGCGTACCGGAGCCAGCTCGAGCAGGCGCTCGCCGGCCGGGCCGAGCTCGCGTTCGTGGAGCGCTGGGGCGCCGAGCCCGCTTTCGTCGAGCTGCTGGCGGAGCGTGTGCGGGCTGCAGGCGCTGGGGCCGGCGCCCACGTCGTCTTCACCGCGCACTCGTTGCCCGAGCGAATCCTCGCCGAGGGCGATCCGTATCGGGACGAGCTGCTGGAGACGAGCCGCCTCGTCGCCGAGGAGGCGGGCGTCGAGGACTGGTCGTTCTCGTTCCAGAGCGCCTCTCCGACGGGCGAGGCGTGGCTCGGCCCGGACATCGTCGAGCGTCTCGACGAGCTGGCCGGGCGCGGGGTGGAGCACGTCCTCCTCTGCCCCGTCGGCTTCGTCTCCGATCACCTGGAGATCCGCTGGGACCTCGACACGGTCGCCGCGGAGCGGGCGCGGGCGCTCGGTCTCGAACTGCGGCGGATCGAGCTGCCGAACGCGGATCCCGCGTTCGTGCGCGTGCTCGCCGGTCTCGTCCGGCGGGCCGCCGCTGTACCGTCTGCCACGTGAACACCGGCGAGATCCGCGCCGAAGGCGTCTCGCGCCGCTTCCGCGTGCACGCCCGGCAGGCGCGGACGCTGAAGGAGCTCTTCGTGCTGCGCGGGCGCACCCAGGCGTCGGACGTCTGGGCGCTTCGCGACGTGTCGGTGGCGATCGGTCGCGGGGAGGCGGTCGGCCTCGTCGGCCGCAACGGCTCCGGCAAGTCGACCCTGCTCCGGCTGATCGCCGGGATCATCAAGCCGACCGAGGGCGAGGTGGCCGTCGCCGGCCGCGTCGGTTCCCTGCTCGAGCTCGGTGCCGGCTTCCACCCGGACTTCAGCGGGCGCGAGAACGTGTTTCTGAACGGCTCCATCTACGGGCTCAAGCGCGCCCAGATCCGCGAGCGTTTCGACGAGATCGTCGCCTTCGCCGAGCTCGAGGACGCGATCGACCGGCCGGTGCGCACGTACTCCTCGGGGATGTACATGCGGCTCGGGTTCGCGATCGCCGCGCACCTCGACGCCGACGTCCTGCTCCTCGACGAGGTCTTCGCCGTCGGCGACGAGGCCTTCCAGCGCAAGTGCTTCGGCAAGATCTTCGAGTTCAAGCAGCGCGGGGGCACGATCGTCTTCGTCTCGCACGACGCGACGCAGGTCGAGCGCCTGTGCGAGCGCGCCGTGCTCCTCCACTCCGGGCACAAGGAGTTCGACGGGCCGACGCACGAGGCGCTCGTCCGCTACCGCCGCGTCCTCGCAGCCGAGGCCGATCCGGCCGAGCGTGCGGGCGGGCTGCGCGAGTGGGGCACGGGCGAGGCGACGATCGCGGAGGCACGGCTCGTAGGCGTGGAAGGCTCCGAACGGCAGCAGTTCCTGGCCGGCGAGCCGTTCTCGCTGCGGCTGCGGATCGAGGCCGAGAACGGGGTCGCGCCGCCGCAGCTGCAGCTCGAGCTGCGCGACGACGCGGGTCTCCTCGTGGCCTCCGACGTCGTCGATACCGCGGCGCTCGGCTGGGCTTCCGGCGGACGCTCGCTGCGCTATGACGTGCAGCGACTGCCGCTCTCGGACGGACGCTTCCACGTGCGGCTCGGCCTCAGCGACGCCACGGGCGCACGGGTGCTGCACTGGCTCGACGACGCTCTCGGGTTCGTCGTCTACCCGTCGGGTGAGGAGCGGGGCGTCGTGCGCCTGGAAGGGAGCTGGACGGCCGAGGCGAATTCGGAGGGCCGATGAGCTCGCGCACTTGCCCCGACTGGCCCACGTTGATGGAGCTGGCCCCGGACCTCCAGTTCAAGCACTACACGGTCGCCGAGGCGCAGCTGCCCGTCGACGTGCTCACGACGATCAAGCAGGTCTCGCTGGGAGACGTCGCGATCTGCTGCGACCTCGAGCACCACGTCTTCTACGCCGAGCACACCGAGCCCGAGGTGGCCGAGGCCCTGCGCGCGACCCACTGGTTCGAGGTCCGCGAGTACACCAATCGCGACCCCGGGTCGGCGGCGGCCTGACCTAGCGCCGGGCGAGCACGTCGCTCAGCGGCAGCGTGTTGAGCACGCGGCCACGTGGGGCTCCGGCGCGGCGCGCGGTCGCGACGGAGAGCGGCATGTTGCCGAGGCCGCGCACCGAGTGGGCGTCGGTCGAGCAGACCAGCGGCACACCGGCGGCAAGGGCCCGGCGCGCGTGCTCGGAGGAGAGGTCGAGCCGGTCCGGGAGGCCGTTCACCTCGAGCGCGACGCCCGTCTTCAGGGCGACCTCGAAGACGCGGTCGAGGTCGAGCTCGTTCTCCGGCCGGTGGTTCAGGATGCGCCCCTTCGGGTGCGAGAGGCAGCGAGCGGCGGAGTGGTGCATAGCCTCGACGACGCGGTCGGTCAGCGCCTCCCGGCCCCAGCGCTGCCCGGCGTGCAGGCTGATCTGCAGCCAGTCCAGCTCGGCGAGCACGTCGTCGGGGAGGTCGAGCGAGCCGTCCGGGAGGATGTCGCACTCGCTGCCGCGGAGGAGGCGGAACGGGGCGAGCTCCTCGTTCGCTGCCGCGATCTCCTCGCCCTGGCGGCGCAGACCGTCCGCGTCCAGCCCCTCCACCACCCGCACCGCCTTCGTGTGGTCGCAGATCGCGAGGTACTCGTAGCCGAGGTCGCGCGCGGCGACGCCCATCTCGAGCACGGTCGCCTTGCCGTCGGAGGCAGTCGAGTGCACGTGCAGGTCGCCGCGCACGTCTTCGAGGCGCAGCAGGTCCTCTGGCGGGTCGGCGGCGTCCAGCTCGCGCAGCTCGGGCGGGCGATACGGTCGGCCGAGCAGCGCGTACAGCTCCTCCTCGGTCGCCGCCTCCGGCAGCCCGCCGAGGCTCGCCACGTATCCCGCCGAGCCGGTTGCACGCAGGAGCTCGGTTCCGAAACGCTGCGGCGCGGCCGCCACGATCTCGACCGGATGGCCCTCGGTGGTCACGCACACGACACGCCGCTCGCCACGCTCGAGCACGGCCAGGACCTGCGGCAGCGACTCGACATCGGGCAACGGACCCTCACCCGGCACGACGACGGCGAGCCGCGTCGAGAGGTCGGACCAGCGCCGCGGATCGCCCGCCGGCTCCCCACCGAGAGCCGTTGCGAGCTCGCCGACGAGCGCCCGGGCGCGGTTCAGCAGCATTCCGTGCCGTGGACGCGCCGGCGCGCTCGTCGGCTCGAGCCCGGTCCGGATTCGCTCGGCCGTCTTCGGGCCGATCCCGGGCACGGACTCCAGCCGGCCGGCTGCCGCCGCTTCACGCAGCTCCGCGAGCGTGCGCACCCCGAGTGCATTTCCCAGCTCCCGCATCCGCTTGGGCGAGAGCCCGAGCAGGCGGCCCACGCCGACGAGCTCGGGCATCGCCTCGGCCTCGAGCTCGCGCAGCTCGGCCAGCTCACCGGTCTCGACGAGCTCGAGCAGGCGAGCCTCGATCCCCGGGCCGATCCCGGCGAGCTCGCGGGCGCGGCCCGCGCGGACGAGCGCGGCCACGTCCGCCGGCGTCGAGCGGATCAGCTCGGCAGCGCGGCGATATGCACGCACCGTGTAGAAGCTGGAGCCGTTCAGGTCCAGCAACGCCGCGAAGGCGTCGAGTTGCTCGGCCAGGGAGACGTTGTCCACTCGGGGATAGTCTCTCCGGAGCGATGACGTCAATCGTCATTCCGTTCCGTGGCGACAACGGCAAGCGACGGCTGGAGGCGCCGGACGAGCTGCGGGCGCAGCTCGCGCTCGCCATGCTCGGCGACGTCCTCACCGCGTGTGTGGCGACCACGCGCACGATCGTGGTGACCACCGACGAGGACGCGGCCTCGCTCGCGGGCGAGCTCGGCGCCGAGGTCTGCGCGGATCCCGGCGGCGGCCAGGGCGAGGCGGTCAAGGCCGCGCTCGCAGGCCTGCCCGACGAGCCGGTGCTCGTCGTCAACGCCGATGTTCCCTGCGTCGTCCCGCACGACCTGCGGACGCTCGCCGGCGCCGCCGAGCTGGGGGCGATCGGGCTCGTCGAGGCCGCGGACGGGACGACGAACGCACTCGCGCTGCCACGGCCATCGGCGTTCGCACCTCTCTACGGCGCCCGGAGCGCCGACCGCTTCCGCGACCACGCCGCGGCGGTCGGGCTCGATGCGGTCGCCGCCGTGATCCCCAACCTGGCCGACGACGTCGACACGCTCGCCGATCTCGCACGGCTCGCGCTCCGCGCGTCGCCGAGGACGCAGGCGGCGCTCACCCTGCTGAAGAAGAGCGCATGAAGGTCGTGCTGCTCTCGGGTGGCGTCGGCGGGGCGCGCTTCGCGCGCGGTCTGGTCGAGGCCGTGTCCGCGCGGGACGTCACGGTGATCGGCAACGTCGGCGACGATCTCGACGTCCTCGGCCTCGCGGTCTCGCCCGACCTCGACAGCATCGTCTACGCACTCGCGGGGCTCCACGACGAGGAGCGCGGGTGGGGCCGCGCCGACGAGAGCTGGCGTGCGCTCGAGACCGTGTCCGACCTGGGCGGCGAGGACTGGTTCCGGCTGGGCGATCGCGATCTCGGCCTGCACCTCGTCCGTTCACAGGCCCTGCGCGCGGGGGAGCCGCTGTCCGAGGTGACGGCGCGCATCGCAGCCGCGCTCGGGATCGAGGCGCGCCTCTTGCCCGCGTCCGACGACCGGCAGCGGACGTGGCTCGACACCCCGGCGGGGAGCTTCCCCTTCCAGGAGTGGTTCGTCGCCCGAGGGCATCGCGACGAGGTCGACGGCGTCCGCTTCGAGGGCGATGCACGGCCGGCGCCGGGAGTCCTCGACGCGCTGGGCAGTGCGGACGCGATCCTGATCGCGCCGAGCAACCCCTACGTCAGCATCTGGCCGATCCTCGCCGTCGACGGGATCCGCGAGGCTCTCGTCGCGCGCACGGCGCCCTGCGTCGCCGTCAGCCCGCTTGTCGGCGGGCGGGCGGTCAAGGGCCCGGCAGACCGTATGCTCGCCCGCATGGCCGGAGGCACCGAGCCCGGACACGTCGCCTCCTGCTACGAGGGCCTGATCGACGCGCTGGTGGTCGACGAGTCCGATCCGGCCGGTGAGCTGACGGTGCGGCGCGTCGTCACGCAGACGCTGATGACCGACCTCGCCGCTTCACGCCGGCTCGCGGAGACCGTGCTGGAGGCGGCCGCGTGAAGGTCGCGGTCGTCGGCGGGACGGGGAGCTTCGGCAGCGCGGTCGCGAAGCGGCTCGTGGACGCGGGCATCGACGTCGTGATCGGCTCGCGCGACGCCGAGCGCGCGCGCGAGACCGCAGCGTCGCTCGGGTGCGCCGGGGCCAACAACGACGACGCCGTCCGTGACGCCGACCTCGTCCTGTTCGCGGTCAAGGCGGATGCGGCCGTCGAGACCGCACGTGACCTGCGGCAGTCGATCGGGTCGACGCCGGTGCTGTCCGTCTGCGCGGAGCTCGTCTTCGGGCCCGGCGGCGTAAAGCCGACGGGCGAGGTCACGTCGGTCGCCAAGCGGATCCAGGACGAGCTCGACGCGCCGGTCGTCGCCGGCCTCCACTCGCTCGCGGCCGCGAGCCTCGCGGATGCCCCTGCGGACGAGGACGCACTCGTGTGCGGCGACGACGCCGATGCCAAGCAGCTCGCCCTCGAGCTCGCAGCGCGCCTCGTCTCCGGCCGTGCGGTCGACGCAGGGCCGCTTGCGAGCGCACGCGCGCTCGAGGGGATGACCGCGGTGATCGTGAACGTGAACAAGCGCTACAAGGCGCATGCAGGCCTGCGCGTCACCGGTCTACCTTGACGCGCGAGCTGCGCGTCCTCGCGCTCGAGGGCATACCGGAGATCGAGGAGGGGGACGATCTCGCCGCGCTGATCGCGGAGGCGGCCGCGCTTGCCGGCGGCCTCGAGGACGGCGACGTCGTGGTCGTCGTGCAGAAGGTCGTCTCCAAGGCCGAGGGCCGGGTCGTCCTGCTCGACGGCGTCGAAGCGTCGGAGCAGGCTCACGAGCTGGCCGGCGGCGAGCGCGATGCCCGGCACGTGCAGGTCGTCCTCGACGAGAGCGCGCGCATCGTCCGCTCGCGCCCACCGCTCGTGATCGCCGAGACCGGACACGGTTTCGTCTGCGCCTCGGCCGGCGTGGACGCGTCGAACGCGAAAGGCCCCGGCACGCTCGTGCTGCTGCCCGTCGATCCCGACGCGTCGGCCGCCCGGATCCGGGAGAGCCTGCGCGAGCGCAGCGGCCGGGACGTGGGCGTCGTCGTCAGCGACTCGTTCGGCCGGGCGTGGCGGCAGGGGACCACAGACGTGGCGCTCGGCGCCGCAGGGATCGAGGCCCTGCGCGACCTGCGCGGGCTGCGCGACGGGGCGGGCTACGAGCTGCAGGGCACCCAGATCGCGATCGCCGACGAGCTCGCGGGTGCCGCCGAGCTCGTCCTCGGCAAGACGTCCGGGTGTCCGGCGGCGGTCGTTCGCGGCCTCGACGTGCGCGGCGAGGGCAGCGGCCGCGACCTGGTCATGCCGCCCGAGCGCGACCTCTTCCGCTAGAGCGCCTCGATCGCGAGCGCGGCGAGCCGAGCGCCCACCACCGGCGCGAACTTGAACCCATGTCCGCTACACGGCGACCCCACGACGATGCGGCCGCGTCGCTCGAGCACGAACTCGTCGTTCGTCCGAGTCGTGTAAAGGCAGGTCTCGGTCCTGATCGACCCGCTGACGCTGGGGAAACGTCGCGCGATCCATTCGGCCGTGCCGGCCGCGATGGCCTCGTCGGGCGCGCCCGGGTCGTCCGGGTCCACGACCGGCCCCGTCTGGTGCAGTCCGGCCTTCAGGCCAACCCCCGGCGCGACGAGGGCATACCCCGAGATCGCCTCCACGGTGGTGTCGAGCACGGATGGGAACGGTTCGTCGGCGGTGAAGTAGGAGCTCGTCTCCCGCGTTGGCGCAGCGTCCACTCCCACGAGCGCCGGAGCCCAGGCGCCCGCCGTCACGACTGCGACGCGGGCCCGCAGGCCACCGGCGGTGACCGCGTCTCCGTCCTCCTCCACCGACTCGATGCGCGTCTCCTCACGGAGCTCGGCACCGGCGTCGAGCGCGCCGCCTCGCAGCGCCGCGACCGCGTGATCGGCGAGCACGATGCCGCCGTCGCGCTGGAAGAGGCCGCTCGCGCCCGGCTCGACGCGAATCGGGAACCTGCGGCCGATCTCCGCGGCGTCGAGCACCTCCGACTGCTCGCCGCACGCGGCGAGCGCCCGCTGGTTGGGCTCCCAGTCGCCGAGGTCGAGCGTGCCGTGCAATTCGAGCAGCGGCCGGCCGGCTTCGGCCTCGAGAGCGCGCCAGAGCGGATACGACTCCTGCGCGAGCCGCACCCAGCGCGCCTGGGGATAGGAGAGACGGACGATCCGCGAAGCGCCGTGGCTCGAGCCGCGATCGTGTCCGACCGTGAACTGCTCGCAGACGACGACGTCGCGACCCGCCTGGGCGAGCGCCCGTGCCGCCGCGAGCCCCATCACGCCGGCGCCGACGACGACGACCTCGGTCTCGATCTGTCGCCGCGCAGCCGCCATCGGCGGAGCGTAACCCGGGCTAGGAGGAGCCGAGCAGGGTGAACAGCTGCGTGGGCGTCAACGTCGTGGCGCCTGCACCCTCGTCGAGCTCGATCTTGATCGTCCGCGTCTGCTCGTCCATGCCGAGCGTCAGCCGTGCGGAGCGCTGCGCCAGCACGTCGAGGGCGCGTGCGGCCGCGTCGAGCTCCGCGAGGGCGTCGGGCGGCGGCTCGTCGGGGATCCCGTGGAGAGTCTCGAAGGTCATGCAGCCCCGTGATCGACCACGAGCCGCCGGGCTTGAGCTTGATTTTGGAACTCGTTCGGCCGATTGACCTTCGCGTGAGCGCTTCGACGAACCGCTATTCGAGCTCGCTCCTCCAGGCGACGCTCGACGCGACGGCGGACGGCATCGTCGTCGTCGACCGCAAGGGCGTCATGACGGTGTTCAACGAGCGCTTCCTCGAGCTCTGGCGTTTGCCGCGCGAGCTGGTGGAAGCCGGCGACGACGAGGCGACGATCGGCGTGGTGCTCGACCAGCTCACCGACCCGGAGCCGTTCCTGGCGCGGATCCGCGAGCTCAACGACGATCCGGCGGCGGAGAGCTGCGACGTGCTCGAGTTTCGCGACGGGCGGGTGTTCGAGCGCTACTCGGCTCCGCAGCGCCTCGACGGCGAGATCATCGGCCGGGTCTGGAGCTTCCGAGACGTGACCGAGCAACGGCGCGCCGAGGTTGCCCAGCAGCGCTCGGAGCAGCGCTTCCGCGAGACGCTGGAGAACGTCTCCCTCGTCGCAGCCAGCATCGACGCCGACGGCGTCGTCACGTTCGCGAACGACTTCCTCCTCGAGCTGACGGGCTGGACGCGCGCCGACGTCGTCGGTCACGACTGGTTCGAGCGCTTCGACGACGACGAGGACGTCCGCCGCGACTATTTCGAGTGCATGGCGAAGGGTGCGATCAGGCCCCACTTCGAGAGCGCCATCCGCACGCGGCAGGGCGAGTTGCGCACGATCCGCTGGAGCAGCACGATCCAGTTTGACGTGACGGGTGCGCCTGCCGGGATCGTCACGATCGGGGAGGACGTGACCGAGCGCCGGGCGGCGGAGGAGGAGCTGCGCGTGCGCGAGGAGCACTTCCGCTCGCTGATCGAGAACGCCTCCGACGTGATCTGCGTGCTGACGCCGGACGGGACGAGCCTGTACGAGAGCCCCTCCGTGGAGCGCGTGCTCGGCTGGAAGCCCGAGGAGATCGTGGGCCAGGAGAACTTCGCCTTCCGCCACCCGGACGACGCCGAGCGGGCGGACGCCGCGTTCGCGGCGATCCTCGCGGGCGAGGTGGTGCCCCCAATGGAGCTGCGCCTGCGTCACCGCGACGGCCGCTGGCGCATCGTCGAGACCGTCGGGCGCCTGCGCGAGCAGGAAGGCCGTCCCGTGGTCATCCTCAACTACCGGGACGTGACGGAGCGGCGCGAGCTCGAGGAGCAGCTGCTGCACGCGCAGAAGCTGGAGGCCGTGGGCCGGCTCGCGGGCGGCGTCGCCCATGACTTCAACAACCTGCTGACCGCGATCGGAGGCTACGCGGAGTTCCTGATCGCCGGCTTCGACGCCGACGATCCGCGGCGCGAGGACGCGCTCGAGATTGCGCGCGCTTCCACCCGCGCAGCCGCGCTCACCGGCCAGCTGCTTGCGTTCAGCCGCCGCCAGGTGCTCCGGCCGGAGGTGCTGGACGTGGGGCACGTCCTCGACGGCCTCGAGAACCTCCTCTCCCGCCTGCTCGGAGCGCACGTCACGCTGACCACGAGCGCCCAACCGGGCTGCTTCGTCGAGGCCGATCGCGGCCAGCTCGAGCAGGTGATCACCAATCTCGCCGTGAACGCCCGCGACGCGATGCCCGGAGGCGGCAGGCTCTCGCTCGAGGCTCGCACGGTCGAGCGCGACGGGGCGTACGTCGAGCTGGCCGTCGCCGACACCGGGCACGGTATGGACGCAGAGACGCTGTCCCACATCTTCGAGCCGTTCTTCACCACGAAGAGCAAGGACGAGGGGACGGGTCTGGGCCTTGCGACGGTCTACGGGATCGTCACGCAGTCGGGCGGCGACGTCCTGGTGACGTCGGCGCCGAACGCCGGCTCGACGTTCCGGGTGCTGCTGCCGCTTTCCGGCGGCGCGGTCACGACACCGGCCGAGCCCGATCCGGAGCCGGTCTCCCGCGGCGCCGAGACGATCCTGCTCGTCGAGGACGAGGAGATGATCCGCCGGCTCGTGCGCGACGTGCTCACGCGAAGCGGCTACACGGTCTTCGACGCGCCTGCCGGCGCGGCAGCGCTCGAGCTGCTGCGCAGCCACGACGGCGAGATCGACCTGCTCCTGACGGATGTGGTCATGCCCGGCATGAGCGGCCCGACACTGGCCAGGCTCGCCACCGACGAGCGCCCGTCGCTGCGCGTGCTCTTCACCTCGGGCTACACGAACGAGCCCGAGGAGATCGTGGACGCGCCCGACAGCGCCTTCCTCGGCAAGCCGTTCTCCCCGCACGAGCTCGTCGCCAAGGTGCGCGAGGTGCTCGAGCCTGTGACCTCCTAGGGCCTGGTCCAGCTGCGTCGCCGGGCGGGCTCGATCCGGAGGCCGTCGGCCGTCGCCCGCCGGATCGCGAGCACCTCGTCGAACGCGCCGAAGAAGAGGTCGAGCAGCCCTGCGTCGAACTGCGTCCCGCGTCCTCCGAGCATGAGCGTGCGCGCCTCGTCGGGCTGGAAGGCGGGGCGGTAGACGCGGTCCGAGGTGAGCGCGTCGAAGACGTCGGCGACGGCTGCGATCCGGCCTTCGATCGGGATCTCCTCACCGACAAGGCTGTGCGGATAGCCGGCGCCGTCGATCCGCTCGTGGTGGGTGAGCGCCATCAACGCGGCGAGGTCGAGCAGCTCGACGTTCGAGCCGGCCAGGATGCGGTGGCCCATCTCCGCGTGCGCCTCCATCACCTGCCGCTCCTCGTCCGTCAGCGCGCCCGGCTTCAGCAGGATCCGGTCCGGGATCCCGATCTTGCCCACGTCGTGCATCGGGCTCGCGATCCGGATCAGCTCGGCATGGTCGGCGTCGAAGCCGGCGAGCCGCGCGAGCAGGGCGCAGTAGAGGCTCATGCGGACGATGTGCTGGCCTGTCTCGTGGTCGCGGAACTCGGCCGCCCACGAGAGCCGGCGGATCGTCTCCTCGCGCAGCCGTCGAGCCTCGCCCTCCGACGCCTCGAGCCGGGCGATCGTGTCGCGCAGCGTCGAGGTGCGCTCGAGCACGGCCTGCTCGAGCCGGTCGCGGTGGTGACGGTTCTCGAGCTCGAGCGCCCGGCGGCGCAGGGCGTTGACGACGTTGATCAGCAGCTCGTTGGCCTTGAACGGCTTCAGCACGTAGCCGTACGCGCCCTGCGCGAGCGCGGCCTCGGCGATGCGATGGTCGTCGACACCGGTAACCAAGACGACGGCGGTGTCCGGGTAGTCCAGGTGCACCTCGTGCGCGAAATCGAAGCCCGACTCGCCGGGCATGTTGACGTCGCTCAGGAGCAGCGCGAACGCCTTGGTGGAGAGCTGTCGCCGTGCCTCCGCGGGGCTCTCCGCGGTCACGCACTCGTAGCCCTGCGCGCCCAGCAGGCGCGCCAGCAGCTTGCGGATCGGCTCCTCGTCGTCGACGACGAGAATCCGCTCGATCTCGGCCAGCAGGTGCATCCTCCTGTCATCGGCTGCTGTGCCGCCGAATGGAGCGGATCTGAGCGAGAGTACGCCGATGAGGCGTCCCACCGTCCTCCGCCACGCGATGGTGGCCACGAGCCACCCGTTGGCGACGCGCGCCGGGGTGCGCGCCCTCGAGCGGGGTGGGAACGCGGTCGATGCTGCTCTCGCGGCCGCGGCGATGCTCTGCGTCGCCGAGCCGGGCCACACCGGGATCGGCGGCGACCTCTTCGCGCAGGTCTGGTGGCAGGGCGAGCTGCACGGGCTCAACGCCTCGGGCCGCTCGCCGGCGGAGCTGCCCGAGCTCCGCGTGCACGCCTTCGGGCCGCGCTCGGTGACGGTGCCCGGCGCGGTGCGCGGCTGGGCCGACCTGGCCGAGCGCTACGGAAACCTCGGGCTCGACGCCGCCCTCGCTGGTGCGATCGAGGCGGCCGAGCGCGGTGTGGCCGCGACCGAACGGGTGGCGGAGAGCTGGGCCGCCACCGAGCGTGCGCCCCGGCCGGCGCCGCGGGTGGGGGAGGTCTACGCGTTGCCCGACCTCGCGCGCACGTTGCGGCTGATCGAGCGCGACGGCCCGGAGGGCTTCTACGCCGGCGAGGTGGCCGAGGCGATCGCCGCCTCGTCGTGGCTGGCCGTCGAGGATCTCGCCGCGCACGGCTCGGAGTGGGTCGAGCCGCTGCGCGCGCGCTACCGCGGCGTCGAGGTGTGCGAGCTGCCGCCGAACGGGCAGGGCGCCGCGGCGCTGATCGCGCTCGGGCTGGCGGAGGGGCTGCCCGACACGCTGCACTCCCGGATCGAGGCGACGAAGCTTGCCTTGGCCGACGTCTACGGGTGGGTTGCCGACGAGCCCTTGCCGGAGTTCCTGCTCGACGCGGAGCACCTCGCCGCGCGCCGCGCCCTCGTTTCGCCCGAGCGGGCGCTCGAGCCGGAGCCCTCCTCGCTGCCGCGCGGCGGCACGACGTATCTCTGTGCCGTCGACGGCGACCGCAACGCCGTCTCGCTGATCCAGTCCACGTACGAGCACTTCGGCTCGGGCGTGCTCGCCGGCGACACCGGCGTCATGCTCCAGAACCGCGGCGCCTGCTTCGTCGAGACGGAGGGCCACCCGAACCGGCTCGCCCCCGGGAAGCGCCCCTTCCACACGATCATCCCCGGGATGCTGCTGCGCGACGGTGCCCTGCTCGGCCCGTTCGGGGTCATGGGCGGCGCGATGCAGGCGCAGGGGCACGTGCAGCTCCTGCACGCGCTCCTCGACCGCGGCCTCGACCCCCAGCGCGCCCTCGACGAGCCGCGCTTCCGCGTGGAAGTGGGGAAGCAGGTGGCGCTCGAGCCGGGCCTCTGGGTCGAAGCGCCCGAGCTGCGCGCACTCGGCCACGAGCTCGAGCTCGCCGAGAGCGAGCACGGCTTCGGCGTCGGCCAGTGCATCCTCGTGGACGGCGACGCCCTCGTCGGCGGCTCGGACGGCCGCGGCGACGGGCACGTTTCCGGGTTGTAGTTGTTTGACTCCATGAGCGATCACCTTACGTCGACATATGCGGCTCATGCTGTCTCCTAGCTTCCGGGACGGCCCTCCGGCACATCGACATGTCGCTGCGTGACGTCCCGTGACGCCGTCGTCGTGCCTCCCGGTTTCGTGCGGGTTGCGCGGAGGGGCTGAGGTAGGCCGTAGTCTCGGGCGTCAAGCGAATCAAGGGGTGACCAGATGGGCCTACGCGACAAGCGCGAAGAACTGCAGGACGAGAAGCAGGAGCGTGAGGAACGCGACGCCAACCCAGACGAGCAATGGGAATACCTGGCTCGGAATCTCGACAAGGTGCCGGGTATGGCCCTGGAGGACGACTTCAACAAGCGCGGGCAGAAGGGCTGGGAGTTCGTGGCCGTGGCGAAGGACTACGCGAATCTCAAGCGCGCTCCGAGTAGCCTGGGTCTGAGCTACCCGGACGACCCCACACAGGATGTCGTCGGCGGCGCTATGGGAGTAGCCGCTGGGAGGAGCTAGGCGTGGCCGTCCCGCCTTGCGACTGATTGACGATCGGCCACGCATACGTGAAGCCGCGAGGGTCGATGATCTGCAGAACGGCCTCGATCGCATCATCTCTGAGGGACATGAGAGAAGCTAACTCGTGGCGCGCGGCGCGCTCCAATTGAGCCAAGAGCCACTCAAGACGTTCAGAACAAGACTCTCAATGAAGATGACTGTTTCTTCTCTGCCGAGCCGGTATTGCGTGGGGTGGCCCAGAGGTTTCGCAGGTCCAGCCGCTCGTGCAGCACCTTCCGCGCGTTCCGATTGAGCATCCCAGCGTCTTCTCCGAGCGTGATGAAGTCGCGCTCGCCCAGGTAGAGAAAGTCGTCCTGCTTCTTGATTTCCCGGTACTTCCTCGACGTACCGAACCGAGCGAGGTTCGCAGCCTCGAAGTCACGCACGCCTCCCCTGTGCGAACCCGCGACGTCGTACATGTGCTGCATCACCGCGGCCCACACCATGAGGATCCCAGCGCGATACAGGCGGTGCTCGTAGCAGGCGAGAGCCTCAGCCAGATACGGTCGGTAGGCCGCTGGGGCCTGCGCGACCGCTTCTTCCAGGGACTCGAGAGCGGCGGCGGGAGACTCCTGCTCGGCGTCCGAGACTTCGGTTCCGGACTCGTGCTGTAGCTGCCGGAGTCCGGCGAGGAGCTGCTCTACGCCCGGATCAAGTCCATCAGCCGCCATTCGACGGGACGTCGCCCTGCGGGAGGAGGTATTTCCTCATGTTCTTGAAGATCTCCTCGATCGTCGCGGGCTTCGCGTCGGCGGCGATATGGATCTCCACGTTCACATTGATACCGGCGCCGACCGACACAGCGGGGGCGGGCGGTGACGCGGGCGGGAGAGTTGGCGCTTCCTCCTGCTTAGGTCATTCAACCTTCTTTGGCGGGGATTCCGCTGCGACGAACGCCGCTAGGTTTTCGCGATCGATCTCCAAATGTGTTTCGCGTCCGATGCCGGCGGCAGTGAACTTCCCGAGTCCAGCCAGATCCGCCACTCGGAGGAAGAACACTGACGCGTCCCCGAGAGAGTCACCGGTCACGCCCGCACTTTCCTCCGAAAGGCTGTCATGCCAGTGGTTCGCCACGTCGGTCTTGGTCGCAACATCCTTCTTGTGCGTGTAGTGGAGCCATTCGACAGTCGCGTGATAGAGCGGGATTTCCCTAATGCGGTCGGCCATTGCGGTCGCCTGACCTGCGGGATCAGCGTCTGCGTAAGAACGGCCATCGCCAGTCAGCTTGACGTTGTCCCCATCCCGCTCGATCAACCCCAGGTATCGCATGGCGTCGATCTTGCGGGCTCCGGTGTGCTTGGAGGGCAGGCGCTTACGGAGTGCTTCGACTGACGTCCAACCAATCTGAGACTTCAGGAATCCGACGACGACGTTGATGTCCTCGGACGTCGTCTTGGTCGGTGGAGCGAAGGTGGCCATTCCGGGCACGCTACGCGGCTGTGCGGACGTTCTGGGTTGCACGATGCTTTGCGGAGACCGCGAGTTCCGCTTCTCGAGCAGCCGCAGCGGAGATCCTCGTTTGACTCCATGAGCGACGAACTGGTCAGGCCGTCGCTGCGGCGAGCTGCGGCGGATGCGTGCTTCTGAGAAGCCGCTCGACGCCGTCCCCGAAGAAGTCAAACTCAGGGCCCGACGCCATGCGGTAGTCCTCGCTTGCGCTCGCAAGCACGGCCTCGAACGCGGCGAGGACAGAAGTGTCGAACTGGCTTTCGACGGCCTGAGCGAGCCGCAGGCGAGCCACTCGGCTCGGCATTGCCTCACGGTAGGGCCTGTCGCTCGTCATCGCGTTGTAGGCATCGGCAACGGCGATAATCCGCGACAGGAGCGGGATGTCGGTGTCAACGAGGTTGTCGGGATAGCCGTTACCGTCGATGCGTTCGTGGTGGTGTCTCACGATATGGGCGATCTCAGAGTAATCATCAACGTTGGCAAGAATGCGCTCACCGATTGCCGGGTGTTCTTGCATCGTGCGTCGTTCCTCCAACGTCAGAGCGCCCTCTTTTTCTAGAAGCCCAGGGGGCAGGCCGACCTTTCCGATGTCGTGCACGAGGCCGCAGAGGTGAACCCGCTGCTGCTCCTCGGCCGAAAGGCCCAAGCGTTTCGCGATGTCGCGAGAGTAGACAGCAACTGCCGCTGAATGGCCGGCCGTATATCGATCGCGCGCATCAAGCGTTGCGACTAGAGCGGCTGCGAAGGAAAGGTTAGCTCGCTCAAGGTGCGTATTCGCGGCAGAGAGCCCATCGGCAAGCCTGCGTTGCTCTTGATACAGACCGAAGGATCGATGAGCAGCGACTGCGGGAACGAAGAACAATGCGAGCGTCCAAGGTGAAATCTCGCGATAGGCGAACGCAAGAAAGGCGACCACGGGCATCCACAGCGGCACTGTTGGAAGCACGACTGGAGCGAGGACTCTACAGGACGTCGCGTACTCGGCCATTCTGCTTGACCTTGTAGGTGAGGACGGAGAACCCAAGATCCAGAATCGTAAGCACGGTTCCCGCGAGTGCTGTCGCAATCACGTACGAACCGAGCGGGGATTCGACCAGACTGGCGCTTGATATCGCGACCACGCCGGCGAGAGCCCCCGACATTGTGCGGGTCGACGTGTAGACGACCCACTTCAGGTACGGGCTATCAGGGTTCGGATTACGAAGGTCGCCGAGATTCGACGCCGCTCCGACGACTGCGCCGGCGAGCGGTCCGAACAGCACGGCAGCAAAGAGCGTCGGCAGGAGCGAGATCGACTGCTCGGTGTTGGCCGTCAACCGGATGCTGCCCTTCTCGGCTGCCGCCGCGACGGCGCAAAGGGCAAGAACGACTAGCGGTGACCGCAACGACTCCCCAGCAATGAGAAGCCCAACGACAGTGCCGACAGCTCCGAACGCCAATGTTGTCGCGTAGAGGCGGATTGCGTCTGAGTTTTTTGGCGTGAGTTGGATCATCCGCAAAGTTCTTGAAATGTCACCCAAAAGGGGTATATGCTGGCCACTGCCGTCAGTTCCCTAACGAGGAGATGCGCCGCTATGCGCAAGTCCGTGATTCACGTCGTCACCCGCGCCGCCGTTGTGGGTGGCTCCAAGGTCTGGTAGAAGCCGACGAATCCTCCTTTTTCCGCACACAGTCGACATCCCTCCTTCGGGTGAGTTGTCAACAGTTTGTGGAAAGGGCGAGAACCGCGGTTCTGAGAGCTAATCGAGCCGCGTCGCTGGGATTCACCGGCGGCGCGGCTCGTTTCTTTCCACAGGTCTTCTAGGAATGCGTCGGAGCTAGGCGATCAGGCCGCGGCGAAAGCCGACGGCGACCGCGTGGGCGCGGGAGCGCGCCTGGAGCTTCGCGAGCAGGTGGCGCACGTGGCTCTTCACCGTCTCCTCGGAGAGGAAGAGGCGCTGACCGATCTCGCGGTTGACGAGACCGTCCGCCACGAGCTGGAGCACCTCGATCTCGCGCATGGTCGGCTCCTGTTCGAGCTCGCGCATCGGCGGGGTGAACGGGATCACCTCGGCCGTGCCGTTGCCACGGCGCATCGCCGCGGCCTCGAAGCGTCGACTGTGATCCATGTAACGGCTCAGGATCTCCTTGCGCTCAGCAGCGTCCACGGCCCGGATATCGGCGGGCGCAGAGCGCGCCTTTAGCTCGATCGAGGTACTCCGTCCGAGGGACGGGTCGGCCCGAAACGCACGAAGCCACGCCGAATCGCCCTCAGCTCCTCCGGCTCGGGCTCCTCGACGACGCCGCGGCCGCCCGCGGCGTGCAGGATCCGCCCCTCGCCGACCCAGAACGCGATGTGCGTCGTGGCGTCGGCGCCGTAGGTGGCGAGGTCGCCGTGGCGGGGCTCGTCGACGCTCTCCGCGGCCGCCTCCTGCGGTCCGGCATCACGCGGCACGAGCCGGCCGAGCCGTCGATAGGCCATGTGCACGAGCCCCGAGCAGTCGATCCCGCGCTTGCTCATCCCGCCCCAGAGATAGGGCGTGCCGAGGTAGGCGCGCGCCTCCGCGACCGGGTCGCCCGTCCGCTCCGCCGGAAGCCACTCCTGCGGCGGTGTCGGCGCGAGCAGGTCGGCTCTGATCCAGCCGGGATAGTCGTACGCGGTCGTCACGTGAGCCCAGCCGTCGCGGCGCTCACTCACGGTCAGCGGCTCGCCCCGGAGCGCCTGCGTGACCTGCTCCGACGCCTCGTCGGGCTCGGCGTGCAGCGGTGCCACGTCCACCGCGCAGGAGCAGACCTCAGCCACTGCCCGACTCCACGAGATGCCGCCGGAGCGCCGACAGGCGTGCGTCCCACGCCCCGCCGACGTCCGCGATCCAGCCCAGCGCCTCGTCGAGCGGCCCCGGCGTCAGCCGGTAGCGCGTCTCGCGCCCCGAGCGGCGTGCGTCGACGAGCCCCGCCTCGCGCAGGGCAGTGAGGTGCTTCGCCACGGCTTGGCGCGTCACGGGCAGGTCGGCGGCGAGCTCCGTCGCCGTCGCCTCGCGCCGCGCCAGCGTCTCGAGCAGATGGCGCCGGCTCGGATCGGCAAGCGCCGCGAAGACGTCGGTCACGCGTGGACGAACGCGAGCGCGTGCAGCTCGAGCGCCGTGCCCCAGCCTGCACCGAGCGTCTCGGTGACGACGACGCGGGTGCCCCCGTCCACCTCCTCGAGCTCGATCGCGACGTGGCTCTCGTCCCAGGTGAACGCGAAGCGTCGCCCCGGGACGGCCTCCTCGACGACTGCGTGCCGTTCCTCGCCGTCGTCCCAGCGGAAGACGCCCTCGCCACCGGGCTCGGGGTCGAGCTCGACGTCGTTCGCGAACCACTCCTCGAGCCGCTCGGGGTCGGTCAGCGCCGACCAGACCTCGTCGGGCTCGGCCGGCAGCACGATCTCCCGCTTGACCTCCACGACAGCTCCTCTCGATGCGCAACCCGGAGGTTGCAGATAAGGTGCAACTGACAGGTTGCACATTAGCGGAAGGAGTGGTCATGCTCGTGCCGATGGTGGTCGAGTCGGACGGGCGCTTCGAGCGCTCGTTCGACATCTACTCGCGCCTCTTGCGCGAGCGCATCGTCTTCCTCGGCCAGGAGGTGGAGGAGGGGATCGCGAACTCGATCACCGCGCAGCTGCTCTTCCTCGAGGCCGAGGACGCTGACAAGGACATCTCGCTCTACGTCAACTCGCCCGGCGGCTCGGCGTATGCGGGGATGGCGATCTACGACACGATGCAGTACGTCAAGCCGGACGTGCGCACGATCTGCATCGGGATGGGCATGTCCGCGGCGGCGATGATCCTCGCGGGCGGCGCCGCCGGCAAGCGGATGGCGCTCCCGAACGCGAAGATCATGATCCACCAGGGCTCCGCCGGCTTCCGCGGCACGCCCGCCGACATCCAGATCCACGCGAACGAGATCCTCGACATGACCCGGCGGATGGCGGAGATCCTCGCGCTGCACACGGGCCAGCCGTTCGAGAAGGTGATGGCCGACATCGACCGCGACCGCTTCATGACGCCGACGGACGCGCTCGAGTACGGCCTCGTGGACGAGATCGTCGCCTCGCGGGCGGCGGCGGCTGCCTAGGTCGGCGGCGGCTCGTATGCCGGCGTCGCTGCGAGCGCCCCCGGCTCGAAGATCACCTCGCGCTGCTGCGGCTGGAGCTCGCCCGCCTTGATCTCCTCCGCCCAGTGGCACTTGACCAGGTGGCCCTCGAGCGGGCGCAGCTCGGGCTCGTCGTCGCGGCAGCGCGTCGGCTGCACGTACGGGCAGCGCGTGTGGAAGCGGCACGCCGACGGCGGGTTCGCCGGGCTCGGCAGGTCGCCCTGGAGCAGGATCGAGGAGCGCTGCCTCTCCACCTCGGGATCCGGGATCGGGATCGCCGAGAGCAGGGAGATCGTGTACGGGTGCAGCGGGTTCTCGTACAGGTCGTCGGCGGGCGAGAGCTCCATGATCTGGCCCAGGTACATCACCGCGATCCGGTCGGAGATGTGGCGCACGACTGCGAGGTCGTGCGCGATGAAGAGGTAGGTGAGGTCGAACTCGCGCTGGAGGGTCTCGAGCAGGTTCACGATCTGTGCCTGGATCGAGACGTCGAGCGCCGAGACGGGCTCGTCGCAGACGATGAAGTCGGGGTTGAGCGCGAGCGAGCGCGCGAGGCCGATGCGCTGGCGCTGCCCGCCCGAGAACTCGTGGGGGTAGCGGCTCGCGGCGTCGGCGGGAAGGCCGACGATCTGCAGGAGCTCGCGCACCCGCTTGTGCACGTCCTTGCCCCTCGAGAGCCCATGCACGCGCAGCGGCTCGCCCACCATCCGCCCGACCGAGTGGCGCGGGTTGAGCGACGAGTACGGATCCTGGAAGACCATCTGCATCCGGCGCCGCAGCGGCCGGAGCTCGCTCTCGCTCAGGTGCGTGATGTCGATGCCGTCGAAGACGATCTTGCCCGCGGTCGGGTCGTAGAGGCGCAGCAGCGCGCGCCCGACCGTGGACTTGCCGCACCCGGACTCTCCGACGAGCCCGAGGGTCTCGCCGCGCTCGATGTCGATCGAGATGCCGTCGACGGCCTTCACGTCGCCGACGTGGCGGTCGAGCACGATCCCGCTGCGGATCGGGAACCAGATCTTCAGGTCCTCGACGTGGACGAGGGGATCGCTCATGCTGCCGGCCCGAGTCTCGACCGCTCCCACTCGTCGGCCGGAACGGGGTTGAAGCAGGCGACGTGGTGGCCCTGCTCGATCGGCTGCAGCTGCGGCACCTCCAGGCGCGACTGCTCCACCTCGTAGCGGCAACGTGGGGCGAACGGGCATTCCTTCGGCGCGCTGAGCATGTTCCGCGGCGCGCCGGGAATCGGCTGCAGCTGCTGGCGGCGGCCGGCGTCGAGGCGGGGCACGCTCTGGAGCAGGCCGAGTGTGTAGGGATGCCGCGGCTGCGCGAAGAGGCGCTCGGCAGTGCCGGTCTCCATGAACATGCCGGCGTACATCACGTTCACGCGCTCGCACATGCCGGCGACGACGCCCAGGTCGTGCGTGATCAGGATCAGCGCCGTGTTGCGGTCGGCCACGAGGTCGCGCAGGAGCTGGAGGATCTGCGCCTGGATCGTCACGTCCAGCGCCGTCGTCGGCTCGTCCGCGATCAGGAGCTTCGGCTCGCAGGCGAGCGCCATCGCGATCATTGCCCGCTGGCGCATCCCGCCCGAGAACTGATGCGGATAGTCCTTGAGGCGGATCTTCGCGCTCGGGATCCCGACCTGGTCGAGCAGCTCCGCGGCGCGACGGTTCGCATCCTCCCGCGTCATCCCGAAGTGGGTCTCGAGCGCCTCCCGGATCTGCCGGCCGACCGTGAGCACCGGGTTCATCGACGTCATCGGGTCCTGGAAGATCATCGCGATCTCCTTGCCCCGGATCTTCCGCAGCTCGGAGTCGGGCAGCTTCATCAGGTCGCGTCCCTCGAACATCGCGCTGCCGCGGGTGACCCGCCCGTTGCGCGCGAGGATGCCGAGCAGCGCCAGCGAGGTGACGCTCTTGCCGCAGCCCGACTCGCCGACGATCCCGAGCGTCTCGCCCGGTGCGATGTCGAAGGAGATCCCGTTGACGGCGTAGACGAGCCCGCGCTCCGTCCCGAACTGGACGTGCAGGTCCTCGACGGTGAGCAGCGGCTCTCTAGCCACGCCCACGCAACTTGGGGTCGAGGGCCTCGCGCAGCCCGTCGCCGATCAGATTGAAGCCGAGCACGGAGAGGACGATCGCGATGCCCGGGATGATCGCCAGGTGCGGCGCCGTCTGCAGGTAGCGCGTGGTGTCGGTCAGCATCGTCCCCCACTCGGGCGTGGACGGATCCTGCGGCCCGAGCCCGAGGAAGCCGAGGCCGGCCACGTCGATGATCGCGGTCGCGAGCGCGAGCGTTCCCTGGACGATCACCGGCGAGATCGAGTTGGGGAGGATGTGCGAGGCCAGGATCGTGCGGCGCGGCACGCCGATCGAGCGCGCTGCGAGCACGAAGTCGTTCTCGCGCTGGGCGAGGATCGAGCCGCGGAGGAGGCGGGCGAAGATCGGGATCTGGGTCGCGCCCACGGCGATCATGATCTGGGTCAGACCCTGGCCGAGCGCCGCGACGATGCCGATCGCGAGCAGCAGGCCCGGGATCGAGAGCATGATGTCCATCAGTCGCATGATGATGCTGTCGACGATGCCGCCCACGTAGCCGGCGATCGCCCCGAGCACGAGGCCGAACGAGAGGCCGACGGAGACGGCGACGACGCCGATCAGCAGCGAGTAGCGCGCGCCGTAGGCAATGCGCGAGAGCTCGTCGCGCCCGAGGTCGTCGACGCCGAACCAGTGCTCGGCCGACGGCCCCGGGCAGCAGCCGCCGCGGAGGAGCGAGAGGTCCTGTGCGCGTGGATCGTACGGCGCGATCAGCGGCGCGAAGATCGCGAGCACGAGGAAGAAGCCGACGAGCCCGAAGCCGACGAGCGCCCCGGGGTTCCGCTGCAGCCGCTGCCAGGCTTCGCGCCAGAGCCCGCTCGGCGCCTCGAGCTGGAGCTCCCTCCCCTCGATCTCCGCGACGCTCATTCGCGCCCCTCGCCGAGGAACGCGACTGGGCGTCGCTCGCGACGCTCATGAGTACCGGATCCTCGGGTTGATGACGGCGTACATGACGTCGACGAAGAGGTTGACGAGCACGAAGACGATCGAGACGAACAGGATCCCGCCCTGGAGGACGGGGAAGTCACGGACGCGGATAGCGTTCACGAGCCAGGTGCCGATCCCGGGCCAGGCGAAGACCGTCTCCGTCAGCACCGCACCGGAGAGGAGCAGGCCGGTCTGCAGGCCGATGATCGTCGCGATCGGCAGCAGAGCGTTCCGCAGCACGTGGCGCGAGTCGATGCGCCGCGGCGACACGCCCTTCGCGCGCGCCGTCCGCACGTAGTCCTCGTTCTGCACGTCGAGCACGGAGGCGCGCGTGATCCGTGCGATCACCGCGAGCGGGATCGAGCCCAGCGCGATTGCAGGCAGCACGAGGTGCTTGAGCACGTCCCAGAGCGCCACCATGTTCCAGGTGATGATCGCGTCGAGGACGTAGAACCCCGTCGGGTGCTCGAGGTCGATCAGCACCGAGATTCGGCCGACCGTCGGTAACCAGCCGAGCTTCACCGCGAAGACGTACTTGAGGATGATCGCGAGGAAGAAGATCGGGATCGAGATCCCGAGCAGCGAGACGACGAGGCTCGCGTGGTCGATCGCCGACCCGTGTTTCTTCGCCGCGAGGAAGCCCAGCGGGATCCCGATCAAGATCGAGAAGAACATCGCCGCGAGGGCGAGCTCGATCGTGGCCGGGAACTTCTGTTTCAGCTCCTCGAGGACCGGTTGCCGCGTCGCGATGCTGTCGCCCAGGTCACCCCTGACGACCGTGCCGAGGTAGCTCCAGTACTGGACGTGGATCGGCTCGTCGAGCCCGTACTGCTGCTCGATCTGCGCCTCCTGCTCCGCGGTGCCGCGCTCGCCGAGGAGCGCCTGTGCCGGCCCGCCGGGGAGGATCCGGATCCACATGAAGACGAGGATCGAGAGCCCGAGCAGGATCGGGATGAGGAGGAGGAGCCGGCGGACGACGAACCGCAGCAAGGCCTTAGTTCGTCGTCCGCCGGCTACCGGTTATGGCTAGCAGCCCTCCAGTGAGACGATGGAGAACGGCTCGAGCGAGACGGGGCTCGGCTCGTAGCCCTCGACGCAGGCCGCGAAGGCGAGCGCCGGCTCGGTGTGCACGTACGGAACGCCCGGAACGAAGTCGGCGATCATCTGGTTCGCCTCCTGGTACAGCGCGATCCGTGCGTCCTCGTCGGTCTCCGCCTCGGCAGCGTCGAGCTTGTCGAAGAGCTCCTGGTTCTCGAAGCCCCACGCCGGCTGCGGCGTCTGGAAGAACGTGCCGATGAAGTTGTCCGGATCGGCGTAGTCACCGGTCCAGCCGAGCAGGTAGATCGGGCAGTTGCCCTCGTCGACCAGGCCCAGGTAGTCCGGGCTCCACGGTGCCGCCTTCGGCGTCACGTCGAAGCCGGCCGCGTTCATGCTGGCCGCGAATGCCTCGAAGTTGCGCGGAGGATCGGGCATGTACGGACGCGAGACGTCGGTCGGATAGCAGAAGGTGAGCTTGAGCGGCGTCTGCACGCCCGCCTGCTCGAGCAGGGCCTTCGACTTCTCCGGGTCGTACTCGTACTCCGTCACCTCGTCGGCGTAGCCGAACAGATCGGGTGGCATGAACTGGTGCGCCACCACGCCGCGGCCCGCGTAGAAGTTGTCCACGACTTCCTGGCGGTTGAGAGCGTGCGCGATCGCCTGCCGCACCTCGAGCTTCTCGAGCGGTGCCGTCGCCTGGTTGATCCCGACATAGCCGACGTTGAACGCGGGCCGGTCGAGGATCTGCAGGTTCTCGTCACCTTCGATCGTCGGGATGTCCTGCGGCTCGACGAGGTCGTAGCCCTGGATCTCGCCAGCCTGCAGGGCCTGGAGCCGGGCTGCGTTGTCGGAGATCGGGCGGAAGATCAGCTCGTCGATCTTCGCCTTATCGCCCCAGTAGTCGTCGTAGCGTGTCATCACGAGGCGGTCGCCCCGCGTCCACGAGTCGAACTGGAACGGGCCGGTACCGACAGGATGCTCGGTGCCGTAGGTGCCCGTCGGGCGGAAGCCGGTCTCCTCGTCGACCGTGCCCTCGTCGGCGCCGAACTCCTCCAGCGCCTTCGGGCTCGCGATCGTGAAGTTCGTGAGCGCGAGCGCGCCCAGGAACGACGTCGAGGCCTTGGTCAGGTTGAGCACGACGGTGAACTCGTCCGTCGCCTCGCAGCTCTTGTAGAGGCTGTCCTCTGGGCTGCCTTCCTCGGGCTTGGCGAAGCCGCCGAACACCGTCTGCCAGTAGTACGAGGCACTCGGGTTCTGCAGCGGGCCTGAGAAGTTGTACCAGCGGTCGAAGTTGAAGCAGACCGCCTCGGCATTCAGAGGCTCGCCGTCATGGAACGTCACGCCCTCGCGGATCTTGAACGTCCACGCGAGGCCGTCGTCGCTGGCCTCCCAGCTCTCGGCAAGCGCAGGCTCGATCTCCGTGCCGCCGAGCGACAGCGTGACGAGCCCTTCGAACATCTGATCGATCGCACGTAGCGACTCGCCGTCGGAGACGAGCGCTCCGTCGAGAACGACCGGGTCGGCCGACGAGGCGAAGACGAGCGTCCCGCCCGAGGCCTCACCGCCATCGGTCTCCTCGGCGGTCGTGCCGCCCCCCGCTTCGTCGTCATCGTCGCCACCGCAGCCTGCCGCAGCCAGGGTCAGTACCCCGGCAACAAGCATGAGCAGCAGCCAGTGCCACTTCGTCCTCAACGTGTCTCCTTTCGCTGGTCCACCCCCGTGTTAAGGGGGAGTATCCGTGAGGTACACCGCTGTGCGCAACTTGGATGCACGAAGGGCGCGTCGTGGACGCGCCCTTCGTTGTCTCTCGTGGCGGTGGCTCGCTCTAGGCGGCGAGCGACGCGAGGTCGCGCAGCGCTGCGAGGCGCGAGAGCGCCTGACCCTCGAGCTGGCGCACCCGCTCGCGCGTCAGGTCGAGCTCGTGCCCGATCGCCTCGAGCGTCCAGGGCTCGCCCTCGAAACCGAAGCGCAGCTCCAAAATGCGGCGCTCGCGCTCGGGGAGTGCGTCCAGCGCGCGCCGGACACCCTGCTTGCGCAGAGACTCCTCGGCCTCGTCGAACGGATCGGCGGCCTCGCGGTCGGCGAACAGGTCCCCGAGCTCGCCCTCGTCGTCGGCGCCCACCGTCTGGTTCAGCGAGACGGATGCGTGCGCGGCGCCGAGCGCCTCCTCCACATGCTGGAGCGGCAGGCCGGTCGCCTCCGCGAGCTCCTCCTTCGTCGCCTCGCGGCCGAGCTCGATCTCGAGACGGCGTGCGGCGCGCGACAGCTTCTGCTGACGCTCGACGACGTGGACGGGCACGCGGATCGTGCGCGCATGGTTTGCGACGGCGCGCTGCACCGACTGGCGGATCCACCAGGTGGCGTAGGTCGAGAACTTGAACCCACGGCGCCAGTCGAACTTCTCGACGGCGCGGTTGAGGCCGAGGGTGCCCTCCTGGATCAGGTCCAGGAACGGGACGCCGAGGCCGCGGTAGCCCTTCGCGATCGAGACGACGAGCCGGAGGTTCGACTCGATCATGCGGCGCTTGGCGATCAGGTCGCCGCGCTCGATCTGCTTGGCGAGCTGGACCTCTTCGGCCGCGTTCAGCAGCTTGTGGCGGCCGACGTCGGCCAGGAAGAGCTGGAGGCTGTCGGCGGCGCCGGTGGCGGCGGCGACGGGGGCGGGCTCCTTCTCGACTTCCTTCTCGGGCTGCTTCGCGGCGGTGTCGGACGGGGCGGCGCCCGCCTTGGGCGGCCCCACCTCGAGCCCGATCGTCTCGAGCTCGCGCGTCAGCCGCTCCTGCTCCTCGTCGTTCAGGTCGTGCTCGAGCACGAACGCCTCGAACTCCGTGGGGTCGATGAAGCCGCGCTCCTCAGAGCGCTCGACGAGCGTCTTCACCTGGTCGGACTCAAACAATTCGATCAGCTGGTTCTGCGTCAAGGAGAAACGTCAGTCCTTTCGGGTGCAGCTTCGCGGGAGAGCAACAAACTTACGCACCTTATGAGCTATTTCCTGCTTTTGCCAGGGGAACCGACACCGGGTAGGTGTCACAAGCTCAAACGTGGAGGCCCTGCTCGGTATTCCGGTGACGCGGACTTCTGATTGCGCTTACGAGGCTAGCGCGACGGCGTTCGCCCTCCAGAATCAGTACGCCGCCCGGCACCGAAAGTTTGCAGTTCCGTGTGAATTTAATGTTACGCCGCGGGCCGGCGGGCAGGGCGCTTGGCGGCGCGCTTGCGCTTCGGCGCGGGGCCCTTCGCTCGCCGCTCGGCCAGAAGCTCGATCGCCCGCTCGGTCGTCAGCGACTCGACGTCGTCGCCGCGGCGCAGGCTCGCGTTCGTCTCGCCGTCGGTGACGTATGGGCCGAAACGGCCCTCTTTCAGCACGATCGGCTTGCCGGTGACCGGGTCAGGCCCGAGCTCCTTCAGCGGCGGCTTGGCCGCTCCGCGGCCGCGCCGCTCCTTCGGCTGGGCGAGCAGGGCGAGCGCGTCGTCGAGCGAGATCGTGAAGAGCTGCTCCTCGCTCTCGAGCGAGCGGGAGTCCGTCCCCTTCTTCACGAAGGGGCCGTAGCGGCCGTTCTGTGCCGTCACCTCGGCGCCGTCGGCCGGGTCGGCGCCCAGCGTGCGCGGCAGCGTCAGCAGGCGCACGGCGTCCTCGAGGGTGACGGAGTCGGGCGACATGGACGCGAAGAGCGACGCCGAGCGCGGCTTCTCGTCCAATCCCTCGGGCACCGCCTCGCTCACGTACGGCCCGTAGCGGCCGTTGCGGACCGAGACCTCGCGACCGGTGTCGGGATGCGTGCCGAGGGGGCGGTCGCCGGCCGGCGCCGCGAGCAGCTCCTCCGCCTTCTCGAGCGTGAGCTCGTCGGGTGCCAGGTCCTCCGGGACGCTCGCCCGCTCCTCGCCCCGCTCGACATACGGCCCGTAGCGGCCGACGCGGAGCACGATGCCGTCGCCGATCGGCAGCGAGTTGATCGCGCGCGCGTCGATCTCGTCCAGGTGCGACACGAGCTCCTTCAGCCCGCCGTCGCCCTCCGAGCCGTAGTAGAAGGCATGCAGCCAGGCGAGCCGCTGCTCGTCGCCGGCGGCGATCCGGTCGAGATCGTCCTCCATCCGGGCCGTGAAGCTGTAGTCGACGAGCTGGGTGAAGTGCTGCTCGAGCAGCGTCACGACCGCGAAGGCGAGGAACGAGGGAACGAGCGCCGTCCCGCGCTTGAAGACGTAGCCGCGGTCGAGGATCGTGCCCATGATCGACGCGTAGGTCGACGGGCGGCCGATTCCGCGCTCCTCGAGCGCCTGCACGAGGCTCGCCTCGGTGTAGCGCGACGGCGGCGTGGTGGCGTGTCCCTCGGGCTCGAGCTCGACCGCCTGCACCTCGTCCCCGACGGCGAGGTGTGGCAGCGGGCGCTCCTCCTCCTTCTGCGTGCCCGCGTCCTCGTCGGTGCTCTCCTCGTAGGCGGCGAGGAAGCCGCGGAAGGTGATCACCGTGCCGGAAGCGGAGAACTCGGCATCGCGGCCACCGGTGGACGTCGCTCCGAGCCGCAGCGAGACGGTGAGCCCTCGCGCGTCCTCCATCTGCGACGCGAGCGTGCGCTTCCAGATCAGCTCGTACAGCGCCAGCTCGTCGCGGTTCAGCTCGCGCTCGACCTGCTTGGGCGTCCGGAACGCGTCGCCTGCCGGCCGGATCGCCTCGTGCGCCTCCTGCGCGTTTTTCACCTTGCGCGTGTACTGGCGCGGGCGCTCCGGGATCGACTCGGCGCCGTACAGCTCGACCGCCTGCTTGCGCGCCGCCACGAGCGCCGACTCGGACAGGGTCGTCGAGTCGGTGCGCATGTAGGTGATGTAGCCGTTCTCGTACAGGCGCTGGGCGACCCGCATCGTCGTCTGCGCCGTGTAGCGCAGCTTTCGGCTCGCCTCCTGCTGCAGCGTCGAGGTCATGAACGGCGCCGCCGGCCGGCGCGTGTACGGCTTCTCGTCGGATGAGCGGACGGCGAAGGTGGCTCCTTCGAGCTGCGCCGCGAGCTCCCGAGCCTCGGTCTCGTCGAGGCGGGCGAGATCGGCCGTTTTCAGCGTCCCGTCCTGCGCGAAGTCGCGCCCCTGCGCCACGCGCTTGCCGTCGACGGCTGCGAGGCGGGCGCCGAACTTGCCCGGGTCGAAGACCGCCTGGATGTCCCAATAGCCGGCCGAGACGAAGGCGCGCCGCTCGCGCTCGCGCTCGACGACGAGCCGCACCGCAACCGACTGCACGCGGCCGGCCGAGAGGCCCTGCATGACCTTCTTCCAGAGCACGGGCGAGACCTCGTAGCCGTAGAGGCGATCGAGGATCCGGCGCGTCTCCTGGGCGTCGACCAGGCGCTGGTCGACGTCGCGCGTCTCGCCGAGCGCGCGCTGGATCGCGTCCTTGGTGATCTCGTGGAAGACCATCCGGCGGACCGGCACCTTCGGCTTCAGCTCCTGCAGCAGGTGCCAGGCGATCGCCTCGCCCTCGCGGTCTTCGTCCGTCGCGAGCAGGAGCTCGTCCGAGCCCTTGAGCAGCTTCTTCAGCTCGTTGACCTTGGCCTTCTTGTCGGCGTCGACGACGTAGAGCGGCTCGAAGTCGTCCTCGATCGCGACCCCCATCGTCCCGTACTTGGCGCGCTGCTCCTTCGGCACGTCCGAGGCGCGGTTCGGGAGGTCGCGAATGTGCCCGATCGAGGACTCGACCACGAAATCGGGACCGAGGTAGCCCGCGATTGTCTTCGCTTTCGCGGGGCTCTCGACGATCACCAGCTTCTTCGCCATGGCGCGGGACACCTTAGCGACGGGGTTGGTCGCCGCTGCGCTCCCGGCCCCGGCTAGGGTCTCCACATGGCGGTGCGCCAGAGCACGATCGAGACCGCCGGCGGCCGCTACCTCACCGTGTACGACGCTGGCGACCCGTCGGGAGCGCCGATTCTCTTCCACCACGGGACGCCCTCGAGCGGGGCGCCCTACGAGCCGCACGTGCGGCTGGCGGAGCGGGAGGGCGTGCGGCTCGTCTCGTACGACCGGGCCGGCTACGGCGACTCCTCGCGCCACTCCGGCCGCACGATCGGCGACGTCGCCGGCGACGTCGCGCGGATCGCCGACGAGCTCGGTCTGGAGAAATTCGCGACCTGGGGGCTGTCGGGAGGCGGGCCTCACGCGCTCGCGTGCGCAGCCCTCATGCCGAGACGCGTGCGCGCGGTCGCTTCGGTCGCAGGAGTGGCGCCGTACGGCTCCGACGGCTTCGACTGGGTCGCCGGCATGGGCGAGGGGAACGTCGCGGAGTTCGGGGCCGCGCTCGCGGGCGAAGAGACGCTGAGGCCGGCGCTCGAGGCGGAGGCCGCAGGGAGTGTCGGAATGACCGGCGCGCAGTATGTGGAGGCGCTGCGCACCGTGCTCTCGGCGCCCGACGCTGCGGTGCTGGAGGAGACCGATCTCGGCGACTACTTCGCCGAGGGGTTCGGCCGCTCGCTCGCCAGCGGCGTGAACGGCTGGCTCGACGACGACCTGGCCTTCGTGCGGCCGTGGGGCTTCCAGCCGGCAGACATCGCGCCGCCCGTGCTCGTCGTCCAGGGCGCTCAGGACCTGATGGTGCCACCCACGCACGGTGCGTGGCTGGCCGCCGCCATCCCGGACGCGGAGTCGTGGTTCTCCGAGGACGAGGGACACCTCACGTTGTTCACGGCGCGCTCCGTCGAGCGGATCCACGACTGGCTGCTCGAGCGGCTGTGAACGCGTCGCCGCCCCGGCCGAGCGCCGTCTACATGCTCGTGGCGCTGCTCAGCTGGCCGCTCCTCTACGGGCTCTTCCGGCTCCGCGCCCGTGGGCGCGAGCACATCCCCGACGGCGGCTTCGTGCTGGCCGCCAACCACAACTCGAACTTCGACCCGTGGCCGCTCGGGCTGCCGCTCTGGCCGCGGCGCTACCTCCGCTTCATGGCCAAGTCCGAGCTCTTCTGGACGCCGTTCAAGCAGTTCGCGACGGCGGCCGGGGCGTTTCCGGTGCGGCGCGGCCAGGCCGACACGGAGGCGCTGGAGACGGCGACGCAGCTCTGCCGCGAGGGCCACATCGTGGTCATGTTCCCCGAGGGGACGCGACGGAAGAAGGGCCTGCGAAAGCGCCGCGAGGCCCGGGCCCACACCGGCGCAGCGCGGATCGCGCTCGACGCGGAAGTCCCGCTCGTCCCGGCCGGGATCGTCGGCACCGACCGGCTCGGCCGGCTGGGGCAGCTCCGCGTGGCCTACGGCCCTGCGATCCCGCTCGACGATCTCGCCGGGACCGACGACGCGGCGCAGATCGCCACCGAGAGGCTGATGGCGGCGATCGCCGAGCTGGAGGCGTCCGCGTGAGCCGGCCGCTCCTCGTCGTCGACGGCGACTCGTTCGCGCACCGCTCCTACCACGCGCTGCCGAAGTCGATCCGCCGCGCGGACGGCGGGCCGGCCGGGCTGCTCACCGGTGTCGGCAACCTGCTCGTGCGCCTGTGGGAGGAGGAGGCCCCGCGCGCCGTCGTCGTCTGCTGGGACACGCTCACGGTGCCCACGTATCGCCACATCGAGCTGCCCGCCTACCAGGGCGGCCGTGTGTTCGACCAGGACCTGCTGGAACAGCTCGACCTGGCTCCGGAGCTCGTCGCCGCGCTCGGCTTCGCCGTCGCGAAGGGCGACGGCTACGAGGCGGACGACTTCGTCGCGGCGTCGGTCGCGCACGAGGAGGCACGCGGCGGCCACGCGCTTGTCGCGAGCGGAGACCGCGACATGTTCCAGCTCGTCAGTGAGCGCACGACCGTGCTCCAGCCCCAGCGCGGCGGCGGGGCGCTCACCCGCATCGGGCCGGCCGAGGTGCGTGAGCGCTACGGCGTCGAGCCGGCCCAGGTGCCCGACTTCATCGCGCTCCGCGGCGATCCCTCGGACAAGATCCCCGGCGCCCGCGGCGTGGGCGAGAAGACCGCCGCGGAGGTGCTGCGGCAGCACGGCAGCCTCGAGGACGCGCTCGCAGCCGGGCGGTTCGCCGCAGAGGCCGATGCGCTGCGCCTGTATTTGCATGTGGCCACGATGGATGCCTCGGCGCCGCTACCGCCGCTGGACGATCAGGAGCCGACCTGGGGTCGCGGCGCCGCGCTCGCCGACGAATGGGGGTTGGGCCGGCTCGCGGGGCGGCTGAAGGAGCTGGAGACGGCATCGAGCTCCTGACCAACCCCGCACTCGCACGCCTGCATCCGACGGGCTCGCATCCGGAGCGGCAGGAGCGGCTCGCCGTCCTCGAAGGCACCACCGTGGAGCGCCGGGTGACGGAGGAGCAGGTCGCCCGCGTCCACACGACACAGCTTGTGGACGTGCTGCGCGCGATCGACGGCCCGACGCTGCTCGAGGCCGACACGGTCGTCTCGGAGACGTCGTACGACGCCGCGCTTCTCGCCGCCGGCGTCGCGCTCGAGGCGGTCGATCGCGGCGGGTTCGCGCTCGTTCGGCCGCCGGGGCACCACGCGCTTTCCGACCGCGCGATGGGCTTCTGCCTCCTCAACAACGTTGCGCTCGCCGCCCGCTACGCCCAGGCGGAGCTCGGCCTGACGCGGGTGGCGATCGTCGACTTCGACGTTCACCACGGGAACGGCACGGAGGCGATCTTCCTCGGCGACGACTCCGTGCTCTTCTGCTCGCTGCACGAGTGGCCGTTCTACCCCGGCACGGGCGGCCCCGGGACGGGTGACGAGGCGACGCTGAACGTGCCGCTTCCCGCCGGAACCGAGGACGCCGAGTTCCTCGCCGCCTTCGACGAGCTCGTCGAGCCCGCCGTGCGGTCGTTCGAGCCCGAGCTCGTGCTCGTCTCCGCGGGCTTCGACGCCCACCTCGAGGACCCGCTCGGCGGGCTCGCGCTCAGCGACAGCTGCTTCCGAGAGCTCGGGGCGCGCTGCGCCGCGCTTGCCCCGCGGCTCGCCGCGGTGCTCGAAGGGGGCTACAACCTCGCCACGCTGCCACGGCTCGTGGCCAGCGCGCACGCGGGCTTTACGGCGGGCTAGGCGTCAGAGCTGAAGGGGCCGCGAAGCGGCCCCTTCAGGGATCTTCGCGCGATGAGTATCCGCTTTCGCGGATGCTCATCTTGCGCCGGCTAGTTCAGCTGCGGGCGACCGAGAGCTGCTCGAGCGCCTCGCGCCGCGAGGAGACGCCGAGCTTGCGCAGCAGGCTCTTCACGTGCGAGCGCACCGTGTGCTCGGAGATGAAGAGGCGCTTGGCGATGTCGTCGGTCGAGAGGTGGTCGTCCAGGAGCAGCAGCACCTCGACCTCACGGGCCGAGAGCCGCTGGGCGATCCTGTCGGGCACCCCGCCGCCGAGCCGGCCGCCGGCGCGTACCTGGTCGAGCAACCTGCGGGCGACCTCGCCCGAGAGCGCGGCCTCGCCGTTCGCGACCCCGCGGAGGAAGGCGACGATCCGCTCGGGCGGCTCGCTCTTCAGCAGGTAGCCGGCGGCGCCGCCGCGGATCGCGGCGAGCAGGTTCTCCTCGGTGCCGGACGCCGTCAGGACGACGACCTCGCAGTCGAATGCGGCCGCGCGCAGACCCGGAAGCGCGGAGAGACCGTCGACGCCGGGCATCGAAAGGTCGAGCAGCACGAGGTCGGGCTGGAGCCGGCCCGCCAGCTCGAGCGCCTCGGCGCCGTCGGCCGCTTCGCCGACAACGTCGAATCCGCCCTGCTCGAGCAGCGACGCCAGGGCATCGCGGGTCAGGGGATGGTCGTCGACGAGAAGGACGCGCTCGGCCATGTCGATCACTCTCATCGGCAGCGGCACAGCTGCCGATTAGGGGGACGTGCAAAGGAACGCCAAGGACACCTTCGAGTCGTGGCTCTTCGGTGAGCTGCTGCTCGTCACGCTGCTCGGATCCGCGACAGCGCTCTTCCTCACGAACCCGTCCCTGCGGAACACCTACGAGCTGCCCGAGGGCCGGCTCGTGCTCGACACGGCAGTCGTGCTCGCGGCGACGATCGTGGCCATTCTCGCGGCGGTGCGCTTCTCCGTCGAGGGCAGGACGCTCGACCTCCTCCTGGCGGCCGGGTTCTGCGTCGCCGGTGTCGGCACGCTCGCGTTCGGCGTCGTCCCCGTGCTCGACGGCAACCCGCAGGAGGCGGCGGAGGCATGGGCCGCGCTCGGCTCGCGGGTGCTCGCCGCGACCCTGATCGCGCTCGCGCCGATCGTGCCCGGACGGCGCATCGCCGCCCGCGGCCGCGCCCTGCTGGCGGGAGTCGCGACCGTCCTCGGTGCGTTGCTCACGCTGTGGCTGTCGCTGCGCGGCTTCGGCGTCGCGCTCAGCCTGCTCAATCCCAACAGCCGCGGCGACCGGCCCTTCGAGGTCACGCTCACGCTCTCGATCCTGGCGCTGCTCGCGCTGCTCGCGGTGCTGGGATTCGCCGTTCGCTACCGCGCTCACGGCGAGGACCTCGACAGCTGGCTGGCGCTCGGTGCGACGCTGACGCTCTTCGCAGAGCTGCACTACGTCCTGACGCCGCGGCTCTCGACCGACTTCGTCTCGCAGGGCGACTTCTTGCGCCTGCTCTCGTACGGGCTCCTGCTCGTGGGCGTCTGGCGCGCGATCAGCTTCGCCGAGTTCGGGCGGGCGGTCGCCGAAGAGCGGGCACGAGTGGCGCGCGAGATCCACGACGGGCTGGCTCAGTACCTCTTCGCCGTCTCGACGCACGCCAGCATGCTCGAGTCGGGCGCGCCGCTCGACACGACCTTGCCGAAGCTCAAGGAGGCCGCCGCTGCGGCGCAGCAGGAGGCGCGCTTCGCCGTGCTGGCGCTCTCGTCGGCGAGTGGGACCGCGCCGTTCGACGCCGCGCTCCGACGCTACGTCGAGTTCCTCACCGCCGACGGCGTGCTCGAGGTCGAGCTCGAGATCGACGGCCAGATGCTGCTCGCGCCGGACGAGCAGATCGAGGTCTTCCGGATCGTCCAGGAGGGGCTCGCGAACGTGCGCAAGCACGCAGGGGCTCAACGCGCAACCGTCCGGATCGGCCAGCGCGGGGCGCGTCGGGTCGTCAGCGTCCGCGACGATGGTGTCGGCTTCGACGACGCCGACGACGCTGCCGCGGGACAGGGTCTGAAGAACATGCGCCGGCGCGCCGCCACGATCGACGGCGGCTTTGCGCTGCGTTCGCATCCCGGCCGCGGCACCGCGGTCGAGGTCACGCTCAGAGCCTGATCAGCACTTCCTCGTCACCTGCCGGTACAGGCTGGCCTGCGCGAGGAGGCCGGTGGCCACGTCGGTGACGCGCGTCGTCATCGCGTAGCGACCAGGCTTCCAGCGGCCGCCGGAGCATCCGAGCCCGAGCGTGCGCGGCGCGAGGTCAAAGCCGAAGTTGGGCCCACCTTCGGCGCAGTTGTCGACGGCACCGCGGCGGGAGCGCTTCACGCGCGTCGTCGTGCCGTTCGGGTTGACCAGGTCGATGTCGATCGCGACGCGGAGCGTCCGCCGAACCTTGCAGGTCTTCTTGGCGTCGATCCAGACGCCCTTCATCTCGCCGCCGCGCTCGCTCAGCAGCACCCCGGCGACGAGCTTGAAGCTGCCGCGCTGCGCCATTCCGAAGGTGCCCGGCTGGTCCGCCGCGAGGGCTGCGGCGGGGAGCAGCAGCAGGACGAGGGCGAGCGCCCAGAGCTTCATGTCCGCAACGTCGCGCGTTGCTTCGTGGCTGTCAAGGCGCGACGTGAGGCTCGCAACTGATCACAAGGATTCACCGTTAGCCTGACTGGATGACCGCAACTCCTGATCCGATCGACGACGGCATCTGGCGCTGGACGGCGCGTCACCCAGAGTGGCACCCGTCCGGATTCGGGGACGAGGTCGCCTGCTTCGCCGTGAAGACCGACGCCGAGCTGCTCCTGATCGACCCGCTGCTGCCGGCCGATCCGGCGCCGGTCCATGAGCTGGTCGATGCCGAGGCGGGTGAGGACGGGATCGCGGTGCTGATCACGATTCCGTACCACGTGCGCGATGCGGAGCGTCTGCGCAGAAAGCACGGCAAGCGCTGCACGATCTGGGGGCACGAGGCGTGCGCGAGCCGCCTCGCCAAGCGCGCCCGCTTCCACCCGATTACGCCCGAGACCGAGCTCCCCGCCGGCGTTCGCGCCCACGCGATCGGCAGTCCGCGTCGTCAGGAACAGCCGCTCTGGATTCCCTCGCACAAGGCGCTTGCCTTCGGCGACGCCGTGATCGGGACCGGCGATCGGCTGCGGGTCTGGGAGGGCGACCTCGACAGTGAGCGGCGCACGCGCTGGTACCGCGAGCGCTTCATCCCGACGCTGAAGCCGCTGCTCGACCTGCACCCGGAGCGGGTGCTCGTGACCCATGGTGCCCCCGTGCTCGGCGACGGACGCGCGAAGCTCGCCTCCGCTCTGCGCTCGAAGCCGTGGAATCGCCGCGGCGCCGACTGAGTCGCGTAGCGCGACCGTCGCCGTGAAGGGCGGTACCCTCATCCGGCGACGATGGAAGAGCAGCCGGGTACCGGAGAGTTCGCCCTCGGCGGCGCGTTCGCGGCGGTGCTCACGGAGACGACGCAGGCGCTTGTCTGCGCGCTCGACCGCGAGGGGCGGCTCCTGCTCTTCAACGACGCGTGCGAACGAGCGAGCGGGTTCAGCCGCGAGGAGGTGCTCGGGCGGCCCATCTTCGACTTCGTGATCCCGCGCGAGGAGGCCGACGCGTTTCGCGAGGTGCTGGCCTACATCTGGAAGACGGGCCACTCGAGCCCCCAGGTCGGCCACTGGAAGACGAAGGACGGCAAGCGCCGCCTCATCGCCTGGTCGAACAGGCCGGTGGCGGACGAGGACGGTCTGCCGGCCTATCTCGTCACCTCGGGCATCGACCTGACCGACCGCGCGCAGGACGCGCAGCAGGAGGAGAGCGCGCTCGGAGGCGATCCGGAGGCGAAGCTCGCCGAGATCGGCCAGCTCGCACAGGAGCAGCGCTCGCTCCGCCGCGTCGCCACGCTCGTCGCGTCGGAGGCCACCCCCGAGCGGGTCTTCACCGCCGTGTCCGAGGAGTGCGCGCGGGTGCTCGAGGTGAACGCGTCCGCGGTGCTCCGGTACGAGGGGGACAACACCGCCAGCGTGGTCGGGCGGCACAACCGGGACGGCATCGCGTCGTTCCCGATCGGGGCGCGCCTGCCCGCGGACGAGCGAACGTCGATCGGCCGCGTGCTGGCGTCCGGCGCGCCCGCGCGGATCGACGACTGGGGCGCGGTCACCGGCGATTTCGCCGAGACGATGCTCCAGATCGGCTATCGCTCGACCGTCGCGGCGCCGATCGTCGTCGCCGGGACGCTGTGGGGTGCGGTCTCGATCGCGAGCGAGGACCCGCTGCCGCCCGAGAGCGAGGCACGGCTCGGCGCGTTCTGCGAGCTCGTGTCGCTCGCCGTCGCCAGTGCACAGGCTCGGGCCGACCTGCGCGCCTCACGGGCCCGCGTCGTCAAGGCGGGCGACGAACAGCGGCGGAAGCTCGAGCGCAACCTGCACGACGGGGCGCAGCAGCGGCTCGTCGCGGCGGCGCTCATGCTCCGGATCGCGCAGGCTCGGCAGAGCTCCGAGCCGGGCTCGGCGAGCGAGCTGCTGGCGGAGGCGTCGCGGGAGCTCGACGCGGGCCTGTCGGAGCTGCGCGAGCTGGCCCGGGGGCTCCATCCCGGCGCCCTGACCGACCACGGACTGCGCAGAGCCGTGGAGGCGCTCGGAAATCGCCTGCCGCTGCCCGTGACGGTGGACGTCGCGGACGAGCGGCTGGCGCCGCAGCTCGAGGCAACGGCGTACTACATCGTCTCCGAGGCCCTCACGAACGTCGTCAAGCATGCGGAGGCGAGCTCCGCGCGCGTCTCGATCGGCTGCGACGCGAACATGCTTCGCCTCGAGATCGCGGACGACGGCCGGGGAGGTGCGGTCGAGTCGGTTGGAACAGGCCTCGAGGGGCTGCGCGACCGGGCCGAGGCCGTCGGCGGCACGCTCGTCGTGCAGAGCCCGGCTGGCGAGGGAACCGTCGTCACGGTGGCTCTGCCGTTGACGGACGACTGAGCTCCGTTTCGAGCATCTAGAGTGCCCCTCATGTCCCCCGCCGGGGCCAGGCAGGATCCCGCGGCTGCCGGGACGAGGACGAGCTCGGACGAGCTCGAGCGCGGCCGGCGGTCCTATGCGACGCGTGCATGGCTGGACGCGTACGAGTCGTTCGGGCGCGCCGACGGGCTGGCTCCGCTGGGTGCGGGCGATCTCGAGCTCCTGGCGACGTCCGCCTACATGCTCGGCCGCGACGACGAGTGGATGCAGGGCCTCGAGCGCGCCCATCACCTCTACGTCGAGGCGGGCGACGCTCGGCCCGCTGCGAGTTGCGCAGGATGGATCGGCACGCACCTTGCGCTCCGCGGCGAGATCGGCGGAGCGACCGGTTGGTGGGCGCGCGCGCAGAGGTTGCTCGAGCGCTACGGGCGCGACTGCCCCGAGCGCGGCTACATGTTGCTGCCCACCATGTTCCAGCAGGAGGCTGCCGGCGACTTCCCAGCCGCGGCCGCCACTGCTGCCGCCGCGGCCGAGATCGGCCAGCGCTTCGGCGACGCCGATCTCTTCGCACTCGCCGTCCAGGGGCAGGGCTACCTCCTCATCAAGGACGGGCGCATCAGCGAGGGCCTGCGGCTGCTGGACGAAGCCATGGTCGCCGTCACGACCGGCGAGCTCTCGCCGATCCCCACCGGGCTCGTCTACTGCGGCGTGATCCTGGCCTGCCAGGAGGCGTACGAGCTGGGCCGTGCCCGGGAGTGGACGGCCGCGCTGACGCGCTGGTGCGCCGACCAGCCCGACCTGGTCGCGTTCACGGGCCGCTGCCTCGTCCATCGCGCCGAGATCATGCAGCTGGACGGGGCGTGGTCGGATGCGCTGGAAGAGGCGCGGCGCGCCGGCCATCGCTTCGTGGAGACGAGGAACTCCGCCGCTGGGCTGGCTCACTACCGTCAGGGAGAGGTGCTTCGCCTGCAAGGTGAGTTCGCCGCAGCGGAAGAGGCGTACCGGGAGGCAAGCCGATTCGGTTGGGAGCCGCAGCCGGGCCTGGCCCAGCTGCGGCTGGCGCAGGGACGAGCAGACGCTGCGGCTGCGGCGATCCTCAGAGCGACCGGTGAGATCTCCGAGCCGCTCAAGCGTGCCGGCCTGCTGGCCGCTTGTGTCGAGATCATGCTCGCCGTCGACGAACCCGAGCGGGCGCGCGCGGCGGCCGGTGAGCTCGCGGGGATCGCAGCCGGCTACGAGAGCGCGATGCTGGCCGCAATGGTGGCGCAGGCCGAGGGCGCGGTGGATTTGGCCGAAGGCGGCGCACGATCCGCCCTCGTCGCGCTTCGAAGCGCGTTGCAGGTGTGGCAGGACCTCGAGGCGCCCTACGAAGCGGCGCGAGCACGGATGCTCGTCGGTCTGGCCTGTCGCGCGCTCGGTGACGACGATACGGCCGCAATGGAGTTGGACGCTGCGCGCAGCGTCTTCGCGGAGCTGGGAGCCTCGCCGGATCTCGCTCGCCTCGACTCGCTCGCGCCGGACGGTCCGTCGTTCGACACGCATGGGTTGACGCCGCGCGAGCTCGAGGTGCTCCGCCTGGTCGCGACGGGCGCGACGAACAAGGCGATCGCCGCCGAGCTCGTCCTCAGCGAGCGGACGGTGGACCGGCACGTCAGCAACATCTTCACGAAGCTCGGCGTGTCCTCCCGTGCCGCGGCCACGGCGTACGCGTACGAGAACAAGCTCGTCTAGGCCGGTCTAGGCGGTCCTACCCAAGGGCCTGTGCGACGAACTTGGGTGGTTGCGCCGATGCGCCGTGACCCTCACCCCCACGAGGGTGTCTCCCTGGAGCTTCGACGGACAGGAGGCAGTCGCATGAGCATCAGCACGAGCACGATCGACATCGCCGGATTGGAGGGCGGGCACGTCAGCCTGTCCGCGGAGCAGCTCGACGATCTGGCCTCACGCTTGGAGGGCACGATGCTGCGCGAGGGCGACGACGGCTGGGACGAGGCCGTGCTGGTCTGGAACGGCATGGTGGCCAAGCTGCCTGCCCTCGTCGTCCAACCGACGTCAGCCGCGGACGTCGCCGCCGCCGTCGGGTTCGCGCGCGAGCACGGACTGCTGCTCGGCATCAAGGGCGGCGGCCACAACCTCGCCGGCACGTCGATCGCCGAGGACGGCGTGACGCTCGACCTGTCCCGCATGCGCGAGCTGACGGTCGATCACGCTGCCAGGCTCGCTCACGTGGGGCCCGGGTGCCGGCTCCAGGACGTCGACCGCGCCACACAGGAGCACGGGCTCGCGACCGTGCTCGGCTTCGTCTCCGAGGTCGGCGTCGCAGGCTTGACGCTCGGCGGTGGGCTGGGCTATCTGGCGCGCCGCTTCGGGTGGACGGTCGACAACCTCGAGGAGGTCGACATCGTGACCGCCGACGGTGAGATCCGGACCGCCAACCGCGACCTGAACGCGGACCTGTTCTGGGCGCTCAGGGGCGGCGGCGGCAACTTCGGCGTCGTCACCCGGTTCACGTTCCGCCTGCACGAGGTCGGACCGATGGTCTACGGCGGGCTGATCGCCTGGCCCTTCGAGCGCGCCGACGAGATCCTGCGGGCGTACAGGACGATGACGAGCGAAGCTCCCCGCGAGCTGGCCGTCTGGATGCTCCTGATCCACGCCCCGCCGGCGCCGTTCGTCCCCGAGGAGTGGCACGGCAGGAAGATCTGCGCCATGGTCGTCTGCTACAGCGGTGATCTCGGCGACACGGACAAGGCGCTGGCACCGATCCGGGCCCTCGGCGACCCCCTCGTCGAGTTGCTGCAGGAATGGCCCTACACCCAGCAGCAGTCGTTCCTCGACGAGACCGAGCCCAAGGGCGGCCACTACTACTGGAAGACCGACTTCGTCGCGGAGCTGAGCGACGACCTGCTGACGACCACGCGGGAGCTGTTCGCGGAATGCCCGATCCCTGGAGGAGAGCTGGGCTTCCTGCACCTCGGTGGAGCCCTGAACGAGCGCGACGAGGACGACGGCGCGATCGGCAATCGGGATGCCAGGTACGTGCACGGCGTCAACGGCATGTGGGAGCCCGACGAGCCCGACGCGGAGCTGTTCCAGCAGTGGATCCGCGACGCGTGGGCGCGGCTCCGCCCCTTCTCGACGGGCCGCACCTACATCAACTTCCAGTCCGCCGACGAGGGTGACGATCGGATCCAGGCGACGTACGGTGCGAACTACGAGCGTCTCGCGGAGATCAAGCGGGCCTATGACCCGGACAACCTGTTCCGTTCCAACCGGAACATCCTGCCTGCGACGACCGATGCCCCCGCCGACGGAGCGCCCTCGAGCCCGGAGGAGTGGCGGCGGGCAATCCAGGAGATCGCGCGAGCGATCGCGCCTGGCTGGGAGCGCCAACGGGCGCGGACCGAGGCGAACGTCGCGCCGGTGCGAGAGTGGATGGTCCGGGAGCTCGCACCACAACGAGGCGACACCGTGCTGGAGCTCGCGGCCGGGGCGGGCGACACCGGCTTCGAAGCACTCGCGGCTGCCGGCGCTCGCGGCCGCCTGATCTCGACCGACTTCTCGCCGGAGATGGTGGACGTCGCTCGCCGCCGAGGCGCCGAGCTCGGGATCCGGAATGTCGACTACCGGGTGATGGACGCCGAGCGGATCGACCTCGATGCCGGATCCGTCGACGGCGTGCTCTGCCGCTTCGGCTACATGCTGATGGTCGACCCAGGTCTGGCGCTCGCCCAGACCCGTCGTGTGCTCAGAGCCGGTGGGCGCCTGGCACTGGCCGTGTGGGGAGCGCCTGAGAAAAACGCCTGGTTGACGATCCTGGCTCGGCTCCTCGTCGAGCGAGGATCGGTCGGGCCACTCGATCCCGAGGCGCCGGGCCCGTTCCGGCTCGCGGCGGAGCAGCGCACCAGATCGCTCCTCGGTGACGCCGGCTTCACCACGGTGCACACGGAGGAGGTGCCCGTTCGCTTCGCGGCCCGCGACGTGGGCGACTACCTCGCCTATGTCGGCGACACCGCGGGTCCGGTCGGGCTCGCAGTCCAGGGACTGACCGAGGCCGAAGGCGAAGCGCTGACGACGGAGCTGGCGGCCGCGTTCGCGCCGTTCGCCGTCGAGGGCGGAGGCTACGAGCTGCCGGGCGTTGCTCTCACCGCTGTGGCGAGCTAGCGTCTGGCGAGCAGGAGGTACATCGATCGATGGTGCGGATCGAGCAGTCGAGGGTATTCCCGGTCGATCGCGAGGCGGGCTTCGACTACATCACCGAACCGACCAACTGGCCGAGCTTCTGGCCCGATCTCGTCGACATCCCGGACCTCGACCGGACGAGGTGGAAGACACCGGGTGACACGGCGCGGCTGCGCATGCGGCTGGCCGGCAGGATCACCGACCTGCACATGACCCTCGACCGGTTGGACCGACCGACGCTCGTGCTCTACCACACCTCGCAGCAACGCCTGCCCGCGGCAGTTCACGAGCGGCACTTCGAGCCCGCAGACGGGGGTTTCACCTATCGGCTGGTCGTCAGCTTCGAGCCGCGTTCGGGGCCGGCCGGGCTCCTCGATCGCACGCTCGTCCGCCTCGCCGCTGCACGGGCGCTGGGGCGGACACTCGACAACCTCGAGCCGCAGCTCCCTCCCGCCGCGTAGGGGCGGGCACGCTCAGCGCGCGGTCGCCGGGCCGGTCCCGTTCCGCAGCAGTCCGCCGCGCCCCGTCGGCCAGGGCAGGAGGTTCGTACCGGAGCCGGTGACGCGGAACACGTCGAGGCCGTGGTCGAAGGTCGAGAGCACGATCTCCAGCCGCCCGTCTCCGTCCAGGTCGCCGATCGAGGGCGCCGCGGGCACGCCGATCCCGTTCCCGTTGCTCCCCTGGCCCGGGAGCCGGATGTCGTGCAGCCGCCGGCCGGCCGCGGAGAGCACGACCAGCCGTCCAGAGCCGGGGGCGAGCGCGTACGTCCCGAACACGAGCTCGGGGGTGCCGTCGCGGTTGAGGTCGGCGGCGACGACCTCCGACGCGAACGTCTTCGCGGCTCCTCTCGCGTAGTCGAAGCGCCAGAGTCGCCTGCCGGTGGGGCCGACGGCGTAGACGAAGCCGTCGGGAACGGAGGCGACGATCTCCGGCCGGGCGTCGCCTGCGATGTCGACGACCGTCGGCGCGGGGATCCCCGACGGCGGGTACCAGTCTCCGGACGGTCGCACGGCAGGCTTGCCCGACCGCGGTGGCTTCGTGAAGCCCGGGTGCCGGCGCGCCGACCGGGAGCCGTCGCCCTGTGCGCCGTCGAGCACCATGAACGCGTACGCCTGGGTCTCGTACGGCTCCTTTCGCTCCGCGTTCGGCAGTCCGATCACCTCGTTCCGGCCGTCGCGGTCGAGGTCGGCGATCGACGGGGGCGAGTCCGTCCACTGCAGCCACATGGTCTTTCTGACGTCGGGCCAGGCGCCGGTATGGGCGTGGTAGTGCCGCGCCTCCACCGCCGGGTCGAGCCAGCGGATGAACTGGCCCCAGCCGAGCCGCCTGCCGGCGTGGCGGCTGTCGCGGTTGCGGAACCACGGTGAGGCGAGCACCGAGGTGCCATTGTGGTTGAAGACGTTGATCTGATGGTTGTCGAAGGTGACGACGATCTCGAGCTGCGCGTCGTCGTCGAGGTTGCCGATGCCGACGTTCTCGCCGTAGGCGCCGTAGCCGTGGTTGCCGGCGCCGTTGAAGTCGGCGTCGTTGCCCTTGCCGCGCAGCCCGTTGTAGCGCGGCCATGCCGTCGCCGGGGCGCCCTTGGGCCGGTAGAGCGAGCCTCTTGCGCCGAAGACGAACACCTGCGCTCCCGTCGGGGAGGTGTTCGTCGTCGTCACGACGACCTCCGTCCGGCCGTCTCCGTCGAGGTCGGCTGCGGCCAGCCCACGCGCCTCCGGGCACTGGCCGCCGCTGCACGTCGACGCGGGCCAGCCCGGCTCGAGACGCAGAGCGCCGCCGCGAAGCTCGTACGCGGCCACCGTGCCCTCGTTGCCGCCGACGACGATCTCCGGCCGCCCGTCTCCGTCCAGGTCGGCCACGGCGCCGGGCGCGTAGACCCGTCCCTTCGTCGCCGTGCCCTTGCCGAGCAGGCGACCCTTCGCGTCGAAGACGAACGTCGAGTAGAAGGGCGCGACGAGTTCGAGCTTGCGGTCGCCGTTCAGGTCGACGAGCCCGGGCGAGGAGAACCAGCCCGTCTCGCCGGTCTCGATGTTCCGGACGAAGCGAGGAGCAGCTACGGGAGCCGAGGGCGCGACGCGACCGGTGGGGCCGCGGTCCGTGACGCTTGCGCCTTCGCCTGCGGACAGCACGAGCGCAACCACGAAGAGGCCGGTAACCGTCGCCAGGCGTGGCATGCCGGAACCGTACTGGCTCGTTCAGCCTCGCAGCACGGCAGCGCAGTCGACGTCGCCGCGGCGCACGTCCGCGATCGCCGTGCGATAGGCGTCGAACGCGGGCTTGGGCTTCCAGTTCGCCCAGAGCAGGCCCGATTGCCAGCCCTCGAGCAGCGTCTCATCGGCGAGCAGGAAGTTGAAGTAGGCCGCGACGCGGGGCTGGCAGCGGGCGAGCCGAAGCGCGGTGCCGAGCTGCACCGCCTGCTCGAAGGGCGTGAGCGTTCCGGCCTGGCTCTCGCGGCCCGTGTAGTGCCTGCGCCGCAGGTCGACCACCGTCGTCTGGAAGCCGTTCTCGAGGTACCAGATCGGGGTCGCGGGCTGCGCTGTAGCGGCGAAGGACTCGTCGAGCACGGAGACGAGCCGGTCGTAGTCGCCCTGGCCGATGTAGACCTCGTGCCGCGCGCTCGGCCGCTCACCCGGAAAGAGCGGATACGGGTTGTGGCCGACGGCGTCGAAGAGCGGCCGGCTCCGACCGCTCTTGCGGTAGGCCTCGGCGACGCCGCGGATGAAGGCGGGCGGGTCGTGGCTCGCTGCCGTCGTGGTCAGGACGTTCACGCCCGGGACGAACGCATGCAGCACGTCCCAGCACCGGGCGAGGAGCGCCGCGTATGCCTCCGGTGCGTCCCTGCGCGGCTGCCAGAAGGTGTCCGAGTTGGCCTCGTTCCAGATCACGACGTCACGGATCTCGCTGTACCGGAGGAGGACGTTGCGGACGAAGCGGCAGTAGTCCTCACGCTCTCTGCGGCCGCGCGGCGCGTCGCGGGGGAGGCCGTAGACGCCGAGCACGACCCGCACGCCCTGCCCGTGGGCGGCCACCGCACGCCGGAGCGAGTTGTGGTCGTGGCGGTTCAGGTGACGCTTGCCGGACCGCCATTCCAGCGTCACGCGCAGGCCATCGAGGCCGAGCGCCCGCACCGCGCCGAAGATCACCGCCGGCCGCTCCGTCCATTTGATGCTGTCGTCGTGGACGCCGATCAGGAGGTCGGAGCCCGCGCGTGCAGAGCCCGGTGTCAGGAGCAGGGCAACGACGGAGAGCGAGAGCGCCGCAATGACTCTCATGCGCACTCATCGTCTGCGGCGGCCCGACGCCCGCAATCCCCGAAAGGACGGGTTCAGGACGGTTGCGGCCGGTCCGTTCCCGGACTCGGTCGAGCGGGCTGCTCAGCCCGCCGGCCGTCTCGGAACCGGTGCTGAGAAGGCCCGGCGTGTGGTCGCCGCCACGAGCACGCCGGCCGCCGCCCCGAACAACGCCACGGTCACGGCCAGCCCGCGCCAGTCGAGAACAAGGTCGAGTGGGGGCAGTCCGCTCGTCCCTCCCGCGGTCACGGTCACGACGGAGACGACGAGCCCGGCCAGCGCCGCGCCGCTGGCCAGCCCGGCCAGCGTCCCGGCGACGGCGACGAGCGCCGCCCGCCCGCGGACATGGAACGTGAGGAGGCGGGGATCTGCGCCCTGCGCCTCCAGGTCGAAGAGCTCGCCGCGCTCGTCGCCGAGGTCGCCGCGGACCAGGAGCACGAGCCCGACGAGGGCCAGGCCGAGTGCGACGAACGCCGTCGCGGTCAGCGCCAGCACCGTGCCACGTGCGAGCGGGTCGTCCTCCAGCCTCGCCTCCAGGCTCCCACGCGTCTCGAGCTCGAGCGCCCTGAACGGCTCGTCGCGAAGGGCCTGCTCGATCCGTGGGAGCTCGGCTCTCGGCGCTCCGAGCCAGATCTCGTTCGTCACAGCCGCTCCCGGCCGGCGGGCGTTGAGTGCCGAGCTCAGGGTCGCCTCGTCGGCGACGACGAAGTCACCGTCGAGGGTCGGGAAATAGCGGGCCGTGGCCACGACCCTGGCCGTCATCTCCCCGCCGGGCAGGCGGAGCGGCAACAGCCCCTGGTCGTCCGCGGCGGCGGCCAGCGCCGGGCTGGCCAGGACGGGGATCGCCCCATCGTCGAGCGGCTGTCTCGGCCGGAACCGCGAGCCGATGTCGTTCGTCACCGTGTAGCTCAGGCGGACAGCTGTGTCTCGGCCGACGACGGACACGCCGCCGTCGCCGCGCCAGTCCGGCCAGCGCGCGAGCGCCTGCCGCCGTTCGCCCGTGTGGGCCTCGAGCGGGCCCAGCGTCAGCGTCCCTTCGACGAGCGGCACGTTGCCCTGCCCGTGCCCTTCGACGTCCAGCGCCCGGTTCAGGGTCAGCGCGACGAGGAGGCCACCCCGCGCCTGCGGCGGGAGCTCCGCGACCAGCTCGGTCGGCCCACCGTCGGCCACGCCGAGCTCAACCGTGGTGAAGCCGCCCTCGGTATTCAGGATGTTCGCCTCCAGGCCGACGGCGTCACCGCGCGCCTGTGCCCGGAAGCCGACTGCCGTCGCAGCGCTTGGGAGGCGCACGCCTCGCAGCCCGACAGGGTCCGGCGGCTCGAGCCGGCGCGCGATCTCCGAGCGCGGGAGCTCCGAGAAGTCGTCACGCCAGCCCGAGAGGGTCGGCAGCTGGGCAGCGGGGAGGGCGAGCGCCGTGAGCGTCTCAACACCCGCGAGTCTCGGCAGGCTGGCGTGACGGCGGATGGCGGGCACGACGACGACGTCCTCGCCGAGGGCGCCGTAGCGTGAGAGCGGCGCGACGTCCAGCGGCCCGGCGTTCTCCGTGAGGTTCTCGCGAACGACGAAGTCGAGCGGATAGGCGTAGTGGACGCGGTCTTCGACGCCGCGCTCCAGGGTGGCGCGGTAGGTGAGGGCGAAGAGCGCGCCGCCGACGCTGACCACGAGGAACGACGCCGCGATGGCGGCGCGGCCCGGGTTGCGTGCGAGCGCCAGCAGCGGCAGGCGCAGCCGCACGTCCGACAGGCGAGCGGCGGGTCGTGAGAGCGCCTTGAGCGCCGGAACGAAGATCCGGGCGAAGAGCGCGGCGGCGACGAAGAGCGCCAGGGCCGGCAGCAGCAGCACGAGCGCCACGGAGCCACCCTCGTTCGCGAGTGCCTCGGGATCGGCAGCCCCGCGCGAGAGCGCGAGCACCATGCCCGCGAGCGCCGCGGCGGCAGCGACGTCGACCGCCGAGATGCGGCGTCCCGAAGAATCTCGAGCTGCGTAGACCATGGCCAGGAGCGCGAGGGCCGACATGACCGCGACCGTCAGGGCGGCAACGAGGCCGACCGTCGAGAAGAGGCTCTGCCGGAGCACATCGCCGACGGGAACTCCGGCGCGCCGGGCGATCGCTGCGCCCGCGCCCGCCGCCACCAGCCAGCCGACCACGGTCGCCGTAACGGTGACCGCGAGGAAGTCCAGCGCGGCGACGAGGGCGATCTGCCGGCGCCGCGCGCCGAACCACGTCAGACGCCGGCGCAATGCGAGGAACTCGCGCCGAAGCGTCTCCGCCCCGAGGATCGTGAACGCGAGCAGGAGTGCAGCGGCCTGCCCGCCGACGATCAGCAGCCGGCGCCCGGCGACGCTTGCCTCGTCGGTCGCTGCTGCGATCGCGGCCGTTGGCGCGTCGACCTCGAAGGCGAAGGATTTCGCGTGCAGGGTCGCCTGGGCGTTGTCCAGGCGGGCTCGCACCTGGTCCGCGTGCCAGGCATGGACCTGCTCGAGCGGGAAGACCCACGCGTAGCTGCGGTAGGTCGTCGACAGGCGCGGCAGGCCCGCCGTCGCCTCGACGCCCTCGGCGAGGAGAAAGGGCGGGCTGTCCTTCCGGTTGAGCACCTCGCTGATCCGCCCGCCGCCGACGCCGAGGAGGCGACCGAACGGGAGGGCCGAGCTCAGTTCTGCACGACCGACGACAACGATGGGAAACCCGTCCGCGGGTCCCACGCGCCCTGCGCCTCCGAGTCTGATCACCTCGCACCTGCGCGGCGTGCACATGCGCGGCAGCCTTCCGGAGCGGAGCTGCACCCAGCGCTCGGCATCGTCGATGGCGGCGAGGATCGCGAGGCCTCCGCCGACGTCGGCCTCCTTGAACTGCAACACGCGAACGGGCCGACCGAGCTGCAGCGGTCCGACGGCCTCTTGGACCGTACGGTCGAGGTCACCGTACGAGGCGCGGTCCCTGGCGATGCCGAAGTGAGCGACGTGCACGGACCGCTCGACGGGAGGCAGGGCGCCCAGCGTGCGTGACAGCTTGGCGTCGGCTGCGACGACGCTCCCGGCGAGGCTGGCGCCGAGGACTGCCGCTCCGGCTGCGACGCCCAGACCGACGAGCAACCGCCGAGCGGGGCTGCCGGCGAGGTTCGAGGCGGCAAGGCGCAGCAGATAGCCCATCCTGGTCAGGGCGCGCTCGGCCGGTGCGCCTCGCGCCCGCGCACCCGCTCGCGGTAGAGGCGCGTCTTGTGCCTGTTGCCGCAGATGGACATCGAGCACCATGTCGCAGCGCGGTTGCGTGAGTAGTCGTAGTAGATCCAGCCGCAGTTCCGGCACGGCTTGAGGCGGCTCCAACGGCCGTCGAGCATCCCCTGCAGCGCAGCAGCGACGATCGAGCCGAGGGCACCGTCCACGCCGGTGGCGGAGACGGAGAGCTTCGCTGTGCCCGACGGCGTGGCCTCGAGCTCGAGGCGAGCCACCCTGCCGGTTCGGTTCAGCTCCGCGGCGGCCTCCTCCCGTCCCGGTCCCTGTGCTTCGAGCAGGGCCCGCAGCGCGTCGCGCAGCGCCTTCGCGCGGTGCAGGTCGACATTGCGGACGCGCGCGCCGGGACGAAGCAGACCTTGCTCCGACAGCCACGTCCCCAGCCCATGCGGCGAGTCGAGCAGCTCGCGTCCGGTCTCGTGATCTGTCGTGTTCACGAAGAGCTGGACGCGCCTGAGCTCGTCCGGCGCAGCCTTCGGGAGGTCGTACCGTGGAGCCATTCGAGACACCAGCATCTCCTCTTTGTCGGTGTCGCGGCGAGTATAGTACGACTCCGGCGTCATGGTTTCACAGGTGTCGACCTCATCGAGGCGCGATCCGGCTCCCGCCGTGCTGACGCGCGACCTCTTTCGGGTCTACTCGACGCCCGAAGGAGATGCAGCTGCGCTGCAGGGCTTGTCGATGGCCGTCGGCGAGGGCGAGGTGCTCGCCGTGCTGGGCGCGAGCGGATCGGGCAAGTCGACGCTGCTGCGGATCCTCGCCGGCCTCGAGCGGCCGTCGGCGGGCACGGTGCACGTCTTCGGCCTCGAGCTCGCGAAGCTGGGCACGCGCCGGCTCGACCGCTACCGGGCGGAGCTGCTCGGCTACGCCGATCAGCACTACGAACGGGCGCTCGCGGCCACGTCGAGCATCCGCGAGGCGATCGCCCTCCCGCTCGGCCTCCGTGGCGTCGGGCGCCAAGGGCAGCTGAAGCGCGCCGACGAGCTGCTGGAGCGCGTCGGCCTCCTCGCGAGGCGCGACTCGAGGCCGACAGAGCTCTCAGGGGGCGAGCAGCAGCGGGTCGCCGTCTGCGCAGCCCTGGCCCACCGGCCACGGCTCTTTCTCGCCGACGAGCCGACCGGCGAGCTCGACGCGGCCACGGCCAAGCGGCTGTTCGCGCTCATCGTCCAGCTGGCGCGAGAGGACGGGGCGACGACGGTTCTCGTCAGCCACGATCCGGAGGTTGCGTCGATTGCCGACCGCGTTGTCGAGATCCGGGACGGCAGGCTCGCCAGCGAGCGGGTGCGTGGCGGCCACGAGGGCGAGGCGGCGATTGTGGTCGGCCGCGGCGGCTGGCTCCAGCTGCCCGAGGAGTACCTCCGTCGCGCGGGCATCGGCTCGCGCGCCCACGCCCGCATGACCGGCGAGCGGATCGCGATCTGGGCTCCGGCGAACGGCGACCGCGCGGCCGAGCTCACCGAGGCACGGAAGCGACACCCGGAGCGAGTGAGCGCCGCGCCGGTGGCGGAGCTGAGAGCGGTCACGAAGACCTACGGGGCCGGTCGGATCGCAACCACCGTTCTCGTTCGCGCCGACGCCTCGTTTCGACGCGGGACGCTGTACGCGCTCACGGGTCCCTCGGGTTCCGGCAAGTCCACCTTCCTGCACCTGCTCGCCGGGCTCGAGCTTCCCACGTCGGGCGACGTCGTCGTGCTGGGCCAGGACGTCTCGCGGCTTGACCGTCAGGAGCGGGCCGCGCTCCGTCGGGCGCACATCGCCGTCGTCGGGCAGCAGCCGCGCCTGATCCCCTTCCTGAGCGCGCGCGAGAACGTGGAGCTCGGGCTGGCGCTGCGCGGTCGGGAGACGCATGGCCCCGACGCCACCGAGGCGCTGGCGGCGGTTGCCCTGCTCGAGCGCAGCGAGCAGCGCGTGTCGCGCCTGTCGAGCGGCGAACAGGTGCGAGTTGCGATCGCCCGCGCGGTCGCCGCGCGGCCGGATCTCCTGCTCGCCGACGAGCCGACCGCCCGCCTCGACCAGGCGAACGCCCTCGGCGTGGCGACGCTCCTGGAGCGGCTCGCCGGCGAGCTCGGCATCGCGATCATCTGCGCGACGCACGACCGGCTCGTGATCGAGCAGGCCGACGAGGAGCTACCGCTCCGCGCAGCGTCTTGACGCCGCCGTCAGCCGGACGTGCGTGCCAAGGCTTCGCTCGGGCCGATGAGGCGCCACGTCTCGATCTCGCCCTTGCCCTTTACCTCGACGAGCCCCGTCGATTCGAGCTCGAAGTCGTCTCGCAGAAGCTCGAAGGTCGAGCGTGTGATCTGGATCGTGTCGGGCGTCCCGTGCGACTCCATCCGGCTCGCCATGTTCACGGTGTCGCCCCACAGGTCGTAGAGGAACCGGCGGCGCCCGATCACGCCGGCCACGACCGGCCCCGAGCTGATGCCGATGCGGAGCGGTAGGTCATGGTTGGCGCCGTCGGGGAGGCAGCTCTTCGCGCACTCGCGCATCTCGAGTGCGAGCCCTGCCAGCGCGTGAGCGTGATCCGGCCGCCTCCTCGGCACGCCTGCCGCGACCATGTAGCAGTCGCCGATCGTCTTGATCTTCTCGACGTCGTACCGGTCGACCAGCTCGTCGAAGCTCGTGAAGAGCCGATCGAGGAACTCGACCACCTCGCGCGCGTCGAGTCGGCTCGAGAACGGTGTGAAGTCGACGACGTCCGCGAACAGGATGCTCGCGTCCTCGAAGTGGTCGGCGATCGAGCTGGGATCCGACTGCAGGCGCTGCGCGATCTCGGCCGGGAGAACGTTGAGCAGGAGCGCCTCGACGCGCGCCTGCGCGGTATCCCGCCCGCGCGCAAACGTCACGAGCAACAGCATCGCGACGGCCGAGACGACGACGATGTTGAGGACGTCGAAGGTCCGGACGAAGGCGTTGGGCAGGTCGGCGGCGTCCGGCCGAACGACCTCAGAGAGCGCGAGCGCGAGCACAGTGGTGGCGACGAAGGCTGCAAACCACGGCCAGGCTCGGCCAGGGCGGTCGAAGGCGACCGCTCCGAGCGGCGCCAGTAGCGACCACACGATCACCGAGCTCGACTCATCGAGGCTGCCGACCATGATGGTTCCCAGCGCGGGCGCGATGAGAATCAAGAGCAGCTGCGCCGTGCGCAGGAAGGCGAAGCTTCGGTTCCGCGCGAAGAGCGCGAGGCTGATCACCGAGCCGGTGACGTAGCCCCACGGCGTGATCGCTACCGCGGGCTCGCCGACGGCCCAGTACAGGCAGCCCCACACGAAGGCGACCGGAAGGATGATGAGCGCGACCGTGACGAGCAGGCGCTTCCGAAAGCGCTCGTCGGCGGTGTCGCGCGGATCCGCCCCGATGGCGAGGGCGCGGTCTCGTAGCGCCGCGATCATGAACCGGCGAGCGTAGACGACGGCGCGTTTTCGAGGGGCCGACGGCCGCTCGTCGGGTCGTCGTGCGGAGCCAAGAAGTGAAAACGTCTGCAATGCAGGGCTTTCCGTTAGCAGGCCTGTAAGCCGCCGGCGCCGGACGGTCAAAACCAACGGCGCCGAAACGATGAACTGAGGACGCGGGTGCCAGCCATCCCGCAGTGCACGGGATAGTGTCGGTACATGCCGGACGAGCCGACCCAGGGGGCCGAGCACGTCCGCGCCGCCGAGGTGATCGGGGCGCTATGTCTGGCGACCGACCTTGGCATGGGGTTCCCGTTCGAGCACGGGCTGCAGAGCACCTTGATCGCGGCCCGACTCGCCGACCGCCTCGGGCTCGATGCCGAGACGACCTCGCAGACCTACTACGCCTGCATGCTCTCGCACGCGGGCTGCACCACCGACGCCCATGTCACCGCCGAGGTCTTCGGCGACTCGCTCACCACCCACTTCAACCCAGTCACCTACGGGAGATCGCGCGAGGTGTTTGGCGGTCTCCTCCGCGCCCTGCCCGACCCCGACAGCCCGGCGCCGGTGCGCGCCCTTCAGACGGTGCGCCGGTTGCCGCGGATGGCGCGGGCGGCGAGGCCGGCGTTCACCGCCATCTGCGAGGTGGCCGGCATCCTGGCTGAGGGGGTCGGCCTCCCCGACTCCATGCCCGGCCTATTCTTCTACCTGAGCGAGCGCTGGGACGGCAAGGGCCCGCTTCGCCGCGCCCGTGGCGAGGAGATCCCGCTGCCGATGCGGATCGTCCACGTCGCCGTCGACGCCACCTATCAGCGGATGCTCGGCGATGCCGAGCACGCCACCCGCCTCGCCCGCGAGCGGGCCGGCGTGGGGCTCGACCCCGAGATTGCCACCTGCCTCGCCGACGCTGCCGACGAGATCCTCGCACTCGATCAGGGAGCGTCGGTATGGGATGAGGTGGTCGCCTCCGAGCCCGAGCCCCGCCTGACGCTCGAGGGCGAGGCGATCGAGCGGGCGCTTCGGGCGATGGGCGCCTTCGCCGACCTGATCTCGCCGTACTTCGGCGGCCACTCGGCCGGGGTCGCCGAGCTCGCCTCAGCGGCCGCCGAGCGCTGTCGTCTCGATGAGGCCGGGGCGATCGCGGTCGGGCGCGCCGCGCTCGTCCACGATCTCGGACGGGTCGCGATCGGTGCCCGCACCTGGCAGAAGCCTGAGCCGCTGAGCGCCGACGAGTGGGAGCAGGTGCGACTCCACCCCTACCACACTGAGCGTGCCCTCTCGCGCTCGCCGTTCCTGTCGGCGCTGGCGTCGGTCGCCGGCATCCACCACGAGCGCCTCGACGGTTCCGGCTATCACCGCGGGTCGGCCGGCGCCGCGCTGTCGATGCCGGCCCGCCTGCTTGCCGCCGCCGACGTTTACCACGCGTTGTGCGAGCCCCGCCCCCACCGGGAGGCGACCGGCGCCGAGCACGCGGCGGAGATCCTCGGCGAGGAGGCGCGCGCCGGGCGGCTCGACGCCGACGCGGTCACCGCCGTCGTCGAGGCGGCTGGCCAGCGGGTTCCGCCGATCGAGCGGCCTGCGGGGCTGACCAAGCGCGAGGCGGAGGTGGTCGGCCTGCTCGCCCGCGGCCTGCAGACCAAGCAGGTGGCGCGCACGCTCGGGATCTCGGTGAAGACCGCCGATCGCCATGTCCAGAACGCCTACGGGAAGATCGGCGTCTCGACACGCGCTGCGGCGACCCTGTTCGCGATGGAGCACGGCCTGCTCGCATGGGGAGAACTCCCGATTTCCCGGCCGGCCGCGCGCGCTTAGCGTCCTCCATACCAGTGACGAGACGAGGAGGAGGACATGGCAGTCGCGATGTTGATCGACAACCCGGCCGGCTCGCAGGAGATCTACGAGCAGCTCCGGGAGCGGATCGGGCTCGATAAGCCCGCCGGGGGCATCTTCCACGTTGCCGGGCCGAGCCCGAACGGCGGTTGGCGGGTGATCGAGATCTGGGAGACGGAGGAAGACGCGAAGCGGTTCCTGGCCGAGCGCCTGGGGCCTGCCGCCAACGCGGTCGGCACCGCACCGCCGCCTCCACCCGAGCTCTGGCCCGTCCACAACTACATGGCGGAGTAGAGGCGACGGGAGCAGGCGGAAGCGGCGGCGCCTTACGCCTCGGGCCGACGTTCTGATGGGCGCTCTGCGGTGCTCGATCCTCGACATCGTGATGCACGGGTGATGCACGCTTCTCGCGGTGCGAATAGAAAAGCCCTGCAAATGCAGGGCTTTTCCTTAGCAGGCCTGTAAGCCGGATTCTGTCGAGGGTGACCATCCCTCTAGGCCAGCCGTTGCCGGCTGGCTCGAGCGGTGTACCCGATCCCTCGGCGGGCCGCCTCGGCGGGATCTGCTTCACCTTGCACCGGACGGGGTTTGACGAGCCGCCGCGTCACCACGGCGCTGGTGGGCTCTTACCCCACCGTTTCACCCTTACCGGCGGAGCTTCCGGAAACGCTCCGCAGGCGGTTTGCTTTCTGTTCCACTTTCCGTCGGCTTTCGCCGCCTGGGATTTCCCCAGCGTCCTGCCCTGTGGTGTCCGGACTTTCCTCGGGCTCCGAAGAGCTCGCGGTCACCCGGCCTGCGCGACGAATTCTAGCTCGGATTGCGGGATCTCGACGCCGTCGCAGAGGAGCGTTCCGCACTCCAGGCAGGCATGTGCGACCGGCCTGCGGAGCAGGAACTCCCCGCACACGAGACATTCGAGGCTCGCGCCGCGCGCGATCGCCGCCAGCTCCTGGTCGAGGGTGCGGTTGAGGAAGGAGACGGGCATCAGAGCGTCCTGAAGACCCCTGTCACCTTGCCCAGGATCTGGACGTGCTCGGCGTAGATCGGCTCGAGCGCGTCGTTCTCGGGCTGGAGTCGGATGCGGCCTTCCTCGCGGTAGAAGGTCTTGACCGTCGCCTCGTCGGCGAACTCGTCCTCGCCGACCAGGGCGACCACGATCTCGCCGTTGCGCGCATCCTGCGCGCGCTGCACGACCAGCATGTCGCCGTCGAGGATGCCGGCGTTCACCATCGACTCGCCCTTGACGCGGAGAAGGAAGTCGGCGTTGCGGGCGAGCGACTCGGGGACCCCGAGCTCGTCCTCGATGTTCTGCTCGGCCAAGAGCGGTCCGCCTGCCGCGATCTGGCCGAGGAGCGGCAGCCTGTGCTGCTCGACCGCAGGCTCCTCGCCGCGCGACTCGCGCCGATGGCCGATCAGGTCGAGCGCGCGTGGCTTCGTCGGATCGCGGCGCAGGAGGCCGGCGCGCTCGAGATTCGCGAGATGTGCGTGGACCGTGGAGGGGGAGGCGAGCCCGACGGCCTCGCCGATCTCACGCACGGTCGGGGGATAGCCGTGCCGGTCGACGTAGTCGACGAGGAACTGCCAGATCTCCTGTTGCCGTGCGGTGAGCATCGAGCCTCCCTGGTTCGAGCTGCGGTGTCGAACGTGTGTTCGCCAAAGAGAGTAGAGATCCTTCCGGACGTCGTCAAGGAGGTGAGAGACTCGCGGCGAGCGTGGACTGGCCGACGATCACTCTGAGCGACGTCCTCGAGGCGCGCAGGCGGATCGGCCCGCACCTCCGGCCGACCCCGCTCCATCGGTACGGAGTGCTCGACGAGCTGCTCGGCGCCGACGTGTGGGTGAAGCACGAGAACCATCAGCCGATCGGCGCGTTCAAGGTTCGGGGCGGCGTCAATCTCGTCTCGCACCTCGGCGAGGAAGAGCGGCAGCGTGGGCTGATCACCGCCTCGACCGGCAATCACGGGCAGTCGATCGCCTTCGCAGCGCGCCTGCACGGCGTCTCGGCCCGCATCTGCGTGCCCGAGCGTGCGAACCCGGTCAAGCTCGACGCGATGCGGCAGCTCGGCGCCCAGCTGATCGTGCACGGCCGGGACTTCGACGCCGCGCGCGAGCACTGCGAGCGGCTCGCCTCCGAGCACGGCTACCGCTACGTCCACTCGGGCAACGAGCCGCACCTGATCGCGGGAGTGGGCACGGGAACGCTCGAGATCCTCGAGGACCTGCCCGACGTCGATGCGATCGTCGTGCCGATCGGCGGGGGCAGCGGCGCCGCAGGCGCCTGCATCGTCGCGAAGGCGATCCGGCCGGAGATCGAGGTGATCGGAGTCCAGTCGGAGGCCGCGCCCGCAGCCTTCCGCTCCTGGCAGGCGCGTGCGCTCGTCGACGACGAGATGGCCACGTACGCCGAGGGGCTCGCCACACGCGTCCCCTTCGAGCTGCCCCAGCGGATCCTCTGGGAGCACCTGGACGACTTCGTGCTCGTCCCGGACGAGGAGATCCGGCGCGCGAACCGGCTGCTCATCGAAGGGACTCGCAACCTCGTCGAGCCGGCCGGCGCCGCATGCCTCGCGGCGGCGCTCCGGCTCCGCGAGCGCTTCCGGGCCAAGCGGATCGCGCTCGTCCTGAGCGGCGGGAACATCAGCCCCGCGCAGCTCGGGGAGCTCTTCGCGTAAAGAAAACGGCCCCGACTGGGGCCGTTCTTCCCGCATGCGCTGGAGAGGACTTGAACCTCCACGACCCTAAGGTCACAAGGCCCTCAACCTTGCGCGTCTACCAATTCCGCCACCAGCGCGGGGAGTCGCAGTGTAGCCGCCGCCCGGCTCTAGGCGAGGAGGCGGTAGAGCACGACGGTGTTGAGGAAGAAGATCACCGCGACGACGACCGTCAGGCGCGTCAGGTTGCGCTCCACGATGTGCGTGCCGCCCTGGGACGCGGGCGTGAAGCCCATCCCGCCCATTCCGGCGTCTCGCCCGGAGTGCATCAGGATCAGGGTCAGCAGCCCGGCCGACACGATCACGTGGAAGATGGCAAAGAACTGGATCATCGCGCGGACAAGGGTAGCAGCGTGTTCCGGCCGCTCTCGTTCCCCCGTTACGCTTGGCCCGTGCAGGAGCAGGACGCGCGCGCCCGGATCCAGAAGCTGCTCGTCACCGGCGACAACCGGCTGAAGCAGGGCGTCGCGCCGGCGAAGGCGCGCGAGAGCTACGAGCAGGCGCTCGCCGTCGCCCGCGAGGCCGGGCTGGAGGACGCGGTGCGGCCGCTCGTCGAGATCAGGCTGGCCGATCTCGATCGGGCCGACCGCGAGCGGCCCGCTGCAGGACCGCCTCCACCCGGCGCGCCTGCGCGCTGAGACCGTGCGCCTCCGCCGCCGCGCGGGCGGCCGGATTCGGGGTGGGGAACGCCGCTGCCGTGCGGAGCGCGTCGACGAGGGCGTCCTCGTCGAGGGGATCGACGAGGACTCCGGCCTCGGGCGGCACGAACTCGGGCGGCCCGCCGACGCGGGTCGCGACGACTGAGCGGCAGCAGGCGAGGGCCTCCAGCAACGACTGTCCGAACGGCTCGACGAGCGACGGCTGGCAGAGGACGTCGCTCGCGGCGAGGTATTCGGGGATTCGCTCGTGCTCGACGGCGCCGGCGAGGCGCACGCCCGCACGCCCTTCGAGCTCACCCCGCAGCGGCCCGCCGCCCACGAACGTCAGCGTCCCGACGCCGAGCCGCTCGAACGCCCGCGCGAGCCGGAGCACGTTCTTGCGCTCGGTCAGCGATCCGACACAGAGGAACGCCGGCGCCTCGCCCTCGGCCCGCGGCAGGGGCCTGAAGCGCTCGAGATCGACGCCGCAGTCGATCGTCTCCAGCTTGCCGCGGGTCTCCGGGACCTGCTCCTCGAGCAGCGCGCGGAGGTAGCCGGAGACGGCGATCACGGTGTGTGCGCGCCGCGCGACGAGCCGGGTCGCCGCCCGGACGCCGCGGGTCGACCCCACATTGGCGACGTCCTGCCCGTGCGCGGTGACGACGAGCGGGGCTCGCGTGAGCAGCGCCCCCCAGAGCCCGGTCGGGACGAGGAAATGTGCATAGACGACGTCGGGCCGGAAGCGGCGCGACGCGCGGAACGTGCGCCAGGCCAGGCGGAGATGCCGCAGCGGCCCGCCGGCGCGCGTGTCGAGCACTGCGCGCTCCAACTCGTGCCCGAGCAAGGCGAGCTCGCGCTCGAGGTCGCGGACGAAGACGCCGAAGTCCGGCTCGGCCGTGCTCGGGTACATCTGCGAGACGAGCAGGATCCGCACGCGTCAGCCGGGCGCGTGCTCGCGATTCGGCGGCGGCTCCTCGCCGCCGACCGTCATCCAGTACTCGGCGCCGTCGCGCAGGAGGCCACCGTCGCTGCGCCAGAACGCGGCCATGCGGAACGTCGCCTCGGGCGCGACGACTTCGATCTCGGCCGCTGCCGTGTCGCCCTCGCCGACGACGCGGAGCACGGACAGGTCGCCCCACGGCTCCGGATAGGCACGCTGGAAGTCGACCACGCCGGTGCGGCCCGTCAGCCGCTCGCCGGTGGCGGGCATCTCGACCGCCGCTTCCTCGTGGATCAGCTCGGCAGCTGCGGCCCAGTCCCGCGCCTGGTAGGCCTCGTAAAGCCTCCTGACGGCGTCGGCGGCGCTCATCGCCCACTCATCGCTGAGCGTCGTAGGTGCCGAACTCGTCCCGGAGGACGTTGCAGATCTCGCCGACGGTGCAGCCCGCGCGCAGCGCCTCGCGCATCGGCGGGAGCAGGTTCTCGGCTCCGGCGGCGACCTGCCGGACCTCGGCCAGCGCTGCCTCTGCGGCCGCGGCGTCCCGCTCGGCCCGCACACGCGCGGTCCGTGCGACCTGGCGGGCTTCGTTCTCGGGATCGAGCCGGTGCAGCTCGACGTGCTCCTCCTCCGCCTCGGCGAAGCGATTCACCCCGACGATCGTCCGCTCGCCGGACTCGATCTCGGCGTTGTACCGGTAGGCCGCGTCCTCGATCTCGCCCTGCACGAAGCCCTGCTCGATCGCTGCGACGGCGCCCCCCATCTCGTCGATCCGCTCGATCAGCTCGCGCGCCCGCGCCTCGAGCTCGTCGGTCATGGCCTCGATGAAGTAGGCGCCGCCGAGCGGGTCGGCCGTGTCGGTGGCGCCGCCCTCGTGCGCGAGGATCTGCTGCGTGCGGAGCGCGATCCGGGCAGACCGCTCGGTCGGGAGCGCCAGCGCCTCGTCGAACCCGTTCGTGTGCAGCGACTGCGCGCCGCCCGCGACCGCCGAGAGCGCCTGGATGGCGACGCGGACGATGTTCGACTCGGGCTGCTGCGCCGTCAGCGTCGAGCCGCCGGTCTGCGCGTGGAAGCGCAAGGCGAGCGCCTTCGGGTTCGTCGCGCCGAAGCGCTCGCGCATGATCGAGGCCCACAGCCGTCGTGCGGCCCGGAACTTCGCCACCTCCTGGAAGAAGTGGTTGTGCGCGTTGAAGAAGAAGGAGAGACGGGCGCCGAAGTCGTCGGGGGAGAGCCCCGCCGCGACGGCGGCCTCGCAGTAGGCGATCCCGTTCGCGAGCGTGAAGGCGAGCTCCTGCACCGCGGTCGAGCCCGCCTCGCGGATGTGGTACCCGGAGATCGAGATCGTGTTCCAGCTCGGCACACGCTCGGCGCAGTAGGCGAAGAGGTCGGTGGTGAGCCGCATCGAGGCCCGCGGCGGGAAGATGTAGTTCCCGCGCGCGACGTACTCCTTGAGGATGTCGTTCTGCGCCGTGCCGCGCAGAGCGGCCGGGGCGACGCCCTGCTCCTCGGCGACGAGCTCGTAGAGCAGGAGCAGGAGCGAGGCGGGGGCGTTGATCGTCATCGAGGTCGAGACCTCGCCGAGCGGGATCCGGTCGAAGAGGATCCGCATGTCCTCGAGCGAGTCGATCGCGACCCCGGTGCGCCCGACCTCGCCGACCGCGCGCGGGTCGTCGGAGTCGTACCCGAGCTGCGTGGGCAGATCGAACGCGACCGAGAGCCCCGTCTGACCGCGCTCGAGCAGGTAGCGGAAGCGCCCGTTCGTCTCCTCCGCCGAGGCGAAGCCGGCGTACTGGCGGATCGTCCACGGCCGCCCGCGGTACATGTCCGGATAGGGGCCGCGGGTGTACGGATACTCGCCCGGGAGCCCCAGCTCGCCCGCGCCCACGTCGTCGGCGGTATAGACGGGCTTGACCTCGATCCCGGACTCCGTCTCGCGCCGGTCGGTGGTCGCCATTGAGGAGGACTGTACCCCCGTCCCGCTCAGAGAACGCCGGCTGACGCCTCCAACGCGTCGAGGGCGATCCGGCGGCCGGTCTCGATGTGCGCGGAGATCGCCGAGCGGGCGCGCTCGAGATCGCCGCAGCGGTAGGCATCCACGATCGCCTCGTGCTCGGTCGCGAGGTAGGCGCCGGCCTCGAGCTTGCCGCCGCGGATCACCTGCATCATCAGGTTCACCGACAGCTCGCGGTAGAAACGCGAGAGCAGGCTGTTCCCGGCCAGGTCGACCTGGTGCTCGTGGAAGGCGGCGTTCGCGGCGTCCCACTCGGCGTGCGACACGGCCTCCGCACTCGCCTCCTGGAGCTCCTGGAAGCGGACCAGCTCGAACTCGGACACGTGGCCGACCGCGCTCTCTGCCGCTCGCAACTCGAGCGCGAGCCGAACGTCGTAGCCCTCCACGACCGCGACCTCGGTCAACGGCGTCACGTAGTAGCCGCGGCGCGACTTCACGCTCAGCAGCCCCTCCGAGACGAGGCGCGTGAGCGCGTGGTGCACCGGGCTGCGCGAGACGCCGAGCTCCGTCGCCAGCTCGTGCAGGCTCACCTTCTCGCCAGGGCCGACCTCGCGGCGGATCAGCCGCAGCTTGAGCGTGTCGTAGACGCGGTCGTTCAGATTCATGCGCGCGAAGGCGGTGGCCATATGCGGCAGAAGTAACATGTCAACTGTCCCGAGGCAACCCCGGGCGGCACGGTTACTCTCCGTCGCGTGGAGATCTCGGTTCGCCTCTTCGCCGGACTCCGGGAGCGCGCGGGCCTCGGCAGGCGGGAGCTCGAGCTGCCGGACGGGGCGACCGTGGCCGATGTCTGGGGGCTGCTCGAGCTCGGCGACGAGCCTGCCGGCCTCCTCTACGCCGTCAACCGCGAGTACGCAGCGCCGGAGCGCGGGCTCGCCGACGGCGACGAGGTGGCGGTGATCCCGCCCGTCTCCGGGGGCGACTTCCGGCTCTCCGACCAGCCGCTCTCGCTCGATGCGGTCGTGCGGGAGGTCGCCCGTGACGGGGCCGGCGCGATCGCGACGTTCACCGGCACGGTGCGCGAGCGCTCGCGCGACCGCGACGTGATCCGGCTCGAGTACGAGGCCTTCGAGGGGATGGCCGAGCAGACGATGGCCGCGCTCGCCGCCGACCTGAAGGGGCGTTATTCACTCTGCGAGGTCGCGATCCACCATCGCACCGGCCCGGTCGAGATCGGGGAGCCGAGCGTGATCATCGCCGTCTCGGCGCCGCACCGCGCCGACGCTCTCGCCGCCTGCACGGACGCGATCGACACGCTCAAGCAGACCGTGCCGCTCTGGAAGAAGGAGCTCTACGAGGGCGGCGAGGAGTGGATCGGCCAGGGCTCGTAGGAGCGTGGAACCCCGGCCGGATCGCAGCGCCTAGCTCGATCCCCATGCAGGCCTCAGAATGGCTGAGGAAGCTCAAGGAGGCGGGGTCGTGGAGTTCCGGATACTCGGGCCGCTCGAGGTGGGAGGGAAGCCGTTTCGCGGCGGCTCCAAGCCGCGCTCGCTCCTGGTCTCGCTCCTGCTCGCTCGCGGCTCCCCGGTGTCGACCGAGCGCCTGCTCGACGCGGTGTGGGGCGATCGGCCGCCCGCCAGCGCTGCGCACGCGCTGCAGGTGTACGTGTCGGAGCTGCGGAAGGCCGGGCTCGCCGTCGAGCGGGAGGGAGCGGGATACCGGCTCCTGCCGGCTTGGCTCGATGCGGCCGAGTTCGAGGAGCTGGTGGAGACCGCACGCGGTCACCGGGGATCCAGCCGACAGGAGGAGGCGCTGGCGTCGCTCGACGCGGCCTTGGCGCTCTGGCGCGGCCCGGCGCTCGCCGGGCTCGACGACGACACGGCGGTGTCCGAACGGGACCGGCTCGAGGATCTGCGCGTCGCGGCGGTCGAGGATCGCGCCGAGTCCGTGCTCGCACTCGGGCGCACGCTCGACCTGGCGGAGCTCGAGCGGCTCGTCGCGGAGCATCCGCTGCGCGAGCGGCTGCGCGGTCTGCTGATGCTCGGCCTCTACCGCGGCGGGCGGCAGTCCGAGGCGCTCGACGCCTACGCAGGCATCCGGCACGCCCTCGACGACCTCGGCCTCGAGCCCGGCGCCGCGCTGCGGGCGCTGCAGGGCGCGATCCTGCGCCAGGACGCGACGCTCGACGTCGAGCCGGAGTCGCTGCGCGAGCGCCGCCACCTGCCCGCGCCCGCGACGTCGTTCGTGGGCCGGCGTGCCGAGGTCGACGCGGTCACCACCCTCCTGCGCGGCGACAGCCGAATCGTGACCCTCACGGGCACGGGCGGAGCCGGCAAGACGCGGGTCGCCCTCCGGTCGGCGTACGAGCTCGCCGACGCGTTCGCGGACGGCGTCTGGTTCGTCGGGCTTGCCGCGCTCGTCGATCCCGCGCTCGTTCGACCCGCGATCGCCCAGGCGCTCGGGCTGGCCGAGGAAACGCTCGCGGACGAGCTGCGCGGACGCGAGCTTCTCCTGCTGCTGGACAACTTCGAGCAGCTGCTCGAAGCGGCCCCGTCGGTCGGCGAGCTGCTGCAGGCGGCGCCGCGTCTGCGCGTCCTGGTGACGAGCCGCGCGCGCCTCCGCTTGTACGGGGAGCACGAGCTCCAGCTGCCGCCGCTGCCAGCGGCCGATGCGGAGGAGCTGTTCCTCGGACGTGCGCGCGCGACCGGGCGGACCTTGCCGCCGGGCCTCCTCGTCACGGAGATCTGCCGCCGCCTCGACGGCCTTCCGCTCGCGATCGAGCTCGTCGCCGCCCGCACCGCCGATCTGACCTCCGCAGAATTGCTGTCATCGCTGGACGACAGGTTCGAGCTCGCCTCCAAAGGCGCGCGTGACCTGCCCGAACGGCAGCGAACCCTGCGCGCGGCGATCCGCTGGAGCGACGAGCTCCTCGGGCCGGACGCGCGGCGCCTGCTGGCCGGCCTCGGCGCGTTCACGGGCGGTTTCACCCGCGAGGCTGTCGAGGCCGTGTGCGGGGCAGACGCGGCGGCGCTGACCGACCTCGTCGAGGGCAGCCTCGTCCGCCGCTCGGAGGACGGGCCCCACTCGATGCTCCTGACGATCCGCGAATACGCACTCGAGCGTCTGTCGGAGCGCCCGGACGCCGACGAGGTGCGCCGTCGCCACGCCGCCTACTTCCTCGAGCTCGGCGAGCGGCTCGTCGCCAGCTATCCGACCGCCGCGATCGAGGCCTATGCGACCTTCGAGCGCGAACACGACAACTTCAGGGCCGCGCTCGCGTTCACGGCCGACGCAGCATTGACCGAGTCTCGGTACCGGCTCGCCGCCGCAGTGGCGCACTTCTGGCTCGTTCGCGGCTACCTCGCCGAGGGTCGTGCCTGGCTCGAGGGGACCCTTCAACTCGATCCCTCCGAGATCCCGCCGTTGGTTCACGCCCAGGTCTTGAGGAAGCTCGCGACGCTCGAATGGCGGCAGGGCGAGCTCGACGTCGCCGGCGCCCGAGCCGAGCGCGCGCTCCCTCTGCTTGCAGGCGAGATCGACGAGGACGAGCGCTATCGGCTGCTGATCCTGCTCGGGTGCATCGAGTACAGCCGCCGCAACCGCGAGGGCTCGCGGGACTGGTGGGAGCAGAGCGCGGCGCTCGCTCGGACGCTCCAGAACGACGGGCACCTTGCGCTCGCGCTCTCCAACCTCGGCGTTGTCGCAGCCGAGCTCGGGGACTACGAAGGAGGCGTCGCGATCTACGAGGAGAGCGTCGAGTCGGCTCGGCGCGTTGACCATCGCGAGTACCTCGCGGGAGCGCTGTTGGGGCTCGGCGACATGAACCTGCGTCTCGGCCGTTACGAGCCCGGCCGCGCCCAGTTGCTCGAGAGCATCGAGCTCCACTCGCGCCTCGGATTCCGGGACAAGTGCGCCTCCTGCTGCGTCTGGCTCGCGCCCGCCCCCGAGCACGACGGCGACCTGGCGCTCGCGGCGCGTCTGCTCGGCGCGGCGGCAGGAATCCGGCAGCAGACAGGTGCGTCGGTGGACTGGCAGGAACAGGACTTTCTCGACGAGCTGCTCGGGCGCTTGCGACCTGCGCTGGGAGATGCAGCCTTCGACGAGGCGTTCGCGGCCGGGGAAGCAGCGCCGGACGCCGTCCTTGCGGAAGTGCTCGCCTCAGCGGCAGTCACCGCGGCCCCAATGGCCGGTCAGAACGTGCCTCCACGCGGGTAGATCGCACTGGGCGCGATCGCTTGCCTCGGCGCCTTGCGTTCCCGGGGCCAGCACGGCCAGCACCGCGAAGCAGGTTGCACCGGCGACTGCGAGCGACGAGCGGAGCGTGGACTGTCTGGTCATCCTGTTCTCCCTTCTTGAATCGACGCCAGTCACGATCGGCCCAGCCGCTCAAGAACCGCTCAGGATTCGCTCAAGGAGCCGGCGTGCGCCCGGGGGAGGCGCTCGGAGACGCGATCAGTACTCTGAGCCCGTGAGCTACGACCCCTACGCGCCGCGCGAGCACGAGCCCGAGTACGAGTACTCGCCGATCAAGGCGACGCCGACCTGGCGAGAGCTTCTCCGCCGTTTCTTCGCACCCCTCGTCGCGCTCGGCTTCCTGCTCGTCAAGTTCGGCGCCTTCGGGATCAAGTTCTTCGGGATCTTCATCTCGGTCGGTGGCTACGCGCTGCTCTTCGGGTTCAAGTTCGCGGTCGGCTTCGTCCTGCTGATCCTCGTGCACGAGCTGGGGCATTTCGCCGAGGCGAAACGGCAGGGCCTGAACCCTGCGCTCCCGGTCTTCATCCCCTTCCTGGGCGCCTACGTGGCGATGAAGAACGCTCCCTTCGACCCCTGGCGCAACCTGCTCGTCTCGGCCGCAGGGCCGTTCGCGGGCGGGCTCGCCGCCCTGGGGGTCTGGATCGCCGGCGAGGCGTCGGACTCGCGCTTCCTGATCGCCCTGGCCTACACGGGCTTCCTGCTCAACCTCTTCAACCTGATCCCGGTGCGGCCGCTGGACGGCGGGTTCATGTGGCGGTCGGTGAAAGCGCTCCGTCTGGGCCACCGCGAGCACGTCGCCTGGGCGCCCGCGTGGCGCGTCGGGGCGGGCGCGATCATCTACGGCGGGCTGATCGCGACGCTCGCGCTCGGCATGGTCGCGGCGCACATCCCGCAAGACCGCCTCTGATGGACGACCGCCGCGTGCTCGAGCGCACGCACGAGGACCTGACGAACGACGTGTCCTTGATCGCCGCCGAGTTCCTGAGCGGCTTCCAGAAGGTGCTCGAGATCGACCGCCCCGCCGTCTCGATCTTCGGCTCCGCGCGCGTCGGCGAGGACTCGGCGCCCTACCGCGACGCGCGCGAGACTGCGCGGCTCTTCGCCCAGGCGGGCTTCGCGGTCGTCACGGGCGGCGGCCCCGGCGTGATGGAGGCGGCGAACCGAGGCTGCAAGGAGGGCGGCGGGCTGTCGGTCGGCTTCAACATCGCGCTCCCGCACGAGCAGGGCGTGAACCCGTACTGCGACCTCGAGATGACGTTCAAGCACTTCTACGCGCGCAAGACGATGTTCGTGAAGGCCGCGGAGGGCTTCGTCATCCTCCCGGGCGGGTTCGGCACGCTCGACGAGCTGTTCGAGTCGCTGACGCTGATCCAGACCGGCAAGGTGCTGAACTTCCCCGTCGTTCTCTTCGGCAGCGACTACTGGGGCGAGATGGTGGACTGGATCAAGAGCGAGCTGCTCGCCGACGGGATGATCTCGCCCGAGGACATCGACCTGCTCTACGTCACGGACGACCCCGCCGAGGCGGTGCGGGTCGTGGTCGCGAGCTACGACGACCGCAATTCGACGAGCCCCGCCGCGGCGGCCAAGCACGACGCGGAGTAGCTACTGGCGGCCGGTGTCGAGGTGGAAGTCGACCCGCGCGAAACGTCCTCGCGGCACGATCACCTTCCGTGGCGTCAGGCCGACGCCGATCATCCGCCTGGCCGTCGTGACGACGTACCTGCCCGGCTTCAGCCCGATCCTGTATCCACCCGTGGAGCCAGTCGTCGTCCGTGCGACGATGTGGCCGGCGCGCTTGAAGACGAGCGCCACCCGCGCGGCGGGCGCTTCGCACGGCTGATCGACGCGGCAGATGGGGCTCGTCGATCCCTGGGTGACGACGCCGCGGAGCCCCGATCCCCCCGGTGAGGAGGCCGCCGGTGCGGCGAGAGCGAGCGCGATCGCGAGCACGACGATCCGCATGACCTGACGATAGCGCCTTCCGCTGGATCGCCCCGTTGATCCGCGGTGTTCCACCCGTTAGGTTCGCCACATCCGGGTTGCAAGGGGAGTCCCGGAGTCTCGAGTGCGGTGGGCTCACGAGCCACGCCTCGGCTGACAGTAGGGAGGGAAGATGAAGCAACGACAGAGACGGCAGGCGCGCCTGCTCGTCGTCCTCTGCGTCGTCCTCGGGACGGCGCTGGCGGTCGCGCCGGGCGCGACGGCCGCCCCGGAGCCGATCGTCTCGACGGCCGTCGCCTTCGACGTCTCGCCGCCAGTGACACTGCTCGCGCCGAGCTCGGGCTCCGGCGACAGACAGCGGCTCGCGAACAACCGAGCCGAATTCGCCCCCGTCACCGACACCGATACGGGCTACGCCGGCGACGCCGCAATCCAGACCTCGGGCTTCGCGGCCACGCTCGCAGCAGGGCCGCTCGTCAACTTCGAGGGGCTGAGCAACCAGGACAACTTCGACATCTTCGGGTTCCGGGTGAATCCGCCGGATCCGGTCGGTGACGTCGGACCGAACCACTACGTCGAGATGGTCAACCTCGTCTTCGGCGTGTACGACAAGTCTGGCAACGAGCTGCTCGCGCCCGTCGACACCGGCACGCTCTGGGCCGGCTTCCCGATCGAGGACTGCACCGATCCCTCGGGCGACCCGATCGTGCTCTACGACCAGACGACCGACCGCTGGCTGCTGAGCCAGTTCACGACCCGCGGGCTCGACCCCGCGACGCCGACGGCCCCCTTCTACAACTGCGTCGCGATCTCGACGAGCGGCGACCCGATGGGCTCGTACTACCGCTACGCGTTCATCACACAGGAGGACGTGGACGGCGGCTACTACTTCCCGGATTATCCGAAGTACGGCGTCTGGTCGAACTCGTACCTGATGACGACGCGCGACTTCGGCTTGGTCGACGGGTACGGGATCAGCGTCTACGCCCTCGAGAAGAACAAGATGGTGAACGGCGAGGCGAAGGTTGGCGTCGTTCAGTTCTTCCTCGACTCGGAGGATCCGGACGTCAATCTCGAGGACATCGGAGACGGCCTTCTCCCGGCGGACATCGACGGCAACCGGCGGCCGATCGGCCAGGCACCGGCTCCGATCGTCGGGACCCAGGACGACGGGGCCGGCTACGGCGCGACGGTGGACGCGCTGAACGTCTACGACCTGGCCGTGAAATGGTCGGCGAACCCGACGGCGTCGCTCTCCGGGCCGATCGAGCTGCCGACGGCGCCGTTCGACTCCATCTTCCCGTGCGCGCCGACGGCACGGGACTGCCTCCCGCAACCGGGTGTCGCTCCGGACCAGTACCTGGACGTCCTCTCCTACCGCCAGCGGCCGATGCACCGGCTCGCCTACCGGAACTTCGGCAAGTACGAGGCGCTGGTGACGAACCAGTCCGTCGAGGCGTTGCCAGGCGCGGCCGGCCTGCGCTGGTACGAGCTGCGCCGAGCCAACGGCGCCTACGCGATCCACCAGCAGGGCACCTACGCGCCCGGTGACGGCGTCCACCGCTGGATGGGCTCGATCGCGATGGACAAGAACGGGAACATGGCTCTCGGCTACAGCGTCGTCAACGCCACGACCGTCTTCCCGGGCATCCGCTATACGGGTCGCCTCGCAGGCGACCCCGCAGGCCAGATGACGGTCGCCGAGGAGACGATCATCGACGGGAGCGGGGTGCAGACGACGACGAACTCCCGCTGGGGGGACTACACCTCGATGAACGTCGACCCGGTCGACGACTGCACCTTCTGGTACGTGAACGAGTACTACACGGCGGCGGGGCAGGCGAGCTCGCCTGCCGGCTGGCAGACCCGGATCGCGAGCTTGCGGCTGCCGGGCTGCGGGTAGCGCGAACGGAACGACCGTGCGGCGGCCTCGCTCGAGGCCGCCGCACGCGGTTCGCTCTAGATGCGCGGCAGGACGAAGTACGAGCCGGGGATCGTGCGGCCGGGGCCGTAGATCGCCGTCGGGCCGACCGCGATGTAGTTGCTCGTGACCGAGTCCGAGCGCACGACCTTGCCGTTCTGGCGCACCGTCCGCGAGACGGTCACGTCGAAGCCCATCTGGTTCGAGCCGGAGACCGTGCGCACGGAGCCGCGAGGCGCGTAGGGGTCGAGCGCATAGGTCGTCTCCGGCGAGCGCCAGTTCGACTGGGGGCCCGTCGTGCTGACGACCTTGCGCTTCGACTTCGTGCCCCAGAAGCTGAACGTGAGCGTCGAGTCCGTGTAGCTCGTCTTGATCAGGATCCCGGTCTTCAGGTCGTTCTTGAACGCGAAGTCGGGCCCGCCCCAGGAGACGGTGGCGTCGCGTCCCATCGGATAGTGGGAGATGTAGAAGCTGTGGTTGTGCCGCTCCACGATCGGCAGGCCGAGCTCCCAGGCGTTGTTGAAGAGCGTCGTCGCGGTCTGGCAGACGCCGCCCCCGATCGAGGGCAGGAGCAGCGAGCCGATGATCATCTGCCCCTCGAGGAAGCCGCGCTCGCTCGTGCGCGGGCCGACCGAGTCGTTGAAGGAGAAGGTCGCGCCCGGACGCAGCAGCGTGCCGTCGATGTACTGCGCCATCAGCTGCACGTTGTGGATCCGGTTCGACGAGGAGACGCCCATGTCGGTGGTGAAGCTCGAGATCTGCTCGCGGATCCCCAGCTTGTCCGCCTCGCGCGTCGTCAGGTCCGGCCGCGTCTCCTGGAGCGCGAGCTCTGCGACGCGCAGGTCCGAGTAGGCGGCTGCCGTGACGTGGGCGAGCGCGACCTTCGCGTTCACGTCGAGACCGGGCTTCGAGGGCTCGATCTGCACGCTCTTCGCCCCGACGAGGAAGCGAGCGTTGGTGGCGCGCGTGCGCCACGGCCGGAGGGCGGGGCGGACCGCCTCGGCGAGCCGCTCGCCGTCGAAGCTGACGACGAAGTGGTCGCGGCGCGGTGCGAAGTCGAGCAGGCGCGCGAGCCGGTTCGGCGCCAGCGAGCCGACCTCCTGGCCGTCGAAGGTCAGCGCGACGGGCGCGCTGGTGAGCTGACGCGCGGTTGCTGCGGCTTCCTCGGCGGCGGCGGTGTCGAGCTCGGGCCGGCTCGCGGCCAGAGGCGCCTCGACGTCGGCCGCGCCGTCGATCACCGCCCGTGAGAGCAGGCTGAGGAACGCGTCGCGGTCGATCGTGCGGCCGGGGCGCGCCGGTGTCACCTGTGGTGTTCGGCCGCGCATTGCGATCTGTGCGGCAGCCGGGCGGGTGAGCTTGGCCCTGCGCTCGAGCTTGGCCAGGAGCTCGTCCGCCGCTGCCGTCGGCCGGAGCACCGGGTCGACGACGATCTCGGGCGGAGACGGAACGACGAGCTGACGCACACGCGTCCAGAGCGAGTCCCGGCCGGCGGCGAGCGCCGCGGCCCGCGTGGCGGGAACGTCCACGGCGAGAACCCCACCCCCACCTGGCAGCTTCTTCCCGTCGATCGACACGAGCCTGTCGCGACCGGTGTCGACCTCGCGGACGGACACGCCCGGCAGGGCGTCGTTCGCATACGCGGCGTCGCGAACGGCGACGACGCCCGCGGTTCCGCCCACCGCCACGACGACGATCACGATGATCGTGGTCCGGACACGTCTGAGCACGCGTCTAGTTAAGCAGCAGAACCGGCTTAGACTTGGTTCATGAGGCTGCGCGACCTTCCCTCGGTCGACGTGCTCCTCGGCGACGGACGGCTGGCCGCCGAGCCGCGCCCGCTCGCGCTCGTAGCGGCCCGAGCTGCCCTCGAGCGGGCGCGCGAGGAGGTGCGCGCGGGCCTCGATCCGGGCGACCTGGTCGACCGTGTGCTCGCCGAGCTCGCCGCGGCGCGGCGGCCGGCACTCCGGCGGGTGCTGAACGCGACGGGGGTGATCGTGCACACGAACCTCGGGCGGGCGCCGCTACCCGCCGCCGCGCTCGAGCGCGTCGCGGCGGTCGGAGCCGGCTACTCCAACCTCGAGTACGACCTCGCCGAGGGCGTCCGCGGCTCGCGCCAGGACCACCTCGCCGCGCTGTTGCGCCGGCTCACGGGCGCCGAGGCTGCGCTCGTCGTGAACAACAACGCCGCGGCCGTGCTGCTCGCCCTCGCCGCGCTCGCCGAGGGCCGCGAGGTGCTCGTCTCGCGCGGGGAGCTGATCGAGATCGGCGACGGCTTCCGCATCCCGGACGTGCTCCTCCGCTCCGGCGCCCGCCTCGTCGAGGTCGGAACGACGAACAGGACGCGCGCGGCCGACTACGAGCGGGCGATCGGCTCCGAGACCGCCCTGCTCCTCCGCGTGCACCAGTCCAACTTCCGCGTCGTCGGCTTCACGGAGCAGCCGCGTCGTGGCCGAGCTGGCAGCAGTGGCGGCGCGTCACGGGCTGCCGCTCGTGGACGATCTCGGCTCGGGTGCGCTCGTCGAGGCCGAGGGCGAGCCCACGCCCAGCGCGTCGCTCGCCGCCGGGGCCGACCTCGTCTGCTTCTCGGGCGACAAGCTGCTGGGCGGGCCGCAGGCCGGGATCGTCGTCGGCCGCGCGGACCTCGTCGAGCAGTTGCGCCGCCACCCGCTCCAACGCGCGCTGCGGGCGGACAAGCTCTCGCTCGCGGCGCTCGAGGGGACGCTGGGGCTCTATCTCGACCGGCCGGAGGAGATCCCCGTCCTGCGGATGTTGCGAGAGCCGGCCGACGCGGTGCGGGCCCGGGCCGAGCGGCTGGCGCTGGCGCTCGCCGGCGAGGTCGAGGAGACGGTGGCGCGGGTCGGCGGCGGCGCGCTGCCGCTCGCGGAGCTGCCGAGCTTCGCCTGCGCCGTCGAGGAGGAGCTGGCCGCGGCGCTTCGGGTCGGGGACCCCCCGGTCGTCGCCGTCGTGCGGGACGGGCGCACGCTGCTCGACTGTCGCACGCTCTCGGACGAAGAGGCCGCCGAGGTGGCCGAAGCGGTGCGCTCGTGCCGCTCGCTGTAGGGACTGCCGGGCACGTCGACCACGGGAAGACGTGGCTCGTCCGGGCGCTGACCGGCAAGGACACGGACCGGCTGCCCGAGGAGCGCGAGCGCGGGATCTCGATCGACCTCGGGTACGCGCCGCTCGAGCTGCCCGACGGCCGCCGGCTGTCGCTGATCGACGTGCCGGGCCATGAGCGCTTCGTGCGCAACATGGTCGCCGGAGCCACGGGCATCGACCTTTTCCTGCTCGTGATCGACGCAGCCGAGGGTGCTCGCCCGCAGACGCACGAGCACCTCGCGATCCTCTCGCTGCTCGGGATCGACCGCGGCGTCGTCGCGGTGACGAAGTCCGACGCCGTGGACGCCGACACGCTCGAGCTGGCGCTCGCCGAGGCGCGTGAGCTCGTGCCCCACGCGGAGGTGGTGCCGGTGAGCGCGAGGACCCGCACGGGCCTCGAGGAGTTGCGCGAGGCGCTGGGGCGCGCGGCGGAGCTTGTGTTCCAGGAACACAATGTGGACGGCGCGACCCGCCTGTACGTCGACCGGGTCTTCACCCTGCGCGGTGCGGGGACGATCGCGACGGGGACGCTCTGGTCGGGGTCGGTAAGCGCGGGGGACGTTCTCCGCGTCGAGCCCGGCGCACGCGATGTGCGGGTGCGCTCGGTGCAGGTGCACGACGAGCCGGTCGTGCGCGCCGAGGCCGGCCAGCGCGTCGCGCTCGCCCTGCCGGGCCTGGAGCGGACCGAGCTGCGCCGCGGCGATGCGCTTGTCGAGCCGGATGCGTTTCGCGCGAGCTACCGGCTCGATGTCACGCTCGACCTGCTCGAGCCCGTCGCCGACGGCGCTCGACTTCACGTCCACCACGGGACCGCCACGGTGCCGGCGCGGGTGGTGCGCGCCGGCGACCGCTTCGCCCAGCTGCGCCTCGCGGAGCCGGTCGTCGCGGCGCGCGGCGACCGCTTCGTGCTCCGCGGAGAGACGACGGTCGGCGGCGGGCGTGTGCTCGACCCCGTGCCGCCGCGACATGCCGACGAGGCGCGCTTTGTCCGGGTCGAGCGCGGGGAGGTCGCGATTCACGAGCCGGTGCTCGTCGACGGTGCCTGGCGCTTCTCGGACGCGTGGCTGGAGGAGCTGCGCGGCGAGCTGGAGCGCGGGATCGCGGCGGCGGACGGCCTCGATCCGGGCGTCGCAGCGCCCACCGAGCCATGGGCGCGGACCGTGCTCGAGCGCCTTCCTTTCGAGCGGCGCGGCTCGCGCCTCTATCTCCCCGGTGCGCCGGCGGCGCTGGGGTCGCGGGCCGACGAGGCCGCCGCCCTCGAGCGTGCGCTGGAGGAGGCCGCGCCGGGGACGGTCAAGGTCGAGGACCAGGAGCTCGCACGCTTTCTCGAGCGCGACGGGAGGCTCGTGCGCGTCGGCGACGGCTACGCCGTCTCGATCGCCGCCTACGAGCGGGCTCGGGAGCTCGCCCTCACGGAAGGCGCCGCCGGCCGGATCACCCTCGCCCGCTTCCGCGACCTCGCCGGCTGCGGACGGCGTGACGCGCAGCTCCTGCTCGAGCGCCTCGACGCGGACGGCCTCACGCGCCGCGTCGGCGACGAGCGCGTCCTGCGGCGGGGTGCCGCCGGGGCCGGCTGATCGCTGCCACAATTCGGGCATGCGCCTCGCCCTCGCCCTGCCGATCCTGCTCGCAGCGCTGCTCGCGGCAGGCGTGAGCCTCGGCGCCGGCGACGAGGTCCGCTTCCCGCGCGGCACCGCCACGATCTCGACCGGGGAGCGCAAGGTCGTCCTCCGGGTCGAGGTCGCGCGCACCGATGTGCAGCGTCAGCACGGCCTGATGCACCGCCGCTCGCTCGGGCCTAACGCGGGCATGGTCTTCCAGTTTCCGCGCGCGACGTCGGGCGCGTTCTGGATGAAGGACACGCTGATCCCGCTCGACATCGCCTTCTACGGCCCGCGCGGAGGGATTCTACGAATTATGCAGATGAAGCCGTGCAAAGCCGACCCATGCCCGGTCTACGACCCGGACGTCAGCTACCGGGGGGCCCTCGAGGTGAACGCCGGCTCCTTCCGGCGCTGGGGCGTGCGCCGCGGCGACCGGATCGTGCTCACGGCCGTCCGGCCCTAGTGGAGCGGGGTGACCGTCAGGCTCAACACGTCGGGCCGGTGGTAGTGCCCGGCGGGGTCGAAGCGCTGGCGTTCCTCCGCGAGCCGGGCGGGGTCGAGGTCGGCGTAGAGGATCCCCTCCTCGTCGTAAAGCGGGCCGGCGAGATAGCTCCCGTCGGGGCCGAGGATCGCACTGCCGCCGCGGCCGAGCAGGTCGCGCCCCTCCAGCTCGTCGCGGAGCGGAAAGTCGTCCGGATAGGAGGCGGCGCGCTGGAAGTGGGACGGGGCGATCACGAACGCCCGTGACTCGCGCGCGATGTGGACGAGCGTCGCCTGCCACGCGTCGCCGTCGTCGGCGGTGGAGGCGACGTACAGCTCGACGCCCGACTCGTACAGCGCGAAGCGCGCCAGGGGCATGTAGTTCTCCCAGCAGATCAGCCCGCCGATGCGGCCGATCGGGGTCTCGAGCGCGCGCAGTCCCCGCCCGTCGCCCTGGCCCCAGATGAGCCGCTCGTGGTTCGTCGGCACGAGCTTGCGGTGGTGGAGCGCCAGCTCCCCCTCCGGCGAGTGGTAGAGGAGCGAGTTGTAGAGCGTTCCCGGCCTCGCCGGATCGAGCTCGTTCACGCCCGTGACCAGCCAGACCCCGTGCTCACGTGCGATCGCGCTGATCCGGTCGGCGTCCGGGCCCGGGACCTCGACCGACTCGCGGTGCAGGAGCGCAAAGGCGGCCTTCGCGCGCGGATCGGCCCAGCCTGCGAGAGCTCGCGCCCAGGCGGACGAGGGATACGCCGGCACGAACGTCTCCGGAAAGACGACGAGCCCGGCTCCGGCGCCCGCAGCCTCCGCAGTCCGCGCCGCCAGCCGGTCGAGTGTCGCCGCGCGGTCGAGGATCGCCGGCTCGACCTGGACGCAGGCGACCTTGAGGACGTCGCGCACGGCTAGGCCCAGCCCAGCGGCTCGTAGCCGCTCGTGCGCGGGGCCGAGATGATCAGCACGGTCGCCTCGCGGTCGCTGTGGTTGACGACGGTGCGCACCGGCTCGGGGTCGAGCCGCGCGTACGTGCCGGCCGGGGCGGGATGCTCCTCGCCGTCGATCACGAACGTCGCATCGCCGGCCAACGTGACGAAGACCTCCTCCTGGTCACGATCGACCTCGTCGTGCTCGGGGATCGACTCCCCCGGAGGGAGCTCGACGACGTTCAGCCCGAACGAGGTCACGCCCAGGGATTTGCGCGCGAGCGCCCACTTCGGGAACGGCCGCTCGAAGTCGGCGGCATGGACGATCGTGAAGCGAGGCATGCGTCAGCTCCTCTCCCAGTCGGGCTCGGGCTCGATCCCGACCCCTTCGGCCACGCGGTTGATGTAGTTGAAGTACGCGATCACCTGGATCGAGTCGTGGATCGCGGCATCGTCCCACCCCGCGGTGCGCAGCGCCTCCACGTCCGCTGCGCCGACCGCGGCCGGGCGCACGGTCAGCTTGACCGCGAAGTCGCACAGCGCCCGCGTGGCCGACGGGAGATCCGCGGCGCGGTAGTCGTGTGCGGCGTGAGCCACCAGGGTCTCGTCTGCGCCCTCGGCACGGAGGTCGTCGGCATGCGCGCATGTTCAGTAGAAGCACTCGTTCGTGCGCGAGACCACGGTCGCGAGCAGCTCGCGCTCCTGGCGGGACAGCCCGCAGGGCTCGAACATGATCGCGCGGTAGAGCGCCATTGAGCGACTCAGCACGGCCGGGCGCAGGCTCATCGACTTGACGATGTTGAACACCTTCCCGGCCCGGGTGACGGCCGCGTCGTACTCGGCTTTCAACGCACCCGTGGCGTCCGAGACGTCGATCAGGCGCAGGTGAGCCACGGGCCGAGTGTGCGGGATCTGTCAGGTGCGTGCAAGCGGGGTGCAAAACCGGTGACGAGGCGGTTTTCGGCTCGGCTCGCAGCGTCAGAACCCACGTGCTCGTCCTGATCACCGAAAACGGGGGACAACCATGAGTTCGACACCTTTGTTGCGCGGCCCGGTGCGCCGGCGGCTCGGCGGAATGGCACTGCTCGCCGCGACCCTGACCGGACTCGTCGCCGCGGCCACCGCCATTGCGGCGCCACCGCAGGAGACACTGCAGCCGGTGCTCGACGGCACGTTCCGGCGCGGCGCCACGATCACAACCTCGACCGGCGGCTGGTCGAACAACCCGACCTCGTTCAGCTACCGCTGGCTGCGCTGCGACGGCGCGGGTGCCAACTGCGCCCCGATCGACGGTCAGACCGGCCGCAACTATCGCCTGCGGGCGGCCGACGTCGGGCGCACGGTGCTCGCGATCGTGACGGCGCGAAATGCCGACGGCGCCGGGAGCGCGAACACGAAGCCCAGTCCGGTGATCGCTGACAACGTGACGCCGCAGAACACGAGTGCGCCCACGATCTCGGGCACCGCCGCGGTCGGCGGCTCGCTCACCGCGTCGCCCGGGGCGTGGACCGGTGCGCCGACGTTCGGGTTCACGTGGCTTCAGTGCGACCCCGCCGGCAACGCCTGCGCCGACACGGGCTCGCGGGGCCAGACCTACGGCGTCCGCTCGCAGGATCTCGGGCGCACGCTTCGGGTTCGGGTGCGCGCCCAGAACCCGCGCGGCGCGACCACGGCGACCTCCGCGCAGACCGCGGTCGTGCGCTCGTCGGGTGCCGCCGGACCGGCGGTGCCGGTCACGAGCGTCTCGCTGCCCGACCGGCTCGTCGTCTCGGGCGTCTCGTTCTCGCCCACGACGATTCGCGACCGGACGTCCACGGTGACCCTGAGGGTGCGGGTCAACGACACCCGCGGCCGCCTGATCCAGGGAGCGCTCGTCCTGGCGACTGGGGTGCCGTTCGGGCGCGTTACCGCGACGCCGGAGACGACGACCGACGCGCAGGGGATCGCGACGATGACGTTCCGTCCGACGGCCCGGCTGCCGCTCGTGCGCGGCGGCTCGATGGTGTTCTTCCTGCGCGCACGCAAGCCCGGTGACAGCGTGCTCGCCGGCGTCTCCTCGCGTCGCCTCGTCCAGGTGCGGGTCGTCCCCGGCTAGCGGGTCACGCTCGCTCGGCCCGTGCCGCTCCGGCCGATACGCTGGCCGCGGAGCGGCACGGGCCCGGTGGCCCAGCCGGTCTTCAAAATCGGCCCGGTCGTGCAACCCACGGCTTGCTCGGTTCGACTCCGGGGCCGCTCCGTGAACGACGCTCCCACGTGGGACAATTGTCTCGGAACGCGAATTCGAGGCGAGCGAGAATGGCGAAGCCGGAACCAGCAGACCTCCTCTTCTGGTTGCTGGCCGCCGCGGCGGCAGCGGCCCTGACCTTCTTCGTCCTCGTGCTCGGCGGCGTCGTGCCGATCGGGTCCGCGGATCCCCCGGCCGAGGCGGCACCGGCTGCAGCGCCCGCGCCGCAGCGCGAGCAACCGGTGGACCGGCGGACGGCACCGGGGTCGAGCACGACGTCGAGCGCAGCGGACGCGCAGGCTCCGCGGCTCGTCACCGTCGTCGTCACGGCGACCCGCGGCGACTGCTGGCTCTCGGCCCGGGCGGGCAGCGAGACGGGGCGGGTGCTCGACGAGCGCGTCCTCGCTCAGGGCGAGTCGGTGCGCGTGCGCGCGAAGCGCGTCTGGCTCTCGCTCGGTGCGGCCAGCAACGTCGACGTCCTCGTCGACAAGGAGCCGCGGCCGGTTCCGGGCGGCACCGTGGCGCTCGTCCTCACGCCCGGCTCGACCAGCTAGGAGGGCTCTCAGGCCGGTCGAGCCGGGCGCGGGGTTTGACGCGGCGTCCTGCTTGTATAGTAATACTATACTGAGGTATCCACCCGCGACCAAAGGATGCGTATGACACGGAAGCGCTCGACCTTCGCCGCCGCGCTGGCCCTAAGCGCAGTGTCGTTCGCGCTGTTGGCGGCCGGCTGCGGCGGCAGCGACGACGGCGACGACAACGCGGCCGGCACGAGTACGGCGGCCACCGAGGGCGGCCTCGCCGCCGACCAGACGATCACGGTGAACTGGGGCACTGAGCCGCCCTCGCTCGACCCGGGGCTCGCGACCGACACGACCTCGTCGGGGATCCTGCTCAGCATCATGGATCCGCTCGTCAAGCTCGGGCCCGATCTCGAGCCGGTGGCGATGCTCGCAGAGAGCTGGGACACCTCCGAGGACGGCAAGACCGTCACGTTCCATCTTCGCGACGACGGCGCCTGGTCGAACGGCGACCCGGTCACCGCCGAGGACTTCGAGTGGTCGTGGAAGCGCACGATCTCGCCGGAGCTGGCGGCGGACTACGCCTACCAGTTCTACGGCATCGTCGGCGCAGCCGAGTACAACGGCTGCGAGGCGAACTGCGCGGCTCTCCGCGACAAGGTCGGCGTCAACGCGATCGACGAGCGCACGCTCGAGGTGAAGCTGACGACGCCGCAGCCGTGGTTCGTGCAGCAGGCGGCGCACCACTCGTTCCTCGCCGTCCACCGCCCCACGATCGAGCTGCACGGCGACAAGTGGACCGAGGCGGCGAACATCGTCACCAACGGCCCGTTCCTGCTCGACTCGTGGGAGCACAACGCCAGCATCGACATCGTCAGGAACGAGGATTGGCGCGACGCCGACAGCGTCACGCTCACCCGCGTCGACGGACGGATGATCACGGACGGGATCACCGCGGTGCAGGCCTACGAGGCCGGCGAGCTCGACGCCCACGTCGGCGGGCTCCCGCCCGAGGAGATCCCGCGCCTGAAGGAGACCCCGGACTACCAGCAGTACCCGGGCCTCGGCACCTACACGTACGGGTTCAACGTCAAGACGATCACGGACGTGAAACAGCGGCGGGCGATGTCGCTGGCGATCAACCGGCGCGAGATCATCGACAACATCGCGCAGGCCGACCAGCTCCCGAGCACGGGCTGGACGCCGAAGGGGATGCCGGGCTTCGACGCGATCAACCCGGACTCGCCGTGGCTGCCGGGGAACGGCGACCTCGAGCAGGCGAAGCAGCTGATGTCCGAGGTGGCGAATCCGAAGGAGAAGATCACGCTGCTCCTGAACGACTCGCCGGGTCATCGCGAGATCGCCGTCGCGGTGCAGGCGTCCTGGGCGGAGCTCGGCCTGGACGTGGAGATCAAGCAGCAGGAGTGGGCCCAGTTCCTGGAGTTCACGGGCCCGCCGATCGACCCGTCGATCGACGTCTACCGGTACGGCTGGATCGGTGACTACGTCGACGCGATCAACTTCCTCGAGCTGTGGACGTGCGACTCGGGGAACAACTCGACGAACTACTGCGACCCCGCCTACGACGAGCTGCTCGAGCAGGCGCGGCAGACGGCGGACAACGACGAGCGGTACGCGCTGTACGGGCAGATGGAAGATCTTCTGCTCGGTGCGGATGGGGCGGTCCCGGTGACGCCGCTCTACTGGTACACGTACGTACAGCTCGAACGTCCGGCGATCCAGGACACGTTCAACGTCAACCTGCTCGCCCAGACCGACCTGACGGAGGTCGTCGTCAAGGACGAATAGGTCGCGGTAGGCGGTGTGGCCCGGGCGCGTTCGGTGGAAGCGCGCCCGGCCACACCGCTACGGTGCCGTCGTGCTGGTCGAGACGCTCGCCGCCGCGCTGATCTGCCTCGACCCCGGGCACGCGACCGCGCCCGAGATCGGCCGTCAGACCGAGCCGATCGGGCCTGGCTCACGCGAGCAGAAGGTCAAGGACGGCGGCGGTGCGGCCGGCGAGGCGCCCGTGGCGCTCGCGATCGCCCGACGCACGCGGGCGCTGCTCGTCGCCCGTGGCTACCGGGTCGCGCTGACGCGGAACGGAGGCGGCTACCGCGGTGGCAATCGGGAGCGCGCGCAGTTCTGCAACGCGCGCCGGGCTGCGCTGATGATCCGCATCCATGCAGACGGCTCCTCCAGCCCGTCCGCGCACGGGATCGCGACGCTCGTGCCGGCGCTCCGCCGGGGCTGGACGGCGGACATCTACGCCGCCAGCCGTCGCGCAGGGCGCCTCGTGCAGGACGAGCTCGTTCGTGCCACCGGCGCCCGTGACCTCGGCCTCGTCGAGCGCTCCGACCTGACCGGCTTCAACTGGGCGGACGTGCCCGTCGTGCTCGCCGAGACGGGCTTCATGACGAATCCGCGCGAGGGCGCGCTGCTGCGCAGCGCGGCGTACCAGGCGCGCGTCGCCCGCGGCCTTGCGGCGGCGGCTCAGCGCTTCGTCAGCCGGTAGACCACGCCGCGGCCCCAGTCGCCCACGAGCAGGCCGCCGCCTCGCGGCTCGGCGGCCAGACCGAGTGGATGCTCGAAGCCGTCGGCGAAGGTCGTCGACCGGCCGCTGCCCACGTCGACGCGCACGACCTTTCGTCCCCAGCGCTCGCTCAGATACTGGCCCCACTCGGCGACGAACAGCGAGCCGCGCCAGAAGGCGAGCGTGTTCGCCGACGAGTGCGGCTCCAGGTAGGCGACCGGCTTCGTCACGCCCGAGCACGAGCCGCGAAGCCTCCGCTCGAGCCAGCTCGCCCAGCAGTCCGGCCAGCCGTAGTGCGCGCCCTGCCGGATGCGCACGACCGTCTCGGCCGGCTCGGAGTCGCCCAGCTCGTCCTGGCCGTTGTCGGAGACGTAGAGCCGGTTCGTCCGCGGCTGGAAGGCGAGCCCGAACGGGTTGCGCAGGCCGCGCGCGACGATGCGCAGGTCGCTGCCGTCGGTCTTCACGGAGAGGACGGCGCCGCTGCGGCGGTCGCGCTCCCGGCAGGCGTCGCAGGTCGAGCCGCTGCCGACGTAGAGGCGCCCGTCGGGGCCGACCGCGACGGTGTCCTGCTGATGACGCCCGAAGGGGAGGCCGGTCACGATCGCCCGGCGCGACGTCACCCGCTTGCCGCGCACGACGAGGCGGTGCAGCGAGCCTTGCGTCGAGACGTAGAGCGTTGCGCCCTGCCAGGCGAGGCCGAGCGGGCTCCGAAATCCCCGGGCGAGTATGCGTGGGCGGGTCGAGCCTCGGCCGACCGCGACGACCTCGCCAGACTCCTGCGTTGCGTAGAGGAGCCCACCGGGCCCGAACGCGAGCGCGGTGGGACGCTTCAGGCCCCTTGCGAAGAGCTGGGCGGCGAAGCCGGCCTGCACCTCGAGCGCGGGCGCCGGCTGCAGCGGCGTCTGCGGGGCCGCTGCTGGTGGCATCGCCACGAGCGCCAGTCCAGCGACGAGCGCGGCGAGCGAGGCTACTGCTCCCAGGGGTCGGCCGTGCCGGTCGTGGCGGGGCGGTGCCGCCGCAGCCGGAAGCGGCGTCGCGCCGGTTCCGGGCCAGGCTCGCCGGGCGCATCGGCGGTCTCGGCCGGCGGGTCGGCGGGCAGCGCGGCGATCACGGTGCGCGACTCGGAATCGTCGGCCGCCTCCACCGCCGTCGCCTCGACGACGGGCATGCTCCACGGGCCGGTGCTCTCGGCGGCCGGGTCGCCGTCGGGCGCGACCGAAGGCGCGATCTCGTCGAGGTGCCAGCGCGCTCGCTTCGCTGCCGCCGTCCACTCGGAGAGCGCCACGAGCGCCCAGGCAGCGGCCATCACGAGCACGATCCAGACCGCGTCGAGATCGGCGAGCCCGGCGAGCAGCGCGACGGCGAGCAGAAAGGCTCCCTCGAGGACGATGCGCGGGACGGCCACCGGGCGCAGCAGCGGCGGCGGCACGGAGGCGACCCAGTCCGGCGAGGAGGCGCGGCCCGCGAAGCCCGCGTCCGCGGGCCAGTCCTCGTCGGCGTACGGATCCGGGCGCTGGTCGGTCCTGCGGTCGGCCCGCAGCTCGCGCAGCTCCGCCCGCAGCTCGACCGCGACCGACTCGAGCTCGTGGACGCGCTCCGCGAACGACGCGAAGGCCTCCTCGACCCGCGCCGGATCGAACCCGTCGTCCGAGCGGGGGAGATCGTCGGTCCGCGGCAACTCGCTCATCCTCGAAAACAGTATGCCGCCCCTGGAGCCGATCCTCCCCGCGCCCGCCGTCCGGCTCTAGTCGTCGTCGACGCCGCGCATCTGGCCGAGCGCCTCCTGGGCCTTGTCGTGCACGCGGCGACGCCGCTCCTCGAGCGAGCTGGTCGGCTCGGCCGGCGGAGCCTCGACCGTGTCGACTGGCGTCCCCTCGGCGGCGTCGAACTCGTCGCGGTCGTCCGCCGTGTCCCGGGCCTGCTCGAGCTTCGCCCGCAGCTCCTCGGCCGGGTCGGCCTCGGCGGCGTCGGTGGCCTCGGCCGGGTCGGCCTCGGCTGTCTCGGCGGGAGGAGGAGCGGGAGGCGGAAGAGGCTGGCGCCGCAACAGCTGGCGGAGCAGCGCGACGACTCCGAGGCCGCCGGCGATCCAGGTCAGGAGCCGTCTCATGGGCCTGATGCTACGCCGTCTGCTGCTACCCTGGGGCGGCTTCCTGCCTCGCCTCGCACGAGCTGTTCCCGCCCGTGCCTGCCGGTGAGGCCGCCTAAGACCGAAGGAAGGAGTTGAAGGGAACCCGTGAACGACTACGAGATCCTGCTCATGCTGGACCCCGACCTGGCCGACGAGCGCCAGGAGGAGATCGTCAAGCGCACCCGCGACCTCGTCGAGGCCGGTGGCGGCACCTGGGACGGCCAGGACGTCTGGGGCCGCCGCAAGCTCGAGTACCCGATCAACAAGAAGACCGACGGCGTGTACCACCTACTCTCGTTCAGCGCCGACCCCGACACGCTCGACGAGATCTCGCGCGTGCTCAAGATCGACGACGCCGTGATGCGGCACCTGCCGACGCGTCGCTACAAGCCGGGTTCGACCAGGCCGGTAGCGGTGGGCGGGCCCGCGCGCGAGGATGTCGCCGACCCGATCGACACCTCGTTGGAGGAGGAGTAATGCCCCAGAACATCAACAGCGTCGTCCTCGTCGGCAACCTGACGCGCGACCCTGAGCTCCGCCACACCCCGTCCGGCACCGCGGTGACCACGCTCCGCATCGCCGTCAACGATCGCGTCAAGCGCGGCGAGGAATGGCAGGACGCGGCGTACTACTTCGACGTCACCGTCTGGGGCCGCACCGCGGAGAACTGCGCGCAGTACCTCGCCAAGGGACGCCCCGTGGGCGTCCAGGGCAAGCTCACCTGGCGCGAGTGGGACGCCCAGGACGGCACCAAGCGCCAGTCCGTCGAGGTCGTCGCCGACAACGTCCAGTTCCTCGGCTCCCGCGAAGGCGGCGGCGAGGCCGGCGGCCAGTTCGTGCCGCAGGGCGCCGCAGCCCCCGCGGCGGGCGCCGACTTCCCCTCGGCCCCGGCCGACGACGACATTCCCTTCTAGGAGACACGAGATGGCACAACAGAAAACGCAGGACCGCTCGCGCAAGCGCCCGGGTGCCTCCACGGCTCCCGGCCGGCGCAAGAGCTGCCTCTTCTGCAAGGACAAGGTCGAAGAGGTGGATTACAAGAACGTGAACCAGCTCCGGCGCTACATCTCGGAGAAGGGCAAGATCCGCAACCGCCGCATCACCGGCGCCTGCCGCCGGCACCAGCGCCAGGTCGCGGTCGCCGTGAAGCGGGCGCGCGAGATGGCGCTCCTGCCCTACGTGGAGCAGCGGTAGCGATGGATGTGATCCTGCTCACGGACGTCGAGAAGGTTGGCCTGCGCGGCGAGGTCGTCAGCGTCGCGCGCGGGTACGCACGCAACTTCCTGCTCCCGCGCTCGCTGGCCGAGCCGGCCACGCCGGCGAAGGTCGCCGAGCTGCGCAAGGTCGACGAGCAGCGTGCCCGGCACGAGGCGCGCAGCGTCGAGCATGCGGAGGAGATCGCGGACGTCCTGCGCAAGACGGTGCTCAGCTTCGACGTCAAGTCGGGCCCGACCGGCGCGCTCTTCGGCTCGGTCACCACGACCGACATCGCCGACGAGATCTGGCGCACGCGCAAGATCCGCGTCGACCGGAAGAAGATCGGCACCGACGCCCTGAAGCGGATCGGTCGCTACGCGATCCCGATCCAGGTGTTCGAGGACGTGACCGTCGAGGTGAAGACGCTCGTCGTCCCCGAGGGCGGGGAGCTGCCGCCCGAGGAGGAACTCGCCGCGATGGAGGCGGCCGAGGCGGCTGAGGCGGAGGCCCAGGCCGCGGCCGACGCGGAGGCCAAGACGGCAGCCGCCGAGGCGGAGGCGGCAGTCGAGTACCTCGACGAGGAGGAGGACGCCGAAGCGGCGCCGACCCCGGCCGAGGCGGCGGAGGCTGCCGACTTCGAGGCCGTCGCCTCCGAGGCCGGCGAGACCGAGGCCGGCGAGACCGAGGCTGCGGCCGGGCAGCCGGCCGAGGAGCCCGCGCAGGACTAGTCCGTCCACAGCGCGCTCCACAGGCCTGTGGAGCGCGCTGTGAACCTTCCGCAAATTCCGTGCTCGCCCTGTGCAAGGGCGCGGACAGTCGCCCGCGCAGAGTCGTCCGAACGTGTGGATACTTTGGGGGAACGCATGTTCCTTTCGCCCGCACAGGGGTACCGGCGGCCCCTACCGCTCCGACGCGTGCGGCTGGGGATTAACACAGTTGCGGATGTCGCTCCGTGACGGCACTAATACGGCCATGCCCTCGGTAGCGGCATTGCCCAACGCAGGGGGCCCGGCTCCCCACGTCCCGCCCCAGAACCTGGAGGCGGAGGAGTCCGTGCTCGGCGCGATGCTGCTCTCGCCCGGCGCGATCGGAGCCGTGACCGAGATCCTCTCCGCGGAGGACTTCTACCGCGAGAGCCACGGCAAGGTCTTCCGCACCTGCCTCGCGCTCTACCAGGGCGGCGAGCCCGTCGACGCGATCACCGTCGTCGATGCGCTCGAGGAGCGCGGGGAGCTCGAGGGGGTGGGCGGCAAAGCGAAGATCCACGAGCTGGCCGCTCTTGTCCCGGCCACCGCCAACGCGGCCCACTACGCCAGGATCGTGCGCGAGATGGCGACGCTGCGCGGGCTCGTCCGCGCAGGCGCGGAGATCGCGCGCCTCGGCCAGGACCGGCCGGGGGAGACGACCGACCTCGTCGATCGCGCCGAGCAGATCGTCTTCGAGCTCGCCCAGCAGCGCGTCACGGGCGACTTCAGCCACATCGAGGGGCTGCTGAAGGAAAGCTTCGAGCGGATCATGCATCTGTACGAGGCAGGTGCCGACGTGACGGGGGTTCCGACCGGGTTCAAGGAGCTCGACAAGCTCACCTCCGGCTTCCAGCCCGGCAACCTGATCATCATCGCGGCACGGCCGTCGATGGGGAAGTCGGCGCTCGCGCTCTGCATGGCGCAGAACCTGGCCGTCCGGCACGAGATCCCCGTCGCCCTGTTCACGCTCGAGATGTCGAAGAGCGAGGTGACGCAGCGGATGATGTGCGCCGAGGCCCGCGTCGAGTCGCAGAGCCTGCGCACGGGCAAGCTGAAGCCGGAGGACTGGCCGCGCCTGACCGCGGCCTGCGACAAGCTGATGAAGGCGCCGATCTGGGTGGACGACACCGGCTCGATCACCCTGATGGAGATCCGCTCGAAGGCGCGCCGCCTGAAGTCGCGCGAGCCCAACCTCGGCCTGATCATCATCGACTACATGCAGCTGATGACCTCGGGCACGAACGCCGAGAACCGCGTGCAGGAGGTGTCGCAGATCTCGCGGGCGCTCAAGGTGCTCGCACGCGATCTCGACGTGCCGATCCTCGCCCTCTCGCAGCTCTCCCGCGCCGTCGAGCAGCGTCACGACAAGCGGCCGATCCTCTCCGACCTGCGCGAGTCCGGCTCGATCGAGCAGGACGCGGACCTCGTCGGCTTCGTCTACCGCGACGAGTACTACAACGGCGAGGAGTCGGAGTCGCAGGGGATCGCCGAGCTGATCATCGCCAAGCACCGGAACGGGCCGACCGACATGGTCAAGCTCTCGTTCCTGAAGCGCTACGCCAAGTTCGCCGATCTGGCCGCAGCATGAAACGCTCAAGGTGTGGGCGCGGCCGCGAAGCGGCCGCCTTCAGGGGTCTTGGCGCGGGTCGGGATCTGCATGCGCAGATTCCGACCCCGATTGCGCCATAGAATCGGACTGTGCCTGCCACCGTGATCGTCGGCGCGCAGTGGGGCGACGAGGGCAAGGGCAAGATCGTCGACCTGCTCGCGCAGGACTCCGATGTCGTCTGCCGCTACCAGGGCGGCCCGAACGCGGGCCACACCGTGATCGTGGCCGGCGAGACGTTCAAGTTCCGGCAGCTCCCGTCCGGGATCGTGTCGGGCAAGCTGAGCGTGCTCGGCAACGGCTGCGTCGTCGACCCGGAGGTGCTGCTCGGCGAAATGGACGAGCTCGAGGAGCGCGGCCTCTCGGTCGAGCCTCTGCGCGTATCCGGCAACGCGCACCTGATCATGCCGTGGCACATCGCGCTCGACGGCGCGAGCGAGAAGCTGCTCGGCAAGCTCCAGATCGGCACCACACGACGCGGCATCGGACCGGCGTACGCGGACAAGGCGGCCCGCATCGGCATCCGCGTCCAGGACCTGCTCGACGCGAAGATCCTGCGCCAGAAGATCGAGACCGCGCTCGCCGAGAAGAACGTCTGGCTCGAGCGCGTCTACGAGCACGAGCCGTTCGCACTCGAGGAGGTCGCGGAGCGCTACGAGACCTACGCGCAGCGGCTGCGGCCGTTCGTCGCCGACACGTCACTGCTCGTCGACGAGGCCCTGACGGCCGGGAAGCGTGTGCTCCTCGAGGGCGCACAGGGGACGCTGCTCGACCTCGACCACGGCACGTATCCGTTCGTCACCTCGTCGAACCCGGTCGCCGGAGCGGCTGCGACCGGCATCGGGATCGGCCCGACCCGGATCGACGCCGTCGTCGGCGTCGCCAAGGCCTACGTGACGCGCGTCGGAGCCGGCCCGTTCCCGAGCGAGATGGAGGAGCCGGTCGGGTCGGAGATCCGCGAGCTCGGCCAGGAGTACGGGACGGTGACCGGCCGGGAGCGGCGTCCGGGCTGGCTCGACCTCGTCGCGCTGCGGTACGCGGTGCGGCTGAATGGGATCACGTCGCTTGCGTTGACGAAGCTCGACGTGCTCTCCGCGTTCGAAGAGCTCAAGGTGTGCGTGCGCTACCGCCTGCCGGACGGGTCGGAGACGCCGAACTTCCCGGCGCACCAGAGCGACTTCCACCATTGCGAGGCCGTGCTCGAGACGCTGCCCGGCTGGGGCGAGCCGCTCGACGACTGCACCTCGGTGGCCGACCTGCCCTCGGAGGCCCGTGCCTACGTCGAGCGGGTCGAGCGCGAGCTCGGGGTCGACGTGGACCTGGTCGGGACCGGAGCCGCGCGCGAGCAGGTGCTTGCGCGGGCGTAGTGTCCGGCGTGGCTCAGGCTGCGCGACTCGCGCGGAGGGACTCGTAGATCGCGCGCAGATTCTCGATCGCGGCGCCGACGTCACCGGGATCGACGTCCTCGCCGGCCTCGAGCCGATTCGCTGTCTCTCGCGCGGCGCGATAGGCCGCCAGCAGCTCGTCATTCTCGCCGGCGATCTCGTCGAGGGCGATCGAGCTCTCGGTGAGCGCCTGCTCCACGAAGTCGCAGGCATCGGGCAACGCGCCGTCGGCATCGTCCTGCAGCATCTCGTCGAGCTCGCTCCAGCGCGTCTCCCACTCGTGCAGCTCGAGGCCGGGGTCGTTCTGACTCATGCCGGTCCTGATGCGCGTGATGCGCCGAGCGCAAACGCGGGCAGTAGACTCGGCCGTCGGTGAAGGTGCTCCTCGTCGGTTCGGGTGGCCGCGAGCATGCGCTCGCCTGGAAGCTCGCTCAGCGGTCCGGGACCGAGCTGCACGCGGCTCCGGGGAATCCGGGCATCGCGGCTCTGGGCGACTGCCATCCGGTGCGGGCCGAGGATGGCGAGGCCCTGCTCGGGCTCGCGCGCAGCCTCGGCGCCGAGCTCGTCGTGGTCGGGCCGGAGGGCCCGCTCGTGGCGGGGGTGGCGGACGAGCTGCGCCATGCGGGCATCGCGGTCTTCGGGCCGGGCCGCGACGCTGCACGGATCGAGGGATCGAAGGCATTTGCCAAGGACGTGATGCGGGCGGCGGGGGTGCCGACCGCCGAAGCGCTCGCGGTCGCGCGGCCGCCGTGCGTGGTGAAGGCGGACGGCCTGGCCTCCGGCAAGGGCGTCTTCGTGTGCCGCACCACCGAGGAGCTGGACGAGGGGCTGCTCGCGGCGGCTGCGTTCCCGGGCCCTCGCGTGATCGAGGAGCTGCTCGAGGGGGAGGAGGTCTCGCTCTTCGCGCTCTCGGACGGGCGTGAGGTGATCCCGCTGGCCCCGGCGCAGGACTTCAAGCGCATCGCCGACGACGACCTCGGGCCGAACACCGGTGGCATGGGGTCCTACTCGCCGGTGCCGATCCTGCGGCCGGGCGAGGCCGAGGAGCTCGTCGAGCGCGTGCACCGGCCCGTCGTGGCGGAGCTCGCCCGTCGCGGCTCCCCCTTCGTCGGCGTCCTCTTCGCCGGCCTGATGCTCACCGAGGACGGGCCGAAGGTGCTCGAGTTCAACTGCCGCTTCGGCGATCCCGAGACGCAGTCGCTCCTGCCCCGACTGGAGGGCGACCTCACGGGCGCGCTCACCGCGGCTGCGGGGGGCGATCTGACCGGAATCGAGCTGGCGGTGGCGGATGCCGCCGCGGTGACGGTCGTCGTGGCCGGCCCCGACTATCCCGCTCGCCCCGACCACGGAACGACGATCGAGGGCGTGGAGGCCGCCGAGGAGCTCGGCGCCCTCGTCTTCCACGCGGGAACCGCCCGTCACGGAGACCGGCTGGTCACGAACGGGGGACGGATCCTGAACGTGACCGGCACGGGCGGGTCGATCGCGGCTGCACGCGACCTTGCCTATGCGGCGTGCGAGCGGATCACCTTCGACGGCGCCCGCTACCGGACGGACATCGCCCGCGCCGCCGCGGCGATCGCGTGAGGTCGCCGGTGCCGTCTCTAGAATCCGCACCGTGATCCCGCGGTACTCCCGTCCGGCGATGGCCCGGATCTGGTCGGACGAGACGAAGCTCGCGCGCTGGCTCGAGGTGGAGCTGGCCGCGCTGGAGGGCTGGGCCGAGCTGGGCGTCGTCCCCCGGGCCGCGGTCGACGAGATCGCCGAGCGCGCAGTCGCTCCGACCCCCGCACGCGTGGCCGAGATCGAGGCCGAGACCCAGCACGACGTCGCTGCCTTCGTCGACGCCGTCGCGGAGCAGCTCGGCGAGGAGGGACGGTTCTTCCACTACGGCCTCACCTCCTCGGACGTCGTCGACACGGCGCTCTCGCTGCAGATCCGAGAGGCGGGTCGCCTCGTGCTCGAGGGGCTCGACCGGTGTGTCGCCGCCGTCGCGGCGCGCGCCGAGGAGCACAGGGAGACGCTCATCATCGGCCGCACGCACGGCGTGCACGCGGAGCCGACGACGTTCGGGCTCAAGCTGGCCGGCTGGGCGTTCGGGCTCGACCGCGACCGGGGGCGACTCGAGCGGGCGCTGGAGGGAATGCGGGTGGGAAAGCTCTCGGGTGCCGTCGGCACGTACTCCGCCACCGACCCCGAGGTGGAGCGGATCGCGTGCGAGCGGCTCGGGCTCGAGCCCGCACCCAGCTCGACCCAGGTGCTCCAGCGCGACCGGCACGCGGAGCTGTTGAACGCGCTCGCGCTCGCCGCCGCCTCGCTCGAGCGGTACGCGCTCGAGATCAGGCATCTCGCGCGCACCGAGGTGCGCGAGGTCGAGGAGCCCTTCGGCCGCGGCCAGAAGGGCTCGTCGGCGATGCCGCACAAGCGCAACCCGATCGTGTCCGAGCGGATCTGCGGACTCGCCCGCGTCGTCCGTGGCCACGCGGTCGTCGGGCTCGAGAACGTGGCGCTCTGGCACGAGCGCGACATCTCCCACTCCTCGGCGGAGCGGATCGTCGTCCCCGACGCCTTCTTCGCCGTCGACTACATGCTCGATCGCTTTGCCTGGCTCGTGGACGGGCTCGTCGTGCGGGCCGAGCGCATGCGCGAGAACCTCGACTCGAGCCATGGCCTCTTTTTCAGCCAGCGCCTGTTGCTCGCGCTCGTCGAGTCGGGCTCGGGCCGGGACGACGCCTACCGGGCCGTGCAGCGACACGCGATGCGCGCCTGGGAGGAGGGGCTCGATTTCCCCGAGCTCGTTCGCGCCGACTCCGACCTCGCCGGACGCGTCGAGCTCGACAGCGTGTTCGACCTCGGCGTCTACACCCGGCACGTCGACGTCGTCTTCGAGCGCCTGCGCGCGCTCGTGTCGCGGGAGGCGGCCGCACATGTCTGATGCGGCAGTGCACCTCGGCAGCGGCAAGGTGCGGGAGCTGTACGGCCTCGGCGAGGATCGGCTGCTCCTCGTCGCCTCCGACCGGATCTCGACCTTCGACGTCATCCTCCCGACCGAGGTGCCCGACAAGGGCCGCGTGCTGACGGGCCTCTCCGCGTTCTGGTTCGCTCGCACGCGCGAGCTCGTCCCGAACCACCTGCTCGCGCTCCACGACGACGGCCGGTCGCTCGAGTGCCGACGGCTCGAGATGCTGCCGATCGAGTGTGTCGTCCGCGGCTACCTCGCCGGCTCGGGCTGGCAGGACTACCGGCGCACGGGCGCGATCTGCGGCGTCCAGCTGCCGGCGGGGCTGCGCGAGGCGGATCGCCTCCCTGCGCCGATCTTCACCCCGGCCACGAAGGCGCAGTCGGGTCACGACGAGAACATCGACGCGGCCAGCGCAGCCGAGCTCGTCGGTGCCGACCTCTACGAGCGGGTCGAGGAGGCCGCCCTGCGGCTCTACGCATTCGCGGCAGCTCACGCGGAGGCTCGCGGGATCATCCTCGCCGACACGAAGTTCGAGTTCGGTCTCGATCCGGCCGGCGCCCTGACGCTCGGTGACGAGGCGTTGACGCCCGACTCCTCGCGCTTCTGGGAGGCGGCGGCCTTCGCGCCGGGACGCGGGCAGGCCTCGTACGACAAGCAGTTCGTGCGGGACTACTGCGAGAGCCTCGGTTGGGACAAGACCGACCCCGGGCCGGAGCTGCCGCCGGCGGTAATCGCGGGCACGCGGGCCCGCTATGTGGAGGCGTTCGAGCTGCTCACGGGGCTCGCGTTCGAGGACTACCTCGCCGACCCGCAGGTCGTGCTGCGGTGAAGGCGACCGTCCTCGTCCGCCCGAAAGGCGGCATCCTCGACCCCGAGGGCGAGGCTGTGCAGGGCTCGCTGCGCAAGCTCGGCTTCGCCGTCGGCGGCGCGCGTGTCGGCCGGCTCGTCGATCTCGAGGTCGAGGCCGATACCCCCGCGGACGCTCGCGCCCAGATCGAGCGCATGTGCCAGCAGCTGCTCGCGAACCCGCTGATCGAGAGCTTCGAAATCGAGGTGGAGGGCGAGTGAGCATTCGGCCACGCGTCGCCGTGCTCGTGTTCCCGGGCTCGAACGACGACCGAGACGCGCTCTGGGCGCTGGGCGCGCTCGGCGCCGACGCGCTCCCCGTGTGGCATGCCGAGCACGAGTTGCCGCGTGACACCGGCGCGGTCGTGCTCCCAGGTGGGTTCTCCTACGGCGACTACCTGCGCTGTGGGGCGCTCGCGCGCTCTGCCAACGTGATGGCGTCCGTGCGCGAGCTCGCCGACGCCGGTGGGCCGGTGCTCGGAATCTGCAACGGCTTCCAGATCCTCTGCGAGGCCGGCCTGCTGCCCGGCGTCCTGCGCCGCAACCGCGACCTGGAGTTCGTCTGCCGCGACGTGCGTGTGCGAGTCGAGCGCTCGGACACGCCGCTGACGGGCCGCTGCGAGGTGGGTCAGGAGCTGACGATCCCGGTGAAGCACGGCGAAGGCTGCTGGTTCGCGGACGAGGCGCTGCATGCCGAGCTGGAGGCGGCGGGCCAGATCGTCCTGCGCTATGCGGAGGACTGCAACGGCTCGGTGGGCGACGTCGCGGGTGTCTGCAACGAGGCGGGCAACGTGCTCGGCCTGATGCCGCATCCGGAGCATGCGGTCGATCCGCTCCTGGGCTCGGGCGACGGCGCCCTGCTCCTGGCCGGGCTCGTCGACGCCGCGCGCGAGCGGGCGCTCACGACTGCGTAGCCCGCTCACGCCAGCTTCAGCGTCTCCCGCAACCCAGCGTCTCCTGCAACCCAGCGTGTTCCCCCAGCGCCTCGCGCAGCTTCTGGAGATCGCGCGACCGTAGGGTGACCGGCCCTCGCCGCGCGGTCCCGTCGGTGGCGTAGGCGAAGCGCACGAGCCGCTCGCCCTTCGGCGTCTCGAGCAGTTGGACGAGCGACGAGAAGCGCTTCTCGCCCGACTGCTGCGCCAGCTTGATCTCCTCGAGGATCGTCGCCGGGCCCCAGGGCGTGGCAGCTTGCGTCGCCGTTTTCGTCATGCCGGGAACGCTACGCCCGCGGGTCGTACGTGTCTGTGCCGATTGTGTGCCGAAACCGTCACGGCCGCTGCGACGTTGCATCTGTGATGCCGCGCGCGCTCTGGACCGGCTCGATCTCGTTCGGCCTCGTCAACGTCCCGGTGCGCCTCTACAGCGCGATCGCGGAGACCGACCTGCGCTTCCACCTGATCCACGAGCCCGACGGCGGCCGGATCGGCTACCAGAAGACCTGCAAGAAGGAGAACGGCGCTTCGGTGCCGGACGACGAGATCGTCAAGGGCTACGAGTTCAAGAAGGGCGAGTTCGTCGTCCTGACCGACGAGGATTTCGACGCCGCCAAGACCGAAGGTGTGAAGACGATCGAGATCTCCGACTTCGTGCCGTACGACGAGATCGACCCGATCTACTTCGAGAAGACCTACTTCCTCGGGCCGCAGCCGGACGGGGAGAAGCCCTACGCGCTCCTCCGCGCTGCGATGGAGGAGACCGGCCTGGCGGCGATCGGCAAGTTCGTCATGCGCGACCGACAGCACCTCGGCTGCCTGCGGGTGCGTGAAGGCGCTCTCACGCTCGAGCAGATGTACTTCCACGACGAGGTGCGGCCGGTCGACGAGATCGCGCCCCGGAAGGTCAGAGTGCCCAAGGCGGAGCTCGAGCTGGCGACGGCGCTGATCGAGCGCTTCGAGAGCAGCTTCGAGCCCGAGCGCTACGAGGACACCTATCGCGACGCGCTGCTCAAGGTGATCCGGGCGAAGCGGAAGGGCAAGACGGTCACGGCGCCGGAGCCCGAAGCCGAGGAGGAGCCCGCCGACCTGATGGCCGCCCTCCGCGCCTCCGTCGAGGCTGCGACGAGCTCACGCCGGACGACCACGCGGAAGGCCTCCTCCAGGAAGGCCTCGAGCCCGGCGCGAAAGCCGGGCTCGAGGAAGAGGAAGTCCGCTGCGAAGAGGCGCTAGAGCTAGATGCGCTTCCAGGGATCGACGTAGACGTCGTCGATCTGCCAGTTGCCGCCGCCGAGCAGGCCCTTCGGGGTGAAGCGGAAGGACATCTCGGTGGTCAGGCCGTTCAGGGAGACCGTGTTGAGCAGTCCCGCCAGCTGCAGCATCGGCAGGGACGGCTGCCAGTTCCGCGTCGGCAACACGCCGGGCAGGAGGACGAGCGACCGCTCGCGGCCTCGCGAGTCGGTGTAGACCGCCTCGACCTGGAGGTAGCCGAGGAAGCCGCCGCCCGTGCTGACGAGACGCACGATCGGCAGCAGCAGCCCGACGCACATGCGTGGGCTCGTGGCCGAGCTTCCGGCGGGCAGATAGAGCGACCGTGCCCCGGGCCCGGAAAGTGCGAAGGGCTCGTTGCCGGCGACCACCCGCGCACCGCGCGAGAGTGACCAACCTGCGGCGCCGTTCTCGAAGCCGCCGTCGGGTGCGAGCGTGTAGGGCAGGGGATCGAGCCAGCGCGCAAACGGGTGGGTGGGCTCGTCGCCGCAGCTGAGGCCGAGCAAGCCTTCGCCTGCGTTGGCCGAGCCGCCACCGATTGCCAGTGCCGCAACGAGCGACGCGAGCGCGAGCAGCAGGCCGCGCCGTGCCGTTGTACCGCCGAGAGTCCGCATGTGTGTTACCTCTCCCTAGAAAGACCGCAGTGCTCGCAGTGTGGTCGGCCCCTGCAGCAGCGCTATCCCCCGGCCGGGTGAGCAGCCGCCACAAGGCGCGAATCCCCCGATCGAGTGAAAGCGGCAGCCTCGGGGGCGGCGATACCGCTTCGGTGAGCAGCAATGCCCTCACGCACCTGGAGCCTCTGTCCGGGGCCGAGCTCGACGTCGTCGGCGACGCCGCGATCGAGGAGGGCCGCGAGCGCAGGATCAGCAGCCTCGGCAACCGTGATCTCTGGGCCACGGTCTTCAGCGGCAGCGTCTTTCTCGCGGTCACCGTGCCCTTCGCGGTCCTCTACGACTCGGACCGTGCGCCCTCGCCCCTGACGATCGCAGCGCTCGTGCTCGCCTACGCGCTCGCGTACCGGATCGAGTTCGAGGTCGGCTCGGGGCTCGCGGTGACGACCCAGCTCGTGTTCGTCCCGATGCTCTTCCTGCTCCCGCTCGGCATCGTCCCCTTTGCGGTCGCGGGTGGGATCATGGTCGCCAACCTCGTCGAGCACGTCGAGGGGCGCCTCCACCTCGAGCGGCTCTTCCTGCGGCTGGCCGATTCGTCGTACGCGGTCGGCCCCGTGCTCGTGCTCGCGTTCGCCGGCGAACAGGCGCCGACGCTCGACGACTGGCCCGTCTACGTGGCGGCGTTGGTCGCGCAGTTCGCATTCGACTTCGGCAGCGTCGCGGTGCGCGAACGGCTCGCCCTCGGCATCTCACCGCGCGAGCTCGTCCGGCACATGAGCCGGGCGTGGGCGGTCGACGCCGCGCTCGCGCCGGTCGGGCTGCTCGCCGCGCTCGCGGCGATGGCGCAGCCAGCGGCCTTCCTGCTCGTGCTTCCGCTCGCCGGCCTGCTCCAGGTCTTCGCACGCGAGCGGCGCGCACGTGTCGACCACGCGCTCGAGCTCTCGCACGCCTATCGCGGGACGGCGCTCCTGCTGGGTGACGTCGTCGAGGCCGACGACGCGTACACCGGCAGCCACAGCCGTGACGTCGTCTCGCTCAGCCTCGGTGTCGCCGACGAGCTCGGGCTCGACGCCCGCGGCCGGCGCGACGCCGAGTTCGTGGCGCTGCTGCACGACGTGGGCAAGATCAGGATCCCAGCCGAGATCATCAACAAGCCCGCCAAGCTCACCGACGAGGAGCGGGCAGTGATCGAGACGCACACCGTGATCGGCGAGGAGATGCTCGTGCGGGTCGGCGGCGTGCTCGGTCAGGTCGGGCGGATCGTGCGCTCCTGCCACGAGCACATGGACGGCGGCGGCTACCCGGACCGGCTGATCGGCGAGGAGATCCCGCTCGTCGCGCGCATCGTCTGCTGCTGCGATGCCTTCAGCGCCATGACGACGGACCGTCCCTACCGGGCCGCGCGCACCACCGATGAGGCGCTCGTCGAGCTGCGGCGCTGTGCCGGGACGCAGTTCGACCCGCAGGTCGTGGCTGCGCTCGAGCGAACGCTCGCGCGCGGGCGCTAGCGCCGGCGCTGCGAGACTCCGGTCGTGGACCGGCCCCAGCCGCCCGAGGACAACCTCCGCACGATCGCCTTCACCGTCGCTCTCGGCGCCACCGTCGGCGCCGTCGTGCTCCTTGCCCTCTCCCCGTGGTGGGGCGGTAACCACGTCCGGGGGCACGCGGCCGTCGCGTTCGTCGCCACCGGCCTTGGGCTGCTCGTGGCGGTTCGCTGGGGGCCTCCGCAGAATCCACCCGAGCGTCTCGCGCGGCTGCTGCTCGTGGGCTCGCTCCTCCTCGTCGCCGTCGCGCAGCTGATCGAGGCGGTCGGCGCGGCCGGGCTGGACGTGGTGCACGACGTCGGCTCGGCGCTCGGCCGGGTGGCGTTCCCGCTCGTGCTCCTCGCGGTCGTGGGAGCGCTCGGCGTCGGACTCGCGAAATCGCGGCAGGGAAGTGCACCCGGGCGGTGGTAGCGTTGCGCCGTGGCGGTCGTCGGTGCCCGGCCCTGGAGTGACCTGTTCGCGGAGCGGACGCGCGGTGACGTGGGCGGCGCCATCTTGGAGATCCTGGCGCTCGCCGGCAACACCGAGCTGATCCCGTTCGCCGGCGGCTTCCCCGACCCGCAGACCTTCCCGGGGGAGCGCGCGGCCGCGTTCCTGGACGAGCTCGTGGCCGAGGGCGATCTCGGCCCGTTCCAGTACTCGCCCACGCGTGGGCTGCCGGGCCCGCTCGACGCGCTGGCCGAGCGGCTCGAGGCGCAGCAGGGCCGCAGGCCGGCGGACGACGAGACGCTGATCACGAGCGGCGGGATCGAGGCGCTCGAACTGGTCGCGAAGTCGTTCCTCGACGCGGGCGACGCCGCAGTCGTCGAAGGCCCGACCTACCTGGGAGGGATCATGGCGTTCCGGGGCTACCAGGCGAGCGTCACCGCCGTGGCCCTCGATGAGCACGGGCTGGACGTGGAGGCGCTCCGCAGCCTGCTCGCGGGCGGGCTGCGCCCGAAGCTCCTCTACACGATCCCGGATCACCAGAACCCGGCCGGCGTCAGCCTCTCGACCGAGCGGCGGCACGCGCTGGTCGAGCTGGCGCGGAGTGAGGGCTTCCTGATCGTCGAGGACGTCGCCTACCGCGAGCTCGGCTTCGACGGCGGGGCGCTGCCGAGCCTGTGGAGCCTCGCACCCGACACCGTCGTCCAGGTCGGGACGACCTCGAAGACGTTCTTCCCCGGTCTGCGCCTGGGCTGGGCCGTCGGGCCGGCCGAGGTGGTGGCGCAGCTGACGGTCGCGAAGCAGAACACCGACCAGTGCGCGGGCGCCCTGGGCCAGAAGCTGTGGGAGCGGTACGCACGCACCGGTGCCATGGACGAGCAGCTCGCGAGCTCGCGGGCTCTCTACCGCCGCCGCTGCGACCGCATGCTCGCGGCCTTCGAGCGCACGATGCCCGCCGGCGTCTCGTGGACGAGCCCTCAGGGTGGCTTCTTCTCCTGGGTGACCCTGCCGGACGGTGTCGACGCCGCCGAGCTCGCCCGGAGCGCCGCCGCGGCGGGCGTCGCGATCGTGCCCGGCACGCCCTTCTTCCCGGACGGCCGCGGCGGCTCGAACCTGCGGCTCTCGTTCAGCCGCGTCGAGGACGAGCAGATCGACGAGGGCGTCGAGCGGCTCGCCACGCTCGTCGGCGAGCACGAGGCGGTGCGACGGTCGTGACCGATCCCGAGCGGTACTTCGCGGCGGAGGCCGGAGCGCAGGGCGAGGGCAAGGCCACCTGGGTGCAGTGGGACGAGCTGGAGCCGATCGAGATGGTGCCGGGGCTCCGCTTCCAGCCGGTGCTCGGCGAGGGTCTGATGGTCAACTTCGTCCGCTTCGGGCCGCACACCGAGGCCCCGATGCACTGGCACGAGGAGGAACAGATCAGCTACGTGATCGACGGCGAGCTCGAGTTCGAGGTCGCGGGCGAGCAGCGGCTGCTCCGGCGGGGTGAGGCGGTCGTGATCCCGCCGAACGTTCCGCACGGCGCCCGCACGCACGAAGGCTCCTGCCTCGAGATCGACGTCTTCCACCCGCCCCGTCGGGCGTTGCTCGGCTCGATGGGGCTCGAAGAGCCGGACGCCGGGTAGAGCGTGGAGCTCGGGCTCGGCGGCCGCCGTGCGCTCGTCACCGGCGGCTCGAAGGGGCTCGGCCTCGCGATCGCCGAGGAGCTCGTCCGCGAGGGCGCCCACGTGGCGATCTGCTCCCGCGACGAGGAGGAGGCCCTGGCGGCGGGTGAGCAGCTTCGCGAAAGCGGGACGACCGTGCACGCGCAGCGGGCGGACGTCACCGATCCCGGCGACGTGCGCGACTTCGTCGCCCGCTCGGCCGAGGCGCTCGGTGGGGTCGACTGCCTCGTCAACAATGCGGGACGCGCGCGTCCGGGCGGCTTCGAGACGCTCACCGACGAGGACTGGGAGGCCGATGTCGCGGTGAAGCTGTTCTCGCTGATCCGCTGTTGCCGCGAGGTGCTGCCGCACCTGCGCGCGGCCGGCGGCGGGCGCATCGTCAACATCGGCGCCGTTCAGTCCCGCGCTCCCGACCCGGCCTTCTTCGCCACGTCGGTCAACCGGGCCGCAGGCAACTCCTTCACGAAGACGCTCGCCCTCGAGCTTGCCTCCGACAACGTGCTCGTGAACGGGGTCAACATCGGCTTCGTCGTCACGCCACAGTGGGAGAACATCCGGGAGCGGCGCGCCCCCGAGCTCGACCGCCAGGAGTTTTTCCGGACGATGGCCGAGGACGCCGTGCCGCTCGGCCGTTTCGGCACCGCCGACGAGGTGGCGGGGGTCGTCGCGTTCCTGCTCAGCGAGCGTGCGAGCTACATCACCGGCGCGTCGATCGACGTCGCCGGCGGCATGGGGCGCTACGTCTAGCCGGTGCGGACCGGGAAGCTGCGCCGTCCGGGGCCGACGTACTCCGAGGAGGGGCGGATGATCCTGTTGTCGGCCTGCTGCTCGAGCACGTGTGCCGCCTGGCCGACGACCCGACTGGCCGCGAAGAGCGGCGTGAACAGGTCGGTGGGGACGCCCAGGTAGGTGTAGACCGAGGCCGAGTAGAGGTCGACGTTCGGGTACAGGCCCTTCTCCTCGAACACCGTCCGCTCGGCCGCCTCCGTGATCGCGTACCAGTTCGGCTGCCCTGTCTCTTGCTGGCCCGCCTCCTCCGAGAACTCGAGCGAGATGCGCTTGAGGATCGTCGCGCGCGGGTCGTAGGCGCGGTAGAGGGGGTGGCCGAAGCCATACAGCCTTTCCTTGCGCTCGAGCATCCCGCGCACGTCGTCCGGCGTCCGCTCGGCCGAGCCAAAGCGCTCGAACAACTCCATTGCTGCCGCGTTCGCGCCGCCGTGCAACGGGCCGCTGAGGGCGGCGATCCCACCCACGAGCGCGGCGTGCAGGTCGGCGCCCGTGCCGGCAATCACTCGCGCGGTGAACGTCGATGCGTTCAGCTCGTGCTCCGCGTGCAGGATCATCGCGACGTCGAAGGCCCGCGCGGCCGCCTCGCCCGGCTGCGCACCGTGCAGCATTCCGAGGAAGCTCTCCGCGTAGCCGAGCTCGGGATCAGGCGCGACGGGCTCGAGGCCCTGCCGGCGTCGATGGTGGCGCGCGATGATCGTCGGCAGCTGGGCGATCAGCCGCGCGGCCTTGCGCAGTCCCGCGTCCCGGCCGTTGTCTGCCCGGTCCGGGTCGGCCGCGGCGAGCGCGGAGACGGAGGTGCGGAGCACGTCCATCGGCTCGGCACTCGGCGCTCCGTCGACGATCGCCTCGACCGACTGCGGCAGCGCCCGCTGTGACAGCACCTCCGCGAAGGCGCCCAGCTCGGCCTCGTCCGGGAGCTCGCCGTGGAGCAGCAGGTACGCGACCTCCTCGTAGCTCGAGTTCTCCGCGAGGTCGGCGATGTCGTAGCCGCGGTACATGAGCACGCCCTCGTCGGGGTCGATCGACGAGATCGCCGACTGGGCGACGACGATGCCGGAGAGCTGGACGGACTTCTTGGCGGCCATGCGGCCCGGACGATACCCGCTCAACCCTGCGTGTCGAGCCCGCTGACGCCCCACGTGTCCGAGAGCAGGTACCCCTCGGGGAACGGATCGTCCGGGTCGACGTAGAGCTGAGCGACGCCCGTGATCCAGGCGCTCCCGCGGATCGCGGGCACGATCGCCGGCCGCTCGCCGACGTGGGTCTCGGCGACGATGCGCCCGTCGAAGGTGGAGCCGAGCGCGGAGGCGTGGGTCATCGTGTCCCCGACGCGCATCTCGCCGCGTGCGTGCAGCACCGCCATCCGCGCAGAAAGGCCGGTTCCCGTCGCCGACCGATCGAGCCGGCCGGGGGCGACGACGACCGCGTTGCGGGTCACCTTGCCGACGCCCTGCCAGGGCTCGGCGAGCTGCACGATGCTGACGCCCGCGATCGCCGGGTTCTCCGGGTGCGAACAGGGAAGCTGGTCGCGCGCCGCTGCACGGATCCGCTCGCCCGCGAGCGAGAGGTCCCGGGCCTCGTGAGGCTCGATTGCGAACCCGAGTGCGCGCGCGTCGGCGATCGCGTACCACATGCCTCCGTACGCGACGTCGACCGAGATCGTGCCGAGCTCATCGACCTCGAGCGTTGCGTCGAGGCGGTCGACGAAGCAGGGGACGTTGGTGAACTCGACGCTCTCGCAGCGGCCGTCGCGGCAGGCTGCGCGCGCCTCCACGACGCCGCCCGGCGCCTCCAGCCGGACGACCGTCTCGGGCTCCTGCAACTCGAGCATCCCGGTCTCCAGCAGCACGGTGGTCGTGCAGATCGTGTTCGAACCGGACATGGCTGGATACTCGGTGGGCTCCATGATGATGAAGCCCGCGTCGCAGTCCCGCCGCGTCGCCGGCACGACGAGGTTTGCATGCGCGGCCACGCTGCCCCGCGGCTCGCGCAGCAGCAGCTTCCGCAGCCAGTCGCCCTCGCGCTGCAGCGTCTGCATCTGCTCGAAGACGGTCGCACCGCGCGGCGGCAGGACGCCTCCGACGACGACGTTGCCGATCTCGCCGCCGGCGTGGCAGCCGACCACGGTGATCGCTCGGCGCGTCCGCACGCCGCGATCCTACGAGGGTGAGCGCGCCGCAGGAGCTAGAGCTTGCGGATCGTGTCGCCGGCGCTGACCGTGCCCGGCTCGATGACCCTGGCGTTCAGCCCGCGCAGGCGCAGGTGGCGGTGCGCCTTCGTGTTCACGAAGGTGTGCGCTGCCGCCCCGAAGCGGGCGCTGAACTTGGCGCAGCCGGTGTGGGGCTGATCGGTCACCTCGATCACGGCCGAGCCGAGCGCGAGCCGCGTGCCGGGCGGGAGGTTCTCCTCCGAGAGATCGAGGTCGACGTAGAGCTGGTCGCCGGCGAGCGCCCAGCGCTCCGGGTCGCCGGACGCCACGAGGTCGATCACGCGGCCGCTCATCACGGTCAGCTGCATGTCCGGGTGCGCAGAGCCGTCCGTGGTGCGCTTACTGCCGCGGATGCGCCACATGTCGCCGACGAGCCCTTCGACGAGGTCGAGCTCTCCCGCGTCGAGCACCTCCCGCTCGTTCTCGGCGGGCCGCCGGACGATCAGCTGGACGACCCCTGCCGAGGCGGGCGCGCGCAGGATCGCGTCCAATCCGGCCTCCAGCTCCTCCTTGGTCAGGTGCGCAGCGATCTCCGTGGCCATCGACGGTTTTGTACCACGCGGCTGAAGGCTCCACGAGCCGCCCGTATCATTCGACCGTGGTTCCGGAAGCGACGCTGGAGGACGACGGCGCCGGGCTCGTGCCGAAGAGCGTGGGCTGGTTCGTCCTGAACGCGCGGGACGCGCGCTGGTTCGACAAACCGGGGCGGGGGCACAGCGTCCCGCTCACCGGCTACGACGAGTACGAGGCCGAGACGTTCTTCCCGATGCTCGGGATGGCGATCCGCGTGGTGAGCCCTGGCGAGCCGACCGGCATCTACCATTGGGAGACGGAGCAGGAAGACTTCCTCGTCCTCTCCGGCGAGGCGATCCTGATCGTCGAGGGGCAGGAGCGTCCGTTGAAGCAGTGGGACTTCGTGCACTGCCCGCCGGAGACGAAGCACGCCTTCGTCGGGGCCGGCGACGGTCCATGCGTACTGCTGTGCGCGAGCTCGCGGCAGTTCCAGAAGGACGGCCCGTGGGGGTTCTCCTGCGCCGACGAGACGGCCGCCCGCCACAACGCGAGCTCTCCCGAGGACACGCAGGACGGCGAGATCGCAGACGCGGGCTGGGCCGAGCAGCGGACGACGCGGTACCCGAGCGGGCTGCTGCCGGACTGAGGAGCCGATCGCGCTCGTGCCCGCGGCCGACAGAACCGGCTGGCGCGCACCCGGAGTTGCGAGAAACTGCGGGCGTCAACGACCGTCCGCGAAGCGCAGGAACGCTCAGGAGGAACGACATGCCAGTGCCGGAAGCACGCTCGGAAGAGACCCCGTACGGCCGCTACATCACGTCCGAGGGCTGGTTCGTCCACAACCTCTCGGACGCCCTGGCGGTGCGCAACGACGAGAAGGGCGGCGCGTTGTACCCGCTCGAGCCGCGGGAGTCGCCGTTCGGTGATCTCGGCGTCAACGTCCGCGTCCTCTGGCCGGGCGACCCGAACGCGCTCTACCACGCGGAGGGCGTGCAGGAAGGGTTCCTCGTCCTCGCGGGCGAATGCACGTTGATCGTCGAAGAGGAGGAACGTCCGCTGCGGCAGTGGGATTATTTCCACTGCCCGGCCGACACCCGCCACGTGATGGTCGGTGCGGGCGACGGGCCGTGCGCGATTCTCATGATCGGTGCACGGCCCGAGGTGGCGATCCGCTACCCGGTGAGCGAGGTGGCGGCCAGGTACGGAGCCTCCGCCGCGAAGGAGACGGACGACGCGGACGAGGCGTACGCCGACTGGCCGGGCGAGTACCGGCCGCTGCGCCTTGCCTGGCCGCTCGACCGCGACGCGACGCCGTGAGCTCGTCCCGGAGCTAGCGCCGGCTGGGCTCGATCAGCTCGACGCGGTAGCCGTCCGGGTCGCGCACGAACGCGAGCCACGAGCCGCCCTCGCGCAGCTGGTACTTGGGCCGCTCCGGCTCGATCCCCTGGCCGGCCAGCTGCTCCAGCGTCGCGTCCATGTCGTCGACGGTCAGCGCGATGTGGCCGTAGCCGGTGCCGAGCTCGTACGAGTCGACGCCAAGGTTGTAGGTCAGCTCGAGCTGGTCGCCCGCACCGGGCAGGCCCATGAAGACGTTGATCGCCTCCTCGCGGATCGGCATCCGCCGGCGCTCCTCGAAGCCGAGCGCCTCGTAGAACGCGACCGAGCGGTCGATGTCGGTGATCCGGTAGCAGGTGTGGATGAGCTCCATGACCGTCAGTCTACGATCCCGCGAATGGACGGGTTTCCCTTCACGACGCGCGAGCGCGTGCGCTTCCGCGACTGCGACTCGATGGGCCACGTCAACAACGCCGTCTTCTCGACCTACCTCGAAGAGGCGCGGATCGCAGTGCTCGGCGGCCTGAACGCCTTCATCCTCGCGCGGGTGGAGATCGACTTCCGCTCCGAGCTCCGGGCAGGCGAGGAGGTCGAGGTCGGCACGCGCTGCCCGCGCGTCGGGACGAAGAGCTTCGAGCTCGAGCACGAGCTGCGGGCGGGCGACCGCGTCGTCGCGCAGGCGCGCAGCGTCCTCGTCTCCTACGACTACGAGCGGGCCGAGAGCGTGCCCGTACCGGACGACCTGCGCCGGCGGCTCAGCGCCACGAGCTGACCTCCTCGATCGCCCACTCGGCCCAGCGGATCCTCGCCTCGAAGGTGAGGAGCCCGCCGACGAGCGCAACGCGGTACGCGCGCTGCTTCGGGGTGATCGGCTCCTCCTCCGCCTGGATGCGCTCCAGCTCCGCGTGCAGGGTGAGGTAGCGGTCGCGCTCGGCGCGGAGGAACGCCGCCGCCTCCGCGGGATCGAGCAGCCAGAGGAAGAAGACGCGCACTGCGGCATCGCTCCGGACGCGGCGGTCGGGCTCGGTCCGTAGCCAGCGCCGCACCTCGTCGATCCCGGCCTCGGTGGAGGCATAGGTCTTGGCGCCGCGTGCGCCCGAGCCTGTCTGCTCGATCAGGCCCTGCTCCAGGAGCCGCGCCAGCTCGGGGTAGATCTGGCTGTGACTCGCCGGCCAGGCATAGCCGAGCGACTGCTCGAAGTGCTTGAGCAGCGCATAGCCGGAGTGCGGCTCGTACGCGAGCACGCCGAGCAGGGCGTGGCGGAGCGACATCAGCGAGCTGTCAACATTGACATGTCATCCCAGGCTTGTTACACCTTGGCCGATGGGACGGCTGTTGTCACTCCTCGTGCTCGTCGCAGTCGTGCTGGCGGCAGGAGCGAGCGCCCGGAGCGAGCGCGCGAGCCACGCCTGCGTCCGGGCGGGCGAGGTCCGCTTCACCGCGGCCGACGGGACGAAGCTCGTCGGCCACCGCTTCGGCACCGGGGCGACGGCCGTGATCCTCGTGCACCAGGGGAACGGGAGCATCTGCGAGTGGGTGTCGTACGCGCGCCGGCTTGCCGCACAGGGGTACTTCGTCCTCCCGATCGACCTCCGGGGGCACGGCCTCTCGCAGCGGCGGACGGGTGCCGCCGCGAACCGGCTCGCGGCTGACGTCGCGGCGGCGGCGAAGTTCGTGCGCAAGCTCGGCAAGCGGAAGGTCTTCGTGGTCGGCGCGTCGATGGGCGGGATCGCGACCCTCGTCGCCGGCGCGAACGTGAAGCCGCCGCTCGCCGGCGTGGTCGGCCTCTCGGCGCCCGCGCGCTTCCGCGGTCTCGACGCGATCGCGACTGCGCCCCGCCTGCGGGTTCCGGTGCTCTACGTCGCGGCCGAGGACGACGACAACGCCGGCTTCGACTTCGCCGAGGATGCGCGGGCGCTCGACGCCGCGACGGGCTCGTCCGACAAGCAACTCGAGATCGTCGCCGGCGACCGCCACGGGATCGCGCTCCTCGGCGGGCCCGTCCGCGGTCTCCTGGAGGGCTGGCTCAAGGCTCGCTGAGGTCGTCCTCGATCAGGCCGTAGAGGACGCCGTCGACCCACTCCCCGTCGCGCAGGTAGGCCTTCCGCTTCACGCCTTCGCGCACGAAGCCGGCCCGCTCGGCGTGGCGCTGCGCTCGCTCGTTGAAGCCGTACACCTCGAGCTGGAGCCGGTGGAAGCCGAGCTCGTGGACGAGATGCCGCTGGAGCATCCGTGCCGCCTCGTCGGCGAGGCGCCGGCCGCGAAAGGCGGGGTGAATGGCCAGTCCGCCGAGGTGGGCGATCCGGCTCCGCTCGTTGACGCGCTCCCAGGCCATCGCGCCGACCGGCTCGCCGTCGAGCTCGATCACGAGCAGTCCGGCGGCGCCCGGCTCGGCGTCGAAGCGCTCGATCTGCAGGCGGAGGCCGTCGGCGTCGTAGCGGCCGCCCGCCGCGAGCCAGGGCCGCACGTCCTCGTCCGCGTAGAGGTCTGCGAGGAAATCGACGTCCGCGAGGGCGGCGCGGCGCAGCTTCATCCGACGGCCTCCGCGCGGCGGAGCCGTGCCTTCCCGGAGGCGATCGCGACGCCGCCGAGGATGAGGACGAGGCCGCCCAGGATCGCGGGCGTGATCTCCTCGTCGAGCAGGAGCGCTCCGTAGACGAGCGCAAAGCCGGGCATCAGGTACGTCACGAGCGAGAGGCGCGACGACCCGTGCAGGGCGAGCATGCGGAAGAGGATCAGCTGGGCGACCGCCGTCCCGAGTAGGGAGAGCGCGAGCACCGACGCAGTTGCCTCCAGCGAGGGCACCTCGGTCGGGAGCTGGAAGGCCGCGACGGGTGTCAGGATCAGCCCTCCGGCCAGCATCGACCCGGCCGCGAGCACAGGCCCCGCCGTGCCGGAGACGACTCGCTGGCCGTACACGCCCGCGCCGGCGTAGGAGACCGACGACAGGACGACGGCGAGCGCGCCGGCCACTGCGAGCCCGCCGCCCTCCGGATGAATTCCAGCGACGACGGCCACTCCGACGATGCCGATCGCCAACCCGAACGCTCGCGTCCTGTTCAGCCGCTCGTGCGGGAGGAAGCGGAGCACGAGCAGCGCGTTGAAGATCGGGACGGACGACTGGACGACGGCGGCGAGGCCGGAGTCGATGTGCTGCTCGCCCCAGGCGATCAGCCAGAACGGCAGCGCGGCGTTCAGCACGCCGAGGACGAGGCAGTGCCGCCAGGCCGCCCGCAGCTCGGCCGTCGCGCGCTCGCGGCCGAAGCGCCAAACGACGTAGCCGATCAGGACAGCGGCGGCGAGGAGCGTCCGCACCGCCATCATCGGCGCCGGAGCGATCTCGTCCACGGCCACCTTGATGAAGAGGTACGACGCGCCCCAGATCGCGGCCAGCAGGATCAGGCTCGGCCAGTAGCGATTCACGCGCTCGACGCTACTTCAGGCGCGGTCCGCGACCGCCGGGTGCCGAGGGCGACTCCCGAGAGCACGAGCGCGAGACCGGCGAGCGCGAGGGCGGTGACCTGCTCGTCGAGGAAGACGGCGCCGTAGACGAGCGCGAGCGACGGGACGAGGTAGGTGACGAGGATCGCGCGGGAGGCCCCGGCTCCGGCGATCAACCCGAAGTAGAGGAGGTACGCGATCGCCGTCGCGCCCACGCCGAGCGCGACCACGGACGCGAGCGTCTCCCAGCCGAAGTCGGACATCTGGGCGGCGCCCGCCGGCAGCACGAACAGCGTCGCCCAGGCGAGCGCGCCGAAGGAGAGCAGCAGGGGCGGGAAGCCGCGGAAGCGCCGGCCCGCGTACAGGGCGGCGAGGGAGTAGCAGAGCGCGGCCGCGACGACCGCGAGCGACCCCGCGACGGCGTGCTCTCCACCGGTCGGCTCGAAGCCCACGAGCGCGACGATCCCGGCAAAGCCGAGCACGAGGCCGGCGAGCCGCAGCCCCGACACGCGCTGCTCCTGGTCCATGCCCAGGGCGAGCAGCGCCGTGAAAAGCGGTGCCGAGGCATTGAAGATCGCCGCCAGGCCGGAGTCGATGTACTGCTGCCCCCACGCGATCAGGAAGAAGGGCAGCGCCGAGTTCAGCAGTCCCATCAGCGCGAGCGGCACGAGGTACGGCCGCAGCTCGCGGAAGCGGGAGCCGGAGAAGGGGATGTAGAGGCCGAGGGCGAGCGCGCCGAAGCCAAGCCGGAAGAGGATCAGCGTCGACGGCGCCAGGTCGCGGAGGGCGATCTCGATCAGCAGGAAGGACGCGCCCCAGATCGCCGCCAGCCCCAGGAGCATGATCAGGTGGCGGCGGCTCACACCTTCCGACAACGCGGCAGCCGTCGTCGTCCTTCCCGGCTAGAGTGAACCACCTGGCGAACGTGGCGGAACAGCCGGTCCACGATGCCCCTTTGCACAGGGCTCTCGGTCTCACGGACGGAGAGCTCGCGCGCATCGTCGAGCTGCTCGAGCGCGAGCCGAACCACTTCGAGCTGGCGGTGTTCTCGCTCCTCTGGTCGGAGCACTGCGGCTACAAGCATTCTGCTCTCCTCCTGAAGCGACTTCCCTCCTCGGGTAAACGTGTCCTGCAGGGCCCCGGTGAGAACGCGGGCGTGCTCGATCTCGGCGACGGCGAAGCGGTCTGCTTCAAGGTCGAGAGCCACAACCACCCCTCGGCGGTCGAGCCCTTCCAGGGCGCCGCGACCGGGGTCGGCGGGATCCTGCGCGACATCATCGCCATGGGCGCCCGGCCGATCGCCCTCCTGGACGGGCTGCGCTTCGCCGACGGCGACTGGCGCTTCGACCGCGCCGTCGAGGGGATCGGCCACTACGGCAACTGCGTCGGCGTCCCGACCGTCGGAGGCGAGGCCTGCTTCGACGACGCCTACGCCGACAACGTGCTCGTCAACGCGATGTGCGTGGGGCTCGTCTCCACCGACCGGCTCACCCGGGCCGGTGCGACCGGGCCGGGCAACCTCGTCGTGCTCTACGGCGCCACCACGGGGCGCGACGGGATCGGCGGCGCGTCCGTGCTCGCGAGCGCCGAGCTGGGCGGAGACGACGACGACAAGCGCCCGACGGTGCAGATGGGCGACCCGTTCACGGGCAAGAAGCTGATCGAGGTCTCGGTCGAGCTGGTCGAGTCGGGGCTCGTCGAGGGATTGCAGGACTGCGGCGCTGCCGGGCTCGCGTCGTCACTCTCCGAGATGGCGCGCGACACCGGCATCGACCTGCACCTCGACCGCGTGCCGCTGCGCGAGGAGGGCATGGAGCCGTGGGAGATCATGATCTCCGAGAGCCAGGAGCGGATGGTCGCCGTCGTGCGCCCGCAGATGCTCGACGCCGTCGTGGCGCAGTGCGAGCGCTGGGAGCTGCACCACGCAGTGATCGGCGAGGTGACCGACTCCGGGACGCTGCGCGCGCTCTGGGAGGGCGACACGGTCGGCGAGATCCCCGCTCGCTTCCTCACCGACGAGTGCCCGCGCTACGAGGTGGAGCAGCGGCCGCGCCAGTCTCCGCTGCCGGTCGCGGACCCGGCGGCGCCGGAACCGCGACATGCGCTGCTCGAGCTGCTCGGCTCACCGAACGGGCGCAGCCGCGCGTGGATCTACCGCCGCTACGACCATCTCGTCGGCTCTCGCACCGTGCGCAGGCCGGGCCTCGACGCTGCGGTGCTCCGCCTCCGTCCGGGCTACCGCGGCCTCGCGGTGTCGCTCGACGGCCAGGGGCGGATGGCGCGGCTCGACCCGCGCACGGGCGGCGCGCTCGCGGTGCTCGAGGCGGCGCGCAACGTGGCCTGCGCCGGCGGCGAGCCGATCGGGCTCACCGACTGCCTCAACTTCGGCAACCCGGAGAAGCCCGAGATCGCCTGGGAGCTGGCCGAGGCGATCGAGGGGATGGCGCTGGCGTGCGAGGCACTGCAGGTGCCAATTGTCAGCGGCAATGTCTCCCTCTACAACGACACGGACGGGCGCTCGATCCACCCGACACCGGTGGTCGGCTGCGTCGGGCTCGTGGCCGATGTCCGTGAGGTGCCGAAGACGTGGCAGCGCGGCGACGTGATCCTGCTCGCAGGCGCCTCGCCGGTCGCGCTCGCCGGCTCCGAGTACCAGGCCCGCTACGGCATGGTCGGCGGCAGGCCGGCGCAGCTCGACCTCGCGGCCGAGGCGGCGCTCGTCGAGTTCCTCTGGCGCGCTGCGCCGAGCTGCTCGCTCCTGCACGACGTCTCGGAGGGCGGGCTCGCCGTCGCGCTCGCGGAGGCTGCGATTTACAGCGGCGTCGGCGCGGACGTCGAGCTCCCGGACGACCCACGCGCTTGGTTCGGCGAGGGCGGCGGCCAGGCCGTCGTCGCGTGCGCGCCGGCCGCGGTCGACCGGCTGGGCGGCGTGCCGCTCCGGCGGCTCGGGGTCGCGGGCGGCGACCGGTTGCTGGGTCTGAAGCTCTCGGAGCTCGAGGAGGCACACGCCTAGTGGCTCCCCCGGCGACAGTTAGGGCGTCACTCGCGCGCGATCTGCGGCGCGATGCGTCGTCCTCAGTCGCGTCCATACCAACCGGTATGAACGCTCCCTGCGTCCTAGCCTCGCTTGCAGCTCGCGCGCGACTGACGCGAAACCGTCACCGGGAGAGCCACTGATGTGCGGCGTCTTCGGCGTCCACTCGGCCGACCGCGACGTGGCGCGGCTCGCCTACTTCGGCCTCTTCGCGCTCCAGCACCGGGGCCAGGAGTCGGCCGGGATCGCAGTCTCGGATCGCGGCCGCCTGACGGTGCTGCGCGACATGGGCCTCGTCGCGCAGGTCTTCGACGAGGAGAAGCTCCAGGCCCTACCGGGCGACGTCGCAATCGGGCACGCGCGCTACTCGACCACCGGCTCGACGCACTGGTCGAATGCGCAGCCGCTCGTCCACCACGGCGCCGCGCGCACCGTCGCGCTGGGGCACAACGGCAACCTGACAAACACGAGCGATCTCCGCGCCGCGCTCGAGGTCGAGCGGATCGCGCTCGGCGCCACCTCCGACACCGAGGTGATCGCGGCGCTGATCGCCCACGACGACGCGCCGCTCCCGGTGGCGGTCGCGCAGGCGATGGCGAAGCTCGAAGGGGCGTACTCGGTAGTCGCGCTCACGGAGGGCAAGCTGGTCGGCTTCCGCGATCCGCACGGGATCCGGCCGCTCGCGCTCGGCCGGATCGGCGACGACTGGGTGCTCGCGTCGGAGACCTGCGCATTGGACCTCGTCGGCGCGCGCTTCGAGCGCGACGTCCGCCCCGGCGAGCTCGTCGTGATCGACGAGGAGGGGCTCACGGCCGTGCAGGCGCTCCCGGAGGGGCGGCAGGCGCTCTGCATCTTCGAGCATGTCTACTTCGCCCGGCCGGATTCCACCCTCGCCGGCGCCGAGGTGCACGGTGTGCGCGTGCGGATGGGCGAGCGGCTGGCCGGCGAGGCGCCCGTGGAGGCCGACCTCGTGATGCCGATCCCCGACTCGGGCACGCCGGCCGCCGTCGGCTACTCGCGCGCCTCCGGGATCCCCTACAGCGAGGGGCTGATCAAGAACCGCTACGTCGGGCGGACCTTCATCCAGCCGGACGACGATCTGCGCCGCCAGGGGATCAAGCTCAAGTTCAACCCGCTCGCGGAGGTGGAGGGCAAGCGGCTCGTGATCGTCGACGACTCGATCGTCCGCGGCAACACGATGCGCCAGCTCGTGGCGATGCTGCAGGACGCCGGCGCGGCCGAGGTGCACGTCCGGATCTCCTCGCCGCCGGTCGTCTCGCCGTGCTTCTACGGGATCGACATGGGCGACGACGGCCAGCTGCCCGCGGCTCATCACTCGGTCGAGGAGCTGCGCGAGCTGATCGGCGCGTCGTCGCTGCACTACCTCTCGCTGGAGGGGATGCAGGCGGCGACCCGGCTGCCCGAGGCGTCGGTGTGCCGCGCCTGCTTCACCCGCGACTACCCGACCCGGGTCCCCGACGGGCGGAATCTGGCGAAGCTCCGCTTCGAGCCCGCTACTCGTTAGAGAGCGCGACGGAGCCGTCGTCGCGCAGCGTCCAGTGCGGGTTGTGCGCGACTTCCCACGGGTGGCCGTCCGGATCGACGAAGACGCCCGAGTAGCCGCCCCAGAACGTCTCCGCGCCGTGTCGGGGGATCGTCGCGCCCGCGGCCTCCGCCTCGGCGATCGTCGCGTCCACCTCCGCCGGGGAGCCGACGTTGTACGCGAGCGTGACCCCGCCCCAGCCGCCGCTGTCCCGGACGCCGCTGTCGGCCGCCAACTCGTCGCGGCTCCAGACGGCAACGATCAGCCCGCCCGCCTGGAAGAACGCGACGTCGTCGTCCGGCGCCGCGTTCGTCCTCCAGCCCAGCCGCTCGTAGAAGGCCCGTGCGCGGGCCACGTCCCCGACGCCGAGCGTGATCAGGCTGACCCGCTGCTCCACCGCGCGATCATAGGCAGCGCGATGGGAGGCTCCGTCCGATTCGTGCCCGATGCTACGAGCGATGCGCATCGCCGTCCGGCACGACAACGCTGGTCGTTGGTGGTGGACGCTCCTCGCCGAGGACGGTCGAACGCTCGCGGTTTCGTCGTCGCATGCGAGCCGCAGCGATTGCGTCCGCGCAATCGCGGAGCTGAAGGTCGAAAGTCCCTCGGCGCGCGTCGACTACGAGGACGAGCTCACGCCGCGCGTGGTGGCACGTGGACGATCTCCAGCTTGAGCCCGTCCGGGTCGTAGAAGAAGACCGCGTAGTAGCCGGGGATGTAGGTGTACTCCTGCGGCGGGCTCTCGACCGACGCGCCGACCGATAGAAGCCAGTCGTGGCGCTCGTCCACCACCGACCGTGAGAAGGCCCCCAGCGCGAGATGGTGGAGCCCCAGCCGGTACCGGTCATAGCCGCCCTCGGTCTGCGCCTCGCGCAGTCCGATCGCGGTGCCCGCGCCGCCGAAGTACCAGATCGTCTCGCCGCGCTCGCCCACGACCTCGGAGATCCGGTGATAGCCGAGCGGCCCGAGCAGGTCGCGGTAGAAGGGCAGGCTGCGCTCGATCGAGGAGACGACGAGGTCGACGTGGTGCACGCCGGTCACTGTGCGCTCACGGGGCCGAGTTCAGCGCCGGTCGGCCAGCTCCTCCGCCCGGCCGTACCGGACCGCCCGCCGCACCGCGCGCGGATCGAGCCCCCGCTCGAGCAGCTCCTGCCGCAGCTCGCCCTCGCGCGCGAGCCGCAGGAAGAGCCACGCGAGCGCGACGATCGTGACGAGGGAGCCCTCGATCATCATCACGGCGCCCGCGAGACCCTGGTCGCGCTCCGGCGAGATCCCCCAGAGCTCGTCGCCGGCCGCATAGACCGGGTAGAAGACCGCGCCCGACCAGAGGAAGACGTTCCCGAGCACGGTCTCGACGAGCCGCACGACCGCGATGTAGGCCAGCTTCGCGCCCGTTCCGAACCACTCTGGAGCGGGCAGCCGCTCGAGCACCGGCAGCCACATGATCATCCCGGCGGTGAAGAAGCAGATGTGCTCGAGCGCGTGGACGGCGCTGTGCTCGACCGCCGCCTCGTAAAGGAACGGGATGTGCCAGGCGTAGAGGTTGATCGCCCAGATCGGTAGCGCCACCACCGGGTTCGCGAGCACCCGCAGCCGCTCGACGGGGCGCAGCGCGAGCAGCGGCCGCAGGATCGGCCCGGTCAGCCCGGCGAGCAGGGCCAGCGGCGCCAGGTCGCCGAGCACGACGTGCTGGAGCATGTGGAAGCTGAAGAGCTCCTCCTCGCCGATTGCGGCGATCGGCGAGGCGAAGGCGAGCAGGAGCAGCGCGATCCCGACCGCGAAGAGCGCGATCCGCCAACCGGACACCGGCGTGCCGCGGCGGCGCAGCGTCCGCACGCGCGTCGCGTAGGCGAAGGCGGCGATCGCGACCGGCGCGAGCTGGAGCGGGTCGAACGTCCAGCTCGTGAGCAGCGACGGCGGGTCCACGCGCCCACTCTAGAGGCGCCTCCGGCACCGCCCTCCGCGCGATCCACGGCTGCAAACCGGCCGCCTGCGTCGTCCTCGGTCGAGCCGATGCTCCCGAGCATCGGCTCTCCCTGCGTCCTCGCATTCGTCCGGTTTTCGCTCGCGGCTCGCACGGTAGCGGCACCGGATACGCCTCTAGAATCGGCGCTCGTGTACCTCTTCCACTACCACCTCGTCACGAGCCGCGTCCGCCAGGTCGAGGCTCGCTACGTGGGCAAGCTCGCCTTCGACCTCGTCGCCCGCCACGGGCGGATCGGCGAGGAGTACCAGTCGTTCGAGGCCGGCACGTCGTGGGAGGAGCTGGACACGCTCGGCTTCAAGCTGCGGCTGTCCGAGCTCGAGCGCGGCGGCGTCAACGTCGTCGTGCAGCCCGGCCAGTGGGAGCTGCCGCGGGTCGACCATCTGGGGCTCGCACTCGACGACGACGAGTTCGAGCAGGTGATCGAGCGCGCCACCGAGCGCGAGCTGCGCATCCAGGCGCACGGCGGCCGGCGCACCTTCGTCGCGACGAACGCGGGCTACCGGCTCGAGGTGCATCCGCCGCGCGACTGGCTCGAGGACCTGCTCGAGGCACGCTCGCAGCTCGAGGTGACCGAGCTGCAGCTCCTGGCGGAGGATCCGGAGGCGAAGGCAGCCGCGCTCGCAGACCTGCTCGACCTCGAGCAGGAGGACGACGACGTACAGGTCGGCACGACCCGGGTGCGCTTCCTCCCCGGCGGCCCGCCCGGCCGTCCGCAGCTCCACGCCGAGCTGTTCACCTAGCTGATCGCGCAGAAGATCCCTGAGGAGGCCGCTTCGCGGCCTTACCAGCCCATTCGCAAGCGCTCGAGCCGACCGGTACACCTCGTACACTCGCGCGGTGAGCGACGAGCAGCGGACCTACGCAGCCGCGGGGGTGTCGCTCGCGACTGCCGACGGCGTCGTGGAGCGCCTGCGCGCTGCTGTCGCCGCGACCGCGACCCCCGGCGCGGTCGGTTCCTTCGGCGGCTTCGCCGGCCTCTTCGAGCTCGACGGGCAGCGCCTCCTCGCGGCGTCCACCGACGGGGTCGGCTCGAAGCTGATCCTTGCGCGGCGCGCCGGCCGGCTGCGCTGGTGCGGCGCCGATCTCGCCGCGCACTGCATCAACGACGTGCTCACGACCGGCGCGGAGCCGCTCTTCCTGCTCGACTACGTCGCCGCCAACAGGATCGACCTTGCGCAGGTGGCCGAGCTCGTCGAGGGAGCGGCCGAGGTCTGCCGCGCCGCCGGCTGCGCCATCCTCGGCGGTGAGACGGCAGAGCTGCCCGGCATCTACGCCGAGGACGAGCTGGACTTCGCCGGCACGTGCGTGGGTCTCGTCGACCGCCGCGACCTGATCGACGGCTCGCGCGTCGAGGCGGGCGACGTCGTGCTGGGATTTCCGTCCGCGGGCATCCACGCGAACGGGTATACGCTCGTGCGGGAACTGGTGGGCGAGGACGACTTCGACGCCGACCTGCTGCTGGCCCCGACGCGCCTCTACCTCGAGGACGTCCGCGCGCTGCGAGCTCGGGCGGACGTGCGCGCGCTTGCCCACGTCACCGGCGGCGGGATCATGGGCAACCTCCCGCGCGTCCTGCCGGACGGCGTGCGTGTGGAGCTCGACTGGGACGCCTGGGAGCGCCCGCCTGTCTTCGGCTGGCTGGCCGAGCAGGGCGTCGCCGAGGAGGAGGCGCGCCGCGTCTTCAACCTCGGGATCGGCTACTGCGCAGTCGTGCCGGAAGCGGACGCGGCCGGCGCGGTCGTGATCGGGAGGGTGATCGCTGCGTGATCGGCGTGCTCGTGAGCGGCGAAGGGTCGAATCTGCAGGCGCTCGTCGACGCCGGGCTTCCGGTCGCCGCCGTCGCGTCGAGCAAGCCGGACGTGCGCGCCCTCGGGCGGGCCGCCGCCGCCGGCCTTCCGGCGGAGAGCTTCGAGCTCGACGACTTCGCCGACCGCGAGCAGCGCGACTCCACGATGGCCAACTGGCTGCAGGAGCACGGAGCACGGCTCGTGGTCTGTGCGGGCTACATGCACCTGCTCACGACGCCGTTCCTGGAGCGCTTCCCGGAGCGGATCGTGAACGTGCATCCCTCCCTGCTGCCCGACTTCCCCGGCGCGCACCCGATCGAAGACGCACTGGCCGCAGGGGTCGAGACGACGGGCGTGACCGTGCACGTGGTCGACGACGGCCTGGACACGGGCCCGGTGCTCCGCCAGGAGCCGGTGCCGGTGGAGCCGCGCGAGACGCTCGTCGAGCGGATCCACGCCGTCGAGCACAGGCTGCTGCCCGAGGTGGTGGGAGAGCTGTGCGCGCGCTCCTGAGCGTGTACGACAAGACGGGCCTCGACGGGCTCGCGAAGGGGCTGCACGAGCTCGGCTTCGAGCTCGTCGCCAGTGGCGGCACGGCGGCCGCGCTCACGGAGCTGGGACTGCCCGTGACCGCCGTCGAGGAGGTGACCGCCTTCCCGGAGCTCCTGGGCGGACGCGTGAAGACGCTCCATCCCCGCATCCACGCCGGCATCCTGGCGCGCCGCGGCTTCGAGGGCGACTCGGACGACCTCGAGGAGCAGGGGATCGAGCCCTTCGACCTCGTCTGCGTCAACCTCTATCCGTTCGAGGAAGCGGCGCAGCGGCGTGGGGTGGTCGAGGACGAGGTCGTGGAGATGATCGACGTCGGGGGCCCGTCCATGCTGCGTGCGGCCGCGAAGAACCACGCCTGGGTCACTCCACTCTGCCGGGCCTCCGACTACGAAGACGTCCTGCGCGAGCTGCGTGCACAGGGCGGCGAGACGTCGCTCGAGACCCGCAGGCGGCTGGCGGGGATCGCGTTTGCCACCACCGCGGCCTACGAGGCTGCGATCGCGCACTGGTTCGGCGAGGACCAGGAGTTCCCCGAGACCTTCGTCCCGGTGTTCGAGAAGGAGCTCGACCTCGCCTACGGCGAGAACCCGCACCAGGGCGCCGCCTACTACACCGAGCGCGGCGCGCGCACGCACCTCCTCGCGCGCGTCGAGCAGCTGCACGGGCGCGCGCTCTCGTTCAACAACCTGAACGACCTGAACGCCGCACGGCTCCTCGTCCGCGAGTTCGCGCTGCCCGCTTGCGTGATCGTGAAGCACGCGAACCCGTGCGGCGTGGCCGTGGGGGCCAGCATCGACGAGGCGTACGAGTGCGCGCTCGCCGCCGACCCGCTCTCGGCGTACGGCGGCGTCGTCGTACTGAACCGCGCGGTCACGGCCGCGCTCGGCCAGCGGCTGGCCGAGCAGTTCGTCGAGGTGCTCTTCGCGCCGGGCTACGACGCGAGCGCGCTCGAGGCGCTCGTCCAGAAGCCGTCGACGCGGATCCTGAACGACCTCGAGCGGCGCACGACCGAGGCCTCCGAGCGCGACTTCAAGCGCGTCCTCGGCGGGCTGCTCGTGCAGGACCGCGACTGGGACGTCGCCGACCGCGCCGGCATGGAGGTCGTCTGCGGCGAGCCGACGGAGGCGGCCTGGGGCGATCTCCTCTTCGCCTGGCGGGTCTGCAAGCACGTCGCGTCGAACGCGATCGTGATCGTCAAGGACCTGCAGACGATCGGGATCGGAGCCGGCCAGATGAGCCGGGTCGACGCCGTGCGGATCGCCGTCGAGAAGGCGCGGGAGCACGACCACTCACTCGACGGCGCCGCGCTCGCCTCCGACGCGTTCTTCCCCTTCCCGGACGGCCCGCGGGTCGCGCTCGAGGCGGGTGTGACCGCGCTGATCCAGCCCGGCGGATCGAAGCGCGACGAGGACGTCGTCGCGGCGGTACAGAAGGCCGGCGGCGCGATGGTCCTCACGCACCGCCGGCATTTCCGCCACTAGCCGCTAGGTCGTGTCGGTTCGGTCAGAGCTGCCGAACGTGCGGTCGGCGAAGCCGAGCGCGTCGCTGAGGAAGGCGCCGGCGAAAGCGGCGAGCCCGAGGGTCAGGAAGTCCGTGAAGTTGTCGTCCACGAGCCACGCGAGGACGAACAGGACGACGGCGACGAGGAGCAGAATGGTGCGCAAGCCCATGTTCATGTGTTCTCCTTGAGAGGGATACTCGGCCCGTTGGACGAGCTCGACCTGCGTATTCGCAATCACCTCTGCTCGTCCTTCGTCCGGGATGGCAACGCGCGGTCGGACTGACGGGCGAGTTCTGGCGACTCGCGTAGGCTTCCACCCGTGGCGCGGGAGTACCCAACCCTGCTCGACCTCGTCGGGCACACGCCGATCGTCCGGCTCGACCGGATCGGGCGTGACGTGCAGCCGCAGTTGCTCGCCAAGCTGGAGTACCTGAACCCCGGCGGCTCGAACAAGGACCGGATCGGGATGGCGATGATCGACGCGGCCGAGCGTGACGGCAAGCTTCGGCCGGGCGGGACGATCGTCGAGCCCACCTCGGGCAACACCGGCGTCGGGCTCGCGATCGCGGCGGCGAGCCGCGGCTACCGCTGCATCTTCGTGATGCCGGACAAGATGAGCCAGGAGAAGATCTCCATGCTGCGCGCCTACGGCGCCGAGGTCGTGATCACGCCCACGGCGGTCGAGCACGACTCGCCCGAGAGCTACTACTCCGTCTCCGACCGGCTCGCCGAGGAGATCCCCGGCGGCTTCAAGCCCGACCAGTACTCGAACATGGCCAACCCGCAGGCGCACTACGAGACGACCGGGCCCGAGATCTGGGAGCAGACCGGTGGCGAGCTCGCCGCGATCGTCATCTCCGTCGGCACCGGCGGCACCATCTCGGGCGTCGGCCGCTACCTGAAGGAGCGGAACCCCGAGATCCAGATCGTCGGTGCCGACCCCGAGGGCTCCGTCTACACCTCGGAGGAGACGCACCCGTATCTCGTGGAGGGGATCGGCAAGGACACGTGGCCCGTGACGATGGCTCGAGACGTCGTCGACCGGTGGGTGCGCGTGTCCGACCGCGACTCCTTCGTGACCGCCCGCAGCCTCGCCCGCGAGGAAGGGATCCTCGGCGGCGGCTCCGCGGGCACGACCGTATGGGCGGCGCTCGAGGTCGCTCGCGAGTTTGGGCCCGAGGCGCAGATCCTCACCGTCCTCCCCGACAGCGGGCGCTCCTACCTGTCGAAGTTCTACGACGACAACTGGATGCTCCAGTACGGATTTCTCGAGCGAAAGGCTCCCGCGCCGACGATCGACGAGGTGCTGCACTTCAAGCGCGGCGAGGAGCACGAAGTCCCCGACCTCGTCACGATCGCGTCCAACCAGAAGGTCGGCGCCGCGATCGACCTGATGCACCGCTACTCGATCTCGCAGCTGCCGGTCGTGCGGCACGAGGGCGCCGACTCGCTCGCCGACGTCGTCGGCTCGCTCCAGGAGCGCGGCGTGCTCGATCGCGTCTTCAAGAACCCGGACGCGATGAACGAGGACGTCGCGGTCGTGATGCAGCCTCCGCTCGCCGCCGTCGACGTGACCGACTCGCTCGACCAGGTCTTCGCCGACCTCTCGGGACCGAGCGCCGCTGTGCTCGTCGCCGGCAACGGCAAGCCGACCGCGATCCTCACGCGCTCCGACCTGCTCGAGTTCCTCGCGGCCCAGCGCCGGCACGTCGACTAGACACCGTCCGCCGAAGGCCGAAGAGAGTCGGGAAGGGGCCGCGGTGCGACCCTGAGTTTCCAAGCCAGAGAGGTGCCGCAGGCCCCTGCCCGCGATGAGAATAGCGCAGCGGTCAACACGATTGACAGCATTCGCCTTCACCATTGACAAGCGACTGCTTGCGTCCTAGTGTTGATCCCGGTTTCCAAGCCAGTTTTCGGGAGGTACTAGTGGGTGCTCCGACGCAATCGTCACAGCGAGATTGCGCGTGTTCGCGGCGTCGTTTCCAGGCCCGGGACGGCGTGCCGGTCGGGCTCCAACGCGGCCGCTGCGCTCCCTTGGTTCTCCCGAGGAAGGCTCAGCGGCCGGCCGCGACAACGACCAGAGCGTCATGCCGAGGACCGGGAAAGTGACGTACCCCGACGCAGCGTCCGCGCCATGGCGAAGTGCCTTCTCGGACCTGCGGTAGGTCGCTGCCGCGGCAGGGTGTGGATCGGCCGTACCCGCATGCCGTCCGTCCGTAGAGCGCCAGGTCGGTCGTGAGACACCGCCTCAGCGCGCTGCCGGCGGCCTGTGGGCTGCTGCTCGCGGTGCAGGTGGCGACAGCCCGGGCGGACGATCCGCAGCCTCCTGTGACACCGGCGGTGCCGACCGTGGCAGTTCAGGTGAGCGTCAGCGTCCCGAACGTCTCGGTGAACGTGCGGGGCGGGATCGTCGACATCTCCGTGCCGGGCGTGGACGTCTCGGTGTCGGTGTCGAGCCAGGGCTCTCAGTCAGCCACCAAGGCGGACGCGAGCGCGGCACAGCAGCCGACGACGCAGGGCGACAGCGCCGGCAACTGCTGCAACGCCGGAACGAAGCAGGTCTCTCCGGCGGGCAGATCCATGAAGAAGGCCCGAATGCTGCGGGCGGCTCCGGCGAAGCGACTTGCCCGACCGACGGTCCGGGCGGCGAACGGGGCGCGCGCTCGTACGATCCGCGTCCCACCGGCCGATCGCTCCGCCCGCTTACAGACCGCGAACCAGGTTGCGCGGGCCACGAGCGCGCGGCCTGCGACACGGCCGAAGGCGCGGCGTGGGTGTTGCGACGCGGCGCAGGCCCCAATCGCCATCGCCGTGGCTCCGGCGCGTCTCGAGCCGCGTCCCGGGACAGGGCATCGGCCGGACCCGTACGACGATGCGGTGGCGCGACCGGCCGTGCGGCCCGAGGAGCATGTCAGGGACAACCGCCTGTTTCTCCAACTGGGAGTGCTGGGGGCGTTCCTCTACTTGGCGTGCGTGGCGGGCTGGTTCTCCGCGACCAGGCTGAGGCGAGCATGAGCACGCGTAGCCCCCAATGACGACCTCCCTGCCTGCCGGGTTCTCAGCGGAGCGCGAGGGCACCCTCCTTTCGGCCCTCTCTTCAGCCGCTCGCAAGCGGCCGAACGACCGCGCAGTCGGGAGGGCATTCGCGGAGTGCGGCCGCATCGCCCTCGTCTGGCTCGCGGTCTACGCAGGCTACGCCGGGGAGCAAACGCCGAATGGCTTCCTCACGATCTCCCTTCTGGCCGCGGTCTGGGTCGTCGCCCTTCGCAGCGCTTTCGCTGCCGGGCACTACACCGTTGACTCGACGATCACGGTGATGATCGGCACCGTCACGGGGTTGGTCCTCGCCTCGGCCTTGAACGAATGGGTCCCTGGAGTGGAACTGACGGCACCGAGGCTCTTCGCGACCGCGACCGCGATCTTCGGTCTGGTGGCAGTCTGGGAGTGGCTCGTCCGCCGTACAGGCTTGACGCGGTGGCGCGTGCTCGTCGTCGGCCCACCCGACATGGCCGATTCCCTCGTCGACGAAGTGCGACGGACGCGGGTGCCTTTCGAGGTCGTGGGCACGGTCGCCGACACGTTCGATTCGAGCGCGCGGGACGTCAATCTCCTGGGATCAGTCGCGGACCTGCCCATGATCGTGGAGGCGGGACACCCGGAGCTGATCGTGCTCGCCGACGGCCCGGCGGGCGACGACGCGGTCGATCGCCTGCTCGAGATCCCGCGCCCCCGCTTCCGGGCGGTCGGACTGTCGAGCTTCTACGAGTGGGCGTTCGGTCGGGTGCCGGTGCCGTACCTGACGTCCGCGTGGTTCATGAGTCTGATCCATCTTCGCCAGCGGGTGTCGGCGCGCTGGTCGAAGCGCACGTTCGACATCGTGGTTGCCTCGTTCGCGTTCGTCGTCCTCGCGCCGGTGTTCGTGGTCGTCGCGCTGCTCGTTGCGACGACGCGGGGGCCCATCGTCTTCCGGCAAACCCGGATCGGCGAGCGCGGGAGGCTGTTCACGATCTACAAGTTCCGGACGATGACCGCAGATGCCGAGCGGTCCGGCGGCGCGGTCTGGGCCAGTGCGGGCGACCCACGCGCGACGCGGATCGGCTGGGTGCTTCGGCGGACGCACCTGGACGAGCTTCCGCAGTTGCTGAACGTTCTTCGCGGAGACATGTCCATCGTGGGGCCGCGCCCCGAACGGCCGGAGTTCATCGAGCTGCTCGAGGCGGCCGTGCCCTCATGGGGTAGGCGACTGCTCGTCAAGCCCGGCATCACCGGCTGGGCTCAGGTTCGCTCCGGGTATGCCGCCGACTGCGAGAGCACGGCCGTGAAGCTCTCGTACGATCTCTGGTACCTGCGCCACCGGAACCTCGTCATCGACCTGGCGGTGTGTGCCAAGACGTTCTTCATCCTCCTCGGCCTGAGTCCGCACGAGCGACGGGTCGAGCCGTCGGGAGGTGCTCGGGTCGCGCGAGCGAAGCGTCCGGCTCTCGCGACCTCGAGTGCAGGCGCCGCTCTCGTGCTCTGCCTCACCGGGCTCGGGGCGGATCGGCCGGCCAAGCCGATTCCCGCCGGAGCGACGTCGGCGCTCCCGGCGGTGCAAACACCCGCACAGCCGCCGCCTGCCGCGCCGCCGCGGCCGCCAGCGGCGTATCGGGTGCCGGGCGGAGCAGTCCGGGTCTCCACCTCGGCGCAGCTCCGCGCGGCCCTCGCCCGACACGAGGCGAGGCGGATCGTGCTGGCTCCGGGGATCTACCGCAACCCGCGACCCTTCCTGAACCATCACGGCCATCGCCTCTACGCCGCGAAGCTCGGCGCGGTTGTCCTCAAGGCGGGTTTGAGCCTCGGTGGGAACGTCGGACGAGGCGGTGGTCTCGTGCGCGGGGTTGTCTTCGACGTGAACAGCCGCTCGAGGACCGTCGAAGGGGCGGTCGTTGCCGTCTGGGGAACCGGACGGAACTCGAGCGTGCTCGACTCGACGCTCAAGGGTCACCGAGTCCTCTCCGCAGGCATCGTTGCGCGGCAGCCCAGCGGGCTGATCGTGCGGCGCGTCGTCGCGCGGGGATTCTCGCACTACGGCGTCTTGGTCGACGCCAACCACCTGAATCCCGGCTCACAGGCCGGAAGGTTCTGGATCTCTGACCTCGACGTCGCCGGGGTGTCACGGCGCGTTCCGGGCTCGTCGCAGGGAAGGGCCGAGGCGTGCGTCTGGGTCGGCAACAGCGGCACCGTCCAGCGCGTACGAGCGCAACGCTGCGCGTGGACGGGGCTCTGGACGGGTACCGCGACGCGAGGGTCAAGGTTCGAGGACATCGACGTCGCTCGAACACCGACCGGCGTCTACATCGAGCACTACACGCATCGCAGCGTCTTCCGGCGCCTTCACATCAGGCCGAGCGTTCGGACCGGGATCGTCGCCGAGTGGGCCGATCCAGCATGGAACAGCGAGCCCGCGAGCGTCGACAACGTGATCGAGGACAGCCGGTTCGAGAGCTGGCTCGCCGGCGTCTTCCTCGACGAAGGCACGACCCGGACGACGGTGCGTCGAAGCACGTTCGTCAACCAGCGTTGGGCGGCGATCGGCGACTACCGCGGAGTCGGCAACGCGTATTACGGCAACGACTACCGACGCATTGCGCCTGGGGCCTCGGCGGTCGCGCACGAGCGCCTGCGCGACGTGGCGCCCCGGGAAGACGGAGCCGGGCGGTGACGGTCGTGAGCAGACCGCTGGTCGAGACGGTGTCGACTGCCGCCGTGTTCGAGGGGCTCGCAGATGGCTGGGACGACCTCGTCCGCGAGATGCCGCGACCTAGTCCGTTCCTCCTCCACAGCTGGCTCAGCGAATGGTGGCGCCACTACGGCGATAGCGGGAGGCTCGCGGTGTACGTCGTCCGGCAAGACGGGAGACTGCTTGGCGCGCTGCCGCTCATCGTCGTCGCCAAGTCAGGAGTGCGGGTCGTGCGATTCATGGGGGGCCGGCAATCGGCGCTGGCGGATCTCCTGCTCGCCTCCGATGCTGACAACCGCGTGGCCGGGTCGTTGACTGCGCAGCTGGCCGCGTCTGATCACCACCTCGTCGATCTGTACGGCATTCCCGCTGGGAGCCGGATCGTGGACGCCCTGGGGTCGGATCGCCTCCACCTGATCGCGCGCATCGAGGCTCCGGTCCTCGATCTCCTCCCGAGCTGGGAGGCTGTCTACGAGGCGCGGACCTCCGCGAAGACGCGAAGCCTGCACAGGCGGAGGCGACGTCAGCTCGCCGCCCTCGGGCGGCTCGAGGTGACGGTCGCGCGTACGCCAGCTCAGCTGGAAGCGGCGCTCGAGGAGGCCTTCCGCCTGCACGCGCTCCGCTGGGCCGGCCGGCCGGACGGATCCGGCTTCGTCACACCGACCGGCCTGAGGTTTCACCGGGCTGTGATCCACAGACTGGCTGAGCTGGACGTCCCGCGCATCGTGACCTTGAGGCTCGACGGCCGGGCAATCGCGTTTCACTACTTCTTCGCCTTCGAGGGGTGCATGTACGTTCACCGACTCGCGTTCGACCCCGCGCTCTCGCGCTACTCCCCGGGTCTCGTCAACACGCTGGACACAATCCAGATCGCGTCCGACGAGGGACTGACCCGCGTCGAATTCCTCGGAGGAGCTGAGCGCTACAAGCTCGAGCTGGCCGATCGGTTCGAGCCGCTTTGCCAAGGGCTCGGTCTTGCTTCGGGTCTCCGCGGGCGTACGCTGCTCGAGGGGGAGCTCGGTCTGATTCGACTGCGACTCCGGCTCAAGCGCTCGCCGCGGCTGCGCCGGCTCTACTTCGAGCGGCTTGCACCCGTGCGTCTGCTGGCAGCCCGCTCCAGGAGCGCTCTCAAACCATGAGCCCACGCCTGCGGTCGGCAGCCGTGCGTCTAGGGGGCGAGTCCCTCACGGACCCGGTGCGCGGTAAACCTGGTGCCCGGCACGAAGCGGGAGATCGGGCCGAAGCGATCCTCCGCGGCGTAGCCCACGAAGAACAGTCCTGGATCGCTCGAGCGAAACGAACGGTCGAGGGCCGGCCAGCCGTCTCGGACGGCGATCCCGGCGCGGACCGCCGGCGACAGGAAGGACAGACGGTCGAGCGAGAAGCGAAATCCTGTCGAGAGGATCACCGCGTCCGCCTCCCTCGCGGTGCCGTCGCTCAGCCCGAGCACCAGGCCACCCTGACTTCGCGCGAGCGTTGTGACGGTTCGCTCCTCCGTGATCTGGACCTTGCCGTCGACCTGAGCTCGCAGCCAGGGAGATCCGCCCGCCCGGAGAATGCGTCGCCCCAGTCGCCGCCGCAGGCGCTTCGGCACGAACGCAAACAGCTCAGGGTGAAGAGCAAGCCGGTTGAGGGGGGGCGGGCCGTAGCCCACGACCGGATAGGCGAGTCGATACAGACGTTGCCGCACAGGCCCGCGAGCGGTGTACGGCTCCCGCTCGGCGAACCAGTGCAGCCTCGACCGGAGGATCAGCTCGACCTCCGCCCCCGCGCGGGCGGCGAGCGCGGCGCTCTCCAGCCCTCCCTGGCCACCGCCGACCACGATCACCCGCCGGCCACGCCGAGCACCGTGATCCTGCGCATCGATCGCGAAGGAGACCCCGTCGCCCAACGCGTCGCGAAACGGCGGCGGCGCGTACGAGAAGGCAGTGACGCCTACGGCAAGCACGACGTTGCGGGCGGCGAACTCCTCCCCCGCGGCGGTCGCGAGCCGGTAGAGACCCCCTGCGCGATCGAGCTCGGCCACGTTGCTCGGGTCGTTCTCGCGCACGAACCTGTCTCGGAACCAATCGGCGTAGCGGAGGAACGTCTGGAGCGGGATCGGGTTCTGACGGGGCTCGCCCGCCTCGCGCGCCCAGACGTCGATCGTGCCGGCGTCGTCCGGAGCCGAGAGCGAGGTCTCCTCCCAGTCCGAGCGGAGCAGCATGTCCGGCGGCATGCGTGTCCGCCAGGTGTGCATCGGCTCGCCGAAAACCAGCACGCGTCTTTCCGGCAGGTGCGCGGCCACCGAGAGGCCGTACGGGCCTGCGCCGACGATGGCGACGTCGAGCTGCTCAGGCACTCTGGCTCCTCTCCACCCGAATCGCCTCCAGTGTATAAACCTGGTCGCCGTGCGATTCCGGGCGTGGGGCCGTCGCTTCCCTACCCGGTCAAGGCAGCAGTGACGCGCGTCCGCTCGGTTGCCTGGCTTGCAACGGCACGCGGCCGCTATTCCGAGCCAGGCGGCCTGCGAATCCTCTTCTACCACCGCGTCTCGGACGACGGGGACGAGCTGGCCGTGACGCCTCGCCGCTTCGCGGAGCAGATGGACTACCTGGCGTCCAACGGATACAGCGTCGTGAACATCAGCGAGGCGGTACGGCTCCTCCGCGGTGGCACGATCCCACCCCGCACCGTCGCCCTCAACTTCGACGACGGCTTCCTCGACGTCGCTGAGAACGCCCTCGGCGTGCTCGCCGACCGAGGCTTTCGGGCCACGGTGTTCGTCGCGACGGGCGTCACGGACGGAAGGTTCACGTTCGCCTGGTGCCGCCAACAGCCGCCCCTCCTGAGCTGGGAGCAGATCGCCGAGCTCGACCGCGAAGGCACGCTTGAATTCGAGGCCCACTCGATCTCGCACCCCAATCTGCTCTGTGTCGACGACGATCGCGCGCGTTCAGAGATCCGGGGCTCGAAGGCCGAGCTGGAAGACCGACTTGGACGGCGAGTCACCGCCTTCTCGTACCCGGCCGGTCTGTTCGGGGTGCGCGAACGCCGGCTTGTCGCGGAGGCCGGGTTTGGTACCGCCGTCTCGTGCGAACCAGGGGTCAACTACCCGGACACGGATCGCCTTGCGCTTCGCCGCCGTCAGATCGACGCGCGCGATCGCCTACTCGACTTCCGAGCCAAGCTCGGAGGCGGTCACGACACGCCCCTTCCCTTACGCGGCACCTATCGCCGCCTGCGCTTCGGCGAGGGCGTGGCCAATCCCCGGCTGACGAGCTCTCGGCGGTAGACGGCGACGTGCGCCTGCCGAAACGCCTCCAGGCCGAATTGCTCGCGAACGCGATCGCGGCCGTTCGATCCCAGCCGGCGCCGAAGTTCAGGATCGACGAGGAGGCGCTCGAGCGCGGCTGCGAGCCGAACGGGGTCCCGCGGCGGAACCAGCAAGCCCGTCTCACCGTCCTCGACCGCTTCCGGCACGCCGCCGACCGACGAGGCGACGACCGGCAACGCGGCGGCCATCGCCTCGAGGATCGAGAGCGGGAGCCCTTCGGAGGTGCTCGACAGGACGAAGACGTCGGCCTGCGCGAGCATGTCCGCCACGTCGCTGCGGTCGCCGACGAGCACGACCGACTGCTCCAAACCGAGCCGCCGGATCTCCGCCGCGAGTCGGGGCCGGTCGGGCCCTTCACCGACGATCACGGCCGAGAACCTCACCTGAATGCCGTGGAGGGCGCGCGCGAGGGTGAGCGGATCCTTGGGTCGCTGCAGGCGGCCAACGGCCACGACGGCCGGCTCGGCGCTGTCGATGCGGGTGGCCATCGGCACGTTCGCATCGACACCGTTGTGGATCACGATCGTCCTCTTGGGGTCGCAAGCGCGGTTGAGGATTCCGGAGACGCGCTCGCTCTCGGCCACGCAGATCGTGAGCGTCGTCAGCGGCCGCATCACCTGCTCCGCGCGCTTGTAGAGCGCCGTGGCTATGCCGCTGTGAGCGGCGAACGCCCAGCCGTGCACGGTGAAGATTCGGATCGGTACGCCCGACAAAGCCGCGGCAAGGCGCCCGAGCACGCCGGCCTTGGAGCTGTTCGCATGGACGATGTCCGGTCGTTCCCGACGCAGGAGCACGACGAGCTCGAGCAGGCCGCGGAGATCGCGCCACGGGCGGAGCGGCCGCCTGACGTGCTCGAGGGCGACGACGCGCGCCCCGGCCGAGCGCGCCGTTTCCAGCAGCGGCCCCGGCCCGTGCGCCGCGACCACGACCTCGAATTCCTCGACGAGCGCGGGGAGCAACGAGGCCACGTACGTCTGGGCTCCCCCCGTCTCGGCGAGCGTGACGACGATCAAGACCCGGGGGCGCTGTCTCACGGTCCTCCTCGAGGGGGCAACACTACAACCACTCCAACCCCATCTCCGGTAGCCGTGCGCCTCCGGCCGGCCGGGCCGTTGGTGCTGGGGCTGATCGCCGTCGCCGTATTCCTCGCCTGGGCGAGCGTAGAGGGGGGCTACGCTCCGACCGCCTGGTATCCGGGCGCGTTCGTCCTACTCGTGCTCGCCGCAGCCGCTTTGACGATGCGCACCGGCAGCCTGCCGCGACCTCTCTCTTGGGCGGTGACGCTCTTCGGCGCGTTCACGATCTGGAGCTTCCTCTCGATCTCGTGGGCCGACGCAAGGGGGGAAGCCTGGGACGGGGCCAATCGGACGCTGCTCTTCTTCACCGTCTACACGCTGTTCGCAGTCGTTTCCTGGCGGCCGCGCGACGCGGCGGTGCTGCTCGGCACGCTCGCGAGCGGAACAGCAGCGGTCGGCTGCTGGGTCTTCCTGGCTGAGCCAGAGTCGGGGCTGTTCGAGGGCCGCTTCACCGACCCCGCCGGCTACGCGAATGCGAACGCCGCGCTCTTCCTCGCGGCTTTCTGGCCGGCCGTGGTTCTCGCCTCGCGGCGGGAGACGCCGTGGCCGGCGCGCGGTCTCTTCCTCGCGGTCGCAGGGCTGCTGCTCGAGCTGGGGCTGCTCGCCCAGAGCCGTGGCGCGCTGCCTGCGTTCGCGCTCACCCTCGCGCTCTACGTCGCGCTCGTCCCGGCTCGCGGCCGCTCGCTGCTCATGCTGTTGCCGGTCGGAGCGGCGACGATGCTGTCGCTCGGGCCGCTGCTCGAGGTGTACCGCGCTGACCCGGGCGAGGAGCACGCTCTTGCTGCAGCGCAGACGGCGCTCGTCCTCACGGCGGTGTCCCTCGCTGCGATCGGCGTCGCCATCGGGCTGCTGGAGCGTCGGCGAAGCCGGGTACGGGCGGGTAAGCGTCAGCTCGGTCGCCTCGTCGCCGGCGCCGTGGTCGTCGGCGTGCTGGCGGTCGCGGTGATCGTCGCGCGCGACGCCGGCGGCGGGCCGCTGAACGGTGGCGGAGAACGTGCGAGCGGCCCCACGTCTCGGCTCAGCGACGGGCTCGCGAGCGGCCGCTACGACCTGTGGCGTGTCGCCTCGATCGAGTTCGTGCGCCAGCCGATCCAGGGCGTGGGAGTCGACAACTTCGCGGTCGACTATGCCCGCGAGCGGCGCGGTCGCGAAGAACCGCTCTTTCCGCACAGCATCGAGTTGAGGCTCCTCGCCCAGACCGGGCTCGTGGGGAGCGGCCTCTTCGTCGGCTTCCTCGCCTTCGCGGTGACCGCCGCACTCCGGAGCCGCAGGCTCGATACGACTCGCGCCGCCCTCGTCGCTGCGGGTCTCGCCTCCTTCGCCTACTGGTTCATCCACGGTTCGGTCGACTGGTTCTGGGAGATCCCGGCGCTGGCCGCCCCGGCCCTCGCCGTGCTCGGGCTCGCCGGCGGCCTGTTGCCGCCTGGTCCGATGCGTGCAGGCCGTGCGCGCCCGCTGTCGCCCTCGGTCGTGGCCGTCGCAGCGGCGGTTCTCCTCGCGGCGTCGATCTCGTTTGCGCTGCCCTGGCTCGCGGCGCGGGACGTCGAAGCTGCCGTCCGCAGCTGGAGCCAGGATCCCGCTGCCGCACGCGACCGGCTCGAGCGCGCCCGCCGGCTCAACGTTCTCAGCAGCGAGCCCGACGTCGTCGCCGGGGTCCTTGCGCGCCGTCTCGGTGATCGCGACGGGGCGAGCGAGGCCTTTCGCAGGGCGCTCGGCCGCGCTCCGAACGACTGGTATCCCCACGTCGAGCTCGCGGTGATCGATCTGGAAGCAGGGCGCCGGACTGCTGCCCTACGACACCTCGAGCACGCGCGGCGCATGAATCCGCTCGAACCGAGCATTCGCGACCTTCGTGCGCTCGCCGCCCGAAACGAGACGGTTCCCGCTTCGCTCGTCGAGCGGCTCGATCGGCTGGCAGTGGCGTCGCCACTCGGCCGCCGGCCCGTCGACTGCCGTCCAGTCCTCGGGCTCTCCTCCGGTTGCACGGGACGAGAGGGAGGGCCATGAACGCCGAAGCCATTGCTCGTCGCCGCTTCGTGCCAAGGCCTCAGAGCGCCCTCCTTGGCGGCGCGAGCGCGCTTGCCGCCGGCGCGCTGGCGCTCGTCCTCGCTGTCGCACTCGCCAGGCATCCCCTCCCGCTTGGGCTCGTCGTCCTCGCCGGAGCCGCTCTCGTGGGGACGCTCGCGCTCGCACTTACGCGCTATGACGCGGCGGTCGGACTCGGTGTCGCCCTGCTCGGCATCGTCGTCGTCGATCCCGCGCCCGCTGATCTCGTCTTCGTCGTCGTGATCGCGATCGCAGCAGCCAGCGGACGGTTCGATCTCGACCGTGTGCCGAAGACCGTGCTCGTTGCGATCGTGGTCTTCGCGGCGCTGAACCTGGTCTCAGCCCTCGAGGTGATCGATCCCGCGCGCGCCGCCGCGTTCTTCTCGATCACTCTCTACCTCTGCGTGCTCGCGTTGTGGCTGACGGACTATGTCGTGTCGCCGCGAAGGGCCGGCCTGATCGCGCGTGCATATGTCTTCGCGGCGGTCACATCGGCTCTGCTCGGCTTCCTCGCATTGCTCGTGACGTTGCCAGGCGGCAGTCTCCTCGTCGAGGGCGGCCGTGCGCGGGCGTTCTTCCAGGATCCGAATGTCTTCGGACCGTTCCTCGTGCCCGCGGCGCTGATCCTGATCGAAGAGCTGCTCTCGCCGCGCGTGCTCCACGTCGGCCGGCTCACGAAAGCGATCGGCCTGGTTGCGCTCACCCTTGGCGTGCTCTTCTCCTTCTCGAGAGGTGCGTGGCTGAACCTCGCGCTCGGTGCAGCCGTGATGCTCGTCGTGCTGTCGCTCCGCCGGGGTGGAGTGCGGCGGGCGATGTCGTTCCTCGGAGTCGGGCTCTGTGTCGCGGCGCTCGTCGGCGGAGCCGTCGTCGCCAGTGGATCATCGGGGTTCCTCGCCGAGCGAGCTCGTCCACAGAGCTACGACGCGGAGCGCTTCGGTGCCCAGGCCGCGGGGCTCGCCGCGGCGGAGCAGTATCCGCTCGGCGCAGGCCCCGGCCAGTTCGAGCAGATCGCACCGATCTCCGCGCACAGCACGTACGTACGGGTGCTCGCAGAGCAGGGTCTCGCCGGGCTGGCCACGCTCGCCGCGCTGCTGATCTTCACGCTCGGCGCAGCGTTGCGAAATGCGCTCCTCGGACGCGACACGTACGGCATCGGCTCCGCCGCCCTGCTCGGTGCCTGGTGCGGAATCCTCGCCAACAGCTTCTTCATCGACACGCTGCACTGGCGCCACCTCTGGGTGGTCGCGGCACTGATCTGGGCGGGGTCGATGCGAAGGCGGAACGCGAGCCCGGCGCGGGCGGCGTGAGCAGAATCGGTCTACAGGTCTGCAGCGACCGGGGCGGGGCGGGGCGCGTAGGGGCGCTGGCCCCGGCTTCCGACCACGACGAGCCCGAGCGCGGTCGCTTCCACGTGCTCGAGCAGCTCGTTGAGCTCGATCGCAGCCTGCGGTGTCAGACGATCGAGGCTGGAGACGACGAGCATGCCGTCGACCCACTGCGCGAGCAGTTGGCCGTCGATCAGGCCGAGCAGCGGTGGGCCGTCGACGAGCACGTAGTCGTAGTCGCTCCGACCGAGCTGGTCGAAGAACGTGACGAGCGCGCCCGTGGAGAGGAGCCGAACCGGACTGGTGCTCGCGCTTCCGCTCGGCAGCACGTGCAGCTGTTCCGGCCCCAGCGCTTCGGGCACGACCCTGATCGCACGTTCGATCAAGTCCCCGGCACCGACATGGCCGTTCTGGTGAAACGCGTTCAGGACGTTGGCGAGCCCCGGCACGTCGCCGAGGCCGAAGAGATTGTCGAGGGTCGGCCGGCGCAGGTTCGCGGACACGAGCAGCGTTCGGTGTCCTGCCTGCGCCAGCGCACGTCCGAGACCGGCGGTCACGATGGACTTCCCTTCGCCGGGCAACGCGCTCGTCACGAGCAGGACGTGCTGCGAACCGGTGGGAAGCCGAAACTCGAGCGCGGCGCGCAGCTCCTCGAACGCCTCGTCGTGCGTCTCGTCGGCGAGGATGTTCTGCGCGCCGCCCGCGGTGCGGCGTGGGGGTGGCACCGCAGCCAGAGCAGGCAGGCCGGTCAGCCGGCTCAACTCGCGCGTTCCGCCGACGCGCGGCGCGAGCTGATCCCGCGCGAGGGCGGCGAGGATCGCCAGGAACGTGGCCGCAAAGAAGGCGAAGATCGTGTTCTGCAGCGGTCGCGGCGAGCTCGCAGAGGCCGGCGGCCGCGCCGCCTGCGCGAGCTGCAGCTCCTGTCCGGCAGAGGCTCCGCTCACCGTCAGCTCGGTGAGGCGCTGTTGGATCGCGCGAACCTCGGCGGCCGCGTCGGGTCGGCCGCGTGCCCGGTCGAGCGCCTCGAGCAGCTCGCTGCGCCGCTGGTCGAGCCGTCCCTGCGCTTCGCTCTGCTGCAGCGAGAGGAACGTCGTGGCGACGGCGTTGGCGATCGAGGCCGCTCCCTTGGCGTCGCCGTCGCTCCCGACCACGTACAGGATGTTCGAGTTGCGATCCACGGAGGCCTGAACCTTGGTCTCCAGCGTGTCGGCGGATTCGCCTGGAAGTCGTGCCGCGGCCCGGTCGAGGACGTCACGGGTCACGAGGAGCGTCTGCAGCGTCGCGAGGCGCCGCTTCACACTCTCGACGTCCCCAGGCTCGAAGGCGCCCGCGGTGTCCGTCTTCACGATCTTCGCCGTCGCCCGGTAGGTCTTCGGCAGCGCAAGCGAAACGACCAGGACGGTCAACGTCAGCGGGACGACGATGAGTGCAATCAGCCAGGCGCCGCGGCGGAGCGCGCCCACGTAGCGCGCGACGTCGACCGGCTGATCACCGTCGTCGGGGCCCCGGGATCCTCTCCCGAGCGAGTCGACGTACTCGGGCATGTGATTGACGATAGACCCGATTCGCAGGCCACGCGAGTTCTTTTCGTCTCCAGCTTCGTCCTCCCGCACGCGGGCGGGGTCGAGCAGTTCGTCGAGACCGCCCGCGGAATCCTGCTGGATCGCGGCTGCGAAGTCCGCGTCCTCGCCTGCAGGCTTCCGGGCAACGACGCGACGGCGGACGCAACGGTGCCGACCCGCTTCCTCGGCCGCTCGGGATGGCCGCTGCCCACCGGCGGCTGGCGGAGGCTCTGGCGGGAAGTGCAGCGGGCGGACGTCGTGGTCGCCAACAACTCGCGCCATGTGCTGCCCGTCCTCGCGGTTCTCCTCGCGCGCCTGCAGACCAGAGGGGCGATCTTCGTCGTCCACGGCTCGGGCGAGGGGCCGCAAACAGGGTCGCGCGCGTTCCGGGTCGTACGCGCCACGTTCCAGCGGACGCTCGCGCGGCGTTCCATACGGGTCTCACGGCCGGTCTCGGTCTCGCGGGCAGGCGTCGCGTGGATCCGGCGGCTCTACGGCGTCGAGGCCGCGTATCTGCCGTATCCGCTGCGGGAGCTACCGCGGGTCGCCGCGACGCCGCAGCTGAGCGCCGACGAGCCGTTGCGCGTCGTCTGGGTCGGCCGGCTATTCCCGGAGAAGGACCCGGCGCTGGCTGTGCGCGCCGTCGAGCGGCTGCGCGACGAGCGGCCTGCGACGCTCGACGTCTATGGCCGCGGGGTCCTGGACTCCGAGCTTGTCGGGCTCGCTCGGTCGCGCCCGTGGCTCCGGCTCCACGGCACCTGTGGCTGGGACGAGATCCAGGAGATCCAGGCGGAAGCCCACCTCTGTCTCTCGACCTCGGTCGCGGACAATGTCCAGGTCGCTGTACTCGAAGCACTTTCGCGCGGCATACCGGTCGTCTCGACCCGAGTCGGAGACGCGTCCTGCTACTACCTGGATGGCCCTCTGGGCCGCTTTTGCGTCGCTCCTGGAGACCCGGACGCGATTGCGGACGCGATCCTCGAGCTGTGCTCGTCCTACCCGAGCTACCGGGACGCCTTCGGCAGGAACGGGCAGCAGCTGACGGCGCGGCACGCAGAGGCCCCGTCGGTGCTTGGGCACCTGATCGCCGAATCAGCCCCGCGGACGGGAAGGCGCTGATCGGCGTGGCGGCTCCGCTGAAGCCGGTCGGCGGGATTCCGGACGGCGTGCGTGCGACCGACGGGCTCGCCCGCGGCTCCGCCTTGCTCTTCTGGGCACAGGTCCTCGGCAACGCCGGACTCTTCGTGGGGCTGGTGATCCTCACGCGAGCCCTTGGCCCTGCCGGCCGCGGAACGATCGCGTTCCTGACTGTCACCTCGATCGTGTGCGCCCGCGTGACGCGGCTAGGTGTGAGCGACGCGGCAGTCGTCTTCGCGGCGCAACGGCCGCACCTCCGCCCATCCCTGCTCACCAACCTGGTGCTCTCGGTCACGGTCGCGGCGGTCGCGGCTGCGGCAGTCGTCTCTGGCGTCCTGGTCACTGCGCCCGACTCGCGGCCCAGCGGTGTCGGCGATGCCGAGCTGGTCATCCTGGCTCTGGGAATACTCGCGTCCGCGCTCGTCGACGCTGGCTACGCCTTCGTCCTGGGCTGCAGCCGCTTCGGAATCCACGCCTTGATCACCGTCGCAACGGCCTGGCTCTACGCACTTGCGGTCGCGCTGGTCTGGGCAACCGTGGGCCTCACCGTTGCGCGAGGCGCGCTTCTCTGGGTCGCAGTGCAGGGCGTGAAGGCCCTTGCTCTGCTGTGGACGTCCGCGCGCACGAGTGGCGTCGGTCGCCCCAACTGGGTGCTGCTCCGCGAGTCGATCGCGTTCGGCATCCGCGCCTGGGTAGGGAGTCTCTCGGACGCGCTCAACGACCGGGCCGATCAGATCCTGATCGCCTTCATCGCATCCGAGGCAACGCTCGGGGTCTACGCGGTCGCCGTCAACGCCTGGGAGATCCTGCTCTACCTGCCCGCCGCCGCCGCGACCGCCGTCCTGCCTTCCGTGGCTCGCGCCGATCGCTCGCTCCGGGTGGAGCAGGTGTTGAAAGCGTTCCGATCAGTTGCCCTCGTCTCCCTGTCAGCGCTGGCCGTCGCCGCCGTTGCCGGTCCGCCGCTGCTGGTTCTTGTCTTCGGGGCACCATTTGAGGCGTCGATCGGCCCGTTCCTCTGGCTCCTCCCGGGCACGCTCGGTTACGTCGCGCTCGGCATCTTCTCGAGTGCCCTGATGGCATCGTCGTCGCCGGGGCTCTCCTCGCTCGGACCGGTGGTCTCGCTCGGGCTCGGGCTCGTCCTGGCCCTCGTCCTCATTCCGCCGTTCGGAGCCGAGGGGGCGGCGATCGCAGCGAGCGCTGCCCTGCTTGCAGGAGGGGCTACGGCGCTCATCCTTTACCGGACGCGCGCGTCGTTCTCCCTCGGCGCCTTGATCCGACCCCGCCCCGAAGATTTGGACGTGTTGAAGGCGCTGGCCGGCCCACTACGCCGGCACACGCCCTACCAAGAGCCTACGAGCCGTCAGACGCGAACGACGTGACGAGCAGTCAGCTCTCGAGCGGGCGGTTGACCTTGGCCGCGGCGCGCTTCTCGGCGCGCTTTTCCTTCAGCGACTTCTGCGGCGCCTTCTTCCCCGTCTTCTTCGGCTTCTGTGCGCCCTTCATGCGGGCATTATCGCACGCGCGCCGCATCGGGGCGGGAACCGACCCAGGGCAGCCGGTGTAGTCCTCCTACACATCCGCGAGGAGGAGTCAACATGCGTCACGCCCTGGCCGCCGCCGTGCTCGTCGCGATCTCCCTCGCCTGCGTCGCCGGCGCCACGACACCGACCGTCCGGCTTGCGGCGGCTCCGCCCGGGCTGACCGCCCTCCGCCCCTGGACCGCGACGCTGCTGGTCAAGGGCTCGAGTGCGCGCCCGACGCTCGTCGCGCGCGGCACGAAGCTGCGCTCGTTCGCGACGGTGCGGGCAGGTCAGGGCCGCTGGCGCGCACGCGTCGTGCTGCCGGCCGGACGCTGGCGGCTCGAGGCGAGGCTCGGTGGGCGCACGCACCGGCTCGGCAGCGTCACCGTCTCGGCCCGTGTTCCGGATCGCGTCACGCTTCCGTGGGGGCTGGCACTCCGCGACGGCTCCCTCTACGTCGCCGACCGGGATGCGAACCGGGTCCTCCGTGTCGCGCTCGCCTCCCGCGCGGTCACGGTCGTCGGCTCGGCGCGGGAGCCCGTGGCGGTCGACCTCGACCCGGCCGGCGTGGTGCACGCCGTCTCGGGCTGGGACATCGTCCGCTTCGAGGGCGGCTCGACCGTGCGTGTGGCGGGAAACGGAACGCGCGGGCTCGGTGGCAACGGCGGCCCGGCGACGCGCGCCCAGCTCGGCGGCGCGGGCGGCTTCGGCTTCGACGCCGCCGGACGCCTGTACATCTCGGAGTACGACGACGGGGTCCGCGTCGTCGCCCCGGACGGCACGATCGGGACGCTCGCCAGGGACCTCGGCGCGCCACACGACCTCGCGGTCGCGCCCGACGGAACGGTCACCGTCGTCCAGAGCCACCGGCACCGCGTCGCCCGGATCGCGCGCGACGGCCGGGTGACCGTCCTCGGCGACGTGCAGCAGCCGATTGCGATCGAGCTGGCCGCGGACGGGAGCCTGTTCGTGGCGGGTGCGGACGGGATCGTGCAGCTCCGACCCGGCGGCGCTCGACGGACGGTCGCGACCGGGCTCGGGACGATCTCCGGCTTGGCGCTCGCCCCCGACGGGACCCTCTACGCCTCCAGCATCGAACGGAGGGAGGTGCTGAAGATCGCCCCGAACGGGCGGGTCACGACGTTCGTCCGATGAAGCTGGCCTCGTGTCCGCGCCGGTTCGCCTCGGCAAGCTCGTCGGCCGTGAGCGCGCCGATCCGCTCCAGCAGCTCCAGCTCGTCGCGGAGGTGCGTGCGCATCATCTCTGGCCCGTCCGTGGCGATCGTGAAGGCCACCTCGTGCTCGACGAAGGTGCGAAACGTGTCCCGCACGGCCTGCTCGTCCGGAAGCGCTTTCGTGAGCAGGTTCGAGGTGGGGCAGATCTCGAGCACCACGCCCGCCTCCCGCAGCGCGCGCATCAGGCCGGGGTCGCCGGCGGCGAGGATGCCGTGGCCGATCCGGTCGGGGCGCAGGTGCTCGACGACCTCGCCGAGCTCGGCCGCGCCCGTCGCGCCCTCCTCGCCGACGTGGATCGTGATCCCGAGGCCGGCCGCGCGCGCCGTCTCGACCATGGGCGCGACCTGCGTGTAGTCGTAGCGCCCGCCGTCCGGACGCGGCCCCGCGATGTCGATCCCGACCACGCCGCGCGAGGCCCAGCGGATCGCCTTCTCGACCACGATCGCGTTCTGGCGGGGCGTGAACGTCCGGTCCATCATCAGGATCAGCCCGCAGCGCACCTCCGGGTACTCGATCGAGGCGCGGTCGACGCCGCGGATCGCGGCCAGGATGATGTGGTCGAGGTCGCGCTCGCCGCCGCGGTTTCGCTTCATCGGGTTGAAGCGAAGCTCGAGCGTCGTGATCCCCTGGCTGCGGTAGGCGCCGCCGATCGCCCCGTGCACGGAGCGCTCGACCGCGATCGGCGAGCTCTGGATCAGCTCCGTCCAGTGGTAGATCCGGTCGAGCGCGTTCAGATCCTCGACCCCGCGCGGGTCGGACACGGTCACGAGCGCGTCGAACTCCCAGTAGTCCTTCACCGGCAGCGAGATTCCCTGCTCGTGCGCCAGCGACCAGAGGATGTCGGAGGCGACCGAGCCGCCGAGGTGGGTGTGCAGCTCGGCGAGACCCTCCACGCGAGCGAGTCTACTGCGAGCCAAGTGACAGTCTGTTACTTGGCGGTGGCGCGCGCAACGAGGTCGCGCAGGTCGGGCAGGAAGCCGGGGTCGATCGTGTGCGGGAGCGGGTACTCCCGGTAGAGCAGGTCGGGACGCGCGGGCTCGAGCTGCTCGCGCGCCCGGCGGCCGAACTGCACCGGGATGATCTGGTCGTAGGTGCCGTGCCCGATCGCGACGGGATAGCCCTCCAAACCGGTGAGCTCGAGCTCCAGCCCTTCCACCTCCGGCATGAAGCCCGAGAGCGCGATGATCGCCGCCGGCCGCTTTGTCCTGCCGCGGCCGAGTCCGAGGGCCCAGCTCATCACGGCGCCCTGCGAGAAGCCCCCCAGCACGGTGCTCTCGAGCGGGACCGGCAGCTCGTCGAGCCAGTCGGAGGCCGCCTCGAACGTGGGCCAGAAGGTGGCCGGCTCGGGCGTCGGCAGCCCGCCGAGTGCGTACCAGTGCGCGCCGCCGGGCGGCAGCGAGAGCGGCCCGCGAGGCGTCACACCGAGCAGGCGGCGGTCGGGATCGAGGGCGTCGAGCAGCGGATGGAGGTCGTGCTCGTCGGCTCCGCGTCCGTGCAGGAGGACGAGCGCGCCCTCCGGCTCGGCGACCGCCTCGCGCACCCGCGCGCGGATCAGCGGTTCTGCCACGACTCCCGCGGATCGGGCAGCGGTGTCAGCCGAGGCTCGATCTGCTCCCGCAGGTGCTCGAAGGCCGGCGGCAGGGACAGCCGCTCGCCAAGATGCTCGGGATCCTCGTCGGTCGTGAAGCCGGGGCCGAGCGTGGCCAACTCGAAGAGGACGCCGCTCGGCTCGCGGAAGTAGACCGACTTGAAGTAGAAGCGCTCGATCACCGGTGTGGGCTGGTACCCCGCCTCCGCCACCCGTCGCTGCCAGTCCGCGTGCTCCTCGGTCGTGGACGCCCAGGCGACATGGTGGACGGTGCCCGCTCCGCCGACGCCGCGCTCCTCGGGCGGCTCGTCGTAGGCGATCCAGCCGCCGCGCCGCTCGCCGCGTGCCTCCCAGGCGGTGTTCGCCTTCGGCTCGAAGCCCAGCGTCTCCTCGAGCAGCGGCCGGCTGCGCTCAGGTGCCGCGCTGTAGGCGCGCACGCCCTCGAAGCCCTGGAGTGCAAGCTCGCGCGGGATCTCCGGATGCTCGGCGACGAGCGGCTCGTCCTCCGTCTCCACGACGGCCAGCTCGTAGCGCATGCCCTCCGGGTCCTCGAAGGTCAGCCCTCCCTCGCTGCGCGAGACCTCGATGCCCTCGGCGCGGAGCCGCTGCGCCCAGAAGTCGAGCGCATCCTCGGAGGCGACGCGGTAGACGATCGTGTGCACCATCCCCGCGCCGGGCCGGCCGCGGCGGGCACCCGGATACTCGAAGAAGGTGAGGTCGGCGCCGGCGCTTGCGTTCTCGTCGGCGTAGAAGAGGTGGTAGACGGTCGGGTCGTCCTGGTTGACCGTCTTCTTGACGAGCCGCTGGCCGAGCACGCGCGTGTAGAAGTCGACGTTGCCCGGGGCATCGCCCGTGATCAGCGTGATGTGGTGGATTCCTTCGAGGCGCATTGCAGTCCCTTCGTCGTGGTCCTCACCTCATGCAACGATATTTGCGCCGGCAACTATTCCCCATACGTCATAGACTGACACGAGCATGAAGGTCGGGATCGTCGTGCCGTTCTCGTGGTCCTTCTGGGGCGCCGTCGTCGAGCACGCCGAGCTCCAGGCGGCCGCGCTGCGCAAGCAGGGCGTCGAGGTGAAGCTGATCATGGGCAACGACCCGCCGGGTCAGTTCACGCGTGCGCTGCATCCCCGAGTCGGCCGCCACGGCGAGCCGCCGGACGACGTGATCGCGATCGGCCGGTCGGTGATCGTGCCGGCGAACGGCTCGCTGCCGAACATCATCCTCAGCCCGCGCGCGATCCTGCGCATGCGCCGCGTGCTCGCCCGCGAGCGCTTCGACCTGCTCCACCTGCACGAGCCGATGACGCCGATCCCGTGCATCGCGGCGCTCGCGCTCTGGGACGGCCCGATGGTGGGCACCCACCACGCGAGCGGCGATCTGGGCTGGATGCGACTCGCGACGCCCGTGTGGGGCTTCCTGGAGGAACGGCTCGACCGCAGGCTGGCCGTGTCCGAGCAGGCACGGGCGTCGGCGCAGCGCTGGCTGCCGGGCGAGTACGAGATCGTCCCGAACGGCGTCCTGATCCCGCAGCGCGCCGAGCCGGGCGGGCGCGAGCACCGCTTCGTCTTCGCCGGACGGCAAGAGCCGCGCAAGGGGCTGCAGGTGCTGCTCCGCGCCTGGCCGGAGGTGCACCGGCGGACGGGCGCCCGGCTTCGGGTCGTAGGCGCCGACCCGCTCGCGGTACGGCTGCTGCTGACGCGGCTGCGCGTGCCCGACGACGGTATCGACGTGCTCGGCTTCCTCAGCCAGGACGATCTCACCGCCGAGCTCTCGTCTGCGAAGGCGCTCGTGGCTCCCTCGCTGGGCGGCGAGAGCTTCGGGATGGTGCTGACGCGGGCCTTCGCCTGTGCGACGCCGGTCGTCGCGTCCGACATCGAGGGCTACCGTGACGTGATGACGGCGGAGACTGCGGTGCCGGTCCCGCCCGGGGATGCCGGTGCGCTCGCCGAGGCGATGATCGCGCTCGTCGAGGACGAGCCGCGGCGACTGGCGCTCGCCGCCGCTGCGCGCCAGCTCGCGATCGACCGCTATTCCTGGGACGACATCGGGCGGCGGCTGCTCGGGATCTACGAGTCCGTGGTGGGTGTGACGCCCGTCGAGGTCGCGGCGTGAGGATCGTCCGCAGCCGCTGGCTGCAGGCAAGCGGGGTCTTGATCCTCTTCCCGATCGTCGGTCTGCTGCTCTGGTGGCGCGGGCCGGACTGGAACGTCGTCTACCACGCGTTCGACTTCGTCAACTGGGCGTGGATCGTCTTCGCCCTCGTGCTCAACCTGCTCTCCGTGGTCGCGCGCTCGCTCGCGTGGCAGCTGACGATCGTGCAGGCGCTGGATCCGCCCGACCCCCCGTATAACCGCGTCTTCTCCGCCTTCGCGATCGGGCTGCTCGGGAACGCGGCGCTTCCTGGCCGCATCGGCGAGCTCGCGCGCGTCGCGGTGCTGCGGCGAAACTTGCCCGAGCACGGTGAGGGCACGAGCGCGGCGCTCGTGGGCACCGTCTTCGCGCACCGGCTCTTCGACGTGATCCCGGCCCTGCTCCTCGTGGGCTACGTGCTGATGACGGCCAGGATCCCCACGTGGGCGGTGACGAGCCTGGCGGTCGTCTCCATCGTCGGGGTCACGCTCTTCACGTTGGCCGTCCTGAGCGCCCGCCGGGGCGACAGGGCGGGGCTCGACAACGCCAAGCCACTGCGGCGGCTGCTGGGGATGGCGCGGCAGGGGCTGTCCGTGATGAGAGCGCCGGCACCTGCTGCCGGGGCGATCCTGCTCCAGTGCACCGGCTGGTTCCTCCAGCTGATCGCCGTCTACGTCGCCATGCGTGCGTTCGACATCCACGCGCCGCTGCCCGCAGCCGGGCTCGTGCTGCTGCTGATGAACGTGGCCACGATCTTCCCGTTGTGGCCGGGCAACATCGGCCTGCTCCAGGCGGCCGTCGCGCTGCCGCTCGTCCAGTACGGCGTCGCCTACTCCACCGGCTTCGCCTACGCGCTGGTGCTCCAAGTGGTGGAGATGTCCGTCGGGGTCGGCGTCGGGCTGATCTTCCTCGCGCGCGAGGGGCTCTCGTTCGCGACGCTCCGCGACCTGCCCGAGCCGGAGGACGTGATCTTCGAAGGCGAGGAGCTGGACGACCTGGACGACCTGGACGAGCTCGAGGCGCGCCGTGCTCGCGCTGGCGTCTCCGGCTAGCCTCAAGGGCGTCCTCGCCGCCGCCGGCGCCGCGGAGGCACTGGGCGAAGGGATGCGTGACGGCGGGGCCTCCGTCGAGCTGGCCCCGGTCGCCGACGGCGGCGAAGGGACGACGGACGTCCTGCACGCGGTGCTGGGCGGCGAGTGGCTCGAGACCGAGGTCGCCGACGCCTTCGGCGAGACGCACGCTGCCCGCTGGCTCGTGCTCCCGGACGGCACGGCGGTCGTCGAGGCGGCAGCTGCAGTTCCGTTCGACCCTGCGCGGCTCGACCCGCTCGCCGCGTCGAGCGGTGGCTTCGGGGAGCTCGTCCGGCACGCCCTCGACGCGGCGCCGAGCACGCTCGTGCTCTGCCTCGGCGGAACCGCGACGATGGACGCCGGCACCGGTCTGCTCGAGACGCTCGCCGCCGTGCCGGCCGGCACGGTCGCGCTCTGCGACGTGCGCACCACGCTGTGGGAGGCGCCACGCGTCTTCGGGCCCCAGAAAGGGGCCTCGCCGGACGACGTCACCGCGCTCGAGCGGCGGTTCGCGCTGCGGGCGGAGCTCGTTCCGTTCGCGGAGCTCGAGGGCTCCGGTGCGGCCGGTGGGCTCGGCGCGGCGGTCGCTGCGCTCGGCGCGGCACTCGTCCCGGGTGCCGATTGGCTGCTCGCGGCGATCGGCTTCGGGGAGCGGCTCCGTCGCGCCGACCTCGTCGTCACGGGCGAGGGCCGCGTCGATGCGTCGACCTACGCCGGCAAGGCCCCGGCGAGGGTGGCGGCTGCAGCCCGGGAGGCGAACGTGCGCTGCGTCGTCTTCGGCGGGCTCGTCGAGGTGCCGTTCCCGGACGTCGAGACCGTTGCGCTCTCCGGCGACCCGGCGGCGGCCGCGCACGACCTCCGCCTGCTCGGGCGCGACCTGGTCGCCCGGAGCTCCTAGGCAGTGCTGGCCTAGGTCGTGCTGCGCTGCTCGGAGGCGCGGAGCTTCGCGGCCAGCGCCTGGAGCAGCTTCCAGGCCACACGGGGATCGGATTCGACGAAGGGCCGGAACTCCCAGAAGGTCATGCCGTAGCAGGTCATGTCGGTGTCGGCCGTGATCGTGGCGGTGCGCGCACCCTCGTCGATCAGCGCGATCTCGCCGAAGTAGTCGCCCGGACCGAGCTTGCCGCGCTCCGCCCCGCCGACGGTGACGGAGGCGGTGCCTTCGCCGATCACGAAGAAGCCCGCACCCTTCTGCCCCTCGGTCGCGAGGGCGTCGCCCGCCGAGAAGCGCCGTTCCTTGAACGCGTCGGCTACGCGCTCGAGCTCCCGCCGCTCGAGCCCGGCGAGGAGCGGGACCTGCGCGATCGTGTCGGTGGAGGGCCGCGGCATGCGCGGAGTCTATTCCGGCGCCTCCGCGGGAGCTGCGCCTTCGGTCCGCTTCGCCAGCTCCTCGATCTTCCCCTGAGCGGTCTCGAGCCTCGTGACGCAGAAGCGGAGCAGCTCCTCACCGCGCTCCCACAGTGCGATCGCCTCGTCGAGGCTGGCGCCGCCGCGCTCCAGCCGCTCGACGATCGCCTCCAGCTCCGTCTGCGCAGCTTCGAACGTCAACTCGCGCACGTCCCCGGCCGCCTCGCTCCCGCCCGCGCTCATTCGCGGACGTCCTCGACGCGCGCGTCGAAGCCGCCCTGTCCGAGCTCGACCGCGACGGTGTCCCCCGCCGCGACCTCGGCGGCCGCCCGGACGATGCCCTCCCGGGCGCGCACGATCGCGTACCCGCGCTCCAGCGTCGCCCGCGGCGACAGGGCCGCGAGCCGGCCGGCGGTGCGCTCGATCGCGGCCTGCCGGCGCTCGACGAGCAGGGTGGGCCCGCGGCGCAAACGCTCGCCCAGGGAGTCGATCCGCCTCCTATCGCGGTCGAGCGTGCGCCGTGCCCCGCGGTCGAGCCCGGCCCGCGCGCGGCCGAGCCGCTCCTGAGCCTGTTCGAGTGTCCGGCGGGCCCCGCGCTCGAGCACCGTGTGAGCCCGCGCGAGCTCCCGCCGCAGCTCGTCGATGTCGGGCACGACGAGCTTCCCCGCCGCCGTCGGCGTGGACGCCCGCACATCCGCTGCGAGATCGCAGAGCGGCGTGTCCTGCTCGTGACCAACCGCCGAGACGACCGGCACGGTGCAGCCGGCGACGGCGCGCACGACGCGCTCGTCGCTGAACGGGAGCAGGTCCTCGAAGCTGCCGCCGCCGCGCGTCAGCACGATCACGTCGACGCCCTGCTCGGCCGCGAGGCCCTCGAGCGCGCTCACGATCCCCGCGGCGGCCCTCGGCCCCTGCACGAGCGTCTCCGCCACGAGGACACGGGCTGCGGGGAACCGCGACTGGATCGTCGTGACGACGTCCCGCTTCGCCGCTGCGTCGCTGCCGGTGACGAGCCCGATCCGCCTGGGGAAGCGCGGGAGCGCGCGCTTGCGCGTGGCGTCGAAGAGGCCCTCGCTCGCGAGCGCGTGCTTGAGCCGCTCGATCGAGGCCAGATGGGCGCCCAGGCCGAAGCGCTCGATCGACAGCACGCGGAGGCGCAGCTCGCCCTTGGCCGCGTACAGCTCGGGGCGTCCGTACACGTGGACGCGCTCGCCGTCCGTCAAGTCGAGGCGCAAGGCATCGAAGCCGCGGCGTGGCATCGACGCGGGCAGGCACGCTCCGTCGGCGGGATCCTTCAGCGTGAAGAAGACGCTGCTCCAGCGCTCGTGCCGCCGCAGCTCGGTCACCTCGCCCTCGATCCACAGCGTCGGCAGGCGTGCGAGCCAGTCCGCGACGCCTCGGTTGAACCCGGCGACGGTGTAGACCTTCCGGTCGCCGTAGACGAGGGGCTCGATCTTCACTGCCGTCACCCTAGAGGCTCGGACTTGGGCTCCGGGAGCCATGACAGGATCGGCCGGTGGACGACGTCATCCCCGTCGCCGGCGCGGGCCGCTACCGCGCGCTCTTCGCGACCCCGTACGCGCGTCGCCTGACCGCCTCTGCGCTCGTCGCGCGGATGCCGATGGGGATGGTGCCCCTCGCGCTCCTGCTCGTCGTTCGGGATCGAGGTGGCAGCTTCGGCGCGGCCGGGCTCGTGAGCGGTTCGTTTCTCGTCGCCGCCGGGCTCGGGGCGCCGGTGGCGGGGAGACTGATGGACCGGCGAGGGGCATCGCGGCTCCTGCTCCGGCGGGCCGTGCTCTCGCCGCTCGCCCTGCTCGCGGCCGGCGCTCTCGCGGTCGCGTCTGCGCCCCTCCTAGCGGTCGGGGTTTGCGCCGCCGCCGCCGGAGCGCTGCTGCCGGCCGTCGGGTCGGCCATGCGGGCGCTCTGGCCCCGGCTGTTGGAGGGTCCGACGCTGCGCTCGACCGCCTACTCGCTCGAGGCGTCGCTCCAGGAGATCTTCTTCGTGGTCGGGCCGCTCCTCGTTGCCCTCGCAGCCGGGCTGCTCGCGCCTGTCGTCGCGCTCGTGATCGCCGCGGCCGCGTGTGCGGGCGGCACCGTCGCGTTCGCGACGACGCCACCTGTGCGGGCCTGGCGTCCGGACGGCTCGCACGCGGATGCCGGCCTCGTCGGTGCGCTCGGGGCGAGCGGCGTGCGCACGGTCGTCCTCTTCGGCGTCTGTTGCGGTCTCGCCTTCGGCGGCGCCGAGGTCGGCATGCCGGCATTCGCCGAGGAGCACGGCAGCGCGGCGCTCGGCGGGATTCCGCTCGCGCTCTTCGCCGCCGGGAGCCTGGTCGGCGGGCTCGTCGTCGGCGCCCGCACGACGAGGGAGGCCGGGTCGCTGTTGCGCGTCTCGTCCATCGCGCTCGCGATCGGCCTCGCCCCGCTCGTGCTGGCCCCGTCCCTGCCGGTGCTCGCGGTGCTCGCCTTCGTCGCCGGCCTCCCGATCGCACCGTCCTTCGCCGCGGCCTACGGCCTGCTCGACCGCGTCGCCCGCCCGGGGACGCACGCAGAGGCCTTCGCCTGGATCGGCACCAGCCTCTCGGCAGGGCTCGCGACGGGAGCCGCCGTGGGCGGGATCGCGATCGACGAGTGGGGCGTCGACGCCGCGTTCGCGCTCGGCTGTGCCGGGGCCGCGCTCGCCGCGCTCGTGGCGAGATTCGGCCCGGGCCTGTCCGTCGGCGGGTAAGCCCGCGGCCCAGGCTCGTCCGTCGGCAGGAGAGGCCGCGAAGCGGCCTCCTTCAGGGGTCTTGCCTGGGCATGGCTCGGCCATGCTCACGCAGCTCTTGACGTTCGCGCGAGCGCGGGCTTTGCCGGTGCTCGCTGCGGGCTAGAGCAGAATCTCAGCGGCCGTGCGCGGGTCGCAGCCCTTGCCGACGAGCTCGACCGCCTCGTGCAGGTCGGCTTCGAGCGCAGCCGCGATCCGCTCGGCGAGCGGAAGTGGGTAGCCGGCCTCCATCAGGACGTGCAGCCGCCAGGACTCCACCTTCGCGCGCTCGTTGCCACGCTCGATGAGCTCGGTCGTCTCAGCCATTGTGCGTCGAGTGTTCGTGCTGCATCAGACGAACCCTCCCACCTAAAGTTGGCTCGCTGTGGGTAGGCCTGTGGGTAGCCCCCCGGGTGGGTTTCAGCTCCGGCGGATGCCCGCGTGCAGGTCGTCGACCTTGCGCGAGAGGTCCCCGAGCCGGGCCTCCAGGGCCGCCCGCTCGGCCTCGGCCTCGGCCACGAGCGAGCCGAGCGTGCGCCTCAGATCGGCGTCGGCGTCCGCGATTCGGCGCGCAAAGGCCTCGGTCAGCTCCTCGCGCTCCCGTTCGAAGGCAGTCTGGGACTGGCGCAGGCGTGCTTCGATCCGCTTCTGACCGCTCTCGCCGGTCTGGGTGAGCCGCTCTGCGAACACGGCGTCCGCCTGCCGGACGAACGTCTCGACCGCGCGGTCGAGCTCACGGGAGAGGCGGGCCGCAGCCTCCTCGCGTGAGCTGCGGAGCGTCACGTCGAACTGCTGCGCCGCCGCCTCGGCGAAGCGCTCGCCCTCGCGGGCCACGGTGCGCTGCAGCTGCTCCACCTGCCTGCGCTCGACATCGGCGAACGAGGCCTCGATCCGGCGGGTCGCGTCGACCTCGCCGCGCTCGATCTGCTCGGCCAGCGCCTCCTCGCGGCGACGGAGCCGATCTGCGATCTCCTCGATCACGCGACGCCGCTCGCCGGTGTGTGCCTGGAGCTCGTCCAGAGCCTCCGCCACCGCCGCCTGTGCGGAGCGCTCGAGGTCCTCGCGCAACCGCAGGACCGAGGCTCGCTGCGTCTCTGATGTCGTCACCAGCTCGGCCGCCTCGGCCTCGATGCGTGCCTCCGCCTCGGCGATCAGCTGCTTCTGCTTCTGCTCGAGCTTTCCGAGCTGCGCTTCGAGCGCGCTCTGAGCTCGATCGAGATCGTCCGACCAGCCGCGCAGCCGCTCCTGGACGCGTTGCTCCACGGACGCGAGCGCCCCGGCGAGCTCCTGGCCGGCGCTGCGCTCGCGTTCGCCGAACTCGCGCCGGCGCTCCTCCGCGATCCGCCGCTCCTCCTCGGCCAGGATCGAGATCGAATCGGCTCGCGTGCGGGCCAGCAGCTGCTGCAGCTCGGCCGTCCGTTGCTCGGTCTCCTCCGCGATCGCAGCCTCGATCCTCGCGTGAGCCGCGTCGAGCAGTCGTTCGTTCGCGCGCACGCGGCGCAGCGCCTGGGCCAGGCGCGGCCGCCCCGGTTAGGGCGACAGCGGCGCCGGTCAGCGCAGTCGCCGCAAGAGCGAGCTCTCGGTCGGGATCGAGCGCGACCAGGACCCACGCGGCCGCCGCGACGAGACCGACGAGCGCCGCAAGCAGCGCCGCGCCACGCGGCCGCAGCTGGCCCGCAGCGGCCGCTCCGACTGCGACGGCCGCAAGGACGACGGCGGCGACGGAGACTGCCTCGAGTGTGTTCTCGAGCATCGGCGCATGGTAGTTGCGGCATGCTGGCTCGGTGACGCTCGCCGACGAGCTGGAGGGGATCGCCGCGCTGGCGGCGAGCCGGGCAGAGCCCGACGAGCGCGTCGCCGCGGTGCTCGCCACCGAACCTGCGCCGGAGCGCAGGATCTACGTCTGCGCGTTCGAGCGCGCAGCCGGCGACGAGCAGACGTGGCTCGCGCTCGACGGCGCGGGCGAGCCCGTCGCGAGCCGCGGAGACGTGCGGGACGCAATCTCGATCGCGGCCCTGTGCGAGCTCGCCGCGGAGACGGCGGGCGGGGGCGACCTCGACGAGCTGCGCGCGCAGCTCGTCGCGATCCGGCTGACCGAGGCGCCCGACGGGATCGACGAGGCCGAGTCGGCGCTCGACGAGCTCCAGAGCGTGCTCGGGTCGCCGCCCGTGCTTGCGACTCCCGCGCGGCTGGACGCGATCGGCCAGGCGGCGCGGCAGCTCGAGGTCGCGCTCGGCGGCGGGCTCCAGCCCTCACCCTTCGCCGAGGCTCTGCGCGGCTCCGCCGCCGTGGTCGACGCCCTGCTCGGCGACGTCGAGCGCTCTTACAGAGGCCCGCTCGTCTAACCTATCGGGCATGGAAGGCGGCTTCGGTTTCCCGTTCGGCGGCGATCCCGAGGATCTGCTGCGCGGGATCCAGGAGTTCGCGGCGAAACAGGCCGAGACGGTGCAGGAGGCGCAGCGCGAGCAGTTCGCGACGCTGACGCTCAACACCGCCGTCGAGCTGACCGCGGCGGCGCTCAAGCAGGTTCAGGCCGCCGGCGGGCCGGACGAGCAGGCGATCGCGCTCCGCGACGCCATGCGCGTGCTCTTCCCCGAGGCCGTCGCGCTCGTCTCGGCGGCGCGCCAGGGCTTCATGCGCGAACAGTAGTAGGCTCGCTCGCGCCCCTGGCCGGCCGGCTCCCGGCGGGCGGAGCCCGCCTCCGCCAGCCTCGCGCGCCTGGCCGAACGCGACTCTCCGGGTCTGGCCTAACGGCCTATCCCCTCCGGCCGCGCACGGCCAGACGCGCGCCAGGAACGCGATCGACGGGGTAGGCTCCGCCGCCGATGTCACTGCTCGACAAGACGATCGTCCGGCTGCTGCCGGCGGTGCCGCGGCCCGTCGTCCGCCGGCTCTCGGCCCGCTACATCGCCGGGCCCGAGCTGGCCGATGCGCGGCGCGTCGTCGCGACCCTGAACGCGCAGGGAAAGCTGGCCACCGTGGACGTCCTGGGCGAGGAGATCACGCGGCCGGACGAGGCCGAGGAGATCACCCAGGCGTACCTCGACTTCCTCGACGTGATCGACGAGGACGGGCTCGACGCGAACGTCAGTGTCAAGCTCAGCGGGATCGGCCTGAGCCTCGATCCCGAGCTCGCGCGGGCCAACCTGGAGGCGATCGCCGCCCGCGGCACGTTCGTCCGGATCGACATGGAAGACTCGTCCACGACGGACGCGACGCTCTCGCTCTACCACGACCTCCTGGCTGCCGGCGCCGAGAACCTGGGCGTCGTCCTGCAGGCCGCGCTCAAGCGCACGGTCGACGACGCGACCGCTCTCGCCGGCGCGAACGTCCGGCTCTGCAAGGGCATCTACCTGGAGCCGCCCGACATCGCTCACCGGGACTTCGACGCCGTGCGGGCGAACTATGTGAGCGCGCTCGACGCCCTCCTCGACGGCGGCTGCTACGTCGGGATCGCGACGCACGACGAGTGGCTCGTCGAGCAGGCACTCCGCGCGGTGCGCGAGCGCGAGCTCGACCGCGACGAGTACGAGTTCCAGATGCTCCTGGGCGTGCAGACCCGCCTCGGCGACCGGCTGGTGGCCGAGGGGCATCGGCTCCGCATCTACGTGCCCTTCGGGCGCCAGTGGTACGAGTACTCGCTGCGGCGGCTGCAGGAGAACCCCAAGGTGGCCGGCTACATCGCCGCCGACACGCTGAACCGGCTCGTGCCCGGGCGCTAGCCGCTACGGCGGCGGCGGGCCCGGAGGGACGTCGTCTTCCTCGACGACCGTCGTCCGGCGCTGCGGCGCGGCGGGGCGCACCGGCGCGCCCTCGACGTAGGCGGCGCGGCGGTGGAAGCCGCCCCAGCTCGACCAGAAGATCATCGAGAGCACGAGCCCCAGCAGGCCGACGATCAGCAGGATCACGCCGATCGCGTTCACGTCGAGACCCTCGGCCTCGGCGGTGACGCCCCAGGTGAGGATCGCGCCGACGGCGATCAGGACGAGGCTGACTCCGACTCCCATACGCCCTCTGTCCCCGCTGCGCCGGTTTCTACGCCTCCTGCTTCTCGGCTGCCAGGACGAGCTGGTCGGGAATCTTGGCCTCGCGGCCCGGCCACTCCTCGACGCCGCGCAGGACGAGGCCGGCGTCGACGACGCAGGTGACGAGCTCGCCCAGGCCGATCGTCGCGAAGTAGTCGCCGCGCCAGCGCCCGAACGCGTCGAGGCAGAGCGCGGCCGGATGCTCGTCGTGGAGCAGCAGAACCCCGCCCGGGCGGAGCGCTGCGGACACGCCGGCCGCCCACGCACGCGGGTCTCGCAGCCGCCGCAGCGAGCCGGAGCCGAGATACACCAGATCCCAGCGGCCGAGCAGGAGCTCGGGGGGGAGGGCCTCGGCGTCGGCGTGCACCCAGGGCACGTCGGGCCCCTTCCGGCGGGCCGCCTCGATCGCCTCCGAGTCGTCGTCGACGCCCGTCACGAGCGCGCCGAGCTCGACGAGCTCGAGCGTCTCGCGGCCGGTGCCGCAGAGGAGATGGAGCACGCGGCTTCCGCCGACGCCGGCCAGCCGCTCGCGGATCCGTGGTGGCAGCCCCGGCGTCGCGAGCACGTTCTCGGACGTCCGGTGCGCGTCGTCGAAGGCGCGGCGGTTGTGATCGGTCGGCTCCACCGTTGCAGTGTGCCCCGTGACGGCGCTACCGTGGGGTGATGGCGGCCCGGATCGCGCTCGGGGTGATCGTCGCCGGCGCTGTGGCGGTGGGGGTCGCCTGGGGTCTCGGCGCCCTCGGCGTCTACCTCTTCTTCGCCCTCGTCGCGGGCGCGCTCAGCCTCGGCGCCACAGTCGGCGGCGACTGGCTCACCGGCGCAAGCCGCGGTCGCTTCGACCGCGGGCCACGGCGTCGGGGCTAGCTCCTAGGCCAGCAGCGAGTAGCCGCCGTCGACGACGAGCGTCTGCCCGCGCACCATCTCCGCTTCCCGGGAGCAGAGGAAGGTGACCGCCGCGGCGACGTCCTCCGGCGTCACGAGCCTGCCGACGGGGTTGCGGGCGCCCAGCTCGAGCATCGCCTCCCGGTTCGGGAAGTGCTCGAGCGCACCGGTGTCCACGACGCCGGCCGAGACCGCGTTCACGCGGATGCCGCGCCCGGCGAGCTCGACTGCCAGGTAGCGCACGAGCGCCTCCAGCGCAGCCTTCGAGGTGCCGACGAGCGAGTAGTTCTCCAGCACGCGCTGCGAGCCGAGGCTCGAGAGGCCAATGATCGACGAGCCGGGTCGCATCTGCGGTGCCGACACGCGTGCGAGGGAGAGCAGCGCCTTCGCATTCGCGTCGAGCGTCCAGTCCCAGTGCTTGTCCTCCGTCTCGAGCGCCGGGCGAATGACGCCGCTGGCCGCGTTGTGCACGAGCGCGTCGAGCGGCCCGAGCGCGGCCACCTCCTCGAGCACACGGGACGACGAGATGTTGCCGCGCACGAGCACGGGCTCGGCGCCGAGCGCCCGCAACTCCTCGGCCGTGGCCTCGGCTGCCTTGTCGGAGCGCAGGTAGCCGATCGCCACCTGCGTCGCGCCGAGCGCGGCGAAGCGCAGCGCGATCGCCTTGCCGATTCCGCGCGACCCTCCCGTCACGAGGACGGAAGAACCCTCGAAGCTCACCTCGCGCACCTGGCCGGCTGCGCCTCCCGGCCGGCGGAGCCGGCCTCCGGCGCAGCCTCGCGCCGCTCGCGGCGCTTCAGCCGGCGGGCCGTACCTCCGTACTGTCCCACCGGCCTACGCACCGCGAGCGGCGCGCCAGGAACGCGAGGGGTGTGTGTTCAGGCCCGTGAGCCTCGGCGCGGCGGTTGCGGGGCCGATGCGGGCGCGGAGCTCGGCAGCGTCTCCCAGCCGGGCCGCGAGCGCGGCTCGGGCGAGGAGTCCTCCGCCTTCGTCGACGCATGCCCGAGCCGGTCGAGCAGCTCCATCTGCTGCTCCCCGTAGCGGCGCACTTCGTGGTCGGGTGGGAGATCCTGGATCAGCTCGCGGATGCGGGCGCGCAGCTGGTAGGCGAAGTGCGGCGTCGCCGGCCCGACGAGGGCGTCGATGTCGCGAATCGTCGGCTCGGCCATCGGCGGAAGACTACCGCGGCCCACATAGGCTCAACCGGTGGTTCGGCCCGTCCATCTGATGCTGCTTCTCACCGTCGTCCTGTGGGCGCTCAACCTCACTGTCACGCGCTACATCCTCCAGCACGGGTTCCAGCCGCTCGCGTACGCGGTCGTCCGCTACGGGCTTGCGTCGGTGATCTTCGTCGTGATCGCGGTACTCGCCGAGCGGACGCTGCGGATCGCTCCCCGCGACCTCGGGCTGGTCGGTCTCGCCGCGCTCTTCCTCTACCTGAACCAGATCGCGTTCGTCTACGCGCTCGACTCCACCAGCGCGTCGACGATCGCGCTGCTCCTCGGTGCCACGCCGATCTTCGCGGCGCTGATCGGGCTCGCGCTCGGGCTGGAGCGGATGTCGCGGCGCTTCTGGGGCGCCTCGATCGTCTCGTTCGCCGGCGTCGGTCTCGTCGCGGCCGGAGCCGGAGGCGAGGTGTCTGCGAGCCGGCTGGGGATCGCGCTCGGGATCGTCACGGCTGCGACCTGGGCCGGCTACTCGGTCGCGATCGCGCCGCTGATGGCCCGGTACTCCGCATCCCGGATCAGCGCCGTCGTGCTCCCGCTGGGGTGGGTCGCGATCGCGGCGACGGGGGGCCGGCAAGCGGTCGAACAGGACTACGGCGTCTCGGCCTGGGTGTGGGTGCTCCTCGTCTTCGCCACGCTGGGGCCGCTGGTGCTGACGAACGTCCTCTGGTTCCGCGCGCTGCACGGAATCGGCCCCTCGCGCGCGACGCTGATCGCGAACCTGCAGCCGTTCGTCGCCGCGGTCTTCGCGCTCGTCCTGCTCTCGGAGCGGATGACCGCGCTGCAGGTCGCCGGCGGCGTGCTGATCGGGGGCGGCATCCTGCTCGCCCGGCGACCCGCGGGGAAGGCGCCCCCTCCCCCCGCCGAGTAGAATCCGCGCGTGTCCGAGCACGACTTCATGCCGCTCGACGGTTGGGATCACCTCGAGCTCTGGGTGGGCAACGCGAAGCAGGCTGCGTACTTCTACGAGCATGCGTTCGGGTTCACACGGGTCGCCTACGGCGGCCCGGAGACGGGGCTTCGCGACCGCGCCTCGTACGTGCTCGAGCAGGGCGAGATCCGGATCGTGCTCACGAGCGGGCTCCGCTCCGACAGCGAGATCACCCGCTTCGTCGCCCGGCACGGGGACGCGGCGAAGGACGTCGCTCTCGCCGTGCCGGACGCTGCTACCGCCTATCGCGAGGCGGTCGCCCGCGGTGCGCAGAGCGTGGTCGAGCCGCACGTCGTCGAGGACGAGCAGGGCCGCGTCGAGCTCGCCACGATCGCGACCTACGGCGACAACGTCCACACCTTCGTCGACCGGTCCGGGTACGACGGCCCGTACCTGCCCGGCTTCGTCTCGCTGTCCCCGAACGGCGCCCCCGGCGACGGGGTCGGGCTCGTCGCGATCGACCACGTCGTCGGCAACGTCGAGCTCGGGAAGATGGATCACTGGGTCGAGTTCTACGAGCAGGTCTTCGGAATGGTGAACATCGTCCACTTCGGCGACGACCAGATCCAGACGGAGTACTCCGCGCTGATGTCGAAGGTGATGGCCGACGGCGCCGGGAAGATCAAGTTCCCGATCAACGAGCCGGCCGAGGGCAAGCGCAAGAGCCAGATCGACGAGTACCTCGAGTTCAGCGAGGGGCCGGGCGTGCAGCACATCGCGCTGCAGACGCGCGACGTCGTCGGCACCGTCGAGGCACTGAAGGCGCGCGGGATCGCGTTCCTGGACACGCCCGAGACGTACTACGACGACGTGCAGGGCCGCGTCGGCGAGATCAGCGAGAGCTACGACGACCTCCGGCGCCTCCGGATCCTCGCCGACCGCGACGACGACGGCTACCTGCTCCAGATCTTCACGAAGACGGCGCAGGACCGGCCGACGCTCTTCTTCGAGGTGATCGAGCGCCACGGCGCGACGACGTTCGGCGAGGGCAACTTCAAGGCGCTCTTCGAGTCGATCGAGCGCGAGCAGGCCCTGCGCGGCAACCTTTGATCGTCGCCGCTCCCGAACCCGTCTAGCCTTCGCCCATGAGCCCGCTGCGGCGAACCGCGCTCGCCTCGGTCGCCGCCGCGTCCCTGCTCCTTGCGCTCAAGCTCGTCACGGGGCTGGTCAGCGGCAGTCTCGGGCTCATCTCCGAGGCGCTCCACTCGGGCACCGACCTCGTCGCTGCCATCCTCACCTTCTTCGCGGTCGGCGTCGCAGGCCGGCCCGCCGACAGCGCGCATCCGTTCGGCCACGGCAAGGCCGAGCACCTGGCCGCGCTCGCCGAGGCCGCCGTGCTCGCGCTCGTCAGCCTCGCGGTCGCCGGGCTCGCGGTCGCGCGGCTGACGGGCGCCATCGAGCACGAGATCGAGACGGCCTGGTGGGTGTTCGTCGTGCTTGGTGTCGTGCTGGCGATCGACGTGTCGCGCACCACCGCGTCGTACCGTGCCGCGCGCCGGTACCGGAGCGCGGCCCTGCTCTCGAACGCGCTCCACTTCGCCAGCGACCTCGTCGGCACGCTGGCCGTGGTGGCCGGCCTGGTGGCGGCGGCCATGGGGTTCCCCGAGGGCGACGCGCTCGCCGCGCTCTTCGTGGCGGCGCTCGTGCTCACCGCCGCGGCCCGTCTGATCCGGCGGAACGTCGACGTGCTCATGGATCGTGCGCCGGCGGCGGCCGAGGAAGCCGCGCGCGCTGCGATCGCGGCCCTCGAGCCGCCCGTGGAGCTCTCCCGCCTCCGGCTTCGCCAGGCCGGGCCGAGCCACTTCGCCGACGTCGTCATCTCCGTACCGCCGGGCGCGGCCGTGGCCCAGGGCCACGCGATGGCCGACCGTGTCGAGGAGGCGGTGGAGCGCGTCCTGCCTGGGAGCGACGTCGTCGTCCACGTCGAGCCGGGCGAGGCCGAGGCGGCCCTCCGCGAGCGCGCCCACGCGGCGGCGCTCACGGTGCCGCGCGTGCGCGAGATCCACAACCTGAGCCTGGTCACGCTCGACGGTGCGACGGAGCTCTCCCTGCACCTGAAGCTTCCCGGCGAGCTGCCGCTCGAAGCGGCGCACGAGATCGCCGAGCAGGTCGAGGCGGCGATCACCGCCGCGGTCCCCGAGATCGGCTCGGTGCAGACCCACCTGGAGCCGCTCGCGGAGGCGAGCACCGCCGTCGAGCTCGCCCCGGGTGACGTGGCGCGGATCGTGCGCGAGGTCGCGGGCGGCACCCCGCGCGAGGTGCGTGTCCTCCGCACCGCCGAGGGCCTCGTGGCGTTCCTGACCCTCGGGCTCGATCCGGCCGGCACGCTCGCCGACGCCCACGCGCGGGCGAGCGAGGTCGAGGACAGGCTGCGGGCCGAGCACCCCGAGATCGCAGACGTGATCGTCCACACCGAGCCGTAGGCCGGTGCATAGGTAGTTTCCGCGCGTGCGCCTGTGCATGTTCACGCCGCTCGAGCGCGACCTCGAGCGCGGCTGGCCCGGCCGGATCGAAGGTGACCGCGTGATCCAGCTGGCGGCGCAGACGATCCAGTCCTTCTTCACCGGCGGCTCGCAGGCCCGGGAGCACGCGGAGTACCCGCTCGACGAGGTGAAGCTCCTGGCGCCGGTCCTGAACCCGCCCTCCGTCCGCGATTTCTACGCCTTCGAGCGGCACGTCGCCACGGCGCGCGCCTCGCGCGGGCTCGAGGTGCCGCCCGAGTGGTACGAGCAGCCCGTCTTCTACTTCTCCAACCCGGCGGCGATCTACGGGCCCGACGCCGAGATTCCGTACCCGGAGGGCTCGGAGGAGCTCGACTACGAGCTGGAGGTCGCGGCGATCGTCGGTGCCGAGGGCCGCATCGGCGGCTTCACGGTCATGAACGACTGGTCTGCGCGCGACCTGCAGCGCACCGAGATGAAAGTTGGGCTCGGGCCGGCGAAGGGGAAGGACTTCGCCACCTCGCTCGGCCCGGTCGTGGTCACGGTCGACGAGTTCCCCGGTGGCGAGGCGGAGCTGGTGGCGCGGGTGAACGGCGAGGAGCGCTCGCGCGGGAACCTGCGCGACCTGCACTTCTCGTGGGAGCGGATCCGTGAGCAGGCGGCACGGAACACGGTCTTGCGCTCCGGCGACGTGCTCGGCTCCGGCACGGTCGGCACGGGCTGCATCCTGGAGCTCGGCGACGGCCGCTGGCTCCAGCCGGGCGACGTGGTCGAGCTGGAGGTGGAGGGAATCGGCGTGCTGCGGAACACGGTCGGGCCTCGAGGCTAGCGCCGGTATCCTCACGCCATGCCGTTCTACCAGCGTCTCGGCGACGTGCCGCGCAAGCGACACATCCAGTTCCGCGAGAACGGGACGCTCCTCACCGAAGAGGTGATGGGGCTCGAGGGTTTCACGGGGAACGAGTCGATCCTCTACCACCTCCAGTCGCCGTGCCGCGTGATGGAGATCGGCGGCTTCGAGCCGATCGAGCGCGACGAGTGGGTGCCGGACACGCACCAGCACCGGCTGATGAACACGAAGGAGATCGAGGCCGAGGGCGACGAGATCACCGGCCGGCGACTGCTGATGTGGAACTCGGACGTGGAGATCTCGATCTGCCGGCCGGCCGAGACGATGGAGACGTTCTTCCGGAACGGCGAGCGCGACGAGGTGATCTTCGTTCACGAGGGCTCCGGCACGCTCGCGACGATCTTCGGCGACCTGCCCTACAAGGAGGGCGACTACATCGTCGTGCCACGCGGGACGACGTACAAGTTCGCTCCCGTCGGCCCGCAGCGGCACCTCGTCTTCGAGACCCCCGGCCTGATCGAGATCCCGCGCCGCTACCGCAACCAGTCCGGTCAGATCATCGAAGGGGCGCCGTACTACCACCGCGACATCCATCCGCCGGCGCAGCTGAACACGCATCGGGAGAAGGGTGAGTTCCCGGTCAAGGTGCGCGTCCGCGACGGCTATCAGACCTACCTGCTCGACTACCACCCCTTCGACGTCGTCGGCTGGGACGGCTACCTGTTTCCGTGGACGTTCTCGATCCACGACTTCGAGCCGCTCACCGGCCGGATCCACCAGCCGCCTCCCGCCCACCAGACGTTCGCCGGCCGCAACTTCGTGATCTGCTCGTTCTGCCCGCGCAAGCTCGACTTCGACCCGCTGGCAGTGCCGATCCCGTACCACCACTCGAATCTGCAGAGCGAGGAGATGATCTATTACGTCTCCGGCAACTTCGGCTCGCGCAAGGGCGTCGACGTGGGGTCGATCACCCTGCACCCGTCGGGCCTGCCCCATGGGCCGCAGCCGGGTCTCGCCGAGAAGTCGATCGGCATGCACGAGACCGGCGAGCTCGCGGTGATGTGCGACACCTTCTATCCCCTCCGGCTGTCGACGCTCGCGCGCGACCTCGACGACGGCAAGTACGCGCTCTCCTGGTACGAGACCGGCGAGGGCGAAGCCAGCGAGGCCGGCCTCACCTCGCACCTGTAACCGTTGCGGCTCGTCGTGGACTGGGACGGGACGGTCACTGTCCAGGATTCGCTCGTACAGGTGATCCACGAGTTCGGCGACCCCGCACTGCTGGCCGAGCTCGAGCCGCGCGTCGGAGTCGACCTGACCCTGCACGAGGAGATCGCGCTCGAGTTCGGGGCGATCACCGCGCCGCTCGACCGCGTCGTCGACTGGGTGGTCGAGCACGTCGAGGTGCGCCCCGGCCTGCGCGAGCTCGCCGCGTACGAGCCCACGGTGATCTCGGCGGGGTTCCAGGAGCTGATCGAGCCCGTGCTGGCAAGGGAGGGGATCGAGCTCGCGGTGCTCGCGAACCGCCTCGACGTCCGGCATGACGGCTGGGTCGTCCGCTTCCGCGACGAGACGGCGTGCGCGGTGTGCGGCGAGCCGTGCAAGCGCGGGAGTCTCGTTGGTGAGCCGTTCGTCTACGTCGGCGACGGCTACTCCGACCGGTGCGCCGCACGCGCCGCCGAGAGGGTGTTCGCCCGCGACGGGCTGGCCCGCTACCTCGACGAGCGGGCGCTGACGTACGAGCCGTTCGAGGATCTGCACGACGTCGCGCGGCGGCTCGACGCGAACTGACCCTCGAACGCGGTACCCCGCACACGAACTCCTCACGGCTCGCGAACGGACCCCGTACTCCGGAGTCGTTCCGCCCTTACGTCCTCTGCCGAGAGTGCGTGCGGGGAGGACGTCATCAAGGAGGACAACATGCGAGTGAACGTGCGTAGGTTTGCGGCTTGCGCGCTGATCGCGCTCCTCGTCCCGGCGGCTGCGGTCGCGGCGACGAAGGGCGAGGTCACGGGGCCCGTGGCGCTCACGGGCAACGGCTACTTCGGCGGCGAGCTCGAGCTGGAGCTCGGCGAGGCCCAGCGCCCGCTGCGGATCGTGGGCCGGATCGGCTACGTCGGCTTCCTCGATCTCGGCGGCGACCTGAAGGTGCGCTGCGGCGCTCAGAGCCGCCTGACCGTGCGGCGGTCGGAACAGGGCCGGGTCTTCTTCTGCAAGGGCCGGTTCGGCGAGGCGGTTGCGCTCGGGAGCCACGTCGTCTTCCGCGGCTTTGCGGCGCACTACAAGCTCCAGGTCCCGGCCGGTGCGTCGGGCACGTTGAACGGCCCGTCGGGCGACGAGGGCGAGCGCGGCGGGCAGCGGGAGGACCGGAGCGAGCCTCTGCCCACGATCGCGCAGGTCGCGGCGATGCTCGCGGCGGCGGCCGGCTAGGCCAATCCGGCTTCGCGGAGCGGCCTTCGAGCCCAGGCGAAGCGGTCGCGGTACCACCCTTCGAACGGATGGAGGGTGGTGCCGCTGCCGGAGGAGTGGACGAACCATCCGCCACCGAGGTAGATCGCCGCATGGTCGATCTGCGCCGGCTTCGACTGCGGCCCGCGCGCGCCCTGGAAGAGGACGTCGCCGGGCTGGAGGTTCTGAGCCTTCTTGATCCGTCGCGCCTGGCCGACCTCGCCGGACATCTCGTACGTCGTCCGGCCGCGCAGGACCGACGCGAGCGCGGAGGCGCCTTCGAACGGCTCCAGCTTGAACACGCGCCAGACGAAGCCCGAGCAGTCGAAGCCACCCGGTGCCGCCTTGCCCAGCGGCTGCTGCGGAAGCTCGGAGGTGCCGCCCCAGATGTAGGGGGAGCCGATGAACGAGACGGCGCGGCGGAGCACGGTGCGCTGCCAGTCGCTCAGCTCGGGGAGCATGAACGTCTGCGCCTGGGCCTCCACCCGCTCGACGTCCCAGCTCGACAGCTCGAGCAGGCGAGCGAGGGAGAAGGCGGCTTCGGCGCGGCTCGCGGGGTCGCCGAGGCCGAGCTCGAGCTCGTCCCGGGCGGCGGGATGGTTGAAGCGCAGGCCGAGCAGGCGGGCGATCGTCTCCGTGCCGGCGCCGGCCTTCGGGGAGAGAGCGGCCGTGCGCAGCTGAGCCGTGATCGCGCGTGCCGCGTCTCCGAGGCCGAGGAAGCCCACGAGTGCAGCATCGAGCTCCCGGATCGTGACCGCCCGGCCGGGCGAGACCGCGCGGTAGCTCGACGTCACTCGGTCCTCGGAGTCGAGCGCAAGCAGATCGAGGGCACCGGCGAGCGCGCGCTGGGTCAGCGGCTTGCCAGGCGAGAAGGTCGCGACGTCGTCCGCGAGGAGGCCGGCGGCGACGACTGCCTTGATCTGGGGCTGCGCCCAGGAGCGCTCGCCCGCGGCGGGAGCCGCGGAGACGTGACCGAGCGCGAGCGCACAGAGCGCGAGGATGGCGGCCGCAAGACGCACGCCGTTCGTATCGGCAGCCGTCCGAGCGGACTTGAAGCGACAATCGGCCGATGGCCGTGCTCGCATTGCCGCAGCCGTACGACTTCGACGTCTCCACCGAGCGCTTCCGCGCCTTCGGCGTCGACCGCGCGAACCTCTGGCACGAGGGCGGCCTGCACCGCGTGGTCGACGGGCGGGAGGTACGAATCGAAGCGGCGCCGGGCGGGGTCGACGTCACGCCGTTCGACGCGCGCATCGAGGCCGAGGTCCGCCGCCTCCTCGGTGCGAGCTTCGACCTCGCCCCCTTCTACGCCTGGGCGGCCGACGAGCCCGTCCTCAGGCGCCTGACCGCGGCGCTACCGGGCTTCCGGCCGCCGCTCGCGCCCGATCCGTTCGAGGCGCTCGTGACGTCGATCACGGCGCAGCAGGTCTCGCTCCATTCCGCCTTCGCGATCCGCAGCCGCTTCGTCGAGCGGTTCGGCGAGCCGGGCGCGCACGCCGTCGGCTTCCCAGCGCGCGAGCGCATCGCCGCCGCGACCGAGCAGGAGCTCGTCGCGCTCGGCTTCTCCGTGCGGAAGTCGGAGTACGTGATCGGCCTCGCCCGCAGCGAGCTCGACCTCGAGGCGCTCGCGACGCTGCCCGACGATGAGGTGAAGGAGCGGCTGGTCGCGATCCGCGGGCTGGGCGAGTGGACGGCCGACTGGTATCTCGCCCGTCATCTCGGCCGGCCGCATGCCTGGCCCGCCGGTGACCTCGGTGTGCGCAAGGCGGTGGCGATTTTCTATGGTGACGGCGAGGACGTCCGCGCCATCGGAGCCCGCTTGCATCCCTTCCAGAACCTCTCCGTCCACTACCTCCTGACCGGCTTGCGGCTCGAGCCCCCGGTGGCCCCGTGAACGTGCGCGCCGCCACAGAGCAGGACCTCGCGGCGATCCAGGAGCTCTGGCGGGCGTTCGAGCAGGAGGTGCCGCCTCCGCCGCACGTCACCGTCGATCACGAGCAGGAGCTGCGCGAGATCGAGCAGATCGTGCGCGACGAGCACGCGTTCGTGGCGCTCGACGAGCAGGGCGACCCGGTCGGGTTCGCGCTCGCACGACGGAAGACCCCTCGCCTCGGCTTCCTCAGCGACCTCTACGTCCAGCCGGATGCTCGCCGCAGCGGCAGCGCGCGGGCGCTCGTTCGCGGGGTCGCCGCGGCCTTCGCCGAGCAAGGAGTCGAGTTCGTCTCGCTCGAGGTCGGCGCGGCGAACGAGCGCGCGCGCTCGATCTACTCCCGCTGGGGCTTCCGCGAGGACCTGCTCGAGCTCGTCGTGCCCCTCGACACGCTCACGAGCCGGCTGCAAGACGATCACACGGGCCGCACGTTCGGCTCGGTGCACGTCCAGACCGACGACCAGGGCGGGCTGGAGCGTGCCGTGCGCCAGTTCGTGCCACGGCTCCCCGGGGGCTCCCGCGGCAGCATCGTCAGCGCGCCGCGCAACGGCTGGATCGCGATCTACGACGACGTCTGCGAGCGCGACCCGCGCCAGCTCCGTCGGCTGGCCAAGGAGCTCGGCGACCGGACGGGTGGCGTCGTGCTCGCCCTCGGCGTCGAGCAGGGCGCGGTCGTGCGCTTCGTCCTCTTCGAGCGCGGCAGCGTCGTCGACGAGTACCTCTCGGTGCAGGAGCACTACGGTCCCCTGCCGCCCGGAGACGTGATTGCCCTCGCGGCGAATCCCCGTGTCGTCTCGCGGCTGACGGGTGCCGATCCGGCGGCCGTGCGCGCGGCCGCCGTGCACGCCGCGAGCCCCGAGGAGCTTCCGCCCGCGGAGGAGGTGCTCGCCGGGATCGCCGATGCGATCGGGATCGCCGGCGCCGACTACGGCTGGAGCGACGCGCCCGAGCTGCCGGGCGCGGTCAGGATCGAGCGGTGACCGACATCGACCGGGACGAGCTCGTCAGGAGGCTCGGCGACGAGACACTGACCGTTCTGGACGTGCGCAACGAGGACGAGTTCACGGGCGCGCTCGGCGCGCACTGCGATCCGCGCCAGGGCAGGATCGCGGGTGCCCGCCACCTCGATCTCCAGGAGCTGATGGAGCTCACGGCGCCGGAGATCGAGGAGCGGCTGGGGTTGCCGGCCGGCGCGGAGGTCGTGGCCTACTGCCACTCCGGCTCGCGCTCGGCGCTCGCCGTCCAGATCCTGCGCGCAGCCGGCTACGACGCCCGCAACTACGCAGGCTCGTGGCACGAGTGGTCGCGCGACGACTCGCTGCCGTTCGAGACCGGCCGCCTCTAGCCGACGCCGCTCCGGCCCTGCGGGAGGCGCCTCGGTCGCCACCCGCAGACACTAACGACCGGTCAGCTCGACTCGAGGAAGAGGCGGCAGAGCGAGCGGCCGAGGACGTTCCACGCTCCGATCCGCTCGCGAGTCGCTTCCCGCAGGGCTTCGGCGTCGTCCACGTCGGCGGGATCCTCGGCCAGCCAGCGGCCCACCTGCGTCTCCGTCACCTCGGCATGGAACTGGATCCCGATCGCGTTGCCGAGGCGGAACGCCTGCGTGCAGGTGTCGCTGCGCGCCAGCTCGACCGCGCCGTGCGGCAGGTCGTAGGTGTAGTGGTGCCACTGGAAGGCCTCGAAGCGGCCGGGTGCCGCCGAGAGCACGGGGTCGGAGCCCGCCGCCTCCGTCAGCTCGACGGGGAGCCACCCGACTTCAGACTCGGGCGCGGGACGGACTGCGGCGCCTGCCGCCTTCGCGAGCAGCTGCGCGCCGAGGCAGATGCCGAACACGGGGGTCTCGCGCTCGAGCGCCTCGACGAGGAAACGGTGCTCGGCGAGGAGCCACGGATGCTGCTCGTCCTGGTCGGGGTGCATCGCCCCGCCGAAGACGAGGATCGCGTCGGCGTCGTGCGAAGGCCTGCCGCCGGAGGCGACGTGGCACTCGTGCAGCTCGTGCCCGCCGGCCGCCACCTCGGCTCCGAACACGCCCGGCCCCACGCTCGGGCCGTGCGTGAGGGCGAGCACCTTCACGACCGCATCTCCACTGGCCGACCTTACAATCGCCCGATGGACTCTCGGCCCATCGGCGTCTTCGACTCGGGTGCGGGTGGGCTGACCGTCCTGCACGAGTGCCTCGTCACGCTTCCGCACGAGGACTTCGTCTACCTCGGCGATGGTGCGCGGCTGCCCTACGGACCGCGTCCGGTCGAGGACGTGCGGCGCTTCGCGCGCGAGATCGGTGCCTACCTCGAGGCACAGGACGTGAAGCTGATCGTGGTCGCGTGTAACTCTGCGACGGCCGCTGCGCTGCCCGAGCTCCAGACCGAGCTGCGCGTGCCCGTCGTCGGCGTGATCACGCCGGAGGCGCATGCTGCCGTGCAGGCCACCCGCAACCGACGCATCGGCCTGCTCGCGACGCAGGCGACGGTGAGCACGGGACGCTACTCCGAGCTCGTGCACGCACTCGACGCGGGCGCCGCGGTGTTCCCCGTCGCGTGTCCGCTGCTCGTGCCGCTGATCGAAGGCGACGACCCGTTCGGCGAGGGCACGGCGGCGGCGGTGCGCGAGTACGCGGCGCCGTTGAAGGAAGCCGGCGTGGACACGGTCATTCTCGGCTGCACGCACTATCCGTTGATCCGGCCGATCCTGCAGCGCGTCTTCGGCCGCGACGTCACGCTCGTCTTCTCCGCCGAGGAGACGGCGCGCGAGGTGGCGGAGACGCTGGCGCGGAAGCGGATCGAGAACGATGCGGCCCGCGAGGGCGGCTACCGCTTCCTCACGACGGGCGACCCGGGTGCCTTCCGCGAGATGGGACGGCGCTTCCTGCAGCTCCCGATCGACGAGGTCGGGCACGTGGAGCTCGCCGCGCTCCAGGCGGCTGCTGCATGACGAGAAGCGATGGGCGTCAGCGGGACGACCACCTGCGCAAGCTCGACCTCGTGCCCGACTTCATCGAGCAGGCGCACGGCTCGGTGCTCTTCTCACAGGGCAAGACGCGCGTCCTCTGCACGGCGATGGTCGAGGAGCGGGTGCCGCGCTGGCTGCACCGGTCCGGCCGCGGCTGGATGACCGCGGAGTACTCCCTGCTGCCCGCGTCGACCGGCGACCGGGTCGAGCGCGAGGCGTCGCGGGGAAAGCAGGGCGGGCGCACGATCGAGATCCAGCGCCTGATCGGGCGCGCGCTCAGGTCCGTGTGCGACTTCCAGGCGCTCGGCGAGCGCACGCTCTGGCTCGACTGCGACGTGCTGCAGGCCGACGGCGGCACGCGCTGCGCGGCGATCTCCGGCGCCTACGTCGCCGCGCGCCGCGCGCTCGACCACATGGGTCTCTCGAAGGCGCTGACCGGCCCGGTGGCGGCCGTCTCCGTCGGGATCGTGGAGGGCCGCGCGCTGCTCGACCTCGACTACGCCGAGGACTCGAACGCCGAGACGGACATGAACGTCGTCATGACGGGCGACGGACGCCTCGTCGAGGTGCAGGCGACCGCGGAGCGCGAGCCCTTCTCGCGCGAGCTCCTCGACGAGCTGCTCGACCTCGCGGCCGGCGGGATCGAGAAGATCGCCGCGGCGCAGGAGCTGGCGGCGACGGCGGCTCGTGCCTGAGCTCGAGACCTGGGACGCCCTGCTGCGCCTCGTCGTCGCCGCAGGGCTCGGCGGAGCGATCGGGCTGGAGCGGGAGCTGCGCGACCACGAGGCCGGCTTTCGCACGCACCTGCTCGTCGCGCTCGGCGCCTGCGTCTTCACGCTGGTCTCCGCGTACGCCTGGACGGACTGGACGTTCTCGACGCGCGACGGCATCGTCTTCGACCCGACGCGCATCGCCGCGCAGATCGTCACCGGCATCGGCTTCCTCGGCGCGGGCGCGATCATCGTGCGCGGCATCAATGTCCGTGGCCTCACCACGGCCGCGACGCTCTGGGTCGTCGCGGCGATCGGGATGGCCGCCGGCACCGGCTACTACGCCGTCGCGGTCGGGGCGACCGCGCTCGTGCTCGTCTCGCTCGGCCCGCTGAAGATCGTCAGCGCGCGGATGCTCTCGCGCGTGCGGCCGGAGGAGGCAGAGCTCGCGATCAATCTCGCTCCGGGCGGAGCGGGCGCGAAGGTGCTCGAGCGGATCGAGGAGGTCGGCGGTGTGATCACCTCGGTCGAGTTCGGCGACGAGCGGACGATGGACGTGGTGCTGCGGGCATCGCGCCGCGCCGAGTCGGCACGCGTCGCCGAGGAGGTCTCGCAGCTGGACGACGTCGAGCGGGTGCAGTGGCGCCCCTGAGAGCGCGTCTCTGCTCCCGCAACCTGTCCAAGCTGAGGGAGTTCCGGGCGTCGCTGCCCGGCTGGGAGCTCGAGCTGCTGGACGTGGAGACGTATCCGCCGGAGGACGGCGCTTCCTACTACGAGAACGCCCGCGGCAAGGTCGAGTTCGGCCGCTCGGTCGACCCCGGTGCCTGGCTGCTCGCCGACGACTCCGGCATCGAGGTGGCCGCTCTCGGCGGTGCGCCCGGAGTGGCGAGCGCGCGCTGGGCCGACGACGGCGTGGCCCGCCTGCTCGACGAGCTCGAGGCGGTAGAGGACCGCCGTGCGCGCTACGTGTGCGAGCTCGTCGCGCTCGCACCCGACGGCCGCGAGCTGCGCGGGAGCGGCGTGCTCGAAGGGACGATCACGGCCGAGCGGCGCGGCTCGGAGGGGTTCGGCTACGACCCCGTCTTCGTCCCGGCGGGCGAGCGGAGGACGGTGGCCGAGCTCGGCGACGACTGGAAGGCGCGGAACTCGCACCGCGCGCGTGCGGCGGCGGCGCTCAGCGCCGCGGCCGCCGCCGGCTGACGAGCAGCACGACACCGGTCACCGCGACCAGTCCGAACGCGGTCTTGTAGCCGACCTCCCGGGCCTCCCAGCGGTGCTGGATCCGGCCGGAGTCGGGACCGCCGCAACGCACGCCGCGGTGGTCGCAGAACCACTCCGACTCCTGCGCCGCGTTCCCCATCGCCTGCTTGTGCGCGTGGTCGAGTTCGGCGACGACAGCGATCAGCGCGAGCGCGGCGAGGGTGGCGAGGAGGAACGCGAGCCGGCGTCGGGCGTGCGGACGCGCCCGCACGCGGGCGTGCAACACCCGATCAGCGATCCCCGTCAAGCCGCAGTTCCTCGCTCGCAGGGTGCCACCGGGCGGCCCTGCGCACAACCACCCGTCAGGCCAGGCCGGCCACCTCGTCGCCGTCGCGCTCGCGCGCGAGCCACCAGTTCACCTCGGCGCCGAAGACGATCACGTTCGCCATCACGTAGATCCAGACGAGCAGGAGCGCCGTGGTGCCGAGGGCCTGCACCGCCAGCACCTCGCGCGAGAAGCGGACGAAGAGCGGCAGCACCTGGAAGGTGAGCTGCATCAGCACGGCTCCGAGTGCCGCGCCCGGCCAGACCGCGCGGAAGCTCAGATTCGCGTTCGTCAGCCGCTCGTAGGCGACGACGAGGAAGATGAACACGGCCGAGGTCGAGATCAGCATCGAGAGCGCATACGCCACGACGCCGTTCGAGATGACGTCGGGCGCGAAGCGGCGCAGCAGGTCGAAGCCGATCGAGCCGAGGACGAGCGCCGCCGAGAGGGCGATGATCGAGCCGGCCATGAACAGGGTCGCGAGCCCCTTGCCGTGCAGAAAGGAGCGGTTCGGGCGGCCGTAGACGATGTTGAAGGCGGACTCGAGCACGCTGAAGAGCGACAGCGACGTCCAGAGCAGGAAGGCCAGCCCGATCAGCCCGAGCGTGGTCGCGTTCGAGGTGATCGCCTCGACGACGCGCACGATGTCCTCGATCGAGCTCGAGGGGAAGAGCCGCCGCAGCTCCTCGACCAGGTAGCTCGACTCCTCGGCACGCCCCGTGTACCCGAGCAGGGCGAGCGCGAGGAAGATCAGCGAGACGGACGAGAGCAGGCCGAAGTACGCGATCATCGCCGCCAGGTGCGGCCCGCGGTCGGCGAAGAACTTCGCGAGCGGCTCGGCGAATGGCCTGCGCATCAGCGCGCAGTATGAGTGGCGCTCCGGAGGCTGTTAGGCTCGCCGGCGTGGAGGCCGACGCCGCGCTCGCCGACCTGACCGAGATCTCGTCGCAGATCGAGACGGCGGCGGTGTTCGGGACCGACGGCTCCCTGCTCGCCTCGACGTTCGCCGACGAGCCGTCCGCAGAGCGTCTCGTGACGACCGCGCGTGAGCTGCTCGAGGCGGCCGCGGCCTCACCGGGCGGAGACGGGCGCACGCTCACCCAGCTCGAGATCGCCGTGCGCGAGGGCAGCGTCTTCGTCGTGCGGGAGGGCGAGCTGGCGATCGCGGCGACCACCGCGGCCGCCCCGACGGCCGGGCTCGTCCTCTACGACCTGCGCACGTGCCTGCGCTCGCTCGCCCCGCCGGCGGCCGAGAGCCCGGCGCCGCGGCGCCGCACGAAGAAGACCGCCGATGCGTAGGCTCCTCGCGCTCGTCCTCCTCGTCGGCGGGCCGCTGCTCCTGCACTTCCGCCGTCGCGACGCCGCCCGCGAGCGCGTCAGCCTCTATTACGACGACGGCTCGATGGTGACGCTCGAGCGCGGCGCACCCGGCAGCGAGCGCCTGCTCCAGCTCGCGCGCGCGGCTCTCTGATCGTGGACGCCCTGGGCGAGCAGCTGCGCGAGCACGCGCTGCTGGAGGGCGACTTCCTGCTCCGCTCCGGCCGGCGCTCCCGCTGGTACCTGGACAAGTACCGCTTCGAGACGAAGCCCGAGCTCCTCGGCCCGCTGGGCGAACGGCTCGCCGCCGCGGTGCGCGAATTCGAGCCGGCCGCCGCGCGGCTCGCCGGGCCGGCTCTCGGCGCGGTCGCGCTCGCCGCGGCGGCGTCGCTCTCGGGCGGGCTCCCCTTCGTGATCGTGCGCGGGGAGGCGAAGGAGTACGGCACCGCCAACCGCATCGAGGGGCCGTTCGAGCCGGGCGAGCTCGTCTGCCTGATCGAGGACGTCGTCACCTCCGGAGGTGCGCTTCTCGAGGCGGTCGGCGCGCTCCGTGAGGCCGGTCTCGAGGTCCGAAATGCGGTCTGCGTGGTCGATCGCGAGGAGGGTGGGTCGGACGCTCTCGCCCGTCTCGGCGTGCGTCTGCGGCCGCTCTATCGGGGAGGAGAACTCCTACCTGGTGGTAAAAGTGCCGCAAACCCGCATCGTTGAGCCAATCCGACGACCCTGTTAGGGTCCTCGCGGGTTTCCGACCATCCCATGACGAGGAGGAGTGCAAGTGACGAAGCAGGAATTCGTTGACGCCGTCGCATCGAAGAGCAGTCTGTCGAGGCGCGACGCAGGCGCAGCCGTGGACGCGTTCCTCGACTGCGTGACCGACGCACTCAAGGCCCGGGACACGATCACGTTCACCGGGTTCGGCAAGTTCACGACTGCCGATCGCGCCGCACGCGAGGGTGTCAACCCGCGCAATCCGAGCGAGAAGGTGCATATCCCGGCGGCGACCGTGCCGAAGTTCTCGGCCGGCAGCCAGCTCAAGGCGGCCGTGAAGGGCGGTTAGCCCACCGCTCCTCCGAGGACTCGAGGGCCGCGACGTCGGGTGACGCTCGCGGCCCTCCTTTTGCGCTTGCATGCGAACATATGTTCGCTTACGCTGCGAGGCATGCAGCTCGCGTTCGATTCCGCCGACCGGCTGGTGGAGCTCGTCGAGGCCCGCCGCGGGCCGCTGCCCGCCGAGGAGGCGGCGCGCTCGCTCTTCGCGCTGCGTCACGTCCCGGCCGGGCTGGCCCGGGAGCTCCTTGCAGACGTCGTCGACGGCGACGTGCGCCTCGCCTGGCGCGGCGCGTCGGTCGGGCTCGCCGCGCCCCCCGGAGCCGACCTCGCGCTGGAGAGCGCGACGTACGTCGTCGTCGACCTCGAGACGACCGGCCTGCGGCCCGGCAGCGCCGGCATCTGCGAGATCGGTGCCGTCAGGGTGCGTGGGCTCGAGCTCGCAGAGACGTTCGAGACGCTCGTCAACCCGCGGCAGCCGCTGCCCGCACCTGTGGTCGCGCTCACGGGCATCGAGCCGCGTGACCTGCGCGGCGCGCCGCCGCCGGAGGTGGCCGTGCGGCGTTTCCTCGACTTCGCCGGCGACGCCGTCCTCGTCGCCCACAACGCGCGCTTCGACATCGGCTTCCTCGACGTCGAGGTCGAGCGGCTGACGGGGCGCCGGCTCGCCGGGCCGGTGGTCGACACGGTCTGGCTGGCGCGGCGTCTGCTGGCGGGTCGGATCTCGCGCGTCGGCCTCGCATCGCTCGCCTACTTCTTCGGGACCGCGGTGCAGCCGTGCCACCGGGCGCTCGCCGACGCGCAGGCCACAGCCGAGATCCTGGTCGCCCTGGCCGGGCTGGCGCAGGAGCGTGGCGCCCGGACCGTCGCGGAGCTCGCCGAGCTGTCCGCGCCGCGCGCACGCCGGCTCGCGACGAAGCGCTCGCTCGTCGCGGGCGCGCCACCGCAGCCGGGGGTGTACCTCTTCCGCGATCGCTTCGAGCAGGTGCTCTACGTCGGCCGGGCGCGCGACCTCCGCGCACGCCTCCGGTCCTACTTCCGCACGGAGCGGCAGCGGCCGGCGGTCGAGGCAGCGCTCGGAGCGCTCGAGCGGGTCGAGTGGCGGGTGCTCGGGTCGGAGCTCGAGGCGGCTCTCGAGGAGCTCCGGCTTCTACGCGAGCTGCGTCCACCGGCGAACGTGCGCGGCGTGCGGCCCGATCGCTACGTCTACCTGCGCCGGCGCGGGACGGGCTTCGTCGTCAGCGAGACACCGAGCCCCTGGGGGCCGATCAAGAGCAGGGGGCTCGCGCGGCGCGCGGCACGCGCGCTCGACGGCCTCGAGGGCGACGACCTCGCCGCCGCGCTGCCGCCGCTGCGGGCGCGGCTGAAGCGACTCGCGCTCGGACCTCCGCTTCGAGGACGCGGCGCGGCTGCGCGACCGGCTGGTCGCACTCGAGGAGGTGGTCGCCGCACTCGTCGAACAGGAGCGGCTGCGTGCGCTCGAGGTCTGCCTGCTCGTGCCGGCGGTGGAAGAGGGCTTCCGGCGTGCGTTCTTCGTCTCCGGCGGCCGGGTCGTGGCGTCCCGGACGCTGCTCCCCGGCGGCGCCGGCCGGGTCGAGGTCGAGGCCGGCCTCGCGGCCGCCCGGCTCGGCGCTCCCGTATCGAGCCCCGAGGACACTGACGAGCTGCTCCTCGTCGGCTCGTTCCTGCGCAAGCCTCCGGCCGAGCTGCGCGTCGTCCCGCTCGACGCGGCCCAGATCCTGGCCGCGTAGCGACGAGAGGCTTGTGTTCCTGAAACACAAGCACTCCCGGTACCCCTGATCGCTGCGGATCTGCGGGAGCTTGTGTTCCTGGAACACAAGGTGTCCGCTCGCCGCCCCGCGCAGTAGCCTGTCCCGCGATGGCGCAGGATCTCGAAGCCGGGCCGCGCGTGACGACGGCTGCGTTCGCCGACCGCCTGGCGGAGGCGGTCGAGCGCAAGCGCAGCCAGCTCGTCGTGGGGCTCGACCCCCGGCTCGACCTGCTGCCGGTGGAGCTGCGCGGCGAGTCGGTGCTCGGCCGCGCCGAGGCCGCTTCCGCGTACGCACGCTTCTGCTGCGGACTCGTGGATGCCGTCGCGCCGTACGTGGTTGCGGTGAAGCCACAGGTCGCCTTCTTCGAGACCCTCGGCGCCGACGGGATCGGTGCCCTCGAGCGCGTCTGCCGCTATGCGCGCGAGGCGGGGCTGCTCGTGATCGCCGACGCCAAGCGCGGCGACATCGGCTCGACCGCGCGCGCCTACGCCGCCGCGTACCTCGAGCCGAGCGAGGACGGTCCCGCGCTCGCCGACGCGCTCACGGTCAACACCTATCTCGGCCACGACTCCGTGGAGCCGTTTCTCCAGGCCTGCCGCCTGCACGGAGCCGGGATCTTCTGTCTCGTCCGCACGTCCAACCCGGGCGCAGCCGACGTCCAGGAGCTGACCCTCTCGGACGGACGGCGCGTGTGGCAGCACGTGGCCCGGCTCGTGGACGACTGGGGCTCGGATCTCGTCGGCGAGCGTGGACTGTCGAGCGTCGGCGCCGTCGTCGGCGCCACCGTGCCCCGCGCGGTCGGGGAGGCGCGCAAGCTGCTGCCCCGGTCCGTCCTCCTGCTGCCCGGCGTGGGGGCACAGGGCGCCACGCCCGCCGACGTGGCACGAGCCTTCACGAGCGGGCCTGCCAGCGCACTCGTCACGGCCTCCCGCTCGGTCAACTACGCCTACCGCGGGGGCGAGTCCGACTGGCGCGTCGCCGCCGGCGCCGAGGCGGCGCGGCTGCGCTCCGAGGTGTGGTCCGTCTCGGGCTGGTAGATGGACGCCCGGCGCACCTCGGCCCGCTTCGCAGCGCCGGCCGCCTTTCTCGTCGCCGCGACGATCGCCGTGCTGCTCGTCCGCTCGGCGCTCTCCGACGACCAGGCGACGCCTCCGCCGTCGACGACGACCGCGACGACGACGCAGACGACGACGAGCGACGGCCCGGCGGGGACGACGACCACCGGTGAGCGCGCGTTCTACGAGATCCAGGCGGGCGACACGCTCGAGACGATCGCGGCCGAGCACGAGACCACGGTGGAGCAACTGCTCGTCCTGAACCCGGACATCGACCCCGTGGCGCTCTCGATCGGCCAGCGGATCCGGGTCGAGTAGCATGGCGCCGGCCCTCCGGGGGCCAGGATCATGAAGCGGGCTCTCCTTTTCCTTGCGCTCTCAGCGCTGGCCTCTCTGCTCGTTGCCGGAGCCACCGCGGCGCCGCCGCCGGTGCGGGCGGAGGCGTACGTCGTCGAGAACGGCGCCACCGGCGAGGTGCTCGCGACGCTGGACGAGCGGGAGCACCTGCCGATCGCGTCGATCACGAAGCTGATGACCGCACTCGTCGCGCTCGAGCGGGTCGGCCTGGACGAGACCGTCACCGTCACCGGCAGGGCGGCGGCCGTCGGGGAGTCGACGATCAACCTGGAGCCGGGAGAGCGAATAGCCGTGCGCGACCTGATCCAGGCGGCCCTGATCCAGAGCGCCAACGACGCTGCGAACGCGCTCGCGGTGCACGTCGCCGGGACCGTCCCGCGCTTCGTCGAGCTGATGAACGAGCGCGCGGGCGAGCTGGGCCTCACCGACACGCGGTTCGTCAACCCGGACGGGCTCGACGCGCCGGGGCACGTCTCGAGCGCGCGGGACGTGACGAAGCTCGCCCGCGTGGCGATGCGGAAGCCGTTCATCCGCGACACCGTGCGGCTCGTCGACGTCACGGCGGCCGGCCGCAACCTGCACAACTGGAACGACCTGCTCTCCACCTTCCCGAAGCTGCTCGGCGTCAAGACCGGCCACACCGACGGTGCGGGCTGGTCGCAGGTGGCGGCGGTGCGGGACGGTGGCGTCACGATCTACGCGACGCTCCTCGGCGGCGAGACGCGCGAGGGCCGGAACGAGGATCTCGCCTCCCTGCTCCGCTGGGGGCTCGCCCGGTACCGGACCGTGTGGGCGATCTCCGGCGGCCGGGTCTATGCCACGGCGCGAACGGCCTACGACCAGCCGGACGTGCGCCTGGTGGCGGCGAAGCCGACGCTTCGGCTCGTCCGCGTCGACCGGCCGCTCGTCGAGCGGGTCGTCGCGCCGATCGAGGTGGAGCTGCCCGTCCGCGCCGGGCAGCGGCTCGGCGAGGTGCAGGTGCTCGATCGTGGCGAGGTGGTCGCGAGGTCGCCGCTCGTGGCCGCCGCGGACGTCCCTCTGCCGGACCGCCTCGACCGCGTAGGCTTCTACGCAGGACGCACCGTCCACCACCTCTGGGGGGCAATCACGTGATCGTCACCGTGACGCTCAACGCGGCACTCGACCGGACCCTGACCGTCCCGAACTTCCAGCGCAGCCACCGGCATCGCGCGAGCCAGGTGTTGACCCTGGCAGGCGGCAAGGGGATCAACATCGCGCGGGCGCTCAAGCGGCTCGACGTGCCCGTGGTCGCCACCGGCCTCGCGGGCGGCCGCACCGGAACGCGGATCGTCGAGGAGCTGACCGCGGAGGCGATCCTGAACGACTTCGTCCGCATCGGCGAGGAGTCGCGTACGTCGACGGCCGTCGTCGACCCGATGGAGAGCTCGTACACGGAGATCAACGAGTGGGGCCCCCGGGTATCCCCCGAGGAGCTCGAGGTGCTGCTGGAGAAGCTCCACTACCTCTCGCGCGGCGCGGACTTCGTCGTCTTCGCCGGCTCGCTCCCGCGCGGCGTCGAGGAGAGCTTCTACGCCGATGCGATCCGCGAGCTGAACCGGCGCGGGGTGCCCGTCGTCCTCGACACCGAGGGCGAGCCCCTCCGGCTGGGCGTGGAGGCCGAGCCGTACCTCGTCTCCCCGAACCAGCGCGAGGCCGAGCACGTCGTCGGGCAGGAGCTCGACGATCAGGACGACTTCCTGATGGCGCTCGACGCGATCGCCGAGCTCGGGGCGCGCAACGTCCACATCACGCTCGACTCCGGGTGCTTCGGGCTCTTCCGGGAGGAGCGTCAGGTGCGGCGCTACCGCGCGCTCGCGCCGATGCTCGAGCCGGTGTCGGTCGTGGGCGCCGGAGACGTCCTGCTGGCGCAATTCATCGCCGCGAAGCTCGCCGGGCGCTCCACGGAGGACGCCCTGCGGCTCTCCGTCGCGGCGGGCGCCGCATCGACGCTGGAGGTCGGTGCGGGGCGCTTCGAGCCGAAGGACGTCAGCCGGCTCGCCGGCGGCGTCGAGCTCCAGGAGCTGCAGCTGGCCGGCGCAAGCTGAGCATCCGCGGAAGCGGACGCCCAGCTTGCGAGGCCTTGGAGCCGGCTGAGCCGGTTATCCCTTGTCGTCGTGCTCGACGTCGCCGCGGAACGCGCCGGTGGCCGTGCCGCGCCGCTCGATCATCTCCTTGAAGCGCTTCAGGTCGCCCTGCACCCGGCGGCTGTCGGCGCCGACCGCCGAGCCGACCGACTCCTTCGCGCCCTCGGGCTCCCAGTCCATCTGCACCATCACGCGCGTCGTCCGCTCGTCGAGGCGATGGAACGTGACCACACCGGCGTTCGTCTTGCCCTCGGTCGAATGCCAGGCAACGCGCTCGTCGGGGTGCTGCTCGGTGATCTCGGCGCGCCACTCCTCGCGCGTGCCGCCGATCTCCGCCGTCCACAGCAGGTGCGTGTCGTCGATCTGCTGGACGCTCTCGACACCCTCCATGAACTGGGGGAACTCCTCGAACTGCGTCCACTGGTTGTACGCGGTCGACACCGGAACCTCGACGTCGATCGACTCCTCGATACGGGCCATGCGACTCCCTTCGTCTTGTTTTCGTACATGTTCCTGTTCCCGGGTCGGAGCCGGCGAAACGCGGGCCGTCCGAGGTGCGGTGTTACCATCGGCCGACTCGTGATCTGCCCGCTCGCCCATCGCATCTCGCCTTCGGGGAGGGGTGCGTAGAGGTGGAGTTCGAGCCGGATCGCGACGTGAAGTTCGGCAAGGAGGGACTGACGTTCGACGACGTCCTGCTCCTGCCGGCCGAGTCGAGCGTGCTGCCGAACGACGTGCGCACGGCGACCCGGCTCACGCGCACGATCGCCCTCGAGCTCCCGGTCGTGTCCGCGGCGATGGACACCGTCACCGAGGCGCGGCTCGCGATCGCGCTCGCCCGCGAGGGCGGGCTCGGGATCGTGCACCGGAACCTGCCGATCGCGGCGCAGGTGGCGGAGGTGGACAAGGTGAAGCGCTCGGAGTCGGGGACGATCGTCGAGCCCGTCACGCTGCGGCCCGAGGACCCGGTGGCCGAGGCGCTCGAGCTGATGGCGCGCTACCGCATCTCGGGCGTCCCGATCACGGACGAGGGCGGCGTGCTCGTCGGGATCCTGACCAACCGTGACCTTCGCTTCGAGACCAACACCCGCCAGCCGGTCTCCGCGCTGATGACCTCCCGGAACCTTGTCACTGCACCCGTCGGCACGACGCTCGACGAGGCCAACGAGATCCTGCGCCGGCACAAGATCGAGAAGCTCCCGGTCGTCGACGCAGACGGCGTGCTCAAGGGCCTGATCACCGTCAAGGACATCCGCAAGCGCATCGAGTTCCCGCTCGCGACGAAGGACGAGCAGGGCCGCCTGCGCGTGGGTGCGGCCGTCGGCGTCGGCACGGACGCCTTCGAGCGCGCTGCGGCGCTCGTCGAGGCCGAGGTCGACGTGCTCGTCGTGGACACCGCGCACGGCCACTCGGTCTCGGTGGGAGAGATGGTGCGGCGCGTGAAGTCGGAGTGGGACATCCAGGTGATCGCCGGCAACATCGCCACGGCCGAGGCGGCCGAGGCGCTGATCGACGCGGGCGCCGATGCCGTGAAGGTCGGCATTGGGCCCGGCTCGATCTGCACTACCCGTGTCGTCGCAGGCGTCGGGGTGCCGCAGATCACCGCCGTCTACGACTGCGCCGAGGTCGCGCTCCGACACGGCGTGCCTGTGATCGGCGACGGCGGGCTCACCTCGTCGGGCGACATCGCCAAGGCGATCGCCGCGGGGGCCGACAGCGTCATGCTCGGCTCGATGCTGGCCGGCGTGGACGAAAGCCCGGGCGACGTGATCCTCGTCCAGGGCGAGCGCTTCAAGGAGTACCGCGGCATGGGCTCGCTCGGCGCCATGAAGGCGCGCTCCTTCTCGAAGGACCGCTACTTCCAGGGCGACGTCGAGGACGTCGACAAGCTGGTGCCCGAGGGGATCGAGGGCCGCGTTCCGTACAAGGGTCCGGTGCAGCAGATCCTCTACCAGCTCGTCGGGGGCCTGCGCCAGGCGATGGGCTACTGCGGCGCGCCGACGATCGAGGCGATGAAGCACGAGTCGCGCTTCGTCCGGATCACCGGCGCCGGCCTGCGCGAGAGCCACCCGCACGACGTGACGATCACCAAGGACTCGCCGAACTACCGACGCCAGTGAGTGTCGTGCCGCTGCCGCTGCCCGAGCCGGCTCCCGAGGAGCGGCCGGTCCTGGTGCTCGACCTCGGTGGCCAATACGCCCAGCTGATCGCCCGCCGGGTCCGCGACGCGCGGGTCTACTCGGAGCTTGTCCCGCACACGCTGACGGCGGCGGAGGTGCGCCGGCGGAACCCGACCGCGCTGATCCTCTCGGGCGGCCCGGCCTCGGTGTACGCCGAGGGTGCTCCGCGCGTGGACGAGGAGCTCTTCGCACTCGGCATTCCCACGCTCGGCATCTGTTACGGCGCCCAGCTGATGGCGCTCGAGCTCGGCGGCGAGGTCGCCCGCACGGGGGTCTCCGAGTTCGGCAAGACGGAGCTCGACGGTGGCTCGGGCGCGCTCTTCGCCGGCCTGCCCGATGCCCAGACCGTCTGGATGAGCCACCGCGACACGGTCACCGCACCGCCGGCGGGCGCGACCGTCACGGGCCGCTCGGCCGCGACTCCGGTGGCGGCGTTCGAGGATCCCGAGCGACAGCTCTACGGCGTCCAGTTCCATCCCGAGGTCGTGCACACCCCGTACGGCCAGGACGTCCTCAAGAACTTCCTCTACGGCGTGGCCGACGTGCCGCCCGCCTGGACGCCCGCAGCCGTGATCGAGGAGCAGGTGGAGCGGATCCGCAGGCAGGTCGGTTCGGAGCGGGTCATCTGCGGGCTCTCGGGTGGGGTGGACTCCGCCGTCGCCGCCCTCCTCGTCTACAAGGCGATCGGCGAGCAGCTCACCTGCGTCTTCGTCGATCACGGCTTCATGCGCGCGAACGAGGCGGAGCAGGTGGCCGAGACCTTCGGCGGGCACTTCCGGGTGCCGCTCGTGCACGTCGACGCGCAGGAACGCTTCCTGGCGCGGCTGGAGGGCGTCGCCGAGCCCGAGGAGAAGCGCCGTCGCATCGGCGAGGAGTTCATCCGAGTCTTCGAGGAGGAGGCGAAGCAGCTCGGTGCGGTCAGGTACCTCGTCCAGGGCACGCTCTACAGCGACGTGATCGAGTCGGGCGGCACCGAGGGCGTGGCCGCGAAGATCAAGTCGCACCACAACGTCGGCGGCCTCCCCGAGCAGATGGACATGGAGCTCGTCGAGCCGCTGCGGCTGCTCTTCAAGGACGAGGTGCGCCGCGTGGGTGAGGAGCTCGGGATGCCCGAGCGGATGGTCTGGCGCCAGCCGTTCCCCGGGCCTGGGCTAGCGATCCGAATCATCGGAGAGGTGACGCGCGAGCGGCTCGAGATCCTGCGTGCGGCCGACTCCGTGCTGCAAGAGGAGGTGCGCCGGGCCGGCCTCTACCGCGAGCTCTGGCAGAGCTTCGCCGTCCTCCCCGCGATCAAGTCCGTCGGCGTGCAGGGCGACGAGCGCACCTACGCCTACCCGATCGTGATCCGGGCCGTGACGAGCGAGGACGCGATGACTGCCGACTGGGCGCGGCTGCCGTACGACCTGCTCGAGACGATCTCGAGCCGCATCATCAACGAGATCCCGGGCGTGAACAGGGTCGCGCTCGACATCTCGTCGAAGCCGCCGTCCACGATCGAGTGGGAGTAGCGCGACCGGCTTGGAGCTCGCCGACCTCCTGAAGCAGCGGCGGATGGTGCGTCACTACCGGCCCGATCCGGTTCCGCGCGAGACGATCGAGCGCGTCGTGTCGGTGGTGCGGAAGGCGCCGAGCGGCGGCTTCAGCCAGGGTCATCGGCTCGTCGTCGTCACCGAGCCGGAGACGCGGCGGGAGCTCGCGCGGCTGGCCGGTGAGGAGGAGTACGTCGCGCTCGGGCTGGAGCCCTGGATCTCAGTGGCGCCCGTCCACGTCTTCGTGGGCACGCGCGAGGAGAGCTACCACGAGCGCTACCGACAGCCCGACAAGCTGCGGGACGGCGAGGAGATCGGCTGGCCTGCCCCGTACTGGTACGTCGACGCCGGCGCCGCGTTCATGCTGATCCAGCTCGCCGCGCTCGACGAGGGCCTGGCGACCGGGGTCTTCGGCGTCCTGCCCGCGCAGGTTCCTGTGGTGAAGCAGCTGCTCGGCGTGCCGGACGACGTCCATTTCGTCTGCGTGCTGACGATCGGCCGGCCCGCGCCGAACCCGCGCGAGAGCGACCAGATCTCGAGGCTCAGCCAGCGGCGACTCCCGCTCGACGAGCTCGTCCGCTGGGAGCGCTGGGGGTGAAGGAGCTCGCGGAGTACCGCGCCGAGTTCCCGATCCTCGAGCACACCACCTACCTGATCAACCACTCGCTCGGAGCGATGCCCGCGCGCGTGGAGACGCAGGTCGCCGAGTACGCCCGCGCCTGGCGCGAGCGCGGCGTGCGGGCGTGGGCAGAGGGCTGGTGGGAGCTGCCCCTGACCGTGGGCGACCAAGTCGGCCGGATCGTCGGCGCGCCGGCAGGGACGACGGTCATGCACCAGAACGTCGCGGTCGCGGAGGCGGTCGTCCTCTCCTGCTTCCGACCCGAGCCGCCGCGGAACCGCGTCGTCTACGAGCGCGGCAACTTCCCGTCCGTGCGTTACCTCTACCAGTCGCGACCCGAGCTCGAGATCGTGGTGTGCGAGGACGACGGCGCGATCGTGGACGCGATCGACGAGCGCACGTTGCTCGTCCCCATCAGCCACGTGCTCTTCAAGTCCGGCGAGATCCAGGACGTGCGCGCGATCGTGCGGCGCGCGCACGAGGCCGGCGCGCACGTCGTGCTCGACGCGTACCAGTCGGCCGGAATCGTGCCGCTCGACGTGACCGAGCTCGGGGTCGACTTCGCGGTCGGCGGCTCGGTCAAGTGGCTCTGCGGTGGCCCCGGGAACGGCTGGCTCTACGTCCGCCCCGACCTCGCCCCTCAGCTCGAGCCGAACGTCACCGGCTGGCAGGCGCATGCAGCGCCGTTCGCGTTCGAGGAGGAGCTGCGCTACGCGGACGGCTCGGCCCGCTTCCTCACCGGGACGCCGAACGTGCCCGCGCTCTACGCGGGCACCGCCGGCTACGACCTGATCGAGGAAGTCGGCGTTGCGCGGATTCGCGAGTCCTCGCTGCGCCAGACCGACCTGCTGATCGAGCTGGCGGGCGCAGCCGGCTTCGAGATCAGGAGCCCGCTCGACCGCGCGCGGCGCGGCGGCACCGTCACCGTGCACGTTCCCGAGTTCGCTGCCGTACACCGCGAGCTGGGCGCGCGCGAGATCGTCTGCGACTTCCGCCCAGGAGCGGGGATCCGGATCGGGCCGCACTTCTTCAACTCGGACGAGGAGCTGCGCCACGTGATCGCCCAGATCGCCGAGATCCTCGAGACGGGCGCGTACGAGCGCCATCTCGGCGCGGTCGCGCGGCACTGAACGAGAAAGGGCGCCGCGGGGAAATCCCCGCGACGCCCCTGGTGTCCTGCTGCGGTCGGCGCCTACCGGTGTCGGTAGACGATCCGGCCGCGAGTCAGGTCGTAGGGCGAGAGCTCGACCTTGATGCGATCTCCCGGAAAGACCTTGATCCGGTAGCGGCGCATCTTCCCGGCTGTGTAGCCGAGGGTCTCGTGGCCGTTGTCGAGGGCGATCCGGAACATGCCGCTCCGAAACGCCTCTACGACCTCGCCCTCGAGCTCGATCTTCTCTTCCTTTTCGGCGATGATTGCCTCCCTACGCGGTCGGGACGACGTTGAACGCCTCCGGACCCTTCTGACCCTCACGGGCCTCGAACTCGACCTTCGCTCCCTCGGTGAGCGACTTGAAGCCGTCTCCGCCGATGCCGGAGTGATGGACGAACAGATCCTTGCCGCCGTCCTCCGGTGCGATGAAGCCGTAGCCCTTCGCATCGTCGAACCACTTCACGGTTCCTGCTGCCATTGAATAACACCTCCTTACCACTGATCACGAACGGTAAGAGAGGTGCTGAAACACCGCAGGTACGCGCTCTGATAACGCCCGTAGTCTAGCGTGAATCGGCCGCCGCCGCCGCGATACGCTCCAGCAGGGCACCGGCATAGGCGGGTGCGGTGGGCTCGTCCTCGTGCTGGAAGTAGGCGAAGACCTCGGCGCCGGACGCGAGCACGGGCACGAGCCGCGCCGCCAGGGCGTCCAGTTCGGCGTCGTCGTACGGCGGCTCGCGGAAGCGCAGGTAGCGGAAGGCGGCGTCCGCGTCCCAGTCGCCGACGCGCACGGCAGGGCGAACGTCGACCTCGTCCCAGCTCGGATCGCGCAGGTCGAGCGCCAGCCGCAGGCCGGTCGAGCCGAGCAGCAGCGCGAGCAGCCCGTCGTCGCGCGGGCTCTCGACGACGACGCGCACCGGCCCGAGCCGGTCGTCGAGCCGGCTCACCCGCTCCTCGAAGGTGCCGAGCGAGCGGAGCGAGCGCTGCGGCAGCTTCGGCGCGAAGCTGAAGCCCGGCGGCGCCTGCGTCGCCCAGCGCGCGAATTGCTCCTCCGAGGGCAGCCGGTAGCCGGTCGTGTTCAGCTCCACCGTCCGGAAGCGCTCGGCGTAGAACCCGAGGAAGTCCTCGTTCGGGAGCCCGGCCGGGTAGAAGCCGGGTCGCCAGGCCGGATACGACCAGCCCGACGTTCCGACCGACAGGAGGTCCACAATGGAGGTCATGACGCCAGTAGTACAAGAGACCGCCTTGCCGGATACGGTGGTCCAAGTGCTGGACAAGGGGTTCGTGGCGCTCGACGGCGCCCTGGCCTCCGACCTCGCGGTCGTGAACGGCGCCCGCGTGTCGTTCAACCAGGAGTCCGACGAGATGGGCGAGCGGGACGAGGGCCTGATCCGCTTCCTGATCCGCGAGCGCCACGGGAGCCCGTTCGAGCACGGCTACTTCCGCTTCCTCGTCAAGGCGCCGCTCTTCGTCGTCCGCGAGCACCACCGTCACCGAGCGGGCCACAGCTACAACGAGTGGAGCGGCCGCTACTCGAAGATGGAGGCGGAGTTCTACGTCCCGGACAACGTGCGCACCCAGGTCGGCAAGCCGGGCGCGTACAGCTTCGAGCCGGTCGACGAGGAGACGCGCGAGGCGGTGCGGCGCGAGATCGAGGAGAACGGCGAGCGCGCGTTCGAGGCCTACGAGCGGATGCTCGACCAGGGCGTCGCCAAGGAGGTCGCGCGGGCGGTGCTGCCGCTCTCGACCTACACGAAGTACTACTGGAGCTGCAACCCGCGCAGCCTGATGCACTTCTGCGGCCTGCGGAACCACGAGAGCGCGCAGTTCGAGATCCGCGAGTTCGCCGCCGCGGCGGAGTCGTTCCTCGAGCGGCTGATGCCCGTCACGCACGCCGCCTTCGTGGCAAACGACCGCACCGCGCCGTAACCGCCCGCAGCGAGCCCGGGCAGAGCCCGGGCTCGCCCGATAGTCAAGAGCTGCGTGGCATGGACAGGCCATGCCACGGCCCAAAGGGCCGCTTCGCGGCCCGACCACGACCGACAAGCAACGCTTGGCTCAGGTCGTCAGCAGCGGGTCTTCCGACTCGCCGCGGGTGACGATCCAGCCGTCGTAGCCGCGGAGGCCGTACGGGACGCTCAGCGTGACTTCGGTCACGTCGCCGTCGACCACGAAGCGGCCGCACGGCGCGACGAGCTCGCCGTCCTTGGTCAGCCAGAGCTCGTAGTAATCGCGCCGGTCCACGCTGGGCTCCAGGCCTCGCACCCGCACGAGCATGGGCCAGTTGCCCGCGGTGTCCTGAGCCAGGAGCTCGATCGTCCCGCGCGCAGCGCTCACGTCGCCCACGCCGGTCATCGTGAGCACCCGCTCGACCGTGGGCTCAGCCGCACGGCTGCCGACGAGATACCCCGTGCCGAAGACGGCGAGGCCCAACGCCGCCGCGATCAGGGCGAGCGTCGTGCGTCGCCGCCGGGGCAGCAGCCGGACCGGCTCCTCGCGCGGCGGTGCCTGCAGCTCGGGCGCCACCTCGGGCGGTGGCCCGACGGTGAGGAGGAGCTCATGGACGCGGCGCAGGCGCTCGCGCTCGGCGGCCGGAAGGTCGGCGCCGCCGACGAGCTCGTCGAAGCCTTCCTTCACCGGAGCTCCCCCTCCAGCAGGTCGGCCAGGCGTGCCAGGCCGCTGCGAGTGCGTGTCTTCACCGTGCCGAGGGGCACGCTCAGGAACTCCGCGATCTCACTCTGAGACTGCTCGCCCCAGTATGCGAGCTCGATCACCCGGCGCTCATTCTCGGGCAGCTCCTCGATGGCGCGGTGGACGCGCCAGGCGAGCCACGCCACCTCGGCCCGCTCGTCGGGGCCGACGTCGTTGGCGGGGGTCTCCGGCACGTCGGCCGGCGGCTCCGGCCGGCGGCGCGCGCCGTCGACGATCGCATTTCTGGCGACCGTGTAGAGCCAGGCCGCGCCGGGGCCGCGCTCGGGGTCGTAGCTCGCGGCTGAGCGCCAAACGGCGGCGAAGGCGTCCTGGAGCGCGTCCTCGGCGCGGCCGCGGTCGCCGAGCCGGCGCAGAGCCAGCCCGAGCAGGGGGCGCGTGTACCGCCGGTACAGCTCGTCGAACGCGTCCCGATCACGGTCGGCGACGCGCTGGATCAATTCCCCGTCGGTGAGCTCCGCGTTGGTCACCTCGAACACGGCGTTCCCCTTCCGCGTCTCGGAGAACCTCGGTCCAGGTGGAGCCAGCGCCGCAACCATGTGCCCGAACTACGCATCGGCGCGACCCCCGGTTTGCAGCAGCCTGCCGCCGTCGACGACGATCGTGCTGCCGGTGACGAAGTCGGCGCCGGCGAGGTAGACGATCGCGGCGGCCACGTCCTTCGGGCTGCCGACCCGCCCGAGGGACGTCTCTGCTGCGCGCCGCTCCTCCTGTCCGGGCTCCACGGCGACCGGCCCAGGGGCGACGCCGCACACGCGCACGTCCGGCGCGAGCGCCCGCGCGAGGGCGCGGGTCAGCATCGCCTGTGCGGCCTTCGCGGCACAGTGGGCGGCGAACGAGGGCCAGGCCAGGTAGGAGGCCACGTCCTCGATCATGACGACGAGGCCGCGCCCCGAGCGCAGATGCGGCGCCGCCGCCTGCGTGACGAAGAAGCTGCCTTTCACGGTTGCGCCGAGCGCTGCGTCGACGTCGGCCTCCGTCACATCCTCGAAGGGCTTGGGCGTGAAGCCTGCCGACGCGCCGTTGACGACGACGTCCAGCCCGCCCAGCTCCCCCGCCGCCCGCTCCACGAGCGCCCGCGCGTCGTCGCGGCGAGACACGTCGCCGTCGCGACTCCCGGCCGCGACGACCCGCCAGCCCTGGGCGCGCAGCTCCTCGACGACGCCTGCGCCGAGCTTCCCGGTGCCGCCCGTGACGAGTGCGCGTGTACGGACTTCGTTAATTTGCCCGCCGATCGGGTGTTCGGCGCCGACCTGGGTGGAAAGCTCCCCACATGCGACGCATTCTGATCGTTCTCACACTCGCCGCGGCGCTCACCACAGCGCCCGCCGCGCTCGGCGCGACGAAGACGGTCCAGGTCAAGCGAGCGGCCTTCGCGCCGGTGACGGTCAGCATCGTCGCGGGCGACACCATCCGCTGGAGGAACGTCGACACCCGCAACCACCAGATCGTCTCGACCACCGGCACCTTCGCCTCTCCGGTGCTGGCGCCAAACCGGACGTATTCGTTCAAGTTCGAGTTCGCCGGCACCTACCGGTACCGGGACGCGCTCAATCCGAGCGTCACGGGGACGGTGCGCGTCGCCGGAGCGCCCCCGTCGGTGACGCTCGCGACCTCCGCGCCGCAGATCGGCTACGGCGCCAGGGTGACGCTCTCGGGCCAGGTGAACAGCAAGCGCGCCGGCGAGCAGGTGCAGATCGTCCAGCAGCCGTACGGCCAGCCGTCGCCGATCGTGCTCGCGACGGTCGTGACCGGGACGGACGGCACCTTCGGCTACACGGTCACACCGAAGATCCTCACGACCTTCCAGGCGCTCTGGAAGACGTCGAAGAGCCTCGTCATCACGACTGCAGTGGCGCCGACGATCTCGTTCGGGCGGATGAACGGTTTCGTCACGCGCGTCTACGCAGGACGCTCGATGGCCCGCAAGAGCGTGCAGCTGCAGCGCCGCACGGCGTTGGGGCAGTGGGTGACGATCAAGCGCGTGTTGCTCGACGCGAGCTCGCGAGCCCGCTTCGAAGCGACGCTGCCCGTCGGCGTCTCCCGCCTGCGGATCGCGATGTCGGTCAATCAGGCCGGCGTCGGCTACCTCGCGGGCTTCAGCCGCGAGATCACCTACCGCCGCCGCGCCGAGTAGAAAGCCGAGTCGTGCGCTAGCGCGCCTGCTCGAAGCGCTTCGCCACCTCGGGCCAGTTGACGACGTTCCACCAGGCGGCGAGGTAATCGGGGCGCCGGTTCTGGTAGTTGAGGTAGTAGGCGTGCTCCCACACGTCGATGCCGAGCAGCGGCACGTCGCTCTCGAGCACCGGGCTGTCCTGATTCGGCGTCGACTTGACCGCGAGGCCCGTCCCGTCCCAGACGAGCCAGGTCCAGCCGCTGCCGAAGCGCTTCACGCCGGCGTCGTTGACCGCCGTCTTCAGCCCGTCGGTGTCGCCCCAGAGGTCGTCGATCGCCGCCTTCAGCTCGCCCTCCGGTGCCCCGCCGCCGTCGGGGCTCATGATCGTCCAGAAGAGGCTGTGGTTGGCGTGGCCGCCGGCGTTGTTGCGGACCGCCGCCTGGATGTCCGAGGGCATGGCGTCGATGCTCGCGAGCACCGAATCCAGGCTTGCGTTCGCCCACTCAGTCCCCTCGAGCGCCTTGTTCGCGTTGTCGACGTAGGCCTGGTGGTGCTTGCCGTGGTGGATCTCCATCGTGCGCGCGTCGATGGTCGGCTCGAGCGCTGCGGGGTCGTACGGCAGGTCGGGGAGGGTGAACGGCATCGCGACTCCTTCATCTCGACAACTGGGCGGAAGGATATGCTCCGCGCCGTTCCCGAGTCGGAGGTCCCGCATGTCGAGTTACGAGGAGATCAGGCCCCGCGAGCTGAAGCCCGCGCTCTTGGAGCTCGACGGCATCTCTCGCGCCTCGGTCGAGGCCCACTACAAGCTCTACGAGGGCTACGTGGGCAAGCGCAACGAGATCCTCGGCAAACTCGGGGCCGTCGACCGCGGCACCGCGAACCAGATCTCCTCCGAGTTGCGGGCGCTCAAGGTCGAGCTCTCCTTCGCCGTGGGCGGGATCAAGAACCACGAGGTGTATTTCGAGCACCTCGGCGGGGACGGCGGCGACCCCAAGGGAGCGATCGCCGACCTGCTCAAGCGCGACTTCGGCTCGACGGACGCCTGGCGGACCGATCTGAAGGCGACCGGCATGGCCGGCCGCGGCTGGGCCTGGACCGCCTACGACTGGGACGAGGGCCGGCTCTTCAACTACATCGGCGACGCGCAGAACACGTATCCGATCTGGAACGCGACGCCGCTCGTCGCGCTCGACGTCTACGAGCACGCCTACTTCCTCGACTTCCAGACCGACCGGGGTGCGTACATCGACGCCTTCTTCGACAACCTCGACTGGGGTGTCGTGAACGACTGGGTCTCGAAGTATCAGATCCCCCTGAAGTAGCGGCGTGACCGCGGCGCTCGTCGTCCTCGGCGGCTACCTGCTCGGCTCGATGCCGTTCGGCTACTGGGTCGTGCGCATCGCGAAGGGCCAGGACATCCGCACGTTCGGCAGCGGGTCGATCGGCGCGTCCAACGTCTGGCGGACGTACGGGAAGGGCTACGGCATCCCGATCGTCGTGCTCGACATCACCAAGGGGTTCGTTCCCGCGTTCATCGGCACCCAGCTCGAAGGCGACCTGGTGGGCGTGCTCGCGGGCGGCGCGGCCATGCTCGGGCACTGGCGGCCGCTCTTCCTCGGCTTCCAGAAGGGCGGCAAGATGGTCGCGACGGCAGCCGGAACGTTCCTGGGCGTCGCCCCGCTCTTCGGCCTTCTGAGCGCTGTCCTCTGGCTCGTCGTCTTCCTGATCGGGCGCTACACCTCCGTCGCCTCCATCGTCACGGGCCTCCTGCTGCCGATCCTCGCCGTCGTGCTGGGCGAGTCCTGGGCGGTGGTCGGATTCGCCGTCGTGGCCGGCGCGTTCGTCGTTTACCTGCACCGCCCGAACATCGCGCGGCTGCGCGCGGGCACCGAGACCCGCTTCCGTCTCCGCCGCGCGCCGACCGCCGCCCGCTAGCCCGGCCTAGCCCCGCAGCCAGTCCGCGAGCGCGGTGTGCCGCGCCGCCGGCGTGCCCGTCTCCAGCTCGCCGCGCAGCTCGCCGACCGTGCCCGACCGCTCGGCCAGGACGTCGTGGGTGTGGATCGTCTCGAAGTTGACCTGCCGCGCGAAGAGGAAGTCGTCGTCCTCGAGCTCCGGCAGCGACTCGAGCGCGCCCTTCAGGGACAGGCGCACGGAGTCCTCGACGAAGCGCGGCCGAAGATGCGCGTGCTCGACGACGAAGAGCTCGTCGGGCCGCTTCAGGAGCTCGTAGACGGGTGCGCTCATCGAGCTCTCGACCACGCGGACGAGGTCGTTCGCGTCGAGTGGGCGCGCGGTGCCGACGTAGAGGGTGCCGCGGCCACGCTGGTTGTGGGTCGCCAGCGGGACGAGCTCCAGGATCCGCTCGATGTCGACCGACTCGAAGCCTGCCTCGCCGAGCCGCTCGGCAGCGCGGCCGCGCACGAGGCCCTGCGCGCAGGGGCAGGCGTTGATGCCGTTCGCCTCCACGCCGACGATGTGCCGGACGGTGTCTCCGGTGGCGGCTGCGATCCCGACGAGCGAGACCATCTCCTGGGTGTGGAGGCCGCTCACGGGGGTCGTGCGTCGCACGGGCCACTGCGCGGTGATCCGCACCTCGGCGCGGAGCGCGCTCTGCCGCTCGACGATGTGCCCAGCGATGTGCTCGGCGAGCGTCTCGACGTGGAGCGCCTCGGTGTCGACGACCGCCTCGATCGCCTCCTCGAACAGCTCCGGGAAGCGCGACATGTGGACGCCCTTCTGGGCTCGGTCGAGGTCGACGGTGCACTCGATCTGAGCCGCCATCACCGTCTGGCTCCCCTCGTGGCTGACGCGGATCGCCTTGGAGACGCCGGTCACGCCGGCTCGCGTCAGCGAGAGCTGCACCGCCGGCTCGGAGGCCTGGAGGTCGTTGGCCACCAGATCGAGGCCGTCGGACACGGGGGTTACGCTACCAACCGCCTGTGCAACCGGCCGCCATGACCTCCGACTTCCCTCGCCTCGTGTCGCTCGCCTGCCACGACCTGCGCACGCCTCTCGCCACGGTGCACGGATTCGCGAAGACGATCCTGCGCCAGGAGGGGCTCGACGAGACCACTGCCCGCTGGCTCGGGATGATCGACGCGGCCACCGAGGAGCTCGTGGGGCTGCTCGACCAGCTCTCGCTCTCGGCCCGGATCGAGAGCGACCGCTACGAGCCCGTCACCCGCGAGGCCGACTCGCTCGAGCTGGCGCGCGCGGGTGTCCCGGAGGCGACGGGCGAGGGCGGCCCCGTGCTGGTGGACGTCGAGGTCGTCGAGCGCTCGCTCGCGGCGCTCGCCCGAGCCGCGAGTCGGCATGGCGGCGTCGAGGTCGCCGTCGAGGTGCGCGGGGCGCAGGTCGAGATCGCGCCGATCGTGCCCGAAGCGGGGCCGATCGTGCTCGGCGAGGAGCTGAAGGACCTCGGGGCAGCCGTCGCGGTCCGGTGCGTGCGCGCGCTCGGGGGCAGCGTCGAGCTCGAGGGAGAGCGCCTCGTGGTCACGCTGCCGTCCTGACCCTCACCGCAGGAGGCGCGACAGCCTGCGGTCCTTGAGGATCCGGCCTCCGGTCTGGCAGGCCGCGCAGTAGAACACCGTGTGCTCGTCGTAGTCCACCTGCCGCAGCGGTTCTCCGCAGCGGGGGCACGGCTCCCCGAGTCGGCGATGGACGAGGTAGACGTCCTTGTCCCCCTTCCCGCCCTCGCGCAGCTCGAGTGCGCGCGTGAGGTCCTCCTCGATCGCCTCGGCGAGCCGCTCCACCTCCTCGTCCCCGAGCTGCGTGGAGAGGGCGAAGGGGGAGAGGCGCGCGCGATGGAGGATCTCGTTCGCGTGCGCGCGTCCGATGCCCGCCAGCGCGCGCTGGTCGCGCAGCAGCGAGTGCAGACGGCGGTTGTCGTTCGCGAGGATCTCGCGGAGGCGCTCGGCTCCGAGCCCGATCGCCTCCGGCCCGAGGTGCGCGAGCTCGGCCTCGGTCTGCGCCGGGGTCTCGAGCCACACGCCGGCCCGCTTCTTCTTCCCGGCTTCGGTCAGCACGAGCTCGGTGCCGTCGGTGAAGCGAAGCCGGAACGCGGGCGTCTTCGGCCCTTTGGCCCCTGGTTCGAGTCGCCGGAGCCGGCCGGCGCTCATCAGGTGGATCCGCAGCAGCAGCTCACCGTCGTCGGTCGGGAAGAGGAGATGCTTGCCGCGGCGCCGGGCTCCCTCGAAGCGGCGCGTCTCGAGGGCGGAGAGTGGCGGATCGAAGGTCTTCAGCGTCGCGATGTGCGCCGGCCCGGCGCGCTCGATCGGCGCGGCCGACACGGGTGCGTCGAGCTCGCGCACCCAGGCTTCGACCTCTGGTAGCTCCGGCATCCGAGTAGCCTCCCGCCGTGGACCCCATCAGCGTAGTCGCCTGCCGGGGAGGCGCCGTCGAGTCGCGCCATCTCGTCCACGCCGTGGTCGTCCAGGACGGCGCTGTCGTCGAGGAGATGGGCGACGCGATGACGATCGCCTACCTTCGCTCCGCGGCCAAGCCGTTCCAGGCCCTGCCGGTCGTCCGCGCTCGGAGCGATCTGACCACGCAGGAGCTTGCGATCGCAGCGGCCTCCCATCGCGCCGAGCCGGCCCAGCTCGACGCGGCTCGCTCGCTGCTGGCGAAGGCTCCGGCGACCGAGGACGACCTCGAGTGCGGCGCCGAGCCGACGCGAATCGAGCACAACTGCTCGGGCAAGCACGCCGGCATGCTCGCGCTCTGCCGGACGGAGGGGTGGCCCTCGCTGGGGTACCGCCTCGCGGACCACCCCGTGCAGCGGGCCTGCGCGGCCGAGATCGCCGCGGCGGCCGACGTGTCGCGCGACGATCTGCCGACGGCGGTGGACGGCTGCGGCGTCGTCACCTTTGCGATGCCGCTCGAGCGGATGGCGCTGCTCTTCGCGCGGCTGGAGGAGCGCCCGGGGGGCGCCGAGGTGGCTGCCGCGATGCGCGCTCACCCGGAGCTGATCCGCGGCGAGGGCGCCCCTGACACGCTGCTGATGCAGCGGCTGGAAGGCTGGACGGCCAAGGGCGGTGCCGAGGGGCTCCTGTGCGCGAGTGGCCCAGCCGGCCTCGGCCTCGCGCTGAAGGTGGCCGACGGGGCGGGCCGCGCCGTGGGGCCGGCGCTCGCCGAGGTCCTGCGGCGGCTGGGGCTGACTGTGCCGGACCTTGCTGTTGTCTCGCTCGTAAACTCGCGCGGAGAGCGCGTCGGCGAGGTCGTGTCGGAGTCGTTCTGAGCCGGTGAAAATCCGGCTGACACGACAGAGGGAATCCGATGTACTATCCGGTTCTTCGATGGTCAGAGCCGGCGCTGCGCGAACCGGCTCTTCGTGTGTCTAGGCAGGTCCCGCCCCCGTCAACTCACGAGGAAAGCCGAGGTCCATGCTCACCGTCGACATTGCGCCGCCCGAGGTCGAAGAGCTCCAGAAGCTCGTCACGCAGGGCCAGGAGAAGGGCTTTCTCACCTACGACGAGATCGTCTCCGGCCTCGAGGAGGTGGAGCTGTCCAAGGAGCAGATCGAGGACTTCTACACCTACCTGATCGACCACTCGATCGAGCTCGTGGAAGGCGAGCAGTACAAGTCGCCGCCGCACGAGCAGCCTGCGCTCGCCGAGGACGAGAAGCCGGCGCCCAAGCTCGACCTGACCGTGGAGCCCTCGCTCGACTCGCTGCGTCTCTACCTGCGCGAGATCGGCAAGGTGCCGTTGCTCACCGCCGACCAGGAGATCTACCTGGCCAAGCGGATCGAGCGCGGCGACATGTCCGCGAAGACGCAGATGGTGGAGGCGAACCTCCGCCTCGTCGTCTCGATCGCGAAGGGATACCTCGGCCGTGGCCTGTCCTTTCTCGACCTGATCCAGGAAGGCTCGCTCGGCCTGATCCGGGCCGTCGAGAAGTTCGACTACCGCAAGGGCTTCAAGTTCTCCACCTACGCGACGTGGTGGATCCGCCAGGCCGTTACCCGCGCGATCGCCGACAAGGCACGCACGATCCGGATCCCCGTGCACATGGTCGAGAAGCTGAACAAGGTCGTCCACATCGAGCGCCAGCTGGTGCAGCGCCTGGGCCGCGAGCCGCGCCCGGACGAGATCGCCGAAGAGCTCGAGATGACGACCGACGAGGTGCGCGAGATCCTGCGCATGGCGCAGCTCCCCGTCTCGCTCGAGAAGCCGATCGGCGAGGAGGAGGAGAGCTCCCTCGGTGACTTCGTGCCGGACGACTCGGCCGAGTCGCCGTTCGACACCGCATCGCTCTCGCTACGCCGCGAGGACGTGGAGATGGCGCTCTCGGCCCTGCCCGAGCGCGAGCGGAAGGTGATCGAGCTGCGCTTCGGCCTCTCGGGCACCCCGCCGTGCACGCTCGAGGAGGTCGGCCGCGCCTTCGGCGTCACGCGCGAGCGGATCCGTCAGATCGAGAACAACACACTGAAGAAGCTCGAGGGGCTCCCCGAGGCCCAGGCGCTGAAGGACTGCGTCTAGGAGGGGTCGCGCGTCAGAGGCGCGTCCGACGCGCGTTCGACGGGCACGAAGAGGCGGCAGTGCGGGCACTTGAAGCCCCGGTGCCGCGCGCTCGGCCGCGGGAGCGGCGTCGGCGTGAAAGTCTTGTGGCAGTGCGGGCAGCTGGCCGCCTCGACGTTCTTTCCTGCAGCCTCCGCGCCCATGACGGGACCGTATCGAACCTTGCCCGCCCCCTCCGCGGTTCTCCCCGCGCGAGCGCGCGTGGGGAGGAGACGAGGTTTCGCGCGCGAACTCCCACATCTGCAAGGCTCCGCTCGCAGGAGTCCGGTCTCGGAAGGAGAGCGCAATGAAGCCGTGGCAGAAATACTCCGCTGAGTTCCTCGGTACGTTCATCCTCGTCTTCATCGGCACGTTCGCGCTTGTCGGCGCCGTGCGGTCGGACGTGTCAGTGCTCCTCGTTGCGCCGTTCGCGTTCGGCCTCGCACTGCTCGCCGGCCTGTACGCGTTCGCCGAGGTGTCTGGGGGGCACTACAACCCGGCGGTTTCGCTCGGGCTGTTCCTCGACCGGCGGCTCACCCTGCCCGACCTGATCGGCTACTGGGTTTCGCAGATGCTGGGCGGCGTCGCCGCCGCGCTCGTCCTTCTGCTCGCGACCTCGCAGGACGACGTTGCGTCGACGGCGACGGTGCCATCGTCGGACGGAACGGCGTTCGTCGTGGAGCTCGTGCTCACCGCGGTCTTCGTCTCCGTCATCCTCCAGTCGTCCAAGAGCTCCCGTTTCGGCGGCAGCGCGCTGGTCGCGATTCCGCTCACGCTCGTCGCGATCCACTTCGCAGCTGTTCCGTTCAGCGGCTCCTCGGTGAACCCCGCGAGGACGTTCGGGCCGGCGCTGATCGGCAACGAGTGGACCGGGATCTGGATCTACTTCGTCGCGCCTCCACTGGGCGCCGTCCTTGCCTGGCTCGTGCACAAGATCGTCGTCGAAGGCGACACCAACTTCGGCGATGACGTTCAGGCGCTACGCGCGGACAGGTCGGCGAGCTCGGAACAGGGACCCAGAAGCGGCGACGCGGCCACCGACTAGGTGGCCGCGTCGCCTGAGACGCCGGGCTAGATGCCGCCGCCGTAGTAGCCGCCCAGGCGGCTGCGGTACTGCTCGTCGTCCGCGATCGCGTCCGCGTCGAGCTCCGGCGCGTTCTTGATCTCGTCCTTCGTGCGGTTGACGAAGACCGTCTCGGCATCGAGGTCGACGCGCTCGACGACTCCCGCCGGCAGCATGACCTTCTTGCCGAAGATCCACGGGCCGGTGTCGACGATCAGGTGGCCCCTGCCCATGTCGTCCGTCGCATCGTCGACCTTGCCGATCCCGCCGTCCCGTGCCTCGACCGAGAAGCCGATCAGCTCCGCGGCTCTGAGGGACGGCGTGCTGAACGTCCAGAGCTCTGCGACCGCGACCGTGTCGCGACCCTGCATCTCCTGACGATCGTCCATGTAGCCCTCCTCTGTGGGTTGCATTTGGCCTACCCCGATCCGCGCGGATCAATCACGCGTGCGGTGGGCGAGCACGACCCCGACGATCGCGCCGTAGGCGATGTGGTCGGCGACCTGCGGCCAAAGGGGCAAGTCGCGTAGGCGCGGATAGCGCCGGCCGACGAGCCCGAGATCGAGGGCGGCAATGGCGAGTCCCGCGACGGCGCCGCGCCCCGGTCCTCGGACAGCGCTGCGCTCGAGCACGACTGCCCAGCCGAGCGAGAGCGCGACGTGAACCGGGACGGCTGCGGCGAGGAGTGGCAGCGTGCGACTCTCGCGCGGGAGCAGGATCGACCCGGCTGCCTTCGTGGCCTCGAGCGGATCGCGGCCGGCCGCGACGGCGTGCAGGGTCGAAGGCGCGCCGCTGAGGACCGCGGCCCAGGCGCCGGCGACGATCGCGTCTCGATTGTGCACGCCGAGAGCGTACGGTGCCCGCATGCCCTCTCCGGAGCTTCCGCCGGCGCTCGCCGCCGGGATCGACCAGCTCGTACAACGCTCGAATCGGGCTCGGCTCGAGGCCACGGCGCGCCGCCTCTCGGATGCCTACCGAGCCGAGGGTGCGGGCCGCGTTGCCCGGACGGCCGACGACGCCGCCGCTTACGCGGCTTACCGTGCGCCGGCAACCTATGCCGCAGTCGCGGCAGTGCTCTCTCAGCTCCGCATCCAGCGTCCCGAGTGGCGTCCACGCTCGCTGCTCGACGTGGGTGCCGGCCCGGGCGTCGCGTCGTGGGCGGCGCTCGACGCGTGGCCGTCGCTCGAGCAGGCGACCCTCGTCGAGGTCGAGCCCGAGCTGGCCGCGCTCGGAAGGGATCTGGCTGCGGCCGGCAGTGCCGTTCTCGCGGACGCGAGGTGGGTGGTCGGCGACGTCACCGCCGCCACGGGCTCCTTCGACGTCGTGCTCGCGTCGTACGTCCTCAACGAGCTCGAGGAGACACGACTGGACGAGGTCGTGCGGAGCCTGTGGGCGCGCACCGCCGACGTCCTCGTCGTCGTCGAGCCCGGGACGACGACGGGCTACCGGCTGGCGCTCGCCGCCCGTTCCCTCGTGCTCGCCGCCGGCGGCTCCACGCTCGCACCCTGCCCGCACGACGCGCCGTGCCCGCTTGCCGCACCCGACTGGTGCCACTTCGCCGTGCGCCTGCCCCGCGGCGAGGCGCACCGGGCGGTGAAGGCGGTCTCGCGGGGCTTCGAGGACGAGAAGTTCTCCTATGCGGCCCTGACGCGGACGCCCGCGCCGCGTGCTGCAGCGCGGATCATCCGCCCCCTGCAGATCCGGTCGGGCCACGTCCATCTCGACCTGTGCGAGCCCGCCGGTATCCGCGGTGCGATCGTCTCGAAGCGCGACCGCGACCGGTACCGGCGGGCCCGCAAGTCCGCGTGGGGCGATGCCTGGGAGGAGTGAGCCCTAGGTCAGAAGCGCCCCGAGCCGCGGATCGTCGCGCAGCGCGTCGAGATCGGTGTCGCTTTCCGCGTTCTCGCGCAGGCCGGGGGCGGCGTCGAGCGCCTGGCCGAGGTGCCCGAGGGCGTCCTCGGTGCGGCCGAGCAGCGCCTCGCAGCAGGCGAGGTTGAAGAGGGCGAGCCCGTTGCCCTCGTACTCCTCCAGCACGGACCGGCAGATGTCCGCCGCTGCCTCGTAGTCCCCGGCCTCGTGTAACGGGAAGAACTCGGCCAGGGCCTCACCCGGCGTCGGCCGGTACGGCAGTCCGGGCCGCGCGCCGAGACCGAGGAGTGTCGTGCCTGCCTCCTTCGCCACCGCCGAGCGCTTCGACTCCGGGGCGGGCACGTGCACGACGGTCCCGGCGGGCGCGTCGATCTCCTCCCCATCGACGGTGAAGACGGCATGGCCCGACAGGACGACCCACACTTTCTCGTGACCGTCGCCGCCGTAGCCGACCTCGTCGTGCTCGCGAAGCAGCTCGTCGCCCTCGACGGCGCGCAGCGCGTTGATGTTGAAGGACTGCACGCCGAGGTCCCGGCGAATCCGCACGTAACGGCGCTCGCCCTCCTCCGCGGCGAATCCATCCTCGAGCGACAGACTGCTGAACGTCGTGACCGACATCGCCTCTCCTTCGAGTAGCTTGAGATCGAACTACTTCAAGCGAAGGTAACAGGCAGATAAGTCGACGTCAAGAAGCTTTGCCTGAAGCAGTGAGTGCCGCGTCGCGGATGCGCGTCGTCTCGATGAGTTCCGGCGAGTGCGACCGTCTACAGGGAGACGCCAACGACACCGCCACAGCGAAAGGAGGAGCGATGCAGAAGCTGACGCCATGCCTCTGGTTCGACACCGAGGGCGAAGAGGCAGCGACGTTCTACACGAGCGTCTTCCCCAACTCGAGGATCGTCGAGGTCGCCCGGTACGGTTCGGCCGGCCCCCGGACGGAGGGCACGGTGATGACCGTGAGCTTCGAGCTGGACGGGCAGTCGTTCACCGCCCTGAACGGCGGGCCGGACTTCACCTTCAACGAGGCCATCTCGTTCGAGGTGCGCTGCAAGGACCAGGCGGAGGTCGACTACTTCTGGAACGCCCTCTCGGAGGGCGGCGAGGAGGGTCCCTGTGGTTGGCTGAAGGATCGGTACGGGGTCTCGTGGCAGATCGTTCCGACGGTCCTGCTCGACTTCCTCGCCGCTCCGGACCGCGAGAAGTCGCAACGCGTGATGGCGGCGATGCTGAAGATGGGGAAGATCGAGATCGACGCGCTCGAGCAGGCGGCTGCGCAGGCGTAGGCCGCGACCGCACCTGAGCGCACCCGCTATATCATCCGCCCGCGTGAGGCAACGACACGTTGGGATGGCGCTGGCGGGACTTGCGCTCGCCGTCCTGATCGCGGCGACGGCGACGTCTCCTGCCCGGGCCATCCACCGGGGCTACGACGCCCCCATCGGCTCGTACCGCTTCATGGTCTCCCTGCGCCTTGCCGACGAGGCGGACAGTCACCGCTGCGGGGGCACGCTGATCCAGCCGGACATCGTCCTGACCGCCGCACACTGTGTCGCCGGCGTTTCGGCCGGCGGGCTCGTCGCCGTCGTCGGTGCCGACGTCCCCGACTGGCCGAGCGCCGCCCGGGTCGTCCACCGTCGGTCACCGAGTTCCCGAGACCCTCGACTTCGCCCGAGACAACCGTGACGACATCGCCGTCGTCCGGCTCGCCGTCCCGCAGGCCACTCCGGGAGTTCGGCTGGCTGCGGCCGAGCCGCGCGTCGGTGCGCGCCTGGTCACCGCCGGGTGGGGCTGTACCAACGCCCCGCCGGTCTGCAGGGTCATGGCGACGAGGCTCCAGGCCTCCGGTCAGACCGTGCTCCGCGACGCCTCCTGCGGGAGGGATGTCTTCTGGACGCGACCGACCTACAACGCGCGCACGAACGTCTGCACGAAGGGTACCCGGCCTCGGTCGACCGTCAACCGGGGCGACTCGGGCGGCCCTCTGCTCGTCCGGGACGGGCGCGGCGGCTTCCGCCAGGTCGGCGTCACCGCACTGGGCTCGGACAGCACGACCAAGCTCTACGCGGGCTTCACCTCGATCCCCGTCGAGCGCAAGTGGATCGACGCCGCGATCCGGTCGTTGCGAACGGGCTGACAAGCCTCGCCGGCGCTCGGCACCGATGACTTCCGCGGGCCGGCGCCGTCTGATGGATGAAGCGCCACCCACTCCATGAAGGAGGAACCATGAGGAAGATCACCGCAGGGCTGTTCATCGCGCTCGACGGCGTCGTGGAGGCGCCCGACCAGTGGCACTTCCCGTACTTCAACGACGAGATGGGCGCGGCCGTGACGGCGACCCTCGGCGCCGCCGACACCGTCCTCTTCGGCCGCAAGACCTACGACAGCTTCGCCGGTGCGTGGCCGGAGCGCGAGGCGGCCGGCGAGGAGGACGCGGGATTCGCCAGGACGCTCGGCGACGCCCGCAAGATCGTCGTCTCGAACCAGACGCTCGAGTTCACCTGGCGGAACTCGGAACAGCTGGAGGGCGATCTCGTCGAGGCCGTCACCGCCCTCAAGAACGAGCCCGGCGGCAACATCGGGATGAGCGGCTCGATCTCGGTCGTCCGCCAGCTGCTGGCCGCCGGTCTTCTGGACGAACTGCACCTGCTGGTGCATCCGATCGCCGTTCGCAAGGGCATGCGGCTGTTCGACGAGGGTGAGGCCCCGATCCCGCTGAGGTTGCTCTCGTCCGAGACGTTCGAGACCGGCGTCATGAACCTGGTCTACGCGCCGGCCGAGTCGATACGCGACGCCACCTACGAGGACGCCAGGGCCCACGTGGGCCAGCCAGGGTAGGCCGCTGTCGAGCGCCTCGAGCTCGACGACCGTACGTGGCTGGCCCAGGTTGCGTTGCCGGTTTTCCTTGCCAGCGGTGGGGTATCAACGCTCCTTCCGAATGATGGGCTGGTGCGATGGGATGATCGTCTCCCGCCCAAATGACGCTCAAATTCGGCGCACGGAGGTGCTTCGCAATGGCTGAGACGAAATCCGGAAAGAAGGGCACGCGGCAGTCCGCCAAGAGAACCACCGGCAAGTCGTCCAAGGGATTCACGGACGAGGAACGAGCCGCGATGAAGGAGCGCGCCAAAGAGCTGAAGGCGGAAGCGCGCGCGACCAAGGACAAGGCGGACGGGGAAAGCGACGTGCTCGCGAAGATCGCCGAGATGAAGGGATCGGATCGCGCCATGGCCAAGCGGCTCCACGCGATCGTCAAAGCCAGTGCGCCGGAGCTGTCGCCAAAGACCTGGTACGGGATGCCCGCGTATGCCAAGGACGGCAAGATCGTCTGCTTCTTCCAAAGCGCGGAGAAGTTCAAGTCGAGATACGCGACGTTCGGCTTCAGTGACGAGGCGAACCTCGACGAACGCGCCATGTGGCCGACCTCCTTCGCGCTGAAGGAGTTGACCGCCGCCGAAGAGGCCAAGATCAGCAAACTCGTGAAGAAAGCGGTCAGCTGAGGACGGACCTCGCGAACGCAAGCCGGGCGGCCGCTGCGACGAGGAGAGGGGGACGCCGTGTCCGCAACCGTGCTCTACATGTCCATGTCGCTCGACGGATTCATCGCCGGGCCGAATGAGGGGCCGGGCAACGGGCTCGGAGACGGCGGGCACCGTCTGCACGAGTGGGTGCTGCCGGGCGGCGGCGTCGACCTCGAGGCAGCCCGCCGGTCGGCCGGTGTCAACGGCCAGGTCGTCGAAGAGTTCATGTCCACTGGCGCGGTCGTCGCAGGCCGGAGGACCTTCGAGCCTGCCGGCGGCTGGGGCGGCGACCATCACGACGGCGTGCCCATCTGGGTCTTCAGCCGCCACGAGCCCGGCGTCGACGTGAGCGAGTGGCCGCTCGTCACCTACGTGAACGATGTGACGAGCGCGATGACCCAAGCCAAGGAGGCTGCCGGCGACAAGAACGTGTTGGTCCACGGCGCCGCCACCGCGCAGCTCGCACTCGCCGCCGGCGTTCTCGACGAGCTCGAGCTCCACGTCATCCCGGTGCTCTTCGGCCAAGGGCGCCGTCTCTTCGAGGGCCTCGCCGCCGAGCAGATCGAGCTCGAGCGGACCCGGATCCTCGAGGGAGAGGGCGGAGTCACCCACCTGCACTACCGGGTCGGCGCTAGATGACCGAGCATGCGGTGGTGATCGCCGGAGGTGGTCCGGCAGGGCTGATGCTGGCGGGCGAGCTGGCGTTGGCGGGAGTGGACGTTGCGATTGTCGAGCGGCGCGCCAGCCAGGACCTCCCCGGCTCGCGAGCAGGCGGTCTGCACTCGCGCACCATCGAGATCCTCGATCAGCGGGGAATCGCCGATCGGTTCCTCGCTGAGGGGCAGGTGGTCCAGGTCGGGCAGTTCTCCGGGGCCCCGTTTGACATCAGCGACTTTCCCACCCGGCATCCCTACTCGCTCGGGCTCTGGCAGAAACACATCGAGCGCATTCTGGCCGGCTGGGTCGGCGAGCTGCCGGTGACCTTCTATCGCGAACGTGAGCTGACGGGCTTCACGCAGGAAGAAACCGGCGTCGACGTCGAGCTGTCCAACGGCCAGTCGCTGCGGGGGGAGTATCTGGTCGGGTGCGACGGAGGACGGAGTCTGGTCCGCAAAGCAGCCGGGATCGAGTTCCCGGGGTGGGATCCGACAACGAGCAGCCTGATCGCCACGGTCGAGCTGGCCGAGCCGCCGGAGGAATGGGGCATCCGCCACGACGCCGTCGGCATGCATGCCCTCGGCAGGGTGGACTACGAGATCGTCGACGGCGAGGTCGTCTACGCGGAGAGCGGGCCGGTAGGGGTCATGCTCACCGAAGCGCATGTCGGAGCCGCGACCGAACCCACTCTGCGCGATCTCAGCGAGGCCATGATCGCCGTCTACGGGACCGACTACGGGGTCCACAGCCCCACCTGGATCTCCAGGTTCACCGACATGTGCCGGCAGGCCGCGACCTACCGCGACAAGCGGGTTCTGCTGGCCGGCGACGCCGCACACGTGCATTCTCCGGATGGCGCGCAGGGCCTCCAGACGGCCGTCCAGGATGCGGTGAATCTGGGCTGGAAGTTGGCCCAGGTGGTCAAGCGGACATCGCCGGAAAGCCTCCTGGACACCTACCATGCCGAGCGTCACCCGGTCGCTGCCCGCGTGCTGCGCACCACCATGGCGCACGTCGCGCTCCGCCGCCCAGACGAACGCACGGAGGCCTTGCGCGACACCATTGCCGAGCTGCTCATGGCGGACGAGCCGCCTCGCAGGCGATTCGCCGCGATGATGTTCGGTCTGGACATCCACTACGACCTCGGCGAGGGACACCCGCTGCTCGGGCGCCGCATGCCCGATCTCGATCTGCTCACCGCCGCAGGCCCGCTGCGGGTCTTCGAGTTGCTGCACGACGCACGGCCGCTGCTGCTCAACCTCGGTGAGCCCGGCGGCTTCGACATCACTCCATGGGCGGATCGCGTTCAGCTTGTCGACGCCGAATACGTGGGTGCGTGGGAGCTTCCGGTACTCGGGGAGGTCGCCGCTCCCAGCGCCGCGTTGGTTCGGCCGGACGGATACGTCGCCTGGGTGGGAGAGCTGACCCAGGTGGGGCTCCATGACGCGCTGACCACCTGGTTCGGACTGCCTACTGTGGTCTAGAGCAGGTCTCACGGGGCCACTGGCCTGAAGGCGGCGCGGCGACGTGGTGCAGGCTCTGGACAGCGTCGGCTCTCCGAGCTACGTCCGCCGGGCCTCCCGGAACGCTGCGCGAGGTCCTCGTCACCAAATTTCTGCGCTGTCGAGATTGACCCAGATGGGTCCGTGTCAGGACGCGCCGGCCTGGCTAATCTTGAGACATGAGCTCGGGAACGCCAGACCTCACCCCCGTCCGCGAAGCAGCCAGCCACGCGGAGGACGGGCGTAGGCAGCTCGAGACCGAGATCCGCAAGGCTCGAGGCAGGGGGGCGTCGCTACGGGCGATCGCCGGGGCCGCGGGCCTCACGCACGAGACAGTGCGCCGGATCGCCGGCTAGCCCGCCGGGCTGTTCATCGGAAGGACCGAGCCGCAGCCCGCGGCTGGACAAGCGACGTCCTACACACGCCTCGTCGGCGGACAAGGCACGATCAACAAGGAGGCAGCTGCAAGATGCTCACCAAGGTCGGTTTCCTGCTCGCGGGAGTACTCGTGGGCGCCCTCGTCGTCAGCCCGTGGGGGCCCGGTGCGGCTGCGTCGACAGGGCCGGCGACGATCCGGATCACGAACAAGGAGGTCGATGTCGCCCGCGTCGACGTCGGGCGCCGCGGCAAGTCCCCCGGGGACATGGAGATCATCCGGCAGCACCTGTTCGACCGCCGGCAGAATCGAATCGGTCGAGCGGAGCTGGTCTGCACGTTCGTGGACAGCCGGCGCGCCCGCGTCTGCCGGGGCACGTACGTCCTGCCGAAGGGGAAGCTCGTCGTCGGCGGCTCGCTGTCCTTCCGGCAGTTCTACGACCTCGCAGTCGTCGGCGGCACCGGCCTCTACGACAACGCGCGCGGCTCCGTCACGGTCACGCGCATGGGCAGGCGGCCCGTCCGCGACCTCGTCGTCGTCAGGCTCGTGGGCTAGGCGAGTCGCGCGTTCATTCCTGCGCGCCACCTGAGCGCGCGCTCTCGCTGACAGTCTGGCTGTCCGAGAGCGCCCGCGTGCCCCGGGCTGAGATCACACAAGAAACCCCTGTTTTGCAGCGTGTTTGCGAGCGATGCTCGCCTGACGGTCGCACGCTTGCAACGGGGTCGTTCGCATCGCGAAAACCCTGCAAATAAAGCCCTCTGACGGACTCGAACCGTCGACCCCCTCCTTACCATGGAGGTGCTCTACCAACTGAGCTAAGAGGGCGAGACGTGGGAGAGTCTAGCCGTCCGGCCGCCAGGGTTCGAGCGCGGCCAGACGACTGATGCAGGGGAGAGGATTCGAACCTCTGTAGGCTGAGCCGGCGGGTTTACAGCCCGCTCCCTTTGGCCGCTCGGGCACCCCTGCGCGAGCCGCAGTGTAGCGACCGTCAGGCGTGCGAAGAACGCAGGTGGCGGACGACCTCGACGAGGATTCCGACGAGGGAGACCAGGAGGAGCGCGAGCACGGCGAGCCCGAGGACGATCGGCAGCTCATGCGGCTCGTCGATGAACTGCAGGCCCGGCAGCACCGCGAGGGGCGGCTGCTCCCGGTCGCTGAATTCATCTCCGGTGATCTGCGCGGTGGGAGCCGCCTGCGGATCGGTCGAGCCCGGGTCGCCCGCGGCACGGCCTTCGAATGTGCCGGCGCCGGAGACGAAGGCTTCAGGAGCAGGCTGGGGTGTGGTGCACTGCGGCGGGATGCGGGTGGTGGCCGTCGCTCCGGGCGCGACGATCGTCACGACCGCCCGGCCGAGCTTCGTCTTGCGCGCCCGTGGCCTCAGGGTGAGCTGGTAGGTGCCCGGCTCGAGCGGCCGTCCTGCGATCCTGCCGTTGAAGCGGAACCGGTTCACACCTTCACGCCCACGGAAGGCGACCCGGCCGGCGATCGCGCAGCTGGGGCCCGGCCCGCGAACGACAAGGATCAGCTTGGCGGCGCGCGAAAGGCGGAAGCGAAGGACAGTCAGGCCACGCTTCTTGCCGCGATTGGTGAAGCGGTTGCGCGAGACGCTGAGGCGAGCAGGCCCTGCGAAGCCGGAAGCTCGCTCCGCGGTGGAGGATGCGACCTGGGCCGGGGTGGTGTAGCCGCTCCCGCCATCGGATGGTGCCCCGGGCGCCGACGGTGTCGTCGACGCGGGCGCCGCGGGACCGGCGCCACCCGCGGTCGGGCGCGCACTTGCCGACCCCTGTCCCGGCAGGTTGGGCGCCGGCACGGCCGGCGCCGACGCCTTCGGAAGCGGTGCGCTCGGAGGCGGCACGTTCGGAACCGACGGGGTGGACACCGGCAGGCTGGGCACGGTGACGGGCGGTGGGGGAGGCAGCGTCACTGGCGGCGGCGGCACCGTGACCGTCGTCGTCGTCGGGAGGGTCGGCAGCGTGACCGTCGTCGTGACCGGCAGGGTCGGCACCGTCACGGTTGGCGCCGTCACGGTTGGCAGGGTGATCGTCGTCGTCGGAATCGCCGCCGTCGCCGAACCCGCCAACGTGTAGGCGGATCCGAAGCCGAGGCTTCCGAGGAGCGCGATGCCGCAGGCACGCCAGATTGTCCGTTTCATAGACCTGATGCTGCAACGGTGTCCGACGACACCCGGATACGGGTGCGGGGCTTAGCGGAAGCGCTTCGCGCGCTTCGGGAAACCCGTCGCTCTGATCGCGGCGCGCCGCCTGCCTGCGAGCTGTCGGACCGTGCAGGTGCGGAGCTGTGACTTCGGAGCGCGTTTCACGAGCGGAGGTGTATCGAGCGGGCCGGACGGCACCCGCCGTCCTAAAGGCGGCGAGGGTCGATGCCGATTGAAGGCGGCGACCGTCCATGGACCTGAATGCCCTCCTCCGGCGCGCCGTCGAACTCGGCGCGAGCGACATCCACCTGAAGCTGGACCAGCCGCCGATGCTGCGTCGCGACGGCGCGATCGCGCCGCTCTCGGAGTGCCCGCCGCTCGGTGCGCCCGATCTGCTGGTCGCGCTCGAGACGGTGACACACCTGACTCCCGATCGACTCCGCACCTTCCACGAGAGCGGCGACCTCGACATCGCCTACACCGCCGACGGACTCCCGCGCTTCCGAGTCAACGCCTTTCGCCAGCGCGGCGCGATCTCGTTCGCGTTCCGCGTGATCCCGCGCGACGTGCCGAGCTTCGAGCAGCTGAACCTCCCGCCCGGCGTCACGCGGCTCGCGAGCGAGCACCGCGGCCTCGTGCTCGTGACGGGTGCGACCGGGTCGGGCAAGACGACGACGCTCGCCGCGATGCTCGACCACATCAACCGGACGCGGCACCAGCACATCGTCACGATCGAAGACCCGATCGAGATCCTGCATCCCGACCGCAACTGCATCGTCAACCAGCGCGAGATCGGGCTCGACACGGAGAACTTTGCGCAGGCGCTGCGGCGCGTGCTGCGGCAGGATCCGGACACGATCCTGATCGGCGAGCTGCGCGACGCCGAGACGGCGCAGACCGCGTTGCAGGCGGCCGAGTCCGGCCATCTCGTCTTCTCCACGCTCCACACGGTCGACGCGGCCGAGACGGTGGGACGGATGATCGAGTTCTTCCCGCCCGGCAAGCAGCAGCAGATTCGCTCCGTGCTCGCCGGCGTGCTGCGAGGCGTGATCAGCCAGCGGCTCCTGCCCCGGCTCGGGGGCGGGCGCATCGCCGCGGTCGAGGTGATGCTCACGAACGCGCGCATCGCCGAGCTGATCCGCGAGCAGCGCTCCGAGGAGATCCCGGACGCCATTGCCGAGGGCGCGTTCTTCGAGATGCAGACTTTCGAGCAGGCCCTGATCGAGCACGTGCTCGGCGGCCGTGTCGAGCGTGAGGTCGCGGCCAACGCCTCCTCCAACGCGCACGACTTCGTCGTCTCGCTCGACCATGCGATCAAGCGCCAGAACCACCAGGTCGCGCAGGCCGAGGCCGCAGCCAGGGCAGAGGCCGCCGCGGCCGCCGAGGCTGCGACTCCGACGCTCCGCGTCGTCGGGCCTACAGGCGCATGAGACGCATGCTCGTTCCGGTTGCCGCGCTGGTCGCGGTCGCCCTCACGCTCCTTGCGGGCACAGCGTCGGCCGAGACCTTCGACCTCGTCCCGGCGGCCCCGGTCGCCCCGATGCCGGTGCTGCCGAGCAGCGACATCCCCAACGAGCCCGGCGGGATCCTGCTCCCTCCCAACGTCTTCAACGCACCCTTCTCGCCCGTCCGCGAGCTCTCCGAGGAGCAGCTGCGCGAGCTCTGGCTCCGGGCCGGCGGCGCCTACGGCGTTCCGTGGCAGGTGCTCGCCGCCATCAACAAGATCGAGACGAACTTCGGGCGCAACATGGGCCCGAGCTCCGCGGGCGCGGTCGGCTGGATGCAGTTCATGCCGGACACCTGGCTGCGCTGGGGCACCGACGGGTCCGGTGACGGGATCGCCGACCCCTGGGATCCCGAGGACGGCGTCTTTTCCGCGGCGCGCTACCTCGCCGCCGCCGGAGCGCACACCGACATTCAGCGCGCGATTTTCGCGTACAACCATGCGCAGTGGTACGTCGACGACGTGCTCGAGCTCGCCGCCCTCTTCGGCGGCGGAGCCGGTGACGGCGCGGTCGTCTTCACGCTCGACCGGCTGGGATTGGCGCTCGACGAGGCGCAGACGGCGGTCTCCTCCATCAGCGACGCGCTGCGCGCGGCCGAGGCGCGCGAGCAGGAGCTGTCGGCCGTCGTCGAGGTGGCCGTGACCGTGGCGGATGACTCTGCTCTGTTGCTCTCGGACCGGCTCGTCGCGCAAAGGGATCTCTTTGCACTCGACGGCGATCGCGCAGACGCGTCCGCCAAGGTCGAGCGCCTCCGTGCCGAGCTCGCCGCCGCCGAGGCGGCTCTGGAGGCGGCGCGGAGTGGAGCCCATGCGGCGTCCTTCGCGCCCGCAGCGGCCGGTCTGCTCGCCGCGCCCACCCGCGCCGACGGCTACGTGTTCCCGGTCGGCGGCGGTCCAGCCGCGGTGTCCGTCGGGCACGACCACCACGACTACCCCGCGGCGGACATCGCCGCTCCGATGGGCGCGCCCGTGTATGCGCTGGCGGACGCGATCGTGCTGGAGACCGTCGACGACGGGCGCTGCGGCACCGGGCTGACCCTGCAGACCCGTGAGGGGCTCGTCTGGATCTACTGCCACCTCTCCCACCGCGACGGCGCGGTTGCGCCGGGTGCCTTCCTCACCGCGGGCCAGTGGCTCGGGCTCGTGGGCTCGACCGGCAATTCGACCGGCCCCCATCTCCATCTCGGCCTCCGGCCGTCGCGCTATCCGCAGGAGATGCCGTGGTTCCAGGAGTTCGCGGGGCTCGCCTTCTCGTGGCAGGACGCGCCGACCGTGACGCCCGCCAACGCAGGCCCGATCTTCGCGCTCGTACCGTCCGTCGCCCCGTCTTCGGAGCCCGGCGACGACGTGATCGAGTTCACGCTTCCGAGGGGTTGAGTTCACGCATGGGTCTGCCGAAGGACACCGTATGACTGCGGAGGTCATCGGTCGAGTGCCGCGCGTTGCGCTGATCGTGGTTGTGCTCGGACTGGGCACGGCGACGCTCACGCTTGCCGCGAACTCGACGGCCCCTGCGACCCCGCCCGCGGTCGTCGCGCCCGCCGCGCCCCAGGAGCTCGTCGTCCCCGACGTGCGCCGGCAGGCCTACGTGTTCGCGAAGGGCTCGCTCGAGCAGGACGGGTTTGCGTGGCGCGTCGAGGGCGGTGTCCCAGGCTACGCCGCGAACATCGTGGTCGCCCAGACCCCGGCGCCCGGCGCCCGGGTGGTCGCCCACGGCAATCCGATCGTCGTCCTCCGTCTCGAACGAAACGGTGCCTACGTGCAGGAGGGCACACCTGAGAACGCGGCGCCGTACCCGGGCACGCCGGCCCGCCTCGTGGGATCGAAGCCCGCGGCGAAGCAGAAGGTTCCGTCGAAGCCGGCCGCGAAGCCGGCACGCACGATCGCCGCCAAGTCTGCTCCGAAGGCAGCGAAGCCCGCGCCGGCGAAGACGAAGCCGGCAGTGCAGGCACAGTCTTCCGCCAAGGCCGCGGCGAAGCGCAGCCCTGCATTCACGGTCGCAGGCGCACCAGCCGAGCCGCTCGACGAGATCGCGCTCCCCGTCCGCGCGCGGCAGCTCGCCGCCTGGGTCGAGGCGCACCCTCGCAAGACGCGTAAGAACGTGAACCACTGGCTCTACCAGCACAGCTGGATCGTCACGGGCGCCGGCTTCGGCTGGTCGGGCGGCGAGGCCGCCCTGCGAACGCTGCTCGCCGTCGACGCGCGGGTCCAGGAGCTGTGGGGAATCGGAGCGGAAAGCCGGCGAGTCGCCCGCCGCGCCCTCGCTGAGGTCGAGGCGAGCTCGAAGTGAACCGGCTGTTGGGGCGGCTCCAGCTCTTGCGGAACGAGCGTGGCTACACGCTCACGGAGCTGGTCACGAGCATGGCGATCCTCATGACCGTGATGGGTGCGCTCACAGCACTGCTGGTGTCCGGGACCAATGCGGAGGTCGAGATGAACAAGCGTTTTCAGGCACAGACGGAGGCACGGTTGGGACTGGACAGGCTTCGGCGTGAGATCCACTGCTCGAGCGACGCGACCCCGGCCGGGGTGTCGTCCTCGGTCACGCTCAACACGACCACCTGTCCGACCGCGGGCGGAACCAGCGTCACGTGGTGCACGGTCGCGAACGGCACCGGTCGCTACGGGCTGTGGCGCTACCTGGGCGCAACCTGCAGCGGAACGGGCCTCAGGGTCGCCGACCACCTGACGACGGCGAACGCCTTCAACTATCTCTCGACCTCCGGCAGCCTGAGGAAGCTCGGCGTCACGCTCGCGGTCAACCTGACGCCGTCGAAGCCCTCGCGTGTCTATACGCTCGAAGACGAGATCGTGCTGCGGAACAGCACGCGAACCGCATGAGCGCGCTGTTGAGGCGGCTGCGCGGAGAGAGCGGCCTGGCGCTGCCGCTCGCCCTCGGCGTGATGGTCGTCACCGGGATGATGGTCGTCTCGATCGTCGAGTACACGAGTTCGAGCGGACGCACCGCCAACCTCGGCAAGGCCGGCATGAGTGCGGAAGCGCTCGCCGAAGCTGGTCTCGCCAACGCGTTCGCGGTGCTGAACAACGACGCGAACAACCCGGCCGAGCCGACGCTGCTCAGCTGCGATGCGGCGGGGACGACCTGCACCCCGGTCGTCTCGACGTATGAGAGTGGGACGGCCACGTGGTCCGGCGCGCTGAACGCGCTGACCTCGACCTGGCTGATCACCTCCGTCGGTGAGGTCTTCAACCCGACCGGGGGGGCACCCGTCCAGAAGACACTGACCGCCCGGGTGCCGCTCGTATCCGTCGTCGGCCCGCCGAACGCGGCGGTCTGGAACTACCTCTATTCGACGCGCGAGCCCGGTGCAGGGTGCGACGTCAACGTGTCGGGCACGAACGTGATCATCGATATCCCGCTGTACGTCCGTGGGGATCTCTGTCTCACCGGGACGAACGTCGAGATCGACGAGCGCGGTGAGGGCCAGACGCCGGCGCCCCAGCCCATCGATCTGCGCGTCGGCGGCAAGCTCGTCTTCACCGGCACGCATGCGACCGTCGGGAAGTCGACCGACTACATCACGAGTGCCGCCGTCGCCGGCGGCTGTGCGACCTCGATCGGCGGCGCTGGACAGACGTGTGCCAACCCGCCGTTCAACTGGTACGTGACGACGACGAGTGCGTTCGAGGAGATCGAGGCACCGACGGTGGACTATGCGAGCTGGTTCGCCGCCAACGACACGATCAACTCGACCTCGACCGTTGCCGGCCAGGACGGCGACTGCGACGTCCGCAGCGGCTCGCCGCCGGTCATCAACCCGGACACGCTGCTCGACGGGGACGCGGGTACGGTCAACCTCACGGGCTCGGCCTACACGTGTCGCAAGACCGCCGACGGCACGGCCGGCGGCACCGTCGTCGCGGAGCTTTCCTGGGACGGCTCCTCCGTCCTCACGATCAAGGGCGCGATCATGGTCGACGGCAACGTCACGATGGACGACTCCAACGCGACGTACCAGGGCATGGCCACGATCTATGCCAACGGGGCGTTCACGTTGAGCGGGTCGAACGCGAAGATGTGCGCCAACACGACATGTGACTTCACCACCTGGAACCCGAACACCGAGATGCTGATCATGGTCGCGACGTCGGTGAACCTCACGGGTTCGAACTCGAAGTGGCAGGGCGGTCTCTTCTGCAATCCGACCGCCACCGCCGTGCTGAACGGCACCAACGTCGAGCTCCAGGGCCCCGTCATCTGCGGCACGTTCACGTTCGGCACGAACACGGCCTTCAAGCCGCTGCCGGGGATCACGAACCTGCCGATCGGCGCGCCTGTTGAGCCCAACGTCAGCATCGGCCCGGGCACGCCGATCTATGGCGGCTGAGCGCCGGGCCGGGCGGCTTCGGACTCAACTTCGCGACGCGCCGTGCCGATGGAAGCGCTGATGTCCGGAATCGACTCGAACGACGTGGTCCGATGAGCGTCGCGCTCGCCGCTGTGGCCTTCGCGCCCGGGCTCGCGATCGGGAGCTTCCTCAACGTCGTTGCGGCCCGCGTCCCGCTCAAGCGCTCGATCGTGTCGCCGAACTCGGCGTGCATGAGCTGCGGCCAGGAGGTGGCGTGGTACGACAACCTGCCGGTCGTCTCCTACCTCGCGCTTCGGGGCCGCTGCCGCGGCTGCGGCACGGGCATCGGCTGGGTCTACCCGGCCGTCGAGCTGCTGACGGCGCTGCTGATCGCGGCCTGCTTCTTCGCCTTCGGCTGGAGCGGCGAGGCGTTCGTGGCGGCGTTCTTCTGCGCCGTCCTCGTGGCCATCTCCGCGACCGACCTCTCGCACCGGATCGTGCCCAACGTGATCGTGCTGCCGGCGGCCGCGATCGTGCTCGTCGCGCAGACGGCGCTCGAGCCGAGCGTGGAATGGCTGCTCGGTGCCTTCGGCGCCTCGTTCTTCCTCTTTCTCGCTGCCCTGGCGTATCCGAAGGGCATGGGCATGGGGGATGTCAAGCTCGCGCTCCTGCTCGGCGCGATGCTCGGCCGGACCGTCCCCGTCGGCCTGATGCTGGGGATGCTCGCCGCGCTCGTGCCGTCGGTCGTGCTCCTGGCCCGGCACGGCGGCGCAGCACGGAAGATGGCCATCCCGTTCGCGCCCTTCCTTTCCTTCGGCGCCATCGTCGCGCTCTTCTTCGGCGACCGCCTGCTCGACGCGTACCTGACGCTGCTCTGAGCCGCGGCCCGTAAGGTCGCCGCCACCGTCCCTCGTTCGAGGGAAGAAACGAGGAGCCCGCAAGCTCGCCTCGAACCCTTGAGCCCCCTTGGCTGCAGCGATCAAGGGAACGGGTCTGCCTGCCGATAACTCGAACGAGGGATATGGACAACGAGCGTCCGCCCAGCCTGCGCACCGTCGGTTCGACCGGCGAGGAGACGACCGCCTCAACGGGCGGCGACCGCCTCGGCACGCCGTTCGCCGTCAACGAGACCGCCGAGCTCGTCGTCGATCTCCTCTCCGCCACCGGCCTCGTCGCTCCCGACAAGCTCGCACTCGTGCGCGGCCGCACAGGACGCGGCTCGCTCGCGCAGGCAATCGTCGACGAAGGCGTCGCACCGCCCGAGGGCGTCGCGCGCACGCTCGCGCTTCGCCACCAGGTGCCATACGTCGATCTCGCCCTCTCCGGGATCGACAAGGAGGCTGCGTCGCTCATTCCTCTGCACGTGCTCGAGCGCGTCGTCGCGATCCCCTACGCGATCGATGGGCAGACCCTGCGGGTGGCGCTCGCCGATCCCGGCAACCTCCACGGCCTCGACGAGCTCAGGCTCGCCACGCGTCACTCCCTCGACCTCGGCGTGGCTTCGCGCGACGACATCCTCGTCGAGCTCAAGCGGATGGCTCGCGCCTCGGAGGCCTTCGGCGCGCGCGCCGTGCTCGAGGAGGCCGAGGAGAGCCTCGACCAACAGGAGGACGACGCCGACGACCTCGAGGCCGACGACGGCATCTCGGACGCGCCGCTCGTCCGCCTCGTCAACTCCGTCATCTTCCAGGCGGCCGAAGACGGCGCCTCGGACGTCCACTTCGAGCCTCAGGAGGACGCGCTGGTCGTGCGGTTCCGTGTCGACGGCGTGCTCCAGGAAGTGCAGCGGATCCCCAAGCGGATGACGCCGGGCGTGACCACACGCCTGAAGGTGCTCGCGAAGCTCGACATCGCCGAGCGGCGCAAGCCGCAGGACGGCCGCATCTCGCTGAACGCCGCGGCGGCCGGCCGCATGCTCGACATCCGCGTCGCGACGCTGCCCACGGTCGAGGGGGAGAAGGTCGTGATGCGCCTCCTGGACAAGTCCCGGCGCGCACCGACGCTCGAGGAGCTCGGCCTCTCAGATGCGATGCGCGACCAGCTGGCGGACATCATCTCCAAGCCGACGGGCGCGCTCCTCGTGACCGGGCCGACCGGATCGGGCAAGTCGACGACCCTGTACGCGAGCCTGACGCAGATCAACCGCTCCGAGATCAACATCATCACGGTCGAGGATCCGGTCGAGTACCGGCTTGCCGGCGTCAACCAGGTGCAGATCAACCAGCGCGCCGGCTTGACGTTCGCGAGTGCGCTGCGCTCGATCCTCCGCTCCGACCCCGATGTCGTCATGGTCGGCGAGATCCGCGACGGCGAGACCGCCAAGATCTCCATCGAGGCCGCTCTCACCGGTCACTTCGTGCTCTCCACCCTGCACACGAACGATGCCCCGAGCACGATCACACGCCTGAACGAGATGGGCGTCGAGCCCTTCCTCACGGGCGCCGCGGTCACGGGCGTGATCGCGCAGCGCCTCGCGCGCAAGCTCTGCTCCCACTGCTGCGAGATGTACCAGCCCTCGGTGGACGAGCTGCTGCAGTCGCGCGTTTCGCCCGACGTGGCGATGGCCTCCGACGGGATGGCGTTCTACCGCAAGCGCGGCTGCCCGCGCTGCAGCCAGACCGGCTACAAGGGCCGCGTCGGCATCTACCAGCTGCTGACGATGACCGAGTCGATCGCGCAGCTCGCCGTCGCCCGCGCCAGCCGAGACGAGATCGAGCGCGCTGCGCTCGCCGGCGGGATGAAGACCCTCTGGGACGACGGGCTCTCGAAGGTCGCCGCCGGCCTCACGTCGGTCGAAGAGCTCGCGCGAATCCTGGTCTGACCACCGCCGAGCGTCGATGTGTCGTCCCGGCCGTAGCGCGCTCATGACGCGCGGCTGAGAGTGCACGGCCGGAGGGGATAGGCCGGATGGCCAGACCCGGAGAGCCGGGCGCTCTCAGGGGCGCGAGGCCGGCGGAGGCGGGCTCCGCCCGCCGGGAGCCGGCCGGTCAGGGGCGCGCTACTGGGCCTGGACGTCGCAGCCGAGGACCATGAGGGCCTCGACTGCTTCGGTGACGAACTGGGTGGCGCCGCGGGCGTCCGCGAAGGTGTACGGGCCGGGGCGGACCGGATCGGGCTCCGGGCCGGCTCCCGTGCGCATCGGGAAGACCTCGGCCTCGACGACGCACGAGTCGGCGTAGTCGACCGCGCGCAGGACCGCGACGGAGCGGCCGTCCTTGCGCGCGTGCCGGACGAAGAGCTCGTTGGCGGTCGCGCCTGCGCTCACGAGGAGGCGTTGGCGGCGGCCTGAGCGACCGTGTCGCGGTCGACGAACCCGCTCATCCGCAGTGCGAGCGCGCCGGGCCGCTTGACGACGAGGAGGCTCGGATCCTCGAGGGTGCCCAGCTTGGCGAGCAGCGGCTTGGCCGTCTTCTCCTCGAGCACGTTCAGGGCGACGAAGCCGGCGCCGCCGAGCGCTGCGCCGGCACGCGCCTCGTCGATGGCGAGCTGGTCGACCCGAGCGCCCGGGACATAGAGAGAGACGACGACGACTTCGTGTGAGCGCAGGGCTGCGTCGACGGCGGCGGGGAACCCGCTCGGTGCGAGGGGTGGATTCTTCGGCGGCGCTGCGGCGGCGGGACGTGGCTTCGGCTTCGCGGCAGCCTTCACGGGCGGCGCCACGGGCTTGGCCACTGCTGCCTTCGGCGCTGCGGCCTTGGGAGCTGCCGTCTTCGGCGCTGCCGGCTTCGTCCGTGCGGCCGGCGCGGCCGGCGCGGCGGCGATCGGCTCTGCCGAGCCACGCCCGAGCGTGAACATCGCGAGCGCGGCGCCGACTGCAGCGAGCGCGCCGACGAGAGCGAAGATCCGGAGCTGGGGACTGAGCTGAGGCATCTCTTTCCTTATCGGCAGGGGAGGGCGGTTCTGTAGGAGAACGAGAGAGGGCGCGGTCTCCCGCGCCCTCTCGCTTCGAGCAGCTTGCTCTGACCTACGCGCAGGCGGCGTTCGTGAAGGTGCCCGGCGTCGGACGCACGACCGACCAGGTCTGACCACCGACGACGCTCTGGAGGCAGTAGGACGTTGCCGTGAGCGTTCCGCCGACCGTCAGCGTGGCGGAGATGCCGGCGTCGACGGCCTGCATGGCGGCGACGGTCATGCCGACGTACGTGCCGTTGTCGGCGAAGTACGTCTCCGCGGCCGGGATCGCGGCCCGGATGTTGGCCTGAGCGGCCGAGTTGCTGGCCCGGGTGCGGAAGCCGAGGTACGACGGCACGGCGATCGCCAGCAGGATGCCGATGATGATGATCACGACGAGGAGCTCGATCAGGGTGAAGCCCTTCTCGCTCCTAGCGTTCAGACGCTTCTGAATCGCTGAAATCATGTGATGGAACTCCTTTGGGAAGAGGTGCGGTGCAAGGTGCCCACCCGACATCGACGGGAGGGCGCCACCGATACACCCCTCTAATGGGTGAACCCATCCCCCAGGGCATCCCCCACGGTGAGGGATGCGCCCGGGACCGGCCGGAGCAGACGACCGCGCTCGCGCGCGCGAGGGCCACCCGATCCCTCACTCAAGTTCCCCCCATCGAGTGCCGATAGCCAGCCTCGTGGACGGGACTGCGCACGCCATCCGGTCGGTGGACGACCTCCTTGCGGCCATGGTCGAGCTGGGCGCCTCCGACCTGCACCTGACGGCGGGAACGCCGCCCGCGGTGCGTCGGCGCGGCGAGCTGGAGCGGCTCGAGGGCGTGCCGGCTCTGACTCCGGCGGACACGCAGCAGCTGCTGTACCGCGTGCTCTCGACCGAGCAGCAGAAGCGGCTGGAGATCGATCGTCAGATCGACACCTCGCACTCCGTGCCGGGCCTCGCGCGCTTTCGCGTCAACATCTACTTCCAGCGCGAGGCGCTCGGCGCAGCGTTCCGCGTCATCCCCGAGGAGCTGAAGACGCTCGAGGAGCTGGGCCTCCCGGCCTCGCTCGCCGAGCTCGCGATGCTCCCGCGGGGCCTCGTGCTCGTCACCGGGCCGACCGGCTCGGGCAAGTCGACCACGCTCGCCGGGATGATCGACGAGGTCAACCGCAACCGCACCGATCACATCCTCACGATCGAGGATCCAATCGAGTTCGTGCATCGCCACAAGCGCTGCATCGTCAACCAGCGCGAGATCGGCGTCGACGCGGTCAGCTTCGCCGAGGCGCTGCGCGCGGCGCTCCGCCAGGACCCGGACGTGATCCTCGTCGGCGAGATGCGCGACCTCGAGACGATCTCCACTGCGCTCACTGCGGCCGAGACCGGGCACCTCGTGCTCGGGACGCTGCACACCTCGAGCGCCCCCGGCACGATCGACCGCATCATCGACGTCTTCCCGGCCGAGCAGCAGGAGCAGGTACGGGTGATGCTCGCCGGCTCGCTCCAGGGCGTGATCACACAGGCCCTGCTGAAGACCGCCGACGGCCGAGGCCGCGTCGCAGCACTCGAGATCCTGCTTCCCGACGACGGCGTCCGCAACTTGATCCGCCAGGGCAAGGTCGAGCAGATCTACTCGATCATGCAGACGGGCACCGGCCGCGGGATGATGACGATGGAGCAGTCGCTCGCGAACCTCGTGCAGCGCGGCGTGATCGAGCTCGACATCGCGCTCGAGTGCTCCAGCCGCCCCGACCAGCTCCAGGGCCTGCTCGAGCGCGGCGGCTTCGAGCGCCCCGTATCGGCTCTGCCGTCGCTGGATCAAGCCCTACGCGTGGCGGGGGCGTAGCCGATGCCGCACGACCGCGACGAGCAGCCCACCTCGATGTGGAAGAAGGAGCTCTCGTTCAAGCGCAAGCCGCGTGAGGAGGGGCCAGACACGGCGCAGCCCGACCCGGAGCAGCCCGACCCGGAGCAGCCCGCTGCCCCGGAGGCTGCCTCGGTCTGGAAGAAGGAGTTCTCCCTGCGCCGAAAGCCCAAGCCCGAGCCCGAGGCGCCGGTGGCCTCGGCAGACGAACCGGTCGCGGATGCTCCGGTCGCCGCCGCGCCTGCTGCTCCGGCGCCGGCCGAGCCGGCTCCGTCGATCGACCACGGCTGGCTGACCCAGCCGCTCGAGGAGGTCTCCGCGCCGCCCGCCGAAGAGGCGACGACCGACCTGCTGCCGCCGCCCCGGCCCGTCCTCCATGCCCTTCCGCAGCCCGACGCCGCGCTCCAGCAGCCGCCCGCGCCGTTCCCGACGTCGGTGCCGGCGCCCGCACCCGACCCCAGCCCGGAGCCCGAGCCCCCCGCGCCTGCGGCCACGGCCGATCCGCTTCTTCCACCGGCGCCCCCGCTCGTCGCGGACGACGTGCTGGCAGCGCTTCTTCCCGACCTTCCTCCCCCGGGGCTGAGCGCGCCTGTCGCGCCCGAGCGAGCCGCGAGCATCCAGCTCGAGCCGGAGCCCGTTTCGGAGCCCGAACCGCGGCCTGAGCGAGCGCCCGAGCCGCCCGAGAAGCACGTGCCGTTCTACAAGCGCGAGCTCTCGTTCGGACGCGGGTCGAAGGCCGAGAAGCCGCCGAAGACGGAAAAGCCTGAGCGCAAGCCGCGCGCGCCTCGCCGCAAGCGCGGGGAACAGGATGCGTGGGAGACCCCGGCCAAGCGAAAGCTCTCGTTCGGCCGCACCAAGGCCCAGCCGGTCGAGGATGGCTCGAGCCCCGAGCCGAAGGCCGAGCGCGCGCCGAGGGAGAAGCGCGAGCGCCCGCAGTTGCGGTTCGCGCGCAGGCCCAAGGCGATCGTGCCAGGCGGCAAGAGCGCGATGAAGCTCGTCGGGTTGAAGGTCGGCTCCTCACAGCTGGCGGCCGCGCGGATCCAGAACGGCGTCGTGCCGGAGCTGGTGCAGGCCGTTCGTGGCCCGCTCGAGCCGGGCATCGTCGTCGGCGGCGAGGTCCGCGACCCCGAGGCACTGGCCGTCGCACTCAAGGACTTCTTCAAGCGCCACAAGCTTCCTCGCCGCGGCGTGCGGCTCGGGATCGCGAACAACCGCATCGGCGTCCGCACGTTCGACGTCGCGGGGATCGACGATCCGAAGCAGCTCGACAACGCGATCAAGTTCCGCGCGCAGGAGGTGCTGCCGATCCCGATCGAGGAGGCAGTGCTCGACTACCAGGTCCTGTCCGAGTTCACCGACGCCGAAGGCCAGCTGACGCGGCGCGTGCTGCTCGTCGTCGCGTATCGCGAGCTCGTCGACCGGTACCTGCTCGCCTGCGCCAAGGCGGGCATCCAGGTCGTCGGCATCGACCTCGAGGCGTTCGCGCTACTGCGCGCGCTGGCCGAGCCGCGGGCGAAGATCGAGAACGACGAGCGCGGCGCGCTCGTCGCCGTCTCCGTCGGGCACGAGCGCTCGACGTTTGCCGTCTCCGACGGCCGCGTCTGCGAGTTCACGCGCGTGCTCGAGTGGGGCGGCTGGACGATGAACGTCGCGATCGCGCGGGCGCTCGACACGGCTCCGAGCGAGGCCGAGCCGATCAAGCGGGCGCTCTCGTTCGTCGGCCCGGAGGAACTGCCCCCAGGTATCACCGAGGAACAGCTCGCAACGGCACGCGAGGCCGCCAGGCGGCAGCTGCAGTCGTTCGCGCGGGAGCTCGTCTCCTCGCTCCAGTTCTACCAAAACCAGCCCGGCTCTCTGGGCATCGGCGAGATCGTCGTCACGGGCGGTACTACCCACATGCCCGGCTTCGGCGAGGAGCTCCAGAAGCTGATCGGCGTGCCGGTCCGGGTGGGCGATCCGCTCGCCCGCGTGAAGGTCTCGAAGAAGCTCGGTCAGCGCGAGCAGTTCGGCTCACTCGCAGTCGCCATCGGCCTCGGGATCGAGGACTAGCGGCATGCGCGCAGTCAACCTGCTCCCACGCGACGTCCCGGTCAAGAGCTTCGCGGCCAACCGTGGCCTCGCCTTCGGTGGCATCGGCGGAGCCGCGCTCGTGACCGCCGTCCTGGCGACCATGACCCTGGGCGCGAGCGGCGCTGTCGGACAGAAGCAGAATGAGCTCGACTCGCTGCGGGCGCAGCTCGCTGCCGTCCCGAGACCCGTCGTCGAAGACACGGGCGACGAGGCTCAGCTCGCGTTCGAGAAGGGCGCGCGCGTCGGTGCGCTCTCGATGGCGCTGAGCGGGCGCGTCGCCTGGGATCGCCTGCTTCGCCAGCTCTCCCTCGTGCTTCCCGAGGACGTCTGGCTGACGAACCTCGCGGCCACCGCGCCGTCCACCGCCACTCCCGACCCGGCGGCCGTCGCTACAGCTCCCGCCGCAGGCGCGGCGGGCTTCACACTCGACGGCTCGACGTACTCCCAGGACGGCGTTGCGCGCTTCCTGGCGCGGCTGTCGGTCGTGCCCGACCTGGCCAACGTCCGGCTGATGTCGAGCAGCAGCATCCTCGTCGACGGTCGTGAGGTCGTGCAGTTCACGGTGCTCGCAGACGTACGTGAGCCGGGAGCCGGATCGTGAAGCGCAAGCTCGACACCCGCACGCTGGGCGTGCTCATCGGCGTGGCGCTCCTGGTCGTCGCGGCCGGCGGCTACTTCCTGATCGTCTCACCGAAGAAGAGCGCCGCCGCGAAGCTGGAGACCGAGATCGCGTCCGTGAGCGCGGAGCTCGTGGCGGCGCAGGCAGCTGTCACCGCGCAGGACGACACGCAGCCGATCGCCGTCGCGGACATCTTCCGCCTCGCGAAGGCGATGCCGAGCAAGCCGGACATGCCCGGAATCCTGCTCGAGCTCGCCCGGATCGCCGACGAGACGGGCATCAGGTTCACGTCGATTGCCCCGCAGACCTCGACCACCGCCGGCGTCTATCAGGTCGTCCCGATTGCCGTGGTCTTCCAAGGATCCTTCTACGCACTCTCCGACCTGCTCTTCCGGCTGCGGACTCTGGTCTCCGTGCGCCACGGGGAGCTGCAGGCCCGGGGCCGCCTCTTCGCGGTCGAGAGCGTCACCTTCTCCGAGTCGGACAGCGGCTTTCCCAACCTCACCGCGTCGCTCACCCTGAACGCGTATGTGTACGGCACGAGCGAGCCGGCGAACGAGCTGCCGGCTCCCGCAGCGCCGGCGCCCGCGCCGGCCGAGGGCGCTGAGGCACCGCCGGCCGACGGCGAGGTCGCGGCAGCAGGAGCGACGGGCTGATGGCTCCGCGGAAGCGAGTCGACCCGCTGCAGGCGAAGGCGGCGAAGCAGAAGAAGATCGCCATCGGCGGCGTCGTCGTACTCTGCCTGCTGCTTGCGGTCCAGGGCCCGAAGACGCTGAAGATGATGAAGGGCCCGGCGCCGACCACCGCCGCTGCCCCAGCGCCCGCTGCGCCGGCCGCGCCCGTTCCGGGAGCGCCCGCGCCGGTCGACGGAACCGCGGCTCCCGCCGACGGAACCGCGGCTCCCACCGGCCCGACCGACCTCTCCGCCCTCGCCGACTCCGACCTTCCGCCGGCACCCGACGCCGGTCAGCTGGTCAGCTTCGAACGCTTCGCCAGCAAGGATCCGTTCGTCCCGCAGGCGGTCTCGACACCGAAGCCTGAGCCGGCGGCACCCGCCGATGGCGGGGACGCCGGAAGCGACGGTGGCTCCGGCTCCGGAGGAGGCTCCGACCCGGTCGACGGCGGCTTCACGCCTGCTCCCGCGGACGGCTCCGGTGGCGGCAGCAGCTCGCCGAACCCGGCCGCGCCTGCCGCTGCGACGCTCACCTCGATCTCCGTCAACGGCACCGCCGAGGACGTCGAGGTGAAGAAGCCCTTCCCGGCTGCGCAGCCGACGTTCGTGCTCGTCTCGCTGGCGAAGAACGGCAAGTCCGTCCAGATCGGGATCGCCGGTGGCACCTACGCCGACGGGGGGCAGACGATCGCCCTCCAGCTCGGCAAGCCGCTCACGCTGCAGAACACCGCCGACGGCACGCGCTACGAGCTCGAGCTCCTCGCCGTGGCGGGCTTCGTGCCGCCCACCCGGTAGTCGGCCGACTCGTCGAACGTCGACGTAACGCGCGTTAGCGCGAACGTACCCTCGGTTGCCCTGCGAGCCACGACCGTCGATGTCGGAGAAGCAGCCTTGCCCAGGTGTGCGCGGCCGCCCTACACCGAGCCTTCGTGCCCACCCGGTAGCCCGGGGACGCTAGTACCCCCGCGAGCGCGCTTAGCTAGCCGGTCGACTCGTCGAACGTCGACGTCACGCGTGCCAGCGACTTCCCGTCGCTCGGCCTGCGAACCACGACCGTCACCCGCTTGACCGGCCGCCCGTTCGGGGGCGTGTCCGCGACGACGTACGTGTCGATGCGGTAGCTGCGGTGGTCGGGCCCCGTCGTCGTGCGCATCGGATCGCACTGGGCCGGCGTGGGCGAGCCGGGGCACGTCGCGGTGACGATCTGCGACCCGCTGTAGGCGGTGTCGCCCGCGTAGGCCGTGTTGCCCGAAGCAGTCGTCACGGCGGACGAGAGCAGCGCGATGTTCGTGTGCGTCACGGCGCGATAGAGCTCCATCTGCTTGTCGGCGAGCACCGACGCCGTGGAGGTCTCGGACGCGCGCTGGAGCCCGACCGCGCCCGAGTTGAACGCGGCGATGATCGCGAGGATCCCGACGTTCAGCATCAGGATCGAGATCAGCAGCTCGATCAGGCCGAAGCCCTGCTCCGCTTGGAGACGTGCCCGCACCCATCCGTCATCGGCACGGAGGCGCCGAACCTCAAGCGGAATCCCACCCCTGCCGATAGCCAGGGGAGCGATGGCGGCGTACAGCTACAGCGCGATCAACTCGGTCGGCCTCGAGTCCGTGGGGGAGGTCCACGCCCCGGATCCGTCGGCGGCACGGGAGCAGCTGCGCGTCCGCGGCCTCCTGGCGACCAATCTGCACGAGCTGCCCGCCAGCGGCGAACAGACCGCGCGCACCGCCTTCAAGAAGATCAAGCCCAAGTCGCTGCAGATCTTCTCGCGTCAGTTCGCGACGATGATCGAGGCGGGGCTGAACATCGTCAGCGCGCTCGTCATCCTCGAGCAGCAGACCGACGACAGGTACCTCGCCGCAGTCATCCGCGAGCTGCGCGCCGACGTCGAGGGCGGCATGCTGATGTCGCAGGCGATGGCGCGGCACCCGAAGGTGTTCAACCGGCTCTACGTCTCCATGGTCGAGGCCGGTGAGGCGGCCGGAATCCTCGACACGGTGCTCGACCGCGTCGCGTACCAGATCGAGAAGGAGACCAAGATCAAGCGCCGCGTCAAGGGCGCGATGATCTACCCGACGATGGTGCTGATCTTCGCCACCCTCGTCCTCGTCGGGATGCTGCTCTTCCTCGTCCCGGTGTTCGTGAAGATCTTCGCGCAGCTCGGCGGCGACCTGCCGACGCTCACGAAGTGGGTGCTGGCCATGTCCAACTTCATCAAGGCGACCTGGTTCGTCCTCTTCCCCGGCGTGATCGCGTCGGTCTTCGGGATCAAGCGGTTCCTCCGCACCGAGACCGGCCGTCGGCGCTGGGACCGGATCAAGCTCAGGCTGCCGATGAAGGTCGGCGATGTCGTCCTGAAGGTGACGATGGCCCGCTTCTCGCGCACCCTCTCGACGCTCGTGGCGGCCGGGGTGGACATCATCAAGGCGCTCGAGATCACAGGCCAGACCTCCGGCAACTGGGTCGTCGAGGAAGCGCTCACCGAGGTGCGCGCGCGTGTCCATGAGGGCGTTCCGATCGCGCAGCCGCTCGTCGAGAACCCGGTCTTCCCGGCGATGGTCAGCCAGATGGTGAAGATCGGCGAGGAGACGGGAGAGCTCGAGAAGATGCTCGGCAAGATCGCCGACTTCTACGAGGACGAGGTCGACGCCTCGATCCAGTCGCTGACCTCGATCGTGGAGCCGATCATGATGCTCGGCGTCGGCCTGATGGTCGGCGTCGTGATCATCTCCATGTACCTGCCGATGTTCAAGCTGCTGACGCTGATCAAGTAAGCCGCTCGCTCGCCTCAGGCGAGGCTGTCCAGGTGCCGCGCGAGGATCTCGACTTGCCGCGCCGGTGTCGTCGCCTCGGGGGCCAGGGTGGCGTGCATCGCAATGCCGTCGATGAGCCCGTGCAGGCGCTCCGCCTCGAAGGCGACATCGATCCCGGATCGCGTCTCTCCCTGCGCGCGCAGGGCATCGATGGACTCGCGACACAGGGTGCGCACGCGGGCGTGAGTCTCGTCTCGGAGCGGACGCAAGGTCTCGTCGACGTACGCGCGGGTGGCGAATGCGAGCCAGACGTCGAAGACGGCCCGCGTCTCGGCGTCGAGCACGAGGAGGGTGTGGAGTCGTTGCTCGACCGTCGGTCGGATCTCGCCCGACTCGTGGACGGCCGCGACGCGACTCTCAACCTCGTCGACGATCAGCTGCATGGCGAAGCTGAGGAGCTCCGATTGGCTCGGAAAGACGTGCCGTAGCGAGCCAGCCGAGACGCCGGCCTCTGCGGCGACCTTTCGGACCGACGCGCCCTCGATCCCTTCGCGCACGACGACACGCCAAAGCGCCTCCCCGAGCTCGCGGCGGCGAGATTGACTGTCGAGCTTGGACAAGGCGGCCTCCTAGTACGGTCGTGCTAACCGTACTCGCAGACGCAAGCCCGCCGTACCGGATCGGCGCACGTCGCTGCGATCCTCTAGTACAACCGTACTAGCGAAAGGACGCAGTCGTGAACTCCGATCTTCCAGGCAACTCCTCCGGCCGGTGGGCGCCGTGGTGGCTTTACGCCGCCGTCGTTGCGCCGGCGAATCTGGGGAAGGAGCAGCTCCTGCCCAGCGATGCGGCGTGGTGGGTTCGGGCCGGCCTGACCGCAGCGATCCTCGCGGTGGGCATCGTGGTCGTCACGGGGCTCTATCGCGCCAGTCGACCCCAAGCCCCGCGCGTCTGAGAACGGGCCGACGATGCTGATCGCACTCATCCTCGCGGCCGAAGTCGCCTTCTGGCTGCTCCTCGTCTCCGGGCTCGCGGCGCGGTACATGTTCGGTCGTCCTCAGTTGGGGATCGCGTTGCTCGTCGCGACGCCGCTGGTCGATCTCGCCCTCCTCGGGGCGACGACGGTCGACCTGCGGCGCGGCGGCGAAGCCGCTCTTCCGCACGCGCTCGCGGCCGTCTACATCGGCGTCTCGGTCGCCTGGGGACAGCGGATCGTGCGCTGGGCGGACGCCCGCTTCGCGCACCGCTTCGCCGGCGGGCCGTCGCCCGAGCGGCCCCCGCGCACGGGTCGTCGGCACGCAGCCCATCAGCGGCGCGAGTGGCTGCGTCACCTGGTGGCGTGGAGCACCGGGACGGCGCTCCTCGGCCTGGGCGTGCTGGCGGTCGGGGACCTCGAGCGAACCCAGGCGCTACTCAACGTCGCAGCACTCTGGACGCTGGTGCTCGCGATCGACTTCCTCATCTCGTTCAGCTACGCACTCTGGCCGCGACCCGCGAGCAAGACATGACCCGTCGTCGGCTGCCTTCGCACCAATACCGGCCGGCTGCGACGGCGTTGTACGCGCTGGGGCTGCTGGCGCTACCTGCGGTCTCCCTGTCGCTCGGCGGAGGGGAGACGGAGCCGGCACGTTGGGCGCCCATCGCAGTCCCCGTGACGCTCTTCGCTGCAGCGAGCCTCGTCATGCGGCGAGCCGGACGGTCGGCGAGGAGGTCAGGCGGCGTCGGTGAAGGCCGTGAGCTCGCGGCGCGTGCGCTCGACCATGCTCTCGAGCTCGTCGACGAAGTCGTCGTCCGCGCGGTCCCCCGCGCGAAACACGTCCAGCGCCTGCCGGCACATCGCGTTCAGCATCGTGAGCATGGCGAACTGCTGTCGGGCGAGATCATCGATGCGCGTGATGTTGCCGCTGAGTCGGTGCGCAAACGCTTCATGTAGCTAGGTGGTCAGAGGTTCTGTCGGGCCCTGACGCGGATCGGCCGCAGCGGCCACCCGCCCGGCGGCGCCGAACTTCTCCACGATCACATACGACTCGCGGTCCTCGAGGACGACCTCGACCTCCGGGAACACGTGGTCGGGGCGGACGAAGAAGTGAGTCGGGTCCCGGCGAATCGCCTCGTACTCGTCGTGGGTCAGCTCGATCTGTCGGGCGCAGTCCACGATTGCGCACTCGCAGACGAAGCTCACGGGCGCGCCGGCTGAGAGTTGCTGCACGACCTTCCCGACCCGTTCGTTGACGTTCCGGAACAACGCCTGGTTCTGCGCGAGGCGCACCTCGCGGACAACTGCCGAATCGCTGGACATGGCGCCCTCTTCCCGCAGGCCCCAAGTGGCTGAGGCTAGGCCGCCGGTGAGAGGTTCGCGAAGAACCGTGGTGAGGGCATCCGTCCGGGAGGACTCAGCGGCACGGACACAGTAGCGCGGTACGTCTAGAGCGGCTTACAGCCGTTCCCGCTGCTCCCGGCGAAGATCTGACGCTGGTGGTCGCTCGCCTGCCGGTCGCGTCCCGCGTCGAACGGGCCGGGGGCCGAGGCCTGCCACATCAGGTCCGGTGTCACCCCGGGCCCGATCACGGTCGCCCGGTAGCGGCGGCCATCGCCGGAGGGACGGCCGCCGTGGGGGTAGAACCCGTAGCAGAAGGCTCCGTTCGGCCGCTGCGCGAGAAAGCTGTTCTCCCGCCGCCAGCCCGGCCCGTAGCGGGAGTTGAAGGTGTCCACGTAGATGTTGCGCCCGTAGTCATCGAGCGGGCTTCCCTGCGGCGTCACGCGAAACCCGTGCACCGGCTTTCCCCCGTAGGTGAGGCGCCCGTAGAGATGGTCGAACCGACGGTAGGCCCAGTCCGTCCAGACCTCGAGCTGCGGGAGCGGTCCTGCCCAGTGCGAGAGGCGAAGCTCCCACGTTCCCCGTTGGCCGCCGTAGTTCGGCTTCAGCCTCTGCCAGCGCTGCAGCGCCCAGTAGGAGCCGTCCGCTGCCGTGCAGGCGCTGACGAGCCAGGCCAATGGGGGCCCGTCGTAGCGGCCGCACCGGGCAGCGAGGATCGTGCGGTCGCCGTACCGAAGCTCGAACGAGACCTGCGGGACACCGCGCGTCGGCGGCCGGGCGTTGATCGCGTTCCACGCGACGAGATGGCGGGTGCCGCCGTCCGCGTGCCAGCTGACGTGCGCCTGGCCCGCGCCGTTCACCTGCAGCGTCGCGTCGCCGTCGCCCCGACCGATCAGCTCGGAGGCCGACGCCTGGCCGACGACGTCGCCCGCAGTGGCGAGCGCCCAGGCAGCCGCAGCGAAAGTAAGCATGCGAAGAAGCAGCGGGTCTCCTTCCAACGTGAGGCGCAGCGACGACCGGTGGCGAGGCCGGCGACGAAGGCGATGCGCGACGCCTCGAGTTCAGGTGCGCACGGCGACGCACACAGAAGACGAACACCGTAGCGAACGTTTTTCGGCCCTGCAGGGTCTGGGCCGATCGTTCAGTCCCGGTTGTGGTTGACGAGCTCGACGTTGTTGCCGTCGGGGTCGAGCACGAAGGCGCCGTAGTAGCCCTCGTGGTAGGCCGGGCGCTCGCCCGGGGCGCCGTTGTCGCGATAACCCGCCTCCGTTGCGGCCCGGTGGAACGCCGCCACCGTCTCGTTGTCGCGCACCGGGAACGCGACGTGCACGTTCTCGGTCGGTGCGCCCGCGACCACGGAGAAGGAGCCGCTGTCGCCCGCGAACCGCGCGCGTTCGGGCGTGTCCAGCCCCAGTCGGAAGCCCGCGTGGGGAGCAACGGTCTCGTAGAAGCGCTTCGCCGCCGGGACGTCGGAGACGCGGATCCAGAGGTGGTCGATCCCGCCACCGACGCGAAGCGCACCGTGGTGCACGGCCTCCGCGCTGTTCCCGTCGGGATCGAGCAGGAAGGCCCCGTAGTAGTCCTCGCGGTACTGCGGTCGAGGGCCGGGCGCACCGTCGCTGCGGTAGCCGGCCTCCGTGCCGACGCGCCAGAACTCGTCGACGTGGGCGTGTGACGGGGCGACGAAAGCGATGTGCAGGCCTCGTGTCATTCCATCCTCGCCGTCGGCTGCTGCGAGCGAGAAGTCGTCCCACTCGAGGAAGTCGTCGCCCGAGTGCGACGGCTCGAGTCCGAGCGTGCCGAGGACCGTCGCGTAGAAACGCTCGGATTCCAGGCGATTCGAGACGCGGATGGTGACGTGGTCGAACAAGCGCTCGACTATGCCAGAACCGGTTTGCGGGCTACTCTCCGGACGCGATGGAGGGGGAGAGCCGTCAGGAGCTCGTGCGCTGGGCTGCCGCACTCGCACGCTCCGAGATCGCCGAGCTTCGCGCCGCCGGGCGCGCGATCACGACGCTCTGCGCCGAGAACGAGGAGCTCGAGCGCCGGCTCGCCCGGCTCGAGCCACCCGACGGGGACGGACAGGGCGGGGATCCCGCTCGAGTGGCCGCGCCCGGCCGCGCCGCAAAGCCGAAGCGCGCCCTGCCCTGGCGGCGTGCGCTCATCGCGGCCGCCGTGGTGGCGCTCTGCATCTCCGGCGTCGCCGTCGGTGCCCGTGCGGCCGGGCCCGAGCTGGTCGCGACAGGCCCCGAGCAGGATGCGCTGATCGGCCGCACAGCGCTCGCCTCGCTCTCGTTCAGCGCCGTCGGCGCCGGGGCGGAGTGGTCGCTCGACGGGCGCCGGCTCCCGGGTCGTCTCCAGGGCGACGAGACCGTCCTCACGCTGTCGAACCTCGCCGACGGCCCGCACGAGCTCGTCGTCCGGCGGCGTGGCCGGTTCTTCACGGGTACGGAGCGCACGTTCCGCTTCACCGTCGACACGACCGCACCGAAGCTCACCGTCGACGGTCCCGCATTCGTGAACGCCGGCCGGCCGCTCGTGCTCCGGGGCAGGATCGAGCCCGGGGCCGTGCTGGAGCACGATGAGGCCGCGGTCGCGCTGGACGAGCAGGGTGTGTTCGAGCTCCGCGCCGATCCCGCTCCGCGCCGGCTCCAGCTCGTGGCGACCGACGCGGCCGGCAATGCCAGCCGCTGGCGCGTCCCCGTGACCGTCGTGCCCCGTCGCCCTGCGCAGCCGATCCGCTCCGTCCACGTGACCGCCTACGCGTGGGCGAACGAGGAGCTGCGCGAAGGCGTCCTGGCGCTGGTGCGCTCGCGCAGGATCAATGCGGTCGAGCTCGACCTGAAGGACGAGTCCGGCGAGGTCGGCTGGGCGTCGGGCGTCCCGCTCGCGCGCCAACTGGGCGCAGAGCTCGACATCTACGACCTCGGCCGGGCCGTCGACGACCTGCATGCGCAGGGCGTCCGCGTGATCGGGCGCCTCGTCTGCTTCCGTGACCCGATCCACGCCGGGGCCGCGTGGGCTGCCGGCCGCCGGAACGAGGTCGTGCAGAGCGCGGACGGCGGGCAGTACTCGGGCTACGGAGGCTTCACGAACTTCGCCGATCCGGTCGTGCGGCGCTACAACGTCGACCTCGCGGTGGCCGCCTCGAAGCTCGGCGTGGACGAGATCCTGTTCGACTACGTCCGCCGGCCCGACGGCCCGATCGACTCGATGCGCTTCCCCGGGCTGCGGGGCACGCCCGAGCGGGCGATCGTGGGCTTCCTCGCGCAGACCCGTCAGGCGCTCGCTGGCACGGACACCCTGATCGGTGCGTCCGTCTTCGGGGTCGCCGCGACCCGGCCGGAGGAGGTCGCGCAGGACATTCCGGCGATGGCGCGGCACGTCGACTACATCGCTCCGATGCTCTACCCGTCCCACTGGGGGCCGGGCGAGTACCGGGTCGCCGACCCGAACGGCCAGCCCTACGCGATCGTCCTTCGCTCGACGCGGGACTTCGTCGAGCGCGTGCAGGGCACCGGGGCGCGCGTGGTCAACTGGATCCAGGACTTCTCCTACGGGCGGGACTACGGGCCGAAGGAGGTGCGGGCGCAGATCCGGGCCTCGCGGGACGCGGGCGTCGACGAGTTCATCCTCTGGGATGCGGCGGTCACCTACACGGCCGGCGCGCTCGAAATGTCGGCACGCGTGCCCGCGCTCGAGCTCACGTCGGAGCCACCGCCCGATGCACCGCTCCCCGTGCGGCTCCCGGACGCGCCGGCCGCCGGCAAGCTCACGTCCTAGCGCGGCCGCCGACCACTAGTCTTCCTCCTCTGTGAGGGCTCCGCGCGCAGCGGTCGACATCGTCTTCGACGGCGCGACCAAGCGGTACCCCGGCCGCCAGACGCCCGCGGTCGACCAGCTGACGTTCTCGATCCCGGCCGGCGAGATCTGCTGCCTCGTCGGGCCTTCGGGCGGCGGCAAGACGACGGCGATGAAGCTCGTCAACCGCCTCGTCGAGCTCACCTCCGGCGACGTGCGCGTCGACGGCCGCAGCGTCCGCGAGCTCGACCAGACCCAGCTTCGCCGCGGCATCGGCTACGTGATCCAGCAGGTCGGGCTGTTCCCGCACATGACCGTGGCGGAGAACGTGGGCACCGTGCCGCGCCTCCTCGGCTGGCGCCGGGAGGAGATCCGCACGCGCGTCGACGAGCTGCTCGACCTCGTGGAGCTGCCCGCGGTGGACTATCGCGCGCGCTACGCGTCGCAGCTCTCGGGCGGAGAGCGCCAGCGTGTCGGGCTCGCCCGCGCCCTCGCCGCCGACCCGCCCGTGATGCTGATGGACGAGCCGTTCGGCGCGCTCGACCCGATCACGCGCACCCGGCTCCAGAAGGAGCTGCTCCGGATCCAGGGCGAGGTGCGCAAGACGATCGTCTTCGTCACGCACGACATCGACGAGGCGATCCTGCTGGGCGACCGGATCGCGATCCTCCGCGAGGGCGGCCGGCTCGCCCAGGTCGACACGCCGGAGGAGATCCTCGCGCATCCCGCGGACGACTTCGTCGCCCGCTTCGTGGGCGCCGACCGGGGTCTGAAGCGGCTCTCGCTGACCACCCTGGCCGAGGTCGAGCTCGACCCGCCGAACGGCGCCGTGCTGCCGTCGGCGAAGCCGGAGATGACGCTGCGCGACGCGCTCTCGCTGATGCTCTCCGAGGGGTCGCGCTCGCTCGTCGTGCTCGACGGCGACGAGCGCCCGCGCGGCGTGCTCACGCTCGACCGGCTGAGCGAGCTGCTGAAGTGAACCAAGAGCCCGTGATCCCGGACTTCGGGCAGGCGGACTCCTGCGTGGCCGAGAACCGGAACTTCTGTCCCGACTGGGTGCGCGACAACTGGGCGGAGGTGTTCCAGCCGGCGCTCGTCGAGCACGTGAAGCTGACGCTGATCGCCGTGGCCGTCGGCTTCGTGCTCGCCTTCGCCGCCGCCCTGGTCGCGCACCGCTACGGCGCGGCGGAGCGGCCGATCGCGATCTTCAGCGCGGTCGTGTACACGATCCCGGGGATCGCGCTCTTCCAGCTGCTGGTCCCCTTTACGGGCCTCAGCGTCCTCACCGTCGAGGTCGCCCTCGTCGGCTACACGCTCCTGATCCTGTTCCGGAACATCCTGGAGGGGCTCCGCGCGGCGCCACCCGAGGTGCTGGAGGCAGCCCGCGGGATGGGGCTGACCCGGCGCCAGACGCTGGCGCGCGTGGAGCTGCCGTTGGCGTTACCGGCGATCATCGCCGGCCTCCGCGTCGCCACGGTCTCGACGATCGCGCTGGCGACGATCGCCGCCTTCGTGATCCCGGAAGGGCTCGGACAGCCGATCTTCGCCGCGCTGCGCAATTACTTCAAGACGGAGATCATCATGGCCGGGGTCGCTCGCGATCCTGCTCGCGATCACGGCCGACCTGCTGCTCGTGTTCGCCCAGCGCCTGCTCACGCCGTGGGCCTCGGCGCGGAGGGTCGCGACGTGAGCACCTTCATCGACGCGCTCCGGTTCATCGTCGAGCGGCGCGAGCTCCTGCTCGAGAAGACCTGGGAGCACATCGTCCTGTCGGGCGCGGCGATCAGCGTGGCGCTCCTGATCGCCGTGCCGCTCGGAGTGCTGCTCGGCCACCTGCACCGTGGCTCGTTCATCGCGATCAACCTGTCCAACGTCGGGCGGGCGCTGCCCAGCCTCGCTGTGATCGCGATCGGGCTCGGCTTCCTCGGCTTCGGCTTCACGAACGTCCTCGTCGCGCTCGTCGTGCTCGCGGTGCCGCCGATCCTGACCAACGCATATGTCGCCGTCGACGAGGTCGAGCAGGAGGCGGTCGAGGCCGCGCGCGGGATGGGCATGACGCCCTGGCAGATCCTGCGGCGCATCGAGCTGCCGCTCGCGCTCCCGCTGCTCTTCGCCGGGATCCGCACCGCCGCCGTCTACGTGGTCGCCTCCGCGACGCTGGCGGCGATCGCGGGCGGCGGCGGGCTGGGGGAGATCCTCTTCAATCAGGCGAGCTACCGCGTCGAGGGCCTCGTCGGTGCGGCGATCGTGGTCTCCCTCCTGGCCTTCGCGGCCGACGCGCTCTTCGGTGGAGTCCAACGGCTGCTCACGCCGCGCGGCCTGCGCACGGAGGTGTCGGCGTTCGAGCCGGACGTGGTTCGGGCCGGAACGACCGTCGCTCGCTAGGGTCGCCGAGGCCGGCTATCCGCGACGTCCGGCACCGGTCCCGCCGTGATATGCCGTCGCGGACATCCGGAGGAGGGAGTGATGATCGTGAAAGCTCTGCTGTTCGTGCTCGCGGCGCTCGTGCTCGCCCCCGCCGCGTTCGCGGGCAAGCCTCAGGCGGACGTGCGGTTTTCGACCTTCAACGCCTCGCTCAACCGCAGCGCCGCCGGCCAGCTCGTCGCCGATCTCTCGACACCCATGAACCAGCAAGCGCGGAACGTGGCCGAGACCCTGCAGCGCGTCCGTCCCGACGTCGTCCTGATCAACGAGTTCGACTACGACGCCGCCGGCGACGCACTGCGACTGTTCCAGGACAACTACCTGTCGGTCTCGCAGAACGGTGCGGCGCCGATCAACTACCGCTTCCGCTTCGCCGCCGAGTCGAACACTGGCATCCCGTCTGGCTTCGACCTGAATAACGACGGCGTCATCGGTGGGCCTGACGACGCGTTCGGGTTCGGCTTCTATCCGGGACAGTTCGGGATGGCGGTGTACTCGCGCTATCCGATCGATCAGACCGGGATCCGTACCTTCCAGAAGTTCCTTTGGAGGGACATGCCGGGCGCGAAGTTGCCGGACGATCCAACGACGGCGGCACCTGCCGACTGGTACTCGCCGGCGGAGCTGGACGTCCTCCGGCTCTCGTCCAAGAGCCACTGGGACCTGCCGATCGTGATCGGGAAGAAGGTCGTCCACTTCCTTGTGAGCCATCCGACCCCGCCGGTCTTCGACGGACCCGAGGATCGGAACGGAAAGCGGAACTTCGACGAGATCCGTCTCTGGGCCGACTACATCACCCCAGGGCGCGGGTCATATCTCTACGACGACGCCGGCCGGCGCGGTGGATTGAAGCCGGGCTCCCCGTTTGTGATCGCAGGAGACCAGAACTCCGACCCGCTCGACGGCGACAGCATCCCCGGCGCGATCCAGCAGCTGCTGGAGAACCCGCTCGTGAACACGCGCATGACGCCTTCGAGCCCAGGAGCCGTCGAGCAGAACGCGCTCCAGGGCGGCATCAACCTGACGCACAAGTCGGATCCGAAGTTCGACACGGCAGATTTCGCGGACAACGCTCCGGGCAATCTGCGGGCCGACTACGTGCTGCCGCGGAGGAACCTCAAGATCGTCGGTTCGGGCGTCTTCTGGCCGCTCATGGCCGACCCACTCTTCCGGCTCGTCGGCGTCTTCCCGTTCCCGACCTCCGACCACCGGCTCGTCTGGGTGGACGTGACGCTGCCGGGTGGGCCCCGACGCGGGGACGACGGCACGACGGAGGACGAGTAGCGCGGTCAGGCCGCGACTGCTGCGAGGTCCGCACCGGCCTCGTGGCAGTCGCGGCAGCGAGCCTCGTACTGCTCGTTGGCCCCGACCACGATCGTGTCGCCCGAGTACGGCGCCGGGGAGCCGTCGACGAGCCGCTGCGTCGTCGTCGCCGGACCGCCGCAGCGGTGGCAGACGGCCTGCAGCTTGTCCACGAACTCGGCGTGGGCGAGCAGGTCGGGCATTGCTCCGAACGGCAGCCGCCGGAAGTCCTGGTCGAGCCCGGCGGCGACGACGCGCACGCCGGCGTCGGCGAGCCGGAGCGCGGCGCTGACGACGTCCGCCTCGAAGAACTGCACCTCGTCGATCCCCACCACCTCGTAGCCGTCCGCCCGCGCGAGCAGCTCGGCCACGCCCGCCACGGGGACGCCGCGCATCCGCGCGCCCGCATGGCTGACGACGTCGGCGGCGTCGTAGCGGTCGTCGATCCGGGGCTTGAAGATGACCACGCGCTGCCCCGCGATCTCCGCGCGGCGCAGCCGCCGGATCATCTCCTCGCTCTTGCCGCTGAACATCGGCCCGCAGATCACCTCGAGCCAGCCGCCGCTGGGGTTGTGCCTGATCACGCTCGGCACTCTAGAAACGAGGCCGGACAGCCGCCTCGGCCGGGCCGGAGGATGTTGTCGGCCGGATCTGCACCTGAGACACTTGTCAACATCTATCCGCCCCGTCGCCCACTCGCCTCTTCGCCTCGCCGCGTGACGGCGTGGCTCGGTCTCGCCGCGGCCGCAGCTGCACTCGCCCTTGCCCCAGCGGCGTACGCGGCCGGCAGTGTCGTCCCGTACCTCTCGAGGGGCGCCGGCGTCTACGTGGAGGAGGCGACCGGCCAGCCGGCGGCGCACGGCGGGCGCTCGCCTGCGCCCCTGATCCCGGGCATCCACTTCCTGCCGCCGCTCGTGATCCTCGTCGCTCCGCCTCCGCCGCCTCCCCCGAGCGATCCCGTGTACGCGGTCGACCCCGCCCTGGGCGGCTACTACCGGTCCGACCTCGGAGCGGCCGTGGGCATCGCCGTCTTCTGCCGCTCGGATGCCACCTGGCCCGCCGACCTGCCCGCCGCGACGGGGTACTGGACGCCCGGCGGGACACAGATCACGATGCGGATCCGGCGCTGCGAAGGCATCGTCCCGTCGCTGGCGAGGACCGAGCTGTGGGCCCGGGGGCTGTTCGTCCTCGCCCACGAGGCTGCGCACTACCGCGGGCTCCCCGACGAGTGCGACGCCGACAGGACCGCGATCGCGGACATGCCCGAGCTCGCCCTGCGGCTCGGCTTCACCGTCGCCGACGGCGTCGCCGGCCGCGACCTGCTGCTGACCATCTATCGCGCCGCGCCGCTGCCGCCGCCGTACTGCCTCGGCTCGTTCTGATGCTTGCGTTGCGGGCGAGGATCGTGCCCGCGGGGGTCGAGGATGGTCCTCGCGGGAGTTGCTACACTCAACCGTCCGCGGCGGCGTAGCTCAGCTGGTTAGAGCAGCGGAATCATAATCCGCGTGTCGCAGGTTCGAGTCCTGCCGCCGCTACTCCTCAAGAGTCTTTCCACCCGAAAACGAGAGAACACGATCTAGATGGCAGCCGGAGTACGAGTCGCGATCACGCTCGCCTGCACCGAGTGCAAGCGGCGCAACTACCAGACGAACAAGTCGAAGCGGAACACGCCGGACCGCGTGGAGTTCAAGAAGTACTGCCGCTGGTGCGGGCAGCACACGCCGCACCGGGAGACGCGCTAGTGGCCAGGGAGACCAGGGGGCAGCGCCGCCGCGCGAAGGCGAAGGCGAGCGGCAAGGAGCTCGAGCCGAAGCAGAAGCCGGCAGCACCGCAGAGGGCTCGGCAGCGTCAGGCGCAGGTGCGCCCGGCTGCGCAGCCCGCCTCGGTGCAGACCGGCCGCCGCGAGCCGCGCGAGCGCGGCAAGTTCGTCAAGGAGGCCTGGGCCGAGCTGAAGAAGGTCGAGTGGCCGAGCCGCGGTCAGGTCGTCCAGGGCACGATCGTCGTCCTCATCGCCTGCATCATCGTCGGCGCCTTCCTGTACGGCGCCGACCAGTTGTTCAAGCCCTTCGTCCGCAACGTTCTGCTCGGCGAATAGGAAAGGCGACGACGATGTTCCGCTGGTATGTGATCAACACCTATTCCGGGCACGAGAACAAGGTCAAGGCCAACCTCGAGCACCGGATCGTCTCGATGAACCAGGCGCCGCGCTTCCGCCGCGTCGTCGTCCCGACCGAGCAGGTGATCGAGACGAAGGACGGCCAGAAGGTGCAGATCGAGAAGCGCGTGCTCCCGGGCTACGTGCTCGTGAACATGGACCTGAACGACGACGCGTGGACGGTCGTCAAGAACACGCCCGGGCGTGACCGGCTTCGTCGGCGCCGGCGCGAAGCCCGTGCCGCTGTCGCAGCCCGAGGTCGACAAGATCCTGCACACGGGGGCCGCCGCTACGGCGCCGCCGCGCTCCGCTCCCAGGTCGCGTTCAGCTCGGCGAGTCGGTGAAGGTAACCTCCGGGCCGCTCTCCGACTTCGACGGCGAGATCGTCGACGTCAACGCCGACCAGCAGAAGCTGAAGGTGCTCGTCGACATCTTCGAGCGCCAGGTCCCGGTCGAGCTCGGGTTCGACCAGGTCAAGAAGATCGACTGATGACGGGAAGAGATGGCGAAGAAGGTCCTGACACTGATCAAGCTGCAGATCCCGGGCGGGCAGGCCAACCCTGCGCCGCCGGTCGGCCCCGCGCTCGGCCAGCACGGGGTCAACATCATGGAGTTCTGCAAGGCGTTCAACGCGCAGACCGCGCAGGAGAACGGCCGCATCACGCCGGTCGAGATCACGGTCTTCGAGGACCGCTCGTTCACCTTCATCACGAAGACGCCGCCGGCCGCCGTGCTGATCAAGGAGGCGCTCGGGCTCGAGAAGGGCTCGTCCGAGCCGAACCGGAACAAGGTCGGCCGGCTCTCACGCAGGCGCAGGTGCGCTCGATCGCCGAGACCAAGCTCGTCGGACCTGAACGCGCGCGACGTCGACCAGGCGATGCTCGTGATCGCCGGGACGGCGCGCAGCATGGGCGTGGAGGTGGAGAAGTAATGGCCGCGCACGGCAAGCGCTACAACGAGTCGCGCGCGAAGATCGACCGCGAGCAGCTCTACTCGCCCGCCGAGGCGATCAAGATCCTCAAGGAGCTGCCCGACGCGAAGTTCGACGAGACCGTCGAGGCGCACTTCCGCCTCGGCCTGAACGTCCGCCACGCCGACGCAGCAGCTCCGCGGCACGCTGATGCTTCCGCACGGCACCGGCAAGAGCGTCCGCGTCGCCGTCTTCGCCGAGGGCGACAAGGCGCGCGAGGCCGAGGAGGCAGGGGCGGACGTCGTCGGCTCCGCCGACCTCGCGAAGCGAGATCGAGGAAGGCTTCACGGACTTCGACGTCGCGATCGCGACGCCCGACCAGATGGGCAACGTCGGCAAGCTCGGCCGCGTGCTCGGCCCGCGCGGCCTGATGCCGAACCCGAAGACCGGCACGGTCACGTTCGACGTCGGCAAGGCGGTCACGCGACGCGAAGGCCGGCAAGCTCGAGTACCGCACCGACCGCGGCGCGAACGTCCACGTCTCGATCGGGAAGAAGAGCTTCGAGCGAGCGCGACCTGCTCGAGAACTACGCGACGCTGATCGAGGAGATCGTCCGCGCGAAGCCCGCCGCCGCGAAGGGCCGCTACATCCAGCAGATCACGCTGACGACGCACGATGGGCCCCGGCGTGCGCGTCGACCCGGCGCGCGTCCGCGGGATCCTCGAGGAGCTCGAGCAGGAGGCCGTCCCGGCCTAGGTTTTCCGTCCACAGCCCGTCGCCACAGACAGCCGGCAGCGCCTTCCGAGGACGCAGAGGACCGGCCGAGGCGGCCCGGACGACGATTCTCGTCATCTCCGAGCCCGCCTCCGTGCGGGCTCGATCGTTTCAACGAGGAGGTGAGAGATGCAGAAGAGTGAGAAGGAGCGGGTCGTCGCGGAGCTGACCGAGCGGCTGCGGACCGTCGGAGACGTTGATCGTCGCCGACTACCGCGGCCTGACGAACGCCGAGATCGACGGCTTGCGCAGCGAAGCTGATCGAGCACGGCGCCCGCTTCTCCGTCGTCAAGAACACGCTCACGCGCCGCGCGGCCGAGGCCGCCGGGGCGGACGCGCTGCTCGCCCTGCTCGAGGGCCCGTCGGCGATCGCGTTCGTCGAGAGCGACGGCGACCCGTCGCGGTCGCGAAGGCGCTCAGCGACGCGGCCGCGAGACGAAGATCCTCGCGATCCGCGGCGGCGTGCTCGAGGGCGCGGTCGCTGTCGGCGGAGGAGGTCGAGAGCCTGGCGAAGCTGCCGCCGGCCGACGTCTGCGCGCGCAGCTCGTCGGCGCGATCGATGTCGCCGCTGACGACCGTCGTCGCACTCGTCTCGGCCCCGCTGCGCGACCTCGTCGGGCTGATCGACGCCCGCATCGAGCAGCTGAAGGAGCAGGGCGACACGTCCGCGGCCGAGGCCGCTCCGGCTGCCCGAAGCCGCCGCGGCCGAAGCCACAGGCCGAGCCCGAGGCCGCGCCGGAGGCTGCCGCCGAGCCGAGAGGCCAGCGGCCGAGGAGCCAGAGGCCGTTGCTGAGCCCGAGACCGAGCCGGAGGCTGCGGCCGAGCCCGCTGCCGAGGCCGAGGCAGGACCGGAAGAGACCACCGAAGAGACCACTGAGACGCAGGAGGAGCAGGAGTAATGGCAACCGATACCGCGAAGGTGCTCGAGACGCTCGGCAAGATGACCGTGCTCGAGCTCGTCGAGCTGAAGAACGAAGATCGAGGAGGAGTGGGGCGTCACCGCCGCCGCTCCGATGGCGGTCGCGGCCCCCGGCGCTGCGGCGGCGGGCGACGGCGGCGGCGCGCGGCGGAGGAGAAGACCGCCTTCGACGTCGTCTCACGGCCGCCGGCGACAAGAAGATCCAGGTGATCAAGGTCGTCCGCGCGATCACCGGCCTCGGCCTCAAGGAGGCGAAGGACCTCGTCGACGGCGCCCCGAGCGCCGTCAAGGAGGGCGTCGCCCAGGAGGAGGCCGACTCGATCAAGGCCCAGCTGGAAGAGGCCGGCGCGGCCGTCGAGCTGAAGTAAGGCGGTAGATCCGTCGGAGCGAGTACCGGAGGCGCCTGTCGGGCGCCTCCGGCCGTTCCGGCTCCCGACCGGAGCGCCCAGGCGGTGGCGAAACGCGCCCAGGACGGCTACACTGGGGCCTGAGGCAGCCCACCGCGGCTCAGGCTTGCGGTGGCAGGGTCGCGTCCGCTACCCTTCAGGGTTGCGCCGACGCACCTCGCGTTTCACTCTGCCCGTCAACGTCTGGGCTCCCGTCCAAGTTCTGCATCTCCATACCCTGCACGCCGTAAAGGGAGGCTGTTACCACTTGAGCAGCACTGCTGTCGCGCCCCGCGCGCGCAAGAGCTTTTCACGCCTGAAGCACGTCCTCGACCTCCCCAACCTGATCGACATCCAGAAGGCCTCGTTCGAGTGGTTCAAGAACGAGGGCCTGCGCGAGACGATCGACGACATCTCGCCGATCGAGGACTACACCGGCACGCTCGCCGTCGAGTTCGGCGACTACGAGTTCGGGGATCCCCAGTTCTCGATCCAGGAGTGCCGCGAGAAGGACCTGACCTACCAGGCTCCGCTCTCGATGACGGTCCGCTTCGTCAACAAGGAGACCGGCGAGATCCGCGAGCAGCGGGTCTTCATGGGCGACTTCCCGATGATGACCGAGTGGGGCACGTTCATCATCAACGGCACCGAGCGCGTGATCGTGACGCAGCTCGTCCGCAGCCCGGGCGCCTACCTGATGGAGCCGAAGGACGCGACGAAGCAGGTCTTCACCGCGAACCTGATGCCGAGCCGCGGCTCGTGGCTCGAGCTCGAGATCGACAAGAAGGGGATCGTCTACGCCCGCATCGACCGGAAGCGCAAGCTGCCGGTGACGACGCTCCTGCGCGCGCTCGCGCGCGAGGACTACGACGACGGGCTCGCGCTCGACTCGAACGAGGACCTGCTCAAGCTCTTCGACAACTCCCCCTTCATCCAGAACACGCTGGACAAGGACACGACGACCCGCGAGGAAGAGGCGGTCGTCGAGGTGTTCAAGAAGCAGCGCCCGGGCGAGCCGCCGACGCTCGACAACTCGCGCAACCTCGTCACGCGCGCTCTTCTTCGACCCGAAGCGCTACGACCTGACGAAGGTCGGCCGCTACAAGCTGAACCAGCGGCTCGGCGTCGACGTGCCCGACGACACGCGCACGCTGACGACGACCGACATCGTCGCGCTCGTCCGCAAGCTCGTCGACCTGCCGATGAAGCTCGGCGTCGACCTCGAGTCGAAGGACTTCGCCGCCGACGCGATCCAGCTCAACCGCGACCCGATCCGGGCCGAGCTCGACGAGTACGAGCACTTCGGCAACCGGCGGCTCCGCACGACCGGCGAGCTGATCCAGGAGGCGTTCCGCGTCGGCCTCTACCGGATGGAGCGCGTCGTCCGCGAGCGGATGACGACCGAGGACGTCGACACGATCACGCCGCAGACGATCATCAACATCCGGCCCGTGGTCGCGGCGCTGAAGGAGTTCTTCGGCTCCTCGCAGCTCTCGCAGTTCATGGACCAGACGAACTCGCTCTCCGGGCTCACGCACCGGCGGCGGCTCTCGGCGCTCGGCGCCGGCGGCCTCACCCGCGAGCGCGCGCCGATCGAGGTGCGCGACGTCCACCCGACCCACTACGGCCGCATGTGCCCGATCGAGACGCCGGAGGGCCCGAACATCGGCCTGATGGGCTCGCTCGCGTCGATGGCGACCGTGTCCGAGTTCGGCTTCATCCAGACGCCGTACCGGGTCGTCAAGGGCGGCAAGGTGACGGACGAGATCATCTATCTCGACGCCGCCGCGGAGGCGCAGTACACGATCGCGCAGGCCTCCGAGCCGGTCGACGCCAAGACCGGCAAGTTCCTGAACGACACGGTGCTCTGCCGCTCGAGCCTCGGCGAGGCGGTCACGTCGACGCCGAAGGACGTCGAGTTCATGGACGTCGCCCCGGCGCAGATCGTCTCGGTCGCGACGGCGCTGATCCCGTTCCTCGAGCACAACGACGCCAACCGCGCGCTGATGGGCGCGAACATGCAGCGGCAGGCCGTGCCGCTGATGATCCCGCAGGCGCCGCTCGTCGGCACCGGCCTCGAGTACCGCGCCGCGATCGACACCGGCGACGTCGTCCTCTCGAAGACGGACGGCACCGTGATCGACGTCGACGCCGAGAAGATCGTCGTCGAGGGCAAGGGCTCCCGCGAGGAGTACCACCTGACCAAGTTCATGCGCTCGAACCAGGGCACGCTGATCCACCAGAAGCCGGTGGTCGGCCTGGGCGAGAAGGTCAAGGCGCAGCAGGTGCTCGCCGACGGCTCGCTCCACGGACGGCGGCGAGCTCGCGCTCGGCGCCAACCTGATGGTCGCCTTCATGACCTTCGAGGGCTACAACTTCGAGGACGCGATCGTGCTCTCAGCGAGCGGCTCGTCAAGGACGACGTGCTCAGCTCGATCCACATCCACGAGTACGAGATCGACGCCCGCTCGACGAAGCTCGGCGACGAGGAGATCACGCGCGACATCCCGAACCGCTCGGAGGAGTCGCTCGCGAACCTCGACGACCGCGGCGTCGTCCGCATCGGCGCCGAGGTCGGCTCCGGCGACCTGCTCGTCGGCAAGGTGACGCCGAAGGGCGAGACCGAGCTGACGGCCGAGGAGAAGCTGATCCGCGCCATCTTCAAGGAGAAGGCGCGCGAGGTCCGCGACACCTCGCTCAAGGTCCCGCACGGCGAGGGCGGCAAGGTCATCGGCGTCAAGACGTTCTCGCGCGACGCGGGCGACGACCTGTCGCCCGGCGTCAACGAGCTCGTCCGCGTCTACGTGGCGAAGAAGCGCAAGATCTCGGAGGGCGACAAGCTCGCCGGCCGCCACGGCAACAAGGGCGTCATCTCGAAGATCGTGCCCGAGGAGGACATGCCGTTCCTCGAGGACGGCCGCCCGGTCGACGTGATCCTGAACCCGCTCGGCGTGCCGAGCCGGATGAACATCGGCCAGATCCTCGAGACGCACCTCGGCTGGGCCGCCGCGCACGGCGTCTTCGCCGAGGACGGCGACGTCGGGCGTCAACCCGAAGGCTCCGATCAACTCGCCGAACCCGTGCCCGGTGGCGACGCCGGTGTTCGACGGCGCCAGCCGAGGAGGACGTCGACGAGGCGCTCGATCGACCTGGTCGAAGCAGAACCCCGACTCGCCGATCAAGTTCAACGTCGACCAGAGCAGGGACACGGGCCGCAAGGTGTCCGGCAAGGTGCGGCTCTTCAACGGCAAGACCGGCGAGCCGTTCGACCAGAAGGTCACGGTCGGCTACATGTACATCCTGAAGCTGCTCCACCTCGTCGACGACAAGATCCACGCGCGCTCGACCGGCCCGTACTCGCTCGTCACCCAGCAGCCGCTGGGCGGCAAGGCGCAGTTCGGCGGCCAGCGCTTCGGCGAGATGGAGGTGTGGGCGCTCGAGGCGTACGGCGCCGCGTACACGCTGCAGGAGATGCTGACGATCAAGTCCGACGACACGATCGGCCGCGTCAAGGCGTACGAGGCGATCGTCAAGGGCGAGAACATCGCCGAGCCGTCGATCCCCGAGTCGTTCAAGGTGCTGCTGAAGGAGATGCAGTCGCTCGCGCTCGACGTCCACGTGCTCTCGGACGAGGGCCGCGAGGTCGAGGTGCGGGAGGAGGACGACGAGCTGCTCCGCGCCGCGGAGGAGCTCGGCATCGACCTCTCGCCGGGCTCGCTGCGCGCCGCGGCGCGCCAGCCGACGGCCGAGGAGGTCGAGGAGGGCGGCGAGAGCGTCGTCGACGGCGAAGGCGAGCTCGCGCTCGCAGCCGACGAGGAGCTCGACGACCTCGACCGACGTCGTCCTCACGCCCGGCGAGGAGGCCGAGGAGGAGGCGCAGGCGCAGGTCGGGCCCGCTCGGCGAAGAGGTCGCAGACCTCGAGCTCGACGACTGAACCGAAGACCAGAGAACTGAACCGACTGCAGAGAAGAAAGAGGCGCTGATCACTTGATCGACATCAACGATTTCGACGCGATTCGAATCGGGCTTGCTTCGAGCAAGCAGATCCGGGACTGGTCCTCGGGCGAGGTCACCAAGCCGGAGACCATCAACTACCGCACCCTGAAGCCGGAGCGCGACGGCCTGTTCTGCGAGCGCATCTTCGGTCCGACCAAGGACTGGGAGTGCTACTGCGGCAAGTACAAGCGCGTCCGCTACAAGGGGATCATCTGCGAGCGCTGCGGCGTCGAGGTGACGCGCCAGAAGGTGCGCCGCGAGCGCATGGGTCACATCGACCTCGCCGCTCCGGTCAGCCACATCTGGTTCTTCAAGGGCGTTCCGAGCCGGATCGGCTACCTGCTCGACATCGCCCCGCGCGAGCTCGAGAAGGTGCTCTACTTCGCCGCCTCGATCGTCACGGCGGTCGACGTCGAGGCGCGCGCCAAGGACCTGAACGACCTCGAGGACAAGGTCAAGTCCGAGTCGGAGCAGATCTACGTCGACCGCGACGAGGCGCTCGCCGCGCTCGAGCAGCGGCTCCAGCGGCGCCGCGACTACTTCGCCAAGGGCAAGGACAAGGGCTTCGACGAGGACGACGACTTCTGGGCCCGCGGCCTCGCCAACTGGGCCGAGGAGGACGCGTCTGCCGACGCTCGAGGAGGTGCGCTCGCTCGCGTCCGGGATCTTCCCGGAGCTCGCCGGCACCGATCTCGACCGAGGACCCGAAGAAGATCCGCGAGCTCGTCCGCGCGACCGCGACCCGTGTCCGACCGCAAGCTCGCCCCGCGCGAGCACGAGCAGGTCGCGACCGCCGCGCAGCAGATCCAGGAGGCGCTCGCGCCGCTGCGCGCCGAGCTCGAGGCCGCGTCCGGCTCGAAGAAGGGCGCCCTGACGAAGCACGTCAACAAGGTCGTCGACGCGCTGCTCACGGGCACCGAGCTCGACGGCGAGGACGCCGAGCTCGTCGCCGGCGTCGACATGAAGAACCTGGAGAAGGCGCGCGAGGTCGGCAAGGGCCTGCTCGCCGACGTGCTCGCCGCAGGCCGACCCGAGCGCGGACGCCGCCGAGGACGTGCGCGAGCTCGCGTACGACCTCTGCCTGAAGGAGGGCGCGCGCAAGGACGACCTCGACACGGTCGGCCAGTGGGCGCTGAAGGTGCGCGAGATGTACGCGGACATCGAGTCGCGCCGCGAGGACGCCCGCGAGGCGTCGGTCGACGCGGTTCGCCGGCTCGAGGAGACGTGGAAGCTCTTCCGCGAGCTCGAGCCGAAGCTCGTCGTCAACGACGAGCAGATCTTCCGCGAGCTCAAGGACCGCTTCGGCATCGCCGTACGGCTTCGGCGTCTACTTCCGCGGCGGCATGGGGGCGGAGTCGATCCGCGACCTGCTCCGCGACCTCGACCTGACCGAGGAGTCGCGCTCGCTCCGCGAGACGATCAAGACCTCGAAGGGCCAGAAGCAGCAGCGCGCGATCAAGCGCCTGAAGGTCGTCTCGGCGTTCGTCAAGTCGGAGAACAAGCCCGAGTGGATGATCCTCGAGGCCGTGCCGGTGATCCCGCCGGAGCTGCGCCCGATGGTGCAGCTCGACGGTGGCCGGTTCGCCACGAGCGACCTGAACGACCTCTACCGGCGCGTGATCAACCGGAACAACCGCCTCAAGCGGCTGCTCGACCTGGGCGCGCCCGAGATCATCGTCAACAACGAGAAGCGGATGCTGCAGGAGGCCGTCGACGCGCTGTTCGACAACGGCCGCCGCGGCCGCGCGGTCACCGGCCCGGGCAACCGGCCGCTGAAGTCGCTCTCCGACATGCTCAAGGGCAAGCAGGGCCGCTTCCGCCAGAACCTGCTCGGCAAGCGCGTCGACTACTCCGGCCGCTCGGTCATCGTCGCCGGCCCGTACCTGAAGCTGCACCAGTGCGGCCTGCCGAAGCTGATGGCGCTCGAGCTCTTCAAGCCGTTCATCATGAGCCGGCTCGTCGAGCGCAAGTCGGTGCAGAACATCAAGGCGGCGAAGAAGTACGTCGAGTCGATGACGCCCGAGGTCTGGGACGTGCTCGAAGAGGTGATCGCGGAGCACCCGGTGCTGCTGAACCGCGCGCCGACGCTGCACCGCCTCGGCATCCAGGCGTTCGAGCCCGTGCTCGTCGAGGGCAAGGCGATCCAGGTGCACCCGCTCGTCTGCCACGCCTTCAACGCCGACTTCGACGGCGACCAGATGGCCGTCCACCTGCCGCTCTCCGCGGAGGCGCAGGCCGAGGCGCGCGATCCTGATGCTCTCGTCGAACAACATCCTCTCGCCGGCGCACGGCCGTCCGCTCGACGACGCCGACGCAGGACATGGTGCTCGGCGTCCTACTACCTCACCTACTCCGGACAGCGACCTCGGCCGCCACGGCCGACGCGGTCGCGAAGGCGCAGAAGGCCAAGGGGATCAAGCGCTTCCGGACCGAGGAGGAGGTCGAGTTCCGCCGTCGAGTCGAAGCAGATCGGCCTCCAGGATCCGATCGAGTACCGCTGGCACGGCGAGCTGATCCTGACGACGCCGGGCCGCGTGATCTTCAACACCGAGGTCGAGCGCTCGCTCGAGGAGGCCGTCGTCGTCGGCGAGGCCGAGCGTGCACACGTTCATCAACCGCACGCTCTCGAAGCGCGAGATCGACATCTTCATCGCGGAGCTCGTCGACCGCTACGGCGCCCACGCGATCGCGTCGGTGCTCGACACGATCAAGAGCCTCGCCTTCAAGCTACGCGACGCAGGCCGGGATCACGATCTCGAAGAACGACATCGTCATCCCGCCCGAGAAGGAGGAGATCCTCGCCGAGCTACGAGAGCCAGCGTGAAGGCGCGTCGAGGGCAACTACGAGCGCGGCCTGATCACCGAGGACGAGCGGCACGAGCAGATCGTCAACATCTGGACCGAGGCGACCGACAAGGTCGCCGACGCGATGCAGGCGAACCTGAACGAGCTGAACTCGATCTACATGATGGCCAACTCCGGTGCGCGTGGATCGTTCAAGCAGATCCGCCAGCTCGCCGGCATGCGCGGCCTGATGGCGAATCCGAAGGGCGAGATCATCGAGCGCCCGATCAAGGCCAACTTCATGGAGGGCCTGTCGGTGCTCGAGTACTTCATCTCGACCCACGGCGCCCGCAAGGGCCTCGCCGACACGGCGCTCCGCACGGCCGACTCGGGCTACCTGACGCGGCGTCTCGTCGACGTCTCGCAGGACGTGATCATCCGCGAGGCCGACTGCGGCACCGAGGAGTTCATCGAGCTGCCGATCTACCTCGCCGGAGGGCATGAACAAGTCCGTCATGGGCCGGATGCTGGCGCGAGGACGTCTACAAGCCGCTCGCGAGCGGCAAGCCGGGCAAGACCATCGTCGCGGAGAAGGGCGAGGCGATCACTGCTCCCCGCCTGCGCGAGATCGCGGAGGCGCTCGAGGACGACACGGCGAAGCTGCCGGTGCGCTCGGTGCTGAAGTGCCAGCGCCGAGACCGGCGTGTGCCAGACCTGCTACGGCACCTTCCTCGCCACGGGCAACATCTCCGACATCGGCGACGCGGTCGGCATCATCGCCGCGCAGTCGATCGGCGAGCCGGGCACGCAGCTGACGATGCGGACGTTCCACACCGGCGGCGTCGCCGGCGCGGACATCACGCACGGCCTGCCGCGCGTCGTCGAGATCTTCGAGGCGCGGAACCCGAAGGGCGCCGCGACGCTCGCCGAGGTCGCGGGTCGCGTCGAGATCGAGGAGGCCGGACCGTGGCCCGAAGGTCACGATCGTCTCCGGACGCGCTCGACGAGGAGGGCGAGCTGATCCCGCGCGAAGGAGTACTCAGCTGCCCGCGCCGCACCCGGCTGCTCGTGACGCCACGGCCAGGTCGTCGAGCCGGGTGACCCGCTCAACGAGGGCTCACGCGCGCCGGCCGAGCTGCTCGCCCTGCACGCTGAGGCGGGCAAGGGCTCGACCGAGACCGAGCTGTACCTCGTCGGCGAGGTGCAGAAGGTCTACAAGTCGCAGGGCGTCGACATCCACGACAAGCACATCGAGCTGATCGTGCGGCAGATGCTGAAGAAGGTTCGCGTGGACGAGCGCAGGCGACACGGCGCTGCTTCCGGGCGAGCTCGCCGACAGGACGAAGCTCGAGCGGGAGAACGCGAAGACTGAAGAAGGCGAAGGACGAGCCGGCCACGTTCGAGCCGCTGATCCTCGGGATCACGAAGGCGTCGCTCGCGACCGAGTCGTTCCTCTCCGCCGCGTCCTTCCAGGAGACGACGAAGGTGCTCACCGACGCCTCGATCGAGGGCAAGGTCGACCACCTGCTCGGTCTGAAGGAGAACGTGATCATCGGCAAGCTGATCCCGGCCGCGACCGGGCTGAAGCGCTACCGCCAGATCGAGATCGGCCCGTCCGACTCGGTGCCCGCGCACCTCTACGCGCGACCGGAGACGGAGGCGGAGCTGCTCGCCGCGCTGGAGGAGATCGGCGGCGACGGCGACGGGCTCGACCTCGAGGCGCTCGGCCTCACCTTCGGCGGCACGCCGGGTGCGGAGGAGACGAGCTCGCACGACGCCGGCGAGGCCGACCGAGGTCCCGAGGTCGACGACTGATCCGTTGCGCAAGGCGAGCATCCGCGGGAGCGGATGCTCGCCGCGCGCAGAGCTGCGTGCGCATGGTCGAGCCATGCCCACGGCAAGACCCCTGAAGGGCCGCTTCGCGGCCACCAGCTCGCTTGTCGGGCTTGAGGAAGCTCGCCGCTGCCTGCTTTCGGGCCGCTCGCCGGAGGGTCTGGTACAACGGGCAGGGGTCGTGAAGAGGCTGCTGCTCACACTCGTCGCCGTCGGCGCGGCCTTCGCCGCGGCACCGGCGCTCGCCCAGGCGGCGCCGTGCGTGCTCCCCTCGACGAAGCCGCTCTGGATCGACTACGGCACGCCGCACGTGGAGAAGGTCTTCGGCAAGCCCGGCGTGATCGTGGCCGGCTCCGGGATCGACTACCCCGCCCGGATGCGCGCCGCGGGCGCCCAGACCGTCTACTGGGACATGTACCTGCGCTCGCGCGTCGGCACCCCGTCCGCGCCCGCGAGCCCGGCCTTGCTCGAGGAGCGTGCCAACCGCCTGTTCAAGTTCGCGGTCGACACGCTCGAGTGCGACACGCCGTGGATCGTGATGAACGAGCTCTACGGCGCCTCGACTGCCGACGCCCTGGACGGCGACGAACGCCCAGTACCGGGCGAACGTGCTCCGTGGGCGCGCCTGCTCGCCGCCCGCGGGGCGAGGCCGGTCCTGCTGATCTCGAGCGAGCCCTTCACCGGGCCCGACGCGGCGCCGTGGTGGCGCGACGTCGCGCAGGTCGCGGACCTCGTGCTCGAGAAGTACTTCGCCGCGCCGGGCGTGCACCGGGCCGGACCGGAGCTCGGCAGCCGCAGGATGCGCACCTCGATGCGCCGGAGCGCGTCCAGCCTCTTCTCGATGAACATCCCGCCATCCAAGGTCGGCTTCATGCTCGCCTTCCAGACCGGCAGCGGGATCGGCGGGCGCGAGGGCCTGAAGCCGGCGTCCGCCTGGTTCGAGGTCGCGAAGCTCCAGGCACTGGCTGCGCAGCAGGTCGTCGAGAGAGCTCGGCATCGCGCATGTCTGGTCATGGGGCTGGGGGATCTTCAACGCGGCCGGCAACGATCCGGACAAGCCAGGCGCCGCCTGCGTCTGGCTCTGGGCCCGCGACCCGAAGCTCTGCGACGCTCCGGCCGCGTACCGCTTCGACGCGGATCTACGCGCCGGGCAGATCGACCTGCCCACCGGCGTCCGCTGCGTCTATGGCGACGTGACCGTGACGCGGAACCAGATCGCCGACCTCGCGCGCGTCACGCGCGACTCGGAGGTCGCGCTCTCCGCGCTCTTCGCGCGCGCGGTCGAGCGCGCGTCGGCAGAGGTCACGAACAAGCAGGTGCTCGCCGCCGAGCGCACGCTCGTCGCGAACCGCTTCGGCGGCAACCGCGGCTCCTACCTCGCGGCGCTCCGGCGCGACCGCGCGACGCTGACGGTGGCGCGGGGCGTGATCGCGGACGAGCTCCGGCGCCGGGCGTTCCAGGCGCGCTTGCGCGTGAAGGCGCCGGGCCGGCTGCAGCTGGCCGAGTTCCAGGAGACGTACGGGACGATGCTCGCGCGAGAGCTAAAGATCGAGCCTGCGCCGTCCTGGCTCCCGGGCGGCAGCGGTCTCGTACTCGAGACCGACGCGCCCACCGGTGTCTTCTCGCTGCGCACGGACGGGACCGCGACGATCCGCACCTTCGAAGGCGTCTTCCGCGTGCGCGCCGTGGGCGAGACGACACCGCTCGCCGCGGTCCCGTTCGGGCTCGCCCGCCCTGCGCTGGCGCGGTCGCTCCGGGCCGCCGCACGCGGTGACGCCTACCACGTCTGGACGGCGCGCACGCAGAACGACGCGCTCGATCGGATCCGCTGTCTGCGCGACCGCCTTCCGGCTGTCGGGGCCGTCGAGCTCGCGGGCTTCCTGCCCTTCCTGACGCTGGACGAGAGCGGCTAGGCCTCCTAGGAGGCGCCGGGGACCGACCTCGGCCACCCGTCGGGGGGCGCCGCGGTGGGGCCCGCGTCGGCCGCGACGGCGACCATCGTGCCCTTGCCCGCCGCCTTCGCGCGGTAGAGCGCCTGGTCCGCACGCTGGAAGAGCGTGATCGCGTCGTCGTCCGGGCGGAGCTCGGTGACCCCTGCGGAGAGGTGGAGCCGGCCCGCCTGTCCGACCGACCCCGAGGACACGGCGGTCTCGAGCCGCCGGTAGAGCTGGTCGGCGTCGACGAGGCCCGACTCGGGCAGGATCACCGCGAACTCGTCGCCTCCCACCCTGCAGGCGACGTCTGCGGAGCGCACGACGTCGCGGACCTGTTCCGCGGCTGCGGCCAGGACGTCGTCCCCGGCGAGGTGCCCGATGCGGTCGTTGATGGCCTTGAAGTCGTCGAGGTCGAGGACGATCAGCGCGAGGCTGCGGGAATAGCGTTGCGCCCGCGCGACCTCGCGCACCAGCGTCTCGTGGAAGAAGCGCCGGTTGTGCAGGCCGGTCAGCGCGTCGAGGTCGGCCAGCTGCCGCGCCTCGCGGAAGCGGCGCGCGTTCTCGATCGCAGGCCCGGCGCGGAGCGCGAGCTCCTCGAGCTCGTTGCGCCCGGCTGCGTCGAGCGCCTGCGCGGCGCCCGAGCGCGAGTAGGCCGCCAGGTAGCCGACGTGCTCGCCCTCGCTGGCGAGCGGGACGATCTGGCCGGCGCGGATCAGCGGCGTCAGGCCCGTCTCCTGCTCCGCGTCGTAGGTGTATGCGACCGAGATCGAGCGCGGCACGCTGCCGTCCGGCGGGGCGCCGACCGGCGGTGGACCTGCCTCGTCGACCGACATGCCGAGCGCCGCGACGAGCGGCGCCGCCGTGCCCCCGTCGACCGTGATCAGCGCTGCGTGCACCCCCGGGAGCGAGCCGGCGGCTTCGAGCGTCCGGGTCAGCACCTCGTCGAGGTCGATCGAGCCACCCAGCTCGCCCAGCACGCGGGAGCGCCGGTGCTCCTCCTGGACGCGCTCGAGGGCATGCGAGAGCTCGCGCACCATCCCTTCCATGCGATCGTTGATCTGGGTGACCGCGTCCACGACCCGCTCCTCGCCGACCCGGCGGGAACGGCGCACGAGCAGGAATGCGACGGCAAGGATTGCCGCCGCGGCCCCTGCCGCCATGCAAGCGATGAGAACAGTCGTCATAGGAGCTGCCGCGTTCCCACCCTAATCGGCTTCGGGAGCGAGAGCTACTGAGCGAAAAGGCTAGACTGCACCGGTTGCGGACTGGCCGTTTGCGGACGCAGGCGGTGTTCGCTACCATCCGCTGTCCGGTTGGCTAGGGCGATGGACATGCCCGGCCGACCGTTGTGCTGTGCAAGCTAACTGCAGTTGAGCAAACAGCTGATTCCAGAGGGAGAAGCGCCAGAGTGCCGACCGTCAACCAGCTCGTCCGCAAGGGCCGTCAGTCCCCGCAGGGGAAGACGAAGACGCCTGCGCTGCGCGGGGCCCCGCAGAAGCGTGGGCGTCTGCACGCGCGTGTACACGACGACGCCGAAGAAGCCGAACTCAGCGCTGCGGAAGGTCGCGCGCGTCCGGCTGACGAACGGCATGGAGGTCACGACCTACATCCCGGGCGAGGGCCACAACCTGCAGGAGCACTCGGTCGTGCTGATCCGCGGCGGCCGCGTCAAGGACCTGCCGGGCATCCGCTACAAGGTGATCCGCGCCGCGCTCGACACGGCCGGCGTCTCCGACCGCAAGCAGGGGCGCTCCAAGTACGGCGCCAAGAGGGGCTCGTAGTGCCGCGCCGCGCAGAGATCACGCCCCGCGAGCTCGAGGTCGACCCGGTCTACGGGTCGCGCCTCGTCACGCAGTTCATCAACTGCGTGATGCTGGACGGGAAGAAGTCGACCGCCGAGAAGCTCGTCTACGACGCGCTGGCGATCGTCTCCGAGAAGACGGGCAAGGATGCCGTCGAGGCGCTCGAGGCCGCCGTCAAGACCGTCACGCCGGTGCTCGAGGTTCGCTCGCGCCGCGTCGGCGGCGCCAACTACCAGGTGCCCGTCGAGGTGCCGCAGCGCCGCGCGCGCACGCTCGCGATCCGCTGGCTCGTCCAGTTCGCGCGCGAACGGCGCGAGAAGGGGATGGAGCAGAAGATCGCCGGCGAGCTGCAGGACGCGATCAACCAGCAGGGCGGCGCGTTCAAGAAGAAGGACGACATCTACCGGATGGCGCAGGCCAACAAGGCCTTCGCGCACTACCGCTGGTAAGGGAGACATGAGCACGACCGCCACACGTATCGCGCTGGACCGCGTCCGCAACATCGGGATCATGGCGCACATCGACGCCGGCAAGACCACGACGACGGAGCGGATCCTCTACTACACCGGCCGCACCCACAAGATGGGTGAGGTGCACGAGGGCGCCGCCACGATGGACTGGATGGCACAGGAGCAGGAGCGCGGGATCACGATCACGTCGGCGGCGACGACGGCGGAGTGGCGTGACCATCGCATCAACATCATCGATACGCCCGGGCACGTGGACTTTACTGTCGAGGTCGAGCGCAGCCTGCGCGTGCTGGACGGCGCGGTGGCGGTCTTCGACGCCGTCGCAGGCGTGCAGCCGCAGTCGGAGACCGTCTGGCGCCAGGCCGACAAGTACAAGGTGCCGCGGATCGCGTTCATCAACAAGATGGACCGCACCGGCGCCGACTTCTTCGCCTCGGTCAAGTCGATGGTGGACAAGCTCGGTGCCAACCCGGTGCCGATCCAGCTCCCGATCGGCCAGGAGGAGCATCACCGCGGCGTCGTCGACCTCGTCGAGATGAACGCGATCGTCTACGAGGACGACCTGGGCGAGAAGTTCACCGTCGGCGAGATCCCGGCCGACCTGGCCGAGCAGGCGCACGAGTACCACCACCTGCTGATCGACGCGATCGCCGAGCACGACGACGAGCTGACGGAGACGTACCTGACCGACGAGTCGCTCGTCACGCCCGAGATGATCAAGCGCGCCCTGCGGGCAGGCACGCTCGCCGACGCGCTGACGCCGGTCGTGCTCGGCTCGGCGTTCAAGAACAAGGGCGTCCAGCCGCTGCTCGACTGCGTGATCGACTATCTCCCGAGCCCGCTCGACGTCCCGGCGGTGCAGGGCATCGACCCGAAGACCGAGGGCGAGCTGACCCGCGAGGCGCCGCTCGACGCCCCGTTCGCCGCCCTGGCCTTCAAGGTCATGTCCGATCCGTTCGTCGGGAAGCTGACCTACTTCCGGGTCTACTCCGGGACGATCAAGGCCGGCGACCGGGTGCTGAACACGACCAACGGCAAGACGGAGCGGATCGGCCGCATCCTCCAGATGCACGCGAACCACCGCGAGGAGCGCGAGGAGATCTGGGCCGGCGAGATCGCGGCCGGCGTCGGGCTCAAGCAGACGACGACGGGCGACACGCTCGCGGTCGAGAGCGCGCCCATCGTGCTCGAGCGGATGACCTTCCCCGAGCCCGTGATCTCCGTCGCGATCGAGCCGAAGACGAAGGGCGACCAGGACAAGCTGGGCGCCGGGCTCGCGCGGCTGTCCGAGGAGGATCCGACCTTCCGCGTCACCTCGGACGAGGAGACCGGCCAGACCCTGATCGCCGGCATGGGCGAGCTCCACCTGGAGATCATCGTCGACCGGCTGATGCGCGAGTTCAAGGTCGACGCCAACGTCGGCCGGCCCGCAGGTCGCCTACCGCGAGACGATCGACAAGCCCGCCGAGAAGATCCAGGGGCGCTTCGTGCGCCAGACCGGCGGCTCCGGCCAGTACGGCGACGCGGTCATCAACCTGATCCCGCAGGAGCCGGGCGCCGGCTACGAGTTCCAGGACAAGATCGTCGGCGGCAAGATCCCCAAGGAGTACATCAAGCCGATCGACGAGGGCATCCAGGAAGCGATGAACTCGGGCGTCCTCGCCGGCTACCCGGTCGTGGACGTCAAGGTCGAGCTGATCGACGGCTCCTACCACGACGTCGACTCCTCCGAGCGCGCGTTCAAGATCGCCGGCTCGATGGCCTTCAAGGAGGCCATGAAGCGCGCGAAGCCGAAGCTGCTCGAGCCGATGATGGCGGTCGAGGTGGTCACGCCCGAGGAGTTCCTCGGCGACGTGATGGGCAACCTGAACAGCCGCCGCGGCCGGATCGAGGAGATGAACCCGATGGGCAACGCCACCACGATCAAGGCGATGGTGCCGCTGTCGGAGATGTTCGGCTACGCGACCGACGTGCGCTCGATGACCCAGGGGCGCGCCACCTTCAGCATGCAGTTCGACCGTTACGAGGACGTTCCGGGCTCAATCGCCTCCGAGATCGTCGACTCGCAGACCAGTTTAAAGGAGAGACACAAGCATGGCCAAGCAGAAGTTCGAGCGCACGAAGCCGCACCTCAACGTCGGCACGATCGGTCACATCGACCACGGGAAGACGACGCTCACCGCCGCGATCACGAAGGTGCTCGCCGAGCAGGGTGAGGGCACCGTCGCCCGCGACTTCGCGTCGATCGACGCCGCTCCCGAGGAGCGCCAGCGCGGGATCACGATCAACACGGCCCACGTCGAGTACGAGACGGCGAACCGCCACTACGCGCACGTCGACTGCCCCGGCCACGCCGACTACATCAAGAACATGATCACGGGTGCCGCGCAGATGGACGGCGCGATCCTCGTCGTCTCCGCCGCCGACGGCCCGATGCCGCAGACCCGCGAGCACATCCTGCTCGCGAAGCAGGTCGAGGTCCCGTACATCGTCGTCGCGCTGAACAAGGCCGACATGGTCGACGATCCCGAGCTGCTCGAGCTCGTCGAGATGGAGGTGCGCGAGCTCCTCTCCAAGTACGACTTCCCGGGCGACGACATCCCGATCGTGCACGTCTCGGCGCTGAAGGCGCTCGAGGGCGACGCCGAGTGGACGCCGAAGATCCTGGAGCTGATGGAGGCGGTCGACTCCTACATCCCGGAGCCGACCCGCGACATCGACAAGCCGTTCCTGATGCCGATCGAGGACGTCTTCACGATCACGGGCCGCGGCACCGTCGTGACCGGCCGTGTCGAGCAGGGCCAGATCAAGATCGGCGACGAGGTCGAGATCGTCGGCATCCACGAGAAGGTCGAGAAGACGGTCGTGACGGGCGTCGAGATGTTCCAGAAGACGCTCGACGCCGCCCAGGCCGGCGACAACGCCGGCGCGCTCCTCCGTGGAGTCAAGCGCGAGGAGATCGAGCGCGGCCAGGTGCTCGCGAAGCCGGGCTCGATCACGCCGCACACCGGCTTCAACGCCGAGATCTACGTGCTCTCGAAGGAGGAGGGCGGCCGCCACACGCCGTTCTTCTCCAAGTACCGCCCGCAGTTCTACTTCCGCACGACGGACGTGACGGGCGAGATCACGCTCCCGGACGGCCAGGAGATGGTCATGCCGGGCGACAACACCCAGATGACCGTCGAGCTGATCGCACCGATCGCCATGGACGAGGGCCTGCGCTTCGCGGTCCGCGAGGGCGGTCGCACGGTCGGAGCCGGCGTCGTCACGAAGATCACGAAGTAACGAAGGGAATCGGGAGCAATCGTGGCGCAACAGAAGATCCGCATCCGGCTCAAGGGCTATGACCACCAGCAGCTGGACCGCTCCGCATCCCAGATCGTGGAGACGGCTCAGCGCACCGGTGCGACGATCACCGGCCCAGTGCCCCTGCCCACCGAGAAGAACGTCTACTGCGTGATCCGGAGTCCCTTCAAGGACAAGGACTCGCGCGAGCACTTCGAGGTGCGCACGCACAAGCGGCTGATCGACATCCACAGCCCCACGCCGAAGACGGTGGACTCGCTGATGCGCCTCGATCTCCCGGCAGGCGTCGACATCGAGATCAAGCTGTGAAATCGCTCGCGATTTCACCCAAGGAGCGAGCGTGAAGGGGATTCTCGGTCGTAAGCTCGGCATGACCCAGGTCTTCGACCCGGAGAGCGGCGAGGTGACCCCGGTCACGGTGATCGAGGCCGGCCCGTGCCCCGTCGTCCAGGTCAAGACGGTCGAGATCGACGGCTACGAGGCCGTCCAGATCGCCTTCGACGCGGTCGAGGAGCGGAAGCTCTCGAAGCCGGAGCTGGGCCATCTCGCGAAGGCGGGCGCGTCTGCGCACCGCCATCTCGTCGAGCTGCGCGGCCAGAGCGAGCTCCAGGTGGGCGAGTCGGTCACGGTCGAGGCCTTCGAGCCCGGCGAGCCGGTCAAGGTGGCCGGGATCTCCGTCGGCAAGGGCTTCCAGGGCACGATCAAGCGCCACAACTTCGCCCGCGGCCCCGTCTCGCACGGCTCGCACAACGTGCGCAAGCCGGGCTCGATCGGCGCCTCGGCGACCCCCTCGCGCGTGTTCAAGGGCCAGAAGATGGCCGGCCGCATGGGCGGGAAGCGGATCACCCAGCCGGGGCTCGTCGTGCACGAGATCGACGCCGAGCGCAACCTGCTGCTCGTGAAGGGCTCCATCCCGGGCCCGAAGAGCGGCATCGTCGAGATCAGGGCGGTGAAATAGTGGCTGCTCCCAAGGCACCCCTCCTCGGCGCGTCATCCAAGAAGGACGTCTCGCTCGAGGCCGACATCTTCGGCGCCGACGTCAAGCCCCACCTCGTCCACGAGACCGTGCGCGCTGAGCTGAACGCGCGCCGCTCGGGCACCCGCGCCGTCAAGAGCCGCGGGCTCGTCTCGGGCGGCCGTGCCAAGCCGTGGCGCCAGAAGGGCACGGGGCGCGCCCGCGCCGGCACGACGCGTTCGCCGATCTTCACGGGCGGAGGCGTCACGTTCGCCCTCGGCAGCGAGCTTCGACGTCAAGGTGAACCGCAAGGCGCGCCGCTCGGCTCTCCGCGGTGCGCTCTCGAGCCACGCCTCGGCCGGCACGCTCGGCCTGCTCTCGGGCGAGTCGTTCGACGCCCCGTCGACGAAGGCCGCCAAGGCTCTCGTCGCCGACTGGGGCCAGGAGACGCCGCTCGTCGTCGTCGTCGACGAGGGCGAGGAGACGCTGATCAAGTCCTTCCGCAACCTGTCGGGCGTGCTCGTGACGGTGCCGTCGGAGCTCGAGGTGGCCACGGTCGTCTGGGCGCGCGCGCTCCTGATCACGGAGAGCGCCCTGCCGCTCGTCCAGGGGAGGGCCGCCTAGATGTCGCTGCATCCGAACGAGGTCCTGCTCGCTCCGGTCGTCTCGGAGAAGAGCTACAGCCTCATCACCGACCGCAAGTACACGTTCAAGGTGCACAAGGACGCGCACAAGACGCAGATCCGCCAGGCCGTCGAGGAGCTCTTCGAGGTCAACGTGGAGAACGTCAACATCATCAAGGTGCAGGCGAAGCCGAAGCGCCGCGGCATGTCGATCGGCAAGCGGCCCGGCTGGAAGAAGGCGATCGTGCAGGTGCGCGAGGGCCAGACGATCGAGATCTTCGAGGGGGCACAGGTCTAAGCCATGGCATTGAAGAAGTACAAGCCCACCAGCCCCGGCCGCCGCTTCATGTCCGTCTCGACGTTCGAGGAGGTCACGAAGGGCAAGCCGGAGAAGAGCCTGACGGAGCCGCTGACGAAGAAGGGCGGCCGGAACAACACCGGCCGGATCACGACGCGCCACCAGGGCGGCGGCCACAAGCGCCGCTACCGCGTGATCGACTTCAAGCGGGTCAAGGACGGCGTGCCTGCGAAGGTCGCCGCGATCGAGTACGACCCGAACCGCTCGGCGCGGATCGCGCTGCTGCACTACCTCGACGGCGCCAAGGCCTACATCCTCGCTCCGGCCCGGATCAAGGTCGGCGCGATGGTCGAGTCGGGCCCGACCGCGGACATCAAGCCCGGCAACGCGCTGCCGCTCGAGAACATCCCGACGGGCACGATGGTGCACAACGTCGAGCTGAAGCCGGGCCAGGGCGGCAAGATGGCGCGCTCCGCGGGCTCGAGCGTGCAGCTCGTGGCCAAGGACGGCGCGCACGCCGTGCTCCGCGTCCCCTCCGGGCGAGATGCGGCGCGTGCCGCTACGCTGTCGGGCCACCGTCGGTCAGGTCGGCAACACCGACCACGAGAACCAGTCCGTCGGCAAGGCGGGCCGCAGCCGCTGGCTGGGCAAGCGCCCAACGGTGCGCGGCTCGGCGATGAACCCCGTCGACCACCCGCACGGCGGCGGCGAGGGCAAGTCGAAGGGCGGCCGGCACCCGGTCACCCCGTGGGGCGTGCCGACGCTCGGCAAGCGCACCCGCGCGAAGCACAAGGAATCCAACAAGTTGATCGTGCGCGGCCGTCGCCGCGGGAAGGACAAGCGCTAAATGAGCCGCAGTTCCAAGAAGGGGCCTTTCGTGGAGGAGCGGCTGCTGAGCCGCATCGAGTCGATGAACGCCGCCAACGAGAAGCGGATGATCCGCACCTGGTCGCGCTCGTCGACGGTGTTCCCCGACATGGTCGGGCACACGATCGCGGTCCACGACGGCCGCAAGCACGTGCCGGTCTTCATCAGCGAGGCGATGGTCGGGCACAAGCTCGGCGAGTTCGCGCCCACGCGGACGTTCCGCGGCCACTCGGGCGACCGCCAGGCGAAGGTGAAGCGCTAGCCGTGGCGACCGAAGCAGGAGTCGGTCGTGCAGGTGAAGGCAGAGGCCCGCTGGGTCCGCCTCTCCGCGCGCAAGGCGCGGGTCGTGCTCGAGCACATCCGCGGGCGCAGCGTGCCCGAGGCGCGGACTGTCCTTGCCTTCACGCAGCGCGCAGCCGCGCACGAGATCGAGAAGGTGCTGCGCTCCGCCGTCGCGAACGCCGAGGCGAACCACGGCCTGATCGGCGACGAGCTCGTGATCGCCGCCGCCTACGCCGACGAGGGGCCGACGCTGAAGCGCTGGCGCCCGCGCGCACGTGGCCGCGTCAACCGCATCTTCAAGCGCACCTGTCACATCACGATCGTGCTCGGCGAGGACCCGAGGGCGGAGCAGCGGCAGCGGCGCCGGTCGGCGAAGCCCGCTGCCGCCGAGACGCCGGCTCCCGACACGACGACCGAGAAGCCGAAGTCGAAGCGGCGCGCAACGACCAAGAAGAAGGAGGCGGTCGCTTAATGGGCCAGAAAGTCCATCCCGGCGGCCTGCGGGTCGGCGTCATCCACGACTGGAAGTCCAACTGGTACGTGGGCAAGAAGGAGTTCCCCACCTACATCCTCGAGGACGTCCGGATCCGCGACCACATCAACGGCAAGCTGGGCCATGCCGGCCTGTCGGACATCCTGATCCGCAAGGACAAGCAGCGGATCACGGTCGACATCTACACCGCGCGCCCGGGCATCGTGATCGGCAAGTCGGGCGTCGAGGTCGACGCGCTCCGCAAGGAGCTGCACTCGATCACGGGCAAGAACGTCCACATCAACATCAACGAGATCAAGCGGCCCGAGCTGGACGCCAAGCTCGTCGCGCAGTCGATCGCGGAGCAGCTGCAGAACCGCGTCAGCTTCCGGCGCGCGATGAAGCGCTCGCTCGCCTCGGCCATGCGCTCGGGCGCCCAGGGGATCAAGATCCAGTGCGGCGGCCGCCTCGGCGGCGGCGAGATGAGCCGCTCGGAGCGATATACCGAAGGCCGCATCCCGCTGCACACGATCCGGGCCGACATCGACTACGGCTTCGCCGAGGCGAAGACCACGGCCGGCCGGATCGGCGTCAAGGTCTGGATCAACAAGGGCGAGATCATGCCGGAGGGCTTCGAGGGCATGACGACCGGCAAGGACACCCGGCTCGGCGACCAGGATCAGGCGCGCCGCAGGCGCGGTGGCGCGGCCGAGGGGCTCGGCGCCTCCCGTGAGAGCGGGCGCGGCCGCAGCCAGGACCGCGAGGGCCTCGGCCTCGTCAAGAAGACGCGCCGTCCCGGCGGCAAGCCCGGTGGCCCCGGCGGCCGTCCTGGTGGGCGCCCGGGCGGCGGGCGGAACCGTCCCGCCGGCGGCAATCGCCCGCAGCAGGATCGTCCCCCGGTGCAGGACAACGTCGAGAAGCCGCGCACCGACGAGAACGCCGTCTCCGCCGAGGGGCGCGAGCAGCCGGTGATCGAGCCGCAGGTCGAGACGACCCCGGCGCCCGTCGCCGACGCACCCGACACGACGACGCCGAAGCAGCAGACCGAGGACAAGACGAAGCTCGACGCGTCCGGGTCCGAGGACAAGGGCGAGTCCTGATGCTGCTCCCGAAGAAGGTCAAGTACCGCAAGGTCCACCGGGGCCGGCGCCGCGGCATGTCGCGCGGCCAGACCGAGGTCCAGTTCGGCGACTGGGGGATCAAGGCGCTCGAGAACGGCTGGCTCACCAACCGGCAGATCGAGGCCGCCCGAATCGCGATGACGCGCAAGATCAAGCGCGGCGGCAAGGTCTGGATCAACGTCTTCCCGGACAAGTCGGTCACCCAGAAGCCGGCCGAGACCCGCATGGGCTCGGGCAAGGGCTCCCCGGAGCACTGGGTCGCCGTGATCAAGCCGGGCCGCGTCATGTTCGAGCTGGCCGGGGTGCCCGAGCCGCTCGCCAAGGAGGCGCTGCGCCTCGCGGGCCAGAAGCTGCCCATCAAGACGAAGATCGTGAAGCGGGAGGCTGATCTCTTTGCGAGCTAGGCAACTCCGTGAGCTGACCGACGACGAGCTCGACCGCAAGATGGCCGAGACGCGCCAGGAGCTCTTCAACCTCCGCTTCCAGTCCGCGACCGGAGCGCTCGAGAACAGCGCCCGGCTGCGCACCGCGAAGCGCGAGATCGCCCGCATTCTGACCGTGCGCCACGAGCGCGAGGCACGTCAAGCACAGGGATTGGGGACCAGGTAGAGATGGCCGAGAAGAAGTCGAAGAAGAAGACAGAGAAGACAGACGAGACCGTCGAGGAGACGCCCGTCGAGGCGACCGACGCCGTCGAGGAGCCGACCGAGGTTGTCGAGGAGCCCGTCGCGGAGGCCGTCGCCCCCGAGGACGTGCCCGCAGCCGACGCGGCGATGGTCGAGCAGCCCGAGGAGGCGCCCCCCGCCGCCGGCGCAGATCCCGCGTCCGAGGCCGCCGAGGCAGCCGGAACCGAGGCCGAGACGGTCGAGGCGCCCGTTGCCGAGGTCGAGCCGGAGGAGGCCGCCGTGCCCGAGGCGAGCGAGGCAGCCGCCGAGGAGCCCGTGCCGAGGCCGGAGGAGCCCGTAACCGAGGAGCCGGTCGCCGAGGCCGAGCCAGAGGCCGAGGTCGAGCCGGAGGCCGCTGCGGAGCCCGAGGCTGCCGCAGAGCCCGAAGTTGCCGAGCCGGAGGCCGCCGCCCCCGCGCCGGCGCCCGCGCAGTCCGAGCCGAAGCGGAAGAAGAAGCGCCTCCCGCGCGCTCTCCGCCCGCAGCGCACGCGGCCGCAGCGCGAGAAGGCGACCGAGCGCAAGCCGATCGTCCGCCTGCCGAAGCCCGAGGGCGAGCGCGGCCGCCGCAACGAGCTCCAGGGCACCGTCGTCTCGTCCGCGATGGACAAGACGATCGTGGTCAAGGTGGACACGATCAAGGCGCACCGGAAGTACAAGAAGGTCGTCCGGCGCTCGACGAAGTTCCACGCCCACGACGAGGAGAACCAGGCGAAGGCCGGCGACGTCGTGCGCATCGTGGAGACGCGCCCGCTCTCGAAGACGAAGAACTGGCGCCTCGCCGAGATCGTCGAGGTCGCAAAGTAGTGAAGGAGACATTGTGATCCAGCAGGAGTCGCGTCTGCGCGTGGCCGACAACACCGGGGCGCGCGAGCTACTCTGTATCCGGGTGATGGGCGGCTCGAAGCGCCGCTACGCCCGGGTCGGCGACATCATCGTCGGTACGGTGAAGTCGGCGACGCCGCAGGGTGCGGTGAAGAAGGGTGAGGTCGTGCAGGCGGTGGTCGTCCGCACGAAGAAGCCCTACGGCCGCAACGACGGTACGCAGATCGCGTTCGACGAGAACGCAGCCGTCCTCATCGACGCCGCGCGCAACCCGCGCGGGACGCGCATCTTCGGGCCTGTCGCCCGCGAGCTGCGCGAGAAGAACTTCATGAAGATCGTCAGCCTGGCTCCAGAGGTGCTCTAAGAGATGTCCGTAAAAATGAAGATCAAGAAGGGGGATCTGGTCCAGATCCTGGCCGGCAAGGACCGCGGCAAGCAGGGCCGGATCCTCGAAGCGCGCCCGCGCGACGGCCGCGTGCTCGTCGAGAACCTGAACGTGATCACGCGCCACACGCGGCCCAAGCCGCTGCGCGACTCCAGCCGGATGGGCGGCGTGCAGATGGCGCCCGGCGGCCGGATCGAGAAGGCCGCCCCGGTCGACATCTCGAACGTGATGCTCGTCTGCCCGGTCTGCAAGCTGCCGACCCGCGTCGGGATGAAGATCAAGGAGATCAAGGGCGAGACCGTCCGCGTGCGCGTCTGCAAGCGCGACGGCTGCGGCCAGGAAGTGGACACCAAGTGATGGCGACCGCGACCTACAGCCCCCGCCTGAAGGACAGCTACGAGTCGCTGCGCCCCCAGCTCCAGGAGGAGCTCGGCCTCGACTCGATCATGCAGGTGCCGAGGATCTCGAAGATCACCCTGAACATGGGCGTCGGCGACGCGAAGACCGACGCGAAGGCGCTCGACTCCGCGATCGAGGAGCTGACCACCATCGCCGGCCAGCGCGCGCAGGTGCGTCGCGCGCGCAAGTCGATCGCCGCGTTCAAGCTCCGCGAGGGCATGGCCGTCGGCGCGAAGGTGACGCTGCGCGGCGCCCGCATGTACGAGTTCCTCGACCGGCTCGTCTCGGTCGCGCTCCCGCGTATCCGCGACTTCCGCGGCCTGAACGTGCGCTCCTTCGACGGGCGTGGCAACTACTCGCTCGGCGTCCGCGAGCAGGTCATCTTCCCGGAGATCGACTACGACTCCGTCGGAACCGTGCGCGGCTTCGACATCACCATCACCACCACCGCGGAGACGGACGAGCAGGCGCTCGCGCTGCTGCGCAGCCTCGGGCTGCCGTTCGTCCGCGCCGAATCGGATCAGGAGGCAACCGGCTAGATGGCAAAGAAGTCGCTCGTCGTCAAGCAGAAGCGTACGCCGCGCTACAAGGTGCGGGCCTATACGCGCTGCAACAAGTGCGGTCGCCCGCGCGCAGTCTTCAAGAAGTTCGGCCTCTGCCGGATCTGCCTGCGCACGCTGGCGCATCAGGGCTCGATCCCGGGCATGACGAAGTCGAGCTGGTAGGAGAGATCAGATGCTGACCGACCCGATTGCAGACATGCTCACGCGCATCCGCAACGCCAACAAGGCGATGCACGACACCGCCGAGATGCCGACCTCCCGGATCAAGGAGGAGATCGCGCGCGTCCTTCGGGACGAGGGCTACATCAAGGACTTCCGCGTCGTCGAGGGCACGCCCTTCTCGACGCTCGTCGTCGAGCTCAAGTTCGGCAAGAACCGCCAGCGCGTGATCACCGGCGTCAAGCGCGTCTCGCGCCCCGGCCGCCGGGTCTACGCGCGCAAGGACCGCCTGCCGCGCGTGCTCGGCGGGCTCGGCACCGCCATCCTGTCCACGTCGACCGGCCTCGTCACGAGCCGCCAAGCCGCCGAGCGCGGCATCGGCGGCGAGGTGATCGCCTTCGTCTGGTAGCCCCATGAGTCGAATCGGAAAAAAGCCCATCGAAGTGCCGTCGACCGTCAGCGTCGCGATCTCGCCCGGCCGCGTGCAGGTGAACGGCCCGCTCGGCGAGCTCTCGCAGACCGTGCCGGTGCGGATGAAGATCGAGCAGGGCGACGGCGAGATCACCGTCACGCGGCCCACCGAGCGCGGTCCCGACCGCGCCTTGCACGGCCTGACGCGCAGTTTGATCGCGAACATGGTCGAGGGCGTCACGTCCGGCTTCGAGAAGCACCTGGAGATCCAGGGCGTCGGCTACCGCGCCGCGCTGCGCGGCACCGACCTCGAGCTGAACGTCGGCTACTCGCACTCCGTCGTGCTGAAGCCGCGGCCCGGGATCACCTTTGAGGTGCCGGTGCCGACGCAGGTGATCGTCAAGGGCACCGACAAGCAGCAGGTCGGGCAGACCGCTGCGGAGGTCCGCGCGGTCCGCAAGCCGGAGCCGTACAAGGGCAAGGGCATTCGCTACCGCGACGAGGTCGTCCGCAGGAAGGTCGGGAAGCGCGCATGAGCACCGTCACGACGCGACAGGCGCGCGAGCGCCGGCATCGCCGGATCCGCGGCAAGGTCACGGGCACGGCCGACCGGCCCCGCCTGGCGGTCTTCCGCTCCAACAAGGGCATTTTCGCTCAGCTCGTCGACGACGAGAGCGGCCGCACGATCGCCGGCGCCAGCTGGCTCGGTCTGGCCAAGTCGTTCAAGGGCTCCAAGGTCGAGCAGGCAGCCGAGGTCGGCAAGGCCGTGGCTGCGGCTGCCAAGAAGGCCGGAATCGAGACCGTGGTCTTCGACCGCGGCGGCTACCTGTATCACGGACGCGTCAAGGCGCTCGCCGAGGGCGCGCGCGAGGGAGGTCTGAAGTTTTGAGCAGCACCGTCGAACGTGAGGTGATCGCGCGCGAGGAGGTTCGCGAGCTCAAGGAGCGCGTGATCGAGATCAACCGCGTCGCCAAGGTGGTCAAGGGCGGCCGGCGCTTCTCGTTCACGGCGCTCGTCGTGATCGGCGACGAGGTCGACCGCGTCGGCGTCGGCTACGGGAAGGCCCGCGAGGTTCCGCTCGCGATCTCGAAGGCCGTCGACGACGCCAAGAAGAACCTCTTTACCGTGCCGAAGCACGGCACCACCGTCACGCACGAGATCCTGGGCGTCTTCGGCGCCGCGCGCGTCTTCATCCGGCCTGCCTCCGAGGGAACCGGCGTGATCGCGGGCGGCGGCGTCCGCGCCGTGCTCGAGCTCGCGGGGATCCGGGACGTGCTGGCGAAGAGCCTGGGCACGACGAATCCGATCAACATGGCGAAGGCGACCGTGCAGGGCCTGAAGGCGCTCCGCCGCCCCGAGGACGTGGCCAAGATGCGCGGCAAGACGATCAGCGAGATCCTGCCGCATTCGAAGGCCCGCATCGCGGAGCTGCGCGAGGCTGCCAAGACGCCTGCGGAGCCCGCTCCCGAGACCGTCGAGGCGACGACCGAGGTCGAGGAGACCGCGTCGTGAGCAAGGTCAAGTTGACGCAGGTCGGCAGCCAGATCGGCCAGAGCGAGAGCCATCGCGGCACGCTGCGCGCGCTCGGGCTGGGCCGGATCGGCAAGACGAATGAGATCGAGGAGTCGCCGGTGCTCGACGGTATGCTGAGAAAGGTCGCGCACCTCGTCCAGGTGGAGCGCTCCTGACCATGGCCCCAGCTTCGAAAGACACCTCGAACGTGGAGCTCAGCCTCCACACCCTGCAGCCTGCGCAGCCGCGCCAGGAGCGCAAGCGCGTGGGCCGCGGGCTGGGCTCCGGCAAGGGCCGCTACTCCGGCCGCGGGATCAAGGGTCAGAAGTCTCGCTCCGGCTCGCACGCGATGCCGGCCGGCTTCGAGGGCGGCCAGATGCCGATCGACATGCGGATGCCAAAGCTGCGCGGCAACACCTCGGCCGACGCGATGCCGGTCGGCCCGTTCCGGACCTATTCGCAGCCCGTGAACCTGCGTGACCTCGAGCGCCTGTTCGAGAACGGCGACACCGTCAACCTCGAGGCGATGGTCGAGAAGGGCCTGCTGAAGAACACCAAGGCGGATGTGAAGGTGCTCGGCACCGGCGAGCTGACGAAGAAGCTCGCCGTCACCGCACACGGGTTCTCAGCGAGCGCCCGCGAGAAGATCACGGCTGCCGGCGGCAGCGCGACCGCGCTGAAGGCACCGGCCGACCCGCGCAAGAAGAAGCACCGCAAGGCGAAGCCGGCCACGGCCGAGGACACGGCCTCCGAGGCCGAGCCCGAGGCGGCGAACGACGCCGAAGCACCCGCCGAGGAGAGCTAGTTGTTCTCCTGGCTCGCCAACGCGTGGCGCGTGCCCGAGCTGCGCCGCCGCGTCCTCTTCACCGCCCTGATCCTCGCGCTCTACCGCCTCGGCTCGTGGATGCCCGCACCGGGCGTCAACTCCGACACGATCGACAACTACTTCGACGGTCGCGGCGGCACGATCCTGGGGCTGCTCAACCTCTTCTCGGGCGGCGCGCTCTCGCAGTTCTCGATCTTCGCGCTCGGGATCATGCCGTACGTCACGGCCTCGATCATCCTGCAGCTGATGACCGTGGTGATCCCGCGGCTCGCCGAGCTGCAGAAGGAGGGCGAGTCGGGCTACGCCAAGATCAACCAGTACACGCGCTACCTGACGGTCGTGCTCGCCGCCCTGCAGGCGATCGGGTACGCCTTCCTGTTCCGGCGCCAGGGCGTGCTCGACGCGAACCTCGGCCGCGTGACCCTGATCGTGATCACCCTGACGGTGGGCTGCACCCTGCTGATGTGGATGGGCGAGCTGATCACCAAGCGCGGGATCGGAAACGGCATCTCGCTCCTCATCTTCGCCTCCATCCTCACGGGCGCGCCGCTCGGCATCGCCGCCTGGTGGAACGGTGGCCCGATGGAGAAGCTCTTCTTCCCGCTGATCGCGCTCTCCATCATCGCCGCGATCGTCTTCATCCAGGAAGGCCAGAGACGCATCCCGATCCAGTACGCGAAACGGATGGTCGGCCGCCGCATGACCGCGGGCGGATCCACGTACATGCCGCTGCGCGTGAACATGGCCGGCGTCATTCCCGTCATCTTCGCGGCCGCCGTGATGGCCTTCCCGCCCACGATCGGGCAGTACTTCCCGCAGACGCAGGAGTTCGTGAACGAGCACTTCCTCCCCACGGGCATCCCCTACATGCTCATGCAGGGCTTCCTGATCGTCGTCTTCACCTACTTCTACACGGCGGTTCAGTTCAACCCGGTCGACCAGGCCGACAACCTGCGCCGCTACGGCGGCTACATCCCGGGTATCCGCCCCGGCCCGCCGACCGCGCAGTACCTCGATCGCGTGCTGACGCGGCTGACGCTGCCGGGCGCGATCTACCTCGCGCTCGTCGCGACCCTGCCGACGCTCTTCATCCGCTACGGCGGCTTCTCGCAGGCCACCGCCGGCGCGCTCGGCGGCACCTCGGTGCTGATCGCAGTCGGCGTCGCGCTCGACACGATGCGCCAGATGGAGTCGCAGATGATGGCGCGCTCCTACGAAGGCTTCCTCAAATAGTGAACGTTCTGGTCCTGGGGCCACAGGGCTCCGGCAAGGGCACCCAGGCGACGCGCCTGGCCGAGGAGCACCAGATCCCGCATGTCTCCACGGGGGACATGTTCCGCGCGCTGGACGGCTCGAGCGAGCTCGGTCGCGAGGTGAAGGCGATCATGGACCGCGGCGATCTCGTTCCCGACGAGATCACGATCCGCATGATCCGCGACCGGCTCGCCAAGGACGATGCGGAGGTCGGGTTCATCCTCGACGGCTTCCCGCGCAACCTCGCCCAGGCGGAGGCGCTCGACGAGATGCTGGCCGAGATCGGCCGGGCGCTCGACGTGATCTTCTTCTTCGACCTCGACGACGCGACCGCGACCGAGCGCGCTCTGGGCCGCGCGCACGAGGAGGGTCGCACCGACGACACGCCGGAGACGATCGCGCGGCGCCTCGCGGTCTACCACGAGCAGACGGAGCCGGTGGTCGAGCACTACCGCACGACCGGAAAGCTCGTGCCGCTGCACGCGTCGCGGCCGGTGGATGACGTGCAGGAAGAGATCCACTCCGCACTCGAGCAGGTTCAGTCGATGAGCGGCCGCGCATGATCGTCCGCAAGTCGCACGCCGAGATCGAGAAGATGGCCGCTGCAGGGCGCGTCGTCGCCGACACGATCGACCATGTCGGCACGCGGCTCGAGCCTGGGATCACGACGGGGGAGCTCGACAGGATCGCCGAGGACTTCATCCGCTCGCGCGGAGGCGTCCCCACGTCCATGGGCTACCGGGGCTATCCCGCAGCGATCTGCATCTCACCGAACACGGTCGTCGTGCACGGCATCCCGGGCGCCCACGTCGTGGCGGACGGCGACGTGATCACGATCGACGTCGGCGTCACGCTCGACGGCTTCATCGCGGACAGCGCCTACACGTTCGGCGTGGGCGAGGTCGAGCCGGAGGCCCAGCGCCTGCTCGAGGTGGGCCGCGACGCGCTTACAGCCGGAATCGCGCAGGCACGCGCGGGCAATCGCGTCGGTGACATCTCAGCTGCGGTGCAGCACCTGGTGGAGGCCAACGGCTTCTCCGTCGTCCGCAGTCTCGTCGGGCACGGCGTCGGCCGCTCCTACCACGAGGACCCGCACATTCCGAACTTTGGCGAGCCGGGTCGCGGTCCCCTGCTCTCCGAGGGGATGACGATCGCGATCGAGCCGATGATCACCGCCGGCGGCGCCGACGTCTACGTCGAGGACGACGAGTGGACGATCTCGACCGAGGACGGCTCGCTGTCCTGCCATTTCGAGCACACGGTCGCGATTTCGGCGGACGGCCCGCGCATCCTGACGATGAGCAACGTCCGCCGCGAGGGCAATCGAGAGGCGTCTTTGCTACAGTGAACGGCCGCGCGGCTACGGCCGCGCTTTGCCGCGCGCACCAACCAATCGCACAAACGAACGGAGCTCGTCCACAGGTTCAATGGCAGTCAAAGAAGAGAAGATCGAGGTCGAAGGCGAGGTCGTCGAGGCGCTCCCCAGCACGATGTTCAGGGTGCAGCTCGACACCGGCCACAGTGTCCTCGCGACCATCTCCGGGAAGATGCGCAAGCACTACATCCGCATCCTTCCGGGCGACAAGGTCAAGGTCGAGCTCTCTCCCTACGACCTGAACCGCGGCAGGATCACGTTCAGGCACCGCTAGCCGCCACCGCAAAGGAATTCATGAAGGTCCGTCCGTCCGTCAAGCCCATGTGTGAGCGCTGCCGTGTGATCAAGCGGCATGGGCGCACCATGGTCATCTGCGTCAATCCCCGGCACAAGCAAAGGCAGGGTTAGATCACTTGGCAAGAATCGCAGGCGTCAACCTCCCGAACCAGAAGCGTCTGGAGATCGGGCTGACGTACATCTACGGGATCGGCCAGCCGACCGCGCGCACGATCTGCGCCGCGCTCGAGCTCGACCCGAACGAGAAGGTGCGCGACCTCACCGACGACGAGGTGAACAAGCTGCGCGGCTACATCGACGGCGAGCTCCAGGTCGAGGGTGACCTGCGCCGCGAGCGCTCGCAGGCGATCAAGCGCCTGAGTGAGATCGGCAGCCTGCGCGGGATCCGGCACCGCCGCGGCCTGCCGGTGCACGGACAGCGGACGAAGACCAACGCGCGCACGCGCAAGGGGCCGAAGAAGACCGTCGGCCGCGGGAAGAAGGCGAAGTAATGGCTCCACCTCGCAAGGCTGCGGCCAGAGGCCGCACGCGTCGCCGTGTCCGCAAGAACATTGCGATCGGCCAGGCCCACATCAAGACCTCGTTCAACAACACGATCGTCGCGCTGACCGACAACGACGGCAACGTGATCGCGTGGGAGTCCGCCGGCTCGGCCGGGTTCAAGGGCTCGCGCAAGTCGACCCCGTTCGCAGCCCAGGTCACCGCCGACTCCTGTGCCCGCAAGGGAATGGAGCACGGCCTGCAGAAGGTCGCGGTCTTCGTCAAGGGCCCGGGCTCGGGCCGTGAGACGGCGATCCGCTCCCTCCAGGCTGCCGGTCTGGAGATCCTCGGCGTCACGGACGTGACCCCGCAGGCCCACAACGGGGTCCGCCCCCGAAAGCGGAGGCGCGTCTAGTGGCCAGAGACCTCGGACCCAAGTGCCGCGTCTGCCGGCGGGAAGGCATGAAGCTCTTCCTGAAGGGCGAGCGCTGCCTGACGGAGAAGTGCTCGATCGAGCGGCGCTCCTATCCGCCGGGCGAGCACGGCCGCGGGCGGATCAAGCAGAGCGAGTACCTGCTCCAGCTGCGTGAGAAGCAGAAGGCGCGCCGGTACTACGGCCTGCTCGAGAAGCAGTTCCGCAACTACTACGAGAAGGCGACGAAGGGCCTGGGGGCACCGGGCGAGAACCTGCTCCGGATGCTCGAGACCCGGCTCGACAACGTCGTCTACCGCCTCGGCTTCGCCGGCTCCCGCGCCCAGGCGCGCCAGCTCGTCCGTCACGGCCACTTCCTCGTGAACGGCCGCCGGGTGAACATCCCGAGCTACGGCGTCCGCCCCGACGACATCGTCACGATGAAGCAGGGGAGCCCCGCCGAGCAGACGATCCGCGACGCCACCGACCTGACCGCTTCGGTCGCACCGTGGCTGCAGGCGGATCACGAAGGATTGACGGGCAAGGTGCTCAAGTGGCCCGAGCGTGCCGAGATCGACACGCCGGTCCAGGAGTCCTTGATCGTCGAGCTCTATTCCAAGTAGCACTCAGAAGGAAGAAAGGATCGCTTACGTGGCTACCCGTACCAGCCTGATGGACTTCCAGATTCCCCGCATCGTCCACGAGGAGATCAACGAGGACCGTGGCGTCTTCGTGATCGAGCCGCTGGACCGCGGCTTCGGCTACACGTTCGGCAACTCGCTGCGCCGCGTGCTGCTCTCGTCGCTCGAGGGCGCCGCCGTGACCGCCGTCAAGATCGAAGGCGTCGCGCACGAGTTCACGACGCTGCCCGGCGTCCGTGAGGACGTCACCGACGTCCTGCTCAACCTCAAGAACCTGATCTGCCGCCTGCACGGCGAGAGCCCGGAGGTCGAGGTCCACATCGCGAAGAAGGGCGCCGGCGCCGTCACGGCCGCCGACATCCAGGCACCCGCCGACCTCGAGATCCTGAACCCCGAGCTCGAGCTCGCGCACCTCTCCGACAAGGGGAAGCTCGAGATGACGCTGACGATCGGCCGCGGCCGGGGCTACGTGCCGGCCGAGCTGAACCGTGGGCCCGAGCAGCCGATCGGCGTGATTCCGATCGACTCGATCTTCTCGCCCGTCCGCCGCGTCTCCTACGACGTCGAGGCCGCGCGTGTCGGACAGCGGACGGACTACGACAAGCTCCGGCTCGACGTGACGACCGACGGCTCGCTCGAGCCGCGCGACGCGATCGGCCAGGCTGCCGAGATCCTGATCCGCCAGCTCGCGATCTTCACCGATCTCGACCGGATCGAGGGCTTCGGCGAGGCCGCAGCTGCGGACGCCGGCGCCGAGGCACCCGCCGCGCACGGGATGGAGAACTTCCCGATCGAGGAGCTCGAGCTGGGCGTGCGCTCGTACAACTGCCTCAAGCGCGTCGGCATCGAGACGATCGGCGACCTGGTCTCCAAGTCGGAGAACGAGCTCGCCGCGATCCCGAACTTCGGCAAGAAGTCGATCGAAGAGGTCAAGGAGACCCTGCAGACGCATGGCCTCGGCCTGCGGGGAGACGAATAGTAGTGGCTCTCCCGGCAACGGTTAGGGCGTCGCTGGCGCGCGATCTGCGGCGCGCTGCGGCGTCCTCAGTCGCGCCCAGGCGTTCCGGCCTGGGCGCTCCCTGCGTCCTTGCATCGCTTGCAGCTCCCGCGCCAGCGGCGCGAAACCGTCACCGGGAGAGCCACTGATGAAGCACGCCCGCGCAGGTAAGAAGCTGGGGCGCGACTCCGCGCACCGGAAGGCGCTCTACTCGAACCTCGCGGGCGCGCTACTCGAGCACGGCCGGATCCAGACGACCGAGGCGAAGGCGAAAGCGGTCAAGCCGTTTGCCGAGAAGATGATCACGCTCGGCAAGCGGGGCGACCTCGCCGCACGCCGGAAGGCGCTCTCCGAGCTCCGCTCGCCCGACGTCGTCTCGCACCTCTTCTCGGACGTGGCCCCGCGATTCGCCGAGCGGCCGGGCGGCTACACGCGGATCGTGAAGCTCGGTCAGCGCCAGGGCGACGCCGCCGAGATGGTCTATCTCGAGCTCGTGGACTACGAGCCCGCCCGGGCGCTCGCACCCGGCGCGTAGCGCCGCCGCAGAAGTCACGCAATCGTCGCGAAGGCGTACGTCTCCCGTGCGCCTCGCTGACGTACGCTGAACCCAGGGGGCGTCGCGGCCCCCTTGGGGCACGTTGGGCTCGGCATGTTGGGTCGGCACGTTGGGTCGGCACGTTGGGCTAGGCTCGGCTCGGTGTCACCGGCCGAGAGAGCCAGCCACGACGCGCCCGCCCTCGCGACGTTCAGCCACGGGCGCGCGTTCCAGCCGATCGACCCTCGCGCCTGAGCCCGGCATGGCGTTCCTCGTCGCCCTGGTGCTCGCGCTCTTCGTCCTCTCGCCGCCGTGGACCTACGTCGCTGTCGGCGTTGGCGCTGCCGTCGAGCTCGGCGAGGCGTGGTTCTGGTGGTGGTTCTCGCGGCGCGGTCAGCCCAAGGTCGGCGTGGAGACGCTCGTGGGCCGGCGGGCGCGCGTCACGACCGCGTGCAGGCCATACGGTCAGGTCCACGTGGCCGGCGAGCTCTGGCAGGCGCGCTGCGAAGCCGGCGCGGAGGAGGGATCCACCGTCGAGGTCGCCGCCGTCGACGGGCTTCTGCTCGTCGTCGAGCCGAGCGCGGAGCGCCGGTGAAGCTCAAGCTCACGCTCGAGTACGACGGGGCCGGCTTCCGCGGGTGGGCGCGACAACCCGGTGAGCGCACGGTCGAGGGCGTCGTCCGCGAAGCGCTCGGCGACGTCTTCCCCTCGTGGGCGAAACCTCGCCGTCGCGGGCCGCACGGACACGGGCGTCCACGCGACGGGGCAGGTCGCCAGCGTCGACGTCGAGGGCGGGCCGCCGCCCGAGCGTGTGCCGCTGGCACTCAACCCGGTGCTCCCGCACGACGTGGCCGTGACGGCAGCCGAGCTCGTCGAGGATGACTTCGACGCGCGCCGCTCCGCGTCCGCACGAACCTATCGCTACCGGATCTTGCGGCGCGGCGTGCGCTCGCCGTTCGAGTCGCGCCGCTCGTTGTGGCTCTCCAGACCGCTCGACGAGCAGGCGCTCGCCGCGGCGGCGGCTCTGCTCCCGGGCCGGCACGACTTCACCGCGTTCACCCCGGCCGAGACGCAGCACCGCGTCTTCGTCCGCACCATCCGGGAGGCTGGCTGGGAGCAGGACGGTGACGAGCTCCACTTCATCGTCACTGCCGACAGCTTCCTGCGCCACATGGTGCGCACGCTCGTGGGGACGATGCTCGACCGCCGCCCAGAGGAGCTTGCCCAGCTGCTGCAGGGCCGACCCAGGGCCGAAGGTGGGCCGACCGCCCCGCCGTGGGGTCTCTACCTCGAGCGGGTGCAGTACGAGCCCTCGGTACGATCGCCGGCATGAGCTTTCCGGTCGTCCTCTTCGACTTCGACGGCACCGTGATCGACTCCGGGGCGATCATCCTCGCGTCGATGCGCCACGCGACGCAGACCGTGCTCGGCCGTGAGGTCGAGGACGAGATCCTGATGGCAGCCGTCGGCGGAGCGGGGCTGAACGAGCAGATGCGCCTGCTGGACGACGCGCGTGTCGACGAGCTCGTCCGGGTCTACCGCGCGCACAACGAGCCCCTGCACGCCGGGCTCGCGTGCTGCGCCGGGATGGAGGACGTGCTGGAGACGCTGAGGCGGGAGGGGCGCCGCCTCGGGATCGTCACCGCCAAGCGGAGGCAGACGGTGGCGCTCGCGTTCGAGCAGATCCCGATCGAGCACCTGTTCGACGTCGTCGTCGGCTCCGACGACACCGAGCGGCACAAGCCGGACCCGGACCCGATCCTGCACGCGCTCGAGCAGCTCGGCGCGAAGCCCGGCGACGCCGTCTACGTCGGCGACTCGCCGTTCGACATCCGCGCGGCCAAGGCTGCCGGCGTGCACGCCGTTGCCGTCACGTGGGGTGGGATCCACTCGCAGGAACGGCTGGCGGCGGAGGAGCCGGACGCGATCGTGCACACGGCGGAGGAGCTCCTTGCCGCCCTCTGAGCGGGCCAAGGCCAAGCCGGCGAAGCGGGTCGAGGAGCTCAGCGCGCTGCTGCACCACCACCTGCACCGCTACCACGTCCTCGACGATCCCGAGATCTCCGATGCAGAGTACGACGGGCTCTTCGACGAGCTGAAGCAGCTGGAGGAGGAGCACCCCGAGCTCGCCACCGAGGACTCACCGACGCGCCGCGTCGGCGCGCCACCCTCGGAGCGCTTCCGCAAGGTGGAGCACCTGGCGCCGATGGGCTCGCTGGAGAAGGTGACGACCGACGAGGCGCTGCTGAAGTGGGCCGACGACGTGCGCAAGCGACTCGACTCGGACGAGCCCGTCGCCTACGTGATCGAGCCAAAGATCGACGGCTCGGCCGTGTCGCTCGTGTACGAGAACGGGCGCTTTCTGCGCGGCGCAACGCGTGGCGACGGCCGCCGCGGCGAGGACGTGACCCCCAACCTGCGCACGATCCGCTCGATCCCGCTCGCGCTGCGGCTGCCGAAGGGCGAGCAGGCGCCGCCGCTCCTCGAGGTTCGCGGCGAGATCTACTTCCCACTCTCCGCGTTCGCGCGCCTGAACGAGCAGCTCGTCGCGGCCGAGAAGAAGCCGGCTCCGAACCCGCGCAACGCGGCCGCCGGCTCGCTGCGCCAGCTCGACTCGCGCATCACGGCCGGGCGGCAGCTCGCGATCTGGGTCTACGGGTCGGGGCTCCGCGACGGGATCCCGGCGGAGACGCACTCGGAGTCTCTGGCCTGGCTCGCCGAGCGCGGCTTCCGCACCAATCCCTTCGCGCAGCGGCTGGAGACGATCGAGGAGGTGGCGGAGGCCTGTGCCGTCTGGGAGCAGCGGCGTGTCGAGCTCGACTACGAGATCGACGGGATCGTGATCAAGGTCGACTCGTTCGAGCAGCAGCAGCGGCTCGGCGCGCTGCACGACCGCCCGCGCTGGGCGCGTGCGTTCAAGTGGGCGCCGATGACGGCGCAGACGACGCTGAACAGCATCCTGATCCGCGTCGGCCGCACGGGCGCGCTCAACCCGTGGGCGCTGCTCGAGCCCGTCGAGGTCGGCGGCGTGACGATCTCGCGCGCGACGCTGCACAACGAGGAGGACATCAACCGCAAGCGGATCCGCGAGGGCGACCTGGTGATCGTGCAGCGGGCCGGCGACGTGATCCCGCAGATCGTCGGCCCGGCGGGCGAGCACCGGCCCGGGACGAAGGAGTTCCGGATGCCGACCCACTGCCCCCTCTGCGGCCACGAGATCGTCAAGCCCGAGGGCGAGGTGATGCACCGCTGTCCCAACCGCGCCTGCCCGTCGCGCGGCCTCGAGACGCTGATCAACTGGGTCAGCGCCGCGATGGACATCGAGGGCGTCGGCGAGCAGTTCGTGCGCCGGCTCTGGGATCTCGGTCTGCTCCGCTCGATGCCGGACCTCTACCGGCTGACGAAGGAGCAGCTGCTGGAGCTCGACGGCTTCCAGGAGCGTTCGGCGACGAACGTGCTCGCCTCGATCGAGGCCTCGAAGGCGCAGCCCTTCTCGCGGGTCCTCTACGGGCTGAACATCCCGGACGTCGGCTGGGTGACTGCGCAGAACCTGGCGCGTCATTTCGGCACTGTCGATCGCCTGCTCGACGCGCGGCAGGAGGAGATCATGGAGGTCGACGGGATCGGTCCGGAGCGGGCGGAGGCGATCGCCGAGTGGTTCTCGGACGAGCAGAACCGCACGTTGGTCGAAGAGCTGCGCGCGCTCGGGCTCACGCTCGAAGCGGGGGAGGCCGAGCGGCCGGTCGAAGGCCCGCTCACCGGGAAGCAGTACGTCATCACCGGCACGCTCGCGGACTTCACGCGGGAGGAGGCGTCTGCCGCGCTGATGGCGCTCGGGGCCAAGGTCTCCGACAACGTCTCGAAGAAGACGACGGGAGTCGTCGTGGGCGAGAACCCGGGCTCGAAGGTGGCGAAGGCGGAGAAGGCGGGCGTGCCGATCCTCGGCGAGGACGACCTGCGCGCGCTCGTCGGGGACGCCCCGGCCGACGCGCCCGCCGGCATCGTGCCGCCGCCGCGACGCCGGTAGGCCCGCTCGCCCCGCTCGTTGCCGGACGCGTGACAACGAGGTACCATGCGGTGCATGGAACCGGGCGCAACAAGGAACTCCTTGTCGCAGCTCCGCCGTGGTGCCGTTGAGTACTGCGTGCTCGCGCTCCTGCGCGACGGGGAGCGGTATGGCTTCGAGCTCGTCCGGAAGCTGTCCGAGGTCGACGGCCTCGTCACGAGCGAAGGGACGATCTATCCGCTGCTCACCCGGCTGCGGCGGGACCAGCTCGTGACGACGTTCTGGCGGGAGTCCGAGACGGGGCCGCCGCGGCGGTACTACCAGCTCACCGACGGGGGCCGCCAGGCGCTTGCCGGCTTCACCGAGGAATGGGCTCGATTTCGTGACGGAGTCGATGCGTTGCTGATGGAGGAGGGGACACGATGACCACCCTGCACACGAACAAGCTCGTCGCGGACTACCTGAGGCGCCTGGAGCAGGCTGCCGCCCCGCTGTCGCGGTCCAGACGGGACGAGCTGGTCGAGGAGATCCGCGAGCACATCGACGACGCGTTGCTCGAGGCAGGTGCTGCCGATGAGGTCGCCGTCCGGAACGTGCTCGAGCGGCTCGGCCCGCCCGAGGAGATCGTGGCGGCGGCGGGGCCCGCGCAGCGCCGCTCTGGCCGGCTCGAGCTGGCCGCGATGATCGCTCTGGCCATCCCGTTTCTCGGCTGGTTCATCGGGGTCGTGCTCGTCGCTGCGTCCCGGGCGTGGACCGGGCGCGAGAAGGCGGCCGGGATCGCCATCGTGCTCGTACCCGCGCTCGTGTTGTCCCTCGGCCTCGTCGCCGCCGGCGCGGGCGGCGGCTCGACCCCGGTCGAGGCCGCACCGGGATCGTTCCCGAGGGAGCAGGGGAGCGGCTCCTCCGGTCTCGGGTCGATCGAGCTCGTCGTCCTGCTCGGAACCCTGTTTGCCGGCCCGATTGCGTCGGTCTACCTCGGCTCGCGGCTGCGGCGAGCGTCCGAGCCGGCAGAGGTCGCGTCAGCCTGACGCCGCCAGCGCGGTCGCGAAGCGGTCCTGGGCGAGACGCGCCCAGTAGCTCGACACCGGCCGGCCGTTCTGGAGAACGGCGAACGCGTAACGCCCGCGCACGAAGCCTGAGAGCGCCGACGCGGCGCTCGTCGTCCCGGTCTTGGCGATCACGCGGCCCCGGGCGGGTCGCGACCTCATTCGTCCCTCCAGCGTGCCGTCCACACCGGCCACGGCCAGCGAGGCCAGGAAGGCATCCTTGATCTCGCCGTTCGCGAGCCCGGCCTCGAGCAGTGCGACGATCGCCTCGGCCGTGAGCCGGTCGAGGCTCGAGAGGCCCGAGCCGTCGGCCAGGCGAACGCCAGCGAGGGGCACGCCCGCCTCGCCCAGGAGCCGCCTGACGACGCGGAGGCCCGCCGCGGTCGTGCCCTTGGCCGCGTCCAGCGCGCCGAGCTGCTTGACGAGGATCTCGGCCGTGTAGTTGTCGCTCTCGCGCCCCATGTACCGGACGATCTCGGCCAGGGGCCTCGAGACGTCTCGCGCGAGTGGGACGCCCTCCTGCTTCAGCGTCGCGGCGCGCGAGGGCTTGGCGACCTCGACGCCGGCCGCTTCCAGCTCCTGGCGGAAGAGGGCGGCTGCCGCAAGCGCCGGCTTGGGCGCGGTTCGTCCCCGGTACCAGCTGCGCGAGACCGCGAGCGCCGAGAGCGGCGCGGACTCGTGGATGTAGAACCTCGGCTTCCAGCCGGGCGCCGTGCGGCGCGCGTCGAACCAGGACTCGTCGCCCACCACGGCGCCCGTGACGCGACGGATGCCCCAGGAGGCCACCTCGGTGGCGAGCAGCGCGAGGTCCGACGTCTCGAGGGTCGGGTCGCCGTAGCCGCGCAGGAAGAGATTGCCGTCCCAGACGGCGCCGACCTGCGAGCCGGTGCCGACGACTTCGGTGTGGAAGCGGTAGCCGCCGCCCAGCAGCGCCAGCGCCGCGTAGGCGACCGGCACCTTCTCGTTGGAGGCGGGGAGGAGCGAGAGCGACGGGTTGCGCGAGTAGACGACCGCGCCCGTGCGCAGGTCGACGGCGAGCGCCGCCGTCCGGGCCGGGTCGACGTGCGGCACGCGCAGGGCGCGGTCGAGGCGGGTGCGCAGGGTCGTGTCGGCTGCCTGGGCGGGCAGCGCGAGGACGAGGACGAGCAGCACGAGCAGCGCTGGGAACGCCCCCATGAGTGGGCCGTTCCGTGACCGAGAATGGGCCTGGCGGCCCATGTCAAGCCGGTCGCGGGGTCGGATAATCGATGGCGGAGCCTCTCTGTGGCCGATCCTCTTCCCCTGCTCGAGACCGAGATCCGGTCCTTGCTCGACCAGCCCGCCGGCGCGGGACGGCCGCCGCGTGACGCCGTCGAGCATACGCTCACGACCGGCTACGCCCATGCGCTCCGCCTCGACGCCGAGCGCCTGCGCGTCGAGCGGCGGCTGCGAGACATCGTCCGTTCGACGACGCCGGACAACATTGCTCGCGATCACGCGGTGCTCGAGCTCGCCAGGGTCGACGGGGAGCTCGCGCAGCTGCGCGAACTGCTCTCCACACTGCGCCGACAAGCCCTCAAGCCCGCGCCCCTGGGCGGCGACGCCTCCCGGCCGGCGGAGCCGGCCTCCGGCATCGCCTCGCGCACCTCGCGGCACGCGGCTCTCCGAGTCCGTATTTCCATACTGTCCTCTCCGGCCGCGCACCGCGAGGGAGCGCGCCAGGAACGCGGGCTAGACGATCCCGGACCGGACCGCGTAGACGGCGGCCTGGATCCGGTTCTCGATCTGCAGCTTCATCAGGATGTTCGAGATGTGGTTCTTGACCGTCTTCGGGCTGATGTGCAGCTCGCCGGCGATCACCGCGTTGTCCTTGCCGTTCGCGATCAGCTTCAGGACCTGGATCTCCCGGTCTGAGAGCTCGGCGCGGATCGTCGCGGCCGCCTCGGGTGCCGCCGTCGTGGCACGCACGTGCTGCAGGACCTTGCCGGCGATGTGCGGCGAGATCAGTGACTCGCCGACCGAGGCCGAGCGGATTCCCTGCATCAGGTCCTGGATCGACGCGTCCTTGAGCAGGTAGCCGCAGGCGCCTGCGAGAATCGCGTCCATCACGTCCTGCTCCTGATCCGAGATCGTGAGCACGATCACGCGTGTGAGCGGCGCATCGCGGCTGATGTGACGGATCGCGTCGACGCCGGTCATGCCCGGCATGTGCAGGTCCATGATCACCACGTCGGGCGTCGCGTCGCGGACGATCCCGAGCGCCTCGGCGCCGGTGCCGGCCTCGCCGACGATCGCGACCCCCTGTTCCTCGAGCAAATTGCGTAGGCCCGTGCGGAAGAGGTCGTGGTCGTCCACGAGCAGGACGCGAACGTCGCGCCGAGTGATGTCCGTGATCGGTTCGGTCTCGCTCAAGAAGAAGACTCCTAGACCTCGCTCGGAGAGAGCGAAGTGTAGAAGGTCCGACTCAGCGGAGCGTGATCACCACGGTGCGGCGGCCCCAGCCGCGGGCGGCGGCGACCGTGGGGAACCACAGATCGATCAGCGCGCCGCGTACTGCGCTGCCCGTGTCGGCAGCTACGGCCTCGCCGTAGCCGGGCACGAACATGCGCGTCCCCAGCGGGATCACGCTCGGATCGACCGCGACGATCCCGTGCCCGACGGGCAGGCCGGATGCGGTGTGGCCCGGCAGGCTGTAGCCGACCGAGTCGACCGTCATCGTGCGGACGCCGTTCGACGCCGCCAGCACGATCGGTTGCGTCACCGGCTCCGTCGACGCCGCCTGTGACGCGGCGACGGTCGCGGGAGCGGAGGCGGCTGCGCTCCGCGCTAGTCCGGCTGTGCGCTCCTGGGCGCTGCGGGCCTGGGCCTCGAGCGAGCCGAGCTCCCGCGCGGTCAGGTCCTGCCGGCGGCGCAGCTCGGCGATCGCCGTGCGCCGTGCCGACACGGCGGCCTCGAGCTCACCGGCGCGCGCCTCGGCGGCGGCCACGACGTGAGCCAGCTCGCCTTCGCGCGCGGCCAGCCGTGCCGCCAGGCGAGCGAGCCGGCCGCGGGCTGCCTTGGCCCGCTCGACCACGCGGACGTTCTCCCTGCTCGCGCGGCTGAGGCTGTCGAGCCCCGTCAGCGCCTCGTCCAGCGACTGCGCCCCGAGGACGACCGCCAGCGGGTCGAGCTCGTTCCGCTGGTACAGCGAGCGGAGCAGCTCCTCGAGATGCCGCTGCGAGGCCCGGGCCGACCGAGTCGCGGTCGCGAGATGCTTCCGCGTCGCCGCCTGCCGGCGCCGCAGGTCGTCCTGCTTGGCAGCGAGCGCCGCCACCTGGCCGCGTGCAGCCGAGAGCGTCGTCTCGAGCGCGTAGAGCTCGAGCAGAGCGGCGTGGGAGCGGTCGCCCAGGATGGCCTGCTGCGTCCGCAGCCCGTCGGTCTGAGACCGCAGCGAAGACGAGTCTGCGCCCAGTGCAATCGGAACGATCGCAGCCACCGCCAGACCCGTTGCCACAGCCGCCCACGCAGCCGCACCGCTCGTCGAGAAGCTCCGCACGGGGCGCGGACCGTACCACAGCAAAGCCCGCAGCTGCCACGTTTGTGCTGTGCCTCGATCGGGTAGTCAGGGGCCGTTTTTGGCTCTGTTGCGGTTTGCGAACGTCCGGGTCCGCTGCTAGGGTGCCGTGCTTGTGACGTTCCGGGGCCCCCACGGGGTGCCGCGCGGACTCGAGCGTTCCCCCCGATTTGGAGAAGCCCATTAGCTCGAGAAAGCGACAGGCGCCGGTTATCCTCACGCTGTTTGCGGCTTTGCTCGCAACAGTGAGCTTGGCCTCCGTGAGGAGCGCAGCAGCAGATCCGAGCGTCGACGAGAAGCAGGCCGAAGCACAGAGCGTGCTCGAGCAGATCCGCGAGATCGACTCGGAGCTCTCGCACGCGATCGAGAGCTTCAACCTCGCGAACGTGCGCCTGGCCAAGGTCGACGCGGAGTTGAAGGCGAACGCGCGCCACCTCGTGCTGGCGCGCTCGAGCCTGAAGGCCTCGCAGGCGCACCTCTCCCAGCGCCTCGTCTCGCTCTACGTGAACGGCGGCGAGGAGTCCGCGATGGAGGTCCTGCTCGGAGCGGAGTCGCTCGACGACCTGCTCAACCGCCTCGATGCGGTCGAGCGCGTCTCCGCCCAGGATGCGCGCGTGCTGAGGGAGGTCAAGGCCTTCAAGGCAGAGGTGCAGAAGCGGAAGGCGCGGCTCAAGCGCGCGCGGATCGTGCAGGCCCGCGAGGTCGCGGCGAGGGCGGAGCGGCGCAGCGCGATCGAGGCTCAGCTGCGCGAGCGCGAGAGCATGCTCGCCTCGATCAAGGACCAGATCGCACAGCTCGAGGCTGCGGAGGCGCGACGCCAGGAGCGGATCCAGGCGCAGGCACGCGAGCGCGTTGCGGCCCTGTCGCAGCAGCGACAGGCCCAGGGCCTCGACACGACGACCGCCACCGCTCCTTCAACGGAGGTCATCGGTCCCGCGCCCGCCGCACGCTATGGCGGCGTCGTCGGGGTCGCGATGCAGTTCCTGGGCGTGCCCTACGTCTGGGGCGGCGCCAGCCCGTCCGGGTTCGATTGCTCCGGCCTGATCATGTACGCCTACGCGCAGATCGGTGTCTCGCTGCCCCACCATGCCGCCTCCCAGTACGGGATGGGCTCGCCGGTCTCCAGGGATCAGCTGGCCCCGGGCGATCTCGTCTTCTTCAACGGGCTCGGCCACGCGGGGATCTACATCGGCGGCGGCCAGTTCATCCACGCACCTCATTCGGGCGACGTGGTCAAGATCTCGAGTCTCTCCGACTCCTGGTACGCCAGCACGTACGTCGGCGCGCGCCGCATCTAGCTCGGCCCGCAGCTCAGTGCGCGTGGTGCGCATGAACCACGGCATGGCCGCGGCCGCGCTGGATCAGCCAGCGGTTGACCGGAAACGCGACGAGGCCGGCGAGCAGGAGGGCGACGGCGAGGCTGCTCCAGAAGAGCGCGCTCGCGAGCCCGGCTTCCATCGCGCCGGGGATGAGCAGGATGATGGCGTTGTCGACGAGCTCCATGACCGCGATCGAGATCGTGTCGGCCGCGAGGGCCACGGGAATCGCGGCGGACAGAGCGATCCCGTTGCGCAGCAGCGGCAGCATGGTCAGCGTGTAGCCGAAGAGGAAGGCGAGCGCGATCGCGAGCGCGATCGTCCCCCAGTCGCTCCAGCCGAGGGCGGTGCCGATGACCAGGCCGAGCACCTCGCCGATCGCGCACCCGGTGAGGCAGTGCACCGTGGCGGACAAGGCGACGCGGTTGACGGACGGTGTGATGTGCGTGCCGTGCGCGGTCACGACTTGACGAGCCGGCCGACGGCGTCCATCAGCTCGTCCATGCGCTCGAGCTGGGTCTCGCCCGAGCTCTCGACGACGCAGTGACGGACATGGCCGTCGAGGAGCCCGAGCGCGACGCCCTCGATCGCGCTCTGGACGGCGCTGATCTGGGTGAGCACGTCGATGCAGTAGCGGTCGTCGTCGACCATTCTCGCGACGCCGCGTACCTGTCCCTCGATGCGCGCCAAACGCTTGAGCAGCGCCTCCTTGTCGGCGGCGTAGCCGCGTGTCTCCGTTTCCATACGCTGATCGTAACATACCCACGGGGGGTATGCTAGGCTGCCTGCATGGAGACGCTCACGTATGCAGTTCCGGGGATGACGTGCGATCACTGCAAGGCCGCGGTCACCGAGGAGGTCGAGCAGGTCGCGGGCGTCGCGGCCGTCGTCGTCGATCTCGACACGAAGCTCGTCGTCGTCAGCGGCGACGACCTCTCCGACCGCGACGTGCGCGCGGCCATCCTCGAGGCGGGCTACGAGGCATCGTGATTCGCTTCGGTGAGCTCAGGCCGGCGTTTCGCCTGACGCTCTTCGCCGCCGGGCTGGCAGTCGTCGCGGCGGTCGCCGCCCTGGCCGGCCAGGCGAGTGGGATCGACGTCGGCGACGATACGTCCGCATCCGAGCCGGCGCACGGCGGCGACGAGTCGATGGCCGGCGCCTACGGGCTCTCGGACACCGCCTCGGGCCTCACCCTGTCGATCGACCCGACGTCGCTGACCGCGGGGGCGAAGAGCCGTCTCGCGCTCACGATCGTCGACGGCGGCGGTGATCCGATCACGGGCCTGCGCGGGGAGGACGGCGAGCCTCCGCTGCATCTGATCCTCGTCCGGCGCGACCTGACCGGCTACCAGCACCTCCATCCGAGCCCGACCGGCGACGGCTTCGGCGTCGACGTCACGCTGCCGCGGGCGGGCATCTGGCGGGCGTACGCCGACTTCGAGGTGGGCGGCGAGAAGGTCGTGCTCGGCCGGGATCTCGTCGTTCCCGGCGATTTCGCGCCGCAGGCGCCGCCGGGCCTTTCCCGGTCGGCCGCAGCCGACGGCTACGGGATCGAGCTCGGCGACGACGTGCTTCGCGCAGGCACGGAAGCCACGCTCACCTTCGACATCACCCGCAACGGGCGGCCGGTCGAGGGGCTCCAGCCGTACCTGGGCGCGGCCGGGCACCTCGTCGCGATCCGCGAGGACGACCTGGCGTACCTGCACGTGCATCCACTCGACGAGCCGCGTCCCGGCGGGCTCGGATTCGACGTCGAGCTGGACGAGCCCGGCCGCTACGTGCTCTACCTGCAGTTCAAGCACGCCGGCCGCGTGCACACGGCGCCGTTCGTCGTCGAGGCGTCCCGATGAGCACGCAGGTCCCCGAGCGCGTCGAGCTGCCGATCGAGGGCATGACCTGTGCCTCGTGCGCGACGCGGATCGAGAAGCGCCTGAACCGGCTGGACGGCGTCGAGGCGACCGTCAACTACGCCACGGAGAACGCGGCAGTGACCTTCGATCCCGCCCTCGTCGCACCCCAGGACCTGCTCGAAGCAGTCGAGGCCGCGGGGTACCGGGTGAGGCCGGTCGCGCCGGACGGGGCGCCGGCGGACGAACCGGAGCCGGATCCGACCGCGTCGTTGCGCCTGCGGCTGCTCGTCTCGGCTGCGCTCTCGCTCCCCGTCCTGCTGCTCGCGATGATCGAGCCGCTCCAGTTCGACTACTGGCAGTGGCTCTCGCTGCAACTGGCGACGCCCGTCGTGCTCTGGGGCGGCTGGCCCTTCCACCGGGCTGCGTGGCTCAACCTGAAGCACGCGACGGCGACCATGGACACGCTCATCTCCGTGGGGACGCTCTCGGCCTGGGGCTGGTCGGTCGTCTCGTTGTTCCTGCTCGACGCGGGGGAGCCGGGCATGCCAATGGGGTTCGATCTCGTCGTCGATCGCGGCGAGGCCGCCGGTCAGATCTACCTCGAGGTGGCGGCCGTCGTGACGACGTTCATTCTCGCGGGTCGGTACTTCGAAGTCCGGGCCAAGCGGCGCGCCGGTGCGGCGCTCCGCGCGCTGCTCGAGCTGGGCGCGAAGGAGGTCAACGTGCTCGGGCCGGACGGGCGAGGGCGCACGGTCGCCGTCGAGGGGCTCGCGGTCGGGGACCGCTTCGTCGTTCGGCCGGGCGAGAAGATCGCCACCGACGGGGTCGTCGAGGAGGGCACCTCGGCCGTGGACAAGTCGCTGCTCACCGGCGAGAGCCTCCCGATCGAGGTGCAGCCCGGCGACGAGGTCTTCGGCGCGACGATCAACGTCGGCGGCCGGCTCGTGGTGCGCGCGGCCAAGATCGGTGCCGACACCGCGCTCGCGCAGATCGCGCGCCTCGTCAACGAGGCGCAGTCGGGGAAGGCGCCCGTGCAGCGGCTGGCCGATCGTGTCTCGGGCATCTTCGTCCCGATCGTGATCGCCCTCGCCGTCGCGACGCTCGCGTTCTGGCTCGGAGCGGGAAGCGGCGCGGCGTTCGCCTTCGCGGCGGCGGTCTCGGTGCTGATCATCGCCTGCCCGTGCGCCCTCGGCCTGGCGACGCCGACCGCGCTGCTCGTCGGCACCGGCCGCGGCGCCCAGCTCGGGATCCTGATCAAGGGCCCCGAGGTACTCGAGTCCACGCGCCGCGTCGACACGATCGTGCTGGACAAGACCGGCACCGTGACGACAGGGACGATGGCGCTCGAGGAGGTTGTGCCCGCCCCGGGAGTCGACCGTGAGGGCGCACTGCGCATCGTGGGAGCCCTCGAGAGCGCCTCGGAGCACCCGGTCGGGCGCGCGATCGCATCGGCGGCGGGCGGCGAGCTGCTGGCGCCGGAGAGCTTCCGCAACCGGGATGGCCTGGGCGTGGAAGGCGTCGTCGCCGGCCGGGCGGTCGTTGTCGGCCGCCCGTCCCTGCTCGCCGACTGGGGAATTCCGCTCGGCCCGGAGCTCGCCGGCGCGCAGGCGCGGGCGGAGCGCGACGGCAAGACCGCGGTCGTCGCTGCCTGGGACGGCGAGGCCCGCGCCCTCTTCGTCGTCGGCGACCGCCTCAAGCCGACGAGCGCGGAGGCGATCCGCCGCCTGCGCGAGCTCGGCCTGCACCCGGTGCTACTGACGGGCGACAACCGCGAGACGGCGCAGGCCGTGGCGAGGTCGGTCGGGATCGACGAGGTGATCGCAGAGGTGCTTCCAGCCGACAAGGTCGCTGTCGTGCGGGGGCTTCAGACGGAGGGACGCATCGTGGCGATGGTCGGTGACGGGGTCAACGACGCTCCGGCCCTCGCCCAGGCGGATCTCGGCCTGGCGATCGGAACGGGCACCGACGTGGCGATCGAGGCCAGCGACCTGACGCTCGTCTCCGGCGACCTGAACGGCGCCGCCGACGCGATCCGGCTCTCGCGGCGCACGCTGGCGACGATCAAGGGGAACCTGTTCTGGGCCTTCGCGTACAACGTCGCCGCGCTGCCGCTCGCCGCCGCGGGGCTGCTGAACCCGCTCATCGCCGGCGGGGCGATGGCTCTCTCGAGCGTGTTCGTGGTCTCGAACTCGCTGCGGCTGCGCCGCTTTCGCGCCGGCGCGCCAGGCGAGTAGTTAGAGCCCGGCGGCCTGGTTCAGCGTCTCGCCGGCGTAGAGCTCCTCCAGCTCGCGCTCGAAATGGCTGTGCACGACGCGCCGCTTCAGCTTCAGCGTCGGTGTCAGCTCGCCGTCGTCCATCGTGAAGTCACGGGGGAGGATCGTGAAGCGCTTGACCTGCTCGTAGCGCGAGCGCTCGGAGTTGACGCCGTCGACGACGCCCTGGATCAGCGCTCGCACGCGCTCGTCGCGGGCGAGCTCGTCGAGGCCGCCGGAGATCCCCTGCTCGCGCGCCCACTTGCCGATCTCCTCCGGGTCGAGCGTGAGCAGGGCGGCGACATACGGCTTGCGGTCGCCGATCACGAGTGCCTGCGAGACGTACTTGGACGTCTTCAGGTCGTTCTCGAGGTTCTGCGGCGCGACGTTCTTGCCGCCTGCGGTGACGATGATGTCCTTCTTGCGGTCGGTGATCGTGATGTAGCCGTCGGCGTCGATCTCGGCGATATCGCCCGTCTTCAGCCAGCCGTCGGGGCCGAGCACCTCGGCCGTGGCCTCGGGGTCCTTGTAGTACCCGCCGAAAACCGTCTCGCTCCGGACGAGCAGCTCCCCGTCCTCGGCCAGCTTCACCTCGAACCCGGGCAGCGGCTTGCCTACCGTGCCGAACCGGAACGCGTTGTGCGTGTTCGTCGAGGCTGCGGTCGTGCACTCCGTCAGGCCGTAGCCCTCGACCAGCAGGATGTCGATCGCATGGAAGAACTCGGCGATCTCGAGCGCGAGCGGGGCGCCGCCCGAGATCGCGGTGCGCAGGCGCCCACCGAGCCTCGCCTTGACCTTCGAGTAGACGAGCCGGTCGGCGACGCGGTGCTGAGCCGCGAGCCCCGGGGGAATCGGCTTGCCGGCCCGGACCAGCTCGCTGTGGCGGTGGCCGACCCGGAGTGCCCAGTCGACGAGCTTCCGCTTCACGCCGGTCTCCTCGTCGAACTTCGCGACGACGGCCGTGTGCACCTTCTCGTACACACGGGGCACGCTCGGGAACACCGTCGGCTTGACGGCCGGGAGCGCGGCGGCGGCCTGGAGCGGATCGGGCAGGAAGGCGATCGTGTAGCCGACGTACGGGCCCGACAAGTGCATCAGGCGCCCGAAGTTGTGCGCGAGCGGGAGATACAGCAGCATCGTGTCGTCGGCGCCGGTGAAGCGCTCGAGATCGTCGACCACCGCGACCATCGCGTAGTAGTTGCGGTGCGAGATCATGCAGCCCTTCGGCGGGCCGGTCGTACCCGAGGTGTAGATGTAGGTGAACAGGTCGTCCTCGGCGATCGCGTCCGAGGCCTCGCGCAGCGCCGTCGGATGCTCGGCCTTGAACGCACGCCCCCGCTCGGCCAGCTCGTCCAGCTCGTCGAACGAGATCACGTGCTGCAGCCGTTCGATCCCGCCGCGCACCTCCTCGACCTTGGCGCGCTGGGCCTCGTCCTCGACGAGCACGCCCACGGCTTCCGAGTGCTCGAGGATGTAGCCCGTGTCCTTCGGCGAGCTGTTCGCATAGATGGCTGCGCCGATCGCGCCGATCGAGCCGAGCGCGAAGTCGAAGAGCGCCCACTGGACGCGGGTCGTCGCGAGCAGACCGAAGGCATCGCCCTTGCGCACGCCGAGCGCGAGCAGGCCGTTCGCGTAGTCCTCGACGCGCGCCGCGGCGTCCTGCCACGAGATCGGCTCCCAGCTCTCGCCGCGCTGCTCCAGGTAGGCAGGGTTGTCGCGACCGGCCGCAACCGCATCGCGCCACAGCCGTGCGATCGTCCTCGGCTCGCCCACTGACCGCACTCTAGTCACGCACCCGAGGGAAGGAAAGCCTGCACGAGGAGGGAAACCGTGTGGTCCGACAACGCAGTCCGATTAAACTGGGGTGACCATGCGCACGACGTGGAACGGCTCGATCAGCTTCGGTCTCGTCAGCATCCCCGTGGGCCTCGCCCCGGCGACGAAGCCGGCCGCGCGCGCCTCCGATGTCTCCTTCCGGATGCTCCACCGCGACTGCGGCACGCCGATCAAGCAGAAGCGCTACTGCCCGAAGCACGAGCGCGACCTGGGCCCGGACGAGATCGTGAAGGGCTGGGAGGTCGCGAAGGGCCAGTTCGTCGTCGTCGAGGACGAGGAGCTGGAAGCGCTGCAGCAGCACGACGACTCGCGCTCGATCGAGATCACCCGTTTCGTCGATGCGGCCCAGGTCGACCCGATCTTCTTCGACAGGACGTACTTCCTCGTCCCAGCGGCCGCGGCGGCCGCCAAGCGCCCCTACGTGCTGCTGCTGAGCGCGATGGGCGAGACCGGGATGGCCGCGCTCGGGCGGTTCGTCCAGCAGGGCCGGGAGAAGTTCTGTCTGATCCGGCCGAAGGGCGACGCGCTCGTGCTCGAGACCCTCTTCCTCGCCGCCGACGTGTACTCGCAGGCGGAGATCGCGGAGGCGGTGGCCGAGGCCGACGTGAAGAAGAACGAGCTCACGCTGGCCGAGCAGGTGATCTCCAGCCTCGCCGGGGACTTCGACCCGTCCGAGCTCGAGAGCGACTACCGCCGCGACCTGCGCGCGATGCTGGAGGCGAAGCTCGCGGGCGAGGAGATCGCGATTCCGGAGCCGGCCGAGACCGAGGCGCCCGTCATCGACCTGATGGAGGCTCTGCGCCGCAGCGTCGAGGAGGCGCAGGGGAAGAAGAAGCCTGCGGCCAAGAAGGCCGCCACGCGGCCGAAGAAGCGCGCAGCCACGCGTTAGCGCTCCCGGGCGCGCTAGGACGGGACTGACGAACCTAGTGCGCGCGCGACGAACCTAGTGCGCCCGAGGCAGAGCTCCGAGGGCTTCGAGCTGGGCCTGGAAGAGTGTCTTGTCGATCTTGCCCTGGTAGATCGGCACGCCTTCCTCGAGGCACACCCTGATCACTTCCTGGCGCTCGATCCCGAGCTCCTCCGAGAGTTCCTCGGGCGTGAGGTGGTTCGCCATCGGTGCGTTCCTCCTGACTGTCGCTGACACGGTTTCCGGCAATGAAAAAGCCCGCTGGCGCCGGTAGGCGCTCAGGCGGGCTGGATCACCGCTTTCGTCGTCTGGGCGGGAATCAACGGGCCCGCCTCCCCAAGTTCGCCATCGTTATCGGAGGATACTGTCCGCGCATGACGGCTGCAACGAACCTGCTCGAGGAGCGTTCGTTCGACCACGGGGATGTGCGGCTGCGCTACGCCGTCGGCGGCACTGGCGACGCCGTGATGCTCGTGCACGGGCTCGGCGGCGCTGCGACCAACTGGGTCGAGCTGCTGCCGGGGCTGCTCGAGCGCTACCGCGTGCTTGTGCTCGACCTACCGGGCCACGGCGGCTCCGGTCCGCTGCGGCGCGGTGCGGGTATGAGCGATTTCGCCGACGCGGTGGCGTCGGTGATCGAGCGCGAGGGTGCGTCGCCCGCGCTCGTCGTCGGCCACTCCTTCGGCGGCCAGGCGGCGCTGCGGCTGGCGCACCGCCGGCCCGAGCTCGTGCGCGGGCTCCTGCTGGCGGCGCCCTCGGGGATCCGGACGGGCGACCGGGTCGTAAGGGCCGTCGTCCTTGCCTCCGCCGCCGTGCGGCCCGCCCGCTTCGTGACGCCCTTCCGCCACCGCTTCTCGGAGCGCCTCTGGTACCGGCGGGCGCTCTTCCGGCCGTGGTTCGTCTCCGACCCGCTCGCCCTCTCGCCCCGCGCGACCCTCGGCTTCCTGGACGGCCCGCCCACCCACACCGACATGAGCACGGCGGGCCGGGCGATGCTGGCCGACGACCCGCGCCGCGACCTCGAGCAGGTGTCGTGTCCCGCGGTCGTGCTCTGGGGCGCCCGTGACGCGCAGTTGCCCATCGACGATGCCTTCGAGTACACGCGACGGCTGCGGGCGAAGCTGCGGGTCGTCGCCGACTGCGGCCACCTGGTCATCGGCGAGCGCCCGCACGCCTGTCTCGATGCACTGGAGGAGCTGCGCCGTGCCGCCTGAGGTGACGCTGCGGCCGCTTCGCGAGGACGAGTACGGCGCGTGGGACGCGGAGCACCGCCGCGAGTACGCGCGCGGTCTGGTCGAGCACGCCGGTCTCACGCAGGAGGAGGCCGAGGCGAAGGTGGCGCGCGACATTCCTGCTGCGCTCCCCGACGGGCTCGCGACGCCCGGCGTCCACGTCTGGGCGGCCGAGGCCGAGGGACGGAGGGTCGGCACGGTCTTCTTCGGCCTCCGGGGCACCGAGGCCTGGCTCTACGAGATCACGATCGACGAGGGCGAACGGGGCCGCGGGTTCGGTCGGGCGGCGATGCTCGCGCTGGAGGAGGAGGTACGCGCACTCGGGCACGACCGGCTGGCGCTCAACGTCTGGGGCGGGAACGAGGTCGCGCGCGGCCTGTACCGCTCGCTCGGCTACGCCGAGCAAGCGGTGCACATGCGCAAGCTTCTCTAGACGGGGTTCTCGACCTCGAGAAACTCCCACTCGAGGTCGAACTCCTCGCCGAGGCGGCGCGCGAGGGCCTGGACGCCGAGCCGCTCCGTGGCGTAGTGACCGGCGGCGACGAAGTGAATCCCGAGCTCGCGGGCGGTGTGCAGGCTCGGCTCCTCGGGCTCCCCGGTGAGGAAGAGGTCGTAGCCCTCGTGCGCCGCGTCGATCAGCTCGTAGCCGCCGCTGCCGGTCGAGATCGCCACGCGCTCGATCCGCTCGGGTCCGTGCGGGAAGACCGTCGGATAGCGCTGGACGGCGGTGAGGACGCGCTCCTGGAACTCCTCGATCCCGCACGGCTCCTCCAGCCGCCCGCCCAGGCCGATCTCCTTGAAATCGCCCTCGCGCCGGACCCCTAGGGCGAGAGCGAGCTGCGCGTTGTTGCCGAGCTCGGGGTGGGCGTCGAGGGCGAGGTGGTACGCCGCCAGCGAGAGGTCGGCCCGGAAGAGCGCCTCCAGCCTGCCACGCAGGCGCCGGTCGACGAGGAGCGGCTCGTTGCGCCAGAAGAGCCCGTGGTGGACGAGCAGCAGCTGCGCTCCGGCGGCGGCGGCGCCCTCGAAGAGCTCGAGCGAGCAGGAGACGCCGCAGGCGAGCTTCGTCACCTCGTCGGCGCCGGCCACCTGGAGCCCGGGGAGCCCGTACTCAGGGAAGCGCTGCACCTCGAGCAGCTCGTTCGCGAAGGAGACGATCTCGTCACGGCCGGCCATCCGGCGATTCTAGGTCGCGGGCTTCGCTAACCTGTTCCCGCTCGGGGTGTGGCGCAGCCTGGTAGCGCGCTCCGTTCGGGTCGGAGAGGTCCCGAGTTCAAATCTCGGCACCCCGATACAGGCCGCGGGGGAACCACACGGTTCCCCCGCGAGCCACCTCTAGGCGCTCATCTCCCCCGTGTCAGCGCGGGCCCGGCCGAGCGTCGTCGTCACGACCGAGATCACGATCGCGGCGGGGAGGACGGCGCTCGCCCAGTCGATACCGGTCAGGTTGTCATCCCAGTCGAGGGCGCGGTCGACGGACAGGCGCTGCGGCCCGGTGGCGACGACGGCGAGGACGACGGAGAGCAGGGTCAGCTCGAACTCGAAGCCACCGAGGAAGCCCTTGGGCCAGACGACGGTCGTGATCGCGTTCAGCATCACGACGGCCAGCCCGAGTGCCGCCAGCGGCGTGAGCAGACCCGCGGCGAGGAGGAGCCCACCACCCACCTCGGTGAGCCCGGCGAGGAGTGCCATCGTGGCCGGCCAGCGGAAGCCGATCGAGCCGAAGAACTCGGCCGTGCCCGCCCGGCCGTCGCCGCCGAACCACCCGAAGAGCTTCTGCGTGCCGTGGCCGACGAAGATCGCCCCGACGACGAGGCGCAAGAGCAGGATGCCGTACTCCATCGTCTCCTCCTAGCTTCGGACGAGCTCGCGGTGCACGATTGCCGTGCACGCGTCCTCGACGTAGTCCAGTGCGGCCGCCTCGGCGATGCGCCGGGACTCGGCGGACACTATCCCGAGCTGCAGCCAGAGCGCCCCGGCGCCGACCTCGACCGCCTCGCGCGCGTGCTGCGGCGTGTGCTCGGGGCGGCGGAAGACGTCGACGAGGTCGATCGGCTCGTCGATCTCGGCCAGCGAGCGCACACACGGAACGCCGAGCACCTCGTCGCAGTCGGCGGGCCGCACCGGGATCACCCGGTAGCCCTGCTCGAGCAGGTAGCGCATGACGCCGTGACTGGGCCGGTCGGGGTTCGGAGACGCGCCGACCATCGCGATCGTCCGTGCCTCGGCCAGGATCTCCGCGGGAGTCCTCATGGGACGACGGTACCCTCAGCCTCGTGATTCAAGCCGTCCTCTTCGACGTCGACTTCACGCTCGCGCTGCCGGGGCCGGAGCTGGGCGCCGACGGCTATCGGCGGCTCGGCGAGCGCCACGGGCTCGCCCTGGACGTGACGCGCCTCGACGAGGCCCGCGACCGGGCGTTCCGCGAGCTCCAGCGCCAGCCCGGCCTCGTCCACGACGAGGAGCTCTGGATCGCCTTCACCGAGCTGATCGTTCGCGGCATGGGCGGCGACGAAGACGCGGCGCGGGCTTGCGCGATCGACATGGTCGAGCGCTGGATGCTGCACGAGAACTTCACGCTCTACGACGACGTGCTGCCCGTGCTCGACGAGCTGAGGCGGCACGGACAGAAGCTCGGGCTGGTCTCGAACGGCGAGCGCGACCTCGACGAGTTCGTCGTCCATCACGCGCTCGAGGTCGACGTCGCGATCGGGTCGCGCTCGTTCGGCCGCACGAAGCCGCACCCCTCGATCTTCGCGGCCGCCCTCGAGCGGCTCGGCGTCGAGCCCGGGCGGGCCGCGATGGTGGGCGACTCATACGCGGACGACATCGAAGGCGCGCGCGCGCTGGGCATGCGCGCCTTCCTGCTCGATCGCGACGGGCGCTACCCGGACGAGCCGGACCGGTTGCCGACGCTGCTCGCGCTCCCGGCGGCGCTCGGCCTGGTCTAGCGCGCCGCGCCCGCGACCCGCAGGCCGAGCGCCACGAGCACCGCGCCGGAGATCGCGTCGATCGTCCGGCGCGCGCGCGGGTGTTCGAGCAGCCCCCGTGCCCGAGCCACCGCGAGCGCGTAGACGCTCAGCCAGGCGAGCGTGAGCACGCAGAACGCAAGGCCGAGGAGCAACGAGGTGAGGAAGACGCGACCGCCGGGCGAGACGAACTGGGGCAGGAGGCTCGTGAAGAAGACGACCATCTTCGGATTCGCCAGGTTGCTGACGAGGCCTTGCCGGAAGGCGCGCTGCGGCGAGAGCGCGGCCCCCGACACGGCGAGTCCGTGCTCGGGTCGCCGTGCGAGCGCGGCGAGCACCGACTGGAGGCCGAGGTACACGAGGTACGCCGCTCCCGCCAGGCGCAGCGCGAGGAAGAGCGGCTGCGACGCGCTGAGGATCGCGACGAGGCCGATGCTCGCGGCGAGCGTCCAGACAGCCTGTCCGGCGGCGACGCCCACGGCGGTCGTCACGCCGCTCCTGCGGCCACCGAGCAGCGTGTTCCGGATCGTGAGCGCCGTGTCCTGGCCGGGAGTGCAGATGACGACCGCCGACACGGCCGCGAACGCTGCGAGGTCGGTCAGCACCGCTCCGAGGCCTGGCAGACACGCAGCGTCTCAACGTGCGGGGTGCCACCACTCCAGCTGAGGCGGAGGCGCAGCGAGGCGGCGTTGTTGCCGTAATCCAGCTCCTCCAGCAGTCCCTTCGCGTTCGCACGGTGGACGAGCACGTAGATGCCTGCCGGCACACCGCGGAGCTCGAGATTCTGGCCGTGGAAGTGGGCGGGGTAGAGGTCGGTGTATCCGGGTGACGAGCCCTGCTCGACGGTGAGTGCCCCGGGCTGGAACGCGGCGCAGTTGCCGAGGAAGCGCGGGCCCCGGAAGGCAGACACCCTGCGGGCGGCGAGGCCGTAATGATCGGCGAGGCAGAAGCCGCTCTTGCGGTCGCGCACCACGAGCGTGCCGTCCGCCCGGCGGAGCTCGTAGCGCTGGAAGTCGAGGACGTGCCAGTGCGTGTGGGTCGGGGAAGGCGTGTAGCGCAGCCGCCCGGCGTCCTCGTAGATCCTCGTCGAGCCGTCCGAGAGCCGGATCAGCTGCTGCGTGCGCATGGGCACGCCGGCGCTGATCCGGAAGCCGCGGATCCAGATCGCGCCTTCGCCCACGTTGTCCGTGGCGGAAGAGAAGCCGAGCTTCGTGCCCGCGATCGTGAGGCGGAAGGGGGCGCGCTGGTCGAAGTCCGGCAGCAGCTCGCGGGGGCCGGTCTGGAGGGTGCCGGCGTCGCTCGTCTTCGTCGGCCACGGCTCGCCGGGCCGGAGGCGCTCGAACTCGAGCTCTCCGGTGCGCGTCCAGGAGGGCAGGATCTCCTCACCCGAGCCCTTCGTCGCCTGCCGCGGCGGACCACCCTCCGCGGCGACGACCCAGATGTCGAAGCTGCCGCCCGCGAGCGGGCTCGCGGCAAATGCGATCCGCTTGCCGTCGGGCGACCAGGCGGGCATCGCGACGACGCGGTTGCCGGCCGTCAGCCGCTGCAGGTCGCCTCCGTCGCGGCGGATGACGTAGAGGCTCGAGTCGCGGGCGCCGGGCTCCTGGCGGACGAAGGCGACGCGGCGCCGGTCGGGCGACCAGTCCGGCTCGCTGTCCTCTGCGCGCGTTGCGGTGATCCGATCGCGGCCGACCCAGAGGTCGCCGCCTCGCGCGGAGACCGTGACCCGAGGCAGCCCGCGCGCTTCGACGGCGCCGTCGGAGAGGGTCGCGGCTGCGAGCGGGAGCGGTGCGAGCGCGAGGGCGACGCCGACGAGGCGCACCCATCTCATCCGAGTCCGAGCTCCCCCCGCCATGCCGCCGTATCTTTCCCGATCGCCCCGGACGATGCCTGCGAGGCCTGAGCGCCGAAGGCGGCGGCGCCCTCCGCGAGCGTGGCGACCGGACCGACGGCCGCGTCCTCGTCGCCGAAGTGCGCGAGCCAGTCGTCGAGCGTGCGCGTCGCGAAGATCTCTGCCAGCTCGGCGGCGAGCCCGTCCTGCTCGGCGGCGACGAGATGGCGTTCGGCGAGGTCCGGGCGTCCGAGCAGCTCGCAGAGCCGGACGAAGAACTTCGGCTCCAGCGCGGCGACCGTGAGGTGCCGCCCGTCGGCCGTCTCGTAGATGCGGTACGCGGCGAGGCCCCCGGTCAGGAAGCGAGGCAGCGGGTCGCCGCCCAGACGGTGTGCGACGAGCCGGTGCGACCCGTGAGTCATCGAGACCGTCAGGCGCGCTCCGCGTCCGCTGCGCTCGCGCTCGAGCAGCGCGGCGAGGATCTCCGCCACCGCGGCGAGCCCGCCGGCGGCGAGATCCGCGGGCTGGAGCGGGGGCAGGCCGGGAGCGGTGTCCTCGAGCATCCCGGCCCAGCCGAGGTAGTTGAGGTCGTGACCGGCTCGCTGCGCGTGCGGACCCTCGAGGCCGAAGCCCGTGATCGAGCAGTAGACGATTCGCTCCGGCAGGTCGTCCGGCCCGACGCCGAGGCGGGCCGCCACGCCGGGCCGGAAGCCTTCGAGGACGACGTCCGCGCGGGCGCAGAGTGCGCGGCCGAGCTCGGGCTCCGTCTTCAGGTCGCAGGCGACCGACTCCTTGCCCGCGTTCAGCGCCCGCTCCCACGCGGGTGCGACGAGGCGCATCGGGTCGCCCTCGGGCGCTTCCAGCCGGACGACGCGCGCGCCGAGCCGGAGCAGCTCGCGCGAGGCGTAGGCGCCCGGCAGATAGCGGGTCAGGTCGACGACGAGCAGGCCGGCGAGCGGTTGCAAGGCCGCCGACGGTACCACTACGCTGACAGCGTTGACTGTTCGTTCAACCGCTCAGGAAGAGAAACGGCGCGTCATCCTCGCGGCCGCCGTGCGCGTCTTCGCGCGCAAGGGCTACCACACGTCGCGCGTCGGCGACATCGCCAGCGAGGCTGGGATCGCGCACGGCCTGCTCTACCACTACTTCTCCTCCAAGGAAGAGGTGCTGCAGACGGTCTTTCGTGAGAACTGGAGCGAGCTGGTGGAGACGTTCCATCGCATCGAGGGCTCCGAGGAATCGGCGCTCGCGCAGCTCCAGGGGATCGCGAAGGTGCTCCTTCGCTCCTGGCGGAACGACCCCGATCTCGTGCGGGTGATGGTGCGCGAGGTGGCGCGGAGCCCGCAGCTCGGGAGCCAGGTGGACGAGATCCGCGAGGGCTTCCTCGTGATCCAGCGCGTGATCGAGCGCGGGCAGGCCGACGGCACCTTCCGGCCCGAGCTCGACGCGCGGCTCGCGAGCTGGATCGTCTACGGCGGGCTCGAGGAGCTGCTGACGGGCTGGGTGCTGGGCCAGCTCCCGGACGGCGACGAGGAGGTCGCACGCGCCGAGCAGACGGTCGTCGACCTCGTCTGCGGCGGATTGGCCGTGTCTCCCGCGCCCGCCCCGGTCTAGCGGCACACGGGCACGCCCCGGGCGAAGAGCCCGAACGCCCACACGCGACCGTCCAGCACGTAGAACGCCGTCGTCGTCGCCCGCCGAGGCAGCAGCAGCGCGTAGTAGCCGCCGCACTCCCTGCGCATGAGCGCGCCGTACGTGGACGTGACGCGCGCGACCGGATCGCCCAGCTCGAGCCCGATCCTGGTTCTCCAGCCCGTCGGCTCGTACAGCGTGTAGATCGCCGCGACCCGCTCGCGGCGGAACTCGACGGCCGCGCCGCGCGGCTGGAAGGCGAAGTAGTTGAAATACCACGTCTCGCGCGTGCAGCTGCGGCAACGGCCGTAGGCGCGCCCCCAGGCTGCTTCCACCTCGGCCTCGGTGTCGCCGAGAGCCAGCCCGCCGAGGCTCGAGCCCGGCACGAGCACGCCGGTCGCCGGCGGCGCGGCGGTCGCGGCCGGAGCGCCGAGCGCGACGAGACACGCGACCAAGAGCGTGAGGCGCACGTCTGGAAGGATACGGCGCGTGAGATCGTTCAACCTCTTCGACGGCGACCTCGACGAGACCCGCGACCGCCCCGGCTTCTCATGGCGGCGTGCCGCGGTGGGACGGAAGATCGGCGGCGAGAAGATCGGCGCCAGCCTGTACGAGCTCGAGCCGGGCGAGCGCAGCTTCCCGTACCACTACGAGTACGGCAACGAGGAGTGGCTCATCGTCGTCGGCGGCCGGCCGACGCTGCGCGCGCCGGACGGCGAGCACGAGCTCCGACCCGGTGATGTCGTGTGCTTCCCCGAAGGGCCGGACGGAGCCCATCAGGTGCGCAACGACACGGACGAGCCGGTGCGCGTGCTGATCGCCTCGACGAAGCGTCAGCCGGACGCTGCGGTCTATCCGGACAGCGGCAAGATGGGCGTCTGGTCGGGGAACGAGGACGCCGATCCCGGCCGGATGTTCCGGATCGAGTCCGAGGTCGACTACTGGGACGGCGAGACCTAGGCGCCGCACCATGCCGCGGCTCACGGCCAAGGAGCGGGCTCAGCTCCCGGACACCGCCTTCGCCTACGTCGACTCGAAGGGGCAGCGGCGACTGCCGATCCACGACGAGCCGCATGTGCGGACCGCGCTCTCCCGCTTCAACCAGGTCGTATTCGAGGACGACCCGGCGCGTCAGCGCGCACGCAAGCGGCTGCTGACCGCGGCAAAGAAGCACGGGATCGTGCCGATCGGGTTCATCACCGGCCAGCTCGCGAGCGAGCGGCTGGAGGGCGAGTCGAGGGGCCGCGATGCCGTCTCGCGGGACCTGCCGACGGGGCAGGTCACCTTTCTCCTCGCCGACATCGAGGACTCCACCGGCCTGCTCCGGCACGTCGGTGACGGCTACGGCTCGCTGCTCGGCGACGTCCGGCGGGTCCTCCGCGCAGCGGTCCGGCGTGCCGGCGGCCACGAAGTCGACGCCCGCGCGGACGAGCTCTTCGCCGTCTTCAAGCAACCTGAGGGTGCCGTCGAGGCGGCCATCGCGAGCCGGCGAGGGCTCGAGGCCCGTACGTGGCCGGACGGAGCCACCGTGCGTGTGAGGATCGGGCTGCACACGGGCAGGCCGACGCTGACGGAGAGCGGCTACGTGGGCCTGGCCGTCCACACCGCAGCGCGGGTCTGTGCCTTCGCCGGCGGCGGCCAGATCGTGCTCTCGTCCACCACAGCACGGGTGCTCGAGTCGGCCCTCCCCCAGGGCGCCCGCCTGCGCGGGCTGGGGGCGCAGCGCCTGCAGGGCCTGCCGGATCCGATCAGGCTCTTCCGGCTCGAGTCCCGCGCGGGCTAGCGGAAGGCGTTCTCGCCGGTCAGCGCCTGGCCGACGACGAGCGTGTGCACCTCGTGCGTGCCCTCGTAGGTGAGCACCGACTCGAGGTTGTTCTGGTGGCGGATGACCGGGTACTCGAGCGTGACCCCGTTGGCGCCCAGGATCGTGCGGGCGCTGCGTGCCACCTCGATTGCGCCGCGCACGTTGCCCATCTTCCCGAGCGAGACGTGCTCCTGGCGCAGGGTGCCGTCGTCCTTCATCCGGCCGACGTGGAGCGCGACGAGACCGGCGCGGTTCACCTCGAGCGCCATCTCCGCGAGCTTCTGCTGCGTGAGCTGGTAGCCCGCGATCGGCTTGCCGAAGACGATTCGCTCCTTCGCGTACTCGAGCGCGGACTCGAAGCAGGCTCTGGCGGAACCGACCGCGCCCCAGACGATCCCGTAGCGCGCCTCGTTCAGGCAGGAGAGCGGGCCGCGCAGCGTGCTCACCTCGGGGAACATGCTCTCTGCCGGCACCCGCACGTCCTGGAGCACGAGCTCCGAGGTGACCGACGCCCTGAGCGAGAGCTTCTTGTGGATCTCCGGTGCCGTGAAGCCGGGCGTGCCCTTCTCGACGAGGAAGCCGCGAATCTCGCCGTCGTCGGTGCGCGCCCACACGGTTGCCACGTCGGCGATGGTGCCGTTCGTGATCCACATCTTCGCGCCGTTCAGGATCCAGTCGGAGCCGTCGCGGCGGGCGTGCGTGCGCATCGAGCCAGGGTCGGAGCCGGCGTCGGGCTCGGTGAGCCCGAAGCAGCCGATCGCCTCGCCCGTATGCATGGCCGGCAGCCAGCGCTGCTTCTGCTCCTCGGAGCCCCAGCGCCAGATCGAGTACATCGCCAGCGAGCCCTGCACCGAAACGGCGCTGCGCACGCCGGAGTCGCCCGCCTCCAGCTCCAGGCAGGTGAGGCCGTACGCGACCGCGCTCGCTCCGGGGAGGCCGTAGCCGTCCAGGTGCATGCCGAAGAGGCCGAGCTTGGCGAGCTCGCCGAGCAGCTCGCGCGGCAGGATCCCCTGCTCGAACCAGTCGCCCACGTCGGGCAGCACGCGCTCCCGCACGAACTGTCGCACGGTGTCGCGGATCGCGCGCTCCTCGTCGTCGAGCAGCGCGTCGAGGGCGAGGAAGTCGAGCGGATCGAGGGCGGTGGGCTTCTCCGTGACGGCCACGCCCGAACTGTAGACGAGGCTACGGTGCACGGATGCTGACCGCTGTGGTGCAGGCGCTCGCGCTGCTCGTGGCCGGCTCGGCGCAGGCCGAGGTGGCCACGTTGACGCCGCTCCAGAAGGCACAGGCGGTCGTGGTGGCCGGGATGCCCGCCGGCGACGGCTTCGGTGGGGTGCTCGTGCGGCGGTGGAACACCGAGCTGTCCCGCCCGCGTGGCGCCCTCGTCTTCGCCGATCAGGAGGGCGGGCAGGTGAAGACCTTCTCGGGCGTAGCGCCGTGGCGCGCCGCCTCGGCCTACCGGAGCACAGCGGACGCGTTTCGGGCCGGGCGCGAGACCGCCGCCGGACTGCGCGGAGCCGGCGCGCACGCCACGTTCGCGCCTGTGCTCGACCTCGCCGACGGCCCGCTCGGCTCGCGGCAGTTCGCGCGCCCGGAGTACGGCGTCGCGTTCGCGCGCGGGCTCGGCCGCGCTGCGTGCGTGAAGCACTTCCCCGGGCTCGGCTCGACGCCGGAGTCGACGGACGTTGCGCGCGTCCACGGCGTCCTGCGCGAGCGCGACCTCGCCCCGTTCCGGGCGGCGATCCGCGCAGGCGTCCCCTGCGTGATGGTGGGTCACGCGATCTACGCGAAGCTCGGCTCGCGCCGCGCCTCGCTCGAGCCGGCGACCTACAAGTTGCTGCGCGACCTCGGCTTCGAGGGCGTTGCGATCACCGACTCGCTGGGCGTCTTCGGGAGCCCGTACGCGCCGTACTGGGCGCGGCTCGCGCTCCGTGCCGGCGCCGACCTCGTGCTGACGACGAGCGCGCGCGACGCGCAGCGAATCGTGCAGGCTCTTCTGCCCCTCGCCCGAGCCGGCGAGCTCGACGGGAAGCTCGTCAGGGTGCTCCGCTACCGCCGGTCTCTGACGGCACGGTGACGGTGACCGTCGCCTCGACGGTCTTTCCGTCCTTGCCGACCGCGCGGGCCGTCAGCCGGTGCGCTCCCGGCGTCTCGGCGGAGGCGTTCCAGCCCAGCGTGTAGGGCGCCTCGACGTCGGTGCCGCGCACGACGCCGTCGACGAGGAACTCGACGCGGGACGCAGCCACGGCTTCGACGCGCCACACGACGAGGCCGGTCGCTGTCTGGCCGTCGGCGACGCTCTGCGAGACGATTCGCAGCACGGGCGCCGTCGGCGGGTTCGGCTTCGGCTTGGGCTTCGGCTTTGCGCGTTGCGGGACGACGACCGGGATGCGCCGCGTCGCCGTTCGTCCGTCGACGGAGACCGCGACGACCTCGAGCACGTGCCGGCCGGGCTTCACGCGGGCCGGCCTCCAGGTGAAGCGGAAGGGGGCGCGCCGGTCGACCGCGCGGCGGCGGCCGTCCACGCGGAATGTCATCTTCGCCGCAGGTGCGCCCCACGGCCGCACGCGCAGCCGGACCGTCCGTCGCACCTTCGTCCAGGGCCGAGCCCCTGCGCTCGTGAGCGCGAACGTCTTGTTGTCGACGACGACCGTGCTGCGTGCGATGTCGTACCGACCGGGCCCTGCGATTCCGTGGACCTCGAGCACGTGCCGCCCGTTGCCGAGCTTCGTCGTGTTCAGCCGGTACGAGAACGGCGCGCGCCGGTCGACCCGGATGACGCGTCCGTCGATCGAGAACTCGACCGACCGGATGTCGCCGGACGTCTTCGCGCGCCAGGGCACGACCCCGCGGAGCGGGCCAGGACGGAGGACGGGAAGGACGCTCAGCTTCGCCTTGGCGCCCGCGTAGGAGCGCACGAGGGCGAGGTAGCGCTTCCAGTTCCAGTGCGGCCCGGGATCGGTGTGGCCGCTGGCGCCGCCACGACCGTGGCCGTTCGGCGAGGGCACGTCGGCGTGGCCGATGATGTGCTCGCGGTCGATCGGCATCAGCGCGCGGCGCGCGAGCCAGGCGGTCAGCTTGGCGGAGTTGCGGTACTGCGTGGTCGTGAACCCCTCGGGCCCGTACGTGAAGCCCTCGTGCTCGATCCCCACCGACTGGACGTTCGTGCGCCAGTTACCCGCGTGCCAGGCGATGTCGGACACGTGGACGAGCTGCACGATCTTCCCGCCGCGCGAGACGATGAAGTGCGACGACGCGTGGGCGCGTGGGTTCTTCAGCCAGCTCACCGAGCCCCAGAAGGCGCCCTCGGTCACGTGCACGACGATCCGCTCCAGGGATTGCGGCGAGCGATGGGCCTTCGTGTAGTTCCCCTCGCCCTTGAGCCACGTCACGGGCGGCCGGAGCGCCTGGGCCTCGGGCACGGCGGCGCCCGCGATCAGCGCGATCGCGACCGGCAGGAAGAGACGTGAGATCCGCACTGACGCCATCGAGGTACGTACCCGGAGCAGAGACCCGAAGCGCCTGTTGTAGCCGATTTCGTGCGAGGGCGGGCCTTGACGGCGTGGTGGAGTCGCTCCTACACTTTTGACTGACCAGTCAATCGAGGTCCGGGGAGCGACGACATGACGACGATCGAGCAGGCTGCGGCGACGGGAGTCTCGTTCGCCCTGACGGACGAGCAGCGCTCGCTGCGCGAGCTGGCGCGTGAGTTCGCGGCGAAGGAGATCCGGCCGCACGTGGCCGAGTACGACGAGCACCAGACCCACCCCGCGGACGTGATCGCGAAGGCGCACGAGGTCGGCCTGATGAATCTGCACGTCCCGGAGGCCCAGGGCGGGCTCGGCCTCTCCACCTTCGACGGCATCCTCGTCGGGGAGGAGCTGAACTGGGGCTGCTCGGGCATCGGCACGTCGATCGGCGCCAACGGCCTCGGCGCAGGCCCCGTGATCATCGCCGGCACCGAGGAGCAGAAGGCCAAGTGGCTGCCGCCCCTCCTCGAGGAGCCGATCCTCTGCTCGTTCGGCCTCTCGGAGCCCGAGGCGGGCTCGGACGTCGCGAAGCTGAAGACGACCGCGGAGCGCCGCGGCGACGAGTACGTCCTCAACGGCTCGAAGACGTTCATCACGAACGCCGGCCACGCGGCCTGGACGGTCGTCTTCGCGAAGACCGACGCGGCGGCCGGGAACCGCGGCATGTCCGCCTTCATCGTCCCGATGGACACGCCTGGAGTGGAGCTGGAGAAGCACCTCGACAAGATGGGCCAGCGCGCGACGGACACCTCCGCGTTCGCGCTGACGGACGTCGTCGTGCCGGCCGCGAACCGCATCGGCGCCGAGGGCGAGGGCTTCAAGATCGCGATGAAGACGCTCGATTTCACGCGGCCGGGCACCGCCGCCGGCGCGGTCGGCGTGGCGCAGGCCGCCTTCGAGCACGCGGTCGACTACGCGAAGCAGCGCGTCACGTTCGACGTCCCGATCGCGATGCACCAGGGCGTCAGCTTCATGATCGCGGACATGGCGACCGAGATCGAGGCGGCGCGGCTGCTCGTCTGGCAGGCCGCGTGGCTGCACGACCAGGGCGAGCGCGCGACGCTCCAGTCCTCGTTCGCGAAGCGCTTCGCCGCCGACACGGCGATGAAGGTGACGACCGACGCGGTGCAGGTCTTCGGCGGCTACGGCTACATGAAGGAGTACCCGGTCGAGAAGCTGATGCGCGACGCGAAGCTGTTCCAGATCTACGAGGGCACGTCGCAGATCCAGCGCCTCGTGATCGCCAAGGAGATCTTCCTGCCTCGTTAGCCGTCGCATGCTCCGGGATCCGCAGAAGCGGATCCCGGAGCGCGCAAACCCCTGAAGGCGGCCGCTTCGCGGCCGCGGCTCACCGTCGCAGCGTCACGAGCCGAGGGACCGCTGGAACGGCGGCAGGAAGCCCGGTGAGAAGCGCACGTCGCCGAGCCACGCGGCGACGCGCGCGGCCTCGACCTCGATCGCGGTGACCGCGTCGGCGCCCACGTCCTCGAGCAGGCGGTAGACGATCTCGCCGTCGCGGCGCTGGCTCCAGCCGCCGACGACACGGCCCCCCCACCAGACCGTCGGGCCTGCGTTGCCGTTCGTGTCGAACAGGGTCGGGCCGTGCAGGCCGAGATACCAGTCGCGCTCCTTCCAGCCCATCGTCGTCGGATCGAGGGTGGGGAGGAGCGCGGCGGACGGCTCGGGTGCGGCCGTCGGCTCGAGGTCGTCCGCGAGCACGTAGCCGGTCGTGCCGCCGAGCTCGACCTGGGCATGCGGGACGGCCGCGAGCGCGGCACGGGTCTCGCGCGCGGTCCAGCCCGTCCACCAGCGAACGTCGGTCTCGGACGCCGGGCCGAACGCGGCGAGCCAGCGGCGGAGCAGCTCGGCCTGAGCCCGCGCCTGGTCGAGCTGCTCGATCGGGCCGCCGAGCCAGGACTCGGTCGTGACCCACCTGAATCGCGGGCTGGCCCACGTCCCGTGCGGCCGTCCCCGCAGGAGCACGCCCTCCATCGCGAGCTGCGGCAGGACGCGTGCGCCGGCGCTCGGCGCGAACTCCCACTTGCCCGTGCCGACCAGCAGCTTCTGCGCGAGCAGCGGCACGTCGGCCACGACCTCCCTCGTCAACGCCTCGCCGCGCTCCTCGACAGCCGCCAGCGCCGCCTTGCCCGCGCGCGCGAGCCACTGGCCGGGCCGCGTCGAGACGCCGCTCTCGCGGACGAAGCCCTCGAGCCGCTTCCGCTCGCGCGCCGCGACCGTTCGCGTCGCCGCCGCGAAGACGACCGGCACGAGCTCGCGCGGCACGGCCCAGAGCGTCCGGCGCATCGCGAGCAGCCGCACGAGACTCCGCTCCTCGTACAGGGCCCATTCGACGTCGGCCGGCTCGACGCCCTCGCTGCGCGCCTGGATGGCGAGGAAGACCGTGACCGCGTCGGTCGCATGCAGGCAGACGAGCGAGCGGGCGACGGCCGGCGCATCGCCCGCACGGTCGGACGGTGCGAGCCGATGGCGGCGCAGGAGCCGCGCGCGCCGCTCGGTCACGTCGATCCGCTGCACGGGACTAGGATCGCAGGATGGCGATCGAGATCGACCTCTCGGGGCGCGTCGCCCTCGTCACCGGCGGCTCCCGAGGCCTCGGCCGCGCGGACGCGCTCGCGCTCGCCCGGGCCGGCGCCGACGTCGTGATCGCGGACATCCAGGTCGAGTCGGACGAGTCGACCGAGACGGCCGAGCGCTACGGCGTGCTCGCGCAGGTCGCGAAGGCGCAGGGGCTCGTCTACTCGGAGGCGACGGCGCAGGAGATCCAGGCGATGGGACGCCGGTCCGTTGCGATCAAGTGCGACGTGACCGACCGCGCGCAGGTGGACGAGACGGTGGCGCGCGTGGTCGAAGAGCTCGGCTCGGTCGACATCCTGATCAACAACGCCGGCACGCTCGATCACGCGGCGCAGTTCGGGGACCAGAGCCTCGACCTGTGGGAGCGCGACCTACGCGTCAACCTGACGGGCGGCTTCAACTGCGCCCAGGCCGTCTGGCCCCACATGCGCGAGCGCGGCTGGGGGCGGATCGTGAACATGGCCTCGGTCGCGGGCACGCTCGGCGGCTTCGGGCAGGCGAGCTACTCGACGACGAAGGCGGGCATCCTCGGCCTGACGCGGACGCTCGCGATGGAGGGCGGGCGGCACGGGATCACCTGCAACGCGATCGTCCCTGGCGTGATCGGCACCGAGGCGTTCGGGTTCGCGAACGCGGCGATGAACGACCGGATCAGGGCGCGGACGGTCTTCAAGCGCGAGGGCGAGCCCGACGACATCGCCCATGCGATCTGCTTCCTCTGCTCCGACCTCGCCTCCTACATCACCGGCATCGAGCTGAACGTCAGCGGGGGCGTCGAGCTCTTCGTCTTCTAGTGTGCTGATTGCCACGAACCTGGTATGGTCGCGACATGCTCAAGCGACTCGTGGTGCTCGGGGTGGCAGGGATCTTCCTCGCCGTGCCGCCCGCCATCGCCAAGAGCTCGTCGACGGTGAAGGCTCCGGCCGCGCAGAAGCTCGACGGGAGCTTCACCCGGCACGGCGACGGACAGTGTCCGTTCAGGGCCGACTCGGCTTCCCTCTAGCCTCGACGAGCACCGGAATGACTCCGCGGTGGCGCGCGTAGCGTCCGCCGGGATCTCGTTCGAGCTCGACGCCGAGCAGCGCGCGCTGCGCGAGCTGGCGCACGAGTTCGCCGAGCGGGAGCTGCGGCCGATCGCGCGCGAGTGGGACGAGCGCGAGGACTGCCCGCCGGAGCTGCTCGGCCGGGCGGCGGCTCTCGGGCTGACCTCGCACGCGATCCCGGCCGAGTACGGCGGCGGCGGGGTCTCGGCGGTCACCTCGTCGCTCGTCGCGGAGGAGCTCTCCTGGGGCTGCGCCGGCCTCGCCGCCCCGATCGGCGCGACCATGTTCCCGGTGCGGCCGCTGCTCCGGGCCGGGAGCGACGAGCAGAAGCAGCGCTGGCTGCCGCGGCTCGCCTCGGAGGACGGCTGTCTCGCGGCGATCGCCTTCACCGAGCCCGGTGCCGGGTCGGACGTGGCCGGGATCGGCGCGACGGCGCGGCGCGAGGGGAACGAGTACGTCCTGAACGGCGAGAAGTGCTACGTCACGAACGGCGGCATCGCGGAGCTGACGCTCGTCTTCGCCCGCCTCGAAGGTGATGGGCGCGCGGGCGGCCTCACCGCCTTTCTGCTCGAGGCCGGCGATCCGGGCGTGCGTGCCGGCCGGAAGGAGCCCAAGCTCGGCTTCCGCTCCTCGTACACGGGCTCGATCCTGCTCGAGGACGCCCGTATCCCCGCCGACCGGCTGCTCGGCGAGGAGGGAGAGGGCTTCGCGATCGCCATGGACTTCTTCGCCCACTCGCGACCGCAGGTGGCGGCCTCGGCGGTCGGGGTGGCGCGCGCCGCCTTCGAGTACGCGACGGCCTACGCGAACGAGCGCCAGGCGTTCGGCAAGCCGCTGATCGCGAAGCAGGGCGTCTCCTTCAAGCTCGCAGACATGGCGATGCAGGTCGAGGCCGCACGGCTGCTCGTCTGGCGGGCCGCGGCCGCCCTCGACGCGGGCGAGGACGCCGGCCTGCTGGGCTCCTACGCGAAGGCGTTCGCGGCCGACGCGGCCATGTCGATCGCGACGGACGCGGTCCAGGTGCTGGGCGGCGCCGGGATCATGCGCGACCACCCGGTCGAGAAGTGGCTGCGCGATGCGAAGGTGCTGCAGATTGTCGAGGGAACGTCCGAGATCCAGCGCCACGTGATCGTCCAGTACCTGCGGAACCGGTAGCCGGGCCCTAACCAAACCTTCACGAAACCGGAGTTCGTGCGACTTGCAGCGTCGCTACACTCCTTCACTTGCGCGTTGAGGCTACAAGCGTGCGCGTGGGCGCAGCACGCCGCCGTTCGGCCGGCGCAATCGTCCGCGGGGTCGTCCTCACCGCCCTCTTGATCGGCGTGGTCGTTGCGCTCGTCGGGCTGGCCTTCGCCGGCTCCCCGACGCGCCTCGCGGAGGGTGTGACGGTGGCCGGAGTCGACGTCGGAGGGCTGACCCGGGCCGAGGCGCTTCGGCTGCTCGAGCAGCGCGCCGCCGCGGTCGCGAAGGAGCCGATCGTCTTCACCGCCGGAGACCGGCAGTTCCCGATCAAGGCTTCGACGCTCGGCGTGGAGGCGAACTGGGCAGCTGCGCTCGACTCCGCCGTCAGCGAGGGCCAGGGCTTCGCGCCCGTGCGTGGCTACAAGCGGCTCCAGACGCGCTTCTTCGGCGCCGAGATTGCGCCGCCCGCCCAGGCCTACACCGCAGCGCTCGAGTACAAGCTCGCGGGTCTGGCTTCAGAGATCGACCGCGCCCATGTCGAGGCCAAGCTGGTTCGGCGCGGGCTCGCCGTCCTCGTCGTGCCGGGCCAGACCGGGCTCCGCCTCGACCGCGAGGCCGCCGCGGACGTCGTCGTCCGCTCGCTCGCGCGGCTCGATCGCGGTCGCCAGGTGCCGCTGCCCGTCACCGTCGATCAGGTGCAGGTGACGTCCGACGAGCTTGCGCCCGCGGCGCGGGACGCGCGCACCGCGCTCTCGGCCCCGGTGCGGCTCAGTTACGGCCCGACCTCGTGGCGCCTGCCACGCTGGCGCATCGCCAAGCTGCTCTCGCTGCCGCGCAACGGCGCCTCCGAGCTCGCCATCGCCGGGCCCGGCGCGAACGCCTGGTTCGCGCAGCTGCGCAAGTCGGTCGAGCGCAAGCCCAGGGACGCGCAGGTACTCGCCTCCTCCGGCGTCGTCCGCATCGTTCCCGCAAAGGACGGGCTGGCGCTCGACGTGCCCGCCACGGCGAAAGCGATCCTCACAGCAGCGACCGCTCCGGGCCCCCGGAACGCCACCCTCGTCATGAGCACCGCCGAGCCCGAGCGCTCGACGGCGGAGGCGGAGGCGATGGGGATCGAGCGCCGGCTCTCGACCTACACGACGCTGAACGCCGGCACCTCCGACCGGATCACGAACCTCCGGCGCGCGGTCGACCTGCTGAACGGGGCGCTCGTGCCGCCCGGCGGCACGTTCTCGTTCAACGAGCGCGTCGGCGAGCGGACGGTCGAGCGCGGCTTCCGGCCCGCGCCGGTGATCATCCGCGACGAGTACGAGGAGGACGTCGGCGGCGGCGTCTCCCAGGTCGGCACCACGGTGTTCAACGCCGCGTGGGAGGCGGGAGTCAAGATCCTCGAGCGCAATCCGCACTCGCTCTACATCTCGCGCTACCAGCTCGGGCGCGACGCGACCGTCAACTATCCCGACCTCGACATGAGGTTCCTGAACGACACGCCGAACTGGATCCTCGTCGCCGCGAGCTGGGACGGGGGCGGCATCACCGTCTCGCTCTACGGCGGTGGCCCGGAGCGCCGGGTCGTGAGCGGCGAAGGCACGTTCCGGATCACCGGGCCGGGGCCGGTGCGCCGGCTGCCCGATGCGACGCTCGAGAAGGGGACGGAGATCGTCGACGAAGAGGGCTCGGAGGCGAGCGCGACGTCGGTGACCCGGACGGTCTACGACGAGAACGGAACCGTCCTCCACGACGAGACCTGGAACACCTCCTACCGCGGCGAGTATCGGATCGTCCGCTACGGGACGAAGCCGAAGCCGAAGGAGCCTCCGAAGGATTCGAAGAAGCCCGCGGACGAGCCCGAGGCTCCCGCCGAACCCGGCACCGAGCCTCCCGCCACGACGACTACGACAACGTCGACGGCGCCTCGGCCCTAGCGACGGCCTCCGCGAACCACGGCGGCACGCGCGTCGGCCGTCGCGTCACGGCGTCGATGGTGGCGTGCAGGGTATGGCCGGCCGCGACGAGCTCGACGCCCGCCTCGGCGACCCGCTCCACCGTGTACTCGTAGCGGAAGCGCGCGCCTCTCAGGTCGACGCAGCGAGTCCAGATGCGCAGCCGGTCGTCGAAGTACGCAGCGCGGTGATAGTGGACGTGCACCTCCGTCGTGAGGGCCTCGATCCCCTGGTCGCGGATCGCCTGATAGCCGCCCGCGTGCTCGGCGAGGTAGGCCACGCGCGCAACCTCGAGCCACACGACGAAGGACGCGTGATGCGCGATCCCCTGCGCGTCGGTCTCCGCGAAGCGCACGGCGAGCTCGGTCGAGAAGCGGTAGCCCTCCATCGGGCAAGCCTACGATGCCCGCGTGTCGCCCGAACGACTGGCCCAGCAGCTGGCAGAGCTGATCCGGACGCACCAGCCCTGCGTCGTCCTGACGGGCGCGGGAGTCAGCACCGAGAGCGGCATTCCGGACTTCCGCTCGCCGGGCGGCCTGTGGGCGGAGTTCGATCCACAGGACTACGCGTCGCTCGATTCGTTCCGGCGCGATCCCGTGCGGATCTGGGACTTCTACGGCCGCCGCTTCGCGTTCCTCGTCGACGCCGAGCCGAACGACGCCCATCGAGCGCTCGCGAGGCTGGAGCAGCTCGGGCTCGTGGAGGCGGTGGTGACCCAGAACATCGACCTGCTGCACGAGCGGGCCGGCAGCCGCGAGGTGATCGAGGTCCACGGCTCGATCCGGCACTCCGTGTGCCTCGCGTGCGGGCGTGAGGAGACGCTCGCCGCCGTCCTCGCGCAGCTCGAGGCCGGCCCGGCGCCTCGCTGCCCCTCGTGCGAGGAGGTGCTGAAGCCCGGTGTCGTCTTCTTCGGCGAGCTCCTGCCGGCGGGGGAGCTGGAGCGCGCAACGGAGCTCGCGCAGGGCGCGCGGCTGCTGCTCGTCGTGGGGTCCTCGCTCGAGGTGCATCCCGTCGCCGGACTGCCGCACGAGACCCTGCAGCGCGGGGGCGCGCTCGCGATCGTCAACCGCGGGCCGACGCCCCTCGACGGCCACGCCGACCTGCGGCTCGACGGGAGCGCCGGCGCGATCCTGCGTGACGTGGTGCTCGAGCTCGAGCGGGGATAGCGGCGCCCGCCCCGCCCCGGCGGGGAGGATCGCCGGGTGCCCGGAAGCTACGCCGCCGCGCGGCGCACGGTCCGCTCGTCGAGGACCCGGCGGCAGTCGGAGCAGACCTTCTGCTCGACCTCGTACGGGATCCCGGCGTGCTGACGAAGTGCGTGCGTGACCACGGCCTTGTGCCGGTGCAAACGACGAGCGCTGTGCTCGAAGCTTCGTTCCGCCATTCCGTTCCCAACCGTAGCCTGCGTGTCAGATGGAACAAGCGCCGAAAGGGTGAACTTGCGGTGACGATCTCGGGTGCAGGAGGCCAACCCCTTCGGCCGTCGGCGGCTCGGGGTAACATCGCGCCATGGCGAAGAGCACCCAGGACCTCCTCTCGCGCATGGCCGACCTCGGCGAAGAGGCCCTCAACAAGCTGCCGAACGTGCCGGGCGGGAACCGCGTGATGGACATGGTGAACCAGAGCCGGACGCGGCTGGACGAGATGCAGAAGAAGCTCCGCGGCCTCGACGAGCTCGAGAAGCGCGTGGACAAGCTCGAGCGGAGGCTCGCCAAGCTGGAGACGGCGGCGACGACGAGGACGGCCGCGGCCAAGAAGCCGGCGGCGAAGAAGCCACCCGCCTCCGCCGCGAAGAAGCCGTCCGGCTCCGCCGGCTAGGCGGCCGGCACTCGCACGCGCAGGGCGCTTCGCGCGATCTCGAAGCGGACCGGCGTCGTGCCCGGCTGCTCGCCGTCGAGCTCCACCGGCAGCGGCTCCGGCGCGTCGACCGTGACGACGGCGCCACGGAGGAGCTCCGCCTTGGGATGGGGCAGATGGCCGCCCCAGAACGTCTTCGGCAGCGTCGTCAGGAGATCGCGCTTCGTCAGGTCGCCGATCGTGAGGACGTCGAAGAGCCCATCGTCCGGCTCGGCCTCTGGGCAGATCCGCATCCCGCCGCCGAAGCAGCGGCCGTTGGCGACCACGACGTCGTGCATGCGCCCGCCCCGGATCTCGTCGTCGACCGAGACCCGCAGCTCGGAGTTCTGCCAGCGCGAGAAGACCGCGAACGTCGCCCAGAGATACGACGCCTTCCCGCCGAGGGCCTTCGTGGTGTCGTTCGCGCGCTGCGCGATCGCGCCACTCATGCCCGCGCTGGCGACGTTGGCGAAGTAGGTCGTCGCCGCCCCGCCGTCCCAGCCGCGGTAGTGCGCACGGCCGAGGTCGATCGTCCGCGGCGTGCCGTTCAGGGCCACGTCCAGCGCGCCGTCGAGCTTGTGCGGGATGCCGTAGGTGCGGATGAAGTCCCAGCCCGTCCCGCGGGCGAGCACGGCGATCTCGGCGTCGAGGTCGTGGACGCCGTTCGCGACCTCGTTCACGGAGCCGTCGCCGCCGACGACGACGAGCAGCTTCGCGCCGCCCTGGACGGCACCGCGCGCCAGGGTGGCCAGGTGTCCCGGATGCTCGGAGATGAGCGCGTCGCCCTCGAGCCCTCGCGTGGTCGCCCGGCGTGCGATCTCCGGCCAGCGCCGCCCCGTCGAGCCGTTCGCCGACGCCGGGTTGACGAGGAAGACGGTGTCGCTAATGAGCGGTGGCGGTCGCGAGCGCGACGCGCGTCATCCGGTCGACGGCTGCCTTCATCTCGTCGTCCGTGACGCGCTTGAACTCGCCCTCGACGACGATGTCGCTCACGATCAGCAGGCAGCCGGACTGCACGCCCTTGAGCGCGCCCACCGTGAACAGGGCCGCCGCCTCCATCTCGACGGCGAGCACGCCGCGCTTCGACCAACGCTCGTACTGGCCACCATCCGGGTTGTAGAAGAGGTCGCTGGAGACGATCGGCCCCACGTGCATCTCCTGCCCGAGCTCCTTTGCCACGTGCACGGCGCCGTGGATCAGCTCCCAGCTGGCCGTCGGGCAGTGCGGCTCGTTCGCGACGAGGTGCATCGCGGTCGAGTCGGCCGGCACCGCGGAGAGGGCGACGATCATGTCGCCGAGCTTGTGGTGCGGCTGGAGCCCGCCGCACGTGCCGACGCGCAGCAGCTTCTTCACCCCGAGCTGGATCAGCTCCTCGAACACGATCGTCGCGCCGGGGCAGCCCATGCCGGTGCCCTGGACGGAGACGGGCTTGCCCTCCCACGTGCCGGTGTAGCCCAGCAGGCCGCGCTCCGCGTTTCGCTGCACCACGTCGTCGAGGTAGGTCTCGGCGATGTACTTCGCGCGTAGCGGGTCGCCCGGCAGCAGGCACGCCTCGGCGTAGTCGCCGGGCTCTGCTTTCACGTGGATCGGCACGCGCGCAAGCCTATAGGGCAGGATCAGACCGATGGCGCAGCTCGTGGAGCCGAGGCTCGAAAGCATCCTCGCCTACACCGCGGAGGAGCCGGTCGAGCGCGTCTTCCTCGAGGACGTCGCGCGCCGCGGGTACGGGCGCTTCGCCGGGCTGGAGGAGGACGGGAGGCTCGTCGCGCTGTGTCACATCGGCGCGAACGTCGTCCCGTCGGGACGCGGCTGCGACGCGTTCGCTGACGCGGCGGCGCGGTCGCGAGCTCGGATGCTGATCGGCGAGCAGGGCGCGGTCACGGAGCTCTGGGAGGCCGCGCGCGACCGGCTCGCGGCCGTGCGCGAGGACCGCCCCGGCCAGCCCGTCTTCTCGATCGAGAACGCCCCCGAGCCGGGCGGAACCGGCTTGCGGGTTGCGACGAAGGACGATCTCGACCTGCTCGTGCCGGCGTGCGCGGCCGCCCACGAGGTCGAGCTCGGCATCGACCCGATGAGGCGCGATCCGGACGGCTTCCGCTGGCGGACACGCGGACAGGTCGAGGACGGCCGGTCCTGGCTGTGGGCCGAGGACGGGGTGATCCGGTTCAAGGCCGAGGCCTCGGCGTGGACGCCGGCGGCCGTGCAGCTCCAGCAGGTCTGGACCGACCCGGCCGCACGCGGCCGCGGCTTCGCGAGCGCCGGGCTGCGCGACCTGATCCGCCATCTGCTCGAGCGGGTTCCTCGCGTCTGCCTGTTCGTCCGGGCGGAGAACGGGCCGGCGATCCGGCTGTACGAGAAGGTGGGGATGGCGCACGTGCTCGACTACCGGAGCGTGCTCCTCTGAGGCGCCTCGTGGTTGCTCGCCACGCCGAGAGCGAGCTGAACGTCAGGGACGTCCTGAACGGCGACCCGGCAGTGCAGGCGCGCCTGACGGCACGCGGTGAGGAACAGGCGCGCGCCCTAGGCCTCCGGGCCGGCGACGTCGACGTCGCCGCCCACACGAGCTTCGAGCGCACGCGTCGCACGGCCAAGCTCGCCTGGCCGGGCGCGGTGCTGATCTCGGTGCCCGAAGTGGACGAGATCCGCTTCGGCAGGTGGGAGGGCACGCGCTGGGCCGACGGCTACGCGGACTGGGTGCGCGCGGCCGGCCCGGAGGAGGAGGTCGCAGGCGGCGGCGAGAGCAGGGCGGCCGCGGTGCGGCGGTATGTGCAGGGCTATCGGAAGCTCCTGCAGCGACCCGAGGACCGCGTTGCGCTCGTCGCCCATGGCGCCTCTGTGCGCTACCTCCTGCTGGCGGCGGGCGGCGCCACGCCGGTCCCTCTCCTCGAGCCGGTGCCGCCCGCCGAGCCGTTCCTCCTCGAGCGCGACGAGGTCGCGCTCGCGATCGACGTGCTCGAGCGCTGGCTCGAGTCGCCCGCCTTCTAGGGCACACTGGAGCGATGCGCCACCGCGTCGAGTCGCTCATCCGCGAGCACGATCTGATCGCCCCCGCGGGGGAGGTGACGTGCCTCGTCTCCGGCGGCGCCGACTCGACCGCTCTCTGGCACGTGCTCGGCTCGCTCGGGTACCGCGTCTCCGCGCTGCACGTGCAGCACGGGCTCCGGGGCGCCGAGTCGGACGCGGACGCGCGCTTCTGCCGCGAGGTCCTCGGCGCGGAGGTCGTCGACGCGACCGGGACGACCGAGGCCGAGCTGCGCGAGGCGCGCTACGGGGTCGCGAGCGACCGGCTGCGCGCTACCGGGCACACCGCCTCCGACCAGGTCGAGTCGGTGCTGCTCGGGCTCGTCGCCTCGGGTACGCCGCAGCGGATCAAGGCGAGGCGGGAGGACGGCGTCGTCCGGCCGCTGCTCGGGCTCTGGCGCGAGGAGACCCGCGCCTACTGCGACGAGCACGGGCTGCCTTACCGCGAGGACTCGTCGAACGCGGACACGAAGCGCGGGCTGATCCGCGCCGAGATCCTGCCCCTGCTGGAGCGCCTCGACCCGCGTGCGCGTTCGAGCCTGCTCGCGCTCGCGGCCGAGCCGGCGCGGCTCCCGCGCGGGCTCGAGCGGACGCTCGTCGAGCTGCTCGCGAGCCGCGATGGCACGAAGGCCGCCGACCTCGGCCGCGGCATCCGGGCCGTGCGCGAGTACGACACGCTCCGGCTCGAGGGCGCGGTGGCGTGGGGGCCCTGGACGATCGAGTCCGACATCGACGGGCTCGCTGTCCGTGGCCGGCGGCCGGGCGACCGGCTCGCAGGCCGTCGCAAGAAGGTGCAGGATCTGCTCGTGGATGCAAAGGTGCCGAAGGCAGACCGGGACGGCTGGCCGCTCGTCGTGAGCGGCGAGGAGGTCGTCGCCGTACCGGGAGTCGCCGAGGCCCCAGGCTGGGAAGGAGTCGTCAGATGGAGACGGTGAAGAGCGCGGTGGGCGAGATCCTGATCGACGAGGAGCCGCTCCAGGCGCGCATCGCCGAGCTCGGCGCCGAGATCTCGAGCGACTACGCGGGGCGCGACCTGCTCCTCGTCGGCGTGCTCAAGGGCGCCGTCTTCTTCCTCGCCGACCTGATGCGCGAGCTGTCGGTGCCGTGCGAGATCGACTTCATGGCGATCTCGAGCTACGGCGCCGGCACCGACTCCTCCGGGGTCGTCCGCATCCTCAAGGACTTGGACATGAACATCGCCGGGCGCGACGTGCTCGTCGTGGAGGACATCATCGACTCGGGGCTGACGCTCTCCTACCTGATGCGCAGCCTGACCGCGCGCAAGCCGGCCTCGCTCGAGGTCTGCACACTGCTGACCAAGCCCGAGCGCCGGGAGGTGGACGTGCCCGTGCGCTACGTCGGCTTCGAGATCCCGAACAAGTTCGTGATCGGCTACGGGCTCGACTTCGACCAGCGCTACCGCAACCTTCCGTACGTCGCAGTCCTCCATCCGGACCTGATTCCGCCGCACTAAGAACCTCTTAAGGTCACCCAGGCGGGGGCCTGTACGGCGCAGGGAGGCTGCTACCCTCCACGGAGACTCCTTGTGAATCGCTTCTTTCGCAGCGCGCTTTTCCCCCTGATCGTCATCGTGTTGCTCGTCTACCTGGCGAGCCAGACACTGATCCCGAGTGGGGAGAAGAGCGAAAAGCTCACCTATTCGCAGCTGTTCGGCCAGGTGGAGAACGGCAACGTCCAGGAGATCACGTTCACGCCGAACCGCCAGCAGATCGACGCCACGCTCGTGGGCGGCGACAAGGTGAAGGTCAACTACGTCAGCGACCTCTCCGCCGACCGGCTCGAGACGCTGCTCAAGGACGAGAACATCACGTATGACTCGAAGGGCACCGGCGGCTCCTGGTGGAGCTCGCTGCTGATCTCGATCCTGCCCTTCGCGCTCCTGATCGGCTTCTGGATCTTCCTGATGAACCAGGTGCAGGGCGGCGGCTCGAAGGTGATGAGCTTCGGCAAGAGCCGCGCCAAGCGGATGACGCCCGACTCGCCCAAGATCGGCTTCAAGGACGTGGCCGGAGCGGACGAGGCGGTCGAGGAGCTGCACGAGATCAAGGAGTTCCTCGAGAACCCGAAGAAGTTCCAGGCGCTCGGCGCCCGCATCCCCAAGGGCGTGCTGCTCTACGGGCCTCCCGGCACCGGTAAGACGCTGCTCGCGCGCGCAGTCGCCGGCGAGGCGGGAGTGCCGTTCTTCTCCATCTCCGGGTCGGACTTCGTCGAGATGTTCGTCGGCGTCGGCGCCTCGCGCGTGCGCGACCTCTTCGAGCAGGCCAAGCAGTCGAGCCCCTGCATCATCTTCATGGACGAGATCGACGCCGTCGGCCGCCACCGCGGCGCCGGGCTCGGAGGCGGCCACGACGAGCGCGAGCAGACGCTCAACCAGCTGCTCGTCGAGATGGACGGCTTCGAGATGAAGGACAACATCATCCTGATCGCCGCCACGAACCGCCCCGACATCCTCGACCCCGCGCTGCTCCGTCCCGGCCGCTTCGACCGGCAGATCGTCGTCGACCGGCCCGACCGGAACGGGCGCCGCAAGATCCTCGAGGTGCACTCGAAGGGCAAGCCGCTCGCGGGCGAGATCGAGCTCGACACGCTCGCCGCAGGCACGCCCGGCTTCACCGGCGCCGACCTGGCGAACCTGATCAACGAGGCCGCGCTCCTGGCTGCGCGCCACGGCAAGAAGGTGATCGGCCAGGAGGAGCTCGAGGAGGGGATCATGCGTGTGATCGCCGGCCCCGAGAAGAAGGCCCGGTTGCTCGGCGAGAAGGAGCGCAAGATCACCGCCTACCACGAGATGGGCCATGCGCTCGTCGGCCATTACCTCGAGAACACGAACCCCGTCCACAAGATCACGATCGTCTCGCGCGGCCAGGCTCTCGGGCTGACGATCTCGCTGCCGACCGAGGATCGCTACCTGACCACGAAGTCGACGCTGATGGACGACCTGGCGATGACGCTCGGTGGCCGCGCAGCGGAGGAGCTCGTCTTCCACGAGGTCACGACGGGCGCGGCGAACGACCTCGAGAAGGTGACGGCGACCTCGAAGGCGATGATCATGCGCTACGGCATGAGCGAGAAGCTCGGTCCGCGCGTGCTCGGCCGCAACCAGGATCAGCCGTTCCTCGGCCGTGAGATGGGCAACGAGCCCGACTACTCGGACGAGATCGCGCGCGAGATCGACGACGAGATCCGGCGCGTGATCGAGGAGGCGCACGAGGCTGCGCACCGGGTCCTGCGCGAGCACATCGAGGAGCTGCACAAGCTCTCCGCGATCCTGATCGAGCGCGAGACGATCGACAAGGACCAGTTCGAGCGCCTGCTCGCGGGCGAGGACCAGCACTCGGTCTTCCCGGAGGAAGTGGTCGCGCCCGAGCCGGAGGCCGAAGGCTCCGCCGAGCGCAAGCCCCAGCCGAAGCCGCAGCCCCGTCCCGTGCCCGGCCTCGGCATGCAGCCGCCGCCGCCGGAGGGTGCGAAGGGCTAGGTCTCGTCGCGCGGTCGCCGGGTGGCGAGCGCGACGATTGCGAGCGCGGCCACGGCTGCGAAGGCACCGAGGGCCTCGAGGGCGACGCCGCCTCGCTCGCCGGCGTCCACGAGCGCGAGCAGTCCCGCGCCCACGGCCAGCGCGCCCAGCGCGAGCGCCGAGAGCAGGCCGACCCGGCGTCCATACGCGCCCGGCTCGTCGGCCACCGCCTCGCGCAGCTCGAGCGACCAGTACGCGAGCTCGGCGAGCAGGAAGAGCGCAGCGGCGAGCACGGGGGCTCGAGCGTCGATCTCGCCACCCTCCACCCCGAGCGCGACCCCGTAGCCGGCGCCGAGCGCGACCACAGCCAGGGGCACGGCGACCGGAATGCGCAGCGCCAGCCCTCCGGCGAGCAGCACGCAGGCGAGCGCACCCGCCGCGACGTTCGCCCAGCGAACCGGCTCCTCTGCGCTGTCGAGCGCGAGCCAGCCGCCGATCGCGCCGGCCAGCACGATCGCGGCGGCTGCGACCCCTAGGCGCGCGCGCGCCGAGCGTGTCGACGGAACGATCTCACCCCCTCGAGCACCGCTTCGAGCGCGACGTCGTCGCCGTAGGTCGCCACGGCGACGCCCAGGCTCTCGTAGCGCGAGCGCAGCTCCTGGCGGTGCAGCAGCCAGAGCCGGTGCGCCACGCGCTCGAGCTCGCTCCGGCCGGGCTCGGCGAAGGGTACCGGCGAGACCTCGACGACGACGAGGTCGTAGCCGCGCGCCCGCAGGTCGAGCAGGGCCGACACCGAGCGCTCGTCGAGGAGCGGCGTCACCGCGATCACGAGCGCCTGTGGGGGCAGCGTGCGCGCGGGAATGATCGAGACGTCCTTCCAGGCGTAGTTGAAGACGACCGCCGTCTCGAGCAGGGAGTCGACGATTCGGTAGCGCTGTGCAAGACCCGTCCCCGGCACGAGCCAGCGCAGGAGGCCGCCGAACGAGACGACGCCGACGCGGTCACGCCGCTCCAGGTAGCGGCTCGCGATCGTCGAAGCCGCGGCGACTGCGAGGTCGAGCGTGGAGCGGTCTCCCAGCCGTGCCTCCGCGAACGTGTCGAGGAAGACGATCACGTCGGTGTTCCGCTCCGGGTGCCGCTCGTTCACGATCAGCTCGTTGCGGCGGGCGCTGGCGCGCCAGTTGATCGAACGCACGCGGTCCCCCGGTGCGAACGCGCGCAGGTCGGCGAACTCGAGCCCCTCGCCCTTCGGGCGGGCCACCTCGTTGCCGGTGAACGGCTGCGTCTCGACCGGGGCGACGAGCCGCTGCAGCGCGTCCGGGTGCGGATACACGCGCAGGTGCGTCGTCCGGTCGGGGCGGCGCTCCCAGGCGACGAGACCGAAGCGGTCGCGGGCGCGCAGCCGAATGTCGCCGAGCGTGTAGTTCCCCCAGTGGACGCAGCGGAGCGTGAACGCGACGGTGCGGTCGTCGTCGCGGCCGAGCCGGATCGCGACCGGGTTGTCGCCGTCGGCGACCTCGAGCCCGTCCGGGACGACGAGCATCAGCTCGAGCCGCTCGACGGGTGCGTCCGAGCTCACGTCGAGCTCCACGGCGATCTCGTCGCGCTCGAGTGCCCGCTCGCGGTCGATCGTCAGCGAGATGCCGAGCCGCGGCTCGCGGGCGAGGCGCAGCCCGAGCGTGAGCGCGAGGGCAAAGGGTGCGGCGAGGACGACGAGCTCCGGCCGTCGCAGCGCCAGAGCGCCGAGCAGCCCGAGCGCCGCGAGTGCGGCATACGCCGCGACGCGCGGCGAGGCAGTGCGAGTCATTCGGTCGGGGCTGCCCGGCCCGCGGCGGGCTCCTCGGCCGCCGGGGTCGGCACGTGCTCGAGCAGGTCGCGGACGACGTCGTCGGCCGAGAGCCGCTGCACCCACAGCTCCGGCTTCAGCATCAGCCGGTGGGCGAGCGCCGGCACGGCGATCGCCTTCACGTCGTCGGGCGTGACGAAGTCGCGCCCCGCGAGCGCAGCTCGGCAGCGCGAGAGCTTGAGCAGTGCCAGCGAGCCGCGCGGGCTCGCGCCGACGGCCGTCGAGCCGCTGGAGCGCGTCGACTCCACGATCTCGACCATGTAGCGGCCGACGCTCGGCCCGACGTGCACCTGCTCGATCGCGGCCTGGAGCTCGAGCAGCGTCGCCCCGTCGATGACGGGCTCCAGCTCGACCTCGTCCGTCCCCCGCTCGAGCCGCCGCGAGAGCACCTCCCACTCGTCGTCCGGAGCGGGATAGCCGAACCCCACCCGCAGCAGGAAGCGGTCGAGCTGCGCCTCGGGAAGCGGATACGTGCCCTCGTACTCGATCGGATTCTGCGTCGCGAGGACGAGGAACGGCCGTGCGAGCTGGTGGGTGGTGCCCTCGATCGTCACCTGCCGCTCCTGCATCGCCTCGAGCAGCGCGGCCTGCGTCTTCGGCGGGGCGCGGTTGATCTCGTCGGCGAGGAGGAGATTGGTGAAGATCGGCCCGGGCCGGAACTCGAACTCGGAGTCGCGCTGGCTCCAGATCGACGAGCCCGTCACGTCGGAGGGCATCAGGTCGGGCGTGAACTGGATGCGTGAGAAGCCGATGCTCGTCACCGCCGCAAAGGAGCGGGCTGCGAGGGTCTTCGCGAGGCCGGGGTAGTCCTCGAGCAGCACGTGCCCGTCGGCGAGGAGGCCGATCAGGATCAGCTCGAGCTCGTCGCGCTTGCCGATCACGGCGCGCTCGACCTCGTCGAGCACGCGGCCCGAGAGCTCCTGCACACGGCTGAGCGGAAGCGGGCTCAGAGCCGCTCCAGCGACGCGACGACGGCGCCGACGCGGGCGAGCTCGAGCCCAGGGGCGGAGCGGTCGGCCGGGGGCTCGACGTCGGGCCGGACGAGCGCCCACGTCTCCTCGCCGAGCAGGCGCCGCGCCGTGTCGGGCTGGGTGACGAGGTCGACTCCGCGCCGGGACGCCAGCAGCTGGGCCGCGATTCGCTGCACGCGCGGACGCAGCCGGAAGTGGAGGTCGAACGCAGTGCTGGTCGCCATCGAGACCTCGCGCTCCAGGCGCTCGAGCTCGGCAACGGGCTCCCGCAGGCCGCGTCGCTTCCGAAGCCCGAGGTCGAAGGGGGACACGTCGGCGACGGGATGCGTGCGGCGGACGACGCCCACGAGCCAGCCGAGCGCGAGTGTGGCGAGCACGAGGCCGTAGACGTGCAGGATCAGGTCGCGGCGCCCCGGCAGGAGCACGAGCGCGAGGACGAAAGCCGCCGTTGCGAGCAGCGGCAGCCGGGCGAGCCGGAAGAACCGGCGCGTCACCCGGACGCTTCCGCCCGCTCGCGCGCGAAGGCGAGCGCCTCTGCGCGCGCCTGCTGCGCCCGAAGCTCGGCGAGGCGCAGGTCCTCCCGCACCGTCTCCAGGGCCTCGATCGCCTCGTCCTTCATCACGGCGTCGACCTCATGCTGCGAGAACCTTGCCCGTTCGAACAGCAACGTGAGCTGCTTGACCGCCACGGGGCCTACCTCGGCCTCCGCGAGCATGCGGCCCAGGTACTCGAGCGGCGCCTCCGCGGGCCGGCGGGGAACGCCGTAGGCGGCGAGCGCGCGCTCGAGCCGCGCGTAGGCCCCGATCACGGCGCGGCGCGGGTCGGTCTCTGCGCGGAGGTCGTCGAGCGTCTCCGCGAGCACGTCGTCGAGCGCCTCGGCCAGCGTCGGCTCGTTCCCCTCGCCGCGTGCCCTCCGGCGCGCCTTCGCCGACCACCACGCCGCGGTGACGCCGGCGGTCGCGATCACGACGACGATCAGGACGGGGATCCAGGCGAACTCGGGCTGGTACTGCTCGTCGGCGGCCTCGGCGGCCTGCGCTGGGTCGGTCGGCGTCGCGGGCTGCAGCTCGGGCAGCTCGAGCCCGCCCTGCCGCTCCCCCAGGCTCCTGACGAGGAGGGCGAGCGCCAGCACGCTGGCGACGACGATCAGGATCGTCCGCCGCGAGCGCTGTCGCCTCCGGATCGGCTCCGGCAGGGCGCGGAGCGCGTCGCGGTTGAGGTAGAAGGTCAGCACGATCGCAACCACGCCGAGCGCCAGCGCGACGAGGAAGAGGCTGAACGCGACGTCGAGCAGCCCGTCTGCGGGCCGTCTCGAGTCGGGACTGCCGGTCTGCACCCCGCCGCGCGAAGCCAGCGCGACGACCCCGAGCGCGACGAGGACGCCCAGCGTCGTCAGGATGGTCCCGCGTCTACTCTCCACAGATGATGAGACGTCCGCCGCTCACTGAACGTTTGCGGCGCCCGGCCGTCGTGGGGATCGTGAACGTCACACCCGACAGTTTCTCCGACGCCGGCCTCCACCTGGCGCCCGACGACGCGATCGCGGCGGCGCGCCGGCTGCTGGCCGAGGGAGCGGCGCTCGTGGACATCGGCGCGGAGTCCACGCGACCCGGCTCCGAGGGCGTCTCGGTCGATGAGGAGCTGCGCCGGCTCCTGCCCGTGCTGGAGCAGCTCGAGGGCGTTCCCTTCTCCGTCGACACCGCCAAGGCGGAGGTCGCACGCCGTGCGCTCTCGCTCGGCGCGGAGCTCGTCAACGACGTCACCGCCCTGCGCGGCGACCCCGAGCTCGCCGGTGTCGTCGCAGACGCCGGCGCGTATCTGTGCCTGATGCACATGCAGGGCGAGCCACGTTCGATGCAGGACGCGCCACGCTACGCCGACGTCGTCGCGGAGGTGGCGTCGTTCCTCGAGGAGCGGCTCTCCTTCGCCGTCGCGGCGGGGATCGACGAGGAGCTGATCTGCCTCGACCCCGGGATCGGCTTCGGGAAGAGCGTCGAGCACAACCTCGAGCTGCTGCGCCGGCTCGACGTGCTCGTCGCGCTCGGGCGGCCGGTGCTCGTCGGCGTCTCACGGAAGCGCACGCTGGGCCGCCTGCTGGGCGACGCGGACGCGACCACGGGGTCGGTTGCGGCCTCGGTCGGCGCGGCGGTCGCCGCCTTCGAGCGCGGAGCGTCGATCTTCCGCGTCCACGATGTCCGCGAGCACGTGGAGGCACTCACGGTGGCCGCGGCCGTGGCAGGCGAGCCGGTGACGGCATGAGGATCGAATTGCTCGGGATCGCCCTGCACGGCTACCACGGCGTGCTCGAGCACGAGCGCCGCGACGGACAGCGCTTCCTCTTCGACGTCGAGCTCGAGGTGGGGGAGGCAGGCAGCTCCGACCGGATCGAGGACGCGGTGGACTACCGCGACGTGGCGGCGTGCGTGCGCGAGGTCTCCGACGGACGCGCGTTCAGGCTGCTCGAGGCGCTCGCGACCGCGCTCGCCGACGAGCTCGTCGTGCGCTTCCCGGCGGCGAAGCGCGTGGAGGTGCGCGTGCGCAAGCCGGACGTCGTCCTGGAGCCCCCGGTCGAGGTCGCCGCGGTCAGCGCCGTGCGGGAGCGCGGACGCGCTTGAGCGTCACCGAGTAGCGGGGATTCGCGACGGCCGCGTTCGGGGTCGGCCGCACGTGCAGGAACACGACGGCCGCGCCGGCGCCACGGTTCGTGTAGGTCACGGTCTCGGCGCTGCGCCCGGGCCGGTCGGAGACGGAGAGGCGTGCGCGCGTACCACCGACGGTGCGTGCGGTCGGCCCGAAGAGCGCGACCCGAACGTCGGCGGCCGCCGTCACGGTAACCGTCAACTTGCGCGCCTTCGGCACGGAGACGCGGTAGACGTCGGCGGGATCCTCCGTCGCGTCGAGGGCGGCGTTGACGCGGGTCGCGACGAGGGCCTTCGCCTGCGGGAAGAGGCCGCCGGCCACGACCTGGGCGACGTCGTCGTTCGGCTCCTGCGGGTCGAGGGGCGGGATCGGCCCCGCCAGTGCGGCCGGGATGTCGAGCAGCCCGAATCCCGTGCGCATGTCGAAGCCGGGGACGTCGACGTCCTTCGCCGTCGAGCGCAGCAGATCGGCCAGCTGCGTCACGCTCATCGTGCCGCGCACGGTCCGGACCCACGCGGCGGCGGCCGAGACGATCGGCGCCGAGAAGCTCGTGCCGCTCTCCAGCACGTAGGCAGCCGGATCCGTCGGGTGCTGGAGCGGCAGCTGCTCGCCCGGAGCGGCGAGGTCGACAGCGGAGCTCGCGGACGAGAAGACCGACGCTGCGCCCTCGCGGCTCGTCGATCCGACCGTCAGCACGTGTGGATAGCTGGCGGGATAGAGAGCCGGATTCCCCGCCTCGAGCTCGTTCCCGGAGGCGGCGACCACGAGCGAGCCCGCAGCGACTGCGCGGAGGATCGCCTCGTACTCGGCCCGGGAGGGGGCCGAGCCGCCGAGGCTCATGTTGATCACGCTGGGCCCGGCCGCGATGGCGGTCTCGATGCCCGCGATCACCGACGCGTCGGAGAGGTCGGGCAGGTCATAGGTCCGGACGAGGGCCAGCGGGTAGACGCCCTCGGCGCCGACGCCGTTGACCGCGGCGGCCGCGGTCGAGCCGACGGCGGTGCCGTGGTACCCGTCGGGGAAGCCCCCGACGTTCTGCGGGTTCAGATCGACCGTGTCGGGGCGGCCGGCGAAGTCCGGGTGGGCCAGATCGATGCCGCTGTCGATGATCGTGATCGGAAAGCCGGGGCCTGGCGGCTCGGCGGCGTTCGCGCCGACCGCGTAGAGGTGGTAGCCGAGCTCGGGCGTCGAGAGGGGATCGGTGAAACGGACGAGCGCATCGCGTGAGCGGGCCGGCTCCGCGTAGCGGAGCGCCCCGAGCCGCTTCAGTCGGGGGACGAGGTCGGCGGCGGCCCGGCCGGGCACCTCCCAGATCCCGAGCCCGGCGGACACCCGCTTTCCGCCGGCGGAGCGGACGAGGCGCTCGGCATCGGCGCTCGGCTCCAGAGCGACGAGCGCCGTGTCGGCGGCTGCGAGCTCGGCGAGCGCTGCTCCGGTCGGCACGGTGGCCGAGAACGTGACAGCGTGTGCAGGCGGGGCGATTGCTACACCGATCACTGCGGCGATGACGGCGAGCCTCACGCGCGACACGGTACCCGTGAATGATGAACATCCGATAAGGACGATTGCCTACATCGGGCTGGGGTCGAACCTCGGTGACCGCGAGGGAGCCCTGCGACAGGCGCTCGCCGCGCTCGACGCGCGGCCCGGGATCGACGTCGCCGCGGTCTCGACGCTGCGCGAGACCGACCCCGTCGGCTACGTCGACCAGCCGCGCTTCCTCAACGGGGTCGCCCGCCTGGAGACCGAGCTCACGGCCCACGAGCTCCTGGCGATGCTGCTCCGGGTGGAGCTGGAGCTCGGCCGCGACCGCTCTGGCCCGGGCTCCGAGATCCGGTTCGGCCCGCGGACGATCGACCTCGACCTGCTCCTCTACGGCGAGCTCGAGCTGGACGAGGAGGGCCTCACCGTCCCGCATCCCCGCCTGCACGAGCGCCGCTTCGTGCTCGAGCCGCTCGACGAGCTCGCGCCGGGTCTCTTCGTCCCGGGCCGCGGACGCGTTTCAGACCTGCTCGCGAAGCTAGACTGAGCGTGTGAGCCACCTCGACGACCTGGACGAGTTCGAGGCCGACCTCGAGCTCCGGCTCAAGCGGGAGTACACGGCCGTGTTCGGCCTCTTCCGCTACTGCATCCTCACCCAGGACGCGACCTACCTCTGCAACAAGCTCGACCTGCAGGTTTCCCAGGGCGCGAACTACCCCTTCTTCCACATCACGATGGAGGACGTCTGGGTCTGGGACAAGAACCGGCCGACGCGGATCATCCCGCGCGCCGAGGTCTACACCTCGAGCGACGTCACGGTCGAGGAGCTGCGGGGCGAGGGCGACGAGCCCAAGCTGACCGCCGAGGCGCTCGCCGAGCGCATCGGCGAATCTCTCTCCACCGACGACGAAACCCCGTAGCGGCTCCTGGCCGGCTGCGCCTCCCGGCCGGCGAAGCCGGCCTCCGGCGCAGCCTCGCGCCGCTCGCGGCGCTCCACCCGGCGGGCCGTACCGCCGTACTGTCCCACCGGCCTACGCACCGCGAGCGACGCGCCAGAAACCGCTACGTCGCACATCGGCCGCCAGGATCGTTGCTCTGAGCAACTATCTTCCGTCCATGCTGCTGGCGGTGGACGTCGGGAACACCCAGACGGCACTCGGGCTCTTCCGGGACGAGGAGCTCGCCGACCACTTTCGGCTCGCGACCGACCGGAGCCGGACGGGCGACGAGCTCGGCGTCACGCTGTCGGCGCTGCTCGACCTGGAGAGCGTCGACGGGATCTGCCTCTCCACGACCGTGCCGGCACTGCAGCGCGAGTGGGAGCGCGTCGCCGAGCGCTGGGCGCAGGCGCCGTTGCTCGCCGTCGGGCCGGGCGTGCGCACCGGGATCCCGATCCGGTACGACGACCCGCGCGAGGTCGGGCCGGACCGAATCGTCAACGCCGTGGCGGCTCTCGAGCGCTACGGCGCGCCGTGCATCGTCGTCGACTTCGGCACGTCGACGAACTTCGACATCGTCTCGGCCGACGGCGACTACGTCGGCGGTGTGCTCGCGCCCGGGATCGAGGTCTCGATGGACGCGCTCTTCGCCCGCGCGGCCCGGCTCGTGAAGGTCGATTTCGCAGCCCCGCCGACCGTGATCGGGAAGACGACCGTCGGAGGCCTCCAGTCGGGGCTCGTCTATGGCTTCGCCGGGCAGGTGGACGGGATCGTGACGCGCATCCGCGAGGAGCTCGGCACCGACGCGCAGACGGTCGCCACCGGCGGCCTCGCCGACCTGATCGCCCCGCACGCTCACACACTCGAGCGGATCGACCCCTACCTCACGCTCGAGGGGCTGCGCATCGTCTGGTCGCGCAATCGGCCGTGAGCGGGTCGCTCGCCCAGCGGCTCGCCTTCGTCTTCGGGGTCGCGTTCGTGCTCGTGGGGATCCTCGGTTTCGTGCCGGGGGTGACCGTGAACTACGGCCACCTCGAGTTCTCCGGCCACGAGTCCGACGCGGAGCTGCTCGGCCTGTTCCAGGTCAGCGTCCTGCACAACGTCGCGCACCTGCTCTTCGGCGTCGGGATCCTGGCCGCAAGGAGGCATCGCTCCGCGATCCAGTACCTGCTCGCCGCGGGGACGCTCTACGCCCTGCTCTTCGTCTACGGCCTGCTCGCGAGCGAGCGTGGCAGCGAGAACTTCTTGCCGACGAACAACGGGGACGACTTCCTGCACGGCGCGCTGGCGCTCGCGCTGCTCGGCTCCTGGGCGATCGCCCGGGGGCGACCGGCCCCGCCCTCCTAGCCGCCGCCGTAGACCGAGATCGGCAGCGAGTCCAGCAGCACCTCGTCGCTCGTCGGAAGCTCGTCCTCGAGCTGTTCGAGGACGGGCAGCGCGCCGGGGGCGGCGGCGAGGAGCAGCCGCTCGACCTCCTCGGTGGAGCCGAGCACGACGAGCTCCTGCTTGAACTGCTTCGGAAAGCGGCCGCGGCCGAGGTACCAGCCGTAGAACTTCTTCAGGAAACCGCTCGCGCGCCGCTCGCCCAGCTCGCGCACGGTCTCGCGGATGAAGAGCACGAGCTCGGCGACGACCTCCTCCCGTGAGGGCTCGCGACCGTCCCCGTCGACGATCTCGCGCAGCGCCCAGGGATTGCCCTGCGCACCTCGCCCGACCATCACGGCGGCGGCTCCCGTCGTCGCGAGCACGGCCTGCGCCTTGGCGCGCGAGGTGACGTCGCCAGAGGCGATCACCGGCACGTCCACGATCGAGACCAGCTCGGCGGTGAGCGAGTGGTCGGCGCTGCCCGTGTACATCTGCTGGGCGGAGCGCGGGTGCAGGGTGAGCGTCGCCGCGCCCGCCTCCACGAGCTGCGGGCCGACGTCGAGGCACGTCCGCGAGCCGTCGCGCAGGCCGCGGCGCATCTTCACGCTCACGGGCAGGTCGACCGCGTTCGCCACCGCCTCGACGATCGCCGCCGCGCGCGCGGGCTCGTCGAGCAGCGTCGCGCCCGCGCCGGTCTTCGTGACCTTGCGAACGGGGCAGCCGAAGTTGATGTCGACGAGGTCGGCGCCGGCAGCCGCGACCATGCGGGCGGCGTCTGCCATCACGCGCGGGTCGGAGCCGAAGATCTGGATTGCCAGCGGGTGCTCGTCGGAGGCGACGCGCAGGTAGCCCAGCGTCTTCTCGTTGCGGTGCTCGATCCCGGCGCAGCTGACCATCTCGGAGCACACGAGCCCGGCGCCGAAACGGCGGCCCTGGCGGCGAAATGCCTGCACGCTGACCCCGGCCATCGGCGCCAGCACGACGCGCGTCGGGATCTCGACGTCGCGGATCCGCCAGCTTTCTCGGAGGTCGATCTGCATCGTTTGCAGATGGTAGACGCAGGTATTGACCGCTACCCATCTCATCGGTACCATTCCCGCCCGCGTCGGCGCGTGAGTCGCCGGCTTTTTCTGTAGGTAAGAGGCTGTGTAGGTAGGCCGGGGAGGCCAGATCTTGAAGGAAGTCATCCTCACTCCAGAGGGGTACGAGAAGCTCAAGCAGGAGATCGAGGTCCTGTCGAACGACAGGCGCCGCGAGGTCGCGGACCGGATTCGCGTCGCGCGCGAGTTCGGTGACATCACTGAGAACGCCGAGTACGACGACGCCAAGAACGAGCAGGCGATGCTCGAGCACAAGATCGCCCAGCTGGAGGACCGGCTGGTCAACGCGCGCGTGATCCGCTCCGGCGACGTCGACCTGAGCGTCGTCTCGGTCGGCGCCAAGGTGCGCCTGCGCGACGTGGACGCGAAGCAGACCTTCGAGTACACGATCGTCGGCTCCGCGGAGGCCAATCCGGCCGAGTCGAAGCTCTCGAACGAGTCGCCGGTGGGCCGGGCGATCATCGGCAAGAAGAAGGGCGAGACCGTCGAGGTCTCGGCTCCGCGCGGCTCCCTCAAGTACAAGATCCTGGATATCAAGGCAGCGTAGGCTTCGGCGATGCTGCCGAAGCGCTTTCCTGACCGGGACGAGATCGCCGCGGTCCGGAAGGACTGCGAGGCGCTCGACGCGGGCACCGAGTCGGCCGAGAAGCGGCGGCTCGCCGGCCGGGTGCTCGGGCGGCGAGGGCACGGCAAGCTCGTCTTCCTCGACCTCGTCGACCGCTCCGGGCGGATCCAGCTCCTCTGCGACGAGAGCCGTACGGGCGAGCTCGATCTCGATCTCGGCGACGTCATCGGAGTCACCGGCTCACCGGCGAAGTCCCGGCGCGGCGAGCCGTCGCTGGCCGTCGACGAGCTGACGCTGCTCGCCAAGATCCGCGCGCCGCTCCCGGACACCTTCCACGGGCTCACCGACGTCGAGGCCCGCTACCGCAAGCGCTACCTCGACCTGCTGATGAACGACGAGACGCGCGCCGACTTCCTCCTGCGCAGCCGGATCGTCGCATCGATCCGGCGCTACCTCGACGCCGAAGGCTTCGTCGAGGTCGAGACGCCGATGCTGCAGCCGCGCTACGGCGGTGCGTTCGCCGAGCCGTTCGTGACCCACTGGAACTACCTCGATCAGGACTTCTACCTCCGCATTGCGACCGAGCTGTACCTGAAGCGGTTGATCGTCGGCGGGCTCGAGCGGGTCTACGAGCTGGGCAAGGACTTCCGGAACGAGGGCATCTCGTACAAGCACTCGAACGAGTTCACGATGGTCGAGTGGTACGAGGCGTACGCCGACTACCGCGACACGATGGTGCGCATGGAGACGCTGGTCGAGCACGTGGCGCTCGAGACGCTCGGATCGACGCAGGTCACGTTCAAGGGGCACGAGCTCGACCTGAAGGCGCCCTGGCGACGGCTTCGCTTCACCGACTCGCTGGCGGCGCACGGGCTCTGGATCCGCGACGAGGCCGAGCTGCGCGCGGCGCTCGACGAGCGCGGCGTGGACACGAACGCCGACAAGGACTGGGCGCAGCTCGTCGACCACGCCTTCAGCTCCTATGTCGAGCCGACGCTGGTCGAGCCGACGATCGTGCACGACTACCCGATCGAGATCTCGCCGTTCGCACGCTCGACCGACGACGACGAGACGCTGACCGAGCGCTTCGAGTACTTCGCCGGCGGGATGGAGCTCGGCAACGCGTTCTCCGAGATCAACGACTCGGAGGAGCAGCGCGAGCGGTTCGCGCTCCAGTCCGAGCAGGTCGAGGGCGAGCGGGAGGACCCGGACTACGTCGAGGCGCTCTCGTACGGGATGCCGCCCACGGGCGGGCTGGGCCTGGGGATCGACCGCCTCGCGATGCTGCTCACCGGGCGCGAGACGATCCGTGACGTGATCCTCTTCCCGGCGCTCAAGGAGCGATGAGCGCCGACCGGCGCGTCGTCCTCGCAGCGACGCTCGCCGGGCTGGGTGTCGCGTTCGTCGTCACGCTGCTGCAGCCCTCGACGTACCGCGCCTCGGGAACGCTCGTGCTGACGAGGGAGGGGCGCGCCCCCGGCGACGACCCGACCCTCTCGCCCGCTGCGGCAGCCGCGGTGGAGCTGCTCGAGACGCGCGGCATCGCCGAGTCGGTGGTCGCCAACCTGCGGCTGGACGACTCACCCGGCGAGCTGCTCGACCGGATCGACGTGGACGCCGACGCCCAGAGCTCGCTGCTGCGCATCTCCGTCGAGGGGGACGAGGCGCGGAGCGCGCGGCGGATCGCCCAGGAGGTCGCAGAGGTCTTCAGCGTGCTCTACAACACGCGCTTCGGGCCTGGGGTCACGGTCTCGATCTGGGATGCCCCCGTGGCCGAGGAAGACCCGGTCTCCTCGCCGTGGGCGCGCAACCTCGCGCTGGGAGCGCTGGCGGGCGCGCTCGTGGGGCTGGCGCTCGGCGCGTTTCGGCGCCGGCCGCGGACCGAGGTGGAGCACGTCGTCGCGGCACCCACGGCTGCGCCGGCTCCGGCTCCCATCGCACCCGTTCCGGAGCGCGAACCGGAGCCGACGCCGGCGCCCGCGCCGACACCGGCTCCCGCTGAACCGGAGCCGACGCCGGCGCCCGCCGAACCGGAGCCGATACCGACGTCGCCGGGCACGTTCGTCCCTCCTGAGCCCGGAGCCTGGACCGTCGCCGACGTCGAGGCGCTCGTGGCGGCCCAGGCCGACGACTTCCCTGCTCAGGGGCAGGATTTCGACGTTTACCTCGCGTCTCTCAGGGAGGTCGCGGGTCCCGACGGGCGCCTGCCGGCCGGCGTCCAGGGGCTCGTCGAGGAGGTCTTCGCCGACCCGATCGAGGCGGCTCGAGCCGCCGACGCGGGCGATCACTAGCGTCCGGCCGCATCTTCACCCTCAGGGGAACGAGGGAGGCGTCCGATACCATGGGTTCACACCTTCGACCCGGAGGCCGGGCGATCCGACTCCGGGATTCATGATGGGAAGGAGGGTCGAAGGGATTGTTTGAGCGCTTTACAGAACGGGCTCGCCAGGTAGTCGTCCTCGCACAGGACGAGGCACGCGCCCTCAAGCACAACTACATCGGTACGGAACACATCCTGCTCGGGCTTCTCCGCGAGGAGGAGGGTCTCGCCGCACGCGTCCTGGAGTCGCTGGACATCACGGTGGAGGAGGTGCGCGCGCAGGTCGCCCGCATCGTGGGTCAGGGCGACGAGGTCACCACGGGCCAGATCCCGTTCACGCCGCGCGCCAAGAAGGTCCTCGAGCTCGCGCTGCGCGAGGCGCTCTCCCTCGGCCACAACTACATCGGCACCGAGCACATCCTGCTCGGGCTCGTGCGCGAGAACGAAGGTGTCGCAGCGCGCATCCTGCTCGACTTCGACGCCGACGCGGAGAAGATCCGCAACGAGATCATCCGCATGCTCTCCGGCCCCGGACGCCGCCAGCAGGGCGGCGCGGGCGGTGCTGCGGGCGAGAAGTCGAAGAGCTCGAAGCTGCTCGACCAGTTCGGGCGCAACCTGACCAAGCAGGCCACCGAGGGCAAGCTCGACCCCGTCGTCGGCCGTCAGACCGAGATCGAGCGCGTGATGCAGATCCTTTCACGCCGCCAGAAGAACAACCCGGTGCTGATCGGCGAGCCGGGCGTCGGCAAGACCGCCGTCGTCGAGGGCCTCGCCTCCCGCATCTCCACCAACCAGGTGCCGGAGCTCCTGAAGAACAAGCAGATCTACACGCTCGACCTGGCTGCGCTCGTCGCCGGCTCGAAGTACCGCGGCGAGTTCGAGGAGCGCCTGAAGAAGGTGATGAAGGAGATCATGCAGCGGGGCGACATCATCCTCTTCATCGACGAGCTCCATAACCTCGTCGGCGCCGGCGCCGCCGAGGGCGCGATCGACGCGGCCTCGATCCTGAAGCCGGCCCTCGCACGGGGCGAGCTGCAGACGATCGGGGCGACGACGCTCGACGAGTACCGGAAGTACCTCGAGCGCGACGCGGCGCTCGAACGGCGCTTCCAGCAGGTGCGCGTCGAGGAGCCGTCGATCGACGACACCGTCCAGATCCTGCGAGGGCTGCGGGATCGGTACGAGGCGCACCACCGCTGCCAGATCTCCGACGACGCGCTGCGGGCCGCCGCGGTGCTGGCCGACCGCTACATCCAGGACCGGCAGCTGCCCGACAAGGCGATCGACCTGATCGACGAGGCCGGCTCGCGCCTGCGCATCAAGACGATGACGGCGCCGCCGCGCTACCGCGAGCTCGAGGACGAGATCGAGCGCGTGCGCACCGAGAAGGAGAACGCGATCGAGGCGCAGGAGTTCGAGAAGGCCGCGTCGCTGCGCGACAAGGAGCGCAAGCTGACGCAGAAGAAGAAGGAGCTGGAGGAGAACTGGCGCACCGAGGAGGCGGAGGAGCAGCCCGAGGTGGGCGAGGACGAGATCGCCGACATCGTCTCGATGTGGACGGGGATCCCGGTCTTCAAGCTGACCGAGGCCGAGTCGCAGAAGCTGATCCGCATGGAGGACGAGCTGCACAAGCGCGTGATCGGCCAGCACCAGGCGATCGTCGCCGTCTCCAAGTCGATCCGCCGCGCCCGCGCGGGGATCAAGGACCCGAAGCGGCCGACCGGCTCGTTCATCTTCCTCGGGCCGTCCGGTGTCGGTAAGACCGAGCTCGCGCGCACGCTCGCCGAGTTCCTCTTCGGCGACGAGGACGCGATGATCCAGGTGGATATGTCGGAGTACATGGAGAAGCACTCCGTGTCCCGGCTCGTCGGCTCCCCGCCCGGCTACGTCGGCTACGACGAGGGCGGCCAGCTCACGGAGGCCGTGCGCCGCAAGCCGTACTCCGTGCTCCTCCTCGACGAGATCGAGAAGGCGCATCCGGACGTGTTCAACATCCTGCTCCAGATCCTGGAGGAGGGGAAGCTGACCGACTCGCAGGGCCGCAAGGTCGACTTCCGGAACACGATCGTGATCATGACGTCGAACATCGGGGCCGCCCAGATCGCCAAGAACCAGACGCTCGGGTTCTCGATCGGCGACGAGGTCGGGCTCTCGTACGACGAGATGAAGGGGCGCGTCATGGGCGACCTGAAGAAGGTCTTCCGGCCCGAGCTCCTGAACCGGATCGACGAGACGATCGTCTTCCACAAGCTCGAGAAGGCCGAGATCCTCACGATCGTCGACCTCCAGCTGAAGCGGCTGCGTGAGCAGATGGCGACGCACGAGGTGGCGATCGAGCTGACCGAAGGCGCCAAGGAGGTGCTCGTCGAGCAGGGCTTCGACCCGGCGATGGGCGCCCGGCCGCTGCGCCGCGCGATCCAGCGCTTCATCGAGGATCCGCTCGCCGACTACGTGCTCGGCCGCGAGCTCAGTCCGGGGTCGACGATCGTCGTCGACAAGAAGGAGGAGCTCACGGGCGCCGAGGACGAGTCGCTCGTCGACATCCGCATCGTCGAGGGCGAGGCCAAGCCGACCGAGTCGGAGAAGGTGACGGTGCCGCCCGAAGGGCCGGCGGAGCCGGAGGAAGCCTCCTCCGAGGAGTAAGCGTGAGAGAGGCCGCCGCAAGGCGGCCTCTCTCGTTCTCCTAACCCGCGAGGCGCGTTCGTGCGCCGGTGCGTGGATCGACGCGCAGCACGAGCCCGGGTTCGATCGCGGTCACGATCAGGTCGCCCGACGGGAGCACGGTCACGTCGGAGACGCGCAGGTCCTCGATCAGCATCGTCACCGTGCCGTCGGCGGCGACGCGCCGCAGCGAGCCACTGTCGCGCGTCGTCCCGGCGAGGTAGAGCGTGCCGTCCGGCGCGACTGCGATCCGGTTCACGCCTGGGGAGGTCAGGACGATCTCCGAGCGCCCGTTCGCGGGATCGACGCGCCGCACGCGCGTCGAGTCCTCGGCAACGAGCAGTGTGCCGTCCCGGTCGACGGTCACGCCGTGCGGGCGGTCGAGGTCTGCGATCCGTGTGACGCCGCCCGTCGGAGAGATCCGGACGAGTGGTCCGTCGATCGCGACCGCGTAGAGCGTTCCGCTGCGCACCACGGCGACCGCGGCGACCTGCGGAACGGCAGCGAGGGCGGCGACGCGTCCGCGTGCGTCGACGCGCCTGACGAGGTTCGCGGCGAAGTCGGCGACGTACAGGACAGCGCCGTCCGCGGCCAAACCAGTCGGCTCCGAGAACCCTCGCGCATGGACGGTGAGCCCGCGGCTCCCGAGCTGCAGCACGCGGCCGGTGGCGCCGTCGGCGACGAACGTCCTTCCCCCTTCGCGGGTGACCGCGTACGGATGGCGGGCGGTCGCGGCGCGCGCCGTGACGTTCTCGGGTGCCGATTGCAGCCGCCCGACGCGGGCGACGAGCGACCATCGGCCCGGTTGGGGCAGAGCGACGGTCGCGCGGTACGTCCCCCGTCCGTCACGACGGGCGGAGAAGACCCGTCGCAGCGCCCCCGAGCGGGCGAAGATGCGGGCGGCATCGGGCGCGGCCGGCGCATGCACCGTCACCTGCATCGGCAGGCCGGCCGTCACACCGGCGGGAGCCGTGAGCCGCACCGGAGGTGCCGAGCCGCCGGAGCCGAGCGCGATCGTCGCGGCGCTTGCGAGAACGAGGAGGCCGAGAGCTCGCATCACGCTCTCTACACCGGCTCCGGTGCGGCGGTTCCCGTCAGCGAAGCCGGAACGTGAGAACGAGCGCCGCCACGAGGACGAGCCCGAGCACGAGCAGCACGGTCCCGGCGCCGCCGCCGAGCGACACGCCGAGCGCCAGCAGCCCAGCCGCGACGACGTAACCGACGATGCGGAGCAGTGCGATGCGTCCGGGCGCCACGCCTCGATTCTCGCCCATGCGCCTTGCGCGAGGCGCTCAGGTGTGGTCCGCTCGCGACGCCAGCTCGACCGATACACACGACCAAGGGGGGAAGAGCATGAGCAGAGGACGAACTCAGCGCGCCTGTCGCCTCGCGGCGATTGCGCTCGCAGCCGTCGCCGTCGCCGCGCTGCCTGCGGGCGCCGCCGCAACCGGCACGGGTGCCGCGGCGCCGACGATCGAGGCAGTCTCGACGCTGCCGCAGTACGTGTCAGGAGGCGATGTGCTCGTCGAGATCCGGCTCCATGACGACGCGGCGAGCGCGAAGCACCTACGCGTCGAGCGCAACGGCGTGGACGTCACCGGCCGCTTCCACACCATGCCCGACGGCTCGCTGCTGGGGCTCGTGGACGGCCTCCGACTCGGCGAGAACACGATCGTCGCGCGCACGAACGGACGCGGAAAGGGGATGCCTCCCGGCCGCTCGGCGACGCTCGAGGTCGTCGACCATCCGCTCAGCGGGCCTCTCTTCTCCGGTCCGCAGCAGCAGCCCTTCTTCTGCGAGACGGTCCAGAACGGCCTCGGACCCGCGCTCGACGAGGACTGCTCGGCACCGACGCAGGTGAGCTACCGCTACCGCACGACGGGCGGCGCGTTCGCGCCGCTGGCCGACCCGAGCCAGCGTCCGGCCGACCTCGCGCAGACGACGACGCTCGAGGGGAACACGGTCGACTACATCGTGCGCGTCGAGAAGGGCGTGATCGACCGCGGCGTCTACGAGATCGCGGCGCTCTTCGACCCCGACGCGGAGCCGAGCCCCTTCGCCGCCGAGCCCGGCTGGAACGAGCGGCTCGTCTACACGTTCGGCGGTGGCTGCAATGTCGGCTACCACCAGGGCGTCGGCAACGGCGGCGTGCTCACCGACCTCTTCCTCGCGCGCGGGTATGCGGTTGCCTCGTCGTCGCTGAACGTCTACGACAACAACTGCAGCGAAGTGATCTCCGCGGAGGTCGCGCTGATGGTGAAGGAGCACTTCAGCGAGACGTACGGCGTGCCGCGTTACACGATCGGCTGGGGTGGCTCCGGAGGCGCGATCCAGCAGCACCTGATCGGCAACAACTACCCGGGGATCCTCGACGGGATCGTCCCGGGCGCCTCGTTCCAGGATTCGATCACGCTCGGCACGGTGCCCGATTGCCGGCTCCTCGCTCTCTACTTCGCGAGCCCCGCGGGAGTCGCGGCCGGCTGGACGAACGCCCAACGGGGGGCCGCCTCCGGATTCGGGACCTGGAACTCGTGCCTCTTCTGGCATCTGGCCTTCGCGAGCCGCACGAACGCGCTCGAGGCGTGTCCGTCGGCAGTGCCGCCGGCGGCGAGGTACCACCCCGTCACGAACCCGAACGGGATCCGCTGCACGAGCTTCGAGCAGATCGCCACGCAGCTCGGCCGCAACCCCGCCAACGGCTTCGCCTGGCGGCCACTCGACAACGTCGGGCTCCAGTACGGGCTGGTGGCGCTGCAGACGGGCGCGATCACCCCGGAGCAGTTCGTCTCGCTGAACGAAAACGCGGGTGGGTTCGACGTGATCGGCAACGTGATCCCGCAGCGGGTCGCCGCTGACCCGATCGGCATCGTGCGTGCGTACGAGACGGGACGGGTGAACACGGGCGGGCTCGGTCTCGCCTCGACCCCGATCATCGACGCCCGAACGTACGCCGACCTGCCGACGGGCGACATCCACACCCGCGTGCACTCGTTCGTGACGCGCGAGCGGCTGCAACAGGCGAACGGCACTGCCGCCAACCACGTGATGCTCCTGGCGAACGCGGCCGGCACGGCCGCGATGAGCGTCGAGGCGCTCACGCAGATGGACGCCTGGCTGGCGGCGATTCGCGCCGACGACGCGCCGGGGTCCGCCGCCGAGCGGACGATTCGCAACCGGCCCGTGTCGCTGACGGACGCGTGCTGGACCGGGGCGACGAAGATCGTCGAGGCGTTCTCGTTCGGCCTGGCCGGCCAGTGCGAGGCGCTCTACCCGACGTTCGCCGAGACACGGATGGCCGCCGGCGCCGGCCTCGCCGGCACGGCCTTCAAGTGCCAGCTGCAACCGCTGGACTTCGCCGACTACGGGGTGGCGTTCACTCCGGCGCAGCAGGCTCGGTTGCAGGCGGCGTTCCCCACCGGCGTCTGCGACTGGAGCAAGCCCGGCGTCGACGAGCGCGAGCCGCTGGGCGCCTGGCTGGACTACGGCAACTGACGGAAAGACGCGGCGGGCCGGCCCCATGCCGGCCCCCGGGGCCGGCCCGCCGCGTTGTGACTGAATCGTTGCGAAAGCCGTCCACCGCCGTGGCTAGGCTGGCCGCATGGCCAAGGCGGCAGTCCAGTTCGCGTGTACCGAGTGCGGCTACTCGGCCGGACGCTGGTTCGGGAAGTGCCCCGGGTGCAACGCGTTCGGCTCGCTCGTCGAGGAGGCGCCAGCCGCAGCCCCGAGGGCGAGCGCCAAGCCCCTGCTCAGACTGGTCGACGTCGCCGCGGAGGAAGCCGACCGCATCTCGACCGGCGTCCCCGAGCTCGACCGCGTGCTCGGCGGCGGGCTCGTGCCCGCCAGCCTCGTGCTCGTGGGCGGCGAGCCGGGCGTCGGCAAGTCGACGCTGCTCCTGAGCGCGCTCGGTGCGATCGCCGCCTCCGGCCGGCGGGCCCTGCTCGTCACGGGCGAGGAGTCGACAGCGCAGGTGAAGCTGCGGGCGGCGCGGCTCGGCGGCACCGACGGCGTGGAGATCCTCGCCGAGACCGAGCTCGACGCGGTCTGCGCGACGCTCGAGCGCGAGCGCCCTGATGTGTGCGTGATCGACTCGATCCAGACCCTGTACGCCCAGGACCTGGGCTCCGCGCCCGGCTCCGTGGGGCAGGTGCGCGAGGCCGCCGGACGACTGCTGCGCGTTGGGAAACAGCTGGGCGTCGCGATCATCCTCGTCGGCCACGTGACGAAGGACGGCGCCGTCGCCGGCCCGCGGGTGCTCGAGCACCTCGTCGACTGCGTGCTCCAGTTCGAGGGCGACCGGTACCACGCGCACCGCATCCTGCGCGCGCAGAAGAACCGCTTCGGCTCGACGAACGAGCTCGGGGTCTTCGAGATGACGGGTGCCGGTCTCGTCGGCGTCCCGGACCCGTCCGAGCTCTTCGGCAAGACCATGCCGGGCGAGATCGGAGCCGCGGTCGCCTGTGCGCTCGAGGGCACACGGCCGATCCTGATTGAGATCCAGGCGCTCGTCGCGCCCACGGACCTGGCGATGCCGAGGCGGGTCGCCACCGGGGTCGACCCGAAGCGCCTGGCCATGATCGTGGCCGTTCTCTCACGCCATGCGGGCATCGCGCTGGGCTCGGCCGACGTGTTCGTCAACGTCGCCGGCGGTCTGCGAATCGACGAGCCGGGCGCCGACCTCGCGATCGCGCTCGCGATCGCCTCGGCGGCTCGAGGCGCGCCGGTGCGGGACGACTTCGTCGCGTTCGGCGAGATCGGCCTCACCGGCCGGCTCCGTCCGGCGGCCCAATCCGAGCGTCGGCTCGAGGAGTGCGCGAAGCTGGGACTGGCCGTCGCCGTCGCCCCCAAGGACACCCGCAGCCGGAGCTCGATCCGCGTCGCCGAGGTCGAGACGCTTCGGGATGCGGTCGGGGCCGCACTCACCCCGCAGTCGGAAGAAAATCCCCGCAAATAGCAGAAATAGACCTGGAAAAGCAGCTTTTTCCAGGGATTTCTGGTAGACTGGCTTCCGCATGCCGGCGGAGCTTCAAGACCGTCGGCTTCTTTCCGTGATCAGGCGATCTTGACCGAAGGGGAGGCTGGCTTGTTCGACGTCGGCGACAAGGTGGTGTATCCGCACCACGGGGCAGGCACGGTTATCAAGAAGGAAAAGCGCGAGATTCTCGGGCAAACGCGCGAGTACCTGACCATCCAGATCCTGCACAACGACATGACCGTGAACGTGCCCGTCGAGAACGCCGAGAAAGTCGGCCTGCGTGGGGTGATCGAGGAGGATCTCGTCACCGTCGTCGTCAAGGCGCTGACGGCCGGCGAGTCGGAGATGCCGAAGAACTGGAACCGCCGCTTCAAGCACAACCGCGACAAGATGAAGACCGGCGACATCTTCGAGCTGGCCGAAGTGGTGAAGAACCTCTCGCTGCGCGACCACGAGAAGGGCCTCTCCACCGGTGAGAAGCAGATGTTCGTGAAGGCCAAGAAGATCCTCGCCTCCGAGCTGATGTACGCCAAGGGCGTCGACGAGGAGGCCGCGGCCGAGTGGCTGGACGAGGTGCTCGCCGGCGTCGGCGAGAAGCCCGCCGCGAAGAAGAAGTCGAAGGCCAAGGCCGCCGCCGCGGCTTGACGTGAGCGTCTGGGCGCTCCTCGTCGCCGCCGGCTCGGGCGAGCGGCTCGGCGAGGAGCGGCCCAAGGCGTTTGTGCGCCTGGGCGAGCTGCCGCTGCTGGCCGAGCCGCTGCGCCGCCTCGACGAGTCCTCCTGGATCGACGCGATCGTCGTAGTCGTGCCTGCGGGCTGGGAGGAGCCGGCGATCCTGCTGGCGGAGGAGCTCTCGGCGACGAAGGTGGTGGCGAGCGTCACCGGCGGCGCGACCAGGGCGGAGTCGGTCCGCGCCGCGCTCGCGGAGGTGCCTGAGGACGCGCTCGTCGTGCTCGTGCACGATGCGGCCCGCCCGCTCGTGACCGACGCAGTGGTCGAGCGCGTCCTGGCCCCGCTCTCGGAGGGGTGGGACGGTGTCGTGCCGGGTCTGCTGCTGGCCGACACCGTGAAGCGCGTCGAGGGCGACGCAGTGGTCGAGACGGTCGACCGTGAGGGACTCCTCGGCGTACAGACGCCGCAAGCGTTCCTGGCTCCGACCCTCCGGACCGCCTACGCGGGCGACCTCGGCGGGGCCACGGACTGCGCGTCGCTCGTGGAGGCGCGGGGCGGCCGGATCAGGTGGGTGGAAGGCGACCGGCGGCTGCTCAAGGTGACGACGCCGGACGATCTGGAGCAGCTCTCGTCATGGCTGTGACGGCCGTCGTCTTCGACGTCGGGGAGACCCTGATCGACGAGACGGGGATGTGGGAGCGCGCCGCGGATACCGCCCGGGTGCCGCGCTTCACGCTGATGGGCGTCCTGGGTGGGCTCGCCGCGCGCGGCGAGCACCACACGAAGGTCTGGAGCATGCTCGGAGTGGAACGGCCCGAGACGACGCTCAGCCCTGACGACTTCTACCCCGACGCGCTGCCCTGCCTGCAGCGCCTCCGCTCGCTGGGATTGCTCGTCGGTGCGGCCGGTAACGTCCCGCGCGGCTACGAGGAGCCGCTGCGCGAGCACGTCGACGTCCTCGGCTCGTCCGGGCTCTGGGGGGTCGAGAAGCCTGCACCGGGGTTCTTCGAGCGGCTGACGGCCGAGGCGGGCGTCCCCGCCGAGGAGATTGCGTACATCGGCGACCGTGTCGACAACGACGTCAACCCGTCGCTTGCAGCCGGAATGGTCGCCGTGCACATTCGGCGCGGCCCCTGGGGCCTGCTCCACGAGCCGCCTCCCTCGGCGATCCGGATCGGCTCGCTCGACGAGCTGCCGGCGGCACTCGATGCCTGAGCTCCGGATCGGGCTCGGCGTGGACGCGCACGCCCTCGAGCCGGGCAGGCAGCTCGTCCTCGGTGGCGTCGCGATCGAGCATGGGAGCGGGCTGGCGGGGCACTCGGACGGCGACGTGATCGCGCACGCGCTCACCGACGCGCTGCTCGGCGCGGCCGGCCTGGGCGACATCGGCACGCTCTTCCCGCCCGACGACGAGCGCTGGCGCGGCGCCGACTCGCTCGACCTCCTGCGCGATGCGTACGCCCAGGTCGTCGCCGCCGGGTTCCGGCTCGTGAATGCGGACTGCATCCTGATCGGGGAGGAGCCGCGGATCGCGCCTCACCGTGAGGAGATGCGGGCGAGGCTCGCGGCTGCGCTGGGCACCGAAACGGACCGCGTCAACGTCCGCGCGACGACGACCGACCGCCTCGGCTTCACCGGCCGCGGCGAGGGCCTCGCGGCCGAAGCGGTCGCGCTGCTGGACCGCCAGGGTGGGGCGGAGTGAAGCTCGTCCGATACGCCGACCGGCCCGATCTGCTCGAGCGGCGTTTCGACGAGCTCTCCGGCACCACGTTCCCCGTCTTCATGCACCACAACGAGCCTGGCGGCAAGTACTGGGGCCGGCTCTACGAGGACTTCCCCGACTTCCAGGTGGCGCTCCTCGATGACGACGAGCTGGTCGCGGAGGCGCACGCCGTGCCGGTTGCGTGGGACGGCACGCCCACGGATCTCCCGGCCGGCTGGGACGAGGCGTTCGTGCGCGGCATGACCTCGGACCGCGAGCCGACGGCGCTGTCGGCGCTTGCGATCAGCGTACGCCCGACCCGCCAGGGCGAGGGCCTCTCGCAGCATATGATCGAGGCGTTCCGCGACACGGCGCGCGGCGCCGGGCTCGGATCCGTGATCGCACCCGTGCGGCCGACGCTGAAGGAGCGCTACCCGCTGATCCCGATCGAGAGCTACCTCGAGTGGCGGCGCGAGGACGGCTCCCACTTCGACCCCTGGATCCGCATCCACGAGCGCGTCGGCGGCATCATCCTCGCCGCCGCCCCCGAATCGATGCTGATCCGCGCTCCGGTCGCCGACTGGGAGCAGTGGACCGGGATGCGCTTCCCGGCGGACGGCGAGTACGTCTTCCCGGGCGCTCTCGCCACGCTCGTCGTCGAAGGTGGGATCGGCACGCACGTCGAGCCGAACGTCTGGATCAGCCATACGGTCTGAAGCTCGAGCGCGACCCGTTCAGGCGACGCGGACGAGCGAAGCCATCAGGGCTGCCGCACCCTCATCGTCGAGACCGCTGCGCCTGAGGCTTCTCCACGCCGGCAGCTCCAGCGCGAGCGTCGCGAACGCCCTGGCGCGCGCCGCGCGAGCGCCGCGTCGTCCCAGCGAGCGCACGATCTCGACCGCCGCCTCGTGCAGCCGTCGGGTCGCCTGCTCGAGCACCGTTGCGAGGGACGGGATCGTCTCCGCGTCCCGCCACACGTGCGTCAGGATCTGCTCGTTCGCCGCGTAGTAGCGGTACTGGGCGAGCAGCGCCTCCTCGAGCTCGAGGCCGGTGAGCGCCGGCGGGGGGTGGGTTGCAGCGAAATGCGCGCTGCAGGCTCTGAAGAGCGCGCCGTCGTCCGGGAACTGGTTGTACACGGTCGGCCTGCTGACCCCTGCTCGTGACGCGATCTCAGCGATCGTCGTCGCGGCCGGGCCGACCTCCTCGTGCAGGGCCATCGTGGCCGCCACGATGCGCTCGCGCGTGGCGGCGACGTGGTCTGCGCGGGCTCGTAGCTGGTAGCTCCTCATTTGGCTTGACAGAGTGTAACACGAAGTATTACGGTTGACGGACTGTCAAGCGAAATAAGGAGGACGCATGATCACCGAACCGATCGAGGACATCGACCTGCAGCCCGTTTGGGGCGAAGCCGATCCGACGATGCGCGGCCGCGCCGCCTTCCCGCTCCACGCGGCCCATGGCTGCGAGGCCTCCTCGACCGTCTACTTCGAGGTGGAGCCGGGTCACCACATCGGGCGACACACGGACAGCGCGGAGGAGATCCTGTTCATCGTCGACGGCACAGGAGAGGCAGTCGTCGGCGACGAGAGGGTGCCCGTCTCCCGCGGTGTACTGGCGCTCGTTCCGGAGCTCGTCCCGCACGACGTCTATGCGACCGGCGACTCGCCCCTGCGCGTCCTCGGCTTCTTCGCTGCGGCGACCGTCGAGAGCGTGTTCGACGAGACCATGCAGCCGATGGACCGGCGCGTCCTCGGGACGCCGGTCGCCGAGGTGACCGCCTAGCGCTGTGTCTCGCGGCGCAACGGTCAGAGCCGGCAGCTCCACCGTTCCCTGCTCGACCCGTACGAGGCCGTCCCGCTCGAGGGCGGCGACGGCCTCGGCGTCGAGCTCGTGCAGCAGGCGCGGCTGCTCGGACACCAGCCTCAGCATCGCGGCGCGCCGCTGACGGAAGGAGCCCTCGAAGCGCGACTGACGGCGCAGGGGCTCATAGCGGCGGCCACGGGAGGGGCAGCGCTCGGCGAGCGGGCACGCGGCGCAGCGCGGCACACGCGCGAGGCAGATCGTCGCGCCGAGATCGAAGAGCGCCTGGAGAGCGTGCGCACCGAACGCATGACCCGTCCGCTCCTGGATCCGCCGCACGTTCGTGTCGACCGGCAGCACCGGCTCGCCGAACGCCTGGTTCGCGATCGCCGCGGCGGTGTACGGCCCGACCCCCGGCAGCTCGGTGAGGTCGTCCGGCCACCCGTCGGCTGCGATCGCCTGTGCCGCGCGATGCAGGTTGAGCGCGCGGCGGTTGTAGCCCAGCCCCTGCCACTCGCGGATCACGTCCGCGGGTGAGGCCGCCGCAAGAGCCGCCGCCGTCGGCCAACGCTCCAGCCAGCGCAGCCAGCGCGGCACGACGCGCTCGACCTGCGTCTGCTGCAGCATCACCTCCGAGACGAGGATCGCGTATGGGTCCCGCGTGTTCCGCCATGGCAGATCTCTCCCGTTTTGGCTGAACCAAGCCAGAAGGAGATCGTCCACGAGAGCGAGCGTAGTCGAGCGGCCGGCGCGCACACACACCTAACACCTCGCTTGCCGGCGGTGGCGAGCTGGCACTAGCGCGGCTGGATTGCGCCGGATCCGTTGACGCTCTGCTCGAGTGTGGTTGGGTGGCCGCTGTAGACGATTGCTCCGCTGCCCGTGATCGATGCGTCGAGCATCTGGGTGGCTTGCACTTCGAGGCGGCCGGAACCCAGAACCGAGGCTGTGACGGAGCGGGCGGCGAGGTGTCCAAGCTGCATGTCCCCCGAGCCGGCCAGTCGGGCATCGAGTTGGTCGACGGTGCCGGAGACGGTGAGCGTGCCGCTGCCGGGCACGTCGGCGGTGAACGTTCGGGCCCCGACGCCTTCGATGCTGATCATCCCGCTGCCCATCAGCCTTGTGGCGTCGAGAGTCGGCACTGTGACTTCGACGATCAGTGGGAGGTCTGTGGCCAGGTTGCCGCGCTCCGAGACGACGAGGACACCATGCTGGACGTCGGTGTTGACGCGGGTGATCAGATTGTCGTCTGCATGGACTTCGACGGTTTGTTCGGCCCCTACGTGGACCGTGATGCTGCCACCGCCTGCCAGGTCGATTGCCGTGAACGGTGGCAGCGTTCGCGTCTGGGTGGCGGCGACGCCTGAGCCATCGACCTTGTCGGTGAAGGTGAGGGTCTGGCTCACCCAGTCTTGGCGGCCGACGAAGAAGGCGGCGGCTGCGACGACCAGGACGAAGAGAACGATCCGTCCGGCTGAGAGGCGACGAGGTGAGTTCGTGGGGTGGCTGGGCAGTGCTGGAGTGTTCAAGAGTTCCCTTCTCGGGTGAGATTGGTGAGCGTGATCGGTCGGGCTGGTGCCGCTGGCCGGTGCCGCTGGCTGGTTGTTCGAGCGTGAGGTGGGACACGCATCCGCCACTCAACGCGAGTGACGTCTGCGATCGTCGTCACCACCCTCGCAGTGCAGGGCACACGGCGCAGTACGGCCTGCACCCGCATTTCGGCGACCAGCAGGAGCGCGTGCTTCCACAGGCGCGACCGCGGCCTAACAGTTCCATCGCCGACCGCAGGCCCGGAAACCACGACAATGGGTGCGTGAACGCGACGCGCGAGGCCGAGGAGCTCGTCCGGCTCTGGCAGGAGCTGCAGGAGGCACAGGTCGCCGGCGACGCGGGGCGCCTCTCGACGCTCCGGAGCCGGGCCGAGCGCGAGAGCGCGCGGCCCGATGCGTCGCCGGAGTGGCAGCAGCTCGCACAGGAGGCCGGCCGGTACGGCGACCGTCTGCAGGAAGAGCTGGAGGAGCGGCCGAGCGTCGGCGTCGGGGAGGGGACCGAGCCCGTCACTGTGGACACCGAGTCGACGCCCGAGCCGGCCAAGGGACGGAGCGGACGCGGGAAGACCGGGTCGCTGATCTGGCTCGCGATCCTGCTCGGCTGGGTCGTGCTGCAGGTCATCCAGGGCCTCGGAGGCGAGAACGGCTCTCCGTAGACTGAGCGGATGAGCGTTCGCGTCCGCTTCGCCCCGAGCCCCACCGGCTCGCTCCATCTCGGCAGTGCCCTCTCGGCCGTCGCGAACCGCCGTCGGGGCGACTGGCTCCTGCTTCGGATCGACGACACGGATGTCGGCCGTGGGGTGGAGGGGGCTGTGGACGAGATCGTGGCGGACCTGCGCTGGCTCGGGATCGAATGGGAGGAAGGGCCCTCGCCGCAGAGCGAGCGCGCCGAACGCCATCGGGAGGCGGCGGCCGCTGTGGGCGTCGAGGACACCGACGGGACCCTGCGCCTCGGCCGTCTGACGCTCCTGCGCGCCGACGGCAGCCCGACCTACCACCTGGCGAGCGTCGTCGACGACCACGACTTCAGGATCACCCAGGTCGTCCGCGGCGCCGACCACCGGCCGAACACGGAGCTCCAGCGAGAGCTCGCCCGCGCGCTCGGCTTCGAGCCGCCGGAATACGTCCACCACGGGCTCATTCTCGGCCCCGACGGCAAGAAGCTCTCGAAGCGCTCGAGCGAGGTCTCGACTCTGGCCGACCTGCGGGACGCGGGGATCCCGGCGCCCGCCGTCCGCGCCTACCTGGACGAGCTCGGCGAGCCCGCGCACGACGTCCACCTCGATCTGCCCCGGATCCGCCGGCTCGCGATCGACGCGATCGCCTCGATGCCCGACGAGGAGCTGGCGGCGCAGACGCTCGCTCCTCCCGAGCTGGTGCCGGCGCTCCGTGGGGCACGCGACCTGAACGAGGCACGCGAGATGGCGCGGTCGATCCTCGAGCCCGAGCCGGCCGAGCTGCCTGCGGGCGCTGCGCCCACGCTGGCGCGGTTCGTCGAGCTCGAGGCAAGCGGGCTCGAGCCGCGCGCGCTCGTGCGCGAGCTGAAGGCGGTCGGCGGCGACCTCAAGGCCCTGCGCCTTGCGCTCACCGGCAAGGAGCGCGGGCCCGAGCTCTGGGCGGTGATCGCGGCGCTGCCGCGGGAAGAGGCGCTGCGGAGGGTCGGTGCGGCTCTCTAGCACCCTCCAGCGCGGGGTCGTCGATCTGCCGGAGCCGCCAGGCCCGGTCGGCATGTACGTCTGCGGCCCGACCGTGTATGCGCGTGCCCACATCGGCAACGCGCGCCCGTTCGTGATCGGGTCCTGGTACGCACGCTGGCTGCGCCTGCGCGGCTACGACGTCACGCTCGTCCACAACATCACGGACGTGAACGACAAGATCTACGAGGCGGCGCCCGGAGCGAGCGCGGCACGCGCGGCCGAGGCGACGGAGTGGTACCTCGAGGACATCGCGCGCTTCGGCCTCGACGAGGTCGACCACTACCCGAAGGTGACCGAGATGATGGAGGCGATCATCCGCTTCATCGCCGACCTCGTCGAGCGCGACTTCGCGTACGAGGTCGAGGGAGACGTCTACTTCCGCGTCGCCAGGCAGGCCGAGTACGGGCGCCTCTCCGGCCAGCGTCCCGACCAGGTCGAGGAGCAGGAGCCGAATAGGCGCAAGGAGGACCCGCGCGACTTCGCGCTCTGGAAGGGAAACAAGCCCGACGAGGACACGTGGTGGGAGTCGCCGTGGGGACGCGGCCGGCCGGGGTGGCACATCGAGTGCTCGGCGATGGCGGAGCAGCTGCTGGGGCCGGCGTTCGAGATCCATGGCGGCGGGCTCGACCTCGTCTTCCCCCACCACGAGAACGAGCTCGCGCAGTCGAGCGCGCTCGGCTACGAGTTCGCGCACATCTGGATGCACAACGGGATGCTGCGGTTCACGGGGGAGAAGATGTCCAAGTCGGTCGGCAACGTGGCGACGATGCAGGACGCACTCGACGAGTGGGGGCGCGAGACGCTCCTCGTCTTCTTTCTCACGGCGCACTGGCGCAGCCCGATCGACTACTCGGAGGAGACGGTGGAGCGTGCGGCAGCCCGGGCCGAAGGCTTCCGCGAGGTGTTCCGGAATCCATCGCGGCCTGCCCCCGCCGATGCGTGGGCGCGCTTCCAGGAGGCGCTCGACGACGACTTCAACACCGCCGCCGCGCTCGCGCTGATGCACGAGTGGCGCGACCACGAGCTGCTGCGACGTGCGCTCGACGCGTTCGGCCTCGCCTCGCTCGCCGACGCGCTCGAGGCGCCGGCGGAGCTGCACGAGCTGGCGCAGCGGCGACAGGCCGCCCGGGCCGCGCGCGACTTCGCCGAGTCCGACCGGCTCCGCGCCGAGATCGAAGCGGCCGGCTGGGAGGCCCGCGACGAAGCCGACGGCTACCGGCTCGTCCGCCGGTCGTGACCCAGACCCGCGAGCTTGTGTACGGCCGCAGGCCGGTGCGCGAGACCATGCGCGGCCCCCGCGATGTGCTCGAGCTCTGGGCGACGGAGCGCGCCGTCGCGTCAGAGCCCTGGCTGCAAGAAGGGCCTCGTTTGCAGGTAAAAGCGGATCGCGAGCTGTCCGAAGCGGCCGAGACACGCGACCATCAAGGCGTGCTGGCGTGGTGCGAGCCGTACCGCTACGCGGACGCCTACGAGCTCGCCGCGGCGGAGCGGCCGCTGCTCGCGTGTCTCGACCAGGTGACCGATCCGCGCAACCTCGGCGCCGTCTGCCGCAGCGCGGAGGGAGCAGGCGCCACCGGCGTGGTCGTTCCCGCACACGGATCCGCGCGAGTGACCGCTGCGGTCTGCCGCTCGTCGGCCGGGGCCGTCGAGCATCTGCCGGTCGCGGTCGTCCCGAACCTCGCGCGCTACCTGAACGAGATCAAACGCGGCGACCTGTGGATCTATGCCGCGGCGGCCGACGCGGAGCAGACTCTTTGGAACGCCGACCTCGAGGGCGGCCTGGCGCTCGTCTTCGGGGCGGAGGGGAAGGGTGTCCGCCCGCTGGTGCGGCGCGCGTGCGACGGTGCGATCTCGATCCCGCTCGTCGGGCGGGTCGAGTCGCTGAACGTCAGCGTCGCCGCGTCACTGCTTCTCTACGAAGCGGCGCGCCGTCGCCGTGAGTGACCCGACGCTCTATTTGTTCGACGGCTACAACCTGCTCCACCAGGCGTCGTTCGACGACCCGCGGGAGCTGACCGACCTGCTCGCGAGCTACGTCGCGCTGCGCGGCGCGCGCGGTGTGCTCGTCTGGGACGGCACCGGCGCGGACGCGGAGATCGGACCGCTGTCGGTGCGCTTTGCCGCACACGCCGATGCGCTGCTGGAGCGGCTCGCCGCGGAGCACCGCCACCAGGAGCGGGTTTGCCTCGTCTCGAGCGACCTCGCCGTCCGCGGGACCTCCGGGCAGGAGGTGCAGAAGCTCTCGTCTCAGACCTTCCTGCGCGACCTCCAGCCGGTCCGGCACGACGAGGGGCGGAGCTCGGAGCGTGGCACCCGGCTGGCCGACTCGCTGGACGCGGAGACCCGCGCCCGCCTCGAGCGGCTCCGCCGCGGCGAGCCCTCCTGAATACGAACATGTGTTCCTAACAAAGCTGGTCCCTTGCAAAGGGCTTGTAACTTGCAGGTGACGCTGCTATGTTCTGCCTCAACTTAAGGGTGAGAGTTGAGAGTTCGGCATGGCGAGCCCTCACTGCTCTTTCCCGCGAAATCCAGGGAGAACGACAATGTCGGCTCGCACCGCCACGGCAGTCCAGAGCGCGCAGAAGGTTCAACGAGAGCTTGAGGATCTTCAGCTGGTGATGAAGGCGCGGAACGGCAGCCAGGACGCGCTCGACACGCTCATGCGCCGCTACACGGGCTTCGTTCGCCTGAAGGCGAGCTCGTACTTCCTGGCGGGGGGCGAGTCGGACGACCTGATCCAGGAGGGTCTGATCGGCCTCTACAAGGCCGTCCGTGACTTCCGCGCGGACAAGGAGACGTCGTTCCGCAGCTTCGCCGAGCTCTGCGTCACCCGGCAGATCATCACGGCGATCAAGACCGCCACGCGCTTCAAGCATCAGCCGCTGAACCAGTACGTCTCGTTCAGCCACACGCCGGCCGGCCAGGACTCCGAAGGGGACTGCACACTCGGTGACGCCCTGCCGGGGCCGTCGACGAACGATCCCGCCGTCTGCGTGATCTCGACCGAGGAGTTGCAGAGCCTCGTCTTCACCCTGGGCACGGGCCTCTCGGGCCTCGAGGCGGACGCGCTCCGCTGCTACCTCGAGGGCCTCTCCTACGAGGAGATGGCCGACGAGCTCGGCTGCGACTGCAAGACGATCGATAACGCGCTCCAGCGGGTGAAGCGCAAGATCGTGGCGCACCAGAAGACGCGAGAGGTGCTCAACTAGCGAAGTACGATCCCCGGTGCGCGCCGGAGTAGCTCAGCTGGTAGAGCAACTGATTTGTAATCAGTAGGCCGTGGGTTCGAGTCCCTCCTCCGGCTTCTTCACCTTCCGCCGCGCTTGCGGCCACCGCCCCTCTCGTCCGAGACCGCGAAGAGAAGGAACTGCGTGAACTGCGCCGGCGCGAAGTTGTTGTCGCTGACGAGCACAAGGGAGCGACGGCCGTCCGGCAGGCGCGGCCCGAAGTCCATGCCCTCGACGTTGTCGAGCGGGATCCCGAGCTCGTCCAGGTCGAGGACCAGCGTCTTGCTCGCGGCCCGGACGCTGTTCAGCACCGGCGCGAGACTGTCGATGCCGTTCACGTCGTCCGCGCGGGCGACCGACACGCTGTAGAGCCGGATCGTGTTGCCTGTGTCCGGCGCGCCGACCGAGAACGATCGCTCCATCGCGAGCAGGTGACGCTTGTCGAGCGGCAGCAGCTCGGCGAGGCCGCTGACTGCGAACGCGGTCGCGGGAACGGGCGGCTCGGCGATCGGATCGGTCCAGTACACGTACTGCCGCTTGAGCTTCCCGTTCTGGGCGTTGTACAGGAGCAGGCGCGCCGGGCTGCCGGCCGCCAGAGTCGCGGGCGACCCGTCCTGCGCGAGTGCCGCCTCGGTGCCGCTGAACACGAAGCTGCCGTTGGGTGTCGCACCTGCGCTCTCGAAGCCGAGGTTCTGGCGCACTCCGCGGCTGCCGTCGGCGACCGGCAGGAACGGTGAGGGCACCGGCAGTGCGCGCAGCTCGCGACCGTCGAGGCCGAACTCCCGTACCCACGGGTCGATCAGCCGGTTGGTGATCCCCTCCGAGGTGATGACGAGCGTGCCGCGCTTCGTCAGCGCGAGCCCCTCCGGATCGAGGCTGAGCGGTGCGAACGGCTGTCCCGAGGCGTCGCGCAGCGTCGTCACGCCGAGGATCTGGACGGAGGGCGCGCCGCCCGAGACACCGATCCGGAGCGTGTAGAAGCGCGCGGGGTCGAACTGGCTCGGGTCGTCGGAAAGGGCGTAGTAGACGTCGCGGCGCTCGTCGTAGGCGAAGCCGGAGAGGCCGCCGAACTCCGTGCCCTCGAACTGTGTCCCGGTCGGGACGATCTGCTGGCCGAGGAACTGCAGCGTCGGCTCGTGGCCACCGCGATCTGCGAGAGCGGCACCCGCCGTGCCGCCCGCAATCGTGAGTGCGACGACGAGCAGCCGCAGAAATCTCGTGAGTCCGAGTGCCATGACGCACCTCCGGGTCGGGAAGGTCGGTTCGATCCAGAGTGTGCTCGCGCGTGCGGAGCCGAAACGGATGAAGCCCCGCTCCCTCGAGGTGAGGGGGCGGGGCTTCGTCGTTCCGAGAGTCGTTTCGAGTTGCCTAGGCGGCGTCCGGGATCGGAGTGGCCTCGACGCGCGGCTTGTCGCCGTGCTCGAGCGTGGGGAGCCACTCGAGCCAGCGCGGCAGGTACCAGTTCCAGTCGCCGAGCAGCTTCATCGACGCGGGGAGCAGGACGCCGCGGATGATCGTGGCGTCGATCAGGACGGCGGCCGCGAGGCCGATGCCCATCTCCTTCATGTCGATGACCGGCAGCAGGGCGAAGACGCTGAACACCGCGACCATCACGGTCGCCGCGCTCGTGACCACGCCTGCCGTCGTCTTGATCCCGTGGGCGACGGCCGCATCGGTGTCGAGACCGCGGTCGTACGCCTCGCGGATCCGGCTCAGGATGAACACGTGGTAGTCCATCGAGAGGCCGAACAGGATCACGAACAGGAACATCGGTAGCCACGGGGTGATCCCGCCGTTGGACTCGAAGCCGAGCAGGCTCTCGCCCCAGCCCCACTGGAAGAGCGCGACGAGGATGCCGTACGCGGCTCCGACGGAGAGCAGGTTGAGGACGATCGCCTTGACCGCGATCACGATCGACCTGAACGAGACGAGCAGGAGCCCGAACGCGAAGAGCAGGACGAAGCCGAAGACGAGCGGGGCAGTCTGCTTCATCTTGCTGCTCCAGTCCTGGTTCGCAGCGGTCGTCCCGGTGACGGCGTACTCGACGCCGCCGACCTGGTCGAAGTTGCCGGGCAGCAGGTCGTCCCGCAGCGTCGCGAGAGCGGCCTTCGAGGTCTCGTTCGAGCCGTCGCCGGCCAGCGGGATCTCGATCGTCGCCACGGTGTTGTCGCGGCTCGCCTCGACATGGATCGGGGCGTTCATCTCACCGCTTGCGAGCGCCTCGCGCTTCAGCTCGGCAATCGCCTCCTGCACGGGCTCGGCACGAACGTCGGCGGCCTTGATCGCGACGACGGCCGGCTCGGGGCCGCCCGGGAACGCCTCGACGAGGGCCTTGTAGGGCTCGATCTCGGGGATCGAGATGTCGGCGATCCCGGTCTGAGTCGTCGTGAGCGAGAAGGCGGGGATCGTCAGCGCGACGAGCACCGCGATGGCCGCGAGGGCGGACCTGCCCGGGCGGCGGAGCACGCGATTCAGGATCGCGCCCCAGACCCGTGCCTCGCCGTCCTTGCGCTTCAGCCGGCCGATGAACGGGACGCGGACCTTCTCGACCCGGTCGCCGAGCTTGGACAGCACCGCCGGGAGGACGGTCAGCGAGCCGATCATGGCCACTGCGACCACCATCATCGTCCCGATCGCGAACGACATGAACGTCTTGTCGCCCGAGAGGAACATGCCGGCCATTGCGATCATCACCGTGATGCCGGAGATGAGCACGGCCCGGCCCGAGGTCGCCGCGGCGGCCTCCAGAGCTGCTCCTTCGCTCCGGCCGGCGGCACGTTCCTCACGTTCCCGACGGAGGTAGAAGAGCGAGTAGTCGACGCCGACTGCGAGCCCGATCAGCAGGATCACCTCGGCGATCGACTCGTCCATCGGGACGATCTGACTGGGCAGCGCGACGAGGCTCATGGTCGCGAAGACGGCCGTGAGCGCGAGCAGCAGCGGAACCGCTGCGGCGACGACCGAGCCGAACACGAGCAACAGGATCACGAGCGTCAGCGGGATCGAGATCATCCCGGCCTTGGCGAGCATGCTGTTGAACGCTGCGTCCGTCGCCTTGCCGGTCGAGGCGCTACCGGCCTCGTCGATCGTGAAGCCCGGGTGCCGCGACTGCACGTCGTCGACGCCGGCCTCGATCTTCTCGATGTAGGTGATCGCCTCGTCGTAGTCGCCCTTCGGCGTGAACTCGATCAGCGCCGAATGGCCGTCCGGGGAGATCTGGCCGGAACCGCCGGTGTCGAGCGGCGAGCGGAGCTTGCGCACCTGCGGGAAGCCGTCGAGCGTGCGCGTCGCGTCGGCGATCGCCGCCTGGAACGCGGGATCCTCGGTGGTGAGGGTCTTGGACTGGATCAGGACGAACTCGCCCTGCTCGTCGTCCCGGTTGAAGCCGGCGTCCTCGATCATCTTGTCGGCACGCTTGGCCTCGCCGACGTTCAGATCGGAGGGCTCGAGGTACTTCGTGCCGATCGCACCGCCGATCACGACGGACGCGATCACGAACGCGAGCCACCCGAAGATGGCCGTCTTTCTGTGTCGAGCACTCCAGCGACCCATGCGGGCCGCGAAGTTGCTCGAGCGCTTCAGAGGGGTCATTGGGTCACTGCTCCTATTCGGGTTTGGTCTAGCGGAGTGGTGTGTTGGCCCTAGGCTGCCCGGGCGCGGGACGGGGCACCATGCGGCGTCCAGGCGTCCTGCGGTGCGGCCAACCGCACGGCGGCAGTGGCGGTTCCCCGCGCAGTCGGGCGCTGCCCGATTGCCTGCGGAACGAGCGCCGGGCGGGGAGCTGCAACCCGCCCGGCGAACCACCAGCCGACGGCGATCACGAGCCCGCCGGCGAGGGCGTCGAAGAAGAAGTGGTTGCCCGTCGCGACGATCACGAGCAGCATCAGCGCGGGATACGCGTAGAACGTGGCGCGGAGGCTGCGGCGCGTCGACACCCGTGCGAGCGCGACTCCGACGGCGAGCGCGTAGCCGAAGTGCAAGCTGGGCACGGCGGCGATCGGGTTGTAGAGGCTGCCGAGCATGTCCGAGCTCAGGTTGAGGCCCGTGTGCGTGGTGACGGTGTCGGCGAAGCCGAGGTCGGCGAGGCGCGGCGGCGCGGCCGGGAACAGGATGTACCCGGTCAGCGCCAGCGCCGTCGAGACGATCAGCGTCGTGCGCAGGTGGGCGAAGGCATGCGGGTGGCGGCGGTGCACCCAGACGAGCGCGGCGCCGGTGCCGGCGAAGTGGAGCGCGACGTAGAGGAAGCCGAGCAGCGCGGGCACGCCGGCGATCGCCGAGAAGGCGTTCTGGACGTCGCGCTCGACGAAGACGCCGATGTGGCGCTCGAGCGCGACGATGTCACCGGTGTTCGCGCGGGCTGCGACCCAGTTCTCGCCACCGAATCCACGCACGAGCTCATACAGGCCGTAGAGGACGGCCAGGGCGGCGAGCTCGACGCGGCCGGAGTGCGGCCGGGCGGCGGTGCGAAGGATGCGAGTAGCGGACATGGCTGCAGACTCGCAGCCCGGAAAGCCCCGAAGGATGCGGCATGCAGGCCAATCGAGGTTCGGTTTTCCGCACCGTCCTGGTACGCAGCGAGCACGGGCAAAGCCCGCGCTCGCGCGACGTCAAGAACTGCGTGGGCATGGTCGAGCCATGCCCACGGCAAGACCCCTAAAGGGCCGCTTCGCGGCTATGTCTGGCCGCAGCGAGCACGGGCAAAGCCCGCGCTCGCGCCACGTCAAGAGCTGCGAGCGCATGGCTGAGCCATGCCCTCGGCAAGACCCCTAAAGGGTCGCTTCGCGGCCGGGGCTCGCTCAGCGAGTCGCGTCGGGCGAGTCCTCGGCGTGGACGCTCGGCGCTATTGGCGGAGGTAGGTCAGCACGGCCAGGACGCGGCGGTGATCGTCGCCGCTCGCCGGCAGCCGGAGCTTCGTGAAGATGCTCGTGACGTGCTTCTCGACGGCGCGCAGGGTCACGAACATGCGCTCCGCGATCGCCTGGTTCGAGCGGCCCTCCGCCATCGCCTCCAGCACCTCGCGCTCGCGGGCGGTGAGCTCTTCGAGCGGATCGTCGCGGCGGCGGCGGCCGACGAGCTGGTCGACGACGGCCGGATCGAGGGCCGAGCCGCCCTCCGCCACCCGCCGCACGGCCGCTGCGAACTCGTCGAAGTCGGAGACGCGGTCCTTGAGCAGGTAGCCGACGCCCTCGGCGCTCTCGCCGAGCAGCTCCAGCGCGTAGGCGGGCTCGACGTACTGCGAGAGGACGACGACGCCGACCTCGGGATGCTGCTCGCGGATCTGCTGGGCGGCGCGCAGCCCCTCGTCGGTCTGCGTCGGCGGCATGCGGATGTCCGTGATCGCGACGTCGGGGCGGTGCATCGCGACGTGTCGGAGCAGGTCGACCGCGTTGTCCGACTGCGCCGCGACCTCGAAGCCCGTCTCCTCGAGCAGGCGCGCCAGGCCCTCGCGCAGCAGCACGGAGTCGTCGGCGAGCACGACCTTGAGCGCGGCGGTGCCCGGTCGTGCGCGCAGCGGCGGAAACTCCCCGGCTCCCAGCTGGAAGATCTGCTCCGGATCCGCCAGGTCGGGGAGCGCATAGAGCCCGAGGTCGATCAGGTCGTGATCCTCGAGTGCGCTGCACGTGCGGTCGGAGGCCAGGATCTGACCGCCGTGCCCGGCGGCCGAGATGCGGCTGGCGCGGTGGACGTCGATCCCGACGTAGCCGTCCTCGGTGACGAGCGGCGCGCCTGTGTGCAGGCCGATGCGCACGCGTACGGGGGCTCCGGGCCAGTCGTACTCTGCGTGCGCGCGCTGCGCCGCGAGCGCAGCCTCGGCTGCGGCCTGCGCGTCCTCGAAGGCGGCGAAGTGCTCGTCGCCTCGGGAATCGACCTCGTGCCCGCCTGCCGCGGCGACGGCCTCGCGCAGCAGGCGGCGCACCTCGGCGAGCACGTTGCCCCAGTCGCCGCCGTGATCGGCGGCGAGCCGCGTCGACCCTTCGACGTCGGCGAAGAAGAGGGTGACCGTGCCGCGCGGGAGCTCGCTCATGCACGGAGTCTAGAGCGCGGCTCGTGGAGCCCACCAGCGCGCCGTCAGGCAGCCACCTCGAGCAGATCGGGGCTCCGCCACGCCGCATATGCGAACGGATGGTAGAAGGCGTCCAGCGCGCGGCCGGGGTCGACGGCGAGCTCGAAGGTCGAGTCGGAGGCCAGATGCAGTACCTCGACGCTGACCGAGTCGTCCTGGGGCGACCACCAGAGCGTGACGTCGATGCCGTCGCTGCGGCGGTTCGCGAGATCGGTTCTGTGATTGGCGCGCATGGCGATCCTCCTTCGGGCTGCCGTGGTCTTTGGTGGCCTCAGGCTCCCACTCCGCCTGCTCCGGGGCCGTGCGGCGAGCAGGCCTCTCGTGGTGCGGCCTGCTCTACCGCGCCCTCGCGCGAAACCCGTCAGTCGACGGGAAGCTCGGCGCGGATCCGCGTGCCCTCGCCGACCGGGCTCTCCACGGCGAGCGTGCCGTCGAGGGCCTCGACGCGGTCGGCGAGGCCCCGTAGTCCCGTGCCTGCAGCCGGGTCGGCTCCGCCCCGGCCGTCGTCGGCGACCTCGATGATCGCCAGACCGTCCTCGTGGCCGATGCGCACCTTCACGTGGCTCGCCTCGGCGTACTTGACTACGTTCGCGAGCGCCTCCGCGACCACGTAGTAGGCGGCGGCCTCCATCGCCGGCGAGAGCCCGTCCGGCTCACCCTCGACCTCCACGGGGACCGGTGAGCGCCCGGCGAGAGCCTCGAGCGCCGCGAGCAGCCCGCGGTCGGTGAGGATCGCGGGATGGATGCCGCGCGCGAGCTCGCGCAGCTCGTCGAGCGCGAGCGCGAGCTCCTCGCGGGCCGACCCGAGCACCTTGTCGGCCGCCTCCGGGTCGCTCGCGAGCTTCGACTGGGCCAGCCGGAGGGCGAGCGAGAGCGAGACGAGGCGCTGCTGTGCGCCGTCGTGGAGATTGCGCTCCAGCCGCCGCCGCGCGGCGTCTCCGGCCTCGACGATGCGGGCGCGCGAGGCGCGCACCTCCTCCTCCTGGCGCTTCCGGTCGGTCACGTCGGCGCCCGAGATGAGCACGAGCGTGCGGCCGTCCATGCCCAGGATCTGCTGCGCGGTCCACACGATCGTCCGCTCCGAGCCGTCGTGGCAGAGCCAGCGCGACTCGCGCTCGATCGCCGGCACGCCGTTTGCGGCCGACCCCACGGCCATCAGCGCGAGGTACTGGTCCTCGGGCGCGATCAGCTCGAGCAGGCTGCGCCCGACCGTCTCCTCGCGGGTCCAGCCCAGGATCTCCTCGAACGCCGGGTTGGGGCCGTGCTCGTTGATCGTCGCGTCGTCGTAGACGCCCACGAGGAGGATCGGGATCGTGTTCGCGACCGTGCCGGCGAAGTCTCGCTCCACCTCGAGCTCGAGCTCGCGGCGGCGGCGGATCGTGATGTCGAGGCCGCCGAGCACGAGGTTCCGGATCTCGCCCTCGTCGTCCCGGATCGGCGCCCCCGACCAGGCAATCGCGACCTCCTCGCCTCGCCGGTTGACGAAGCTGCGCTCGAAGGCGCCGGGCTCGAAGTCGGGCGCGGCCGCCGCGAAGAGCTCCACGACCTCGTCGCGCTCCTCGGGGGAGATGAACACATCCCAGAAGTATTGGCCCCGGATCTCCTCCTCGTCGTCACTGCCTGCGGCGATGCGGCAGGCGTCGTTCAGGTTGACGATCCGGCCCTCGAGGTCGAGTGAGCACAGCAGCGACGGCGCGGTGTTCACGATCGTCTCGAGGAACTCGAGCTGCGCGCGGAGCTCCGCCTGGAGCCGCTCGTTCTCGAGCCAGAGCCCGGCCGCAGCTTCGACGGCCTCGAGCAGCTCGGGCTCCTCGGAGAGCGAGGGATCGTGCAGGAGCGCAGCCACACGGCGCCCGTTCCTGCTCACGTAGCGCGCGGTACGCGGACCTCCCTCGTCGTGGAAGGGATTGCCGTCGATCCAGACGAAGCGCTCGCGCTCCGGCAGCCAGTAGACGACGTCGAGCGTCGGGTCCTGGAGCGCGCCGGCGATGGCGTCGCGAAGCGGCGTCCCGCGGCCGAGCTCGAGCAGCAGCTCGCCGGCGGCCGACCGGGCGAGACGGCTGCGCAGCACCCCCACGAGGAAGGCGAGCGGAACGGTGAGGAAGGCCGCGAGGGCCGCGATCTGCAGTGGTCGTGCCGCATCGTCGCCTGCCAGCTCGTAGACGATCGTCTCGGCGGCGAGCAGAAGGAAGGTCGTGGCGCTCGTGACATAGACCGGCAGGAGCGTTCGCCGGAGCGTGGGCGTGGCGTGGCGGAAGCGCTGCACGAGCAGGAAGAGCAACGCGAAGACGAGTCCGAGCGCGGTGAGGCTCGCCGCGGTGTCGAGCACGTCCGCGAGCCGCGGGGCCGACCACACGACGGCAGGGTTGTCCGGACAGTCCGTGCAGCTCGGGAACGGTCTCGGCTCGAACAGCACGACCAGCCCGAGCAGGCCGACGGCTCCCCAGACGACGCCGACGAACCAGCGATAGACCCTCGAGTCCAGCCGTCCCGACGGGAACGCGAGGATCAGGTGCGCGAGCATGGGCCACGCAGCCGCGCCGGTCACGATGCCGAGCGCGAACACCCAGGGCTCGTTCGCCGCGCCGAGCACGCCCAGGAACCAGAGGAAGCCGGTGGCGGTGAGGAGCACGCCCGTGCGATTCGCGGGGCGACGCCACATGGCGACAAGACCGCTCGCGACGAACGCGACGCCCGCGGTGACGGCCAGGACCGCGGTCGCGACCTTGTTCTCCTGATGGTCGCTCGCGACGACGAGCAAGACCGCCCCTGCTGCTGCCGCGGCGCCCGCCGCGGCGATGAGCGCGAGCCAGCGGCCCCTCATCCGAGCAGGTCGGCGAGGGCGGTGCCGGAGAGCTCCGCCTTCGCGATGAAGCCACGTGCGCCACTCTGCTCGATCAGCGAACCGTAGTCGCTGGCGTCGCGGCTCGAGACGAGCACGACCGCAGGGCGGAAGCCGTTCGCGCAGATGTCCGAGCACACCTTGAAGCCGGTCATGTCCGGCAGCTGCACGTCGAGGAGCAGCACATCCGGCCTGAGCTGGTGTGTCAGCTCGAGTGCCTGCGTGCCGTCCTCCGCCTCACCGACGACCTCATACCCGTCCGCCTCCAGGATCGCCCGTGCCGACGCCCGAAAGCTGGGGTGGTCGTCGGCGATCAGCACGGTGGTGGACATGGACAGAATGGTGACAGAGGTCTATCTGGATCGTAGTGCGGATAGCCGTACTTCGGTCTAGGTGGCGCCCACCACTTCAGTCAGCGCCGGCTGCGGCTGCGCCACGGGGAGCTGGACGACGAAGGTCGAGCCCACTCCGAGCTCCGACTCGACGGCGATCGTCCCGGCCATCCTGCGGACGAGCTCGCGGCTGATGTAGAGGCCGAGGCCGGTCCCCCCGATCCCGCGCGTCATGTCGGGGTCGAGGCGGTAGAACTTCTCGAAGATCCGGCGCAGCTCGGAAGCGGGCATGCCGATCCCGCGGTCCTGGACGGAGAAGCGCACGGTGCCGCCGCCGTCCTCGACCCGGACCGAGACCGGCCCGCCGCCGGGCGAGTACTTGATCGCGTTGTCGAGGAGGTTCGCGAGCACCTGGCGCAGCTGGCCGGGATCGGCGGCCACGCGCGGCACGTCGGTTGCGACCTCGAGCATGACCTCCACATCGTCCGGCAGGTGCGTGCGTGCGCTCTCGACGACCGCGGCGGCGAGCTCGGCGGCGTCGCAGCTCTCGATCTGCACCGGCAGCCGCCCCGAGTCGAGGTGGCTCGAGAGCAGCAGGTCGCTGACGATGTCCGCCAGCCGGTCGGACTCCGACGCGATCACGCCGAGCAGCTCGTCGCGGACGGCGTCGTCGAGGTCGAGGTCGGGGCGGAGGATGGTCTGCGCGGAGCCGTAGATCGCGGCCAGGGGTGTGCGCAGCTCGTGCGAGACGGTGGCGACGAAGTCGGACCGCATCTTCTCCAGCCGGTGCTCTTCGGTCAGGTCGCGGAACGCGTACACGACGCCGCCGCCGAGTGCGACGCCCGAGCCGGAGATCCACAGCTCGCGACCCTCGATCTCGACCGGCGTCGTCACGGCGCGCACGGTCTCGGCGGGGCTGCTGGCGACCGGCACGAGCTTGGCGATCGCGTCCCAGCGCGGGATGACGTCGGCGATCGGACGTCCGAGGACGTCAGCCTCGGACGCGCCGACGATCGCTGCGGCCGCTGCGTTCCAGAGTCGGATCACGCCGTCGCGGTCGATCAGCACGACACCGTCGGCGACCGACTCGAGCACGCGTGCGGCTTGCGCGCGGCGCTCCGCTTCCTCGTACAGCTGTGCATTGTCGATCGCGATCGCCGCGTGCTGGGCCAGCTCGCGCGCGAGCGCCAAGTCGTCCTCGCCGTAGCTCCGCCCGGACTCGGCCTGCATGAAGCTGATCGCCCCGAACGCCTGGTCACGGGCGACGAGCGGCACGCAGAGGTAGGAGCGGACGCCGAGGTCGGCGACGATCTCGCGCTGAAGGTCGTCGACGGCCGGCTCGTACAGTTCGGGGGTGATTTCGGGCACGAGCTCGGCCTCCCTTGTCCGGACGACGGCGGCGGGTCCCGTTCCCGTCTCGAGGTCGGGCGGATAGCGCTCGGAGAGCTCGCGTGAGAGCGCCACCTTCAGCGGGTCGACATGGGCGATGGCGACGCGGGTCAGCGCGCCGTCGCGGACGAGGTCGATCGTGCACCAGTCGGCGATTTTCGGCACGACGAGCTGGGCCACGTCCGCGAGCGTCCGCTCGTAGTCGAGCGAACTGCCGAGGACCCAACCGGCCTCGGCCAGGAACTGCTGCCGCTCCTCGGCCAGGCGCCGATCGTCGATGTCCGTGGCCGCGCCGACCCAGCCGGCGATCGCGCCGCTCTCGTCGCGCATCGGCATCGCCCGGACGAGGTGCCACCGGTAGGCGCCGTGTGCGGCCAGAAGGCGGTACTCGACCTCGAACGGTGTCGAGGTGGTGCGCGCCTGCTCCCACCGGTCGAGCGTCGCGGGAACGTCGTCGGGGTGGATGGAGTCGGTCGGGCTGAAGTCTGCGTCCCGCGCGAGCCCGGTGTAGTCGTACCAGCGCTGGTTGTAGAACGTCGTCGAGCCCTCGGCCGTCGTCGTCCAGACGATCTCCGGCACGGCGTCGGCGAGCAGCCGGTAGCGCTCCTCGCTCTCGCGGCCGAGTGCGGCCAGCTCCTGCTCCCGGACGAGAGCCTCGTGTCGCTGCAGCTCGACCGTCTTCTGCCAGAGCTCGATGAAGACCCCGACCTTCGCGCGCAGGACCGCGGGGTCGAAGGGCTTCGTGATGTAGTCGACGGCGCCCGACTCGTAGCCCCGGAAGACGTGCTCGGCGTCCTTCGAGAGCGCGGTCAGGAAGATGATCGGGACGTGCCGTGTGCGCTCGCGCTGCTTGATCAGCTCGGCGGTCTGGAAGCCGTCGAGACGCGGCATCTGCACGTCGAGCAGGATCGCCGCATAGTCGTCGTGGAGGAGCCGGCGCAGCGCCTCCTCGCCGGACTCGGCGCGCACCAGGTCTTGCCCCAGCGGCTCGAGGATCGCCTCGAGCGCGAACAGGTTCTCGGGCCGGTCGTCGACCAGAAGGATCCTGGCGGTCGGGCTCACGCTGTGCCCTTCGCCCGGGTCTCGGCTCGGCAGCAGAGGCCGTAGAGGAACTTCGGGATCTCGGCGAGGGGCAGCACGGCGTCGGCAACAGTTGCGGCGAGGGCTGCGTCCGGCATCGTGCGGCGTTCCGCCGTTTCGGGGTCCTGCACCACCGCAACGCCGCCGCGCTCCTTGATCGCCGCGAGGCCGGCGGCTCCGTCCTCGTTCGCTCCCGTCAGCACGATCCCGATCGCGCGCTCGCCGTACGCCTCGGCGACCGACTCGAACAGCACGTCGATCGAGGGCCGCGAGTACTGGACGCGGCTGTCGGTGGAGAGCGCGAAGTGCCCGTCCTCGACGAGCAGGTGGTAGTCGGCCGGGGCGACGTACACATGGCGGTGCTCGATCGGCTCCTTGTCGTGGGGCTCGGAGACGGGCCTTCCCGCATGCCGCTCGAGGAGAGCCTCCAGCGATCCCCTCGAGGAGGTGGGACCACGGTGCTGCGCGACGACGATCGCCGTCTCCAGCTCCGGGGAGAGCCCGACGAGCAGGGTGCTGACAGCGTGCAGCCCTCCCCAGGAGGCGCCGATCGCGATCAGCGCGTAGTCGATCGCGGCGCGTTCTCTGCCGGGCTCCATCGAGCCTGGGCCGCTCATCGCACCTTCCGGTAGATCCGCTCGGCCGCGTCGAGCTCCTCGTAGCCCGTCTCGTGCGGGGAGAACTTGATCGTCTCCTTCTGGCCGAGCGCGAGGACGCCGAAGGTGCTGAGGCTTTCGTGGAAGAGTCGGTACACGTGCGCCTGCAGGGCCTTGTCGAAGTAGATCATCACGTTGCGGCAGACGATCGCCTCGAACTCGTTGAACGCCGCGTCGGAGGCGAGGTTGTGCTGCGCGAAGACGACGCCGTCGACCAGCGAGCGCGCGAAGCGGGCACCGTCGTAACGCGCGACGTAGTACTCGGAGAACGCCTTCTTGCCGCCCGCCCGGATGTAGTTCTGCGTGTACTCCTGCATCTTGTCCAGCGGGAAGACGCCCAGCCGCGCCCGCTCGAGCACGACCTCGTTGATGTCGGTCGCGTAGATCCGCACGCGGTCCGAGAGCTCCTCCTCCGCAAGCAGGATCGCCAGCGAGTAGACCTCCTCGCCGCTCGAGCAGCCGGCGACCCAGATCCGTGCGAACGGATACGTGCGCAGGAGCGGAACCACGCGCTCGCGGAAGGCGACGAAGAAGCTGGGGTCGCGGAACATCGCGGTGACGTTGATCGAGAGGTCGAGCAGGAGGCGCTCCATCACGGCCGGGTCGTGCAGCACCCGCTCCTGGAGCGCCGAGATCGACTCCAGCCGCTCGCCGTCCATCCGCCGCCGTAGCCGTCGCCGCAGCGACGCCGGTGCGTACTCGCGGAAGTCGAACCCGTAGCGGCGGTAGATCCCCTCCAGCAGCAGCTCGATCTCGAGCTGCTCGAGGTCGAGCTCCCGACTCGTGCCAGCAGGAAGAGCCACGCCTACTGGTACAGCCAGACGCGCATCAGCGAGAGCAGCTGGTCCGTGTCGACGGGCTTCGTGATGTAGTCGGAGGCGCCCGAGGCGATCGACCGCTCCCGATCGCCCTTCATCGCCTTCGCCGTCAGCGCGATGATCGGGAGGCGCTCGAACTCGGGCAGCTGCCGGATCGCCTTCGTCGTCTCGTACCCGTCGAGCTCGGGCATCATCACGTCCATCAGGACGAGGTCGACGTCGGGGTTCGCGGTGATCGTCTCGATCCCCTCGCGGCCGTTCTCGGCGAACACGACCTCCATCCCGTTCGCCTCGAGCGCGCTCGTGAGCGCGAAGACGTTGCGGACGTCGTCGTCCACGATCAGGACCTTCTTGCCGGCGAAGACGGCTTCGGTCGAATGCAGCTGCTCCAGCATCTTGCGCTTCGAGTCGGGCAGCTTCGCCTCGACGCGGTGGAGGAAGAGCGACGTCTCGTCGAGCAGCCGCTCGGGTGAGCGCGCGTCCTTGACGACGATCGTCTCCGCGTAGCGCTTCAGCTTCGTCTCTTCGCGCCGGGTCAGCTCCTTGCCGGTGTAGACGATCACGGGCAGGCGGGTGAAGCGCTCGTCGCTCTTCACCTTCTCGAGCAACGCGAAGCCGGTCATCTTCGGCAGCTTCAGGTCGAGCACCATGCAGTCGAACGGCGGCTGCTCCTCGAGCGCTGTCAGAGCGTCCTCGCTGGAGCCGACGGCGAGGATCTCGACGTCGCCGTCGGAGCCGACCAGCTCGATGATCGCCTCGCGCTGCGTCTTGTCGTCGTCCACCACGAGCAACCGGCGCACGTCACGGTCGATGAAGGTCTCGATCCCGCCGAAGACCTCGTTGATCTGCTCCAGCGAGGCCGGCTTCTGCACGAAGGCGGCGGCCCCCGCCATCAGCGCCGGCTGGCGCTCGTCCACGCCGGAGACGATGTGCACGGGGATGTGCCGCGTGGCCGGATGCCGCTTCAGGCGGTCGAGCACGGTCCAGCCGTCGAGCACGGGCAGGCTCATGTCGAGCACGATCGCGTCGGGGCGGAACTCGTGCGCGAGCGCGATTCCGGTGTCGCCGCGCAGCGCGACGAGACCCTTGAAGCCGTGCTCGCGCGCGACCGTCAGCTCGGTGCGTGCGAAGTCGGGGTCGTCCTCGACGATCAGCACCACCCGGTCGCCGTCCTCGATCGCGTCGCGGTCGTCCTCGACCTCGGGCGCGAGGAGCTGCGGATCGGCCGCTGCTTCGGCCGGTAGCGGTCCGGCGCCGTCCTGCGGAGTGGGCACGGTCACGAGCCCCGTGGAGAGCTCGCGCAGGAGGTCGGCGCCGGTCTCCGCAGGCGCGTGGGGCACGAACTGCTCCGGCAGGAAGAGCGTGAACGTGCTCCCCTCGCCGGGCGTCGAGAGGACGTGGATCTCGCCGCCGAGCAGGCGTGCGATCTCACGGCTGATCGAAAGCCCGAGCCCCGTGCCGCCGAAGCGCCGGCTCGTCGTCCCGTCGGCCTGCTGGAACGCCTCGAAGATCAGGCGGACCTTGTCGGGCGCGATCCCGATGCCGGTGTCGACGATCGAGAACGAGAGCACGCGCTCCGCACGCGCGAGCGCTTCGCCGGCGAACTGGAGCTCCGGCGGCGCGAGGCCGACGCGCATCTGCACCGATCCCGCCTCCGTGAACTTGACGGCGTTCGAGAGCAGGTTCTTCAGGATCTGCTGCAGCCTTTGCGGATCGGTCTCGAGCGCGGGCAGCGCGTCCGGCGCGAAGTCGAGCTCGAACGAGAGCCCCTTCTCCTCGGCCAGGGGACCGAACGCGCGCTCGAGCTGGGCCAGCTCGTCGGCCACCGTCACCTCGGCGAGATGGATGTCCATCTTCCCGGCCTCGACCTTGGAGAGGTCGAGGATGTCGTTGATCAGGCCGAGCAGCTCGGAGCCGGCGGTGTGGATCGTCCGGGCGAACTCGATCTGCTTGTCGGTCAGGTTGCCGTCGGAGTTGTCGCCGAGCAGCTTGGCGAGGATGAGCAGCGAGTTGAGCGGCGTGCGCAGCTCGTGCGACATGTTCGCGAGGAACTCGGACTTGTAGCGCGACGAGAGTGCGAGCTGTTCGGCCTTCTCCTCGAGTGCCGAGCGGGCGAGCTCGATCTCCTGGTTCTTGACCTCGATCCGGCGGTTCTGCTCCTCGAGCAGCTGTGCCTTCTCCTCGAGCTCCTCGTTCGACTGCTGCAGCTCCTCCTGCTGGGTCTGCAGGAGCTCCTCAGAGGCGCGCAGGGTCGCCGCCTGCTCCTCGAGCTCGGTGTTCGAGCGCTTCAGCTCGTCCTGCTGGGCCTGTAGCTCCTCCGACTGACTCTGGAGCTCCTGGGTCAGGGTCTGCGACTGCTCCAGCAGCATCTCCGTGCGCATGTTGGCCTGGATCGTGTTCAGGACGACGCCGATCGACTCCGACAGCTGGTCGAGAAACGCCTCCTGCACCTCGGTGAACGCCGCGAACGAGGCGAGCTCCATCACGGCCAGCACGCTCTCCTCGAACAGGATCGGGATCACGATGATGCTCGTGGGCGCGGCCTCGCCGAGCCCGGACGTGATCTTGATGTAGTCGTCGGGCGCGGCGGTGATCACGATCGCCTTCCGTTCGAGCGCGGACTGCCCGACGAGCGACTCGCCAAACTTGAAGCGGTTCGAGATCGACTTGCGCTCCTTGTAGCCGTAGCTCGCGACGAGCTGCAGCTCGGGCTCGCCGCCCTCGTCCGTCGCGTCGGCGACGTAGAGGGCGCCGTGGTGCGCGGCCACGAGCGGCGTCACCTCGCTCATCAGCAACCGCGCGACCGTCCGCACGTCGCGCTGGCCCTGCAGCATGGCCGAGAAGCGGGCGAGGTTCGAGTTGAGCCAGTCCTGCTGTGCGTTCTGCGCGGTCGTGGCGCGCAGGTTCACGATCATCTGGTTGATGTTGTCCTTCAGCTCGGCGACCTCGCCCGCGGCCTCGACGTCGATCGAGCGGGTCAGGTCACCGGAGGTCACCGCCGTGGAGACGTTCGCAATCGCCCGCAGCTGCGTCGTGAGCGTCTCCGCCAGCAGGTTCACGTTGTCGGTCAGGCCCTTCCAGACTCCGGACACGCCCTCGACCTGAGCCTGCCCGCCGAGCTTCCCTTCCGTGCCGACCTCCCGCGCGACGCGCGTCACCTCGGCGGCGAAGGTCGAGAGCTGGTCGACCATCGTGTTGATCGTCGAGGAGAGCTCCGCGATCTCGCCCTTGGCGTCGACGGTGATCTTCTGGGAGAGATCGCCCTGCGCGACGGCGGTCGTCACGTCTGCGATCGCGCGCACCTGCCCGGTCAGGTTGCCTGCGAGCTGGTTCACGTTGTCGGTCAGGTCCTTCCACGTCCCGGACACGCCCACGACCTCGGCCTGCCCGCCGAGACGGCCCTCGGTGCCGACCTCGCGCGCGACGCGCGTCACCTCGGCGGCGAAGGTCGAGAGCTGGTCGACCATCGTGTTGATCGTGTCCTTCAGCTCGAGCACCTCGCCCTTGACGTCGACGGTGATCTTCTTGGAGAGGTCGCCGTTCGCCACCGCGGTCGTGACGAGCGCGATGTTCCGGACCTGGCTCGTGAGGTTGCCGGCGAGCGTGTTCACGTTGTCGGTCAGGTCCTTCCAGGTGCCGCTGACGCCTTCGACCTGAGCCTGGCCGCCCAACCGGCCTTCCGTGCCGACCTCGCGGGCGACGCGCGTCACCTCGGCGGCGAACGAGCGCAGCTGGTCGACCATCGTGTTGATCGTGTCTTTGAGCTCGAAGACCTCGCCCTTGACGTCGACGGTGATCTTCTTGGAGAGGTCGCCGTTTGCGACGGCGGTCGTCACCTGCGCGATGTTCCGCACCTGCTCGGTGAGCGACGAGGCCATGAAGTTGACGTTGTCGGTGAGGTCGCGCCACGTGCCGCTGACGCCCTCGACCTGAGCCTGCCCGCCCAGGCTGCCCTCGGTGCCGACCTCGCGCGCGACCCGGGTCACCTCGGCCGCGAAGGAGGAGAGCTGGTCGACCATCGTGTTGATCGTGCCCTTCAGCTGGGCGATCTCGCCCTGGGCGTCGACGGTGATCTTCTGCGAGAGGTCGCCCTTCGCGACCGCCGTCGTCACATCGGCGATCGCCCGCACCTGCGTCGTCAGGTTCTCCGCGAGCTGGTTCACGTTGTCGGTCAGGTCCCCCCAGACGCCGCTGACGCCCTCGACCTGTGCCTGGCCGCCCAACCGACCTTCCGTGCCGACCTCGCGGGCGACGCGCGTCACCTCGGCGGCGAACGAGCGCAGCTGGTCGACCATCGTGTTGACGGTTTCCTTGAGCGCGAGCACCTCGCCGCGCACGTCGACTGTGACCTTCTTCGAAAGGTCGCCGTTCGCGACCGCCGTCGTGACCTCCGCGATGTTCCGGACCTGGCTCGTCAGGTTGCCGGCGAGCGTGTTCACGTTCTCGGTCAGGTCCTTCCAGACGCCGCTGACGCCTTCGACTTGGGCCTGGCCGCCCAGCTTGCCCTCGGTGCCGACCTCGCGCGCGACGCGCGTCACCTCGGCGCTGAACGCACGGAGGTTGTCGACCATCGTGTTGACGGTCTCCTTCAGCTCGAGCACCTCGCCCTTGACGTCGACGGTGATCTTCTTCGTCAGGTCGCCGTTTGCGACCGCCGTCGTCACCGCGGCGATGTTCCGCACCTGCCCCGTCAGGTTGCCGGCGAGCGTGTTCACGTTCTCCGTCAGGTCCTTCCAGACGCCCGAGACGCCCCGCACCTGGGCCTGGCCGCCGAGGGCGCCTTCGCTGCCGACCTCGCGCGCGACGCGTGTGACCTCGTCCGCGAAGATCGAGAGCTGGTCGACCATCGTGTTGACGGTGTTCTTGAGCTCGAGCACCTCGCCCTTGACGTCGACCGTCACCTTCCTCGAGAGGTCGCCGTTGGCCACCGCCGTCGTCACCTCGGCGATGTTCCGCACCTGGCCCGTGAGGTTCGAGGCCATCCCGTTCACCGAGTCGGTCAGGTCCTTCCACGTCCCCGAGACGCCCTTGACCTTCGCCTGGCCGCCCAGCTTGCCCTCGGTGCCGACTTCGCGCGCGACGCGGGTCACCTCGTCCGCGAAGGAGGAGAGCTGGTTGACCATCGCGTTCACCGTCGTGCCGATGCGGCGGAACTCGCCGCGCACGGGCTGGCCGCCGATCTGCAGCTGGATCCTCTGGCTCAGGTCGCCGTCGGCAACCGCGTCGATCACGCGCGCGACCTCGATCGTCGGCCGCGCCAGGTTGTCGATCAGCTCGTTGACGGCACCCACCTTCTCCGCCCACGACCCCGGCGCCACGGCCACGTCCGCACGTTCGTTGATCCGACCCTCGCGCCCCACCACCTTGCTGACGCGCACGAACTCCGTCGTCACCCGCTGGTTGCGCTCGACCAGCGTGTTGAACGCCGCTGCGGCCTCCGCCAAGGCCCCGTCGCCGCGCAGCCGGACGGAGAAATCGCCGTCGCTCGCAGCCTGGAGCGCCGCGACGAGCTTCGCGAGCTCGGCTGCGGTGGGCGGCGGGCCGCCGTTCCCCGACTCGGCTACGACGGGCTTGCGGCTGCGTTGCTGGCGCGGACCGGTCGACGGTGCAGGGGGCACTCGGAGCTCCTTTGCTGACGCAGGGTGGGTGCGGCGGTTCCTCGACGCCGTCGCGGGCGCTTCTGTACCCGCAAACCGCCGATGTTTAACGGCTGGCGGCGTCCAGCGCTGCGCGCAGATCGTCCCAGAGCGAGTCGACCGGCTCCAGGCCCACGCTCAGCCGCAGCAGGCCGGGAGGGACCCGCTCCGGCTCCCACCGATGGCGCGACTCCATCGTCGAATCGACGCCGCCCAGGCTGGTCGCGTTCGTGATCACTCGCGTGCCGATCTCGACCGCGTGCGCCGCGGCGCCGTCAGCGACGTCGAACGACAGCAGGCCGCCGAAGCCGGGGTAGCGGACGACCGCGACGGCAGGGTGCTCGGCCAGCCGGGCGGCGAGCTCCCGGGCGGACGCCGTCTGTCGCTCGACGCGCACGTCGAGCGTCTTCAGGCCGCGCAGGAGGAGCCAGGCCGCGTCGGGCGCGGCCACGATGCCGGTCCGGGTCCGGACCTCGTGCAGCCGCGCCGCGTCCTCCGGGCGTCGGCAGACGACGGCTCCGAGCAGCGCGTCGTGGTGCCCGGCCAGGTACTTGGTCGCCGAGTGGAGGACGTAGTCGCAGCCGTGCTCCAGCGGACGCAGGTGGATCGGCGTCGCCGCGGTCGAGTCGCAGACGACGGGCGCAGCGTGGGCGACCGCGGCAGCGAGGTCGGGCATCGTCAGGAGCGGGTTCGACGGCGCCTCCGTCCAGACGAGCTGGACGTCTGCGGGCGGCGGCCCCGTCTGGTCGAAGAGCACGTGCCGGATACCCCAGCGCTCCAGCTCCCGGAAGAGCACACCGGTGCCGTAATAGGCGTCCTGTGCGACCGCGACGGTGGCTCCGGGCTCGAGCAGCGCCAGCGCCAGTGCCGTCGCCGCGCCCATGCCGGAGGAAAAGAGGAGCGCGTCGCCACCGTCGAGCTCGCCGAGGGCGCGCTCCGCCTCGACGCCCGTCGGATGAGCGTTGCGCGCGTAGTGGAACGGCCCCGGCTCGCCGTCCCGGAACGGCCACGTCGTCGAGCGGTCGAGCGGCTTCTCCATCAGACGCGCTGGAGGTGCGTGTCCTTGAACCCACTCGGGTACTTGAGGCCGTAGCCGAGCATGCGGTCGGCACCGATGTGCGCCAGCCAGATCAGCGCCAGCTGCAGCGCCATGTCGCGGTCGGCCACCACGCCGACCACGGCGAGCGCGATCGGGAGCGCCTCGGTGTGCACGATGTCGTAGGCGGCTGCGCCGACCCGCTCCCCGGCGGCGTACCCGATCATGGCCAGATCCGGTGCGAGCGCGAGCAGCACCAGGGCGAGCCAGCCGAACCCCTCGTGGAAGTAGAGGACGATCGACGCGACGAACACGGCAGCGCCCTCCAGCCGGAGCAACACGGAGGGCAGCCGCTCGACCGCGAGCACGGCTCGACTCTACTCCGGCCGCGAACGCACCGGGTTAGGCTGCCGCACGATGGCCGGGACGCACGAGACGACCGCGGCGAAGCTCGCCTGGCTCCAGGAGCTCTCCGAGCAGGCCGCGCACGCGGGGAACGAAAAGGCCGTCGCGCGGCAGCGCGAGCGCGGCAAGCTGCTCGCCCGCGAGCGGCTCGAGCGGCTGCTCGACCCCGGCTCCTTCGTCGAGCTCGACCGCTACGTCCGCCACCGCAATCCCGACTTCGACTCGATGGCGAACCGGCCGTACGGCGATGCCGTCGTCACGGGATACGGCGAGATCTTCGGCCGGAAGGTCTTCGTCTTCTCGCAGGACTTCACCGTCTTCGGCGGCTCCCTCTCGGAGGTCTTCGCCGAGAAGGTCTGCAAGGTGATGGACATGGCCTTGAAGTACGGCCACCCGGTGATCGGGATCAACGACTCGGGGGGCGCGAGGATCCAGGAGGGCGTCGTCTCGCTCGCCGGCTACGCGGAGATCTTCTGGCGCAACGTGCAGAGCTCGGGCGTGGTGCCCCAGCTCTCGCTCGTGCTCGGCCCCTGCGCCGGCGGTGCGGTCTATTCGCCTGCGATCACGGACTTCGTGCTCATGACCGAGGGCAGCTCGTACATGTTCATCACGGGCCCCGACGTCGTGAAGACCGTCACCGGCGAGGACGTCTCGTTCGAGGATCTCGGTGGCGCCACCACGCACGCTGCCAAGTCCGGCGTGGCCCACTTCACCGCCGCCGACGAGGAGGCGGCGCTCGAGGATGCGCGGCTGCTGCTCTCCTACCTGCCGCAGAACAACCTCGAGCGAGCCCCGTACGCCGCCCCCTCCGATCCTCCGGACCGCGAGGCGCCCGAGCTGGACACGTTCATCCCGGACGAGGCGACGAAGCCCTACGACATGAAGCGCGTGATCGAGACCGTGGTGGACGAGGACAGCTTCCTCGAGGTGCAGGAGCGCTGGGCGGAGAACATCGTCTGCGGCTTCGCCCGGCTCGGGGGCCATTCCGTCGGGATCGTCGGCAACCAGCCGGCGGCGCTCGCGGGCGTGCTCGACATCGACGCCTCCACCAAGGCGGCGCGCTTCGTCCGCACGTGCGACGCGTTCAACATCCCGCTCGTCACGTTCGTCGACGTCCCCGGGTTCCTGCCCGGCACCGAGCAGGAGTGGGGCGGGATCATCCGCCACGGCGCCAAGCTGCTCTACGCCTATGCGGAGGCGACCGTGCCGAAGCTGACCGTGATCACCCGGAAGGCGTACGGCGGGGCCTACGACGTGATGAGCTCGAAGCACATCCGCGCGGACTTCAACGTCGCCTGGCCGACCGCCGAGGTGGCAGTGATGGGCCCGGAGGGCGCCGTCAACATCATCTTCCGCAAGGAGCTCGAAGCCGCGGCCGATCCGGAAGCCCGCCGCGCGGAGCTGATCGCGGACTACAAGGAGCGCTTCGCGAACCCCTACCACGCGGCCGAGCGCGGCTACGTGGACGAGGTGATCGAGCCGCGCACGACGCGGCCCGTGCTGATCTCCGCGCTCGAGGTCGCGCTGCCGAAGCGCGAGCCGAGGCCCAAGCGAAAACACGGCAACATACCCCTGTAGGGGTCGCCGGGCCGCGAAGCGGCCCCTTTAGGGATCTTTGCGCGGTGAGCATCCGCTCCCGCGGATGCTCAACTTGCGCTGACAAAAAAGTCGAGCTCGACGGAATCGCAGACGCGCTCGTAGCCGAGGTCGAGGTAGATCTTGTTCGAGGTCGGGTTGGCGAGGTCGGTGTAGAGGAAGCAGAAGCGCTTGCCCGCGTCGAGCTGCGCCTGCGAGACCTCCGCCACGAGCACGCTCGCGTAGCCGTGGCCGCGCCGCTCCGGCGGCGTGTAGACCGGGCCGATCCGGGAGCCGGTCGGGGTCGGGCTGCCGAATCCCGTCGCCGACACCGGCTCGCCCTCGTCCTCCCAGAGCACGAAGCCCGAGTCGGTCGCGGGGCCGATGCGCTGGGCGACCATGCGCTCGAGGTTGACGAGGTCCGGGTTCTCCTCGTGCAGCGCCTCGATCGAGAACGCGTGCAGCCACTCGAGCAGGAGCTCCCGGTCGGTGTCGGTCGCCGGCCGCGACGAGCCGCTCGCTGGGCGCGGCGGCACGACGCGTTCGAGCTTGTAGACGCCCTGGGCGTGGCCCGGCCGGATCTCCGTCCCCGTCCTCGCCTGCCAGGCGGCCGCGAACTCGTGTCCCTCCGGCACGGCCGCGACGACACCGGGCACGTCCGGCAGGCCCGCGGCGAGCGCTTCGAGCGCGCCGGGCACGGCGGGCTGCGCGAGCACGAGGCGGTAGGGAGGGGTGCGCAGTGCCGCGCCGACCACCGCCCCCTCGTCCTCGACGAGCCAGAGCTCGGGAGCGGGATAGAGCTCCGGCCGGTCGCGCAACGTTCCTGCGAGCCCGAGGACGAGGTTGTGCCGCGCCTCGTCGGCAAGCAGCAGCGGCCCCGCCCGCCGGAGCCACGTCGCCGCGTCGGGAGCCTTGACGACCTGCACCGGCGTACCTTATCGTGCCTAGGAAATGCCTAGGCAGACTTACAGCGCCGCCGAGGCGGCACGTGCGCTCGGGATCAGCCTGGACACGCTCCGGCGCTGGGACCGGGCCGGAAAGATCCGGGTCGACCGAGATGCCTCCAACCGCCGTGTCGTCGCCGCGGCCGAGGTCCGACGGTTGCGTGCCCCGGCCGGCGACGAGACGATCTCGGCGCGGAACCACTTCCGAGGCGTCGTCCGCTCGGTCGAGCTCGACGGCTTCCTGGCGCGCGTCGAGATCGACGTGACGGAGCCCGCGAGGATCGTCGCGATCATCACGCGCGAGTCCGCCGAGCAGCTCGGCCTGAAGGCGGGCGCGAGTGCCGCGGGCGTCGTCAAGGCGACGTCGGTGATGGTGGAGCGATGATGCGCGTCTACGCGCTCGCTGCGGTACTGGTGGCGCTCGTCGCCGGCTGTGGCGGCTCCGACGACGCGCAGCTCGAGGTCTTCGCCGCGTCCTCGTTGCGCGACGTCGCGCCGGAGGTCGACGACGCTCCGCGCTACACGTTCGCCGGCTCCGACGAGCTCGCTGCGCAGATCCGTGACGGCGCGCCGGCCGACGTCTTCCTGAGCGCGAGCGGAACTCCGATGGAGGAGCTCCGGTCTGCCGGCCTCGTCGAGGCCCCGGTCGTCTTCGCCTCGAACCGGCTCGTGGTCGTCGTGCCCGCAGGCAACCCTGCCGGGCTGGAGGAATTCGGCGACCTCGCCCGCCCGGGCGTCAAGCTCATCCTCGGCGGGGAGGGGGTGCCGATCGGCGACTACGCACGCGAGGCGCTCGCCGCGGCGGGCCTCGCAGCCGCGATCGAGAACGTCGTCAGCCTCGAGCAGGACGTGAAGGGCGTGCTCGGCAAGGTCGCCCTCGGCGAGGCCGATGCGGGGATCGTCTACGCGACCGACGTTCCTGCGGCTGCCGAGGACGTCCGCGAGCTGGCCATCCCAGACAGTGTTCAGCCGGACGTTCGCTACTACGCGGCCGTGGTCACCGCCGGCGAGACCGATCGCGCGACGGAGTTCGTTGAGCGCCTCGCCGGCGACGAGGGAGCCGACGCGCTGCGCGCCGTGGGATTCCTGCCGGTGCCGAACCGTGCGGAGTAGGGCGTTCGGGATCGCGCTGTGGTTCGCGCTCGCAGCCGCCGTCCTGTTCCTGACGCTGCCGCTGCTGGCGCTCTTTCTGCGCGTCTCGCCGGTCGAGCTTGTCGCTCAGCTCGGCAGTGAGCGCGCCCGAGCTGCGCTCCGCGTCAGCCTGACCACGAGCCTCATCGCGCACGTGCTGATCCTGGGGTTCGGCACGCCCGCCGCGTATCTGCTGGCCACGAAGAGGTTTCGCGGCCGCTCGCTCGTCGTCGCGCTCCTCGAGCTGCCGCTCGTGGTCCCGCCCGCCGTCGCGGGCATCGGCCTGCTCGCCGCCTTCGGCCGCTCCGGGCTTCTGGGCGACGAGCTGGGAGCGCTCGGCCTCTCGATCCCGTTCACGCAGCTCGCCGTCGTGCTCGCGGTCTGCTTCGTCGCGAGCCCGTTTTACGTCCGGGGGGCGATCGCCGCCTTCGAGGCCGTCGATCCGCGCCTGCTCGATGCTTCCCGCACGCTCGGTGCCGACCGCGGCCGGACCTTCCGCCGTGTTGCGCTGCCGCTCGCCGCGGGCGGCCTCGGAGCGGGCTCCACGCTCGCGTTCGCCCGCGGGCTGGGCGAGTTCGGGGCGACGATCATGTTTGCCGGCAGCCTGCCGGGACTCACGCAGACCGCTCCGCTCGCCATCTACGACTCGCTCGACCAGGACTTCGACGTCGCGCTCGCGCTCGGCGCGCTCTTCGTCGTCTTCAGCATCCTGATCCTGCTCGCTGCGAAGCTGATTCCCTCATGGACACGATCCGGCTCGATCTCTCCGTTCCCCTTCGCTCGTTCTCGCTCGACCTGACGCTCGAGGCAGGCGCCGGGACGCTGGCGCTCGCCGGGCCGTCGGGGGCGGGCAAGACGACCCTGCTGCGCGCCCTCGCCGGGCTCGTGCGGCCGGCGCGCGGCCGGATCGCCGTGGGAGACGAGGTCTGGTTCGACCACGAGCACGGCATCGACCTGGCTCCCGAGCGCCGCTCGGTCGGGTTCGTCTTCCAGGATTACGCGCTCTTCCCGCACCTGAGCGTGGAGCAGAACGTCGCGTACGGCGCGCGCGCCGGGGCCCCCGCCCTGCTGAAGCGGTTCGGCATCGCCGAGCTTGCCCGCGCCCGGCCCGGCGATCTCTCCGGGGGTGAGCGGCAGCGCGTCGCGCTCGCCCGTGCGCTCGCGCGCGAGCCGCGGCTGCTGCTCCTCGACGAGCCGATGGCGGCGCTCGACGCGCACACGCGCGCGCAGGTCCGTGGCGAGCTGCGACTGCTCTTGCGCGACCTCGCCCTGCCGACCCTGCTCGTCACCCACGACTTCGAGGACGCGGCGGCGCTCGCGTCACGTGTCGCCGTGCTCGTGCGCGGCCGGCTCGTTCAGGAAGGGAGCCCGGAGGAGCTCGTGGCGGCGCCTGCCGACGCGTTCGTGGCCGCGCTCACCGGCGGCAATCTCGTCCCGGGCGTGGCCGGCCCGTCCGCGAACGGGCTGACGGAAGTGACGCTCGAGAGCGGCGGTGTCGTCTACTCGACGGACGCCGGCAGCGGGCGCGTGGGCGTCGCGATCGCGTGCTGGGACGTCACCGTCGCGCGCGAAGCGCCGCCAGACTCGGCTCTCAACCACCTGAGGGCGCCGATCGCGTCCCTCGTTCGGCTCGGCAACCGCACCCGCGTGCGCGTCGGCCCGCTGACGGCCGAGGTGACGGCCGCGTCTGCGGAGCGGCTCGCGCTGGCCGAAGGGGAACCGGTCGTCGCGTCCTTCAAGGCGACGGCGACGCGTCTCGTGCCGCTGAGCTAGGAGCGCTAGGCGAGGACGGCGGTGCGGGTCTCGACCTCGAGGCCGAGCTCCTCGGCGAGCGCCGTCACGATCGCCGGGTCGAACTGCGAGCCCGCGCAGCGCTCCAGCTCGGCGATCGCCTCGTCGTCGGTGAGCCGGTCGCGGTAGACGCGGTCCGAGGTCATCGCGTCGTAGGCGTCAGCGACGAAGATGATGCGGGCGCCGAGCGGGATGTCGTCGCCCGGGAGGCCGTCGGGGTAGCCGGAGCCGTCCCAGCGTTCGTGGTGATGGAGCACCCAGTCGGCGACCGGGTCGACGCCGAGCGACTCGAGCATGCGGAAGCCGATCTGCGGATGCCGCTCGAGCACGAGCCGCTCAGTCTCCGAGAGCGGGCCGGGCTTGCGCAGGATCTCCTCCGGGATCGCGAGCTTGCCGAGGTCGTGCAGGCTGCCGGCCAGGCGGGTGAGCTCGACCTGCTCGCGGTCGACGCCGATCCGGATCGCGATCCGAGCCGCGAGGTCGGCGACGCGCTCGGAGTGGCTACCGGTGTACGCGTCGCGTGCGTCGACGGCGCGGGCGAGGCTCGCCGCGGCGCGGAAGCGCGCGGCGCGGTCCGGCCCTGCTGCGAGGCGCTTGAGCTCGGCGATCTCGAGCACGTCGGGTCGGTAGACCCGCACCTGGTCCTTGCCGTACTCCTTGGCCCAGTAGAGCGCGCTGTCGGCGCGCTTCACGAGCTCGTCGCGGACGATTCCCTCCGAGGGGACGGTCGCGATCCCGGCGCTGACGGTGACCGAGCCTGCGGGGTCGAGCTCGTAGCCGGCGATCCGGCCCACGATCGCCCGGGCGGCGATCGCCGCGCCTTCCTCGTCGCGGCCGGGGAGCAGGATCGCGAACTCGTCGCCGCCGAGCCGGAAGGCCTCGCCGCCCTGGCGGAGCTTCGTCGCGAGCTGCGCGAGCACCTTGTCGCCGCCGGGATGGCCGAAGCGGTCGTTGATCCGCTTGAAGTCGTCGATGTCCACGAGGCAGAGGCTGAGCGGATAGTCCTGCGCCTGCGAGTCGGCGAGCTCGCGCTCGAGCCGGTCGTGGAAGTGGCGGTGGTTGCCGAGCCCCGTGAGCGGGTCGGTCAGTGCGAGCCGCATCGCGCGGAGCTCTCGGAACGTCGAGCGCTGGTAGAGCGCGATCGCGAGCAGCGGCCCGACGAGCGCGGCCGAGAGCGCGGGGGAGCGCTGCCAGAGGACGACGAGGATCAGCGACGCCGAGGCCATCAGCGCGAAGGGCAGCATCGTGACGCTGAGAGTCGAGTGGATGACGCCCTTGAACGGCTTCCCAGCGCTGGCAGCGATCACGAGGCTGATCAGCACCATGTTCAGGCTGTAGTGCACGGACGCAGCCACGGCGACCTGCGCGACGAGGTGGAGCGCGCCGTCGCCTGCCAGGGGTTCGATCGCGAACCCGGCCGCGGCGGCGACGATCGCCTGCACCGACGCGTTGTAGGCCACGCGTACCGGTGGCCGGTGCTCGATCAGGTGCATGATCGGCGCGGCGAAGGCCACGATCACACCGGCGGCCCAGCCGTACAGGACGATGGTGGCGACGCAGAAGACGAAGCCGAGCGAGACTCCGCCGGCGTCGATCCCGTCGAGCGGGACGGGATAGCGCTCGGACAGGGTCGAGGCCGCGAGCAGGCCTGCGACGCCCGCGAGCGTGGCCACGCCACGCGGCGATGTCGCAAACGATCCCGCGGCTGCGGCTGCCACGGCGAGGCCCGCGGCGTACACGGGCACGACGAGGGCCGCCAGCCGCGGGGGCATCTTGGCCCCCGCGCTCATCGGGCGGCCTCTACCAGCCGAAGTTTCTGAGCAGCCACCCGAACTCGCCGAGCAGGGCGGACAGGCCCGCGAGCGCCACGAGGAGCGCAAGGAACCGGGGGTTCTTCCACTGCAGCATTTGTTTCCCTCCTACCGACAGAAACGCCAGGTCAGAACCGCAAGTGTGAACCCCTTCGTTTCCAGCAGAATCCCCCGAAGGAGTGATTCTGCTCGGGCCTGCCGGAAGCCTGTACCCTCGCGTCGTGGAGGCGCCGACGGACGCAATCGTCCCCGAGCCGACTCCGGCTGTGCGCGAAGCGATCCTGGCGGCGCTGCGAGAGAACGGCGTGCCGTCCGGCGGTTGGGCGGCTGCTGCGCTCGCCGAGGGCGTCGACGCCGACGACGAGGCGTAGCAGGCGTATCCACTCCGGGCTCCGCGCCGTTGCACGAGCACGATGTGTGCTCGCTGTGGTGATCACCCCGCCCGGTCTGCCGACGAGCCCTTCTGCCCCATCTGCGTGATCTCGATCAAGGTCGAGGTGGCGCGTGGGCTGACCCAGCTCTCCTCGTATCTCCGGGGCTGGGCAGCATTCGACGACTGGTGCACGTCGAAGGCAGAACGCGAACCCGGCCTCCGCGCGGCCTAACGCTCCGCGCGGTCCAGAAAGCGGCTGACGACGTCGAGGTAGCCCTCGGTCTCCTCGAGCACGGGCGTGTGTGAGCTCTGCTCGAAGACGACGTACTCCGCGCCGCGGATCCCGTCCACGAGCGTCCTGGCGATCGCGTCGCTGCTCATGTCGTAGCGCCCGCGGACCACGAGCGTGGGCACATCGAGCTCGGGGAGACGTGAACGGACGTCCCAGCCCCTCAGCACGCCGGTCATCGTCCACTCGTTCGGGCCGACCATCGCCCGGTAGGCGACGTCGGACTTCTCCGCCTTCATCCGCTCCAGCTCATGCCGAGACCCGCCCCGGTGGAAGTGCCGGGCGTCGAATGCGGCCATCGCCTCGACGTACTCCGGGTCGTCGTAGGTGCCGGCGGACTCGTGTCGGTCGAGCACGGCCCGCACGTCGGCGGGAAGCTCGTCGCGCAGCCGGCGCGCTTCCACCTCCCACTCGGCGATCGAGGCCAGCGTCGAGCTGAGGATCAGGCTCGCGAGCGTGCCCGGACGGCGGAGGGCGTGCTCGAGCGCGAGCATCCCGCCCCAGGACGTGCCGAGCAGGTGAATGCGCTCCAGCCCGAGCTCTGCGCGGAGCGCGTCGACCTCGTCGAGGAAGAGCTCGAGCGACCACTCAACGTCCGGCCGCTTCTCCGAGCCGCCGCAGCCGACCTGGTCGTAGAGGACGACTGCCCGCCCGGCCTCGGCGAGTCGCTCGAGCGGTGCGAAGTAGTGGTGCGTCGAGCCGGGGCCGCCGTGGAGTGCGAGCAGCGGCGGCCGCCCGGATCCGAGCTCTCCGGCGACGCGGTACCACGTCCGGCCGCCCGCGTGCTCGAACGTCCCTTCGCGGCCGCTCATGCGGTACCACGCAGCACACGCGGTGCGATGCGTGCGTAATCCAGTCCCGAGATCCACGTGAGGATCAGCGCCACGAGCAGCGCCCACCAGCCGATCGAATCGCTCCACAGGCCGGCCGCCGCGAAGCCGCCGAGGGCCGCCGCGACCGCCTGCGACCAGGTCTTCAGCTTGCCGAGGTCGCGGGCCGCCATCACCACCCCGCGCTCGATCGCGGCCAGGCGCAGCCCGGAGATCAGCAGCTCGCGCGCGACGATCGCAGCCACCATCCAGGCGGGCCAGACCGCGTCCTCGATCAGCATCACGAGCACCGCGAGCACGAGCACCTTGTCCGCGATCGGGTCGAGCAGCGAGCCGAGTGGCGACGTCGTGCCGCGGCGCCGCGCGATCCGGCCGTCCAGCCAGTCCGTCGCCATCGCGACGCAGAAGAGCGAGGTCGCCCAGATCTCGTTGTGCGGCAGCTCCCAGGCGTAGAGCAGGACCACGAGCGGGACGGACGCGGCCCGTGCGACGGTCAGCTGGTCGGGAAGCGTCACGGCTCGGAGAGAATACGCGGCCCATGCCCGTCTTCTCCAAGGTGCTCGTGGCGAATCGCGGTGAGATCGCGGTCCGGATCTTCCGGACGCTGCGCGAGCTCGGGATCGGCACCGTCGCCGTCTACTCCGAGGCCGACCGCGACTCGGTGCACGCGCGGGCGGCCGACGAGGCGTTCCTGATCGGGCCCGGGCCGGCCGCCGAGAGCTACCTCGTCGGCGAGCGCCTGCTGCAGGCCGCGCGGGAGGCAGGCGCCGAGGCGATCCATCCTGGCTACGGCTTCCTCGCCGAGAACGCCGCGTTCGCGCGGGCGTGCGAGCAGGCGGGCATCGTCTGGATCGGCCCTCCAAGCTCGGCGATCGAGCTGATGGGCTCGAAGACGCAGGCGCGGACCGCGATGCGCGCGGCCGGCGTTCCGATCATCCCGGGCGCGACCGACCCCGTCGAGGACGTCGCCGAGGTGCTGAGGCTCGGCGAGGAGATCGGCTACCCGCTGATCGTCAAGGCGGCGGCCGGGGGCGGCGGCAAGGGGATGAAGCTCGTCGCGGCGCCCGCCGAGGCGGAGCGCGCCTTCGAGTCGGCCCAGCGCGAGGGGGAGAAGTTCTTTGCGGACGGCCGCGTCTACGTCGAGCGCTACCTCGAGGATCCACGCCACGTCGAGGTGCAGGTGCTCGCGGACGGCCACGGCAACGTGATCCACCTGGGCGAGCGCGACTGCACGATCCAGCGCCGGCACCAGAAGCTGATCGAAGAGACGCCCTCGCCGGCGGTCGACGAGGCACTGCGCGAGCGCATCGGCGGGATCGCCGTGGACGCCGCGCGCGCCGCGGGCTACCGGTCGGCCGGGACGATCGAAGGGCTGCTCACCCCCGAGGGCGACTACTTCTTCATGGAGATGAACACCCGCATCCAGGTCGAGCACACGGTCACCGAGGAGGTGACCGGCATCGACCTCGTACGCGAGCAGGTGCTCGTTGCGGCCGGCGAGCCGCTCTCGTTGCGGCAGGAGGACGTGGTGCTGCGCGGCCACGCGATCGAGTGCCGGATCAACGCCGAGGACGTCGCGAGCGGGTTTCTGCCGGCGCCCGGGCGGATCACCGCCTATCGCGAGCCGTCGGGGCCGGGCGTGCGTGTCGACTCCGGTGTCGTCGCGGGCTCCGAGATCAGCGGCCTCTACGACCCGATGATCGCGAAGCTGATCGTGCGCGGCTCCGACCGGGAGCACGCGCGGCTGCGGATGCTCCGAGCGCTCGAGGACTTCGCCATCGCCGGGCCACCGACGCTGCTCGGCTTCCACCGTGCGCTGCTCTCACACCCGTGCTTCGTCGCCGGCGAGACGTGCGATGGGCTCGTCGAGTCCGAGGAGCTGGCCGCGCAGGCGGCCGAGCTGGATGGAGAGAAGGCCACTCGGAGCGACGCGCTCGCGTCCGGCCCGCTGCGCGAGCGCATGCGCTCCGTCGAGGTGGACGGCCGCCGCTACGACGTGACGCTGCTCGAGCCGGAGCCGCCGTGGGCCGAGCTGGCCCGGCGCCGGCGCGAGCGCGGCCGCGCCGGCGCGGCCGGGGGCGGCGACGCGGTCGTCAGCCCGATGCAGGGCACGGTGCTGAAGGTCGAGGTGGCGGACGGCGATGCCGTGGAGCCGGGGCAGGTGCTGTGCGTCGTCGAGGCGATGAAGATGGAGAACGAGATCACGGCGCACCGGGCCGGCACCGTGGCGGAGCTGTCGGTCGCGGCGGGCGCCGGAGTGACGAGCGGGCAGGTGATCTGCCGTGTTCTTGCCGACTAGGCCGTTCTGTGCGGAGACGTCACACGCCCACGCGGAGCCGCTCGCGGCGACCGCGAGCCGGGTCGAGACCTGGCTGCTGATCGAGTACCGCGGGCTCTGGCCCCGCGACGCCGTCGACGGCTCGACGCTCTCGGCGGAGGTGAAGGAGCACCTGCGGCGGCAGCGCTCGGTCTTCCCGCATACGCGGATCCTCTTCATCCGCCGCACCGAGCGGCGGCGCGAGGACGGTCTGATGGCGTTTTTCGCCCGGACCGCCGAGTCGACCCACGACCTCCGCTGCTTCGAGCTCGAGCGCTACGACGATCTCCTCGACCTCGAGCTTGCGACCGAGGGGGTGCGCGTCGAGCACCCGCTCTTCCTCGTGTGCACGCACGGCAAGCACGACCGCTGCTGCTCGAAGTACGGCCGCCCCCTCTACGACGCCGTGCGCGAGCAGGTGGAGGAGGGTTGGGCCTGGCAGACGTCGCACGTCGGGGGCGACCGCTTCGCGGGCAACCTCGTCTCGCTCCCGGACGGCGTCTACTACGGGCGCGTCGAGCCGGGCGAGTCCTGGCCGGTGCTCGAGGCGGCGCTGCGCGGGGAGATCCATCTGCCGCACTACCGCGGGCGCTCGTGCCACTCGTTCCCGGCCCAGGCGGCGGAGCGTGCCGTGCGCGAGCGGACCGGGCTCGTGGGCGTCGACGAGACGAGTGTGCTCTCGCTGGAGCCCGTCGGAGCGGGCTGGGAGGCTGTCGTGCGCGCCGGCGGCCGCGACTATGCAGTGCAGGTTCGCCGGGAGGAGGGCTCGCCGACGCACCTCACCTGCTCGACCGAGGAGCTCAGGCGGCCGAAGCGCTATCTGGGGGAGCTGCGCGACGGAGGAACCCCTCCCGCACGAGTCTCCTGACGAGAACGAGGCGACCGGCCTCGTCGAGCGAGCCGGGCAGCTCTGACGGGCGGAACGTGCCGTCGGACGCCACGAGGTGCTCGAGCTCCTCCGACAGCCGCTCCGGGAAGCGCAGCTCGCGGCCCTCGAAGGAGAGCGTCGTCCCGTCGAGGTCTGCGATCACGGTGTCCCGCCGCACGAGCTCCGTCTCGATGCCCAGCGAGTCGAGCGCGCGCAACTCGGACAGCTGCCCGTCCAGGACCGGCCTGCGCGTGCGCACGAGGCGGCGGCGGGCACGCACGGCGGCGTCGTCCGGGTCGAGATCGGGCCAGCAGGGCTCGTCGCCGTCCACCGCCCGCCGGAAGGCGACGTCGTCGGCGCTTGCCTCCAGGGCGGCGCGGGCCTCGTCGAGCCACGTCCGCACGTTGACGCCGACGGTGATGTGCAGCGAGTCGGTGTCGGACGTGAGCGCCTGATGGAGCCAGCCGCGCGGCAGGTACAGCGTGTCCCCGGCTCGCAGCGTCACGTCGAGCACCGGCTCCCCGGGTGCGCCGAGCGCGGAGCGGTAGCGCTGGGACTTCAGCGGCAGCTCCAGCACCGGCTCGTACACGAGCCACCGCTTCTCGCCTGCGACCTGGAGCGAGAGCACCTCGTGGGTGTCGTGGTGCACCGGTAGCCCCTGCGAGCCGTGCGGGGTGAAGTAGGCGTTCGCCTGGGCGGGATGGCCGAGGAAGGCCTCCAGCAGGCGGCAGTAGCGCGCCAGTGGCAGCCACGAGTGGTGCAGGCCCTGCAGCACGATCGTCGCGCCGCCCTCGAACTCGGCGAGCACGCGCGCCACGTCGGCGACGCCGGTGAAGGGCTCCGGCCGCCAGGAGAGGTCGGTCGTATAGCCCTCCACCGTCTCGCCGGCCTTCACGAGCCGGAAGCCTGGAGTGCGGATCGACGTCTCGGTGAGCAGGCGCTCGAGGTCCCGCACAGAGAGGAGGTCGTCGAATCGACCTGCCTCCGCGCGCGGGACCACGAGCGGCCGGCGTTCCCAGTGCTCCGCGAGGAAGCGCTCGACCTCGATCGGGTCGAGCGCATGCGCGAGCGCGCTAGGACTCGTCGGAGTCCGAGTCGTCCGCGTCGGCGTCGGAGTCGGTCGAGTCACCATCGGTCGTGTCCGTGTCGTCGCCGTCCGCGTCCGAGGTGACGGCCGAGTGATCCCACTCGCCGCCGGTCTTGATCTCGTCGTCGGCCAGTGTCGTCGTCTGCTCGTCCATCTGGGCTCCTCTCGATGGGATGGGCGCGAGGGTATCGCGTCCGCCCTCTATGCCCGGAAGCATCTGCTCGCGAACGCTGCGCCGAGTGTAGGGTCGCGCGCATGTCGCTGGGGCGGCCTTCGACTTTCTCGATTTGCGCCGTCGACGCGGAGACGGGCGAGCTCGGTGTTGCGGTCCAGTCCAAGTACTTCGCAGTCGGCTCGGTCGTCTCCTGGGCTCGCGCGGGTGTCGGCGCCGTGGCGACCCAGGCGGCAGGAATCGCCGGTTACGGCCCGCAGCTTCTCGACCTGCTGGAGACGGGGACGCCTCCCGACAAGGCGATCCGCGTCGTGCTCGGCGACGACGAGGCACGCGAGTCGCGCCAGCTGGGAGTGGTCGCGGCGGACGGCCGCTCGGCCTCCTGGACGGGCAGCGAGTGCAATGCGTGGGCGGGGCACGAGACCGGCACGGGCGTCGCTGCCCAGGGCAACATCCTCGCGGGCGAGGCGGTCGTGGCCGAGATGGTGCGCGCGTTCCGGGAGAGCGCGGGCACGCTGGCGGAGCGGCTCGTCGCCGCGCTCGAGGCGGGGCAGGACGCCGGCGGCGACGTGCGCGGGCAGCAATCGGCTGCCGTCTACGTCGAGCGGCCGGGTGCCGGCGAGGAGACCGGCGAGCTCGTGGACCGTGTCGTCGATTTGCGCGTCGACGATCACGAGGCGCCGATCGCGGAGCTGCGCCGGCTGCTCGAGATCCATCTGCGCTGGGACTACCTGAAGCGCGCATACGGCCACCGCAGCGCCGGCCGCCTCGACCGAGGAGCCGACGTGCTTGCGCAGGGTCTGGCGCGCTACCCCGACGACGCCACGATCCTCTACGACCTCGCCTGCTACGAGTCCCTGGCCGGGCGCCTCGACGACGCGCTGGCCCACGTCCGGCGGGCGCTCGAGCTGGACGACTCGCTCCGGCCTCTCGCCGGCGGCGACCCGGATCTCGACGCGCTGCGCGAGCGCGGCGACTCCTTCTAGAGTCGGTAGGCGTGGTCGGTGATCCAGATCACCGTCGGCTGCATCTCGCCCGGCGGCTCGCCGACCGCGACGAGCGTCCCGAAGACGACGCGGGCGTAGCTGCCGTCGGCGAGCCGGCCGGGCGCGGCGAGCGTGGCCTCCCAGCGCTCGCCGGGCTCGAGCACGTCCGGCGGGGCCGGCTCGATCGTGACGGCCTCCCGCAGCGGCGGCAGCGCCCCGGCCCGGTTCGCCTCGTCCAGCGTCTCCTGTAGCCCGTCCGCGAAGAGCATCAGCCCGAACCTGAACGCGAGCGGATGCTTGCCGAGCTCGAACGGGATGCCGGTGGCGTTCTCGATCGCCACGCGTGTCGACCAGCCCTCCTCCCGCACGTCCAGGGTGGCCACCTCGAAGCGCAGCTGCTTTGCCCCCTCGCCGTAGGTCTCCCGCCAGTGCAGCGCCGCCTCCTGCGGCTCCGCAGCGTCGCGCAGCTGCGGCGGCTCACTCGCCACCGTGCCGCAGCCGGCGAGCAGAGCCGAGAGCGTCAGCACGGTCCAGCGCATCCGGCGAAGCCTCGCAGATAGACTCGCGGCCGCCTTGGACCTCTACGAATATCAGGGAAAGCAGCTCTTCAAGCTGTACGGGATCCCCGTCTCCGACGGGCGGTTCGTCACGTCTCCAGAGGAGGCGCGCACGGCGGCGGAGGAGATCGGCGGCGAGGTCGTCGTGAAGGCCCAGGTGCTGACGGGCGGTCGCGGCAAGGCCGGCGGGATCAAGCTTGCCGCCACGCCGGACGAGGCGGAGGCGCGCGCCCGGGAGATCCTCGGCCTGGACATCCGCGGGCACGTCGTCACGAAGCTCTGGATCGAGAGCGCGTCCGACATCGCCAAGGAGTACTACCTCTCGATCACCTTCGACCGGGGTGTGAAGAAGCCGCTCTTCATGTTCACCACGCAGGGCGGGGTGGACATCGAGGAAGTGGCGGAGCAGAGCCCGGATGCGCTCGTCCGGCTGCACGTCGATCCGCTCGAGGGCTTCCAGCCCTACCAGGCGCGGCGGCTCGTCTACGGCGCCGGCGTCGAGGATCCCTCCGAGCAGAAGCAGATCGCGGCGATCGTCGGCAAGCTCTACGACGCGTTCGTCGGCACCGACGCCATGCTCTGCGAGATCAACCCGCTCATCGTCACGCCCGACGGCGAGGTGAAGGCGCTCGACTCCAAGTTCACGGTCGACGACAACGCGCTCTACAAGCATCCCGACGTGGCGGAGATGCGCGACGTCGCCGCCGCTGACCCGCTCGAGGCGCTGGCACGCGAGAAGGACGTCACCTACGTGAAGCTCGACGGCGAGGTCGGGATCCTCGGCAACGGAGCGGGGCTCGTCATGTCCACCCTCGACGTGATCGCGCTCGCCGGCGGCCGGCCCGCGAACTTCTGCGACCTCGGCGGCGGCGGTGACGCGGAGGGCGTCGTGGACGCGCTCGAGGTGATCATCCGCGACGAGCAGGTGAAGTCGATCTTCTTCAACATCTTCGGCGGGATCACGCGCTGCGACGAGGTCGCACGCGGCATCCTCGCCGCGCTCGAGCGGCTGACGATCGAGCACCCGATCGTCGTGCGGCTCGACGGCACGAACGCCGAGGAGGGCCGGAAGATCCTCGCCGAGGCGGGAATCGCCAACATCTATCCGGAGGCGACGATGCTGGACGGCGCCCGGCGCGCGGTGGAGCTGGCCCGGTGAGTGAGCCCGTGACCGACGTGTGGTCGCAGCGGGCCGACGCCTACCGTGACGCGCCCGAGCAGCGCGAGGGCGAGGATCTCGACCTGATCGTCGAGTGGGCCCGAGAGGCCACGACGGCGCTCGATGTCGCCACTGGCGGTGGTCACGTCACGCGTCGGCTGCGTGAGGCCGGGCTCGAGGTCGTCAGCGCCGATCCGGCACCGGGGATGAAACCGGATGTGATCTGCCCGGCCGAGCACCTGCCGTTCGCGACGTCGTCGTTCGACCTCGTCGTCACGCGAATCGCGCCGCACCACTTCGAGGACATCGCGCTCGCGGTCGGCGAGATGGCGCGCGTCGCGGGGACGCTGCTGATCGTCGAGGACACGCTCTACGAGAGCGACGCGGTCGAGGAGGCGGAGAAGCTGCGCGACCCGACCCACGTCAGCTCGTACTCGGAGCACGAGTGGCGCTCGTTCCTCGAGGCCGCCGGCTTCGTGGTCGAGGACGTCCGGGTGGTCGAGAAGCGCCATCCGCTCGAGGCCTGGCTCGCGCGCACCGGCACGACCGAGCCGGTCGCCGCCCGCGTGCGGGAGCTCCTCGCCCAGCACATCGAGGGCGACGAGTACGTCGACCGGAAGATCCTGCTGAAGGGGAGGAAGAACGCGTAGTGGCGATCATCGTCGACAGGGACACGAAGCTCGTCGTCCAGGGGCTGACCGGCAGCGAAGGCTCCTTCCACGGGCAGCGCAACCGCGACTACGGCACGCAGGTCGTGGCCGGCGTCACCCCCGGCAAGGGTGGCCAGGACGTCGGCGGGATCCCGGTCTACGACACCGTGGTCGACGCCGTCCGCGAGACGGGCGCCAACACGTCGATGGTCTTCGTCCCCGCCCGCTTTGCCGCCGACGCGATCTACGAGGCCGTCGACGCCGGCATCGGCACCGTGATCTGCATCGCCGAGGGCCTCCCGGCGCACGAGATGCTCCGCATCCACACGTACATCCGCCCGCGCGGCGTCACCATGCTCGGGCCGAACTGCCCGGGCGCGCTCTCGCCGGGCAAGGCGAACGTCGGGATCATCCCGGCCGAGATCTTCACGGAGGGCTCGATCGGCCTCGTCTCGCGCTCGGGCACGCTGACCTACCAGATCGGGCACGAGCTGACGCAAATGGGCCTCGGCAACTCGACGATCGTCGGCATCGGCGGCGACCCGATCGTCGGCTCCTCCTTCATCGACGTGCTGGAGCGCTTCGAGGCCGACCCCGAGACCGAGTACGTCGTCATGGTCGGCGAGATCGGAGGTGACGAGGAGGAGAAGGCGGCCGCGTTCATCGAGGAGAAGATGACGAAGCCGGTCGTCGCCTACATCGCCGGCTTCACTGCGCCGCCCGGCAAGACGATGGGCCACGCGGGCGCGATCATCTCCGGCTCGTCGGGCACCGCGCAGGGCAAGCAGGAGGCGCTGCAGGCGAAGGGCATCCGCGTCGGCACCTCGCCCACCGAGGTCGCGCAGTTCGCGGCCGAAGTCGCTCGCGGCTGACGTCGCGCGCCGCGCCCAGGAGGATGCTCAGACGCTCCAGCCGGCGGTGAAGGCGCGCTGCGCCGCCGTCGGCTCGCCGAGCTCGATCCCCAGCGTCGCGAGCTTCGTCCGCGCGATCTCGGCGTCGAGCTCCGCAGGGAAGCTCTGGAGGCCGGGCTCGAGCCCGCCGCCCGCGAGCAGGTGCACGGCGAGCGCCTGCACCGAGAAGGAGAGATCCATGATCTCGACCGGGTGGCCGTCGCCGCCCGCCACGTTCGTCTGCCGTCCCTCCGCGAGGACGTAAGCGGTGCCGCCGCCGGGGATCTCGTGCGCGACGACCCCCGGGCGTGCCTCCTCGCCCGGGCCGAGCGCGTCGAGCGCGAGCTCGCGCTCGTGGTGGCCCCCGTTCGCCAGCAGCACGCCGTCCTTCAGCAACGGGATCGCCTCCGCGGGCACCGCGTCGATCGCGCCCGTGGCCGCGATCACCACGTCCGCGTCCGGGAGCGCGTCCTCGAGCCGCGCCACGCGGTGGCCGTCCATGTGGGCCTCGAGCGCCGCGATCGGCTCGACCTCGACGACGGTGACCCGGCCGCCTTGACCGCGGGCGTAGCGGGCCAGTCCCTTGCCGACCCAGCCGTAGCCAACGATGCAGAACTCCCGCCCGGCGAAGGTGAGGTTGGTGAGCCGGTCGATCGCCGCGAGGGTCGACTGGCCGGTGCCGTAGCGGTTGTCGAAGAGATGCTTGCACCGTGCGTCGTTGGCGGCGACGGCGGGAAAAGTCAGCTTGCCGGCCGCCTCGAGCGCGCGCAGCCGCGCGACGCCCGTCGTCGTCTCCTCGGTCACGCCCGCCAGCCGTGCAGCGAGCTCCGGGCGGTGCTCGACGATCCGGGCAGTCAGCTCGGCGCCGTCGTCGACGACGAGCTCGGGCTGGGTGTCCGCGACCGCGAGCAGGTCGGCGTCGAACTGCTCCCGGGAGGCGCCGTGGCTCGCGTGCACCTCGATCCCGCGAGCGACGAGCGCTGCGCAGATCGCGTCCTGGGTCGACCCGGGGTTCGAGCCCGACGCGACCACGTGCGCGCCCGCGTCGGCGAGCAGGGTGGCGAGGTAGGCCGTCTTCGCCTCGAGATGCACGACGACCGCGACGCGGCGCCCCTCGAGGGCACCGTCCGCGAGCCGCTCGCGCGCGAGCCGGTTCAGCACGGGGGAGTGCCGCGCCACCCACGCGATCCGCTGCTCGCCGACGGGCGCGAGCGAGGGATCGGCAATGCGTGAGCGAGCCGGGGCCACGCGCCTGAATCTATCCGCCGCAAACGCTCCAGCGGTTCCTGGCGCGTCGCTCGCGGTGCGTAGGCCGGTGGGACAGTACGGCGGTACGGCCCGCCGGGTGGAGCGCCGCGAGCGGCGCGAGGCTGCGCCGGAGGCCGGCTCCGCCGGCCGGGAGGCGCAGCCGGCCAGGGGCCGCTGGGTTAGATCTTGCGGCGGGGCCGCGTTGCGCCCCACTTGGAGTTGCGGCGCTTCGACTGGTAGACGAGCCGCGGTGGGGCGACCTTCATGCCCTCGTTCGCAAACTGCTCCGTGTGGCCGAGCATGCGTGCGACGTGGCTCACCTCGGCCTGCTGGTCGGGCAGCACGAGCGTGACGCCGGTGCCGTTGCGGCCCGCCCGGCCCGTGCGGCCGACGCGGTGCACGTAGCCCTTGTTGTCCTCGGGTGGGTCGAAGTTGATCACGTGGGTGATGTCGTCGAGGTCGAGGCCTCGGGCGGCCACGTCGGTAGCGACGAGCGTCGAGACCTTGCCCGACTCGAAGCGGGCGAGCGCACGCTCGCGGGCGCCCTGGGTCATGTCGCCGTGCATGGCGACCGCTTGCACGTTCACGCGCGTGAGCTTCTGCACCAGTCGCTCCGCGCCGCGCTTCGTGCGCACGAAGACGAGCGCGAGCCCGCGCTCCTCTGCGAGCAGCTGCGCCAGCGTCTCGACCTTGTTCTCGGCCGTGACCGGGACGAACTTATGGTCGACGATCCCCTGCTCGTGCTCGGGCGGCAGCGTGCCCTCGTGGCGCGCGGCGTTCGTCGTGTAGTCGCGAGCCAGCTCGCCGACGGCCCCGTCGAGCGTCGCGGAGAAGAACATCGTCTGGCGCGAGCGGGGCAGGCGCCGGACGATCCGGTCGACCTGGGGCTGGAAGCCCATGTCGAGCATGCGGTCGGCCTCGTCGAGGACGAGGATGCGGACACCGTCGAGGGAGACCGCCCTCCGCTCCAGCAGGTCCTGGAGGCGGCCCGGCGTGGCGACGAGAATGTGAGCCTCGCGCGCCTTCTTGGCCTGTGTCGAGATGGTGATGCCGCCGTAGACCGCCGCCACCTTGAGGTCAGCTGCGGGAGCGATCGTCTCGATCTCCGCGGCGACCTGTGCGGCGAGCTCGCGGGTCGGCACGAGGATCAGCGCCGAGGGCTGCGGGTCGGACGCGTCGAGCGCATCGACGATCGGGACCGCGAAAGCGAGTGTCTTCCCCGAGCCCGTCGGCGACTTGGCGAGCACGTCGCGGCCTTCGAGGGCGTCGGGGAGGACGAGAGTCTGGATGCGAAACGGCGCGTGGATGTCACGCTCGGCGAGAGCCTGAGCGACACGCGTCGACACGCCCAACTCGTGGAAAGACTTCATCTGGGTTCGACTCCTTGCGTTCTGGATTGGTCGAGATCCAACTACCTCGACCACCTCGACAGAACGAGGGAGGAACCGAAGAAGCTACATCTCACAGGACGACCCATGTGCCGTCCGTAGCGCCCACGGTAGCAAAGAGTCCGGCTGACACCCCGGATACGCTCCTGCAAATGATCTCTTTCGCCAGAGGGGCTCCGGCTCCGGAGTGTCTCGCCGTCGAGCTGTTGGCCGACTGCGCCCGGGTCGCCGTCGAGCGCGACCCCGGCGTGCTGGCCTACGGCCCCGGCGGCGGGTACGGGCCACTGCGCGAATGGCTCGCGGCGCGCCACGGCGTCGAGCCCGCGCGCGTGGTGCTCACGAACGGCGGCCTCCAGGGCATCGCCTTCGTCCTCGAGGAGCTGCTCGCGGCGCGCCCGGGACGCGTGCTCGTCGAGGGGCCGACCTACGACCGGCCGCTGAAGCTGCTCGCGAGGCTCGGCGCCGACGTCGTCGCGCTGCCGATGGACGACGACGGGCTCGACCCCGACGACCTCGAGCGGGAGCTCGGAGCCGGTGCGAGCTTCCTCTACACCATCCCCACCTTCCAAAACCCGAGCGGCCGCACGCTCTCCGTCGAGCGGCGACGACGGCTGGTCGAGCTCGCGGTCGCTCACGGCGTGCCGGTGCTAGAGGACGATCCCTACGGCCTCGTCCGCTACGAGGGCGAGACCCCGCCGTCCTTGCATGAGCTCGAAGGCGGTGAGGGCGTCGCCTACACCTCCTCGTTCTCGAAGACTGTCGCACCCGGTCTGCGCGTGGGCTGGTTCGTGCTCCCGGCCGAGCTGGCCGCCCGCGTCGAGGACCGGGCGGTGTCGACGTACATCTCGCCGCCGTTCATCACGCAGGCGACGATCTTCGAGCTGGTCGACCGGGGCGCCTTCGAGCCGAACCTGCAGCGGATCCAGGGCCTGCTGCGCGACCGCCGCGACGCCATGCTCGCCGCGCTCGAGCGGGAGCTCGGCGGCAAGGCTTCGTGGAACCGGCCCGACGGCGGCTACTTCCTCTGGGTCGAGCTGCCGACCGAGACGGCGCCGCTGCTCGCCCGCGCCGAGCAGGCCGGCCTCGGCTTCGTCAAGGGCTCCGACTTCTTCCCGGGCGGCCGCGGCGGCGAGCGCTCGGCCAGGCTTGCGTTCAGCTACGAGTCGCCGTCGGCGATCGACGAAGGCGTCTCGCTGCTCGCCTCGCTGCTGTAGTCCGTCGCCAGGAGCGCCTGGCGACGCCGGTGAAGCTGCGAGAGCAGCACACCGGCGATCAGCCCGACGAGCACGGAGAGCAGGATCACCCAGATCAGCGACGTCGTCGCCTCGGCGAAGATGAAGTTGACGCTCGTCTCGTCGCTGTTGCCCGCCACGAAGGCGATCAAGTACGCCGCGAGCAGGATCAGTAGGCCGATCGAGAACCAGAGCCGCGGCTGCCACGTCCGCTCGAACTCGTGCTCGCGGCTCTCCATCGCGGGTCGGATTCTAGATCAGGCGGTGACCGGCGCGAAGGCGGGCGCCGGACGGGGGACGAGACGCGGCTGTCGAGGCGGCGTCAGGGCGCCGGTCGTCGCGAGGCGGAACGTGGGGCAGGGGGAGTTGCCGGGAAGCGCGCACAACCCCGCGCGGCGGAAATAGCAATCTGTGCAGCTTGCTTCGGATCGCTTGCCCATTTCACCTCTTGGTCGGGTCTCGTCCCCTCCGGACAGGCGCCATTGTGGTCATGATCGGTCGGCGCCACAACCCCCGTGTTCACAAATTCGACGCAATTTCCGGGTGATTCTGAAGGCACAAAATGTGCGCGTTCCTACCCCTTTCTGGGCACCGTTGCCAACTCCCGCAACGCCTGTTGAAAACTCTCCACCGCGATGATCCGCATCCCGTCTGCGTAGCGCCGAGCAACCGCCGCGTTATCCCCAGCGGGAACGAGGAAGACGTCCGCGTCGGCGCGTTTGGCGCCGATCGTCTTCTGCTTCAGCCCGCCGACCGGCGAGATGGTGCCGTCGAGCTGGATCTCGCCGGTCGCCGCGACCCGGTTGCCCCGGTCGACGTCGCCCCGCAGCTCCTCGACGACGTCGAGCGCAAAGGCGAGGCCGGCGGACGGCCCGCCCACGTTGCCCAGATCGATCTCGACGTCGATCGGCACGTCGATCTCCGCGAACTGCTCCACCTGGATGCCGACGATCGGCTGCTCGGGGTCGTCGGGGCTCGCGATCGTGCCGACCTCGACCGTCCGCGTGTCGTCGCCCGCACGGACGCGGAGCTGCACCGTCTCGCCGGGCTCGTGGCGGCCGATCAGCCGGCGCAGGTCGTCGGGCGTCGCGACCTCGGTGCCGTCCACCGCCACGATCACCTCGCCGGGCTCCAGCTTCCCCGCGGCGGGTGCGTCCTCGGCGACAGCCACGACGAGCGCGCCCTCGGGATCCGAGCCGACGTCGTAGCCGAGCTCCTTCAACGCGACGGCGGTCGCGACCTCCTGCGACCGGTCCATCGCGCGCAGGTTCTGCTCCCTGCGGTCCTCGAAGCTGGAGCCCTCGGGCACGATCGCGTGCGCCGGCACGGCGTCCGCTCCTTCCGGCCGGAGCGCCGGGATCTGCTCCTCGGCGAACGAGGCCTTCCGGACGAGCACGTCGACGTAGAGGATCGCGCCGTCGTCGTTCGGATTCCGCTCGCCTTCGACGAGGACGAGGTCGGCGAGCGGCTTCGCCTTGTCAGGCACGATCAGATAGCTGTCGGAGGGCGCGAACCAGCCGATCCCGACGACGACGGCGAGCAGCAGCGCGCCGGCGCCGATGAAGCGACCCGGCTTCAGAGGAGCCCTCGCGTCAGGCCGCCGTCGACCGCAATCGTGGCCCCGGTGACGTAGGCGGCCCGGTCGGACGCGAGGAAGCAGACGACGTCGCCGATCTCGCTGGCCGTTCCGAACCGACGCAGCGGAATCGCGGCGAGATCGGCCTCGCTCGGCCCTTCCGGGTAGACCTCCATGAGGCGTGCCGTGTCGATCCGGCCGGGCGCGATCGAGTTCACCGTGACGCCCGTCGGTCCGAGCTCGCGCGCGACGGTCTTCAGCCAGCCCACCAGTCCGGGCCGGATCGCGTTCGAGAGCGCGAGGTTGTCGATCGGCTCCTTGACGGAGCTCGACGTGATCGCGATCACGCGACCGTTGCCGCTCGCCTCGAGATGCGGGCGGCAGAGGCGCACGAGCCGGACGGACGACAGCAGCAGCAGCTCGACGGCGTCTTCGATCGCCTGGTCGGTGACGTCGAGAGCGCGCGTCCGTGGCGGGCCGCCGCCGTTCAGGATGAGCACGTCGACGCCGCCGTGCGCTGCGAGCGTCTGCTCGACGAGCCGCTCCAGGTCCGACGCGCTCGTTACGTCACCCTGCACCGCCAGCGCGCCGATCCGCTTCGCCTCGCGTTCGAGCACGTCGCCGCGGCGCGCGAAGGCGACGACGTTGGCGCCCTCCGCGGCGAGCGACTCGGCGCAGGCGAGGCCGATCCCGGCGGATGCCCCGCAGACGATGGCCGTGCGCCCGCGGAGGCCGAGCTCCATCCTAGTTGGCGCAAGACCGGAATCTGCGGAAGCAGATTCCGGTCGCGCGAAGACCCCTGAAGGGGCCGCCTTCGGCGGCCCGGCTATGACCTGAGTTTTCGTTGGCCATCGAGTTTCTATGTCGTCAGGACGCCGACGACGTCGCGCACGGCGGCGGACGAGGCCTGCAGGGCCTCCTGCTCGCTCTCGTCGAGGTCGAGCTCGACGATGCGCTCGATCCCCTTCGCGCCGAGCACGACCGGGACGCCCATATAGAGGCCGTCGATCCCGTACTCGCCTTCGAGGTAGGCCGTGCAGGGCAGCAGGCGCTTCTCGTCGAGCACGACCGCGTCGACCATCTGGGCCGCCGCCGCGCCGGGTGCGTACCAGGCCGAGGTTCCGAGCAGGTCGACCAGCTCGCCGCCGCCCTTCGCCGTGCGCTGGACCATCGCCTGGATCCGGTCCTCGGCGACGAGCTTGCGCAGCGGGACGCCGCCGACGGTGGTGGCGGAGACGACCGGCACCATCTGGTCCCCGTGGCCGCCGAGCACCATCGCGGTCACGTCCTTGATCGACATGCCGGTCTCCCAGGCGATGAAGGCCGAGAAGCGCGCCGTGTCGAGGATGCCCGCCATGCCGAACACGCGCTCCTTCGCCCAGCCCGACGTGGCCTTGGCCACGTGGCACATGGCGTCGAGCGGGTTGGAGACGACGATCACGATGGCGTCGGGGCTCGCTCCGACGACCTCCTGCGTGACGGAGCCGACGATCCGCTCGTTCGTCGTGACGAGGTCGTCGCGGCTCATCCCTGGCTGCCGTGGCAGGCCGGCCGTGATCACGACGACCGCGGAGCCGGCGGTCTCCTCGTAGCCGTTCGAGCCGGTGACGTTGGCCTCGTAGCCGAGCACCGCGGCACTCTGGTTGATGTCCAGAGCCTTGCCCTGCGGCACGCCTTCCTTGATGTCGACGAGCACGACATCCGCGTAGTCGCGGCGCGCGAGCTCCTGCGCGCAGGTGGCGCCGACGTTGCCGGCCCCGACGACAGTGACCTTCGCTCTCAAACCAGAACCTCCAGCTCCTCAGGACCTTCGTTGGCCATACGGCGGCGGATTGTATGCGGCGGTCACGGGTATGCCGGTGAGGTACCGTCCGCGGCAGCGGAATCGAAGACGAGGGAGGACGATGAACGAGTTCAAGCCGGGCCTGGAGGGCATCGTCGCCTTCGAGACGGAGATCGCCGAGCCGGATCGCGAAGGCGGCTCCCTCCGCTATCGCGGCGTCGACATCGAGGAGCTCGTCGGCTCACGCCCGTTCGAGCAGGTCTGGGGGCTCCTCGTCGACGAGAGCTACTCGCCTGGCCTCCCGCCCGCCGAGGAGTACTCCGGCGGAGGCTTGACGGGGAGCACACCCGCCGACCTGCAGTCGGTCACCGCGCGCTTCGGCGCCGAATGGAAGCTCGACAAGCTGATCGACATCTCGGACGACCGGGCGCGCGAGGACTTGCGCCGCCTCTCGGCTCAGTTCATCTCGATCGCCGCCCAGTCGGCGCGCCTGGCCGACGGGAAGACCGATCGCGTCCCTCACTCGCTCGTCGAGTCCGGCGCATCGACGGCGGAGCGCTTCCTGCTCGAGTGGCGCGGCGAAGCCGATCCGAAGCACGTGACTGCGCTCGACACCTACTGGATCTGCACCGCGGAGCACGGGCTGAACGCCTCCACGTTCACGGCCCGCATCGTCGCCTCCACCGGCGCCGATTGCGCTGCTGCGCTCTCGTCCGCGGTTGGCGCGCTCTCGGGTCCACTGCACGGCGGCGCCCCGGCACGCGTCCTGCCCATGCTCGACGCGGCGGCCGAATCGGGCGATCCGGAGAGCTACGTGAACGGGCTGATCGAGCGCGGCGAGCGCCTGATGGGCTTCGGCCACCGGGTCTATCGCGCCGAGGATCCGCGTGCGCGCCTCCTGAAGGGGACCGCGAAGGAGCTCGGCGCCCCCCGCTACGACGTGGCGGCGGAGCTCGAGCAAGCGGCCCTCGTGGCCCTGCGCAAGAAGTCGCCCGATCGCCCTCTGGAGACGAACGTCGAGTTCTGGTCGGCGGTAGTCCTCGACGTCGCCGACATCCCACCGCAGCTTGCGCCCGCGATGTTCGCGTGCTCCCGCACGGCCGGCTGGTCGGCGCACATCCTCGAGCAGAAGAAGCTGTCGCGGCTGGTGCGGCCGTCGGCGCGCTACGTCGGCCCGAGCGCGCGACCCGCCTCCTCGATCTCGTGACGCTGGCGGAGGCGGCAGCCCGCGCCGACGAGCTCGCCCAGGCGGGCGACGAGAGGAGCCTGGCGACGCTGCGCGCCGAGTGGGACGAGGAGGTCGAGCACGCGGCCCGCAACGGCGACTATCGCGTCCGCGCCCAGGCCTACCGGGCAATCGCACAGTTTCGCTACCGCCAGAAGCTCGAGCTGCTGCGGCGCGGGCTCGAGGACGAGAGCCCCGCGGCGCGCGGCTCGGCTCTGATCGCCCTCGAGGGGCTTTCCCGCACGCATCCGGGCGACGTCAACTCGATGCGGGCGCTCCTGCACGAGCTGGCGACCCACGATGACAACCTGGCCGTCCGCCGGCTCGCGATCGTCTGCCTGAAGAACGGCTCGCCGCAGCGGGAGACGATCCAGATCCTGAACGGCCTGGCCGACGACGACGAGCAGGACGGGGAGCTGCGCAAGACGGCGAAGGCCGTCGCCGCCGCGCTGAAGAAGCGCGCCGACACCCGCTGACATGGCCGCTCTCGTCGGGGTGATCATGGGCTCGCGCTCCGACTGGGAGACCATGCGGCACGCGGTCGAGACGCTCGAGCAGCTCGAGGTGCCGGCGGAGACGAAGGTCGTCTCGGCTCACCGGACGCCGGACCTGCTGTTCGCCTACGCGGCCTCGGCCGAGGAGCGAGGGCTACAGGTGCTGATCGCCGGAGCCGGCGGCGCCGCCCACCTGCCCGGGATGGCTGCGGCGAAGACGGCGTTGCCCGTCCTGGGCGTCCCGGTCGAGTCGAGGTCGCTGAAGGGCATGGACTCGCTCCTCTCGATCGTGCAGATGCCGGCCGGGGTGCCGGTCGGCACGCTCGCGATCGGCCGGGCCGGGGCCGTCAACGCCGCGCTCCTGGCCGCTTCGATCGTGGCCCGCTCCGACGCCGGCGTGCGCGAGCGGCTGGCGCGCTTCCGCGCCGAGCAGACGCAGAGCGTGCTCGACGCGCCCGACCCGGCCGCGTGATCGTCGGCTGCATCGGCGGCGGGCAGCTCGGCCGGATGCTGGCGCTCGCCGGAATCCCCCTCGGGCTCTCGTTCCGCTTCCTCGACCCCTCGCCGGACGCGCCGGCTGCCGCCGTCGGGGAGCTGTTCGTCGGCGCGTACGACGATCCGGATCTCCTCGACCGGCTGGCCGACGGCGCCGACGCCGTCACCTACGAGTTCGAGAACGTGCCCGTCGAGGCTGCACGACGCGTTGGGGCGGTGCCGGGACCGGCGGCGCTCGAGGCCGCGCAGGACCGCCTGGTCGAGAAGCGGCTCTTTCGTCGCCTGGGCATCCCCACGGCTCCGATCGACGAGGAGGTGACCGAGTTCCCGGCGCTGCTGAAGACCCGCCGGCTCGGCTACGACGGGAAGGGGCAACAGCTGGTGGAGACACGTCCGGGGCCTGGCACCGGCCACGTCCTCGAGGGCCTTGTCCCCTTCGAGCGCGAGCTGTCGCTGCTGGCCGTTCGCGGCCGCAGCGGCGAGACCCGCTTCTATCCCCTGATCGAGAACGTCCACGAGGGCGGGATCCTGCGCACGTCGCGCGCGCCGGCCGCCGACGCGCCGCAGGCCCTCGCGGAGGAGTACGCCGTTCGGCTCCTCGACGAGCTCGGCTACGTGGGCGTGCTCGCGCTCGAGCTGTTCGAGGTGGGCGGCGAGCTGATCGCAAACGAGCTCGCGCCGCGCGTGCACAACACCGGCCACTGGACGATCGAGGGCGCAGTCACGAGCCAGTTCGAGAACCACCTGCGCGCGGTCCTCGGCCTACCGCTGGGGCCGACCGATTCGAAGGCGTCCTGGATGGTCAATCTGATCGGCTCTGTCCCGAGCGCCGACGACGTGCTCCGCGTCGCGGGTGCTCACCTCCACCTCTACGGCAAGGAGCCGCGCCCGGAGCGCAAGCTCGGCCATGTCACGCTCGTCGGGGCTCCGAGGCCGGTCGAGAGCGAGCTGCTGGCGCTGCTCTAGTTCGTTAGTGCTCCCGGCATACGGCGCCGGTGATGTGGCGGCCGCAGGCCGGACAGACGCGTCGCCGACGCTTCTGCTCGAGCAGGTGCTTCTTCAGGCCGGAGAAGGTCATCGTCCAAGCGACGGCCATCATCAGTGCGACGAGCGTTGCGGTGTGGGGGTCGAGCGTCATCGGGCTTCGTCCTTCGGGTCGGCGCCTCTGCGCGCGTGTGGGTGCGCCCGAAAGTACAACTCCCGGCGACGCCGATCGGATACGTGGGTGTAGAGCTCGGTGGTGGAGAGATCGGCATGGCCGAGCATCTCCTGCACGCTGCGCAGGTCGGCTCCACCTTCGAGCAGGTGCGTCGCGAACGAGTGCCGCAGCAGGTGCGGGTGGACGCGCTCCGGCTCGAGCCCGGCCTTGCCGGCCAGCCGCCGCAGGATCAGGAAGGCGCCGGCACGGGTGAGCGGACCGCCGCGGGCGTTGAGGAAGAGCTCGGGGCGGTGCCGCCGGTCGAGATGTGGGCGCCCCATAGCGATGTACCGGCGCAACGACTCGACGGCCGGACGGCCCAGCGGGACGAGCCGTTCCTTGCCGCCCTTTCCGACCGGTCGCACGATCCGCTCGTCGAGGTCGACCGCACGGCGGTCGAGCCCGAGTGCCTCGCTGACCCGCAGGCCCGCGCCGTACATCAGCTCGACGAGAGCCCGGTCGCGCATCGCCCGTGGAGTCGTGCCCGCGGCTGCGTCGATCAGGCGCTCCGCCTCCGCCGGCGAGAGCGTGCGGGGCAGGGTCCGCAGCCGCTTCGGCAGCACGAGCGCGGCGGCCGGGTTGTCCCGGCGGGCGCCGAGCAGCATCTGGTGGCGGAAGAAGGCGCGGACGGCGGCGATCCGGCGAGCGATCGTCGTGGCCGCGCGTCCGTCCGCGCGCATCTGTGCGATCCAGCGCTCGAGCTCCTCGACCGAGGCCGACGAGACCGGGTGCTCGAGCCACGCCGCGAGCTGCGTCAGGTCGCGGCGATAGGCATCGACAGTCCGCGGCGCCCGGCGCGCGGCGAGCAGCGTCAGGAACCCGTCGAGCTCAGGGTCAGCTACGGGGGTGGGAGAAGTCATAGACCTTGCGTAGCCGCTTGGCGTCGACGTGGCTGTAGATCTGGGTGGTGGAGAGCGAGGAGTGCCCGAGCAGCTCCTGGATCGTGCGCAGGTCGGCGCCGCCCTCGAGCAGGTGGGTCGCGAACGAATGGCGCAGGCGATGCGGGTGGGGCAGCAGGCGGCGCAGCGTGCTCGTGTCGAGGCGGCGGCCACGCACGGAGAGGAAGAGTGCGTCGTCGGCGCCGCTGGCCAGCTGGGGCCGTGCGTCGCGGAGGTAGAGGCCGACGGCGTGCGCCGCGCGCTCCCCGAGCGGCACGACGCGTTCCTTGCCGCCCTTCCCGCGCACGTGGACGCGCTCCTGGTCGAAGTCGATGTCGCCGAGGTCGAGCCCGACCGCCTCGGCGCTGCGCAGGCCGGCCGAGTAGACGAGCTCGACGAGCGCGGTGTTGCGCAGCCCGAGCGGGCCGTCCCCGGTGATGCCTTCGATCAGCTCCTCGACCTCGGCCTGTTTTGGGGCGTCCGGCAACCGGCGCGGCCGCCGAGGCGCGAAGGGCGTGTCGGGGACCCGCGCCGGGCCGAAGGTGAAGCGAAGGAACGAGCGAACGGTGGAGATCCGCCGGGCGATCGTGGCCGGCGCCAGCCCTCGCCGCGAACGCCCGAGCTCGGCGACGTAGTCGGCGAGCACGCGCACGTCGACGTGCTCGAGCCGCGTTCCCCGCTCCCCCAGCCAGGAGGCGAAGTCGCGCAGGTCGAACCCGTACGAGCGCCGCGTCGACTCGGCGAGGCTCGGGGTCGCAAGGAAGCGCTCGATCGCAGGTGCGGTCTGCACCTGAGGCCATTTCCCTAGAGTCGCCGCATGTCCTTTCAGCTCGAGAGTGGCGCCGAGGCGCGCTGGACGAACCGCGCGGGGCCACGGGCGGTCGTTTGCATGAACGGCGGCACCGCGGCGGAGCACCCCGGCACGTGGAGCGCCTCACTCGAATGGCTCGTCGGCCGGCTGGGCCGGCGTCGACCCGAGCTCGGCTTTCTCGAGGTCCGTTACCGGGTCAAGTCCTGGCGCCGCCTCGAGCTGTGCATCGAGGACGCCGGTGCGGCGATCGCGGCGGCGCGAGGCTCGGGCGCGGAGGAGGTCGCCCTCGTCGGCTTCTCGATGGGCGGCGCGGTCGCGGTGCACGTCGCCTCCGATCCCGCCGTCCGGACCGTGATCGCGCTCGCGCCCTGGCTCTATCCCGAGCTCGACCTCTCGCCGCTCGACGGACGCCGCTTCGCCGTCGTCCACGGCTCGCTCGACCGTGGGCTGCCGGGTGTGCCGGGCGTGCGGCCGGAGCTGTCGTTGCGCGGGTACGAGCGGGCACGGGCGCTCGGCGTCGACGCCGAGCGCACGGTGATCCCGGGCGCACTCCATCCGATCGCCCTGCGCGCTCCCTGGGGCGAGCCCGTGCCGATGCCTCGGGCCGGGCGCTGGGAAGAGCTCGTCGACGCCGAGTTGGAGCGATTCTGCGCGTAGGGCTGTACCAGGGAATCCGGCGCCCGACGCACGCGCTCTTCCGCCTCCTCTACCGGCTCGAGCTCGGCGGTCGCGTCCCGCCGGGCGCCTGCGTCGTGGCCGCGAACCACGAGTCGATGCTCGATCCGGTGCTCGTCGCGCTCGCGGCCGACCAGCCGCTGCACTTCCTCGCCAAGGAGGAGCTGTGGCGAACCCGCGCCGGAGCCTGGCTCGCCGATGCCTACGGCGCGATCCCGGTCGCTCGCGGCCGCGGCGACCGCGCGGCGCTCGCACGCGCCGAGGCGGTGCTCGACGCCGGCGGCGCCGTGGCGATCTTCCCCGAAGGCACCGTGCGGGGAGGTGTCTGGAGCCGCGGCGCCGCCCGGCTCGCGCTCGCGACCGGCACCCCGCTCGTGCCGGTCCGCATCGTCGGGTCGGCGCTCGCGCTGTCGCGCGGGCGCGTCGGCCTGCCGCGCGTGCGTGTCCTCGTCGGCGAGCCGATCGTCGTGGGACGCGCTCAGCCGACAGTCGTCGCCGCCCGCGAGCTGACGCGGGAGCTCCAGGCGCGCGTCGACGCGCTCTCGTAGCGCGTCCGTACTCTTCGTTGGGAATGGCACGTGGCCGTCGTAGCTTCGAGGCGTCCGAGCCGGTCGAGCGGCCGGCCGATCCGGCCGTGCGTCGCGCGAACCTCCGCCGGATCGTGCGGCTCTTCCGAGCCTACAAGGCACGCCTCGCCGGCGTGTTGGCGCTGATCCTCTTCTCGTCCGCCCTCGGCGTCGTGCCGGCGTTCCTGCTCGAGGCGATCTTCAACGAGGCGCTGCCAGAGGGCGACCTGACGCTCCTGAACTGGCTCGTCGGGGGGATGATCGCGATCGCGATCGCTACGGGCGCGCTGGGCGTCGTCCAGACCTACATGTCCAACCAGGTCGGCCAGCGCGTGATGCACGACCTCCGCACCGCGGTCTACAAGCACCTCCAGCGTCTGTCGCTCGCGTTCTTCACCCGCACGCGCACCGGCGAGGTGCAGTCTCGGCTCGCGAACGACATCGGCGGCGTGCAGAACGTCGTCACCTCGACCGCCACCTCGATCGTCGCCAACGTGACCACGGTGCTGGCGAGCGTCGTCGCGATGTTCCTCCTCGACTGGCGGCTGACGCTCTTCGCTCTCGCGCTCCTGCCGGTCTTCGTGCTCATGACCCGCCGGGTCGGTCGCGCCCGGCAGAAGGTCGCCACGGTCAGGCAGGAGTCGATGGCCGACATCTCCAGCCTCGTGCAGGAGTCGCTCTCCGTCTCGGGCATCCTGCTCGGCAAGACCATGGGCCGGTCCGACGAGCTCGCCACCCGGTTCGAGGGCGAGTCCGAACGGCTCGCCGACCTCGAGGTGCGGAGCCGCATGACGGGCCGCTGGATGATGGCGTCGATCCAGACGACGTTCGCGATCATGCCGGCGCTCGTCTACCTCTTCGCCGGCCACGCGGCCGGCGCGATCGAGCTCGGCACGGTGATCGCGTTCACGACGCTGCAGACGCGTCTCTTCTTCCCCGTGGGCTCACTGCTCGGCGTCTCGCTCGAGGTGCAGACGTCGCTCGCGCTCTTCGATCGCGTCTTCGAGTACCTCGACCTGGAGGTCGACATCGAAGAAGGGCAACGCAAGCTCGCGCGCCCGCGAGGCGGCGTCTCCTTCGAGAACGTCTGCTTCCGTTACGAGCAATCCGCCTGGACGCTCGAGGACGTCTCGTTCGAGGTCGCACCCGGCACGACGACCGCGCTCGTCGGCGAGACCGGCTCGGGCAAGACCACCGCCGGCTACCTCGTCGCCCGCCTCTACGACGCGACGCGCGGTCGCGTCGCGATCGACGGAGTCGACGTGCGCGACCTCACCTTCGACTCGCTTGCGGGCGCGGTCGGGGTGGTCTCGCAGGAGACGTATCTCTTCCACGCGACGGTGCGCGAGAACCTGCGCTTCGCGCGGCCCGACGCCACCGACGAGGAGGTCGAGGAGGCGGCGCGCGCGGCCCAGATCCACGAGTTGATCGCCTCGCTGCCGGAGGGCTACGACACCGTCGTGGGCGAGCGGGGCTACCGCTTCTCGGGCGGCGAGAAGCAGCGCATGGCGATCGCGCGCACGATCCTGCGCAATCCGCCCATCCTCGTGCTCGACGAGGCGACCTCGGCGCTCGACACCCAGACCGAGCGGCTCGTCCAGTCGGCGCTCGAGCGGCTGGAGGAGGGGAGGACGACGATCGCGATCGCGCACCGGCTCTCGACCGTGCGCGACGCCGACCAGATCGTCGTGCTCGACCACGGCCGCGTCGCCGAGATCGGCACGCACGAGGAGCTGCTCGCGGCCGGAGGGCGCTACGCGGCGCTGCTCGCACGTGATGTGGAGGGAGCTCCGGTCTAGCCGTAGCCGTACGGGTCGTCGCTGCCCGACTCGCTCTCGTCGGTCGTGCCGCCACCGGCGCCCGCAGCCTCGCTGCCGACGACGAGCGTGCCCTCCATGCCCCGCTCGCGGTGGTCGCCCACCGGGCAATAGAGCTCGTACTCGCCGGGCTCGAGCTCGACGGTGACCGACCCGGACTCGCCCGGTGAGAGCTCTTCCGTCTCTTCCTCGATCCCGTTCCCCTCGATCTCGAGCGCGTGCGGAAACTCCCCTTCGTTCGAGACCGTGAAGGTGGTCTCGCCCGCCTCGTCGACGCTGACGTCGGCTGGGTCGAACTCGAACTCGGTCGCGACGAGCTCGACCGTCTGGCCGCCCGAGGACTCGCCGCCCTCGTCGTCTCCGTCGTCGTTGCCACAGGCGGCGAGCACAAGGGCGGCCGGGACGAGGAGGGCCGTAAGCAGGAAGCGTCTCATCTGTCCGGTCCTACGCGGGAGCCGTCGGCCCGGATTGGTGGGTTGCATAGGATGTCCGGCGCCATGGCGACGACGACCAGGGAGAAGCACCTCTCGGAGCACGGCATCGAGGCCACCGGTGAGGTGCACTGGAACCCGACCACGTCCGTGCTCTACACGCATGCGCTGGCGCGAGGCGAGGGGCGGATCGTCGAGGGCGGGCCGCTCGCCGTCGACACGGGAGAGCACACCGGCCGTTCGCCCAAGGACAAGTTCGTGGTGCGCGAGCCTGGCTCCGAGGAGCGGATCTGGTGGGGGGACGTCAACGCCGCGATCGACGAGGAGCACTTCGAAGGGCTGCGCGGAAAGGTGGCCGACCACCTGTCCGGCCGCGACCTCTACGTCGTGGATGCGTTCGCCGGCGCCGATCCTGCACACCGCATCAACGTGCGCGTCGTCACCGACCGGCCCTACCACGCGCTCTTCGCGAAGACGATGTTCATCGAGCCGAGCGCCGACGAGCTGCGCGGGTTCGAGCCCGACGCGCTCGTCCTGCACGCCCCCGGGCTCGAGGCCGACCCCACCGAGGACGGCACGCGCAGCGCCACGTTCGTCGTGCTCCATCCCTCGCGCCGCGAGGTGCTGATCGGAGGCACGTTCTACGCCGGCGAGATCAAGAAGTCGATCTTCACGCTCATGAACGACCGGCTCCCGCTCGAGGGCGTCTTTCCCATGCACTGCTCGGCGAACGTCGGCGACGAGGGCGACGTCGCGATCTTCTTCGGGCTCTCCGGCACCGGCAAGACGACCCTCTCCGCCGACCCCGAGCGCTCGCTGATCGGCGACGACGAGCACGGCTGGGGCGACGCAGGGGTGTTCAACATCGAGGGCGGCTGCTACGCGAAGGTGATCAGCCTCTCCGCCGAGGCGGAGCCGGAGATCTACCGGATGACGCGTAGCTACGGCACGATCCTCGAGAACGTCGTCGCGGACGAGCACGGCGTCGTCGATCTCGACGACGGCTCCAAGACCGAGAACACACGCGCCGCCTACAAGCTCGAGCAGATCGCGAACGCGCTACCGGCCAAGCGCGCGGGCCAGCCCAGGTCGGTCGTGATGCTGACCGCCGACGCGTTCGGGATCCTGCCGCCGATCGCCCGGCTCACCCGCGACCAGGCGATGTTCTATTTCCTCTCCGGCTTCACCGCGAAGCTCGCCGGCACCGAGATCGGGGTCAAGGAGCCGCAGCCGACCTTCTCGGCCTGTTTCGGGGCACCCTTCCTGCCGCAGTCGCCGGTCGTCTATGCGCGGCTGCTCGCGAAGAAGCTCGACGAGCACGGCTCGGCCGTGTGGCTCGTCAACACGGGCTGGACGGGCGGCCCCTTCGGGGAGGGCGAGCGGATGCCGATCCAGGCCACGCGCGCGCTCCTCTCGGCCGCGCTCTCCGGCGAGCTCGACGGCGTCGAGTACCGCACCGACGAGCTCTTCGGCTTCGAGGTCCCCGTCGCCGTCCCGGACGTCGACCCGGCCCTGCTCGACCCGCGCTCGACGTGGGCCGACACGGACGCGTACGACACGAAGGCACGCGAGCTCGCGGCGATGTTCAGCGAGAACTTCACCAAGTTCGGCGCGGACGACAACCTCGTCCAGGCGGGTCCCCGAGTCTGACGCACGCAGCGGGGCCTTTCGGGTAGCGTCAACCGAGGTGGACGCGAAGCACGACGTACTCGTGATCGGCGCCGGCTGCGCGGGCATGCGCGCCGCGATCGAGGCCCACGATGCGGGCGCTGACGTGGCCATCGTCTCCAAGCTGCACCCGACCCGAAGCCATTCCGGGGCGGCCGAGGGCGGCATCAACGCGGCGCTCGGGAACACCGGCGAGGACAACCCCGAGATCCACGCTTTCGACACGGTCAAGGGCTCCGACTACCTCGGCGACCAGGACTCGATCGAGGTCTTCACGCGCGAAGCGCCGCTCGACATCTACCAGCTCGAGCATTGGGGCGCCGTCTTCACGCGGAACGACGAAGGAAAGCTGGCGCAGCGCCCGTTCGGGGCAGCCGGCTCGCCCCGCACGGTCTTCGCGGCCGACATCACGGGCCACGTCCTGATCCAGGTGCTCTACGAGCAGCTCGTGAAGCGCGACATCCAGGTCTACGAGGAGTACTTCGCGTGGCAGCTCGTGGTCCACCAGGATCGCTGTCAGGGCGTGATCGCGTGGGATCTGATGCACGGCGGGCTGAAGGCGATCGGCGGCAAGACCACGGTGCTTGCGACGGGGGGCGTCGGCCGGCTCTACCGCGCGACGACGAACGCGTACGCCTGCACCGGCGACGGGATGTCGATGGCCCTGCGGGCGGGACTGCCGCTGAAGGACATCGAGTTCATGCAGTTCCACCCGACGACGATGTACCCGAGTGGGATCCTGATCACCGAGGGCTGCCGCGGCGAGGGTGGGATCCTGCGCAACTCGGAGGGCGAGCGCTTCATGGAGCGGTACGCGCCGACCGCGAAGGACCTCGCGAGCCGGGACGTCGTCTCGCGCTCCGAGCAGACCGAGATCGACGAGGGGCGCGGAGTCAACGGCTCCGTCCTGCTCGACCTGACCCACCTGGGCGCGGAGAAGATCCTCACGCGCCTGCCGGGCTCACGCGAGCTCGCGATGGTCTACGCGGGCGTCGACCCGATCCACACCCCGATCCCCGTCCGGCCGGGAGCCCACTACCACATGGGCGGGGTCGAGACGGACACGGACGGCCTGACCGAGCTCGAGGGCCTCTACGCCGCGGGCGAGGTTGCGTGCGTCTCCGTGCACGGCGCCAACCGCCTGGGCGGCAACTCGCTGATGGAGACGATCACGTTCGGCCGGCGGGCCGGCCGAGCCGCCGCCGAGTGGGCGCTCGCGAACACGACGGTCGAGGTGCCCGTCTCCGCGACGCGCGACGCCGAGCGCGAGCTGAAGGGACTGCTGGCGCGGACGAAGGGCGAGCGGCCGTGGATGATCCGGGACGAGCTCGGCCAGACGATGCTGCAGAACTTCGGGGTCTTCCGGCGCGAGGATCAGATGCAGGACCAGATCGAGATCATCGAGAAGCTCCGCGAGCGCTACCCGACGGTGGTCGTCGAGGACAAGGGCGACGTCTTCAACTCCGACCTGACCCAGGCGCTCGAGCTCGGCTACCTGCTCGACATCGCGGCGTGCATGCTTCAGGCCGGGCTCGCCCGCAAGGAGAGCCGCGGCGCCCACTCGCGCCCACACGACTACCCGACGCGCGACGACGAGAACTTCCTCAAGCACTCGATCACGCGCTGGGTGGACGGCGCGCCCGAGCTGACCTACAAGGAAGTCCGGATGACCCGATGGACGCCCGAGGAGAGGAAGTACTGATGATAGTAGGCCTGAAGATCTGGCGGTACGACTCGACGACGGGCGAGCGGGCGCTGCGCGAGTACGAGGTGGACGCGCCCGAGGAGGCGACGCTGCTCGACTGCCTCGACATCGTCAAGGACCGGCAGGACGGGACGCTCGCGTACCGCAAGAGCTGCCGGATGATGATCTGCGGCTCCTGCGGGATGCGCATGGACGGCGGCGCCGTGCTCGCGTGCAAGGTGCGCATGTACGACATCGCGAACGCCGGTCACGTGCCCGTCATCTCCGCGATGGGGAACCTCCCGATCGTCCGCGACCTCGTCGTCGACATGGAGCCCTTCTGGGCCAAGATGAAGGCGATGAAGCCGTGGCTCCAGCCGGGCTACGACCAGCCCGAGCCGAACGAGGAGCACGTGATCTCGCAGGAGCGGATGAACGTGATCCACAAGGAGTCGCTCTGCATCAACTGCGGCTGCTGCGTCTCGGAGTGCAACTCGATGGAGTCCGATCCCGAGTTCCTCGGCCCGCAGGCGCTCGCGAAGGGGATGCGGTTCGTCGGCGACCCGCGCGACGCGGCCAAGGCGGAGCGGCTCGATGCGTACAGCTCCGAGCACGGGATCTGGGACTGCACGCGCTGCTATTTCTGCAACGAGCGCTGCCCCAAGGGCGTCGATCCGCGCGACGCGATCGCGAAGCTGGGTGCCGAGGCGATGAAGGAGGGGATCGACGAGGACATGGGCGCGAAGCACGCGAAGTGGTTCGTCACCTCCGCGAAGACGACCGGCTGGCTGCGCGAGACCGAGCTCGTGCCGAAGACGCAGGGCGTCGTCACCTCGATCAAGCAGATGAAGTTCGCCATGAGCCTCGCCACCAAGGGCAAGGTGCCGGTGCCCTTCCCGCCGCACGTCGCGGAGGGCGTGAAGGAGTCACGCGCGCTCTACGACATCGTCAAGGAGCAAGACCGCCAGGGCGCGCTGGGCATCGTCCAGGGCGAGCGGGCGCTCTCGCGGATCGAGCACGCCGCCGGTGATCTGCCGCTGGAGCAGGGGCTGGAGGTCCGGCTCGAGCCGGAAGGCAGCGCGCAGGGCCTGGGGAGCCGCGACCAGGCGGACGTCACTCCCGGCGAGACTCCGACGAAGAAGGGCGAGGGCGAGTGAACAAGGTCGCGTACTACAAGGGGTGCCTCGCTTCGCTGAGCGCCAAGGAGCTCGACATCTCGACGCAGGCGCTCTCGCCCAAGGTCGGCCTGGAGCTGGTCGAGATCGAGACGGTCACGTGCTGCGGCGCCGGCGACATCCACGAGGCCGAGCCCGACTACTACCTGCACCTGAACGCGCGCATCCTCGCCTACGCGGAGGCGACCGGCTGCGAGACGCTGATGACGGTCTGCAACGTCTGCACGCTCAACCTGCGCCAGGCGAACTTCCAGCTCGTCGGCGACGAGGCGCTGCGCGAGCGGGTGAACAAGAACCTCGCCAAGGTCGGCGTGCCCGAGTACAACGGCACCGTCGACGTGCGCCACTTCCTGTGGATGGTCGCCGAGGGGGAGGGCTACGACCTGCTCAAGCAGGCCGCGCACAAGGGCCTGAAGGGCCTGAAGGTCGCGCCGTTCTACGGCTGTCAGATCCTGCGGCCGTCGAAGCTGCTCGGCTTCGAGGATCCCGACCGCCCCTCGTCGCTCGAGCGCATCATCGAGGCCTGCGGCGGCGAGGCGATCGACTATCCGGCCAAGATCAAGTGCTGTGGCTTCCCGATCATCCAGGCGCGCGAGGAGACCGCGCTCGGTGAGCTGATCCAGCCGATCGAGCAGGCGAAGGAGGCCGGTGCGGATGCGATGGTGACGCCGTGCCCGCTCTGCCACCTCTCCCTCGACGCCTGGCAGTCGAAGCTGAAGGCGGCGACCGGCAAGGACTTCCAGATGCCGATCCTCCACCTCTCGCAGCTGATCGGCGTCGCCGCAGGCTTCGAGGAGTCGGAGCTCAAGTTCAAGCGGCACGTGGTCTCGGTCGCACCGGTCGTCGAGAAGCTCTCCGTCTGAGCGCACGCGCAAGGTTCGCGCCGCCGTCGCATCTCTATAGGTGGAGGGGCGGTTCCAGGCCCGGTCGCTCTGGGGAGCACCGGGCCTGACTTTTCTCTGGATCCTGCTCGCCCTGGCCGTCGCCGCGCTCGCGTACGGCTGGTTCGAGGCGGGCTGGCTGCGCACGCGGGTGCGCGAAGTCCCCGTCGAAGGGCTGCCTGACGAGCTCGACGGACTGCGCATCGCCCACCTCTCGGACTTCCATCTCGGACCGCCTTCGCGCGGTCAGAGCGCTGTCGCGCGCGCCGTCGCCTGGACGCGCGAGCGCCAGCCGGATCTGGTCTGCGTGACGGGCGACCTGCTCTCGCACCCGCGGGCGCAGGGTCGCCTGAACGAGCTGCTGCGGGGCCTCGACGCCTACGTCGTCCTGGGCAACCACGACGTCGCCGTCACGCGCGATCCGTTCTCCCAGGCGGCCGTGCTCGACGCGTTGCCGGGGACGCTCCTCGTCGGCCAGTCGCGAACACTCGACCTCCGCGGCGTGCGCGTGCAGGTGGCCGGCACCACTCCGGGTTACGACTCGGCGGTCCCGGAGTTGGATCCGGCGGCCGCGCTGCGCATCCTGCTCACCCACTTTCCACGGCTGCGTGTGCCCGGGTACCACCTCGTCCTCGCCGGCCACATGCACGCCGGTCAGATCGTGCTTCCGTACCCCGGCGGCAAGATCCGCCTCGCGCACCTCCGAGCCCGCCTCGCCGAGGGGATCTACCGGGAGAGCGGCGTGACGCTGCACGTCTCGCCGGGGCTCGGCACGACCTTCGTGCCGTTCCGCTTCTTCGCCCGGCCCGAGGCGACGGAGCTCGTCCTACAATCAGTGCCGTGAGCGGCCAGTCGCTGATCTCGCCTGACATCCTCGCGAGCTACGCGGCGGACGCGGCGCGCGAGGTCGTGGGCGTGAGCGGGCTCGTGGGCAGCGCGCTCCACCGGCACGAGGGCGTCCGCGTCAGCCGGGAGGACGGCCGGCTGGCGGTCGAGCTGCACCTGGCCCTGGCGTGGGGTGCGAGCGCGCCGGCGGTGGGAGCCCAGGTCCAGGCCGGGGTCGCCGACTACCTCGCCCGGATGGCCGATCTCCGTCCGGACGTGGTCGACGTCGTCGTCGACGAGTTCACGCCCAAGCCGTAGCGATGGCGACGCGCGTGCAGGGACTGACCGGAGCGACGCTCCGGCACGCGCCGTCGGTCTGCCACGAGTGCGTCTGGTGGCAGTCGCGCGGATCCCGGGAGCTGAACAAGCCGCGCTGGATCGAGAAGGCCGAGGACGAGTGGGGCGCCTGGGGAGCGCTGTACCACGACGACGACGGTCGCCTGCTGGGGTCGATCCAGTACGGGCCGGCGGAGTTGTTCCCCCGGGCGACGGAGCTTCCCGCAGGGCCGCCCACCGACGACGCCGTGCTCGTCACCTGCGTCTACCTCGCTTCCGCCGCGAGCCCATGGGTGGAGCAGTCGCTCTTCCTCGCAGCGATCGGCGAGGCGCGCGACAAGGGCGCGCGGGCGCTCGAGGCGTTCGCGTACCGCTACAGGGAGGGGGAGACGACCTACGAGCGCTTCCTCGTCCACCGCACCGTCTTCCCCAGCGACTTCCTCGCCGACTTCGGGTTCCAGACCGTTCGCACGCAAGGGCGGGTGGAGCTGGCACGGCTCGAGTTCGGCGGGCTCGTCCCGGTCGCGGAAGGCCGGCGCGCGAAGGTGCTGCGGCAGGTCAAGGAGGCGTTCGCGCCGGCGCCCGTGCCGCAGCGGCCCTAGGTCTGCACCCGCGCCGAGCGGGAATCGGCTCAGGCCGCGACGCGCTGCTCGGCCAGCAGCAGCTCTGCGATCTGGATCGCGTTCAGCGCTGCGCCCTTGCGCAGGTTGTCGCCCGCGATGAAGAGCACGAGCCCGTTCTCGTTCGTCGGATCGCGCCGGATCCGTCCAACGAGCACGTCGTCGCCGCCCGCTGCAGCGCCGGGGGTGGGGAACTGCTCGAGCCGGATCCCGGGAGCTGCGCCGAGGATCGCCGTCGCCTGCTCGGGCGACAGTGGCTCGGCCGTCTCGAGCCAGACCGCTTCCGCGTGGCCGACGAGGACCGGTACCCGCACGCAGGAGGCGCTGATGGGAAGTTCGGGCAGTTCCAGGATCTTGCGCGTCTCCTCGCGCAGCTTCTCCTCCTCGTCGAACTCGACCCCGTCGAAGGTCCAGTCCATGCGGAGGTCGTGCTCCTCCGGGGATTCGCCCCGCAGCCGCTCCATCGCCTGGGCGCCGGCGCCCGAGACGGACTGGTAGGTGGCGACCTGCACGCGGCGCAGGCCCGCGGCCTCGTGCAGCGGCTTCAGCGCGACGGTGAGAGGGATCGCGCAGCAATTGGGGTTCGCGACGATCCCGTCGTGCTCGCGGGCACGCTCGCCGTTCACCTCGGGCACGACGAGCGGGATGCCCGGCTCGAGCCGGTACGCCGACGACTTGTCGACGCAGACGGCGCCGCCGCGCACCGCGTGCGGGACGAGCTCGCGGCTCGCCGCCGTGCCGACCGAGAAGAGGCAGAGGTCGAGGCCGCCCGCTGCGAGCACCTCGGGAGTCGCCTCCTCGACGGTCAGGCCGGCGACCTGCTTGCCGGCCGAGCGCGCCGAGGCGAAGACGCGGACCTGCCCGTACCCCCGCTCACGCAGCAGCTCGAGCGTGATCGTGCCCACCGCGCCCGTGGCGCCGATGACGCCGATGCGGGGCGCACTAGCCAAGGTCGAACGCCTCGTGGAGTGCCTGCACGGCCCGGTCGACGTCGGCGCTCGGGACGTGGCAGGCGATCTTGATCGGCGACGTGGAGACGATCGGCGACTCGATTCCGGCCGCCTCGAGCGTGGCGAAGGTCTTGGCCGCCACCCCGGGGTGGCTCTTCATCCCGGCGCCGACGAGGCTGACCTTGCCCAGGTCGTCGCGCGAGGTCCAGGTCAGACCGAGCCCGTCGAGCGTGCGGGCCGCGTCCGCCCGGTCCTCGACGGGGGCGGAGAAGACGATCTCGGCTCCGGTCTGGACGATCGTGTCGACGTTCACGGATGCCTCGGCCAGGGCGCCGAAGAGCCGCGCTCGGGTCGCGCCCGCGACGTGGTAGACGGTCTCCGCTCGCTGGTGCACGACGCCGCTGATCAGAGCCTTCTCGAGCATCTCGTCCTCCTCCCGGATCCACGTCCCCTCGCCGTCCTCGAAGGTCGAGCGAACGTGCAGCTTCACATTGTGGCTGCGCGCGACCTCGATCGAGCGCGTCGCCATCACGCCTGCGCCGGACGACGCCATCTCGAGCATCTCGTCGAAGCTGACGCGGCGGAGCGGCCGGGCGCCGGGCACGACGCGAGGGTCGGCCGTGTAGACGCCGCGCACGTCCGTGTAGATCTCGCAATGGTCGGCGCCGAGCGCCGCGGCGAGCGCGACCGCCGTCGTGTCGGAGCCGCCGCGTCCGAGCGTCGTCACCTCGTACGCGGTGGAGACGCCCTGGAACCCGGCGACGAGCACGACCTTGCCGGCGTCGAGCGCTTCGTGGATCCGGCGCGCGCGCACCTCCACGATCTTCGCCTTCCCGTGCACGGTGTCGGTGACGATGCCCGCCTGCGAGCCCGTGAGCGAGATCGCCTCGTGACCGAGGTCGTGCAGCGCCATCGCAGCGAGGGCGCACGAGATGCGCTCGCCGACCGAAACGAGCATGTCGAGCTCCCGCGGGTGCGGGCTGGGCGAGACCTCGTGGGCGAGCGAGAGCAGGTCGTCCGTGGTCTTGCCCATGGCGGAGAGCACCCCGACCACGCGGTACCCCGCGGCGCGGGCGCCGGCCAGTCGTTGCGCGACGCTCTTCAGCTTGTCCGGGTCGGCCACCGACGTGCCGCCGAACTTCATCACCACGATCCCGGCCTGAGCCGCGTCCGCGGTCGCCTCGGCGTCGGTGTCGACGGCCGGGACGGCCTCGTACTCGGTCGCTGCCATCCGGCGAGTCTAGATGAGCGCCTCGACGGCGGACCACAAAAAAGTGCTGAACCGACAAACCCGAAGGCCCACCGGTTCAGCTCCGCGAATCTACGGTGTTCGACCCGGCGATGCAAGCCGCGCCCGAGAAGAAGCCCGCAAATTGCGCAGAAATGCTCGGGCTACAGCTCGCGGCGGCCGGCGAGCGCGCGGCCGAGCGTGACCTCGTCGGCGTACTCGAGGTCGCCGCCGACCGGAAGCCCGCTGGCGAGCCGTGTTACCCGGACCCGGTCCCGGAGCCGGTCTGCGAGGAAGGCGGCGGTCGCCTCGCCCGTCATGTTCGGGTTCGTCGCGAGCACGACCTCCTCGATCCCGCCCTCGCCGACGCGGCGCAGGAGCTCGTCGATGCGCAGGTGCTCGGGCTCGACGCCGTCGAGCGGCGAGAGCGAGCCGCCGAGCACGTGGTAGAGGCCGCGGTACTCGTGCGTCCGCTCGAGCGAGATCACGTCGACGGGCTGCTCGACAACGCAGACGACCGTGCGGTCGCGCCGTCCGTCGGTGCAGATCCCGCAGAGCTCCTCCTCGGTCAGGTTGCCGCACTCACGGCAGAAGCGGACGCGCTCCTTCACGTCCTCGATCGCCGTCGCGAGCGCGAGCGCCTCCTCCTTGCGGGTCGAGAGGAGATGGAAGGCGAGCCGCTGCGCCGTGCGCGTGCCGATGCCCGGCAGGCGCGTCAGCTGCGCGACGAGATTGTCGACCGAAGGGCTGAGCACCGGCGCAGCCTAGCCGTCCCTTTCGGACGTCCAGGCTGCGCCGAGGCTCTGTGCCCGAAGCCGGTTACCCGACGACGAGGCGCGGTCGCCGATCGTCCACGACCGGCGCGTTCGCGCCCTGCAGCAACCCGTTGAGCTGGGCCCAGCGGGCCGCCTCGGTGCGATTCGAGACGTTGAGCTTTCGATAGACGTTCGAGAGGTGGAACTTCACCGTCTGCTCGGTCACCCACAGCATCTTCGCCAGCTTGGCGTTCGAATGCCCCTCGGCCACGAGCTGGAGAATCTCGCGCTCGCGCCGCGTCAGGTCGAGCACCTCCGTGTCCACCGCACGCGGCCAGCTGGCCGCAGCTGCAGCGGGCCTCGAGCCGGCGAAGTAGACGGAATGCTCGAACGCCTGACGGATCGCCGACGCCAGATCGTCGGGATGGGCGCTCTTCATGACGTAGGCCACCGCGCCCGCGTCGAGTGCCTTGTCGATGTACTCCGTGCTCGTGTAGGACGAGAGCACCACCGCGCGAATCGCCGGCGCCAGCTCGCGCGCCTGCCTGATGCAGGTGATCCCGTCCATCTCGCCCTCGTCCATCTCGATGCCGGTCACGAACACGTCCGGCCGATGGCGCTGGATCAGCTCCAGCGCCGGCTTCGGCGCAGTCGCCTTGCCGACGACGTTCACGTCGATGCGATCGAGCACGCGCTCGACTGCTTCTAGCCACAAAGGCTGCCGATCCAAGAGGATGGCAGATCGATTAACGTCAAACACGAAAGGGCCGCCTTTCGATTAGTACCACTTCACCCGACTCCCCAACTTTCTGGGAGAGCCGATTCTAATGGAGAATGTCTAAAACCACAAGAGCTTCAAGGAAACATGCGGCAAAGCTGTCGAAATAGCATCCCGCGGGTTGCAACGTCTGCCACGAACTCCCAGCCTCGACCTCGACTGCCGGGGGTGTCGATCTCCCCGAGAATCGCACCCTTCGTAGAGCGGGCAAACGGTCGCCCGTGCGTTAGCGTCGACAGAACGACGCCGACGGGCCGCCGTCGCCGTCGCCGCGCTGCACGAGTCGCATCGGCTCGAGCGCCGCGGGGTGACTGAGCACTCCCGTTGACCAAGCGGGAGTGTCTCCGTCACCCCGGAAACGAGGGCGCGTCGTCGAGCTTCGCCAGCGTTCGCTCGGCGAGCACGCCGGCGATCGCGAGCGACGAGGTTGCCGCCGGGGACGGAGCGTTCTGGACGTGGAGCACGTGCGCGGTCTCGGCGAAGAGGAAGTCGTCCGCCAGCGCGCCGTCGGCGTGCAGCGCCTGCGCCCGGATCCCGGCCGGAGCGGGGAGGAGATGCTCGCGCAGGACGCCCGGCAGGTAGCGCCGCACGGCCCGCGCGACCAGCTGGGGGACGAGGTCGCGCGTCACCTCGGTCGCGCCCGCCCGCCAGTGCCGTCGTGCGAGCCGCCAGAACGGGGCCGAGCCGACGACCTCCCGGACGTCCCCGAGATCGACCTGCCGGCGGCTGTAGCCCTCACGGGCGAGTGCCAGCACGGCGTTCGGCCCCACCCAGACGCCACCGTCGGGACGTCGGTTGACATGGATGCCGAGGAAGGGAAGTCGCGGATCCGGGACCGGATAGATCAGCCCGCGACAGCGGCCCGCGACCTCGGGAGCCAACGCGAAGTAGCTCCCACGGAAGGGCACGATCGCGATCCCATCTGTGCTCGCCCCGGATGCGCGGGCGAGGCGGTCGGAATGAAGACCGGCGCACGTGACCGCGACGCGCGACTCCACGACGCCTCGCTCGGTCGTGATCCTCACGCCGCGCGGCGTCTCGGCCAGGCTCGTGACCGGGCACGACAGGGCGACCGTGCAGTCGGCGCCCTCCAGCTCGCGCTCGAGGGCGGCGGCAACGAGCCCGAAATCGACGAGCCCGCTCTCCGGAACGTGCAGGCCCGAGTCGCCGATGACGTGGGGCTCGACCTCGCGCAGCCCCGAGCCGTCGAGCAGCCGTAGCCCGCTCAGCCCGTTCGCGCGCGCGCGCCGCTCGAGCTCCTCGAGCCTCTGGCGCTCCCGCTCGCCGGTGGCGACGATCAGCTTGCCCGTGATCTCGTAGGGCACTCCGTGCTCGTCGCAGAAGTCGAGCATCAGCCGCCGACCCTCCGTGCACAACCGTGCCTTCAGCGATCCGGGCGCGTAGTAGACCCCGGCGTGCAGGACGCAGCTGTTGCGGCCGGTCTGATGCAGTGCCGGCGCGGCCTCCTTCTCGAGCACGAGCAGGCTCCAGTCGGGTCGTCTCCGGTGGAGCTCGCGAGCTGTTGCCAGCCCCAGGATGCCCGCTCCCACCACAACTGCATCGACCCGCTCGGGCAGGGCCTCGCTCGTCCGGTCGCGAGGTGATTCGTCGCCTGCGCTCGTCATCGGTCTCGGCCCACCATGACCGTCATTCGAGCGTCCGTCCAGTTGCAACTCGTATTCGCCGCGACCGTTGACAGAAATGAAATCGCGGCGGTCTATCCCTTCGTTCAGTGCGCTGGAGAGGCTTCAGTGAAATCCTGTGTCGGTGCACCCGCAGACCTCACGGGTCCTGACGGTGGCGCGCTCGATCGGGGGAACTGGTGCCCTTGTTCGGCGCGTACCTGTCGTGCTGGCTGCGCTCGGTGTCACCCTCCTCGCGACGTCCGCGACAGCTGCTCCGACGAAGCCACAGCCGGTCAGCCAGACGGCCAAGCCGGCGATCGTCGCTGCGGCGCAGTCGCGCCTGGCCGTGAAGCAGAAGGCTGCGAAGCCACTCGTTGCGCTTCCCGGCGCGTGGGCGGCCGATAATCCCGCCGGCCTCGCGGCTCCGAGCCTGACGGCGCCGGTCTTGAAGACCGCCACGCCCGTCGCGCGGAGCCTGGCAACGCTCTCGGGCGGGTTCGAGTCGGACGAGTTCAATGCGCCGACGCTCGATGCGTCCCGGTGGACGTTCGTGAATCCGGTCGGCGACGCCACGCTGGGAACGAACGGAACGCACGCGACGATCTCGCTGCCCGCCGGCGTCTCCCACGACCTCTGGACCGGCTCGCTCGGCGCCCCGCGGCTTCTACAAACGGTCCCCAACCAGGACTTCGAGGTCGAAGTGAAGCTCGACAGCTCGATGGGCTCCGGCAACCAGCTGCAGGGGATCGTCGTCCAGCAGGACGCCGACGACCTGCTGCGACTCGAGATCCACCACGACGGGAACGCCACGCGCCTGTTCGCGGCGGTGATCGCCGGAGGTGTCGCATCGAGCGCCCACTACTCCACCGTCGACAGCGGCAGTCCGGCGTACCTCCGGGTCAAGCGCGTAGGGAACCAGTGGACGCTTCGCCATTCCCGCGACGGGACGAACTGGACGAGCACCGCCTCCTTCGCGCACGCCATGACCGTGACGTCGGTCGGTCCGTTCGTCGGCAACTCCGGTGGCTCCGCGCCGGCCTTCGCCGGCCTCGTCGACTACTTCCGGGTCATCTCCGCCCCGCCGCCTCCGGCGGGTGACACGACGCCGCCGCAGATCACGGGCGCCTCGGTCTCCCAGGGATCGGTCGCAGCCACGGTGACCTGGACGACGAACGAGCCAGCGACGTCCGAGGTCGCCTACGGGACGAGCACGGCTTACGGCGCCACCGTCTCCTCGACCGCGCTGAAGACGTCGCACCGCGCGCTGCTGCGACTGACGTGCGGCACCACGTATCACTTCCAGATCCGCTCGCGCGACGCGGCCGGAAACCAGGGCAGCTCGACCGATGCGACGTTCGCGACGAACGCCTGCTCGTCCACGATCAGGGCGGACGAGTTCAACGCCGGGAGTCTGAACACCGGCATCTGGACGCTGGTCGACCCGCTCGGCGACGCCTCGGTGACGATGAGCGGGACCCAGGCGGAGATCGTCGTTCCGGCCGGTGCCGCGCATGACGTCTGGGCGGGCATGGACACGGTCACTCGGCTGCTGCAGCCGGTGCCCAACGCGAACTTCGAGGTCGAGGTCAAGTTCGACCGCGCGGTCAGCTCCGGCTTCCAGCAGCAGGGTCTGCTCGTGGAGCAGAACGCGGGTCATCTGCTCCGCATCGAGTTCCACCACGACGGCGGCTCCACGCGGCTCTTCGCCGCCGCCATCACGCCCGGGGGCGCCTCCGTCCTGCACTGGAGCGCGGTGCCCGGCGGGGCGCCAAAGTACCTTCGCCTGAAGCGCGCCGGCAACGAGTGGACCGTGAGCTACTCGAGCAACGGTGCGAACTGGACGACCGGCGCCACGTTCACGCATGCGATGACGGTGAACGCCCTGGGCCCGCTCGCGGGCAACGGAGGCTCGCCGCCTCCGGCGTTCACGAGCGCCGTCGACCACTTCCGCGAGGTCCTGCCCGACGGCTCGCCGCCGGTCGTGAGCGGGGTCTCCTCGACGCCGCAGACGATCTCGGCGACCGTCGCCTGGACGACGAACGAGCTCGCGAGCTCGAAGATCGCGTACGGCCCGACGTCGGCCTACGAGTTCGGGACGCTGAGCACTGCCGGGTCGCGGACAAGTCACAGCCTGCTCGTCCACGGCCTCCGCTGCGCAACGGCCTATCACTTCCAGATCCGGTCGGTCGACTTGTCCGGCAACGAGGCGGCTTCGCCGGACGGGACGTTCACGACGGCGGCCTGTCCCGCGTCGCTGACCTCCGACGAGTTCAACGCCGCGACACTCGACGCGAGCCGCTGGGTGTGGATCGACCCCCTCGGCGACTCGAGCGCCTCGAGCACCGGGTCTCAGGCCCGGATCGCCGTGCCCGCCGGGACGAGGCACGACCTCTGGACCGGCATCGACGAGGTGCCGCGCCTGCTCCAGGCCACCCCTGACGCCGACTTCGAGGTCGAGGTCAAGTTCGACTCGCCGGTGACGACGCGCTACCAGATGCAGGGCCTGTTCGTGCAGCAGGACGCCCGGAACCTGCTCCGGATCGAGCTGCATCACGAAGGCAGCGGCGCCTACCTGTTCGTCGCCGGCCTCACGAACGGGACTGCCAGCGTCATCCACGAGCGCGCCGTGTCGGGCACCGCGCCCGCGTACCTGCGGCTGAAGCGCAAGGGCTCGACGTGGACGCTGCGGCACTCCACCGACGGCGAGACGTGGATCTCCACCTCGTTCAACCGCGCGCTCACCGTCGGCGCGGTCGGTCCCTACGCGGGCAACAGCGGCTCCTCGCCGCCGGCGTTCGCGACGAACGTCGACTACTTCCGCTATCTCCCGCCCGACCACACACCGCCTCAGATCAGCGCGATCGCTGCGGATCCGAGCGCGATCGGCGCGGATGTGACGTGGACGACGAACGAGCCGGCGAGCTCGGCGGTCGCCTATGGCGGAACGACGGCCTATGCCGATGGACTTGCGGGCGTCGCCGGCGAACGGACGACACACCGCATCTTCCTGCACGGGCTTCGGTGCGCAACGACCTACCACTTCCAGGTGCGGTCGGCCGACGCAGAAGGAAACGCTGCCACCTCCGCCGACCAGTCGTTCACGACGGCCGCCTGTCCCACCGAGCTCACCGGCGACGAATTCAACGCGGCCGCCCTGAACTCGGATCTGTGGACCTTCTTCAACCCGCTCAACGACTCGACCGCGACGGCGAACGGCTCGCAGGCCGTGATCGCCGTTCCGGCCGGTGTCGCACACGACGTCTGGACGACCTCGGACACCGTTCCGCGCCTGCTCCAGGCCGCTCCCGATTCCGCGTTCGAGGTGGAGGCCAAGTTCGACTCGCCCGTGACGACGCGGTACCAGCAGCAGGGGATCATGGTCGAGCAGGACGCCAGCAACCTGCTGCGGTTCGAGATCCACTCGGAGTGGGCCGAGACGAAGCTGTTCGTCGCGGCGATCACCGGAGCCACGGCGAGCATCAAGTACAACGCGCCGGTGCCGGCGGGCGCCAACGCCTATCTCCAGGTCAAGCGAGTGGGAGATACCTGGACGGTGCGTTATTCGATGGACGGAGAAACCTGGCCGGTCTCCTTCGGGTTCGTCCAGCCCTTCGTCACGCGGGCCATCGGTCCGTACGCCGGCAACGGAGGCGTCCTGCCGGCGTTCGCTGCGAAGGTAGACCACTTCCGGGTTGTTCCGCCGCCGCCGCCGGACCTGACGCCTCCCACGCTTACCTCGATCGCGGCTCTCACGCACCGGAACTCGGCGACGATCACGTGGTCGACGAACGAGCTCGCCACCTCAAGCGTGAACTGGGGCCTGACGTCAGCGTACGGCCAGCCCTCGGTGTCGGCGGGGCAGCTCACCGCGCAGCGTGCCCGGCTCACCGGCCTTGCGTGCGCCACCACCTATCACTACCGCGTCCGCTCGACCGACGCGGCCGGGAACGAGGCCGTCTCCAACGATCGCTCGTTCACGACCGCTGCCTGCGCCGCCGGACCGAGCATCGTCGTCTGGCGGGGCAGCCCGCAGACGTTCGGGCTCGTCGGCGTGCCGCAGCGCTGGGTCAATGTCCTTGGCAACGTCGAGGACTCGAACGGGATCGGGTCACTCTCGTATCGCCTGAACGGCGGCCAGAGCCACTCGCTGCATGATCGGCCCATCCGACGACCGGCTGGCCCATGTCGGGCGACTTCAATATCGAGCTCTTCTACGGCGACCTCCGACCGGGGCTGAACGACGTCGAGATCACGGCGGTCGACACACCTGGCAACTCGACGACGACGCATGTCCAGGTCGACTGGCAGGGGAACACCAGCACGCCACCCGCCAGCTAACGGCCCCGTCGCTCGTAGTCGTTGCGCACCCGGACGACGAGGCGCTAGGCATGGCGGGCGTCATCAGTCGCGCACAGACCGCGGGTCGGAGGGTCTACGTCGCGATCGTGACCAACGGAGACAGCGGCGCCCCGGGAAGCACGAGCGGCTACTGCGGCGCAGCCAGCGGCACCCCGTCGGCGACAGCGGCGTACGGTCTGCAGAGACACGGCGAGACGCGCCAGGCGATGGGGTTGCTCGGCCTCCAGTGGAGCGCCAACCTCGGCACGACAAACATCATCTTCCTGGGCTATCCCGACGGGAAGCTCGACGAGATCTCCGCTTCCGGCACCGGCTGGACGGGGGATGCGACCGGCCTCCACCGTACGTATGCCGCAGATCTCGATGGGTCGAACGCCACGTGCAACGGCGATCTGCGCTACCTCCTCAACGGAACCCACTCGCAGCTCTCCGCGCCGGCTCTGGCAGGGGATCTCGACGCGCTCCTCGAGCTCACGCGATCCGAGTGACATCTACACGCACGCGGGTTTCGACGGCCATACGGATCACGCGAAGGTCTGGAGCTCGCTGACCGCGGCAATCATTCGCAATGAACTCAACGTCCGCGTTCATTCAACGCTGATCCACCCGAGCGGACTCCGGTGCTTGCCAGGTGCATGCCGCAGCGGTCTGGCCGAACCCGGCCCTGCAGAACAACAATCCTTTCGCGCGGTTCACGCCTGCAGCGTCGTTCACGGCTCCGCCCGCTCCGCTGTGCGACTTCGACGCCACCGGCTCGAGTTGGGGGCCCGAGGGTGCGCCCGACGAGTCGGTCGTCGTTCCGACGGCGATGCAGGCGCTCACGGAGGCCAGCAACCTCAAGTGGCAGGTGATCTCGCGCTACGCGACCCAGATCAACTGCACGCAGAGCGGCGGGGAGTACCACGTCAACTGCGGGTACATGCGGGCATTCGTCAAGCGCAACGAGTTCTTCTGGACGAGGACGTTCAGCCCGCCGAAGAGCTGGCCCCTCCCGTACTCGATCGACTGGACCTCCACGGCGTCCATCGCCGAGCGCGCGCAGATCTTCGAAGGGCAATGGACGCACGACGGCACCGGGATCCGCCCGGTCGCAACCGGTTTCGATCGCGTGATCACGCTCGGCGACATGGCCTGGACCGACTACGAGGTGAGGGCCGAGATCACGTTCAACTCGTTCGATCAATCTCGGCCGGTCGTCGGTTCTGCCGTCGGACTTGCGCTCGGCTGGCAGGGACATTCCGACTGGGGACAGCCGCGCTTCGGGCACCCGTCCGGCGGCCTGTGTCTCTACGCCTGGGACACGGCGGACCCGCTCTTCTACAAGCTGCAGCTCGGGTATAGCCCGGGGCCGGCGCACGACACCGTTCTCGCGAAGCAGTTGACCGATCTCCCGCTCGGTGTCCCGCACGTGTTCCGGTTCCGCGAACGCGACCTTGGCAACGGAGCAAGCCGGTACAGCTGCAAGGTGTGGCGCAGTGACAAGCCCGAGCCCGGCGCGTGGACGCTCCAAGCGGACATTCCGCATTGGGCGGGCGAAACCGGTACGCATCCGGGTTCGATCGTGCTCGTCGCACACCACGCAGACGCGACGTTCGGCGATGTCACGGTCACTCCCGTGACGGGCGACTGAGCCGCGCTCGCGCGCTGCCGCCCGCGCGAATCGGCAAGCTAGCGTCGATGAGGATCGCGTTCGTCACCCAGCCTGGGCACGCCGTGCTTCCTGCAGCGGGCTCGATCGAGTTGTGGGCGGACGCCGTCGCACGACGGCTCACCGAACGCCACGAGATCACGATCTATGCAAGTCGTCCCATGGCGACGCCGCCCCCCGGAGAAGGGGCAATCGACTACCGGCTCGTTCCACACGAGCGTGCGTCGCTGTTGGTCCGCGGGCTCAGATTCGCATGGCGCTTGCTCCCGCCTTCGCGCCCGTTCTTCGCCTCGATCTTCCATCCCCTCGAGTACTGGCTCCGCATCGGCGCCGATGCCCGACGCCAGCGGTTCGAGATCATCCATGTCTTCAACTACTCGCAGGCGCTGCCGATCCTGCGTCGACTGACGGGCGCCAAGCTCGTCCTCCACATGCACTGCGAGTGGCTCGCCCAGCTCGATGCTCGGATGATCGACCGGCGGCTGCGCCATGCCGACCTGATCGTGGGCTGCAGCGAGTACATGACCGACCAGATCCGCGAGCGCTTCCCGCAGCATGCCTCGCGCTGCACCACGATCTACAACGGCGTCGACGTGGGAGCCGGCCGGCCCGATAACGGCCCCAGGCCAGGCGGGTCGATCCGCTTGTTGAACGTGGGTCGCGTCTCGCCGGAGAAGGGTCTACATGTTCTGGTCGACGCGCTCGACCCTTTGGTCGCGCGGTACCCGGACCTCCGCCTGACGATCCTGGGCGAGGAGTCGCCGGTTCCGTTCGAGTTCGCGGTGAAGATCGCGACGCGACTCCCTCGTCAGGGATCTCGCCCGCTTCTATGAGGGCAGCTACCTGGAGGCAGCTGCGTGCTCGGATGTCGAACGCAGTTGCGGAACGGGTGACATTCATAACCCGCGTTTCACATGTCGAGGCCCTGCGCTACTACGACGACGCGGACATTTTCGTGTACCCATCTATCTTCGAATCCTTCGCAATTCCGCCCGTCGAGGCGATGGCGGCAGGCTTGCCGGTCGTCGCCAGCCGTGTGGGCGGAATGCAGGAGACGATCGTGCACGAGCAGACGGGGTTGCTCGTTGCACGCGAGGATCCCGATGCCCTGGCTAGCGCCGCTTGACGCGGCTGATCGAAGATTCCGAGCTGCGCCGGTCTTTCGGCGAAGCAGGACGCAGTGCGAGCGACGATGTTCTCCTGGTCCAGGGTCACCGCTGAGGTCGAGGCCGCTTTCAGCGCGCTGTTGGGGAGATCACCCGGCTGCGCGCAGACGAGACGTCGGTCTCCTCGGCTCGTCCTAGAGCACCGCGATCTCGAGTATGCGCTCTGTCCTTCTCATCGCGTTCCACTACCCGCCCATCGGCGGCGCGGGGGTGCAGCGGAACGTCCAGCTCGTCCGCCGCCTGCCGGCGCACGGCTACCGGCCGGTCGTCCTGACCGGCCCGGGCGTTCCGGACTACCGCTGGACGCCGACGGATGCGTCGCTCGCGGACGGCGGAGAGGGGCCGGCGGTCCACCGGATCGAAGGTTCCGAGCCGCCGCACGGAGTGCGGTGGGAGGCCCGCCTGGAGCGCTGGGCGCGCATCCCGGCGCGCTGGCAGCGCTGGTGGTCGTCGAGGCTGGTCGACGCTGCCACGTCACTGCCGGAGGACATCGCCCTCGTGCGCGCGTCGCTCGCTCCCTATGCCATCGGCCCGGCGGTCGTCGACGTCGCCCGGCGCCTCGGGAAGCCGCTCGTCCTCGACCTGGAGGATCCCTGGGCGCTGGACGAGATGATGGTGTACCCGACGCGGCTCCATCGCCGGCTCGAGCTCCGCAAGATGCGTCGGGTGCTCGGGGAGGCCGACGCGATCGTGATGAACACGCCCGAGGCGGCCCGGCGTGTCGTCGCGACGTTCCCGGAGCTCGACGGTCGTGTGCGCGCGATCCCGAATGCCTTCGATCCGGCGGACTTCGAGGCTCCCGCGACTGAGCGCGAGGACGGGCGCTTTCGGATCGTGCACACCGGGCTCGCTGCACATGGATGCAGGCCTCAGGCACCGCGACGCTTCCCGTCTGCGACGCGCCCTCGGCGGGTTCGTGGACGACGTCGACTTTCTCACTCGGTCGCACGTCTTCCTGATCGAGGCGCTCGAGCGGCTCTTCGAAGCGCGCCCCGAGCTGCGCTCGGTCGTCGAGCTGCACTTCGCCGGGGTCCTCACCCCGGCCGAGCAGCAGAGCATCGAGCGAGTGGGCGGCGCGACATTGCATGGATTCCTGACGCACCGGGAGACGACCGCGCTCGTGCGATCGGCCGACCTGCTCTTCCTGCCGATGCAGGACCTGCCGCCCGGACGCCGGGCCACGATCGTGCCCCAGAAGACCTACGAGTATCTCGCGTCGGGCCGGCCGATCCTGGCGGCCGTCCCGGATGGGGATGCGCGCGACCTGCTCGAGGCGGCGGGAACCGCGCGGCTGTCCCGCCCGGCGGACACGGCCGCGATGGCGACAACTGATCGGTCTCGAGATCGACGGCTGGCGTCGCGGGGAGAAGCCGGCCGAGCCGGATCCCGATGTCCTGCTGCGCAGCAGCGCGCCTCGGCTCGTGTCCGACCTGGCGGGCGTGTTCGACGAGCTCCTGGGCTAGGAGGGTTGGCCGGCGGGGATCGGCGCCGCGCGGTCCCGGCCGAGACCTGCCCGGACCGAGCGCAGGACGAGCGAGCCGGTCTCGAGCAAGGTCGCGCGACGGAAGCAGAAGACTGCCGTGAGGTAGAGGAGCCCGGCGACGGACCCGCCGGCGACCCCGGCAAGAAAGTCGTTTCCGAGCTCGTGCGTCACGACCGAGCCCACGAGCTCCGGCGGGCACGCCCAGGAGCAGCGGCACGGCCATGAGTCGGAAGGGCCTCGCTGAGCTTCGCCGCGACACGGCGCGACCCAGGAGCACCGCGTCCACGACTGCACCTGCCAGCGACCCGGCGCCGATCGCGTTCACGCCGATGAACGGGAGCAGCGGGAACGCGACGGCGAACAGCGTCAGGGTGTGCGCGATCGTCGCGCGGAGGACGACGGACGGCTCTCCGATCGCGTAGAGGAAGCCCACGGCGACCACGGCGAGAGGTGCGGCCACGATCAGGGACACGCACACCCACTGCACCGCCACAGCGGTCTCGCTCCACTGCTCGCCGAAGACGCCGGGCACCAGCCCGGAGGCGGACGCCGCGAGCGCGGTGAGCACGACCCCGGCCGCCGTGCCACTCACGCGGATGCCCCTCTCGATGACAGGCCCCGGATCCTCCCGGGCCGCCTGCAGCTGGGACATGTACGGGAACGCCACTCGATGGAGCGGCTCGATGATGAGCACCGGGATCTCGATCACGCGCTTCGCGAGTGTCCAGAGGCCGAGCGTGCCCACGCCGCTCAGCCCGGCGATGCCCACGTTCAGGCCCTGCTCGCGCAGCATCCCGGCCACGCTGATGCCCTGGAAGCGCAGGCCGAACGAGATCACCGGCAACAGCGAGCGCGCCCCGCGGAACGAGGGCAGGAGGTTCGTGCCGCGGCTGGCGAACGCCATCGCGACGGTGCTGAGCGCGGCCTTGAAGACGACTCCCGTGGCGAGCGCCCAGACGCCTGCGCCGGCGAGGACCCAGCCCACGGCCCAGCCGTAGTAGGCGAGGACGCCGACGGCGTCGACCGCCGGTCAGAACCCGGAAGCGCAGCGCTCGCGAGAGCACGACCTTGCCCGGCGTCTGGATCGCGGCGAGGGGAAGGCCGCACATCATCACCGCCACGACCGCTCCGGCCGAGCCGAAGAACGATGCGATCCCGGCCGCGACGAGGGCGAGCGCTCCGGTCAGCGAGAGCTGGAGCGCGAGCACCGACCTGAGCTCCTGTCGCGTCGGGCTCTCGGGCCTGCGGATGAGGCCGCTGCCGAGCCCACCGTCCGACAGCGTCGTCGCGAACATCATCAGCGTCGCCCCGATCGCCACGAGCCCGAAGTCGGCCGGGACGAGCATCCGGGCGAGCACGATGTTGCCGCCGAAGCCGACGAGCAGGTTGACCGCGCCCCAGGCGCCGATGAAGAAGACGCCGCTCGAGACCCGGCGGTTGAGCTCCTGCCTCGGCAGGAGGTCGTCGGGCGGTCCCGCAGGGGGCGTCGAAGCCATCCACCTGACGATAGGCCTCCGCGCCGGAGGCGCGCTTCCGCGGATCAGTCAGAGTCGCCTAGCCGATGGGCTAGGTCGTCTTTCAGTTCGATGGAGGGGCGATTCCAGGCAGGCACGGCACTAGCATCGAAGACATGTCGACGCACGCCGACCCCGGCCGCCCGAACGAGCACGCTCCGAAACGCCCCGAGCGCGTGACGATCTTCGTGCCCACGTACAACCGGGCGCAGTGGCTTGCGCGCGCGATCGAGAGTGCGCTCCTGCAGACGTACGAGGACTTCGTGCTCATCGTCTCCGACAACTGCTCGACCGACGCGACCCGTGAGGTGGTCGAGACCTTCGACGACCCACGGCTCGTCTACGTCCGTCAGGAGGAGCACCTCGGCCTGAACGAGCACTTCAACCGTTGCTACGAGCTGGCGGAGACGGAGTACATGTTCCTGATTCCCGACGACGACCTGATGCAGATCGACGCGCTCGAGCAGACGATCGCCGTGCTCGATGCGAATCCGCGTGTCGGTCTCGTCCACGGCTGCGCGAGGCTGGTCGACGGGAGCGGCACGACGATCGTCGCCGCCCACGACATGACCCAGCTCGAGCACGACGAGATCGAGTCGGCGGAGGACTTCATTCGCCGTGCCGTCGATCAGGGCTATCGCATCCACGCTTCGACGGCACTCATCCGGACGACCGCGCTCGCCGACGTTCGCCTGCGGGACGACGAGTTCCCCGTCACCGACGTCGGCCTTTGGCTGCGGCTCGCGCTTTCGTGGGACATCGCGTTCCTGGCCCGCACGCTCGCCGTCGTGCGCATCCACCCGGGTGCATACACCGCGGACGGCAGGGGGGTCACGACCGGCGGGTACGTCCAGCAGGTCGACGTGATCGAGAAGCTCGCCGAGGTGAAGCTGCGCTTCGTCGACGAGTACGAGGACAGGTTGCAGGACGCCGAGGGCCTTCGGCGGATCGCGCGCCGCGCGAGGCGTCGAGATCTGCTCGACTTCGCCGGCCACAAGACGATTCCGGAGCGGCGGCTGTTCGCCACGGCGCGCACGCTCGGAGAGTTGGGTCGGCGAGATCCGTCGATCTTCGGCGAGGCGCGAGCCTGGCGGCTCCTCGGGGCGAGCCTGCTCGGCCGCCGGACCGTCGAGCGGATCAAGCGCCAGAAGGAAGAGGCGGCCGAGAGGGTCGCCGCATGACGACGCCTACGAGCATCAATGCTCTGAACGACGACTTGGGAGGACTGGAATGAACACCGTGTACTTCGATCCGGGATTCGACGAAGGGGTCCGGCGCGAGCGGCTCTACGACGGGCAGCTGATCGTGCTCGGGCCGCGCCCCAGCACGCTCGCGCTCGTCGAGCACGCCCGGGAGATGATCGAGGCGGCCTTCGACGGAATCGATCCGTTGACGGCGCAGTTCGAGATGCCGGTCGAGCGGTACGTGGAGATCTGCGCGCCCCTCAAGCCGGCGTTCATCCACAACGACCGCACGAAGGCGCTGCTGCGGGCAGTCGTCGAGGACGTCGGTTGCAACCTGGAAGAGACCTACATCGACGTGCCCCGGCTGCGGATGGTCACGACCGACGGCTACCTGACCTCGGGCGTCGGCTACGCGCATCATCCGCATCGCGACACGTGGTACTCGGCGCCGTTCCAGCAGTTCAACTGGTGGCTGCCGATCTACGAGATCGAGTCCTCCAGCTCGATGGCATTCCACCCGAAGTACTGGGAGGAGCCCGTGAAGAACGGCTCGTCGGAGTTCAACTACTACGAGTGGAACAGCGTCGGGCGCAAGGACGCGGCGAAGCAGATCAAGACGGACAGCAGGAAGCAGCCGAAGCCGGAGGAGCCGATGGAGTTGGATCCTCAGGTGCGCCTGATCGGGCAGCCGGGATCGATCGTGATCTTCTCGGCCGCCCACATGCACTCGACCGTGCCGAACGAGACCGGGAAGGCGCGCTACAGCATCGACTTCAGGACGGTGAACCGCGCCGATCTCGAGTCGGGCCGCAGCGCCCCGAACGTCGATACGGCGTGCAGAGGCACCTCGCTCCGGGACTTCGTCGGTGGCAGCAGCGGCGAACGGCTCCCCGACGAGGTCATCGCCATGTACGACGATGCCGACGCTCACGTCGGCGAGCTCGTCTTCGAGCCGACCTCGTGAGCCGGCGAGGCTAGCGAGATCGCTACTGCAGAGGAATGGGCGCGGGAGCCTCACGGGGCTCCCGCCGTCGGTCGGTGCCCGGTGTGTGGCGAGGGGGCGGGCGAGCCGTTCGCCCGGTTGTCCGGTGTCCCCGTGCATCCGAACGTGCTCTGGCCGACCGCCGACGAGGCGGCTGCGGCGCCCCGAGGCAACGTCGCGCTGGCCCTCTGCGGCGGTTGCGACCTGATCTGGAACATCTGCTTCGACCCCGACGTGCTGTCCTACGACGCCGAGTACGAGAACTCGCTCCATTTCTCGGGCGAGTTCCGGCGTTACACCGACGAGCTCGTCGAGCGCCTGATCGAGACGCCACGAGCTCACAGGCGGGCTCGTCGCGGAGCTCGGATCCGGGAAGGGGGAGTTTCTCGCTCAGCTCTGCGAGCGGGGAGGGTGCACCGGCATCGGCTTCGATCCGAGCTACGCGGGCGAGGCCGACGGCCGCGCGGACGGTCGGCTGACGTTCGTGCGTGAGCTCCTCGGCCCCGACTCCGACCTCGGCGACGCGAAGCTCGTCCTGGCGCGGCACGTCGTGGAGCACCTCGAGGATCCGGTCGGCGTGCTCTCGATGGTGCGGCGCGCGCTCGGCGAGCGTGATGCCACCCTGTACGTGGAGGTGCCCGCGGCGGAGTACCTCCTTCAGGAGGACGCGATCTGGGACATCATCTATCCCCACGTGACGTGCACGTCGGCGCCCGCGCTGCGGGAGATCCTGGAGCGCGCCGGCTTCCATCCGAGCCGGCACGGGTTCGCGTTCGGCGACCAGTACCTGTGGGTCGAGGCGTCGACCGGTCCCGTCCAGTCGGGCGGCGTGAGCGGCTGACTGCACCCGACGCGGCTCGACGGCAGTCACGGAGTTCGCCGACCGCATGGCGGCGAAGCTCGCCCTCTGGGCCGACCGGCTGCCGCGGCTGCTCGCCGACGGGCCGGTGGCGCTGTGGGGCGCAGGCGCGAAAGGCGCGACGTTCCTCAACGTCGTACCGGGCGGGCGAGTCGGTCGGGACCGTCGTGGACGTGAATCCACGCAAGCAGGGGCGGTACGTGCCCGGCACCGGCCAGCGGATCACGGCGCCGGACTCGCTCGTCGGGCAGGACCTGCGCGCGATCGTGGTCATGAACCCGGTCTACTCGGCCGAGATCGAGCGGACGCTCCGCGAGCTCGGGATCGACGCCGAAGTGCTCGTCGCCTGAGCCTCGCCGGGCGCCTAGCTGAACGGCTAGGCCGAGTGCTGGAAACGCTATTCCTCCGGCGCGTAGTCCCCGCAGGAGGACGCCACTACGATCATCGACATGGACGCTCTGCCAGACGGCAACGGTGTCGCGTTCTCGCGGCTGACGGCTCGTGAGGAGGAGGTTCTGCGGCGGACCTCGCTCGGCCAGACGAACGCCCAGATGGCCGACGCGCTCGGCATCACCGTGCACGCAGTCAAGTTCCACCTCGCTTCGATCTTCCGCAAGTTCGGCGTGAAGAACCGCACCGAGGCCGCCGCCCTCTACCTGCAGCACCTCTCGACGCTGGCGCGGTAGGGGGAGCCATCGATCTCGCCCTCTACCTGCGTGTCCTCTGGCGCTTTCGCGTCGTCGTCGCCCTGGGCGTGCTGATCGGCTCGCTGCTCGCCGTGACGTCCTTCGCGCGCGTCGACTTCTCCGGCGGCACGCCGGCGCTCACCGCCAAGGCCGACGAGGTCTGGCTCAGCGCCTCGACGCTCTTCGTGACACAGGCTGGGTTCCCGTGGGGCCGGACGATCTTCGACGAGACGGTCGAGGTCGGCGGCACCGGCGCGGACGGCGAGGAGCCCACCGAGATTCCCCGCTTCGGCGACCCCGGTCGCTATTCCGGCCTCGCGACGCTCTACGTCGAGCTCGCGAAGGGCGACGACGTCCGCCGGTCCTTCCGGGCCAAGGCCCCGCCGGGCGTGACGTACCAGCCCGAGGTCGTGAAGTCGAGCGACGGCGGCAGCGTGCTGCCGATGATCTACATGAAGGGGTTCGGGCCGACTGCCGAGTTGGCCGAGGCGGCCGCGAACATCGCAGCCGAGGAGTTCCGGCGCTACCTGGCGAGCGAGCAGGTCCAGGCGCGGATCGCCAAGGACCGGCGTGTCTCCGTCGTCGTCACGAGTCGGGCGATTCCGGCCGAGATCGTCGAGCCGCGCTCGATCGTGAAGCCGATCTTCCTCTTCCTGCTCGCGATGATGGCGGCCATCGGGCTCGCGTTCGTGCTGGAGAACCTGCGTCCGCGCCGGCGGCCGGGGCCCGACGTTCGCTCGGTGGTGCTCTCCGAGGCCGATACGCCGCCGGCGACCAGCAGCAAGCGCACCGCCTGAGGTCATGAACGAGCTCGCGTCGCAGGCCCCGCGTTGGGATCTCGTCGCGGCCTCGATCCTCGCCACGACAGCATTCGTCGGCCTGGCAGTCGCCGTGGCGGCGGGGGCGCCCGGGATCGCCGCCTTCGCGGGCGTCCTGCTCCTCTCGGCGGTCGCGGTGCGACGGCCGACGCTCCCCTGGTCGCGCGTGCTCGTCGTGCTCCTGCTGGTGATTCTCTTCGTTCCGATCCGGCGCTATCGGATTCCAGGCGACTTGCCCTTCCAGCTCGAGCCGTACCGCGTCCTCGTGGGGCTGATCGTGCTGGGTTGGCTGGCCTCGCTGCTCGTCGACCCGCGCGCGCGGCTAGGCGCGAGCCGATTCGAGGTTCCGGTCGGCCTGATTCTCGTCGCGATGGTCGCCTCGATCGCGGCGAACCCCGAGCGCGCGAGCGAGGTGCAGTCGACCGTCCTCAAGTCGTTCACGTTCTTCCTCAGCTTCGTGGTCGTCTTCTATCTCGTCGTCAGCGTCGTTCGCTCGCGTCGAGGTGCTGGATCTGCTCGTCAAGACACTCGTCGCCGGAGGCGCGGTGGTGGCCGTGCTCGCCGTGATCGAGGCGCGCGCGGGATTCACGCCGTTCACGCGGCTCCACGAGCTCGTTCCGTTCCTCACACCGGACCCGAGCTTCGGGGGTGCGATCGGCCGAGGCGGTGCGACGCGGGCCTATGGTCCGGCAGAGCATCCGATCGCGCTCGGTGCGGCACTCGTGATGCTGGTGCCACTCGCGGTCTACGTGGTGCGAACGGCGAGCGCGCGGTGGTGGTTCGCAGCAGCCGCGCTCGTCGTCGGCGTCCTGTCGACGGTGTCGCGGACCGGCGTCGTGATGCTCCTCGTCGTGGGGCTCGTGTTTCTTGTGGCTGCGGCCGCGGGAGACACGGCGGCTCTGGCCGGCGTTACTGCCGGTGCTGATCGTCACCCACTTCGCGGTCCCCGGAACGCTCGGCTCGCTCAAGCAGGCCTTCCTGCCCGAGCACGGTCTCGTCGCCGAGCAGCAGGGGATGGCGGGCTCGTGCAGCTCGTCCGGGCGGGTCGCGGACCTCGGGCCGACGCTGGGCGAGGTGGCCGAGAAGCCGTTTCTCGGCCACGGCTTCGGGACTCGCATTACCACCGGGCCGGACTCCAACGCGTGCATCCTCGACAACCAGTGGCTGGGGCTGCTCCTCGAGGTCGGAGCGTTCGGGGCGATCGCCTGGCTTCTTCTGTTCCTGAGCGTCCTGCGCCGGCTCGGACGAGCTGCGAGGCGGGACGACTCGCCGCTCGGCTGGCTGCTCGTGGCCGTCACGGCGGGAATCGCTGCGTATGCCGTCGGCATGTTCACGTTCGACGCCCTGGGTTTCATCCAGGTGACGTTCCTGCTCTTCATCCTGCTCGGCCTCGGAGCCGCGGCCTCTGCGTTGCGACCGCAGCCGCCGAAGACGTCGCTCCGGGCGGCGAGCTAGCTGCGCTCGACCCTGGCCGTGCCCCGTGCGAGGGCGCGGCGGAGCGCGCGGGCCCAGCCGCGTCTGGACTCGAGCCCACCGCGTGAGATCACCGCATGCGTGAGGGCTCCGAGCGCTACCCCGACACGCTCGAGGAGCGCGACGGACGCCGGCTGATGCTTGGCCGCGTAGCGGATCCGGCTGGCTGCCAGCACGGGCAACAGCGCGGCCCGCGGCATCGAGGCGCCGCCCTCGTGGACGACGACCGCCCGGGGCTCGAATCGGATCTCCCGGGGGAGGTCGTGGATGCGCCGGCAGAGGTCGATGTCCTCGCAGTACATGAAGAATCCCTCGTCGAACCCGTCCAGCTGTTCCAGCACGGGCCGCTTCACCAGGATGCAGGCGCCGGAGACCCAGTCGGGCGACGCCGCGTGGCTGTAGGCGTCCGGATCGCGGACGAGCTCGTCGCTCCAGCCGGCGCGGGGCAGGACGCGGTGGAGGAAGAGCGCCTGCGCGAAGGTCGTGCGCAGCCGGGGGAAGCGTCTCATCGAGAAGTCGAGCCTGCCGTCCTCGTCGACGATGCGCGGCGCCACGGCGGCGACGTTCGGGTCGAGGTCGGCGGTCTCCGCGAGTTGCCTGACAGCGTCCTCCGAGATCGTCGCGTCGGGGTTCAGGAACAGCACGAGCGGCGCCTCGCCGCGCCGCCAGCCGACGTTGCAGGCATGGCCGAAACCCCGGTTCTCGCTCAGGCCGACGCTCGAGAGCGGCAGATCCGCGATCGACTCGAGCGTGTCGTCGGTGGAGTCGCTGTCCACCACGACGACCTGGAAGTCGTCGACGAGCGACAGTTGCTCGACCGCGTCGCGCAGGTGCTCGCGGCTGTTGTACGAGACCACGACTATGTCGACGGCGTGCCGGCCCATGCGCCGCGACCGTACCGGAAGCGACCTCGCCGCCTCCACCCGGCACACCTAGCCACTCGGCCAGTGTCGAGCCGCGAAACCGCTGCTACGGTCGGATCATGAGGCGTGGAGAAGGTCGGTTCCGGTGGCGCCGACCGCATGCGCGTCCTCTACAGCTTCCCGCACCGGATCGGTGCCGGGCGGATCTGTTACACGGCGTGGCAGCAGGTCTTCGGCCTGGACGCAGCGGGAGCCGAGGTGCTCGCGCACCCCGCGTCCGTGGTTCGCGCGCTGCCGGACGCGGTCACGGTCGAGCCCACGCTCTCCCGCGGCCGATTTCGAGTGCCGTATCGCGCGATCGGGCAGCTGCGCGCGCTGATCTGGCACGACCGGATCGTGGCGCGCCGGCTCGCCGGGCTCGCGGGTGAGATCGACCTCGTGCACGCCTGGCCGCTCGGCGCGCTCGCCACGCTCGAGGAGGCGAAGCGACTCGGCATCCCGACGGTGCTCGAGCGCCCGAACGCGCACACCCGCTTCGCGTTCGAAGTGGTGGCTGCGGAGTGCGAGCGGCTCGGAGTCACGTTGCCGCCCGACCACGAGCATGCGTTCAACGAGACCGTGCTCGAGCGCGAGGAGCGCGAGTACGAGTTGGCCGACGCCCTGCTCTGCCCGTCGGAGTTCGTCGTCAAGACCTTCCGCGATCGCGGGACTGCGCCCGAGAAGCTCGTGCGCCATATCTACGGCTACGACGAGGAGGAGTTCTTCCCGGCGGCTCAGCGTTCCCCGCTCGGGCGACGGCCTGACGATGCTCTACGTCGGCGTGGCCGCCGTTCGCAAGGGGCTGCACTTCGCGCTCGAGGCCTGGATCCGCTCGCCCGCCTCGCAGGACGGCACCTTCCTGATCGCAGGGGAGATGCTGCCCGCCTACGGCGAGGCGCTCGGTTCGGCGCTCGAGCACCCGAGCGTGCACGTGCTCGGACATCGAACGGACATCCCCGAGCTGATGCGCCGGAGCGACGTGCTCGTCCTCCCGAGCATCGAGGAGGGCTTCGGGCTCGTCTGCACGGAGGCGATCGGGTCGGGTTGCGTCCCGCTCGTGTCCGATGCCTGCACGGAGCTGTGTCGTCACGGCGAGAACGCGCTCGTCCACGCGGTGGCCGACGTCGACGCGCTCCAGGCGCACATCACGATGCTCCACGAGGACCCCGCGCTCCTGGCCCGGCTGCGCGCCGGCTGTCTCGAGACGGCCCCCGCAGTGACATGGACCGCGGCCGGAGTCGTGCTGCTGGACGCCTATCGGACCGTCCTCGCCGACGTCCGCGAGGCTCACGTCGGCCGGCCTGAGGCACCTGCCGCTCGTCCTGCCGTTCCGGCAGGACGTCGCGCGCCCGGCTAGACGCCGGTCTGACGCTGTGCGGCCGGTGCGACCGGGGAACCGCACCCTCGACCGCGGCAATCCGTTACAACTACCGGTCAACCCAAAATCCGAAATGCGACCAACCCCTGATGCGAGGGTGCGGACAGGCCGGGAACGGGCGTAACGGAGCCGTACAGCGGCTCAATGCGGCAATTTGGCACTAAAGGTCTTGCTCCGTAAGCCGATCCGGTCTCTAGGATCTTGCTCCGTCCCTAGCCTCGTGACTCAGGCAGTCATGTCGCAAGCCGCACAAGCCCGCAGTGGGGCGCCACTTTTCAAGGCGCCGTCACCCCCTCGCTGCGGGCCAACCGAAAAGGACGCTGATGCCACCTTCCACCTCGAGACCACGGTCGTACGCGCCGCTTTGGATGGCCACGCTCACGGTGCTCCTGTTCGTGTTCACCGTCGCCGCTGGCGCGGCGCCTCGGCCGCGAGCCCCGAAGCCCATCCCGGCCGGATCGGGCACCGGCCTGTCTGCGGTGTACGCGGATCAGACGGGCGCCTCCGTGTCTCGAGTCGACGCGAAGATCGATTTCGCCTGGGGCTACGGTTCGCCTGCGCCGTCCCTGCAGGGCGACGACTTCTCGGCGCGGTGGACTGGAGAACTGGAGCCGCGGCTCTCTGAGACGTACACGCTTTCGACGCTCTCGGACGACGGCGTGCGGTTGTGGTTGGACGGGCGGCTGCTGATCGACAACTGGACCGAGCATTCGGCGACACAGAACTCCGTGACGCTCGTGCTGCAGGCCGGCCGCCGCTACCCCATCAAGATCGAGTACTTCGAGCGGACCGGGTCGGCGACTGCGCGGTTGCTGTGGGCGAGTCAGTCGCAGCCGAAGCAGGTCGTGCCGAAGAGCCAGTTGTACCCGGCTGCCTCGGCGCCACCCCCGCCGGTGAACACGGCCCCGTCCGTCTCCTTGACGGGACCGGCTGCGGGGTCGATCTACGCTGCACCCGCGACGGTGCCGCTGAGCGCCTCCGCGTCGGACTCCGACGGGATCGTGAGCAGGGTCGAGTTCTTCGCCAACGGGACGCTCGTGGGCACCGACACGACGGCTCCGTACGACTACAGCTGGAGCAACGTGCCGGCGGGGACGTACAGCGTGAATGCCCGCGCGATCGACGACGACGGGGCCGGCGCGAGCTCGAGTGCTCGCAGCATCGAGGTCAGGACGCCGCCGCCCCCGCCGAACGGTGCCGGCACGGGGTTGTCCGCGCAGTATTTCGACAGCCGGGATTTCTCCGGCTCCGCGGTGTCGCGGATCGATCCTCAGGTCGACTTCGCCTGGGGCTCCGGGTCACCGGCGCCGACCATCAACCCGGACAACTTCTCGGCCCGCTGGAGCGGCGAGCTGGAGCCGCGCTTCTCGGAGACCTACACGCTCTCGACCGTCTCGGACGACGGCGTCCGCCTCTGGTTGGACGGTCAGCTCGTGATCGACAACTGGGCCGAGCACTCGTCGACGGAGGACGCGGTGTCGGTCGCGCTGCAGGCGGGTCGCCGCTACGTCGTCAAGCTGGAGTACTTCGAGCTGGCCGGTGCGGCGACGGCGCGGCTCCTGTGGGCGAGTCAGTCGCAGCCGAAGCAGGTCGTGCCGACGAGCCAGCTGTACCCGGCGGCCGCGCCGCCGCCCCCGCCGGTCAACACGCCGCCGACGGCGTCGTTGTCCAGTCCCGCAGGGGGCTCGAAGTACGCGGCTCCGGCGATCGTCTCGTTCGCGGCCTCGGCCTCCGACTCCGACGGGACCGTCAGCCGCGTCGAGTTCCTCGCGAACGGAACGCTCGTGGGGACCGACACGACTGCGCCATATGAATACAGCTGGACCAACGTGCCGACCGGGAACTACAACCTGATCGCGCGCGCGGTCGACGATGACGGCGCCGGTACGAACTCGGGTTCCGTCGCGATCGAGGTGACACCTCCGCCGCCCGCCTCCGACGGCACCGGGACGGGGCTCTCGGCCCAGTACTTCGACAACCCGGACCTCGCCGGCACGTCGGCGCTCGCGCGGGTGGACGCGCAGATCGACTTCGGCTGGGGAACGGGCTCGCCGGGCGCGTCACTGGCCGAGGACGACTTCTCCGTCCGCTGGACGGGTGAGCTTGAGCCGCGCTACTCGCAGACATACACGCTCTCGACGGTCTCGGACGACGGCGTCCGCCTCTGGCTGGACGGCCAGCTCCTGATCGACAACTGGAGCGAGCATGCGTCGACCGAGGACGCAGTGTCGGTTCCTCTGCAGGCTGGCCGCCGTCACGTCGTCAAGCTGGAGTACTTCGAGCTGGCAGGTGCGGCGACGGCACGGTTCTTGTGGTCGAGCGCGTCGCAGCCGCGGCAGGTCGTGCCGAAGAGCCAGCTCTATCCGGCCACCGCCGCACGCCGCCGCCGCCCTCGAATACGCCTCCCACCGTCTCGTTGACGGGGCCGGCCGCGGGGGCGAGCTACTCGGCGCCGGCGACCGTCTCGTTCGCGGCTTCGGCCGCGGACACGGACGGGAGCGTGAATCGCGTGGAGTTCTTCGCGAACGGCACCCTGGAGGGAACGGACTCGTCCGCCCCGTACACCCACAGCTGGGGCAACGTCTCCGCGGGGAGCTACAGCCTGACCGCCCGTGCGGTCGACGACGACGGTGCCGCGACCGTTTCGCAGCCCGTGTCGATCGGCGTCACGGGACCGCCTCCTCCGCCGGGTGGTGGCGGCACCGCGTCGTTGTTCGTGGCGCCGGGTGGATCCGACGGGAATCCGTGTTCGCAGGCGGCTCCGTGCGCGAGTTTTGATCGCGCGTATCGCGTCGCCTCACCGGGTGCCGTCGTGCAAGTGGCCGCGGGCACGTACCCGGGTCAGACGATGAGGGCGGTCTCGGGTCGGGCTGGACCGAATGTGGTGTTCCAGCCTCCGGCGGGCGCTCGCGTCGTGCTTGGTGGGTTGTCGTTCGACGGGGCGGACTTTGTCACCGTGCGGAACATGGAGACGACGTATAAGGGGTCGAGCCCGGGTGCGGGAAACCAGCAGGGTGTTCATGCGGGTCCCGGCTCCAGTTACATCACGTTGGAGAACCTGGATGCTGGGAGCGTGTCGTCATGGCAGGCGGATCATCTGACGGTGAAGGGTGGCGATTACGGTCCGTGTGACGCCGTAACCGGCAACAACGTCTGCAGCAACAACAAGCAGGACGTCTCCACGAACGTGCTGATCGAGGGTGCGTACTTCCACGATCTCGAGTACGACGCCGTCGGCTCCGGATGCGCACTGGGAGTGCATGTACCTGAACGGTGGCCGGAACGTGACGATCCGTGGGAACAGGTTCGAGCGGTGCGCGATCTTCGACCTGTTCGTGACGATCAGCGGCCCTGATGCCAAGGCGACCGGGCACGAGAACCTGACGATCGAGAACAACTTCTTCGGCCCGGCGACGAACGGGCTCGGCAATCCGTCGCGAGGCTGGTCGAGCCTGGCGCTCTCGTGGTGCCAGAACTCGGCGCAGCCCGCGTACCGGAACGTGCTGATCCAGGGGAACAACTTCTCGGACGGCAAGGCCGGGATCGAACGCGATCTGAACGCGGACGGTGCAGGCTGTCGGTGGAGCAACGTGACCGTGAAGAACAACCGGCTGCTGTGGCAGGGCTGCCAGAACGGCTGGACGTACGAGAACAACGTGTTCTTCGGCGGCACCGGCTGCGGCCCGACCAACACCCGCGGCGACTAGGAACCCCAGGCGACGCGGGGCCGTCCTCCCGAGTGGAGGTCGGCCCCGCGTCCGTCTGACCCCGAGCACCGCGGCGACCCTCTCACGAGGGATGAAGCCGGCCAGACGCTCGAACCGATGCTCGGAACGCCATGTTGGGCGCCGCACCCACACGATGGCGACGCCGCGCATCCCTGTCCTTCGCCGCAGTCGTCCTCACCGTCGTCCCACTCGCATCTGCGCGAGGCGAAGCTGCGCATGCCCCCTCCACGCCCGTCCTGCCCGCCCACGTCTGGGCGCTCTACGTCGACCGGGCCGCTGCCGGGGAGCTGAGCGCCGCCGCGCTTCGGCCGCTCCGCGCGAACGAGCTGAACACGCTCATCGTCGACGCCGGCGGGATGCGGCTCGCAGCCGTTCGGCGCGTCGAAGAGCTCGCGAGGCGCGCCGGATTGATCGTCCTCGTTCTCAACCGGCCGTCCGCACAAGCGGGCGCGAAGCCCACGCAACCTCGCTGCCGGCGCTGGAAGTCGAGCCCCTCGGTCCGCTGCATCGCGGTCGCCCACACCGTTCCCGAGGCACGTGTGCTCGCACGCAAGCGGGCGGGGGCGCTCGTGCTGCTCAAGGTGACGTCGCAGCGCAGCTTGGCCGCTCTGCGTGAGCTGTCGGGCGCTGGGCACGTCATCGCCGTGATCGATGCAGGAGCCGGGTCGCAGCTGCGGACCCAGGCGTCGTGGCGCCTTGCGGTTCAGACTGCGAGTGCCGGCGACCATCTCCATCTGGCGTTCGCGCCGCCGGCCTCGCGCCTCGGAGCGACGGCCGGCGCGTACTCGACGCTCGTCGCCGCCGAGGTCGCCTCGTCGAGGACGATCTCCGACGGTCCGGTCGCTCCCGTGCCCGCTCCCGCGCCTGCTGCGCCCGCTCCGGGTCCTGCTCCCGCGCAGGCTCCGACGGGGTCTCCGGCCGGATCCGGAGGAAGTGGTGGTGGCGGCGGTGGTGGCGGCACGGCCGATACGCAGGCGCCGACGGCGCCCACGGGCCTTGCCCTGACCGGTGCGACGCAGACGAGCATCTCGCTCTCCTGGCAGGCGTCGACGGACGAGGTAGGGGTGACCGGGTACCGGCTCTACCGCGGCTCGGCCGTGATCGCGAGCACCGCTGCCCGCAACTACTCGTTCTCGGGGCTCACGTGCGGCACGACCTACGTGCTCGGCGTCGAGGCCTTCGACGCCGCCGCCAACGACTCCGTCCGCTCCACCGTCAGCGCGGCGACGAGCGCCTGCCAGAGCCCGCCGCCCGCGGCCGACACCGAGGCGCCGTCCGTGCCCCAGGGAATGGCCTTCACGTCCAAGTCGCAGTCGTCGGTGTCCCTGGGCTGGCAGGCGGCGTCGGACAACGTGGGTGTGACGGGCTACCGCCTGTACCGGAACAACGTGCTGATCGCCTCGACGCCGCAGCTGTCGTACGCCTTCACGGCCCTGTCGTGCGGGACGAGCTACACATTCGCGCTCGAGGCGTACGACGCGGCCGGAAATGCGTCGAACCGTGCCGCCGCAGCTGGCGTCACGAGCACCGACGCATGTGACGAGGAGCCGCCTCCGCCACCTCCGCCGGGTGGTGGCGGCTCCGCGTCGCTCTTCGTGGCACCGGGTGGCTCGGACGCGACGTCGTGCACGCAGGCCGCACCGTGCGCGAGCTTCGACCGCGCCTATCGCATCGCCTCACCGGGCGCCGTCGTGCAGGTGGCCGCGGGCACATATGCGGGTCAGACGATCAGGGCGGTCGCGGGACGGTCGGGCCCCGACGTGGTCTTCCAGCCGGCGCCGAGCGCGCGCGTTGTGTCTGGGCGGTTTGTCGTTCGGCGGCTCCGAGCCCGCGATCGGCCCCGACTACATCACGGTCCGCGATATGGAGATGACGTACAAGGGATCGAGCCCGGGTGCAGGGAACCAGCAGGGCGTCTGGGTCGGGCCGGGCGCCACCTACATCACGCTCGAGGACCTCGACGCCGGCAGCGTGTCGTCGTGGAAGGCGGATCACCTCACCGTTCGGGGCGGCGACTACGGTCCGTGCGATGCCGTGACGGGCTCGAATGTGTGCGGCAACAACAAGCAGGACGTGTCCACGAACGTGCTGATCGAGGGTGCGTATTTCCACGATCTCGAGTACGACGCCTCAGCTCCGGATGCGCATTGGGAGTGCATGTATCTGAATGGTGGCCGGAACGTGACGATCCGTGGGAACCGGTTCGAGCGGTGCGCGATCTTCGACCTCTTCGTGACGATCAGCGGCCCGGACGCCGGCGCGATCGGGCACGAGAACCTGACGATCGAGAACAACTGGTTCGCGCCCGCGACGAACGGGCTGGGATCGCCCTCGCGCGGGTGGTCGTCGCTCTCGATCTCCTGGTGCCAGAATTCGTCGCAGCCGGCCTACCGCAACGTGAAGATCCGCAACAACTCGTTCGGCGCCGAGGGCGGGATCCAGAAGGACCTGAATGCGGACTCGGCCGGCTGTCAGTGGCAGAACGTGAGCGTGACCGGGAACATCGGCACCTACGGGGGCTGTCAGAACGGTTGGTCGTACGCGCACAATCTGTGGGTCGGATCGAGCAAGTGCAACGCGTCGGACGCGAACATGGCCTCCTTGCCCTACGTCGGACTTGCGGGCTTCAACTACCACCTCGCCGCCGGTACGGCGGCCGAGGGATTCGTGCCGGGCAGCTTCTGCTCTGCGACCGACTTCGACGGTCAGTCGCGCGCGACTCCCTGTGACGCCGGCTCCGACGAGCGCTGAGTCGCCTCGCGCTCCCGCCGACCCGCGAGCCAGCCCATCAGTTGCGCGGCGCTCGCCTGGTAGGGCAGGACCAGATAGATGATCGCGGTGGCGCCGAGCGTCTCCGTGATGTTCGGTTCGACCCCGTTCGAACGCAGCCAGCGACGATCGGGCCCGATCGACCGGCCCCACCGCCGACGCGCGCGAAAGGTCTGCACGATCGGGACCAGGGAGCGAAGCTTGAGCGCCTCGGGTGTCTGGCGGTCGTGGGCGGCGTGCACGGCGTAACCGCGGTTGTACTTCCAGAGCGCCCGCAGCAACGTGCGCCCCGAGGTTCGCGCGGGGTGCGAGACGATCGCGTCGGCGGCGTACGTCAGCTGCGCGCCGGCCGCGACGCAGCGCTCCACGAACTCGAAGTCGCCGTACTCGGGGATCTCGCCCTCGAAGCCTCCGACGCGATCGAAGAGCTCGCGGCGGAGGAACAGGTTCGCGGTCTCCGCGATGCCCACGCGGACCTGATGCTCGTGGTCCTTCGATCCGTCCATGTCGACGAGCGTCCAGACGGTCCGCCGCTCGGGCACGTCGAACCGGATCCGGCCGGCGGCGACGTCCGTCTGTTCGAGGGCGGCCAAGCCGCGATCGAGCCACTCGGGCTCGGGCCGGCAGTCGGCGTCGCAGAAGGCCAGCACGGGCGCGGTGGAGAGCGCGACTGCCCTGTTCCGCGCGGCATAGGAGTTCGTGGGCGGGCCGGCTGCCACGCGGACGTGCCCGTCCGCCGTCGCGACGTCGTCTGTTCCGCCGTCGGTCGACCCGTCGTCGCCGATCACGAGCTCGAACTGGTCCCGTGGGAGGGTCTGGCGGGCGAGGCACTCCAGGAGCGCAGCAATGTCGGCGGCTCCGTTCCGGACCGGCACGATCACACTGATCCTCGGGCCAATGGCTGTAGGGCTCACGAGCGCACGATAGGCGACGCCTCGGCGAGAGCCTATGGCCGGACAACCAGACGTTGCCCTGACCGATTGGCTGGGTCGCATTCGTTGCTCGCCTGAGTGTGCAAGGACTTGGGCGGAATCTGGCCCATGTCGGTTGCCTTCCTCCACCGCATCTACACTCCGCGTCCATGCAGACGGCCCGACGAGTGCTCAGCGCGACGGTGCGGCTGACTGTGGTCGCAGCCGCGCTGTGCATCGGGGCGGCCACGGTCGGAGACGCCGCCGCTGCGACGACGCCGTCGGCGACGTGGGTGCAGACGCCGCGAGCGGCGCTGTTCGTGGCGCCGGGCGGATCGGACGCGGCGTCGTGCAAGAGCCCCAGCGCCGCGTGCGCGAGCTTCGAGCGCGCCTATCGGGCCGCCAGGCCGGGGCAGATCGTGGAGGTCGCCGGTGGCACGTACCGCCCACAGAGCATTCGCTCCGCGGCGCCGAGGCAAGGTCCGAATGTCGTGTTCAGGCCCGCTCCACGCGCCCGGGTCGTCCTCGGCGGGCTCTCGTTCGGGACGGGCGGCGCGATGAACCAGGGGCCGGATCGCGTCACCGTTCGAGGCATGCACCTGGCGTACAAGGGGTCCGCGCCCGGGGCGCGCAACCAGGAAGGGATCTTCGTCGGCCCGGGGTCGACGAACATCAGACTCGAGCAGATGGACGCGGGCAACATCCACACCTGGTTCGCGGATCGCGTCACCGTGCTCGGCGGCGACTACGGGCCGTGCGATGCCGTCTGGGAGTCGGACAACGTGTGCGGGAACTCAAAGTTCGACGTCTCCTCGAACGTGACGGTGGACGGCGCCCTGTTCCACGACTACCGGTTCGACGCCACCTGCTTCTCGGATGGGGCCGACTGCCACTGGGAGTGCATGTACATCAACGGAGGCGAGAACATCACGATCCGGAACTCCAAGTTCCGTGACTGCACGCTCTACAACATTTTCGCCACCCTGTCCGGGCCCGACGCGGCCCGCATCGGGCACCGCAACCTGCTGATCGAGAACAACTGGTTCGACACTCCGTGGACGGAGGATGCGTCAGGGGGCGACCGAGCCCGACCTACCGGCGTCTCGTTGGCGTGGTGCCAGAACTCCCCTCATGGTTACCGTGACGTGCTCGTCCGCTTCAACTCGTTCCAGCGGAACACCGGCATCGAGCTCGACCGCAACATGTCCTGCCGCTGGGAGAACGTGCGGATCGTCGGCAACCTCCTCATGTATCCGGCAGCGTGCGACTCGCGAATTGACTACGCGTACAACCTGTGGACGACGGCCTGGAGGACTGGACGGTGTGCATCGACAGACCGCATCGTCGGCAACACACTTCCATACGCGGAACCCTCGAGCGGCCGCGGCTTCAACTTCCGGCTGCGGCCGAAGCGAACGGTCGCGGACAACCTCGTGCCGGCCTCGGTACCGGGCGGCTGTCCCCGCGTCGACATCGACCGCAAGCGCCGGTCGGGGAAACGCTGCGACGCTGGCTCGGACGAACGCCAGCTGCGCTGAGCGCGCCTACAGCTCGGGCGCGTCGGAGACGCGGAACCAGCCGTAGCGATCGTTCAAGGGTCGCACGAACGGGATGCGGAGTAGCAGGCGCTTGATCGAGTTCTTGCGGATCTCGCGCTTCCAGTACCGCTGCCAGTACGCGTGCTTCGCCTCGCTCTCGGGCGCGTAGTAGCTGCCGCCCGCGTGCAGGAGCTGGACGTCCTTCAGGTAGGCCGCGCCGTAGCCGAGCTTCTCGATGTCGGCGATGTAGGCCTCGTCCTCGAGCCAGAAGACGTCGTCGCGCTGCTGCCGGAAGCCGCCGACTCGATCGTGCAGCTCCCTCGAGGTGAGCGCGCAGCCCCCGCCGACAGGCCCGCGCACGAGCGTCACGCCGTTCTCCACGACGGTGGAGTAGAGATGCGGGCGCTCGTGGTACATGACCTTCGCGGCCTGGTCGTGGGGGTTGTCGACGAGGTTCGCGGCCAGGAAGCCGATCTGCGGGAGCCGCTCGAACGCCTCGAGCAGCGAGCGGTCCCACTCCGCGGGAGCGTCGATCATGTCGTCGTCGAGCTCGAGCATGTACGGCGCGGTCGTGAGGCGGAAGGCTTCCGCGTACGCGTTCTGGCCGATGTTGTCGGGATGCTGGACGACCCGGATCCTCGGATCGTCGAGCGCATCGAGGTAGTCGGCCGTGCCGTCGGTGGAGCCGTTGTTCCAGATCACGATCTCGGTGGTCAGCTCCGAGGCGCGGGCGAGGACCTTCTCGACACATTGCCGCAGCAGGTGGACGCGATCGTGGGTGAGGACGACGACGGCGATCATCGTGCCGCCGCCCCGCGCTCGTCGATCGTCATGCGGAGATACTCGCGCAGCTCCTGAACGAGCTGCGGCTCGTCGCTCGACGCCACGACGGCGTCCTGCTCACCGTCGCCCGCCGCGTGCAGCGCTGCGGTGAGCCCCGCAGGATCTTCGACCAGGTGCACGAGCCCCGCCTGCGCGAATCGTCGCGCCGACTCGAGCTGATGGTCGTCGACCGTCTCGCCGAAGGCGCGGAGCCTCGGCACGACGAACGGCCGCTTGCCGTTCGTCAGCGAGAGCAGGATCGAGCCGACCCCGGCGTGCGTGACGACGATGCGAGCCTCGCGGACGAGCTCGGCCAGGTTGTGCAGCGGCACGAACTGCAGGCAGCGCGCGTCGACGGGCCGGATCGCCGACGGCCCGTGCTGCACGACGAGCGGCTCCGCCCGTGGAAGCTCGTCCACCGCGCGCAGAAGCCGGTCGAACGGGAACTGGCTGGCTCCGACGGCGACGAGGATCATTGCGTCGGGAAGACGGTTCCGGCGTAGCGCGCGCGGGGCAGCGCGCCGAGCAGCTCCGGCCACTGGACGTAGACACGATCGGCGACTGGTGCGATGAGCCGGCAACTGAGCGAGGGGCGCTCCGCCCGGGCGAGGCTCTCGATGTAGACGATCCGGACGCCGTGGAGCCGCGCGACCCAGGCGAAGGGAACGGCGACGGCTGCCCCGGTGGTCAGGATCACCTTCGGGCGAAGCTCACCGAGGAGGCGCCGGGCGAGCAGGAGGTTGCGAACGAGGTTCTTCAGGCTCCGGTTCGCAGGCGAGTGTGCGAAGAAGACACGGTCGTCGCGGAGCAGCGACTGCACGTCGCTCCCCTCGTGGCTCGCCACCACCCAGGCGTGTGTCCGGTCCTGCCAGGCCTCCCGGAGCGACCAGAGCTGGAGCAAGTGCCCGCCCGCCGTGCAGACGAGCAGGACCTCGGCGCGGTCGGTCTGCGGCGCGGTCATCGTCCCGACGCCCCCAAGCGCCTCGCGCCGACGGGCCCTGAGGTTGCGCAGGCTCTGCTCCTGGCGCAGCCGTCCGCGGACGTCCGCGTCGGCGCAGACCGGCTGACGCGTGGCGAGCGCGGCCACGTAGCCCCAGACCATCCCGAGAGCGGCCCGGTCGGAGCGTGCGTGGTGCAGCGTGCGCGCGAGCAGGTACCAGGCCCGATACCCCATGTAGTGCGAGGCGCGGCCACGTGCCGTCCAGGCCTTCCACGGCGATCCGTCGCGGGCGCCCTCCGCGCGGTGATGGCGGAACGGGAGCTCGACGAGCGTCTCGGTCGTCCAGCCGCGGACGCGTGCCTTCAGCTCGTCGATGCCGTCCCAGCCCATCTGCTCCTCGAGCGGACGCACGTCCGCCAGGCAGGCGGCCCGGTAGGCGCGTGCAGCGCCCCAGACGCTCGAGCCCGTGTTGTGGCGCGTGCGCCAGACGCCGTCCTCGAGCTCCTGCGCGGAGCCGCTCGCAATCCCGAGCTTCGGATTCGCGGCGAACGCAGCGAGGAGGATCTCGAAATGCGCGCTCCCCATCGAGACGTCCGCGTCGACCTTCACGACGACGTCCGGAATGGGTTGGAGGCGTGACACGCCGAGCTCGAAGGCGCGCACGATCGGTCCGCCGCGCTTCGTCGCGCCCAGGTCGGCATCGGCGACGAAGTCGATCCACGGCTGCTCGTGCGCGAGCGTGCGGGCGAGGTCGACGGTGCCGTCGGTCGAGCCGGTGTCGACGATCACCCAGCACTCGGGGCGGATGCTCTGGCCGGAGAGGCTTGCGAACAGCCGCCGCAGGTTCCCGGCCTCGTTCCGCACGGGCGTGACCACCGCGTACCGCAGGGCCGGGCCGTCCATCTACGCGAGGGCCGGTTCCGAGGCCAGGCGTTGCGCGCGGGGCAGGTACTCCGCGAGCCAGATCTCGAGCATGAGGAGCGAGAGGAGGAGGCGTCCGTGGCTCACGTCGGTGCCGTCGGCGTGGCGCGAGACGAGCTTCGCCACCGTGTCGCGCTCGATGAACTCTGCGTAGCGCGGCGACGGTGCGAGGAGATAGTCGGCGATCACGCCGTCCGTCTGCGCGCTGAACCAGCGATCGACCGAAGCGGCGAAGAACCCGATCTTCGGCTTGTCGATGATCCGGTCCGGGATCAGGCCCCGTGCGGCCTCCTTCAGGACGTACTTCGTGGTCATGCGGCGCACCTTCAGGTCGGCCGGGATGGTGGCGCAGTACTCGACCAGATGGTGGTCGAGGAAGGGAACGCGCACCTCCAGCGAGTGCGCCATGGAGGCTCGGTCGAAGTAGTGGAGCATGTCGTCCACGAGCGCGAGCTGAGCGTCGATGTAGAGCGTTGCCGGCAGCGGGTCGTCCGGGACGCCGTGCAGGCGCGAGGCGACCGCGCGGCGCGCCGCTTCCCCGTCGAGCTGCGCGAGCGGCCCGCGCAGCAGGTCTGTGCGCATGCCGTTGTCGAGCCGGCCGCTCATCGCGAGCAGGCGGTCGACGGAACCTGGAGCGGCCAGCGTGCGCGCGGCGCGGCGGATCCGCCGCGGGCCTCGCTGTGCCAGGGACGTCGCGACCGCCCGCGCCGGGCCCGGCACCCGCCGCCAGCGGGCGGCGGCCGCAGCCGCCTTGTGCTTCGCGTAGCCGCCCAGAAGCTCGTCGGCTCCCTGGCCCGAGAGCGCCACCGTCACGTGCTGCGCAGCGAGCTCGGAGAGCGCGAGGAATCCGAGCGCGGACAGATCCGCGAGCGGCTCGTCCATGAACCAGGTCAGCTCGGCGAGATCGACGGCCGCGTCCGAGACCGAGAGCTCGAGCTCGTGGTGGTCGGCACCGAAGGCGTCGGCGACGAGCCGGGCATCGGCGAGCTCGTTCTTGTCCGCATCCTCGACGAACCCGACGGAGAACGTCTTCACGGGCTCGCTCATGTTGCGCGCCATCAAGGCGACGATGAGGCTCGAGTCGAGGCCACCGCTCAGCATGGCCCCCAGCGGCACGTCGCTCATCAGCCGCAGGCGGACCGACTCCTCGAGCCCCTCGAGCAGACCCTCCATCGTCTCCTCGAGCGAGCGCTCGGGTCGCGGAGCCGGCTCCGGATACGCCCAGTACTGCTCGACGCGGACCCCGTCGGGGTCGACCACGAGCGAGTGCCCCGGCATCAGCTTCGAGACGCCGGCGAGCGGCGTGGCCGGTGCGGGGAAGAAGCCGAAGGTGAGGTAGGAGTCGATCGCCTCGTAGTCGAGCGTGTCGCCGACGAGGCCGGATGCGAGCAGGCTCTTGAGCTCGGACGCGAAGACGACCAGATCGCCCACGTGCGCGTAATAGAGCGGCTTCACTCCGAGGCGGTCGCGCGCGATGACGGCCCTGCGGCGCTGACCGTCCCACACCGCCAGGCCGAACTTCCCCCGCAGCTGCGAGGCGAGGTCGGCGCCGTGCTCCTCGTAGAGGTGCGGCAGGATCTCCGTGTCGCAGCGGCTCGTGAAGGAGTGACCGGCCGCGCCGAGACGCTCCCGGATGTCGAGGTGGTTGTAGAGCTCGCCGTTCTGCATGCCCCAGACCTCACCCGTCTCGTTCGAGAACGGCTGGTGCCCACCGTCGACGTCGACGATGCTGAGCCGGCGGACGCCGAACGCGACGCCGTCGACCTGGTACGTCCCGCGGTCGTTCGGCCCGCGATGCGTCATCGCGTCCGTCATGCGGTCGAGCACGTCGGGCGCCACGACCTCGCGCGGCTCCCCGCCGATCTGAACGACTCCACAGATTCCGCACATCTCGTTGCTGACGGTATCCGTGCCGCGTCCGCGCTTCGACCCCCGCCCGGACAGACTGGGAACCGGCCTACCTAGCCGTTCGGCGAGGGTCGGGCAGGGCTCCGGACCGCCGCCGAGGTGCCGCGTCGGCGGAGCATCCCTTCTAGCTGAGTGGCTAGGGGTCTCGCGAGCGCACGTCGGACCGCCGGCCGGCCGTGCTCGAACGAAGGCGGGATGGCCCGAAATGGCTTCGAAAGGCCGTGCGGAGGCCGTTTCGAGGACTATCCGAAGGAGGGGCGACGCTTGCGAAGGCTCTCACTAGCATCGGTTCCAGGGCGTCAACGGGCGCCGAGAAGCGGCATGAGAGGAAGCGGTGGGGGACGTTCACGAAGGAGTCACGACGGTCGGCGACAACGCCACGGTCGAGCACGCGGCGACCGGAGCGCGGATGAAGGTCGCGATCCTCGCCGGCGGGCTCGGCAGCCGCATCTCCGAGGAGACCGAGGTCAAGCCGAAGCCCATGGTGGAGATCGGCGGGCGGCCGATTCTGTGGCACATCATGAAGATCTATGCGCACCACGACCTGACCGACTTCGTGGTCGCACTCGGCTACAAGGGCGAGTACATCAAGCGGTGGATGGTCGACTACTGCTCGCTGCAGAGCGATCTGACCGTGTCGCTGAAGGACGGGCAGGTCAGCCCGCATCGCAACGGCAACGGGAACGGCAATGGCAACGGTGAGGACTGGACGATCGACCTCGTGGACACGGGGCACGACACCGCCACCGGCGGGCGGATCAAGCGCCTCGCGCCGTACCTCGGCGACGCCACGTTCATGCTCACCTGGGGGGACGGCGTTGCCGACATCGACCTGAACGAGCTGCTCGCGTTCCACCGTGCACACGGCAAGCTCGCGACGATGACGACTGTGCGTCCGCCCGCGCGGTTCGGGCACCTCGAGCTCGAGGGCGACCGCGTGACCGAGTTCTCGGAGAAGCCGCAGCTCGGGGAAGGCTGGATCAACGGCGCCTTCTTCGTGCTCGAGCCCGAGGTCTTCGAGTACGTGCAAGGCGACGACACGCAATGGGAGCGCGAGCCGCTCGAACGGCTCGCGCGTGAGGGTCAACTGATGGCGTACCGCCACACCTCCTTCTGGCAGTGCATGGACACACTGCGGGACAAGAAGCTCCTGGAGGAGCTGTGGTCGAACGGCGCGCCCTGGCGAGTGTGGAGGTAACGATGCGGGTGCTGGTGACAGGGCACGACGGCTACATCGGCACGGTGATGGTGCCGCTGCTCGAAGGTGCCGGCCACGACGTGGTCGGGCTCGACAGCTACCTCTACGAGGGCTGCACCCTCGGCGCGGACGCAGCGCCGCGCGAGGCCATCCGGCTCGACATCCGGGACGTCGGCCCGCAGCACCTGGAGGGGTTCGACGCGGTCATCCATCTCGCCGCGATCTCGAACGACCCGCTCGGGGACTACCGGCCGGAGACGACGTACGACATCAACCACCACGCGGCGGCGCGCCTGGCGGTCGTGGCGAAGGAGGCGGGAGTCCCGCGCTTTCTCTTCTCATCCTCGTGCAGCCTCTACGGGGCGGCGGGCGACGACTTCCTCGACGAGACGGCCGACTGGAACCCGGTCACGCCCTACGGCCGCTCCAAGCTGCTGGCGGAGCAGGACATCGCGCAGCTCGCCGACGACGACTTCAGCCCGACCTACCTGCGCAGCTCCACGGCCTACGGCGTCTCGGGACGGCTGCGGGGCGACCTCGTCGTCAACAACCTGGCCGGCTTCGCCTTCACCACCGGTGAGGTCCTGATCATGAGCGACGGGACGCCGTGGCGGCCGCTCGTCCACATCGAGGACATCTCGCGCGCCTTCCTGGCAGCGCTGGAGGCGCCGCGCGAGGTCGTGCACGACCAGGCGTTCAACGTCGGCCGTACGGACGAGAACTACCGCATCCGCGCGGTCGCCGACATCGTGGAGTCCGTGATCCCCGGCAGCAAGGTGGTCTATGCCGAGGGCGGCGGGCCCGACAAGCGGTGCTACCGGGTGAACTGCGACAAGATCAGGGAGGCGCTGCCGGCGTTCGACCCGCAGTGGACGGTCCTGAAGGGCGTCGGGGAGCTCTACGAGGCGTATCTCCGCGAGGGCGTCACGGCGGACGACTTCACGAGCTCGCGCTACCTGCGGATCAAGCACGTCAAGGAGCTGCAGGAGAGCGGGAGGCTCGACGAGAATCTGCGCTGGGTCGAGCAGCCGGTGCTCGAGGTGCCCGCGTGAGCACCGTTCCGGCCGAGACGGCGGCAGGAGCGGCGGCGGAGGCGAAGACGCTTCAGGGCTGCCGTTCGTGCGGGGCGAACGGGCTGCGCGTCTTCCTCGAGCTCGGGCAGATGCCGCTTCCGGACGCACTCCTGCGCCCGGAGCAGGTCGGCGGCCCCGAGGCGCGCTACCCGCTCGACGTCGCCTTCTGTCCCTCGTGCTCGCTCGTGCAGATCCTCGAGGAGGTCGAGCCCGAGGAGCTGTTCGTCGACAACTACCTCTACTTCTCGTCCTTCTCGGAGGGACTGCTCCGCCATTCGCGCGAGCACGCGTTCAGGCTGATCGACGAGCGAGGGCTCGGGAGCGAGAGCCTCGTGGTCGAGCTCGCCTCGAACGACGGCTACCTCCTGAAGAACTTCGTCGAGCGTGGCGTGCCGGTGCTCGGCATCGATCCCGCGCCCGAGCAGGCGGAGGCGGCCAACGCGGCCGGGGTGCCGACCCTGCGGGAGTTCTTCGGCGCGGACGTGGCGCGGCGGCTGGTCGCGGAAGGGAAGCGCGCCGACGTGATCGTGGCGAACAACGTGATGGCGCACACCCCGGAGCTGAACAGCTTCGTCGAGGGGATGTCGATCCTGCTCGCCGACGACGGCGTCGCGACGATCGAGAACACCTACGTCAAGGACCTGATCGACCACACCGAGTTCGACACGATCTACCACGAGCACTTCTGCTACTTCTCGTGCACGGCGGTCGACAAGCTGATGCGCCGCCACGGGCTCGCGCTCGTGCGCGTCGAGCACTTCCCGACCCTTCAGGGCGGGACGCTCCGCTGGTGGGTCGCGCATTCCGACGCCGTCGAGGACTCGGCCCGCTCGTTCCTCGCGGCCGAGCAGGCGGAGGGACTGACGGACTTCGGCTACTACGAGGCCTTCGGCGAGCGCGTGGAGGGCATCCGCACGAACCTGCTCGACCTCCTGCGCGGATTGAAGCGGGACGGTAAGAGCATCGCCGCGTACGGCGCGGCGGCGAAGGGCAGCACGCTCGTCAACTACGTCGGCATCGGCACCGACCTGGTCGACTTCGTCGTCGACCGGAACGTGCACAAGCAGGGCCTGCACATGCCCGGCACGCACCTCCCGATCCGGGATCCGGCCGCCCTGCTCGAAGCACGGCCCGACTACGTCCTCCTGCTGGCCTGGAACTACAAGGACGAGGTGATCTCGCAGCAGCCGGAGTACCTCGCCGGCGGCGGCCGCTTCGTCCTGCCGGTTCCCTCCCCGCAGATCGTATGAGCACGGTGGACACCGAGCCGGCCACGTCGCCGGCGCGCGTCGAGTTCGCCTGCCCGAGCTGCGGCGCCGCCGAGCTGGAGCTCTTCCACGAGCAGCGGGGTGTGCCGATTCACAGCTGCCGGCTCGTGGCCACGCGCGACGAGGCTCTGAGCTTCCCGCGGGGCGACCTGCGGCTCGCCTTCTGCCGGGCGTGCGGCTTCATCGCCAACACCGCCTTCGACGGCTCCGTGCAGGACTACGGCGTCGCCTACGAGGAGACGCAGGGCTTCTCGCCTCGCTTCCGCGAGTTCGCCCACGACCTCGCGGCCCGCTGGATCGATCGCTACGACCTGCGCGGCAAGGAGATCGTCGAGATCGGCTCGGGCAAGGGCGAGTTCCTCGTCGCGATGTGCGAGCTCGGGGGAAACACCGGCGTCGGGATCGACCCCGCCTTCGTCGAGGAACGGCTCGACAGCGCCGCCGCCGACCGGATCCGCTTCGTCAAGGGTCTGTACGACGGTAGCTGGGGCGCGCTCGACGCCGACGCCGTCGTCTGCCGGCACACGATCGAGCACATCGCTCCGGTGGGCGAGTTCCTGGCCGACATCCGACGCGGGATCGGCGAGCGGCGCGACACGGTCGTTCTCTTCGACCTCCCGGACGTCGTCCGCGTGCTGCGGGAGGCCGCGTTCTGGGACGTCTACTACGAGCACTGCTCCTATCTGAGCCCCGGCTCGCTCGCGCGGCTGTTCCGACGCTCGGGGTTCGAGATCCTCGAGCTCGAGCGCGACTACGACGACCAGTACATCGTGATCGAGGCGGTACCGACCGACGGCACGGGTGTGAGCGTCCAGCCGCTCGAGGAAAGCGTGGAGTCGCTGGCCGCGGATGTCGAGCGCTTCGGTGCTGCACTCGCGGCGACCACCGAGCGCTGGCGGAGCGAGCTCGGCGCTCTCCGCGCCGACGGCCGCCGTGCCGTCGTGTGGGGTGCGGGCTCGAAGGCGGTCGCGTTCCTGACCACGCTCGGAATCGAGGAGGAGATCGACGTCGCTGTGGACATCAACCCGTTCAAGCAGGACATGTTCGTCGCGGGAACCGGGCACGAGGTCGTCTCGCCCGAGCGTCTCGTCGACGTCCGGCCGGACCTCGTGGTCGCCATGAACGCCGTCTACGTCGGCGAGATCCAGGAGCGGCTGCACACGCTGGGCCTCGAGGCGAAGGTCGTGGCGGCATGACGAGCGCTGCGATCGAGACCACGGGCGTTCCCTTCCTCGACCTGCGACCGAGTCACGACGGGCTCGCGGAGGGCATCCTCGCCGACATCGCCGCGTTGATCGAGAGCAACGCGTACATCAACGGCCCCGCCGTCGCCGAGTTCGAGCGCGACTTCGCGGACTTCTGCGGCAGCCCGCAGGCGGTCGGCCTGGCGAGCGGCCTCGATGCACTGCGGCTCGCCCTCCTCGCCGCCGGCCTCCAGCCGGGCGACGAGGTGATCGTCCCGGCCCAGACCTTCGTCGCGACGCTCGAGGCGGTGACGCAGGCCGGCGGAAAGCCCGTCCTCGTCGAGGTCCGGGACGACGACTACACACTCGACGTCGACGCGGTCGAAGCCGCGATCGGCGAGCGCACACGGGCGGTGCTGCCGGTGCACCTCTACGGTCAGATGGCGGACATGCAGGGGCTCGCCGAGCTCTCCGCTCGGCACGACCTCATTCTCCTCGAGGACGCCTGCCAGGCCCACGGCGCGACCCGCGACGGCCTCCGTTCCGGCACGGTCGGCCACGCCGGCGCCTTCAGCTTCTATCCCGGCAAGAACCTCGGCGCGATGGGCGACGCAGGTGCGCTGGTCACGGCCGACGAGCAGCTGGCCTCCCGCATCCGCGCGTTGCGCGAGCACGGCCAGACGCGGAAGTACGAGCACGAGTGGGAGGGCTACACGGCGCGGCTGGACACGATCCAGGCCGCCGTCCTCCTGCGCAAGCTGCCGCTGCTCGCCGACTGGAACGAGAGCCGCCGCGCTGCTGCCCGCCTCTACTCGGAGGCGCTCGCAGGCGTCGGCGACCTGATCCTGCCGGCCGTTGCACCCGGGAGCGAGCCGGTCTGGCATCTCTATGTCGTCCGCACGTCCGACCCGGTCGCGCTGGCCGACAGCCTGGCGGAGCGTGGCATCGGCACGGGCCGTCACTATCCGCAGCCCGTGCATCTCGCCACCGCGTACGCGTGGCTCGGTCATGCCGAAGGCGACTTCGCGGTCGCCGAGCGCCTGGCGCGGGAATCGCTCTCGCTGCCGATCTACCCGGGCATCACCGAGGCGCAGGTCGGGGCGGTCGTCGAGGGCGTGGGACACTTCTTCGCCGGTGGCTGACGCTCCCGCCAACGACGCCCCGCATCGCCTGATCGCCGACGTCGAGTTCGGAGCCGACGTGGTGGTGCAGTCGTTCACGAACCTCTACGGGTGCCGGATCGGCGACCGAACGCGGGTCGGGCCCTTCGTGGAGATCCAGCGAGGCGCCTCGGTGGGGGCCGATTGCAAGCTGCAGAGCCACACCTTCGTCTGCGACGGGGTCGAGATCGGCGACCGCGTCTTCGTCGGGCACGGCGTCATGTTCGTGAACGACAAGCGGCCCCGCGCCACGACGGCCGACGGGACGCTGCAGACGGACGAGGACTGGACGCTGCTGACGACCGTCGTGCGGGACGGAGCCTCGATCGGGTCCGGGGCCGTGATCCTCGGCGGGATCGAGATCGGGGCAGGCTCCCTGGTGGGCGCCGGAGCCGTGGTGACGCGCGATGTCGCACCGGGGGAGACCGTTGCGGGCGTCCCGGCGCGGCTTCTCTGACTTTAGTCATCGAAACAGGCCTCTCACCTCCCCCGAACGGCTAGGAACCCTCCGTGAGAACGGGCTTTTTCTCTGGTCTGGATGAGTCCCCAAGCCGCTTATAGGGTCAATTCAAGGGAGTTCTTGGATAGCAGCACGTAATGCGGCGTCGCGGGGCACGTGACCGCGGCAGGTGGGGGAGGCAGGGCAGAGTGGCAATCGACGTTGCGAAGGTCCATCGTGAGCCGGCCTACGGCGCGGCCTACGAACGCCGCTTGATCGGTGCCGTGAGCGACCGCACGCGGTCGATCCTGGACGAGCGCAGCACCACTCGGCCGTACAAGCGCCGGGGCTGGCTCGTCCGCCGGACGCTCCTCGTGGCCGACGTGGTCGGCCTGACCGCGGCCTTCATCGTGGCCGAGCTGCTCGCCGGCGAGTCAGGTCTGCTCGGCGGTGGCCTGAGCGTGCCCGCCGAGACGCTGCTCTTCCTCATCAGCCTCCCGTTCTGGGTCGTCCTCGCGAAGCTGCACGGCCTGTACGAGGGCGACGAGGAGCGGGCCGACCACTCGACGAGCGAGGACGTGGTCGGCGTGCTCCATCTGACCACGACCGGGCTCTGGCTGATCGCACTACCGCTATGGGCGCTCGGGATCGCAGAGCCGACGTTCCGTCGCCTCGCGCTCTTCCTGCTGCCCGCGCTGCTGCTCGTCACGGTCGCGCGCAGCGTCGCGCGCAGCGTCAGCCGCCGCAACATCGCCTACCTCCAGAACACGATCATCGTCGGAGCCGGGGATGTCGGACAGCTGGTCGCCCGGAAGCTGCTGCAGCATCCCGAGTACGGCATCAACCTGGTCGGCTTCATCGACCCGCGCCCGCGCGCGCCGCGGGTCGATCTCGAGCACCTGACGCTGCTCGGCGCTCCCGACGAGCTGCCGGAGATCGTGCGGCTGCTGGACGTCGAGCGCGTGATCATCGCCTTCTCGAACGAGACCGAGGAGGACATCGTCGCGGTCGTGCGCTCGTGCCGCGACCTCGATCTCCAGATCGACATCGTGCCTCGGCTCTACGAGCTCGTCGGGCCGCGCGTCGCCGTCCACACGGTCGAGGGCTTTCCGCTCGTCGGCCTGCCGCCGGTGCGCCTGACGCCGTCGACGCGGTTGCTCAAGCGCTCGATCGACATCTTCGGCGCCCTGGTCGGCCTGGTGCTCACCGCCCCCGTGTTCGCGTACGCGGCGTGGAAGATCAAGCGGGACTCTCCAGGCCCGATCTTCTTCCGGCAGACGCGGCTCGGCGTGAACATGCGCGAGTTCAGAGTCTTCAAGTTCCGGACGATGACGGTCGATGTCGACGAGGATGCGCACCGCGCCTTCATCAAGGAAACGATGAGCTCCCACGCCGGCGTCGGCGCCAACGGTCTCTACAAGCTCGAGCGCCCGAACGAGGTGACGAAGATCGGAGCCTGGCTACGGCGGACGAGCCTCGACGAGCTGCCGCAGCTGATCAACGTGCTGCGCGGCGACATGTCACTCGTCGGCCCCCGGCCGTGCATCCCCTACGAGACCGAGCACTTCCAGGCGCACCACTTCGAGCGGTTCCTGGTTCCCGCCGGCATCACGGGACTGTGGCAGGTGGCTGCGCGGGCCCGCTCCACGTTCGGCGAGGCGCTGGACATGGACGTCGCCTATGCGCGCGGCTGGTCGCTCGGGCTCGACCTCAAGCTGCTCTTCCGGACTCCGTTCGAGCTGATGCGCAGAGGGACGACGGCATGAGCGGCTCGAACGGACACCCCGTCAAGCCGGTGAACGTGGCCGTCGTCGGCCTCGGCTACTGGGGGCCGAATCTCGTCCGCAACCTCCACGAGCTCGACGCCGCCGAGGTCTCGGTCGTCTGTGACGCCCGCGAGGAGCAGCTCGCGACGATCGGCCGGCGCTATCCCGCGGTGCAGCTGACCACCGACTACGCCACCGTGCTCGCCGACCCGATGGTGGATGCGGTCGCCCTCGCGACACCGGTCGGAACCCATCACGCGCTCGCGCTCGCCGCGCTCGAAGCCGGCAAGCACGTCTTCGTCGAGAAGCCCCTGGCGGCCTCCTCGGCCGAGGCGGGCGAGCTGCTCGACGTCGCGCGTCGGAACGGGCTCACGCTCATGCCCGGCCACACGTTCGTGTACAGCCCGCCGGTCGTGGCGATCCGCGACCTGATCCAGAACGGCGATCTCGGCGAGATCTACTTCATCTCGACGAGCCGCGTCAATCTCGGGCTGCACCAGTCGGACGTCAGCGTGGTCTGGGATCTCGGGCCACACGACTTCTCGATCCTCCGCTACTGGCTGGGGGAGACGCCCACGCACGTCTCCGCCTTCGCCCGAGGCTGCGTCTTCCCGGCGATCCACGACGTCGCCTTCATCAACCTCCAGTTCCCGTCGGGGACCGTCGCCCACGTCGAGCTCTCGTGGCTGGCCCCGAGCAAGCTCCGCCGGACGACCGTGGTCGGCTCGGAGCGCATGGTCGTCTACGACGACACCAGCACGGAGCCCGTCCGCGTCTTCGACTCGGGCGTCGACCTGAAGGCCCCGGAGACGTTCGGCGAGTACCGGCTGACGTATCGATCCGGTGACATCGTGTCGCCGAGCGTCGACGCGGCCGAGCCGCTGAGCCTGGAGCTGCGGGACTTCTGCGAGGCGATCCGCGGCGGCGAGGAGCCGCGCTCGTCGGCCGAGCTCGGCTACGAAGTCGTTCGCATCGCCGAGGCGGTCGACGTCTCGCTGGCACAGAATGGCTCCCGCGTCGCGCTCGAGGAGCAGTTCGGGCCTGGCCTGCTCGCGCCCTCCAACCGTCGCTGAGGGACTCGGGGTCGTGCTTCACCCGCACACACCTGGAGGAGGGGCAAGAGGATTCTCGCCTCTCCTCCAACCCGCTTCGCACGGAGCGGGCGCGTGAAGGTGCGCGTCAGTCAGCCGGCGCTGCTGCCCGACCTCGCCGAATTCCTCGGCCGGGTGCCGTGCGAGTCCCGCCCGGTGCGCGGCTCGGTGCTCGAGGTGACGATCTCGTATCCGTGCACGGGGCGGAAGGCGCGCAACGACCTCGACCTGTACCTCGCGGCCTGGCGCGGCCTGCACCCGAACGTCGAGACGACGTTGCTGGACACGTAACCCGCCGGGGGCCGCGAAGCGGCCCCTTCAGGGGTCTTGCCGTGGGCATGGCTTCGCCATGCCCACGCAGCTCTTGACTTGCGCGTGCGCGGGCTTTGCCCGTGCACGCTGACGCGGCAGGGGTCTTGCCGTGGGCATGGCTTGGCCATGCCCACGCAGCTCTTGACTTGCGCGCGTGCGCGGGCTTCGCCCGTGCACGCTGACGGGCAGCTCAAAAGCCCGGCAGCCCGAGTCCGCCGAGGCCGCCGGGCAGCATCCCCTGCACCTTCGACTCCATCAGCGCGTTCGCCGAACGGAGCGCCTCGTTCACCGCGGCCAAGACCAGGTCGGCCAGCATCTCCGGATCGTCGGGATCGATCGCCTTCGGATCGATCGTGATCCCCACGATCTCGCCGGCTCCCGTCGCCTTGACCGTGACCATGCCGCCCCCGGCGGACGCCTCGACGATCTCGCTCGCGGCCTCCTGTTGCGCCTGGGCCATCTGCGCCTGCATCTGCTGGGCTTGCTCCATCATCTTGTTCATGTCGAACTTCACGTGTGGTCCTCCACTTCCCGGGCGTCGAAGGTGTCCTTGAAGGCTGCGATCAGTGCGTCTTCGCCCAGGGGGCCCTCGGCCTCGACATCCTCCTCGGCCGCCTCGCCGAGGGCGAGCACCACACCGAGGCGCCGGCCCGTCACCTCGTAGAGCGCATCGCGGATCACGACCAGGTTCTTGGGCTCCTCGGCCTGGCGGCGGTGGAAGTCGGCGGTCGCGGGGAACTCCAGGGTCAGCGTCTCCTGCTCCAGCGTCGCCGGGCGCGCCTCGCCGAGCAGCGAGGCGACGGGGATCGAGCGCGACTGCACCGCGGGGAGCACCGTCCGCTGCCAGGCGTCCTGAAGCTGGCCGAGCTCGAGCGGCGGGGCGGCCTCGACGGCCGGGGCGTCGGCTGCGGGCGGCGCTCCCTCGGCTGCCGGTGCTGCCGCCTGCGTTGCGGGTGCGGTGGGCTCGACGGCCGGCTCCGCCGGTGGGGAAGGTGGGGCCGCGGCGGGTGAGGGCGGAGCGCCGGCCAGGCGCTGCTCCAGCTGCTCGAGCCGGAAGGCCAGCGACTCGCGGGAGAGGTCGCCGCCGGGGCGCGTCACCTTCACGAGTGCCAGCTCGAGCGGGAGCCGTGGATCCGCTCCCTGGCGCATGTCGTCCACAGCGACGGCCAGCAGGTCGCACAGCCGGAGGACGGCCGGCTCGGGGAGTTGGTTCGCCTGCTCGCGCAGGCGCTCGCGCGTCTCGTCGGTGATGGGAAGGGAGTCCGGGACATGGCCCATGTGCTGGACGAGCAGGAGGTGGCGCAGGTGCTCGAGCAGGTCGGTGACGAGCCGCCCGAGATCCTGCCCCTGCTCCGCGAGCTCCTCCACGAAGACGAGCGCGCCGGCCGTGTCGCGGTCGACGATCGCGTCGCAGAGCCGGAAGAGGGCGTCCTCCTCGACGGCGCCCAGGAGCTGCAGCACCGACTGGACGTCGATCTTGTTGCTCGTCGCGGACGCGATCTGGTCGAGCGTCGACTCCGCGTCGCGGAACGAGCCGCGGGCACCGCGGGCGATCAGCGCCAGTGCGGCGTCGGGGGCCTCGATGCCCTCGGCCTCGCAGTCGCGCCGCAGCACGCGCACGAGCTCGGGCAGCCGCGGCCGAGCGAACACGAACGTCTGGCAGCGCGACCGCACCGTCGGCAGCACCTTCGCCAGGTCGGTGGTGCAGAAGACGAAGACGAGGTGGGGCGGTGGCTCCTCGATCAGCTTCAGCAGCGCATTCCAGGCCGCATCCGTGAGCTGGTGCGCCTCGTCGAGGATGTAGACCTTGTAGCGACCCTCCACGGGCTGCAGCACGACGCGGTCGCGGATCTCGCGGATGTCGTCGATTCCGCGCTGCGACGCGGCGTCCATCTCCACGACGTCGAGCGAGCTCCCGTTCGCGATCGCCACGCAGGCGTGGCAGACCTTGTCCGGTGTCGTGGTCGGACCCTGCTCGCAGTTCAGCGCCTTCGCCAGGATGCGCGCCATCGACGTCTTGCCCGTGCCGCGCGGCCCGGCGAAGATGTACGCCTGGCGCACCTGGCCCAGGGCGATCGCGTTCGTGAGCGTCCGGACGACCGCTTCCTGCCCGACCACGTCGTCGAACCCCTGCGGGCGGTGCTTGCGGTAGAGCGCAGTCACCCGTCGATCTTACCCGCGGCCCTTTTCTGCTACGGGGCGGGCGTGCGCGGCTGGCAGAGGGGGCAGAGCAGCCGGCCGTCATCCTCGGTGATCTCGTACCGCCACCCCGCCGCGCGCAGGTGCTCCCGGTCGATCTTCCGCTCGCAGTCGGCGCAGGCGAGGATCGGCTCGCGGTTCGTCAGCCACCGCACGATGCGCGGGTCGTGCCATTCCGGACTCCAGATGAACCGCTCGACGGGCACCGCATTCTCTTTTCGCCGCAGGTACGCCTTTCAGGGTGGTTATCGGCGATTTCGGGTGAGACCGCGTCCCCCGAATGGGTATAGCCAGACTGTATCTCTGTTTACGAACTGCCCGGGGAGATCGGTGCGCCCGCCCCTTGGACCTCGAGTAGTTCGCAGACCCGGACCTGTTCGGTCAGCAGCCGACGGAACTGGTCCGGCTCCCCCGCCACGTACGAGCGGCAGAGCTCTCGCCCGGCGGGGTACGCGATCACGTAGGTCCGCGAGGTCGGCTCGGTGAGGAACCGGATCACGTGGGCGGCGAACTCAGGTGTCATCAGCGCCCAGCGCTCGAGGTAGGCGGCCACCTCCGCCTCGCTCGCACCGCCGTCGTGGAGCATCAACGCCGCGTTCACCTCGACCCAGCCGCCTCGGCACGGCTCGCCGGCCCGCTCGACGGCAAGAGCGTGCGCGAGATCGAGCTCGATGCCGGCGTCGTGCACCACCGCGGCCAGCGCCGCCCCGCCGTCGCCCTGGAGCAGCAGGGGCGGTGCGAGCTCGGCGATGCCCTCCGAGACGAGCGACTGCGGCGTCGGCACCATCGCCAGCGTCTCCTCGAGCATCCCTTGGCCGCGCACGAGCAGCTGCTCCTTGCTGCAGCGCTCCGCATGGTGTCCGGGGTAGGTCTCGTGGATCGCGAGCACGAGCAGCTCGACCGACGACATGGACAGGTCGACGTTGACGGAGATCCGGCTGCGGAGCTCGCCCAGGTAGTCGCAGAACGCCAGCCAGGGCTCGTCGCGCACGATCTCCAGGACAACCCGTTCACCGTCCGGCAGCTCCACCAGGCCACGCGTCCACGCGCGCGCCTCCTCGATGACGGCTGCCACGACGCGCTCGACCTGCTCGGCGGGCACGAGCAGCGACCTTCGCCACCGCTCGTAGCGCTCGGCGATCGGGCCGTCGCCCGGGAGCAACGCCTCGAGCTGCTCGTGCGCAGCAGCGAAGACCGCCTCGTCCGTCTGGGCGGGCCGCACGCCGTAGCACCCCTCGACCTCGTCGGCGTACGAGCCGGACTCGCCTGCCAGCACGCCTGCGTACGCGCGCAGCCCGCCGACCTGGTCACGCAGCCAGCCGTCCTCCAGCTCGTCGAGCAGCTCCTCCGCCTCGGCGGCGAGCGCGCGCGGGTCGACCGGCGGCTCCGCGTCGACGGCCGCCGCCAGCTCCGGTGGGCCGTAGTAGGCGTCGACGATCCCGTCGACGTGCCGGCCGAGCTGCAGCCCCAGCCGGAGATAGCGCTCCGCGGCGGACTGGGTCACGTGGCCGAGCCTACTGCGTCGTGCGCTTCAGGCGGTGAGTCGGTGTCCTGACGCAGCGCCGTTGAGCTCGCGCCGCCAGTCGAGCAGGATCCTGTGCACGGCTGCCGCGCCGACGATGGGCGTGTCGGGTGCGTCGAGCTCTGCCGGGTGGAGGATGAACGGCCGTGTCTGCAGACCTCCGATCCCACCGTGGAACGAGATCAGCTCCTCGAACGCACAACCCGTCTCGAGCGTTGGGTCGTAGAAGCTGCCCATCATGATGTCGGCGACATGGGTGAAGCCGTCGGTGCGGAGCAGGTGCTGCGCCGCGTTCGGTGAGAAGGGCGCGAGTGGGTCCTCGCCCTCGACCCTGCCGTCGGCCAGATAATGCGTGCCCGCGGCGCCCAGTGCGAGTGGCCCGTGCTCGTCCGAGCGGACGAGCAGCCAACCGACGTGGGGGTGGTTGCGAAGAGCCGGGATCAGGTCGGGATGGCGCTCGCTCATCTCCTCCAGCGTGAGGCGGCGACGCTCCTCCATCAGGTAGACGAGGCCGAGATTGCCCGACCCCATCACGACGACGTCCCGATCGGAGACGTCGTTCTTCTTGCGCTTCTTCGAGGGCGTGCTGCCGGTCGCCTCGCCGAGCGCGTGTCCCACCATCGCGTGCTGCTCGTCGCCGCCGGCGACGCCGCTGACGTTGCCGCGCGACAGCGAGCGTTCGACGAGCTCGTCGAGGCCGTACCCGTTGCGCTGCTTGAACGTCGCTCCCTGGGTCTGGCCGTGGTCGGAGAGGACGACGATCACGTAGGGCCGCGCGGCGTAGCGGCGCGCCCGGTCGATCCGGCCGAACTGCTCATCGAGCTTGCGGAGCGCCTCGAGCGTGTCGGCGCGCTCGAGGCCCGAGTGGTGCGCGACCTCGTCGTAGCTCGAGAAGGTCGCGTAGATCGCAGGCCGTCCTTTCATCATGTCCTGGAGCACGCCGTAGACGATCAGGTCGCGAACGAAGACGCAGAGGGCCGCGCGCATGAGCGGGTAGTGACCACCGCGATGGCCACGAGGGCGCACATCGCGACGCTTCGCCCGGCTCGACGCGGCGAGCTCGAGCGCGATCTCCCAGAAGAAGAGGACGAAGAGGCGGGTCACGTTGAACCCGTTAGCGAGGAATCCCCTGTAGCCGGGATTCGCCTTCTTCTCTTCCTCCAGCCGGCTGACGGTCAGGATCACGTGGTCTGCCTCCCCCGACAGGAGATTGCCGCGGCTCGCGCCGCCGTCGACCAGCAGCCCGTTGCCGGCGTGGCGGCGCTCGATCTCCTCGCAATCCGCGGGCGTCGAGCACGTCATCATCGTCGCCGTCTCCTTCTCCACCCAGCGGAACGCGGGAATGTCGTCGTTCGAGCCGAGCAGGATGCCGGCCTGGGACGCGCCGGTCTGCGACGACAGATCGGTCTCCCATTCCGTCAGCACATACCCCTCGTCCGCTAGCCATCGCGCCATGTTCGGGGCGTTGCCGTCGCGCATGGCGCGCTGCAGCACCGGCAGGGCGAGCCCGTCGATCTCCAGGAACAGGATCCCCGGCGCGTCCGTCTCGACCCGCTCGCCCGAGCGCCTCGCGATCCGCTGGATCACCCGCAGCGTGTACGCATCGTCGTCGTTCGTCCCGAGCAGGACGTCGAGCACGACCGTGACGGCCGAGGCGACGAGCGCAACGCCGAGCGCCGACCAGAAGGAGTCGACCGACAGGTCGCCGTCGGTGATCCGATCGGCTGCGAGGAGCATCAGGGCATCGGCGACCAGAACGAGCAGCAAGCCGAAGACGAGCATCAGCGGCAGCCGGAGAGCGGCGATCAGCGGCGGCAGGATCGCGTTGAGAACCGCGATCACTGCGGCGGCCACGAGCGCCCCCCAGAAGCCCCGTACCTCGGCGCCGGGCAGGATCCAGGCAGCGACGAGCAGCGCCACCGTCGCGACCACCCAGGAGACCGCGAGGCGAATCGGCCCGATGTGTGGGCGCCGTGGGGCCCAGACGGGCTTCTCGCCGTAGCGCGTCACGGGCGCGCCGGAGTGGTTGCCGGCGCGCGCGGCGCCGTCACTCATCGTCGCGTTCCGACCCGTTCGACTCTCTGTGGTGCGGCCTGAGGCGGTCGAAGATGCTGGTTGCGCCCTCTTCCTCGCGCGCAGCTCGCTTCGCCTGCTTCTTCTCGGCCCGCTGCTCCTTCTGCTCCGCGACCTTCACCTTGGCGTCGGTGTAGGACTGCCCGACGAGCTTCCTCCCACCGGACCAGCCGAAGACCCAGAGGACGAGGACGACGGCGAAGAGGACGTTAAAGGCGGTCGTGATCAGCTGCTGGGCCGTCGAGTAGCTGACCGCCACGCCCTGCGCGACGTCGCAGCACTTGTCGAGCGCGAGCGCATTCGTGGCCTGGGTGATGCCGACAGCTCCCGGCGTGACCGACACGACGTTCGCGAGTGAGCCGGAGCCCGTGACCCACATGATCGACTCGAACGTCACGGGGATGGCGAAGGCCGCCAGGAAGATGCCGATCACCGCCAGCTTGCAGAGCCACGACACGAGCTCGGGCAGGAAGGCGCGCGTGAAGTACCTCCGCGGCTGCGACAGGATCACGCCGCCCTGCTTCGCCTGCTCCCAGAGCTTCTTGACCTGTTTCCAGAAGAGACGGCCGAGGAGCACGAGCAGGAACGCCCCTCCGACGACGATCACGATCGAGGCCACGGGGTGGTCGGAGACGTTGCCCAGATTCTCGTTGAACGAGCCGGGCACCGAGAGGAAGAGATAGAGGTAGACGAACGTCCCGGCGATCGTGAAGAAGATCTTCTGGACGAGGTAGGCGGCGATCGAGCCGGCGAACGTACAGGACGGGATGATCGCGACGAACATCAGCAGCGTGACGAACGTGCCGATGTTCGCGGGCAGGAAGTTGTTCATCGCGACGCCGACGGCGTATGCGGTCACGATCGGCGCGAGCTCGACCTCGCCGGGATACGCGGCGCTGAGGATGCCGTAGTACGAGACTCCGGCGAAGACGGTCTGCGCGGCCTGGAAGAGCAGCGCGGAGACGATGTAGCCGGGCGGTACCTCCTTGATCTGGTCCCAGAGCTCCTGCAGCCAGCCCACGACGTCGATGCCCGCCACGTGGAGCAGGGCCACGACGACCGCGGTTCCCACCAGCCATGCCGCAACCTTGACCAGCCTCCGCTTGCGCGACGGGTCGCCGAAGGGGAGGACGGGGGAGGCATTCTCTGCCGCGACGTGGGTGCTCATGAGAAGAGCCCCGGCGACGGTTCGAACGGCGGCGCGGAGTCGGCGTCCGGCGCCGCCGCGGATCGCGCCCTCGCGAGGTCGCCGCTGATGTGGATCGCCGCCGACGTGAGGGGAGCGCCGAGCACGAGACCGGCCATCCCGAAGATCGCGCCGAAGCCGATCGTGGCCACGAGGACGAGGAGTGGGTTCATGCGGAGCGTGGCGCCGAAGGCGATCGGCTGGACGATGTTCTGCAGAAGGCCGTTTGCAAGCAGGACGATGACGAGCATGATCAGCGCAGTCTCCGTGCCCTCAGACCCCAACGCAAGGATGACCGCGAAGGCGCCCGACACGAAGGCGCCGATGAAGGGGATGTACGCGGTGACGAAGGTGACGACGGCGATCGTCCCCGCGAGAGGCACGTCGAGCAGCAGCGCCCCGACCCCGACGACGACTGCGTTGAAGGCGGCGACGATGGTGACCCCGCCGAAGTAGCGGCGCAGCGAGCTGATCACGTTCCCCGTGATCGTCTGTGCGACGTTCGGCGGCACTCCCATGTGCTCGTCGACGAATCGCCGGAACGACGGTCCGTCCTTGAGCAGGAAGAGGAGGCTGAAGATCGAGAAGACGACGAAGAAGACGAGCGCCGTCACGCCCTGGACGGCCGCTCCGAGCCCTTCGACGAGGGTCGAGATCGTCGTCGAGGTGCCCTCGGAGACGTCCTCGTTGGCGCTCGAGGCCGCCGAGCTGTCGACGCCCGCATCCTCGAGCCAGGACTGCGCCTTGTCCGCGGCGGCGCTCGCGCTCGACCTGATCTCGTCTTCCTGCGCGACGATGCCGCCGAGCACCAGCACGAGGATGAGGATCCCCAGGACGAGGAAGCCGAGCAGGACGAGGAAGGCGCCACCGAGGCGTGGCACCCCCTTTCGCTGCAGCCAGCTCACGACGGGTGTCGACACGGTCGCGAGGATGAGCCCGATCAGCACCGGCTCGACGATCACCGACGTGAGCGTGAGGAGGAACATCACGCCGACGATGAGCAGGCCGAACCCGACGAGGAGCCACGACGCGACGCCGAGGTCGCGCAGCCACCGTGGCGCAGAGAACACCGCGGACAGCTCGCGCAGCTGGCCCGTGTCGAGCTTGATCGTCTGTGGCTCGACGGAGATCGGCTCGGCCTCGACCGCAGCGGTCGCAGCGCGATCCTTGTGACGCCACTTCGGCAGCTTCATGGTTCACCTTCCATCGAGGGAGAGCTCAATTCCTGCCTGAGCGCGGGCACGAGCACTGCCCAGACCCCGGATCGTTCGGTCGACGAGCCCCGTGAGGGCTGAACGAGCTTCGGCACCGCTGCAGCATCCGCAGTCGCGTCACGTTTCACATCGTCCGGATCGGACGAAGGCCGTCCCTGCGGGCGCCGACGATCGCGGATGCGCTCTTGACATCGGACAGTAGTGTCTGCTTTAGTAGTCCAGACAAGGTTGTCTGAATTAGAAAGGACGAAGCCAATGCTGCACGGAAGCAAGTCCGCCACCGCAACACCGAAGAAGGCTCCTGCTCAGCGCCACCTCCACGGAGGCGCCCACCCGGAGGCGGCCGCGCCCAAGAAGAGCGGGACGCTGCTGTTCGTGCTGCTGATCGCGCAGCTGATGGTGATCCTCGACATCACGGCGGTGAATATCGCGCTGCCGAGCCTCGCCGGTGATCTCCACCTGACCGGCTCTAGCATCAGCTGGACGATCACGAGCTACTCGCTCATCTTCGGCAGCCTGCTGCTCTTCGGAGGCCGCGCCGCCGACCTGCTCGGACGCCGTCGGATGTTCCTGACCGGCCTCGGCATTTTCACCGCATCCTCGCTCGCCTCCGCGCTGGCGGGCACCGCCGGCGCTCTCTTCGCCGCTCGGGCGGGCCAGGGCCTCGGCGCCGCGATGCTTTCCCCCGCTGCGCTGGCGATCATCATGTCCGCCTTCGGGGGCCACCAGCGGGCGAAGGCGCTCGCCGCCTGGGGAGCCGTCGGCGGCGCTGGTGCTGCGATCGGCGTGCTGGTCGGCGGCGTCCTGACCGAGTTCACCGACTGGCGGATGATCTTCTACGTCAACCTCCCCGTCGCAGCCGCCCTCGCGATCGCGGCAGTCAAGATCATCCCGGCCGACGCCAAGAAGCCGCGCTGGAAGGGCCTCGACCTCCGCGGCGCCGTGCTCGCAACCACGAGTCTCGCCGCGATCGTCTTCGCAATCACGCAGGCCGAAGGCGCGGGCTGGACTTCCGCCCAGACGCATCTGTTCGGTCTCGGCGGACTCGCCGGCCTTGGCGCCTTCGCGGCCCTCGAGCGCCGCACCGACACACCGCTCTTGCGGATCGAGCGGCTGGCTGATCGCGCTGTCGGCGGCGGTCTCTTCCTGATGCTCGCCGCAGCCGGGTCGATCTTCGGCCTCTTCCTGCTCAGCTCGCTCTACCTTCAGAACGTGCTCGGGTGGGGGCCGCTCTCGACGGGCCTCGCCTTCATCCCGCTCGCCCTCGCGGCGGGAGTCGGCGCGCACGCTTCCGGTCACCTCGTCAGCAAGCACGGCGTCCGGGGGCCACTTGCCGGCGCCTTCGTGGTCGCAGCCGCCGGGATGACCCTGCTCGCCCATGTCGGCGAGAACGGCAGCTACCTCCGCGACGTCCTGCCCGGCATGCTCGTTGCCGGGCTCGGGCTCGGCGTGGCCGTCGTCTCCGTCTCGATCGCCATCCTCACCGGCGCCCGCGACGAGGAGACGGGGATGATCTCGGGACTCAACTCGACCGGGCATGAGATCGGCGGCACCGTCGGGATCGCGATCTTCTCCACGATCGCGGCCGGCAGCGGCGCCGTCGCCGGCCCGCACGCCGCCTCAGGGATCGCGCACGCGTTCATTGCAGCCGGGCTCCTCGCTAGTGTCGCCAGCCTGGTCGCTCTCGCAGTCCTGCCGCGGGCGCGGACGTTTGTGCCGAAGCTGCGGCTGAACCCCAGCGCGATGCCGATCCACTAGATGGCGAAAACGACGACACCCGCCGAAGCGCCCGCGCCCAAGCGTCGTCGCGCCGACGCCGACCGCAGCGTCGCCGCCATCCTCAACGCCGCCCTCGAAGCGCTGGCGAGCGATCCCGACAGCAGCATGTCGGAGATCGCTCGCCGCGCCGGCGTCGTCCGCGCCACCATCTACGTCCACTTCCCGACACGCGTGGACCTCCTCGACGCCGTCATGGAGCACGCGGTCGCACAGGTCGCCGAGGCGACGAGAGCCGCCGAGCCCCACCGAGGCGAGCCGGTGGAGGCGCTGGGGCGAGTGCTCAAAGCCACCTGGCGCCAACTCGCACAGTTCCACGGCCTCCTCGCGCTCAACACCGCCAGGCTCTCGGCACAGGAGCTCCACCGACGCCACCTCCCCGTGCTCGACCAGCTGGAGCCCCTGATCGAACGCGGCCAGAAGCAAGGCCTCTTCCGGAGCGATCTCCCCGTCGTCTGGCATCTTGCGGTGATCCGCGCCATCGTGCACACCGCGAGCCACGAGATCCAAGCCGGCCGGCTCGCGGAAGCCGAAGCCGAGGCCGCCATGCTCAGCACGGCCATCGCGGCAATCTCAGAGCCGCGAAGTCCTACGGGGTAGCGGCACCTCCAGGCGCCGCGCGCCCGGCGGCGGACGAACTGAGACACTCTCCGTTCATGCGTGCGTCGAGATCACCGGCCGCAGCGGACACGGCCGACGGTGCGGGGCACGGCCGCAAGGTAGTGCGACTCGTGGTGAGCGCATTCGTCCTGCTCTTCGTCCTCGTCTACCGGCGAGTGCTCGGAGTCACACAGCGGCCGAGCTGGCCGCCGCATCCCGACGCCGTCACGTCCGCCGGTGCCCAGGCTGCGACGGAGGAGTTCGTGGCACGAGGCGACGCACGCCCGCACGACGCAGCGCTTCCGTTCGCCTGGTCGACCGCGGCGACGATCGAGCCGTTGGTGGAGGGCGTGAACTTCTTCCCGAGGATCTTCGGCGATGTCGAGGCCGCGCAGTCGACGGTGCACATCCTGATGTTCGGCTGGCGCGAGGGCGACGTCGGGAAGAGGATGGCCGCGCTTCTCCAGCGGAAGCTGGCGGAGGGCGTCGAGGTCCGGGTGATCGTGGACAGCTTCGGCTCCAGGCCGTACGAACAGGCGCGGGAGATGTTCACGAGCCTCGCAGCGGCCGGCGCGCGGATCGTCGTCAACGACGTCTTCCCGCTCGACCGCGACGGCCTGTACCCCGACGGGCAGCGGGTGGACTGGCGCCAGGACGAGGTCGGGCGAGCCGACCACCGCAAGCTCTATGTGATCGACGGTGTGGTCGCGTGGACCGGCGGCGCGGGGATCGAGGACCACTTCGAGAACGGCGGCTTCCACGACGTGATGGTGCGGGTCACCGGCGACGTCGTCCGGCAGGCGCAGGCGGCGTTCTTGACGAGCTTCCATGGTCACGGCGGGCCGCTTCCGTCCGGACTGTCCTCGTTCTTCCCGGAGCCGGGCGAGCCCGGCTCGACGCCCATCGCGCTCGCGCAGGTGATCCCCGGCGGGCACGTGGCCGCCTCACAGGCGATACGCGAGCAGATCGAGGGCGCTCGCGAACGGCTCGACGTGATGAATCCCTATCTCACCGACCGGGGGATGATCGACCGGATCGTGGCCGCTGCGCAGCGTGGGGTGCGCGTTCGGGTCGTGGTCTCGACGACGTCCAACAACGCACAGGCGACCGCTGCGCTGAAGCACCGCTACCAAGACATGCTCGAAGCCGGTGTCGAGGTGTGGGAGCTGCCGGAGACCGTCGTTCATGCGAAGGTCGTCGTCGCCGACGACGTCGTCAGCTTCGGCACCGTGAATCTCGACGCGTGGGCGCTCTACCGCAACTCGGAGATCATGATGATCGCCCGGAGCGGAGAGGCAGCCGCGCTCATCGAGGAGAGGCTCTTCGAACCGGATATCGCCCGGTCCAGCCGAGGCGAGCCGCTCACGGGCTCGCGCGAGCGCCGCGAGGCCTGGGTCTGGAACAGGCTCAGCTCCCTCCTCTGAGGCTGATCAGGAGCTAGGACGTACTGGCTGCCGGCGGGCCGAAGTACTCCTTGGAGGCCCGAGGGCTGTACAGCAGCCAGATCACCAACGCGTCCAGGGCGGCGGTGACGAGCGAGGGGCCGATGGCGCTCGTCGGTCCGATGAACACGTAGAGGAGCGCGATGCCGCCGCCGGCGACGGCGAGCGCCGCCAGGACGATGCGCGCGACCTTGCTCCCGCGCAGAAGCGCCCACGACGCGATGCCGAAGAGAGCCGCCAGCACAAGCGCACCGATCCCCCACGGGTCGGTGACGTCGTTCCAACTGATGAGCCCGATCACGCCCATGAACCCGAGGAACGCCGCCTTTGCGAAGCCGAAGATCGACGCGATGAACACCGTGGACGGCACTTCTCGACGAGGTTCTTCCACCGTTTCCTCCTTGGGCATCGTGCTCTGTCGGCCGATCTTACGCAGGTCGGCGCGTGGACACGAACGCGTCCGGGCTTCGCCCCGCAGTATCGTCCCCCGGTGACCAGGCTCCAGCGCCGGAGGTTCGGCGAGCCCGACAACGTTCGCGAAGTCCCCCTCGGTCGCCTCGAGACACGCGTGACCGAGCCTCCGCAGAGCCGTAGACCGCCGGTGCCAAGCGTCATGCATTCGCCTTGACGCTGAGCTTCACGCCGTAGGCACTCAAGCTCACGACCAACGGCTCGCCAATCCAGCCCCGACGCGGCTGGAACGAAGCACGTGCTCAGAGGCGGCGAGCACACCGATGGGTTGGTCGCAGGACCTCCCACCCGTGGCAACACGGGAAGTGCAGGAGGTCCCCCCACAGTTTGCGGAGCCCGGGGATCTCGGGCAGCTCGTCGCGGACACCTATGCCCGACCAGGGCCTTGAAGGATCGCCGACGCGGTGGGATCATGAATCAGTTGTTGACAGGAGTTGGAGATGGGGCGCTCAAGGGCGAACCGTTCGAACGGGAGCAGGTGGCCACGTAGTCCGAAGGCCGTTGCTCTTGCGACCCTCGGAGCGCTGCTCTTCGTGGGATTGCTGGCCTCGGGCCTGGCTGCCGCGATGGTGGTCGCACCTGCTTCATCTACCGCGGAAGTGACTCTGCGGCTCTGGCCAGCTGGACAGGGGCGGATCGAGGTGACGCAGGGTGGAACGGATTTGACGCCGAACCCGTGCGACTTCGCGGCGGTGTTGGCAAGCACGAACGCGTGCGTTGTGACAGTCACGACGGGTACGCCGGTCACGTTGAAAGCCGTGGCGGAGCCCAGCGCAGTGGTGCCGCCGGGCCGGGAGACAGACGTTCCCGACTTTCCAGTGCCGCAACCTTCCTTCGTCCGCTGGAGCCGGTTCGACTGCGGAACCGCCGAGTCGTGCACCTTCACGCCTGACTCCGATTCCGACCAGGACTGGATCACCGCGCTCTTCACGCCGCTTCAACTCCAAGTCGGCGTCTTCGGGGGCGGAGCCGTTACCTTTCGTCGTTCAGACGGCAGTGTCGTTGTGCCGAACTGTCCTGGGAGCGTCGGATTCGGCGACCGAACGTGCCATGCGGCTTTCCCAGCCCAGACTGACGTCATCATCGAAGTCTCCCAGGCTCCCACTGGTTGGGGTGCCGGCTGCGAGCCTGAAGGGGGCAACGGCACAAGCCAGAGATGTACGGTCACGATGACAAACCTCCGCACGTTCGCCTTCGTGAGCTTCGACGGACAGGAGCCGCTTCAGCCTCCGTTCCAGCTGACTCCGAAGGTGAAGGTAAAGCGCGCCGGGTCAGGTCAGGGGCGAGTTACAGGAAGCGGAATCGACTGCCCATCGACATGTGAGACTCAAGTCGACTACCAGGCTCGGGTACGGCTGAAAGCGGAAGAGAGCCAAGGCTCGACGTTCAGTCGCTGGGTGGGGGTCTGTTCCACGGATCCCACGTGCGTCTTCGCGGCCGGTTCTGCCACGGAGGTTCAGGCTCGCTTCGATACGGCAGCGGCTCCTCCGACGACCACAACTACGACCACGACGACCACCCCGACGACCACGGCCACGACCACGACAACAACGACGACCACGACGCGGCGGGTAATGAGACCTCGGCTTGAGGGCGTCTCGACTCGGGGGCGGGGCGTCAGGCGTGTCGTAGCCTTCGCAATCGTCGTCGATCGTCGCGCTCGGGCGACTGGCCGCCTCCTGAAGCAGCGCAAGACGATCGTTTCGAAAAGCTATCGGCTCGCCACAGGCCGAAATGCCCTTCGCCTCCCGATCCCTCGCAGGGCGAGACCGGGCCCCTACCGACTCTCGGTACGAGTCGTGGTGGGCGGCCAGGTGCGAACGTTGGTGGCGTCCGTAAGGATTCGCCGGTAGCGCACCATGGCTTCACCAACGAAGTCTCCACGCAAGCCGGTTGCGGCGAGCGGTGAACCGAAGCGAGATGTGTCCGACGGTTGGGTGATGACCCACGCGAAGCAAGCCGGTGTCATCGTCGGGGTCCTCTCAGGCGCATTCGGGCTCTTCTTCCTCTTGTTCCCCCAGTACAGACCTGAGCGGAGTGAGCCGACACCGGATCAGTCTGCCGCAGTCACCGGCGTCGTCGTCAATCCACGGACGACGAGAGGGCAGTACCTCGACTACTCCGATCAATCCAAGCTGGGATTCACGAAACAGCAGCTCGCGGTCGTGGGCGCCTCGGCGTTTGCACGCGTTCAGATTGTCGGCTACCGGGGCACGACCCTCACGCTCGCGCGCCAGCTGGTCGATGCAAGGACCGGTGATGTCGTCGGTCAGACCCGCGACTTTCTGGTCGAGCCGCCGGCGGACAAGGTCGCTCACCGTTGGTGGGATTGGGTGCCGCTACGGAGCGGACGCGGCAGCTACGTGATCGTGATCAAGCTGCTCGACGAGGAGCGGTCGGCCGCAATCGCCTGTGGTCAGACCGAACCATTCGGTGCGCTCGAAGGCTCCTTGCCTGCCACCGCGCCGAAGGTTTGCGAAGGACAGGCCGCGGGTTCCTAGGGGGCGATGGGTCTGTGCTGCCGGGGGGCTTCGCACCTGGGCCGTGGTACATCGAGAGGGTTACCTGAGGTCGTGCGGCGCGACGCGAGCGGCTTCCGTTTGGGGGCCGGCGGTGGTCGAGATGCCGGACTCGTCGGGGTGCGGATCGTGACCCAGCAAACCTGGTCCTCTGGTTGAGCCGGTAAGCGGACTCAACTCGAGACTTTCGACCTGATCTTGAATCCGCCGAATGAATGGGCGCACCTGGGATTGAACCAGGGACCTCTCGCGTGTGAAGCGAGCGCTCTCCCGCTGAGCTATGCGCCCGGGACTCGCACAGGATAGCGAGGCCGCTAGAATGGTCCTTGCCCGGTCGCGCTAGGTGGGGAGTTAGCGGTTCCCTGAACCCGACATCCGCTCCAGCGGGACCGAACGCCGTCCGAGGGCGGCTTCAACGGGATCAGGTCTCGCGCACGTGGTGTCGATGGTCAGGTTCCGCGCACTGGGAGCATCCGAACCGCGTCAGGTCCGGAAGGAAGCAGCGCTAAGGATTCCCTCCCAGGTGCCGCGGCACCGCCTGACCGGAGCCGGCGACGCGAGCGCCCCCCGAGGAAGCAACTCGAAGACGGAGCGCGTGACCGGGCCTCACCCCCCGGCCGGTCGGCCCGCCTGGCAGAGCCAGGCTCCGCCGACATCGCGCCGCGAGCGGCGCGCCAGGAACGTGAGGGGTCGCAGCAGCGACTAGCCGAGCTGCCAGACGTCGCCGCGCAGGATCGGCACGGCGGTGCCGCTCTGCTCGAGGCCGTCGACCTCGACGTCGGGGCCGCCGATCATGAAGTCCGTGTGGACGGTCGAGGTATTGAAGCCGACCTCGTCGAGCTCACTCTCGCTCAGGTCGGCGCCGCCGTTGATCGCCTCGAGGATGCCCGAGCCGTAGGCGATGTGGCACGTTGCGTTCTCGTCGAAGAGGGTGTTCAGGAAGACGATCCCCGTCTTGCCGACGCGAGACTCGCCGTCGACGAGGGCGACCTCGCCGAGCATGTTCGCGCCATCGTCGGTGCGCAGCTGCTCGCGGATCACATCGGCGCCCGTGCTCGCCTCGACCTGCACAACCCGTCCGCCTTCGAAGCGAACCTCGAGGTCGCGCACGATGTTCCCGAGCACGGCGAGCGGCTTGGTCGACCGGACCGTGCCCTCGGTGCGTCGGCGGTCCGGTGTCGTGAAGACCTCCTCCGTCGGCATGTTCACGACGTGGCGACGCCCGTCCACCGTCTCCTCGAGCGCGGTGCACCAGAGCGCACGCGGGGGCAGGCCGACCGTGAGGTCGGTGCCCGGCCCGCGGAAGCGGATGGCGTCGAAGTTGCGCTCGTTCAGCTGCTCCGAGCGGGCGACGAGCTTGTCGATGTGCGTGCGCCAGGCCTCGACGGGATCCGGCTCGTCGAGCCGCGTGGCCGTCGCGACGGCATCCCACAGCCGCTCGACGTCGGGCTCGCCGAAGACCGAGTGCGCCCAGCCCTCGTTCGGGTAGGCGACGATCGCCCAGTTGATCAGGCGCTTGTTCATCGCGGACAGGTAGCGCTGCGCGAGCTCCCGCATCCGGGTCTTTCCGACACGCGTGCCGTCCAGGTCGGCGAAGAGCTCGGGATCGGGATCGCCGGCGACCTGGATCAGCGCGCCGCGGTGCTCCGCGACGTAGTCGACCTTCGCGAGCACCCACGGCGGCGTCCAGTCGAGCGTCTCCTCGTCCGCGTGCTGAATGCGTGCGTGCCGGGCGTGCCCGTCGACGTAGTCGACGTCGACGTAGCGGGCGCCTTTCTCGTACGCCGCGCGCGCAACGGCGCGCAGGAAGGGCGCATGCTCGACGTGGCCGGTGAGCCACAGCACCTGGCCCTCGCCGACGTTCGAGCCGACCTCGACGGTCAGCCGCGCATACTGCTCGAGCCGGTCCTCCGGAGTCACGGCCGAGAAGCCTACAGAGTGCGTTGGTAGCGTCCCGAACACACATGGCCGGCGCGACGCAGACACCGACGCGCGAGCGCCGCACCACGGGGCCCGACGGCGGCCTCGGCGACCCGTGGCGCGTGATCGTGCTGAACGACAACCACAACACCTTCGACGGCGTCGCGTTCGCGCTCGCGGCCGTGCTCCCCGGCGTGAGCTTCGACAAGGGCATGTCCTTCGCCGAGCGGATCCACTCCACGGGCAGCGCGGTCGTCTGGTCCGGACACCGTGAGCCGGCCGAGCTGTACTGGTCCCAACTGAGCGATCACGGCCTGACCATGGCGCCGCTGGAGCGCTGCTGACCGTGGTAGGTTGCGCGCCGTGCTGATCGCGGTCACGACCAATGGAAAGATCGCACTCGCGGTCGCGGCCGGGCTCTTCATCGTCTTCGCGATCGCCTCCTCGTTCTACTTTCCTCGCCGCGATCCGGACTATCCGGGCCGTCGCCTCGGCGCGTTCGTCGCGGTGACCGTGCTGCTGTTCGTCCTCCTGCTGGGCGCGATGGTGGCATTCGCGGGCGAGAGCGAGGAGGAGCACGCCGCGGGGGAGACCGCGACCCACACCGAGACCGGCGAGACGGAGACCGGCGAGACCGAGACGGGCGAGACGGAGACGGGGGAGGCCGAGACCGGAGAGACCGAGACGGGCGAGACCGAGACCGGCCGAGACGGGGACGGGCGAGACGGAGACCGGGGGCGAGGGTGGTTCAGAGGGCGACGCGGCGGCCGGCGAGGCGATCTTCGCGGACAACGGCTGCGCGAGCTGCCACACGCTGGAGGCCGCAGGAGCGTCGGGCACGATCGGCCCGAACCTGGACGAGGCGCAGCCCGACCACGCGCTCGTCGTCGACCGCGTCACGAACGGCGCGGGCCCGATGCCCGCGTTCGGCGACAGCCTCGACGAGCAGCAGATCAACGACGTGGCCGCCTACGTCGTCGAGTCGACGCAGTAAGCCGTTAGCTCGGCAATCGCTGCCACTGCTCGCGGGTCAGCTCGTACTCCACCTCTCCCTCGTCGACGCCCTCGACGGGCGGAGTCATCGAGGTCGGAAACGTCCGCACGTAGGTGAGACCGATCCGGTCCAGCACGGCCCGCGAGCCGGCGTTGACGGTCATCGTCTGCGCGATGATCCGCTCGAGCCCGAGGTCGTCGAAGCCGTGGCGCACCAGCTCCCGCGCTCCCTCGGACGCGAGTCCCTTGCGCCAGTGACGCCGGAGCAGCCGGTAGCCCAGATCGGCCACCGCGGGGTCGTCGGGCTGGTCGGGGCCGTGGGAGGGCTGGAGGATCCACCAGCCGACGAACTCGTGGTCGACCAGGCCGATCCAGAAGCCGAGCCCGTCCACCTTCTGCGCAGCTGCCAGCCGCCGCGCGTGGCTGGCCTCGACCTCCGCGCGCGTGCTCGCCCGGCCGGTGAGGTATCGCATCACCTCGGGATCCGAGTCGAGCGCGAGCTCCCACTCGAAGTGCTCATCGGTGAGTGGCATCAGGGTGAGCCGCTGCGTGTGCAACGTCCGCTGCGGCATGGGTCTGATCATGCCCCGGTCCGTGCTCGGGCCAATCGAGCGCGGAATCAAGAACCCGGCCCTCTCGAGCCAGGTTCTTGAAACGCTCTTTGAAACAACCGTCACGGAGAGGGCGGGATTTGAACCCGCGAAACGCCTTTCGACGCTTACGCGATTTCCAGTCGCGCTCCTTCGGCCGCTCGGACACCTCTCCAGGCGGTGCAGGCGCTACAGGGTAGCGGCGCCGGAAAGCGAAACGCCCGCCATCTGTTGCCGCAGAGGGCGGGCGCCGCAGTAGCCGGTGTCCAAGGGGGGAACAGACCGACCCAGCCATGATGCCAACTCGAGCGCGGGTTGCCATGCCTCGTACGGGTGATTTGGGCGCCGGGGAGTGCGGTACCATCCCCGTCCACGGAGAAGTGGCCGAGTGGCTGAAGGCGGCGCCCTGCTAAGGCGTTATGGGGGTGAATGCCTCCATCGAGGGTTCGAATCCCTCCTTCTCCGTCTCGCACTTCGGCCGGCGGAGCCGGCCGCCGGCGCGCGCATCAGGCAGGCGAGAGTCAGGGGACCGAGACCGCTACGCTGTCTGCCGCGCGGAGGGGTGGCAGAGCGGTCGAATGCGGCGGTCTCGAAAACCGTTATTCGTCTTAACGGCGGATCGAGGGTTCAAATCCCTCCCCCTCCGCTTCTACAGGCCGGGAGTGGTGAGCCTCGGCCTTTCACGAGATCGTCTCTTTGATTCGCCGGACGGGGCCGCGAGCGGGCGGGTCGAGGCGGTTGGCGGCAAATCGGAGGGTGACCCCAAGCGCCCGGCGGACGGAAGACGGAGGACACAGGCGCGCGGTGGTGGCCTCGGCCAGGAGCTGCTCGCGGCGTTCGGCGGCGACGACGGCTAGGGAGTCGAAAGGAGCGCTACTGAGCATCGTCTCCTCCTCTGCTGTGTTTTGGTCTCCATGACTCTTACTGTACGACAGAGTTATGGTCGTGTCAACCAAAACCTCGAGGCGCCGTGGCGCGCCGCTCCCCCGCATGCTCAGGTAACGCGGACGGGCGGGCCTAGAAAGACGGCGAGGCGGACGCGCTGCGTCTCTCGACGCTCGCAATCCGCCTCGCTGCAACCTGCTCCTCGCCGCCAAGGAGCCGCTGCCTTGTCTCGCGGAGTCTGCCGCAGCAGGCCTGCTTCACGCCATCACCCTTCCTGGGTTGACCGCGCCACTTCACTTGATCGAGGGATAGGGGCGCGGCGGAGCGAGGTCGATGATTGGGCAATCGACGTTGCGGGAGCCGCAGCCCTCAGTGTCGACACCGACGTCCGGCCGCGCGGCGCGCCTTGAGCGCGCCGCGCAGGCCGCGTCACTTCTCCTTAGTCGCCGAACTCGCGCTCTGCGCACTCGGCGCAGTAGATGAGCAGGCCGCTGTCGGGGCTCGGATACGCCTCCCAGCCCTTGGCCCGCGCGTCGCGCGTACCGCACTCGACGCACTCGAGGACGACGACGGTCACCTGATCGTGCTGAGACTCCGGCGGCAACGGGAGCTCCTTGGTGGACGACGGAACTGCGGGAACCTCGCAGACCTGCCGCCAATCGGCAACCCTTGCTTGCGCAATTTGCGGACGATCCGTGTCGTGTCACCCCTAGAGACGTCCGGCCGCGATGATCCGGTCGAGGAACTGCCGCGTGCGAGCCTCGGTCGGGCTCGTGAAGATCTGCGCCGGCGGGCCCTGCTCGAGGATCACTCCGGCGTCGAGGAAGCACACGCGGCTCGCGATGTCGCGCGCGAAACTCATCTCGTGGGTGGCGATCAACATCGTCATTCCGCCCTCGGCGAGCTCGCGGATCACGCTCAGCACCTCGGCGACGAGCTCGGGGTCGAGCGCGCTCGTCACCTCGTCCAGCAGCATCAGCTTCGGGCGCATCGCGAGCGCGCGCACGATCGCGACGCGCTGCTGCTGGCCGCCCGAGAGCCGGTCGGGGTATTCAAGGCGCCGGTCCGCGAGCCCGAAGCGGTCGAGCAGTTCCACGGCCTGTGCCTCGGCCTCCTGCCGCGAGAGCCCGAGCGCCTTCCGCGGCCCGAGTGTCACGTTCCGTAGCACCGTCATGTGCGGGAAGAGGTTGAACGCCTGGAAGACGATCCCGATCCGCTGTCGAACGGCGTTCTCGTCCACCCCCGGCGCCGTGATCTCCTCACCGCCGAGGACGATCCTGCCCTCGTCGATCGGCTCCAGGAGGTTCACGCACCGGAGCAGCGTCGACTTCCCGGAGCCCGAGGCGCCGATGAGGCACACCACCTCGTGCTCGGCGAGCGCGAGGTCGATGCCGTGCAGCACGCGCACCTCGCCGAACGACTTCGACACACCCTCCAGGCGCAGTTGCTCGCTCACCGGCGCCGCCTCCGCTCGCGGGCGATCAGCCAGTCGGTGAAGCGCGTCAGGGGAATCGTGAGCGCCAGGAAGATCACCGCGGTCGCCACGTACGGCGTGTAGTTGAACGACCCCGCGACCTCGATCTGCGACTGGCGGAAGGCCTCGACGACGCCGAGCAGCGCGACGAGCGCGGTGTCCTTCTGGAGACCGATGAAGTCGTTCAGGAGCGGCGGAATCACCCGCTTGATCGCCTGTGGGAGCACGACGTAGCGAAGCGCCTGCAGCCGGTTCAGTCCCAACGACCGCGCGGCCGCCTCCTGGCTCGGGTGCACCGACTCGATCCCTGCGCGGTAGACCTCGGCGACGTAGGCGGAGTAGACGAGCACGAGCGAGACCGTGGCCCAGAAGAACTGCGACGTCGGCACACCGGAGATCTGGAGCCCCGGGACCCCGAAGCCGAGCAGGAAGATGAGCAGGATCGTCGGGATGCCGCGGAAGATGTCCGTGTACGCGGCGGAGAGGAACCGCAACGGGAAGAACACGGGGCCAGGGAGGCTGCGCAGCACTGCGAGGACGAGCCCCCAGACGAGGATGAAGACCTCGGCGAGCAGGAACAGCTTCACGTTCGTCCCGAACTGCTCCAGGATGTCCGGGAAGGACTCGCGGAACTCGGGCCCGTAGAAGAACGACTCCTTGACCTCGTCCCAGCCAGGCGAGCTCCGCACGACGAGCACGAGCCCCCCGAAGACGACGAGCGTGCTCGCCGCTGCGATCGCGAGGCTGCGGCCGCCACCCGGGCCGCCGAGGATGCGTGAGCTTCGGCCGCTTATTCGAGCACTGCTTATTCGAGCACGGGCGCGCTGGTGTTCTCGGAGAGCCACTGCTGCTGGATCTCCTCCAGCGTGCCGTCCTCCGTCAGCGTGGCGAGCGCCTCGTTGACGCAGTCGCGGAGGGGGTTGCCCTCCTCGAACAACATTCCGAAGTGCTCCTGCCCGCCGGTGGACGGGAACTGGCCCACCACGGTCCCGTTCTTGACCTCCTCGGCGCCGACGAGGAAGAAGGCGGTCGGCAGGTCGACGACGATGCCGTCGATCTGGCTGCCGTTCAGCGCCGCGACGACGTCGTTCGACGTGTCGTAGACGCGCGGTTCGGCCTCGGGCTGAATGGTGTCGTTGATGTACGTGAGGCTCGTCGTGCCGACCTGCGCCCCCAGCTGGTACTCCGCCAGCTCCTCGACCGACGACGCCTCGGTGATCGGTGTGTCCTGGAGCGCGACGAGCGCCTGGTTCACCTCGTAGTACGAGTCGCTGAAGTCGACGGCGCGGTCGCGCTCGTCGGTGACGGAGATCTGGTTGATGTCGAGGTCGAAGTCCTTGTCGCCCGGGCGGAACGAGTTGTTGAACGGGACGACGACCCACTCGACCTCGTCCTCGGTGAAGCCGAGCTCCTCCGCGACCGCGTAGGCAACGGCGCTCTCGAAGCCCTCGCCGGTCGCGGGATCGTTGATCTCCCAGTCGGACCCCTCGGGCGAGCCACCCTCGAACCACGGCGGGAACGCCGGGTTGTCAGTGCCGATCGTGAGCGTCCCGTCGGAGATGAGCTCGAGGCTCTCCTTCGCGCAGTCAGAGGCCGCGTCGGTGGTGGTGGCGGCTGCGCTGGTCGTACCGGCAGCGTCCTCGTCGTCGTCCGAGCCGCAGCCGGCGGCGACAAGCGAAAGGGCGAGCACGAGCGCCAGGGTGATGAGCTTCCGCATGAGATCTCCGAGGTCGGGCGGGACGGGCTTCGAACCTACCACGCGGTACCGTTGCCGCAAATGCCGTCGCCGTTCGTGGAGCTCGACGTGGGGAAGCGGGTCGTGAAGGTCACGAACCCGGACAAGGTGCTCTTTCCGGCGCGCGCCGAGACGAAGCTCGATCTCGTCCACTACTACCTCGCGGTCGGCGATGGGATCGTGCGCGCACTGCGTGAGCGGCCGACTCAGCTTCGCCGCTTCCCCGACGGGGTCGAGGGCGAGATGATCTACCAGAAGCGCGTGCCCGAGAAGCGCCCGGACTGGATCGAGGTCGCGCGCGTCACGTTCCCCTCCGGCCGCCACGCCGACGAGCTCTGCGTCACCGAGCTCGCGCAGGTGGCCTGGGCGGCGAACCTCGCCGTGGTCGACTTCCATCCCTGGCCGTCGCGGCGCGCCGACGTCGACCGGCCCGACGAGCTGCGCATCGACATCGATCCGCAGCCGGGCACCGAGTTCGCCGACGCCAAGCGCGTCGCCGCCGTCGTGCGGGAGGTGCTGGCCGAGATGGGCTGGACGGGCTGGCCGAAGACGTCGGGCAACCGCGGGGTGCACGTCGCCTGCCGGATCGAGCCGCGCTGGGAGTTTCCGGTCGTCCGCCGCTGCGCGCTCGCCTTCGCCCGCGAGGTCGAGCGCCGGTCGCCGGAGTTGGTGACGACCGCCTGGTGGAAGGAGGAGCGCGGCGAGAAGGTGTTCATCGACTACAACCAGAACGCCCGCGACCGCACGATCGCCTCCGCCTACTCGGTGCGCGGCCGGCCTGACGCGACCGTCTCGGCGCCCGTCGGCTGGGATGAGCTGCCCGACGTGGAGACCGAGGACTTCACGCTGGCGACGATGCCCGAGCGGTTCGCGCGGCTCGGGGACGTCCAGGCCGGGATCGACGACGTCGTCTGCGACCTGGGCGTCCTGCTCGAGTGGGTGGAACGGGAGGAGGCGGCCGGCGAGGGCGAGGCGCCCTACCCGCCGAACTTCCCGAAGATGCCCGGCGAGCCAAAGCGCGTGCAGCCCTCGCGCGCACGCGCTGACAAGGAAACCGGCTAGATCAGCCGCCGCTCGGCGGCCCAACGCGTCAGCTCGTGGCGGCTCGAGAGCTGGAGCTTGCGCAGCACCGCGGAGACGTGCGTCTCGACCGTCTTGACGGAGAGATGCAACCGCGCGGCGATCTCCTTGTACCGGTAGCCGCGCGCGATCAGTTGCAGCACCTCGCGCTCGCGGGGCGTGAGCACGTCGAGCTCGGGGTCGACCGGGGGCGTGCCGGAGCGGAAGGCGTCGAGCACGAAGCCGGCCAGCCGCGGTGAGAAGACGGCGTCGCCGTCGGCGGTGCGCTGCACGGCGTCCACCAGGTCCGCGCCCGAGATCGACTTGGTCACGTAGCCGCGAGCGCCGGCGCGGATGACGCCGATCACGTCCTCGGCCGCGTCCGAGACGGAAAGGGCGAGGAAGCGCACACCGGGCCGTTCGGGCGCGACCTGGGCGATCACCGCCTGGCCGCCGCCGTCGGGGAGGTGGACGTCGAGCAGGACGACGTCGGGGTCGAGCTCCCGGATCAGCGGCACCGCGTCGGCGACGGATGCGGCCTCGCCCACGATCTCCACCGCCTCGCCGAGCTCGGTGCGCACGCCGGCGCGGAACAGGTCGTGGTCGTCGACGAGCACGATGCGCTTGCGGCTCATGACCGCCTCCGAAGGCGAAGCTCCACCTCGGTACCCTCGTCCGACGAGTTCAGGACCGCGGAGCCGCCCGCCCGGGCCATCCGGCCGCGGATCGACTCGGCGATCCCGTGCGCGTCGGGCGGCAGCGCGTCCACGTCGAAGCCGTGGCCGCGGTCGCGGACGAAGACGGCGATCTCGTCCTCGCCGACGTCCACGAACGCCGACACCTGTTCGGCACCGGAGTGCCGCGCCGCATTCGCCATCGCCTCGCGCGCGGCCCGGACGAGCGCCTCGACGTCGTCGTCCATCTGCGCGTCGCCGGTGCGGACGAGCTCGACGGGGACGCCGTGCAGCTCCTCCACCTCGGCTGCGGCGGCGTCGATGGCGGCGGCCAGGCCGTCGCTCGCCGCCGTGGCCGGATCTGGATAGAGCCAGCTGCGCAGCTCGCGTTCCTGTCTCCGCGCCAGCGTGGCCACACGCTTCGGGTTGCCCGCCTCCCGCTGGACGAGCGCGAGCGTCTGGAGGACGGAGTCGTGGACGCGCGCGGCCATCTCGGAGCGCTCCTCGGTGCGGATCCGGGCCGTGCGCTCAGCGTCCCGCTCCCCGGCGAGCCGCCACGCCCAGGGGCCGAGCACGAGCAGGAGGAGGATCGCGACCCCGCTCGGCTCGAGCAGCGCTCCGGCGCCGTCTCCGTCGGCGTTCTGGTCGACGAACGCGACCACGCCGACGGCCACGAGCGTCAGGCCGATCACCAGGCTGAGGCCTCCACGCCGTGTCAGGACGATGCCGGCGCCGCAGAGCGCCGCCGGCCAGACGAGCGAGTCTGCGAGCCCGAGGCCGCGGAGGGCTAGAGCGGCGGCCACGGCGAGTACGGCGTAGCCGAGCAGGCGCCGCCGCTGCGAGGGCGTGGCGCCGCCCTCGACGGGCAGCGCCAGCCACGCACCGATGTAGGCGACGATCCCGGCCCCGCCCGCGAACGCGAGCAGCGCGAACGCGAGCCGGACGAGGGTCGGGTCGACGCCGAGGCTCCTGGCGACACCGGCGCAGACACCTGCGACCGCGCGTCCGCGCTCCACCCGCACGAGGCGGGGGAACGCGGGGAGACGATACGGGGTGCCCGTCACCCGCGACGGACTTCCAGGTTGCCGGCGCCGACGTCTGCTTCGAGCTCGAGCACGGGCGAGTTCGGCTGCGCGCGCGGAGGGACGAAGACGAGCCGCTCGTGCGCGCCCAGGCCGTCGTCCTCCTGCCCGAGGACGTCGACGCGGCCGGCGGCCGTGTGCGCGTCGATCACGAGTGTGGCGTCCTCGGGAACGGTGACGACCAGCTCACCGATCCCCAGCTTCGCCTCGACGTGGGTCGTCCCCGCAGGGAGCTCGGTGTCGGCCAGTTCGAGCGTGTAGTCGCCGATGCCGTGCTCGTACGAGCTTTCGAGCTCGCTCGCCGTCAGGGGCCGCTCGTTTCGGTCGCCGACGCCCGCCGTGAAGCTGACGGGTGAGCTCGCCGCGATGCCGAACGCCGCCAGCAGCACCAGGCCAAGGGGGATCAACCCGCCGAAGCGCCGTCCGGTCTGCGCGCCGAACGCGATCGCCGCTCCGACGATGACGACGGCCGCAGCGAGCGCGACCGACACGTCCACGTCGTAGATGTCGAGGACGGCGAGCAGGCCGAAGACACCGGCCGCCGCGAGCAGTGCGCCGAAGACGGGGGCGGTGACGGAGGGACGGCGCGGCTTCGGCGTGCTCGGTGGCGGGGTGTCGCCGACGGCGGGCGCGCTCTCGCCCACTGCAGGCGCGCTCTCGCCCACTGCGGCCGCCGCCACCCGCTCGTCGCCGCGGGCGAGGTTCCACCACACGAGCGCTCCACCCGCGAGGATGGCTGCGAACCAGACGTTGCCGTTCCCCGGCCAGAAGTCGGCCTCGGTGAGGGTCAGCACGGCAGCGAGGCCGAGCAGGCCGACGCCGAGCAGGAGCCAGGGGCGGTCGCGGTGCACCCGCAGCGTCTCGACCGCGACCGATTCGTCCCGATCCTCGTCGGGCATCACGAGCCAGGCGGCGAGGTAGAGCAGGACGCCGGTGCCGCCCGCGAGCGCCAGGGCTGCGAAGGCGATCCTGTAGACGAGCGGGTTGACGTCGAAGTAGCGGCCGAGCCCGGCGCTGACGCCGCCGAGCCAGCGGCCGTCCCTTACCCGGACGAGTCGCCTGGGCGATGCGGCGTCGAGCGGTGGGGCTGGATCGGGGATGGTGGGATCGAGCGTCTCGGACATGTGAGCCTCCTTGGAATGATCGCTCACACGATCGCGGCGGCCGGGCCGCTGCGGTATCGGGATTTCCCCTGAGCCGACCCCGGTCTTTCCCTGGCGCAGCTAGGACGCGAGCAGCGACTCGACCGTGGGATCGCCCTTGCGCCGCGTGGGGCGCAGCTCCTGCCACGTGCACTGGTCCGGGTCCTTGTCGGGCCGGAAGCGGATCAGCTTCGTGCCGTGGCGGAAGCGGTTCCCCTGCACCTTGTCGTAGCGAACCTCCGCCACGAGCTCGGGCTTGAGCGGCGTCTCTTCGAGCTCGCCCGTGCCCCAGCGGTTCGGCTCCGAGAAGCGGCGCTCGTTCTTCTCGTCGAGCAGCGGCTTCACGAGGGCGGCGATCTCGTCGTGGTTCCGGGCGCCGATCGCGGCCGAGCCGACGTAGTCGAGGCCCCCGTCGTCGCGATAGAGCCCGAGCAGCAGCGTGGCGAGCCGCTCCGGCCGCTCTTTCCAGCGCACGCCGACGACGACGCAGTCGGCCGTCTTGTGCTCCTTCACCTTGACGACGCCCTCGCGTGAGCCGGGGAGGTAGGGCAGGCCGAGCCGCTTGCCGATCACGCCGTCGAGCCCGGCTGCCTCGAAGCGGTCGAGCCAGCCGGTGGCCGCCGCCAGATCGGTGGTGGCGGGGGAGATCCAGAAGCCCTCGCCTCGGCGCAGCAGCTCCGCACGGCGCTCCTCGAGCGGGCGCTCGTGCACCTTCTCGCCGTCCCAGAGGAGCAGGTCGAAGGCGATGAAGATGGCCGGGATCTCGGCGGACAGCCGCTTCACCCGGCTCTCGGCCGGATGTAGCCGCATCTGCATCGAGTCGAAGTCGAGCACGCCGTCGCGGGCGATCACGATCTCGCCGTCGAGCGCCGAGTGCGGCGGCAGGAGCTCGCCGAGCGGGGCCAGCTCCGGGAAGTAGCGGAGCAGCGGCCGCTCGTTCCGCGACCAGAGGGCGAGCTCGCCGCCGTCGTTCTCGAGCACGCCGCGGAAGCCGTCCCACTTGGGCTCGTACTGCCAGCCGTCGCCCTCGGGGAGCTCGCGCACGAGCTCAGCCTCCATCGGCGGGAAGGGGACGTTTGGACCTGGCATCGCCCGAGAAGGCTAACTGCATGGACGAGCTCGCAGGCACCTGGGACGTCGAGCGCGTGAGCGGCTTTTTGCCGCCGCTGCTCGGGATGCGCAAGCACATCGGCCCACTCGTGGACGGGGTCGGGAGCGGCGAGACGACGCTCGGCCCTGTGCGGGCACCGTTCGACGTCGTCGGCACCCAGTTGCGCTACCGCGCGCCGTTCGACGCATTCGTCGACGTCCTCGAGCCCGAGGGCGACACCTGGAGCGGCCGCGCGCTCCTCAAGGGCCGCGAATACGGCCGCTTCCGGCTGAAGCCCGTGGTCGAGGCGCGTGCGAGCTCCGTCGAGGACCAGCTCGTCCAGCACCTCGACGAGGCGATCGCGATGGAGGAGAGCGTCCGGCGCCTGCTCGACGGCATGATCGCGACGACGGACGATCCGCAGGTGATCGACCTGCTCGAGCATCACAAGGTCGAGACCGAGCGGCACGCACAGCGCTTGCGCGCGCGGCTGGAGGCCCGAGGTGCCAAGCCGTCGATGATGCGCGAGGCGACCGGAGTGATCGGCGCGCTCGCGAAGCTGCCGCTCGACTTCGTGCGCGGCGAGAAGGCCGGCCGCAATGCGCGCGACGCCTTCGCGGCCGAGCACATGGAGATCGCGGCCTACCAGCTGCTCGAGCGCGTGGCGACGCGCGCCGGCGATGAGGAGACGGCCGAGGTGGCGCGCCAGAACCGTGCCGAGGAGGAGGCGATGGCCCGCCGCCTCGACGAGCACTGGGACACCTTCGTCGACCTCTCACTCCGGGAAGAGCGCGTCCCCGACTAAGAATCGGGGCCGCTACGCGGCCCCCTTCAGGGATCTGCGCGATGAGGTATCCGCATACGCGGATGCCTCATCTGCGCCGGCTGGGTGGGGGCGCCGCGCGGAGCGGCGCCCCCACCTCTAGCTACGGCCGGCCGAGATCCGGCTTGCTGTAGTCGCAGACTCCCGTCGGGAAGATCTGCGCGAGCCGTGCGGCCTCGGCCGCAGACGGCGTCCACGATCCGTACGTCCCGTCGGCGATCGCCGTGGCGACCGGCTTCGTGGCGCACTTGTAGACGTTGCCTGCGATGGGGCCGCCCGCGACGATCCGCGAGGTGCTGAAGAGCGGGAAGCGCTGGGTGCACGGGCCGGCAAGCCCGGAGTCGAGGATCCCGCTCCAGACGCCCGCACCCGACGCGATCGGCGAGCCGTCCGCGTTGAAGCACTTGTCGACGGCTCCCGCCGGCTTGTTCCCGGCGACGCTCCGCTCGGGATGGGCGGCGATGTTGGCCATCCACTCGTCCATGACGGCGAAGGCCTGGGGCGTCTGGTCGAAGACGGCAGGCCCGTCGGTGAACCAGATGACGCCGTTCGAGGCATCGCCGTCGAAGTCCAGCATCCGCTGGCGGGCGGCGAAGGACTGGTGCGAGTTGTGCATGTTGAGCTCGCGCTCGAGGTAGTGCCGCCAGTCGATCACCGGGATGTCGATGTCGCCGCGGAACACGAGCCCCGAGTTGTAGGCAGCGTTCATCGCCTCGATGCTGCCGACGCGCCTCGGGGCCGGAGTGGTTCCCCCGTCAAGGCTCAAGCGCATGTTGCGCCGGCTCCAGGGATCGAACTGGGCCGGGTTGGCGCAGAGGGCGACGATGAACGGGCAGCCCTCCTGCACCATGTCCTTCGATTCCTTCCAGCTGCCGGCGGTTGCGTTCAGCGTCAGGAACTCCGTCGGAGTGATGTGCCCGGCCTTCAGCGCGGCGAGGCCGTACTGAACGCCGACGTTGTCCCAGGTGGAGCGGCCGTAGCCGAAGGCGTCCACGCCGTAGACGTTCCGCACGTCGTCCCAGTGCGTCCACTTCACCGCCGCCATCACGGCGGGGTCGTAGAGCGCCTGCTCCGCGCCCGCGGTGCCGAAGAGCGGGTTCATCGCGAGGGGCGTGAGGCCACGCCAGCCGTTGATGCACTCGGTCGAGCCGGGGGTCCCGAGGACGGGGTTCGTGACCGTGTTGCTGGCCGCGAGGCCCTCGAGCCAGGTCCGGTTCGTCCAGATCTTCCACTTCGGGTTCGCCGCGTCGGTGACGTCCATGAAGTGCTCGAGCAGCTCGCAGTCGCCGACGTGGATCGTCTGCGTGACCATGTCCGGGTACGAGTAGACCGGGATCGCGGCGTCGATCACCACGCCCTTGTGGTTTTGCCCGTAGACGTACTGCTGGATGCCGCCGCCGGAGGCGCCGATCCCGACCGTGTACCTCGGGACGCCGTACGCCTCGATGAAGTGCTCCTTCGTCATGATCGCCGTCTCACCGCCGAGCACGAGGTTGTAGTGCGTGTTCGTGCGGGTCCCGGTCGAGTAGGCGACGGCGTAGCCCTTCGAGAGGCCGTTGTGGTAGAGGTGGTCGCCGCCGCTCAGCGTGCCCTGCTGGTAGCCGATCGCGACGCCGCCGCTGAACGAGTAGATCAGGCGCCCGTTCCAGAGCGACGTGTCCGGCTCGTCCTCCGGGCCACCGGACGGGGGCGGGGCGAGGATCGCGATCGAATAGATGAAGCGGTTGATCGTGCCGCGCTCGCGCCGGACGACGTAGGGCACCGTCTGCCCGTCGAGGGTCGTCGTCTGGGCGATGTTCGCGGGCAGCGGTCCCGCTGGGAGCGGCTGGAAGGAGCCGGTCGTCGTCCGGTAGAGGTAGTCGACCCGCGTCGTCGCGGAGCAGTCCTTGCTCCAGCCGCCGGGAACCGGCATCCCGATTCCAGCCTGGTTGTCGATCAGCGGCAGGCCGAGGCCCTGGCTGACCGTCTTGCAGACGAACGGCTGCTGCTGCGGGCCGGAGAAGATCGGGCCGGTGACCGGATGGTTGACGAGCGTCAGGTCGAAGGTCGGGCGTCCGTTGCCCTTGCCGTTCGAGTCGACGTGCAGCTCGTTGTCGCCGAGCTCGAGGTCCGTGACCATCCCGGTCAGCGTCTCGGCGTCCTTGTCGTAGGTCAGCGTGTTCGTGATGTCGATGCCGTTGACGGACACGGTCACCTTCTTCGGGCTGACGTTCTTCGGGATCGACACCTCGACGAGCGCGTCGCCGCCGGTGACCATGTCGGCCGGGCTCGAGAGCACCCGGACGTCGAACGCCTTGTCGGGCTTGCGCTCACGGTCGGTGGCGGCTTGCGCCGGAACGGCCGCGAGCATGGCAACGGCGACAGCCGCCGCCAGGACGAATCGTCTCATTGCGCCTCTCCCTTGATAGGAACCCCCCGTCTTCCGAGGCCCGACTATCTCGCGTCCGGGACGCGGCTGCAAGCGGGTGCTAGCGCAGCCAGGGGCCGAGCAGCTTCTCGATCTCCCGGCACCCGCGTGGCTGCGCGAGCCGGGCCTTCACGGTCCGGCCCTCGACGACCACGAGCGTCGGCAGCTCATCCACCTGGAAGCGCAGCATCAGCTGCGGGTGCTCCTCACCCTCCACGACGTGAAGGCGGAAGGTGGCGTGGTTGCGGCGACGCTGGAGCACCTGCGCGAGGTAGCCCTCCACGCGGCGGCTCTGACCAGAGCGGGCGGACGTGAAGAAGACGAGCTTGGGCTTCGTCGCCCCCGCGCGGGCGACTGCTGGTTCGGAAGTCGCCATGCGGACCTCATTTCCGCGCAGAGGTGTTCGCTAACTACGATCCTGCGATGCGTCACGTCGTCATCACCGGCCTCGGCGCCGTCACCCCGCTCGGCGGTGACGCGGCCTCGACGTGGGAGTCTGCGGTCGCCGGACGGAGCGGCGTCGACTTCATCCAGGGCTTCGACACGAGCGGGTTCCCGGTCCGGATCGCGGCGGAGGTGAAGGACTTCGACCCGGCCGCAGTCGCGCCGCCGAAGGAGGCGCGCCGGATGGACCGGAACGTCCTGCTCGCTGTCGGCGCCGCGCAGGAGGCGTGGAGGCACTCGGGGATTCGAGAGTTCGACCCCGCGCGGGTCGGCATCGTGGTCGGCTCGGCGATCGGCGGGCTGCCCGGGATCGTCGACCAGGTCGGCGTCCTGCGCGACCGCGGCCCCGATCGGGTCTCACCGTTCTTCATCCCGAGCGTGCTCGTCGACTCCGCCAGCGGCCAGATCGCGATCTCACTGGGGCTGCGCGGCCCCAATTACGCTCCGGTGTCGGCCTGCGCGACCGGCTCGCACGCCGTCGGCGAGGGGGCGGAGACGATCCGTCGCGGCGCCGCGGACGTCGTGCTCGCAGGTGGCACCGAATCGTGCATCCACCCCCTGATCCTCGCCGGCTTCTGCGCGATGCGCGGGCTCGTCGCGGAGGAGGAGGACCCGGCACTCGCCTCGCGTCCGTTCGATGCGACCCGCGCGGGCTTCGTCATGGGCGAAGGCGCGTGCGTGCTCGTGCTCGAGGAGCGCGAGGCGGCGGTGGCGCGCGGCGCAACGATCTACGCGGAGGTGCTCGGTTACGGCGCGTCCAACGACGCCCACCACATGGCGCAGCCCGACCCCGACTCGGTGGGCGTCGCGGAGATGATGCGCTCCGCGCTCGAGCGCGCCGGCGTGGAGCGCGAGCGGGTCGGCTACATCAACGCCCACGGCACCTCGACGCCGCTCGGCGACCTCGCTGAGACGAAGGCGATCAAGCAGGTCTTCGGCGACCACGCCTACCGGCTCGCCGTCTCGTCGACGAAGTCGGTCACCGGCCACTGCTTCGGAGCCGCGGGCGCGATCGAGGCGATGATGTGCGCGCTCGCCCTGCACCACCAGATCCTGCCGCCGACGATCAACTACCGGAATCCCGATCCGGAGTGCGACCTCGACTACGTCCCGAACGAGGCCCGCGAGGCAGCACTCGACGTCGCTCTCTCGAACGCGATGGGGCTCGGCGGCCACAACGGCTGCGTCCTGCTCGGCCGCGTCGCGTGAGCGGCGTCAGGCTCGTCCCGCTCGGACGGCAGCATCTCGAAGGTGTCGGCCGCCTCGTCCGCGACCCGTCCTCGGTTCGCCACACGCGCATCCCGGAGCCGGCGCCGGCCGACTTCCCCGAGCGGTGGCTCGAGCGCTACGAGGCCGGGCGCGTGGAGGGGACGCGTGAGGCATTCGCGATCGAAGACGCCACGGGTGCGTTCCTCGGCGTCGCGCTCGCGCCGAGCGTCGAACGGGTGGAGCGAACCGCCGAGCTCGGCTACATCGTCGCCCCGGAGGCTCGCGGCCGGGGCGTCGGCACCGAGGCGCTGCGCCTCCTGACCGAGTGGGCGCTCTCTGAGCAGGGCGTCGAGCGGATCGAGCTCCTGATCGCCGTCGACAACGAGCCCTCCAGGCTGATCGCGGCGCGGTGCGGCTACGTTCGCGAGGGCGTGCTCCGCTCGGTGTACGTCAAGGAGGGCATCCGGGACGATCTGGAGGTCTGGTCGCGCCTGGCTTCCGATCCTCCGCCGGCGTGACCTAGCCCCCGAATGTCAGCGCGCCTGCACGACGTCCGCCGTCAGCTCCTCGAGCGAGGAGAGCACGACGTCCGCGAGCGCCAGCGTGTCCGCTCCCGGCGGGTAGTGCGCGTTGGGAAGGGCGACCACGCGCATCCCCGCCGCGTGCGCCGCGCGAAGGCCGTTGGCGGAGTCCTCGACGGCCGCGCAGCGCGCGGGCTCGACGCCGAGCCGACGGGCGGCCTCGAGGAACACGTCCGGGGCCGGCTTGCCGCGCGCGACCTCCTCCGACGACACCGTGGCCGCGAAGTGGCGTGCCAGGCCGGACGTCGCCAGCACGGCGTCGATCAGCGGCCGGTTGGAGGACGACGCGAGCGCGAGCGGGAACGATCCTGCCAGCCGCTCGATCGCCGCGACTGCGCCGTCGATCAGCGGTAGATCGTCGCGGTAGCGCACGAGCATGCGGCTCACGACCTCGTCGTTGAGCTCCTGCGGCGACTCGGCCAGCCCGAGCTCCTCGTGCAGGTAGCGCGACCACTCGCGTGAGCTCATGCCCATCATGTCGGCCTGCGCGCGCTCGGTCCAGCGGCCGCCGCGCTCCCGTACGAGCGACTCCCTCACGTCGTCCCACACGGTCTCGCTGTCGATGAGGACGCCGTCCAGGTCGAACACGACGGCGGCGATCACAGGCCTTCGTACTCGCCGCCGAGCCGCAGGAGCGGCGGTCCGGGCTCGCCCGCCTCGGCACGCTCGACGCTGCCGACGAAGAAGGTGTGGTCGCCGGCCGGGTGCTCGGCGGCGAGGCCGCACTCGAGCCAGGCGACGGCACCCGACAGCAGGGGCCCTCGCGGTGCATCGCGGGCGTCGATCCCGCTCCACAGGACGATGGGCGGCACGCCGCGCGCGAAGTGTCGCGCGAGCTCCACCTGGTCGGCCGCGAGCACGGAGACAGCGAAGCCTCCGGCCGCGCGCAGCAGCTCGTGCAGCGCAGCTCCCTGCGCGATCGAGATCCCCACGAGCGGAGGCTCGAGCGCGAGCGGGGTCAGCGAGGCGACGGTGAGCCCGAGGCGCTCGCCCTCCAGGTCGACGGTGACGACGCTGACGCCGGCGGGATGCCGGCGCAGCACGTCACGAAGGTCGTCGCCGGAGACCATCCGGCGATCATAGGAACCGTGGGCCTGGCCGGCCCGGCTAAGGAGGGGTTGGCGAAATACAGCTGTGCCGTCTGGCCGCCCTGCTCGCCCCGATGCGGCGTCCTCCGTCGCGTCGAGAGCTTCAGCTATCGACGCTCCCTGCGTCCTTGCCTCGGAACGAGCAGCACACCCCGACGGCGAGCGGCATTCCGCCAAACCCTCCTAGACGGCCTTGCAGAGCCCGTCGCCGGCGTAGTACTCCTTCTGGAAGGCGTGCCGCTCCAGGTCGAACGCGGGGTCGTACGAGCTCAGCGCGTCCTCCTCCCAGTAGATGTCCGGAGTGACGCCCGGGCCGATGATCGTGGCGCGGTAGCGCTCGCCGTGACCCTCGGGGCGACTGCCGTGCTTGTAGAAGCCGTAACAGAACTTCCCGGTGCCCTTGTGCATCAGGAAGCTGTTCTCGCGCTTCCAGCCGGCGCCGTAGGCCGAGTTGAACGTGTCGAGATAGAGGTTGCGACCGAAGGTGTCGAGCGGGTTGCCCGTGGGCGTCGACTTGAAGCCGTGCACCGGCTTGCCGAGGTAGGTGAACGAGCCGAAGATGTGGTGGAACTTCTTGTACGCCCAGTTCATGTGCACCTCGAGCACGGGCAGCGGGCCCTTCCAGTGCGAGAGGCGCAGCTCCCAGACGGACTGCTTCGCGGTCGACGCGAGCCCGTAGTTGGCGAGAGCGCGCTGCCACGACTGCACGGCCCAGTACGAGCCGTCGGGTGCTTTGCAGGACGCGACGAGCCACTGGAGCGGCGGGCCGTCGTAGGGGCGGCACCCGTCCTTGAAGGTCTTCCAGACCGGCCGCTTGTAGGTGCCGTAACCGCCGGAGTAGTCGAGCTTGAACTGGACCTGCGCGCGCGCCGTGGTCGGCTGGATCGCGTTGATCGCGCCCCAGGCGAGGACATTCCAGCGCTTCCCGCGCGAGTTGTAGCTCAGCAGCGCCTGGCCGTCGTTCGAGACCTGGAGCTCGACGCCCGTCGCGTTCCGCTCGATCACCTCGGACGCGGAGGCGGTGGTGGGCAGGACTGCGCAGGCGACGAGCGCTGCGAGGAGGGCGAGGCGAAGGACGAACCGGCGTGACCGCATGTTGAGAAACCCCTTGTCGAGAGACATCGCACGGGTTTTCGGCACCGGGCGCCCCGAGTTGAACTCCTGGAACGGGGGATTCGGGCCGAACGCGGGTTCCGGAACGACTGAGGGGCGGATCGCTCCGCCCCTCGTTCCGAGCCGATGTGGCGTGCTCTACGTGGTCGAGACGGTGGGCTCGCGGTCGCGCGTGAGCCCGAAACCGAGCCCGAGCAGTGCGACACCGAGTACGAGGTGCAGCCAGTCGTCCGCGTCGTTGACCGGGACCCAGTCCGCTCCGCCGATCAGGCCGAGCAGGAAGAGCACGAGGTAGATCGCACCGCTTCCGATCAGGAAGGTCCGGGCGCCGCTGGGCGTGGCCGCCATGAAGATGCCGACGCCGAAGAGCGCATGGACGATGTTGTGGAGGACGCTCACCTGGAACAGGCCGAGCAGCTCCGCTTCGCTGCCGTCGCCGGCGAAGTCCAGGCCCTCGTACAGGTTCGTCGTGAGGCCCGGGATGAAGCCGGCGATCCCGACGAGGAGGAACACGAAGCCCACCAACCTGGCGACGATCTGAACGGGCGCGCCGTTGCTCATACCAACCTCCGGTGTGGATGGTCTCTGGGCGGGAGCGATTCTTCCCTGCCCGGCGCGCGTTTCCTGCCGGCTCTCAGCCCGTGGGGAACTCGGCGCGAAGCGCCGTGCCGGCGCCTGGGACGCTCGAGACCGCGAACTGGCCGTCGAGCGCGGCGACGCGGTCGGCGAGCCCGCGCAGCCCGCCGCCGGACGGGTCGGCCCCGCCGACGCCGTCGTCGGCGACCTCGACGATCGTGCCGCACTCCTCCTGCGCCACGCGCACGGTCACGAGGTTGGCGGCCGCGTGCTTGGCAGCGTTGGCGAGCGCCTCGGCGACGACGTAGTAGATCGCGGCCTCCACCGCCGGCCGCAGCCGCTTTCGCGGTATCTCCACGATCTCGACCGGCAGCAGGGCGCGCTCGGCGAGCGCGTTGATCGCGGGCTCGAGCCCGTGGTCGGTGAGGATCCGCGGGTGCAGACCGCGGACGAGCTCGCGGATCTCCTCGAGGGCTAGCGCCAGCTCCGTCTGCGCCGCCTCCAGCAGGCCCGGCACGGCCTCGGGCGCGCTCTCCAGGCGGCGTGCGATCAGGTGCAGGTGCAGCGAGACCGTGACCAGGCGCTGCTGCGCGCCGTCGTGCAGGTTCCGCTCGATGCGCCGCCTGGCGGCGTCGCCGGCGGCGACGATCCGTGCCCTCGACTCGCGAAGCTCGCGCATCGCGGCGCGCACCTCGGTGACGTCGCGAACCACGACGAGCACCTCCTCCGTCGCCACGGGCGCGATGCGCAGCTCGAAGTCCCGCTCCTCTCCGAGATGGGTGCGCAGCCGGTAGTTCACCGTCGCGAGCAGCCCGGTTTGCAGCGCTGAGGCCACCCCGGCCATCAGCTGCTCGGCGATCCGGGCGGGCAGGAGCTCGCGGACGTTCGCGCCGACGACGATCTCGGGCGGGTTGGCCAGCCGCGAGAGGTCGCCGCCGAGCTCGAGGTAGGTGCCGTCTGCGCCCAGCCGGAGCAGCAGGTCCGGCAGCGCCTCGATCAGGGCGCGATGCCGTGCCTCGACCGCTGTGGAGACCCCGTCCATGTTGCGCATGGTAACTCGGTCATCGGCAGATTTCGTTGCGCGCAGGTTCAGCGTTCGGGCGCGCAGTGCGCGTCGCCACCGAGGATCTCGTCGAAGCGCCTGGTCGCGGCTCGCTGCGCGGCCGCGTCGAAGCGGATCAGGCGGGGCAGTGTCACCTGCACGATCGGCGTCACGCCGGGGCCGATCACGGAGACCCGGTGGCGCTTGCCCAGCCCGGTGCCGCGCGGCCGGGAGCTGGGATAGCCCGCCGGCGGAGCCTGCCGGACGAACGAGTAACAGAAGCCGCCGTTGCCGGTGTGCGTCGCGATCGCGGTGTCGTGCTTCCAGCCCGGGCCGTAGTCGGAGTCGAAGGTGTCGATGGAGACGTTGCGCGCCCACTCGTCGCGGACCGTCGCGGACGCGGTTCTCGTTCCGTAGACCGGCCTGCCCCCGTAGAGCAGGCGGCCGAAGAGGCCCTGGTGTGCTCGGCCGTAGGTCCAGTGCCGGTACACCTGCAGCTCGGCGGTCGCCCCGCTCCAGTGCGAGACGTGCAGCTCGACCGCCCGTTGCTTCGCGGTCCACGGCGCGAACCCGCGCATCGGCAGGTTCCGGCGCCAGGCCTGGAGCGCCCAGTGGCTGCCGTCTGGCGCGGTGCACCCGGTGACGACGAACGGCAGCTTCGGGCCGTCGTAGGGGCCACACGCGTTGCGGAGCGTGCGCCAGTAGCGGGGGTTCTGCCGGCTCTTCCAGCCGCCCGAGTAGTCCAGCTCGAACCGCTGTTGCCGCGAGCCGGGACCGCCCTGGTGCGCCAGACCGTTGATCGCGCCCCAGACGAGGACGTGACGCCGGAGCCCGGCCGTCGTCGTGTACTCGACGAGTGCCGTGCCGCGGGCGTTGACCTTCAGCGTCGGGTCCCTCACGTCTGTGTCCCCGAAGATCGCTCCCAGCCCGCTGGACGGGAGCCACGCGGCACACACGCACGCGCCGATGACAAAGGTAATCCTCAAGCGTGCAACTGTAGCCCGCTTCTGCCGGGGCCGGGCTACGGAGAGGCGCTCGGGCCGCGCGTCGCGGCGTACATCGCGTAGTCCTCGCGGGCTCCGCTCTCGCCCGGGCTGTAGCTGCGCAGAACGCCTTCGAGCTTCCAGCCCAGCCGCTCGAGCACGCGGCGCATGGCGACGTTGTCGACCGACGTGGAGGCCTGCACGCGCTCCCAGCCGCCCTCGAAGAGCTGCTCGGTGAAGAGCGCGACCGCCTCACGCGCGACACCTCGGCCCCGTGCCTCCGGGAACAGCATGATCCCGACCTCGCACACGCCCGGCGGGAAGCCGTTCTGCGGCGCGCGAGCCTGGATGTCGCCGACCAGGCGCCCATCCACCTCGATCGCGAGGCTCAGGAAGCCGCCGTCCTCGAGCGTCGGGCGACGCTCGATCTGCCGGCGCAACCGTTCCCGCGCCTCCTCGCCGGTGGGCGTGAACGAGGCGGGATCGCTGTCGTGGGCATCGACGAGGGCGTCGACGTCGCCCAACTCGAGCGGTCGGAGCCGAACGCTGTTCTCGAGGGGCTCACTCACGGGGCGAGCCTAACGCGCGCCGAGGGCGTCAGCCGCGGCGGAGCGTCGCGTCCGTGGGCCGCATCATCGTGTAGACGAGCAGGCCGACGAACGGCAGCACGAGCATGCCGATCATCCACGCCGCTCGGCCTGCCGGGGTCAGATCGGGCCGCCGGAAGACGTCGATGACGGCGCGGACCCAGAGCACCAGGAACAGCGCGACGATCGCGACGATGAGCACGCGGACGAGCATGCTGGGAGCCTCGTGCAGCGGAGAGTGAGCCGGCCTCACCCGATTCGGGTGGGGCTGCCGCAGCAGTCCGGAACCGGCTGCCTTCACCCCTGCCGGGTGAGCAGGGATCACCCCGCCCCGACCTAGCATCGACCCATCGTCGACAGGTAGGAGGAAACGGATGGCTACAACCGAGCCGCGCGAGTATCAGGGGGGTTACGAGGAGACCAGCGGCTGGGCGGTCGGCTTCGTCGTCTTCGCCGCCGTGATGATGATGCTGGCCGGCGGGTTCCAGGTCATCGCCGGACTGGCCGCGATCTTCGATGACGAGTTCTTCGTCGTGGGCGCGAACTACGTCTTCGACGTCGACGTCACCGCGTGGGGCTGGATCCACCTCATTCTCGGCGTGATCATCTTCGCCGCGGGCGCCGGCGTGCTGCAGGGAGCCACCTGGGCCCGGGTCGTCGGAATCACCCTGGCGTCTCTGAGCGCGTTCGCAAACTTCTTCTTCATCCCGTACTACCCGGTCTGGTCGATCGTGATCATCGCGCTCGACGTGGCCGTGATCTGGGCGCTGTCGGTGTACGGCCGCCGCGCGGCAGGGGTGACATAGCCAGCTCGTCGATTTGGTCCGGCTCGGAGGAGTCGGAAGCTCGGTTCGGTGGGCCGGTCGGTGCTCGGAAACCGCCCGACCGGCCTCTGCTCAGGCGGGAACGACATGGCTCGATGCCGCGGAGGATTGTGCTGACTGAACGCTACGAGATCCGCATCAAAGGCCGAGTGAGCGAGCAGACCGCGTCTGCGTTCGAGGGCCTGGCCGTCGAGGTGCGCCCGGTGGAGACGGTGCTGCACGGCGACATCTGCGACCAGGCCGCGCTCCACGGCCTTCTCGATCGCGTCGCCGATCTCGGGCTGGAGCTGATCGAGGTCCGGCGGCTGCCTGAGGCTCCTCCGACATCGACTCCGCCCCGATGACGCGGATGCTCGCAGCCAGAGTGCTCGTCGTCCTGGCGGCCATCTTCGCCGTGCTGAGCCTGCTCGCGGGCTTCATTCGCTACCAGGCCCTCGACAACGAGACCTTCAGCCAGTCGGCGGCGGACCTGATCGCGAACGACGTGATCCGCGATCAGATCGCGCTCTCGCTCGTCGAGCAGCTCTACGCGAACGTGGACGTCGCTGGTTCGCTCGAGGAGCGTCTGCCGACGGATCAACAGGGGCTAGCGGGACCGATCGCCGCGATCGGCCGGGAGGTCGCCGACCGGGCGGCGATCCGCGTGCTCGAGCGGCCGCGGGCGCAGGAGCTCTGGGTCAATTCCCTGTCGACGACCCACGAGCAGCTGCTGCGCGTCCTCGACGACGAGCTGACGGCCGTCTCGACCGAGGACGGCGCGATCGTCCTCAACCTCAGGCCGCTCGTGATCCAGCTCGGCGACCGGGTCGCGATCTTCGGCCGCGTCGCCGAGCGGCTGCCGGCAGATGCAGGGCGGATCGAGGTCATGGAGGCCCAGCAGCTCGAGACGGCGCAGGACCTGACGAAGCTGCTGGAGACGCTCGGACGGTTCCTGTGGCTCGTGCCCCTGGCGCTGGCCGGTCTCGCGATCTGGCTCGCGGGTGACCGCAAGCGCTCGATCGTGCGGTCGCTTGCGATCGCGGCGATCATCTCCGGCCTGCTCGTCCTGGTCGTCCGCAGCATCGCCGGCGGCTACATCGTCGAGAACCTCGTGCCGGCGGAGTCCGTGCAGCCGGCCGCGGCCGCGGCCTGGGAGATCCTCACGGCGCTGCTCGTCGACGGTGGCCGGACGGTCGTCGGGATCGGGATCGTGCTCCTGGCCGGTGTCTGGCTCGTCGGCCCGTCGTCGCGGGCGACCGCCGTCCGGACGCGGCTCGCCCCGTGGCTCGAGCGCCCCGAGATCGCCTACGGCGCTGCAGCACTCGCGCTGACGCTGTTGGTCTGGTGGGGGCCGACCGCGCAGACGCGCCGGTGGCAGTTCGTGCTCGCACTGGCCGTGATGCTCGGGCTCGGCGTGGCCGCGCTGCGCCGAGCCGCGAAAGAGGCCGACGACCCGACGCCTACGCTTCCGGCTGCTCCGGCAGACCCAGGCGTGTAACCCGCCCTCCGACTGACTGTCGCCTGCGTCAGGCGGGAACGTGGCCGGCGATGCAGGTTCCACCGCCGGGGGCCGAGTCGATCCGGATCGACCCGCCGACTCCTGCGAGTCGGTCGGCGAGATTCGACAGGCCGGCGCCGCGCTCGGTGCGCGCCGGTTCGAATCCGTGTCCGTCGTCCTCGACCCGGAAGTGAAGCCCGTCCTCTCCGTCGGAGAGCCAGATGCCGACGGAGGCTCCGCGTCCGGCGTGCTTGGCCGCATTTTGCAGCGCCTCCAGGCAGCTGAAGTACACGGCCAGTTCGACGTTTTCGGAATGGCGGCGCCGGGTCTCGTCGGTGACGCTCACCGGAATCGCCGTGCTGCGAACGGCCGAGCGCAGGGCGGCAGCGAGGCCGTGCTCTGCGAGCACGTGCGGATAAATGCCGCGCGCGACGCTTTGCAGCTCGTCGAGCGCCTCGTCCAGCTCCTGCTCGAGCTTCTCGACGAGGGGCTGCTCCTCGGGCTGCAGCTGCTCGCCGGCGAGGCTGAGATGGACGCGGAGGGCGACGAGCCGCTGCTGGGCAGAGTCGTGCAGGTCGCGCCCGATCCGGCGTCGCTCGGCTGCCGCGGCGGCGAGGGCGCGTGCCTGCGATGCGCGCAGCTCGCCCTCGAGCCTTCCGGTCTCGACGGCCAGCAGCGTCGCCCACGCGGCGGCGTCGACGAGCTCGGGATTCTCGGCCAGGGCATCGTCCGTGTCGAGTGCTGCGACGGGCAGGCCGTCGCGCCGGATCTCCAGCCATTGCCGGCGTACGCGTTCGGGTGGGCGTGCGAGGTCGACGCCCGCCGCGTCGCGGAAGCGATGGGAGCTCGGGTCCCAGTATCCGAGCCGGAGCGAGGGATCGTCGAGTGCCCGGGCGACGATGTCGTGCCACCGTTCCGGTGTGGGCCGGTTCGCGAGCTCGCTGAGGAGTTGGCGGAACGCGCGACCGGCGAAGAGATCGGCCTGCAGGAGTGCGACCGCGAAACCGAGCGGAAAGAGGATCCACATGCCGACGAGCAGCCACGAGAGCGTCTCGAACGTGTCGCCGCCCACGCCCAGCACGAGCACGGAGAAGTAGACGACGAACAGCGTCGGGACGAGGAGCAGCGACGACGCGGCTACCGGCACGAGCGTCCGGCGCTGCGGTCGCGACGCCTTGCGGAAGCGGCGGGTCCAGACGGCTGCGATCCCGGCAACGACAGCCAGCCCGACGTAGGTCGCGACCTTGGCGATCGCGCTCAGGAGCTCCGGGTGCGAGCCGATCTGGAACGGATTGTCGGGGCAGGGCCCGCACGCGAGGAGCGGTCCTTCGCCGGAGAGCGTGGGGGAGACGAGGAGCGACGCGCCGAAGAACAGCGTCAGGACGAACGCCAGAGCGGTGAGCAGGTGGTCGTCGGCCGCGGTTCGGAGCCGGCCGGTGGAAAAGGCGAGGCAGAGGTACAGGCTCATCGCAATCGGCGTGGCGGCACCCAGGACACCGAGGGTGTGGAGGAGCGCGAGATCCGACCCCTGCCACGAGATCGGCCAGGAGATGAATCCGAGCGCGACGAGCAACGGGCCGAGCCGGCTGGCCGGCCGCCGGCGCAGCCACATCAGCCCGACGAGGACCGGCGCCACGACCAGATAGGTGGTGTAGAGGGCGGTGGCACGCGGATACGCGAAGAAATCGCTGCCCCCCGCCAGCAGCAGCGACGAGACGGCGACGGGTGGCAGGGCGAGTACGGCTGCTCGGTGCAGGTTGGCCGGAAACCAGGTTCCGAACGCACGCATCCGCAGCCCCGGGTCGGCGGCCTCGGCCGTTCCGGAGAGGGCGACGGCCTCCGGATTCGTGCTCACGCCTTGAGTCTTGCGGTTAGGCGTTGACTCCGCAACTATTTCTCCGCGCCGCCGCTGGTGTCGGTCTGGTAAACGCGGCGTCTCGCTTTCCAGGGAAGCAGTAGATTTTGGCTGTGGAACCTGCACGATTTCGGATCGCGCTCGCCGACGACTCGTACCTGATGCGCGAAGCGATCGGGCAGGTGCTCGGTGGGCTGGCCGAGATGGACGTCATCGCCGTTTGCGAGGACGGTGACTCCTTGCTCGCGGCGGTCGACAGCGAGACGCCCGACGTCGTCGTCACGGATCTCCGCATGCCGCCCGGAGGGGACGGCGAGGGCATCCGGATCGCGAATCGGCTCCGCGAGACCCATCCGCACCTCGGTGTCGTCGTGCTCAGCCAGTTCGCCGAGCCGCACCACGGAGCCGCGTTGATGGCGAACGGCGCCGAGGGAAGGGCGTATCTGCTCAAGGATCGCGTCCACGACCGCGAGGAGCTCCGGACAGCCGTCGAGATCGTCGCCCGCGGCGGTTCGCTGATCGACCCGCGCATGCTGGAGCTCCTCCTGAGCGCTCAGGGCCGCCGCCATGACTCGCCGCTGAACGAGCTGACGCCTCGCGAGCGCGACGTGCTCAGCGGCATGGCGCAAGGAAAGAGCAATGCGGCCATTGCGCAGAGCCTCGTCGTCACGACGCGGGCGGTCGAAAAGCACGTCGGCTCGATCTTCCTCAAGCTCGGGCTCCCCGACGAGGCCGCCGTCAGCCGGCGTGTTTCAGCGGTTCTGCTCTACCTCGCCGAGGCGCCTCCCGACTCCATGGCGTGACAGCGGGCGTGGTGCGTGCCCGCCGGCACCGTCGTGCCTGCACTCGGGGCAGATGCCTGCCAGCCCCATTGGGAAAGGCCCGCGCCACTGGAAGACTCGGAAATCAGCCGCCGTCGAACCCGGCCGTCCGAAACCCAGACCCAGGTGGACGATGCAAACGGTTCCTGCCCAGGACGCTCGAATCCAGCCCACGGTCCGCCGGGGCACCGTGGCGCCGTTTCCGGCGGCGAAGCTCGTCCCGCCGGCCTTGCCCGCGCGGCTGATTCCGCGTCAGAGGCTGCACGAGCTGCTCGACCGCGGCGCGGCCGGGCTCGTCACGCTCGTCTCGGCGCACGCCGGCACGGGCAAGACGGTGCTCCTCTCGTCGTGGGCGACAACGTCCGAACACCGCGTCGCCTGGCTCGGGCTCGATCGCGACGACAATTGGAGCCCGCGGTTCTGGCTTGGCATCGAGCACGCCCTCGTCCGCTGCGGCGCTCTGGACGCTGCCGAGGCCGACACCGGCAGCAGCCCGACGGGCACGCACATCGCTGAGCGACTCGACGGTCGCTCGCCGCCGGTCGTGCTCGTGCTGGACGACTTCCACGAGATCGAGAGCCCGATCGTTCGGCGGGAGCTCCAGCTCCTCCTCGACCGCTCGCCGAGCGGGCTTCGCGTCGTCATCGCGACGCGCGCCGACCCGCGGCTGCGGCTGCAGCGGCTCCGCCTCACGGACGACCTCAGCGAGATCCGCGCCGCCGAGCTCGCTTTCACTGTGGGCGAGTGCGGCGAAGCCCTGGCGCCCTTCGCCGGCGACCTCGCGGACGGCGACGTGGAGGTGCTGTGCGGGCGCACCGAAGGCTGGGCGGCCGGGATCCGCCTCGCGGCGCTTTCGCTCGAGTCCGAGCCGGACCGCGGCGGCTTCCTGCGCCGGTTCGCCGGGGACGACCGTGCGGTCGCCGACTACCTGCTGAACGAGATCCTCGACCGGCAGCCCGATCGGCTGCGCGAGTTCCTGCTGCGGACCTCGGTCTCCGACACGCTCAGCGCGGAGTTGGCCGATTCATTGACCGGGAGGCGCGACGGCGGGCGTGTGCTCGCCGAGCTCATGGCGGCCAATTTCCTCGTCTCGGGCCACGTCGGATCCGAGATCTCCTACCGGTACCACGGGCTCCTGCTGGAGTTTCTCCGGGCGCAGCTCCAACGCACGAGACCGCACGACCTGGGTGTCCTGCAGCGGCTGAGCGCGCGGTGGCACTGGACGCAGCACGAGCCGGTTCCTGCGTTCCGGGACGCGCTCGCTGGAGGCGACTGGGATCTTGCCGACGAAATCTCGGCGGAGGCCTGGCACGTCGTCGCATTCGAGCGCGCGGGCGTGGAGCGCGACGCCCTCGCCGAGTTGCCCGCGGACGCACTCGTCGATCGGCCCTGTCTCGGGCTCCTGAGCGCGCTCGCAGCCGTCGCGAAGGGAGAGCGGCGCCAGGCCGAGCGGCGACTGACACCCGAGACCCCAACCTCGCGAGGATCTGCAGCGCGCGCCGGTGAGCGTGTGCTCCGGCTCCAGCTCGAGGCAGCGCTCGCGCGCCTCGACGGCGACTACGAGTTGCTCGAGGGGGTGGCGTCCGAGCTGGCGGAGGCGCCCGCCGGCGGCGGGTTCGACTCGACCGCGCGCGCGACGGCCCAGAGCGCCTGCGCGCTGGCCTACCTGGGGGCCGCGAAGGCCGCCCGTGGTGGCCTGACCGAGGCAGACGCCCTGCTCGGCGCCGCCCTCGAGCTGTCCCGTCGCACGGGCTTGCAAGAGATGGCGGCGGGCGCGCTCGGCGAGCTCGCGCTGCTCGAGGCGGGCCGGGGCCGGCTGCGTCGCGCCGTCGAGCTCGCCGCCGAGGCGGTCGAGGACGCCGAGCCGGGTGGGCCCTCGGCAGGGGCGGCGCTCGGCCCAGCCCAACTCGCGCTCGGCTGGGCGCACTTCCAGTGGGACGATCTCGCGACCGCCGCGCGCCATCTCGACCGGGCCGCAGCGGCAGCGTCGGCTGTGGGCGATCGAACGGGCCGCCTCGCGTCGGCAGCGCTGTCGTCGCTGGTGCGCGGAGCGCAGGGGCCGCGCGAGGCGGCTGCTGCGCTGGTGGAGCTCCGTGGCAGGACGATCGACTTGGACGCCTGGCGGGCGCCGGAGGTGCTGGCGCCGATCCTGGAGACGGCCGAAGCGCGCCTGCTCGCAGCGCGCGGGGACGTGCCGGCGGCGCGCGCGGCACTCGAAGAAAAGGTGAGGCGTACGGGGGACTCGGCCGCGGTCGCGCTCCTCCAGGCACGACTCGCGCTCACCGACGGCGCGCCTGACGAAGCCTTGGCCACCCTGGAGCTCTGGCCCGCCGAGGAGCTGACTCCGCTCGGCCTGCAGATCGAGGCGTACGTGCTGACCGCGGTGGCCCGGCACGCGCTGCACGACGACCGCGGCGCCGGAGACGCTCTCGAGCAGGCACTCGCGCTCGCTGGGCCGAACAGCCATCGCCGCCCGTTCCTGGACTCCGGCTCGGCAGTCCAGGTTCTGCTCGAGCAGCGCGTCCGATGGGGCACTTCATACCGCTCATTCGCAGGTGAGCTTCTGGACGCCTTCCGCAAGCGCGCCCCGAGTGTGGCGGTCACGAGGGCCGAGCTGCTGGAACCACTCAGCCGCCGCGAGCAGTCGGTGCTCCGCTTCCTCCCGACGATGATGTCGAACGCGGAGATCGCCAGCGAGCTCTTCGTCACCTCCAACACCGTCAAGACCCATCTCAAGAGCATCTACCGCAAGCTCGCCGTGTCGCGGCGTCGGGACGCCGTCGAGCGGGCGCGCGCGCTCGAGTTGCTCTGACGGGGCGATCACCCAGCGCGGGTGACGCCGCGCCACCCGGATCTGGACGAGCATCGTGTCCAGACCGAGAGGAGGAAGACGCGTGTTGAGTCGAGGGCGAAGACCTGTGTTACGGGCGGCGATGGTCGGCGGCGGCACGCACCGGGTCGGGAGGGGAGACCGTGAGGGAGCTGCGCGCCCAGGGTCACAACCGGGGTGGATGGCCGAGCTGGAAGGGCTACGAAAGGCCCTGACGGAGGCCGAGTTCGAGTCCGCGAGACGTCACCTGCTGGCGGGCTAGGGAGGAGCGAGATGACGATGGGACCGGTTCAGCTGCTGGTCGTGGGCTTCGCGGGCGGCGAGTTCAAGGGCGAGATCCTGGCCGAGCTCGACCGGCTGCGTGAGCACGACATCGTCCGCCTGATCGATCTCGTAGTCGTACGGAAGGACGCGGACGGCAAGGTCGAGAAGGTTCTGCGAAGCGACCTGTCGCCGGAGGAGGCCGAGGAGTTCGGAGCGACCGTCGGTGCGCTGATCGGGTTCGGCGCAGCAGGCGAGGAGGGAGCCGAGCTCGGCGCAATCGAGGGCGCGGCAGCACTCGAGGACGGCCACGTGTTCGACGACGAGGTCTGGTATGTCGAGGATGCGATCCCGAACGGCACCGCTGCTGCGGTTGCGCTGCTCGAGCACCGCTGGGCGATCCCGTTGCGCGACGGCATCCGCCGGGCCGGGGGCTTCCACCTCGCGGACGCGTGGATCCACCCGGCCGACCTCGTCGGCATCGGCCTGATCGCCGCCGAGGAGGCCGAGGAGCAGCTGGCCACGGCCTGACCCGACCGTTCGGCTACTCCCGGTCGCGAAAGACCAGCCCTCGCGCGGCCGCCACCAGACGGGCGGACAGGGGCACGTGCGGCCCGGGCTCCTCCTCGGGCGGTTGCAGCGCCGCGAGCGGCCACGCAGCGGCCAGGCAGGCGCCCACGAGGAGGATCGCCGCGGTCACCCACACGAGCAGCAGGAACGCGAGCACGGTGCCGAGCGGGCCGTAGACGTCGTCGAAGTCGGCGAAGCGATCGAGGTAGATCGAGAAGCCCGCACCGGCGAGGTGCACGCCGAGTGTCGCCACGGCGGCACCCGGCAGCACGTCGACGATCCGGACCGGCACGGGCGGGACGACGCGGTACAGCAGCGTGAACGCCGCGAAGGCGAGGACAAGCGAGGCCCCGAGCTGCGCCAGCGCGCCGATCTCGTCGGTCGCCCACACGGCAAGCCCGAGCTCGTCGGCCAGCTCGGTCGTCGTCTCGGTCGCGACCTGGACGACGATCGTCAGCCCGAAGGCGGTGAGGATCAGCAGGCCCGCCCCCAGTACGAGCGCACCATCGAGCAGCTTCCCTCTCAGGTACGGCCGATCGGCCTCGCTGCCCCAGACAGCCCTGAAGGCCGAGCGCACCGCGGCCATCATGCCGCTCGCCGCCCAGACGAAGCCCACGAGCGCGACGGCTCCCGCCACCGACGCGGGGGTCCCGGCGTGCTCGATCGCCCCCTCGACGCTCGTCTCGACTTCACCCGGCAGCGGAGCGACGTTCACGAGCCACTCGAGAACGCGTTCGTGCGCCGACTGCGGCAGGACGAGCTCGAGGACCGATAGGAGCAGGGCGAGGAAGGGGACGAGCGAGAAGAGGACGTGGTACGAGATCGCTGCGGCGCGTTGACCGCATGCGCTCTGCGTGTAGGTGCTCCCAGCGTTCTCGGCCGTCCAGAGCACGCGACGGGCGATTCCTCCTGCTATGGGATCACCGCTCGGCTTCGCCGACCGGCGCTGGGGCGCGGTCGGCGTAGAGGACGACTGTGCCGGCCAGGTAGTCCTGCAGCCCGCGCCGGCGCCGATCGAAGAGGACGGGGAGGAAGCCCGCGAACAGCGGCACGATCGCCAGGATGAGGCCGACGAGGCGGACGAGAGCACGGCCGAGGGAGGGTGGGCTCCCGTCGTCGGTGGCGACACGGAGTCGCATCGCGCGCAGACCGGGCGTCTGCCCGGTGACCGACCAGAAGAGGACGAAGTAGACCGTCACCGACAGCGTCCACGCGACTCCGGCCAGGGTGGCGACGAGCCAGTCGGGGCGGAGGTCGCCGACGAGCGACGCCACCAGGGCCAGCACCCCGGCGCCGAGGAGGACGATCGCGTGCACGAACGCGAGGTCGATCGCCAGCGCCACGGCCCGGGTAGCGACCCCCGCATAGGGCACGGGCGCGGAGCCTACGCCGGGTCGGAGCGCAGCGGTCGCCGCAGCCATCGGCGCGCCGTCCTCTCTGCCGCATCGTCGAGTCGCTCCGCCTGCCGCCGCACGCCTGCCGCGAGATCGCCGGCGAGCGACGTCGTCTGATGGGTGAGCGCTGCACGCACTGCCGGGCTGGAGGCGATCTGCTGGACGGCGCGATCCAGCTCGGGGCTCTTGAGCAGGTGGTCGGCCACCTGCGCGGCGAGCCGGCTGTCCAGAGCTTGCTCGATGAGCAGTCGCGTTCTCTCCTCCTCGAGGGCGGAAACGAGAGCCGCCTCGACGTCGGGGGCCGTGAGCACCGGCCGGGCCACGCGCTCCAACACGCGATGCTCCGCCAGCGAGCGAGCCAGGGCATCGACGTGTGGCGCCGCAAGAAGGTCGCCTCCCGTCGCCGCGAGTCGGGACTGCACTCGAAGTCGACTCTCCTTGCCCTCGGCGGCGAGTCGCCTGGCGGCGCGCGGCATCAGCATCGTTCGGGCGGCGACGCGCGCAGGCAGGATCATCAGACGCCCGCCCACGACCGTCGCGCGCACGCCGAGCACGACCAGCCCCGCCGCGACGTCACGCGCGGGGGGCGGCGCAGACCTTCTTCGGGTCTCGCGGTGTCGAGACGTTGCAGCCTTCCCCTCCACGACGACAGATCGGCCGGCTCGCGGCATCGTCAGTCTTCCGCGTACGGGGGTGACGCGGCGCCACCCCCCGTGGGTGACTCGGCGCTCACCCAGGCGGGGTGAGGGGCGGTCACCCATGCGACATCGATGATGATGCGATGAGTGCCAGCGCTCCCAAAAGGGCGGGTCGCACCTGTGCATCGGCTTCCGTTGCGTCGTCCGAGCGGCACCAATGACCCGCCGCACCCCTACGAAGGGAGTTCCCCAATGACCATTCCGCCCATCCTCATCGCCGTCGGCGTCCTGATCGCGGGCTTCATCGCGGGCGTCATCCTGATTGCGCTCGACTTCGACCTGATCGGGTTCGTCGTCGCGCTCGCGTGCATCCCGTTCGCCCTCGCCGCCTGGGTCATGGCCAACGACCGAGCCTGAGCGCACGACACTCGAGGCTCAGAACGTCGTCCGCTCTCCCGGCCTGAGGATGCGTACCTCCACGTCGGGCGCGACCCGGGCGGCTGCTTCTGCGAACGCCGCGGCAGGCTCGTCCGGTGCGTGCTCGTGGCCCGTGAAGCGCCAGTGCAGCGGGGCGTAGGTGCCCCAGTGGATCGGGATCGCGAGTCGAGGCTCGAGCAGACGCAGGGCGTCGGCGGCCCGGGCGGGGTCGAGGTGCCCCGGTCCGAGCCGCGGGCCCCAGCCGGCGATCGGGATCAGCGCGGCATCGGTGCCCGCGAGCGCGGCCATGCCGTCGAAGTAGTCGGTGTCTCCGGCGAAGTAGACGGAACGCGAGCCGGAGACGACGTACCCGAGCGCTCCGATCCCGCTTCCGAGAGGATTGCGCCTGCCGTCGTGCTCGGCCGGAACCGCCGTGACCGTGACCGCGCCGACCGGGACCGACTCGCCCGCCGCGAGCTCGACCACGTCCCGGTAGCGCCGGCGCCGGAAGAGCGACCCGGCGCGGTGCGGCACGATCAGGCGCACGGACCGCCCGATACGACGGAGCGAGGCCATGTCCACGTGGTCGTAGTGCAGGTGCGAGAGCAGCACGGCATCCGGCGGCGGGGACACGTCGACGAGCGGGACGAGCCGGCGGAGGTGAGCGACCCGTTGGCGCAGGAGCGGGTCGGTCAGAAGGCGAACGCCGTCGAGCTCGATCAGCGTGGACGCGTGCCCGATGTAGAGGATCGAGGCCATCGTGCGAGCTTCGTCCGGCTCGGGGTCGTCGGCTCCAAGCGGCATGTGCCTCATCCTCGCGGGTGGGGTGAGCGCCGGCATCATCCGCATGGGGCGAGCCTCCGACAAGTCCGTTCACCCCAACCGGACGATGAGACGACGGGGTCCGACGGCGAAGCTGCAGTGCGACGGAAGGGCGTTCCGCAGCCGCGCAGCTGGCAGCGATCCAGCAAGGAGGAGGCAACCCGAGATGATGAGGAGACGCAGGCGTCCCTTGCGCCGGGCCGCGATGGTCGGCGGCGTCGCGTACCACGCGGGCAAGCAACCCCAGCAGGGGCGCGGCGAGCAGGCAGCGCCCGCGGCGGCGCCGGCTGCGGGCCCAGCTCCCACCGGTGGCCTCTCGGACGCGTCGATGGATCAGCTCAAGCAGCTGGCCGAGCTGAAGGACTCGGGAGTCCTCACCCAGGAGGAGTTCGACGACCAGAAGGGCCGGATCCTGCAGGGGGTCTAGCTCGTGCGCGGCCAGGGAGGGCCTCGCCGCGCAGGTTGTCAACCCAGGATCCGACTCGTAGGCTGGTGCGATGAGCGCGGCCACAACCGCGCCCGCTGGGCTACGCGAGTCGGGGCGCGCGGCGTGGGAACATTGGCTCCGGCCGTGGCCGGTGGGGCTCGCCGCGGTCGTCGTCGCCGGCGGCACGGCCGCGCTGACCGTCACGGGAGGGGTGCTCCTGCGGCCAGGCTGGTTCGCCCTCTTCGCCGCGTACAACGTGCTCGCCTTCGCGGCGGCGGGTCTGCTCTGGCGGCGGCGGCGGCCGGCCAGTCGCGTCGGGCTCCTGCTCCTGCTGCTGGCGGCAATCCTGGCGGTGGTCGCGCTGCAGGGCGCCTCGACGTCGCTCGCGTTCTCGATCGGCGTCCTCTTCGATCCGGTCGCCGCGCTCGTGGCCTGGTACCTCATGCTGACCTATCCGGCGACGCGGCTGACGCGCGCCGCGGCAGCGACCCTCGGGCTCGGGGTCGTCGCCGTCGTGGCGGGCTTCGTACCGTGGTTCTTCCTCTCGCCCGACGTCTCCGGAGCAACGCCGCTCGCGCGCTGCACGGAGGCCTGCCCGACCAACGCGCTCATGATCGCGAACCGGCCCGACGTCGCCGCCCACTTCGGCACTGTCGAGGAGAGCTTCCGGGTCCTGTTCGCAATCGCGTTCGTCGGCCTGCTCGTCGCACGCCTCCTGCTGGCGAGCCGACCGCGGCGGCGCGTCCTGGCCCCGGTCTACGTCGTCGCCTGCGCCTGGATCACCGCGTTCGGGTTCTTCGGCGCGCTCCGGTACCTGATCGTGACGGAGCCCCGCGTGTGGGACACGCTGGGCTGGTTCCTGACGGGAACACGTGTGGCACTGCCGCTGGCGTTCGTGCTGGCGCTCGTCCTCGCGCAGATCTATGCCGGCGGTTCGCTCGCGACGATGATGCAGCGGCTGCAGGCACAGCCGGCTCCCGCGGAGCTCGAGCGTGCCGCCGGAGACGCCCTCGGGGATCCGGGGCTTCGCCTGGCATTCTGGAGACCCGGGCCGGAGGACTGGGCCGACGTGGACGGCGCGCCGATCGTGCCCGCCGCTGCGCAGCCGGGCCGCCGGTGGCGCGAGCTACGGAGCGCCGGCCAGCCCCTGGCGGCGCTCGGCTACGACTCGGCTCTCGACGACGACCCGGAGCTCATCGACGCCGTCGCGACGGCTGTCGTGCTCAGCTTCGACCGCAGCCAAACCGACTCCGAGCGGCAGCTGGTGCTGTCCGAGCTGGAGGCGTCACGCCGCCGCATCGCCACCGCGGGCGCGACGGAGCGGAGGCGGATCGAGCGCGACCTGCATGACAGCGCGCAGCAGCAGCTCGTCGCGCTGCGGATCCACCTGGACCACGCCAGCGAGCGGCTCGGCCGGGATGCGGAGCTCGAGCGGGTGGGGGAGGGGCTCGAGCAGGCGCTGCAGGAGATCCGGGCGATCGCGCACGGCGCGTACCCCAGCATCCTGCGCGACTTCGGGCTGGGGGCCGCGTTGAGCGAAGCGGCCCGCTTCGAGGTCCGGGCGCGAGTGAAGGTCGGCCGGCTCGGGCGGTACACCGAGGACGTCGAGGCGGCCATCTACTTCTCGGCGCTGGAGGCGCTCCAGAACGCCTCGAAGCACTGCCCGCCCGGCTCGCGCATCACCGTGGAGGTCTGGGAGGACTCGGGCGAGGTGCTCTTCGAGGTCCGCGACGACGGCCCCGGCTTCGATCCGGCGAGCGCACGCCCCGGCGGGGGCCTCGTCGGGATCCGCGACCGGTTGGCGGCCGCAGGCGGGAGCCTCGAGATCCACTCCGAGCTCGGGCATGGAGCTCGGGTCCGCGGCTCGGTCCCGACGCACGGGGCCACGAGCACGACCTGAACGTGCCAACGCTCAGACCGAGACGCTCACCGGGGAGGTCGCGATCCAGATGAACGCCCCGACAAAGACGATGCAGCCGAGCGCAAGCGTGATCATTCGGAGCCGGAGGTCGCCGAGCTTGGTGCTCATCCCCGCAAAGAAGAGCGACACCGAGAAGAGCACGACGCCGAGGATGTAGTTGGACGCACGCTGGATGTTGCGCCGCACCGTCGCGGACGAGAGCTCGGCTTCGGCGTCCAGCCGCTTCGCCTCGGCCGCGGCGGCAAGCTTGTACTCGGGCATCGCGAACGGCGTCAGCGGCGCGTTCGGGTTCTTGAGCGGCCTGGTCGCGAGCCAGGCGTTGACGGCGGGCTTCAGCTCCTCGCGGAAGCGCTTGAAGTAGAAGTCCGCCAACATCGTCCGGTCGAGCGCATAGGCGTCGACCCACTGGACGAAGGTGGCGATGTCGACCTGCGTCTGCGCTTGGGACAGGCCCTGCGCGCGGGCTGCTTCGACCCTGAGCTTGTTCGTGGTGCCCGACGCCTTGGCCTGCTCGCCGTTCCAGCGCGTTGCCTGGTAGCCGCTCCAGGCGGTTGCAACGGCCGCGACGGACAGCAGTATCGTCGCCACCACTTCAACGCGGCGCGTCGCGGCCGCGCTCACCGTGGCTCACCAGCCTCTGTGCAGGGGAGCTCCCCGCGATGTCCCACGAGCGCGCGCTCCTGATCGAGGATCACCTGTGTGCGCTCCATGGCGGTGGGCTGCAGGCTGCCGACCCCACCGTGGTAGGGGTTGTCCAGGAACGACAGCAAGAGGAAGGTCGCGGCGACGACCGAGACGACGGAGCCGATCAGCAGCGCCTGAACCCGAGCCCGCTCGCCGCTGTCCGCGAAGAACAGCATGTACGCGCCGATGACCGCGGCCGCGAGGAACAGCACCAGCCAGAGCGGCGTCGGGACCACGCCTTCGGCGGCGTGGATCCGATCCTGTCGAGCAGCCGCACGCTCGGACGTCTGGTCGAGCCACTTCGAGAACGCGGCCTCCTCGGTCGGACCGTCCGGCGCGGTGTCCTCGAGCGCGCGGAAGAGCGCCACGCCCCAGGGGTTGAAGCTCGTGCCCTCCGTCCCGTCCTCGAGCTGCGGCCACTCCCGATGGACGACGTAGGCGGCGTAGCAGACCAGGCCGTCGCTCAGCTCCTGGCTCTGGGCGGCCGGCATGAACTGCGCGGTCTCGAACTGCTGCGCCACGACCAGTGCCTCGGTCTCGGCGCCCTGCTTCGTGTCGTCGTAGCTCGTGAAGGCAAGGAAAATGACGAAGCCGAGCAGCACCGAGAAGCCGGTCGTGATCACGCCGAAGACGCCGGCGGCCCTGTCGCTGTCGGCGAAGTAGCTGCCATCCGGTGCTCGTCGCCGAACGAGCAGCATCGCGGCCACCGCGGCGCCGGTGACCGCGAGGACGAGGACGATCGGCAAGACCAGGCTCACGCGCGCTCGGCCAGCCCGTCGGCTCGGAAGCTCACCGCTCGGAGCGGAGAGCGGTGCACTCGTCCGACTCCTCGAAGGCGGTCTCGAGCTCGTCCGCAGCGTCGAGCTGCCCGAGCTGCTCGAAAGCGCTTGCGACTTCCTCGGCCATCGTCGAGAGCGTCCCGGTGATCAGCGAGATCGCGTTCAGGACGTCGCTGGGGGCGGAGACGCCTTCGATCGCGCTCTCGAGCTCCTGCCGGTTCTGGTCCAGGTCGTCGGCGAGCCCGTCGAGCAGGGCTTCGGCCTCCTGGCCCGCCTCGGTGTCAGGCCTGCCGGCATCCTGCAGGTCGTCTGCAAGCGTCTCGCTCGCTTCCCGGACGTCGTCGACCGCGTTCTCGAGCCCGTCCTCCGACAGGCCACCCGCGCCGAGCGACTCCGTGGCGGACGAGACGGACTCGATCCACGTCGACATGGCGGAGCAGACGCTGTCGGCCCACTCGCTCGCAGCCGGCGTGTCGTCGTCGCCACCGCCGCAGCCAGCGGCGAGCAGCACGCCGGCGGCCAGGACCGCGAGCAGCAGGACTCGTGCTTTCGAGCTCATCCCGGGGAAGGCTAACGCCGAGGGGAGCGCCGAGCATCGTCCACCTGGGATGACTGGCGCGGATCGAGAGCTCGCCGGTCCGGATGGTTCATCCAGTGCGGGTGATGAATGCTCCCGCTACCGCTGGAACGATCGGCCGGTTGCCTGATGCCGATCACCTCGACAAGCCGGTCGAATCCGCCGGCAGCGAGTACCTTGGGGGCGTGGACGTTGCGATTGTCGTGCCCGGGAACGGGGCCGCCGGCCGCGACGGCGTGTACCGGATCAGCCCGCGCTGCCTCCGGCTCGTCCGGGAGGCCGAGTTGCTCGCAGAGTCCCTGCGGGCCAAGGCAGTGGTGTTCAGCGGCTGGTCGCCCGCGGGTGGCCCGTCCGAGGCCGAGCAGATGCGCGCCGCCTGGCAGGGGCCGCCGGTCGAGCTCGTCGTCGAGCCGACGGCGACCGTCACCGCTCAGAACGCCGGCCGCACGCTGCCCCTGCTCGTCGAGCGCGGCATCGGGCGGGCAGTGGTCGTCTGTGCGCCGCTCCACCTCTACCGGACGAGGTACTTCTTCTCACGGCTGTTCGCTCCGCATGGAATCGAGACCGAGTTCCATCCTGTTCGCCTGCCCCTCTCGCCGTCTGCGCTCGCATGGGAGCTGATCGCGCTGCCGGTGTGCCGCCTGCAGCTGCGGGCAGCCCGGGCCGAGCTGGCGCGAACGGCTCGATGAGCGACACCGTCGTCTTCATCCCCGCCTGGAACGAGGAGGGGAATCTCCCGGCGGTCCTGGAGGGGCTCCACCAAGAGCTCCCGGACGCCGACGTGCTCGTCGTCGACGACGGCTCGACCGACCGGACGGCCGACGTCGCACGCGAACACGGAGCCTCGGTGCTCTCCTTCGGCGAGAACCGGGGCCTGCCGATCGGAATCGCCGCCGGCTACGCCTGGGCGCTCGAGCACGGCTACGCCTTCTGCGGGCGCGTCGACGCCGACGGGCAGCATCCGGCAGCCGAGCTCTCCCGCCTGCTCGCCCTCGTTCGCGCGGATCGCTGCGATGTCGCCGTGGGCTCGCGTTTCGTCTCCGGGGACGGCTACGAGCCCTACCGGTACCTGCCGAGCGGCGCCCGCCGCTTCGGCACGGCCGTGCTTCGTCGCGCGATGGGCCTCGTGCTCCGGCGGCCGTTCGGGGATGCGACGAGCGGGCTCTACGCCGTCAATGCGAAGGCGCTGCCGCTGCTCGCGGAGCCGTTCACCACGCACGCGCCCGAGGTCGAGGCGCTGATCCGGATCGTCGACGCAGGGTTGCGGCTCGAAGAGGTCCCCGTGAACATGGCGGCCCGGGCGGGAGGAGAGTCGAAGCTCCGCGGCAGCAAGGCGGTGAAGGTCGTTGCGACCGTGACGCTGACACTGCTGGCCGCCAAGCTCGTGCGGTCGAGAAAGTCGAAGTGAGCCCGGCGCGGCGGCGTTTGCTCCAACGGATCGGGTTGGGCGCGCTGAGCGTCGGCATCGTCGCAGCCACGTTCTTCTACTTCCTGCCGACGGTCGCCAACTACCGTGACGTCTGGGGCGTGGTCCAGCAGCTCTCCTGGGCGTGGATCGCCGTGCTTCTCGGTGCCACTGTCCTCAACGTCGCCACCTTCGCGCCGCCCTGGATGGTTGCGCTTCCTGGCCTTTCCTTCGTGCCTGCGACCGTCGTCACGCAGGTCTCGACGGCACTCTCGCTCGTCGTCCCGGCCGGGATGGCAGCCGGCGTGGCGACGTCGTTCGCGATGCTGCGCAGCTGGGGGTTCGCCACGCGCCGGGTCACCCGCGCCGTGACCCTGACCGGCCTGTGGAACCAGCTCCTCAACCTCTCGTTTCCGATCGTCGCGATCTTCCTGCTCACGATCTCCGGTGGGGATGCCGCGGTGCTGGCCGTCGCGGCGTTCGTCGGCGCTGCGGTGCTCGGAGTCGTCGTGGCCGGCCTGGTGGTCGTCCTGCTCAGCGAGCGGCTCGCGGGAGACATCGGTGACCTCGCAGCACGCCTCACGACCTGGGCGCTCGGGAAGGTGCGCCGCGGCCCGGTGTCCTGGGGTGGGCCGAGCTTCGAACGCTTCCGCCGCGATGCCGGCGAGCTCCTCCGCCAGCGATGGCATGCGCTCACGGCCGCCTCGCTCGCGGGCAGTCTCAGCGTCTTCCTCGTCCTCGTCCTCTCTCTCCGCGCGCTCGACGTGCCCGCTTCGGAGGTGTCGCTCGTCGAGGCCTTCGCGGCCTGGTCGCTCGTGCGGCTGATCGGGACGATCCCGATCACCCCGGGCGGGATCGGGATCATCGAGCTCGGCCTGACGGGTGCGCTGATCGGGTTCGGCGGCGGCAACGCCGGCGTCGTCGCAGCCGTGCTCGTCTATCGCTTCCTCACGATGGTCCCGACGCTGCTCGTCGGCCTCGGCGCCGCCTTCACCTGGCGACGTCACCGGGGGACCGTCGTCGACAGCGACGAGGACAAGTCGGCGCCGGCGGAGGCGCCGCCCGAGACGCCCGATCGTCCGCTCCCCCCGGATCACCCCGTCGGGACGATGTGATCGCGCACCGCGCGCGAGGACAATCGCCTCCATGGGAGAGGCGATCGGCGAGATCCTGCCGCTGGCGATCGGAGTTGCGATCAGCCCCGTCCCGATCATCGCGATCATCCTGATGCTCGGGACGCCGCGCGCCCGCTCGACGGGCGTGGCCTTCGCCGTCGGTTGGCTCGCGGGTCTGACGATCGCCGGGGCCGTCATGCTCACAATCTCCAGCGGCAATGCCGATTCGAGCACCGGCGAGCCGGCGACGTGGGCGAGCTTGCTCAAGCTCGGGCTCGGGATTCTCTTCCTCGTGCTGGCCGGCAAGCAGTGGCGCAGCCGGCCGCAGCCCGGGCAGGAAGCGGCGATGCCGAAGTGGATGCAGACCATCGACAGCTTCACCGCCGGCAAGTCGCTGGGGATCGGGGTGCTTCTGTCGGGCCTCAACCCGAAGAACCTCGCGCTCACGATCGCTGCGGCGACCCTGATCGCGCAGGCCGGCCTCTCGCACGGCCAGGAGGCGGGCGTGCTCGCCGTCTTCATCCTGCTCGGCTCGCTGACGATCCTCGCGCCGCTCGCCATCTATTTCGCGCTCGGCGCCAGGGCGAAGGAGATCCTGGAGGGCATGAAGGCCTGGATGTCGGCGCACAACGCGGCGATCATGACCGTGCTCCTGCTCGTCCTCGGCGGGAAGCTGATCGGCGACGGGATCGGCGGGCTGAGCGCGTGAACCGCGGCGAGGTGCTGGCCCTGGCCACTCGCCGCACCGAGTCAGAGGAGCGGCTCTGCGCCGTGGCGGGCGGCGACCTCCGCCCCCTGGAGGGCCCGGCGAAGCTCGACCGGCAGACGTACCGGTTGGTTCAGATCGCGGCACTCGTCGCTCTGGACGGGCCGCTTGTCTCCTGGGTCGCCCAGCTCGATGCAGCCGACGAGGCCGAGCTCGACCTCGAGCAGGTGCTCGGGGCGCTCGCGGCGGTCGCGCCGCTCGTCGGCACTCCCCGCGCGGTCTCGGCCGGGGCGAAGATTGCGCGTGCGACGGGGCTCACGGAGGCCGATCACGACGCCTGACCGGTCTGCGTGCCGGCTCCCAGGTCAGGCCGTGCGGGTGAGCTCGGCCGGCGTGCTCGCCACCTCGACGAGCCCTAGTTGCGCCGCCCGGTCGATCGCGTCGCTCCGGCTCGACACGCCCAGCTTCCGATAGACGGAGATCGCCTGCGTCTTGACGGTGTTGCGGGAGACGTACAGTCGGGCGCCGATCTCACGGAAGGACAGATGAGTGGCGAGCAGGGGGAGGAGCCGGAGCTCGGCGCGCGTCAGGCCGGGCCCCTTGCGCTCTCCGGCCGCGGCCATCGCCGCGACCTCGGCCTGCAGCGCGTCCGCCTGTGCCGCGAGCACGCCCAGGCCCCGACGGCTACGCAGGATGTCCTGCACCTCCGAGAGCAGCGTGCCGGCGCCGTCGGCGTCGCGCAGCGTCACGTACGCCCGTGCGAGCTCGAGGCGGGTCTGGACGGCAAGCCAGGGGAGTGCGTCCGTCAGGAGCGGGGTAAGGCTGCGAGCTGCCGTCAGGTCGGAGCGGGCCTGGTCCCAGCGGTTGTGCCGAAGCGAGGTTCGTGCCGAGGCGGCGAGCTCGAGCGCGCTGGTCGTATAGCCGTCGAGCTGCGAGGTCTCGGCGAGGCTTCGTGCCCGCAGCGAGTGCGTCTCCGCGGCGTTGTGCTCGGCGTGCGCCGAGGCGAGGAGCGAGCGCTGGCTGATCGCCACGATGCGAGTCTCCGTTGCGCCCAGGCGCTCCGCGGAGTCTTCCGCCCCGGCGAGGATCGCGTCGGCGAGCGCGTCCCGTCCACGGAGGACGAGCGCCGAGCCCAGCAGCAGAAGCGCCAGCGGGCGCCACTGGCTGGAGGGCGGAAGGTCGGCCAGCGCCTGCTCGACGTCCGAGCACATCTGGTCGACGCCGTCGCGGCAGAGCGCGGCGCGCAGCAGCGTGATCGACGGCCCGGCGGAGGCTTCGCCGTCGGGCTCGGTCCCGGCCGAGCTACCGCGCTCGGCGGCGGCGAGCCAGCGCTCGGCCTCGCCCGGCCGGCCGCGGAGCGCATGGATCCAGCCTCCGATCACGCCGACCGTCGGGTAGCGCTCGAGTCGCGTCTCGTCGTCGAACGTGCCGAGCCAGCCCTCGACGTCCGCGATCCGGCCCCGGTAGTACGCAGGCAGCGCGATCGCGGCGACGATCCGCGCCAGGCGATCGGTGTCGCCGGAGCCCTCGGCGTGGCGGAGCGCCGCCTCGGGGTCCCCGTGCTCCTCGAACCAGTCGGCTGCGCGCCGGTGGAGCTCGGCGATCAGCTCGGGCTCGCTCTCCGCCAGCTCCCGCCTGAGCAGGTCCCCGAACAGCGGGTGGTAGCGGTAGGTCTTGCCGTGGCGATCGAGTGGAGCGACGAGCAGATGCCGCTCGAGCCTGGCGAGCACCTGCCCGGAGCCCTTGCTCCCCAGCACGGCGTCGCACACCGGAGCGGTCAGCCTTCCGAGGATCGACGTGCGCCGGAGGAACGTCAGGAGCTCGGGCTTCAGGGGCCGCAGGAACTCCGAGCGAAAGTACTCGGCCAGGAAGCGATCGTCGCCGCCCGGGACGGCGGGCCGGGGCGCCGCGCCCTCCAGCTCCTTCCAGGCGAGCACGCTCAGGCGGATCCCGGCAGGCCAGCCCTCGCAGCGTGCGAGGAGCTCGGCGGCGTCCTCGTGCGGAAGCTCTGCATCCAGTTCTCGCAGGAGCGCCTCGCTCTCGCGGGGGCTCAGTGCCAGCTCGTCGACCGGCACCTCGAGCAGCTCTCCTCCGGCCCGCAGGCGGGCGATCGGCAGGCCGGGTGGCGTGCGCGCCGCGACCGCCAGCGTCGAGCCCGGGGGAACGTGCTCCGCCAGGGCGGTGATCGCTTCCCTCGAGCCGCGTGAGCGGAGCAGGTGCGCGTCGTCCAGGACGAGCACGAGCGCCCCGGCCGACGCCAGCCGGGACGTGAGCGCCGACAGGTCTTCGACTCCGGATGCCTGCGCGCCGAGCCGATCGAGGGCCGCCGCGAGCTGTGCGACCAGGGCGGCGGGGTCGTCGTCGCGTTCGTCGAGCGAGAGCCACGCGAACGGCCGGCGATCGCGCTCGGCCCACTGCGCCAGGAGCGTCGTCTTGCCATAGCCGGCCGGAGCCACGAGGGTGACGACGGAGGCCGGTGTCGCCCTGAGGCGGTTGACCAGCGCGGTTCTCGACACCGACCCCGGCGGCGAGAGCGGCACACGAACCTTGGCTTCGACGACGTTCGACGGCTCGGGCCTCGAGCGGCCAGAGCTTGGGGGCGGCATGGGGCCTCCTGCGAAAGGGGGTGCCAGGGAGTATGGGGAGTGGCGTGCGCGCGCACCAGCGGGGCTGCACCACTTTGTCTGGGTGGGCTGGCACCAGGCCGGGACGGCGGCGCCGGGGCGACTCGCGCGGCGCACGGGATAATGGCGGCCTGATGCCGATCCGCGTCGTCTTCGCCGAGGACAACTACCTCGCGCGCGAGGGCATCGTCCGCGTGCTCGAGGGCATCGAGGACGTCGAGCTCGTGGCCACGTGCGGCGACCTGGACACGCTGCGCGAGGCGGTCGATTCCACCCGGCCGGACGTGGTCGTCACCGACATCCGGATGCCGCCGGACAACAGGGACGAAGGGATCCGCTTCGCGGACGAGCTCAGGGCGTCGCGACCGGAGATCGGGGTCGTGGTGCTGAGTCAGTACACCGACCCGCTCTACGCGATCGCCCTCTTCGATGGGGGCGCCGGCGGCCGCGCCTATCTGCTCAAGGAGCGGGTCCGCGATCGAGCCGAGCTGGGCCGCGCGGTCCGGGAGGTGGCAAACGGCGGCTCCGTCGTCGATCCCGGGATCGTGGAGCGGCTGCTCTCGGTTCGAGCCGGGAACGATCGCTCACCGCTCGAAGCGCTGACGCCGCGCGAGCTGGAGATCCTCGGCTTGATCGCCGAGGGCCGGAGCAACACCGCGATCGCCAGCCTGCTCGTCGTCACCAAGCGCGCGGTCGAACGGCACATCAACGCGATCTTCCGCAAGCTCGACCTGGAGGAGTCGGCCGACATCAGCCGCCGGGTGAAGGCGGCGCTCCTCTATCTCGCTCGAAGCGACTGAGCGCTACGGCGCCGAGGCGGCAGGCGGCAGGTCCATCGAGGCGCGCAGGTTGGTCAGTGGCGTGTCGGGGACGGTGATCATGCCCCGCGTCGGCCGGTCGAGGTCGAAGATGACGAGCAGCAGCACGCTCACGAGCACCGCGCCGAGAACGGACGTGAGCAAGCCGCGTCCGAGCAGCGCCAGGTAGGCGGCGAGGAGGCCGAGCGCAACGGCGGCGGCGAGCACGTCGAGCCAGAGCACCGCGGCCGGGACCCGGTTGTTCAGCGCCGACGCCCGCACGGTCTGCATGTCGATCATCTCGTTCAGGGTCTCGACGTACAGGCGCGGCGCGCTCGCGGTCGGAGCGCCCGCGAGCGCCTGTCCCGCCAGCCCCCACAGCTCACGCTGGAGCTCTTGCCCGTCGTCGATGGCCGCGCGCGCGGCGTCACTGTCGGGCACGGCGTGGGACAGGCGGATGCTGGTGTCCGTGTAGCTCACGAGGCGTTCCAGCGAGCGGCTCCGGATCGGCTCGGCCAGCGTCTGCGCCCGCAGGTACGTCGTCCCGATGGCATTGGCCTCCGCGACGACCGCAGCGCGGCGCGACTCGTAGCGCCCGACCGCCAGGGCGAGGCCGAAGGCGAGGATGAGGCCGACGACGCCGAGCAGTGCGGCCTGCAGGACCGCGAGCGGCTCGCGGAAGCCGTCGGAGCGGCTTCGGAGCGAGCGGCCGACGAGGTGTCCGAGCACCGTCGCGCCGACCACGAAGGCCAGCAGGATGAGCCCCAGAGCCAGGCTACTGAGCCGAAAGAACACTCGAGCGCCCTAGTGGAACGACGTCTCGCCCACTAGGTACTGCGCTCGCTGTCGTCCCACGAGGCCCGCCTCGCGAACGTGCCACCGGTCTCCATGATCTGCGTCGGGAGCACCCACTCGTTCAGCAGCTCGAAGCCGTTCGCACGCGAGACGGCGGCGAGGAAGGGCTCTGCCCAGAGATGCTCGATCAGTGCGACCGCCGTGGTCATCCCGGCGGGCACGAGCTGCTCCAGCCTGAAGATGTCCTCCTGGTCGAAGAGGTGACCGTCCATCAGATCCGCCATCCCCGCGAGCCCCCCGCGCTCGAGTCCTGCGAGCCCGTCACGCGCGAACCCGGCGAGCGCGCCCATCGCCTCGCCGAACTTCGCCGCCTCCTCCCAGTCGAGGTCGCTCGCCACCATGTGCGTGACCGCTCCGGCCGAGTCCTTTCGCACGAGCATGAGGTCGATGATCCGGACGACACCCTCGTTCTTCAGCCGCTCCAGCTCGGGCCAGATCTCGCCGCGGAAGCGGTTGCCGTCGAAGCCGACGACGAGCATCTGGATCGGGCCGTAGCTCACGCGGACATCATCTCCTTTTCGGACGTCCGGTCGTCATCCAACGCGGATGAAACCACGTTCATGCGATCCGGATGATCTCGGTTGGGGAGCGGGCAGCGAGGCTTGACTCATGCACCGCCACCCGCAGGCGAGCTTGGGGCCCGGGGCGCCCGACCCCCGAGCCGTCGGAGTTGGAACCGGGCGCCCCGGGAGGGGAAGGGCTCGAAGGCCGGCGGCCTGGCCTCCGAATCCCAGCGCCACCTTGATCGGTCCCCCTGGCCGTGTCCATGACGCGTATGTGTCAATTCGCGGAACGTGTTGACGGAGCCCGGATCCCTCGAGGAGCTGCGGAGGATTGCGCCCGACCTCGCACCGTCGATCGCCAGGCTGCCGATGCCGGCCTACATCCTCGACCGCGACGGCGCCGTCCGCTGGCTGAACAAGGCCGCCGTGGAGCAGTTCGGCGACATCCGCGGCCTGCGGATCGGTCAGCTTGTCGAGCCGGAGTTCGCTACCAGAGCGCGACAGGAGTTCGCGGCGAAGATGCTCGGGACCGTGCAGTCGACCGAGGGGACCGTCGCTGTACGCACGGCGGACGGCCGTCGTGTCGAGGTGGACATCAGCTCCACCCAGCTCCTCGAGCACGGCTCCGTCGTCGGCGTGTTCGGGCTCGCCGATCCGACGGGCGAGCTCCCACGTGCGCGAGCGTCGTCGGTCGAGCTCACGCCCCGGCAGCTCGATGTGCTTCGCTACATCGCCGCCGGCTACTCCACCGAGCACATCGCCAAGGCTCTCGGCATCTCGATGGAGACCGTGCGGAACCACGTCCGGCACCTGATGGGCCGCCTGAACGTGCACACGCGCCTCGAGGCGGTGATTCGCGGCCACGAGCTCGGACTGGTGTGACGCCGCCCTCGTTCAGCGGGCGGTGCGCCAGCCGCGCACGACCCGACGGGCGAACCAGGTCGCCGTCAGGATGCGATGAAGCACTCCCTCGACGGCTCCGGCGATGCCCGTGCGTCTGCGGCGTCTGCGGATTCCCATCCTTGGATCTTAGGCGAGCTTGCGCGTCGTGTCCGACGGATAGCCCTCGTCGCGGGTGACCGCAGCCGAGCGCGACATCAGGTAGATGAACGAGCCGAAGTACGGCAGGAAGACGATGCACGCGACCCAGAGCGCCTTCGTGATCCCGCGGAGGTCGTTGCGCCGGAAGACGTCCGCCAGCGCGAAGATCCACAGCGTGATCAGCGGGATCCAGATCAGCAGCAGGAAGAACACATCCCAGAAAGTTGAGGCAACGACCATGAAGCTCCCTTCGAATCGCGGAACCGAATGGTAAGGCTGGTCGGGGTGAAGCCCGCTCACCCCGTGCGGGTGAAGCGTCCCGCGGGAGGCGCGCGCACGCATCCGGCTGTGAGATGGTCGTGGGAGACCCGGCTACCGACCTCGTGAGGTGTTCCGCTGATGTGTTGCTTCGCCCTACTCTTCGCAGCGCTCGGCCCGCGCTTCGTGATCCTTGCGATGTGGCTCTTCGGGAACCGGGTCGACCTGGCGTTCGACTCGTGGGTCTGGCCGTTGCTGGGCCTCTTCGTCGCGCCGTGGACGACGCTCATGTACCTCCTGGCGTGGTCTCCGGTCGGCGGCGTCTCGGGCGGCGAGTGGATCCTCGTCGGCCTCGGAGTCGCGCTCGACCTCGCGACGTACGCGGCCAAACCCGCCCGAGCTCGGTACGCCACCGCCTGACGCCTCGGACACGGAGGCCGATCCCCGCCTTCCGCCGAGGCAAGCGCGTCTGACCGGCTCTGTACGGTTGGGCGATGGACCCGTCCTCCACCAAGCGTGTGGAGCTCGTCCTGCCGATGCGGACGGTGCTGATCGTCGCCGCCGCGATCGCGGTGGCCGCCGCGTTCGCTGCGATCGGCGACACGTTCCTCGTTGTCTTCGTCGGCATCTTCCTCGCACTCGTCTTCGAGTTCCCGGTCCGGTTCGTGATGGCGAAGACGAACATGTCGCGCGGGCTGGCCGCGACGGTGACGGTGCTCGGGACGGCGATCGCCGTGACGGCGCTGGCCCTGCTGCTACTCGTGCCGCTCGTCGGCTCAGTCCGCGACTTTCTCCAGGAGCTGCCGGCCACCGTTCAGCAGCTCCAGGACTCGGACGAGCTGTCGTGGCTCGGAGACTCCGGGGCGGCCGAAAACGTCCAGGAAGGCGCTCAGCAGGTCTCGTCACTCGTGCCCGACGCGATCTCGGCCGTCCTCGGCCTCACCGGCAGCTTCTTCTCGATCTTCCTCGCCGCCTTCACGATCCTCTTCATCTGCCTCTTCCTCCTCACGGACATCGCCAACCTGAAGCGATCGCTCGGCAGCGTGCTCATGCCGGGCGAGGAGGAGCGTTGGCTCAGCGTCTGGGAACGGGTCACCGAGTCCGTCTCGCGTTGGGCGATCGGGGTGATCATCATCGCGACGATCGCCGGCACGACCCAGGGCGTGACCGCGTGGCTGCTCGGCTCGAGCTACGCCATCGCGCTCGGTGTGATCGCGGGGCTGCTCGACATGATCCCCAATATCGGCGCCACGATCGCCGGGTTCATCCTCGTGCCGACCCTCTGGGCGGAGCAGGGACTCACTGCCGCGCTGATCATGGCCGCCGTCGTGCTGGTCTACCAGCAGCTCGAGAACAGCATCCTCACACCGAAGATCCAGGGCAAGGCGGTGAACATCTCCCCGTTCTTCATCATCGTCTCGGTGAGCCTCTTCGGCGCCCTGCTGGGCGTGCTCGGGGCGCTCACCGCGGTGCCGCTGGCGGCGATGATCCAGATCTTCATCCAGGAGATGACGAAGGCGCGGCGCGAGAAGGTCGCCCAGGCGAAAGCGGTCGTCCAACCGGCCGCTTGACCGACCGCCGCGTAGCGGCTCACGCCGCTAGGCGCCGCGCCGTCCAGGTGGCCCGCAGGGTCGAGGCGTCGACCGGTGCGCGCGTGTACTCCTCGCCGACCGCGGTGACTGCAAAGCCCGCGTCCTCGAGGGAGGCCCGGACCTCCGCATCCGCGTGGAAGTACTGCCGGTGCTGCTCGCTGAAGGGGTCACGGTCGCGGGGCCGCGTGAGCTCGATCGTGGTGTCGCAAGTACGGGCGTCGGGATCCACGGCACTGGTGATCACGAAGCCGTGTCCGGCCGATTCACCCGCGACGACGGGATTGGAGACGGTGAACTCCATCATCGCGTCGGTGTGGAGGTCGAAGACGAGCCAACCGGCGGGCCGAAGGCAGCGTGATACCGCCTGCAGCGTCAGTCGCAACTCGTCCGGCGTGAGGTAGTTGAGGCCGTCGAACGTGCAGACCACAGCGTCGAAGACGCCGCCGACCGTCAGGTCCGGGAGCGTCGTCCTGCTCAACGCGACGTCGGCGCCGAGACGCTCTCCGGCGACGGCCAGCATCGCGTCGGAGGCGTCGACGCCGACCACCCGGTAGCCCCGTGTGATCAACTCGCTCGCGAGCAGGCCCGTGCCGCAGCAGAGGTCGAGCACGGAGCGTACGCCCGACGGGTCGGCGCTCCAGAGCTCATCGAGGAACGACGCCCACCGGGCATGGCAAGGGTCGATGACGATCTCGTCATAGACCCCTGCCAGCTGCGAGTACGCCTCGACGTGCCTCACAGGCCCGGGGTGTCGCGGTCAGATCCCGAGGATCTTGGCCTTGGCGGCCGCGAACTCCTCATCGGTGAGCACGCCCTGGGTGTGGAGGCTCGCCAGGTTCTGAAGCTGCGCGGTCGCGTCCTCCTCCGGTGCCGCTGCCGGCGCCGGCGGCGGCGCGGCCTGCTCGTATTGCTGGCTGTCCTGCTCGGCGTACCTGGCGGCCTGACGACGCTGGACGCGCCCGGATACGGCGGTGGCGGTTCCCGCGACGACGGCCGTGCGGGTTGCCATGCGAAGAAGTCCCATCTCGTTACCTCTCGATCTCGAAGGGCGGGGTTAGCTTGTCTCGAACGCTTCCACGACGTCGACCGGGATCCGGATCGAGTCGATCAACACGGCATCCGCAGCCCGTAGGGCGTCGACCACCTTCCCGACCCAGAGGTTCTCGAACGCGATCAGGAGGGCCGAGCTGTTGGCCGGAAGGTCGTCGCTGACCTCCTCGGCGTCCTCCGGTCCCAACGCTCCCGGCTGCGCGATGTCGATCGAGAGGAAGGCCGCGCCCTCCTCGTCGATGTCCGCAGCCTCGAGCGTCGTCACGACGCCGTCTTCACCCTTCATGACGAAGAGCAGATCGAGCACGCGAATCGTTCCGTTCTCCACGAGGTCCAGGATCGCCGGGGCGATCTTCCCCGTGAACTTGTTGCCCGGAAAACCAATGATGTAGACGTCGACGGGGCCTACTGCCATGACCTCTCCTTGTTGGGACTGCACTCCAGCTGAAGACATGTTCGAACGGATCACCGAGGCCGGAGCACGCCGTCTCGTTCCGCTGCGCCAGTATAAGACGCGCTCGCTTTCAGACTCGATGGCAGTGAGTCTCGTCCTGAGGACGAGCTCTCGCCTCACCCCAGGTGGATGAACGTCTGCATCCGAGCAGCACCGAGCGGGGCCGGTGCGGCAAGGTCCTCGTTCGCAATTCATCCGTTGTGGGTGAGGTCTTTTCACCCGCAGCGTGATGAAGGTTCCTCCTGCCGCGACGCCTCACTCAGGATCTCGACGGCAGCGCGACCCAGTTAGGTGCACCACGGCAGGCGAGGGGTCAGCCAAACGGCGGGAGGAGGTAGCGGAATGGCGACGGAAGTGTCGGTACTTTCCGGACTCGAGCCCCGCTCGTTCTGGGGGCACTTCGAGGCCTTGACGCAGATCGCGCGCCCGTCGCGGGCCGAGGAGCCCGCGATCGAGCATGTGCGCGAGTGGGCCGACCGGCATGGTTTCGAGCTGCAGCAGGACGCCGGCCGGAACCTCGTTGTCCGCGTCCCGGCGACTACCTGGTCGCGAGGACGCGCCTACGGTCGTGCTCCAAGGCCATCTGGACATCGTCTGCGAGCGCGATCCTTCGAGCCCGAACGACCCGGCGGAAGGGCGGATCGCGCTCGTCCGCGACGGCGACTGGCTGACGGCGGACGGGACGACGCTCGGCGCCGACGACGGCGTCGCGATCGCGGCGATGATGGCGCTGGTCGAGGACGAGTCGCTGCCGCACGGGCCGCTGGAGCTGCTGATGACGGTGGCCGAGGAGGTCGGCCTCGAGGGCGCGAACGCGCTCGACCCCGTGCTCGTGACGGGCTCGATCCTGATCAACCTCGACAGCGAGGAGGACGGGAAGCTGACGGTGGGGTGCGCCGGCAGCACCGACACCTGGATCCGGATCGAGGCGCCGCGCGAGCCGGCCGCCGACGGCGCGGTGACGCTTGCGGTCACGGTCAGCGGCGGTCAGGGCGGCCACTCCGGGATGGGAATCACGCTGGGACGGTCGAACGCGGTCAAGGTGCTGGGCCGAGCGCTGCGTGAAGCACTGACGACGGTGCCCTTCCGGCTCGTCTCACTTTCCGGCGGCAAGAGCCGCAACGCGATTCCGCGCGACGCGATCGCGGTCTGCTCGGTCGAGAGTGCCAGCGAGCAGGCATTCCGGGATGCGCTTGCCACGGCTGCGGAGACGATCCGTGACGCGTTCGCGAAGACGGACGCCGGCGTCTCGGTCGACGTCGCTGCAGGCGAGGCCTCCGCCGAGCCATGGACCGACGCGGGCACAGCCTCTCTCCTCGACGCAGTCGCTCTCGTTCCGACCGGGCCGCTCGCGCTGAGCCCCGACTTCGACGACCTCGTCGAGACGAGCACGTCGCTCGGGGAGGCGACCACGGAGGGCGACCAGCTGACGCTGCACAGTCTCTCGCGCTCGTCGAACGACTCGGCGATGCCGGAGGTGATCGCCACGCTCGACGCTGCTGCGCGGCTGGCCGGGGGCACGCTGGAGGTCAAGCACAACTATCCGGGTTGGCGCCCGGATCTCGACTCGCGCGCTCTCGCCTCGGCGAAGGTCGTGTACGAGCGCCTCTTCGGAGCGCCTCCGATCGTGACGGCCGTGCACGCCGGGCTGGAGACCGCGGTCATCGGCGGGAAGGCCTCCGGCCTCGACATGCTCTCGTTCGGCCCGCAGATCGAGTTCCCGCACTCGCCCGACGAGCGCGTGAGTATCCCCACCGTCGAGCGCTTCTGGCAGCTGCTCGTCGCCGTCGTCGACGAGCTGTCCGCTCCGGGGAGGAAGTAGGACGTGGGGCGCGGACCGCTCACCTGGGTCGGCATCGCGGTCGGACTCGTGCTGGTGCTCGGCGTCACCGGTCTGATCGGGAACCGTGACGAGGAAGGCGAGCCGGTCTCGGCCGGCGAGTGGGCGCAGAACGTGTGCGGCGCCGTCGGCGTCTGGCGGGGCGAGGTCGAGGCGATCGTCGACGACCTGCGGACGCCCAACGCCAATTCGTCCGGCGGCGAGGAGCCGCAGTCGGAGACGCCGCAGGGCCGAACGGGCTTCATCCGCAAGGGCCTCGAGCGGGGCGTGCAGGCGGCCGAGACGCTGGTGGTGGGCGTCGAGAATGCGGGCATCCCCGACACCGAGGAGGGCGAGGAGGCAGCTGAGCGGGTGTCGGACTGGGCCGACTCGGCCTTGACCGAGCTCGAGGAGTCGGAGGAAGCGCTCGACGACGAAGCGGAGACGATCGAGGAATCGGTCGAGCAGCTCACCGGAGCAGCGGGAACGATCGCCGGCGTGCTCGCCAGCGGCGCCCAGACGCTCGTCGAGGTCGGCCGCCTCGACGATGAGCTCGCCGCTGCGTTCAGTGACTCGACCACGTGTCAGCAGGTCCGAGAGGAGACGGCTGAATGAGCACGACCGACTGGATCCTGATCGCGCTCCAGGGCGTCGTCGTGATCGGCTTCATCGCCCTCGGCGTGCGCTTCGGCGGCATCGGGCTCGGCCTGTGGGGCGGCGTCGGCACGCTCGTGCTCGTCTTCCTCTTCGGGCTCGATCCGGGCGAGCCGCCGATCAGCGCGATGCTGATCATCGTCGCCGTGATCGCCGCCGCCGCCGCGATGCAGGCGGCCGGGGGCATCGACTACATGGTCCTGATCGCGGGCAAGGCGTTGCGCGCACGGCCGAAGATGCTGAACTTCTTCGCTCCCTACATCTCGTGGCTCCTGACGATCCTGACGGGTACCGGCAACACGTTCTTCTCCCTGATCCCGGTGATCAACGAGCTCGCCTACGCGAACAAGATCAGGCCCGAGCGCGCACTCGCCGGCTCAGCCGTTGCCTCGACCTTCGGGATCACGGCGAGCCCGGTCGCAGCCGCGATGGCGACGATGCTGCCGCTCGTCGAGATCTACAACTACGACATCGTCGACGTGATGCTGATCACGGTGCCGGCCAGCATCATCGGCATCTTCGCGATGGCGCTGGTCATGAACGGCTACGGCAAGGATCTGGACGACGACGTCGAGTACCAGCGCCGCCTGACCGCCGGCGAGATCAAGCCGCCGGCGCCGGCCGGTGAGATCACGTTGCTGCCCTACGCGAAGCGCAGCGTCGCCATCTTCCTGTTGGGTGTCACCGCGATCTGCATCTTCGGTGTCTTCGAGGCTCTGCGGCCGACGGTCGCCGCAGAGGGCGGAGGCGTCGAGCCGATGTCAGTGACGCCCCTGATCCAGATGATCATGCTCACCGCTGCCGCTCTGATCCTGCTGCTCGCGCACGTGGGGGCCGGGGACGTCGCGTCCGCGCCGATCTTCAAGTCGGGGATGATCGCGATGATCGCGCTGTTCGGGATCGCCTGGATGGCCGACACGTTCATCGCCAACAACGAGGACGCCATCGTCACCGCTCTCGGCGGCCTCGCGGAGAACTGGCCGTTCACGATCGCAATCGCGATCTTCCTCGTCGCAGCTCTCACTACGAGCCAATCCGCGGCGACGCGAACGATGATCCCACTGGGGCTGGCGCTGGGGATCGGAGCCGGCTACATGATCGCGATGTGGACCGCGGTCGCCGGCGTCATGTTCCTGCCGACCAACGGCACCCAGATCGCGGCCGCCGAGGCCGACGAGACGGGCACGACGACGCTCGGCAAGCGTGTGATCGACCACTCCTTCCAGGTGCCACTGCAGGTCGCGTGGATCGTCACCCTGCTCGCGGGATGCGCGATCGTCTACCTCTTCTTCGGCGATCACGTACCGGCGCCGCCGGCGCCGACGACGACCGTGCCGGCCGTGCCCTGATGTGAGCGCTCACGAGCTGACTGACCGTGCGGCCGCGGGTGGGGTCCTGGCGGCCGCATGCGTGTCGACGTTCGTCGTCAACGCGAACACCTCTGCGGTCACCATCCTGCTGCCGACGATGAGCGAGGACGTCGGCGCCCCCGTCGCGCAACTGCAATGGGCAGTGACCGGCTACATGCTGGTCGGCGCGGCTGTGATCGTGACGTCCGGGGCGCTCGGAGACGTGTTCGGCCGCAGGCGCGTCTTCCTCGGCGGGCTCCTGCTCTTCATCGCTTCGTGCGTGCTGATCGCGCTGTCGACGAGCGGCGCCGGGATCATCGTCGGTCGGCTGATCCAGGGAGCTTCGGGCGCCACGATCCTCGCCTGCGGGATGAGCCTGCTCTCGGTCGCCTCCTCGGGCAAGGGACAGATGCGGGCGATCACGGTTTGGGGCGCTGCTTCGGCGGCGGGGGCAGCAATGGGCCCGCTCATCGGCGGCGCACTCGTGGAGTTGAGCGGCTGGCAAGGGCTGTTCTGGCTCGACGCTGGGATCGCCGCCGCGTGCATCCCGCTCACGCTCGCCAAGGTGCAGGAGTCACGCGACCCGGAGCGGGCCCGCTCGATCGACTTCGCCGGCACGGTTCTGATCGCCGTCGCTCTCGTTCCGCTCGTCCTCGGGTTCAGCAAGGGCGGCGACTGGGGCTGGACGTCGGCGGCCACACTCGGGTGCTTCGTCGCCTCCGTCGTCGGCGCCGTGCTCTTCGTGGTCGTCGAGAAGCGGGTCTCGGCCCCACTAGTCGATCTCGCCCTGCTCCGCAACCAGATACTCGTCGGGGCGACGTTGGCGATTCTGATCGTCGCCGGCACCATCAACGGCCTGATGTACGTGCTCAGTCTCTATCTCCAGGATCCGGCGACCTTCGGGTACAGCGCTCTGAAGACGGGCGTGGCAACGCTTCCCGCGGCGGCCGCCATGATCGCCGTCACACCGTTCATCACGCCGCTCGCGGCCCGGATCGGCACGAGATTCGCCATCGTCGCAGGCTTCGGTCTCGCTGCTGTGGGCTTCGGAGCGCTGGCGCTCATCGAGTCGTCTTGGGCGTACGCGAGCCTCGTCCTCCCGCTCGTGCTGCTCTCGGTCGGGCTCGGGCTGGCGAACGGGCCGGCGTCGTCGGCGTCGACCGCAGCGGTCTCACAGGACCAGGTCGGGCAGGCATCCGGGATCTCGAACATGGCGCGGTACATCGGCGGGTCGGTGGTGGTGGCCGCGGTCGCGACGATCTTCAACTCGGTCACGGTCGAGGAGACCGCTGCCGGCGCATCGGCCTCGGAGGCGCTCGCGGCTGGCTTCTCGCGGGCCGCGGTGCTGATGGCGATCATGTGCGCCTTGGGCGTCGCGCTCGTCCTCCTCATGGCGCGCCACCAGCAGACTCGGCCCTCGGCGGTCGACTTCGCCGCTGCGGCGGCCGGCGCCGCCTCGCACACGATCCCGACACGACCCGTGACCGTCTCGACCGCGGGTGCCGACGTTCGGCCAGACGCGAGTGGAGTCTCGGCGCTCTCAGCGCCGTCCACGCCGCCCGAACACGGATAGCGCTGTGTCAATCGCCGGAGCCTCGTCGCCATGAGCCTGGTCCAGACACAGACAATCCCGTCGAGGCCAACTGGCCGCGGCGGAGAGGAGGTAGACGATGTGCCGTTGGCTTGCGTACTCGGGATCGCCGATCCGGCTCGAGGAGTTGCTCCTCAACCGCGACCGCTCCCTCATCGACCAGAGCCTGCACTCGAGGCTGGGCGCGACGACGACGAACGGTGACGGCTTCGGCGTCGGCTGGTACGACGAGAGCGGCACACCGCGGCTCTACCGCAGCGTCCACCCGGCGTGGAACGACCAGAACCTGCGCGAGCTGGCCGCCGGCATCTCCTCGCCCCTCTTCCTCGCCCACATCCGCGCCTCCACGGGGACGGCGATCCAGGAGACCAACGCGCACCCCTTCCGTTACGGGCGCTGGCTGTGGATGCACAACGGCCTGATCCGCGAGTTCCCGAAGCTCAGGCGCGAGCTCATGCTGGCGATCGACGACTCGCTCTTCACCTCGATCGAGGGCACCACCGACTCGGAGACGATGTTCTACCTCGCCCTGACCTTCGGCCTCGAGACCGACCCCGTCGGAGCCGTCGAGAAGATGGTCGGCCTGGTCGAGAAGACCGGCAGCCGGCACGGTGTCGAGCATCCCCTCCAGATGACGATCGGGACGTCAGACGGGCGCAGCGTCTATGCGTTCCGGTACTCGAGCGAGGGCGAGTCCCGATCTCTCTACTTCAGCACGCGCATGGATGCGCTGCGGGCGCTCCATCCGGAGAACGAGGCGCTCGCCGCGCTCTCGGACGAGACGCGAGTCGTCGTCTCCGAGCCTCTCGGCGACCTCGAGGGCGCCTGGAACGAAGTGCCCGAGTCCCACGTCGGGATCATCCAGCCCGGCGCCGACGAGCTACGGCCGTTCACACCGCTTCTTTGAGCCCGCCGCTGACCTGAGGCCGTCGCGCACGATGGTGCGCGACGGCCCTCGGTCTACGAGCGGGCGTTAGCGGACGGGGTCGAGGTCTGCCCTGCTCTCGCTCCAGCGCGCGGTCAGCGCATAGAGGATGATGATGTTCAGCGCCATCACCGTCAGTGACCAGAGCGGATACTGGCTGTTGCCGAGGAAGCCGAGCTGGACGATGAAGTTCAGGGACACGGTCACGATCGCAAACCAGCGCGCCCACCCCTGCGCGGCCATGAGTCCGAGGCCTGCGAGAACGAGCAGCACGCCCCAGATCATCATGGTCCAGCCCCAGGCCGTCAGGTCGACGACGAGGAAGCCGGAACCAGTGACGACGAAGTACTCGTCTTCGAACAGAGCGATGAGGCCCTGAAAGAAGTCGATCGCGCCGACGATCAGCATCAGCATGCCGGCAAAGCCGATCCACCCTGCCATGCTCTTGGAGTTCATCCCTACCTCCCTTGGGGAAAAATGAGCAGCCGCGTCGTGAAGGAGTTGACGCTGCCTTCGGATCCGTAGGACACCGGATTCGCGCTAGCGGTCGCACTCCCTGCGAACGTGGCGTTGTCCGGCGTGACGTCGAGGCTCGGCGTCCGCTGACCTGGGCAACGTGCCGCGGCGGACCTCGCGCCCCCGCCTATGATCGGATCCGATGGCCACGCCAGCAGGGGCCGTTCGCGTCTGGACGGTGCGCTACCTCGCCCATAACGGCTTGGCCCGCGCGGCTCACATCGCGCTGCCCCGTGACCTCGGCCCGGCGAACAACCCGCCCGTGCCGCTGATCATCTCGCCGCACGGGCGAGGAATCTCCGGGCGCGCGAACCTCGGCTTCTGGGGCGACCTGCCCGCACGCGGTCGGTTCGCGGTGATCAGCCCGGAGGGCCACGGGCGGGTGCTGCCGCTCCACTCGTGGGGCTGCACCCCCGCTTCAACACCCTTCTCGCCGGCGCCGTGGCGCTCGACTCGCCGACGGACCTCGCGCGGCGCTACCGCGACTTCGCCCGCCTCTCCAACGGTCGTTCGCTCCAGGAGCTGGCCCGCCGCGAGGTCGGGGGAGTGCCCGAGAGCGTCCCTGGCGCGTACGCGCGCCGCAGTCCGATCAACTTCGCGAGCGCGATCGCCGCTTCCCGCGTGCCGCTGCAAATGTTCTGGAGTACCGCGGACGAAGTCGTGCTCGACCAGGCGCACAACTCCGCCGCGCTCTTCCGTCGGATCAAGGAGCTGAACCCTGCGGCGCCCGTGATCGGCGTTGCGGGGAGCTGGTCTCACTCAGCCGGCATGGCGGTCAACCTTCCCGGTGCCTTGCGGCGCTTCGGTCTGCTGCCGACCGGCTTGTAAGACTTCTGTCCCCGACATGCCTCCGTTCCCACAGCACTACAACGACGACTTCCGTGGCTGGCCGGTCTCGCCCCAGCACCGGCAGCATCCGGTGCGAGGGACGTTCCTCGACCCGCGGCCCGATCCGACGTTCGGCGCGATCTACCACACCGGCGTCGACGTCGCGGTCCGGGACGACCGGCCGGAGCAGGGCGCTCCCAGCGGGCGGACGCACCGCGTCTTCGCGATCGAGGGCGGCGTCGTCGACGTGGCGTCCTCGCCCGGGACCCGTGGCAGCATCCGCATCGGCCACTTCGGCTACGGGCACGTCGATGCGCGCGTCAAGCGCGGCGACCGTGTGCGCGCCGGTCAGTTCATCGGCTGGACGACGAAGGGCTCCTGGCACGTCCACCTGACCGAGTTCCATTTCCCCGGCGACGGCAGCCAGGTGCTGCTGAACCCGCTTCGGCCCGGTGGCAAGCTCAAGCCCTACACCGACACCGCGCCGCCGGTCATCCACGACATCCGCTTCTACACGCCGGCGACGCCGCTTTGGAGCAGGCGGGTCACCGGCGTGGCGCAGCTACCGCCGGCGGGAAAGCGGCTCGACAAGTCGCGTCTGACCGGCATCGTCGACGTACGGGCTCGCGTCAGCGACCCGCAGTCGTTCATCGGGTGGTTCAAGAACGTTCCCCTGCTCGCCGCACCGCACCACCCTTACCGGCTCGGGCTCCTGCTCATCGAGCGGCCCAGCGGACGGGTCGTGCTGCGGCGCACCGTTTATATCGCCGCCCACCAGATCCCGATCGCGACCGGGCAGCATTACGCGCCGGGAACGAAGCAGAACCACCCGGCGCAGCCCGCCCTCAACCGGAAGATACCCGGCGCGGGCGAGTACTGGTTCCGGCTCTTCCAGAAGCCGTACTGGAACACGACGCGGCTGAAGAACGGCCGCTACCTGCTCGTCGTCAGGGCCTGGGACGCCGCCGGGAACCGGGCGCGCTCGGACATCGAGATCGGCCTCCGGAACCCACCCGTCTGACGATGAGCTACGGCTGGCCCGTGAAGCCGTTCGACGAGCAGCACCCGGTGCGCGGGTTCTTCTGCGATCCGCGCATCGGCGCCAAGGGCAGCAAGGCATTTCACTTCGGCATCGACGTCTCGGCGCCGGACGGGACCGCCGTCTACGCCGTCGCCGGCGGCACCGTCCACTCCGAGGGCGCCCGGAACGTCGGGGTCGTGACGGGCGATGGCCGCTCCCACGGCTACTGGCACATCGTTCCGCGCGTCCGCCACGGGCAGAAGGTGCGGAAGCACGCTCTGCTCGGACATGTCGCGAAGGGCTGGGGCCACGTCCACTTCGCGGACCGCAGCGGCGGCAGGTACTGGAACCCGCTCCGCGCGGGAGCGCTGACGCCCTTTCACGACTTCGGCGCGCCCGTCGTGGACCGCATCGTCGCAGAGCGCGGCGGCAGAACCGTCAATGCGGGAGCTTTGACGGGCGTCGTCAACCTGATCGCGGTCGCGCATGACAATCCGCCGATCTCCGCGCCGCCGCCTTGGCGAGGCCTGCCGGTGACGCCGGCGCTGGTGCGCTGGCGACTCGTGCGCGGGGGACGCGCGGTGATCCCGTGGCGCGTCGCGGCCGACTTCCGCTCGGCGCTCCGGACCGAGTTTCGCTTCCACGAGATCTACGCCGGTGGGACGCGCCAGAACCATCCGAACGCACGGGGCCGGTATCGCTTCTGGCTTGCTCGCGCCTGGGACACGCGCCGCCACGGCGACGGCCGGTACCGGCTCGATGTCGAAGCGGCCGACATTCGCGGCAACACCGCCCGCGGCCACCTCGAACTCGTGCTCCTCAACCGCGAGGTCTAACGCGCTGCCTGTCGCTGGCGAACGTCACCGAGCTCCGAAGGTCTCGCGAGCGGCGTTGATGCGATGCTCTTCGATCTCGTCCCGCTGCCGTCGCGCTCGCGCTGCGAGTTGGTCTAGGTCGAATCCGGACAGCCGCTCACGAAGGGTGGGCACGGACCCGAGCGACTGCCAGAGCGCGAGCTTCCCGGCAACGCCGACAGACAGTGCCTCGAGTTCCAAGACCCTGCTCAGCGGCGAGTAGCCCCGGAGCTGCCCGTTCAGCTTCAATCGCCCAACCTTTTCACCGACCCAGGCGATCGCGTCCTTCGCCTTCGACTCCCGGAAGCCAAGCTCGCCGACCATTGTCTGCAGCGTCCGGCGGTCGTCCTCGATCTCCGTGCTCAGCCGCCGAAGAGCGTCGCCGAGCGCTGTGCCGGCGTTGCTCTCAGCGGTACGGCGCGCCAGCGCCAAGCCGGCCGTCGATGCCGCAAGGTGGTCGGCGAGGTAGATCTCGAGAAGTCGCTCGGGCGTGGGTGGTCGCATCGAAATGTGGGAGAACTGATCCGTTTCCCTTCGACTCGTTCCCGGAATCGCCGCGGCCTAAAGACGGTTAGGGAGACCGCGCCTAAGGCCGTTGCCGAAGCCGATTGCAGCCACGACGCGCCAGTCTGCGCGCCAGTCGTCCTGTAACCCAGGCGCTCGGCGAAGAACCGAGCCTACGCCTGCTGCCTGAGCTGCTGGCGACGGGCTGGAGAAAACCATCGAGTTAGCACCTCTTAGCGGCGGCGGTGCCCCTGGCGCGTTGGCTCGTGCGCGCGCCAGGAGACCCGCCGCAGACCTACCGGGAACGCACGTGGTAAGTCACTGCGCGAAGAGCCTTTCCGGAGGACTCGCCACGAGTGAGTGCGAAGCGCACGAACGCGTTACCGGTGCCGGTCGCACGGAACACAAGCACGACGCTTGATCCGACGTCGGCTTCGGTCAGTTGCCGAAGGATGCGTCCGTTCACGGGCCGCGCCACCCTCCATACGAGCCCCGTCGCTCTGTTTTGCCGCGGGAGGGCGACGGCGACGAGGGATCCGCGCGCCGTCTCTACATGCGTGATCGGTCCTTTTGGCAGGGGACCGATCGGGGTGGAGTCGGTGGACGCTGACGTGGCGCCGAAGGCGCTTACCGCGGGAATTGCGACGGCTGCGGCGATCACGGAGAGAGTGCTACGAACTGACATGTGAATCCTTTCAGCCGGGTCAACGTGAGGTTCAACACCTAGGGTCATTCGTCGATCGCTGCGGCCTCATGCGACGCTGTTCGTGTCGCCGGTCGGGCGATCGATATTTCGGCCGCAGCGAGTGCCGAGTAGGTGGCGCGGAATCCCTGGCGCCAACTGGGGAAGCGCGGCGTCCAGCCGAGCTCGCGCTTGGCCTTCGCGTTCGAGGCACCGCGGCCCTCGGTGGACATCACGACTATCGCCTCGCCCGCGAGCAGCTGGGCGAGCCAGACCGGGAAGCGCCGCGGAGGCTTGGCCTTGAGACTCCGGGCGAGCACGGGCAGCCATTCGCGAACCGGAGCGGGGTCGTCGTCGACGATGTTGTAGATCGCCGGTCCGTCGCTCTCCAACGCAAGAGCGGTTGCCGCGGCAGCGTCGTCGAGGTGAATCCAGGACCAGATCCCGCCGCCGTCGCCGACGATCGGAAACTGCCGCTTGCGCACAGGCTCGATCGAGCTGTCAGTGTGGGCGCCGTAGAAGACGCCGTACCGGAGCGCGATTCCGCCGAAGTCGGTTACCGCATTGTCCAGGTAGGTCATCGCGGCCGCGGCCTGCTCGAAGTTCTTCGGCGGCGTGGGGTCGAGCGGATCCTCCTCGGTTTTGATCGGTCCGCCCTCCCGGGCATACCGAGAGAAGCCGGCGACGCTTTGCGCGACGAACCGGAGCACACCGGCCTCTCGCGCGGCCGCCAGCAGCGCGTCGGTGCCCCTCGTTCGCAGCTCGCTTGTCTTGGCCAGCACGTTGTCCAGGTTGCGGCCGAGTTTCGCGTTCGCCAGCGCGGTTGCCTGGTGCACGATCGCCTCGGCCTCGGCCTCGAGCACGGCGGTGCGCACTGCGCGTGCGTCGAGCAGATCGACCATGACTGGCTTCGCGCCGAGCATCCGTAGCCGTTCTGCGCTGTTCGGCGCGTTGTGGGTGCCGATGACTTCATGGCCTGCGTCGATCAGCTGGGGAACAAGCCGGCTGCCGATCGCGCCGCTTGCGCCGGTGACGAAAATACGCATGGTGTTCTCCTTGCTCTCGGAGAGTTAGCCTGGTCCGGGCCAGCCTGCATCGGACGGGCCGAGTTCGCATCGAGGGCTCCCTGGTCATCTCCCTCGTTCGGTCGGGCGAAGTCCCTAGGACGCGCCACGCCCTAAGCAGGACTAAAGGGGCATCCGAACAGCCCGCGCTTTATCCTGGCGGCGGATGGCCGTCTGTCTCGTCGGGTGCTTCTGACCGGTGCTCCGCGGCCGGGATCGCGAATGTGCTCAGCTTGGTCGGATCCTGGACGCGGTGCGGTCTGGGCGCAGTGCAGCGTTGGTGGTCCGCGGCGAGCCCGGCATCGGGAAGACGGCGCTTTTGGACTATGCAGCGGCGCGCGCGGACGGCTGCCGCGTCATTCGTGCGCTCGGAGTCGAATCCGAGACGGAGTTACCTTTTGCCGGTCTGCAGCTCTTGTGTGCGCCGTTGCTGGGTGGTCTCGAGCGGCTGCCGCCTCCACAGCGCGATGCGCTGGAGACTGCTGTCGGCCTGAGTGCGGGGGCGCCCCCAGATCGCTTTCTCGTAGGTCTCGCAGTCCTGAGCCTGCTCGCCGATGGCGCCGAGCAGCAACCGCTCGTCTGTCTCGTAGATGATGCGCAGTGGCTCGATCAGTCGTCGGCGCAGGTGCTCGCGTTCGTCGCCCGACGGCTCGAGGCTGAGTCGGTCCTCTTGCTCTTTGCCGAGCGTGAGCCGCGTGAACGTGACGAGCTCGCCTGGCTGCCGGAGCTGCAGGTTTACGGCGTCTCGGACGCGAGCGCGGGCGAGTTACTTGCGTCTGTGATCAGCGGCCCGCTGGATGAGCGTGTGGTTCAGCGGCTCGTCGCCGAGGCTCGCGGCAACCCGCTCGCGCTGCTCGAGCTGCCGCGGGGCCTTTCGCCGGCGGAACTCGCTGGAGGCTTTGGGGTTGACACTGCGCTGGCGCTTCCGCACCGAATTGAGGAGCGCTTCCGCGAGCGGGTGCAACAGCTACCGGCCGACACCCAACGACTGCTGCTGGTGGCTGCGGCCGAGCCGATCGGAGATTCGATGCTCTTATGGCGCGTGGCCGACCAACTCGGGGTGCCACCGGAGGCCGCGGCTCCGGCGGAAGCGGCCGGCTTGCTCACCCTCGGCACCCAGGTCACCTTCCGTCACCCGCTCCTACGCTCAGCGATCTACCGCGCGGCGCCCGACGAGGACCGTCGAAGCGTGCACCGCGCACTCGCCGAGGCCACCGATCCGGAAACCGATCCCGATCGTTCCGCCTGGCACCGCGCCCAAGCGACCATCGCACCCGATGAGGAGGTCGCTGCCGAGCTCGAGCGGTCGGCGCACCGGGCGCGAGCACGCGGCGGTGTGGCCGCCACGGCTGCGTTTCTCGACCGAGCGACAGCGCTCACTCCTGATCCCGGGCGGCGCGCAGAGCGGGCCTTGAGCGCCGCGCACGCTAAGCACGACGCCGGCGCCCCCGACGCGGCTCTTGGACTGCTCGCTACGGCGGAGCTTGGCCCCCTCGATGGGCTGCAGCGCGCGCGGCTCGAGAGGCTACGCGCGCAGGTCGCGTTTGCATCGAGACGCGACGAGGAAGCTCTGCCGCTGCTCCTCTCAGCGGCCAAGCGCCTCCAACCGCTCGATCCCGCACTGGCACGTGAGACGCATCTCGAGGCTCTCGCCGCAGCGATGTCCCTCGGTCGTCTCGGCCGCGGTGACGGGGTGCGAGAGGCGGCCGAAGCCGCTCGCAAGGCACCCCCCGCATCGCAACCGCCACGCGCGATCGATCTCCTCCTCGATGGGCTGGCGACGCGCTTCACCGAGGGCTACGCAGCCGCCCTGCAACCGCTCAGACGGGCTCTCGGAGCTCTGTTGGGGGCCGAAGGCCAAACAGAGGACGACATCCACTGGCTCTGGCTCGCCTGCCGCGTCGCCTACGACCTGTGGGACGACGAGAGCTGGCAGGAGCTATCCACCCGCCAGGTCCACCTTGCCCGCGATTCCGGCGCGCTCGCCGTCCTTCCTATGGCTCTCAACATTCGTGCAGGGCTGCGCGTGTACGCGGGCGAGTTCGCGGAAGCGTCGTCGCTCGTCGAGGAGGCCGAGGCCATCAGCGAGGCAACCGGCGTCGTGCCCCTCAGATACGCGGCGCTGGTGCTCGTCGCGTGGCGTGGCCGGGAGGCGGAGGCGTTGGAGTTGATCGAGGCGGAGATCGAACACGCGACCCGGAGGGATGAAGGACGGGGGATCGCTTTGGCCGAGCACACGGCCTCTGTGCTGTTCAACGGTCTCGGGCGCTACGAAGCCGCCATGGAGGCCGCCGACCGTGCCGGCCAGTACGACGACTTCGGTTTCCGTGGCTGGACGCTCATCGAGCTGGTCGAGGCGGCCGTGCGAAGCGGCGAACCCGAGCGCGCCGCGCGTGCGCTCGAGCGACTTACCGAAGCAACCAGCCTGAGCGGTACCAACTGGGCGAGAGGGATCGAGGCGCGCTCGAGGGCGTTGCTTAGCGAAGAGCAGGTCGCCGAGGATCTCTACTGCGAGGCGATCGAGCGGCTGGGCAGATGCCGGATTAGGGTCCATCTCGCCCGCGCCCATCTCCTCTACGGCGAGTGGCTGCGCCGCGAGAAGCGTCGGGTCGACGCCCGGGAGCACCTCCGCACCGCGCACGAGTTGTTCGTCACGATGGGGACGGAAGCCTTCGCCGAGCGTGCCGCCCGAGAACTGCTTGCCACCGGCGAGCGGGCGCGCAAGAGGACACCGGACACGCGCGATCAGCTCACCCCGCAGGAACTGCAGATCGCTCAGCTTGCGAGTCAGGGGTACTCGAACCCCGAGATCGGTGGGCGGCTGTTCATCAGCCCACGCACCGTCGAGTATCACCTCCACAAGGTGTTCACGAAGCTGGCGATCAGCTCGCGCAACCAACTCGAGAGCGTCTTGCCCACCGAGACTCGCAAAGTAGAGCGCGTCTAGGGCCTCGCGGCTCCGGCTAGGCACTACGTCCAGCCACTGGGGAGTGGACTGGGGAGGCGCTCGATTCGATCTCGGTCCAACTGACGCACGCTGGCCAGAGAGACGCTCGCAACTGAAAGGAGCTTCACGATGGTGCTGGCCAACTGCCTTCCCCTCATCTCGACTATGGTCGCGGGCCTGGTCGTCGGCGTCTGGTCGTTCGTCCTCATCTTCACGCGACCGGCTGCGGCGCACGTGCACGCACCCTCAGCGGGAGGTTCGTGATGCGCGCGCTGAGCTCTCTCGTCGCAGTCATCTTTTTGCTGCTCGTGGCTGCCTCGCTTCTCGTCCTCGGCGGCGCGGTCATTGCCCTGCTCTTGTTCTTTCCCTTGTTCCTGCTTGCGCTGGTCGCGGTGCTTAGCGGACTCGAGGACCGCACGGTGCGCCAGTACAACCCGGCAATGGATCCCAGGAGGTGGCGTGATGGCTCGTAAGTGCTGGATCCCTCTGACCGTCTCAATCGGGACGTCTTCGGTGCCGCGCGGCGGTGCGGCACGCTCGCGTCGCACGACGAACCTGCATCGGAGATAGGCACGTTGTCGACCGCTGGGTCCCGGAAACACCACGTCGTCGTCGTGGGCGGCGGGTTCGGCGGGCTGCGGGCAGTGGCGAAGCTGCGGCGAGCACCCGTGGAGATCACCCTCGTCGATCGCCGCAACTTTCATCTCTTCCAGCCGCTCACCTACCAGGTCGCAACAGGAGCGCTTTCGGCAGGCGAGATCGCCTATCCACTCCGCGCGATGTTCAAGCGAAACCGCAACGTGCGCGTGCTGCTGGCCGAAGTGGCGGACTTCGACCTGGAGGCGCGTGAGTTGCACCTACGGTCCGCGTCGGCCCTCCCGGCACCGGAACGCGTCGGGTACGACACGCTGATCGTCGCCGGCGGCTCGCACTACTCGTACTTCGGCCGTGAGGAATGGCGGATGCACGCGGGAGAGGTCAAGTCGCTCGAAAGCGCACTCGCCGTCCGCAGCCGCCTTCTCGCGGCGTTCGAGGCAGCCGAGGTGGAACGGAGCGCAGATGCGCGCGGCGTATGGCTCACCTTCGTCGTCGTCGGCGCCGGTCCGACGGGCGTCGAGATGGCGGGCCAGATAGCCGAGCTCGCTCGGGACACGCTCCGCCGTGACTTCCGCGCGGCGGATCCTCGCCGCGCCCGGGTTCTGCTCGTCGAAGCAGCCGATCGCGTATTGACGGGCTTCCCACACGCGCTGTCGGCGAAGGCCGAGCGATCGCTTCAGCGCCTCGGCGTAACCGTCCTCACAGGCCGCACCGTGATCGGGATCGACGCTGCCGGCGTGACGCTCTCGACCCGAGGCGGTAGCTCGGAGAGGATCCGCAGCCGCGCAGTCGTCTGGGCAGCCGGCGTCACTGCGTCCCGCCTCGCCGGCAGGCTCGCCGAGCTGACCGGAGCCGAGCGCGACCGCGCCGGGCGCATCACCGTCGAACCCGATCTCACGCTCCCGGGTCACCCGGAGGTGTTCGCGCTTGGCGACATGGTTCGCGTCCGCGAGCCGACCGGCGAGCCCGTCGCGCTGCCCGGTCTCGCACCCGTCGCGATGCAGCAAGGGCGATACGCGGGCAGTGTCGTCCGCGCGCGACTTCGAGGCCGCGAGCACCCCGCCTTCCGCTACCGCGACAAAGGCAACTTGGCCACGATCGGCCGAGCCGCCGCAGTCGCCGACATCAAAGGCGTCCGCCTCAGCGGCTTTCCCGCCTGGGCAACCTGGCTTGTCGTCCACCTCTGGTACCTGATCGGGTTTCAGAATCGGCTACTCGTCCTCATCCGCTGGTCATTCAGCTTCGCAACGCGCGGTCGCGGCGCCCGACTCATCACAGACGCTTTGACAACGAGCAGCGCGACTGCGGAGGAGCCCACTCGATCAGCACCACCGCACGTCGCATGATTCGCACGGCACGTAGTCGTCGCACTCGTCTTCGTCCGCGGCCGAGACCTCAGCCCCAGAAGGCCCACGTCATGGACACCGCACTGGCAGACCGACAGTCCGCCGGCTCCCAGGTCGATCCGCAAGCCGCAGAGCAGGTCGGAAGCGCGTCCGTCTCGGCTCGGACCTCGCGGTCGTTCGCGTGGGCTGGATACGCGGCGTGCGGCTGGGCGATTGCGTACGCGGTTGGTGTCCGTGGCTATCACGGACTCGGCGGGACGCTCGGCGTTCCGGGGACGTTCGAGGATCCCGCGCGCTTGCGTGCGGCGAGCCTCGTGGCCGGAGCCGGGCTCTTCCTGGCCGGCCTGGGCACCCTTGCGCTGGTCCGACCGTGGGGTCTGAGGCTTCCGCGTTGGCTGGTGATCACGCCTGCGCTGGCGGGAGCCGTGGTTGCTTTGTCCCACGCACTGACGGCGTACGTCACGAAGACGTTGCATCTCTTCGGTGTGATCGAGATCGAGTTTCGCGGCTGGGTGCGGCCCGACGAAAGGTCGCTGATTCTTTGGGACATGCTCTTCTACGAGCCCTGGTTCCTCGGCCTCGGGGTGCTCGTCACGCTCGCGGTGCTCCACCACTACGGCCGGACAGGCGGAACTCATCGAGGGCAGCGATGGCTCGCGGTCCTGTGCGGGGCTACGAGCATGGCGTGGACAGCGGTCGCCTGCGTCCAATTCATCTAGCGGGAGGCGCGCGCGTGTCTCATGATCAATGGGCGCGCGCCTCGTCTGATGCGCCAGGCTCGCGCCAGCGCGCCGCGGGGGGTTACCCCCTCCAGTGAAGAGGCGCTTGGGAGCATCAACCGTGGGGCATTCGGGGACCCGCCCCACCCTGGTCACACGTCTTACGTCTTTCCGTGACCATGCAGAACCGCCGCCGCCGCGTCTCATGCGGAACTGTGACTAGATGGCGCTGGGAGGGTCAGGCGACAGCACGCTGGCCCAGGCTGCGGTGTCTGCTTTGAAACCGAGTCGTCAGTTGTGTCAGCTGGGTGCTCGTACCAGCTCAAGTACATCCGCCGGGTATGTGCTGCCGCGGAGGCAGGTGGGTGCATTGCTCTGCTGGAAGGTGAAGTAGATCGTCAGGAGCGTCTCGGGAGGGCGATTTGCCCACTCCTTGATCAGAAGCTCGTGGGCGTCGCCGAACTCGTCGATGATCTCGCCAGCGTCACCACCGAGCGCCTCTCGAAGCAGCGAGAGCGGCACAGCGGTTCCAACCAGGTAGTCGCGAAGTTCTGCTCTCGCTACATCACCCGTGCTCAGCTCGACGACATGAACGCGCAGAGTTCCTCGCACCGCGAGCGACTCGCCCATCGCACGATCGTGTCATGGCCTGCTGTCAGGGGACATTCCCGAACGCTGGCCCAGCTCAGCGCGCCTTCACTCCGTGGTGGTGGCGACCTCCTGAAAGTGCAAGAGCTCGAACTCGACGTTCGCTTCGGTCGTCGCTGTGCTGGTGGTGGTGCTGCCGGCGAGGCTACTGCGGAAGCTACGGGCACCGTGGATTCGAAAGGTGGCACGGGGGCTAGATGGTCTAGCCCCCGTGCCGTCCGCTAGCTGCTGTGCCCGTGCTGTTGCTGGTCGCGACCCCATGGGAGGTCGAGGTGCTCGCGGGGGTCGTCGGCGTGCGAGCGCGTGCCCGACTTGGCGATCCCGCGGCTGACCATGTAGCCCACCGTGATCCCCGTGATCAGGATCCAGGCGCGCCAGGCGCCGAACGCGTCGGAGGCGGCGGCTGTAATTGCGATGCCGGCGATGGCCAGCACCGATCCGACGAACTCGCTCGTCAGGAAGAACGGTTTCGTCTCGATCGGATAGACCCTCCGCGGCCGCATCACCCACTGCTGCTGATAGCTGTAGGGCGACATCTGCTGGCCGCCATACCCCGGCTGCCCGCCATACCCGGGCATCTGCTGGGGAGCCCCGTGCTGCGGCTGCGGAGCGCCGCCGTAGGTCGCGGTCTTTCCTGCAGGATCGCGGCTGAGCGCCGTGTCCAGAGAGCTGTCGCGGCCGTCATCGTAGTTGGACATGTGACCCCCTCCTCGCTTGACGAAGTGACCTGAAAAAGCATCAGAAGATTCCTCGCGGAAGGGCGGTCTAAACCCGCCGAAGCCACGCGGCCCCGCTGGGTTTTGAAAGGTGCGGACACAGTCGATAATCCGATCCGCCGGGCTCGCCAATCGCGCTCGGAACAAGGTTCGAAGTAGTGATCAACGACGTCCAAAAGGAGGTTGCCGCCATGTTGTACGTTCGGATCTCGTCCCCAACCGCCGCAGCAGCCTTCGTCCTCGTCGATCTGCTCGGCGAACGAGGCGTCACCGCGAGGCCGGAGGCAGACGGAACGTGGGAGGTGGCGATGGCCCTGGACGGGTCGGGGCAAGAGACGCTTTCCATCGTCCTCTCGGCGGCGCGCGACTGGCTCCACACCTGCGGGCTCTCGGAGACTCGCGTCCAGGTTGGTGCCCAGACTCACTCACTTGCAGCCGAGAGTCCCGCAGCGACCGCGGCGACGTAGTTGCTCCGGCAGGGGGTGATCTCAGCACGAGAACGGGCCGCCCGCCGGGCGGCCCGTTCTTCGGAGCGTGTGACCCTACGCGCGCGTCTGCTGCTTCGCGCCTTCCTGTGCCAGCCGCTTGCCGATCGTCTGCAGCTTCTCCAGGGCGACCTTCTCCTGCTCAAGGTTCTGGGTCAGCAACTCGACCACCTCGGTCTCGCCCATCGCCTCGGCCATCGCCACAAGCCCTTCGTAGGCGGCGATCTCGTAGTGCTCAGTGCGCGAGCCCGCTCCGGTCAGGAACGAGTCGAGCACATCCTGCGACGGCGACTCCTTGGAGACGAAGTCGTCGTGCTCCTTCTTGATCCCATCGATCCCGGGACACTGCTCAGCCTTCGGCTCCTCGCCAAGCTGCTTGAAAGCCTGCTCGATGTTCTTCACGTGCTGGCGCGTTTCTTCCAGATGCTCTTCGAAGCCGAGCGCCAACTCCTCGTCCGACGCCTCGTCCGCCAACTTCGGCAGCGCCTTCACCAGCACGTTTTCGGCGTAGAGCACGTCACCGAGTTCGTGCAGGAAGAGCTCGCGCGGATCACTCATACCAGCCATGCAGACCCCCTTCTCGTGTTGCTAGACAAGTCTTTTTTGCCCGATCGGATCCGGCACAAACGGCTCATGGCCAGATGTCTATGCGGAAAAGAGCGGCGGGGGTGGGATTTGAACCCACGGGACGCTTGCACGCCCAACGGTTTTCAAGACCGCCCCGTTCGACCGCTCCGGCACCCCGCCGGAGAGCGAGTGTAGTCGTGGCCGGGCGTAAGCTTCCGGCATGGAGGAAGGGCGCCTGACGCGGGAGGAGCTGGTGAGGCTCGGGCTGGCGCTCCCGCTCGCCGTGGCTGTCGCCGGCACGGAGACGACCCTGGCCGCGACGCCGGCCTGTGCCGACGACGACGAGCCGACGGTCGAGCAGACCGAGGGGCCGTACTTCACGCCCCGCTCGCCGCGACGCCGCGTCCTGCGTACGTCCGGCATGAGGGGAACGCCCTTCCTGCTGACAGGGAGGGTGCTGACGACTCGCTGCCGGCCGATCGCGAACGCGCAGCTGGACTTCTGGCAGGCCGACGCGAACGGCGTCTACGACAACCGCGGCTACCGCCTACGCGGCCACCAGCGTACGGATGCGCAGGGGCGCTATCGGCTCGAGACGGTCGTGCCGGGCCTCTATCCCGGCCGCACTCGCCACATCCACGTGAAGGCACAGGCGCCTCGCCGGCCCGAGCTCACGACCCAGCTCTACTTCCGTGGCGAGCGCGGGAACGCTTCCGACGGCATCTTCGTGCCGGAGCTGCTCGTCCGCAGCCTGCGCAAGGCGAACGGCCGCTGGAGCGCGAGCTTCGACTTCGTGCTGGAGGTCTAGGGCTCCACCCGCTCGGGGGCGCCGTACGGCTTCAGCGCGTCGGGCACGTCGCCGCCGAAGTTCTCCAGGATCGCGAGCAGCGCGCGGTCCGTGACCATCGTCCCGTTCAGCGTGTGCACGGGCTGAGGCCCGCCCTCGGCGCGGTAGCGAATCCCGAGGCGCCGGGCCTGGTAGTCGGTCGTGTTCGAGCACGACGTGACCTCGCGGTAGCGCCCCTGGGAGGGGAACCACGCCTCCAGGTCGATCTTCTTCGCCGCGGGCGCGCCGAGATCGCCGGCGGCAACGCTCACCGCCCGGTACGGCAGGCCGAGGGTGCGCAGGAACTCCTCCTCCAGCTCGACGAGCCGGTCGTGCTCCGCCCAGGAGTCCTCCGGGCGGACGTAGACGAACATCTCCACCTTGTTGAACTGGTGCACCCGGAACATCCCGCGTGTGTCCTTGCCGGCAGCGCCGGCCTCACGGCGGAAGTTGGTGGAGAAGCCCGCGTAGCGGAGCGGCAGCTCTGACGCGTCGAGGATCTCGCCCATGTGCAGCCCCGCCAGCGCCACTTCCGACGTGCCCGTCAGATAGAGGTCGTCGTCGGCGAGCGCATAGATGTTGGAGCGCTCGGTGGGGAAGAACCCCGTGCCGACCATCGCCTCCTCGCGCACCAGCACCGGCGGCAGCACCGGGGTGAACCCGTTTGACGACAGGTGGTCGAGCGCGGCGCGGTAGAGCGCGAGCGCGAGCAGCGCGGTGTCGCCGATCAGGTAGCCGAAGCGCGAGCCGGAGAGGCGCGCGGCGCGCTCCATCTCGAAGCGACCGATCTCCGTGTGCTCGCGTGCCTCGATTCCCTCCGGCGGCTCGCCGACGCGGCGCAGCTCCTCGGCGTCCTCGTCGGAGTCTCCGTCGGGAGCGCTCTCGTGCGGCGGATTCGGCACCTGGGCCAGCGCCTCTTCGCGCGCCGCCTCCGCGGCGGCAAGCTCCTCCTCGGCTGCGCGCAGCTCCTCCTTCACGCCCTGGAGCTCCGCCAGCTCCTCGGGCGAGGGCTTGCCTTTCAGCTTCGTGCGCGAGCGGAGCTCGTCGATCCGAGGGACGAGAGCCCGCCACCGCTCGTCGGCCTCGAGCAGTGCGTCGAAGGCCTCGGCAGCGCCCTTCCGCGCCAGGGCTGCGCGATACGCCTCGGACTCGTTCCGTGCCGCTTTCAGGTCGATCATGGGCGTGAGTCTAGGTACGCCTCGAGCACGAGCGCGACGCCCTCCTCGTCGACGGCCGGGCAGACCCAGTCCGCGCGCGCCTTCAGCGGCTCGTCCGCGTTGTCGACCGCGATCGCATAGCCGGCGGCATCCAGCAGCTGGATGTCGTTCTCACCGTCGCCGAAGGCGACCGTGTGCGCGAGGTCGAAGCCGAGGTGCGCCGCGACGAACGCCAGCCCGCTGCCCTTGGAGACATGTGGGCTGGCGAACTCGAGGAAGTACGGCAGGGACTTGGCGATGAAGAGCCGCTCGCCGAACCGCTCCTGCAGCTTCGGCCTCAGCCGGTCGAGCGCCTCCGGCGCGTCGACTGCGACGAGCTTCGTCGGCGGGACGTCGAGCCAGTCGAGCAGCGGACCCACCGGTGTGATGGGGATGTGCTGGAAGTCGGCGTAGGCGCGGGCGTGCTCGGTGATCTCCGCGACGTACAGCTCGTCGTCGACGTAGCAGTTGAGCCGGAACCCTTCGGCCTCGACGGCGGCGATCGTCTCGCGCGCCAGCTCGAGCGGGATCGGCTCGTGCAGGAGGAACGCGCCGGTGCGCGGGTCGACGACCGCCCCGCCCTGATAACAGACGAGCGGTTCCTCGATCCCGGCCGCCTGGGCGTACGGAAGCGCCGAGCGGAACATGCGGCCGGTCACGATCAGGAAGGGAAGGCCCGCCGCCCGCACGGCCGCGATCGCAGCCAGGGTGCGCGGCCTCAGCACGCCGTCCTTACCGATCAGGGTGCGGTCGAGGTCGCACGCGACGGCGCCGACGTCCTGCGGGAAGTCGTCGGGGAGCGTCAGCCGGAGGTCGACTCGACGACGTACGCCGCCACGTCGGCGATCTGCTGCGGCTCGAGCTGGTCGCCGAAGGCGGGCATCGCGCCGGCGCCGTTCGTGACGCGGTCGATCGCGAGCTCGAGATCGGGCTGCGACTCGTCGAGGTTCGGCCCGATCGAGCCCGACGCACCCGCGGCGTCGAGCGTGTGGCAGCTGCCGCACCCGTTCTCGGCGAAGATTGCCTCGCCGGCAGCGGCGTCGCCCTCGAGATCCGACCCGGGCGACTCCTCTGTCGTCGCCTCGGGCAGCGTGCCCTCGATGGTCTCCGGCGTCGGCGACGCCTCCTCGCCACCACCGCAGCCAGCGAGGCCGACGGTGAGGACGAGCAGGAGCGCGATCAGGACGGAGCGGCGCATCGCCGCGGAGTCTAACCCGACCCGTCGCGCCGGCGCGAAGGGGAACTAACGGCGGTGGGTCTCGAGAAACGGGCTCAACACGGGCTTGCGTGGCGGCGGAGCGCCTCCCGGCAGCCAGGGCGCCGCGCGCGAGAGCGCGAAGGCCAGGACCGCACCGATCCCGATCACGTCGGACGGCGTGTCGTTGACGACGAGCGAGACGGCGAGGGCGACGAGGAAGGCATCGAGCACCGGCGTGCGCTCGCCGCGCAGCGCGACCCCGACGAGGACGGCCAGGCCGCCGAGCACCACGACAAGCGCACCGGGGCTCGCGAGTGTCCGCCGGACCGAGAGCTCGACCCGGTCCGCGAGGTCGCCGACGAGCTCTCCGGGGCCGCCCGAGAGTGCCGCGGTGACGTGGCTCTCGCCGCCCGTCAGCGCGTCCAGCGCGACGAGTGCGAGCGCCACGGCGACGACCGCCGCCGCGACTGCCGCCACCGAGCGCGCTGTCAGCCGGACGTCGTTCAGGCGCAGTGCGAGCACGGCGAGCCCGGTCGCAAGCACGAGCAGACCGCCGCCGTCGGCTCCGAAGCGGTTGCCCCCGACGGCGACGAGTGCCAGGCCGGCCACGAGCAAGGCCGCCCGGCCGAGCAGCGCCGTGCCGAGCAGCGCGGGCACGAGGAGCATCGTTCCAAGCAGGTTGTTGATCCCGTAGAAGCGGCCCGACTGGGAGGGGCCGAGCGGCGACAGCGCCACCGTCTCCGCGTCGAGGCCGAGCGACACGAGGTACGCGGCCAGGATCGCCGCGCAGGCGAGCCCGAGAGGGAGCAGCACCACCGCCGCAACCGCCGCGAGGGCGAGCCAGGGAGACAGGAGCAAGTTGGCCGCCAGCGCCACGAGCAGCGCGCGGAGTGCGAGCGGGGGGCGCACGACGGCGAGCACGACGAGCGCCGCCGCGAGGAGGAGTGTCAGCGGCAGGCGCAGCGAGTCGCTGCGGTCGATCCGCTCGTCAAGCCGCTCGAGGGCCGCGACGGGGTCGCTCGACGCGGTCGTGCGCAGCCGCCCCGTCGCCACGTCCGTGATCGAGACGAGGCCGTCGATGCGGGTCGAGTCGGAGGTGAGCAGGCCTTCGGCGCCGAGCAGGGCGATCGGGTAGCGGCGGTCGTTGTCGGTGCGGCCCTCGGGCGGCAGCGAGACGAGGATCACGGGACCCCCCGGCGCGTCCAGCTCGATCAGGTTCTCTCCCTCGGCGACGCCGCCGAGCAGGTCGTGCTCCAGCTCTCCGCGCAGGAGAGCCGCAAGCGCGCTCGCGCGCGTCACCTCGGGACCTGCTCCGGGGACGAGCCAACCGAGCGCTGCTTCGTCCGCGTACCGCTCGAGCTCGAACGGCGGCACGATGCGCACGCCGGCGCCGGCGGGAGCGGCGGTGAGGAGCAGCGGCAACACTAGGATCGACAGCCGGAGGGCGACGCGCATCGGAGGGAGGCTCGCGGTGGAAGGCGTCAGGGTCAAGCGAGTACTCGACGAACTGCTGCCCGTCTGGCATCACGCGGCCCGGTACACGATTCACGTCGAGGCTTCACCGGAGTGCGCCCTCGACGCTGCGCGCCGGGTCTCGGCGGCGGAGATGCCGTCCGCTCGGCTGCTGATGCGCCTGCGCGGCTTGCGCCCGGCGCGAGCCCGCCCGCTCACCGATGCGATGGTCGCGGCCGGCTTCGCCCGGATCGGAGATGACGTGCTCGTGCTCGTCGGCAGGCCGTGGTCGCTCCGCGGCGGCCTGCGGCGCGTCGACGACTTCGTCGCCTTCGACGAGCCGGGGTACGCGAAGATCGCGTTCGATTTCACGGCTGCCCGCGACGGGAGCGGAACCCGGCTCGCCACCGAGACGCGCGTGCTCCTCACCGACAACGCCGCCCGCCGGCGCTTCGCCGCGTACTGGCTCGTTGTCCGGCCCTTCAGCGGCCTCGTCCGGCGGAGCTGGCTCGCCGCCGCCAAGCGCCGTGCTGAAGGCGAGCAGGCCTCCACGGGGTAGGGTCCGCGAATGGACAACATCGTCCCGGCGCCGATCGACGCGTACGCGGAGGCGCACACGACGCCGCCCCTCGAGCTGCTCGTGGCGCTCGCCGAGGAGACCCGCGCGACGATGAGCGCCCCGCAGATGCTGACCGGCACCGTCGAAGGGCGCTTCCTCGAACTGCTGGTCTTCGGCACCGGCGCGCGCCGGGTCCTCGAGCTCGGCACGTTCACCGGCTACTCGGCCCTCTCGATGGCGGCCGCGCTGCCCGAGGGGGGCCGGATCGACACCTGCGACATCGAGCCGAAGCACGCCGAGGTCGCGCAGCGCTACATCGACCAGAGCCCGTACGCGGACCGGATCACGATCCATCTCGGGCCGGCACTCGAGACGATCGCGAAGCTCGACGGCGAGTTCGACCTCGTCTTCATCGACGCGGACAAGCCGAACTACGCCAACTACTACGAGGCGGTGCTGCCCCGCCTCTCCGCGCGTGGGCTGATCGCGATCGACAACACGCTTTGGAGCGGCCGCGTGCTCGACCCGCAGGACGAGCACTCGCGGGCGATCGCCGCGCTGAACGACGCGATCGTCGCCGACGAGCGCGTCGTCGCCGTGCAACTGACCGTCCGCGACGGCGTCACTCTCGTGCGCCGCCGCTAGAAGGATCAGTCGCCCGGCCGCCGGGCCGCCTACCCGTAGAGCAGGGTGATCATCGAGACGAAGCTCGACATCGTCGGCGGCAAGGCCGTCTGGCGTGCCACCTGCACGTGCGTGCAGGACTTCCTGTCGTCGATCGCCGCCTGTGGCCCGAAGTAGGTCTTCGGCGTCACCTGAGCGGCGCCTAGCTGGTCGACTGCGTTCCACGTCGAGATGAAGGCGTCCGCCGTCGCTGCGGTTGCGCACGCGTCGGCGCTGAAGTTGAGGACGAGGATGCTGGTCAGCTGCTTGACCTGGGTCTGCAGCGTCTTCACCTGCGTCTGGAGCTTCGTGATCGTCTTCATCTGCCGCTCGAGCTTCGCGATCCTCTTGTCGGCCGGCGTGGCCGCCGCGGCCGGAGCAGCGACGACGAGCGAGAGCGCGGCGAGTGCCGCAGCGATGGAACGGTTCAAAGGTAAGACCCCCTGATCGAGCCGGGGCACCATGCCCCGGGCCGTCGGAGTATGAACGGGCCTCCGGAGCTCCACCATCCCCGATTCGTAGGATGTTCGCCCCGAGGGACATGTCCGAAGCGGACGGTACGGTGGCGGCCGATGCGTCTCCTCGTCGCGCGCTGCGAAGTGACCTACACCGGCCGGCTCGATGCCTTCCTGCCGGAGGCCGTGCGGCTGCTGATGCTGAAGTCCGACGGCTCCGTGCTCGTGCACGCCGACTCGGGCGGCTACCGTCCCTCGAACTGGATGACGCCTCCCACCGTGATCGAGGAGGCGGACGGGCTGATCGTCGTCCGAAAGCGGGCCGGCAAGACCGAGGATCGGCTCGAGATCCGGATCGCGGAGGTGCTGAGTGACCAGGAGCACGCGATGGACGAGGTCGCCGGGCTCGAGAAGGACGGGGTCGAGCGCCACCTGCAGGAGGCGCTCGCCGAGCGTCCGGACCGGCTGGAGGAGGAGCTGCGCCTGGTCCGTCGCGAGTGGTCGACCGGGATCGGGCCGGTCGACCTGATGTGCCGCGACTGCGATGACGGCTGGGTCGCGGTCGAGATCAAGCGCGTCGGCACGATCGACGCCGTCGAGCAGCTGACGCGCTACCTCGGCTTCATCCGCGCGGATCCGGCCAAGGAGCGCTGCCGCGGCATCCTCGCGGCGCAGTCGTTCAAGCCGCAGGCGGTGACGCTCGCGGAGTCGCGTGGGATCGCCTGCGTCGAGGTCGACCTGGCCGTCCTCCGCGGCGAGCGCGAGCCGGAGCTGACGCTGTTCGGTTGACCGGAGGAACACAAGCTCCGGCTCACGGGACGACAGCGGCCTTGAGGTAGTCGCTGGGCGGGTCGGCGAAGAGCTTCGCGACGCCCTCGAGGCCGACCCGGTGCGTGATGAGCCGGCCCCACGGGAACGCGCCGCTGCCCAGGAAGGCGAGCGCCGCACGGACGTGCCGCGGGGCATGGTGGAAGGCGCCGCGGAGGGTCAGCTCCTCGTAATGGAGCCGGTACGCGTCGACGCTCAGCGCCGCGTCGCGCTCGCGCCCGCCGAAGTAGACGACGGTGCCGCCGGGCCGGACGAGCTCCAGCGCCCGCGCCCACGCGTCGGCCGTCCCAGCCGCCTCGATCACGACGTCCGCCCGCTCACCGCCGCCGGCCTCGGCGCCGAAGAGCGGCGCGAGGGCACGGCGCTCGGGCCGGCCGCCGACGATCTCGGCGCGGCCCCCCGCATCTCGCACGCATGCTGCGAGCATCAGGCCGATCGGACCGGCGCCGAGGATCGCGACGCGGTCGCCGGCCTCGACCCCGGCGCGCTCGACGCCGCGCAGGCAGCACGCGAGCGGCTCGACCATCGCGGCCACCTCCGAGGCGAGGCCGTCCGGCACGGGGAGGAGGTTCACCTCGGCGATCTGCCGGGGGACCAGCAGGTACTCGGCATAGGCGCCGTTCAGCAGCTCGAGCGGCTCGCCGCGCTCGTCGCCGGCCGCCGAGTTAGCCGCCACGAGACGTCGCCCGGTCGCGACGTCGATGCCGCAGAACTCGTGCCCGAACGGGCTCGGGAGCGAGTCGAGCAGGAGCGGGTGTCCACGCCTGAACGTCTTCAGGTCGGTCCCGTCGGTGAGCGCGACCTCCACCTGAACCAGAACGTCGCCGGGACCTGCCTCCGGACGGGGAACGTCCTCGAGCCTCAGGTCTCCGGCCCCGTGGAAGCGCAGCGCCTTCACGGGGTGAAGACGACCTTCACGGCGCGACCGCTGCGGTACAGGTCGAGCCCCTCCGCGAAGCGTTCGAGCGGCAGCACGGTCGGCTCGGGTAGTTCGAGCTCGGGCAGGAGCGCCGCCGCCTCGGCCATGTGGCGCGGCGTGGCCGAACGGGAGCCGACGAGCGTGAGCTCACGGCGGTAGACCTCGTCGAGATCGACCGGGCCGGCGCCGGCGAAGACGAGGATCGTCCCTCCCGGCGCAACCTGGCTGAGCGGTGCGGCCGGCGCGCAGAGGACGGCGGCGTCGACGGGCTCGTCCGGAGCAGGACCAGTCCGCTCGGGCCGGGCGTCCGTCGCGAACACCTCGTCGCCCCGACGGCGCAGGACGGCTGCGAAGAGCCTGCCCACGAAGCCGTGGCCGACGACGAGCAGGCGTCCGCGCGGCAGCCGCTCGGCTCCGCGCAGGACGCACGCGAGCGGCTCCACGTACGTGCCCGTCGCGTCGTCGACGGCGTCCGGAAGCTCGACGCCGTCCGCGGCCGCCACCTCCTCGGCGAAGCCGCCCGGCACGATCGTGGGTGCCGCGAAGCGCTCGCACGTTGACTCGTGCCCCGCCAGGCACCGCGGGCACTCACCGCAGGGCCGGTGGTGGATCAGGGCGAGGCGCACTCCATCCGCTCGCCGCGCGACGACCTCGTGGCCGAGCACGGTCCCGGCCGGTGCGCGACCGAGCTTCTCGACGTCGGAGCCGCAGAGCCCGCACGCGAGCACGCGCATCGGGTCGCCGGGAGCGGGCGCGTCCGCGAGCCCGGGCTGTCCCTCTGCGTCGAGTACGACCGCGCGCACGCCCGCATCGTAGGGATGGATACCCTCGCCGTCCGATGAGGCGGCGGCTGCCACCGGTTCTGCGCGAGCGCGACTACACGCGCCTTCTCAGCTCGTCGATCGCGTACGGCGTCGGGCGCGAGATGGTGTTCGTCGCAGTCGGCTGGCAGGTCTACGACATCTCGCGGAACCCGTTCCACCTGGGTCTCGTCGGCCTGGCCGAGTTCCTGCCGCTGGCTCTCTTCGCGCTCCCCGCCGGTGCGATTGCCGACCGGTTCTCGCGCAAGCACGTCTTGATCGCGTCGCTGCTGATCGACGCGGCGATCACCTTGGCACTGCTCGTCGTCAGCCTCTCCGGCGCGAACTCGCTGTGGCCGTTCCTCGCGCTCTCGTTCGCGAGCGGGACCTCGGCCGCGCTCGGGAACCCGGCCATCCGCTCGATGTGGCCGACGCTCGTGCCGCTCGAGTTGCTCACACGGGCGCTCGCGTTGCGCTCGACGGTGGTCCAGGCGAGCGTCGTCACAGGTCCTGCGATCGGCGGCCTGCTCTTCGCCATCAGCCCGGAGGCGGTCTATGCGACCGGCGCGGCGCTCATGATTCTCGCCGCGCTACTTACGGTTCCGATCAGGCCGAGGACGATCGAGGAGGGACCGGTAGAGCTTGTCGGCACGCGCCTCGGCTCGCTGCTCGCCGGCCTGCGCTTCGTTCGCCGCACGCCCGTGCTGCTCGGGGCGATCTCGCTCGATCTCGTGGCCGTCCTGTTCGGCGGTGCCGTCGCGCTGCTGCCGCTCTTCGCGCGCGACATCCTCGAGGTCGGGCCCGTCGGCCTCGGCGTGCTGCGCAGCGCGCCCGCGGTCGGCGCGCTGCTCGCCGGAATCATGCTCACGCGACGGCCGCTGCAGGGCGTGGCCGGCCGGAAGCTGCTGATCGTCGTCGCCCTCTTCGGCGCGAGCATGATCGTCTTCGGCCTGTCCCGTAGCTTCGCGCTCTCCTTCGCCGCACTCGCGGTCGGCGGGTTCGTGGACATGATCAGCATGAACATCCGCTCGATGATCACGGCGCTCGCGACCCCCGACATCCTGCGCGGCCGGGTCAACGCGGTCGAGATGGTCTTCATCAGTGCCTCGAACGAGCTCGGTGCGTTCGAGTCGGGAGCCGCCGCCGCGCTCGTGGGCGCCGTTCCGGCGGTCGTGATCGGCGGCTCGCTGACGATCCTCGCCGCGCTCGTGTGGCCGCGCCTGTTCCCCGAGATGGCCCGGATCGACCGGCTCGAGTCGCTCCATCCGGCCGGCGGCACGTGACGCGGGACCGGCGCTACAATCTACGACCGCGGGGCTATAGCTCAGTTGGGAGAGCGCCTGGTTCGCAATCAGGAGGTCGGCGGTTCGAGCCCGCCTAGCTCCATCGCTAACACTGCTGCAAACGCCGGGTTTTTCTGAAAGTCGGTGTTTTGCGGTTTGTCTCGTGCGCCACGGTATGCGAGAGTCGTGCGAGATCCCGGTGCGGGGGAGCCCCTGCACGAAGCAGGCGATCGACGACCTCACAGAGCGTGTTCGAGCGGTGCTCTCGGCGAGCCTTCCACCACAAGGCTAAGACGGGCGCGCGGTCGAGAGCGGGTTGAAGCTACCCCCGTCCTGGCGAGAGGACGCTCGCCCAGGCGACGTGACCGTCACGCGCCAACGCGTAGGACCCAGATGGGCTAGTTCGAGAGCGCGACAGGCCTACGTTGCCATGGCCCGTTAGGCGCTGCGGCGGCGTGCCTGGCAGAAGCGAGCCAGGCAACGCCGAGCGCAGTCGCTTCGCCTACGGCGTGACCTGGAGCACCTCGCCGACACCGATGGCGTTGCCGCGGTGGGAGATGTAGATGTTGCCGTGGCGGGATACGGCGACCGAGGTCGGCCGGACGAGCCCGTCGATCACGGTCGAGCGCGTTCCGTTCGGCGCGATCTTCGTCAGCCGTCCGGGCTGGGCGAAGAAGACGGGGCCGGTCGAGTGCTCGAGCACGTACAGGCTGCCGTCGGGTCCGAAGGTGAGGTCGATGACCGTCGTGAAGCCGCTGTAGGCGACCGTCGGTGCCTGGCCGGGTACGACCCGGTAGATGTTCGCCGCGCCGAGGGCGAAGGGGACGCCGGTCAGCTCGGAGACGTAGTAGGCGCGCCCGTGCGTGTCGCCGGCGGAGTCATCTCCGTCCCAGTCCCGGCGCGGCCAGGCCGCGACCGCGGTCGGGACCGAGTCGGTCGAGCGGCCCGATGTGCGGCTGGGGAAGGTCGCGATCGTCGAGATCTCACCGTTCGCCCGCACCCGCAGGAGCGAGTTGCCGCCCGCGTCGGTGACCAGGGTCGAGCCGAGCTCGGAGAGGAGGCCGTACGGGTTGCTGTCGAGGATGCCGTGGTCCGGGTTGGTCGCGAACTCGTAGGCGGTCAGATCAGCGACCGAGCGCGGGCCACCGAACAGCGGGAACCGGTAGAGATGGCCGAACTGCTCGCCGACGCCGGGCAGCACGCTGCGCGGCAAGCCTTCGCCTGCCCAGCCGACGCTGAAGCGGAGATCGAACAGGCCGAGCGCAATGTCGTGCGGGCCTGCCGCCTCGCCCGTCGCCGCGTTCGCGTACGAGGGCAGGCCGCTCGCGATCCGCGTCTGCTTGCCGAACCAGAGCCGGCTGATCGCGCCGGTCGGGCCGTAGCACATCGAACCGCCGCGGATCGGCGGGGTGAAGCACGGGCCAGCGCCACCCCGGCCTGCCTCGGCGACATAGATCGCGCCGAAAGGGCCGATCGCGAGCCCGCGTGGGTTGTCGAGCCCGCTCATCACCACGCGGGTCGTTGCTGCTCCTGCCGCGCCCGCGCCTATGAGCGCAAGCGTAAGCACCGCCAACAGCGGTGCGATCAGACGCCTGTTCATGGGTTCCTTTCGTCGTTGCCGCTGGATGACGGCGACCCTACGACCTTGCGCAGTTCGATACAAGCCGCTCAAGCAGACGAGCACGAACAGGGAGACGACAGCCCACAGTGCCGAGCCGTCGGGCTCGCGAACGAGGCTGGTGCGAGATCCGTGCGAGGTAGTGGTGGCGTCAGGCAGCGACAGACTCGCTCACCTCAGAAGCTTGATCCGCCTAGAAAAGCGGTTTCGGTGAGAGGCGGCGACACCCGACGGCCGTCACGCGTGGTTCGCAATCAGGAGGTCGGCGGTTCGAGCCCGCCTAGCTCCACTGGCTGGCGCAGGTTGGAATCTGCGGAAGCAGATTCCAACCGCGCGAAGATCCCTGAAGGGGCCGCTTTCAGCGGCCCGGCGTCTCTGAGACGCCCGCGGGGCTTCAACTACCAGGCGTAGATCACGTCGAGGTAGGCGTCGACGCGGAACTTCACGTGGTGCTGCGTCGTCTCGAAGACGAAGTGGGCCGCGTGATTCCTTACGGCCGCGCCGTGAGCTACTCCGGACCCGAGGCGAAGACGTCGAGGCCCAGGCGCCGCGACAGGAAGGCGGCGACGAGCTGCCCTTTGACGCTGTTGCCCGCCTCGTCGAGAGGCGGCGCGAACGTCCCGAGCCCGCCCTTGCCCGGCGCGACGGTCACGATCCCGCCGCCGATGCCGCTCTTCCCCGGCAGCCCGATGTCGTACAGCCAGTCCCCGGAGGTCTCATACAACCCGGCCGTCGTCATCACGGCGAGCGTGTATCGGCACGTCTCGGCGTTCACGACCTGCTCACCAGTGACCGGGTTGACGCCGCCGTGGGCGAGGGTCGCGCCCATCACTGCGAGATCCCGGGCGCTCACGCTCAGGCAGCTCTGCCGCGTGTAGAGCTCGACGGCCTCCGCCGCGTCGCAGTAGACCCGCCCGTAGCTCTGGAGCAGCCTGGCGATGCTCTGGTTCCGGTGGTTCGTCCTCGACGCGGAGGCGTAGATCTCGTCGTCGAGGGCGAGCACGCGGCCGGCGAAGCGGCCGATCCCAAGCTGGATCTGCTGCCACCGCTCCTCGGTCGAGCCGCCCCCGACGAGGCTCGTCGCCGCGATCGCGCCGGGGTTCACCATCGGGTTCGTCCGGCCGTCCGCGCTCCGTTCGATCGCGGCGAGCGAGTTGAACGGCAGCCCGGTCCCGTTCGCCCCGAGTCGCTCGCGCGCGAGCCGCGGTCCCTCCGCTTCGCACACGAGCGCGAAGACGAACGGCTTCGCAACGCTCATGATCGCGAACTCGACCTCCGCATCGCCTGCAGCGACGACGTCGCCGTTCGTCGCGACGACGCAGACGCCGAAGAGGTCCGCCGGGACCTGCGCGAGAGCGGGATACACCTGCGAGCGCGTGCCTCGGAGCTCGCCCGCGAAGCGCTCGTACGCCTCGGCCACGAGGCCGGTCACGAGCTCGGTGCGCGGCAGCCGCCCTGTGGAGACGAACGTGTCCGGGTTTGTGGCCACGTCCGGCTGTGCTTACCGCAGCGCCTCGACCACTGTCAACCGCCGCCCGTCAGGCTCGAGGCACGAACGTCAGCGCGGTCACGACCGGCCGCGACGCCGGCGCAGGCTGATCCTGGGAGGAGTACGGGCGGTTGAGGAGGTGCCCGCGATGGACGAGCGTGGTCGAACCGCCGCCGTCCAGGTTGAGCGCGCTCTCCGCGCCGAGCTCGACCATCACCTCGGCGAGCTCGTGCATAGAGAGCCCGCCGTCGACGTTCGAGCGGCGGCCGTCGCACGCCACCGCGACCAGCGAGTCCTGGGAGAGCCCGAGCGCGGCGCGAGGGTAGCGGCCGTCCGTGATGTCCGAGTCGAACTGCCCCGCACCGGCCGAGAAGCCCTCGCGGTCCGCCTCGGCGTCGAAGACGATCTCGCCGCCGGCTACGAGCAGTGGCCCCGCCTGGAGCAGGTCGCCGGCCGGCGTCGACGGCGCGGCCGCGCGCTCGACGAGGCGCACCGCCCCGTCGTGGTCGACGACGACGCTGCCCCGACGAGGGCCGTGCGGGTCGGCCACCGGCTCGTGGGGCGCCTGCCGGCCGTCGAGCCACAGCTCGCCGAGTGGCCGGTAGGGATCGCGGAGGAAGAAGCCGCCCACAACCGCCTCGCCGATCCCGTTCGCCACGCACCACACGTCCAGGTGCTCGGGACGCGGGAAGTGCACGACTCGGACGCGCGTCGACGCGACGGGATGCCGCACGGCGTACACGGTGGTCACCTCGCCGTCCGCGAGCGTGTGCCGCCAGAGGAGGTACTCGATCCCATCCTGCATCGACGTCCCGCTCAATCTATTCCGCTGCCGGACAGCTTCGTCAGCTCAGAACGACCAGAAGACGGGAACGAGGAACACCGCCACCACACCGAACATCGCCAGCAAGGGCAGCCCGAGCTTCCAGTAGTCGGCGAAGCGGTAGCCGCCGGGGCCCATCACCATCAGGTTCGCGGGCGTCGCGACCGGCGTCAGGAACGCCGCGGCGGACGCGACGCAGACGGCCATCAGGACCGGCTTCGCGGAGACGTCGAGCTCCGCCGCCGCCGAGACGGCGATCGGGATCATGATCAGCGCGGTCGCCGTGTTGCTGATCAGCTGACCGAAGGTCATCGTGAGGATGACGATCCCGAGGAGGAGCGCGTGGGGGCCTGCGTCGCCGACGACGTCGACGAGGCGCTCGGCGAGCTGCTCCGCCGCGCCGGTCTCGACCATCGCCGTCGAGAGCGGGATCATCCCGCCGACGAGGATGACCGTCGTCCAGGCGATCCCACGGTAGGCCTGCTCGACGGTGAGCACGCCGGAGAGGATGATCGCGCCGGCCGCGAGCAGTCCCGCCACCGCGGGCGGCACCAGGCCGGTGACGAGGAGGATCACCATCCCGGCCAGCACCACGAGCGCCTGCGGTGCACCGGGCCCGAGCGGGACCGCCTGTCGGCGGACGAGCGCCGGCCGGTCGACGACGAGTACGTCGGGATCGTCGAGGTGGTACTCGAGCGCTCCCCACGCACCCTGCAGGAGCAGCGTGTCGCCCACCGTCAGCTCGGTCTCGCCGGGCAGGTCTTCGCCCCTGCGTTGCACGGCGAGCACGACGAGATCGCCACTCTCCGTGACCATGCCCGGAAACACGGTCTCGCCGATCAGGGCCGAGCGCGGCGGGACGATCACCTCCGCCACCCCCGAGCGCCGGCTGACGAGCGCGTCGGGGTCGTCGTCGAGCGCGTACTGCTCGACGAGCGTCCGGGCGAGCGTGCCGAAGTCCCGCGTGATCGCGCGTGCCTTGCGCGCCGGCAGCAGCCGCTCACCGAAGAGGACGACGACCGCGATCGTCCCCACGAGGAGCGGGATCCCGACGAAGGCGAACTCGAAGAAGCCGAACCTGCCCACGCCGGCCTCGTCGGCGTACTCGGAGACGATCACGTTGACCGGCGACCCGGTCAGCGCGAGGAGCGAGCCGGCGTGGGCCCCGAAGGCCAGCGGCATCAGGATCTGAGACGGCGACATGCGCAGGCGGACGGCCATCACGGCGACGACGGGCAGGAGCGCGGCGACGGCGCCGTTGACGCTGATCAGCGCGGTCAGCACGGCGACCAGCAGCATCATCAGGACGATCAGGCGCGCACGGCTGTCTCCCGCCCGCTTGATCAGCTCCTGACCCGCCCACGCGGTCACGCCGGTCGAGTCCAGCCCTTCGCTGACGACGAACAGCGACGCGATGAAGATCACCGTCGGGTCGCCGAACCCGCCCAGCGACTGCTCGAGCTCGAGGACGCCCGTCGCCCAGAGCGACAGCGCGACCCCGAACGCCACCACTCCGACCGGCAGCCGGTCCCAGACGAAGACCGCGACCGTCACGGCCAGGATCAGGAAGGTGATCGTCGTCTGGCTCACGGCGGGCCGGCCGAGCGTGAGGTGCCCGCCACGGTAGGCAGGCACCCCAGCGGTCTCGTCATTCCAGGGCTGCAGCGATGCCGAGCATCACGATCGAGGCGGTGAGGAGCAGCGCCATCAGCGGGAGCATGAACCGGATCCACTTGTCGTAGCGGACGCCGGCGAGCGCCAGCCCTGCCATCACGACCGCGCTGGTCGGCGTGATGAACCTCGCCACGCCCGCGCCCCAGCTCCAGGCGGTCACGACGAGCGGGCGGCTGACGTCCGCGAAGTCGCCGAGGGGGGCCAGCAGCGGCATCGCCAGCGTCGCATGGCCCGACGACGAGGGAATGATGAACGCGATCCCCATGTTCAGCACGGCGACGAGCGCAGTGAAGCCGATCGCGGAGGTGCCGCTGACGGCGTCCTCCATCCAGCTCAGGATCGTGTCGATCGTCTGCGTGTTGTTCAGGATCACGGTCACCCCACGGGCGAGCACGACGGCGACGCCGGCTCCGATGAAGTCGCCGAAGCCGCGGCCGATGTTGCCCGTGATCTGCTTCTCGCTGAAGCCGGCGACGAGGCCGACGACGACCGCCGCGACCAGGAACAGCGCGGTCAGCTCGGGGAACCACCAGCCCAGGTTCCACCAGTAGTCGTTCTGGATCGTCTCGTGCGTGATCGGATCGGTGGACTCGAAGCCGATGATCGAGTCCCACGGGATGACGGAGAAGACGAGCAGCGCGAAGCTGAACGCGGTGATCCCGAGCACGAGCTTCTGGCGCCCGGTCAAGGTCAGCTCCGCCGCAGCCTGCTCCTTCTCCACCTCGGCGGCGTCCTCAGCCGAGAAGCCGACGAGGGAGCGCTCGGGCCGGGCCTTGGCCCGCTCGGCGTAGCGGACGACGTAGAGGATGGTGATCGTCGTGAGCACGACCCAGCCGATCCAGCGCAGCGCGATGCCGTCGCCCAGCCCCACGCCCGCGAACTCGCTCGCGACGCCGACCGAGAACGGGTTCACTGTCGACGCCATCGCGCCCACCGTGGCACTGCCGATGATCATCCCCGCCGCCGCCATGCGGTCGTAGCCCAGCGCCAGCATGAGCGGGATCAGGAGGGCGTAGAAGCCCAGGGTCTCGTCTGCCCAGCCCATGGTCGTGCCGAGCAGCGAGAACAGCGCCATCACGGCGACGATCACGAGCCACGGTCGTCCCCGCACCGCGTAGGCGAGCTTGCCGATCGCGACGTCGAGTGCACCCGTGGCGAGCACCATCGTCATGAACGCGCCGATCGCGAGCACGAACATGAACACCCCGACCGCGCCGAAGAGCCTGCCCACGCCGAAGGGCACGACGACGCCGGTCTCGGGGTCCTGCAGCCCGTAGAGGCCGTTGACCGGAGCGAGGAAGAAGTCACCGACGCGCTCTCCGAAGTCCTGTGGCGAGTCGATCTGCTGGTACGAGCCGGGCGCCGGAACGCCGTCGTCGTCGCGCGAGTATGTGCCGGAGGGGATCAGGAAGGCCGCGATCCAGACGAGCAGCGTGACGATGATGAGCACGGTCATCGTGCTCGGGAACTGGAAGCCCTTCTTCTCGGCGGTGGCCCCGTCGGTGCTCATTTCGATCCTCCCGCTCTGTCGGCGAACTCCTGGAAGAACAGGGCCTCTGCGAGCACGGCCCGCTCGAACTCGTCGAGGAGCACGCGCTCGTTCGGCCCGTGGATGTTGGCGAACCCGTCGGTGGTGCCGAAGAGCAGGATCTCCGCCTCGGGGGCGGCCTCGCTCAGCGCCTTCACGAGAGGGATCGAGCCGCCGGTCGCGATCAGCTGCGGCTCGGTGCCCCAGGCCGCGGCGAACGCCGCGAAGGCCGCCTGATACGCCGGCCCGTCGGTGGCGGCGGCGAACCCGTTGCCGGTCTCGCCCGCGTGCACCTCGAGCGGGATCCCGAACGGCCGCACGGCCTCGAGGTGGCGGATCACCGCTGCCTGTGCCTCAGCCGCGTCCTGTGCCGGGCCGACGCGGACGTTCAGCTTGGCGCGCGCGTACGGCGACACGGCGTTCACGGCGCCGTCGACCGACGGGACGTCGATCCCTGTCACCGTGATCGCGGCGCCCGACCAGACCCGGTCCGCGACGGGGCCGGTGCCGAGGAACGGCAGCCCCGGCTCCATCTCGGCGAGCTGCCGGAACTCGTCGTCGGTCCAGGAGGCGCCCTGCCAAGCGTCGCGGCGGAGGCCCTCCACCGCGACGTCGCCGTGCTCGTCGTGCAGGGAGGCGAGCGCACTCAGCAGGGTGATCAACGCGTCGGGCGCCGCCCCGCCGAACTGGCCGCTGTGCTTGGCGCTCGCGAGCGTCCGCACCTCCACGGTGACGACGGCGTCGCCCCGAGGCCGACGGTGAGCGAGGGCACGCCGGGGCGGATGTTGCCGCCGTCGGCCACCAGCATCGCGTCCGCGCTGAACCGGCCCAGCTCCGAGGGCGTCTCGAGCGGGCTCCCGACCTCCTCCTGACCCTCGATCAGGATCTTGACGCCGACGGGCGGCTTGCCGTTCCACGCTCGCAGGGCGCCGACGTGCACGAGGATGTTCGACTTCGAGTCGGCTGCGCCGCGTCCGTAGATGGCGCCGTCGCGCTCCGTCGCCTCGAACGGCGGCGACTCCCACTTCTCCTCGTCCCCGGCCGGCACGACGTCGTAGTGCCCGTAGAGCAACACCGTCGGCGAGCCCTCCGGGCCGGGGAGCTCGCCCGTGATCACGGGAGCGGTGCCGGGCAGCTCGAGCGAGCCCAGCTGCTGGACGCCGGCGTCGCGCAGGAGGGCGACGATGCGCTCGTACGCATCCAGTAGCGGCCCGTGCGGCTCCGGGAAGCCCGCGGCCGAGATGGACGGCACCCCGACCAGCTCGGCGAGCTCGGCCTGCAGCTGGGGCATCAGCCTGCGAACGGTCTCGGTGATCGCGCCCGGCGTGGTCGCAGGCGTCTCGGAAGCGTGAGGCATGTCCGGCCCCCTCTCCGACGTGACCCTGCGCCGGCTCGATTACTGACTGCCCAGCGATCTTTCCAGGTCGACACAGGAGGTCAAGGCTGCTCGCCGTAGGCTTTCCACGTGAAGAGCGTTTCGCGGCGGAGCGAGAGCGACGGGCAGCAGCGGGCAACCCCGCTCGAGCTCTTCTACGACCTCGTGTTCGTGTTCGCGATCACGCAGGTCTCGCACCTGCTGCTCACGCACCTGACGTGGGAGGGCGTCGGACAGGCGACGCTCGTCCTCCTCGTCGTCTGGTGGGCGTGGAACTACACGACGTGGGTGACGAACGAGCTCGACCCCGACTTGACCGCAGTGCGGCTGCTGCTGATCGGGATCATGCTCGCGAGCCTGCTGATGGCGGTGGCGATCCCGGAGGCCTTCGGCGACCGGGGGCTGCTCTTCGCCGGGTCGTACGTGGTCATCCAGGTCGGGCGCCACGTCTTCCTCACCTTCGCAGCGGCCGAGCACGGGACGATCGAGCGCGACCGCGCTGCGCGCATCCTCACCTGGTTCGTCGCGGCAGGCGTGTTCTGGATCGCCGGCGGGCTCGCGGACGGGTGGGCGCGCACGGCTCTGTGGCTGCTCGCGCTCGCGATCGACTACGTGGCGCCGCTCGTCGTCTACTGGGTCCCGTGGCAGCGGCACCTCGGTCACGACGCGTGGGAGGTGGAAACGTCTCATTTCGCAGAGCGCTTCCAGCTCTTCATGATCATCGCCCTCGGCGAGTCGATCGTGATCACCGGCGCGACGACGGCGGCGCTCGAGCTCGACCGCCCCCGGGTGGCCGCCTTCGCGATCGCATTCCTCGTCACCGCGGCGCTCTGGTGGCTGTACTTCGACTACGTGGCGCAGATCGCGGAGCGCCGGCTCGAGCGCGCGGCCAACCGGACGTTGCTCGCCCGTGACGGCTACACGTACTTGCACGTCGTGCTCGCGGCCGGAATCATCGTGTCCGCCGTCGGCGACGAGATCGTGATCGCGCACCCGATGGATCGCCTCTCCGCGGTCGAGCTTGCCGCGGTCGTGGCAGGCCCCGCGATCTACCTGCTGGGCCATGCGCTGTTCCGCCTGCGGATGGCGGGCTCGGTGAGCTGGAAACGTCTCGGCGGCGCGTGTGCCTGCGTCGCCGTCGGCTTCACGGGCGCGTTCGCGCCCGCCCTGGTCGTGTCGGCGCTTGTCCTTGCCGTCCTGATCGTGGTGATCGCGCTCGAGCGTCTCGCCGCCCATCGTCGCAGCGCGCGCGGGGAGCTGTCGCCGCTCGAACGGCTCGAGCTCACCGCCTGACGGCGTGGAGACAACTCCACGCCCGCTCCAGGGGTGCAAAGACCCTCTGCTTGACGGGCTCCGTCTCCGCCTCATAGTGGGGGCTAGGGCAGGCGCGGCGACCAGAGCGCGGAGAGGAGCAGCGCTGCGGCGAGGGCGGCCGCGCCCGCTGCGAGCAGCCAGGCCGTGATCTCGGCCTGGCCGGGCTCGCGGCCCAGGCTCGAGCCGAGCTCCTCGTAGACCGCCTCGAGCGCGCCGGCGTCGCGCGCGGCAAAGAACTTGCCACCGGTGGTTTCGGCGATCTCGGCCATCGTGACCGGGTCGGGCGGCACCGGGATCGTCTCCTGGAAGCCGCCGAAGTTCCCGGTCACGGTGCCCTCGGGGGTGCCGAGCGAGATCGTGTAGACGGGGACGCCGGCCTCCTTTGCGAGCGCGGCTCCTTCGTGTGGCTCGAGGAACCCGCGTGTCTGTGAGCCGTCCGAGAGGAAGGCGATCGCGGCGATGGCCTCGTCGGGCGCCGGTGCCGGCGCGGCGGTGCGGAAGGCGATCGTCTGGCCGGTGCCGTCGCCGCCACCGCCGTTGCCCCCGCCGGCCGCCTGCTCGGCCAGCTCGACCGCGAGCGCGAGCGCGTCGCCGATCGCGGTGCCGCTGTAGCCGGGGTAGAGGTGGATCTGGTCGAGGGAGGCACGTACGAGCTCGTGGTCGAGCGTCGGCGGCGCCGCCACCTGTGGGTCGCCGGCGAACGCGACGAGCGCCACGCGCAGCCGCTCGGGGACGCGGTCGAGGAACGTCCGCACCGCTGCCTGGGCTGCGGCGAGCCGCGTCGGCTTCACGTCCTTGGCCTGCATGGAGCGCGAGACGTCGACGACCAGGATCACCGTCGCGCGCTCCCGCGGCACGAGCCGCTCGACGTGCGGCCGGGCCAGGCCGACCGAGACGGCGGCGAGCGCAAGCAGGAGCAGCGCCGGCGGCACGAGCCGGCGCCACGAGCGCCCGCCCGCGACGGCAGCCAGGACCTCGAGGTTCGTGAACGTGACCGCGTAGCGCGCGCGCCTCCGCTCGGCCAGCACGTAGAGGCCGATCGCGAGCGGCACCGCGAGCAGCACGAGCAGGAGCAGGGGGCGCTCGAAGGTCACGTCGTCCACCTCATCGCGGCCTCGCGCAGACCGCACCGACCTGGACGAGACCGCGGATGGCCGCGAGCGCGAAGCCTCCGGTTGCCGAGGCGACCACCCGGTTCCCCCGCACCGCACGGCTCGCGCTCAGGCCTTCCACCTGCTCGGCGGTCGGAGGCGTGCCGCTGCGGAACACGAGTGCGTGCCAGCCGTCCACGAGCCGCTCGCCGGGCCGGCAGCGGCGCACGATGGTGCGGGCTTCACCGGCCTGCACGCGGACGGTCGTGACCCGGCGGACCGTCGGCTCACCCGGGGGGAAGATCGCGCGGAGCGCGGTCGGGATCCGCCCTCCGCCGCCCGTGCTCGGGATGCAGCCGAGGTGCGGCCGGAAGCTCGCTACGCGCGCCGTCGTGCCGGTGTAGAGCGCCGTGAAGAGCGCACTGCGCTCGGTGCTGATCCCGGGGTTGACGGGGCTCCCGAGCCGTGCGGCGAAGCTGATGTCGATCGAGCGGTCGGTCAGCTCGGCGTCGAGCCCGCCGACGACGTGCCCCTCGGGGCAGGAGAGCTGGAAGCGAACCACCGGCCGCGGCACCGCGCGCGCCGTCGGCACGACGACCCAGGGCCCTGCGATCGGAACGCACACCTGCAGGCCGCGGCACTCGTTCGTCGCGGCCGACGCGGCCGGCGCGCCGCCGGCGAGGGCCGGCACGGCGGCCGCTGCGAGCAGGAGGAGCAGCCGCTTCACGGAACCCTCCGCAGCCACAGAAACGAGATCGCCCCGCCGGCGAGCAGCAGGGCAGCCGCGCCGCCCGCGAAGACGTCGGTCAGCTCCCGGCGCTCCTTGCGCTCGCCCAGGCGCGACCCGAGCTCCTCGTAGATCTGCGCCAGCCGCTCGTCGTCGAGCGCTGTGTAGAGCGTGCCGCCCGTCGTCTGGGTGAACATGCGCAGCGTCTCGGGGTCGGCGGGGACCTGGATCCGTTGGGTGAAGCCGCCCTCGAGCTCGACCTCGACGAAGCCGTCCGGGGTGCCGACGAGGATCGCGTGCACGGGGATGCCGAGCTTCTTCGCCCGCTCGGCCGCGGCTCGCGGCTCCGTCTGCCCGCCGTCGCGCGCGCCGTCGGAGATGAGCACGATCGCGGTGGGCGGCACCGTGCCGTCCTCGGCCCGCTCGTCCTGGCTCAGCCTCGTCGCGAGCGCGACGCCGTCGCCGAGGGCGGTGCCCTCGCTCGGCCGCAGGAGCCTCAGCGCGTCCTCCGTCACCGTGCGGTCCTCGGTCGGCGGTGAGGAGACGACGGCTCTCGTCCCGATCGCGACGACCGCGACCCGGAAGCGCTCGGGGATCCTCGACAGGAACGTCGAGGCGGCCGCGCGTGCCGCCACGATCCGCGAGGGCTCGACGTCCGCAGCCTCCATCGAGCGCGAGATGTCGACGGCCAGCACGATCGTCGCCTCCTCGCGCTTCGTCGTCAGCGTCGCCTCCGGCCGCGCAACGCCCACCAGCATGGCGGCGAGCGCCGCGAGCAGGACGGCGAGCGGGATGAGCCGGCGCGCCCGCGGCGGCCGCGGCGCGATCCCCGGCAGCAGCTGGGCGCTCGCGAAACGCTCGGTCACCCGGCCGCGTCGCCGCTCGCGCGCGTAGAACGCGGCCGCGACAAGCGGCAACAGCAGGAGGCCGAGCAACGCCCAGGGCGTCTCGAAACTCATCGGCCGCCCCGCTTCAGGAAAACGGCGAGCGAGCGCAGCCAGTCGCCGGAGGTGGTCAGCGTGTGGTGACGGACGCCGAGCGAGGCCAGCGAGCGCGCGACGCCGGCGCGATCCTCCGAGGCGGCTGCGGCGAAGCGCTCGCGCAGCTTCGCGCTGCGGGTGTCGACGCGCAGCTGGCGGCCCGTCTCCGGATCGACGAGGAAGAGCTCGCCCACGTTCGGCAGCTCCTGCTCGCGGGGATCGCGGATCTCCAGCGCGAGCACGTCGTGGCGTCCGGCGAGCGCGAGCAGCGGGCGGCGCCAGTCGATCGGACCGCGGAAGTCGGAGACGACGACCACGAGCGCCCGCTGGCGGGCGAGCGCGCCGGTGCGGCGCAGCGCCTCGCCGAGCGAGGTCGGGCCGACGTGCCCGCCGCCGTTCTCCTGCCGGCGCAGGGCCGCCAGCAGCCCGAGCAGGCCCATCCGGCCCTGTCGCGGCGGGAGCGCCCGCGGGTCGTGGTCGCCGAACGTGACGACGCCGAGTCGGTTGCCGCGCCGCGTGGCGACATGCCCGAGCGCGATCGCAGCACCTTCCGCCACATCCGACTTGCGCCGGTCGGCCGTGCCGAAGCCCATCGACGGAGACGTGTCGAGCACGAGCCAGCTGACCAGCACGCGCTCGGCGAGGTGGACGCGGACGTGCGGCTCAGCCGTGCGCGCAGTCGTGTTCCAGTCGATCCGGCGCACGTCGTCGCCGGGGACGTAGGGCCGGACGAGCGCGAGCTCGGTCCCTTCCCCGTGGAAGCTCGAGCGGTAGTCCCCCGCCAGCAAGCCGCCCATGCGCCGACCGATCGAGATGTCGAGCGCACGCAGCAGCGCCTCGGGCATCGGCCCCGGGTCGGGGGCGGTGCCGAGAGGCGCGGTGGCTGCTCGGAGCTTCACGTGCTCGACCTCAAGCCGCGGTCGTCGTCCGCGCGAGGTCGGTCCTCGGCACCTCCACGGCGGCGAGGACCCGGTCGAGGATCGACTCGACGCCGACCTCCTCGGCGAGCGCCTGGTAGGTCAGGATCAGCCGGTGGCGGAGCGCGTCCTTCGCAAGCGCCTGGATGTCCTCCGCGAGCACGTAGTCGCGGCCACGGACGAGCGCGAGTGCGCGGCCGGCCTGGACGAGGCTGATTGGGCCGCGGGGGCTGGCGCCGAAGGAGATGTAGTCGGCGAGCTCGGCGAGCCCGTGCGCGGTCGGCTCCCGTGTGGCCTTCGCGAGCTCGACGGCGTAGCTGACGAGCGCCGGGTCGACGTAGACCGCGGCGACCGCCGCCTGCAGCCCGCGCAGCTCGTCGAGCGAGAGCGTCTGGCGCAGCTCCGGGCGCGGCACGAGCTGCCGCTGCACGATCGCGAGCTCCTCGTCGCGCTCCGGATAGCCGATCACGACCTTGAGCATGAAGCGGTCGACCTGCGCCTCGGGCAGCGGGTACGTCCCCTCGGACTCGATCGGGTTCTGCGTCGCCATGACGAGGAACGGGTCGGGCACAGCGTGCGTCGTGTGGCCGATCGTGACCTGGTGCTCCTGCATCACCTCGAGCAGCGCCGACTGCACCTTCGCGGGTGCACGGTTGATCTCGTCCGCGAGCAGGAAGTTGCAGAAGACCGGGCCGAGCTCGGTGTCGAACGTGCCCTCGCCCGGACGGAAGATCCGCGTCCCGACGAGGTCGGACGGCACGAGGTCCGGCGTGAACTGGATGCGTGCGAAGGAGCCGCCGAGCACGTCCGCCGTCGTCTTGATCGTCAGCGTCTTGGCGAGCCCGGGTACGCCCTCGATCAGCAGGTGACCCTGCGCGAGCAGGCAGACGAGCACGCGCTCGAGCATCGCGTCCTGCCCGGCGATCACGCGTCTGATCTCGAAGAGCGCCTGCTCGAGCCGCTCCTTGGCCTCGGCGGGGGTGGGCACGGCCTGGGTGGGGCCGGCGGGGTCGGCCTGCTCGCTCACGGGCGCTCCTTCGTCTCGCTGACCCCACAAGGAAAGCACGCCTGCCTGAGAAGCGCCTAAGAACGCCCTTTGGTTTCCCGCGGCTTAACTTTCGAGCGCGCGTCGAGCCGCCACGTCGAACGGGGTCAGCTCGAAGGGAAGCAGCGTCCGCAGCCGCTCTTCGCGGGCCACCGTCGGGCTGCGCAAGCCCTCGACGAGCGGCCGCGCCACGGAGGCGTTGACGGGCGTCACGAGCTCGAGCCACAACGCCGACAGCGCAGGCGTGAGCACCGGGACCTCGACGATTCGCGGCCGCTTGCCGAGCAACGCGGCGATCCGCTCGATCATCTGCCTGTAGGTCATCACGTCCGGGCCGCCCGCGTCGAAGGACTGCCCGAGGGCTGCCTCGTTCCCGCAGACGCCCTCCAGGTAGCGCGCGATGTCGTCGATCGCGATCGGCTGGGTGGGCGTGGCGACCCAGCTGGGGGTGATCATCACCGGCAGCCGCTTGACCAGCCCGAGGATCGTCTCGAAGGCCGCGCTCCCCTTGCCGACCACCATTGCCGCACGGAGCGTCGTCACGGGCACCCCGTCCGACGCGAGCTGCTCGCCGGTCTCGCGTCGGCTGCGCAGATGGGCGGATGCACCGGGGTCGTCACCGCCGAGGCCGCCGAGGTAGACGATCTGCTGCACGTGTGCCTGAGCGGCGGCGCGCGAGACGTTCGCAGCCGCTTCGCGATCCTGCCGCTCGAAGTCGCGCGCCCCGAGCGAGTGGACGAGGTAGTAGGCGACATCCGCGCCTTCGAGTGCGTCCGCCACGCCCTCACCCGACGCGACGTCGGCCTCGACCCAGCGGATCGCGTCCCCGTCGTCGCGAGCCGTGCGCGAGACCGCGACGACCTCGTGCTCGGCGGCGAGGAGCGGCAGGAGCGCGCGGCCGATCACGCCGGTCGACCCGAAGACGGTGACCCTCACGTCGCGCGTCCCTGTTCGAGCAGCCGGAAGTAGCGCCGGCTGACGGCGGCGTGGAACGGGCTCTGCCCCTTCGCGTAGAGAACGCCGGTCCACCACGGCGCGCCGACGCGTGCGGCCAGCCGCGGCACGTACTCCTCGACGGTGACGCTCAGTTCGTGCCCGGACACGTCGGTGTGTTGCGCGAGGGTGACCGAGCCACCGGGCCGCAGCGCGAGCAGGCCTCCCTCGATCCCGTATCGGCACGAGACGAGACCGTCCGCCCACGCGAGCCCGGGCGGGCCGAATCGGAGCAGGGTCGCGCCGCCCAGGAGCCGGAGTCGCCCGCCCTCGTCTCCCCACGAGGCGCGCACCCCGCCGCGGGTGAACGCGTCGACGGCCTGCCAGTAGGTGACCCCGAGCCAGCGCGCCCCCGCCTCGGACGCCTCGACCGCGGGCTCCGGGACGAGCACACGCTGACGTGACTCGAACCCACCGGACGCGAGCGTTCGTTCGGACGCCTCCCAGCCGGGGAGGCCGTTCCAGCCATGCGGGGATGGGGCCACGGGCGACGGAGAATAGGCGAAGCGCCCGCCCGGCGCGGTGGGTCAGCGCGCGGCCTGGAGCGGCTGCACCTCGCCGGCGGCGTGGGCGCGGCCGGCGGCGCGGAGGGCGCGGCGGTAAGCCTCGACGACGGTCTCGCCGCCGACCATCACCTCGCCCGTGGAGTGCATCTCCACCCCGCGGTCGGCGGCGCCGGCGAACCGGTCGGACGGGAAGATCGCCTCCTTCGCCCAGGCCCGCACCGCAACGGCTCGCTCGGGCAGCCCGAGCGCGGCGAGCGGCTCGCCGAGCAGCAGCCGGCAGGTGTGATCGACGAGCGGCAGGCCCAGGGCCTTGGCGACGAACGGCACCGTGCGCGACGCGCGCGGGTTCGCCTCGAGCACGTGCAGCTCGCCGTCGTACAGGGCGAGCTGCAGGTTCAGCAGCCCACGGGCTCCGATCCGGCGCGCGAGCCGGTCGACGAGTTCGCGGATCTCGGCCTCGAGCGCGGGCGAGACCGACGGGGCGGGGAGGACGCACGCGGAGTCGCCCGAGTGGACGCCCGCGCGCTCGACGTGCTCGCAGATCGCGGCGACCCAGGCGCCGTCGCCGTCGGCCAGCGCGTCCACGTCGAGCTCGAGCGCGCCTGCGAGGAACTCGTCCACGAGCGACGGCTCGTCGAGCTCCAGCTCCTCTGCGCTGCGCGCGACGCGCATCCGCCTCCCGCCGAGCACGTAGTGCGGCCGCACGAGCACCGGGTAGCCGAGCTCGGCGGCGAGCGTTCGGGCCTCCGCCGTCGTCTCCGCCACGCCCCAGCGCGGCGCCCGCAGGCCGAGCTCCTCCAGGACGGCGCCGAACGCGCCGCGGTCCTCGGCCGCGTCGATCGCCCCGAGCGGGTCGCCGAGCAGCGGCACGCCGGCCGCGCTCAGCGCGTGGGCGAGCCGGAGCGGTGTCTGACCCCCCAACTGCACGACGACACCGAGCGGCTGCTCGAGCTCGCAGACGTCGAGGACGCGCTCCAGCGTGACCGGCTCGAGGTAGAGGCGGTCGGAGGTGTCGTAGTCCGTCGAGACCGTCTCCGGGTTCGAGTTCAGGAGCACGGACTCGTAGCCGAGCCGGCGGAACGCCTGCGCCGCACGGGTGCAGGAGTAGTCGAACTCGATCCCCTGCCCGATCCGGTTCGGGCCGGAGCCGAGGATCACGATCGCGCGGCCGCTCGGAGGCTCCACGGGATCGCCCTGCTCGTGCGAGAGGTAGTAGTACGGCGTCCGCGCCTCGAACTCGGCCGCGCAGGAGTCGACGGCGAGGCGGCCGGGCCGGTCGCGGCGCGCACGCACCTCCGGCTCGTCGAGGTCGAGCAGGCGCCCGATCCGTGCATCGGAGAGCCCGAAGCGCTTCGCGGCGCGCACGTCGCCGGCGGCGACGAGCTCGTCCTCGGCCGCGCGGATCGAGTCCAGCTCGGCGGCAAAGTAAGGGTGCAGGCCGGGCAGCTCGGGCAGCTCGTCGCTCCCCTCGAGGCCGTCCAGCGCCTTCAGCAGCGCCTCCGGGAAGGTGCGCCCGAGCCCGAGCGACTCCCCGGTCGCGCGCATCTCGGTCCCGAGGGTCGTGTCGGCGTTCGGAAACTTCTCGAAGTCGAAGCGCGGCGCCTTCACCGCCACGTAGTCGAGCGCCGGCTCGAACGCCGCGCTCGAGCGGCCGGTGATGTCGTTCGGGAGCTCGTCGAGCGTGTAGCCGACGGCGAGCAGCGCGGCGAGCTTGGCGATCGGGAATCCGGTCGCTTTCGACGCAAGGGCGGAGGAGCGCGAGACGCGCGGGTTCATCTCGATCAGGACGAAGTCGCCGCTCGCGGGGTCGACGGCGAACTGGACGTTCGCCCCGCCGGTGGCCACGCCGACCGTGCGCGCGCACGCGAAGGCGGCGTCGCGCAGGCGCTGGTAGGCGGCGTCGTCGAGCGTCTGCTGCGGCGCCACTGTCCACGAGTCGCCCGTGTGCACGCCGACGGGATCGAGGTTTTCGATCGAGCAGACGACGACGCAGTTTCCGGCGGCGTCGCACATCACCTCCAGCTCGAACTCCTGCCAGCCCGCGACCGAGCGCTCGACGAGCACCTGGCCGATCGGGCTCGCGGCGAGACCCGCCTCGATCCGGGCCGCGAGCTCCGGCAGCGTCGAGGCGAGGCCGCCGCCGGTGCCACCGAGCGTGAACGCCGGACGCACCACGGCCGGCAGGGGGCACTCCTCGAGCTGGGCGAGCGAGGTGACGACGACCGACTCCGGCACCGGCAGCCCGGCCGCCGTCATCGCCTCGCGGAAGGCGAGCCGGTCCTCGGCGCGGTGGATCGCAGCGAGGTCGGCGCCGATCAGCTCGACGTCCCCGAGCAGGCCGGACTCCGCCAGCTCGACCGCGAGGTTGAGCGCAGTCTGGCCACCGAGCGTGGGCAGAAGCGCGTCCGGCCGCTCGCGCTCGATCACGGCTGCGACCGTGTCCGCGTCGAGCGGCTCGAGGTAGGTCGCGTCGGCCCACTCGGGGTCGGTCATGATCGTCGCCGGGTTCGAGTTCACGAGCACGACGCGGTAGCCCTCGTCGCGCAGCACCCGGCACGCCTGCGCGCCCGAGTAGTCGAACTCGCAGCCCTGCCCGATCCGGATCGGCCCGGAGCCGACGATCAGGATGCTGCGAAGGTCGGTTCTCTTCGGCATGCGGTCGCGATTAGGTCGAAGAAGGGCACGGCGTCGTGCGGTCCCGGCGCGGCCTCGGGGTGGAACTGGAGCGTCGCGAACCCGTCGCCCTCGAGCCCCTCCACGGTGCCGTCGTTCAGCGAGAGGTGGCTCACCTCGGCGGCGTCGGAGGCGGCCACCGCGTAGCCGTGGTTCTGCGCCGTCACGAGCACGCGGCTCGACGAGCGGACGCGCACCGGGTGGTTCGCACCGCGGTGGCCGAAAGGGAGCTTGAACGTGCGCAAGCCGAGCGCGAGCGCCACGAGCTGGTGGCCCAGGCAGATGCCGAACACCGGCACCGAGCCGAGTAGGGCGCGGACGGTCTCCACCTGCTCCACGAGCTGGGCGGGATCGCCTGGCCCGTTGCCGACGAGCACCGCGGCGGGCTCGAGCTCCAGCACTGCCTCGGCGTCCCAGGTCCCGGGGACGACGTGGGCCTCGACGCCCGTCTCCGCGAGCCGGCGCACGATCGAGCGCTTGCAGCCGAGGTCGAGCACGACCACACGCGGGCCTTCGCCGACGGAGTAGGGCTCGGTCACGCAGGCGTCGAGCGCCGGCGCCGTGGACGCGAGCTCCGGCTCGGCGAGCGCGCGCTCCCAGTCGAGGTGGGGCTGGGCGAGCGCGCGGGCGTGCAACTGCTCCGGCGCGGCCTCGCCGAGAGCGCAACGCATGGCGCCGTCCTCGCGGAGCCGGCGGACGAGTGCCCGCGTGTCGACGTCGTCGAGCGCGACGACCCCTCGAGTGGCGAGCCAGGCCGACCAGGCCGGACGCGCGCGTCGCATCACGATGCCCTCGGTCCAGACCTGGGGCGACTCCAGCCGCTGCTCGTCGACGCCGTAGTTGCCGACCAGGGGATACGTGAACGCGAGCACCTGCCGTGCGTAGCTCGGGTCGGTGACCGCCTGCTCGTAGCCAGCCATCGAGGTCGTGAAGCACGCTTCGCCCGCGGCCGTCCCGGGCGCGCCCACGGCGGTGCCGGCGAAGACGCTGCCGTCCTCCAGGACGAGGTGAGCGGGTCGCTTCATTTGCGCATGTTACGCAATGATCTGCATAATACGCAAATGGTCACCGTCGCCATCCTCGGTTCCTCGGGTTATTCCGGCCAGGAGACGCTCGACCGCGTGCTCGCGCACCCGGAGCTCGAGCTCCACGCGCTCGGCTCCGACTCGCTCGCCGGCTCGCCCGCCCACGCGCTCGACCCGCGCCTGACCCGGCTCGGCCTGCCGGCGTTCGTCGCCAACGACGAGGCGCTTGCAAGCGGGGCGGAGCTCGTCTTCTGCTGCCTGGGCCACGAGCGCGCAGCGGCGCTCGAGCCGCCGGCCGGCGCCGTCGTCGTCGACCTCTCCGGCGCGCACCGGCTGGCCGACGCGGCTGCCTACGACGAGTGGTACGGCTTCGTCCACCCGCGGCCGGCCTCGCTCGGCGAGTGGAGCTACGCGCTTCCCGAGCTCTCACCGCCACAGGGCGAGCTGATCGCGAATCCCGGCTGCTACGCGACCGCCGCCCTCCTCGCGCTCGCGCCGCTCGTCGGGGCGATCGAGCCCGACAGCGTCGTCGTCGACGCGAAGTCGGGCGTCTCGGGAGCGGGACGGGCGCTCAAGGAGAGCTCGCACGCGAACACCGTGCTCGAGAACGTCGCCCCCTATCGCGTCGGCGCCCACCAGCACGAGCCCGAGATCGCCCAGGCGCTCGGCTTCGACGTCTGCTTCGTGCCGCACCTGCTGCCCGTGCGCCGCGGGCTCGTCGCCACCTGCTACGCCCGGCCGACCCAGGGCGACCTGCGGGAGCGGCTCGAGTCCGCCTACGCGACGAGCAGCGTCGTCACCGTGCTCGAGGAGGGCACGACGCCCGAGCTCGCGCGCGTGCAGGGCACCGACGCGGCCGAGGTCGCGCTCTTCGCCGACCGTGCCACCGGCCGGGCGATCGTGATCTGCGCGCTCGACAACCTCGGCAAGGGCGCCGCCGGCCAGGCCGTCCAGAACGCGAACCTGGCGCTCGGGCTCGACGAGACCGCGGGCCTGCGGCTCGCGGGAGTCCCCGTATGAGCGTCACCGCGCCGCTCGGATTCGTCGCCGCAGGCGTGCACGCGGGGATCCGCAAGGAGAAGGCCGACCTCGCCGTCCTCCGCTCGACCGTGCCCGCGGTCGGCTCCGCCATGTTCACGACCAACCGGCTCCAGGCCGCGCCGGTCGTCGTCTCGAAGGCGCATCTCGCCGAGGCCGAGCCGCAGGCGGTCGTGATCAACTCGGGCGTCGCCAACGCCGCCACCGGGATTCGCGGCGAGCTGGACGCCGTCGCCACGGCGGCCGAGGCCGGACGGCTGCTCGGGCTCGACGCTGAGCAGGTGCTCGTCCTCTCGACCGGCGTGATCGGCGCCCTGCTGCCGCTGGAGAAGGTGACCGCAGGGCTGGCACTGGCGGTTCCCGCGCTGTCCGCGGACGGCGGAGCCGACACCGCCGAGGCGATCATGACCACCGACACGCGTCCGAAGACGGCGTCGGTCGCCCGCGACGGCTTCGTCGTCGGCGGGATGGCGAAGGGCGCCGGGATGATCCACCCGGCGCTGGCGACCATGCTCGCCGTCGTCACCACCGACTATCCGCTCGAGGCGGGGGAAGCGGATGCGTTCCTGCGGCCGGCGGTGGAGGAGAGCTTCAACCGGATCTCGATCGACGGCGAGTGCTCGACGAACGACGCCGTCGTGCTGCTCGCGAACGGCGCGAGCGGCTGTGCCCGGAACGACGCGAGCTTCGCGGCGGCGCTGCGCGAGGTCTGCGCCGACCTGTCCGCGCAGATCGTGGCCGACGGCGAGGGCGCCACCGTGCTGCTGGAGATCGAGGTCGCGGGCGCGGCCACCGCCGCCGACGCGAGCGCGATCGCGCGCAGGATCGCCACCTCGCCGCTCGTCAAGACGGCCGCGTTCGGACGCGACGCCAACTGGGGCCGCGTGCTCGCCGCCGCGGGCTCGGCGCCCTCGAACGGCGGCTTCGCGCAGCTCGACCAGCGCCTCCTCTCGCTCAGCTTCAACGGCACGTCCGTCTTTGCCGCCGGTGCGCCGACCGCGCACGAGCCCTCGCTGGAGGGCGCGGTCTGCAGGATCGAGCTCGACCTCGGCCTCGGAGCCGGCGCGGCCTCGTATCTCTCCTCCGACCTCTCGTACGACTACGTGCGCATCAACGCGGAGTACCGGTCGTGAGCCTGTTCGTGGTCAAGGTGGGCGGCGCCGTTGCGGACGCGGCGACGACGCGAGCGGTGAAGGAGCTTGTGTTCCAGGAACACAAGGTCGTCCTCGTCCACGGTGCCGGGCCGCAGATCACCGCCGAGATGGAGCGCCGCGGCCTGCCCGTCACCTTCGTCGGCGGCCGTCGCGTCACGACCGCGGCGGGCCTCGAGGTCGTCCGCGCCTCCCTCGCCGCGGTGAACGCCGAGCTCTGCGCGGCGATCGGCCCCCGTGCCCTTGCCATTCCGGGCGGCGTCCTCGACGCGACGCCGGTGCCCGGCCTCGGCCTGGTCGGCGACCCACGTCCCTCCGCACCGCCGCTCGTCGTGGACGCGCTCGAGCTCGACCTGATCCCGGTGGTCGCGCCACTCGCGCAGGACCCGCTTCGGGGGCTCCTGAACGTGAACGGGGACGAGGCGGCCGCAGCGCTCGCGCTCGGGCTCGGCGCCGACCGGATCGTCTTCGTCACGGACGTGCCGGGAGTCCTCGTCGCGGGCGACGTCGCCGCTGCGATCGGTGCGGACGAGGCCGAGCGCCTCGTCGGTGCGGGCGCGTTCGAAGGCGGGATCGTCCCGAAGCTCCTCGCCGCCGCCCGCGCCGCGCGCGGTGGGGTGTCGGCCGAGATCGGCGCCACCGCGATCACCGCGGGAGCGGTGACGGCATGAGCGCGACCCGGACGAGCGCGCTGCTCCCTGTCTATCCGCCCGTGCCGCTGACGTTCGTCGCCGGCGACGGCGTCCACCTGATCGATGCGGACGGGCGGCGGTATCTCGACTTCGGCGCCGGGATCGCCGTCGTCGCGCTCGGTCACCTCCATCCGGCGCCGCTCGCCGCCGCACACGCGCAGTTGGACCTGCTCTGGCACGCGTCGAATCTCTTCGGCACCCAGCCCGCGCCGGCTCTTGCGCACCGGCTCTCGGAGCGCTTCGGAGGCGCGCAGGCGTTCTTCTGCAACTCCGGCGCCGAGGCGATCGAGGCCGCGCTCAAGTACGCGCGGCTCGCCACCGGGAAGAGCGGGATCGTCGCGCTCGAGGGCTCCTTCCACGGCCGCACGACAGGCGCCCTCTCCGCCACGGGGCAGCCCTCGAAGCGCGAGCCGTTCGAGCCCCTGTTGCCTGGAGTCCGGTTCGCGCAGCCGAACGACATTGCCTCGCTCGAGGCAGCGGTCGGCCCCGACACGGGATTGATCCTGCTCGAGCCGGTCCAGGGCGAGGGCGGGGTGCGCCCGCTGGAGCCGGAGTTCCTCGCGGCAGCCGCCGCCCACGACGCGCTGCTCTGCCTGGACGAGATCCAGACCGGCGTCGGTCGCACGGGCACCTTCTTCGCGTGGGAGCAGCTCGGTGTGCAGCCCGATCTCGTCGTGCTCGCAAAGGGCCTGGCGAACGGCCTGCCGATCGGCGCGCTGCTCGTCGCCGACGAGGTCGCGGGTGCGTTCGCACCTGGGCATCACGGCTCCACCTTCGGCGGCAACGCGGTCTCGTGCGCCGCGGCGTGCGCGGTCGTCGACGCCCTGGACGACGACCTGCTGGCGAACGTCCAGGCCCAGGGCAAGCGCCTTCGCGCCGGGCTCAAGGCCCTTCCCGGGCTCGCCGACGTCCGCGGCGCCGGGCTTCTGCTGGGCGCCGACACGGAGCGGCCCGCCGCCGAGGTTGCCACCGCCGCGCTCGAGCACGGCCTCGTCGTCCTCACCGCGGGAGAGCACGTCCTGCGGCTGGCGCCCCCGCTCGTCGTCGGCCCCGACGAGGTCGACGACGCCCTCGCGATCCTCGAGGAGGTCCTTGCATGAACCGTCGCGATCGCCAGGGCGCGATCCTGCGCCTCGTCCACGAGCAGTCGCTGGCCACGCAGGCCGAGCTCGCCGCCGCCCTCCACGCCGCCGGGCACGACGTCGTGCAGACGACCGTCTCACGCGACATCCGCGAGCTCGGGCTCGTGAAGGTGCGCGCTGCGGACGGGCGGCTCGTCTACGCCGCTCCGGACGAGGCGCGACCCCGCGACCTCGGGCCGGGCTTCCGGCGCCTGGCGCTCGCGATCGAGTCCAGCGGCAACCTCGTCGTCGTCACCACCCCCTCCGGCTTCGCGAGCGCGCTCGCGGAGGAGATCGACCGCGCGGCGCATCCGCTCGTGCTCGGGACGATTGCCGGGGACAACACGATCATGATCGCCGCCCGCGAGGGCGTCTCCGGCGAGGAGCTGCGGGACGAGCTGCGGGCTTACCTGATGGAAGGAGCAGCATGAGCAGAACGGCCGTGCTCGCCTACTCGGGCGGGCTCGACACCAGTTGCGCGATCGCGTGGCTGAAGGAGGACTACGGCTTCGACGAGGTAATCGCCGTGCTCGTCGACGTCGGGCAGGCATTCGACCTCGAGGCGTCGGTCACGCGTGGCCAGGCCGCGGGCGCGGACGACGTGCTGCTCGTCGACCGCAAGGACGCGTTCGCAAACGACCAGGTCGCGCGCGCGATCAAGACGAACGCCCTCTACGAGGGCCGCTACCCGCTCGTCTCGGCGCTCTCCCGCCCGGTCGTGGCGGAGGCGGTCGCTTCGCTCGCGGAGGAGGTGGGCGCCGAGGCCGTCGTCCACGGCTGCACGGGCAAGGGCAACGACCAGCTCCGCTTCGAGCTCGCCTTCAAGGCCACCTATCCGGGCGTGCGGGTGATCGCACCGCTGCGCGACACGATCTGGACGCGCGAGGCTGAGATCGCCTACGCCGAGTCGCGCGGGATCCCCGTCACGCACACCGCCGCGTCGCCGTACTCGATCGACGAGAACCTGTTCGGGCGCTCGATCGAGGCCGGGATCCTGGAGGACCCGTGGGTCGCGCCGCCGGAGGACGTCTACGCGCTCTCCTCCTCGCCCGAGTCGGCGCCGGCCCCGGTCGAGCTCGTCGTCGGCTTCGAGGCGGGCCTGCCGATCTCCCTGGACGGAGCGGAGCTGCCGCTTGCCGAGCTCGTGGCGACCCTGAACGAGACCGCCGGCGCGTACGGGATCGGCCGCATCGACACGATCGAGAACCGGGTCGTCGGGATCAAGAGCCGCGAGATCTACGAGGCGCCCGCCGCGATCGCGCTGATCGAGGCGCACCGTGCCCTCGAGGCCGTCGTGCTGACGAAGGACGAGCTGCGGACGAAGCTGGCGCTCGAGACCCGCTGGACGGAGCTCGTCTACGAGGGCCTCTGGTTCAGCCCGCTGCGTGAGGCGATCGACGCCTTCGTCGACACGACGCAGGCGCGCGTCTCCGGCGAGGTGCGGCTCGCGCTGCGGCCCAACGCGGCCGTCGTCGTCGGCCGGCGCTCGGAGCACGCGCTCTACGCCGAGACGCTCGCGTCGTACGCCGAGGGCGAGACGTTCCCGCACGCCGCCGCGGAGGGCTTCATCAAGCTGCAGTCGCTCGAGACGGAGCTGCTCGCCGCGCTGGCGAAGGGGAAGGCGACCGCTTGAGGGCGGCAGCGTGACCCTCTGGTCCGGACGCGTCGGCGCGGGCCTGCACCCCGCGGTGGAGGAGTTCCTCCGCGGCGACGACGCCGAGCTGCTGCCATACGACTGCGCAGCGACGGTCGCCCATGCGCGGCGGCTGCACGGGGCCGGCCTGCTCGCCGCGGAGGAGCTCGAGGAGGTCGTGGCGACGCTGGAGGCGCTCGAGTGGGAGCCCGGAGACGAGGACGTGCACACACTGATCGAGCGCAAGCTCGGTGAGGTGGGGCGGAAGATCCACGCGGGCCGCTCGCGCAACGACCAGGTCGCGGCTGCCTTCCGCCTCTATGTGGTCGGCGCGTGCGCCGAGGCGGCGCAGGCGATCCATGCCTTCGCCGGCGTGCTGCTCGACCGCGCCGAGGCCGACGCCGAGACGCCGATGCCCGGGTACACGCACCTCCAGCGCGCGCAGCCGGTCACGGTCGGCCATCACCTGCTTGCCTGGGTGGAGATGCTCGAGCGAGACCTCGCACGGTTCGCCTTCGCGCGCGGCCAGGCCGAGCCGTCACCGCTGGGTGCGGGCGCGCTCGCGGGCTCGACGCTGCCGCTCGCCGCGGGCGACGTGCGCAACTCGCTCGACGCCGTCGCCGACCGCGACTTCGCACTCGACTACCTCTACGCGGTCGCCGTCTGCTTCGGCCATCTCTCGCGGATCGGCGAGGAGCTCTGCCTCTGGACGAGCGCGGAGTTCGGATTCGCCGGGCTCCCCGAGGAGGCTGCGACCGGGTCGTCGATGATGCCGCAGAAGCTGAATCCGGACGTGGCCGAGCTCGCGCGCGGCAAGGCGGGCACGGCGATCGGGCGGCTGACCGGCCTGCTCGCGGTCGTGAAGGGACTGCCCCTCGCCTACGACCGCGACCTTCAGGAGGACAAGGCGCCGGTCTTCGCGGCACGGCGAGACCTCGCCGGCGCGCTCGGGGCGCTGGCCGTCCTCGTCGGCGGGCTCGAGCTCGACCGGGAGCGGCTCGCGGAGGCCGCGTCCGACCCGCTCCTCCTCGCCACCGACGCGGCCGAGGCGCTCGTCCGCCAGGGCGTGCCGTTCCGCGACGCGCACGCATCCGTCGCCGCGCAGGTGCGGGCCGGGACGTTCGTGCCGCCGGAAGCGGTGCCGCGGCTCGCGCCGGGCCCGGCCGACGTCGGCGCCGCCGTCGCTGCGGCGCGGGAGCGACTCGGATGACCGCGCTGCCACAGGCGCTCTCCGTCGAGCTCCGCGGCCGCTCGCTGACGAGGGTCGGCGACCTGACGCCGGCCGAGCTCGAGACGATCCTCGACCGCGCTGACGAGCTGAAGCGGCTGCAGGCCGCGCGCGAGCCGCACCGCCTGCTCGAGGGCTGCGCGCTCGGCCTCCTCTTCCGCAAGCACTCGACGCGCACGCGCGTCTCGCTCGAGGTCGCGATCGCACAGCTCGGCGGCGTCGCCGTCCAGCTCGCTCCCGAGGAGCTGCAGCTCTCGCGCGGCGAGTCGCTCGCCGACACCGCCCGCGTGCTCTCCCGCTACCTCGACGCGGTCGCCGTGCGCACGCACGCGCAGGCCGAGGTGGACGAGCTCGCAGAGGCGGCCGCGGTCCCGGTGCTGAACGCCCTCACCGACGAGACGCATCCCCTGCAGGCGCTCGCCGACCTGCAGACGATCCGCGAGCGGCTCGGCTCTCTCGACGGCGTGCGGGTCGCGTGGATCGGCGACGGCTCGAACGTCTGCGCGTCGCTCGCCGACGCCTGCTCGCTGCTCGGCGTGGAGCTCGTCCACGCCGCGCCGGCCGGGTACGAGGCTCCGGGCATCGAGGCGCTTCGCGATCCGCGCGAGGCGGCTCGAGGCGCGCACGTGCTCGTCACCGACGTCTGGACGAGCATGGGGCAGGAGGCGGACCGCGACCAGCGGGCCGTCGACCTCGCACCCTACGCCGTCGATGCCCGGCTGCTGGCGCTCGCCGAGCCGGACGCGATCGTGCTCCACTGCCTGCCGGCCCACCCCGGCGAGGAGATCGCGGCGGACGTCCTCTACGGCCCGCAGTCGGCGGTCTGGGACGAGGCCGAGAACCGTCTGCACACCTCGAAGGCCCTGCTCGCGCTCGTCTGCGGCTAGGCGGGCTTGTCCGCGTCGATGTACGTCCAGACAGCCTCGAACGCAGGCCCGCCGAAGACGCGGTCGACGCTCTCGCGGAGCAGCTGAAGGCGGTCGGACACGGCTGCGTCGGTCGGCGGTCCGCCCTCGACCCGCTCGGAGCCGCCGACCCAGCCGAGCACGCCCTCGTGGTAGGCGGCGAGGAAGTCGGCCCAGTCCGCCGTCTTCGCCTCGATCGCAACGTGCGTCACCCGGCGGAGCTGGAAGCCGGCGCGCTCGAGCGCCTCCACGTAGTGCCGAAGGGGTCGCACCGGGAGGAAGAACTTCTGCCGCAGCTCCTCGTAGGCGGCGACCCGCTCCGGGTCGGAGAGGCCGTCCCGGTAGGCCGCGTAGCGCTCGTCCTCCCGCACGATCTCGACCGCGGCGGCGTTGATCGCATCGACGGTCTGATCGATGATCCAGCAGCCCTCGGGCACCTCGGCGAGGCCGATGTTGCCGGACTGCACGAACGCCCGGCCGCCCGGAACGAGCAGGTCGTGCCACGAGCGCAGGGTGTCGTCGAGGTCGTAGTAGAGGTGGATCGCGTTCGTCGAGGCGACGGCGTCGACGCCACGGCGGAGCAGTGGCTCGCCCACCACCTCCTGCACGGTCTCGAGCCGCCGCTCCTCCTTGAGGTAGCGGATCAGCCGGAAGGCCACGCGCTCGTCGCCGCCCAGCTTGTCGAGGGCGACGCGGAGGAACTTGGGCGAGGCGTCGACGATCAGGATCCCGGACTCGAGGCCGGGGAGCGCGGCGAGCAGGCGCTCGGCGAGGATCCCGGTGCCGCCGGAGTAGTCGAGCAGGATGTCACCGGGCCCGAGCGCGGCGGTGAGGTCGGCGACGGTCCGGTCGAGGTTGCGGTACCAGCCGTGGTCCTGAACGGTGTCGTAGGTGAGCGCGAGCGTCTCGGGCGGCTGCTCGACCCAGTCGTCGGGAGGGATGCGACTGAAGCCCGGTGGCCAGGGACCGGGGCTCACCGGTCCCGGAGCCACGCCCCGGCGATCCCGCGGTAGTGGTCGACGAACCCGTCGTGCTCGTGCGGCGGGAAGGTCGCGCGCACGGTGTCGACGAGCAGGCGGTCGAACTCCGGCCCGCCGACGTACTCGACGAGCACCTCGTCGAGGTGCGCCAGGTGCTCGGCGCAGAACTCCTCGTACGCCTCCACCTGGAAGTACTCGTCCGCGAGCCGGCGGTACGCGCCGAGCTTCTCCTCGTAGGCCAGGTCGTCACGGTCTCCGACGGCGAAGTAGTCGCGCGTGGTCTGGTTGATCCGCATCGGCCGCCCCGTCACCGTGCAGAAGGCGGCCCAGCGGACGAGAGCCAGGATCGCCCAGGGGAAGTAGTAGTGGAGGCTCGTGAGCGAGACGTCAGGCGACGCGTTCGCATAGTCGATCGGGTAGGCGAGCCCGTCCTTGACGATCGTCTCGCAGGAGTTGAACTCCCAGCGGAAGAAGGCGTTGACGAGCCGGCTGATCGTCACCACCTCGTCGCCGAGCTCGGGCGTGAGGAAGTCGTGCTCGATCTGGTAGCGGTCGTGCAGCGGCCGGTCGGGATCGAAGTGCATCACCATCGTCTCGGCCCCGATCGAGAGGCTGCGCGCGAAGACGTCGAAGTCCTCGACCGCCGCCTGCAGGTGCATCAGCCGCTCGCCCGACTCGTCGTAGACGGCGTGCAGCTCTGCGGCGTCGCGGACGCGCGTGACGCCGACCCACTGGCCGCCGTCGAAGGGCTTCATGTAGAGCGGGTACCCCACCCGCTCGGCGATCTGCTCCAGGTCGAAGGGGAGGTTGTAGCGCTCCGCGGTGGGCTGGAAGCGCTCGTTCGCAGGCGGGTTCTTGTGCGGGATCAGCCACGTCTCCGGCACCCGCAGGCCGAGCCGCATCATCGCGCAGTAGGCAGCGTGCTTCTCCATCGCCTGGAAGGTGAAGGGGTTGTTCAGCAGGTAGACGTCGTCCATCAACGCGACTTTCTTCAGCCACTCGCGCGGAACCGTGTACCACCAGCCCAGCCGGTCGATCACGAGCCGGTAGCGCGGCGTGGAGCGGAGGTCGAACGGCTCGTTCGTGATTCGCTCGGCCGCGAGCACGTGCGTCTCGCCGCCGTGGCGGATCGGGCCGACGCGCCCGAGCACGTGCTCGAACGCCGTGGGCCAGTCCTCCTCCGTGCCGAGCAAGAGGCCGATCAGGTGGCGGTTACTCATACGAAGCGAGGTAGATGATGAGCGATCTGCGCGCGCCACGCGGGCCAGTCGTGCGGAACATCGTGGCCCCAAACGTCGAGCTCGTGCGGGATCCCCTTCGCCGCCAGCTGGCCGGCGAAGCGCCTGCTGCTCTCGAGCGCCCCGGTCGAGTCCTCCCAGGCTCCCTGGCCACAGGTGAGCAGCAGGTGGACACGGCCCCGCAGCCAGTCGAGGTGCTCCCCGCCGAGGTGCGCGACGTAGTCGACCGGGTTGTTGAAGTACACGGCGTCCCCGCGCTCGCCGCCCGCGACCACGGCGACGTCGTAGACGCCGCTCTGGCAGATCGCGAGCGGGAAGAGGTCGGCGCGCTTGAGCGCAACGTTGGCCGCGTGGTAGGCGCCGAAGCTGACACCGGTGACGGCGATCTCGGCCCCGTCGGTCTCGGCGTGGACGAACGGCGCGACCTGGTTGACGATCCAGTCCTCGTAGAGGCCGTGCAACCGCGCGCGCTCCTCGAGCGAGAGGTCTTCCCGGTACCAGCTGCCCGAGTCGAAGCTGTCGACCGCGTAGACCTTCACGCGACCGGCCGCGAGCAGGTCTCCGATCGCGTCGATCATCCCGTTCTCCTCGTACTGGCGGCACGAGCCCTGCTGAGACGGGAAGGCGAGGAGCGGACGGCCCCAATGGCCGTACGAGACGACGCCGCCCTCGGCCCCGATCGCCGGGGACCAGAGCCCGGTGTAGCGGCCGGTCAACTCAGAGCCTCTGCAGCAGCCCGAGCAGGTGGGGATGGAAGGAGTCGCGCCACGCGATCCAGTTGTGCCCGTCGCGAAACTCGTGCAGTCGCGTGTCGTAGCCCTGGCGGAGGAGGGACTCGGACAGCGCCCGGTTCGCGGGCAGGTTCTGCTCGACCGTGCCGCAGGCGAGCACGAGCGGGATCGTCCGCTCGGGCAGGCTGCGGCGCGCCGCGCCGACGAAGCGGGCGATGCGGTCATAGCGCGGAAACCGCCGCTCGTGCGCATCGGCTCGACGGAAGAAGCTGCCCGACTGGAGCAGGAGCGCGTCGAAGGTCTCCGGGTGGCGTCGGTGGGCGTGGAAGAGCGCGAGCGCGCCGAGGCTGGCGCCGAGGCCGATGCGGACGGGCGCCGGCGGCAGTTGGGGGAGGATCTCCTCGGCGAGCGCACGGGAGTAGCGGGCGCTCGCCGAGTACGTCTCGTTGCGGTCGACCGGGCCGAGCAGCGTCGCACGGAGCGGCGGTAGCTGGCCGAGGTGGGCCACGAGCGCCGAGTGCTCGGCGTATTCGGGGCCGTCGTGCGCGACGAGCATGGGGCTCGCGGCGGTGGCGTCCGGGTGCGCCCAGATGAGGGCGGGGAGCTCGGCCTTCAGGATCCGGCTCGCGATCGTCACCGCCTCGACTTCGCCGAGCGGGTCCGCCGCCACCCATGCGGGCGGCTCGTACTCCGGCTCCTCCCAGACCGACTTGTCGCCCCAGGGACCGCTCGCCGTCTTCGGGTTCGCGGGGTCGAGGATCCACTCGCTCGTGCCGTCGGGGGCGATCAGCTCGAACTGATACTCGAACCGGGCGACGTCGGGCGCCGGCGCCCGGAGCTCCCAGCTCCTGCCGCGCCGGGTCAGCTCGTGCGGCAGGCGCTCGCGCAGCTCGTGCGCGAGGCGGACCGCCACGAGCCGCCGCCGCGGGTCGGGGTGCTGGAAGCGGAGCTCCATCGCGGAAGTGTGTCGAGTGTGCGTCGATTCGCGCGCGGAACCGTCTGTTCCGGCCGGGTGCGGCCGTCTCGGACACTAGGCGGCGCAGTCCAGCCTGGCTATCACCACTCCTCCCACTCAGGAGGAGGCACGATGAAGGCACGGATTCGAAGGATGTCGCTGCGCACGGCCCTGCTCGGGCTCGCGGCGCTTGCCGTCACCGTCGGAGCGGCCACTGCCGGTCTCGACGCAGCACTCGCCGATCCCGTGATCAAGGCCTGCCGGCACAAGTCGGGATTCCTGCTCGTCCCGTCGCCCGGAAAGGCCTGCAAGCGATCCGAGCAGGCCTTGCAGTGGAACGTGACAGGCCCGCCCGGGGCAGTCGGTCCGGCCGGGCCGGCCGGCGCCGACGGAGCTCCGGGTCCGGCCGGGCCGCAGGGAGAGCCCGGTCCAACCGGGCCGCCTGGCCCACCCGGCCCGCCCGCGTCGATCGCCTCGATCGAAAGCCTGAACGGCGTCACCTGCCGGACCGCGGAGGACACGGCAGGAACCGTGTCGGTCGAGACAGAGGTGGACGGCGCGATCGTGCTCACCTGCGAGGGCGGTACGCCGCCGCCCCCGCCCGGCGACGCCGAGATCGTGATCAACGAGATCGACTACGACGCGGTCGGTGCCGATGGGGACGGCTTCGTCGAGCTCCGCAACAACGGCACCGCTGCCGTCGACCTGGCCGGCCTCGCCCTCGTGCTGGTCAACGGCGGCGACGGCGCCGAGTACGCGCGCGCTGCCCTGACCGGCGAGGTCGCTCCCGGCGGCTATCACGTGGTCGAGATCGACGCTCAGAACGGGGCACCGGACGGCGTCGCGCTGATCGACACCGAGGCGGACGAGCTCCTCGACGCGCTCTCCTACGAAGGGTCGATCGCGGCGGCGGTGATCGACGGAGTCACCTACAGCCTCGTCGAGGGCACCGCGCTCGCCACCGACGTCGCCGACTCGAACACCGTCGCGGGCTCGCTGATCAGGCATCCCGACGGCAGCGACTCGAACGACGCCGCCACCGATTGGGCGTTCACGACGACGGTGACGAAGGGTGCGGCGAACATCGCGACCGGCTGAGGTCGCGGTCGTGCCCGGGCGCCGCACCGTCTCTCCCGCGGTGCGGCGCCCGGCTCAGGCGTCCTAGCGGTGACCCTTCAACCGCATGTTCGTCCGCGCCTCGGCCCCGAGCTTCGCCCAGCGCTTGCGCTCCTCGGACTGCGCCCGCTTGTCGAGCCGGCGCTCGAGGTGCGCCAGCTCACGCTGGAGCTTCTGGTAGCTCGCCCAGCGCTCGGCGTCGAGCGTCCCGTCCTCGAGCGCCGCCTGGATCGCGCAGCCCGGCTCGCTCACATGCGCGCAGTCGTTGAAGCGACAGCGCGCGGCGAGCTCCTCGATGTCCGAGAAGGTCTCGCCGAGCCCGTCCGAGGATTCCCACAACTGCAGCTCGCGCATCCCCGGCGTGTCGAGCACGAGCCCGCCCTCCGGCAGCAGGACGAGCTGGCGATGGGTGGTCGTGTGCCGGCCCTCGCCGTCCTCGCGGATCTCCTTCACGGCCAGGAGCTCCTCGCCGGCGAGCGTGTTCACGAGCGTCGACTTGCCGACGCCCGACGATCCGAGCAGCGCGATCGTGCGCCCGGGCGCGAGGTACGAGCGGATCACGTCGAGCCCGTCGCCGGTGATGCTCGAGATCGCGTGTACCGGCACGCCGAACGCGATCGCCTCCACCTCGAGCACGCGCAGGTCGACGGTGTCGGAGAGGTCCGTCTTCGTGAGCACGACCACGGGTTGCGCGCCGCTCTCCCACGCGAGCGTGAGGTAGCGCTCCATCCGGCGCAGGTTGAAGTCCTCGTTCAGCGACGTGAGCAGGAAGACGATGTCCACGTTGGCGGCGACGACCTGCTCCTCGGCGGCGGCCCAGGCCGCCTTGCGCGAGAACTTCGTGCGGCGCGGGAGGACGGCCTGAATCGTGGCCGTGCCCTCCTCGAGCCGCGGCGCGATCGCGACCCAGTCTCCGACCGCAGGCAAGTCACCGGCGCCGGAGGCCTCGTGTGAGAGCCGGCCCGCCGCGACTGCGCGCAGCTCGCCGAGGTCGGAGAGGACGCCGAACGAGCCGCGGTGCTGCACCGCGACGCGCGCGGGCACGAGCCCTTCTGCGGCGTAGGGCTCGAAGTCGTTCGTGTGCGATTCAGTCCAGCCGAGTTCTTCCAGTGAGGTCAAGCGAGTTCTCCTTGAGCGTAAAGGGAATGGTGGCAGAGACACGCTGCTGCGTGCCTGCGCGGCTCAGGGAGTCGCCGTGGGTGTCGCCGACGGCGCCTTAGAGCCGCGGGGCTCGAAAGGCGGAGGGGGCAAGATCTGTCATCTGCTCGTACCTCCTTCGTCGTCGGTCGGTCGTCTCGGAGTATGCCTGCGAACGGTTAAGAAGTCGACCCGCGCTTGTACGCGGACCGGAAAGCGGGCTAGAGTCTCCCGCGGACCCGGCCGAAGAGGCCGTGCTGGTCAAGGGGGAGCAGGACCAAATTCAAGGGGAGGCTTCAGTGTCTGGACTACGTTTGCGGCTGGCCGTCGTCGCGGCAGCACTCATCGCGCTTGCCGGCGCAGGAGGGGCGAACGCCGCCTCCACCGAGCTGTTCTTCTCGGAGTACATCGAAGGCTCGAGCAACAACAAGGCGCTCGAGATCTTCAACGGCACTGGCGCCGCAGTCGATCTCGCCGCACAGAACTACTCGGTGCAGATGTGCTTCAACGGCGCGCTCACCTGTTCACTCACCATCCCCTTGACGGGATCCGTCGCCGCGGGCGACGTGTACGTCCTGGCGAACAGCGGCGCCGTCCAGGCCATCCTCGACCAGGCCGACCAGACGAACGGAGCCGGCTGGTTCAACGGCGACGACGCCGTCCTGCTCCGCCACGGCGCGACGCTCGTGGACGCGTTCGGCGTCCGGGGCATCGACCCGGGCACCGAGTGGGGCTTCGGCTTGACCAGCACGGCGGACAACACACTTCGCCGCAAGCTCTCGATCACCGAGGGCGACACGAATGACACCAATGCCTTCGACGTGCAGGTCGAGTGGGACGGATTCGCCATCGACACCTTCGGCGGGCTCGGCAGCCATGGCGGCAACGCCAACCCGGCGATCAGCTGCGGCTCGGCGCTGACGCTCCTCGAGGGCGACGACGGCACGCGCACGATCACCGCTGCCGACGCGGACGGCCGCGTCACGAACATCGCCATCTCCTCGATCACGCCGACGCCTTCGGCCGGCTCGATCACGCTCGGCCCGGTCACACCGGCCGGCGCAGTCGGCAGCACCGCGTCAGCGACGCTGACTGCGGCGGACCTCCCCGGCGGCTCCTACGCCGTGGTGCTGGCGGCCACGAACGACGACGCGTCGCCGCAGACCGCGACGTGCACGCTCACGATCGACGTCACCGAGATCAAGCCGATCGGCGAGATCCAGGGCTCGGTAGGCCCGGCGGACGCAGGCTTGCTCCACCGCTCGCCCTTCGCACCGCCGACCGGGAACGGTGCCGGTCAGGCCGTCGTGATCCAGGGCGTCATCTACCAGAAGACGCTCTCGCGCACGAACACGGGCGCGAACCAGTACGGCTTCTTCATCCAGAACACCGCAGCGCAGGCCGACGGCGACCCGTTCACGTCGGACGGGATCTGGATCTTCATGGGCGCCTTCCCGGACGTCCTGAACGCCGTGACCGGCCAGCCGGCCTACATCCCGCAGGTGGGCGACGAGATCGTCCTCCGGGGCAACGCGGCCGAGTTCTTCTTCTTCACGCAGCTCTCCAGCCCGCGCTTCGTGCGCTCGGTCGGCACGGCGCTCGACATCGACGCCCTGCTGCCCCCGGTCGACGTCGACCCCGAGGCCGAGCTCGACGACGCCAACCGCTCCTGGGAGCGGCTCGAGGGCATGCGTGTGCGTGTGCCCGGAGGCTCGCTCGTCACCGACGGGCTCGACGTCTTCCCGGCCACCGCGGACGCGGAGATGTGGGTCGTCCGCGGCGACAGTGAGATCGCCGGTCGCTCCGGCTACGCGCAGCGGGTCTTCCGCGACGCGCATCCGCTCGACGACGAGCCAGGGCTCGTCGACAACGGCAACGGCTTCCGGATCCTCGTCGGCGCGCTCGGGCTGAAGCAGCTCGGCGGCGACAACACGATCCTGCTGCCGCCCAGCCGGACCTTCGACACCGTCTCGAACGCGCTCGTCGGCGGGCTCAACTTCTCGTTCAACAAGTACCGGATCGAGACCGCGGTCGCCCCGGCGCTCGTGCACGGGATCGAGCCTGCGCTGAACGCTCCGCCCACGTCGGGCAACCGGCTCGTGGAGCACAGCGTCGGCGACTACAACGTCGAGAACCTCTACGACTTCCGCGACGACCCGAACGACGGCTGTGACTTCGTCGGCGGCGCCAACACCGGCTGTCCCGGCGTCAGCCCGCCGTTCGACTACGTCCCGGCGAGCAACGCGGTCTATCAGGAGCGGCTCGGCCTGATCGCGGAGCAGATCGTGGGCGACCTCCACGCACCCGACATCCTGCTCGTGCAGGAGGCAGAGGACCAGGACATCTGCGCAGTCTCCGGCGGCGCCCTCGTCTGCGGCACCGCGGACGACGCCGACGGCAAGCCCGACACGCTCCAGGAGCTCGCGCTCCGGATCGAGGCGCAGAGCGGGATCGGCTACGACGCCGCGTACGACCGCGACGGCTCTGACGACCGCGGCATCGTCGCGGCGCTCATGTACCGGACCGACCGCGTCCAGCTGCTGCCCGCAACGGCGGACGATCCGGTGCTCGGCAGCACGCCGGACTTCACCTACCGCTCGGGTGCGAACGCGTACAACAGCGACGTCCAGAACCCGAAGTCGCTGAACGCGCCGCTTCCCGCCGACGTGACCGGCCCCCGGGACGGGAACGAGGTGTACACCCGCGATCCGCAGGTGGCGCTGTTCCGCGTCTGGCGCTTCGGCGTCGGCGCCGGCGGCTGGGTGGACCTCTACGCCATCTCCAACCACTTCTCGAGCACGCCGGACAGCCGCGTGAACCAGCGCCGCGAGCAGGCGGCGTACCTGGCCCTGGTCGTGCAAGCAACCGGGTCGAACCGCGTCGTCGCCGGCGGCGACTTCAACGTCTTCCCGCGGCCCGACGATCCGCTCGATCCGCCGAGCGACCAGCTCGGTCCGCTCTACGACGCCGGGCTGCTCAACCTCTGGGACACGATGGTGGCCCAGAACCCGGCGGCCGCGTACTCGTACGTGTTCGTCGGCCAGGCGCAGACGCTCGACGGCCAGTTCGTCACGCCGACGCTGCAGGCCGAGCTAGAGCAGACGCGGGTCGCGCACGTGAACGCCGACTATCCGGCTGAGTTCGCCGGTGACGGGGCGCGAGGTCTCTCGGATCACGATCCGATGTCCTCGCGGTTCGAGCTGGCCGTCACGCTGGAGCGGCTGGAGGCCCTGCTCGCCTACTACTGCGAGACGGGCGCGATCACGGGCAAGAACACGTGCAAGCAGCTGCAGCACCATCTCGACCAGTCGCGCAAGACCGGCGACGCGCAGCTGCGGGCCTTCATCGCCCAGGTGCGAGACAAGACGCCGCAGTTCATCACGCCGTTCGCGTCCAACGCGCTCATCGCCGAGGCGGAGCTGTTGATCAATGAGTAACTCAAGGGGATACGAGAGGGAGGCAAGAATGAAGCGAACCACTATCGCGGCGCTGCTCGCGCTCGGGCTCATGCTCAGCGTGGTCAGCGGCGCAGCAGCAGACGGGGATCCGTCCGACCGTGGCGTCGACCGCGCGAAGACGACCGAGATCCAGATCCTCGGCCTGAACGACTTCCACGGCGCGATCCTGCCGCCGGCCGGCTCGGCCGGACGGCTCGGACCGAGCGGGACACCGGAGTTCGGCGGGGTCGAGTTCCTCGCCACGCACGTGCGCGCGTTGCGAGCGACCAATCCGGACAACACGCTCTTCGTGTCCGCGGGCGATCTGATCGGCGCGACGCCGTTGATCTCGGCGCTCTTCCACGACGAGCCGACGATCGAGGCGTTCAACCTGATGGGCCTCGACTACAACGGCGTCGGCAACCACGAGTTCGACGAGGGCGTCGATGAGCTGCTGCGGATGCAGAACGGCGGCTGCCATCCCGTCGACGGCTGTCAGGACGGCGACCCGTTCGGCGGCGCGACGTTCGACTTCCTCGCGGCGAACGTGAAGTACAAGGACACGGGCGAGACGATCTTCCCGCCCTACGCGATCCACAAGTTCAAGGGCGTGAAGGTGGCCATCGTCGGCATGACGACGCTGGAGACGCCGACGATCGTCACGCCGGCCGGCATCCAGACGGTCGACTTCTTCGCGGAGGCCGAGACGGTCAATGCGCTCGTGCCGCACCTGAAGAAGCAGAACGTCGAGACGATCATCGTGCTCCTGCACGAGGGCGGCCGGACGAGCACCGCCGGTAACGGCACGGGTGCCGGAGCCGATCGGATCAACGACTGTGCCAACCCGACCGGCGCGATCCCGCCGATCGTCGACGCGATGGACGACGAGATCGACGTCGTCGTCACCGGGCACACGAACTGGGCCGTCAACTGCGTGCTCGACGGCAAGATCGTCACCGGTGCCGGCGCCAACGGCCGGATCGTCACGGACATCGACCTGACCATCAACCGCGCGTCGAAGGACGTTGTCGCTGCCTCGGTGAACAACGTTCCCGTCTCGCGTGACGTCGCCAAGGCGCCCGACCTGACGGCGCTTGTCACGAAGTACAACAACCTGTCGGCTCCGCTGGCGAATCGCGTCGTCGGTACCGCGACGGCGGACCTCCTCCGTGCGAACAACACAGCCGGTGAGTCGGCGCTCGGCGACGTGATCGCGGACGCCCAGCTCGCGGCGACGTCCCCGCCGCTGTTCGGCGGCGCGGTCGTCGCGTTCATGAACCCCGGCGGCATCCGCGGCGACATCGCCGCCGGTGAGGTCACGTACGGCGAGCTCTTCACGGTGCAGCCGTTCAGCAACGTGATGACGGTGCTGACGTGCACCGGTGCGCAGATCGAGGCTCTGCTCGAGCAGCAGTGGCAGCCGAGCGGAGTTACGAACATCCTGCAGATCCCGGAGGGCTTCACGTACACCTGGGACGCCGCAGCGCCGATCGGCAGCAGGGTCGACATAGGCTCGATCGAGATCGACGGCGTGCCGATCAGCCCGCTGACGAACTACCGCGTGGCGACGAACAACTTCCTCGCCACCGGCGGGGACGGGTTCGGCGTCTTCACGACCTGCACCAACCCGCTCGGCGGGGAGATCGACCTCGACGTCCTCGTGACGTACTTCGAGGCGAACTCGCCTGTCGCGCCGGGCCCGCAGAACCGGATCACGCGCCTGAACTAGGCAAGTACCTCGGTGGGGGCGGCTTCGGCCGCCCCCACCGCAGTCTGTAGCGTCCGACGATGCAGACCTCCCGCTTCCGCGACGGCGTGGTCGCGGGCCTGCCGCTCGCGCTCGCGCCGCTCCTCTTCGGGGCCGCGTTCGGCGTGCTCGCGGTCGACGCCGGGATCGGCTGGGCGCCGGCCGTCGTCATGTCCGCGACGACGTTCGCCGGCTCCGCGCAGTTCGCCGCCGCCTCGATCCTGGACACTGGTGGTGGCGCGCTCGCGGCCATCGTCGCCGCGTTGCTCCTGAATGCCCGCTACGCGCCGCTCAGCATCGCCGTGGCCTCGATCTTCCCCGGCTCGACGCGCCGCCGGCTGCTCGAGTCGCAGCTGATCGTGGACGAGTCGTGGGCGCTCGCGGGCCGCAGTGGGCGCTTCGAGTACGGCGTCCTCGTCGGGGTCGGCGTCCTCTTCTGGTTGCTCTGGGTCGGTGGCACCGCGGTCGGCACCGTCGTCGGCGATCTCCTCGACCCGGAGGCGATCGGGCTCGACGCCGCGTTCCCGGCCCTGTTCCTCGCGCTGCTCGTGCCCTACCTGCGGACGCGCCGCGCGATCGCCGCCGCGCTGACCGCGGCTGCGATCACCCTCGTCCTCATCCCCGTCGCGCCGGCGGGGCTGCCGATCGTCGCCGCCAGCCTCGCCTGCCTGTGGGGGCTGCGCCGGTGAGCGTCGTCTGGACGGTCGTGCTCGTGGTGGGCGCGGTCACCGTTCTCCTCAAGGCCGCGGGGCCCGTCTTCCTCGGCAAGCGGGAGCTGCCGCCGCGGGTGCTCGCGCTCGTCGACGTGCTCGCCCCGGCCATGCTCGCTGCGCTCGTCGTGACGCAGGCGGTGGGCGGGGACGAGGAGATCGTCCTCGACGAGCGACTGGCCGGGATCGCGGTCGCCGGCGTGGCGATCGTCCTGCGGGCGCCGCTCCTCGTCGTGATGGTCGCCGCCGCCGCGACGGCCGCTCTGCTCCGGCTGGGGTTCTAGGCCAACGCCGACTGAACGGCTTCGATCAGGTCGGCGTGCGTGTACGGCTTGTAGACGATTCCGTTCGCGCCCAGCTCGAGCGCCCGGCTCGTCCGCTCCGGCTCCGCCGAGCCGCCGGTCATCAGCACGACGGGCAGATCGGGGTGGAGGTCGCGGAGCTCGTTCAGGAGCTCGACGCCCGTCAGCCCCGGCATGACGACGTCCGTGACGACGAGGTCGATGCGCTCCTGCTCGAGCAGCTCGAGCGCCTCCTTCGCATCGGGCACGCTGACGACGTCGTGGCCGGCGCGCTTCAGCACCTGCACGGTCAGGTCGCGTACGAGCTGCTCGTCGTCCACCACGAGGATCCGGCTCACAGGCGCGCCTCCGCGGGGAGCCGCAGCTCGCCCGCGCCGGCCACGGCCGCGACGGCGTCCGCGCCGTCCTGTGAGACCACGAGCTCGACGGTGTCGCCGCGCTCGGCGGTGGCGAGCCCGTCGAGCAGCAGGTCGACAAGCGCGGAGGAGACGGTTCCCGGCGCCGCCAGGACCTCGGACTCCGACTCCCGCCGCACGGAGATCTCGACGTCGCGCACGGCGCTGACCCGACGCACGAGCCCGACCGCCGCGTCGGCGAAGTCGCCGAGCGCGAGCCGCGACGGCGGCAGGTGCTGGTTACGCGCGAAGCCCTGGAGCGCCCGGACGATCTCGGCGATCTCGAGCCCCGTCGCGTGGACGAGCTCGAGCCGTCCGTGCTGCTTCGTGCCCGCCTCCGCGTCGGCCAGCGCGAACTCGGCGCTGCCCACGAGGGCGAGCAGCGGGTTCGCGATCTCGTGCAGCGCTCCGCGCGTCAGGCGGCCGAGTGTCACGAGCCCGCGTTCGTCTCCAGTCGACATGTCCATCCTGCTCACGCCTCTATGATCCACGAGACGGAGCGCCCGGGCGCGCGCGGTGTGTCCGTCGAGCGTTCTCGAGAGTGCCCCGACGGAGGCCGACCACACCAGGATGAGCCACGGCGAGCCCACTACCTGCCTCGTCGCCGACGACCATCCAGCCGTCGTCGAGGCCGTCGCCGACGTCCTCGGCGAGAACGGGATCTCGGTTGCCGGCCGCGCACGCGACGGCCACGACGCGGCGGAGCAGATCGAGGCGTCGCAGCCGGACGTCGCGCTGCTCGACCTGCGCATGCCGGGGCTGTCGGGGATCGAGGTCGCGCGCCAGGTCGGCCGCTCCTCGCCCGACACCGCCGTGATCCTGTACACGGCCTTCGGTGACCGCGCGCTCCTGACCGAGGCGATGGACGCCGGCGCCCGCGGCTTCGTGCTGAAAGAGGCGCCGCTCGCCGAGGTCGTCCGTGCGGTCGAGCTCGTCGCCGCCGGGCGCACGTACGTCGATCCCGTGCTCGCGGGCGTGCTCTCGAGCTCGGCTGCCACCGAGAAGATGTCGAAGCTGACCCAGCGCGAGCGCGACGTGCTCCGGCTGCTCGCGGACGGGATGTCGAACGAGGAGATCGGAAAGGCGCTCTTCATCTCCCCAGAGACGGTCCGCACGCACGTGCGCAAGGCGATGGCGAAGCTCGACGCCGACACGCGCACGCAGGCCGTCGCGACGGCGCTCCGCCAGAGCCTGATCGCCTAGCCGCGCACACCGGGCGGCAGCGCCTCCCAGCCGGCGAAGCCGGCTTCCGGCGCCGCCTCGCGCCGCCCGCGGCACTCCAGCCGGGGCCCGTATTTCCATACTGTTCCACCGGCCTGCGTGCCGCGAGCGACGCGCCGGTGCACGCGGTCAAGGACGCTTGGACTTTGTCTGCTTGACCGAGGCGAGCATGCGCGGCGCCCCGATCAGGTTGGCCAGGAGCGCCCGGAACTCGGCCGCCGGCATCGACGCCGACTCGTCGGAGCGCGACTCTGGCCGGTAGGAGCTCTGCTGCGAGGGCCAGTACGCCCACGCGAGCATCGAGGAGAAGCGCTCGCAGCCGTAGGCGCTGTGTGCGAGGCCGGACTGCTCGTAGCACCACGCCTGCGCTCCGAGCTCCTCGCGGAGGACGCTGCGGTGCTCGGCGTGGAGCACGAAGAAGTCCACCTGGTGTGCGTATTCGTCCATCACGGTCGGCCAGGCGAACCGGCCCGTGTCGAGCAGCCCGCCGTCGAGCCAGACGTGCCCCGGGGTCGAGCGCGACGTGCCGTACGCACCGACGTGAACCGTCACCTGGCGCTTCACGACGTCCCAGTCGAACGAGCTGGCCTCGAGCGCGGCGCGCACCTGCGCCTGCTGGCGGGCCGTGCCGCCGTCGAAGACATAGTCCCCGCCGCCGGCGAGCGCGCTGCCGGGCAGCAGGAGGCCGAGCAGGCAGAGGAGGGGGAGGAGGACTCGCCGCGGCATCGTGCCTCTCTCGTCGGCTCGGCAGGCGTCGGCCGGGATTCACGCTCCCGCTCTGCGTCCAACCCGTTCGGCGTCGTCGCCCTCACCCGTTTCGGGGATGGCTCCTGCTCAGGCCGGCGGGCGCAGCACTGCGAACTGGTCGGTGATCTCGAGCTCGCGCGCCCGGAAGCGGTAGAGCTCGGCCGGCCGCCCGCCTGCGCGCCCGGGGTCGCGGCGCCCGCCTTCAGGCACCAGCACGTTTCGCCGCAGCAGCACCCGCTTCAGGTTGGTGGCCGACACGTCGTGGCCGAGCGCCGCCACGTACAGGCCGCGCAGCTCGGGCAGCGTGAAGACGGAAGGCGCGAGCGCAAAGCCGATGTTGGTGTACGACAGCTTCGCTCGCAGCCGCTCCCGGCCCGCCAGCACGATCTCGGCGTGGTCGAACGCGAGCCGCGGCAGGGCGTCGACGGTGTGCCAGGCCGTGTCGCTCGGGAGCCGCGGGTCGACGTCCGTCGGGACGAGGCCGAGGTACGCGGTCGCGAGCTCCCAGCGGCCGGGGCTGCGGCTCGGACCGCTCCAGGTTCCGAGCTGCTCGGCGTGCGCGAGCTCGGCCACGTCGACCTTCGCGGCCAGATGGCGCCGGATCGAGTCGTCGAGCGTCTCACCGCGTGCGAGCAGGCCGCCGGGGAGCGCCCACGCGCCGGCGAACGGCTCGCGGGCGCGCTCCCAGAGCAGTGCCCGCAGCTGCCCTTCGCGGACGCTGAGGACGACGGCGAGCGCCGAGTGCTCGGGGGCGGAGCGACGTGGCTCGGGGGGTGTGGTAGACTCGGTCGACAGTTTACGCCTCTGAGGCTAAAACCCTACCGAAAGGTCGACCACGATGCTGCGCGTGACTCCTCTGGCACTGCTCGCCGCCCTGCTCTCGGCCGGCCTCGTGCTCGCCGGCTGCGGTGGCTCCGACGAGGAGACCACGACGACGACCGCTGCACCGGGCACGACGACCGAGCCGGAGGCGGCGCTGCGCGTCGGCCTGATCACCGATCTCGGCCAGCTCGACGACGACGGCTTCAACGAGCTCGCCTTCCGCGGCGTCACGCGGGCGGAGGAGGAGCTCGGGATCGAGGGCCGAGTGGTCGAGTCGGCTTCGGCCGCGGACTACATCCCGAACATGAGCTCGCTCGCACGGCAGGGCTACGACCTGATCATCGGGGTCGGCTTCGCGCAGGGCGACGCGATCGGGAAGGTCGCCCAGCGCTACCCCGACACGCAGTTCGCGATCATCGACGTCGACCACGAGTTCGTGCCGGGCAAGCCGGCCAACGTGCAGGGCCTGCTGTTCCGCGAGGAGGAGGTCGGCTACCTCGTCGGCTATCTCGCCGGCCTCGAGGAGAAGCGGCGGGAAGGACCCGACTCGATCAGCGCCGTCGGCGGCTTCAAGGAGCCGCCGGTCGACCGCTTCATCGCGGGCTACCGCGCCGGCGCGCAGAGCGCAGCGCCCGGGATCGAGGTGACCTGGAACTACTCCCAGGACTGGGACGACCAGGCCAAGTGCAAGGAGCTCGCCCTGAACCAGATCGCGGCCGGCTCCGGCGTCGTCTTCCAGGTCGCAGGAGGCTGCGGGCTCGGCGCGCTGAATGCCGCCGGCGAGCGCGACGTCTGGGGCATCGGGGTCGACGCCGACCAGTCGCACCTCGGCCCGCACATCCTCACGAGCGCCCAGAAGGGCGTCGACTCGGCCGTCTTCCTGACCATCCAGTCGCTGCTCGACGGCGAGTGGGAGGGTGGTGGCAACGCCACGTTCGGCCTGGCCGAGGAGGGCGTCGGGCTCGGCACCGTCAGCCCCGAGGTGCCGGAGGAGGACGTGACGGCGGTCGAGGGGATCGAGCAGCAGATCGCGGACGGCGAGATCGCCGACATCCCGACGACCGTCGGCAAGAGCTAGGCGCCCGCCGCCAACACCGGAGCCGCGCCCGGCAAGCGCCCTGCAGTTTCCGTCTGCGCGAATGCGGAAGGGAGCCGTTGTGCCAGACGAAGGAGACGCGGTGGCGACCCTGACCGAGGTGCAGGCTCGGTTCGTCCAGGACCCGAACTACGCCGTCGTGGCCGCGCTGCGCGACGACGGCTCGCCCCATCAGACGGTGATCTGGGTGGACTGGGACGGCGAGCACGTGCTGCTGAACCTGAACCAGGAGCGGGCGAAGCTCCGCTACCTGCGGAACGATCCGCGCGTCTCGGTGCTGGTCCTGCACCGCGAGGATCCGTACCGCTGGCTCGGAATCGACGGCGAGGTGGCCGAGATCACGACCGAGGGTGCGTACGAGCACATCGTGCACCTGGCGAGCGTCTACCGAGGCCGGGCGGAGTACCGGCTGAAGCCGAGCGAGGAGCGTGTGCTCGTGAAGGTGCAGCCGCTCCGCGTCCATCCGTACGGCCTCGAGGGTTGAGGGCAGTCGACCTGATGCTCCTGCCCGCATCGCTTGTCCCTGGGAGCACGCGCAGAGTAGGCTCGCCGAACCTTTCGATCGGGAGGAGGGCGTCGTGAGCGTTGCCAAGATCCAGTACAAGAACTTCGTCGGCGGCGAATGGGTCGAGTCCACGTCCGGCGAGACGATGGACGTGCTGAATCCCTCCACGGGCGAGACGATCGCGGAGGTGCCGCGCGGCAGCGCCGAGGACGTCGAGCGCGCCGTCGACGCAGCGCGGAAGGCACTGCCGGACTGGCTCGCGAAGACGCCGAAGGACCGGATGGAGCTTCTGCTCGCACTGGCCGACCTGATCGACGAGCACGCGGATGAGCTGGCGAAGCTCGAGTCGCTGAACGTGGGCAAGCCGATGTCGATCGCCGTCGACGAAATGCCGTTCTCGGCCGACAACCTGCGCTTCTTCGCCGGCGCGGCGCGGACGCTGGAGGGGAAGTCCGCCGGCGAGTACGTGGAGGGCTACACGTCGATCGTCCGCCGTGAGCCGCTCGGGATCGTCGCCGGGATCACGCCCTGGAACTACCCGCTGATGATGGTCGTCTGGAAGCTCGGCCCCGCGCTCGCGGCCGGGAACTGCCAGATCCTGAAGCCGGCCGAGCAGACGCCGCTGACGACGCTCCGTTTCGCCGAGCTGGCGCAGGAGGTGCTCCCACCGGGCGTGCTGAACGTGATCACCGGTGACGGCGTCCCCGTCGGAGACGGCCTCGTGCGGCATCCGGACATCGCGCTCGTCTCGCTCACGGGCGACGTCGAGACCGGGAAGACGATCGCGCGCAACGCCGCCGACACGCTCAAGCGCGTCCATCTCGAGCTGGGCGGCAAGGCGCCGATGGTGGTACTCGACGACGCCGATCCGGCTCAGGTGGCCGAGGCGGTCAAGATCGGCGGCTACTGGAACTCCGGCCAGGACTGCACGGCCTCCTCCCGCATCCTCGTCAGCGAGCGCATCTATGACGACGTCATGTCCGAGACGGTCAAGGTGATCGAGGCGATGAAGGTGGCCGACCCGGCCGAGGGCGACGACGTCGAGATGGGGCCGGTGATCTCGGAGGAGCAGCGCCAGCGCGTGCTCGGCTTTCTCGAGCGCCTGCCCGCGACGGCAACCGTCGTCACCGGCGGCGAAGCTCTGGGCGACCGCGGCTTCTTCGTCAAGCCCACGATCGTCGCGGACGTGACTCAGGACGACGAGATCGTGCAGCGCGAGGTGTTCGGGCCCGTCGTGACCGTGCAGCGCTTTGCGAGCGACGACGATGCGATCGAGCTGGCGAACGGCACCCCCTACGGTCTCGCGTCGTCCGTCTTCAGCCGCGACGTCGGCCGGGCGCTGTCGGCCGCGAAGCGGCTCGAGTTCGGAACGGTCTGGGTCAACGAGCATCTGTTCCCGCTCGCGTCCGAGATGCCGCACGGCGGCTTCAAGCAGTCGGGCTACGGCAAGGACATGTCGCTCTACTCGATGGAGGAATACACGCGCATCAAGCACGTGGCGGTCAAGCTCAGTTGACCGACGGTGCTGCGGCCGACGTTCGACTGGAAGGTGTCGTCAAGCGCTTCGACGACGTCGTCGCCGTCGACGGGATCACGCTCGAGATCCCGGCAGGTTCCTTCTTCGCGCTCCTCGGCCCGTCCGGCTGCGGCAAGACCACGACGCTGCGGATGATCGGCGGCTTCGAGGAGCCGACGGAGGGTGCGATCTTCCTCGGCGACCGGGACGTGGTCGGGCTGCCGCCGCACCGTCGCGACGTCAACACGGTCTTTCAGAGCTACGCCCTCTTTCCGCACCTGAGCATCTTCGAGAACGTCGGCTTCGGCCTGCGCCGGCGAGGTCTCAAGGGCGAAGATCTGAAGGGCCGCGTCCGCGAGATCCTGCGGCGGGTCGGGCTCGAGGGCTACGACGCGCGCAAGCCGCGCCAGCTCTCGGGCGGCCAGCAGCAGCGCGTCGCGCTCGCGCGGGCCCTCGTGAACAACCCGCGCGTCCTGCTGCTCGACGAGCCGCTAGGGGCGCTCGACCTGAAGCTCCGGAAGCAGATGCAGCTCGAGCTGAAGGCGTTGCAGCAGGACTTCGCGATGACCTTCGTGCACGTCACGCACGACCAGGACGAGGCGATGACGATGGCCGACACGATCGCGATCATGAACCGCGGCCGGATCGAGCAGCTCGGCCCGCCGGAAGCCCTGTACGAGCGGCCCTCGACGGCGTTCGTGGCCGGGTTCCTGGGGGCCTCGAACCTTCTCACCGGCACTGTTGCCGGGCCGGGGCGCGTGCAGCTCGACGCGGGCGCCGAGGTGCGGGTCCCGCCCGAGCACCTGAACAGGCGCACCGGCCGCGTCGCGGTGGGGATCCGGCCGGAGAAGCTCCGGCTCGGCGCGCCCACCGACGAGGAGAACAGTCTCGCCGGGACGGTGCGCGACTCCGCCTACGTCGGCGTCTCCACCCAGCTGGTCGTGAAGACCGGGGCGGGTACCGTCACCGTCTACCTCCAGAACGACCGGCCGGGCACCCCGCGGCCCCAGCCCGGCGACGCCCTGATCCTGAGCTGGTCGCCGGAGGCGACCTTCGTCACCCAACCCCCCGAGGAGGATGCGGCATGAACCCATTCCTGACCCGCCGGCAACTGCTCGAGCGTGCGGCGCTCGGCGGCGCGGCGCTCTCCGTTCCCGGCCTGCTCGCCGCCTGCGGCGGGAGCGGCGGGATCGAGGGCAGCGCGACGACCGGCACTGCGGCCGGGACGACCGGAGCGAAGGAGCTCGCCGACAAGCTGACGATCTCGAACTGGACGCTCTACATCGACATCGACGAGGAGACGGACGAGCGGCCCACGCTCGTCCAGTTCACGGAGAAGACCGGCGTCGAGGTCGACTACATCGAGGACGTCAACGACAACGACGAGTGGTTCGGCAAGAACCAGGCCGCGCTGAAGGCCGGCAACTCGATCGGCCGCGACCTCACCGTGCTGACCGACTGGATGGCCGGGCGCATGGTTCGGCTCGGCTACGTCGAGAAGCTCGACCGCGACGCGATCCCGAACGCGTCCAACCTCGTCTCCGCGCTCGCCAGCCCCGGTTGGGATCCGCAGCGGGAGTACTCGCTGCCGTGGCAGTCCGGCCTCGCCGGGATCGGCTACGACCCGGAGCGCTTCGGCGGTGAGATCACCTCGGTGCAGCAGTTGCTCGAGGATCCGAAGCTGAAAGGCAAGGTCTCCTTCCTCACCGAGATGCCGGACACGATGGGCATGATGCTCCAGCTCGACGGGGCCGACGCGGAGAAGGTGGACACGGCCGCATTCGAGAAGTCGATTGCGCGGCTCCAGCGGGCGGTCGACTCGGGTCAGATCCGCCAGTTCACGGGGAACGACTACGCACCGCTGCTCGCCCGGGGGGACATCTGGGCTTGTGCTGCCTGGTCGGGCGACATGGTGCAGCTGAAGCTCGAGAACCCGAAGCTCGAGTTCGTCATCCCGGACGAGGGCGGAACGATCTTCACGGACAACATGCTGATCCCCACCGGCGGCGACGTCTTCACCGCCTCGACGTTCATGAACTACGTCTACGACCCGAAGGTCGCGGCGCAGATCGAGGCCTACGTCAACTACATCTGCCCCGTCGAGGGTGCCGCCGAGGAGATCCGCGCCATCGATCCGTCGCTCGCGGACAACCAGCTGATCTTCCCCGACGAGGAGACGCTCGCGAACGTGGCGATCTTCGACGCCGAGGCTGCGGACGACCCGAAGCTGAAAGCGATGTTCCAGGCGGTGATCGGCGCCTGAGCTTCATCCATCGCCACAAAGGGCTCGTCCCCTACCTCCTGCTCGCTCCGGGACTGGCCTTCCTCGCCCTCTTCTTCGTCGTGCCGACCTACTACCTGGCGAACACCTCGCTCCAGGAGGGGTCGGTCGACGTGGGCTACTCGTTCACGTGGGCCTGGTCGAACTACTCCGACGCGATCTCGACCTACCACGAGCAGTTCATCCGCTCGCTCGTGTACGCGGGGATCGCGACGGTACTGGCCTTCCTGATCTCGTACCCGCTCGCGTACTGGATCGCCTTCCGCGGCGGGCGCTGGAAGAGCTTCCTGCTGCTGCTCGTGATCGCCCCGTTCTTCGTCACCTACCTGATCCGGACGCTCGCCTGGCAGACGATCCTCTCCGACGAAGGGCTCGTGCTCGACGTGCTGACGGGGATCGGGATCGTGGAGGACGGGGGCCGGCTGCTCGCCACCTCGACCGCCGTCGTGGCGGGGATCACCTACAACTTCCTGCCCTTCATGGCGCTCCCGCTCTACGCGAGCCTGGAGCAGATCGACGCGCGCCTCATCGAGGCGGCCGAGGACCTCTACGCGAGCAAGGTGCAGGCCTTCCTGCGCGTGACGCTGCCGCTCTCGCTGCCGGGTGTCTTCGCCGGCACGCTGCTCACCTTCATCCCGGCCGCGGGCGACTTCATCAACGCCGAGCTGCTCGGAACCCCGCAGCAGTCGATGATCGGCAACGTGATCCAGTCGAAGTTCCTCGTGATCACGGACTACGGCCAGGCGGCGGCGCTCTCGTTCATCCTGATGGCGTCGATCCTGATCGCCGTGCTCGCCTACAGCCGGGCGCTCGGAACGGACCGGTTGACGCGATGAGGACGCTGCGGCGCCATGCGCTGACCGTGTTCGCTCTGCTCGCGCTGGCGTATCTGCTGCTGCCGATCGCGGTCGTCGTGCTCTTCTCCTTCAACGACCCGGTCGGCCGCTTCAACTACACGTGGTCGGGCTTCACGCTCGACCACTGGGCCGACCCGTTCGGTGTGCCGGGGCTCTCGGAGGCGATGCGCGCGAGCATCGAGATCGCGATCCTCTCCTCACTGGCCGCGACCGTGCTGGGGACGCTGATCGCGCTCGCGCTCGTGCGCTACGCCTTCCGCGGCCGCGGCGCCACCAACCTCTTCATCTTCCTGCCCATGACGACGCCGGAGATCGTGCTCGGCGCCTCGCTGCTGACGCTCTTCCTCAACCTCGGTGTCGCAACCGGCTTCTGGACGATCGTGCTGGCGCACATCATGTTCAACATCTCGTTCGTCGTCGTGACCGTGCGGGCGCGCCTCGTCGGCTTCGACCGGCATTTGGAGGAGGCGGCGATGGACCTCGGCGCGAACGAGTGGACGACGTTCGTGCGCGTGACGCTGCCGTTGATCGCGCCGGGGATCATGGCCGGGGGGCTGCTCGCCCTCGCTCTCTCCATCGACGACTTCGTGATCACGCAGTTCAACTCCGGCTCGACGATCACGTTCCCGCTCTACGTCTACGGCGCCGCCCGCGTGGGCGTCCCGCCGCAGGTAAACGTGCTCGGCACGCTGATCTTCCTGGTCGCCGCCGGACTGATGCTCGCGACCGTCATCATCCAGAATCGCCGCGCGAAAGGACACGCATGACGACGACGAGCAAGACCACCACCTCAGCCGATCTGCAGCAGCTCGCCAAGGACCATCTCTGGCTCCACTTCACGCGGATGGGCGGCTACCGCGACGCCGAGGTGCCGATCATCGTCCGGGGCGAGGGCTGCTACCTCGAGGACGCAAACGGCAAGCGCTACCTCGACGCGCTGGCGGGGCTCTTCGCCGTCCAGCTCGGCTACTCGCACGGGGACGAGATCGGCCGGGCGGCGCACGAGCAGATGAAGGAACTGCCGTTCTACACGAACTGGTCGTACGCGCATCCGCGCGCGATCGAGCTCGCGGCCGAGATCGCGTCGCTCACGCCGGGCGACCTGAACCGCGTCTTCTTCGTCTCGGGCGGGTCGGAGGCGGTCGAGTCGGCCTGGAAGCTCGCCCGCCAGTACCACGCCGCGCGCGGCGAGCGCCGCTGGAAGGCGATCGCCCGCCGTACCGCCTACCACGGCACGACGATGGGCGCGCTCTCGATCAACGGGATCGCGGCGCTCAAGAACGACTACGAGCCGCTCGTCCCCGACGCCCTGCACGTGCGGAACACGAACCGCTACCACCGGCCGCCCGAGGAGACGGAGGCGGAGTTCACGGCCTTCCTGCTCGACGACCTGGAGGCCACGATCGTGGCGGCCGGGCCGTCGACCGTCGCGATGGTGATCATGGAGCCGGTGCAGAATGCGGGCGGCTGCTTCACGCCGCCGGCCGGCTACTTCGCCGGCGTGCGCGAGCTCTGCGACCGCTTCGGGATCCTGCTCTGCGCGGACGAGGTGATCACCGGCTTCGGACGCACGGGTCGGTGGTTCGCCTCCGAGACCTACGACATCCAGCCCGACCTGATCACGTCGGCGAAGGGCCTCTCCTCGGCCTACGCCGCGATCGGCGCCGTCATTGCCCATGACCGCGTGATGGAGCCGTTCCTCGAGGGGAGCGCGAGCTTCACGCACGGGATCACCTTCGGCGGGCACCCGGTCATGGCGGCGATCGCGCTGAAGAACATCGAGATCATGAAGCGCGAGCGCGTCGTCGAGCACGTCGACGAGACCCAGGACCGGTTTCGCGCCACGCTCGCGCAGCTGCTCGACCTGCCGATCGTCGGCGATCTTCGGGGCACGGGCTTCTTCTACGCGCTCGAGCTCGTCAAGGACAAGGAGACTCGCGCGACGTTCACCGACAAGCACAAGGAGACCCGCGCGGGGTTCACCGACGAGGAGTCCGAGTCGCTCCTGCGCGGCTTCCTCTCCGGCGAGCTCTTCGCGCGCGGCCTGATCTGCCGCGCGGACGACCGCGGCGACCCGGTCGTGCAGATCTCGCCGCCGCTCGTGGCTACGCAGGCGGAGTTCGACGAGATCGCCGGCACGCTCGGGGACGTGCTCGCCGAGGCCGGGCGGCGGGTCGGGTTGGGCTAGCGTCACCCAAGAGTGCGGTTAACCGCACCTTGCCGACTCCCCGAGACCGGCTAGGCTCGTGCGATGACCAGTCAGGGAGGACCGATGCACAACGGCAATACCGGCCCCGTCGTCGTCGCCACCGACGTCACCCGCCGCTACGGCGCGGGCGACACCGCCGTCGATGCGCTCCGCGGCGTCTCGCTCGAGATCGACGCGGGGAAGCTCACCGCCGTCATGGGTCCCTCGGGCTCCGGCAAGTCGACCTTGATGCACATCCTCGCCGGGCTGGACAAGCCGACCTCGGGCTCCGTCTCGATCGCCGACACCGAGATCACGACGCTGAAGGACAGCGACCTGACCAAGCTGCGGCGCCGGCACATCGGCTTCGTCTTCCAGTTCTTCAACCTGCTCCCGATGCTGACCGCGGAGGAGAACATCGTCCTGCCGCTCTCGATCGCAGGTGCGAAGCCGGACGCCGCGTACTTCGACGATCTGATCGGGAAGGTGGGCCTCAGCGACCGGCTCCACCACCGGCCCTCGGAGCTCTCGGGCGGACAGCAGCAGCGCGTGGCGATCGCGCGCGGGCTCGTCTCGCGCCCCACGGTGCTCTTCGCCGACGAGCCGACCGGCAACCTCGATTCGACCACGAGCCACGAGATCCTCGACCTGATGCGATCCTCGGTGGACGCCTACGGCCAGACGATGGTGATGGTCACGCACGACCCGCGCGCAGCCGCGATCGCCGACCGAGTGCTCTTCCTCGCAGACGGCCTGATCGTCAGGGACATCCCTCGCTCGAGCCAGGGAGACATCCTCGCCGCGATGAACGAGCTCACGACAGCAGCGTGACCCGCTTCGCGCTGAAGGGCCTGCTGGGGCGCAAGCTCCGCACCGCGCTGACGGCGATCGCGATCGTCCTCGGCGTCACGATGGTGAGCGGCACGTACGTGCTCACCGACTCGATCGACAAGGCGTTCGACTCGATCTTCACCGAGGTGCGCGAGGGCTCGAACGTCGTCGTCAGCGGCAAGTCGGCCTTCGACCTCTCGGACGGCAGCGGCGCGACCGCACCCTCGTTCGACGAGTCCGTGCTCGACGACGTCCGCGGCGTCGACGGCGTGCAGGCGGCCGAGGGCAGCGTCGACAGCGAGACGGCGCAGTTCATCGGCGAGGACGGCAAGGCGATCGTCTACGGCGGCGCGCCGAACCTCGGCTTCTCGATCGCGGACGGCGACTCGCAGTTCAATCCGCTCACGCTCGTCGAGGGAGCCTGGCCGGGGCCGGGCGATGTGGTCGTCGACGAGTCCACCGCCGACAAGGAGGACTTCGCCGTCGGTGACGAGGTCGGCGTCCAGGCAGCCGGCCCCGCCGAGCGGCTGCGCATCTCCGGGATCATCACGTTCGGCTCCGCCTCCTCGCTCGGCGGAGCGACCCTCGCCGGCTTCGACCTGCCGACGGCGCAGCGGCTCTTCGACAAGGAGGGCAAGCTCGACGAGGTCGCCGTCGCGGCGCGTGCGGGCGTCTCCGACCAGCAGCTGATCGACGAGATCCGCCCGGTGCTGCCGGACAACACCCAGGTGATCTCGGCGGCGCAGCAGTCGGAGGAGGACGCGGCCGACACGAACGAGTTCATCACCTTCCTGCAGGGCTTCCTGCTCGCGTTCGCAGGCATCGCGCTCTTCGTCGGCAGCTTCGTGATCGCGAACTCGCTCTCGATCACGATCGCCCAGCGGACGCGCGAGTTCGCGACGATCAGAACGCTGGGCGGCTCGCGGCGGCAAGTGCTCGTGTCGATCGTGATCGAGGCGCTCGTCGTCGGGATCCTCGCTTCGCTCGCCGGCCTCTTCCTCGGCCTCGGCCTGGCGCGGCTGCTCTTCCAGCTCTTCGACGCGGTCGGCTTCACGCTCCCGAACAGCGGCCTCGTCTTCGAGACGCGGACGATCGTCGTGTCGCTGCTCGTCGGCGTGCTCGTCACCCTCCTCGCGAGCCTGCGCCCCGCGGTGCGCGCCACGCGCGTTCCGCCGATCGCCGCCGTCCGCGAAGGGGCGACGCTGCCCGAGTCGCGCTTCGCCCGCTTCCGCACAGTTGGCTCGATCGCGCTGACCGCGCTCGGTTTCGCGGCGCTCGCCTACGGGCTCTTCGCGGAGGGTCTGGGGACGACGCAGCTGCTCACCTGGATGGGGCTCGGCGCGCTGCTGATCTTCCTCGGCGTCGCGCTCTTCGCCCAGCGGATCGTGCGCCCGTTCGCGCAGCTGCTCGGCTGGCCGGCGACGCGCATCGGCGGCGTCGCCGGGAAGCTCGCGCGCGACAATGCGCGGCGGAACCCGCAGCGGACCGCCTCGACGGCCTCCGCGCTGATGATCGGCCTCGCGCTCGTCACGCTCGTGGCGGTGCTCGCACAGGGGATCACGTCCACCTTCCGCGGCGCGGTCGAGGACATCTTCACGTCCGACTACGCGATCACCGCGCAGAACAACTTCTCGCCGATCCCGACGAGCGCAGCGGAGGCGGCCGAAGACGCTCCGGGCGTCGAGGCGGTCGCGAGCGTGCGCACAGGCGAGGCGCGGATCTTCGACTCGAACGAGTTCGTGACCGCCGTCGACGAGTCCGCCGCCGACGCGATCACGCTCGACTGGATCGACGGCTCGCAGCAGGTGTTCTCGGACCTAGGCTCCGACGGGGCGTTCATCGCCGACGACTACGCCGAGGACCACGGCCTCTCGGTCGGATCTCCGATCACGATCCTGACGCCGTCGGGCGAGGAGGTCGGCCTCGAGATCAAGGGCATCTTCGACCCACCATCCGGAGGCTCCCCGTTCGGCACCGTGACCTTCTCGAGCGAGCTCTTCGACGATCTGTATGAGTCGCCGCGCAACCTCTACTCGTTCGTGAAGATGGACGGCGGTGTCACCGACGCGAACACGGAAGCGCTCACGGCCGCCCTCGTCGACTTCCCGAACGCGAAGGCGCAGACGCGTGACGAGTTCGTCGACAACCAGATCGGAGCGCTCAGCTCGATCCTGAACATCCTCTACGTCCTGCTCGCCCTCTCCGTGGTCGTGTCCCTCTTCGGCATCGTGAACACGCTCGTCCTGACGGTCTTCGAGCGCACGCGCGAGATCGGGATGTTGCGCGCCGTCGGGATGACGCGGCGCCAGACGCGGCGGATGATCCGCCACGAGAGCATCATCACGGCCCTGATCGGCGGCCTGCTCGGGATCGCGCTCGGGATCGTCCTCGGCGGCCTGCTCGTCGCCCGCGTCGACTTCATCGAGTTCTCGCTCCCGACGACGCAGATCATCATCTTCGCCCTCCTGACGATCGTCGTCGGGATCATCGCGGCGATCTTCCCGGCCCGCCGCGCGGCCAAGCTGAACCCACTGGAAGCTCTCCAGTACGAATAGGCTCGCGGCGTGCGCGTCACGCTGTGCGACGTCGGGCCCCGGGACGGGCTCCAGAACGAGCCGGACACGCTCGAGCCGGCCGTTCGTGCAGAGCTCGTGCGCAGGCTGGCGGCCGCAGGGCTGCCGCGGATCGAGGCGGCCAGCTTCGTCGACCCGCAGCGGGTGCCGCAGATGGCGGGCGCCGAGGAGGTGGTCGCGGGCGTCGGGGAGGTGGAGGCCGAGCTCGCCGGACTTGTCTTGAACGAGCGCGGCTACGACCGGCTCGCGGCGACCGCCCTCGACCGCGTCAACGTCACCCTCGCCGCGACGGACAGCTTCAACCGCCGGAACGGAAATGCGTCGCTGACCGAGGCGACGGAGCGGGTCGAGCGGATCCTCGGAGCGGCGGGGCTGCCCACGACGGCGACGATCAGCTGCTCGTTCGGGTGCCCGTTCGAAGGTGAGGTCGACCCGGGCGTGGTGGCCGACCTGGCGGCGCGGCTCACCGCGGCGGGCGCCGGCGAGGTCGTCCTCGCGGACACGATCGGCGTCGCGACGCCGGGCGCGGTGAAGGCCCTCGTCGGGCGGACCGGTGCCGCCGGAGGCCATTTCCACGACACGCGTCACACGGGGGTCGCGAATGCGTGGGCGGCTCTCGAGGCCGGAGCGACGCTGCTCGACGCATCGGTCGGCGGGCTTGGCGGCTGCCCCTTCGCGCCGCGTGCCACCGGCAACGTCGCGACCGAGGACGTCCTCTACCTGCTCGGGCGCGAGGGGGTGGAGACGGGCGTCGACCTCGACGCGCTGATCGCCGTCGCGGTGTGGTTGGAGGCGGTGCTCGGCCGCGAGCTGCCGGGCCGCGTCTACCGCGCCGGGACGTTCCCTAACAGCGCCTGATCGAGCCGCAGGCGCGGTCGATCGGGACGACGCGGCTGGTTGTCGTGACGCCGACGAGGCGACCCGACTCGTCGAAGACGGGCGCGCCCGGGACCGTTCGGCCCTTCAGCCCCCAGATCGCGGCCTGCCGGGACTCGGTCACCACGAAGATGGCCGAGCCGGCGGGCGTCGCGGCGACGAGCGCGTCACCCTTCTCCACGGGAGCGGCCCGTCGCTGCTGCCACAAAGGGCGCGCGACGTCGCCCTCGACGCGGACGAGCCCGAGCCCCGAGCGCCGGTTCGTGCGCACGAGCTTCCCGTCGAGAGCGCGCGTGCCGATCTCGACACTGACCCTCCGGTCCGGGCCGGTCTGCCAGCCGCCGGCGGGGCGCGCGGTGACGACCAGGCTGAGACCGTTCGCAGTCCAGGCGACGAAGCCCGCCGAGTCGCCGATCGAGACGACGCTGCGGCCGCCACGTGCGGCGATCGTGCCGAGCGCGAGGTCAGACGAAGTGGGGGCGAGTGGCCCCGTGCTCGGAGGCGAGACCGTTGCGGGCGCCGCCTCGCCGGTCGGGTCGGTCCCGTCGACGAGCTGCCAGCCGACGAAGAGGGCCGTGACGTACAGGACGAGCGCGACCCCTGCCTTCCAACTCGGCGTGTTCCGGCGGCGCTGGCGCGGGAACGACGCTGCTTCCATGAGCGTATCTGGCCCGTTTGCAGGGGAGTCAAACGCTCAGGCGATCCCGATCACGCCCGCGCGGGCGAGGTCGTCGATCTCGCCCGCGTGGTAGCCGGCCTCGCGGAGGATCTCCGCCGTGTGCTCGCCCAGGAGTGGTGGCGCCGAGCGGTGGTACACGCGAGCACCGTCCAGCGAGAGGGGCAGGGCAGGCAGGCGCAGGTCGGGGATCGTCGGGTGCTCGAGCGGCTGCAGCAGCTCGAGCGCCTCGGTCTGTGGCGAGGCGAGCACGTCGGCCACGTCGGCCACCGGCGCCACGGGCACCCCGGCGCGCGTCAGCCGCTCGCGCCATTCGGCGTTGCCGGCCCGCGCGAGCTCGGTCTCCAGCAGCGCCACCAGGGCGTCGCGATTCGCGACGCGATCGGGATTCGTGCGGAAGCGGGGATCGGCGCCGAGCTCCGGCACGCCGAGCTCCCGGCAGAGGAGCGCGAAGAGGCGGTCGTTCCCGGCGGCCACCATCAGCTCGCCGTCGCCCGTGCGGAGGACCTCGTAGGGCGCGACCATGGGAAAGCGGGTGCCTTGGCCTTGCGGGACCGTGCCGTCGGCGAGGTGGCCGGCGAGGTGGTAGCCGATCGCCGCGAGCGCGGTCTCGTAGAGGGAGACGTCGACCACCCGTCCGGTGCCGGTGTGCGTGCGCTCGAGCAGCGCGGAGAGGATCCCGAGCGCGGCCCACGTCCCCGTGCTCTGGTCGATGAGCGACGAGCCGACGCGCACGCCCGGGCGGCCGGGCTCGCCCGTCATCGAGATCAGGCCGCCCGCGGCCTGCATCAGCGCGTCGTAGCCCGGCTCTTCCCGCAACGGACCGACGTGGCCATAGGCGCCGATCGAGCAGTAGACGAGTCGCGGGTTGCGTTCCCGCAGCTCGTCCGCTCCGAGGCCGAGCCGGTCCGCGAGCCCCGGACGCAGGCTCTGGAGGAAGACGTCGGCGCCGGCTGCCAGCCGCAGCACGACGTCGCGGCCGGCCGGCTCGCGGAGCGAGCACGCGAGCGAGCGCTTCGACGCGTTCACGGAGAGGAACATCGTGCCCTCGCCGCCCCAGAAAGGCGGGCCCCACGCGCGGGCGTCGTCGCCCGTGTCCGGGCGCTCCACCTTGACGACGTCGGCGCCGAGCGAGCCGAGGATCTCGGCGCAGTACGGGCCGGCGATCGACGTCGTCACGTCGAGAACGCGCAGTCCGGTGAGGGGGACGAAGGTCACCTGCTCATCTTCGCCTTCGATGCCTCTGCCAGGATGGGCAGGTGTTCGAGTCGATCGTCGACGCCGTCTCCGGCTCCAACTGGAGCTACCTGATCGTCTTCGCGATCGCCGCGATCGACGCCTTCTTTCCGATCGTTCCCAGCGAGGCGACTGCGATCGCGGCCGGGGTCGTCGCGGGGACGGGCGGGCTGCGGGTGGAGATCGTGATCCTCGCCGCTGCGGGAGGGGCGCTCCTCGGTGACAACATCACCTTCTTCGGCGGCCACTTCCTCGGCGAGCGGCTCGACCGCCGCTTCTTCCAGGGGGAGAAGGCGAAGAAACGCGTGGACTGGGCGCGCAAGACGCTCGACGAGCGCGGGCCGTACCTGATCGTCGTCGCGCGCTTCATCCCCGGCGGGCGCACGGTGACGATGTTCACGGCCGGCTTCGTGGAGACGTTCCCGTGGCGCCGCTTCATCGTCTTCGACCTGATCGCCTGCATGATCTGGGGCACGTACGCCGTGGCGCTCGGCTACTTCGGCGGCAAGACGTTCGAGGAGGAGCCCTGGAAGGGACTCCTCCTCGCGTTCGTGATCGCGCTCGCCGTTACGGGAGCGGTGGAGGCGTACCGGCATCTACGCCGGCGGCAGGCCCACGCCTGAGCCCGAGGTCTCGCATGCCGCGGTGTGCGATGAACGCCGCATAGACCATCACGAAGAGCGCCAGCAGTCCGTGCAGGCCGTGCACCCAGGCGGCCGAGGAGCTGACGGGATCGTCGTCGGGCGGGAGCAGGAAGATCTGCACCGTCCCCAGCACGAACAGCCCGAAGGTGACGCCGATCCATCTCCAGGCCCGCGGCCAGGCCCCGAACGCCGTCAGGAACACGAGCAACTCGAAGGCGTGAATGACGAGGCCGCCGATGATGCCGTGGGCATCAAGTACACCCTCGTCGCTCTGATTACCGATCGCCCACGTCGCGATCAGGTACGCCTGCACGAAAATCAGGAGCACGATCGCCGACGCCAGCACGAAGTTGATCCACAGGAAGGTTCGTCTCATGCGCGCGAGCTTAAGCTCCTGGCCGGATAGCGTGCAACCGTGCGGATCCACGTCACCGGCGCGACCGGCTATCTGGGCTCCGAGCTGGCGCGTCAGGCGCCGCAGGCATCCACCGAGCGGGCCGAGGTGCGCGATGCGAGGGCCGTCCGGGAGCTGTTCGAGCGCGTGCGCCCCGACGTCGTCATCCATACCGCCTATCGCCAGGACGGCCCGGTCGCGGCCGAGATCAACAGCGACGGCTCGGAGACCGTCGCTCGCGCGGCCGCTGCTGTCGGCGCGCGTCTCGTCCACCTCTCCACGGACGTCGTCTTCGACGGCCGCAAGGGAGCGCCGTACGTGGAGAGCGACTCGCCCGCGCCGGTCACGGACTACGGGCGCACGAAGGCCGAGGCGGAGGCGCGCGTCGCGGCCGTGCACCCGGATGCGCTTCTCGTCCGCACCTCGCTTCTCTACGGCGGCGCGGAGGCCTCGAAGCACGAGCTGGCCGCACGCGATCCCGAGCTGACCTTCTACACGGACGAGGTCCGCAGCCCCGTGCACGTGGGCGATCTCGCGGCGGCTCTGCTCGAGCTGGCCGCTCTCCAGGTGGCGGGACCGCTGCACGTGGCCGGCGCCGACGCCGTCTCGCGGGCCGAGCTGGCAGAGCTGATCGCAGGGCGGCCCGTCCGTACCGGTATGGCGCCGCCCGGGCGCCCGCTCGACTGCACCCTCGACTCCTCGCGCGCGCAGGCGCTGATCCGCACGCGGCTGCGCGGAGTCCGCGAGGTGCTGGCGTCCGGCTAGAAGGCGAGCTTCACGAGCAGGATCACCACGATCACCACAGCCGCCAACAGGGCGAAGGAAATCGCGGCGATCGCGAGGCCCGACACGGCGAGTCCGACCGGCAGCTTGGGGTCGGAGTCGTCAAGGAACGCCCGCTCGATGTCGCGTTCCACCCGGCGCTGGATCCGCTCTCCCAGGAGCTCGCCGCTCGTCTTCGGGGAGTCGGTCTTGAGCGGCGGGAACGAGGAGGCCTCTCCGTCGACCGAGAGCTCGTAGATCCGCTCGTGCTGGATGTCCTTCAGCTGGGCCTCGCCGTGGTCGTGCAAGGTGACGCCCTCCGGCAGGGTGTTGCCGAGCAGCGCCCGCGTCGTCTCGGAGACGAGGATCTGGCCGCCGTGCCCCGCCGCGGAGATCCTCGCTGCGCGCACGACGTCCATGCCCAGGTAGCCCTCGTCGCCGACCGAGGGCTCGCCCGTGTGCAGCCCCATCCGCACCCGCACGTCGGCGCCTTGCGGCCAGGCGTGGGCGCGCAGGGCGCGTTGGGCGTCGACGGCTCCGCGTACGGCGTCGCGGGCGCGCGTGAACGAGAAGAAGAACGCATCGCCCTGCGTGTCGACCTCGGTGCCGCCCGCGGCCCCGAGAGCGTCGCGCAGGAGCCGCCGGTGGTCGCGGGCGACCTCGGCGTAGCCGTCGCCGAGCTCCTGCAGCAGGCGCGTCGACCCCTCGATGTCGGTGAAGACGAAGGTGACGGTGCCGTCGGGGAACGAGCTCATGGGACTATTAAAACGTGAACCGGCTCGCCGACGAGACCAGCCCCTACCTCCTCCAGCACGCCGACAACCCGGTGGACTGGCAGCCCTGGGGCGAGAAGGCGCTCGCAGACGCACGCGACCAGGACCGGCCGATCCTGCTCTCGATCGGCTACGCCGCCTGCCACTGGTGCCACGTGATGGCGCACGAGTCGTTCGAGGACGAGGCGACCGCGGCGCTGATGAACGAGCGCTTCGTGAACGTGAAGGTCGACCGGGAGGAGCGCCCCGACCTCGACGCGGTCTACATGGAGGCGGTCGTCGCAATGACGGGCCAGGGCGGCTGGCCGATGACCGTCTTCCTCACTCCGGCCGGTGAACCCTTCTACGGCGGCACGTACTTCCCGCCCGAGGAGCGGCACGGTCTGCCGAGCTTCCGCCAGGTGCTGGAGGCGCTCGCCGGAGCGTGGCGGGAGCGGCGGGAGGAGGTGACGAGCTCGGCCGAGCAGCTCGTGGAGGCAGTGCGGCACTCGAGCACGCTGCGTCCGTCGACCGATCCGCTCACCGCCGACCTGGTGCCCGCGGCGCTGCGGGGGCTGCGGCAGAGCTTCGAGCCGGTGTACGGCGGCTGGGGCCGCGCGCCGAAGTTCCCGAACGCGCCTGCGCTCGAGCTCGCGCTGCGGCACGCCGACGATCCCGACGCGCTCGAGCTGGCGACGAAGACGCTCGACGCGATGGCCGCCGGTGGGATGTACGACCTGCTCGGCGGCGGCTTCCACCGTTACTCGGTCGACGAGCGCTGGCTCGTGCCGCACTTCGAGAAGATGCTCTACGACAACGCGCTGCTCGTCCCGGCCTACCTGCACGGCTGGCTCGTCACCGGCAATGCTCGCTACCGCGAGGTCGTCGAGGAGACGGTCGGGTACCTGCTGCGCGAGCTCCTGCTGGAGGAGGGCGGCTTCGCCTCGGCCCAGGACGCGGACACCGACGGCATCGAGGGCCTCACCTTCACGTGGACCGAGGAGGAGGGCGTGCCGCCCGAGTTCCTGCAGCCGTTCGAGCACGGGCGCTCGATCATCCGCGGCGAGCTCGATCCCGAGCTGAAGCGGAGCCTTTTCGAGCGGCGTGAGGAGCGACCGAAGCCGCTGCGCGACGACAAGGCGATCGCCTCCTGGAACGGGCTCGCGCTCGCCGCCCTCGCGGAGGCGGGACGGCGGCTCGAGCGGCCGGAGTGGATCGAGGCCGCGCGACGGCTGGGCGAGTTCCTGCTCGGCCCTCTGTCCGCCCCGGACGGCCGGCTTCGTCGGAGTCTGCGCGCCGGCCGCACCAGCGGGGGCGGCTTCCTGGACGACTACGCGAACGTCGCCCACGGCCTGCTCGAGCTGCACGTCGCCACGGGTGAGCTGCGGTGGCTCGAAGAGGCCGACCGGCTCGCGCGGCTCGCGGTCGAGCTCTTCGCGGACGAGGAGCGCGGCGGGTTCTTCCTCTCGCCGAGCGACGGCGAGACTCTCGTCGCGCGCACGAAGGAGCTCGACGACCACCCGCTCCCCTCGGGCAACTCGATGCTTGCGCACGTGCTCCTGCGGCTCGGCCGGATCTATGGAGACGACGAGCTCGAGCGCCGCGCCGTCTCGGTGTTCCGTCTCGTGCGACCCGCGCTCGAGCGCGCGCCGGCGGCGTTCGGCTGGGCGCTCTGCGGGCTCGAGCTCTGGTTCAGTCCGCCGCGCGAGCTGGCCCTCGTAGGCGGCGTCGACTCCGAGGTCGCGCGCGCGGCGCTCGCACCCTGGCAACCGAACACCGTGGTCGCGGTCGGTCCAGCCGAGGGCGTGCCGCTCCTCGCCGGCAAGGGCCTCGTGGACGGAAGGCCGGCCGTGTACGCGTGCGAGCGCTTCGTGTGCCAGGCGCCCGTCACGGATCCGGCGCAGCTGTGACCTCGAGGGCCGCCAAACGGCGGGTCGAATCGGCTGCATTTCAGGCGGTGGACGAGCGCCCGGAGTACCGCCTCGCTGTACCTCCGTTTAGGGACTAACTTCGCTTCGCGTTCGTTGTCTTATCCCTTGAAACGGAGTACTCTCGCCGCTGGAGCGGCCTCTTTCTGTTCACCAAAGGAGTGGTTCATGCGTAGGGTCTCACTCGCTGGGCTCGCACTGGTCGGCGCGCTTGTGCTCGCGATTCCGGCCGCGTTCGCCAAGCCGGACGCCGGGGCACAATCGGCCCCCGGAATCAGCGCCAGGACGATCAAGATCGGTGGCACATTCCCGCTGACGGGCGCGGCGTCGAGCTATGCACCGATCCCGCAGGCTATGAAGGCCTACTTCAGCTGGGTCAACTCCCGCAAGGGCCCGGACGGGAAGCGCGGCGTCTACGGCCGCCAGATCGCCTTCACGTACTACGACGACGGCTACAACCCGGTCAACTCCGTGCAGCTGACGCGCAAGCTCGTCCAGGAGGACAAGGTCTTCGCGGTCGTTGGCTCGCTCGGCACCGAGGTGAACGACGCGATCCGGCCGTATCTGAACTCGGCCCGCGTGCCGCACGTCCTCGTCTCCACCGGTGCGAGCCACTTCGGCTCCCAGTACCGGCAGTTCCCGTGGACGATCGGCTGGCAGCCGGACTACGTCGCTGAAGGCCGTCTGTACGGGGGCGACATCCGCCGCAACCACGCCAACGCGAAGATCGCGATCCTGTACCAGAACGACAGCTACGGCAAGGACTACCTGATCGGCTTCAAGTCCGCTCTCGGCGACGCGAACGCGAAGCGGCAGATCGTGGGCGAAGAGCCATTCGAGGTCACGAGCCCGAGCCCGAGCTCGCAGGTCGCGAAGCTGCGCGCGACGGGCGCGGACACGCTGGTCATCTTCGTGACGCCGCGGCCGACGATCCAGACCTACGGGATCATCCGGGCTCTCGGCTGGAAGCCGGCCAACATCTACGTCAACTCGGTGTCGGCGACGGACGCGTTCATGACGACGGCCGTGGCCGCGTCGAACGCCGCGACGGTGAACGGCTCGATCAGCGCCTCGTACCTGAAGGATCCGGCGTCGTCGACGTGGGACAACGACGCGACGGTCAAGCAGTACAAGACGCTGATGGCGAAGTACAACCCCCGCGGACGCGTCACGGACGGGTTGAACTTCTACGGCTTCGCCAAGGCGCACACGTTCGTGAGCGCGATGTACAAGGCGGGCAAGAACCCGACGCGTGCCTCGCTCATGCGGGCGCTCGCGTCGTTCAACGAGACGAGCCCCTTCGCACTGCCCGGCGTTCGCCTCAAGACGAGCGTGAGGGACCACTTCATCATCTCGCAGCAGCGGATGATGCGGTACAACAACGGCGGCTGGGCGCTCACCGGCCCGCTCGTCGACGGACGGCCGCGCGGCTAGCGGACACCGTCACGTGAGAGGATCGTGGGGGCCGGAAACGGCCCCCACGTCTGTCTCATGGACTTCTCGCTGACCCCGGAACAGGAGCTGATCCGCGCCACCGCGCGTGAGTTCTGTGCCCGCGAGCTCGTGCCCCACGCGCAGGCCTGGGACGAGGCGGAAGAGTTGCCCCGGAGCCTCGTCGGGCAGCTCGCGGAGGCGGGCTTCCTCGCGGCGTCGCTCCCCGAGGAGTTCGGAGGTGGTGGGCTCGACTCGATCTCGTACTGCCTGCTCTGCGAGGAGCTCGGCCGCGCCGACTCCTCCGTCCGCGGGATCGTCTCCGTCTCCAACGGCCTCTTCGGCAAGACGGTCGCGAAGTGGGGGAGCGACGAGCAGCGGGAGGCCTGGCTGCCGCGCCTGGGAGCCGGCGAGGCACTCGGCTGCTACGCGCTCACCGAGCCCGGCTGCGGCTCCGACGCGGCCGCGCTGGCGACGCGGGCCGTGCGCGACGGCGACGACTGGCTGCTGACGGGCTCGAAGGTCTTCATCACGCTCGGTTCGTGGGCCGACGTGACGATCGTGTTCGCCCGCTCGGGCGGCGAGGGGCCGCGCGGGATCACGGCGTTCCTCGTGCCCAGCGAGGCGCGGGGGTTCGCGGCGCATCCGATCAAGGGGAAGCTCGGCCTGCGCGCCCAGGACACCGCCGAGCTTTCGCTCGACGGCGTGCGCGTGCCCGACTCGGCGCGGCTCGGCGAGGAGGGACAGGGGTTCAAGGTGGCGATGTCCGCGCTCGACAACGGGCGCATCTCGCTCGCGGCCGGGTGCGTCGGGATCGCGCAGGGCTGTCTCGAGGCCGCCGTCGGCTATGCGCAGGAGCGGGAGGCGTTCGGGCGTCCCGTCGGCGGCTTCCAGCTCGTGCAGCAGCTGCTCGCCGAGATGCACGTCGAGACGGAGGCGGCCCGGCTCCTGACCTGGAAGGCCGCGGCGCTCGCCGATGCAGGCGAGGGGTACACGACAGAGGCTGCCGTGGCCAAGTGGTACGCCAGCGAGGCGGCCGTGCGCGCGGCGAACGCGGCGGTGCAGGTGCTCGGCGGCTACGGCTACGTCGACGAGTATCCGGTCGCGAAATACCTGCGCGACGCGCGCGTTACCACTCTGTACGAGGGCACCAGCCAGATCCAGACGCTGATCGTCGGTCGCGCCCTCACCGGCGAGTCCGCCTTTAGCTGACCAGTTTGCGCAAGATAGGCATCCGCAGGAGCGGATGCCTATCGCGCCAAGACCCTAAAGGGGCCGCAAGCGGCCCGAAGGAGAACGAGATGCCCGAAGCCGTCATTGTCAGCGCCGTGCGTACGCCGATCGGGCGCGCCGGCAAGGGGTCGCTCACCGACGTCCGCCCGGACGACCTGCTCGCCTTCGCGATCCGGGAAGCGGTCGAGCAGGCGGAGGGTCTCGACCCCAACGAGATCGTCGACGTGATGGTCGGCTGCGGGTTCCCGCAGGACAAGCAGGGCATGAATCTCGCGCGCCGCGGCGCGCTGCTGGCCGGGCTTCCGAAGCGCGTGCCCGGCACGACGGTGAATCGCTTCTGCGCCTCCTCTCTGCAGACCGCTCGCATGGCCTTCCATGCGATCAAGGCGGGCGAGGGCGACGTCTACGTCGCAGCGGGGGTGGAGTCGATCTCGCAGGTGGACGGCTATCCGAAGGACGCGGACGAGCTCCATCCGCGCCTCGTCGGCGAGGGCGCCGTCGCGAACGTCTACATCCCGATGGGTCTGACCGCCGAGAACGTCGCCGAGCAGTTCGACGTCTCGCGCGAGGACATGGACCGCTACGCGCAGCAATCGCAGGAGCGCGCCGTGGCCGCGCAGCAGTCGGGCTTCTTCGCCCGCGAGCTGACCCCGTACACGAAGGACGACGGGACCGTGGTCGACGCGGACGACGGGCCGCGGCCGTCCTCCACCTACGAGAAGCTCAGCGAGCTGCAGCCGGCGTTCAAGCCCGACGGCAAGGTGACGGCCGGGAACGCGTGCCCCCTGAACGACGGCGCGGCCGCGCTCGTGATCACGTCGGAGGAGCGGGCCGCAGAGCTCGGCCTCCGGCCGCGCGCCCGCATCGTCGCCTCCGCGGTGACGGGGCTCGACCCGGAGATCATGGGCGTCGGGCCGATCGACGCAATCCGCGTCGCGCTCGGGCGCGCGGGGATGACGATCGACGACGTGGACGTGATGGAGCTGAACGAGGCGTTCGCCGCGCAGGTGCTGCCGGTCTGCCGCGAGGTCGGCGTCGACCCGTTCTCGGAGAAGCTGAACCCCCACGGCGGCGCGATCGCGCTCGGGCATCCGTACGGCATGACGGGCGCGCGGATCATGTGCACGCTGCTGAACGACCTGGAGACGACCGGAGGCACGATCGGGCTCGAGACGATGTGCGTCGGCGGCGGCCAGGGCATGGCGATGGTCGTCGAGCGGCTCTAGCGCATGGCTTGACAACATATAGCTAACAGATATATCGTTACGCGGTATGAAGCCGACCGCCGTCACCTGGGCAGTCCTCGGCCTCGTGGCGCTCGAGCCGAGGAGCGGCTACGACGTCAAGCGGATAATCGATCGGTCCGTTCGCCACTTCTGGGCGGCGAGCTATGGCCAGATCTACCCGGAGCTCCGGCGCCTGGAGGAGGCGGCCTGGATCGCAGGAGACGACGCGCCGCGCGGTGGTCGTTCACGGCGCGTCTACCGGATCACGCCCGAAGGCCGACGGGCGCTCGAGGCGTGGCTGCACGGCTTCGAGACGCGGGTCGAGCTCCGGGACGAGTCGCTGCTGCGGCTCTTCTTCGCAGACACGCTGCCGGACGAGGAAGCGCTCGGGCTGCTCCGGGGACGCCGCGAGGGCTACCGCCAGATGCTCGCCTACCTGCTCAGCCTCGACGACGGCAAGGGTGTCGATCCACCGTTCGTCGACCTCGTTTATCGCTGGGGCATCGACTACTGCGAATGGGGAATCGAATGGTGCAACCGGCAGGAGAGCCGCATGCGCCGAGCAGCCTGAGCGACGCGCCCGACCCGAGCTGGAGCTTCCTGATGCATCGTGGCCTGCCGACGTTCGTCGTCGAGGGGTTCGTCCCGGTCCTGCTCTTCTACTCCGTCTGGAAGGTCGCGGCGCTCGCTCCGGCAATCGTCGCAGCCACAGCGGCCTCCGGTGCGATCGTCTGGTGGCAGACCCGCCGGGGACATAGCGCGGGCCTCGCGGTCGTCACCGCGGTCTTCCTGGTCATTCAGGCCACAGTCGGTCTCGCCGCGCACAGCGCCACCGTCTATCTCGCGCAACCCGTCGTGCTCAGCGCCTGCTGGGGCGTGGCGCACCTCGCCTCGGTCGCCGTCGGGCGGCCTCTCGTGGGGGTGTTCGCGAACGTGTGGTATCCGTTTCCGCCGGAGTTCCGCGCCAGCGCGCCGTATCGGCGTGAGTTCGGCCTGCAATCGGTCGTCTGGGGCGTGTACTGCCTGGCCCGAGCGGGACTGCGCCTGGGCGTCCTGCTCGGGGCCGGCGTCGGAGGCTTCGTCCTCGTCTCCCTGCTGACCGGGGCGCCGATGCTCTTCGCGCTCGTCATCTGGGGGATCTGGCATGCGCGGCGCTCGTTCCGGATGGTCGCGGGCGACGTGGCCGTGAGCCCCGGGTGAGCGCCGTCGACCTCGCCGCCCTCGAGCAGGCTGCACGCGAGGTGGCGGCCGAGTGGGAGCTCGAGCTGGGTGAGCCGTTCGCGCTCGCGCTGCACTCCTTCGCCGCGCCCGCCGGCGAGAGCGCCGTCCTCAAGGTCGTGCCCGAGCGCCACTGGGAGAGCGACCACGAGGCCGATGCGCTCGGCCACTGGGGCGGCGACGGCGCGGCGCGCTTGCTGCGCCACGACCGCGCGCGCCGCGCGTTCCTGATCGAGCGGGCACGGCCCGGCACGGACCTCTCGGGCCTGGCCGACGCGGAGGCGACGGCGATCGCGGTCGACGTCGGCAGCCGGCTGTGGCGGCCGGCAGGCGCGCCGTTCCACCGCGTCGCCGACCAGCTTCCTCGCTGGCTCGACGAGGGGGAGGGCGCGCTACGGGCGAGAGCAGAGCAGTTGCTCGCGGGCATGAAGGTTCGCCACGACGTGCTCGTCCACGGCGACTTCCACCACCACAACATCCTCGCCTCGGCGCGCGGCCATCTCGCAATCGATCCGCAGCCGTTTCTCGGCGAGCCGGAGTACGACGTCGTTCCCTTCCTCTGGAACCCACTGCCGATCGGGCTGCGGCCGGAGTTGCTCGACGCCCGGATCAGCGCGTTCGTCGAGGCCGGGCTCGACGAGGAGCGCATCCGCGCCTGGATGGTGATCCGCGGCTCGTACCTGCTGCCCGAGGAGGCGGAGGGGCTACTGGCGCTCGTCTAGGAGGGATTGGCGGGACGTCGCAGACTACGTTTCGCCAATCCCTCCTAGGAACGGCTGCAGCTGCTCCCAGAGGTGCTCCATCGTCGTCGTGCGCGCCGGGTGGAGCGGGTCGTAGGGGACGTAGTTCACCGTCCGGACGATCCAGCCGTCCTCGCCGAGATCCAGGACGTTGATGCAGGCCGGCGCCTGCTCGAAGGTGCCGAAGTAGGTGCGGTCGCCGGAGAGGGCGTAGGAGATGACGATCCGGTTGACGCCGCCGTGCAGGACGGCGAGCGCGGTGTGCCATGGGCGCGCGAGCAGCCGCTCGAGCGCGGGGTGGACCCGGTCGAGCGCCTCGCCCAGCGACTCGCCGCCGAGGAAGCGCTGTGCCTCGTCCTTCACCTGCAGCGCGCCGACGAACGCGGCTTCGAGCTCGTCTGGCGGGATCGCGTCGAGCCGGCCGCCGCGCCACTCCGCCAGCTCGGGCCACGGCTCGACCTGACGGCCGGGCGCGACGATCTCCGCCGTCTCGAGCGTGCGGGGCAGGTCGCTCGAGACGACGAGGTCGAACTCGACGCCCGCGAGCGCGTCTCGGGCCGCCTCGGCCTGCGCGCGTCCCCTCGCTGTGAGCGGCACGTTCTCCGGCTGCACGGGCGCGCCTTCCTTGTCCACGTAGGACACCTCGCCGTGCCGCATCAGGATCAGGCGGCGCCTCACTGCTCGTACTTCGCCAGGTAGCGCGGATTCGAGACACGCAGCTTCTCCGCCACCTGCTCCTTCAGGATCGCGACGGCGTTCTCGGGCACCTCGCCCGCGCGGATCCGGCGGGCGAGCTCCCAGTCCGCCTCGCGCGGCGGGGAGGTCGCCCTGAGCTCGCGCTCGGCGATCCCGAGCCCGTTGATCGCGACGAGCGTCCGGAACTTCAGCCGGTGGTCGTCGAGCAGGGGGAGGATCTCCTCCTGCAGGAACTCGCGCACGGCCTCGGCGAGCTCCTCCGGGGTCGGTCGGTCGTGCCCGGCGTTCACGCGGCCCGGTCGATCAGGTCGAGGAGCTCGTACTCCATCTCCGCCGCCAGGCGGCCGAGCACGGCGAGCTCGACCGAGCGCTCCTGGCCCGAGAAGTGGCGACGCGACTGCGTCAGGCAGCCGATCGCCCACTTGACGTTGCCGAAGACCTCCCAGACGAGTAACTCGTCGGCCGTCACCTCGCGTCCGGTCAGCTCCGCGTAGCGCTCCAGGTAGCGCTCCGGCTGCGCGATCCCTCCGAGGCGCAGGTCGTCGGCGCCGAAGCGCCAGGCGCGCACGAGCGGCCAGGCCAGGTCCTCGACCGGGTCGGCGAGATGCGCGAACTCCCAGTCCAGCACCGCCACCAGCCCCTGCTCGTCGACGGCGACGTTGCCGATCCGCCAGTCGCCGTGGACGACGACGCGCTCGCGGTCCCGCGGGAGGCGCGCCTTCGCCCAGTGCAGGCCGAGCTCGATCGCGGGATGCGGTTCGCCGACGGAGTCGAGCTCGTCGTAGAAGCGCGCGATCGCGTCGCCCTGCTCGAGGAAGGGCAGCCGCTCCGGCGGGATCGCGTGGATCTTCGCCAGCTCCTCGGCGAGCTGGAGGTCGAGCCCGGAAGGCGGCTGCTTGACGATGCGCCGGCCGATCGTCTCGCCGTGGATCCGCTCCATCACGAACGCCTCGCGACCCTCGACCTCGCCGAGATACGCGATCGGCTCCGGCACCTTCACGCCCGCCTCGTGTGCCGCCTGCAAGACCTCGAACTCGTGCTCCAGCGTCAGCGTCGCCTGGTGGATGACGCCGCCGGCGGCGCGGCGGATCAGCAGCTCCCGCCCGCCGGCATCGACCGCCCAGGCCTCCTTCGAGGCGCCGCCGGCGAGCAGCACGGCGCGCTCGACCTCCTCGCCGAGCGCCGCCGCGAAGGCGTCTCTCACAGCAGCAGCTCCGCGAGCGCGCGCAACGCCTCCGGCTGCCGCGCCTGCGTGATCAGCGTGGTCGCGCCGCAGTCTCGCCAGGCGTCGAGCCGGTCGGCGATCCGCTCCTTCGGCCCGACGAGCGCGATCTCGTCCACGAGCGTATCGGGAACGATCGCGGCGGCTTCGCGCTTGTGCCCGTCGAGGTAGAGGTCCTGGATCTTCGTCGCCGCCTCCTCGTAGCCGTAGCGGCAGGCGAGCCGGTTGTAGAAGTTCTGACCGCGCGCGCCCATCCCGCCGAGGTAGAGCGCGAGCACCGGCTTGAGGAAGTCGCGACCTGCCTGGACGTCGTCGATCAGGACGGTGAGCACGAGCGGAGCGACCTCGAAGCCGTCACGCGCTCCCTCGAGCGCGGGCGCATGCAGCTCCGCGAAGCGATCCGGCGAGAAGAAGATGGGGAGCCAGCCGTCGGCGATCTCGGCCGCGAGCGCGACGTTCTTTGGCCCGAGTGCGGCGAGGTAGATCGGCACCTCGCGCCGGAGCGGCTTCAGGATCAACTTCAGGGGCTTGCCGAGCCCGGTCGCGTCCTCCCCGGTGTACGGGATGTCGTAGTGCGCGCCGTGGTGCTCGACCGTCTCGCGCCGGAGCGCCGCGCGCACGATCTCGACGTACTCGCGCGTTCGGCCGAGCGGCTTCCCCCACGGGACGCCGTGCCAGCCTTCGACGACCTGCGGCCCGGAGGTGCCGAGCCCGAGCAGCACCCGGCCGCCGCTGAGCTGGTCGAGCGTGGCGACCGTCATCGCCGTCGCGGCGGGCGTCCGGGCAGGCATCTGCATGATCGCGGTACCGATCCCGATCTGCTTCGTCGTCGCGGCGATCCAGCTCGCGACCGTGACCGCATCCGCGCCCCAGGCCTCGGAGGTCCAGGCGGAGTGGAAGCCGAGCCGGTCCGCCTCCTGTGCCAGGGCGACCCCGCCTTGCGGGTCGTCGTAGCCGAGCTGCAGGCCGAGCTTCACAGCTGCGGCACCATCCCCTCCGCGCCCTCGACCCGCGGCCCGGGGACGTTCGGGAAGCGGAAGAGGAGCGGCTCACGGCCGGGCTGGCACACCCACGCCTGGCCGGTCAGCTCGCTGCGCGCCGCCACGAGCACGGCCTCTGCGATCTGCTCCGGCTCCATCAGCGGGAAGCCGGCGGCGTCGAACTCCGCCTGCTTCGGCGCCGTCATCGGCGTCCGCACGATTCCCGGACAGACGAGGTTGACGCGGATCCCGCGCGGCTCGAGCACCTCGGCCATCGAGCGTGCGTAGCCGACGACCGCGTGCTTCGTCAGCACGTAGAGCGGGTCGGAGGCCATGGGGATCAGGCCGGCCAACGACGCGGTCACGACGAAGGCGCTCCCTGCCCGCATTCTGGGCGCGAGGCCCTGGACGCCGAAGACGACGCCGTCGACGTTCACCGCGAGGATGCGCCGGTAGTCGTCGATCGTGCCGTCGCCCTTCGCGAGCACGCCTGCGTTCAGGCAGACGAGGTCGGCGGGCCGGACGTCGATCCAGGCCTGCGGGTCGGTGACGTCGAAGCCGTCGACGAGGTCGAGGCCTTGTACCGTCGTGCCTTCCGCCTCGAGCGCGCCCACGAGCGCGCGGCCGATTCCGCCGGCGGCGCCGGTCACGAGCGCCGACTCTGGGAACCGTGGCTCAGACAAGCAGGACGACCTTGCCGGTCGAGCGGCGCGAGCCGATCAGCTCGAGCGCCGCAGCTGCGTCGGCGAGCGGGAACTCGGCGCCGACGACCGGGCGGATCGCGCCTTCCTGCCACAGCGCGAGCAGCTCCGCCACCGCCTCGCGCACGATGCGCGGGTCGAGTCCCATCAGGCGGCCGAGGTAGAAGCCGATCGCGCCCACGTTGCGCCCAACGAGGCGCGCGGGGTCGACCGGCTCCCACGCACCGCCGGCGAAACCAATCCCGACGGCGACCCCGAGGGGGCGGAGCGACGCGAGGCACGACGTGAAGACGGGCCCGCCGACGGGATCGAACGCGACGTCCACGTCGCGCAGCTCCGCGATCTCCTCGTAGGCCACCGTTCGCTCCGCACCGAGCTCGCGCGCGAGGTCGTGCTTGTCCATCGAGCCGGCCGCCGCCGTCACCCGTGCGCCGAGGTGCCGCGCGAGCTGGATCGCCGCCGTGCCCACGCCTCCGGCCGCGGCCGTCACGAGCACGTGCTTGCCCGGTCCGACGCGCGCCTGCCGCGTGAACGGGATCCAGGCGGTCAGGAAGGTGGTCAGGAACGACGCGCCTTCGGCGTAGCTCGCGCCGTCGGGCAGGTCGAAGATCCACTCGTCGTCGGCCACAACGCGCTCGGCGTACCCGCCGCCGCTGCCTCGGACGAACGCGAGCACGCGCCTCTCGCCGATGTCGCCCGCCACCTCGTTCCCGAGGATCGCCGGGAGCTCCGGAGGCTGCGGATAGTGCCCGCTGCGAATCAGGACATCCGCGAAGTTGATCCCCGCGGCGCGCACCTCCACCAGCGACCGGCCGGACCCGGGCTCGGGGTCGGGGACGTCCTCGAGCGCGAGCGCCCCGCCGATCTCGTGCAGGACGGCGGCCTTCACCTGCCCGTGAATTCCGGCTGGCGCTTCTCGAGGAAGGCCGCGACGCCCTCGGCGCCGTCCTCGCTGCCCAGGCAGCGCATGAAGCCCTGCGCCTCGCGCCGCAGCCCCTCGGCGATCGGCAGGTCGCGGGTCTCGGACGCCAGCTCCTTGACCACGGCCATCGCGTGGGGAGACCGCTGCGCGAGCGTCTGGGCGAGCTCGACGGCGACGTCCTCCAGCTCCGCTCGCGGCACGACGCGCTCCACGAGGCCCCACTGGTACGCCTGCGCGGCCGAGATCGGGTCGCCGGTGAGATTGAGCAGGAGCGCGCGCCCGTGCCCGATCAGCCGCGGCAGGCGCTGGGTGCCGCCGCCGCCCGGGATCAGGCCGAGCTTGATCTCCGGCTGGCCGAGCTGCGCGTCGTCGGCCGCGATGCGGATGTCGCACGCCATCGCCAGCTCGAGGCCGCCGCCGAGGCAGTAGCCGTGGATGGCCGCGACGACGGGTGTGCGGCCCGCGTCCATCCGTGCGGCGAGCTTCTGGATCCCGCGCGCCGACCCGCCCTCGCGCGCCGCCTCCTCGACGGCCTCCCGCAGAGCCGGGAACTCGGAGATGTCCGCTCCCGCGACGAAGGCCTTCTCGCCGGCGCCGCGGAGCACGATCGCCCGCGTCCTGTCGGAGCGGTCGAGCCCGTCGTACGCCTCCTCGAGCTCCTCCAGCAGCCGGGCCGAAAGCGCGTTGACCGGCGGGTGGTCGAGGGTGACGATCGCGACCGCACCGTCCTGCTCCACCTTCACGAATTCAGCCATCTGTCTCCTTCACTCGTTCGCTCATCTCGGCGCCATCCGAAGGGCGCCGTCCAGGCGGATGGTCTCGCCGTTCAGGTACTCGTTCTCGACGATGTGCTTGACGAGCGCGGCGAAGTCCTCCGCGCGGCCGAGCCGCTTGGGGAAGGGGATCTGCGAGGTGAGGCTCTCGCGGATGTCCTCGCGCATCGGCCCCAGCATCGGCGTGTCGGAGGGGCCCGGGGCGATCGTGACGACGCGGATCCCCTTCGAGGCGAGGTCGCGCGCGACCGGCAGGGTCATCCCGGCCACACCCGCCTTCGACGCGCTGTAGGCGGCCTGGCCGATCTGGCCGTCGAACGCCGCGTTCGAGGCGGTGTTGACGATCACGCCGCGCGTGCCCTCCTCGTCCGGCTCGCCCTCAGCCATCTTCGCCGCGGCGTGCGCGATCACGTTGAAGGTGCCGATCAGGTTCACCTCCACGATCTTGCGGAAGCGGTCGAGCGGGAAGCCGATCACGCGCGCGCCGCCGCCGATGCCCGCGCAGTTGACGGCGCCGTGCAGCTGCTCGAGCGGCTCGATCAGGGCACGCACCGCGTCCTCGTCGGTGACGTCCGTCTCGGGCAGATCGGCGATCACCACGGTCGCGCCCTCGCGCTCGAGCAGCGCGGCGGTCGCCTCACCCAGGCCCGATCGCCCGCCGGTGACGAGGAACGTCTTCCCCTGGATCCTCACGCCGGCTCGGGCGCTTTCGCGAACTGCTCCCGCAGCGCCGTCTTGCGGAACTTGCCCACGGCGGTCTTGGGGATCTCGGCCACGAACTCGTAGTGGTCGGGCAGCCACCACTTCGCGAACTGCGGCTCGAGGAAGGCGCGCAGCTCCTCGGGTGTGGCGACCTGGCCCTCGCGGCAGACACAGACCGCCAGCGGCCGCTCGGCCCACTTCTCGTCGGGGATCGCGATCACGGCCGCCTCGGCGATCGCCGGGTGTCCCATGAGGGCGTTCTCGAGCGCGACCGTCGAGATCCACTCGCCGCCGGACTTGACGAGGTCCTTCGAGCGGTCCTGGATCTCGATGTAGCCGTTCGGCTCGATCGTGACGATGTCGCCGGTCTTGAACCAGCCGTCGTCGGTCCAGCGGTCGGCCTGCGAGTCGTCCTCGTAGTAGGCCGACGCGATCCAGGCGCCGCGCACCTCGAGCTCGCCCATCGTCTCGCCGTCCCACGGAACCAGCCCTTCAGTCCCGCGCGCGCGGATCTCCACGAATGGTGCTGGGAGCCCCTGCTTGGCTCGATAGGTGTACTGCTCCGCCTCCGAGAGCGCCAGCTCCCGGCTCGACAGCTCCGAGACCGTGCCGAGCGGGGCCATCTCGGTCATGCCCCAGGCGTGCGTGACGTGCAGGCCGTGCCGGCGCTCGAACCCCTCGATCATCGCCTGGGGCGCGGCAGAGCCGCCCACGATCATCGCGCGCAGCTTCGAGAGGTCGTACTTCTCCGGCTCGGCGTCGAGGGTCTGGAGGATGCCCATCCAGATCGTGGGGACGCCGGCCGTGATCGTGACGCCCTCCTGCACGAAGGCCTCGAGCAGGCTGGGGGGATCGAGGTGCGGCCCCGGGAAGACCTGCGTCGCCCCGACGAGCGTGCAGGTGAACGGGAAGCCCCACGCGTTCGCGTGGAACATCGGCACGACGGGGAGGATGACGTCGCTCTCGCTGACGCCGAGTGTGCCCGACTGGGTCGAGGCGAGGGAGTGGATCGCGATCGCCCGGTGGGAGTAGAGGACGCCCTTTGGCGGGCCCGTGGTGCCGCTCGTGTAGCACATGGCCGCGGCGGCGCGCTCGTCGATCTCCACGTACTCGAAGTCGTCCGCACTCGCGCGCGAGAGCAGCTCCTCGTAGTCGATCGTGCCGTCGGGGACGTCGCCGTCGTCGGAGATCACGATCACGTGCTCGAAGCCGACGCGGTCGACGAACTTCTCCGCCAGCGGCCAGAGGATCTTGTCCACGATCAGGGCCTTGTCGCCCGCGTGCGTGGCGATGTAGGTGATGTCGTCGGGGTGGAGCCGGAGGTTCAGCGTGTGCGTGACCATCCCCGCGACCGGCAGGCCGATGTACGCCTCCAGATGCTGGTAGTGGTTCCACGCAAAGGTCCCGACCCGGTCGCCCTCTTTCAGGCCGAGGCCCTTCAGGGCCAGCGTCAGCTGCTTCGTCCGCTGGGCGAAGTCGGCGTACGAGTAGCGGTGGAAGCTCTTGTCCGTCCGCCGCGTGACGATCTGCTTGTGCGCGAAGAGCTGCTCCGCTCGGCGCAGGATCGACGGCACGTTCAGCTCGTAGTCCATGATCAGGCCCTTCACGACCGCTCCTTTCCCAAGCCCTGGCGGAGCGCGAGGTCCTCGTCGGTCATGACGTGGCCGTCCCGCTCGACGTAGCCGTCCTTGCCGCCGATCACGAGCAGCACGAGGTCGTCGTCACCCGCGTTCGCGATCCGGCGCGGGGTCGTCGACTCGGCGTGGAAGAGGCCGCCGGGACCGAGGATGCGCTCCTCGCCCTCGACCTCCACCCTGGCGGTGCCGCTGTGGACGAAGTAAAGCTCGTCCTGAGTGTCGTGGTAGTGGTGGATGCCCGGATGGCCCGGCGGATAGACGACGCCGTTGACGCCGAACGCGGTCACGCCGAGTGCCGCGCGCACCTTGCGGAAGCCGTACCCCTCTCCGAGCTCGTCGAGCGACGAGAACGCGTGTCCCATCAGGCGGCCCTCCTGGGTGCATCGGTGTAGACACGCTCGCCCGCGAAGCGGCGCGCCTCTCGGTCCCACGGGAAGAAGATCGCGTTGCGCCACGTCATCCGCTCGTTCGTCGGCTCGTTGTCGAGCCACTTCGCCCGGTGCGTGCCCGTGACGATCGCCTCCTCGACGACCCCCTGCGGCCCGATCACGATGTTCTGTAGCTCGAAGACGATGTCGGGGAACGCGGTCAGGAGCTCCGTGTAGAAGCGTGCCGCCCCCTCGTGGCCGTGCCAGGAGACCTCGTCGGGGTAGACGGTGTAGACGCAGTCCTCCGAGAGCGTCGCGAGCAGCCCCTCGATCGAACGGTTGTCCTCCGCCTTCGAGTGCGCCTTCCAGAGCTCGCGGATCTCGTCGACCTCCGCCGGGTCGACCTCCATTCGCATCAGTTCCAGCACTTCTGCTTTCGGGACGGGCATGGGCCTCCTCAGTCGAGAATCGCGGCTGCGACCGCGCGCCGGTGGACGGCCGCGTGGCCGCCGAACGCGTCGATCCACTGCGCGCGCTTGTAGTAGCGGTGCAGGTCGTGCTCCCAGGTGAAGCCGATGCCGCCGTGTACCTGGATCGAGCGCTCGCAGGCGGCAACGGCGTTCTCGCCCGCGAACGCTTTCGCGGACGCGACCGCGGTGGGCGCGCGCTCGTCGTCCTCGGCGACGCACCACGCAGCCCAGTAGGCGAGCGAGCGGGCCAGCTCGGTCTCGACGTAGGTGTCCGCCAGCGGATGCGAGACGGCCTGGTAGGTGCCGATCTTCTTGCCGAACTGCTCGCGCTCTGCGACGTAGCCGATCCCGAGCTCGAGCACGCGCTGGGCGACGCCGACTGCCTCGAGCGCGAGCCCGGCGAGCAGCCGGAGGCGCACCGGCTCGAAGCTGCCGTCGAGTGGGGGCTTGTGTTCCTGGACCACAAGCCTCCCCAGCGGGCGCGTCTCGTCGGTCGTGCGCGAGGTCTCGCCCTCGGCCGGAGCGACCGTCATGTCCTCGCGCAGGACGGCGTCCACGCCGTCCAGGTTCGGCACCCAGCCGCCGAGCTCGACCGACCACGCCTGCTCGTCCACCTCGGGGAGGGCGGGGAGGACGACCGCGGTCGTCAGGAACGGCCCGGCGTAGAGAGCCCGGCCGACCTCCTCGAACAGGATCGCCTCGTCGACGAAGGACAGGCCGCCGCCACCGCGTTCCTCGGGCACCGAGACGCCCAGCCAGCCGAGCTCCCGGAGCGCCGACAGCGGGGCACCCGGGTTCGCCTCCAGGAACGCGCGCGCCTCGCGCCGCAGCTCCTCCTGCTCCTGGCTGAAGGAGAAGTCCACTAATGGGTCTCCCGGTGACGGTTTCGCGAGGCCCTAACTGTTGCCGGGAGACCCACTACCGGGACCTCGGGAGGCCGAGCACGCGCTCGGCGATGATGTTGCGCAGGATCTCCGAGGTTCCGGCCTCGATCGTGTTGCCGCGGCTCCGCAGCTGCTGGTGCTGCCAGTAGCCGTCGCCGTCCACCACGCTGGCCTCGGCGCCGAGCAGCTCGAGCGCGAGCTTCGTCACGCGCTGGTTCGCCTCCGACCACCAGAGCTTCGCCCCGGAGCCCTCCGGGCCCGGGATGCCGGTCTTCATCAGCGTCGTCAGGGCGCGGTAGTTCGTGTAGCGCACGGCCTGCAGGCCGATCCACTCGCGGGCGATCGCGTCGCGCTGGAGCTCGGTCGCGCCGCGCTCCTTCGCAAGCGCGACCAGCTTCTGGATCTGCGCCTCGAGCGCGGCGGTGAGTGCGAACCCGAGCGTGCCGCGCTCGTGCAGCAGCGTCGTCATGGCGACCGCCCAGCCGTTGCCGATCTCGTCGAGGGCGTTCTCGACCGGGACCCGCACGTCGCTGAAGAAGATCTCGTTGAACTCCGCCTCGCCGGTGATCTGGCGCAGGGGCCGCACCTCGACGCCCGGTGAGTGCATGTCCACGAGCAGGTAGGTGAGGCCCGCGTGGCGCTGCGAGTCGGGGTCGCTGCGCGTGACGAGGATGCACCAGTCCGCGATGTGCGCGAATGACGACCACACCTTCTGGCCGTTGACGACGAAGTGGTCGCCGTCGAGGTTCGCGCTCGTGCGGACGGCCGAGAGGTCGGAGCCCGCGTCCGGCTCCGAGAAGCCCTGGCACCAGATCTCCTCGGTGGAAAGGATCTTCTCCAGGTGGCGCGCCTTCTGTGCCTCGGTGCCGTGGGCGATGATCGTGGGGCCGGCCATGCCGAGGCCGATCACGCCGAGATGCGAGGGCGCTTCCGCGCGCGCCATCTCCTCGAGGAAGATCGCCTGGTGGCTGTAGGGCGCGCCGGCGCCGCCGTACTCCTTCGGCCAGGTCAGCCCGGCGTAGCCTGCGTCGAAGAGCTTGCGGCTCCATTCGCGCCCGGCCTCCTCGAACCGGCCACCTCTGATCTCGTCCGTGAGGTTCTCCTCGATCCAGGAGCGCAGCTCTGCGCGGAACGCTGCCTCCTCGGGGGTGTCGCGGAGATCCATGCCGCGACTCTAAACCGTCACGTCTCCAGGAACGAGACGACCAGCGGGTTGAAGCGCTGCGGCGATTCGAGGAAGAGCAGGTGGCCACCGCCGCGGAACGTCTCGAGCCGAGCACCCGGGATCCGCTGCGCGAGCTCGACGCCGTTCTCGTAGGGCACGATCCGGTCGGCGTCTCCGTGGACGACGAGCGTGTGCGCCGCGATCTCCTCCACCGGCGTGACCTGCCCGACGAAGCGCCAACAGGCGTCGTACTGCGCGCGCCAGCACTCCGGCGGCGTGGGGTGCTCGAGCCGGTCGGCGAGGAGCTGCTCGAACTCTTCACGGTGCTCGTCCGCCCAGCCCGGGGCGAAGGAGAGCGGCATCGACGCGCGCGCGAACTCGGCCGGCGGGCGGTGGGCGTTCGCCTCCCAGACCTCGCGCGTGGCGTCCGGGGTCAGCACGTGTCGGTCTCCGCCGGTCGCGGTGCAGACGAGCACGAGCCGCTCGACGAGCTGTGGGTGCCGGAGCGCGAGCAGCTGCGCGATGTAGCCGCCCATGGAGAAGCCCGCGACGTGCGCACGCCGACCGTCCAGCGCCTCGGCGGCATCGTCGGCCAGCTCCTCGAGCGAGTACGGCCCGGGAGGCTTCGGCGAGCGGCCGGTGCCGCGGTTGTCGACCGCGATGCAGCGGAAGTGGTGCGACCACTCGGGCAGCTGCCGTTGCCACGACCAGATCGCGTAGCCGAGCCCGGTGATCAGGAGCAGCGGCGGCCCCTCCCCGTGCTCCTCGGCGTAGAGCCTCACCGCAGGACCGGGAGCCTCGAGAGGTCCGCGCTCAGCCAGCGCTTCTCCAGCCGGGCCAGCGTGCCGTTGCGGGTCAACGTCCGCAGCGCGGCGTTCACGCCGGGGCGCAGAGGGCTGCCCTTCGGGAAGGCGATTCCGTACCGCTCGCGCGTCACGATCCGGCCCGCGAACGGCCCGTACCGCTCGGGCGCCGCGGCGCGCGCGGCCCCGAGGACGGCCGAGTCGTAGACGACTGCATCGCATCGGTCGGTGTAGAGGTAGTAGGTGAGCTGCGACGGGTCGTTGACGAGCCGGGGCTTCTTCCTCGGCTTGATCCGCTCGAGGATCGCGCGTGCGCCGGTCGTCGCCCGCTCGCTGCAGAGCTGGAGGCTGCGGAGGCCCGCGATCGAGGTCGGCACCGGCGCGAACCCTCGCCGCATCAGCACCGCCTGGTCGACCGTCAGGTAGGGCGCGGAGAAGTCGACCCGGCGGGCGCGCTCCGGAGTGATCGTGATCGCGGCGAGGGCGATCTCCCAGTCGGACGGACGGCCGTTCAGGAGCGTCGAGAACAAGGGCTCGTGGACGAAGCGCGCCCTCGACCGGCCGAGCTGCTTCGCGAGAGCCCGTGCGAGGTCGATCTCGAGCCCTCGCGCCAGCACCACGTCGCGCCCGCGCACGGCTCCCACCTGCAGGCCGGCGACCGGCATCGAGACGCCGACGACGAGCTCTCCCGGGGCCTGCGCCGGCGGCGCCGCAGCACCAGCGGGCAGCGCGAGCGAGAGGGCGGCGAGCGCGGTCGTCGCGACGGCTCTCACCGCGACCTCCCGAGTACCGTTACGACGGTCCCGGTGGGCGCGTGGTCGTACAGCCACTTCGCGTCGTAGCGCGGGACCCGCACGCAGCCGTGCGAGGCCGGCTGCGCGGGGACGTCCGGCGACTCGTGGAAGGCGACGCCGCCGACGAAGTAGCTCGCCCACGGCAGCCAGACCTTGTACGGGACCGACCACGAGTTCACCTCCTTGCGGAAGACGCTGAAGCGCCCTATCGGCGTCTCGAAGCCAGCGGCGCCGGTGGCGACGTGCAGCGTGCGCACGACGGTGCCGTCCTCGATGTAGAGGACGAGCTGGCGATCGAGGAGGACCTCGAAGCGGCGGCCCGACCCGGGTGCCCGCGGGGTCGGACGCGCCGCGCGGGCGAGGGCAGCCTGCGTCGCCGGGCCGGCGATGCCGTCGCGGCCGAGCCCTTCCCACTTCTGGAACGCCAGGACGGCGAAGCGTGTCTGCTCGCCCGCCTCGCCGTCGACGGCGTCCGCGGGGAGGAAGGAGAGCTCGGCGAGCCGCTGCTGGAGCGCACGCACGGCGGCGGTCGGGTCGGTGGGCTGCTCGGGCGCAGGCGGTCCCGGCGGCGGCACGTCGGGCCGTCCGGCCGCCTGCGCCGTGATCGCCCGGGAGGTCACGTAGCCGGGGAAGAGGCCCAGCGGCGTCGCGCCCTTGACGAGGAGCTTGACCGATTTCACCCCGCGGAACGAGGTCGCGGTGAGCACGAGTTGCGTCACGCGCGCCGAGAGGCTCGCCGCGTTCGTCCCGGCGGCGAAGCGCTCGCCGACGTCGACGGTCGCAACGCCCTTCTGGATGGAGACCGCACGGAGGGGCGTCCCGGCGGGCACACCGGTCGCGACCTCACGCCGTCGCTCCGCCGCCGTCGGGCCGGCGAGGAGGGCGGTCACGGCCTGGCGCAGGGTGGAGCCGCCGCGCTCGACGTAGACGAGCTGCTCGCCCTGGAGAAAGGCGACCTTCACGGTCGGCGACGGGGCGCCGGCGCCGCCGGACGCGCCGACGAGCGCTGCCGTGGCCAGCACGGCCGATCCGGTGAGGGCTCTCAGGAGCGGGCGCATCTCGGCGAGCCTAGCGAGCGCCCTGCTCTGGACCTGGCGTCTCTCCCGCAACACGTGCAGACTCTCGCCCATGACCGATCTCGCGCTCCAGCCCGATGTCTCCGCCCGGCGCGCGCAGGTGCGCGCCTTCATGGAGGAGCACGTCTACCCGAACGAGGCGGCGCTCGCGCGCGAGGACGACGCGGCGGATGCGCTGATCGAGAAGCTGCGCGCGCAGGCAAAGGAGGTCGGCATCTGGGCCCCGCATCTGCCGGAGGACGCGGGCGGCACGGGCTCCGGCTTCCTCGAGTACGCGCTCCTGAACGAGGAGATCGGCCGCAGCACCTGGGCACAGCTCGTCTTCAACTGCCAGGCTCCGGACGCGGGCAACGGCGAGATTCTGCACCTCTTCGGGACGCAGGAGCAGAAGGAGCGCTTCCTGCGCCCGCTCGTCGAGGGCACGGCGCGCTCGTTCTTCTCGATGACCGAGCCGGAGGTCTCCGGCGCCGACCCGACCGCGCTCAGGACGACCGCGGTGCTGGACGGCGACGAGTGGGTGATCGACGGCCACAAGTGGTTCTCGTCCTCGGCGGAGGGTGCGGCGTTCGGGATCGTGATGGCCGTCACCGACGCGGAGGCGGCGCCGCACCGGCGCATGAGTCAGATCCTCGTCCCCACCGACACGCCGGGCTACGAGCTGATCCGGGCGATCCCGGTGCTCGGGCACGCGGGCCGGGGTTGGTCGACGCACTGCGAGGTGCGCTACACGGGCGTGCGCGTCCCCCGCGAGAACGTGCTCGGCGAGCCGGGCGACGGCTTCCGGATCGCGCAGAAGCGGCTCGGGCCGGGGCGGATCCACCACGTGATGCGCTGGCTCGGCCAGATGCAGCGCGCCTTCGAGCTGATGTGCTCCTACGCGCTCGAGCGGGAGATCGGCGGCGCGCCGCTCGCCGACCGGCAGACGGTCCAGAACTGGATCGCCGACTCAGCCGCCGAGATCCAGGCCTGCCGGCTGCTGACGCTCGACGCCGCGCGGAAGCTCGACGAGGGCGACGAGGCGCGGATCGAGGTCTCGCTGATCAAGTTCTACGCCGCGCGCGTGCTGAACGAGGTGATCGACCGCGCGGTGCAGGTGCACGGGGCGCGCGGGCTCACCGACGAGACGCCGCTCGGGCACATGTTCGCGATGGCGCGTGCGGCGCGGATCTACGACGGGCCGGACGAGGTGCACCGCATGGTCGTGAGCCGCCGCATCCTCAAGGAGTTCGCGGACGGCGGCACGTACAGGTTCGACTAGGCCAGCTCGGCCGCGATCGCCTCCGCCAGCTCCTGCGGCTCGAACCCGAAGGGCCCTTCTCCGCCCTGGAACGCCACGCGGCCGTCGCGCCCGATCAGGTAGAGCCGGTCGGGCCAGCCGCCGTACGCCACGGCGACCGCGTCGTCGACGTCGTCGAGCAGGATCGGGATGCGGGTGCCCAGGCGCAGCGCGCAGGCTTCGGCGGCGTCGGCCCGCTCCTCGACCGACGTCGGGTCGGCGAGCCGGATCTCCTCGCGGCGGTTGTCCGCCAGCACCCAGCCGTCCTCGGGATGCGCCTCCCGCACGTAGACGATGAAGAACGCGACGGCGTCGCCGTGGCGCTCGTACAGCTCCTCCAGCTCGCCCAACTGGCGGCGGAAGGGCGGTCAGGTGTACGAGCCGAAGACGAGCGCGACGGGGCGCTCGCCGGCGAAGTCTCCGAGCCGGGCGCGTGCGCCGCTCGGGCGGTGCGTCTGCGGGTCGAGCCGCGGCAGGTCGAACGGGAAGGCCTGATCGCCGGGCGCGAGGTCGGGCGTCCGCAGCCGCAGGTAGGCGGGCGAGGACATCACGTCCTCGAGGGTCAGGGGCGAGTCGGCGGGCGTCTCCGGGCCCTGCGCGCTCGACACGGGGCTACTCGGCGGTGAGCTCGCGGCGGCGCTGGAGCTCGACGGGGATCGTGTTCACCTTCCACACGAGGCCGAGGCGGCGCAGCAGGCGGATCACGAGGCCGCCGACGTCGAGCTCCCAGGGCCGGAGGCCGTGGAACGCCGACGACGGGAACGCGTGGTGGTTGTGGTGCCACGACTCGCCGAACGAGATCCAGGAGAGCCACCAGACGTTGCGCGACTCGTCCTTCACCCGGAAGCGGCGCGAGCCGACGAAGTGGCAGACCGAGTTGACCGACCACGTGATGTGGTGGAGCAGGAAGATCCGGATCAGGCCGCCCCAGAACATCGCCTGGAGGCCGGCGCCGAGCGTGCCGCCCCAGATCCAACCGGCGATGAAGGGAAGGATGAGCGAGGCGGCGACCCACATCGGGAACCACTTGGAGATGAACACCATCCCGCGGTCGGCCAGCAGGTCCTTGGCGTACTTCGTCCACTCCGCCCGGCCGACGTTGCGGAAGAGCCAGCCCACGTGCGCGTGCCAGAGCCCGGCGATCTTGCCGCGCACGCCAGGGCCGAAGCCGGCGTGCGGCGAATGCGGGTCTCCGTCGCGGTCGGCGAAGTTGTGGTGCTTGCGGTGGTCCGAGACCCAGCGGATCACCGGCCCCTGCACCGCCATCGAGCCGAGCACCGCGAGGCCGTAGCGGATCGACTTGTACGTCTCGTAGGAGCGATGCGTGAAGAGGCGGTGGAAGCCGATCGAGATCCCGAGCGTCGTCAGCGCGTAGCCGACGGCGAAGATGATCATGTCGCGCCAGGTGACGAGGTCGCCCCAGAGGAAGAAGATCGAGGCGAGGAACGCGACGAACGGCAACGTCACGCCGATCAGGTTGGTGGTCTTCTGCCCGCGGGTCATCGTCGGCGCGACGTCGACTTCGACGTCGGCGACGGGTGCGGGCACGCTGCTCACGCGGAGGAGAGTAGCCGTACCGCCGGACTTCCGCGCGCGCGCTCCCCTTTGCCTCCGCCGTGCGACCTGCTTAGGGTGTGCGACGCATGGCCCTCCTTTCGTTGCGGAACGTCACGCGCCGCTTCGGCGGCGTCGTCGCCCTCGACGGCGTCACCTTCGATGTGGACGAGGGTCAGATCGTCGGTCTGATCGGCCCGAACGGCGCCGGCAAGACCACCGCGTTCAACGTGATCACGCGGCTCTACAGGCCGAACGACGGCGAGGTCGAGTTCGAGGGGACGAACCTGCTGCGCACGCCCGTGCACGGGATCGTGCAGCGCGGGATCGCACGCACGTTCCAGAACGTCGAGCTGTTCAAGACGATGACCGTGCTCGACAACGTCCTCGTCGGCGCGCACACGCGCGGGCGGCGCACCGAGTCGCAGGCGAACGAGGCGCTCGAGTACGTCGGGCTGGGCGCGCTCGCGGGACGGCCCGTGGCAGGCCTGCCGTTCGGCACGCTGAAGCGCGTCGAGCTCGCGCGCGCTCTCGTCGCGCGCCCGCGGCTCCTGCTCCTCGACGAGCCCGCCGGGGGGCTGAACCACGAGGAGGTCGAGTCGCTCGGCCGCTTCATCGTGCAGATCCGAGCCGACTACAAGCTCACCGTGCTCCTCGTCGAGCATCACATGAACCTCGTGATGGCCATCTCCGACCACGTGCACGTGCTCAACTTCGGCAAGCAGATTGCCGACGGGACGCCCGGGGAGGTGCAGACGAACCCGGCCGTGATCGAGGCGTACCTCGGCACCGACGAGACACCCGTCGAGGAGCAGCCGCCTACCGAGGAGTCGGCTGCCGACGAGGAGCCGGATGGCGCTGCTTGAGCTGACGGGCGTCCACGCCCGCTACGGGCAGGTGCGCGCCCTGCACGGCGTCTCCCTCGCGGTCGACGAGGGCCAGATCGTGGCCGTGCTGGGCGCGAACGGGGCCGGCAAGACGACGACGCTGCGGGCGATCTCGGGCACGGTCCGGCGCAGCGGCGAGATCGTCCTCGACGGGCAAAAGCTCGGCCGGCGCGGCCCAGAGGCGGTCGCCAATCTCGGCGTCGCGCACGTCCCCGAGGGGCGTGGCACCTTCGCCGAGCTGTCGGTGGCGGAGAACCTGAAGCTCGGGGGCTACACGCGGCGCGGGTCGATCGACGCAGACGTCAAGCGGATGGCCGAGTACTTCCCCTGGCTGGAGGAGCGCAGCGGCCAGCACGCGGGCACGCTGTCCGGCGGCGAGCAGCAGATGCTCGCGCTCGCCCGCGCCCTGATGAGCCGGCCCAGGCTGCTCCTGCTCGACGAGCCGTCGCTCGGGCTCGCGCCGCTCGTCACGCGTGAGATCTTCCGCATCGTGCAGGAGCTGAACCAGCAGGACGGACTGACCGTGCTCGTCGTCGAGCAGAACGCGGCGATCGCGCTCGAGGTCGCCTCGCACGCGTACGTGCTCGAGGTCGGCGCCGTGGCCGTGTCCGGGACGAGCGAGGAGCTCGCCCGCGACGAATCCGTCCGCAAGTCCTACCTGGGGTACTGAGCCGCCGCATGTCCCAGTTCTTCCAGCAGGTTGTCGCCGGCCTCGCCTCGGGCTCGATCTACGCCGCGCTCGCGCTGGCACTCGTGCTGATCCACCGCGCCACGGGGGTGATCAACTTCGCCCAGGGCGAGATGGCGATGTTCACGACGTACATCGCGTGGGCGTTGATCTTCAACCACGGCATGGTCAAGTGGATCGCCTTCCCACTCACGCTCCTGATCGCCTTCGCCGGCGGGGTCGCGATCCAGCGCATCGTGATCCGCCCGGTCGAGCGGGCGTCGATCCTGACGATCGTGATCGTGACGATCGGCCTCGTGCTGATCTTCAACGGCCTGGCCGCCTGGATCTGGACCGCCGAGGTGAAGGCCTTCCCGAGCATGTTCCCCAACGACACCGTGAACATCGGGGGCGTGGCGATCTCGGTCCAAGACCTGGGGACGATCGGCGTCGTGCTCGGCCTGGTCGTCCTGCTCTGGCTCTTCTTCGAATTCACGAAGGTCGGGCTGGCGATGCGCGCGTCGGCGCTCAACCCGGACGCGAGCCGGCTCGTCGGCGTCCGCGTGGGGTGGATGCTCGCGATCGGCTGGGGCCTCGCCGCGCTGCTCGGAGCAGTGGCGGGGATCCTCGCCGCGCCGACGCTCTTCCTCGACCCCAACATGATGCAGGCGATCCTGATCTACGCCTTCGCCGCCGCCGTTCTGGGCGGGATCGACTCGCCGTTCGGTGCGGTCGCCGGCGGCCTGCTGCTCGGCGTGGGTCTCAACCTGATCGGCACGTACTTCGACTTCGTGGGCGCCGACCTGCGGCTGCCGGCGGCGCTGCTCGTGATCCTGGTCGTGCTGCTCGTGCGGCCGGCCGGGCTCTTCGGCAAGCCGGTCACGAGGCGCGTGTGATCCGGCCCAACTTCACCCGCAGGGATCTCGTGGGTATCGCGCTCTTCGCGCTCGCCGCGCTCTTCGTCCTCTTCCTGCCGCGCCTCGTCAGCGACTTCCGCGCCCAGCAGTACGCCTACGTCGGGATCTACTTGATCGCGCTGCTCGGCCTGAACATCCTCACGGGCTTCACCGGCCAGATCTCGCTGGGACACGGAGCGTTCATGGCGATCGGCGGCTACACGACCGCGATCCTGATCTCCGACCAGGGTCTCAAGCTCGGCTCGCACACCTTCTCGGCCGACATGACGGACTACTGGACGATTCCGCTCGCCGGTCTCGTCGCCGGCATTGTCGGCTTCCTCTTCGGCTTCCCGGCGCTGCGGCTGACGGGGCTCTACCTCGCGCTCGCAACCTTCGCCGTCGCCGTGGCGATGCCCGCGGTGATCCGCAAGTTCGAGAGCTTCACCGGCGGTGGGGCCGGGATCAACCTGTTCGAGTCGCCGGGGCTGACGGGAGTCGGGGGCACCGATCCGGTCACATTCGAGGAGGTGCCCGGCGGGGTCGAGATCTGGCGCTTCACCATCCCCACGTTCAACGAGTGGCTCTACTACCTCTCGTGGGGCGTCGCGCTCGTCATGTTCGGGATCGCGTGGGCGCTGCTGCGCGGACGCGTGGGCCGCGCCTTCCGTGCGGTTCGGGACAGCGAGCTGGCCGCCGCCTCCTCCGGCGTCAACCTGGCCCGCTACAAGACGCTCGCCTTCGGCGTCAGCGCCTTCTTCGCCGGTGTCTCGGGCTCGCTGCTCGCGATCGCGACGACGTTCGTCAACCCGGAGACCTTCCCGATCACGCTTTCGATCTTCCTGCTCGTCGGCGTGGTCGTCGGCGGCCTGGGCTCGCTCTGGCCGCTCGTCTTCGGCGCGATCTTCATCCAGTTCCTGCCTCTCTGGGCACAGACACTGAACGATCCGCTGCCCGATTCGATCCTCTGGATCGACGTGCCCAACTTCCGCGCTCCCGGCGCGCCCGCAGTCGTCTACGGCGTCGTCCTGATCCTGATCATGCTGCTGTTCCCGGGCGGCGCGGCCGGGCTCTTCCGCCGGATCAGCGCCTACTCGCGACGCGTCTACCAGCGCGCCGGGTAGTGAGCCGAGCCCTGTCCGTCGTCGGCGCGGCGCTCGTCGCGGCGCTGGTCGTGGGCCTGCCCGGCGCACTCGCGCGCCCGGCCGCCGAGCCCGGGATCAGGCCGACGGGGATCCTGCTCGGCGGCACCGCCTCGCTGACCGGCCCGCTCGCGGCGTCCGCGGCGGTCGTGCACGGTGCCGACGCCTACTTCCGCTGGGTCAACGCCCGCGGGGGCGTGCACGGCCGGAGGATCGCCTACCGCTACGTCGACGACGCCTCCGACCCGGCGCAGGCGACGCAGGCGACCCGGCAGCTCGTCGAGGAGGACGGCGTCTTCGCGCTCGTCGGCTCGACCGGCACGGAGCAGGGACTCGCCGCCCGCGGGTACCTGAACGGAGCCGGCGTGCCCCAGCTCTTCGTGGCGTCGGCCGCGGCGGCGCTGAGCCACGACTACCGGCGCTACCCGTGGACGATCGGCTTCGCGCCGAGCCACGACGCGGAGGGCAGGATCTACGGCGCGTATCTCGCCCGCACGCGGCCGCGCGCCAGGGTCGCCGTCCTGGCCCAGGACGACGTCGACGGGAGGGAGCTGCTCGCCGCGCTCCGGCGCGGGCTCGGGCGCTCGCGCGCGAAGGTGATCGCGGCGCAGCGCGTCGAACCGGCCGCGCCTGACGTCGCCGCGCAGGTCGCCACCCTGCACGCCTCCGGAGCGGACGTCCTGGCGGTCTTCGCGTCCGCTCGGGTGACGGGTCAGGTCTTCGCCGCCGCAGCGCGCCTGGCGTGGAGGCCGCTGGCCCTCGTCGGCTCCGCCGCGACCGCGGCCCCGCGCGTCCCGCAGGGCGCCGTCTCCCTGGCCTACCTCAAGGATGCGGCCGACCCGCGCTGGGCAGACGACGCCGGCGCACGGCTCTACCGCTCGATCATGAGCCGGTACGCGAAGGGCCGGAGCGCACGCGACCTGCTGCACGCGCACGGGATGGCGGTCGCGTACACGCTCGTGCAGGTGCTTCGAGCCGCTGGGCCGGAGCCCACGCGGGCCGGCGTGCGGGCGGCGACGCGAAGGCTGCGCGACGCCTCGAACCCGTTCCTGCTGCCGGGCATCGCGGTGCGGACGAGCCGGACGGATCCGTTCCCGGTGGAGCAGGGGGTGTTGCAGCGACGGAGCGGCCGGTCCTGGCGGCTCTTCGGGGGTCTCTGGGACGTAAGCTGACATGTCATGAGGCCCACCGCGCTGCTCGCCGCGCCGCCCGAGGACCTGCTCGCGGCAGCCCGTGAGCGTCGCCGCGGGGACGGCCTCGTCACCTACTCCCCGAAGGTCTTCGTCCCGCTGACGACGCTCTGCCGCGACGTCTGCGGCTACTGCACCTTCGCGCGGCCGCCGCGGCGCGGCGAACGCGCCTATCTGAGCGCCGACGAGGTGCTGGAGATCGCGCGCGCCGGCGCTGCGGCGGGCTGTACGGAGGCGCTCTTCACACTTGGGGACAAGCCCGAGTTGCGCTACAAGGTCGCGCGGGAGGAGTTGCACGCGCTTGGCTGCGCGACGACGATCGAGTACCTGGCGCAGGTCGCCGGGCTCGTGCTCGAGGAGACCGGGCTCCTGCCGCACCTGAACCCGGGGGTGATGACCCGGGCCGAGCTCGAGCTGCTGCGCCCAGTCTCGGCCTCGATGGGGATCATGCTCGAGACGACGGCCGAGCGGCTGGCCGCGCGCGGCGGTCCGCACTGGGCCTCGCCGGACAAGCTCCCGGCGGCGCGGCTCGAGACGATCGCGATCGCCGGCGAGCTGCGCATCCCCTTCACGAGCGGGATCCTGATCGGGATCGGCGAGACCCGCGCAGAGCGCGTCGACGCGCTGCTCGCGCTCGCCGACCTGCACGAACGGCACGGCCACCTGCAGGAGGTGATCGTCCAGAACTTCCGCGCCAAGCCGGGAACCCGGATGGCCGGACATCCCGAGCCGAGCCTCGACGAGCACCTCTGGACGATCGCGGCCGCGCGGCTCCTGCTTCCGGACGACGTCTCCGTGCAGGCGCCGCCGAACCTCGCCTACGACGACTTCCCGCGGCTGCTCGACGCGGGGATCGACGACTGGGGCGGCGTCTCGCCGGTGACGATCGACCACGTCAATCCCGAGGCTCCGTGGCCGGAGCGGGAGCGGCTCGCGCAGGCGACCAGGTCGCGCGGGCTCGAGCTCGCGCCGCGGCTTCCGGTCTATCCGACCTTCCTCGACGCCGACTGGCTCGATCCACGTGTGTTCCCGACGGCGCTGCGCTCGTCCGACGCGCTCGGGCTGGCGCGCGAGGATCGCTGGCACCCGGGGGAGAGCGGCGCCGTCCCCTTCACGGTCGCCCGTGGAGCGCTGCCCGTGGACACGCGCGACGAGCTGGGCGAGGAAGAGCTGGTGCGGCTCTTCGCCGCCCGCGGCGAGGAGCGACAGCGCGTCTTCGCCGCCGCCGACCGGCTGCGCCGTGAGGTGTGCGGCGACGAAGTCAGCTACGTCGTGACGCGGAACATCCAGTACACGAACGTCTGCTACTTCCGCTGCGGCTTCTGTGCGTTCTCGAAGGGCCGGCTCGCGGCGAACCTGCGCGGGGCGCCGTACCTCGTCCCGCTCGAGGAGATCGTGCGACGCTCGCGCGAGGCTTGGGAGCGCGGCGCGACCGAGGTCTGCCTCCAGGGCGGGATCCACCCGGCGTTCACCGGCGACTACTACGCGTCGGTGGTCGAGGCGATCCGGCGCGAGGTGCCGGGGCTGCACATTCACGCCTTCTCCGCGCTCGAGGTGTGGCAGGGCGCCGCGACGCTCGACCTGGAGCTCGAGCCCTACCTCGAGCGGCTCCAGTCCCTCGGGCTCGGATCGCTCCCCGGGACCGCGGCCGAGATCCTCGACGACGAGGTCCGGGCGGTGATCTGCCCCGACAAGGTCACGACCGCGCAATGGCTCGCCGTGCACGACGCGGCTCACAGCGTCGGCCTGCGCTCGAACGTGACGATCATGTTCGGGCACGTCGAGTCGCCCCGTCACTGGGCCCGGCATCTGCTGCGGGCGCGCGAGCAGCAGCGACGATCGGGTGGCTTCACCGAGTTCGTGCCGCTCCCGTTCGTGCACATGGAGGCGCCGATGTGGCTCCGCGGCCGCGCCCGCTCGGGCCCGACGTTCGGTGAGACGCTGTTGCTGCACGCCGTCGCGCGCCTCGCGCTGCATCCGGAGATCACGAATATCCAGGCCTCGTGGGTGAAGCTCGGGCCGCGCGGGGTGGGGGAGGTGCTTAGGGCCGGGGTGAACGACCTCGGCGGCACGCTGATGAACGAGTCGATCTCCCGCGCGGCCGGCTCCGAGCACGGGCAGGAGCTGGCGCCGCAGGGGATGGAAGACCTGATCCGCGCCGCCGGACGCGTCCCGCGGCAGCGCACGACGCTCTACGGCGACGCGCCGGCGGAGTGCCGCGCACGCTCGTTCGCCGCCGCTCCGCTCGCGGAGCCACGGAACCCGCCGGTGCAGGACGCCGGCCTGCAGGCGCCTCCGCGGCTCGTCCGGCCCGGCCTGCTCGCCCGGGCCCGCTAGCTAGTAGCCGTGGCGCACGATTCGGGGCAGGCCAGCGAGCCAGCGCGGAACTCGCCGGCGAGCCTCGGCGAGCGCGCGCTCCACGGCCGCTCCGTCCGTCACGCCTTCCCCGTGGCCGACGAGGGCGTGTTGCACGTCGAGGCCGCGGAGCCCGCGCGGGGGCCACGGCCGCAGCAGCGGGTGCATCCCGATCGGCTCGTCGCCGGCGCGGAAGAACGGAACCGTGCCGAGGACGTCGGCGCAGACGAGGATCCTGCGCTCGGGCCACCAGAGCGCGACCTCGCGCCAGAAGCGCAGGCGCACCACCGGCCGGAGCTCGAAGGGTGTGCCGGGCAGTGACCGCGGCACCACGTGCAGCGGCACCCCGAACCGGGTTGCGAACGCCACGCAGTCGCGCTCGTGACGGTCGAGCAGCTGGATCACGCCCGCCGGCTCGCCGAGCGCCCTGATCCGCTCGTCGACGCCCTCACCCTCGATCGGATCGACGATCCAGACGTGTCCGGCGGCCGCGAGCGCGTGCGACGTCCGCTGCATGCGAGCGTGCTCGATCCAGCCGAGGACGCCGTCGGCCTGGTCGACGAATCGGACGCTCACCGTTCGAGGCTAACCGCTTCGGCCAGCGTGAAACGGCCGCTCCAGAGCGCGCTGCCCGAGACGGCTCCCTCACAGCCGAGCGCGCGTACGGCCCGCAGGTCGTCGAGCGAGGAGATCCCGCCGGCCGCGATCACGGGCAGGCCCGCGGCGAGGACGGCCTCGAGCAGGTCGAGGTCGGGGCCTGCGAGGGTCCCGTCGCGGCGCGTGCTCGTCACGAGCAGCCGCTGCACGCCGGCCTCGCGGCAAGCAGTCGCGAGCTCCACGGCAGAGACGCCCGTCGCCCGGGTCCAGCCCTCGACCGCGACGAGTCCGTCGCGCACGTCGACCGCCACCGCCAGCCTGGGGCCGAAGCGAGCAGCTGCCGAGCGCAGGAACGAGGGCTCCAGGGCGGCCGTTCCCACCAGCACGCGCGCCGCGCCGGTGTCGAGCGCGGCCTGGATCGACTCGAGGTCGCGGTAGCCGCCGCCGGCCTGCACCGGCACGCCGATCGCGGCGACGCCGGCGAGGAGCTCGAGCGACGGCGTCGACGAGAACGCCCCGTCGAGATCGACGAGGTGGAGCCACGCGGCTCCGTCGTCGCGGAAGGCGGCAGCGGCCGCCACCGGGTCGCCGCCCTCGATCGTGACGCGGCCGCGCTCGCCCTGCTCGAGCCGGACGACACGGCCCTCCAGGACGTCGATGGCGGGATACACCGTGAACGCCGAGCCGACTTTGTGTTGACGTGCTATCACGTTATCATGCTAACATGTTGACACGATGGCCCCGAGCACCGAGTCTGCGCGTTCCGTCGAGCCGCTCCCGGGCCTCGACGAGCTCGCCGACGCGGTGCTCAGCCTGCGCACGCGCGACGAGGCGCAGCGCTTCCTGCGCGATCTCTGCACGCTGCCGGAGCTGGAGGCGCTGACGCATCGCTGGCAGACGGTGAAGCTGCTCGAGCAGCACGTTCCGTATCTCGAGATCGCCGAGCGCGTCCCGACCAGCACGGCGACGGTCACGCGGGTCGCGCAGTGGCTCCGCCACGGCACCGGCGGCTACCGCATCGCCCTCGGGCGCGTCGGCCGGAAGCGCTGATGGAGTCGAACGGCTTCGCCCGCGCCGGCGCGAACGGCCGGTTGACGCTCGCCGTTCCGTCCAAGGGCCGCATGTCGGAGCCCGCGCTCCGGCTCTGCGCCGATGCGGGCCTCCGGTTCGAGGCGACCGATCGCGCGCTCCTCGTCCCGTGCCTGAACGCGCCCGTCGACCTGCTGCTCGTGCGCGCGCACGACATCCCCGAGTACGTCCATGACCGCGTCGTCGACCTCGGCATCACGGGTGCCAACCTCGTCACCGAGGCGGCGAAGGACGTGCTCACGCTGGAGCAGCTCGGCTTCGCGCGCTGCACCCTGCAGGCCGCGGTTCCGGACGACGCGCCGCAGCGGGAGTTGGCTGCGCTCAACGGGCTCCGGGTCGCAACCGCCTACCCCGTCTCAACCCGTTCGTGCCTGGAGCGGCTCGGCGTCGCTGCGGAGCTCGTCACGGTGTCCGGCTCCGTCGAGGCGGCGCCGCGGCTCGGGCTCTCGGATGCGATCGTCGATCTCGTCTCGACAGGCTCGACGGCGAGCGCGAACGGGCTGCGCCTGATCGGCACGCTGCTCGAGTCGCAGGCGGTGCTCGTGGGAACGGGCTCCGCGGTCGAGGCCAAGCGCGAGCTCGTCGAGCGGCTCCAGCTCATGCTTGCAGGCGTCGTCGCCGGACGCCGGCGCCGCTACCTGATGATGAACGCGCCCGAGACGGCCCTCCCCGCGATCCAGGCAGTGCTGCCCAGCATGGGCGCGCCGTCGGTGATCCCGCTCGCCGCCGAGGGCCAGATTGCCGTGCACGCGGCCGTCGACGTCGACGAGCTCTGGAACCTGCTCTCGCCGCTGAAGGGGGCCGGCGCGTCGTCGATCCTCGTCCTGCCGGTCGAGCGGCTCGTGCCGTGAGAGGCGCCGGGCTGGAAGAGGTGCTGCCGCAGGTGCTGGAGATCGTCGGCGACGTCCGCCGTCGCGGCGACGAGGCTCTGCTCGACTGGACGGAGCGGCTGGACGGCGCGCGGCCCGACCTGCGCGTCCCGTCCGAGCGGCTGGACGCAGCGCGTCTCGACGACGACGTGTTGACGGCCGTTCGCGAGCTGGTGCGGGCAGTGACGGCGTTCTGCCGCCCGCAACGGCCGCCGGACACGGAGGTCGAGGTGGTTCCGGGCATCCGAGCCGGGCGCCGCTGGCTCCCGCTCTCGTCCGTCGGCGTCTACGTCCCCGGCGGCCGAGCGGCCTACCCCTCGTCGCTCGTGATGGCCGCGGTGCCGGCGCTCGTTGCGGGGGTCGAGCGGATCGCCGTCGTGTCACCGCTGCCCTCCGACGCGACGCTCGCGACCGCGCGCGAGCTCGGCCTCGACGAGGTCTACGCGGTGGGCGGGGCGCAGGCGGTGGCTGCCCTCGCGTACGGCACCGAGACGATCGCGCCCGTCGACAAGATCGTCGGACCTGGCAACCGCTACGTCACGGCCGCGAAGCTGCTCGTCTCGAGCCGCGTCGCGATCGACTTGCCCGCCGGCCCCAGCGAGGTGATCGTGATCGCCGACTCGTCTGCGGACGCGGGGCAGTGCGCCGCCGACCTGCTCGCCCAGGCCGAGCACGGCCCCGACAGCGAGGCGCTCCTCCTCAGCGTCGACCCGGCTCTCTCCGTGGCCGTCTCCGGCCTCGTCGCCGGACACGCCAACGTCGCCGTCGAGGACATGGGGTCGCTCGACGATGCGCTGGCCCGCTCGGAGGCGTATGCCCCGGAGCACCTCGAGCTCTGGATCGAGGGCGCCGACGAAGCAGCCGGCCGCGTCCGCAATGCCGGCACGGTCTTCGTCCGGACGTCGGCCGTCGTCGGCGACTACGCGGCGGGCGCCACTCACGTGCTCCCCACCGGAGGTCTCGCCCGGGGCTGTGGCGGCCTCGGCCTCGAAACCTTTCTCAAGCCGGTGCAGTTCGTCTGCGCCAGCGGCGATGGCGTCGACCGTGCGCGCCAGATCGTGCTCCCGCTGGCCCGCGCCGAGGGGCTCCCGCTGCACGCGGCGGCACTGGACCGACGATGATCCCGCGCCCGCTTCCGGACGACTTCCGCGCCTACGCGTGGGCTCCCAGCTCCGCCGCGGTCGCTGCGCGGCACGGCCTCCACCGCGAGCAGATCCTGCGCTTCGATCAGAACACGCCGCCGGTTCCGGGGGTGCCTCGGATTCCGCTCGCGACGAGCTTCGCCCGCCTGAACGAGTACCCGGACGGCCTCTACGGTGAGCTGCGCGCCGCCGCGGGCGCCTACTGCGGCGTCGGCCCGGACCGGATCGTCGTCGGCGCCGGTGCGGACGACCTGATCGCGACGTGCGCGCGGACGTACCTCGGCCCCGGCCGCCGCGCAGCGATCTCCCCGCCCACGTACGGGCTCTACCGGATCGCCTCGCTGCTGGAAGGCGCGGAGGTGACGACGGAGCCCGCGGGCGCGTCGCTGATCTGGGTCTGCAACCCCAACAACCCGACGGGAGAGCTGCGCGATCCGGCCGAGCTGGCGGCGCTCGCCCGGGCCCATCCCGACGCCGCCGTCGTCGTCGACGAAGCGTACTTCGAGTTCGCCAGTGTTACGTGCGCCGGCCTGATCGAGGAGCAGCCGAACCTGATCGTGCTGCGCACGCTCTCGAAGGCGTTCGGGTTCGCCTCGCTGCGGGTGGGCTACGCGATCGCGTCCTCGGAGGCCGCGGCGCAGCTGGAGCTGCGCCGGGCGCCGGCGAACGTCAGCGGGCCCGCCGCGGCGATCGCCGCCGCGGCGCTGCGTGAGCCGCGACTCGACGTCGGCGCCACCGTGGCCGAGCGCGAGCGGATGCGCGCGGCGCTCCTCGCCGCCGGGCTCGACTCCCCCGAAAGCGCGGGGAACTTCCTCTTCGTTCGCACCGACGAGTCGCTCGGCGAGCGGCTCGAGGCGGAGGGATTGGTGGTCAGGATCTTCGAGGAGGGGATCCGAGTCACCGTCCGGCGACCGCCCGAGAACGACGTTCTGCTCGCGGCGCTGGGCGCCGAGGGTGGGGCGGCGGCCGGCCGCTCGGCGCTCGTCGTGCGGACGACCACGGAGACGGCGCTGCGTCTGTCGCTCGACCTGGACGGCTCGGGCCGGGCCGACGTGGACACGGGAATCGGCTTCCTCGACCACCTCCTGACGCTGTGTGCGTTCCACGGAGGGCTCGATCTCGAGCTGCTCGCATCCGGCGATCTCGAGGTCGACGAGCACCACACCGTCGAGGACTGCCTCGCCGCCTTCGGGGATGCGCTGGCCCAGGCTCTGGGAGTCCGTGAGGGCGTCGCCCGGTACGGGTCGGCGACCGTGCCGATGGACGAGGCGCTCGCCACGGCGGCGGTCGATCTCGTCCGCAGGCCGCACGCCGAGATCGAGCTCGAGTTCTCCGGCCCCCGGGTCGGCGCGCTCGCGACCACCCTGCTGCCGCATGCGCTCGAGCGTCTCGCCGCGCAGGCCGCGATCACCCTGCACGTGAGCTCGGCCGGGCGCGACGACCACCACGTGGCCGAGGCCGCCTTCAAGGCGCTCGGCCAGGCGCTCCGTCAGGCCTGCGCGCAGGGCCGTGCGGGCGTCCGGTCGACGAAAGGGCTCGGATGAGGGCGGTGCTCGTCGACTACGGCGCAGGCAACCTGCGCAGCATCTCGGCCGCGCTCACCCGTGCCGGCGCCGAGCCGGTAGTCACGACCGATCCGATCGAGGTGCGCGACGCTCCGCTGGCGGTGATCGCGGGCGTCGGTAACCTCGAGAGCGCCGCCCGCGGACTGGCGCCCGTCGCGGACGCCCTCCGCGAGCGCGCGGAGCGAGGCCGTCCGACGCTCGGGATCTGCGTGGGCATGCAGCTCCTCTTCGAGGCGAGCGAGGAAGGCGGGGGCGGCCTCGGGCTCCTGCGAGGCCCGGTGCGCAGGCTGCGCGCACGCCGCGTGCCGCACATGGGCTGGAACGCGCTGACGGTGCTCGGCTCCTCGGCGCTCCTCGACGGAGTGGACGGTGCGGACATGTACTTCGCGCACAGCTATGCGGTCGAGCCGGCCGACGACGTGGCGGTCGCGAGCGTCGACCACGAGGCGTGTCGGCTCGTGGCGGCGGTCGAGTTCGGCGCCGTGGCCGGCGTCCAGTTCCATCCCGAGCGCAGCGCTGCGGCCGGCGCGCGCGTGCTGGAGAACGCGTTGCGATGGTCACGAAGCGCGTGATCCCCTGTCTGGACGTCGCCGGCGGGCGCGTCGTCAAGGGCGTGCGCTTCCGCGGTCTGCGCGACATGGGCGATCCCGTCGTGCTGGCCGAGCGCTATTCCGAGCTCGGCGCCGACGAGATCGTCTTTCTCGACATCACGGCGACGGTCGAGGGTCGCGGCCCGCTGTTCGAGTTGGTCGAGCGCGCCGCGGAGCGTCTCGTCGTGCCCTTCACGGTCGGAGGCGGGGTCTCGGGTCGCGAGGACGCGCGAGCGCTGCTTCGCTCGGGGGCGGACAAGGTGGCGGTCAACCGCGCGGCGGTGGACGAGCCGAGCCTGCTGGGGAAGCTCGCGGGTGAGTTCGGGGCACAGGCGGTCGTGTGCGCCATCGACGCACGTGGCGGCGAGGTGGTCACGCACGGCGGCCGGCAGGCGCGGGGCCGGGATGCGGTCACGTGGGCGCGCGAGGCGGTCGAGCGCGGCGCCGGCGAGCTCCTCGTCACCTCGATCGACGCCGACGGGACGCGGGCGGGCTACGACCTCGAGCTCACGCGCGCGGTGGCCGAGGCGGCCAGCGTCCCGGTGATCGCCTCGGGCGGTGCCGGGACGGCGCACCATCTGTCGGAGGCGTTCGCGGCCGGGGCCGAGGGAGCGATCGTCGCGTCGATCGTGCACGAGCGGCCCGAGCGCCTCCCCGAGCTGAAAGCCGAGTTGCGAGAGGCCGGATGGCACGTCCGGGCCTGACGCCGGCGATCGTCCAGGACGCACGCAGCGACCGCGTGTTGATGCTCGCCTGGATGGACGAGGAGGCCCTGCGGCTGACGCGCGAGACCGGTGAGGCCTGGTTCTGGAGCCGCTCGCGCGAGCGGCTCTGGCGCAAGGGCGAGACGTCCGGGAACACCCTGGCGGTAGAGGAGCTCCGGGACGACTGCGACGGTGACGCGATCCTCGTGCGCGTCCATCCGGCGGGGCCGGTGTGCCACACGGGTGCGAGCTCGTGCTTCGCGCCGTGGCTCTGGAGGCGGATCAAGGAGCGCGAGCAGGAGCGGCCCCCAGGTTCGTACGTCGCCTCGCTCCTCGACGATCCCGGCCTGGCGGCGCGCAAGGTGGGGGAGGAGGGGCTCGAGGCCGCGCTCGCCGGGGCCGGCGAGTCGGACGAGCGAGTCGTGGAGGAGGTCGCGGACCTCGTCTTCCACGTCTACGTCCTGCTGGCGGCGCGCGGGCTCGACCCTGAGCTCGTCGAGGCCGAGCTCGCGCGCCGCGCCGTCGGCTAGGAAGCCGGGATCAGCACCGCGTTGAGCACGTGGATGATCCCGTTCGACGTCCGGATGTCGGTCTTCGTCACCTTCGCCTTGTCGACGAAGACGCTCTTCCCGCTCACGCGGATGCGGACGGAGGGCCCGGCGAGGGTTTTCGCCGAGCGGAGCTGCACGACCTTCGCCGCCGGGACCTGACCCTTGACGACGTGGTAGAGGAGGACGCGCTTGAGGAGCGCCTTGTCCTTGCCGAGCTTGGCGAGCGTCGCCTTCGGCACCTTCTTGAACGCGGCGTCGGTGGGAGCGAAGACGGTCAGCTTGCCCGGGCCCGACAGCGCCCCGACGAGGCCAGCCTGCTTGGCGAGGGCGAGCAGCGTCGTGAACTGCCCCGCGCCGGCGGCCGTCTGGACGATGTTCGCCTTCGGGGCCGCGGCCCGGTCGGGTGCGGCCAGGGCCGCTCCCGGGAGGGCGACGGCGAGGACGAGGAGTGCTGCGATGCGCTTCATCGGTCTGTTTCCTTTCGGTTGGCGATTCTTTAGGCAGTGGCGGGCGACCAGCGGCGGCGGATGGCCGCCTGCTGGGCGATCTGGTAGGCGGCGCCCAGGCCGACGAGGCCGTAGACGATCCGCGTGGCGGCGTTCGTCTCGCCGAATTCGAGTCCGAAGAGCGTCGCGACGAGGTCGAACTCGGCCAGGGCGACGAGGCCCCAGTTCAGCCCCCCGACGATGACGAGCACCGCCGCGAGGACGTCGAGCTTCTTCATGCTGTCCACCTCCTTGTTCAGAGTTTGTCCAGGGATGGTAGAGGCAGATGGACGGCTTGTCAAATCTTTGTTCAAGGTATGTACACTGATGGGCATGGCGGCAGACATCCGCATCGGCGAGTTGGCGCGGCGCGCAGGCGTCAGCCCGGAGCTCCTGCGCGCCTGGGAGCGCCGCTACGGCCTGCTCCGGCCCGAGCGGTCGGCGGGGGGCTACCGGCTCTACTCCTCCGAGGACGAGCGGCGCGTGCGCACGATGACTGCCGCACTCGGGCGAGGCATCGCCGCCGGCGAGGCCGCGCGGCTCGCGCTGGACGGCGGCCAGGACGCCCCCTCGGCGGAGACGCTCGTCGAGGCGCTCGTCGCCTTCGACGACATCGGCGCCCACGCTGCGCTCGACCGCCTCCTGTCGACGCTCACGCTGGACGCCGTGCTGCGCGACTGGATGCTCCCGGCGCTCCACGAGCTCGGCGAGCGCTGGGAGCGCGGTGAGGTCACGGTGGGCCAGGAGCACTTCGCGAGCCATCTCCTACGCGGACGGCTGCTCGGCCTCGCGCGCGGGTGGGATCGCGGCTCCGGCCCGCGCGCTCTGCTCGCGTGCCCCGCGGGGGAGCAGCACGACCTGCCGCTGATCGCGTTCGGGCTGGCGCTTCGAGAGCACGGCTGGCGGATCACGTACCTCGGCGCCGACACGCCCGTGGCCACGATCGACGAGACGGCGAGCGCGCTGCGCCCGGACCTCGTCGTGCTGGCAGCCGTGGACCCGGCGCGGCTGCGCGCGTGCGCCGAGGCGTTGCGGGACCTGGGCTCGCGTTTCCCGCTCGCGCTCGCGGGTGCCGGCGCCGACGACGCTCTTGCAGGGGAGATCGGCGCGCGCCGGCTGGAGGACGGACCAGTCGAGGCCGCCGCTGCGGTCGCCTCCGGCTAGACGTCCCGGCGGAGCAGGTCGTCGAGCGTCTCGCGGCGCAGGATCGGCCGCGCCTGCCCGCCGCCCACGAGCACGGCCGCGGGACGCGGCAGGCCGTTGTAGTTCGAGCTCATCGCGAGCGTGTAGGCGCCCGTTGCCGGGACCGCCACGAGGTCGCCCCGGCGCGGCTGCGGCAGCCGCACCCGGTCGATCAGGACATCGCCCGACTCGCAATGCTTGCCCGCGAGCGTGAACTCCGCCTGCGGCTCCTCGCTCGCCCGGTTCGCGAGCAATGCGGTGTAGCGGGCCCGGTAGAGCTGCGGTCGCGGGTTGTCCGACATGCCTCCGTCGATCGCGACATAGCTCCGGCCGCCGGTCTGCTTGAGCGCGCCCACGAGGTAGAGCGACACGCCGGCCGATCCGACGAGCGCACGACCGGGCTCCAGGATCAGTCTCGGAGCCGGCAGGCTGCGTGTCTCCCAGTCGCGGGCAACGGCACGCAGGACCGAGTCCACCAGCGCCTCGACGGGCGGCTCCTCCTCCTCGAGCACGTGCCGCACGCCGAAACCGCCGCCCACGTCGACCACTTCGGGCGTCCAGCTCAGCTCGTCGCGGCAGCGCGCGGTGAAGCCGGCGAGCAGCTCGATCGCGAGCAGGTGCGCGTTCGCGTCCGCGAGCTGCGAGCCGACGTGGACGTGCAGCCCCTCGACGGCGAGCCCGGCTTCGCCCGCCCGCCGGACCGCTTCGAGCGCGTCGTCTGCATCGAGCCCGAACTTCGACCCGAGGTGTCCCGTGCGGATCGCCTCGTGCGTCTGTGCGTCGACGCCGGGCGTGACGCGCACGAGCACGCGTCGCACCCCGGCCTGCGCTGCGCGCAGCGGCTCTTCGAGCGAGTCGAGCACGACGAGCGCGTCGAGCTCGGCGGCGGCGCGCAGCTCCTCGTCCGACTTGTTGTTGCCGTGGAAGACGATCCGCTCACCACCGAGGCCCGCGCGTCGCGCGAACTCGAGCTCGCCGAGCGTGGACACGTCCGCGCCCAGGCCTTCCTCGGCGAGCAGGCGCAGCACTGCGACGTTCGCGAAGGCTTTCGTCCCGTAGACGACGAGCGCGCCCGGGGCCGCCTGGACGAACAGCCGCGCGCGCTCGCGCAGCGTCTGCTCGCAGTAGACGACGAGCGGCGTTCCGAAGCGCTTCACGAGCGCCGCTGCCGTGACGCCGCCGAGGAGGAGCTCGCCCTCCTCGACGCTGGCCGACGACGGGAACAGTGCTAGCATGACCGCAGTGAAGCAGCTTCTTACCTGACGCAGGAAGCCAGCGCGGCCGGGCCGCGACAGCTTCCCACGGGCCTCTCTCGCGAGAGGCTTTTTTGTACCCGGAGACAGACAGCGATGAGCGAGCCGTACGACGCAGCAACATACGAGCCAGGGCGGATCGAGCCGAAGTGGCAGCGCGTCTGGGCCGACGAGCAGGCCTACGTGGTTTCAGACCCGGACGACGCACTCCGGGCGGAGGGACGCAAGAGCTACGTCCTCGAGCAGCTGCCGTACCCGTCGGGGAGCCTCCACCTGGGGCACTTGCTCGTTTACACGATCGGCGACGTCGCGACGCACTTCAGGCGGCGCAACGGCTACCACGTGCTGCACCCGATGGGGTTCGACGCGTTCGGTCTCCCCGCGGAGAACGCCGCGCTCCGCGAGGGTGGCCACCCTCGGGAGATCACCGAGCGGAACATCGAGGCGATCACGCGCTCGATGAAGCGCATCGGCTGGTGGATCGACTGGTCGCGCGAGCTGTCGACGCATCGGCCCGACTACTACCGCTGGCAGCAGTGGCAGTTCCTCGCATTCCTCGAGCGCGGCCTCGCCTACCGGAAGGGGGCGCCGGTCAAGTGGTGTCCCAACGACCAGACGGTGCTCGCGAACGAGCAGGTGCTGCCGGACGGGACGTGCGAGCGCTGCGGCGCCCAGGTGGAGTCACGGGTGATGGAGCAATGGTTCTTCAAGATCACCGACTACGCGCAGGCGCTGCTCGACGATCTCGAGACCGTCGACTGGCCCGAGGCGATCAAGGCTCGCCAGCGAAACTGGATCGGCCGGTCCGAGGGTGCCGACCTCAACTTCCGGATCGATGAGTGGGACGAGGACATCGCGGTCTTCACGACTCGCCCGGACACGCTGTTCGGCGCCACGTTCTTCGTGCTCGCGCCGGAGCACGAGCTCGTCGGGCGCATCGACTCGGACGAGGTGCGGGAGTACGTCCGCAAGACCGCCGCGAAGAGGACCGCAGAGCGGGCAGCCGCGGAAGAGAAGACCGGCGTCTTCACCGGGCTGCACGCCGTCAACCCGGTCAACGGCGAGCGGATCCCGATCTACGTGGCGGATTACGTGCTGATGGACTACGGGACGGGCGCGATCATGGCGGTGCCGGCGCACGACCGGCGCGACTTCGACTTTGCGCGCGCCTTCGACTTGCCGGTCCGGCACGTCGTCCGGCCGGTCGACGGCCAGGTCGACGAGAGCGAGCCGTACCTCGCGCACACCGAGGGCGAGGTGCTCGTCAACTCGGGCGAGCTCGACGGGCTCCCCGCACCCGAGGGCGGCCGCCGGATCGTCGAGCGCCTGCAGAGCGAGGGGCGCGGCCGCTTCGCGGTCAACTTCCGCATTCGCGACTGGGGTTTCTCGCGCCAGCGCTACTGGGGCTGCCCGATTCCCGTCGTCTACTGCGACGCCTGCGGGATCGTTCCCGTCCCGGAGAGCGAGCTGCCCGTCGTTCTGCCCGACGTCGAGGACTTCAAGCCCCGAGGGAGGCCGCCCCTCGCGCAGGCCGAGGACTGGGTGAACGTCGACTGCCCGGCCTGCGGCGGGCCTGCACAGCGGGAGACCGAGACGATGGACACCTTCGTCGACTCCTCCTGGTACTTCCTGCGCTACTGCGACCCCGACAACGACGAGGCTCCGTTCGACCGGGCGCTCGTCGACTACTGGAACCCGGTCGACCTCTACATCGGCGGCGTCGACCACGCGACGGTGCACATGATCTATGCGCGGTTCTGGGTCAAGGTCCTGAACGACCTCGGCCTCGTCGGCTTCCGCGAGCCGTTCGCGAGCTTCTTCTCGAACGGCTGGGTGACGAGCGGGAAGACGAAGATCTCGAAGCGCTCCAGCAATGCAGTCGGGCCGGACGAGGCCGTCGAGCGTCACGGCGCGGATGCGGTGCGGCTCTGCATCCTCTTTCTCGGTCCCGCCGATCAGGACATGGAGTGGACCGAGGAAGCGGCGGAGGGAATGGCGCGGTTCGTGCGCAGGCTCTGGCGTGTGGTCGGTGAGGTCGCGGCCCGCGCACCGCACGGCGAACCAGCGAATGGCCCGCTCGCGCAGAAGGCGCACGAGGCGATCGCCAAGGCGACCGACGACATCGGCCGCCGCTTCGCGTTCAACACGGCGATCTCCGCGGTGATGGAGCTGGTCAACGAGCTCTCGCGCGATCGGACCGGGCCCGACGCCCGCTTTGCAGCCGAGACGGCGGTCTCGCTGATCCAGCCGTTTGCACCCCACGTCGCCGAGGAGCTGTGGCAGCAGCTCGGCCACGAGCGACTGTGGGAGCAGCCCTGGCCGGTCGCCGACGACGCGATGCTGGAGCGCGAGACGGTGGAGGTGGTGGTGCAGGTGAACGGCAAGCTGCGAGACCGCCTCCAGGTCGCGCCAACGCTGGGCGAGGACGAGCTCGTCGCGCTCGCTCTGGGGTCGGAGCGGGTGAGGGCGCACCTGAACGGGGGACAGCCGAGCAAGACGATCGTCGTGCCCGGCAAGCTCGTCAACTTCGTGATCTGAGCCGCGGGCGCCCTCGCGCGCACGCAAGCCGGCACCCAACAAGCCGCCACACAATCGGCACAGAGACGGCACACGGCCGTGGCTGCTGTCCCGGCACGGTGGAGGCATGCCCTCCCTGCCAATCCGGCGCCGGCAGGCGCTCGTCGCCGCGGGCGTGCTGCTCGCGGTCCTGGCGCTCGCCGGCCGGATGCTGGCGAACGCCGGGGCACCCTCCGTGCAGCCGGTCGCTCCCCTCGTGGCGGAGACGACCGAGACGGCCGACACGCTCGTCGTCCACGTCGCCGGTGAGGTCCGTCAACCGGGCCTCTACGAGCTGAAGGAGGGCAGCCGCGTCTCCGACGCCGTGGCCCACGCCGGCGGTGCGACGGCGAAGGCCGACACGGCGGCCGTCAACCTCGCCGCGCCGCTCGCCGACGGGATACAGGTGCTGATACCGAGTCGGGTCGCCGGCGCGGCGGGGGCCGGATCGGGGCCGAGTGGGGTGGGTGGTAATGCCCCGCGTGTGAGCCTGAGCAGCGCGACGGTTGCCGACCTTGACGCCCTGCCCGGGATCGGTCCCGTGACGGCGCAGAAGATCCTCGATCACCGCAGCCGGCACGGCGGGTTCAGCTCCGTCGACGACCTCGACGCGATCCCGGGGATCGGGCCGGCGCGAATCGAGCAGCTGCGCGATCTGGTCACGCCGTGATCGCGCGCGCCTGGCCGACGCTCCTGATCCTCGCGGCGTGCACCGGGATGGCGTTCGCACTCGTCCTGCGGGCGCCTGCGGCGCTTCTGGGGGTCGTCGTCGTTGCGACAGCGGCAACGGTTGCTGCTCCCAGCGGTCGCGTTCGACTGCTCGCCTGGTCGGTGGTGCTCCTGCTCGCGGGCTGGTGGTGGGGCAGCGCGAGGCTGGATGCCTTCGACCGCAGCCTGCTCGAACACGAGATCGGGCGCTCTGCGCCCGTCGAGGCGGTCGTGACGGGACCGACCCGCCGGACGGAGTTCGCACTGCGGGTCCCGGCGGAGACGCGCAGTTTCGGAGTCGAGCAGGTGCGCGAGCGCGTGCTCCTCCAGCTCCCTGTGGGACGGTCGCCGCCTCAAGGCGCCGTCATCGCCTTCCGTGCGCAGGCCGTCGCACCGCGCGAGCCCGACGGCGGCTTCGACGAGCGTGCCTGGCTCGCACGTCGCGGCGTCCACGTGGTTCTCCGCGGCGGCGACTGGCGCGTCGTGGGGCGACGAGGTGGGATCGGCGGCCTCTCCGACCGCCTCCGCCGGCATCTCGCGCACGCGGTCACGACCGGGCTCGCCGGAGAACGCCGCGCGGTCCTCGTCGGGATCGCGCTCGGAGAGGACGAAGGGCTCGCGCCGGAGCTCCAGGACAGCTTCAAGGTCTCCGGGCTGTACCACCTCCTCGCCGTGTCGGGGCAGAACGTCGCGTTCGTGGCGGGAGCCGCGCTGGGGCTCGCGTGGTTGCTCGGGATCCCCCGATTCGCGGGGCAGCTGGCGGCGCTCGCAGCGATTCTCGGCTACGTCCTCGCCGTCGGCTGGCAGCCCTCCGTCGTCCGCGCGGGTGTCGCGGGCGCGCTCGTGTCGCTGGCCTGGCTGCTCTCGCGGCCGCGCGACCGCTGGCACTTCCTCGCGCTCGGCGCCGCCGTCCTGCTCGCGTGGACACCCGCGTCGCTGCTCGAGCCGGGGTTCCAGCTCTCGTTCGCCGCGGTTGGCTCGATCTTCCTGCTCGTACCTCCGCTCGTCCGAACGCTGGAGGGCTACCCGATCCCGCGTGCGCTCGCGCTCGTGCTCGCGGTCTCCACCGCCTGCGGTGCGGCGACTGCCCCGATCCTGTGGCTCCAGTTCGGCGAGGTGCCGCTCTATTCGCTGCTCGCCAACGTGCTGGCGACCGGCGCGATGCCGCCGCTCCTCGGCCTCGCGCTGGTGGGCGCGCTCGTCGAGCCCGTGCTGCCCTCCGCAGCCCTCGCCCTGGCGTGGGTGAACGGCTGGATCGCCGCCTACATCGCCGCGTGTGCGCGGCTGGTGGCGGAGCTTCCGTATGCCCAGGTCAGCTCCGGGTACGCGATCGCCGCACTGCTCGGACTCCCGCCCGCGCTCGTGCTACTCCGCCGCATCCCGCGCTGGCGCCGACCGCTCGCCGCGGGGTGGGCGGCCGCTGTGCTCCCGGTCCTGCTCGTCTGGCAGCTCTGGCCCGCGGCGGCACTCCCGCCACCGGCGGGCCTGCGGATCACGTTTCTCGACGTCGGCCAGGGCGACTCGATCCTCGTCCAGGTGCCGGAGGGAGCGATCCTCGTCGACCAGGGCCCTCCGGAGGCGCGCGTCGAACGCCAACTCCGCGAGCTCGGCGTGCGACGCCTGGCGGCGCTCGTGTTGACCCACCCGCAGCGCGACCACATCGGCGGCGCCGGCGAGGTGATCAGGCGCATCGGAGTCGACCGCATCCTCGACCCTCGGCTCGCAAGCCCGAGCCCGTACGCGGACGAGGCGCACGCGGCCGCCGCGGCTCGGCGTGTCCCTGTCGTGGAGACACGTGCCGGGACGACGTGGCGGCTCGGCGGGCTGCGGCTGCGCGTCTTGTGGCCGAACCGACCGGGCCTCGTGAGCGAGGACCCCAACCGCCTGCCGATCGTGCTGCTGGCGACCTACGGCACGGTCGACGCGCTGCTCACGGCCGACGCCGAGACGGACGTGACCGCACGACTGCTCTCGCGTCGGATCGAGATCCTGAAGGTCGCGCATCACGGCTCCGAGGATCCCGGGCTCGGCGCCGAGCTCCGCGAGCTGCGGCCGGCGGTTGCGGTGATCTCGGCCGGGAACGGCAACTCCTACGGCCACCCGCGACCGGAGACACTCGCGGCCCTGAGCGCGGTTGAGGGCCTGAGCCTGTACCGAACCGACCTCCACGGCCGGGTGACGATCGAGTCCGACGGTCGGACGCTGGGCGTACGAACCGACGGTTAGTCTGGGGCGATGGCAGCCGCGACCGAGTTGAAGCCCGCGTATCTCTTGACTGGCAGCGACCGGCCCAAGATCGGTCGGGCCCTCCAGCGCCTCAAGGGCCGTGTCGGTGAGCAGGCGATCGAGCACCTCGATTCCCCGCCGGCGAGCGGCGACGACGCCGTCGCCGCCTGCAACGCGCTCGGGTTCTTCTCCGGCGACGCCAGGCTCGTGATCGTGACCGGAGTGGACAAGTGGAAGGCCGCCGACGTCAAGGCTGTCGCCGGCTATCTCGAGAGCCCCGCGCCGGGCACGGTGCTCGGCCTCGTGGCGATGGACCTGAAGGCGGACTCGCCGCTCGGGAAGGCCGTTGCGAAGGCGGGTCAGGTGCTGGCGTTCACGGTCCCGAAGCGCAATCTCTCGGGTTGGGTCGCGGAGCAGTTCAAGGCCGCCGGGGCGCGGGCCGAGCCGGACGCCTGCGCCGCGCTCGTGCAGATCGTCGGCGACGACCTGCACCAGCTCGCCGCCGAGATCGACAAGCTGGCCACGTGGGCCGGCGACGAGCCGATCGGCGAGCGGGAGGTGGAGGCACTCGCCGCTGCGGTCGCCGAGACACCGACGTTCGCGCTCACCGACGCGTGGGCGCTACGCGACGTCGCGCGCACCCTGGGGGCGAGTGAGACGATCTTCGAGCGCGAGGGCAAGGCGCGCCGCGACACCGCCCCCCGCCTCGCTGCGGCGCTCGGGAACCACGTCGGGCGCGTGCGCCAGTGCCAGAAGCTCGCCGCCGAGGGCGTCCGCCCGCGCGATGCCGCCGGCAAGCTGAAGATGCATCCGTTCTACGCGGAGAAGGTCTTCGGCCAGGCGAAGAACTTCTCCGAGGACGAGCTCCGCGACGCGCTCGTGCGGCTCTCGCAGCTCGATCTCGCACTCAAGGGCAAGAGCAGGCTGACGCCCGATCTCGAGCTCCAGCGCGCGCTCGTCGACCTGGGCCGCGAGCCGTGACCTGACGTAAACGCCAAGTCAAGCCGCGAAGCGGCCCTTCAGGGGTCTTTGCGCGCTGAGCGTTCGCTCTTGCGGATGCTCAGCTTGCGCCGGCCAGCAGCCGCGCGGCGCGGGCCTTCTTGCGCGCCGCGGTGTTCTTGTGCAGGGCACCCTTCGAGGCCGCCTTGTCGATCAGGCGGACGAGCTCGAGGTGCTCGGCGGCGAGCGTGTCCTTGTCGCCGTCTGCAGCAGCGGTCTCGAGGCGCTTCGTCACCGTCTTGACGGTGGAGCGGTAGCGGAGGTTCTCCTCGCGCTGGCGCTCGGCGATCCGGACTCGCTTGATCTGTTGCTGGATGTTCGGCATGTCGAGAGAAAGCCCGCGCTCGGCGGGCGTCGGCACTGTAGCAAAGCGGAAACCGCGGTGGCTGACCCCGTTCCTATACTCGGCGCGTGGAGACGCGAGCCAATTCGCGGAGGCTCGCATGGTCGACGGCGATCTTCTCCGCAGCCACCGGCCTCTCCCGGCTCCTTGGCCTGCTGCGCGAGGTCGTCGCTGCGAACTACTTCGGTGCCCGCGGGCCGATCAACGCGTTCACGGTTGCCTTCCAGATCCCGAACCTGGTGCGCGCCCTCGTTGCCGACGCGGCGCTCTCGTCGGCCTTCGTCCCCGTCTTCAGCGAGTTGCTCGAGAAGGGCGAGAAGGCGCGTGCCTGGCGCGTCGCCTCGACGATCTTCTGGCTCTTCCTGCTGATCGTCGGCGGGATCACGGCCCTGTTCGTGCTGGCGGCCCCGGTGCTGATGCCTCCTCTCACCGGGGCGTACGACGACCTGACTGTCACCCTCTCCCAGATCCTCTTCCCGATCGTCGTCCTGATCGGGCTGTTCGGAGTGGTCACCGGGATCCTGAACAGCTACGAGCAGTTCACGATCCCCGCGCTGACGCCCGTCTTCTGGAACCTCGCGATCATCCTCGGGCTCGTGCTCGGTGTCCCGCGGGCGGACACGGAGAGCGGCAAGCTCTACGTCTACGCGGGCTCGATCGTCATTGGCACGCTGATCCAGTTCCTGCTCCCGCTGCCGTGGCTGCGCCGCCTCGACGGCAGCCTGCGGCTCGCCCTCGACGTGCGCGATCCGGCCGTGAAGCAGGTGTTCAAGCTGATGATCCCGGTCATGCTCGGGCTCGGGCTGATCAACGTGAACGCGGTGATCGGCACGATCGTGGCGTCGAAGCTGATCGATCCGGAGCTCGCGCCGAGCGCGATCGACAAGGCCTTCCGCGTCTACATGCTCCCGCAGGGGATGTTCTCCGTCGCCGTCGCGACGGTGCTCTACCCGTCGCTGGCGCGGCTCGCCACGCGCGGGGACATGGCGGGCTTCCGGGCGACCGTCTCCGTGGGGTTACGGCAGATCAACTTCCTGCTCGTTCCGGCGGCAGTGGTCTCGATCGTGCTCGCGGAGCCGATCGTGCGGCTGCTCTACGAGCGCGGTGCCTTCGAGCCGGACCAGACGACCGTCGTCGCCGGCGCGTTGGCCGCGTTCTCGATCGGCCTCACCTTCAACGGGATGATGCTGATGCTGAACCGTGGCTTCTTCAGCCTCCAGGCGCCCTGGGTGCCGACGCTCGTCGCGCTCGCGGTGATGGTCCTGAACACCGCGCTCTACTTCATCCTCTATCGGGTCGGCGTGTGGGGCGTTCCGCTCGCGATCTCGTTGGCGAACATCGCCGGCGTCGTGCTCCTCTTCGTGACCTTGCGGCGCCGGGCCGGCCAGATCGACCTCTCCGAGACGACACGATCGTTCCTGCTCGTGTGCCTGGCCTCCGCCGCACTGGCGCTCGTCGCGTTCGGCGTCTGGTGGGTGCTCGACGAGGCGCTCGGCCGCTCCTTCCTGGCGCAACTCGTCTCGCTCGGAGCCGCGCTCACCGTCGGCAGCGGCGTCTACCTCGTGGCCTGCCGCGCGCTCCGGGTGCCGGAGATCGCGACGCTACTATCGCTGCGAGACCGCTTCCGACGGGACTGATCACGCATGGACCAGGCACATATCCGCAACTTCTCGATCATCGCCCACATCGACCACGGGAAGTCGACGCTCGCGGACCGGATCCTCCAGCTCACCGACACCGTCGCCGACCGCGACATGAAGGAGCAGCTGCTCGACTCGATGGACCTCGAGCGCGAGCGCGGGATCACGATCAAGGCGCAGGCGGTGCGCGTGCTCTGGAAGGGGCATCAGTTGAACCTGATCGACACGCCCGGCCACGTGGACTTCACGTACGAGGTCTCACGCTCGCTCCAGGCCTGCGAGGGGGCGCTGCTCGTCGTCGACGCCGCCCAGGGAATCGAGGCGCAGACGCTCGCAAACGCGTATCTCGCGATCGAGAACGACCTCGAGATCGTCCCGCTCGTGAACAAGATCGACCTGCCGCAAGCCGATCCGGACGGAGCCGCGGCGGAGGTCGCCGAGCTGGTCGGGGACGACGCGAGCAACGTGCTGCGCATCTCCGCCAAGACCGGGCAGGGCGTGGAGGACGTGCTCGACGCGATCGTGGAGCACATCCGGCCGCCGGACGGCGACCCGGCCGCGCCTGCGCGCGCGCTCATCTTCGACTCCTCGTACGACCAGTACCGTGGCGTGATCGCCTTCGTCCGGGTCGTCGACGGCCGGTTCGAGACGCGGGACGCGCTCCGCGCGATGGCGCAGGGAACGCGCTTCGAGGCGGAGGAGCTCGGCTTCCTCTCGCCCGACCGCCGCCCGGTGCCGGCGCTCGAGGCCGGGGAGGTGGGCTACGTCGTGACGGGGCTGAAGGACGTCTCGAAGCTGCGGGTGGGCGACACGCTCACGGCCGAGAAGCGCGCCGCCGCGGAGCCGCTGCCCGGCTACAAGGAAGTGAAGCCGATGGTCTTCGCCGGCCTCTTCCCGACCGACTCGGACGAGTACCCGGAGCTGCGCGACGCGCTGGAGCGGCTGAAGCTGAACGACGGTGCCCTCTTCTACGAGCCCGAGACGTCGCAGGCGCTCGGCTTCGGCTTCCGCTGCGGCTTCCTCGGCCTCCTGCACATGGAGATCGTGCGCGAGCGGCTCGAGCGCGAGTTCGACCTCGACCTGCTCGTCACCGCGCCGAACGTCGCCTACCGCGTGCTGCCGCGGCCGGACGCGGAGTGGGTGGAGGTGCACAACCCCGCGGACATGCCCCGTGAGTTCGAGTCGGCCGAGGAGCCGTACATCAAGGCGTCCGTGATCGTCCCGAAGGAGTACGTCGGTGCGGTGATGGAGCTCTGCAATGAGCGCCGCGGCAGCTTCGACCACATGGAGTACCTCTCCGAGGAGCGCGTGCACCTCGTGTACGAGCTCCCGCTCGGCGAGATCGTGCTCGACTTCTACGACCAGCTGAAGTCGCGCACGCGCGGCTACGCGAGCTTCGACTACGACCTGGCCGGCTTCCGTCCGGGCGCCGTCGTCCGCGTCGACGTGCTCGTCGCCGGCGAGTCGGTGGACGCGCTCTCGCTGATCATCCACCGCGAGTTCGCCTACGAGCGCGGCAAGCTGCTCGTCGAGCGGCTGCGGAAGGAGATCCCGCGCCAGTTCTTCGACGTCCCCATCCAGGCGGCGATCGGCGCACGCGTGATCGCTCGCGAGACCGTGAAGGCAAAGCGCAAGGACGTGCTCGCGAAGTGCTACGGCGGCGACATCTCGCGCAAGCGGAAGCTGCTGGAGAAGCAGAAGAAGGGGAAGAAGCGGATGAAGCAGGTGGGTGGTGTCGAGGTGCCGCAGGAGGCGTTCCTGGCCGTGCTCAACCTCGACTCGGACCGGTGAGCCGGAGGCACACAATCGACACGAAACAGGCACCCACGCGCGCGGAAATCCCCCGTACGGTTCCGGAAGGGGGCCTCGTCGCCCCCATGGGGGGAGCTGGTCCGGGAGCGAGCCACCTCTACGTGCACCTGCCCTTCTGCGCGCACCGGTGCGGCTACTGCGACTTCGTCACGGTCACGCGTCGTGACGGCGCAGCCGGCGGCGAGCACGGCGCGTACGTCGATGCGCTCCTCACCGAGCTCGAGCTCGAGCGGCCGCAGCTGGCGGCCCGCGTGCAAACCGTGTTTCTCGGCGGCGGCACCCCGACCTTCACCGAGCCGGCCGCGCTCGCGCGGCTGCTCGCCGCGCTTCCGCAGGCGGAGGAGGTGACCGTCGAGGCGAATCCGGAGACGGTCACACCCGAGCTCGCCGCGCTCCTGCGCGAGCACGGCGTCAACCGAGTCTCGCTCGGGGCGCAGAGCTTCCAATTGCATCTGCTCGAGACGCTCGAGCGCCGCGCCGGCCCCGGCATGGTCAAGTCCGCGGCCGGGCTCCTCCGTGACGCGGGCTTCGACAACGTCTCCCTCGACCTGATCTACGGCATCCCGGGCCAGAGCCGCGGCGACCTCGAGCGGGATCTCGCCGAGGCGCTCGCGCTCGAGCCCGAGCACCTCTCCGCGTACGAGCTCGAGGCCAAGCCCGGCACGCGCTTCACGCACGCGCACGGCGCGGAGCTCGAACGGCAGGCCGAGGCGCTGGAGGACTACTTCGAGCGCGTCGTCTCGACGCTCACCGGCGCGGGCTACCGCTGGTACGAGACGGCGAACTTCTGCCGTGCCGACGGCTCCCGCGACCTGCGCGCCCAGCACAATCTCGGCTACTGGCAGGGGAACGACTACCTCGGGCTCGGCATCGGCGCCGTCTCGACGATCTCGGGGCTGCGTTGGCGGAACGCGCCCAGCCTGCCGCGCTATCTCTCGGCGCTCGGGCGCGGAGAGCCGCCCCAGCGCGAGCTCGAGCCGTTGGACGAGGCGACCCGTGCGGAGGAGCGCGTCCTGCTCGGCCTCCGCCTGGACGAGCCGCTCTCGCTGGTCGGGCTCGACGACGCTCTCGATCGCGCGGCCGTGTCCCGCCTGGAACGGCAAGGATTGCTCTGCGTGCTCGACGGCGGGGCGCGCCTCGCGCTCACCGAGCGCGGCCGGTTCCTCGGGGGCGGCATCACCGCAGAGCTGCTCGCGTAAAATCTCCTGCAAATGGCCCAGCTGCAGACCACGCAACTCACCAAGCGCAGGCGCGACATCCTGCGCCTCGTCGTCGAGGAGTACATCTCGACGGGTGATCCCGTGGGCTCGAAGAGCCTCGTCGAGCGCTCCGGCCTGGCCGTCTCGGCGTCGACCGTCCGCACCGAGCTGGCCGAGCTCGAGTCGCTCGGCCTGCTCACGCACCCACACACGTCGGCCGGCCGCATCCCAACCGAGTCGGGCTACCGCTATTACGCGGCGGAGGTGCTGGAGCGGCTGAAGCCGCGCCCGGAGCGCTTTCCGCTCGATCTCTCCCAGATGCGCAGCGAGATCGAGGCTGCGCTCCAGTCGACGACGGAGATGCTCTCCCAGGTGACGCGCCTGCTCGCGCTCGTGTCGGCGCCCGGGATCGAGACCGCCACAGTCCGTCATGTCGAGGTGCTCGTGCTGCAGCCGTCCGTCGTAATGGTTGTGACGATCACCTCGACGGGCGGGGTCGCGAAGAAGCTCTTCGCCTTCGACGAGCCGGTCGACGCGGGCCTGGCGGCGTGGGCGAACGAGTACCTGAACGAACGGCTCGACGGCGTCCAGCTCGGCACGCACCTCCTCCGCCGGCGGATTGCGGAAACGAGCCTCTCGCCGCGCGAGCAACGCTTCCTCGACGCCCTGCGACCGGCGTTCGTCGACCTCGCGACGCCGGCCGAGCAGGCGCTCTACGTCGGCGGCGCCGCCTCGCTCCTCGACGACGTTCGTGCCGACGAGCTGGAGGCGTGCCGGCGGCTGCTGTCCGTGCTCGAGCAGCGCGCTGCGGTGCTGGAGCTGATGAGCGACGCGTTCGACGTCCGCCGGCCCTTCGTCCGCGTCGGGCTCGCGCATCCGGGTCTGCACGACGTCGCGCTCGTGGGAGCGACCTACGGCCTGCCCACGCGCACGCTCGGCACTGTCGGCCTGCTGGGGCCGATTCGCATGGACTACCCCAAGGCGGTCAGCACGGTGCGCGCCGCGGCCGCCGAGCTCTCGCGCCTCGTCGAGAGCGCGTACGAAGACGACTGAGCCGCGAGCTACGCTTGGGCGATGGCGACGGCCGAACGTGACTACTACGAGCTCCTGGGCGTTGCCCGTGGAGCGAGCGACGCCGAGATCAAGAAGGCGTTCCGCTCGCTCGCGCGCGAGCTGCATCCGGACGTCTCCAAGGCGCCCGACGCGCCCGAGCGCTTCAAGGAGGTCGCTCAGGCCTACGAAGTGCTCTCGAACGCGGAGTCGCGCAGGCTCTACGACCAGTACGGTCACGCCGGCCTGAAGCGGGGCGGTTTCACGCCCACGGACTTCGACCTCGGCAACCTCGGCGACATCTTCTCTGCCTTCTTCGGCGACGACCTCTTCGGCCGGTCGCAGCGCGGAGCTGGTCGCGGCGGCGATGCCGTGGCGCGCGTCCGGATCGACCTCGCGGAGGCTTACACGGGCGTGACGAGGCCCGTCGACGTGGAAGCCGCAGCCACGTGCGGTCGCTGTAGTGGCGACGGCGCGGAGCCGGGAACGACCCCCGCGACCTGCCCCACGTGCTCCGGAGCGGGCCGCGTCCAGCAGGTCTCCCGCAGTGTCTTCGGCGAGTTCGTGCGTACGGGCAGCTGCCCGGACTGCGGCGGTGCCGGACGGATCGTCGTGACGCCCTGCACGGAATGCGGTGGTCAGGGCCGGAAGCTGATGACCAAGGCCCTCGATGTCGAAGATTCCGGCCGGGATCCACGACGGTCAGCAGATCCGCATCCGCGGCGCGGGGCATGCGGGCGCGAACGGCGGCCCGGCGGGGGATGCCTACGTCGAGGTCCGCGTGGCGCGGCACGATCGGCTCGAGCGCGACGGCAACGACATCGTCACGTCCGTCCACCTCACGTTCATCCAGGCGGCGCTCGGCGCGCGGGTGTCCGTGCCGACGCTCGAGGGCGATGTCGAGCTCGAGTTCGAGCCGGGCACGCAGCCCGGTGAGGTGCGCACCCTGAGGGGCAAGGGCATGCCGGTCCTGCAGCACTACGGCCGGGGCGACCAGCGCGTGCTCGTCGACGTGGCGGTGCCACGGCGGCTGACCCAGGAGCAGCGCCGCCTGCTGGAGCAGTTCGAGCAGCACTCGAACGAGGACACGTACCGCCGCGACGAGGGGTTCTTCGAGAAGCTCAGAAGCGCGCTTCGTTGAGGGCGCGCCGGTGATCCTCCGGCGGGTGTCGGTGGCCGTTCCCGACGCGCGGGCGGAGCAGGCGCGCGCGGTCATGCTGGAGCTCTTCCCCGAGGGCTTCGAGGAGCTGGAGGGAGACGGCTCGCTGGAGCTCGCCGCGTACACGAATGCGGCCGGCGAGGAGCGCATCTGGCAGGCCTTCGGCGGTGCCGCGAGCGCCACCGACGTCGACGACAACTGGGAGGAGCGCTGGCGGCAGTTCCACCGGCCGCAACGGGTCGGCAGCCTCTGGATCGGTCCGCCCTGGGAGCCGCCCGACGAGGACGCGATCGCGGTCGTGATCGATCCGGGCCGCGCCTTCGGCACGGGCGGACATGCCACGACGCGCCTGTGCCTCCAGCTGCTCGAGGCGGAGGAGCGCGGCAGCGTGCTCGACGTGGGCTGCGGTTCGGGAGTCCTCTCGATCGCGGCCGCCAAGCTCGGGTTCGCGCCGGTCGTGGGGATCGACTTCGACCCCCAGGCCGTCGAGGCGACGGAGCGCAACGCGGCGGCGAACGAGGTCGGGGTCGACGTTCGGCTCGGCGACCTGCGCGACGCCGAGCTGCCCGCGGCCGACCTCGCGCTCGCGAACATCGCCGGAGACGCGGTCGTCGCGCTCGGGCCCAGGCTGCGCGCGCCGCGTGCGATCACCTCGGGCTACCTCGTCAGCGACGACCCGCCGCTCGACGGCTACCGGCTCGAACGGCGCGTCCAGGTCGACGGCTGGGCGGCCGACCTGCACGTCCGGAACTAGGGCGCGAGGCGGAGGCGCCGGCGCAGACGCCACCGCCCGTCCGCGGCGCGCTCCATCAGCCAGGCCTCCTCGACGCGGGCGACGATCGGCAGCGACCGGGCGACGTCCGCCTCGACCGCGGCGAGCGTCGCGGCGTCGGCGATCGCAACGGTGAGGTGCGGCACGAGCTCCGGGTAGCGGCCGTCGTACGGCGGGTGCTCCGGGAAGGCAGTCACGAGCGCCTGGGTGAGCGCGACGAAGGGCGCAGCGGGATCGGGGGCCAGGTAGAGGATCGGCGGGTCGACCTCAAACCGGCTCGTCGAGGCGAGTACGACGTCGAACGCGGGGACTGCGCCGACGATCTGCTCGGTCTGGCGCACGCGCTCCGGCGTGAGCACGGCGGTGTCCGTGAAGGGATAGAGCAGTGTGATGTGCGGCGGGATGCCGTCCGTTCCGGCCCGCGTCAGGGGCACGCGGTGGGGATCGATCGCCGCAGTTGCCTCAGGAATCGGAACGAGCAGCGCGGTCTCGGCCATCGGTCGACTTTACGGCGACCGGCGGGCGTCGGTAACAATCGTCCGCAATGGCCCGGTTTTCGACCCGCTTCCTGGGCTGCAAGGTCTCGCACACCGACGTGCAGTTGCTGCGCGAGCGGCTGCTCGCCGACGGCCACAAGGAGGGCGCCGGCGAGATCGCCGTCGTCAACACGTGCTGCGTCACGAACGAAGCCGTGGCGAAGTCGCGCCAGGCGGCCGCGCGGGCGGCGCGCACGCATCGCCGGGTGTACGTGACCGGTTGCGGCGCGCGGCTCTCCGAGACGGCGTTCGCCGGTCTGCCGGAGAACGTCACCGTCGTGCAGGGGCAGATCGAGGAGGCCGTCGAGCAGATCGCCGGCGACGTGGGCGCGATCGGCTGCGTTCGCGCGGACGCGCGGCTCGAGCGGGTGCGCGCGTTCGTGAAGATCCAGGACGGCTGCTCGTTCGCCTGCAACTTCTGCGTGATCCCGCTGGTGCGCGGCGCGACCCGCAGCCGCAGTGCCGGAGCGGTGCTTGCCGAGATCCGGCGCCGGGTGGCGCAGGGGCACAGGGAGATCGTTCTCACGGGGGTCAACCTCGGGTGCTTCCGCGATCGCGTGGCCGGCTTCCGCCTCGCGCAGCTGATCAGGGCGGCGGGCGACGTCGACGGCGTCGAGCGGCTGCGGCTCTCGTCGATCGAGATCAACCACGTCGATGCCGAGCTCGTGGCGGCGCTGCGCGAGACACCCGTCGTGGGGCCTCACCTCCACGTGCCGCTGCAATCGGGCGACGACGGTGTGCTGCGGGCGATGGGCCGCCGCTACTCGGTCGCGACGTATCTCCGCAAGCTGGAGCCGCTCGCCGACTTCAACCTCACGGCGGACGTGATCGTCGGCTTCCCGACCGAGGACGACGCCGCCTTCGAGCGGACGCTCGCCACCGTGCGGGCCGCCGGCCTCACGAAGGTGCACGTCTTTCCGTACTCGCCGCGACCGGGCACCAGGACGGAGGCCGACGACCCCGTGCCGCCCGAGGCGAAGAAGGAACGGAGCGCTCGGCTACGTGCGCTCTCCGACGAGGCGTGCCGCTCCCGCTGGCGCACGAAGGTGGGACGCGCGGACGTCGTGCTCGTCGATCGCCCAGGGCGCGGCTACGGCGCCGACTACTCGCCCTGGCTCGTCCCGGAGCCGATCACCGCGCCGATCGGCGAACTCGTGCGGGTGCGCGGGCGCGCGGTGACGGAGGAGGGGATCGTCGCCGATGCCGCGTGACGACTGCCTCTTCTGCCAACTCGTGCGGGAAGGCGACCACGTCGCCAAGACCGACGGCTTCGTGGCGATCCGCGACATCAACCCGAAGGCCGACACGCATCTGCTCGTACTGCCGGAGCGGCACGTCGACACCTTCCGCGAGGTCGCGGAGTTCCCGCCGGAGGAGGCAAGGCGGATGCTCGCGTTCGTCGCCGAGACCGCTCGCGGCGCCGGCCTCGAGGACTATCGCGTGCTCGTCAACGTCGGTGCCGGAGGCGGTCAGACGATCTTCCATCTGCATTGGCACGTGCTGGGTGGGAAGATTGCCGGGATGCCCGAATGAGAACAGCATGAGCCTGATCGCCGAGATCAAGGACCAGCTCGCCGACGCGATGCGCGAAGGGGACACGGCGCGCCGCGACGCGCTGCGGCTGATCCTCGCCAGCCTGCAGGGCGCGGAGAAGGAGCTCCAGCGCGAGCTGCACGACGACGAGGAGCTCCAGGTGCTCCAGCGAGAGCGGAAGAAGCGCATCGAAGCGGCCGACGCGTTCCGCTCCGGTGGGCGCGAGGAGCAGGCCGAGAAGGAGGAGGCGGAGCTCGACGTGCTCGAGGAGTTCATGCCGGATCCGCTCTCGGAGGAGGAGGTCGAGGAGATCGTCGACGACGTGATCGCCGAGGTCGGCGCCACCTCCATGCGCGACATCGGCCGGGTGATGGCGGACGTGATGCCGCAGGTCGCCGGCCGCGCGGACGGCTCGTCCGTGAGCCAGCTCGTGCGCGAGAAGCTCGCCTGAGCGGCGAGCCGGTGGTGCCCCCTTGGGGGATCGACGCTCCCAACCGGAACGCTAGCGAGGAAATCCGTACGGCTGGGTCACGATTCGGTGCCGAATGCGTGTCATTCGCAGACCGGGTGCTCACCTAGACTGAGCCGCGATGCAGGACGTCCTCTCCGTTCCGAACGAGGTCGCCGCCGAGCTCGCCGGCGTCGGTGACGGCGTGCTCGACGCGCTGCGCTCGCGGCTCGAGTGCACGCTGCGCCTGCGCGGGAACCAGCTCACGATCGAGGGCGACGACGACAAGGTCGTCGCGGCACGGGCCGTGGTCGACGAGCTCGTCGAGCTCGTCGAGGGCGGCCACGAGATCGGCCCGGACACCGTGGGTGCCGTCGTCGCTGCGCTCGACCAGGCGGAGGACATTCGCGAGGTCTTCGACGACGTCGTCTGGCGCCACCGCGGCAAGAAGATCGCGCCGAAGACGATCACGCAGAAGCGCTACGTGGACGCGATCCGCGACTGCACCGTCACCTTCGGGATCGGCCCGGCCGGCACCGGCAAGACCTATCTCGCGATGGCGCTCGCCGTCGCCGCGCTCTCCGACAAGCAGGTCGGACGGATCATCCTCACGCGGCCCGCGGTCGAGGCGGGCGAGCGGCTCGGCTTCCTGCCCGGCGACATGCTCGCGAAGGTCGACCCGTACCTGCGCCCGCTCTTCGACGCCCTCTACGACATGATGGACGCGGAGAAGCTGGCCGCCTTCATGGAGCGCGGGACGATCGAGGTGGCGCCGCTCGCGTTCATGCGGGGCCGCACGCTGAACGACTCCTTCATCATCCTCGACGAGGCGCAGAACACGAGCCCCGAGCAGATGCAGATGTTCCTGACGCGGCTCGGGTTCGGCTCCAAGGTAGTGGTCACCGGCGACATCACGCAGGTCGACCTCCCGCGAGACCAGGCCTCGGGCCTGATCCAGGTGCGCGACATCCTGGGCACGATCGACGGGATCGCGTTCGTCGAGTTCACGCACCAGGACGTCGTGCGGCACAAGCTCGTCCAGCGGATCGTCGAGGCGTACAAGCTGCACGCCGAGGAGACCGGCACGGCGCGCAGCCGCTGATGCTCGCGGTCGAGGTGGAGAACCGGAGCGGGGCGGAGGTGGACGAGGAAGGCGCCGCCGCGCTCGCGCGCCGCGTGCTGGCGGCCGAGGGGATCGAGGAGGGCGAGCTCGGGCTTGCCTTCGTCGGCGCCGAGGAGATGCGCACGCTGAAGCGCGAGCACCTCGGGATCGACGAGGCGACGGACGTGCTCTCGTTCCCGCTCGACGGGCGAGACGCGTTGCCGCGCGGGGTTCCGCGCGCGCTCGGCGACGTGATCCTCTGCCCCCAGGTCGTCGGCGAGGCCTGGCGCGAGCCGCTCGTGCACGGGCTCCTGCACCTGCTCGGCCACGAGCACGGCGCCGAGATGGAGGCGCGCGAAGCCGCGCACCGGGCATGAGCTCGCGCAGGCCGCCTTCCGTCCTCGAGAGCTTCAACTACGCCTTCGAAGGGATCATCCACGTGCTCCGCACGCAGCGGAACATGCGGATCCACTTCGCCGTGGCGGCGCTCGTGCTCGTCGCCGCCCTCGCCTCCGGCGTCGACAAGCTCGAGCTGATCGCGCTCCTGCTCGCGATCGCGTTCGTGCTGATCACCGAGATGGTGAACACCGCGATCGAGGGGGCAATCGACGTCGCCACGACGTCCTTCGACCCCATGGCCAAGCTCGCCAAGGACATCGCCGCCGGCGCGGTGCTGATCGCGAGCGCCGTCGCGGTCGCGATCGGCTACCTCGTCTTCTCGGGCCAGGTGGCCGACCGCAGCTCACGCTTCCTCGACCGCCTCGCCGAGGTCCCGGCCGAGCTGACGCTGATCGCGCTCTTCCTGACCACGATCCTGGTCATCGGCACGAAGGCGCTCACGGGCAGCGGGTCTCCTCTGCGCGGAGGCCTCCCCTCGGGCCACTCGGCGGTCGCGTTCGCAGGCTGGATGGCGACGACGCTGATCCTCGACGACACCGACCACCGCTTCCTGATCTCGTCACTCACCTTCATCATGGCGCTGCTCGTGGCGCAGACCCGGGTCGAGTCGGGCGTCCACTCGTCGATGGAGGTCTTCTACGGCGGCCTGCTCGGCGCCCTCGTCACCCTGGCAGTCTTCCAGCTGACGCCATGATCGATCAGGACCTCCTTGCGCGTGCGGACGCGATCGCCGGCCAGGCGTACGCCCCGTACTCGAAGTTCAACGTCGGCTGCGCCGTGCTCCTGCGCGACGGCACCGTCGTCGAAGGCGTCAACGTCGAGAACGGCGCCTATCCGCTCGGCATCTGTGCGGAGAAGAACGGGATCGGCACGGCGATCACCGGCGGATATACGGCCGGCGACTTCGAGGCGATCGCGATCAACGCCTCGCCGTGCGGCGGCTGCCGCCAGTGGCTGCACGAGCTCGGCTTCGACCGCGTGATCTTCCGCAACCGGGGCGAGGTCGTGACCCTGACGCCGGACGAGCTCCTGCCCGAGTCGTTCGAGCTCTGAGATGAAGTCCGGCTTCGTTGCAGTCGCCGGCCGGCCGAACGTCGGCAAGTCGACGCTCGTGAACGCCCTCGTCGGCGAGAAGGTCGCCATCACCTCCCGCGTGCCGAACACGACACGGCGGCGGATCTACGGCGTCGCCAACGGCGAGGACTACCAGCTCGTGCTCGCCGATCTTCCCGGCTTCCAGCGGCCGATGGACAAGCTGACCGAGCGGATGCAGAGCACGGTTGACTCGTCCTTCGCCGACATCGACGTCGTGCTCTTCGTCATGTCGGCGCGCGAGCGGATCGGCGCCGGCGACCGCTTCATCGCGCGTCGCGTCTATGCGCTCGGGATTCCGGTGATCATCGCGCTGAACAAGGTCGACAACCTGAAGCCGAGCCACATCGTCACGGGCATGAAGGCGGCGGCCGCGCTCGGCGACTTCCACGCGCTGCACCCGGTGAGCGCGAAGACGAAGGACGGGATCGACGAGCTGCGCACCGACCTGATCCAGCTGCTGCCCGAGGGGCAGCCGTTCTTCGAGCGCGAGTCCGCCACCGACCAGACCGCGGAGCAGCGGATCGTCGAGCTGATCCGCGAGAAGGCGCTGCAGCTGACCCGGGACGAGGTCCCGCACTCGATCTCCGTCGAGGTGGACGAGCTCGATCACAAGCTGCTGCGCGCGTTCCTGCTCGTCGAGACGGAGTCGCAGAAGCAGATCCTCGTCGGCAAGAAGGGTGCGATGATCCGGGAGATCGGCACGCGCGCGCGGCCCGAGATCGAGGCGCTGCTCGGCCGGAAGATCTTCCTCGAGCTGAAGGTCAAGGTGCGTGCCCGCTGGCGCCGAGACGACGCCCAGCTCGACCGCTTCGGGTTGTAGCGCTACTCGGTCTCGAATGACTCGTACGTGAGCTCGAGCGTCTCGATCGCGACCTCGTTCTTGGCCGCGTCGAGACGGCTGTAGGCGAGCCGCGTCGGCCAGGCAGCGCGGAGCAGCCAGCGCTGCACGGGGCTGCGCGCCTCGTCGAGCAGGACGATCGCGACGTTGCGCCGGTCGAGGTTGCCGTCGCGCACCGCTCGCCACCAGTCGTACAAGTCGGTCCGTCCCGCGAGGCCCCGTCGCAGGACGACGTCCTCGTAGCTCACGCGGCCCGGGAGCTTGCGCACCCCGGACGTCTTGTCGGCGCCCTCGCGGTACTCGATCGTCTCGATGCGGCCGGCCGGAAGATCCGCCTCGGCGAAGCCGGCGGACGCGACGCCGTCGATCTCGACGAGGAAGTTGAAGCTCGAGTACGGGTTGTCACGCTGGACCGGCACGGTGGGGAACCTCCCTGTCGACGAACCCGAGATCGCGGTAGATCGCGAGATCGTGGTTGATGGTGCTCGAGCGCCGCTCGCCCTCGGGCGTCCGCCACGCGATCGCGGCCGTGAGCTGCAGCGGCTCTTCGCGGGCGAAGTACGCGACGCTCCGGTCGAGGAAGACTCGGGATCGACTTGTGCGGCGCGAGGAACTCGAGCTTGCGGAAGAGCGTGAGCCGGTCGATCCGCTTCGTGCCGCCGACGCCCGAGAAGGGCGCGTCGAAGCGAACGCGTACCCGGTGTGCCGGCCGGTCGCCGATGTTCGCGACGACGAGGAAGAGCAGACCGCGGTCGAAGACGACGTCGAGGATCACCTCCGCGTCGCACGGCTCGCGCCGCAGGTCGCTAGAGGCCGTGCGCAACCGGATGTCGCGGCTCGTAGAGCAGGATCTCCCCGGCGCCGGGCAGCTCGAGGCTCGCCGCGAGCCCGAAGCCGTGGTCCTCGATGCCTCCGCTGAAGCGCGCTCCTCTCGCCTCCAGCTCGGCCATGGTCGCCTCGACGTCGTCGCACATCAGGGAGAGCGAGTGGTGCTTCGGCTGCGAGTACGACTCGCCCTCGTGGGTCCCGGAGGTCGGGTGCACGCCGAGCTCGCTCGGCCCGGACTTGAAGATGAGCCAGCCGGGCTCCGAGCCCGGGTCCTGGACGAAGGGCCAATCCAGGACCTCGCGCAGAAATGCGCGCGTGGCTTCGGGCTCGTCCGAGTAGATCAGGCAGTGGACGGCGGTGATCATGCTCATCGGGCGGAGCCTAGAGATCGCCCGCGAAGGTGTCGCACTGCGTCGGATCGCCGGAGTCGTAGCCCTTGCGGAACCACTTAGTTCGTTGTTCCGACGAGCCATGCGTCCAGGACTCGCTGTCGACGTTGCGCCCGGACTGCTCCTGAATCCGGTCGTCCCCCACTGCGGCGGCCGCCGCGAGCCCCTCCTCGAGGTCGCCCTCCTCGAGCACCTGCTCCTTGAACGCCGTGTGGCCCCAGATCCCGGCCAGGCAGTCGGCCTGCAACTCGAGCCGCACGGAGAGGTCGTTCGCGCTGCCCGGATCCTCCTGCCGCTCGCGGTTGACGTCGTCGCTGACCCCGAGCAGATTCTGGACGTGATGGCCGATCTCGTGCGCGATCACGTACGCGCGCGCGAAGTCGCCCGGCGCGCCGAAGCGGTCCGAGAGCTCCTTGAAGAACGAGAAGTCGATGTAGACCTGGCCGTCGGCCGGGCAGTAGAAGGGGCCGACCGCCGAGGTCGCATTGCCACAGCCCCCGGTGGAGACGCCCCGTTCGAAGACCACGAGCGTCGTCGGCTGGTAGGTCTTGCCGCTCTCCGCGAAGACCGTGCGCCAGGTGTCCTCGACGTCGCCGACCACGAAGCGGACGAAGGCCTCCTGCTCGTCGTCGTCCTCTGGTGCGTTGTCGAGCGCGCTGCCGCCTGCGGGAGCCGGCCCGAACCCGCCCGTTCCGGGGTCGATCCCGAGTCCGCCGCCACCACCGCCTGGCAGGCCGCCGGTGAGGAAGACGATCGCGAGCAGAAGAATGATCCCGCCGATGCCGCCGCCCGCTTTGCCGATCGGGATCGGAATGCCGCCGCCGCCGAGCCCCCCGCCCGCGCCGCGCCGGTCCTCGATCCGGCCCTTGCCTCCGCGTTTCCATTTCACGGGCGGATGTATATCCCGCGGAGCCCCGCGCTATGCGCGCGAGGGGGCGGCGAGGGCCTCCTTCAGGCCGCGGCGGAGCTCCTCCACTGCGGCGAGATGGTCGGCTGCGGGCCGCTCGAGCTCGGGCCGCAGCCTGGCGAAGGCGGCCGCGACGGCGGGGCGGCCCCGGTCGACGAGACGGCGGCCTTTTGGCGTCAGCACGAGGTGATACGAGCGTCCGTCTTCGGGATTCGGCACCTTGCGGACGTCGCCGCGCTCGACGAGGCGCCGGATGTAGTCGCGGATCGTCGTCGGAGGCATGCCGGTCTCGGCGGCGAGGCGACCCGGCGTCACCGGTTCGAGGAACGCGATCCAGCCGAGGAACGAGAACAGCTGTGGAGCGACGCCGGCCGCCCGCAACTCCTCGCCCACGAGCAGCTCGACGAGCACCGCGGCCGAGTAGAGCTCCTGCAAGAGGGCGGTGTCGGGATCCCAGGCTCGCTCCACGGGCCGATCATAAGCCCGCCTTGACATAGTGCGAGTTCGTCGGTAACTATGGACGAACTCGCATGAAACTCGCATTCGGATCCACGGTCGTCCCGCTGCTCGCGGTCGTCGCACTCGTGGCAGCCCGACCGGCGACGACCGGTGCGGAGTCCACGGCGGTGGCGCCACGTCTCGTGCTGCCCTACGACCTCGAGGCCTCGGGACGGCTGCTCTACATCGCGGACGGGGCGCGGAACCAGGTCCTGCGCTACGACCTGCGCACACGGACGCTCCGTGTGCTCGCCGGGACCGGCGTGGCGGGCTCGTCCGGCGACGGCGGCCCGGCACGGCGCGCGCGGCTCGACGAGGTGGCAAGCCTCGCGCTCGATCGCGCGGGCAACCTCTACGTCGCCGATCTCGGTAACGGCAGGGTCCGGCGGATCGCGCGCAACGGCGTGATCACGACGGTCGCACGGGTCGCCGCCGCGGTCGGGGTCGCCGTGGACCCGACGGGCCGATTCCTCGCGATCGCGTCGATCGAGAACAGGATCCACCGGCTCGAGCTCGCCACCGGGAGGCTCGAGCGCCTCGCGGGCGACGGGACCACGGCGTCGGGCGGCGACGGCGGGCCGGCAGCGGCCGCGCAGGTGAACAACCCACACGGACTTACCTACGACGCCGACGGCAACCTCCTGATCGCCGAGCAGGACGCGATCAGGAGGATCGACGTGGAGACGGGGGAGATCGGGACGCTGCGCCGCGGGCCGGCGCACAAGGTGGTCGCTGCGCCCGGCGGCGTGGTCTACCTCCTGAACGGGAGCCCCTCCGGAGGCACCGTCGACCGCATCGACGCGGGCGGGCGGGTCACGCGCCTGGCCGGCACCGGTCGGCTGTCCCCCCATCGTCCCCGCCAGGCCGCGACCCGGGCGGGCATCCTGCCGACCGATCTCGAGGTCCTCGGCGACGGCACGCTCCTGTTGGCGCAGTCGAAGCCGGTGCCGGCCGTCCAACGGCTCGGCAGCGGCAGGCTGACCACGATTCTTCGGTAGTCCGTCGATACACTCGCGACATGGCCCAGGCGCCCGTCCTGCCGCGCGGGTTCGAGCTGCCGCTCGAGCCCCGGCTGCCGCGCATCGGCTCCGTCGACGCCGTCGCGCTCGAGGAGCGCGCCGCCACGCTCGCCAAGCGCTCGATCAAGAAGGAGTCGAAGCTGCAGGCGTTCGACCTCGCCGTGCGGATGATGGACCTGACGACGCTCGAGGGCGCCGACACCCCCGGCAAGGTGTCCGCGCTCTGTTCGAAGGCCGTGCGGCCGGACCCCGTCGACCACACCGTCCCGTCTGTCGCCGCGGTCTGCGTCTATCCGACCCTCGTCCCGACCGCGGTCGCGCGGCTGCGCGGCACGAGCGTTCGCGTCGCCTCGGTCGCGACGGGCTTCCCTTCCGGTCACATCCCGCTCGAGTCGAAGCTGGCCGAGGTGCGCTGGGTCGTCGAGCAGGGGGCGGACGAGGTGGACATGGTGATCGACCGTGGCGCGTTCCTCTCCGGGCGCTACGCGAAGGTCTACGACGAGGTCGTCAAGATCAAGGAAGCCGCCGGCGCCGCGCACCTGAAGGTGATCCTCGAGACGGGCGAGCTCGGCACGTACGACAACGTCCGTCGCGCCTCGCTGCTCGCGATGGCCGCCGGCGCCGACTTCATCAAGACCTCGACCGGCAAGATCAGCCCGGCCGCGACCCTGCCCGTGATGCTCTGCATGCTGGAGGCGATCCGCGACGTCCACGAAGAGACGGGCCGTGTCGTCGGGATGAAGCCGGCGGGCGGGATCCGCACGGCAAAGCAGGCGGTGCAGCACCTCGTCGTCGTGCACGAGACCCTCGGCCTCCAGTGGCTGACGCCGGACCTCTACCGCTTCGGTGCCTCTTCGCTCCTGAACGACGTGCTGATGCAGATCCGCAAGCAGAAGACCGGCCTCTACCAGTCCGCCGACTACTTCACCAAGGACTGACGATGGCGGTCGAACGCACGCAGAAGCCGCTCACCCCCGCTCTCACGGAGTGGGAGTACGCCCCCGCGCCCGAGGCGCGCGAGATCGTCTCGCTCGAAAAGCGATACGGGCTCTTCATCGGCGGCAAGTCCGTGAGCCCGCGGTCGAAGGAATGGTTCCCGACCATCTCGCCGGCGACGGAGGAGAAGCTGGCAGAGGTCGCGCAGGCCGGTCCCGCGGACGTGAACGCCGCGGTCCGGGCGGCGCGCAACGCGTACGAGAACGGGTGGTCGGCGCTCGCGCCCTCCGAGCGCGCGAAGTACCTGTACCGGATCGCGCGGATCATCCAGGAGCGCTCGCGCGAGCTGGCCGTGCTCGAGTCGCTGAACGGCGGCAAGCCGATCCGCGAGAGCCGCGACGTGGACGTTCCGCTGGCGGCCGCGCACTTCTTCTACTACGCCGGCTGGGCCGACAAGCTCGAGTACGCCTTCCCGAACCGGCGGCCGAAGCCGCTCGGAGTCGCTGGGCAGATCATCCCCTGGAACTTCCCGCTGCTGATGCTCGCCTGGAAGATCGCTCCCGCGCTCGCGGCCGGGAACACGGTCGTGCTGAAGCCGGCGGAGACGACACCGCTCACCGCGCTCCTCTTCGCGGAGATCTGCCGCCAGGCGGACCTGCCGCCCGGCGTCGTCAACATCATCACTGGGGACGGCCGCGCCGGAGCGGCGCTCGTCGAGCACGAGGGCGTGGACAAGATCGCGTTCACCGGCTCGACCGAGGTGGGCAAGGCGATCCAGCGCCAGCTGGCGGGCACCGGCAAGAAGCTCACGCTCGAGCTCGGCGGCAAGGCTGCGAACATCATCTTCGACGACGCAGCGCTGGACGGCGCGGTCGAAGGGATAGTGAACGGGATCTATTTCAACCAGGGCCACGTCTGCTGCGCCGGCTCGCGCCTGCTCGTCCAGGAGTCGATCTACGAGCTGACCGTCGCCAAGCTGAAACGGCGACTCGAGACCCTGCGCCTCGGCGATCCGCTGGACAAGAACACGGACATCGGCGCGATCAACTCGAAGATGCAGCTGGAGAAGATCACGGAGCTCGTCGAGGCGGGCAAGGACGAGGGCGCCGAGATCTACCAGCCGCCGTGCCGCCTGCCCGAGAAGGGCTACTGGTTCGCGCCGACCGTGTTCACGAACGTCGCGCAGAGCTACCGGATCGCCCAGGAGGAGATCTTCGGGCCGGTGCTCTCCGTGCTCACCTTCCGCACACCGGAGGAGGCGGTCGAGAAGGCGAACAACACGCCGTACGGCCTCTCCGCGGGGGTCTGGACGGAGAAGGGCTCACGCATCCTCTGGATGGCGGAGCGGCTGCGGGCGGGCGTCGTCTGGGCGAACACCTTCAACCGCTTCGATCCGGCCTCCCCGTTCGGCGGCTACAAGGAATCGGGCTTCGGCCGCGAGGGCGGCCGCCACGGGCTGGAGCCGTACCTCCGCTTCGAGGGCTCCGACTGATGCGGCGCTTCCGTCTTGCGCTCGGCCTCGCCCTCGGTGCCGTCGCGCTCGTGCTCGCCGATCGCCGGTTCGGGAGCGACGCATGAGCAAGCGGCTGGCGGTGCGCAAGACCTACAAGCTGTTCATCGGAGGGAGCTTCCCGCGCTCCGAGTCCGGCCGCACGTACGAGGCCGAGGGCCAGAACGTCGCGCGCGCGTCGCGCAAGGATGCGCGCGACGCCGTCGTCGCCGCGCGCAAGGCCCAGGCCGGCTGGGCGAGCGCGACTGCGTACAACCGCGGTCAGGTGCTCTACCGGCTCGCGGAGACGATGGAGACCCGCGCCGACGCGCTCGCCGCGGTCTGCTCGGGCAAGAAGGAGGTCGCGGCCGCGATCGACCGGGTGGTCTGGTACGCGGGCTGGGCGGACAAGCTGGCACAGGTGCTCGGCTCCTCCAACCCTGTCGCCGGGCCGTACTTCAACTTCACCGTCCCGGAGCCGACCGGCGTCGTCGCGATCCTCGCGCCCGACGAGCCGGCGCTCGTCGGCCTCGTCTCGCGGCTCGCGCCCGTCGTGGTCGGGGGCAACGCCGCCGTCGTCGTCGCGTCGGAGCCGCATCCGCTCGCCGCGATCGAGCTGGCCGAGGCGATTGCGACCTCGGACGTTCCGGGCGGGGTCGTGAACATCCTCACCGGCCAGCGCGAGGAGCTCGCACCGATCCTCGCCGGCCACATGGACGTGAACGCGCTCGACGTCACCGGCGCGAACGGGCTGACGCCCGACCTGGAGCGCCTGGCCGCCGAGAACGTCAAGCGGGTCGTCCGGGGCACGGCCGAGGAGCAGAGCCCGTGGACGATCGCGAGCTTCCTCGAGCTGAAGACGATCTGGCATCCGATCGGCCAGTGAGAGTCGATCAGTGAGCGGCGACCAGTGACGGCGCGGCGGCTCAGCCACGCGATCTCGCACGGCGAGGGGATCTCGCTGATCGTTCAGGTTGACGGCCCGAGCGCTGCCCGCGATGCAGAGGCAAGCGGAGCCGGCGCCGTCCTCGCGATGGCCGCGATCGAGGAGGTCCGGGCGGCCACGGGGTTGCCGATCCTCTCCTACGAGCGGGTCGCGGACGCCTGCATCGTGTCTGCGGATCACGTGGGCGAGCTCGCGGCCGACGTCGAGATCGTCGTTCGCATCGAGCACGAGGAGCAGCTCGCCGACGTGCTCGAGCGGCTCGATCCGCACCTGCTCGTCCTCGCTGCCCACGACGCGGACGAGCCGCTCGAGCACGTGCTCGCGCTGCTCAGCGACGTCCCCGCCGGGAAGCTCGCGATCGCCGATCTCGCGGGCGTGACGCGCGAGGAGATCGACGAGCTGGAGCGGGCCGGCGTCGACGCGGTTCTCCTCCGTGAGCCGCTTCCGGCGGCGTAGCTCCCTCCTCGCTCTCGGCGGCCTGCTCGTCCTTGCGGCGGCGCTGCGGCTGCCGGGCCTCGCGTACGGCCTCCCGTTTCCGCTCCTGAACCCGGACGAGCGCTCGATCGTGCCGCGGGCGTGGGAGCTCGTCCACGGCGGCGGCCTCGATCCCGGCTGGTACGACTATCCAAGCCTGTTGCTGGTCGTGCTGGCGCCGCTGCAGTTGCCGTTCGACGACCCGTCCTACGGGGCCGCCCGCGCGTTGATGGTGGCGATCGGCCTCGGCGGCGTCGCTGCCGCGTGGTGGCTCGGCCGGAGCGCGTACGGCACGTCCGCGGGCGTGCTCGCCGGCGCCGCGTGCGCGGTGGCGACGGTTCACGTCGTCTATTCGCACATGGCCGTGACGGACGTGCTCCTGACGACGTGCGTGACGGTCTCGCTCGCCCTGCTCGTGACGGGCCGGCTCGAATGGGCGGGCGTCGCAGCGGGCCTCGCCGCGTCGGCGAAGTACCCGGGGATCCTGCTCGCGGTCCCGATTCTCCTCGTCGGCTGGCGCGAGTGGCGCCGCCTAGGGCTCGCCGCGGCCGGCGGCGCGCTCGCCTTCCTGCTCACGAGCCCGTTCGTCGTGATCCATGCAGGCGCCGCATGGGGCGACATCGAGCGCGTGCAGCGGCTCGGGCGGGCAGGCTGGCTCGGCTTCGAGGACGACCCGCCGACGCCGCTCGCCTTCCTCGACCGACTCTGGGACTCGCTCGGCCCGTTCCTCCTGATCGCTCTGGCCGGGCTCCTCGCGGCTCTCGCCAGCCTCGTGTTCCTCCGTCACAAGCGCGCCGATCTCGCGCTCGCGTCCTTCGCCCTCGTCTGGTTCGTGCAGTTGCTGCCGCTGAACGCACACTTCGACCGCTACGTGCTGCCGCTCGTGCCCGTTCTCGGTGCGCTGGCGGGGCGCTTGCCGCGGCTGGCGCCCGTCGCGCTCGCGCTGCTCGTCGTGCCGCTGCTCTGGTCGGTGGGCGAGGTGCGCGGGCTGACGCGGACCGACACGCGCGTCGTCGCGCACGGCTGGATCGAGCAGAACGTGCCCGCGGGCGCCCTCGTCGCGGTGGAGCCCTCGACACCCCCGGTCGACCCGCGGCGCACCCTCGGGCTGGAGCTACCCGGTCCCGACCGGGAGTTCGACCCGAATCGGGATCTCGATCGGCTCCGCGCCCGCGGCGCCGACTACGTCCTCGTCACCGGGGCCGTTGCCGACCGCGTCCTGGCTGCGGCCGACCGCTACCCGCGCGAGGCAGCGTTCTACGCCGAGCTCGAGTCGGAGACCGAGCGGGTCCTGTTCGTCTCGCCCGGCGGCGACCTGGGCGGTCCCTGGGTCGCGCTCTACCGTCTGTAGGCTTGGCAAGGCGATGAAGGGAGAGCGCCTCAGCGCGGCCGCGATCGGGGTCGCCGTCTTCCTCGCCGGCGGCGCGCTGCTCAGCCTCGAGATCGCGTCCAGCCGGGTGATGGCGCCGTACTTCGGCAACTCGCTGTTCGTCTGGGGCGCGTTGATCGGAGTCGTGCTCGCCGGGCTCTCCGTCGGCTACTGGGTCGGCGGCATCATCGCCGACCGCTGGGCCACGACGCACGTCTTCGTCGGCGTGCTCGGGCTCGCCGCCGTGCTCGTGCTCGCAATCCCGTTCGTGGACGAGTGGATCCTCGAGCAGGTCGTCGCTTGGAATCCGGGGCCGCGGATGAATCCCGTCGTGGCGACCGTCGCCATCTTCGGCCCGCCGTCCGTCGTGCTCGGGACCGTCTCGCCGATCGCCGTCAAGCTGCTGGCCCACTCGCTCGAGCGGCTCGGGCGGACCGCCGGCAGGCTCTTTGCCGTCTCGACCGCCGGCTCGATCGCGGGCACGTTCGCCACCGCCTTCTTCCTCATCCCCGAGCTCGGCACCGATCAGCTGATCGCGACGCTGGCCGTCGTGCTGCTGCTGGCCGCCGCTGCAGTGGCGATCGTCGAGCGGCTCGTCCTCGCCACGGTGGCCACGCTCGCCGTCGCCGCCGCGAGCTTCGCCGCGGTCGTCTCGCTCGCGCCCGACCAGGGCGGGATCGTCGCCGCTTCGCAGCTCCAGAACTGGTCGCCCGTCTACCGGCAGCGCGCCGCCGAGGACCGGGGCGGCGGCCCGGCGGAGGGACAGGAGGGCTACGAGCTTCGCTATGCCAAGGACAGCCAATACCACCGGATCGCCGTCGTCGACGACTCGGACAGCCGCTATCTCCGCTTCGACAGCTCCTTCCAGAGCGGCATGTACCTGAACGATCCTTTCAAGACCAGATTCGAGTACTCCGACTACCTGCACCTCGGGCTGGCCTACAAGCCCGACGCGCGCAACGTGCTCTTCATCGGTCTCGGCGGAGGCTCGGGGCCGAAGCGCATGTGGCGCGACTTCCCCGCGGTGCAGTTCGACGCAGTTGAGCTCGACCCGGACGTTGTCGACGTCGCCTACCGCTTCTTCGAGCTCCCCCGGGACGAGCGGCTGAACGTCGAGGTGGAGGACGGCCGGCGCTTCCTCGTGCAGAACGAAGGCCCGTGGGACGCGATCGTGGTCGACGCGTTCTACTCGGACTCGATTCCCTTCCACCTCGCGACGAACGAGTTCCTCGAGCTCGCGCGCTCGCGGCTGGCCCCGGGTGGCGTGGTCGTCACGAACATCATCGGGGCGACCAGCGGGAGCGAGTCACGGCTGCTGCGCTCGATGCTGCGCACGTACCGCACCGTTTTTCCGACCGTGGCCGTGCACCCGGTGCGCGTCGAGGGCGACACGAACCTGAGCGGCGTCCGCAACGTCATCTTCGTCGCCGGGGAGGGAGCGGCGCCGTCGAAGGAGTTCCTGACGGAGCGGTGGAACGACCTCCGGAGCCGCGCCCCCGGAGCCCCGGATCTGACGGCCGCGATCAGGGACCGCGTGGACCGCCCGATTCCCACGAACGACGTCCCCGTGCTCACGGACGACTACGCGCCTACCGACGCGCTGCTGCTCCTCTTCGGCTAGGCGACCGCGTCCGGTGTGGGTCGCGAGCCCGCGAGGACGTCGGAGATGAAGCGCGAGACGGCGGCCGGGTCGAAAGGCTTCGTGAAGTAGCCGGCCGCGCCGATCGCGGCCGCGCGCTCCTCGGCGTCCCGGGTTGCCTCCCCGGTGAGGAAGACGACGGGGACGTGGCTCGTGCGATGGTTCTTGCGCACAGCAGTCGCAAGCTCGAAGCCGTCCAGCACCGGCATGCGGATGTCGAGCAGCACCAGATCCGGCGCGTCCTGGTCGACGCGCTCGAGGCCTTCCTGACCGTCCGCCGCCTCGATCACGTCGAAGCCGTCCAGCCTCAGATTCGTGGCGCACAGCAGTCGGACGTTGGGGTCGTCGTCGACGACCAGCACACGAGGGCGGCGCATCCGCTTCATCGTTCGAGGGGGTGGTGCCTCAACAGCTTCCACTGCGACTTCCTCCTTCAGCTTGTCTCGCGCCCGGCGAGCGCGAAGTGATGCGCCCGACCCGGTTTGCTGAGGGCGGAAGTGCGGGGCCGGTCACTGTGGCCCGCGCCGTGCTGGAGGTGGCCAGGTGCTGTGGCCTACGTCATGGTACCGCGCTGTTGCCCGATTGGAAAGCTTTCTGCCGCCGGGTACAGTGACCCTGAGGCGATCATGGCTACGACGTCCACTCCGCTCCCGCCCGCTCCTCCGGCGGCTCCTGCTCGCCGTGGCTGACACCCCGATCCCGGTCGACACCCCTGCGCGCTCGCTTCGGATCCTGATCGCGAACGAGCGAAGGGACCGCCTCGAGCGCATCGCCGAGATCGTGACCGGCCTCGGCCACGAGGTGATCTCCCGGGAGCTCGAGGTCTCGGAGGTGGCGGCGGCGACCGACCGTGAGCACCCCGACCTGGCCTTCGTCGGCCTCGGGATGAGCGGCGAGCACGCCCTCGAGATGATCTCCGAGATCGTTCGCGAGGCGTCGTGCCCGGTGATCGCGCTGCTCGAGTCCGACGATCCCGTGTGGGTCAACGAGGCCGCCAAACGTGGGATCTTCGCGTACATCGTCGACGGCAAGCCGGAGGAGATGCAGGGCGCGATCGAGATCACGATCAGGCGCTACGCGGAGTACACGAATCTCGAAGGTGCCTTTCGGCGTCGGGCCGTGATCGAGCGGGCGAAGGGGATCGTGATGGCCCGGCAGGCGGTCGGCGAGCGCGAGGCGTTCGAGCTCCTCCGCGCGCAGTCGCAGCGGAGCGGGCGGAAGCTGTTCGACGTGGCGGAGGCCGTGATCGAAAGCCACCTGCTGCTGATTCCCTCGGCCTAGCCGAAGAAGGCGCGGGCGGTGTCGAACCACTCGGGCGGCACGGTCTTCAGCTTGGCGGTCGCCTCGTCGAGCGACACGTCGACGATCGAGTCGCCCTGCAAGGCGGCCATGCGGCCGAAGCGCCCTTGGTGCACGAGGTCGGCCGCCTTCAGGCCGTAGCGCGTGGCCAGGACACGGTCCCGCGGGGTGGGTGTGCCGCCGCGCTGGACGTGCCCGAGCACGGTGACACGCGTCTCGAACCCCGTGCGCTGCTCGATCTCCCGCCCGAGCGCGTCCCCGACGCCGCCCAGCACGACGTGGCCGAACTGGTCGGTGTCGCGGGCCTCGCCGGCGACGAGCTTCCGCTCGCCGGTCTCGTAGGTCAGCTCGTACCCCTCGCTGACGACGACGATCGAGAAGTCCTTGCCGCCCGCGTGGCGCTGCTCGAGCTGACGGCACGCCTCCTCGACGGTCGTCGGCTGCTCCGGGATCAGGATCGCGTCGGCGCCGCCGGCGATGCCGCTGTGCACTGCGATCCAGCCCGCGTGGCGGCCCATCACCTCCACGACCATGACGCGGTTGTGCGACTCCGCCGTCGTGTGCAGGCGGTCGATCGCCTCCGTTGCGATCGTGACCGCCGTGTCGAAGCCGAACGTGTAGTCGGTTCCGGAGAGGTCGTTGTCGATCGTCTTCGGCACGCCGACGACCGGGAAGGCGTGCTCGCGATGGAGCTGCGCCGCAACGCCGAGCGTGTCCTCGCCGCCGATCGCGACGAGCGCGTCCAGCCCTTCGCGCGCAAAGGTCTCGCGCACCTTCTCGACGCCGCCCTCGACCTTGTACGGATTCGTCCTCGTCGTGCCGAGGATCGTGCCGCCGCGCGGGAGGATGCCCGCGATCTCACGCGGCCCGAGCGGCACGACGACGCCGTCCACGAGCCCGCGCCAGCCCTCGCGCACGCCGGCCACCTCCCAGCCGCGCTCCAGCGACCGCCGCGTCACGGCGCGGATGACGGCGTTCAGCCCGGGACAGTCGCCCCCGCCGGTGAGGATCCCAACACGCTGCGCCACGGGCCAAGTCTACGAAGGGGCGCTCTACACTGGGCGCACGAGCCGAAGTGGCGGAACTGGCAGACGCGCCGGACTCAAAATCCGGTTCCCTCCGGGGAGTGGGGGTTCGATTCCCCCCTTCGGCACTCATGACCGGATGGGGTGTGATCCCGACGATTCGCGTGCGAGACATGGCGGAGGCGCTCGCCTTCTACCTCGGGCCGCTCGAGTTCACGCTGGAGCGAGGAGGGGGCGAGGAGATCAACTCGGCCGTCTCGCGGGGTGACGCGCGGCTGATGTTGGAGACGGCGGCGGACGTCTACGGCGAGGAGTACAACGGCGCGATCAGGCAGCGACTCGGGTCGCCGTCGTCGATCTCGCTCTACATCGAGGCCCCCGATCTCGAGGACTTCCATGTCCGGCTCCAGGCTGCCGGAGCCCGAATCGTCGATCCGCTCGCGGACCGGCCCTGGGGCCAGGCGGAGTTCACCGTCGAGGATCACGACGGCAACTGGTTGAGCTTCTGGAAGGCGACGCCCGCCGCCTGAGCGGGACGGCCGAGCCGGGCGGAGCCCTCGCGGTGGGGCACAAAGTTGAAATCCGGGGTGCGATGCGCCGATACTTGCGTCGTCCCCCGCTGAAGGGGTGGGCTCAGGCGTCCAGAACTCCAGCGGTCTTAGGTGATCCCGGTGATGGAGGAGGAAGGCAGTTGACTTTCAGAAAGCGTGATTTGTTGGGCATTCTCGCTCTGCTCGTGGCGGCGTTCGCGCTGCTCGCGGCGGGCTGCGGCGGCGACGACGACGACGAGGCCGGCGGCGATGCCACCACGGAAGAGACCACTGACGGCGGCGACGGGGGCGGGCAGACGCTGAAGATCGTCTCCGACCTGCCGCTGCAGGGCTCCGACCGTGAGCAGACCGCACAGATGAACAACGCGATCCGGCTCGTGCTCGAAGAGGCCGACAACAAGGCCGGCGACTACACGATCGAGTTCGAGGCCTTCGACGACTCCACCGCGGCGAAGGGCGCCTGGGACGAGGCCTTGTGCGCCTCGAACGCGCGCATGTACGCCGAGGACGATTCGGTCGTCGGCGTGATCGGCACGTACAACTCCGGCTGTGCTGCGATCGAGATCCCGATCCTGAACGAGGCCGGTGTCGCGATGATCAGCCCGGCGAACACGGCCGTTGGCCTCACGCACGTGGGTCCCGGCTCGGGTGAGGGCGAGCCCGAGAAGTACTACCCGACCGGCACGCGCAACTACGCGCGCGTCGTCGCCTCGGACGACCTTCAGGGCAAGACCGACGCGGAGTTCTTCAAGAACGACCTCGGGGTCACGAAGGTCTTCATCCTCGACGACAAGGAGCAGTACGGGAAGGGCGTCGCCGACGCGTTCGAGAACTACGCGAAGGAAGTCGGCCTCGAGGTCGTCGGGCACGAGGGCTGGGACAAGGCGGCCCAGAACTACACGGCCCTGATGACGCAGATCGAGGGCACTGGTGCGGATGGCATCTTCCTCGGCGGCATCTCGACGAACAACGGCGGCCAGCTCGTGCGCGACAAGGTGGCCGTCCTCGGCGACAACGAGACCGTGAAGCTGATGGGCTCGGACGGATTCGTGTTGACGACCCTGTTCGAGGAGGCCGGACCGGAGAACGCGGAGGGCATGTACGGCAGCGCGCCCGTGATCGCCGCGGACAACCTGACCGGGGCGGGCGAGGACTTCGTCGCCACGTTCACGGAGCAGTACCCGGACGAGTCGATCCAGGTCTACACGTCCTATGCGGCAGCGTCCGCACAGGCGCTGCTCGACGCGATCGCCCGCTCGGACGGCTCCCGTGAGGACATCGCGGCGAAGCTGCTCGAGACGGACATCGAGGACGGCATCACGGGGCCGATCTCGTTCAACGAGAACGGCGATCCCAGCGAAGGCCGGATGTCGATCTTCATCGGCAAGGACGGCGACTGGGCATTCCACAAGGCGGCAGAGGTCTCCGCCGACTAGCAGCCAAGGAGAGGGGGTCGCGACGCGGCCCCCTCTCCGTTGGGCTCCATGGCCACACGCGAAACAGCAGTCCGCCAGTTGCCCGGCCGCAAGCTGCCGCCGGCGTCGACCTTGGTGCTGTGGGCCTTCGGCGCGATTCTCGTCTTCGGGGTCGGCTACTGGCTGATCGGCGAGGCAATCAACTCACCGAGCGCGTTCGTCGAGCTGACGCTGATCGGCTTCACGAACGGGATGATCTACGCGCTGATCGCGCTCGGGTACACGCTCGTCTACGGGATCATCGAGCTGATCAACTTCGCGCACGGCGACAACTTCATGCTCGGGACCTTCCAGACCCAGTCGATCGTGATCGACGGGTCGTTCCAGATCCCGCTGCTCTTCACCGTGATCAGCATCCCGCTCGGAACGGCCGCGATCGGCGGCTCCGACCTCGAGCGCGCCTACGCGATCGGCGCGTCGCTCATCCTCTCGATGCTCTTCTGCATGGTCATCAACGTTTCGATCGAGCGCATCGGCTACAAGCCGCTGCGTAACCAGCCGCGGCTCGCGCCGCTGATCACCGCAATCGGGTTCTCGTTCATCCTCGCCAACGTCGGCCTCGCCTGGAAGGGCGCGGGGCCCGTCCCCGTGCGGGGCGACATCCTGCCGACGGGGACGCTGTTCGAGATCGCAGGGGTCAGCTACTCGATCAAGGACTTCATCGTCCTCCTGATCACCGGCTCGCTGCTCGCGGCGCTCACGTTCCTCGTCTCGAAGACGAAGCCGGGCAAGGCGATGCGTGCGACCGCCCAGGACCGCGACGCGTCGGCGATGATGGGGATCAACGTCGACCGCACGATCTCCTTCACGTTCGCTCTCGGCGGGGCCCTCGCCGGGGCGGCGGGGATGATCTACATGCTCTACATCGGCACCTCGCGGTTCGACCTCGGCTTCCGGCTCGGCCTGTTCGCGTTCACGGCCGCAGTGCTCGGGGGGATCGGCAATCTCTCGGGCGCCGTCCTCGGAGGCATCCTGCTCGGACTGATCGCGGCCTACAACGAGGGCTTCGCCGACGCGCGCTGGACGACCACGATCATCTTCTCGATCTTGATCCTGATCCTCGTCTTCCGGCCCTCGGGCCTGCTCGGCGAGCGGACGCCGGAGGGTCAGTGAGCGAGCCAGGGCAGCCGGCGCCCCAGCCCCAGGGCACCTCGGCGCTCGACTCCGTTCGGAACGTGGCGGCGAACGAGCGGCTGCGGCGCTACCTGCTGCCCGGCGTCGTGCTCTTTCTCGTCTTCACGTACCCGTTCTGGCCGGTCGAGCCAATCGACCTCGACACGGTGATCGTGATGGCGGTGTACGTGATGCTCGCGCTCGGGCTCAACATCGTCGTCGGCTACGCCGGCTTGCTCGATCTCGGCTACGTCGCCTTCTTCGCAATCGGCGCTTACTCGCTCGGCTGGTTCGGCTCCGGGCTCTTCTCCCAGCGCAAGTTCCATTTCGGTTCCGTAGGCAACACGGAGCTGCCCGGTATCCACCTCAACTTCTGGACCGTCGTGATCGTCGCAGGGGTGATCGCCGGGATCGCCGGAGTGATCATCGGCTGGCCGACCCTGCGCCTGCGCGGCGACTATCTGGCGATCGTCACGCTCGGGTTTGGCGAGATCATCCCGGACGTCTTCCGCAACGGCGATGCGTTCCCGGTGCCGACGGGCGTGCAGGGCGGACCGCCGTTCCTCGACTTCGACGAGGTGAACCTCACGAACGGCGTCCGCGGGGTGACGCAGATGGATCGGCCCGGCTTCGGACAGACCCTGAACGACGCCACCGGAGGCGCGTTGCCCGACCGGTTCGGCTCCCTGGAGCTCAAGCCCTGGTTCTACACCATCCTGATCATGGTGCTGATCACCGTCTTCGTGAACATGAGACTGCGCGACTCGAAGATGGGGCGGGCCTGGATCGCGGTGCGCGAGGACGAGGTCGCCGCCTCCGCGATGGGCGTGCCGCTGATGCGGACGAAGCTCTGGGCGTACATGATCGGCGCCGTCTTCGGCGGCTTCGCGGGCGCCTTCTACGGCTCGTTCATCAACGGCATCTTCCCGACCAGCTTCTCGTTCCAGATCTCGGTGATCGTGCTCGTGATGGTGATCGTCGGCGGCATGGGCAACATCTGGGGGGTGATCGTCGGGGCGCTCCTGATCACCTGGCTCAACCTGGAAGGGCTCGACAAGATCGGCGGCTGGGCCAACGACCTGCTCGACGCTGCCGGGACGGACGCGACGGTGGAGGTGGCGAAGTACAAGTTCGCGATCTTCGGCGGTCTGCTCGTGGTGATGATGCTGTTCCGTCCGGAGGGCCTGATCCCGAGCGCCCGGCGCAAGGCCGAGTTCGAGGAGGGTGGCGAAGAGGCCGTGCTGTACGGAGCCCGAGGCGAATGACCGCGCCCGCGACGCCGCTGCTCGAGGCCGTCCAGGTGCGGAAGGAGTTCGGCGGCCTCGTGGCCGTCAACGACGTCGACTTCGTCATCCCGCACGGCTCGATCACCAGCCTGATCGGGCCGAACGGCGCGGGCAAGACGACCTTCTTCAACGTGCTCACCGGTGTCTACAAGCCGACGGCGGGGCTCGTCCTCTTCGACGGCAAGGAGATCCAGGGGCTGCCCCCGCACAAGGTGACGCAGTCCGGGATGGCGCGCACCTTCCAGAACATCCGGCTCTTCCACAGCATGACCTCGCTCGAGAACGTGCTCGTCGCGATGCACAGCCGCATCAAGGGCGGGATCTGGGCCTCGATCATGCGCACCCCACGCCTGAAGGCCGAGGAGGTGGAGGCCGAGCGCCGCGGACGCGAGCTGCTCCGCTTCTCCGGGCTGCGCGGGAAGGCGCAGGAGTACGCGAAGAACCTCTCCTACGGCGATCAGCGGCGGCTCGAAGTGGCGCGGGCGCTCGCGACCGAGCCGAGGCTGCTGCTGCTCGACGAGCCGACCGCGGGAATGAACCCCGAGGAGACGGCCGGCTTCACCTCCTTCGTCGCGACCCTGCGGCGCGAGCACGACATCACCGTGCTCCTGATCGAGCACGACATGCGCGTCGTGATGGGCATCTCCGACTATGTCACGGTCCTCGACTACGGCGAGAAGATCGCGGAGGGCGCGCCTCTGGACGTCCAGCGCGACCCACGCGTGATCGAGGCCTACCTCGGGACAGGGGCGACGGCATGAGCGCCACGAAGGCGCCGATCCTGAGCGTCAAGGACGTGCACACCTACTACGGGCGGATCGAGGCGCTCAAGGGCATCTCGCTCGACGTGTACGACGGCGAGATCGTGACCTTGATCGGCTCGAATGGCGCCGGAAAGTCCACGACCCTGCGCTCGATCAACGGCCTCAACTCGCCGCGCGAGGGCTCGATCGAGTTCCAGGGGGAGGCGATCACCGACCGCCCGGCGCACGAGATCGTGAAAATGGGGATCGCGCAGTCGCCCGAGGGCCGCCGCCTCTTCCCGCGGATGAGCGTGGTGGAGAACCTCGAGATGGGCGCGTACCAGCGGAACGACCGGGCCGAGATCCGCGTCGACCTCGACCGCGTGTACGGCCTCTTCCCGCGACTCGCGGAGCGGCGCAGCCAGCGTGCCGGGACGCTCTCGGGCGGCGAGCAGCAGATGGTCGCGATCGGGCGGGCGCTGATGGCCCGGCCGAAACTGCTCATGCTCGACGAGCCGTCGATGGGCCTCGCTCCGATCTTCGTCGAGAAGATCTTCGAGATCATTCGCGAGATCAACGCGCAGGGCACCCCGATCCTGCTGGTCGAGCAGAACGCCCTGATGGCGCTCGACGCCGCCAACCGCGGCTACGTGCTCGAGACCGGCCACGTCGCGCTCGAAGGCCCGGCGAGCGAGCTGCGCGACAACGAACAGGTCCGCAAGACGTACTTGGGCGAGGACTAGCTCCCGCCGCCGACTTCGAGCGGGAAGTACGGCGGCGCGAGGAGGAGCCCGAGCCGCGCGCGTCCGCCGGCTCTCCCGTGCGCCATCTCGAGTGCCGGGGCGATGCCGTGGGTGGGCACGAAGCCGAGCGTTCGGGCCGCTCCGTGGTCGCGACAGCCCGCCACCACGACCGCTCCCAGGCGGTCGAGCGCGGGCCGGCAGGACGCCCAGTCCGCGTAGGGCTGGAGCGGGTGACAGGCCCTGCCGGCGCGGTAGGCGGCGAGCGCCTGCTCGTCGCGCTCCGCGGCCCGTTCGCTCGCGAGCAGCTCGTCGGGCGTGTGCCCGTCCCGAAGCGCGTGGAAGAGCTGGCGGTAGGGGGCCTGCGTCCCGTGCGCGAAGTGCCGCGAGAAGCGGTGCAGCACGATCGCCGTCCCGCCGTCCCGCACCGGGAACGCATCGCGCCACAGCCGGAGGGCGAGCCCGAGGGCGACGGCCGCGACCGTGATCGGGTTGAGGCGCTCCCGCGGGTGGTGATGGTGCTTCCACGGCATCCCGATCACGATCGCGTCGAGCGGCTCGTCCAGCCGGACCGAGCGGCGCGCGATCCCGCGGAGCAGCGCCTCCGCGTGCGCGACCGACGGCGGCCCCGCGAAGGCCGCCGCCGCAGTCAGCTCGCGCCCGAGCCCCTGGAGGATCTGGCGGCGAGCCACCGCCGGGAGTAGCACGAGGCGCCGGAGCGGCGAGGCCGCGAGGAGCTCGAGCGAGCTGTCCTCGTAGGGGTAGTGGCGGAAGCTCCCGGTCAGCCGCGGCGGGTTGAGCACGAGCGACGCGCCGATCAGCGCCACGCGGCCAGCGAGCGCGCGTTCGAGCCCGAGGCCGAGCTGCCAGCCACTCGAGCCGGTGGTCGCGAGCAGCGACTGGGCGCCGGCGGCGCGGATCATGTCGGCGCCGGCCGCGCCGACAAGGGCGCCTGGGCCTCCGTGCAGCACGGTTTCCGACGCGGCCACGGTGACCACGAGGTCCGTATCGGCGAGCAGTCGGTTCACCCGCAGCTCCGCGCCGCTCACGGGCCCGAGCGAGACGAGCTCTCCGGTCACGTCGTGCGCCTCGACCTTGCCCCGGAAGGCGCGGCGCGCCGTCGGGGAGAGCAGCGCCTCGAGCTCACGGCCGCCGGCGCGGCGCCCGAGCCCGCCCGCGACGAGGATCGTCTGCCGCTGTGAGGGGACGCCCAGCCGCGCCAGCTCGGCGATCGTCGCGGCGAGCGCTGCCTGGCGCGGGTCGATGGGCGCACCGGGGAGCGGCAGCGCAGGCGGCTCGACGACGATCGTCGCCCTGCCGCCGCGCGTGACGAGGGCCTCGAGCGGGGAGCCCGAGAGCGGGAAGCGCAGCGCATCGCGCACGGCCGCGCCGACGTCGGCGATCGCCTCGGGGGGCAGGCTCGGCCGCAGCACCAGCGTGTCGTCCGGCACGGACAACACGGCCACACGCGAGCCCGACAGAATCGGGACCCGGCGCGTCACGTGGTCGGCTGCACGTCCCGGCGCAAGCGGAGATGCGTCGGGACGAAGCCGCGCTTCGGCCAGAAGCGCGAGGCGAGCAGGTTCGTCGAACGCCAGTCGAGCGCGACCGTGTGGATGCCGTCCCGGTGCGCGCGGTGCAGTGCGTGCTCGACGAGCGCGACGCCGATGCCGGCGCCGCGGGCGTCCGCGCGTGTCCCTGCGACCGGGAGGTGGGCGACGCCGGGCTCGTCCTCGGCGTACGTGGCCACGTAGCCGAGCGTCTCGCCGTCGCGCTCGGCGAGCAGGACGAGTGCGCTCTCCTCGGCGAGCAGCTCCACCCAGCCCTCGCGCATCTCCTCCCGCTCCGAGACTGGCAGCCCGGCCCAGACCGGCGCGCCGGCCTGATGGCTCGAGATCGTGCCCGCGACGTCGAGGACGCGCTCGATGTCCGCGGGCGTCGCCTGGCGGATCGTGAACCCTTCGGGCTCGGGCGGCGCCTCAGCGAGCGTCGGGCCGGTCGCATGGACCTGCTCCTGCCCGAAGCCGAGCCCGAAGAAGAGCGCCGGCAACGGGCCGCCGGCAGGAACGACGACGATGTGCGTCAGGTAGCCGTCCTCCACCCACCGCCCGCCGGCGACCGCGTACACGTCGGCGAGGAGCTCGGGCGCCGCGCCCGGCGCGAGCGAATGGTCGTCGAGCCCGACCCAGGCGTGCTTGCCGCGAGAGGGCGCCTCGCCGAGCGCGCCGACGAGGTGGGCCATCCGCGTCCCCTCCCGTCGCGCCTCGGCTCCGGTCTTCTCTCCGTCGGTGAGCGGAAGGATCTCCACGGCCGGCCGACGATACCTGCCCTCTCCGAGGGGCTGCCGTAGACTCGAAGCGATGGCGCCGAAGACCCTCACGGGCCAGGAGCTCGACCTCGACGACGCGCCCGCGCGGGAGTCGGAGCTCTTCCTGGTCGACGGCAACAACCTCGCGTATCGGGCGTTCTTCGCGCTGCCGGAGGAGCTCGCGACGAGCGACGGGTTCCCCACCAACGCCCTGCTCGGCTTCACGAACATGCTCTTCAAGCTGCTCGCCGACTACCGGCCGCGGGGCGTCGCCGTCGCGTGGGACTCGCGGCCCGTGCACCGGGCGGCGGTGGCCGAGGCGGTCGACGTCGTCTACAAGGAGGGGCGCAAGCCGATGCCCGACCTGCTCCGCGAGCAGTTCCCGTACTTCCGCCCCATCGTCGAGGGCTTCGGCTACCGCAACCTCGAGGCCGAGGGCTGGGAGGCGGACGACGTGATCGCGACGCTCGCGACGCGCGCAGACGCGGCGGGCGTGAAGACGTGCGTCGTCTCCACCGACCGCGATGCGTTTCAGCTCTGCTCGGAGAACATCTGCCTGATGATGACGCCGCGCGGAGTCGCGGACGTGCAGGTCTACACCCCCGAGCGCGTCGAGCTCCGCTACGGCGTCCGGCCCGACCAGGTGCCCGACTTCATCGGGCTGAAGGGCGACACCTCCGACAACATCCCGGGCGTCCCCGGGATCGGCGACAAGACGGCGGGCCAGCTGATCGCGCAGTACGGCTCGCTGGAAGCCGTGGTCGAGCACGTCGACGAGCTCTCGCCGGCCCGCAGGAAGAACATCACCGAGCACGCCGAGCAGGCGCGGGCGTCCAAGGACCTCGCGACCATGCGGCGCGATCTCGACCTCGACTGGGAGCCGTCGGAGCTCGTGCTCGCACCGCCCGACCGCTCGCAGTTGCGCGAGATGTTCCGGCGCTTCGAGTTCCGGGGTCTCCTCTCGCGCGTCGACATGCTCGACGAGGCCGTCCCGGCCGCCGCGCCTGCGCAGGTGGAGGGTCTCGCCGTGACGTGGCGTGAGGGCGAGCTGCCCGCGGCCGCGGAGTGGGAGGGCTATGCCGTCGACGAGGGCCGGGTCGCCGTCGCGACCGCGACGGGTGTCGTGCTCGCGCCCACCCCGAGCAACGGCCTGGTCCTGGCGCAGGCGCGTCCCGTCGTCCACGACGCGAAGGCGGTCCGCGCGGACGCGCGCGACGACACGCTGATCGCCGCCTACCTGATCGACCCCGGGCGCGCCGAGTACGCCCTCGACGACTTGAGCGCGGAGTACGGCCTCGAGGTCGTGCCCGAGCCGGCCACCGACGAGGAGACCGCTGCGCTCGTCCGGCGCGCCGAGGCGCCGCGACGGCTGATCGAGCCCATGCTCGAGCGGGTGCGCGAGCGCGGCTCCGAACGGCTCTACCGCGAGATCGAGCTGCCGCTGACCGCCGTCCTCGCCGCGATGGAGGACGCTGGGGTGAAGATCGACACCTACCGCATGGGCGAGATCACCGCGCGGCTGGCCGACCGCGTCGAGGAGCTCGAGGCGAAGTCCTACGAGCTCGCCGGCGAGGAGTTCATGCTCGGCTCGACCCAGCAGGTCGCGCGCATCCTGTTCGAGAAGCTCGAGCTGACGCCCGGCCGCAAGGGCAAGACCGGCTACTCGACCGACACGCGCGTGCTCCGCTCGATCCGAAGCGAGCACGCGATCGTCGAGGTGATCGAGGAGTGGCGTGAGCTCTCGAAGCTGATCAACACGTACCTCGGGCCGCTGCCCTCGCTCCTCGGCGCGGACGGCCGCCTGCACACCACCTTCAACCAGACGGTGGCGTCGACCGGGCGGCTCTCCACGACCGCGCCCAACCTGCAGGCGATCCCGATCCGCACCGAGCTCGGCCGCGAGATCCGCTCGGCGTTCGTGGCCGAGGAGGGCTATCGCCTCGTCTCGGCCGACTACAGCCAGGTCGAGCTGCGGATCCTCGCGCACGTCTCCGGTGAGCCCGTGCTGAAGGAGTCGTTCGCCCGCAACGAGGACATCCACACGCGCACGGCGGCGGAGGTGCTCGGCAAGGACGCGGCCACGCTGACGAAGGACGAGCGCAACATCGCGAAGATGGTCAACTTCGGGATCATCTACGGCATCTCGTCGTTCGGGCTCTCCGAGAACCTCGAGATCCCCCGCGAGCAGGCGCAGGAGTACATCGACACCTACCTGGCCCGCTTCCCCCACGTGCAGGACTTCATCGAGCGGACGATCGAGCAGGCAAAGCGGGACGGCTACGTGACGACGCTGCTCGGACGCCGCCGGCCGGTGCCCGAGATCCGGGCCATGAACCGGCAGACGCGCATGCTGGGCGAGCGGCTCGCGGTCAACTCCGTCATGCAGGGCACGGCGGCCGACGTGATCAAGGTGGCGATGATCCGCATCCACGACCGCCTGCGCGAGGAGGGGAGAGGCGCCCGGCTCGTGCTGCAGGTGCACGACGAGCTCCTGCTCGAGACGCCCGAGACCGAGCTGAGCGCCGTGAAGGAGCTCGTGCGCGAGGAGATGTGCCGTGCCTACCCGCTCGACCCGCCGCTCGCGGTCGACGTCGGCGCCGGCGACGACTGGAACGCCGCCAAGTCCTAGCCTGCCGCGTGTCCCGGTGGTGTCGAAGTTCGGGCTCGCACCGATCCCGGCAGGCGCTCGGGACGGAGTCCGGCGCGGATCGGTTTTGCGCCGTGGGACCTGGCTATACTGCGCGTTCGCTATGGCGAATGACACGATGGAAAAGCCCTTGGAGGCCGAGGACGGCGTCTGGGTAACCGGCCCCGACGGCGACCTGATCCCGGACTACGAGTCCACCTTCCCGACGATCAACGAGGGGGAGGTCGTGCACGGCACCGTCGTGCGCGTGGACAAGGACGAGGTGCTCGTCGACATCGGCTACAAGTCCGAGGGCGTCATCCCTGTCGCCGAGCTCTCGATCCGCCGCTCGGTCAACCCGGCCGACGAGGTGTCGGTGGGAGAGGAGATCGACGCGCTCGTGATGACGAAGGAGGACGCCGAGGGCCGGCTGATCCTCTCCAAGAAGCGCGCCCGCTTCGAGCTCGCCTGGAAGAAGATCGAGGCGGCCAACGAGAGCGGCGAGCCCGTGATCGGCAAGGTGATCGAGGTCGTCAAGGGCGGCCTGATCCTCGACCTCGGCGTGCGCGGCTTCCTGCCCGCGTCGCTCGTCGACATCCGCCGCGTCCAGGACCTGGACGAGTTCATGGGCAAGGAGCTGCGCTCGAAGGTGATCGAGCTGAACCGCTCGCGCAACAACGTCGTGCTCTCGCGCCGCGCCGTCCTCGAGGACGAGCGCAAGGAGATGCGCCAGGCGATCCTCGACCGGCTCAACCCGGGCGACGTGGTCGACGGCACGATCTCGAACATCGTCGACTTCGGAGCCTTCGTCGACCTCGACGGCATGGACGGCCTGATCCACATCTCCGAGCTCTCCTGGAGCCACGTCAACCATCCTTCCGAGGTGCTCGACATCGGCCAGGAGGTCAAGGTCAAGGTGCTCGACATCGACCGCGACCGGCAGCGCATCTCGCTCGGCCTGAAGCAGACGCAGTCCGATCCGTGGCAGCAGGTGCTCGAGAACTACAACGAGGAGGACGTCGTCGAGGGCCGCGTGACGAAGGTCGTCACGTTCGGCGCCTTCGTCGAGATCCTCCCCGGCGTGGAGGGCCTCGTCCACATCTCCGAGCTCGCGCAGCATCACGTCGAGAACCCGCGCGAGGTCGTCTCGCAGGGTGACGCCGTCAACGTGCTCATCCTCGAGGTCGACGCCGAGCGCCGGCGCCTCTCGCTCTCGCTGAAGCGGGTCGAGGAGGGTGCCGAGCCGCTGCCGCGCGCCGACGGGGCCGAGTCCGTGCACATGACGCCGAAGCTCGACCTCTCCGAGGACGTCTTCCCGGCCGGTGCGTCGGAGGCCGACGCGGACGCCCTCGATGAGCCGCTCACCGCGGAGGCCGAGGAGGTCGCCGAGGTCGAGAGCGCCGAGAGCGTCGAGGAAGCTCCCGCCGCCGAGGCGACCGAGGAGACCGAGGCCGAGGCCACCGCGGAGACCGAGGTCGCCGAGGACACCGAGGTCGCCGAGCCCGTCGCCGAGGCTGCCGACGAGCCCGTGGCCGAGACTACGGAGACCGTGGCAGACGCCCTGGAGCCCGCGGACGAGCCGGCCCCGGAGAGCGACGCCGCTGCCGAGGTCGAGCTCGAGAGCGAGTCGACCGCGGACGCGGACGGCGCTGCGGGCGACGACGCGCCCGACCAGACCGCCTAGCTCCCTTGCCGCTTGCAGTCGCCATCACCGGCGGCATCGGTGCGGGCAAGAGCGAGGCGCTCTTCGCCTTCCAGAAGGCCGGCGCCGCGACGGTCTCGAGCGACGAGATCGTCCACCACCTGCTGCGTGAGGACGCCGAGGTGCGTGAGCTGCTGGTGGCCGGACTGGGGGAGGGGATCCTGGGCGAGGACGGGTCGATCGACCGCGCCCGCGTCGCGGACATCGTCTTCCGTGACCGCGACAAGCTCGCCCTCCTCGAGTCCGTGCTGCACCCTCGGGTCGCCGCGGAGTACCTGCGCTGGCGCGAGCAGCTCGACCGGCTCCCGAATCCGCCCGAGGTGTGCGTGACCGAGGTGCCGCTCTTGTACGAGTCGGGGGCGGAGGCCAGGTTCGACAGGGTCGTCGTGATCACGGCGCCGGCCAAGCTGCGCGAGCAGCGCCGCCGCATTCGCCGCGACGAGCGCGAGCAGCGGCTGCTGCCGGACGCCGAGAAGGTGAAGCGAGCCGACTACGCGTACGTGAACACGGGCACGCTCGACGAGCTCGATGCCTGGGTGGGCGGCGTGCTGGCAGAGCTGCAGGCGCTGGCATGAGCCGGCTCACGACAGTGGCTGTGCTGGTCGTCGCCCTGGCGGGCTTCGCCTTCTACGTCTTCGAGACGGAGCCGCGCTGGTACGAGCGGATGCGCTACCCGCTGCGTTACGAGGAGCTCGTGAAGGGCCACGCGGAGAACTACGGGCTCGAGCCGCAGCTGCTCGCGGCGATGATCTACCAGGAGAGCAAGTTCGACGCCGACGCGCGCTCGAGCTCCGGCGCGGTCGGCCTGATGCAGCTGCTGCCGGAGACCGGTCAGGGGATCGCGGATCGGACGGGCGGGAAGAGCTGGCGGCCGGAGGATCTGCTCACCCCCGAGCTGAACATCCGCTACGGCGCCTGGTACCTCCGCCACCTGCTGGACAAGTACGACGACGAGTCGCTGGCGCTGGCGGCCTACAACGCGGGCCAGACGAACGTCGACGAATGGCGGCGCAGCGGAAGCGGGATCCAGTTCTCGGAGACGCGCCACTACGTCGCGCGCGTGCAGGAGCTCAAGCGGGTGTACGCCGAGGCGTACGGGTCCGAGCTGGGCCTCCGATAGCCGAATCCACGAGCGCGATCAGCTCGGCTGCGTCCGGCGACGGAAAGCCGGCCGCGAGGCGCAGGGCCAGGCCGTCGAGGACGACGCCGACGAACTGGCCGACGGACTGGAGCGGGACGTCGTCGCGGATCTCGCCGGCGTCGCGCGCCGCTTCGAGCCAGTGCTTGATCCGTTCCTCCGCCTCGGGCGCGCGCTGCCTCCAGCGCTCGTGGAAGGCGGAATCGGTCCGGAGCCGGCGCCCCACCTCGAGGTAGGCGCCGAGCCAGTCGGGGTCCTCCTCGACGAACGCACGGATCACCGCCTCGAGCCCTTCGTCCCCCCACAACTGGCCGAGCCGGTTGGCGTCCCGCTCGGCGAGCGTGAGGAAGATCTCGTCCTTGGAGGGGAAGTAGTTGAAGATCGCGCCACGCGAGAGCCCGGTCTCCTGCTCGAGTCTGACGACCGTCGCGCCCTCGTAGCCGTAGGTCGCGAAGCACCGTCTCGCGGCCTCGAGGATCTCGTCGCGCCGCTGCTGGCGGGCCTCTGCGCTGATCTTCGGCATGTTCCTACTTTACAAAACCGTACGGACGTTTTATATTGGCGCGATGACCGATTCCCGGATCGAGCAGTACGCCAGGCTCCTCGTCGAGACATGCGTCGACGTGCAGCCCGGCTGGCAGGTCGTGATCTCGTCGTCCACCGGCGGCCTCGGGCGGCCCCTCGTCGAGGAGGTCACGAAGCAGGTCGCGCAGCGCGGCGCCTACGCGCTCCTGCGGACGAGCCTCGCCGCCGATCGGATCTGGATCAAGCACGCGCCGCTCGAGCTGCTCGGCGCGATGGCGCCCCTCGAGCGTCGCGTGCTCGAGGAGGCGGACGCGTTGATCGTGATCGAGGCGCCCGAGAACACGCGCGACTCGTCATCGATCCCGACCGAGCGGCAGCAGGCGCTGATGGTGGGGGTGCGCCCAGCGATGGAGCGGCTGTTCACGAGCCAGGTGGCGTGGGTGGGGTGCCAGTACCCGACGCCGGCACTTGCGCAGGAGGCGGGGCTCTCGACCGACGAGTTCGCCGAGTTCCTCTTCGGCGCCTGCCTGCTGGACTGGGACGCCGAGCGGGCGCGGATGCAGCGTTATGCCGATCGCTTCGATGTCGCCTCCGAGGTGCGGATCGTCGGCGAGGGGACCGACCTCCGGCTCGGGATCGCCGGCCGGCCGGTCGAGGTCGACGCCGGCGGGAAGAACATCCCGGGTGGTGAGTTCTTCTGCTGCCCCGTCGAGGACAGCGCCGAGGGGACGATCCACTTCACCGAGTTCCCCGCCGTCTACTCCGGACGCGAGCTGAACGGCATCCGGCTGCGCTTCGAGGGCGGGCGCGTTGTCGACGCCGGTGCGGAGACGAACGAGGAGTTCCTGCTCGAGGTGCTGGACTCGGACGACGGCGCGCGGCGCCTGGGCGAGCTCGGGATCGGCTGCAACCCGGGGATCACCCGCTACATGAAGAACACGCTCTTCGACGAGAAGATGGACTGCACGGTCCACGTGGCGCTCGGGAACGGGATGCCCAATCTCGGCAGCAAGAACGAATCGACGATCCACTGGGACATCGTCAAGGACCTGCGTCAGGGCGGCCGCCTCGAGCTCGACGGCGAGGTGGTGCAGGAGAACGGCGTGTGGACGCTCTGACGTGAGTCTGTTCCGCACGCGCGGCCTGCGCCCGTTGCTCGCCGCCGAGGTGATCTCGACGACCGGCGGGCAGATGACCTGGCTCGCGCTGCCGTGGTTCGTGCTCGTCACCTCGGGCTCGGCGACGCGGATGAGCCTCGTCGTCGCGGCGGAGCTGCTCGGCCTCGCGGCGCTCGGGCTGCCAGGCGGAAAGCTGCTGGGCCGTTTCGGCGCCTGGCGGACGATGGTCTTCTGCGACTCGACGCGCGCGCCGCTGATGCTCGTCGTCCCGCTGCTGCACTGGACCGGCGGGCTCTCGTTCGGCGCGCTGCTCGCGATCGCGGCAGCGCTCGGCGCCCTCTCCGCGCCCTACTTCGCTGCCCAGAAGGTGATCGTCCCCGAGCTGCTGGGCGAGGACGAGGCGCTCGTCAGCCGCGCGAACGCGCTCTTCCAGGGCGCGACGCGCGCGACGATGCTGCTCGGCCCGGTGGCCGGAGGCGTGCTGATCGCGTTCCTCTCCGCGCCGGTCGTACTCGCCGTCGACGCCGCCACGTACGCGGTCTCGGCCGTGATCCTGAAGCTCTTCGTCCCCCGCCCGCGGCAGCTTCCGGCCGGCGACGAGGACACGGGCGTCCGCCGCGGCATCCGCTTCCTCGCCCGCGAGCCGCTGCTGCGCATCTGGACGCCGGTCTTCGCGTTCGGCGACGCCGCCTGGACGGCCTTCTTCATCAGCGTGCCGGTCCTGGTCGTCGACCGCTTCGGTGCCGACCCGCGCATCGCGGGCTGGCTGATCGCGTCGTTCGGCGTGGGCGCCGTGCTCGGGAACGCGGTCGCGTTCCGCTTCTTGCTCGACCGTGTGCGCGGCCTCAGCCTGATCGCCGTGGGCGTGCTGGCCCAGGCGCTCCCGCTCTGGCTGCTCACGATCGACCTGCCCCCGGCCGCCTACTCGGCGGCGCTCGTGGCGTCCGGGCTCGGGAACGGGCTCTGCAACCCGAGCATCCACTCCCTGATGACGCTGCGCATCCCGCCCGCGCTGCGGCCCACGGTAATGACCACGATGATGATGCTGTTCGCGCTCGTCCAGCCGCTCGCCGTCTTCGGCGTCGGGCCCGTGCTCGACGCGTACGGGCCCGAGCCGGTGCTGATCGGCTTCGCGGTCGCCCAGACGGTGGCGATGGCCGGGATCGCCGCGTCCGCTCTCTCCGCCCGCTCGGCGGCGCCGGCCGACGTGCGTTCCGCGGAAGCCGCCTGATGCTGCGCGCGCGGGGCCTGCGCCCCCTCCTCTTCGCGCAGGCCGTCTCGTCGCTCGGTTCGCAGATGACGTTCCTGGCGCTGCCGTGGTTCGTGCTCGTGACGACGGGCTCCGCCACCAGGATGGGTGTCGTACTCGCCGTCGAGCTGCTGCCGGTGGCGGTCCTCGGGATCCCGAGCGGCACCGTCGTGGCGAAGCTCGGCGCACGGCGGACGCTGCTCGTCTGCGACGCGGGGCGAGCTCCTGTGATGCTCGCAATCCCGCTCCTGCACTCCGCGGGGCTGCTCAGCTTCCCAATCCTGCTCGTCTGCGTCGCGCTGATCGGGGTCTTCATCGCGCCGTCCTTCTCGGCGCAGAGGCTGATCCTGCCCGACCTGGTGGGCGAGGACGAGCGAGCCGTCACCCGTGCGAACGCGGTCATGGAAGGCGTCCAGCGGATGACGTCGCTGTTCGGCCCCGTCACCGCGGGCGTGCTGATCTCGCTGCTCGGCGCGACGAACGTGCTCTACCTCGACGCGGCCACCTTCGCGTTCTCGTTCTTCGTCCTCCGCTTCCTCGTGCCCCACTGCCGGCCGGCGGCCGGGAGCGAGGAGAGCCGCGGCGTGCTCGCCGGCGTTCGCTTCATCGCCCGCGACCGCCTGCTCGCGTCGCTCGCCGTGACGTCGCTCTTCCTCAACGCCTTCGGCCAGATGCTGATCGCTGCGCTGCCCGTGCTCGCGTTCCAGCAGTTCGACGAGAGCGCGCGGATCGCCGGCGCGTTCTTCGCGGCCTTCGGCGCCGGCGCCGTGCTCGGCAGCGTGATCGCCGTGAAGCTGGTGCATCGCTTCGAGCCGATCCGGCTGGGCGCCGTCTCGCTCATCGCCCTGACGCTCCCGATCTGGATCCTGCCGCTCGGCCTGCCGGCGCCGGGGGTGATGGCGGCGCTCTTCGTCTCGTCCGTCTTCGGGCCGCTCGTGAACGCGCCGCTGATCGGAGTGATCACCATGCGGACGCCCGAGGCGCTGCGGCCGAAGGTGATGACGGCGGTGCTCACCTTCGCGATGCTCGCAGGGCCGGTCGGCCTGCTCGTGGTCGGCCCCCTGCTCGCTGGCGTCGGTGTCTACAAGGTGTTCCTGGTCATCGCGGTGGGCGAGTCGCTGGCCGCGCTCTTCTTCGCGTTCGCGGCGTTCCGCGCACCGCGCGCCGCCCCCGATGGCGCGCTGGACAGCGTCCCAACGCCGGTGACCTAGGCGGTTCGGTTGCGAGTCGCCGGCCCGCGAAGCGGGCCCTTTAGGGGTCTTCGCGCGCTGAGCATCCGCTTCCGCGGATGCTCAGCTTGCGCCGGGCTAGCTGACGCTAGCCCTGGCTCATGTGCTGCCAGAGGTTCTCGAGCAGCTTGCGGATCGGAGGGCAGAACCAGACGGAGCCGCCGAAGTCGAGCGCGCCGGCGTTGAACACGCGCGCGCCAGTCGGGCTCTCGTAGTAGGTCATCTGTGCGGTCACACCGACGCCGAACAGGTCGGGGATCATGGCGAGCACGTGCGTCGCTGGCGGCGACTCGAGCGTCGTGGCGTCGATCTCGATCCCGTAACCGCCGATCTCGTCGCCGATCGTGGAGCCGTTGGCGAGGCCGGTCCCGCTGAAGAACCACGGCGCCACCTCGGCGCCGGTGACGACGAACAGGCCCTGACGCTTGCCGTCGTCGTTCGCGCGGTACTGCGAGCCGAGCACGCGCACCTCGGGCCGGCCGAGGTTGCGCCACAACGCCACGCGCCGGATCTGGTTGCCGCGCCGCGAGACCTTCCAGAAGAAGTTGTTCGCCGAGAGGAAGATCAGGTTCCCACCGAGGTCGCGGAACTTCTCGATGATCGTGTAGGCGTGGTCGGTGACGTACTCCGTGTGCCCCGGGAAGATGACCAGGTCGTAGATGCGCCGCAGCGCCTCGCTGTCGAAGCGGCCGAGATCCTCCTCGCTCAGGAAGTCCGGCGACTTCCCCGTGGCATGGAGCCAGCGCAGGAAGCCGAGGTCGTAGCGGCGGAAGAACGGGGGCACGCCGCGGTTCAGGAAGGGCCGGTCGAGCTCGACGGGCGGGTTGCCGCCCGCGTACCACGTGTCTCCCCAGCCGTCCCCGTCGGTGTCGCGGAAGTTGTAGGCCTGCCAGGTGTTCGTCGGGAGCACGACCGCAACCCTGCTCGTGGCGCCGAATGTGGCGGGCCGGATGATGAAGGGGGCGAAGCCCCGCCGGCCGTCCGAGGTGATCAGCCGTGCGAAGTAGAGGCCGCTCGGCCAGTCTCCGAGGCGGACGGTGATCGTGCCGGTGCGGTTGCGGAGCTTGTCCCACTTGATCCGCCGGGGCGGCGCCATCGCGACGCCCTTCATCTCGTCCGGCCGGTTCGTGTTTCCCTCCTCGGGCCCCGACCGGAAGATCTGGAGGGCGAGCACGTGGGCGTCGGCGGAGACGCGGAGCCGCGCCAGCTGCCCGGGGGCGTAGCTGCGCGCGCGGAACGCGGCCTCGACGCCGAGGACGCGGACGACGGGTGCGCGCGCGAAGTCGACCGCGGCCGGACGGCGCCCGCCGTAGACCTTGCGCCGGCCCGACCCTTCGACCGTGACCCGCATCAGATAGGTGCCCGGTGCGGTGCGGGGGTGAGGCTCCCAGGTGAACCGGTGCGGGCCGCGCGGCAGGCGCGCACTCGCGCTCCAGACCGGGGGGTGCTTCGGCTGGCGCGTGCGCACTGCCTCGACCTGGACGAGTGCCGGGCGGTCGAGTGTGAAGTGGATCTCGGCGCGCTTGCGCCCCTTCGAGCCGGGGCACACGGTCGCGAGCAACCGGCGATCGCCCTTGAACGGCCGTCTCGTCCGGACGGACAGCCCCCGCAGGCCGACCGTCCGGCGCTTCGCGGCCAATGCGAACTCGGGCACGAGCCCGCTCGCCAGCACGCCGAGCGCGGTGAGACGGAGCACTGCCCGGCGGGTCAGTGACTCGGGCAGGCGCGAGTCGTCCATCCGCCGGAACTGTAGTGGGGGATTGTTTGTGCTGCGTTAGGAATCGCGAGGAGTACTTCGCGAAACCGTGGCGCGATCCCTACCTGTCGCCGGTGCGCTGCTCGAGCTCGTTCGACTTCGCCGTCAAGGCGGCGAAGCCGGCCTGGAGGAAGTCGTTCGCAGCCGACGCGGCAAGCGACCAGGTGAGCAGCCGCGCCGTGCGCGGGGCGAGGGTCTGGGCGGACACCAGCCCCGCGGCCGTCCACGCCCCGACGCAGCGCGAGCAGGTCAGGAGCTCGCCGAGTGCCTGACGCGGGCCGCCGTCCTCGACGGGCTCTTCCTCGCCCTCGTGCGCCTCACCCTTGACGAAGGGCTCTCGGACGAAGCTCATCACCTCGTCGCTCGTGATCGTGCGGGAAGCCTTGAACGTGGCGGCGCAGAGGACGACCAGATCGAGCGGCCCGAGGCGCTCGGGGCGGCGGCCGAGCAGGGTCGTCAGGCCCGCGACGCCGGTCAGCCCGGCGCCGAAGACGCCGACGAGCGTGGCGTAGGTGGCGTAGGGCGGGTGCGAGGTCTGGGCGGGCACGAGGGGTACCCTGTACCCGCATGCCCGAACTCAAGACATCCGCTGCCTACGAGCCCACGGGCGACCAGCCGACGGCGATCTCGGACCTCACGCGCTCGCTGCAGGACGGGTCGCGCTACCAGACATTGCTCGGCGCGACCGGGACCGGCAAGACGGCGACGATGGCGTGGATCATCGAGCAGACCCAGCGTCCTGCGCTCGTGATCGCGCACAACAAGACGCTCGCAGCGCAGCTCTGCAACGAGTTCCGCGAGTTCTTCCCGGCGAACGCCGTCGAGTACTTCGTCTCCTACTACGACTACTACCAGCCCGAGGCGTACGTCCCGCAGGCCGACCTCTACATCGAGAAGGACAGCTCGCGGAACGACGACATCGACCGCCTGCGCCACGCGGCCACCTCGAACCTGCTCACGCGCCGCGACACCGTGATCGTCGCCTCCGTCTCGTGCATCTACGGGCTCGGCTCGCCGGAGGAGTACGAGAAGCGCGTCGTCTTCCTCACCGTCGGCGAGGAGACCGACCGCGACGTGATGCTGCGCAAGCTGATCGACATCCAGTACGTGCGCAACGACACGCTGCTCGGGCGCGGTCGCTTCCGCGTCAAGGGCGACGTGATCGAGATCCAGCCCGCCTACTCCGAGACGGCCTACCGCATCTCCATGTTCGGCGACGAGGTGGAGCAGATCACGCACTTCGACCCGCTCACGGGCGAGGTCTACGCGAAGCTCGACACGATCACCGTCTTCCCGGCCACGCAGTACGTGACGTCGAAGCCGACGATCGAGCGCGCGTACGACGAGATCAAGCACGAGCTCGAGCAGCAGGTGGGGCTCTTCGAGAGCCAGGGCCGGATGCTCGAGGCGCACCGGATCCGCCAGCGCACCGAGTACGACCTGGAGATGATGCGCGAGCTCGGCTTCTGCAACGGGATCGAGAACTACTCGCGCATCCTCGACGGACGGCCAGCAGGCTCTGCGCCGCACACGCTGCTCGACTACTTCCCCTCCGACTACGTCGTCTTCGTGGACGAGTCGCACCAGACGATCCCCCAGATCGGGGGCATGTACGAGGGCGACCGCTCGCGCAAGCAGACGCTCGTCGACCACGGCTTCCGGCTCCCGTCGGCGCTCGACAACCGCCCGCTCCGCTTCGACGAGTTCCTGGCCAAGGTGCCGCAGCTCGTGTTCGTATCGGCGACACCGGGACCGTACGAGCTGCGCAACTCGGGCGTCGTCGCCGAGCAGCTGATCCGGCCGACCGGGATCGTCGACCCCGAGGTTGAGCTGCGCGCGACCAAGAACCAGATCGACGACCTGCTGAACGAGATCCGCAAGCGCGCCGACGTGGGCGAGCGCGTGCTCGTGACGACGCTGACGAAGAAGATGTCGGAGGACCTGACCGACTACCTGCTCGAGGCCGGGGTCAAGACGCGCTACCTGCACTCGGAGGTGGACACGCTCGAGCGGATTCAGATCATTCGCGAGCTGCGGCTCGGCGACTACGACGTGCTGGTCGGCGTCAACCTCCTGCGCGAGGGTCTCGACCTGCCCGAGGTCTCCCTCGTGGCGGTGCTCGACGCCGACAAGGAGGGCTTCCTGCGCGGCAAGACCGCGTTGATCCAGACGATCGGGCGCGCGGCGCGCAACGTGAACGGCCGTGTCCTCCTCTACGCCGACAAGATGACCGAGGCGATCAAGGGCGCGCTCGACGAGACCGACCGCCGGCGGACGAAGCAGCTCGCGTACAACGAAGAGCACGGGATCACGCCGGAGAACATCATCAAGGGCGTCTCCGACATCGCCGAGTTCCTCTCGCTCGAGAGCCCCACTGTCCCCGGCAGGCGCCGGCGCGGCGGCGGCCCGGAGGTCGAGGGCATGTCGCGGGAGGAGCTGGACAAGCTCGTGATCACGCTCGAGGAGGAGATGTTCGCCGCGGCCGAGGAGCTGCGGTTCGAGTACGCGGCGAAGCTGCGCGACGAGATCAAGAACCTGCGGCGCGAGCTGATGGCGCTCGCGAGCACGAGCGCCACCACCAGCGCCGCGTAGGGCAGCGAACGTGCCGCGCTCGGCCCAAGACGTCGGGCCAGCCCTGCCGCCTACGGCGAGACGAGGGCTCCCTCGAAGCGCTCGCGCAGCTGGTAGACGGGGTTGACGAAGTCGGGAGCGACGTAGGTGAGCACGAACATTCTGATCACGAGTCTCCCGTTCTCGATTTCCCCCTCGATCCGGGCCGCTGTCTGATCGGCTCGAAGCGGGCCGAAGAAACAATGGGTGATCCGTCCGGTGAACGCCCCTCCTGCGCGGGTGCCATCGGTTTCGACCACGCAGGCCTCCGCCAGACCGGGGAATCCGAGGGGCTCGCCCGACCTGCGAAACCACGACCAGCCGCACACCGCGCCTGCTCCGACGAAGCTCGCGATGTTGCAGCGGTATTCGACCCGGACGGCCTGATCGTGATTGCAGAACTCAGTCCCGGCCCCAGTGACCAGGCACATCTCGCCGACGTACGTTCCCGTCACGTCATCACCGACGACCTGGATGGAGGCGTGCCCGGTGGCCGACAGGTCGGCGAAGCTCGTTGCGGCGATGTCGTAGACGCCCGCGTTCGGGCCGGCCGTGAAGCGCCCACTGGCGTCGATGGAGCCGCCGCCGCTCGCGTTCCAGGTCACGCGCTGGTCGGTCGTACCGGACACCGTCGCGGTGAACTGGATCGTCTCTCCCGGCCCGACGAACCCGAACGAGGGCGTGATGGTGACGACGACTGCGGGCCTGGTCGTGAGCACGATCGCGTCGCCGACCGTGATCCCGCTGTCGGTGATCGTGGCGGTGACGAGCTCGCTGCCGTCGGCCGCCGGCGCGGTGTAGGTGACGGTCGCCGTGCCGTTCGCGTCCGTCGTCGTCGAGGGCGGCAGGAGTCCGCTTCCGTCGTGCGTGAGCGCGACCGGGATCGAGCCGACGTCGTCGCCGGCGAGGCGGATGCGCAAGAGCACCTCGCTGCCGGGCCCGACGGCGGGGACGGTGTCGGTGAAGACGGAATTGCCCGGGCGCCGGCCCTGGAGCTCGACCCGATCGCGCACCGGCACCGTCGAGTCCACCTGGTCGAAGAACGTGCGCAGGACGGTGTCGTCGCCGAGGTCGACGGTCAGCTCGAGCGTCCGCACGCCGTGCGCCCCGGGGCGGACGGTCGTCGAGAACGTGCCGCTCGTCGTGGTCCCGCTCGCTACCGGCGCCGGGGCATTCGTGACGTCGGCGAGCCGGTAGCGCAGCGGGATCGATGTGCTCGGGGAACCGCTCCAGAAGACGAGGTGCGCGCGCGCGGTGAAGCGGTTGTCGCGGTTCCGGGCCATCGTGGCGGCGTGCTCCACGCCCAGCACGACGACGTCGAGGCAGGCGGTCGGAAGGTTGCGGCCCGTCGGGAGCGGCTTGGTCGAGCCGGGGGCTTCGGCCGTCTCGATCGGCAGGTCGGCGAGGTTCACGGCCGACGCTACGCGCAGCACGTCGCGGAGGGCGGCACGCGGGAGGCCGGGGCCGAGGCAGCGGTCGAGTTGGCGCCGGGCGACGGCCGCCGCCGACACGGTGGCGGTGTTGCGATCGAGCGCCGTCGCGGTGTCGAAGAAGCTCGCGTCGGCCGCTGCGATCGTGCTCCGGTACTCCTGCAGGTAGGCGAGCCAGGCGAGCCATTCGCCGAAGGCGAGCTCGAAGAAGTCGAGCCGGGTCGTGCTGCCGGCGATCTGGAGCCCCTGGCTGACCGAGCTCGAGCGCCAGCTCCTGAGCGCGACGGAGATCGCGGGGCCTGGATCGGAGCCGTTGACCTGCTGGTCGACGAGCGCGGCAGCGATCCGCTGCTCGGCGAGCTCGTGCGCGGGCGCCGGCTCGTAGCTGAGTGCCGCCTGCAGCTCGTCCAGCCGCGCCGTCAGCACCCCTGCGCCACTGAAGTGCCAGACCGTCAGCTGCACCGTGTCGCCGACCGGGCGGTGGGGCACCAGCCGCAAGCCTTCGCCGTCCCCGTTGAAGCCGAAGCCGACGAGGGCGCCCGTTCCGGTCGGACGGGGCAGGGTCAGCGTTGCCGGCTGCAGGAGGACGAGCCCGGACGGCTCGAGCTTCAATCCGACCGGCGCCGACGCGAACGGCGAGCCCTCGAGCGAGCGCAACGGCGTCGCCGTGATGGTCGTCCCCTCCGGCACGGCGCCGGCCGGGATCGCGAGCTGCATTCCCTCGACCGAGATCGTGCCGCCGCCGTCGCCGACCGGCGCACTGACTGCAGCGGCCGCGTCGGCGACCGGGACCGTGTTCCCGTCGAAGCGGACGGTCAGCCCGATCCGGCCGACGTGCCCGCCCGGGTTCGTGGCGAGGACCTCGACGTCTCCGACCGGTGCGAGCGGCGGGACGCGGAAGCTCGCCTTGCTCCCGCTCGCCGAGACGAGCGCGGCCGGCTCACCGCCGACCGTGATCCTGACGTTCGGGCCGCCGAAGCCGTTGCCGGTGATCGAGACCGTGCCGCCCCGGTCGGCGACGGTCGGGCTGATGGAGGCGATTCGCCCCGCCGCCGCAGCGGAGTCCGCCAGAGCCGCCGCGCCCAGCAGCGCGACGAGCATTCCGAGCACACGAGTTCGAGCAGACCCCGGCATCGTCCTAGGCCTCTTCCGCCATCGCGAGGACGTCGTCGCGGCTCATCTTCCCGACGAGCTCCGGGTGCGACTCGCCCACGTGCTGCACGACCTTCTGGACGAGCTCGTCGTCGCTCTCCGCGCGAACGACCTCGCCGCACTCACAGTTGATGACCTTCCCCATGCTTCCTCCTCGTCGTGGTCTCGTGGGCAGGATTGTTTCCGCCCGGGCTTGCGGTTACCTTGGCGAAACCTTGGGGGAGACGCGGATCCAGCTCTGCGGCCGGCTCGTCGCGCGCCTCGATGGCCGGCGGATGGAGACAGAGCTGCCCGGGCGGCAGGGACGGCTCGCATTCGCGTTCCTCGCGGTCAACCGCCACCGGCCGGTGACCAGGGACGAGCTGGGCGACGCGCTCTGGAGCGAAGCGTCCGATTCGGACCGGCTCAGCCCGCTGCTCTCGAAGCTGCGCGGCGTCGTGCCGCTCGAGGGGCGCGGGGACGTGCGCCTGGCGCTGGCCGACGATGCGTGGATCGACCTGGAAGCGGCGGCCGAGGGTCTGCACCGCGCTCAGAGCCTCGTCGCGCAGGGCGACTTCGCGGGCGCCTGGAGCCCGGGTCGGGTCGCGCAGCACATCGCGAGCAGGGACTTCCTGCCGGGAGAGGACGCGCCCTGGATCGACAAGCAGCGACAGCGCCTCGACGAGATCCTCGTCCGCTCGCTCGAGCTCGTGGGCCGTGCCTGCGTTGAGATCGGCGGCGGCGAGCTCGAGACGGCCGAGCGCTCCGCCCGCAGCCTGATCGACCACGCGCCCTACCGGGAGAGCGGCCATCGGCTGCTGATGGAGACGCTCGTCGCCCGCGGCAACGCGGCGGAGGCGCTGCTCGTCTACGACGCGCTCCGCCGCCGCCTCAGCGAGGACCTCGGCGTCGCGCCGAGCGCACCGACGCAGGAGCTGCATCGAAGGCTGCTGAGCTGAGGCCGCTGCCTTCCTCTAGGCTCGGAGCACACAGACGAGGAGGTCCGAAATGTGTCGCAACATCCGCCAGCTCCACAACTTCGATCCGCCGGCGACCGAGGAGGAGATTCGCGCCTCCGCGCTGCAGTACGTGCGCAAGCTGAGCGGGACGAACACGCCCTCGCTCGCCAACCACGAGGCGTTCACGCGCGCCGTCGACGAGGTCGCCGCCGCCTCGGCGAAGCTGCTCGACTCGCTCGTGACGAAAGCGCCGCCGCGGAACCGCGAGGTCGAGGCCGAGCGCGCCCGCGAGCGGACGCGGAAGCGCTTCGGCACCGCCGCCTAGGCGGCGCTACGCCGCGGTCAGCGTGCCCAGCTTCTCCTTCAGGTAGCGCACGTACGGCTTCGCGTCGATCCCGCTGCCGACCACGCGCTCGAGCGTCTCCTGCGGCGTGAACTTCCGTCCGAGCGCGTAGAGGTTCGTCCGCAGCCATGCGTGCAGCGGTCCGAACTCGCCGGCCTCGAACTGCTCGTGCAGGTCGGGGATCTCGGCCGCGACCTTGTCCCAGATCTGCACCGAGATGATGTTCCCGAGCGAGTACGTGGGGAAGTAGCCGAAGCCGCCGCCCGACCAGTGCACGTCCTGGAGGACGCCGAGCGTGTCGGACGGGACCGGGATCCCGAGGTACTCCTCGAAGCGGGTGTTCCACACCTCCGGGAGATCCTTCAGCGCGAGCGTCCCGGCGAAGATCTCCTGCTCCAGCTCGAAGCGCAGGATGATGTGCAGGTTGTAGGTCGCCTCGTCCGCGTCGACCCGGATGTACGAGGGCTTCACGCGGTTGATCGCGCGATAGAAGCTCTCCTGCTCGACGTCGCCGAGCGTGCCGGGGAACGCAGCCTGCAGCTGGGGGTAGAAGTGGTTCCAGAAGGGACGGCTGCGCCCGACGATGTTCTCCCACATCCGGCTCTGCGACTCGTGCAGCGCCGAGGAGACGCCGTGGCAGAGGGGTGTGCGCTCGAGCGCCTGCGAGACGCCGTGCTCGTAGACGCCGTGCCCGCACTCGTGCATCGCGGTGAAGAGCGACGTGATGTCGTCCTCCTTGTAGCGCGTCGTCAGGCGGATGTCCTGCGTCCCCGAGCTGGCGGCGAACGGGTGCACGGTGAGGTCGAGGCGGAAGAACTGGGGGTCGTAACCGAAGCGCTCGATGATCCGCAGCGAGAGCTGGTGCTGCGCGTCGATGTCGAACGGGCCGGACATGAACGGCTCGTCGGGCTCCGTCGAGCCGACCTCGGCGATCAGCGGCACGAGCTCCGTCTTCAGCTCGTCGAAGACGGCGCGGACCTCGGCGGTCTTCATCCCCGGCTCGTAGTCGTCGAGCAGGACGTCGTAGGGCTCGTCGTAGCCCTCGAAGCAGTCGACGTAGCGGCGCTTCAGCTCGACCGCGCGCTCGAGGTGGGGGAGGAAGAGCGGAAAGTCCGCCTCCTCGCGGGCCTTGGCCCACACGTCGTGCGCCTCCGCGGCGGCGCCGACCATCTCGGCTGCGAGCTCGGCAGGCACGCGGCGTGCCTTCTCCCAGTCGCGCCGGGCCGTCCTGATCAGCGACGCCTCGTCCGAGTCGTAGTCCAGGCCGTCCTCGTAGCCCCGGAGCCCGTCGAGCAGGCGCCCCATCTCGTCCGAGATGAACTTCTCGTGCGCGACCCGGTCGAGCGTCGTCAGCTGCGCGCTCCGGACCGGTCCGCCACCGGGCGGCATCATCACGGTCTGGTCCCAGAAGAGCACCTCTTGCGCGCGGCGCAGGTCGTGGATCTCGGCCAGACGTGACTTCAGCTCGGCGTAGCGCTGCTCCATGACTCTCCTCGTGCTCGCAGTGGTTGCCCTGACTCTAGCGTGGCCGTTTGCGTTGGCGGCGTCCTGGAGAGAACGCCTCACATGGGAGAAATCATCGGACTCATCATCGGCGGCATCATCGTCGGCGCCCTGGGACGCCTCATCAATCCCGGGCCCGATCCGATGGGCTGGCTCGTGACGATCGCGATCGGAATCGGCGCGATGCTGCTCGTCGGCTTGCTCGTCGGCGGCATCGTCGGCTTCATCCTGGCCGTGATCGTCGCCGCGGTGCTCGTCACCGTCGTGCAGAAGGTCCTGCCCGGCAGCGACCGCCGCGTTACGACCTAGTTCGTCTGCACCTGCTTCGGCAGCCGCCGGGTCACGAGAAGTGGCCCGGCGGTTTGCCGCTGTCCGGCCGTGGAGACTCTTCCTCGGCACGTCTTCCGCAATCGAGAACCGGAGGGTCACATGGGAATCATCGCGTTCATCATTCTGGGGGCGCTGGCGGGCATGATCGCGAAGGCGCTCATGCCCGGCGACGACCCGGGCGGCATCATCATCACCACGATCATCGGCATCGTCGGCGCCCTGCTCGGCGGCTTCATCGCCGGGGCGATCTTCGACGCCGATCCGCTGGACGAGTTCTTCGACATCAGCACGTGGCTGACGGCGATCATCGGCGCAATCGTCTTGCTCTGGATCTACCGGATGGTGGCCGGCCGCGATCGCAGCGCGACCATCTAGCGCGTCCGGCTGCGGCTAGCGGGATTCGAAGGCAAGGGGCTCACGGCCACGCGGGAAGGTGCGCACGGCCGTGAGCCCCCAGCCGTCGTCCCGCCAGATGTAGGTCAACGCCCGCAGGGCTTCGTCTGCGACCTCGTAGACGTGCAGCCCTCGTGCCTCGCCGCGCCGGTTCGGGCGTGGCTGTCCGAACCCGGGGGCGATCGAAACCACGACCGCCCGTTCGCCTCCCGCCGTCGAGATCTCGAACTCGCGCCGCTCGGCGATCGTGCTCTGGTGGATGTGCCCGGCGAGGATCAGCTCCGCCCGTGCCTCCACCAGGCCGGCGAGCACGCGGTTTCGCTTCGCGACCGGCTTCTTGCGAGAGCGCCACGGCGCGCCGAGCAGGTGGTGGTGGAGCGCGACCACCCGCAGCGCGCCGTCGGGTGCTTCGCGAAACGCAGCGGCCGCCTGCTCGACCTGGTGTGGCCGCAGCCGACCCGACTGGTGGCGCCACGGGCGCACCGAGTTGAGCCCGACGGCGACGATCCGCTCCGAGCGGTACACCGGCTCGGTCGTCTCCCAGAGCCGCTCGAACTCAGCCCACGGCCTGGTGAACCGCTTCGGGAACGTGTACGGGATGTCGTGGTTCCCCGGGATCGACAGCACGGGTAGCCCGAGGCCGCGCAGGAAGGCTGCGACGCGGTCGTGCTGGGAGGGCAGGCCCCGATGCGTGAGGTCGCCGCTCGCGAGCACGAGCTCGGGACGCACCTCCTCGATCAGCCGCGCGAGCGCCTCGACCGACTCCGGCTTGTCGTTCCGGCCGAAGTGCAGGTCGGAGACGTGGAGGATGCGGGTCTGCACGATTTCAGGAGCCTAAGCGCGGTCCCCCTCTCCTGGGGCATCAGAACCGCCGGTCTGGGTACTACACTCGAACCATGGCGGACGAATCGCCCACCGACGCGCCGGAGATCTTCGACGACCTGTACCTCGGCCTGCGCGCCGGCGGCGCGCTGCGCAAGCAGCGCCGCGGCGAGTCGCTGACGAGAGAGGAGCAGGAGGCGCTCGGACGCTGGCAGCGCCTCTCGGTCGCCCGCAAGGCGCTGGCCCTGGGCGCGTTCTCCGTCGGCACCTTCGGGCTCGGCTTTACCCTCGGCGGTCTCATCTTCGGCCGCTGGCGCAAAGCCTGACGTTCCCCGGTCGGGCGGCTCCCGCCGGGCGGAGCCCGGCGGGTTGAGCAAGGGCGATCAAGCGGGTCGTCCTCCGCGTTGACAGGATCGGTGCGTGAGCACGGCGACCGACACCTTCGCCCGCTTCGTGGACGTCCTGGCGGACGCACTCGACGACCACGAAGCCTCCGGCCAGGAGCTGGCGTCGCGCCTGCACCTCTCTCGGTTCCACTTCGACCGGCTCGTCTCCGCCACCGCCGGTGAGCCCCCGGCGACGCTGCGGCGTCGCGTCCTGCTCGAGCGGGCGGCCTACCGGCTGATCACGACCGACGACGACCTGCTGCGCGTCGCCCTCGACGCGGGCTACTCCTCGCACGAGGCGTTCACGCGGGCGTTCGGGCGGGCCTACGGCCAGGCGCCGTCGACGTGGCGTCGGCAGCCGACGAGCTTCCGGATCGAGGCGCCGAGCGACGTGCATTTCAACCCACCGGGAGGCCTTCGTGCTCCCGCGCACAGAAAGGTGACCGCCATGGACCTGCTCATCAAGATGGTCGAGCACCACGTGTGGCTCGTCGGCGAGATGGTCGACCGGGCAGATGGACTGGCCGACGACGTCCTCGACGCTCCCGTCGAGATCTCCGTCGAGGGCATCGACGACGAGCCGACGTTGCGCTCGCTGCTCTCGCGGCTCGTCGGACAGCTCGCGATGTGGGACGCGGCCACGCACGACCGGCCGTACGACTTCGGCGTCGAGCGCGACGAGAGCGTCGCGCACATGCGGGCCAGGCTGGCCCAGGTGGGACCGGCCTTCCTCGACCAGGTGCGGGCGATCGTCGACGAGGGTCGCCTTGACGAGACGTTCGTCGACGCGATCTGCGATCCGCCGGAGATCTTCACGTACGGCGGGATGATCGCCCACGTGCTGACCTTCGCCGCGCACCGTCGCACGCTGGTCTGCGGCGCCCTGATCGACGCGGGCGTCAGCGACCTCGGCGCCGGTGACCCGATGCGCTGGGTCGCCGAGGCGGCCTAGTCCTAGCGCCAGCTCGGCGAGAACTCCGGGCCGGGCGTGGCCGTCAGGCGGCGGAGGCCGCGTCCGTCGACGCCGACGACGTAGAGATCCGTCGCCGGGGCAATCCGCTCGCCGGGATGCTCGCGCAGCGGCGGGCGCCTCCCCGCGAACACGAGCCGACGCCCGTCGGGCGACCACGCGACCCCGCGGGCGAAGCGCGCCGTTGCGAGGCGCCGCGAGCGGCCGCCGGAGGCGCGGACGACGTGGACGCCGGTCCCGTCGGTGAAGGCGAGGAGCCGCCCGTGGGGCGACCAGGCCACCGCTTCGACGAACGGCCGGCCGCCCGCGACGCTCACCGGGGAGGACGCGCCCGTGCGGGCGTCGACGAGGACGAGACCGACCGCGATCGTGGTGCCGTCCGGCGACCAGCCGATCTGCGCGGTCTGCGCGCGGACCTCCGTGAGCCTCCGCAGGTCGCGGCCGGCGGCGTCGACCACGTAGACGCCGTCCTCGGAGCCGTCGTCGGTCGGGAAGTGCCGGATGAACGCGAGGGAGCGGCCGTCCGGCGACCACGCCGGCGCCGAGTCGGCGTAGCCGTCGGGCGGGCGGGTGAGGCGCCGTGGCGGCGCGCCGCTCGCGAAGGTCGTCCACACGGACGTGTCGTTCGAGCCGTCGCACGTCGCGGCGTGGCACACAGGCGTGCCGCGGATGAACGCGAGCCGGCGGCGATCGGGCGACCACGTCGGATCGTCCTCCCAGGCCACCGTCCGCGTCAGCCGCCGACGGAGATTCCCGTCCGGACGGATGCTGACGAGCTCCGCCGTGTACCGCGCGGTCGGCGGCTCCGTCGGGTACTGGAGGTTCGAGGCGACGGCGGCGAAGACGATCCGGGCGGCGGGAGGAGCGGCTGATCCGCTCACCGCCGCGACGGCCGCCGTCACGACGAGAGCGGCCAGGATGCGTCTCACGCCGCGCACCTGGTCAATGGCTATGCAGTCTCCGAGTCGCGCGCGGAGAAGATCACCGCCGGGGTGTCCTCCGCGGCTGGGTCCTTGCCGCGGACGATCACGTCGACGAGGGTCGCCAGCACCGCTGCGAGCGGGATCGCCAGGAGCACGGCGAACTCACCGAACAGGAGTGCCGTGCACGTGATCGAGAAGAGCACGAGCAGCGGGGAGAGGCCGACCGCGTCGCCGAGCACCCGCGGGATCACGATGTAGTCCTCGAGCAGGCGCACGGCCAGTACGATCGCTCCCGCCGCGAGCCCGAGCTGCCAGGAGACGGTGAGACCGACGCCGACGGCCACCGCGCCGGCGAGCAGCGGCCCGATCACCGGGACGATCTCGACGACCCCGGCGAAGACGCCGATCAGCAGCCAGTAGGGCAGGCCGATCGCCCAGAAGGCGAACGAGAGCACGGTGCCGACGGCCACGATCAGCACCGCCTGCCCACGGACATATGCCCCGAGCTTGAGGTCGATCAGGTCCCAGGTGTCGCGCACCTTCTTGCGGTGGGGGCGCGGGATGATGGACGTGACGAGGTCCACGGCCCGGTCCCGCTCGAAGATCCAGTAGGCAGCGCTGGCGAACACGAAGAAGATCCCGATCGCGATCTCGAACCCGATCAGCCCCACCTCGAGCGCCGGATCGACGAGCTCGTTCGCCGACGGCAGCTCCTCGAGCCGCTCCTGGACGCCTTCGAGCACCTCCCGGCGCAGGCCGGACGACTGGTTCGCCTCCGCCTCGAGCTCCTCCGGTGAGCTCGGCAGCGACTGGATCGCCGTCGTCACCTGATCGGTCGCGCGTGGCACGACGAGCCACAGCAGCGCCGTGACGAAGCCGAAGAACGCGAGGTAGTGGAGGCCGATGCCGACGCCGCGGGGGATGTGCTGGCGGCGCAGCGCCTCGACGCCGGGCCGCATCGCGGCTGCGATGATGAAGGCGAAGAAGAGGAGCGCGACGAGGAGGCGGATCTTCCAGAGCGCGAGCGCGACGACGACAACGCCGCCGACGACGAGGGTCGTGACGGCGGCGCGCTTCGCGTACTCGGTCACGCAGGGATGGTTCCCGTCCCCGTGCGGCCGGTAACGCAGGGCGCTCGGTACCCCTAGGCGAACACGCGTTCGGTCGGTAGAATGACCCGGTTATGGCTGCCGACGAGCTGGTCGTCCACGGGGCGCGAGAGCACAACCTGAAGGACATCGACGTCCGCTTGCCGCGGAACGCACTCGTCTGCATCACCGGGCTCTCGGGCTCGGGCAAGTCCTCGCTCGCCTTCGACACGATCTACGCCGAGGGGCAGCGCCGCTACGTCGAGAGTCTCTCCGCGTACGCGCGGCAGTTCCTCCAGATGATGGAGAAGCCCGACGTCGACTCGATCGACGGGCTCTCGCCGGCGATCTCGATCGACCAGAAGACGACCTCGCGCAACCCGCGCTCGACCGTCGGCACCGTCACGGAGATCTACGACTACCTGCGTCTGCTGTACGCGCGCGTCGGGCGTCCGCACTGCCCGGTCTGCGGCCGGCCGATCGCGGGGCAGAGCCTCGACCAGATCGTCGAGCAGATCCTCGCGCTGCCCGAGGGGACGAAGTTCACGGTCAATGCGCCGGTCGTGCGCGACCGCAAGGGCGAGTTCCGCGATGTGCTCGACGAGCTGCGCGCCGACGGCTTCACACGCGTGAAGGTGGACGGCGAGACCCGCCTGCTCGAGGAGGAGATCGTCCTCGACAAGAAGTTCAAGCACACGCTCGAGGTCGTGGTCGACCGGCTCGTGCTCAAGCCCGACCTGCGCCAGCGGCTGACCCAGTCGGTCGAGACGGCGGCGGCGCTCGCGGACGGGTTGGTCGCGGTCGACGTGATCGATGGCGCCAGCATGCTCTTCAGCGAGAAGTTCGCGTGCCCCGAGCACGGCGTCTCGCTGCCCGAGCTGCAGCCGCGCATCTTCTCCTTCAACTCCCCGCACGGCGCCTGCCCGCGCTGTACGGGGCTCGGTGCGCAGCTCGAGATCGACCCAGACCTGGTCGTCCCGGACACGTCCGTCTCGATCGGCGAGGGGGCGCTCGTCCCCTGGACGGTCGCGAACGGCGGCTTCTACGAGTCGGTCGTCCAGGCGATCGCGGAGCGCTACGAGATCGACCTCGAGAAGCCGTGGCGTGAGCTCACCGAGGAGCAGCAGAACCTGTTCCTGCACGGCACGAAGGGCGACCGGATCTACGTCCAGTACCGCAACCGGATGGGCCGGCGGCGCTCGTACACGATGGCGTTCGAAGGGATCGTCGAGTCGCTCCAGCGGCGCTACAAGGAGACGGACTCGGCTCCGCAGCGCGAGCGGATCGAGGAGTACATGAGCTTCCGGCCGTGCCCGACCTGCAACGGCGCCCGCCTGAAGCCCGAGGTCCTGGCGGTGACGATCGGCGGCGAGTCGATCCACGCGTTCACGAAGATGTCGGTGACGCGGGCGCTCACGTTCCTCGACGAGCTCGGGCTGACCCCGACGGAGGAGCTGATCGGCCACCGGATCGTGAAGGAGATCCGGGAGCGGCTGACCTTCCTCGACAACGTCGGCGTCGGCTACCTCCAGCTCGACCGCGCCGCCAAGACGCTCTCCGGCGGCGAGGCGCAGCGGCTGCGGCTCGCGACCCAGATCGGCTCGCAGCTGGTCGGCGTCCTCTACATCCTCGACGAGCCGTCGATCGGGCTGCACCAGCGCGACAACGACAAGCTGATCGGCACCCTGCAGCGGCTGAAGGCGCTCGGCAACACCGTGCTCGTCGTCGAGCACGACGAGCAGATGATGCGGACGGCCGACTGGGTGGTGGACATGGGCCCGGGCGCCGGCGAGCACGGCGGCTACGTCGTCGCGGAGGGCAAGGCCAAGGACGTGATGCGGAACAAGGCGTCCGTCACGGGCCAGTACCTCTCCGGGACGCGCAGGATCGCGATTCCGTCGCGGCGGGAGGGCGATAGTGGCCACTTCACGGTGCGCGGGGCGGCCATGCACAACCTGAAGGGCATCGACGTCGAGTTCCCGGTGGCGAAGTTCGTCTGCGTCACCGGTGTCTCGGGCTCGGGGAAGTCGACCCTCGTGAACGAGATCGTCTACAAGGCGGCTGCGAACCGGCTGAACCGGATGCGGGTGAAGCCGGGCGTGCACGACGAGGTCGAGGGGATCGACGTCTTCGACAAGGTGATCGACATCGACCAGAAGCCGATCGGGCGGACGCCCCGCTCGAACCCGGCGACCTACATCGATCTTTTCACGCACATCCGCGAGCTCTACTCGCTCACGCCCGAGGCGAAGGTGCGCGGCTACAAGCCGGGGCGCTTCTCCTTCAACGTGCGCGGCGGACGCTGCGAGACCTGCAAGGGCGACGGCACGATCAAGATCGAAATGCACTTCCTGCCGGACGTGTACGTGCCGTGCGAGACCTGTCACGGGCACCGGTACAACAAGGAGACGCTCGAGGTGCGCTTCAAGGGCAAGTCGATCGCGGACGTGCTCGAGATGTCCGTCGAGGAGGCCCTCACCTTCTTCGCCAAGATCCCGAAGCTGCGCCGGCGCCTGCAGACCCTGCACGACGTCGGGCTCGACTACATCAAGCTCGGCCAGCCCGCGACAACGCTCTCGGGGGGCGAGGCACAGCGCGTGAAGCTCGCCGCCGAGCTCTGCAAGGTCGCAACCGGGAGCACGCTCTACATCCTCGACGAGCCCACCACGGGACTCCATTTCGCCGACATCGAGAAGCTGCTCGAGGTGCTGCAGCGCCTCGTCGACGCGGGCAACACGGTGCTCGTGATCGAGCACAATCTCGACGTGATCAAGCAGGCCGACTGGGTGATCGACCTCGGGCCCGAGGGCGGCGAGGCGGGCGGCGAGCTGATCGCGGCCGGGACGCCCGAGGAGGTGGCCGAGATCGAGGGCTCCTTCACGGGCCAGTTCCTGCGCGGCGTGCTGGCGCAGCGCGAGTCCGTCGCCGCCTAAGATCCGGCCGATGCCGCAGCTGAACGCGATCGGGATCGTCGTCTCCGACATGGCGGAGTCGATCCGCTTCTACCGCTTTCTCGGCCTCGACGTCCCGGAGACGCCGGACGAGGGTCACGTGGAGGCATCTCTTCCGAGCGGCGTCCGTCTCATGCTGGACAGCGAGGACACGGTCAAGAGCTTCCGGCCCGACTGGGCGCGCGCCGCGGGGAACCAGGTCGGCCTGGCGTTCGAGTGCGGCAGCGCGGCCGAGGTGGACGAGACGTACGCCGGCGCCGTCGAGGCGGGCTTCCACGGCGAGAAGGAGCCGTGGGACGCGTTCTGGGGCCAGCGCTACGCGCAGCTCGCAGATCCCGACGGCGTGCCGGTCGACCTGTACGCGGCGCTGTAAGCGCGGCCGCGCTCAGATGCAGGGCGCGGGCGTGAACGCCTGGTGGCCGCGTCCCTCGTGGCAGCGCTGAGCCCAGAAGGCCGAGTCGATCCGCCACGTACCGTCCTGCCGCCGGTTGAGTGTCAGGTCGTATCGCCGGGCCTGCACCGAGTCGTCGAGCAACCCGCTGAGCAGGAGCGACGCGTTCGTCGGACCTGCGCCCTCGCCGCCGCTCGTGGCCTGGAAGGAGACCGAAGGCACGTCGATCCGGTCCTGGCCGACGTACTCGTTCGTGGTTGCGGCCACGTCGCGCTCCCAGGGCTCGTCGACGCTCTCGGCATAGGCGTTGAAGTCGTCGACCGGCAGCTCTCCGCTGGCCGGGAGCGGCTCCTCCAGGCCGGTCCATTCGCTCGGCGGTGGCGTCGTCTCCGTCGTGGTCTCTGTCGTCGTCTCGGTGACCGTGACCGTGCTCGCAGTCGTGACCGTGACGGTCTGCGAGGTCGAGTCGTCGTCGCCGGCGCAGGCGCTCGCGACGAGGACGGCGAGCAGGAGGGCGAGTCGGCGCATCAGAGCACGGCCTGCGTCTGGGTGACGCGGGCGACGTGCTTGCCTGCGTCGTCGTGGAGGTCGGTCTCGACGACGATGGTCGTGCGGCCGACGTGGAGCGGGCGCGCGGCAGCGACCACGTGCCCTTCCCGCACCGCCCGGAAGAAGTTCGTCTTCGACTCGATCGTGGCGGTGCCGCCGGCGCCCTCCGGAAGGTTGAGGAAGGCGCAGTAGGCGCCCGCGGCGTCCGCGAGGCTCATCAGCGCGCCCCCGTGCATGATCGCGCCCGCCGTGCAGAGCCGTTCCTCCCAGGCGAGGCGTGCACGCACTTCCTCCGGTGCGGCGGACATGAGCTCGAGGCCCAGCTCCGCGGTGAACGGCATCGCCGCACGAGCCTGCTTGGTGAGGGCGGCATCGACGTCCACGAAACGACCATAACCGCGGTCCGTGCCCGGCTAGCCACTACGCTCGGGCCATGAGCCCGGAGCGCGAGTGGTGGTTGCGCGTTCCCGCGGTCCTGCTCGGCCCGCGCGCGGTGTTCGTCGCCCTTCGGGACGGATCGCAGGAGCAGGTGGATGCACGACAGGAGCCGGTGCTCGCCCTCGTCTACCTGGCGGGGATCGCGGCGGTGCTGAGCACGAGCACGGCGGGGCGTCTCCTCGACGACGCGGAGTACGACGGCCTGCTCGTCGCCGTGTGGGCGGTCGTCGCCGGAGGCTTGTACGCGTTCGCCGGCTACTGGCTGATCGGCGGCGCCCTCTACCTGGGCGCGCGCGGCCTGGGCGGGCTGGGCGACTACCGGCGCGGCCGTCACGTCCTCGCGTTCGCGTTGGCGCCGCTCGCGCTCTCGCTCCTCGTCCTCTGGCCCGTCCAGCTGATCGTGTTCGGCGGCGACCTCTTCAGACGCGGCGGCTCGGACAGCGGGGCGGCCGGCAGCGTGTTCGACGCGCTCGAGCTCGCGTTCGCAGGCTGGTCGGCGGCGCTCCTGCTCGTCGGCGTGCGCGCCGTGCACGGCTGGACCTGGGGGCGCGCGCTCGGCGCACTCGGGCTGGTCGCGCTCTTCCTAGCCGCGTTCGCGTACCTCCCGTCGACCTTCTAGCGACTGCTCGAAGAGCGCCAGCTCCTCCTCGGGCATCGAGTAGGTGTGCTGCTCCTCGGGGAAGCGGCGCTCGCGCACCTCGGCGACGTAGGCCGAGACCGCACGCTCGATCTCCGTGGCCAGGTCGGCGTACTGCTTGACGAAGCGCGGCGAGCCGCCCTGGTAGAGCCCGAGCAGGTCGTGCCAGACGAGGACCTGGCCGTCGCAGTCGACGCCGGCCCCGATTCCGATCGTCGGGATCTCGAGCGCCTCGGTGATCCGCGCCGCCACCGGTGCAGGCACGGCCTCGAGCACGAGCGCGAAGACGCCCGCGTCCTGCAGGGCGAGCGCGTCCTCGTAGAGCCGCTGGGCCTTCTCCGCGGTCCGGCCCTGCGCCTTGAAGCCGCCGAGCATGGTCGCGGACTGTGGCGTCAGGCCGATGTGGCCCATCGTCGGCACGCCCGCGCCGACGAGCGCCTGGACGCGCGAGAGGGTCGCGCCGGCCCCCTCGACCTTGACGGCGTCGGCTCCCGCTTCCTTGAGGAAGCGAATCGCGTTCTCGAGCGCGGCCTCGTCCGAGACCTGGAAGGAGCCGAACGGCATGTCGGCGACGACGAGCGGCCGCCGCGCCCCACGGTTGACGGCGCGCGTGAGCACGATCATCTCGTCCATCGTCGCGGGCACGGTGGAGTCGTGGCCGAGCACGGTCATCGCGGCCGAGTCGCCGACGAGGATCACGTCGGCGCCGGCCGCGTCGGCGAGCCGGCCCGACGGCGCGTCGTAGGCCGTGATCATCGCGATCGGCTGGCGGCGCGCCTTCAGCTCGGCGAGCTCGGTGAGCGGGAGCTTTCCGGGCGCGGGCGTGCCCGGTGCCGGCTGGCGTGGACGGGTGGTCATGGTGATTCCTCCTCGAGGACGATGTTGTCGATCAGGCGGGTGGAGCCGACGCGGACCGCGGCGGCGAGAACGGGCGGGTCGAGATCGACGACCTCGACGTAGTCGACGTCGAGACCGTCCAGCGCGGCGCGGGCGGCGGCGGGATCGCGGGTTGCGAGTGCGCGCGGCAGCGCGAGCGCCCGCTCGCGCTCGGCCGGGGAGAGCAGCGCGTTCCGCGACGAGAGCGCCAGCCCGTCGGCGTCGCGCACCGTCGGCAGCACCCGCAGCGAGAGCTCCAGCTCGAGGTCGCGGATCATCCGCCGGAGCACGGCGACCTGCTGCGCGTCCTTCTGGCCGAAGTAGGCGAACCGGGGTCGCACGAGATTGAACAGCTTCAGGCAGACGGTGGCGACGCCGCGGAAGTGGCCCAGCCGATGCTCGCCCTCGAGCCGGTTTCCGAGCTCGCCGACCTCGACCCAGGTCTCGAAGCCGGGCGGGTAGATCTCCTCCACGCTCGGCGCGAAGAGCAGGTCGACTCCGGCCTGGCCGGCCAACGCCGCGTCCCGTTCCTCGTCGCGCGGATAGCGGGAGAGGTCGGCGCCTTCTACGAACTGCGCCGGATTGACGAAGAGGCTGGCGACGACGGTGTCACACTCCGTGCGCGCGGCGCGGAAGAGGGCGAGATGGCCGTCGTGGTAGGCGCCCATCGTCGGCACCAGGCCGATCACGCCGCCTCTGGCCGACGTGAGCGAGTCGCGCAGGCCGGCCCGGGTCCGGACGATGTTCACGCGAGCTCCTTCGTCGTCTCGGCGAGGGCGGTGTACATCGGCTCGAGGCTCGGCCGCTCCCGGCGGATCGCCGCCAGATGCGCGTCGACCGTCGCCCAGTCGCCCCGTGCGATCGGGCCGGTGAGCTCGAAGCCGTTGTCGATCGTGCCGCGCATCAGCGGGTCGAGCGCCTCGGGCGGCGCCCCGGCGGCCTCGAGCAGCGTGCCCGCCGCCCGGCGCAGCGTGACGAGGTAGTTCGACGCGATTGCGGCGCCCGCGTGGTAGGCATCGCGTCGCTCCTCGGCGAGCGCGAACGGCTCCAGGCCGAGCAGACGGGCGAGGTCGAAGCCGTGCTCGCGTGCCTCGTCGGTCTCGGCGGTGACCGCTGCGAAGGCGCCGTCGAGCTGCTCGGGGCCACGCGCGCGACTGAACGTCTGCAGCGGGTGGAGGCCGAAGCGCCGCTCGTGAGGAGCGAGTGCCGCGAGCGGCGTGGCGCCGCTCACGTGGGCGACCCAGGGGCCGGGCGCGACGGCTGCAGCAACCTCGGCGATCGCGCGGTCCGGCACGCAGAGGAGGACGAGCTCCGCCTCGTCTTCCTCCAGGCTGACGCCGCGCTCGGCGAGCCGCGCGGCAAGCGCGGAGCCGACGCGTCCCGCGCCGACGACGTGGACTGTCTGGATCATGGTTGGCTCCAGTTCCGAATCCGGATACCGGGCGCCGTTAGTGTAGCCCGGTGCGCATCGGTGTCGGCGACATTCGCCTCTTCTTCGACGCCGACGGCGCGAAGCTCGTTCCGGACGGCCCGTGGATGCGGGAGCGGCTGACGGTGCTTCTGCTGCACCCAGGCCCGGGCTTCGACCACGGCGTCTTCAAGGTGCAGCTGGGGCCGTGGCTCGCGGCGGGCACGCAGGTCGTGTATCTCGACCAGCGCGGCGGTGGCCGGAGCGATCTCGGGCCCCCCGAGGATCTCCGGCTGGATCGCTGGGCCGACGACGTGCGGGAGTTCTGCGACGCGCTCGGGATCGAGGAGCCGGTCGTGCTCGGGCTCGGCTTCGGCGCGGTGGTCGCCATGCGGTACGCGACGCGCCACCCCGACCATCCCCGCGGGCTCGTGCTGACTGCTCCCGTGGCGCGCATCGTCCCGGAGCGCTCGATCGCGGTCTTCGAGCGGCTCGGCGGGGCGGACGCCGGGGAGGTAGCCACCCGCTTCTACCGCGACATGGACGAGCAGGCCTTCGGCGACTTCCTGCGCGTCTGCTTCCCGCTCCTGACCGGCTACGAGCAGACGAGCGACGTGATCGTGCGCGCCGACTGGCATCCCGAGGTGCTGATCGGGTGGATGCGGGGGGAGTCGCGGACGCTCGACCTGCGCGACGAGCTCGCGGCGGTTCGTGCACCGGCCCTCGTCCTCGCCGGCGAGGACGACGCCTGGGCGCCACTCGAGTCGGCGCGCGAGGTCGCCGAGTGCCTGCGCGGGGAAACGCGTTTTCGCAGCTTCCCCGGCGCACGCCATTCGGTGGTGCGTGACGCGCCTGAGGCAGGCGAAGAGCTCCGGCTCTTCCTCGACGAGCTCGGGGGCGGCGCCGCCTCGTGAAGATCTCGGTCCAGGGCACGGAGCTCTTCTTCGACGTCGACGGGGCGAAGCTCGCGCTGGACGGCCCGTGGATGCGGGATCGCCCCACGGTCGTGCTCCTGCACACCGGTCCTGGGATCGACCACTCGTTCTACAAGGACCACGTCGGGCCGGCTCTCGCCGGGAGCGCTCAGGTCGTCTACCTCGACCTGCGCGGGTCGGGGCGCAGCGACTGGAGCACGCCCGAGCACTGGACGCTCGATACCTGGGTCGAGGACGTCCGCGAGTTCCTCGAGCTGCTCGAGATCGAGCGGCCCGTCGTGCTCGGGACGGCCTTCGGCGGCACGATCGCGCTGCTGCTGGCGGCGCGGCACCCGGCAGCCGTCGGCCGCCTCGTCCTCGTCAGCACGGTCGCCCGCTACGTGCCGGCCCGCGCGGTCGCCATGCTCGACCGGCTCGGCGGCCCCGAGGCCGGCGATATCGCGGCGCGCTACTTCGCCGAGCCCTCGCAGGCGACGTTCGCTGACTTCCTCCGCGTGTGCGTTCCCCTCTACTCCCGCAACCCGGTGCTGCCCGACGCGATCGCGCGCATCCAGATGAACTTCGAGCTGATCATGGACTGGGAGCTGGGGACGAGCCGGCGCCTCGACCTGCGCGAGGAGGCGGCACACGTGACCTGCCCGACACTCGTGCTCGCCGGGGAGGACGACCCCGCCACGACGATCGCGGGCGCCGAGGAGCTCGTCGCCGCCCTGCCGGCCGGGCTCGCGCGGTTCGAGCGCTACGCCGACACCGGGCACGGTGTCTTCCGCGACCGGCCCGAGGCGATCGAGCTCGTCCGGGAGTTCCTAGCTCCGGTCGAGCCTGCGTAGGAGGTTCGTGCGCACGGCGGGCCACTCGTCGTCGACGACGCTGTACCAGGCCGAGTCGCGGTTCTCGCCGCCGCGGACGAGCATGTGCTTGCGGTGGATGCCCTCGAACTGGGCCGGCAGCGCCTCGAGCGCGCCCCGCGAGCGCTCGTTCAGCGCGTCCGTCTTGAACTCGACCCGCCGGCAGCCGAGACGCTCGAAGGCGTCCTCGAGCAGCAGCAGCTTTGCCTCGACGTTCGCGCCCGTGCCCCAGGCCTCCGGCGCGAGCCAGGTCCAGCCGATCTCGACGCTCCGGAACTCGGGGCGGAGATTGAGGAAGCGCGTGCTCCCGACCGCGTGCCCCGTCTCGCGCAGCACCGTCGCGAAGGGGAGATCCTCGGAAGCGAGCGCCGCGTCGAGCCAGCCCCGCAACTCGTCGCGGGTCCGGGGCTGCACGATGCTGAGCCAGCGCCACGTGCGCTCGTCCCGCGAGGCCGTCCAGAGATCGTCCTCGTGCGCGGGCGTGAGCGGCTCGAGCCGCACGAGCTCGCCTTCCAGTGTCGTTGCCGTCCACTTCGTCATTAGAATCCTGAGCATGCCGATGTATGAGTACGCGTGCATGGAGTGCGAGGCGCACTTCGAGGAGCTCGTCCGGAGCGCCGAGCAGGCGATCGTCTGTCCCGAGTGCGGGCAGGGGAACGTGCTGAAGCAGCTCTCCACCTTCGCGATCTCGGGCGCCTCGGCGCAGCCGAGCTTCGGCGGCGGTGGGGGAGGCGGCGGGTGCTGCGGCGGCAGCTGCGGCTGTTAGTGCCCGTCCGCTCGCGGCCCTAGACTCCTCTCCGATGAGCGAGACGATCCGTCTGTCGGATCTGGGCGACTATCGGGACGAGACCCTCGGCTGCACGCGCTGCCCGCTCTCGGCGACGCGGACGCAGGTCGTGTTCGGCTCGGGCGACCCGCACGCCGACCTGATGTTCGTCGGCGAGGCGCCGGGGTTCCACGAGGACGCGAACGGCGTCCCCTTCGTCGGCCAGGCCGGCAAGCTGCTGGAGAAGCTGCTGAACGGGATCGGGCTCTCGCGCAGCGACGTCTACATCGCGAACGTGCTCAAGTGCCGGCCACCGGGGAACCGTGACCCGCACCCCGAGGAGATCGAGGCGTGCGAGTCGCACCTCTTCCATCAGATCGAGCTGATCCGGCCCACCCTCGTCGCGACGCTCGGCAACTTCGCGACGAAGCTCCTGTCGGGAAAGCCGACGGGGATCACGCGCGTGCACGGGGTGGAGCAGGAGGTGACGCTCGGCGGCAACCGCGTCACGCTCTATCCGCTCTTCCATCCGGCCGCCGCGCTCTACACGCCGTCGATGCAGACGGTGCTCGAGCAGGACTTCGCCCGGATCCCACAGCTGCTCGGCGTGCCCCAGGCCCCGGCCCCGGAGCCGCAGGCCGTCGCCGAGGTAGAGCTCGAGCCGGCGCAGGGGCCGGCCGTGCAGCTCGGCCTCTTCTAGGCCGCCCGGTGGCGCCGTTGGAGCTCGTGACCGCCTCGCCGGCAGAGACCGAGGCGCTCGCAGGTCGCGTCGCGGCGCTGCTCGAGCCGGGTGACCTCGTCACCGTCTCGGGCGAGCTCGGCACGGGCAAGACGACCTTCGTCCGCGGCGCGTGCCGGGCGCTCGGCGTGACCGCGCCCGTCACGAGCCCGACGTACACGATCGGCCACCGCTACGAGGGCGATCCGGACGTCTCCCATCTCGACCTGTACCGCTTCAGCGGCGTCACGCCCGCGGAGTGGGGGGAGCTCGAGCCCTACTTCGAGGACGCGATCGCGTTCGTGGAATGGCCCGAGGCCGCGGGAACGGGCCTGCCGGAGGTCCGCGTCGCGGTCAGCCTCGCCCACGTCGACGCCGAGCACCGAAGGATCCGGCTCGACGCGTCCGACCCGGCATTGGTAGAACGGATCGCACGTGCTGATCCTGGCGTTCGACACCGCGACTGACCGCGCGACGAGCGCGCTCGTCGGCGACGGCGAGGTGCTGGGGGAGCGCGTCTCCCGCGCCGCCACGCTGCTCGAGGACGTCGACGCGCTCCTGCGCCAGGCGGGCGCCCACGCAGGCGACGTCGAGGCGCTCGCCGTCGGAACGGGGCCGGGCAGCTTCACCGGGACGCGCATCGGCCTCGCGGTCGCGCGCGGCCTCGGCCTCGGTCTCGGCCTGCCGGCCGCGGGCGTGTCCACGCTCGATGCGCTCGCGGAGGGGGCGCCCGGCGCGTTGCCGGTGATCGACGCGAAGCGGCGCGAGATCTTCGTTCCCGGCCCGCGGGTGCTCGCTCCGGCTGAGCTCGCGCCCGCGCCCGGCACCGTCTGCGTCGGGGACGGTGCTGTGAAGTGGCGCGAGGTGCTCGAAGAGGCAGGCGCAGTGGTTCCGCCCGACGACGACGAGCGGCACCTCCCGCGTGCCCGCTTCCACGCGTCGCTCGCTCGCGACTTCGGCCCTGCCGACCTGCTCGAGCCGATCTACGTGCGCGTCCCCGACGCCCAGGAGGTGGCCGCGCGATGAACGTCGAGCTCCGCAAGCTCGAGCTGCGCGACCTCGACGCGATCGAGCGGATCGAGCGCGCCTCCTATCCGACGCCGTGGTCGCGCTCGATGTTCGCGACCGAGCTGGCCAAGCCGAGCTCGCTCTCGCTGGGCGCGTTCGAGCTCGAGGGCGGAAAGCTCGTCGGCTACCTGATCCTCTCGCGCTACGTCGACGCCTGGCACGTGATGAACGTCGCGGTCGAGCCGGTCCACCGCCGGAACGGCATCGCCCGCACGCTGCTCGACCGCCTCTTCGAGGTGACGGCGACCGACGAGCGCCGCGGCTACACGCTCGAGGTCAGGGTCTCCAACATCGGTGCGATCAAGCTGTACGAGACGCTCGGCTTCAAGGCTCGCGGCGTCCGCCGCGGCTACTACACGGACAACCGCGAAGACGCCCTGATCATGTGGCGGGACCCGGTTCCGGACGAGCAGCACCCGGACGAGCAGCCGTCGAGCCGGCAGCGCGCAGCCGGCTCGTGATCCTGGGCCTCGAGACCTCGTGCGACGAGACGGCGGCGGCGCTCGTGACGGCTGCGGGCGAGATCCGCTCGAACGTCGTCTCCTCGCAGGCCGAGCTGCACGCGCGCTACGGCGGTGTGGTTCCGGAGGTGGCGTCGCGGCGCCACCTCGAGCTCGTCGCGCCCGTCGTGCGAGAGGCGCTCGGCGAGGCCGGTGCGACGTTGGACGACGTCGAGGCGATCGCGGTGACGCAGGGGCCGGGTCTCGTGGGTGCGCTGCTCGTCGGGCTCTCGGCCGCGAAGGCCCTGGCCTGGTCGCGCCGGCTGCCGCTCGTCCCCGTCGACCACCTCCAGGGTCACGTGGCGTCGCTCTACCTCGCGCCCGAGCAGCTCGAGCCGCCCTTCCTCTGCCTGCTCGCGAGCGGTGGTCACACGTTGCTGCTGGACGTCACCGAGCGAGGCGGTTACCGCGTGCTCGGCACCTCGGTGGACGACGCGGCCGGGGAGGCGTTCGACAAGGGCGCGCGGCTGCTGGGCCTCGGGTATCCCGGCGGGGCAGCGCTCGACCGGCTGGCAGCGACGGGCGACCCGGAGGCCTTCTCGTTCCCGGTGGCCCGCCTCGACGGCTTCGACTTCTCGTTCTCGGGGGTCAAGACGGCGCTCCTCTACGCGACGCGGGTGCTCGGAGACGAGCTGGAGAGCCGCCGGGCCGACCTCGCCGCCTCCTATCAGCGCGCGCTCGTCCGCGCGCTCGTGGAGCGCACGGCGGCGGCGGCGGCAGCAGTCGGCCACGGGACGATCGCCGTGGTCGGCGGGGTCGCGGCCAACTCGGAGCTTCGTTCGGCGCTCCCGGATGCGCGCTTCGCGCCGCTTGCGCTCTGCACCGACAACGCGGCCATGATCGCGTCGGCCGGGAGGTACGGCAGGTCGCTTCCCTATCCTCGTTACCTTGACCTGGATGCGTACGCCTCGCGGAGTTGAGCCGCTGCGGCTCCTGCCGGCGGCTCTGCTGGCGGCCGCGGCGCTCCTGCTGGCTGCGGGCAGCCAGGGGGCCCAGAGCCCCACGCCCGCCGTCGTGGGCGCGTCCGCCTGGCGCGGCTTCGTCGACGGAGGCCGGAGCGAGGTGGCGGTCGGGCAGCGGGTGATCGTCGTGTTGCGCTACGCGTCGCTGGCTCAGCGCGTGGCTCGAGCGGGCGGCCGGGCGAGCGAGTCACAGATGCGGCGCTGGACCGCGGCGGCGCTCGCTGGGCAGAAGCAGATTGCGGCGCGCCTCTCCCGCGAGGGGGTTCAGGTCGTGCCCGAGTTCGTCTACACGCGCACCGTCAACGGCTTCTCGGCCGCGCTCGATGCCCGCGGTCTCGCGCTGCTCGAGCGCGACCCTGATGTCGTGGGGGTCTACCCGGTGCGGATCTCCTACCCGGCCGCCGTGCCGGCGGGGGCGCTCCGGAGCCGCGAGTACGGCCCGGGCTCCGGCCGCCGCGCGCAGGTGCGACTGCCGGGCCTCGACGGCGCCGGGATCACGATCGCGCTGCTCGACACTGGGGTGGACGCCACTCATCCGTACCTGCGCGGCCGACTGCTCGAAGGGATCGACGTGCTGGACGCGGAGGGACGCGGCGTTGCCCACTCCAATCCTCAGGACTCCTCGCAGGTCGAGCAGCACGGGACCCAGGCCGCAGGGCTTCTGATCGGGCGCGGCGGACCGGGCGAGCTCCACGGAGCGGCGCCCGAGGCCTCGCTCCTGCCGATTCGGGTCGCCGGGTGGCAGCCGACCGCGGCGGGCACCTTCGCCGTCTACGGCCGCACCGATCAGGTGCTCGCCGGACTCGAGCGCGCCGTCGACCCCGATGCGGACGGCAGTGCGCTCGACGCCGCCCGCATCGCCGTGATCGGGGTGGCCGAGCCGTTTGCCGCCTTCTCGGACGGGCCGCTCGCGCGGGCGGCGGCAGGCGCGCTGCGGCTCGACACGCTCGTCGTCGCGCCGGCCGGGAACGAGGGGCCGGCCGGGCCGGGGTACGGCAGCGTGGGAGGACCGGGAGGGGCGCCTGCGGCGCTCACGGTCGGCGCTGCCGACGGCCGCGTGCGCACGTCGTTCGCCCGGGTGGTCGTGCGGGCGGGCCTGCGGGTGCTGCTCGATCGCGAGCTTCCGCTCGGCGGGGCTGCCGACGACCGCCAGGCGCTGGCCCTCGAGGTCGTACGCCCCGCGGCCGAGGCGCGTCCCGAGCCCGACGTGGATCCGCTCGCGCGCTTCTTCGACGAGGACGGCTTCAGCCTCGTCGCCGGCCGGGCGGCGCTGCTCGCGCGCTCGTCCTCGCCCGCCGACGCTGGTCGGGGCGCCGCGGACGCGGGCGCGGCGGCCGTGCTCGTCGACGGGGTCGTTCCCGCAGGTGCGCTCGGCGTCGACGAGCGACTGGGCATCCCGGTGATCGGGCTCCCGACGGAGGTGGCCCGTTTGGCCCGCGAGGCGCTGGCCCAGGGGGTGCCGGTCCAGGTGTCGCTCGGAGCTCCGAGCTGGGAGGACAACGACGACCGCGGCCGGATCGCGCCGTTCTCGTCCCACGGGCTCGCCTTCGGCGGCGGGATCAAGCCCGAGCTCGCCGCACCGGGAGTCGAGCTGCTCACCGCCGACGTCGGCCGCACGGACGGTCGGCTGCCGCGCTACGGCACGATGAGCGGCTCCAGCGCGGCGGCCGCCCTCGTTGGCGGCGCCGCCGCGCTTGTGGTGCAGGCGCGCCCGGAGCTCGACGCCGAGGCGCTGAAGGGCGTGCTCGTGGGCACGGCCGTGCCGCTGCGGGGCACGCCCTCGGCCGCCCAGGGCGCGGGTCTCGTCGATGCCGGCGCCGCGGCGGTCGCGGAGGTCGCTGCCGCCCCAACGACGGTCGCCTTCGGCGCCGCGCTGACGCGCGGCTCGACCTCCGTGCGCAGCGTGCGGATCCGGAACGTGACCAACCGGCGCCTACGGGTGTCGGTCGCCGCGGAGGCCCAGGGGATCGCGGGCGTCTCCGTCACCGTCAGGCCGCGACGGCTGTTGCTCCGAGCCGGCGCGGAGCGGGAGCTCGAGCTGACGGCGAGGGTGGCCTTCCTGCCGCGCGGGCTCGGCGCGATCACGGGCGCGGCCCGCGTCGAGGTGGCCGGCGGCGGCGAGATCGCGATCCCGTGGGCGGTCACCCTGCCCCCCGGGCCGGAGCCGCTGCTGACGGACGTGCGTCTTTCGACCTCGAGCTTCCGCGCCTCCGACCGGGCTCCCGCCGTGCTGACCGTGCGTGCGGGCAGCGTCCAGGATCGGGACGGGCGCGCGCAGCTGCGTCCGCTGACGCGCCTCGACGTCGAGCTCTGGCGCGGCCCGCAGCGGCTCGGGCTGCTCGCGCGGCTACGCAACGTGTTGCCCGGGAGCTACGCCTTCGGCGTCACCGGGCGCGGTCCGCGCGGCGGCACGCTCGCCCGCGGGGTGTACCGGCTCCGGATTCTCGCGATCCCGCCGGCGGGATCCGGGGAGGCCGCGTCGGTGCGCTTCCGGATCCGCTGAATCGACCATTGTCGGGCCGCGGTAGACTCCGCGCCGCGATGTCCGCGACGGCAGCGACTCACCTCCACGAGAATCCGTATGCGATCGCCCGGGAGCAGTTGCGCAAGGTCGGCGAGACCTTCGGCATCGACGCGAACCTGATCAACGTCCTCGAGCGCTGCAAGAAATCGGTCGAGGTCTCGATCCCCGTCGCCTCGGACGACGGGACCGTGAACGTGTACACGGGCTACCGCGTCACCCACAACATCGCGCGCGGCCCCTCCAAGGGCGGCATCCGCTACCACCACGGCGTCACGCAGGACGAGATCAAGGGCCTGGCGATGTCGATGACGTGGAAGTGCGCGCTGATGGGCCTGCCGTTCGGCGGCTCGAAGGGCGGCGTGATCGTCGATCCCAAGCAGCTCTCCCGCAGCGAGCTCGAGCGGATGACGCGCCGCTACACCAGCGAGATCATCAACGAGATCGGGCCGGAGAAGGACATCCCGGCCCCCGACGTCGGCACCGACGAGAGCGTGATGGCCTGGATCTTCGACACCTACTCGATGAACAAAGGCCACTCCGTGCTCGGCGTCGTCACGGGCAAGCCGCTCGCGATCGGCGGCTCGCTCGGCCGCCGCGAGGCGACCGCGCGCGGTGCCCTCTACTGCCTGGCCGACGTGCTCGCGGAGGAGTCGAAGCAGATCGAGGGCCTGCGCGTGGCCGTGCAGGGTGCCGGCACCGTCGGCGGCGGGCTCGCGCGCATGCTCACAGAGGAGGGCGCCACCGTCGTCGCGATCTCCGATTCCAAGGGCGGGCTGTACGCACCCGGCGGGCTCGACATCCCCGCGGCGCTCGCCTACAAGGCGGAGACCGGCAGCTTCGAGGGCTTCCGCGGCGCGGACGCGCTGACGAACGAGGAGCTGCTCACGATCGACTGCGACGTGCTCGCGCCCTGCGCGCTCGAGCAGGTGCTCACGGCCGACAACGCCGCGCAGGTGCAGGCGCGGATCGTCTGTGAGGGCGCCAACGGGCCGGTCACCCCCGGCGCGGACGAGATCCTCGAGGACCGCGGCGTGCTCGTCCTGCCCGACGTGCTCGCGAACGCGGGCGGCGTCGTCGTCTCCTACTTCGAGTGGGTGCAGGGCCTCCAGGAGTACTTCTGGAAGGAGGAGCAGGTGAACGCGCGCCTGAACGACATCGTCACGCGTGCGTTCCGGGAGATGTGGGAGACCCGCGAGCGACACGCCACGAGCATGCGCATGGCGGCCTACGGCGTGGCGGTGCGCCGCGTCGCCGAAGCGACGATCACCCGTGGCCTCTACCCCTAGCTCGCCCATAGCCGGCGCAGGGTCGTCGTCTACTCGGGCGCAGGGTGCGGGCTCTGCGCGCGGGCGCTCGAGGTCGTCCGCCAGGTGTGCGGCGAGGAGTTCGACGCGATCGAGATCGACGGCGACGAGGCGCTCGAGGCGCAGTACCGGGCGTCCGTCCCGGTCGTGGAGGTCGACGGCGAGCGCGCGTTCACCTATTTCGTCAGCCCGGACGCGCTCAGGGAGCGGCTCGCGGGCGCCTAGGAGACGGCGCCCGGACGGTTGCATCTGCGGGGCGGGACGACCCGCTGGCATCATGTGCTCCGTTGTTACAAGCTAGGGAAGGAGCGTCCGGGTGGCGGAACGCTTGACGGTTGGTGTCGCTGCGCGCCTGAGCCGGTACCTCCAGGTGCTGAGCCAGGCGAAGAAGATGGGCAAGGACCGCATCTCCTCGCAGGAGATCTCCGACTACACCAACATCAATGCGACGCAGATCCGGCGCGACCTCTCCGGCTTCGGCAAGTTCGGCAAGCGGGGAGTCGGCTACAACATCGACTCGCTGCTCGGCGAGATCCGCAAGATCCTGCGCACGCAGGGCCAGCACAACATCGCCCTGATCGGTGCCGGCCGGCTGGGGCAGGCGATCGCGAGCTCGCCCATCTTCGGCGAGCACGGGATCAACATCGCGGCGGTCTTCGACACCGACCCGGAGAAAGTGGGGCGGGCGATCGGCAGCCTCACGGTGACCCCGTACGCGGGCCTGCGCGACACCGTGCGCGACAACAACATCATCGTCGGCGTGATCGCCGTTCCCGCCGGGGGCGCACAGGCCGCCGCAGACGACCTGATCGACGCGGGCGTGAAGATCATCTTCAACTACTCCGAGGCCCTCCTCGACGTGCCTGCCGATGTCGCCGTGCACGCCTCCAACCCCGCCGTCGAGCTGCTGTACGCCTTGTACTTCCATCTGACGTAGGCGCATCCGCGCCGTGAAGATCCTCTTGTGGCACGGGTACCTGCTCGGCGGTACCGGGTCGAACGTCTACACGCGCTCGCTCGCCCGGGAGTGGACGCGTGCCGGGCACGAGGTCACCGTCCTCTCCCAGGAGCCGCAGCCCGAGCTGTACGACCTCGGCGGCGCCGCGGCGGTGCGTCCCGACGTCGGTGGGCTCCTGCCCGTGTTCGTGCTCGACCGCTACGAGGGCTACGAGGTGAAGCGCGTCCAGGACTGCACGCGCGCAGAGCTGGACGCGTGGGTCGAGGCGAACGCGGCGGCGCTGCGCGAGCTTCTGCCCGCCGACGCCGTCCTCTGCAACCACGTCCTGCTCGGCGGGCCGGTGGGGGCGGCGAGCGGCGCGTCCTTCGGGGTCAAGGCGCACGGCTCGGAGCTCGAGTACACGATGCGCGGCAACGCCGAGCTGGCCGCGTGGGGGAGGGAGGCGCTGGCGCACGCCGAGGCCGTCTTCGTCGGCTCCGACCACATCCGCGGCGTCCTCGAGGACGTGGTCGGTCGAGTCGAGCGGGTGCGCGAGGTGCCGCCGGGCGTCGACGTGGACGAGTGGCGGCCGCGCCCGCGGGCCGAGGCGCTGGCCGGGCTGCTCGAAGAGGCGCGCCGCGACCCGCCGAACCCGGGCAACGAGAACGAGCGTCTCCCCGACGAGGGCAACGCCGAGCGGCTCGCCGAGTTCCTGGCCGGCGACGGGCCGACCGTCGTCTACTTCGGGAAGCTCCTCTACAACAAGGGCGTCCACGTGCTGCTCGAGGCCCTCCGGGACGTGGACGCGCGGGCCGTGATCGTCGGCTTCGGCGACTACCGCGCGGAGCTGGAGCGCCTGGCCGACTCCCGGGTGCTCTTCACGGGGCCGCTCGAGCACCGCCATCTCGTGCACCTGCTGCCGCTGGCGGACGCCACCGTCGTCCCGTCGATCTTCCCGGAGGCGTTCGGGATGGTCGCCGCCGAGGCTGCCGCGGCCGGCTCGCCGCCGCTTGTCGCACGCCATTCCGGGCTGGCGGAGGTGGCGGCCGGGCTGGAGGAGGAGTACCCCGCGCACCTGCGCCACCTCGCCTCGTTCGCGACCGGCGATGCCGCCGAGCTGGCGGTGAAGCTGAACGAGCTGCTCGGGCTCCCTGCCGCCGATCGTTCCGAGCTTTCCGAGGCCGCGCGGCGCGCCACGCTCGAGCGGTGGAGCTGGGCCGGCGTCTCGCGACGCCTGTTGGAACCGTTCATCTACCCTCCGGCTCATGGTTGACGAGCTCCTGCGCGAGGCCCGCGAGCGCTTCGACGCCGCCACGGACTTCACGATCGCCGTCGAGGAGGAGTTCGCGCTTCTCGACCCTGGTTCGCTCGATCTCGTCAACCGCTTCGAGGAGGTGCAGGCAGCCGCGCAGGGAACCGCGCTCGAGCCGCACCTCGTCGGCGAGCTGATCGCGTCCGAGGTGGAGATCAAGACGGGGCGGTGCGAGACCTTTGCCGACGTGCCGGCCGCGATGACCGAGCGCCGCGCGCAGCTGGCCACTCTCGTCGAGCCGCTGGGGCTGTCGCTGGGCGCCACCGGCACCCACCCGTGGGCCGACTGGCGCGACCAGCGGATCATCGACACGCCGCACTACGCCCGGAACAACGAGCTGCTCCAGTACGTGGTCTGGCGCAACAACACCTTCGGCCTGCACGTGCACGTCGGGATCAGCGGCGCCGACCGGGTGATCGCCGTCACGAACGGGTTGCGCGAGTTCCTGCCCGAGCTGCTGGCGCTCTCGGCGAGCTCGCCGCTCGTCGACAACTGCGTCACCGGGCTGCACTCCGCGCGCACGCAGATCTTCACGCGGTTCTTCCCCCGGTGTGGCGTGCCGGACGCCTTCGCCTCGTGGCAGGAGTACGAGGACTACGTGCGCTTCCTCTACGCGACCGGCTCGGTCGACGAGCCGACCCAGCTCTGGTGGAGCGTGCGCCCACATCTCTCCTTCCCGACCGTCGAGATCCGGATCTGCGACGCCCAGCCCGACCTCGCCGACGCCCAGGCACTCGCTGCCTTCGCGGCGTCGCTGACCGCCCGCATCGCGCGTGCTCTCGACGAAGGCGAGCCGCTCCCGGAGCGGCCGCACCGGCTGATCGAGGAGAACCTCTGGCGAGCGATCCGCTACGGGCTCGCGGGCGAGCTGATCGACCTCGAGCGCGGCGACGTCCTGCCCGCGCGGGCGAGGCTCGAGCGGCTGTTCGAGTGGGTCGCGCCGGTGGCGGCCGAGATCGGCGCGGCGCCGTACCTCGTCCTCCCCGAGCAGAACGCCGCGGAGCGGCAGTACGCCAGGCTCGAAGAGGGCGCGACCGCCCGTGAGGTCTACGCGGAGCAGGTCGGAGTGCCGGTCCGTGGCTGAAGAGACCGGCCCCGAGCCGAGCGAGGAGCAGCTGGCGGCTGCGCTCGAGCAGCTGAAGGTCTCGGACCTGCTCGTGCACTCGCTCTCGACGATCTCGTCGCTCGCCTACCACCGCCTGGCCGAGGACCATCGCGATCTCGAGCAGGCCAGGCTTGCGATCGACGCGCTGCGCGCGCTCGTGCCGGTGCTGCGCGGCTCCGTGCCGGACGAGCTCGCGCGCGACTTCGAGCAGGTGACGGCCAACCTGCAGCTCGCCTACGCCGACGCAGTGAGCACCGGCGCCCGCTGACTCCGAGAGGCGGGGCACAGCCGCCGCTTGTGATACATAATCCCCCGCGCCGAGACACCTCGGCGTTCACTTTGTGACGACGTACTCGGCGACGGGGCAAGGACGGAGGACGGATGGATTTCTTCAATGACCACGCGGTCGCGTTTGCGCTGATCTGCGCAGCGATCGGCGTGGGCTTCGGGATCTACTTCACGATGTGGCTGCTCCGGCAGCCCGCCGGGAGTGAGCGCATGCAGGAGATCGCGCGCGCGATCCAGGAGGGCGCAGCGGCCTATCTGCGGCGCCAGTACATCACGATCGCGGGCGTCGCACTCGTCCCGTTCCTGCTGCTCGGCTTCTACAACGAGCTGGGCTGGGGAACGGCGATCGGCTTCGCCGTCGGCGCGATCCTCTCCGCCGCGGCCGGCTTCATCGGCATGAACGTGGCAGTGCGCTCGAACGTGCGCACCGCCGAGGCCGCCAAGCAGGGGCTGCGACCCGCCTTCAACGTGGCGTTCCGCGCCGGCTCGGTGGCCGGCCTGCTGGTGGTCGGGCTCGGGCTGCTCGGCGTCGCCGGCTACTACGGCGTGCTCACCGGCATTCTCGACAACAGCCAGGACTCGGCGATCGACGACCTGATCGGGCTCGCCTTCGGCGGCTCCCTGATCTCCGTCTTCGCGCGTCTCGGCGGTGGCATCTTCACCAAGGCCGCCGACGTCGGTGCCGACCTCGTGGGCAAGATCGAGGCGGGCATCCCCGAGGACGACCCGCGCAACCCGGCCGTGATCGCGGACAACGTCGGCGACAACGTCGGGGACTGCGCCGGCATGGCGGCCGACCTGTTCGAGACGTACGCCGTCACCGCTGTGGCAGTGATGCTGCTGGGCACCGCCTTCCCGGCCGGCAACCTGCCCCTCTTCCCGCTCGCGCTCGGCGGCATCTCGATCCTCGCGTCCGTGATCGGGATCTACTTCGCCCGCGTCGGCCCCGGTGGCTCGATCATCAACGCGCTCTACAAGAGCGTTCTCGTCGCGACGGTGCTCTCCGCGATCGGCTTCATCCCGGTCACGATGGCGTTCGACGAGGGCAACTTCAGCTTCGGCGAGCTCTACGGCTCGGCGCTCGTCGGGCTCGTGATCACCTTCGCGCTCGTCGCGATCACCGAGTTCTACACCGGCAGTCGCTGGAATCCGGTCAAGTCGATCGCCAAGGCGTCGCAGACCGGCCACGCGACGAACATCATCGAAGGGCTCGCGGTCGGCATGCGCTCGACTGCGGCTCCCGTGCTCGTGATCGCGGCCGGGATCGTCGTCGCCTACGAGATCGCCGGCCTGTACGGCATCGGCGTCGCCGTGATGGCGCAGCTCTCGATGGCCGGGCTGATCGTCGCCCTCGACGCGTTCGGCCCCGTCACGGACAACGCGGGCGGCATCGCCGAGATGGCCGGTCTGGACGAGTCCGTCCGGGCGATCACCGACCCGCTCGACGCGGTCGGCAACACGACGAAGGCCGTGACCAAGGGCTACGCGATCGGCTCCGCCGGCCTGGCGGCGCTCGTGCTCTTCGACGAGTACACGCGCGGCCTCGTCGACGAGGGGCTCGACATCACCTTCAACCTCTCCGATCCGTACGTGATCGCCGGCCTCTTCATCGGCGGGCTGATGCCGTTCCTGTTCGCGGCGCTCGCGATGACGGCCGTCGGACGCGCCGGCGGCGAGGTCGTGGTGGAGGTGCGCCGGCAGTTCAAGGAGATGCCCGGGATCATGGAGGGCACGCAGCGCCCGGACTACAGCAGGGCGGTCGACCTGGTCGCGAAGTCCGCGATCAACAAGATGCTGCTGCCTGCGCTGATCCCCGTCGCGATCCCGATCGCCGTCGGCATCATCAGCCCCGAGGCGCTCGGCGGGCTGCTGATCGGCACGATCGTGACCGGCATCTTCCTCGCGATCTCGATGACCTCGGGCGGCGGTGCGTGGGACAACGCGAAGAAGCTGATCGAGGACGGCCTCTACGGCGGCAAGGGCTCGGAGGCGCACGCGGCGTCGGTCACCGGCGACACCGTCGGCGACCCGTACAAGGACACCGCCGGCCCTGCGATCAACCCGATGATCAAGATCGCGAACATCGTCGCGATCCTGATCATCCCGCTGTTGATCTCGATTCACGGGTAGCCGCTTCGGCAGGCGGGGGAGCTGGTGCGCTCCCCCGCCTCGCCGCTTGTAACATCTGCCCCAAGCACGTACGATCGGCCCGCTTGGGCAGGGCCGTCCTCAGAGACGGCCGAGTGATGTGCTCTCAAGGGGAGAGATCATGACTGGATCACGGCGAATGGCGTGCCTCGGTGCGCTGCTCGTGCTTGGTCTCGTGACCGTTCTCGGCGGCGCCGGGAGCGTCGAGGCCAAGGCAGGGAAGGGGAAGGGCGTCGATCCGGCGCTCGTCAAGAAGCTCAAGGCGGAGGCCCGCGGCTCGGTGGCGCTCAGCACCAAGCCGGCGACGAAGCACGTGGGATTCATTCGTGCGGGCCAGAATGGCGATCTGCTGCCAGGCAACTCCGGTACGGCGCAGACGAAGGCCGCGGATTTCCTGAACGAGTACGGCCAGATTCTCGGCGCGGGAAGCGAGTCGACGCTCGAGGAGGTCTCGTCGTCGACGGACGCGCTCGGCGCGACGCACGTCACGTATCAGCAGTACTACAAGGGCGTCCCGGTCTGGGCCGGCACGATCAAGACCCACGTCGACGCCCAGGGCAACCTGAGCGCGGTGAACGGGGTCGCTGTCCCGGACCTCGCGCTCGACACGAGTCCGCGGCTCAGCGCCGCCGAGGCCGGTGCACGCGCTGTGGCCACGGTGGTCGCAGATCCGCCCACGGATGAGAGTGGTGCGGCCGCCAGGCTCTCCACGAGCGACCTGCACGTCGCTTCGGCGAAGCTCTACATCTACCGCCTGGGCCTGCCCAGGGGTGCGGAGGGCACGAGCCAGCTCGTCTACGAGGTCACGGTGACGAACGACGCCAACGTGCGCGACGTCGTCTTCGTGCACGCGAACGCGGGCAAGATCGTCAACCGCTACTCAACGGTTCACGACGCGCTCTTCCGGCGCCTCTTCGAGCAGAACACGTCGAATCAGGTGTGGCAGGAAGGGGACCCGTTCCCCGGCCTCCTGAACCAGGACCAGCAGAACATCGTCAACTTCAGCGGGGAGTCGTACCGCTTCTTCAACAACGTCTTCGGTCGGGACTCGTATGACGGGGCCGGCGCGGAGATGAGGTCGGTCAACAACGACCCGACGATCGCCTGCCCGAACGCCAACTGGAACGGCGCCACGACCAACTACTGCAACGGCGTCACCTCCGACGACGTGGTCGCGCACGAGTGGGGCCACGCGTACACGCAGTTCACGCACGACCTCATCTACCAGTGGCAGCCGGGTGCGCTGAACGAGTCGTACTCGGACATCTGGGGCGAGACGGTCGACTTCCTGAACGGCGTCGGCACCGACACGCCGGGCGGGACGCGCACGGTCGGCTCCTGCTCGACGCACACCGCTCCACGGCCGAACGTCGTGATCAACAGCCCGGCGGCGATCGCGCGCACCTGCAACGCGGCTGCCGCCCAGTTCGGACCGGCGCTGACGACGACTGGAGTGACCGGCAACGTGGTGCTTGCCCTCGACGACACCGCAGCACCCGGGCCTACGACGACGGACGCATGCTCGGCGTTGACGAACGCCGCCGCCGTCGCGGGCAACATCGCGCTGGTCGACCGCGGTGGCTGTGGCTTCACGATCAAGGTCAAGAACGCGCAGAACGCCGGCGCGGTCGCCGTTCTCGTGGCCGAGAACATGGCCGTTGCGCCTGCCGCCATGGCAGGTGTCGATCCGACGATCACGATCCCGTCGGTCCGCATCACCCTGCTACACGGGAACCTGATCAGGAACGCGTTGCCCGGCGTCAACGTCACGCTCCGGGTCGGTCTCGGGACTGCCTCCCAGGACTCCTACCGGTGGCTCGTCGCCGAGGATTCCACAGCCTTCGGCGGTGCGATCCGCGACATGTGGAACCCGAACTGCATCAGTGACCCGGGCAGGGTCACGGACGGGATGTATCACTGCACACCCGACGACGGAGGCGGTGTCCATTCGAACTCGGGCGTGCCGAACCACGGCTACGCGTTGCTCGTCGACGGAGGCATGTACAACGGCGTCACCGTCAACGCGATCGGCCTGACGAAGGCGGCTCACCTCTACTTCAGGGCGATGTCCGTCTACCAGACGACGACGACCGACTTCGAGGATCACGCCGACGCGCTCGAGCAGTCCTGCGCCGATCTGATCGGGCAGAACCTCGAGGCTCTCAGCACCGGTGCCGACCTCGGGCCCTCCGGTCAGTCGATCTCCGCAGCCGATTGCTCGGCGGTCACCGCGATGATCGCCGCGATCGAGCTCAGGGCGGATCCGACGGAGCAGTGCCAGTTCCGTCCGCTCCTGGATCCGAACACCCCGGCGCTGTGCGCGAACCAGAAGAATCCTCCGACGCACTATCACGAGGACTTCGAGGACGGGCTCGCGGGCTGGACGCTCAGCAACCAAGGTGTCTTCGCCGGCTGGCCGGGCACGAACTGGACGCAGGCGACGTCCCTGCCGGGAGGCCGCGCAGGCTCCGCCGCCTTCGGTGAAAACCTGAAGATCGGCAACTGCGATGGCGGGGCGGGTGACGTCTCGGGCGTCATGCGGCTCCAGAGTCCGTCGATCAAGCTGCCGTCGGCCGCGATCCTCAGCCCGCGGTTGACGTTCCAGCACTACATCGCCACCGAGCTCGGCTGGGACGGCGGGAACGTGAAGATCAGCGTCAACGGAGGGCCGTTCACGGTGGTGCCCGCCTCGGCGTTCACGTTCAACCCGTACAACCAGAACCTCAACACTGCCGCCCAGGGGAACACGAACCCGCTCGCCGGGCAGCCCGGCTTCACGGGCACCGACGGGGGCGAGGTCGGCGGGAGCTGGGGCGAGTCGCAGATCGACCTGACGCTGATCGGTGTCAAGGCCGGCGACACGATCCAACTTCGGTTCGACATGGGCATGGACGGCTGCACGGGCATCGACGGTTGGTACGTGGATGACCTCAAGCTGAGGTCTTGCAACACGAAGAAGAACGAGACGGGCAAGAAGGACTGACCCGAACGGGCTCGGTCTGAGCGTGGGGGCGCCGGCAATCGCCGGCGCCCCCACTCGTCTACGGGCGCAGTCGGAGCGAGGCGAGCACGCGCTCGCGCGGGCCTGCGATCGTCATCTCGACGCTGCGCACGAGCCCGATCCCGGGCGCGAACGTGAGCTCCTCGAGCCCGGCGTCGGCGACCGGCTTCAGTGCCCGGAAGGTGAGCCTGACGCAGTTGCGGAGCGTCTTGCCGCGGGCGTCGTGCACGACCGCCTCCCGTGACGCGACCGTGACGCGGAGCGAGCGCCAGAGCGGCTCGCCGCCCAGGCTGACGACGTAGCTCGTCCCCGCCGGTGCGCCAAGGCGCAACAGCTGCTCCCAGCGGCGGTTGACAGGATCCCAGGCCTCGATCGTGCGTCCGGCCGAGCGCACCCGCAGGCCGTCGGTGCCCGGTAGCCCGTGTAGCACGAGGCCCGTCGGCTCGCGGGCGACCGAGACCGTGGCCCGTCCGCCGCTCTCGACGTCGCTCAGGATCCAGCGGTTGCCGTCGGCGAGCGGGAAGGCGCTCGGAGGCCCGGCAGCCCCCGCGTACTGGGCGGTGACCAGGGTCAGGGCGACGGCTGTGAGTGCAAGGCGGCAGCTCATCGTATGGTCGAGGCGCTCGGGCGCCCTAGCACGAATGACAGTGTAGCCCGGGCCTCTGGCCGCTTCCTGCCCGGGTAGCTTCTCTTGTAACCCGGCCGGATTTCATTAGGATCAGACGGCTTGGGCAGGGCCGCCAACGGGGCGACCCAGGAAAACTCTAGGGGAGAGGACATATGCGAATTCGCTCGTTGAGCGCGCTGGCCGCGTTCGCGGTCTTGTCGGTTCTCGTCCTCGCCGTGTCGGCGTCCGGAGCAACGGGTGGCGAGGCGACGAAGACCTACATCGTGCAGATGATCCAGCAGCCGGTCGTGACATACGACGGCGGCGTGGCTGGGATTCCGGCGACGAAGCCGGCCAAGGGCAAGAAGATCGACCGAAGGTCGGAGCAGGTCGCTCGTTACGTGGGCCACCTCAAGGCTTCCCACGACCAGGCGCTCGCCGTGGTCGGCGGAGGCGAGAAGGTCTACGACTACACGATCGCGTTCAACGGCTTCGCCGCCGAGCTGACCGAGGCGCAGGCCAAGGCAATCGCGAAGGCGCCGGGCGTGGTCTCGGTCGAGGCTGACGTGATCTACGAGGCCGATACGGCGACGACGCCGACCTACCTCGGTCTCGACGCCAAGAAGGGTCTCTGGGACGCGCTCGGCGGCCCGAAGGGGCAGGCGAACGGCAAGAAGGACGGCGCCGGCGAGAACATCATCATCGGCATCATCGACTCGGGCATCACGCCGGAGAGCCTCAGCTTCACCGATCAGAAGATCAAGAAGGACAAGCTGGGCAAGGTCATCTACGAGCAGGTCCCGCTCGGCGCGCCGCCCGCAGGCTGGGCCGGTGTTTGCCAGACGGGCGAGGAGTGGACGGCCGCCAACTGCAACAACAAGCTGATCGGTGCGCGGTACTTCAACGCCGGGTTCGGCGGCGACGCCGGCATCGCGGCGAACCGTCCGTGGGAGTTCACGTCGCCCCGCGACTACAACGGCCACGGCACGCACACCTCCTCGACGTCCGGCGGTAACTACGGCGTGCCCGCGACGGGCGCGGCGGCAGCGTTCGGCAAGGTGAGCGGCATGGCGCCGCGCGCACGCGTCGCCATGTACAAGGCCCTCTGGTCGACGCAGGACTCGTCGACCGCGCAGGGCAACGGCATCGACCTGCTCGCTGCGATCGACGCGGCGGTCGCCGACGGTGTCGACGTGATCAACTACTCGATCAGCGGCACGTCGACGAACTTCCTCGACGGCGCCGAGATCGCGTTCCTGAATGCAGCCGACGCCGGGATCTTCGTCTCCGCGTCGGCCGGCAACAGCGGACCCGGTGCCTCGACCGTGGCGCACCCGAGCCCGTGGATCACGACCGTTGCAGCGGAGACGCACGATCGCGTCGGCGTGGGCGAGGCCGTGATCGAGGGCACGTCGTATCCGGGCGCTTCCGCAGGCACCGGCTCGGCGACGGGCCAGCTGGTGACGTTCGGAGCCGCCGGCTCCAACCAGCGGCTGTGCCTGCTCAACTCGCTGACCCCGGCCGCGGCCGGCAAGATCGTCTTCTGCGAGCGTGGCGTCAATGCCCGCATCGAGAAGAGCTTCGAGGCTCAGCGCGTCGGTGCGATCGGGGTGATTCTCGTCAACCCGCCGGCAGGTGGCTCGCTGAACGCCGACCTGCACTTCGTGCCGACCGTGCACCTGCAGGGTGACCAGTACGCAGCGATCGAGGCCGCGGCGCTCGCCGGGAAGACGGCGACCGTCTCGGGCGAGGTGCTCTTCGGGCAGCCGGCGCCGTTCACGGCCGACTTCTCGTCGCGCGGCCCGCTGCTCGCCGGGAACGGCGACCTGCTGAAGCCGGATCTCGGCGCACCGGGCGTGGACGTGCTCGCCGCCGTCGCCCCGCCGGGGCAGCGCGGCCGTGAGTTCGACCTGTTCAGCGGCACGTCGATGTCGGCACCGCACATCGCGGGCATCGCGGCGCTGTTCAAGCAGCTCCATCCCGACTGGTCGCCGATGGCGATCAAGTCGGCGCTGATGACGACGTCGACGGATGTGCTGAGCACGTTCGTGGCCACCGCGGGCGCCGACGCGTCCGCGCTCAAGGCGTTCGCACAGGGCGCAGGTCACGTGCAGCCGAACAGCGCAGCCGATCCGGGGCTCGTGTACGACAGCGACCTCTTCGACTGGGCCGCGTTCATGTGCGGGACGACGCCGGGCTTCTGGACCGCGGGAACGTGCTCGTTCCTGCAGGGCCTCGGCTACTCGTTCGACATCAACGACCTGAACGTCCCGTCGATCTCGGTCGGGGCCCTCGCGGGCCGCGACACCGTGACGCGGCGCGTCACGAACGTCGGCGACAAGACGGCGACGTACACCGCGTCGTGGTCGATCACGGGTGTCGGCGTGGCCGTCGCACCGTCGTCGCTCACGCTCGCCCCGGGCGAGACGAAGAGCTTCGAGGTGACGCTCACGACGACGACGGCCCCGCTGAACCGCTACACGGCGGGCTCGCTGACCTGGACCGAGCAGGCCCCGGGTCGGAGGGCGGAGGCGCCGCACGTCGTGCGGATCCCGCTCGTCGCCCGTCCGGCGGCTCTCGGCACGGCAGCCGAGGTGTCCTCGAACGGCTCGCCGGTCAGCTGGCAGGTGACCGCGGGCTACACCGGGACGCTGACCGCGTCCGTCCGCGGGCTCGTCCCGGCCGTGACGAACGCGTTCACGATCCTGCAGGACGGGACGTTCCAGTCCCCCGGGTCAGCTGTCCCGACCGGGGCGACGTTCCGGGCCGGCATCTACGAGGATGCGATCACGCCGGCCGGTACCGACCTCGACCTCTACGTGTTCCGCTGTGCCCCCGGCTGTACCCAGATCGCGCAGGCGGCGGACGGCGACTCGAACGAGGAGGTCACGGTCGTCAACACCGGTGCGGCGGCGACCTACGTCGTCCTGATCGACGGCTTCGACACGAACGGGCCGTCGGCCAACGTGACGCTGTTCCGCTGGACGCTCGGCTCGACGGATGCCGGCAACACGACGGTGTCCGGCGTCGGCCCCGCGGTGACGGGCGTGACGCAGACGCACACCGCGACGTTCAACGGCCTTGCGGCCGCGACGCGGTACTTCGGCGCCGTCGAGTACAGCGACGGCACGAGCTCGGTGGGTCGGACGTACCTGAGCGTCAAGACCCCCTAGCACCGCACTGACGAGACGAGGGGCCGGCCTCACCGCCGGCCCCTCGTCTCCGTAGACTCTCGCGGTGCCCAGCCGCAGGAGACGGCAGGTCGAGCTCGAGCGCGTCCTCGGGACGCCGGCTCTCTTCGCCACGGCCTACGGCAACGTCGGCTCCTCGATCTACTACGCGCTCGGCCTCACGGCCGTCTACGCGCTCGGCCTGACGCCGCTCGTCTTCATCGTCGCCGGCCTCATCTTCGCCTGTACGGCGGCGACCTACAGCGAAGGCACGGTCCGTTTCCCCGAGGCGGGGGGCTCGGCGAGCTTCTCCCGGCACGCCTTCGACGAGCTCGTGTCCTTCACCGCCGCGTGGGCGCAGATGCTCGTCTACGTCGTCACCGTCGCGGTGTCCGCGTTCTTCGTGCCCCACTACCTCTCGATCTTCTGGGAGCCGCTCAACACGAACCCGTGGGACATCGTGGTCGGTGCGGCCGTGATCGTCGTGCTCGTCGGGCTCAACATCGTCGGCGTCTCGGAGGCATCGAAGCTCTCCGTCACCCTGGCGGTCATCGATCTCGGAACGCAGGTGCTGCTCGTCGTGCTCGGCCTCGCGCTCGTGTTCAGCCCGGAGACGCTGACCGCGAACGTCCACTGGGGCGAGGCGCCCACGTGGTCGAACCTCGCTCTCGCGGTCCCGGTCGCGATGCTCGCCTACACCGGCGTGGAGACGGTCTCGAACCTCGCGGAGGAGGTGCGCGACCCGGTGCGGAGCGTCCCCAACGCCTATCGGCTGGTCGCGGTGGCCGTCTTCGCGATCTTCTTCACCCTTCCGTTCGTGGCGCTGTCGGCACTTCCGGTGGAGCGCATCGGCGGCGAGCTGACGACCTTGCTGGCGCTGCCTCCCGAGCAGGGCGGCTTCGCGAACGACCCCGTGCTCGGAGTGGTCGAGAACCTCGGGCTCGAGGGGGTGCTGCTCGACGTGGCCCGGATCTACGTGGGCGTCCTGGCGGCGACGATCCTCTTCATCGCCACGAACGCCGGCGTGATCGGAGCCTCTCGGATCACCTACTCGATGGCGACGTACAGGCAGCTCCCCGAGGTCTTCCGCCGCCTCCATCCGCGCTTCAAGACGCCCTGGCTCGCGCTCGTGCTCTTCGCGGGGATCGCGCCGATCGCGATTCTGCTTCCCGGCGACGTCAACTTCGTCGGCACGCTCTACTCGTTCGGCGCCACGTTCTCCTTCACCGTCGCCCACGCGTCGATCATCCGGCTTCGGATGCTGCCGGCCGCCGAGAGCGAGCGACTCGGACGGGCGCGGCCGAACATCCGCGTGGCAGGTGTCGACTGGCCGGTGTTCGCCGTCGTGGGCGGCCTCGCGACCGCGGCGTCCTTCGTCGTCATCCTGCTCCAGAACGAGGCGACGCGCTGGACCGGGATCGGCTGGATCGCCACCGGGCTGGTCGGCTACGCGATCTACCGGCGGGTGATCCTGCGCGAGCCGATTCGCGCCACCGTGAAGGCGCCGGCGGCGTTCGGCCCTGCGCTCGCGCTCGAGTACCGCCGCCTGCTCGTGCCGGTCATCCCGGGTCAGGCCTCCGACGACGCGTTCGACGTGGCCGCGAGCCTCGCGGCCGAGCGCGGCTCCCACATCGTCGCGCTCAGCGTGCTCGAGGTGCCGCTCGAGCTCGGGCTGCTCGCCGAGCTCACCGCGGAGGAGTCGCTCGCCAACCGCGAGCTCGACGAGGCCCGCGCGATCGGCGACTCCTACGGCGTCGACGTGATCCCGCGGCTGCTGCGCGCGCGCAGCGCGGGCCAGGCGATCGTCGAGGAGGCAACCAGGCGGGAGACCGAGATCATCATCATCGGCGCGCCCCGCAAAGACGTCGGCCGCCGCAAGCGCGCGGTCTTCGGCCACACGGTGGACTACGTGCTCAAGCACGCCCCGTGCCGGGTGATGGTGACCGCGTCCGAGGCCGCGGCGTGAGCGCGTATCGGTACCTCGTGGCGCTCTTCGCACTCATGTTCGTCGCGATCGGGGTCGCGCTGCTCGTCGTCACCGCCGTCCAGGGCGGCGGTGTGATCGGCTACGTGCTCGGAGCGCTCTTCGTCGCGCTCGGAGCCGGGCGGCTGACGCTGCTACGGGGAGGCTCGCGATAGCGCGCAAGCTCAGCGGCTTCCAGCGGGTGCTCGACGCACCGGCGCTCTTCTCGGTCGCGTACGGGGAGATCGCGTCCTCGCTCTACTTCGCGCTCGGGATCGTGGTCGCCTACGCGCTCGGCTGGACGCCGCTCGTGCTCCTCGGCGCCGGGGCGTTCTTCCTGCTCGTCTCGCTCTCGTACGCGGAGGGCACGGCGGCGATCCCCGAGACCGGGGGCGCAGCGACGTTCGTCCGCCGCGCCTTCAACGACCTGGCCGGCTTCGTGACCGGGTGGGCGCTCTTCCTGGATTACCTGATCGTGATCGCGCTCTCGACGCTCTTCCTGCCGCACTACCTCGCAGCCGCGCTCGACGACGAGCGCCTGGCCGGCTCCCCCTGGGACATCGTCGTCGCGGTGGTCGTGATCGCCGCGATCGCGGGCGTCCGGCTCGTGCGGAGGACGCAGATCTATCGCGCCGGCCTGTTCGTGGCCGGGCTCGACCTGATCACGCAGCTCATGCTCGTCGTACTCGGCCTCGCGCTCCTGCTCGCGCCCGAGCCGCTCGCCGCCACGATCTCGCTCGGCGAGTGGCCCGGCTGGGAGGCGATCGCCTTCGCGGTACCGCTTGCGATGCTCGCCTACACGGGCCTGGAGACGGTGGCGAACCTCGCCGAGGAGGCGCGCGAGCCCGGGCGGACCCTGCCTCGCTCTCTCTTCTCGGCGATCGGGCTCGTCGTGATCGTGACGGCCACGATCGCCGTCGTCGGGGTCTCCGCACTGCCCGCCGTCGACGGCGAGAGCCCACTCGGCAACGAGTGGCTCCTCGCACCGATCTCCGGGATCGCCGCCGCGCTGGCCGCGCCGCTGCCGGACGCGCTCGCGGACGCGCTCCGCGTCTTCGTGGGTCTGGTGGGGGCGATCGTGCTCTTCGCCGCCGCCACGACGTCGATCTCCGGCTGCACGCGGTTGGCCCACTCGCTGGGCGGCCACGGCCAGCTCCCGCGCGCGTTCGGCCGCCTGAACCGGAGGACACTCGTCTCGCCGCAGGCCATCGTCTCCGTCGCGCTGGTCTCGATCGCCCTCGTCGTCGGGGTCGGGGTCTTCGGCGACGACGTCGCCTTCCTCGCGAGCCTCTACTCGTTCGGCGTCCTGCTCGCGTTCGCAGCCGCACAGCTCGCTGTGATCCGCCTCCGCTTCCGGGAGCCCGAGCTGCCGCGGCCGTTCCGGGTCCCGTTCGACGTGCGTCTGGCGGGAGCGGACGTGCCGCTGCCCGCCGTGGCCGGGCTGGTCGTCGCGGTCGCCGTCTGGATCCTCGCGCTCGTGACCCATGAAGGCGCCCGCTACGCGGGGCCGGCGTGGCTCGCGCTCGGGCTCGTCGTCTACGGCGTCGTGCGCCGCCGCGAGCAGCACGGCCTGCTGGAGGAGGTCTCGCCGGTCGAGACTCTCCCGCCCGGAGTCGAGTTCCAGCGCCTGCTCGTGCCGATGAAGCTGGGGGTGATCGGCGAGGAGATGGTCGCCACCGCGATCGCGCTCGCCAAAGAGCGAGAGGCGGCGGTCGACGCGCTCTACGTGATCCGCGTCCCGCTCGAGCAGGAGCTCGACGCCGAGCTGCACGAGCAGGACGAGGCGGCAGCCGAGTCTCTGGCCGAGGCCGGGCTGCTCGGCGAGGAGCACGACGTCGCCGTCAACCAGATCACGGTCCGGGCTCGCTCGATCGGGGAGGCGATCGTGGCCGAGGCGGCGGCGCGCGACTCCGACCTGATCGTGCTCGGCTCGTCGCCGCGCTGGCGGCGTCAGTCGGCGTTCTTCTCGCCCACCGTCGACTACGTGCTGCGACACGCGCCCTGCGAGGTGCTGGTCGTGGCCTTTCCGCAAGGCGTCCTGGAGGGCGCGAGCTAGGCTTCGGGAATGAAGCTGGTCGTGATCGGCTGCGGGCGCGTGGGAGCGTCGCTCGCGCGCGTCTTCCGTGCCGACGGCTGGGACGTGACGGCCGTGGACGAGAAGGAGGAAGCGCTCTCGCGGCTCGGCTCCGACTGGTCGGGCGGATTCGTCGTCGGCCACGGGATGGACTCGGAGATCCTGCGGCGGGCGGGCGCCGACGAGGCCGACGCAGTCGTCGTCGCGACGAACGGCGACAACACGAATCTCGTCATCGGCCAGGTGGTGAAGAAGCGCTACGGCGTCGAGTGCGTCGTCGTGCGCATCCTCGACCCGGCGCGCGCGGACTTCTACGCCGAGCGCGGGATGCAGGTGATCTGCCCGACGAAGACCGCGATCGCGGCGCTGGCCGAGACCGTCCGGAAGACGACCGCCGCGCTGGCCGCTTCCTGATGTACGCGCTCGTCGCAGGCGGCGGCAAGGTCGGCGCGAACCTCGCCCGCTCGCTGCTCCGGATGGGCCACGAGGTGACCCTGATCGAGCAGAGCCAGTTCCGCTTCGAGCGCCTGCAGGAGGAGTTCGAGCACCAGATCCTGCTGGGCGACGCCACCGAGCTGCACGTGCTCGAGCTCGCCGGGATCGCCCGCCCACCGGAGCTCGTGCTCGCAGTCACCGGCGACGATGAGGACAACCTGATCATCTGCCAGCTGGCGCGCGAGGGCTACCGCGTGCCGAAGGTGGTCGCGCGCGTGAACGACCCGCGCAACCAGGAGCACTTCGACCTGCTCGGGATCAGCCAGACCGTCTGTGCGACCTCGAACATCCTCGGCCTCGTCGAGCACGAGGTGCCCGAGCACGGGATCGTGCGCCTGCTGGAGCTGCGCAAGGAGAACCTCGAGATCGTCGAGCTTCAGGTCGGCCGCGACTCGCCCGCCGCCGGGAAGCGCGTCGCGGGGCTCACGCTGCCGGACGGCTCGCGGCTGATCTCGGTGATGCGAAACGGCAAGTCCGAGCTCGCGCACGACTCGACGGTGATCCGCCCGGGCGACCAGGTGCTCGCCGTCGTCGAGCCCGGGAAGGAGGACCAGCTCTACCGAGTCCTGGTCAAGCGCTGAACGTTCCTGGCCGGCAGCGCCTCCCGGCCGGCGGAGCCGGCCTCCGGCGCTGCCTCGCGTCGCTCGCGCCGCTCCAGCCGCGGGCTCGTACCTCCGTACTGTTCCCACGGCCTACGCGACCCGAGCGACGCGCCAGGAACGCTCAGGTGAGACGCGGAGAATTAGGTCGAGCGCCAGTAGTGGCGGCTGAGGAGGACCACGATCGGGATCACCTCGAGCCGGCCGAGCCACATCAGCGCGATCATGATCCCGGTCGAGACGTCGCTGAACGGCTCGAGCGACCCGAGCGGGCCGGCCAGGCCGAACGAGGGGCCGATGTTGCCGAGCATCGCGGCCGACACGCCGACTGCATCCACCACGCGCAGGTCGAGCCCGACCCGCGCCGCGTCCATCGCGAGCAGCGCGGCGCCGACGACGAAGATCCCGATGTAGAGCAGGATGAAGCTGGAGACGGCCCGGAGTGTCCGCTCGTCGACGATGCGCCGGTTCAGCCGTACGGGGCTCATCACCTCTGGATGCACCGTCTGGTCGAGCTCGCGGCGCAGGATCTTGCCGAGCAGCACGTGGCGGACGACCTTCACCGAGCCCGCGGTGGAGCCGGCCGAGCCGCCCACGAACATCAGCCCGATCAGGGTCATGATCGGCAGCGTCGGCCAGACGGAGAAGTCGGTGCTCGAGAAGCCGGTCGTCGTCATGATCGAGACGGACTGGAAGACCGCGTGCCGGATGGCCGTCTCGCCCGCCGCGAGCCGCTCGCCCCAGAGCTCGGCGACGAGGATGACGGCGCCGAGCGAGAGGAGCCCGATGTAGAGCCGGAACTCCTCGTCGCGCAGCAGCTTGCGGCCGTGGCGGCGTACGAACGCCGCGTAGAGGAGCGCGAAGTTGGCGCCGCCGAGGATCATGAAGACGACGATCGTCCATTGCGTCACGGCCGCGTACTCCTCCACCGAGCGGCTGTTCGTCGAGAACCCACCGGTCGGAATCGTCGTGAGCGCGTGCGCGACCGCTTCGAACCCGCTCATGCGGGAGTCGGCGCCCGTCGCTCCGAGCAGCCAGAGGATCGCGATCAGCGTGGCCGTGAGCGCCACGTACAGGATCCAGAGCCGGCGTGCGGTGTCGCGGATGCGGGTGTTGAGGCTCTCGATCTCCGGCCCGGGCAGCTCGGACTCGAAGAGCTGCCGACCGCCGACGCGCAGGCGCGGGAAGACGGCGAGGGCGAGCACGATGATCCCGAGGCCCCCGAGCCACTGGGTCAGCTGCCGCCAGATCAGCAGCGAGTGTGAGAGCGACTCGACGTCCGTGAGCACGGTCCCGCCGGTGGTCGTGAAGCCGGCCATGCCCTCGAAGTACGCGTCGAGGGGCCGGTCGAGCTGTCCCTCGCCGGAGAGGAGGTAGGGCAGAGCCGCGACCGCCGCCGCGACGACCCACACGAGCGACACGATCAGGAAGCCCTCGCGCGCGCGGAGCGTGGAGGCGCCGCGCGTGAACCGTTCGAGCAGCCAGCCGCCCGCGCCGACGATCGCGCCGGTGAGGAGGAACGGGACGGGCGTCTCGCCGTAGCCGACCGCGACCGCCGCCGGCACGACGAGTGCGAGGCTCAGGTACTTCGTCAGCACGCCGACGAGGTGCGCCGTGCCCCGTAGGTCGACCGCGAGCGAACGTGGCCGGACGACGCGCCGCGACCGGCTCTGCTGCGGGCTCACAGGGCCCGCTCGACCTCGGGGACGCGCTTCGACTCGGTGAAGATGATCGCCCGGTCACCGGCGCGGAGGATGTCGTCCCCCCGCGGGAAGATGGCGGTGCCGTTCCGGACGATCGCGCCGATCAGGGCTCCTCGGATCGGCATGTCGCGAAACGCCTTGCCGACGTACTCGCTGTTGGGCCGCGTGGTGATGTCGAGCACCTCGAAGCGGTCGTTCTCGAGCATCGAGACCTGCTGCGTGCGCGGGTCGTGGGCGAAGCGGACGATCTCCTCGGCGGTGACCGCGCGGGGGTTGATCGTCACGTCGACGCCGGCGTACTCGAACACCTCGATTGCGGGCGGGTCGTGCACGATCGCGATCGTGAAGCGGACGCCGTGGACGCGCGCGAGCGTGGCCGCGTAGTGGTTCTTCATGTCGTCGCGCATGGCGAAGATCGCGACCTGCGCGTCGCCGATCCGCTCGCGTTCGAGGAAGTCCGGCTCGACCCCGGTGGAGTGGAAGACGCGGGCCCGCGGCAGCGTCTCGGCGACGATGCGTGCGCGCTCGCGGTCCGCCTCGATCATCCGGACCCCGATCCCCTGCTCGAGCAGCAGCCGGGCGATCGCCGTGCCGGCGCGGCCTGCGCCGAAGATGACCACGTCGCTGACCTTGCCGGAGCCCGGTGCGATCAGCTCGCCCCACTCCTGCGCCGCCGACGGGGAGCCGATCACGACGATCCGGTCGCCCGGGGCGACCACCTCGTCCCCGCCGGGCAGGATCATCTTGTCGTCGCGGATGATGGCCGCGATCTTCGAGTCCCTGGGGATCGGCGCGCTGCGCACCGGCACCCCGAGGATCTCCGGGCTCGAGTTCTCGTCGACGTCGAACTCGACGAGGTGCACCTGTCCGTCGGCGAAGACGTCGGTCTGCCGCGCCGCGGGAACGCTGATCGAGCGCGAGATTGCGTATGCGGTCTCGACCTCGGAGGAGACGATGAAGTCGACGTCGAGTTGACCCTCCCGCCAGACCTCGAGGTACTCCGGGTTGGTCGTGCGCACGATCGTCGTCGTCCGGGGCGCGACGGCCTTCGAGATCATCGCGGACACGATGTTCGCCTCGTCGCGCGACGTGCAGGCGATCAGCAGGTCGGCGGAGACGACGCCCGCCTCGGCGAGCACGCTGCGGCTGGCCCCGTTCCCCTCGATCGTAGAGACGTCGTAGCGGTGCGCGAGTGGCTCCAGGCGCGCCGGGTCGAGGTCGATCACGGTCACGTCGTGATCGTCGTGGAGAGCCTCGACGATCGTCGCGCCGACCTGGCCTGCGCCGATGACGAAGATCTTCACCGGTGGAGGTTACTGCGCCCCGGCCGCCAGTCCTCTGGCTATCGTGCGCGCGGATGAGGTCGCTGCTCGCACTCGCCGGCATCGCCGCCCTCGGCGCCGCGTGCGCGGCGGGAGCGGCGCCCGAGCGGGCTGATCGCGCCGGCTTCAAGCCGCGCGCCGTCGCAGGCGGGTTCAAGCAGCCGGTCTTCGTCACCGGCGCGAAGGGCGAGGCCGGGCGGCTCTACGTCGTCGAGCAGACCGGCACGATCCAGGTGCTGCAGAACGGGAAGCTTCGCTCGACGCCGCTTCTCGACATCCGCGGCCTCGTCACCGCGGGTGGCGAGCAGGGACTCCTCGGGCTCGCGTTCCACCCTTCCTACCCGAAGGTGCGCAGGCTCTACGTCCAGTACACCGCCCGCGACGGCTCGACGAAGGTCGTCGAGTACCGGACGAACGGGATCCGAGCGTCCTCACCGCGGCAGCTCTTCTCCAGCCGCGACCCGTACGGGAACCACAACGGCGGCATGCTCGCCTTCGCCCCGAACGGCCGGCTCTTCTTCACGATGGGCGACGGCGGCAGCGGTGGCGACCCCGAGAACCGCTCGCAGAACCCGCGCTCGCTCTTCGGCAAGCTGCTGTCGATCAACGTCGCCACCAAAGGGCTCGCGATCGAGGCGTTCGGGCTCAGGAACGCCTGGCGCTTCTCCTTCGATCGCGCCAACGGCGACCTCTACATCGGGGACGTCGGCCAGGGCTCGATCGAGGAGATCTCGTACTCGCCTGCGAACAGCCCCGGGCTCGAGAACTACGGCTGGGACGTCTATGAGGGCCGCTCCAAGTTCGAGGACAAGGAGCTCGGGCCCGGCAAGCTCGTTCAGCCCGTCGCGCAGTACACGCACGACAACGGCTGCTCGGTCACCGGCGGGTACGTCTATCGAGGCTCGAAGGCGTCGTTGCGCGGCCGCTACATCTACGGCGACTACTGCAGCGGCCTGATCTGGAGCTTCAAGCTCGCTAACGGCAAGGCGACCGGCCTGCGCCGCGAGGGGTTCAAGGTCGCGAGCGTCACCTCGTTCGGACAGGACAACGCCGGCGAGCTCTACGCCGTCTCGCATGGCGGGACGATCTACCGGCTGACCCCCTGAGCCCGCCGTGAACTGGGTCTGCGTCACCTGCGCGGCTCAGTTCGCCGACTCGGAGGCGCCGCCGGAGCGCTGCCCGATCTGCGAGGACGAGCGCCAGTACGTCGGGGCCGGCGGCCAGCGGTGGACGACGCTCGCCGAGCTCGCGCGCGAGCACGCGTGCGACGTGCGCCAGGACGCGGGCTACCTCGCCGTAGGGATCGAGCCGGCGGTGGCGATCGGCCAGAGGCTCGTCGTCGTCGAGACCGGCGAGGGCAACGTGCTCTGGGACATGATCCCGCTCGTCGACGAGGCGGCGCTCGAGGTCGTGCGGGCTCGTGGCGAGGTGCGCGCGATCGCGATCTCGCACCCGCACTACTACTCCGGCATGGTCGAGTGGAGCCGTGCGCTCGGTGGCGTCCCGATCCTGCTCCACGAGGCCGACCGGGAATGGATCATGCGGCCCGATCCCGCGATCGAGCTCTGGTCGGGCGACGAGAAGGAGCTCGGGGGCGGCCTGACGCTGCTCCGGCTGGGCGGACACTTCGCCGGCGGCACCGTCCTCCACGACGCGCCGCGCTCGACGCTCCTCTCGGGCGACATCGTCCAGGTGGTCCCCGACCGCAGCTTCGTCAGCTTCATGTGGAGCTACCCGAACCTCGTCCCGTTGCCGGCGCGCGAGGTGGAGCGGATCGCGGCCGCGCTGGAGCCGTGGCCGTTCGAGCGCATCCTCGGCGCCTGGTGGGACCGCCTCGTCCCGAGCAACGGGAGCGAGGTCGTGCGCCGCTCCGCCGAGCGCTACGTGCGCGCGCTCGCCGACATCCCGGGCTAACCGGTTCTGCGGCGGCGGACGGTGGGGCTCTGGCCGAGGGCGGCGTAGGCGAGCGCGTTCAGCGACTCGTTCAGGTTGCGCAGCTCGCGGGCGACGAGGTTGAAGCCCTCGCTGGCCTCGGTGTTGCGGTTCAGCCGCTCGAGCTCGGCGGTCATCCGGTCGAGGCGCTCGAGCAGCGCGTCGAACTGGCGGTCGGGCATCTCCTTGGCATCCATCACCGTGAATCTAGCGTGACGAGCTCCGTGCGTGTGCGCACGACGACGGCATCCGCGCCGAGCGCCGCGAGCAGCCGCTCCAGGGCACCCTCGCCGGCCTCGACGACGTCGACCCGCCGGGCGGCCCCCAGCTGCACGAGGGCGACGCGGGCCAGCTCGGCCGGCGCATCCGTGAAGACGCCCACCTCGGCGCCCGCTGCCTGCAACCTTCTCAGGGCAGCGCTCACCTCCGCGGCGGGGCGCAGGTAGACGGGCGCGCGATCCTCCGCGAAGCGCTCGAGCAGCGTGCGCCAGTTCCCGGAGCCCCGGTCGTCGAGCGCCTTCGCGGCCGCCGCGCGGTCTGCGGGGAGCTCGTCGACGTCGAGGACACGGGCGATGTCCTCGAGCCAGTCGCGCCACAGCGGCCGCGTGTCGCCGAGGGCGTCCAGTTCGACCGCGACTCTCACCGTGAGAACCGTCGCCAGGCCGCAATGCCGAGCGCCACGCCGACCGAGTCGATCAGGACGTCGACCGGCGCGCCGCGCCGTCCCGCGACGAAGTGCTGATGCACCTCGTCCGAGACCGCGTACGCCACGCCGAGGGCGAACGCGGCTCCCGCCCGGCCGAGCGCCCGGAGGAGCAGCGCGCCGAGCACAGCGAACTCCGCGACGTGTGCGAGCTTGCGCAGGAGGAGGTCCCAGCTGCCGAGGCCGCTGCCCAGGCTCGGGACGGCCGAGAAGGCGAAGATGACCGCGGCCCAGAGGACGACGGGCGCCCAGAGGCGCAGCGCTGGAGACGACGGCACGGGCCGATGATAGGCTCGCGCTCCACAAGGAGCCCGGAAAGGGAACCCGGTGCAAATCCGGGACGGTCCCGCCGCTGTGAGGGGAGACGCCGCTCCGCGACACGCCACTGGCCGAGAGCCGGGAAGGCCGCGGAGAGGGGAGCCCCGAGTCAGAAGACCTGCCGCGCTCCCCACACCGAACCCCTCGCGGAAGGAGGATTCGATGCTTCGCAGACCACTCGTACTGCTCCTCTCACTGGCCCTTGCGGTCGTGCTCGCCGGTGGCGCCCTCGCCGCCAACGTGAAGGTGCGCGTCGAAGGCAAGACACAGACGATCTACGGCTCCTCGCAGCCCGGGCTCAGAGCGGACAACGCCCTGCACGCGCTCGACGTCGCCAGCGTCGCGGGCGAGTTCCACTACGCCCTCACGTCGTCGTCGTTCGGGGACTACGTCAGCCAGATCGGCAAGTACGCGGCCGCCGAGAACGCGGGCTGGGCCTTCAAGGTCAATGGTGTCTCGCCGCCCGTGGGCGCCGACAAGGTCGTGTTGAAGGACGGCGACGTGGTGCTCTGGTACTACGCCACCTTCGGGCCGACCGGAGGCCCGCCGACGCTCGACCTGAAGCGGCTTCCGGGCAACTGCTACGTCGTCGAGACGGTCGACGACGCCGGCAAGCGCGCGCGTGCCCGCAACGCGACGCTCGTCGCAGGGAAGAAGCGAGTCCAGGCACCGCAGGGCCGCGCCTGCATCGGCGCGCACACGGGGCTCGTGCGCGCGGTCGCCGCCGGCGCTATCCGCTCGAACGCGGTTCGGTGAGATGCGGCGCCTCGCCGGCGCTCTTCTCGTCCTGCTCCTCCTCGCCGGCTGCGGCGGCAGCACCGGCGAGGGGGAGGGGACCGCACAGCTCTGGGTCACGCGCGACCGCGGTGCGACGCTGCTGCTGGAGGCCGAGGTCCGCGCGGGTCAGACCGTGATGCGCGCGCTCGCCGCCGAGGCCGACGTCGAGACCCGCTACGGCGGCCGCTTCCTCCAGTCGCTCGACGGCCTCGAGGGCGACCTCGAGTCGCAGCGCGACTGGTTCTGGTTCCTGAACGGCTACGAGGGCGACCGCAGCGCGGCCGAGTACCGCCTGCGGGACGGCGACGTTGCCTGGTTCGACTACCGCGACTGGGTGCAGCCAGGCGAGGCGCGCGTCGTCGTGGGCGCGTTCCCCGAGCCCTTCCTCCACGGCTACGACGGCAAGACGCGCGCGGCGGTCGTGCGCTACGCGCCTGGGCTGGAGGAGCAGGCGCGCGAGCTCGGCGAGCAGGTGGACGCGGCCTCCGTCGAGCCCGAGGGGTCGCCGGTCCCCGACGGGGCCAACGTGCTCGAGGTGAGGGCCGGGCCGGACGCCCTGCGCGGCGAGCTGCTCGGCGAGTCGGCTGGGGCTCCCGTCCGCTTCACGTGGAGCGGGGACCCGGAGGCGTTGCGGAGGTACCGCGTCCCGTGAGCCCCGGGCCTGCAGCTCTCCTGCTCGCCGCCGTCGGGGTTGCCGCTCTGCTGGCGGACCGCATCGTGACGGTCGCGGTGATCACGCTCGTCCTGCTCGCGATCTGCCTCCGCGCCCCCGCCGGTCGTCGCGGCGTCTATCTCTTCGGCGCCCTCTCCACGGGCCTCGGCGTGCTCGTGCTCTCGCCGTTCCTGTGGTCGAGCCCCGAGGGGACGGTGCTGTGGGAGGGGCCGACGCTGCCGGTGATCGGGCCGCTCGACGTCACGACCGTCGAGCTGTACGAGGCGGCGCTGAACGCGCTGCGGCTGACCTCGCTCGCGCTCGCCTTCTCCGCCTACGCGCTGCTCCTCGATCACGATCGGCTCGTCGCAGCGGCAGGCTTCGCGCGCCGGTCGGCGCTTGCAGTCGCACTCGCGACGCGGCTCGTACCCTCGCTCGAGCGCGACGCCCGCGGGCTGGCGGAGGCCGTGCGCGGCCGAGGCGTGCAGCTCCACGGCGCCCGCGGCTACGCGACGCTGCTCTCGCCGCTCGTGGCCGGGTCGCTGGAGCGGGCCTCGAGTCTCGCGGAGGCGATGGAGGCACGCGGCTTCGGCCGCGCCGGCTCGACGCGCGCACCGCGGCCCGGCTGGACCCGCCGCGACCGCCTTGCGCTGCCGCTCGCGGCTGCGCTCGTGCTCGGAGTGGGGCTGTGGCTCTAGCCCAGCTCGACGGCGTGACGTACGCCTATCCCGGCGCGCCGGCCGCGCTCGTCGACGCGTCGCTCGAGCTCGAGCAGGGCGAGGTCGTGGCGTTGCTGGGCCCATCCGGTTCGGGCAAGTCGACGCTTCTCCGCGTCCTCTCGGGGCTCGTGCCGCACTTCCACGGCGGCCGCTTCGCCGGCCGAGCCGTCGTGGCCGGCCTCGACACGCGCACCACCCGTCCCTCCGATCTCGCCGGCACCGTCGCAAGCGTCTTCCAGGATCCGGAGGACCAGGTCGTGATGACGATCGTCGCCAACGAGGTCGCCTTCGGGCTGGAGAACCTCGGCACTCCTCCCGCCGAGATCTGGCCGCGCGTCGAGCGCGCCCTGGCGGCGGTCGACGCGGCTCACCTCTGGGGGCGCAAGACGATCGAGCTCTCGGGTGGCGAGCTCCAGCGTGTCTGCCTGGCCTCCGCCCTGGCGCTCGAGCCGCAGCTGCTGCTCCTCGACGAGCCGACGTCCCAGCTCGACCCCGAGGCGGCCGCGCTCCTCCTCGACTCCGTCGAGCGGCTCGGGGCGACCGCGGTGCTCTCCGAGCAGCGCGTCGGCCGCGCACTCGAGCTGGCGACGCGCGTGCTCTACGTCGAGGGCGGCCGGATCCTGCTCGACGCGCCCCGCGCCGGGGCGCTCGACTGGCTCGCCCGCGAGCGGCCGGCGTACACGAGCGCTTGTGTTCCAGGAACACAAGCGGCCTTCGCCCCGCGCAGCGATGCGGGCGGAGAGGCGGCTTGTGTTCCAGGAACACAAAGTCTGCTCGTCCGGCTCCGCGGCGTGTCGTACGCCTACCACTCCGCGCTGCCCGTGCTCGACGGCGTCGACCTCGAGGTGCGGCGCGGCGAGGTCGTCGTGCTGGAGGGGCCGAACGGGTCCGGCAAGTCGACGCTCGCGCGGCTCGCGGCCGGGCTCCTGGCGCCGCAGGCCGGCGCGGTGGAGCGCGACGGCCGCGTGACCTACCTCGCGCAGGACCCGGGCCGCTACCTCGTGCGGGAGACGGCGCTGGCGGAGGTCGCGCTCGGGGTCGACGGCGACGAACGTCGTGCACGCGTGGCGCTGGAACGGGTCGGGCTGGCGTGGGCGGCGGAACGGCACCCGCGTGACCTCTCGAGCGGGGAGCGCGAGCGGCTCGGGCTCGCCGCCGTGACGGCGTCGGAGCCGGACCTCCTGATCCTGGACGAGCCGACCCGTGGGATCGACCCGCCGCGGAAGGCGGAGCTCGCCGCCTGGCTCGCGGGCTACGCGGCCGACGGGCACGGCGTGCTCGTTGCCACTCACGATGCCGACTTCCCGGCGCACCGCCGGGTCTCGCTCGCGCGGGAGGAGCTCCCCGTTGCCGTCTAGGGTCGTCGCAATCTGCGCCGCCACGGCGCTGGCGCTCGCCGCCTGGGCGGCGCTCGATCCTGCGCGCGGGGGGCTCGCCGTCCTGCTGGCGGCGTTCGCCGTGGTCGCAACCGGCTTCGCCTGGCTCGAGGGCGGCACGATGTCGGCTCGCGACCTGACGCTCGTCGCCACGCTCGGCGGGCTGGCGGCCGCCGGGCGTGTCCTCTTCGCGCCGATCCCGAGCGTCCAGCCGGTGACCGTGATCGTGGCCGCCTCCGGGGTCGCACTCGGCCCGCGCCGCGGCTTCGCGGTCGGCGCGCTCGCCGCGCTCGCCTCGAACTTCTTCCTCGGCCAGGGGCCGCACACGCCGTGGCAGATGCTGGCGTGGGGCGGGTGCGGCCTGCTGGGAGGCCTGCTGCGACCGGCTTTGCGCGGACGGCTCGCGTTCGCGGCGTTCACGGTCGTCCTCGGCTTCGCGTTCGGCGCCTTGATGGACGTCTGGCTCTGGTACAGCTTCTACCCGCACACCGAGGCGGCCCTCCTCGCGCGCCTCGCGGCCGGGCTGCCGTTCAACGTGGCGCACGCCGGGGGCAACATCGTTCTCGCGCTCGTCGCAGGCCCCGAGCTGCGCCGTGTGCTCGAGCGCTTCGAACGGAGGTCGCGGACGGACGTGGTGTGGACGTGAAGCTGCTGGCGCTCCTCACCGCAACCGTGGCCCTGGCGACACCGGTCGGCTTCGTCGAGTCGCAACAGCGCGAGGACGGGGGCTTCGGCGATCCGCAGCTGACGGCCTGGGCGACGCTCGGCCTCGCCGCAGCAGGACGCGAGAACGCCCGAGCGGCCGAGTACCTCGCGCGCCAGGAGCCCACGGTGACGACGGACGTCGCACTCGTCGCGATGGCCCGCACCGTCGCCCGCGACCGGCCCGAGCCGCTCCTCGCCCGCCTGCGCGCCTACAAGCCCGGGAAGCTCCTGAACGCGACGATGTGGACGATCCTCGCCCTGCGCCAGGCGGGAGAGCCAGCCCCCCCAGCGCTCGTCACCTCACTTCGCCGGGCGCAGCGCCCGAACGGCGGCTGGTCCTGGCACCGAGCGGCGGCCCCCGACGCGAACGACACCGCGGTGGCGATCCAGGCCCTGCGCGCAGCGGGCGTGCGCGGCCGGCCGATCGACCGCGCCGTCACGTTCCTGCGCCGCCACCAGAACAGGGACGGCGGCTTCGAGCTGACGGACGGGCGCGGCTCCGACACGCAGTCCACGGCATGGGCGATCCAGGGCCTCCTGGCTGCCGGCCGCGCCCCCGGACTGCCCGCCTTCCGCTATCTCGCGCGCATGCGCCGGCCTGACGGCAGCTACCGCTACAACGCCCGCTACGTGACGACGCCCCTCTGGGTCACGTCGCAGGTGCTGCCTGCGCTCGCCCGGCAGCCGTTCCCGCTCCGTCAGGGCTAGCCGCGCTTCCAGCCGAGCAGCGCGGCGAGCGGGACATAGCCGAGCTTCTCGTTCACGTGGAGCATCGCGGCGTTCGTCTCGTCGTTGTAGGTGACGACGAGCTGGACGCCGCGCGCCGCCGCTGCGGCGAGCGTCGCACGCTTCACGAGCTCCGCGAGCCCCCGGCCCCGGTGTGAGCGCAGTGTCCCCGTCATCGCGGTCATGCCTCGGAGCTCCGGGCCTGTGAACAGATGTGAGAACGAGACGGGCCTCCCGTCGACGACGGCGGCCGTGCTGCTCTCGAGGTCGACGTCGGGATTGCGCCAGTAGTCGTCGAGCCACTGCTCGAGCTTCAGGTCGTCGAGGTCCTGGTTCGGGATGTCGCGCGACGCCTCCTCGTCGAGGGCGAAGACGAGCGCAGGATTGAGACCCGCGAGCGGTCGCAGCTCGACGCCCGCCGGCGCGCTCGCCTGCTCCACGCCGGCTGGGTCGACGCCGGAGATCCGGCTCGTGTGCGCGTGCCGGAAGCCTCGCCCCTCGAGGAAGCCGCGTGCGGCCGGGCTGTCCTCGCTCCCGGCGTCCACGACCGCCGCTCCGATCGCTCGGAGGTGCTCGTCACACCGCTCGAAGAGCTCGCCGCCGAGCCCACGGCCGCGGTGCTCCGGCACGACGCTGATGCCGACGGTGCCGGGCCGCTCCGCGCTCTCGTAGTCGAGGGCGGCCGACGCCCAGCCGACGAGCACCCCGTCGTGCTCGGCCGCCCAGAAGCGCCGTTGAGCCTCCGCGGGCTCGGCACGCACGGAGTGCCGCCAGCCCGCGGCAGAGCCGACCCGGTACGGCCAGACGCTGTTCACCAGCGCCGTCGCCTCGGCGAAATCCGACTCGTGTCCCTCGCGGATCACGCCGGCGAGCATAGACCGCTGCGGCCGCTAGCATCGACGCGTGCCCGTCGCCTCACCCGAGCGCTACCTCGCCGGCCTGAATCCCGCCCAGCGGGAGGCCGTCCTGCACACCGAGGGGCCGCTCCTCGTGATCGCCGGGGCGGGCTCCGGGAAGACTCGCGTGCTCACCCACCGCGTCGCGCACCTGATCACCGCGGTGGGTGTGAAGCCGAACGAGATCCTGGCGATTACCTTCACGAACAAGGCCGCGGGCGAGATGCGCGAACGCCTGACGACCATGCTCGGCCCGGTCGCGCGCGCGATCTGGATCCTCACCTTCCACGCCGCCTGCGGCCGGATGCTGCGCAGCGAAGCCGAGCGTCTCGGTTACAAGTCGAACTTCACGATCTACGACTCGCAGGATCAGGTGCGGCTCGTCAAGCAGGTGCTCGACGACCTGGACAAGGATCCCAAGCGCTTCGTCCCGCGTGGCATCCACGCGCAGATCTCGAACGCGAAGAACCAGCTCGTGACGCCGGCGCTGTACCGCGAGCGCGTCGCGTCCTTCTTCGACCAGACGGTCGCGGAGGTGTACGAGCTCTACCAGAAGCGTCTGCACGCTTCGAACGCGGTCGACTTCGACGACATGCTGATGCTCACGGTGGAGGTGTTGGAGCGCTTCCCCGATGCCCGCAAGCGCTGGCAGAACGCGTTCCGCTACGTGCTCGTCGACGAGTACCAGGACACGAACCACGCCCAGTACCGGCTGTTGCAGATCCTGGGCGAGAAGCACCAGAACGTCTGCGCCGTCGGGGACCCCGACCAGTCCATCTACGCCTTCCGCGGTGCCGACATCCGCAACATCCTCGAGTTCGAGCGCGACTTTCCGCAGACGCGCACGATCGCGCTGGAGCAGAACTACCGCTCGACGAACGCGATCCTCGAGGCGGCGAACGCGGTCATCTCGAACAACAGCGAGCGCAAGGAGAAGCGGCTCTGGTCGGAGCTCGGCGACGGCGACCCCGTGCGGGTGATCGAGGTCGAGGACGAGCACTCGGAGGCGCGCTACGTCGCCGCGCAGATCGCCGGCCTCGTCGACGACGGCTACTCCGGCAGCGAGATCGCGATCTTCTACCGGATGAACGCGCAGTCGAGGGTGATCGAGCAGACGCTGCGCCTCCAGCAGATCGGCTACCAGGTGATCGGCGGCCCGCGCTTCTACGAGCGCGCGGAGGTGAAGGACGTGATCGCCTACCTGCAGGTGCTGGACAACCCGCCCGACGCCGTCTCATTGCTGCGGATCGCGAACAAGCCGCGGCGCGGGATCGGCGACACGACGCTCGCGCGCCTCGTCACCTACGCCGAGGGGCGCGGGATCTCGCTCTACGAGGCGCTCTCCCACCCGGAGGAGGCCGGCCTCGGCACCGCCGCCGTGAAGGCGGTCACGGGGCTCGCGAACCTGCTCGACTCGCTCCGCGCGGCCGCGCAGGAGCTCGAGGTGCCGGAGCTGATCCAGGCCGTCTACGACCGGACGGGGATGATCGACGCCTTCGAGGCGGAGCGGACGATCGAGGCGCGCGGCCGGATCGAGAACCTGGAGGCCTTCATCGACGGCGCCCGCGAGTACGAGTCGGCCGCCGAGGAGCCGACGCTCTCGGGCTACCTGCAGGAGATCTCGCTCTACTCCGACCAGGACGCGCTCACCGGGGAGAGCAACGTGACGCTGATGACGATCCACAACGCGAAGGGGCTCGAGTTCCGCGCCGTCTTCGTCGTCGGCGTCGAGGAGGAGATCTTCCCGAGCGGGCGCTCGATCGAGGAGCAGGGGATCGAGGAGGAGCGCCGGCTCTTCTACGTCGGCCTGACGCGGGCGCAGGAGCGCCTGACGCTCACGCACGCCTCCTCGCGCCTGCTCTGGGGCCGGACGAACTCCAACCTTCCCTCGCGCTTCCTCGACGAGCTGCCCGACCGGCACGTCGAGCGCGAGCGGCTGCGTGCCTCCTCGTGGCGCAACTACGGCACGCCGGCGCAGACAACCGACATCCAGCCTCCCAATTCCAGCCAACAGCGGGAGCACCCGTCGCTCGAGACCGGCGACAGCGTGCGCCACGGCACGCTGGGCGAGGGCGTGATCGTCCGCATCGAGGCTGGCGGCCTCGTCACCGTCCGCTTCGCGAGCGACGGCAGCGAGCGCAAGCTGATGCTCGACTACGCGCCGTTGGAGAAGATCGCCTGATGGCTGTCGAGGTCCGGCCCGCGACGACGATCGACGAGCTCGCCGACGGCATCCGGGCGATCGGGCACTACTTCGGCGGCTGGCCGGCCGATCTCGAAGCTGCGCAGCGCTTCTCGCGCAACCTGCCGACCGAGCGGATGCACGTCGCCGTGGACGACGGCAAGATCATCGGCGGCGCGGGCGCCTTTCCCTTCAGCATGACCGTTCCGGGCGGCCCGATCCCGTGCGCCGGCGTCACCGTGGTGGGCGTCCTGCCCACGCACCGGCGCCGCGGCGTGCTGAGCAGCATGATGCGCACGCAACTCGAGCGACGTCCGCGAGCGCGGCGAGCCGATCGCCGCCCTGTGGGCCTCGGAGGAGGCGATCTACCGGCGCTACGGCTACGGCATGGCCGCGCTCGGCACCGAGCTCGAGCTCGCGCGCGGCTACCACGAGCTCCGCACGCCGCCGGATCAGGCAACCCGGCTGCGGCTCGTCAACCTCGACGAGGCGAAGGAGCTGGTGCCGCCGATCTACGACCGCGTCCGGCTGCGCACGCCCGGCATGTACGAGCGCTCGACGGCCTGGTGGGAGTCGCGCGTGCTCGACGACCCTCCCGACCGCCGCGAGGAGGGTGCGGTGAAGAACGTCGCAGTGGTCGAGCTCGACGGCGTCCCGGCGGCGTACGCGCTCTACCGCGTGATCTCGAAGTGGGAGGGAGCCGCGAACGTCGGCCACGTGCGAGTGATCGAGGCGATGGGCGACGACCGCGCCGACGTCGAGCTCTGGCGCTTCCTGCTCGGGATCGACTGGGTGGGGACCTTCCGCGCCAACCACCTGCCGATCGACCATCCACTCCTGCACCAGCTCGTGTACCCCCGCCGGGCGCTCCTGCGGGTCTACGACACGCTCTTCATCCGGCTCGTCGACGTCGGCGCGGCGCTCTCAGCGCGCTCCTACGCATCCGCGGAGCCGCTCGTCCTGGAGGTGGCCGACGCCTTCATGCCCGAGAATGCCGGCCGCTGGCGGATCGCCGGCGGCAGCGCGGAGCGCACGGACGACGAAGCCGACCTCGAGCTCGACGTGAACGAAGCGGCGTCGCTCTACCTCGGCGGCTTCACCGCCTCGGAGCTCGTTCGCGCCGGGACGGTGCGCGAGCTGCGCGACGGCGCCGCCGTACGTGCGGACGCGCTCTTCGCGACGCCGCGCAAGCCCTGGTGTCCTGAGATTTTCTAGCGCCCGGAGATCTTCTAGCGCGGTAGCCGTAGCTTGCGAAGTGCCGCCCGGGCGGCGATGGCGCCCGGGCCGCCGTGGACGCCGCCCCCGGGGTGAGCCGATGCGGAGCAGAGGTACAGGCCCTTCAGGTGCGTCTCCGGGCGGCCGAGGCCGGGGATCGGACGGAAGACGAGCTGCTGATGGAGCTGGGACGTGCCGGCGCTGAGCCCGCCGCCGACCAGGTTCTCGTCGGCGGCCTCCAGGTCTGCCGGCGTGGACACGCGCCGCTGTCTGATCAGCGCGCCGAAGCCGGGCGCGAGCGTCTCGACGCGCTGCTCCATCCGCTCGGCGAGGTCGCCAGGATCGGCCCGCTGAGGGAGGTGCGTGTACGCCCAGGCAACCTCCCTGCCGCTCGGGGCTCGGCTCGGATCGGCCATCGAGTACTGACCGAGAACGAGGAATGGATCCGTCGGCGCGAGACCACGGGCGAGCTCGCTCTGGGTCACGCTCAGCTCGTCGACCGACTCGGCCACGTGGACGACCGCCGCGCTCCGGGCCGGAACCGCCGCCCACGGGATCGGCCCGTCGAGCGTCCAGTCCACCTTGAAGGTGGCCGGATCGTGCTCGAACCGCCCGATCGCGCGCAGGATGCGCTCCGGCACGTGCTCACGCGGGATCAGGTCGAGGTAGAGCGCGACCGCGTGCACGTCCGCGAGCACCGCCCTCTCGGCTCCGACCTCGCCGGCGGCCGTGCGAACCGCGACCGCGCGGCCCCGGCGCACCACGATCTCGTCCACGTGCGCGTCGCAGGTCACACGGCCGCCACGCTCCTCCAGCCGCCGGACGAGGGCGTCGGTGAGCCGGGAGGCGCCGCCTTCGACGCACGGGTACCCGACGGTCTGCCCGAGGCAGCTGAGCAGCCAGCCGAAGAAGCCGCCGAGTGACGACTCGGGGAGCAGGTCGGTGTGCATCGCGTTCCCCGCGAGCAGGCGGCGCCCACCGGCGCCGGCGAAGCGCTCGTCGCCCATGCGGCGCACGGAGAGGAGCATGAAGCGGCCGAACTCGGGCAGGTCGCGGCGCAGCCGCAGGGCGAGCCGCGCGCCGACCCGGACGGGTGGGAAGGGCGTGACGATGCGCGCGGAGGAGCTGGTCGCCCACGCGCTCCCACAGCGCGAAGAGGTCGCGCCACGCCTCGCCGTCGCCCTCGGCGAAGCCGTCCAGCGAGCGAGCCGTCTCGGCGAGGTCGCGTGAGAGCACCGCGCAGGTCCCGTCCGCGGCGGGATGCGCGAGCTCGAACGGGCCGTGCGCCCAGCGCAGGCCGAAGCGCTCGAGCTCGAGCCGGCGGAGGGCGGGCGAGGCGGCGGCGAGCGGGTAGAAGGCGCTGAAGTCGTCGGTCACGTAGCCGGGCTCGAGCTCGCTGCTCTTGACTGCGCCGCCGGGACGGGGCTGCGCCTCGAGCACTTCGACGCTCCAGCCCTCGTCTGCGAGCAGATTGGCGGCGACGAGCCCGTTCGGGCCGGCGCCGATGACGACCGCATCGGGCATGGGGCATCCCTAGCCCACCGGCGACGGCGGCAAACCGCTACCCTCCGCCGTCGATGCGGCTTCTCCTGGGGGCGCTCTGCGCCTCGTTCGTCATCTTTGGTCCGGTCCAGGGCGCACACGCGGTGCCGGACGGCCCCCTCCGTCCGTACCTCGAGCACCTCGAGCCGTTCGCGCTGGCATGGCCCGCCGACGGCACCGTCACGGACGGCTTCGGGCCGCGGTGGGGTAGGGAGCACCTCGGTCTCGACATCGGCATCCTGCGCTCGCTCGACGTCCGCTCCGCCGCTCCCGGCACCGTCACCGAGGTGGGCTATCTCCCGGGATTCGAGGGCTACGGGAACGTGGTGCTCGTCGACGTCGGTGACGGGTACTCGACGCTCTACGCCCACCTGGCCTCCCCGAGGGCGACCGTCGGCGAGTGGCTCGACGCGGGCGACCCGGTCGGCATCGCCGGCTGCACGGGCTCGTGCACCGGCACGCATCTCCACTTCGAGCTCCGCCAGAACGGCGTGCCGATCGACCCCGCGGCGTATCTGACCAGCGCCTACCTGGGCTGATCTCCCCCGATCGGGTGAGGAAACGGGCCGCGGGCGGGCCTACCCTGCGGGCTTCCCATGACACGCACGCTCCTCTTGCGGAGCGCGCTCGTCGTCTCACTTCTCGCCGCCCTACTCGCCGCCCCGACGGCTTCGGCACGCCCTGACGACTCCGCGCGTCTCCAGATGACCTGGCCCGCCCACGGCACCATCACCGCCCAGTTCGGCGAGTGGCGCGGCGACCATCGCCACGACGGCATCGACATCGGCATGCTGCGCACGCTGCAGCTGCGCTCGGTCGCCTCTGGTGTCGTACGCCAGACGGGCTACACGGGCGGCTACGAGGGCTACGGCCAGATCGTCGTGCTCGACCTGCCGGGCCCGTACACCGCGCTGTACGCGCATCTCTCCCACGTCGGCGTGACCGCGGGCGAGCGGGTCCACAGCGGCGAGCTCCTGGGTCGCGCCGGCTGCACGGGCAGTTGCTCGGGCACGCACCTGCACTTCGAAGTCCTGCGCCGCGGCGTCCCGGTCAACCCCTTGCGCTTCCTCGGCTAGAATCCAAACCCCAAGGGCGGTTAGCTCAGTTGGGAGAGCACCAGCTCGACAAGCTGGGGGTCACTGGTTCGAGCCCAGTACCGCCCATTTGCGCGAAGCCCCTGCTAACGCGGGGGTTTCGTCTTTCCTGGGACGGCATAGCGGTTGTGCCTCGAGTCGTGCTGGCTGCAAAATGGCTGCGATGGCTGTGCGGCGGCCGGAGTGAGGATTCGTCGGCGCGCGCGTCGGGAATAGGGCTGCGTGAGATCCCGCTGTCGCCTACGAAAAGGAGCCGTCTCCAATGGAGTCGCTGACAGAGACCCTGGTGGAGCGTGTGCAGGAACTTCTTCCCGACCGGGACACGCCTCATGATTGGGGCAACGCGCTTCAATCGACGACGCCCCGATCTGTAGCAGTCCAAGATCTCGCCGAACGGACAGACGCGCTCGAACAGCTGGTCAGAGAGATGGCCGTCGCGCTACAACAGCTCGGGCAAGAGCTCAGCGCTCGACAGGAAAAGGTAGTCAGCTGACGGCGTACGAGGATCCGGAGAGACCGTCGTAGAGCGGGAACGACTCGTCGGTACCGGCCGCCGTCCGAACGTGGAGTCGGTGCTCGACGAAGTCGAAGTCGATCTGGAACGTGACATCGTTGGGCGCTCTCATCCGCCGCGTCGTCGGGCCCCGGACGTCGACGTAGAGGGGGACATGCCACCAGTGGTTCCGCGGCGGCATGATCGCGAGCCGCATCTTGCCGACGATCTGCGCCCAGAGATGAATCGTCGTCTTGGTGGGCTCCCAGTCGGCGAGCGGTAGCTCAGCAAGTGTCACGGCGCCACGACCTCCACTCCGACTTCGTCCACGTAGCACCAGCTCCACGTCTCACCGGGCTTGTCCGAGCGGGCGATCGCGTGCCCGGCAGCTCGACGATCCGTATCTGGTCGAGATGGGCGGCGCGGACGCTCACGGTTTCCAGACTAGATCCATGTACTGAGGGTGGCGCTCCAGGAATGCGAGCACGAACGGGCAGACGGGAAGCACTCGGGCGCCCTTCGCTCGAATGTCGTCGAGCACGCGACGAATCAGTTCCGAACCGATGCCCTGCCCTTCGAACGGTCTCTCGATCTCGGTGTGGAGAACAGTCAAGAGGCCGGGCTGAGCGTGGTAGGTCGTGAAGCCGGCAAGCTCGGATCCGACGTGGACCTCGTATCGGTGTTGCTCGGGGTTGTCACGGACGATCGGCTCAGCGGCCATGGCTGGATACGACGGCGTAGCTGTTCGTTCGCGTCGACCGTTGGGTCGGCTCAGCAGCCAGCGAGAACGTATCGGACATCTACGTGAACGGGCAGGATAGGTGAAGCGATGAGCTCGGGCGCTGCGGCTGAAGAGCTAGGGTCCCCGTGGATGGACATGCTGAAGGGCGAACAGATCGCCGAGGCCGACCTGACCGACTGGCGCAAGCTCGCCCAGGGACTGCACGCCCGGTACGTGGTCGACGACTTCGGCGCCGGCGCACGGTTCGTCACCGCGGTGGGCGAGGCGGGCGACGCGCTGGCCCACCACCCGCGCGTGTCGATCGGCAATGGGTACGTCGACCTCAAGCTGGTCACCGACGACGCCATCTACCGCGACGACGAGGGCACCGAATACGTCATCGAATGGGTGACCCAGCAGGACGTCGACCTCGCGCGACGGATCACCGAGATCGCCGCCGACTACCAGTTCGACGCCGACCCGGCCTCGGTCAGCGACATCGAGCTCGGCCTCGACACGGCGCACTCCGCGACCATCGCCCCGGTGTGGGCCGTCCTGCTGACCGGGAGCGCTGAGGCCCAGGGCCGCGGAACCCCCAGCGACGAAATCCGAGACGCCACGGCACGGGTACCGAATCTGTGGTTCGGGGACGCCGACGGGCACGAGACCCCGCGTCAGCGGTTCCACATCGAGGTCTATGTGGCGCCCGAAGTGGCCGAGCAACGGATCGCCGCCGCCGTCGCCGCGGGTGGGACCGTCGTCGATGACAGCAACGCGCCCTCGCTCACCGTGATCGCCGACCAGGACGGCAACAAGGGAGTCGTCTGCGTCGACGTGTCCGCTGCGAAGAAGAATTGAAACGCCGACTCGGTTGACCCGCGGTCGCGGCCCAAGTTGACCACCTCGCACGAGCTGACACTCTGACGTGTGAATGTGCTCGGGCGGTTCCCCCACCGGTTCCCCACGCCGGCGAAGAACATGCCGATTTGCAGGGCGCTTTGAGCCAGGTACCGCCCATCGGAGAGGGCCTCGGAAACGGGTCCTTTTCTTGTCGCTAGGTCCTCTTCCTTGGCCGGTCCGTGGGCGTCTCTTCCTCCTTCGATTGGTCTCCAAAAGAGGAGCATCGACTCGTTCCAACGCGGAGGGGGTCGGCACGCCGGACGCGTAGGGGTGCGCTTGTCCGCGTCAGTCCCGCAGCGCTAGGGCAATTCACATCAAGCCTCTAGACTCGCAAGCGATGCCGGTGGCGGGCGGCGCGGTGGATTTCCGGATCCTCGGACCGCTCGAGGTCGTCGCCGAGGGCCGTTTTCTGGACATCGGCGCGCCGAAGCTCCGCGCGGTGCTGGCGGCGCTCTTGCTCGAGCCCAATCGGGTCGTCTCCGACGACCGGCTGATCGAATCGGTCTGGGACGAGACGCCGCCGGAGTCGGCGCAGAAGGCGCTCCAGGTGTACGTCTCGCACCTCCGCAAGCTGCTCGGCGGCGAGCGCGTCCAGCGGATTGGGCCGGGATACGCACTGCGCGTAGATCCGGGTGAGCTCGACCTGGATCGCTTCGAGCTGCTGCGCGACGAGGGCAAGCTGCACGAGGCGCTCGCGCTCTGGCGCGGGCCGCCGCTTGCGGAGTTCGAGTACGAGCGCTTCGCACGCAGCGACATCGAGCGGCTGGAGGAGCTTCGCCTCGCGTGCCTCGAGGAGCGCCTCGACCGGGACCTCGCCGAGGGACGGCACGCCAAGCTCGTCAGCGAGCTCGAGCAGCTCGCAGCCGAGCACCCGCAGCGCGAGCGGCTGCGCGCGCAGCTGATGCTTGCGTTCTACCGGTCGGGACGGCAGGCCGAGGCGCTCGAGGCCTATCAGGACGCGCGGCGCGAGTTGGTAGAGACGCTCGGCATCGACCCCGGGCGGCCGCTGCGCGAGCTCGAGCAGGCGATCCTCAGGCAAGACCCGTCGCTCGACCTCGCGCCACCGACGGCAGCGGAGGTCAACGCCAAGAACGAGCCGAGAGGCGTCTTCGTCGGGCGCGAGTCCGAGGTGGCCGAGCTCTTGGCCGGGCTGGAGGATGTGCTCGCCGGTCGGGGACGGTTGTTCCTGATCGCGGGCGAGCCGGGAATCGGCAAGAGCCGTCTCGCCGAAGAGCTCGCCGTCGAGGCACGCCGGCGTGGCGCTCTGGTCGTCGTCGGCCGCTGCTGGGAGGCCGGTGGCGCGCCTGCGTACTGGCCGTGGGTGCAGGCGCTTCGCGCGTACATCGCCGCGATCGAGCAAGAGGCGCTGAAGGCTCAGCTCGGCGCCGGTGGGCCCGACCTGCTCCAGCTCCTGCCCGAGCTCGGAGGGCTCGTCTCCGGGGCGCCGGCGCCTGACGCGTTCGCCTCGGAGGGCGCCCGCTTCCGGCTCTTCGACGCAATGGCCGTCTTCCTGCGCAACGCGGCTGCCGCACGCCCGCTCGTGCTCGTGCTCGACGACCTGCATGCGGCCGACGAGCCGTCGCTCTTGCTCCTGCGCTTCCTGGCCCGCGAGCTCGGCGCAAGCCGGCTCCTCGTCGCCGCCGCGTACCGGGACGTTGACCCGGAGCTGCGTGATCCTCTGACGACCGCGCTCGCCGAGCTCGGCCGTGAGCGGGTGACCCGCACGCTGTCGCTCGGCGGCCTCGGCGCGTCCGACATCGCGTCGTTCATCGAGCTCACGACCGACCGCACGGCTGCACCGGGCCTCGCGACCACGCTCCACACGGAGACTGCCGGCAACCCGCTCTTCGTGGGCGAGATCGTGCGGTTGCTCGCCGCGGAAGGCCGACTCGACGATGCCTCGGCGGCGCGGCTGTCCGTGCCCGAGAACGTGCGCGGTGTCATCGGCCGCCGGCTGGAACGCCTCTCGGACGGCTGCGCGTCGTTGCTCGGGTACGCATCGGTTTTCGGCCGTGAGTTCGACCTCGATGCGCTCGAGCGTCTCTGCGGCTTCGAGCAGACCGAGCTGCTGGAGCTGCTCGATGAGGCCGTGCGGGCCCGCGTCGTCTCGGAGCTGCCGGGCGCGCGGGAGCGGATGCGCTTCGCCCATGCCCTGATCCGCGACACGGTCTACGAGGGGCTCGGGAGGGCTCGCCGAGCGCAGCTGCACCGGCAGGCCGGCGAGGCCGTCGAGGCACTGCACGCCGGCGACCGCGACTCGCAGCTCACCGAGCTCGCGTACCACTTCTCCGAGGCAGCGCCCGTGGGCGAAGTCCAGAAGGCCGTCGACTACTGCCGCCTTGCCGGGGATCGCGCGATCCGCCTGCTGGCGTACGAGGAGGCAGTCCGGCTCTTCCGGATGGCGCTTGCGCTGACCAGGAGCGCCGATGCGACCCGGTGTGAGGTGTTGTTGGCGATTGGCGACGCCCAGGCGAGATCGGGCGACGCGCCCGCGTCGAAGCAGACGTTCCAGGAGGCGGCCGAGCTCGCCGGCTCCCTTGGCCTGTCCGAGCAGCTCGGCCGGGCGGCGCTCGGGTACGGCGGCCGGATCATCTGGGACGTCTCACGCGACGCGGATTACCTCGAGTCGGTGATCGAGCGGGCGCTCGCCGCGCTCCCCGACGAAGACAGTGCGCTGCGGGTGAGGCTCCTCGCCCGGCTCGCGTGCGGCCCTTTGCGAGGCACGAGCGCCGGGCGGGAGCGCAAGGACGCGGTGAGCCGCCAGGCGCTCGAGATGGCGCGCCGCCTCGGTGAACCCGAGACCCTCTCCTACGCGATCACCGCCTACATCGCGAGCCACCACTCGCCGGACTTCACGCGCGAGCAGCTCGAGCTCGCAGGCGAGTCGGTCGAGCTTGCGACTGCCTCGGGGAACTCGGAGCGCGCGATCGAGGCACACGAGCATCGCCTCGTCAGCTTCCTCGAGCTCGGCGAGATGGAAGCGGCCAGGGCCGAGCTGGCCGCGATCCTGAGGCTCGCGGAGAGGCTCAAGCAGCCCGCGCAGCAGTGGTTCGGGGCCGTCTACGAGGCGCTCGTGACGCTGCTCGAGGGCGAGCTCGAGGAGGCGGAGCGGCTCATTTTCAGCGCCCGTGACCTCGGCCGCGACGCCCAGGGCTGGAACGCCGTGGTTTCGTTCGGGCTGCAGTTCTACGTGCTGCGCTCCGAACAAGGTCGCGCGGCCGAGGTCGAAGAGTTCGTCCACGGCGCTATCGACGACTATCCGACCTACCCGATCTGGCGCTGCGTCGCGGCCCACCTCGCGGCGCGGCTCGGACGCGACGATGCGGAGTCTCGCTTCGACGCTCTCGCGAGCGACGGCTTCGCCGACCTGGTGTTCGACGAGGAATGGGTCGTCGAGATGACCCTGCTTGCCGAGGCTGCGACCTGGCTCGGTGACCCGCGGCACGCTGGCGCCGTCTACGAGCGGTTGCTGCCGTACGCCGGCCGCGTGGCGGTGAGCTACCCGGAGGTCAGCACCGGCGGCGTCTCACGTTACCTCGGGCTGCTCGCGGCGGTCACGGCACGACCCGACGAGGCGATCCGCCACCTGGAGGACGCGCTTGCGCTCCACGAGCGGATGGGCGCCCGCACCTGGCGCGCACACACCCAGCATGACCTCGCACGTGTCCTGCTCGCGCGCTCTGCGCCCGGCGATCGCGAGCGCGCGGGAGAGCTGCTTCGCGGCTCGCTCGCGACCTACCGCGAGCTCGGCATGGAGAGCCACGCGTTGGACGCTCTCGCCCTCGACCGCGGATGAGCCCGGTCGTCTCCGTGCGCCCGTGGGGTGCACGGGCGCACGGAGAGCAGGGCGACCCACGCCGTGATCGGCGTGACCGCGCAACCGGCCTCGCGGCCGTCGCGGTTCGTTAGACGGTCGACGGGCGGTTGCGGCGCCGACCGGACATGGCAGCGGCTGCGAGGGCGGCGAGCAACAGCAGCGAGCCGGCGGCGACCCCCGCGCCCATGCCGAAGTCGCCCCAGTCGAAGCGCTCGGACCAGACGGTGATCGTGCGGGTCGAAGCACCGGCGGACGCGATCGCGTCGCGCGTGTCGGGCGAGCGCATGTCGCTAGCGGGGCTGCTCGAGCCCGCGACGGAGATCGACTGACCCGCGGTCGAGCTCGCGTCTGAGGTGGGCTGCGCCGCGGCCCGGGTATCGGGCGAGCGAACGTCGACCGCGAGCCCGCCGCCGGTCTGACGGATGACCGCCGCCTGCTGCGTGTCGGGCGAGCGTCCGTCGACGGCTGCGGCAGCCTGCGCCGCGAGCATCGAAACCGAGCCGGCGAGGGCGAGTGCCGCTGCGATCCGCCGAAGGTGGTGAGCGTTGCCGTTCATGTTGCCTCCTTCTGAGCGACCGCCCTGCGCGGTCGATGTGCACATCCGATACGGAGGCGGCTAAGGGGCACCTAACGCCGAGTTAAGGCCGACTTATGCTGGGGTCACTGGCACGAGCCCAGTACCGCCCATCAAAGAAAGCGCTCAAGATCGCGACTCCATGGCCGAAGACCGTTGTTGGTGGGGCTCGAGGACCGAGATTGGTTTCGTGAGGAGCCGTCGAAGGCTTGGCGGGAGATGTTTCGATCTCCTCGCTCCTCGGGCTCGGGTGGCTGGCAACGACTGCCGGCGCCGCCCCCAACGACCGGCGCTCGGCAGCCCGACCCTGGAAGCCGGCGGTTCCGTCTCGACCGATGGTTCCAGCGATACCTGCTTCTGCCGCTCGGTCTTGCTGCGGCCGCGTGGATGCTCGTCGATCACCGAGGCGCCGTCATGGATGGCATCACCGGAGTGGTCGGCGCGCTTGACTCACCCGCGCAACCGGCTGCCCCAGTCACGCCGCAGCCCGGACTGTCTGCTGCCAAGATTGTGCGGCTGAGCGCGCGACCGGGGCTCGATGAGCCGGCTCGGATCGTCGCCCGGTGGTGGCTGGAGGACCCGCGCTTCGGCCAGGTCAGTGTCTACGTGCCGATCGGAAAGACGCCCCGTGAAGCACTCACGATCGCCCTCGCGGAACGTGGCTACCAAGTGCTGCCCGCGGCCGACCGATCAGCGAACTGGTGACATGCGCTGACACAGTGCGTCGGGTGTCGCGAACACCGTCTCCCGTGACAACCCCAGGTCCTGGGCGACCGCGCCGCGTTGTAGCAGGCAATCGCTCACGCCGGCTCCACCCGAGTTTGCAGTGGCATTCCGCCGTGCAGGACCTACGAGCATGGACGACCCCAGTAGCGAGATCGCGGATCTCCGCCTGGACATCGAGACACTGCGCATCGTGATCGACGTGAACTCCAACGACGTTACCGCTCCCGATGTCCTGCTCCGAGCCTGCGCCAACATCCTCTACGAACGACATGCGCGGCTCGCGCGACTCGCGCAACTTGCCGAGGTGGGCGTTACCGGCCGCACCGAGCTCGCGTAGCCTCCCGCAGCTATGCCAGAACGCCTCGACACGGTCACGATCGCGCTCGCGCGGCGCAGCGTCACCATCAGCTGGGAAGCACGTCAGGCGCTCCTCGGACGACTCCAGCACGTCAACAGCGCCTCGAGCATCCGCGCTGCATTCGCCGCAGGCGGCGCCAGCAACCTCGTGGAGCTCAGGTCTCACCAGATAGTGGCGCTGCAGAGCGTGCTCGTTCACTGGGACGAGATGCCCGCCGAACTCGACGCGCTCCGGGACAGGCTCACGGACGAGCTCCTCGAGGACGAGTAGCGTGCTGTCTGGCTACGGCCGGCAGGCTCAATCGGATCGTCGTGCCTGCGCCGGCCGTCGCGAACGAGATCGTCCCTCCCAGCGTGTCGACCCGATCCTTGAGCCCGATCAATCCCGTCTCCCGACGCGGGTCTGCGCCACCGACGCCGTCGTCGCTGATCTCGAGCTCGATCGCATCGCCGCGCAGCCCACCGCGCACCGCAACGGTCGACGCCTGTGCGTGCTTGACGGCGTTCGTGATCGATTCTGCAGCGACGTAGTACACGGTCGCCTCGAGCGACGGGTCGAAGCGACGCTGGAAGCTGACCTCGAGTTCGGCACGAATGGCGCTTCGCCGTGCGAGAGCCGCCAGCGCATTGTCGCGGTGACCTGTCGACCGCGCGGAGGGCGCGTCGACGACCTTTTCTCCTGTGCCCTACCCGGCCTCGAGAAAGCGGATCAGTTCGCCGACGGTGCGGTGGCGGTGCTTCGGGTGGCGCAGCGGCAGATCCGCGTGGACTTCGTAGTGGTTGCGGCGCCCATTACGGGTCTTCGATAGGTATCCCGCTTGTTCGAGGTCTTTGAGGATGTGCGCTGCCGTGCGTTCCGTGATCCCGACATCGGCGGCGATGTCTCTAAGCCGCGCGGTGGGATCGGCGGAGATGCACTGGAGGACGTGAGCGTGGTTGGTTGCGAATCTCCAGAGGTGGTCATTCTTTCTAGAACTTGACTTCATGTGTTCATTTACTATATTCACTTCTCCGGTATTGAAACCACACACGACGGGGGTCTGTGTCCTGCAATTCGTTGAATCTTGCCGCTCGTATCGGTCGGTAGACCTGCGGTGTCACAACGGTTTCATCGGGGTGCCGCGTGCCGAGTGGCGCCTCCACGACCGAGGAAGGAGTGAGACCACATGCACGAGACAGGACGGGCAGCGAATCGAGTGAACGGGTCGGCTGACCGCTCGCATGAACGCTTCGACGTGGTCGTGGTTGGGGGAGGTCAAGCTGGTTTGGCGATCGGCTACTTCCTCGCCCGCCAGGGCCGCCGTTTTGTGATTCTCGAGGCTGCCGACTCGATTGGCGCAGCGTGGCGGACCCGCTGGGACTCGCTGCTTCTGTTTACGCCTCGCCGCTACTCCGCGCTCGCCGGGCTTGCCTTTCCCGGAGACCCCGATGGCTATCCGGCGCGCGACGAGGTAATCACCTATCTGGAGAAATACGCAGCGACTTTCGATCTGCCTGTCGAGCTCGATAGCGCGGTGCGCTCGCTCGGGGTGGCGGACGGAAGGTTCGTCGTCGGGCTCGACGACCGGCGCCTGGAAGCCGACCAGGTTGTCGTTGCCACCGGGCCGTTTCAGGTCCCCAACGTGCCGGCGCTCGCGCGGGACCTGGCGCCCGAGGTCGTCCAGACCCACAGCACCGGTTACATGAGGCCGAGCGACGTGCCGGAGGGAACGGTTCTCGTTGTCGGCGGAGGAAACACCGGCTACCAGATCGCGAAGGAGATCTCGGCTACGCGCAACGTGTGCCTCGCGGTCGGCACGCGGCAGAAGCCGCTCCCGCAAAAGCTCCTCGGTCGCGACCTCTTCTGGTGGCTGACGAACACAGGCCTGATCAGGAAGACGGTCGACTCACGGATCGGACGGCGGCTCCAACAGCGCGAGACCCTGATTGGGTCGAGCCCACGCGAGCTGAGGCGACGCTACAGGATCGATCTGAAGCCGCGCGTCGTCGCGGCCTCGGGACGCACGATCAGCTTCGCCGACGGCAGCGAGCTCGACGTCGACGCCGTGATCTGGGCGACCGGCTACCGCTCCGACTACGCGTGGATCGAGCCGTCGGTGCTCGGCCCGGATGGGCGCGTACGGCACCGACGAGGGGTGACGGAAGTTCCCGGCCTCTACTTCCTCGGCCTCTCCTGGCAGCACACGCGCGGCTCGGCTCTGATCGGCTGGGTGAAGGACGACGCCGAATTCATCGCCGCCGAGATCGCCCAGAACGAACGCGTCCTCGAGCCGGACTCTCGCAAGAGCCCGGACGGTCCCGCGGCTCAAGCAGCCGCCGCCGAAGGGAGCCCGCCGATGAAACAGCAAAGCCACAACATCCCAGCCGGCACCGGCTATTTCCCGACCGACACCGCCGGCCTTCCTGATGTGAGCCGCCCCGAAGTCGTCGAGCTCGCCGATGGAGACTCGTTCGACCTGCGCATCGCTCCGGTGACGAAGCGGCTGGGCGACGCGACCGTGCGGATGCTCGCCTACAACGGTTCGATCCCAGGCCCGACGCTGCGAGTCTCGGAAGGGTCTGCGCTGATCGTGAACGTCGCGAACGAGGGCGACCTCGAGGCGACGGTGCACTGGCACGGATTGCGCCTGGACAACCGCTACGACGGCACGCACGAGACCCAGGCGCCGATCCCGGTCGGCGGAACGTTCTCGTACCGGATCGAGTTTCCGGACCCGGGCGTCTACTGGTACCACCCGCACATCCGCGAGGACTACGGCCAGGAGATGGGCCTGTACGCGAACATCCTGGTCGTCCCGGCCGACCCCGAGTACTGGCCGCCGGCCAACCGCGAGCTCCTGCTGACGCTCGACGACGTTCTCGTCGAGGACGGGAGGATCGCTGCGTTCAGCCGCGCCGAGACGACCTATGCCGCGATGGGGCGGTTCGGCAACGTCCTCCTCGTCGGCGGCGAGACCGACCTCGCGCTCAGTGCGCAATCCGGGGAGGTCGTTCGCTTCTACCTGACCAACACTGCGAACACGCGCGTGTTCAACGTCGCCTTGCCCGGCGCGCGGATGAAGCTCGTCGGCGGCGACAGCGGCCGCTACGAGTACGAGGAGTTCGTCGACTCCGTCATCCTGGCGCCGTCGGAGCGAGTCGTCGTCGACGTGCTCTTCGAGCACGCCGGGCAACTGACGCTCGAGCACCGCACACCGGAGCGAACCTATTCACTCGCCACGATCGACGTGAGCACCGAGGTGGCCGTGCCTTCGCTCGCCGGGCAGTTCGACGTCCTGCGCCACAACGCGGAGTGGGTGGCCGAGCGGGAGCGGTTCGCGCCGTACTTCGACGCGGCGCCCGACAAGACGCTCGCGCTGATCGCCGAGATGGACATGGGCGTGCCCGAGGGGCCGGTCGTCTACGCCTGTCCGATGCACCCTGACGTGGTCAGCGACGAGCCCGGCAGTTGCCCGAAATGCGGGATGAAGCTCCTGGCGACGGCCGCACCGACCAGCTACGTCTGTCCGATGCACCCAGAGGTCGTCAGCGACAAGCCGGACAAGTGCCCGAAATGCGGCATGAAGCTGCTGCCGGCCGAGCTCGTCGCCGAGACATCAGGGCACGGCGCACGACACGAGGCGACGAGCACGCGCACCACGAAGTTCACGCGCAGCACGACGAAGGCGAAGACCACGAACACCACGACCACGGGCACCAGCACGCGACGGCCGATGGGATCGAATGGGAAGACGACATGGTCGACGTCAACCGGATCACGACGCCGGCGAACATGAAGTGGAGCTTCGTCGACCGCGAGACGGGTGCCGTGAACCACGCGATCGACTGGCAGTTTCGGGTCGGCGACCAGGTCAAGTTGCGCCTCGTGAACGAGATGGACTCCGACCACCCGATGCACCACCCGTTCCACATCCACGGCGCAGGCCGGTTCGTTGTTCTCGCGCGCGACGGCGTCGCCGACGAGAACCTGGTCTGGAAGGACACCGTCCTCGTCCGAACCGGGGAGAGCGTCGACATCCTGCTCGACGTGACCAACCCTGGCCGCTGGATGGCGCACTGCCACATCGCCGAGCACCACGAGAGCGGAATGATGTTCAGCTTCAACGTCGCTCCCTCAGAAAGCGAGCCAACCGCCGACCGCTAAGGAGGCATCGTGCTTCAGATCGCTCTCTTCCTCTACGAAGACATGACCGCGCTCGACGCGGTCGGACCCTACGAGGTCCTCACGCGGCTACCCGACAGCGAGGTCAAGCTCGTCGCCTCAACCCCTGGGCCGAAAAGGACCGAAGCCGGCCTGATCCTCACCGCCGACTCGTCACTCGACGAGTTCCCAACACCGGATGTGATCGTCATTCCCGGATCGGGAAAGGTGCCGTTCCTGGACGACCCCGCCGCGATCGAGTGGGTTCGCCAAGCACACGAAACCTCGCAGTGGACGACCTCCGTTTGTACCGGCTCGTTGCTGCTCGGTGCCGCCGGAGTGCTCGAAGGCAAGCGCGCAACCTCCCACTGGGCCGTCCGCGAATCCCTCCGCAACTTCGGGGCCGAGCCGGTCTCAGAGCGCGTCGTGGTCGAAGGCAAGGTGATCACCGCCGCCGGCGTCTCGGCCGGAGTCGACATGGCCTTGACCCTTGCTGGCTACCTGGCCGGCGACGCCGAGGCCCGGGCAATCCAGCTCATGCTGGAGTACGACCCGCAGCCGCCCTACGACTCCGGCTCACTCGAGAAAGCAGACCCCGAGACGCGGCAGCGCGCGACCGAGATCCTCAGGCATGAACTGGCGCAGCCCGTTCCGCAGTAACGCGCAAACTCGAGGTCCGAGCTCGGCACTGAAGACGTGTCGACGGTCAAGGGCGCCGGTAGCAGTGGGGGCGGAACCCTGCGCGAATCACTCAAGCCTGCTTAAGCCCTCGAGGAAGAGCCACACGAGCACCACGAAGGTCGCGATGGCCGTAAGTGCCGCAGCCCCCCAGGGAGGGAGGAGCAACCTGAACACCCGGTATGCGGTCAGAAGCGACACGACGGCGACCAAGCGCTGGAGCAGCCACCAGCCATTAAGGCCGCGAGCGCGGTACCCGTGCTCGCCGCCGAGCAGTTCCCAGCCCGGCTCACGGGCTTCCGGCGACCGGCGCGCATCTGCCTTCAACTCGTCGATGGCCGGCTGGAGCAACAGGCCGCCGTTCGGCTCCTCATAGCCGATCACACCCTTGCCCTCCGCCCCGACGATCGCATCGTTCACGCTCAGCACCGCTCGCAGCGACAACAGCGCGACTGCGCAGGCCAGGAGCACCAGGGCTGGTCTGTTGCCCCAGAGCAGCGCCGTCACGCTCGTCGCGAGGAGCACCAGAGCAGCCGCGAGCATGAGCAGTGACCACGGCCTCAGGTCGGCCAGAGGAGTCAACTGACGCTCGTAGTCGAAGGCGCGTTGGTCGTTACCAGCTCCGATGGAGGCGCTGAGGCCGATCTCGAACGCCGGGCGCGCGCAGGCAACCACTGCGGCGATCGCCGCAGCACCGATCGCCGCCCACGAGAGGACGCCGCGATCCGGGAGTCTTCTGAACGCCAAGCACATCGTTGGGCTCAACGACATGGTGTGTTCATGCCCACTTCAGGCGTGCCCGCAAGCAGAGGACGAGGCACCGGCCTCCTTGCTCAACGTCAGCGACGCGGACGGCCGACCGTCATACCGCGGATCGGGCAGAATCCCATGCGCTCTGGCGATCGGGACGCTGCGCTGCTTCGTGATTGACGTCGAAGACCATGCGGTCGGCGCCGCGTTCCGGTCCGAGGTGACGGGGATTCCACCGATCTCGTCCGCCTGGCCCGACCGCTTCGCCTATCTCGGCTACGAGGACGAGAAGACCTGGAAGCACGAGATCATCGTCCACCGAGTGCCGACGGCGAAGAGGTCGGACTCCGGCGCGGTCGATGCGTCACGGCGGCTCGATCCGGGGGCGAACCGCGCGCACCTCGACATCACCGTCGAAGACGTCGACGCCGCGATCGCGCAGATCGAAACGATCGGCGGTCGACCGAAGTACCCGGCAACGGTGTACCCCGTGCCGCATGCGTACGAAGGCGCTCGGCCACTGATCGACTGGGCGGTGATGCAGGACCCGTTCGGCAACGAGTTCTGCCTCGTCCGCGAGCTCACACGCCGCGAGCGCGAGGCCTTGGCGGTCGCGGCGGAGCGGGGGCCCGGCCGAGGACGCGCACTGGCGCGTCGTCGCCCGCAACGCATCACGCGGCGGCTGAGAACCCGCCCCGGTGCGTCATTCTGCTCGTTCGTCAGAATGGGGCATGGCTTCCTACGCCGTCAACGATCGCGCTGTTCAACGGGCTCGTAAGGCGATCGCAGCTCGCCAATATGTTCTCGACAGCGACTGGGGCGACGTCCAGCCCACCGCCGCAGACGAGAACGACTTCCTGGAGAAGCACTCATGGGAAGAGTACGGCGAGTGGCATCTTGGCTTGACGGCTGGGGCGGCCGACGACACGAAAGCCAGATACGCCTTTGTCTACGGCGACTTCCGCCGGATTCACCGCAGTGGCCTGATCGCCTGCGTCTACCGGGCCGCGGAGTGGCGTCACAAGCAGGTCGAGCTCGCGGCTCACGAGCTGCTGCAGCTTCTCGACAAGACGAGCGCCTGACTCAACGGGCCAAGCTCCGGGTTGCAGCTACCGAGGTCCGAACTCGCGGCAGGCGCACTCCGGGCAGTAGAACGCGAGCCTCGGCGGCTCGTCGGTCTCGGGATCGTCCGCACGGTAAGCCCGCCAGCCCCGCGCCGACGCGCTGCTGACCCGGGGGCACTCAGCGCATGGGAGCACATGCACTGTGCCGGTCGTGAAGGGGTCGCTCGCCATTCCCTCCATGATCGTGTTCGCTCGACGATTCCGTACTGCCCAAAGGGGCGGGTTACCGGGTCAGGTCGGTCAGTACCTGCAGCGCTGATGCGGGCCGGCGCGGCAGCGCCTGAAGCGCGGCCGCTGCGAGCTGAACATCGCCGAGGCGAAGATCGTCGCTCTCGAGCGCCAGGCGCGCGAGCCAGCGCACCGCCGCCTTGTCGTACTTTGGGGAATCCGCGGCCGCATACAGGGCGAGGAGGCCGAGCGCGTCTCGAAGGGAGACGTACCCCAGTTCGCGAGCTGCGAGCTCGGCCCCGAAGACGTGTCGCCGCTCGACGGCGCGGCGGTAGCGGGTGAGGGCGGAACCCTGCGCGGTCACGAACTGATGTTCGCATGCTCGAGGCTCCTTGCTCCTTACTTGCTCTTGGGAGATGAGCGTGGCATTAGAACCGGATCAGCCGCGATCCCGCGACAGGTCGCCACCCGAATTGGCGATGGCGTCTCAGATCCACTCTGATCGTCAACGGTTCCGCTGGCGCGCACCGCTGCGGTCTTGACGCCCGTCGAAGCGAGGGGGAAGGGCGAGCAACACCGTGCCGCCGCGAGCGCTGCCTTCAGTGCGGACGCTCGTGGTCACGATCGCCTTGGGAGGCCGCACTCCCACGGGCGCGCGCGCCCTTGAACGAGCATCCAAGCTCTGGGGACAATCAGCGCGGGTGGTGGCGCGTGTCGGCGCGCTACCTACCGTCTCCTCACGTCATGCCCCCGTGGGCGAGCTCGATCGAGAGCGATGACTTGGAATTCTGCTGTCGAGGGGTTCGGGATGCCGAACCGGGCGTTCGGGAGGTACAGTCGGCGACCCAACCGGTCGATGGTCGTCGGCACAGAGAAGGCCGGGTGGGTCAAGTGCTGAACGACCGTCCCCGACTCAAGGTCGTGGTCCAGTCGGATCACGGCGACGCGGTTGAGCTGATTCTGGACGACGTAGAGCGTTCTGCCTTCTAGCAGCAAGCCGTCGCCGTTCATCACGTCGCTGCCGCCGAGTTCGATCCGGTCGGCCACGCCCGTTTTCGGGTCGATCGCGAACAGCGTCGCGGTGTTGGTCTGAACCGCGATCAGCGTCTTTCCGTTGGCGGTCGCCTCGATCCCGTTAAGGTTGAAGCCGGGCTGGTGCACGTAGTCGCCGGAGAGCGCAATCGTCTCGATTTCGGTGGCAGCCGGCAGGGCGCCATGGCGTCCGAGCGGCAGCCGATAGAGCCACGGACGCTGGGAATCGGTGAAGTAGACCGCGTCTTTCGTCAGCACGGCGTCGTTGATGAACCTCGGCGCCGTGGGATTAAGCAGATACTCGGCCAGCGGAGCGCCACTCTCGGCGTCATAGACATACGCTGCGCCGGTTCCTCCGCCGGCGACGAACAAACGCCCCCCACGGCGGTCGTACTCGAGGCCGGTTGCCGATCGTCCTGGCGGCGGTTGCACGAGCGTGAAGCTGTCGCCGGTGCGCGCGTCGATCTGACGGACAGCTCCCGTCGGGATCGACCCGACGTAGAGAGTGTGGTGCCGGCCGGACTCAATGCCTTCCGGCTGCCAGCCGTTCGGCAGTGGAATCACATCGGGATAGGACTTGGCCGCCGCGGCCGCAACGATGCTTAGTGCGACGGCGCCGACGAGGGCGGTCAGGCGAGTGCGAGTCATTGGATCTCCTCCGTCGAGGTGAACTCGGCTGTGACGTGGCGGACTCTTCTCAGCGGCCCGCCGGGTCGAACGGCTTCTGCTCCAGCCAGTCGTCCGGAATGCTTTCCGGAAGCTTCTCAGTGTCGGTCTCGCTCGGGGGCGCGGTCTCCGGCGCCTCGTCGTTGGACTCGGACTGGGACTCGGAGTCGGGCTCGCTCATCGCACCAGCACCGTCTTCTTCATCCCGAGCGTAGCGTGGCCCGGGACGGTACAGAGATACGTGTAGCGAACGCCCTTCTTGAGCGTCACTGTGATCGTCTGGCGCTGGCCGGGGTTCAGGATCCGGGTCTTCCAAGACTTGGCTTTGTTGCCAATCTTGAAGTCGTGCGTCGCCTGGCCACGATTGATGACGGTCAGCGTCTGCTTCCCGGCCTTCAGTTGCAGGGGAAGAAGCTTGTATTTGAAGTCGAGCGCCGTGACCGTGTACTTCGCGCTGCTGGTGCCAAACGCTGCGGGAGCAAGCGCGGTGAGCGCGACCGTGAGCACGAGCGGCAACACCCCGAGGACGAACCACCGACGTCGCATCATGACCACCCCTCAGTTCGTTGACGATCCGAATCTATCTGCTTTTCAAGACATTGCAACATCTGTGTCAAGTGTACTAAAGTCGACTTTCACCCAGTGATCGGAGGATCAATGGATTGCTCAGGGGAGGACAAGGCCCCTTCTACGCCTCTCTCGCGTAGTGAGCTCCTCAAGCGGGCGGGCGTGGCAGGGGCAGCCGCAGCCGTACCCGCAGCGCTGGCCCCCGATGCGGCGCAGGCAAAGGCGGAGCTCGCTGAGCTCAAGCAGATGAAAGCGCTCTCGCCGAGCGACGCCGCGACGATCGCGGCCTTTTGCGAACGCCTGATTCCATCGGACAAGACGGGTCCTGGAGCAAAAGAGGCGAACGTTGTTCGCTACATCGACCGGGCTCTGGCAGGTGATCTGAGAGCTTTCAGGCCGGCGTATGTGGCAGCGATCGCTGCGATCAACTCCTACTCTCGGTCCAGACACGGCGCCGCGTTTGCAGCGCTCTCGCCGGACAAGCAGGACGCCGTGATGAACGACATGGACCTCAACCGGACGACGACGCAGGATCCGAGCGTCGAGCGAGCGGCCGGCGCGTCGACAGCGGATTTCCTTCCCAACGCCAAGGCCGTGTTCGAGATGATCCGGACGCACGCCATGCAGGGCATGTTCGGCGACCCGGAGCATGGGGGCAACGTCAAGTTCGTGGGTTGGAAGCTGGTGCGCTTCCCAGGGCCACGGCTTGTGATCTCCGCGCGAGACCAGCGACTGAACGTCGTCCCGAAGGCAGACCTCAAGTCAACGTATTCGATCCCGCTCTTCCGAGCTGGCGCGAGGAGGAACTGACATGCCCGAGATGCTGCCGCCGGTAGACGTCGTCGTGGTGGGAACGGGCGCGGCCGGTGGTACGGCTGTCTGGCCGCTCGCGAATGCCGGGATGAAAGTCGTCGCCATAGAGGCCGGGCCACGTGCAACCGTCAAGGACTACCCGTTCGACGAGATCAAGAACGACGTCCGGGACTCGTGGGGGAGATTCAAGGCGAACCATGAGGTTCCCACGACACGGCCTAACTCGCGCGTGCCGGCCACACGCCCACTCGGCGCGGTGGGGCCGATGATGAATGCGGTCGGCGGCACGTCGATTCACTGGATGACCCAGAGCTGGCGGTTCTCGCCGTGGAACTTCAAGACGGCCTCGGAGTCGCGAAAGCGATACGGGCCGAACGCGATCCCGGCCGATTCGACCTCGATCGATTGGCCCTTCGACTACGCCGAGCTCGAGCCGTACTACGACAAGCATGAGTACCTCGTCGGGGTCTCGGGGCAGCACGGCAATCTCAAGGGTGTCCTCGACCAGCGCGGGAACATCTTCGAGGGGCCGCGCAGACGCAAGTACCCGCTGCCGGCACTGCGTCGCAGCGGCTTCACGGACATGATGTCGAGCGCGGCGAAATCGCTGGGTTGGCATCCGTATCCGGGCCCCGCGGGAATCCGGTCTCAGGCGTACCGTGGTAAGGCCGGCTGCACGTACTGCGGATTCTGCGGGTGGACCGGTTGCTACACGGATGCAAAGGTGCAGACGAACGTCGACTACATCCCGCTCGCCGAGAAGACGAAGAACCTGAAGATCGTCCCGATGGCGAATGCGCTCAGCGTCGAGGTGAATGCGCAAGGCCTCGCCTCGGGCGTGCTCTACTTGAAGGGCAATCGAGAGTACTTCCAGCCGGCGAAGGTCGTGCTGCTCGCGGGTTACACCTACGAGAACGTCCGTCTCCTGCTGCTGTCGACGTCCGTGGCCTATCCGAACGGACTCTCCAACAATCACGGCCAGGTCGGGAAGCACTACATCGCCCACGGCCTCGGTTCGGCCGGCGCCACGGGCTGGTTCCCGGGCAAGCGGTTGAACCGCTACAGCGGCACGCTGGGTCAGTTCACCGCGGTGGACAACCTCGACGCCGACAACTTCGATCACACCGGCCTCGGGTTCATCGGGGGCGGTATGGCCAGTGCGACGATGGAGGCAAAGCCAATCGGGACCGCGAACTCCACTCCGCCGAGCGTCCCACGCTGGGGCTCGGCTTGGAAGGAGTGGCTGGCCAAGAATGCCGACTCGGTGGCCGGTGTCGGGGCACAACTCGAGGTTCTGTCGTACGAAGACAACTACCTCGACCTCGACCCAGGCGTTCGTGACCCACTCGGCCGACCGGTGATCCGGATCACGAACGACTACCACGAGAACGAGCGGCGCCTCTCCGACTACATCCAGAAAAAGAACGTGGAGTGGCTGAAGGCCGCGGGTGCCGCCGAAGTCTGGACCGCGGCACCAGGAGCGCGTTCCTTGAGCACGCACGCCTACGGCGGAACGAGGATGGGCGACGACCCGAATATCAACGTCGTGAATCGGTGGGGCATGTCGCATGAGGTACCGAACCTCGGCATTCTCGGCGGCTCAACCTTCCCAAGCTCGGCCGGCCGGAACCCGACCCAGACGATTCAGGCAACGGCATGGCGAACCGCCGATCACGTGGTGAGAACATCCAAGTGAGAAGTTGGATACAAGGCCGGGCGGAGGCCGTCCCCGCCCGGCCTCGTGCCATGAGAGGCGAGCCTCGGAACCCCGTCTCTCCTCTCGCCATCTCGCCGCCGCAGCGCTAGCCCATGGCTGTCACCGAAGTCATGCACAATCCGAACCAGGCGGATATCCCCGACCGCCAGGAACAGCGCATCCTTTCGCGGGGCGGCCCGTGCCTCGTCTGCGGCGAATGGATCGAGCCCGAGACGAAGGACGCGTACCGCTTGCTCGTCTCGAACCCGCCGCGCCAGGCCGAATACACATGCCACGAGGCATGCTTCGAAGGGGTGAAGCACACCGCGCTACCCAGCCCCAGCTGACTGGGCGAAGGCGCGAGTTACGCTCTCCGCGTGGCCGCGTTCGAGGCGATCGGGATCACGACCTCCGACCTAAGCGCGTCGCTCCGCTTCTACGGCCTCCTCGGGGTCACGGTCCCGGACGCCGACGAGGACCACGTGGAGGCTCAGGTGCCCGGAGGGGTGCGTCTGATGTGGGACACCGAGGAACTGATCAGACAGATCGAGCCGGACTTGCCGAGCCCGGTTCGTCAGCGGGTGGTGCTCGCCTTCCGCTGTGCGGATCCCGCCGACGTCGATGCGGCCTACGCGCGCGTCGTCGACGCCGGGTTCGAAGGCAAGGCGGAGCCCTGGGACGCGTTCTGGGGGCAGCGCTTCGCCTATCTCCGCGACCCGGACGGGAACACTGTCGCCCTGTTCGCGCCACTCGGCTAGCCGCCCGTCAGGCTCAGTCCTCGGCAAGCCCCGCGGCGAACTGTTTTGTCGTTGTGAGCGGGCCGCCCACCTGAAACCCCGACCGACGCGGGGCTTACGATTCACGAGTCATGGCGGCGGATGCTCATGAAGACGCCGCGGCGTACGGCGACGCCATCGCCGACATCTACGACGAGCGCGCGCCCGCGGCGACAGCGGCGGAGATCGAGTTCTTGGCCGCGCTGGCTGACGGCGGTCGGGTGCTCGAACTCGGGATCGGAACCGGACGCGTCGCTGTGCCACTCGCCGCGCGGGGCCTGGAGGTTCACGGAATCGAGGCGTCGGAGCGCCTCGTCGCACGGCTGCGAGCGAAACCCGAGGCGGCCAGTATCACGGTGGCGATCGGCGACATCCGCGCCGTCGAGCCGGACGGCGAGTTCGCGCTCATCTACGCGATCTACGACACGTTCTCGATGCTGCCGTCGCAGCAGGATCAACTGTCCTGCTTCCAAATGGTTTCTGCCCATCTCCGACAGGGCGGCTTCTTCGTGATCGAGCAGAAGAACCCGGTGCGTCTGTTCGATGCCCCTCCGGTGCAGATGCTCGCGAGCGAAGGGGACGCCGTGTGGCTGGCGGCGACCCGACACGACCCGGTCGCGCAGTCGTTCGAGCAGGCACAGGTTCAGATCGGGCGGAATCAAACGCGTGTGTATCCCGTGCGAGGACGCTACGCCTGGCCGTCGGAACTGGACTTGATGGCGGGGATGACGGGGCTGCGGTTGCGCGAGCGATGCGGCGACTGGGAACGGCAAGCCTTCGCGGCATCGAGCCAGCGGTTCGTCTCGGTCTACGGGACGAGCTGAGGGCTGCAGTCGAGCGGCGGCTCAGACGAGCTCGCGGGCGCACGCCAGCAGCGCCGCCTCGGCAGCCGTCTCGCGCTCCCGTGCGGCCTCGCTCCACGACTCGTTCGCCGTCAGGGTCGCATCGAGCCCCGCGAGCATCGCGCCCATCGCCGTTTCCGACGAGGAGCCGATCTGCAGGCGGGCTGCAGCGCACGCTGCAGGATCGAGCGCCGCACGCAGCGTCGTCTCGTCGAGCTCGACCGGCGCCCCGATCGCGGCCTCCGCAGCCGCAGAAAGGCGCGCCGGCGTCAGCGCCGACGGAGGCTCTCCCGCCTCGACGAGGTCGCGGACGGCCCGTCCGACGACCTTGTGCGCGCTGCGGTAGTCGAGGCCGCCCTCGAGCGCGAGGACATCGGCAACGTCGGCCGCCGTGACGAAGCTCTCGCGTGCGACCTGCTCGAAGCGCGCCTTCCGCAACTCGATCCCGCTCAGGACGGACGCCGTGAGCCGCGCGATTGCGACCGCGTCGTCGAGCGCTCGTGGGACCGTGCCGTTCAGGAGGTGGAAGTGATCCGTACGAGCCGACCCGGTGTGGAGGGTCGCGAGTGCAGCGGCCAGGTCGCCGGCAGCCTGGCCGGCCTGTGTCCGGATCGCGGCGAGGGCGTACGGGTTCTTCTTCTGCGGCATCAGCGCGCTCGCCCGGCTGTGAGCGTCGCCGAGCTCCACGAGCCCGAACTCCTGGCTGGCGTAGATCTCGAAGTCCTGGCCAAGCTGGCTCTGGTGCGTGGCCGCGATCGCCAGGGTCGCGAGGAGCTCGACGTAGACATCCGCCTGCCACGCCGCGTCCTTGGCATGCTCGATGATGCCGTCGCAGCCGAGCAGCTCGGCGAGCCGCGTTCGATCGAGCGCCCAGCGCGAGCCTGCACTGCCACCGGCGCCGGCGACGCTCGCTCCGAGTGCCGCGTACGACGCGCGCACGCGATCGGCATCCCGCAGCGCAGGATAGGCGTACGTCAGAAGCAGGTGCCCGACGGTGGTGGGCTGGGCAGGTTGCAGGTAGGTGTAGTCGGTCGCGAGCGCGTCGCGGGTCGCGCGGGCGTGTCGCGCGAGCGCCGCGGCCTGGTCGGTGAGCGCGTCGTGCAGCTCCCGCGCAGCTCGACGCGCAGTCAGGCGGAGCCCGACGCGAAAGGCCTCGCGGCGTGGACGCCCCGCGCTCAGCCATCCCGCCGCCGTGTTGCCCACCCGCCGCTCGAGCTCGGCCTCGCGGGCGTTGAAGGCGTCGCCGAGGGACGGGTCCCACGGGAACTCGTCGCCGGGAATCGCGTGCAGCTCGAGCAACCCCCGCACGAGTGCCCGCGCGTCGTCGCCGGCCAGGTCGCCGCCCTCGACCAGGGCGACTGCATGCGCAAGATCCGCGAGCGACAGGCCGTGGGCGAGCCGCGGGCCGTGTGCGCTCTCCGCGGCGTAGGCGGCCGCCACCAGCTCGCCTGCGGCACCGCCCCGCAACCGACCGCCGCGGCCGAGCTCCTCCGTGTCCGTCATGACCCGGAGCCTAACCGTCGACAAGTTGAGCTCACCCGAGCGGATGCTGCCGAACCAGGATCTCGCGACCGTCACTCAGCCACTTCCGTGCGCGGTCGACGTTCGGGCCTGCCGGTGCGAGTGAGAGCGTCTCGAGCTGAAGCTCGATCATGATGAGCAGGGCACGGCGAGGATCGGGCTCCGTCAGGGCCTCCTCGATGCGCTCGGCCATGCGCTCAGGCTTGTCGTTCAGTGCGGCGACCCGATCCTCCAGCCGTTTCAACGTCGGCTGCCAGACTCGGTTCAACGCGAACACGATGCGAGCGACGCGGGTGGCATCGTCGACCATCCACTCCAGCAGCGCGAGGCGTTCCCCCGGCCGCAGGAGCGTCAGGAGACCTGCGGCGTGGAACCCGCCCCACTTGAGGGCAGCGTCCTCGATTCGAGCGTCGGCGAGCTCGTCGGGATAGTGGCGAAGGCGGTCCTGCCACCCTGCCAGCAGGCCCGAGGTCCGCAGGGCGACGCCGTATGCGATCGCATCGGCAGTCCCGGAGAGATCGCCCGTGAAGACGGCGTCGATCGCGCTCTCGGCGTGTGCACGCGACCACCAGATCAGCTCGATCGGTGCGTCGTCGCAGTAGCCCGAGACACGCTTCGTCGGCCCACCCTGCTGTCCCCACGTCCCGAGACTCGTGAGCCCGCAGCTCGCAGCGAGCGAGAAGCACTCGTCCAGGTCGAGCTCATCCTCCGTCACCAACAGCATCTCGATGTCGGAGATCTCGTCCGCGACCCCGCGGGACACACTCCCGGTGAGCACTACCTCCGCGACGGTCGTCGGCAGCGCCTCCGCGATTGCCTGCGCGATCGAGCGCAACTCGACGGTCCGCGCGGTCGCCGTCACACGTGCCACTAGGAAGGGGACAAGGCGCGTTCGAGGGCGGCCCGATCGGTCGGTCCGCCGTGCGTCGCGAGGACGTGCTCCACTGGCAGTGCGAGGAGCGGGCGCAGCCCCACGGCGATCTGCTCGCGCGTCACGCCGGGGCGGAGCCACCCCTCATTGATCTCGAGGCCCTGGCCGAAGTCGACGAGCGCGTCGCCCGAGATCACCGCACGCTGGCTCTCGATCCAGAGCACGGTGTCGTTCGCCTTGTGCCCGCGGAACACGTCGGCGCCGAACGGCAGCCGGTCGCCGGGGGCGTACGGGCGCGCCTCGCCTTTCCCCTCGCGGAGGAGCCAAACGACGTCGGGACTGCCGTCGCCGGCCTGCTCGGCGGTGAGGCCGTAGGTGTCCATGAGGTCCTGCGCGCTGTCGGGCAGCGGCGTGTAGACCGGCACGCCGAGCCGCTGGACGAGGCTCTCCGCGTCGCGTTCGTGCCACGGCGCGGTGAGCACGATCGCCGTCTCGCGGTCGGCCGCGAGCTCCCCGAGCTCGCTCGGCACGGCCAGCGGGTCGAAGAGCAGCAGTCGCTCGCCGTCGTCGATCGCGTAGGACGACACGTTCTGGCCCCACGGCTCGGTCGGCTCCCACGCCGGGTGCGGTGCCTCCCAGTGCCACAGACCCCGACGCAACTCGCGCACGAGGCGATGCTACTGAACGCTCCGCACCCGATGCACGGTCAAGCTAGGAGGAGCTGATGCCAAGGATGCACATCGACGAGCTCGAGATCGACCACACGCTCGTTCGTCGGCTCCTCGACGAGCAGTTCCCGGATTGGGCCGGCCTGCCGCTCCGCCTGGTCGAGCCCGCCGGCACCGTCAACGCGATCTTCCGTCTCGGGGACGAGCTCTCGGTGCGGCTCGCGCGACGGGACGGGCCGACAGAGCCAGGCGGCAAGGAGGTCGACTGGCTGCCGAGGCTGGCTCCGATGCTGCCCGTCGAGATCCCCGTCCCGGTCGCGCAGGGTTACCCGACGGGCGACTACCCGTGGTTCTGGGACATCCAGACGTGGGTCGACGGCGAGACGGTGCCGGTCGAGGAGGTCGATGCGATCCAGGCGGCGCGCGACCTCGCGGCGCTGATCCGCGGGTTGCAGCAGGTGAGTCCGGCGGGCGCGCCGGAGGGACGCGGCATCCCATTGGCCGAACGGGACGAGGACATCCGGTACTGGTTGGCGCGGTTCGAAGGCGACCCTGCGGTGGTGGCGGAGTGGGAGCGTGCGCTCGCCGCCCCACCCTGGGGCGGCGCACCCGTGTGGCACCACGGCGACCTCGACGCACGCAACTGGCTCGTCCGCGGCGGCCGGATCAGCGGGGTGATCGACTGGGGCGAAATGGGCGTCGGCGATCCGGCGTGCGACGTGATGGTTGCCTGGAAGCTGCATTCGCCGGAGGCGCGCGATGCGTTTCGCGAGGCGCTGCCGACGGACGACGCGACGTGGGAGCGGGCCCGGGGTTGGGTGCTGTCGCAGGCGGTCTCTGCGCTCGCGTACTACACCCCGGAGAACAACCCGACCCTCTACAGCGAAGCGGACGCCTGGCTCGACCTGGTGCTGTCGGGTTGAAAGCGCTCAGCTGAAGCCGAACAGCGGTGGGAGGAAGACCACCACCGTGGCGGCCCACAGGGCGAAGACGGGTAGGTAGGTAGTCTGCCAGCGTTCGAGCCGGTGGAGCCGGCTGCGCCCCTTGAGGAAGCGTGCGGCGAGCCAGGCGGCCCCCGCCAGGTTCACGAGGAGCACGAGGTTGAGGCCGAGCGCTGCCGTTCGGTTCGGGCTGAACCCGAGGTCGCCGATCCGAGCGACCATCGCGCCGAGCACCATCACGTCGAGGACGAGGGCGCTGACGACGGCGACCAGCTGGATGCCGTCCATCCAGCCCGGCGACTCCGACGGGTCCCGCGCGGACATCCCGTACAGGACGAGCGCGAGGACGACCACCAGCAGCGCGTCGAAGACGCTGACGAGGTCGCGGTCGAAGGCGTCGCCGAGCCCGGTCACGGCGTAGACGACGGCAGCGCCGGCCAGCATCACGGCGAACAGCGGCGTGAAGAGCATCGTCAGCACCGGAGCCATGTTCTCCACGACCCGTTGCTTCGACTCCACGAGCCACGCCGACACGATCACGGCGCCCGCCGCTCCCGACGGCACGACCCACGCTCCGATCTGGTCGACGTCGATACCCGTGGGTTCGAGGATGAGCGCGGTCAAGCCCATGAGCACACCGCCCCCGAGCGCGATCAGCACGTAGTAGATGAACCATTCCCCCGTGAAGCGGACGAAGTCCATCCGCCGCTGGTGCGACCGGATCGTGGCGCCCATGTACGGGTAGGCGACGGCGAACCAGAGCACGACGGGCAGATGGAGCGCGACCAGGGCCTCGGTGGCGGAGTCCGCGTCCCACGGGTAGAGGTTGATCACGAGCGCGGCGAGCACGAACGGCACCGCCGTCAGCACCCACCCCCGGGTGTCGAGCTGCCGTCGGTGGGCGAAGTACCCGGCCAGGAACGGCAGCACGAGGAGACCGGCGTTCCGGAAGAGCCAGTTCGGTTCCTCGTCGGGGAAGTCGGCGGCGAGGCGTGCAACCTGGACGGCGACGGCCGCGGCCACGGCGAACGCGAGCGTCTCGAGCCAGCCGGTGGGCCGGCGCGACGGCTCGTCGTCGCCTCCGACGAGGAGCTGTTTCCAGAGCCGGCCGCTGTGCTCGCGCGCGAACTCCCGGGAGAGGCCGTCGACGTCGCCCAGCCGTTTCACGGCGATCAGGAACCCCTCATCGGCCGTGAGGCCGGCCGCGTTCAGCTCGGCGATCTCGTGGCGAAGATGATCCTCCAGCTCATCGAGGTCGTGACCGTTGATGCCCGGGGCGCTCGCGAGGTAGGCCCGCCACTCTGCGATCTGTGACTCCACGCTCTCCATCACGTCTCGCCGAGAGCAGTCAGCAGCCCTACGGAGCCCGGCCACACGTCATTGAGCGCACGCGTGACCGCCAGCCATTGCCGTTGCTGGTCGGCGAGTGCGGCCCGTCCGTCATCGGTGAGCATGTAGTACTGGCGGCGCCGACCTTCAGGTGGCGTTCGCCACTCCGTCGTCACGTACCCGAGCCGACGGAGGCGGTGGAGCAGCGGATAGAGCATCCCGTCGGTCCACTGAAGCTCGCCCCCGGAGAGTGCACGGACCCGCTTCAGGATGGCGTAGCCGTAGCTCTCGTCCTCCGCCAGAAGCGCGAGCACGAGCGGCGTCGCCGAAGCCGCCACCAGGTCCTTGTCGATGTGCATGCCCGCCTCCCTCCACAGCTCGAAGTACTACGCATAGAAGCACAAGGTACATAGATCTGCAAGGCACAACACGGAAAGGCCCGCCATGGGACATTTCATGCTCGTACGGCGGTGAGGCGGCGCAGCGAGGCGCGAACCGCGCCCGGGGCCTCGACCCACACGAAATGGCCCGCACCGGCGACCACGTCGACCCACGCGCCCGGAATCCGGTCCGCCGCGTCCGTCGAAGCGGCGAGTGGCATCGGGCTCCGAGAGCCGTGGACGAAGCCGACCGGCACGCGGATCTCCGGCAACGCCGCCTCGAGCATCGGCAGGTCCGCGAGGATCGACTGGCCCATCTGTGCCGAGCGCTCGCTCGCCATCCGCAGCTCCGGCATCGGCGGCGCCTGGTCCGGGTCCGCGAAGTACGCGGGCCAGACAAGGCGCATCTGCTCGAGCGCCAGCTCGTCGTCGGCGTCGCCCTCCGTCGTCAGGACGTCGAGCTCGCGCGCCCGGTCACGCACCTCCGCGGGCGTCCGACGGTAGATCTCCTCGTCGAACTCCGGCCAGCGCCCATCGCCCACCGACCCGAGTGGGTCGACGGCGAGCGCGCCGAACAGGCGCTCCGGCAAGGCCTCCGCGACGTGCAGGGCGAAATGCCCGCCCCACGAATGGCCCACGACCCACGCCTTGTCCCAACCGAGGGCGTCGAGCACGCGACGGGCGTCGTCCACGTCGGTCGCCACCGTGTACGGGCCTTCCGCTGCAGAGGGCGCGAGCCCTCGCTGCTGGTACCAGGCGACGTCGTTCTCCTGCGCGAGCTCGTCGGCGAGATCGCGCAGGTAGTCGAAGCCCAGCCCCGGCCCCCCATGCAGCAGGAGAACCGGCGGCCCGCTCCCGGCGCGACGGCCGACGATGCGCGGTCCGTCGTCGTGTGTCGTGAATTCCGTCCACGTCACGGGCCGATCGTCTCACGCCGCCGCGGAGATAGCGAGAGCGCCGTCCGCCGCGGCCGCTTCACTTCGCGCTGATGATCTCCAAGGAAGCACAGCGGGTGGAAGCGGCCCTGGCGGCTTTGCTGAAGGAAGAGCCTGACGCCGTTCGCACCTACGTCGTGGAAGTGCTCGAGGAGCGCCTGTGGCGCGGAGGCGAAGACCGCTCCCGCCCGACGGGGTTCAGATTCGTGCGTGGGTCGCACGGCGGCACGTACGTCCGCGATCCGGCCGGCACCGATGTCCTTCCCGCCGGCGCTCAGCCTCCGCCCAAGCACGCCCGTCGACGCGCTGCCTGACGGCAGTTACGAAGCGCGTGCGTCGTCGCCGAGCAGTGCTCGTGCGGCGTCCAGATCGGATGAGTGCACGAGGATCTCGCGTGGGCCGGCGGCCGTGAACTCCTCCAGGGCCGAGTCGATGGCCTGGGTATCGCGATAGCCGCACTCGAACCCGGCCGAGCGCAGCAGACCGCAGACGATCTCGGCCTCGGGCTCGTCGGAGACCACCTTCAGCACGACCGCATCCTCCATCGCCGCAGCGTACACCGGGCCTTCACCCCTCGAGCACGAGGGTGGCTTTGACCCCTCTGTAGTCGAACGCCTCGGCGAACCGGTCGAGCGGGACGCGCAGGCCGACGAACTCCGGCAGCACATCGGGCCAGCGCTCCCGGGCTCGATCGAGAGAGTCGACGGCGGCGAGCCAGTCGACCCGGTTCGCGTTCACGCTGCCGAAGACGACACGGTTCTCGAGGATCGTGTCGACGCCGATAACGCGGCCTTCGAGCTCGACCGTTCGCCGACGCGGGTCGAGCCCAAGGAGGCAGGCGACGCCGCTTCGGCGCAGCATCCCGATGCTGTCCGCCATCACCTGCGCGTCTCCCGTCGCCTCGACGACCAGGTCGAACCCGCCCACCTCCTCCCGAAGCGCCGCCAGTGGTTCCGTCTCCGTCGAGACGTACCGGGCTCCGGAGATCGTGACCAGCCGGGCCCGCGGATCGTCGGCTGGGCCACGCGCCGCCGTCCAGACGTCCAGCCCGCCGAGGCGGAGGAGGTAGGTCGAGAGCATGCCGATCGCGCCCGCACCGATCACGAGCGCTCGCTGGAGCGCCCACGGCTGGCGGTCGCCGATCGCGCGTGCGTGCCGGATCGCCCGCTCGCAGATCGACGTCGGCTCGACCAGCACGCCGAGCCGGCCGAGCGAGCCCGGGACTCTGATCAGCTGCGTCGAGTCTTCCGCGACGAGCTCCCGCGCAAAGCCGTGCAGGCGCGTGATGCCGCGCTCGCTGTAGTCGCCCGTGAGGCAGGAGTCGGGAGCGCCCTCTCCGCAGGCAAGGCAGTGCTCGCAGGAGCGGCGCACGATCGCCGTCACGAGCTCGCCGCGCGTGAAGCCGAGCCCATCGCGGTCGACGACGCCGAGGAACTCGTGGCCGAGCACCAGCACGTCGTCACCCTCCGGCGCCACGCCGAAGAGGCCCTCGGAGATCTCCCGGTCGGTGCCGCAGACGCCGACCTCCAGCGTCCGGACTGCCACCTCGCCGTCCCGCTGGGGCGGTTGGGGAACGTCGGTGACGCGCGTGCTGTGCGCCTCGCCGGGCCGGACGACGAGTGCCTGCATCAGGCGGACGCCTCCGGCTCGCGCATCGGCGCCCCCATCCATGCGAGCCTCCCCGCGTGGAGGTTGCGATCCGCGCCGAGGCGAAGCTGGGGGAGGGGCCGCGCTGGGACGCGGCGGCGCGGCGGCTGCTCTGGGTCGACATCGAGGCGGGCGCCCTGCACCTCTTCGATCCTTCGCGCGACGACGATCGGGCGATTCCACTCGGCAATCGGGTCGGCGCCGCCGCGCCGACGGAGGCCGGCGGCGTCCTCGTCGCACTGGCCGACCGACTCGCCGTAGTCGACCTCGACGACGAGTCCGTCCGTACCTTGGTCACGATCCCGCACGGCGACGGAATGCGGTTGAACGACGGCGCCTGCGACCCCGCGGGGCGGTTCTGGGTCGGCAGCATGGCCCTCGACTACGCCACCGGCGCGGGCGCGCTCTACCGCTATTCGCGCGCCGATGGCCTCGAGCGCGTGCTCGATGCAGTGACGCTCTCGAACGGGCTCGGCTGGTCTCCCGACGGCGGAACCATGTACTACGTCGACTCGATGACCTACCGTGTCGACCGGTTCGACTTCGACCCATCCACCGGCGCCGTCTCGGACCGTCGGCCCTTCGTCGCGATCGAGCGCGGAGCGGGAATCCCGGACGGGCTCGCAATCGACCACGAGGGCGGGATCTGGGTGGCCCTCTGGGGCCGTGGCGCGCTCCGCCGCTACTCGCCGGACGGCGAGCTGGAGCGCGTGCTTGCCGTTCCCACCGACAACGTCACGGCGTGCTGCTTCGGCGGCGATGACGGCCGTTCGCTCTACGTCACGACGGCCTCGGTTGATCTGGACGTGGACCGGCGACGGCGCCAGCCGCTGGCGGGCAGCGTCTTCGTCACCGAGGTGGATGTCTCGGGGCCGCCCGCGCAGCCGTTCGCCGGTTGAGACGTTCACGTCGCGTGGGGGAGGAGGACAGCGCCTTCGGAGGCGGAGCCGACGAGTGCTCGGTAGCGCGCGAAGACCCCGCCGGCATACCGGAGCGGTGGCGGTTGCCAGTCGGCGAGACGCTCCGCGAGCTCGTCGTCTCCAAGGGCGACGGCGAGCGTCTCCGCATCGACGTCGATCGTGATCGTGTCGCCGTCCCGCACGACCGCGAGCGGCCCACCGCGCGCGGCCTCGGGCGCGACGTGCCCCACCATCAGGCCGCGCGTGGCACCCGAGAAGCGCCCGTCCGTGACGAGCGCGACCGACTCGCCCAGCCCCGCGCCGACCACCGACGCGGTCACGCTCAGCATCTCCCTCATCCCCGGCCCGCCGGCGGGGCCTTCGTACCGGACGACGAGCACGTCGCCCGCCTGGACATGGCCGGATCGCACGGCGTCGGTGCATGCCTCCTCGCTCTCGAACACGCGCGCGGGACCCGTGTGCACGCGGCGCTCTGTCCCGGCGAGCTTGACGAGGCTTCCGTCGGGCGCGAGGTTGCCGCTCAGTGCGTAGAGAGCCCCGCTCGGCTTGAACGGCTGCTCGAGCGGCAGGAGCACCTCCCCGTCCGGCGCGGGCGCGCCCGCAGTCGACTCCGCGAGCGTCGGCCCCGCGACCGTCGGCGCCGAGCCGTCGACGTGGCCGCCTCGCACGAGCTCCTGGATCAACGCAGCGGTGCCGCCGACGCGGTGGAAGTCCTCCGCCATGAAGCGGCCCGAAGGGGCGAGACTCGCCAGCACCGGTGTCCGGCCTGCGACCCCCGCGAGATCCGCGAGCGACAGCGGCGAGCCCGCCTCGCGGGCAATCGCGAGCAGGTGCAGGATCCCGTTGGTCGAGCCTCCGCTTCCGACGATCCCGGCCATCGCGTTCACGAGCGCCCGGCGGTCGAGGAATCGCCGCGCAGTGATCCCCTGCTCGACGAGCTGCACGGCGAGGGTTCCCGCGTGCGCCGCCGCCTTATCCTTCGCATCGCGCTCGTCGGCGGGGATCAGCCCGTCTCCGATCCGAGCCATGCCCAGGCAGTCGAGCGCAACGGCCATCGTGTTGGCGGTGAAGTGGCCCGCGCAGGTGCCGGCGCCCGGACACGCGTGCTGCTCGAGCTCGTCGAGGTCGGCCCGCGGCATCAGCCCACGTTCCTCGGCGCCGACGGCCTCCCAGACGTCCTGGATCGTGACGTCGCGTTCGCGCCAACGGCCGGCGCGCGTCGGCCCTCCGTAGAGAACGACGGCCGGCTTGTCGACCCGGGCCAGTGCCATCAACGCGGCCGGGGTGGTCTTGTCGCAGCCCACCAGGCAGACGAGACCGTCGAAGTCGTGCGCGTGCACCATCAGCTCGATCGAGTCGGCGATCACCTCGCGAGAGATCAGCGAGGCGCGCATCCCCGGCGTCGCCTGCGACTGGTTGTCCGAGACGGCAATCGTGTTGAAGCCGAGCGCGACGCCGCCTGCAGCGGTCACGCCCTCGCTTACCCGGTCGGCGAGATCGCGCAGATTCAGGTTGCACGGCATCGTGCCCGTCCAGGTGGAGGCCACGCCGATGATCGGGCCTCCGAGGCGCGCCGGGTCGATCCCCATCGCGCGGAAGTGGGCCCGCGCAGGGGCGCGCTCGGCGGCGGCGGCCAGCCCGGCCCGCGCCCGTCGGCGAAGCGCCTCCTGTTCCCCTGCCACGACGCGACTGTACGCCTGACTGCGCGGCTCTGTGCCGCGTCGATCCGCGGCGGTCTCACCGGCCTCACGAAAGACGGGTGCTAGCCGTACTGTGTCGGGCGGTTTGGGCTGCGACGCTGGTCTCGACGTTCGCAGAAGGCGCCCGCTTCGCTTCGCGGTGGCAGATGCGTAGCACCACCAATCACCTCGAATCGAAGGAGCACCAGAACATGACCTCCCCGCACGCCGTCTTCCCGCTTCGACTGACCGGCGAGCTCGATCCCGACGTGGGACGCTGGAAGTGGCTTTTCAAGTGGCTGCTCGCCATCCCGCACTTCGTCGTTCTCTTCTTCCTCTGGATCGGCTTCGTGCTCTCGACCGTCGTCGCGGGCTTCGCGATCCTCTTCACGGGCCGCTACCCCCGCGGGATCTTCGACTTCAACGCCGGCGTCCTCCGCTGGTCGTGGCGCGTCGGCTTCTACACCTACAGCGCCCTCGGCACCGACAAGTACCCGCCCTTCTCCCTTGCCGACGACCCGGCGTACCCGGCCAGACTCGAAGTCGAGTACCCCGAGCGGCTCTCGCGCGGGCTCGTCCTCGTCAAGTGGTGGCTGCTCGCGATCCCGCACTACCTGATCGTCGCGATCTTCACGGGCGGGGCTTGGTCTGCCTGGTCGGATGATGGCGACGGCTTCCTCTATGCGTCCGCCGGTGGCCTGATCGGGCTGCTCGTGCTCTTCGCCGGGCTCTCCCTGCTCTTCACGAGTCGTTACCCCCGGCCGCTCTACGACTTCGTCCTCGGCCTGAACCGCTGGGTCTTCCGAGTCGTCGCCTACGCGGGTCTCATGACGGACACCTACCCGCCGTTTCGGCTCGATGCCGGAAGCACCGAGCCCCCTGCGGCGACGGGGACCGACACCGCCGTGTCACCCGCTCCGGTGCCGACCGCCTAGCGCACCGAGGGCCCGCCTGCGCTAGTGGGCGGGCCTCCGGGCGCTCGTCAGCGTTTCCGCTTCTTGCGTCCGCTCGTGCTCTTGCGGGCAGGCCCGGCGGGCGGTTGCACCGCATTGAGCTTGCGGCGGGCCGCGCGGTTCGGGGGCTCTGGCACGTCGGCCTGCTGGCCGGCGGCCTGCAGGTATGCGCGGCGCTCGCCCGGCGTCAGGCGGGCCAGCGCCCGCTGCGCCGCTTCAGGTGTCGTGGGTGTGCCGAACCGCTGGAGCTTTCGCATCGCGCTCGCGAGCTCCGGGTTCTCCCGTTCGAGCGCGGCGTTCGACATGCGTGCGAACAGCCCCTTCAGGAACGGCACCTTCGCGAGGCCGACGACGATCGGACGCAGGTAGCGCCCGCCGGCGACTCGCCCGAGGAGAAGCAGCAGGCCGAAAAGCACGAGCAGCGTGCCCAGCACGATGAGTGGGGTCCAGATGAACCAGTTCACGGCCGGCCATCGTATCCGGCCGCGAAGACGCTACGGCCCGCCGAGAGAATCGGGGTCGCTCCTCTCGCCGCGGGGTTCGGCGACCTAGTCGGTCATGCGGAACGCGACCTCGTACTTCGCGACCGATGTCCGTTTGCCCGGTGTGTCTCCGGTCGGCATCGCGCTCAGTGCTGCGTCGCCGCGCCGGTAGTCGTCCTCGTTCTCGAAGAAGACGACGACGAGCGACTTCTCGCCGTCCGGGTCGTGGAGCACGACGATCTCCTTGGCAGGAACGTCCGCCGGCCGTTCGCTGCCCTCCATCTCGCGTTTCATCTCTGCCATCCGATCGCTGCTGACGCCATCGAAGGTCACGACTCGTGCCAGCGCCATGAGAGGCCTCCTTGTCGAGAGTTCGACCGACTCTAAACCCTCACTCACAGTCGGCGATCGGTGCTTCCTCGCTCTCAGCGCTGGACGATCACCTTTCCGGTCATCTGGGGATGGAGCGCACAGAGATAGGTGTACGTGCCCGCGCGGGTGAACTTGCGGCTGTAGCCGGCGCCGCGGCCGAGCAGCTTCGAGTCGAAGGACCCGTTCGGGGCAGTCGCGGTGTGCTGGGCGGGATCCTGGTTGCGCCAGCGCACCGTCGCGCCGACCTTGGCTCGCAGGAGTGCCGGCTTGAAGGCGAAGTTCTTGATCGCGACCGTGTTGGTCCGAGCCTTGGGTGGGGCCACGAGGGGAGCGTCGGCGCGCACGATGAGCGTGCCCACCATGCCCCTGTCGTCGTGATGGCTCACGAAGCACTCGATTTCGTAGACGCCTGGCTCGAGGTCGAGCGTCAGCCTCGCGGATTCGCCGGGCTCGAGGCGGTCGGTCTCGAGCTCCTGGTCGTCGTCGTCCCGGTCGCGGTGCTCGCCCGCGGCTTCGATCTCGAAGCCGTGCTCGGCCTTCCCCCTGTTCCTGATCACCAGCGTGACCCGTCCCGGCCGGATGGCCTTTGCCTCGAGACCGATGCTCCACTCGCCGAGAGCGACCTCGAGCCCTCCCGATCTGGGGTCGACCGCCACCTTCCCGGCGGTACCCGCAGGGGCTGCCTGCGTGCTCGGCCCGGCGGTGGGCGCGGCGCCGACGGCGCTCGCCGCGGCCACGGCGACCGTCGTCGCAAGGGTAGCCGCGAGGATCGCTCCCTTCGTCTTCCTGTTCGTCCCGTCGATCATTCTCTGCTCCTTGGGCGTTGGTCTCGACGTTGTAGACCGGGCCGGTTAAGGAGCAGGTAAAGCGCGGGCCAAGAGTGGGTGCGACCCGGAATCGTCGCGAGCCGCCGCCGCGGACGGCCCCGGCGTGGGGCCGTCCGCGAGCGGCCGGGTCAGACCGAGACGCGCTGCATGAACGTGCAGACGAACGTGACGGTTTCCATCAACACCTGTCCGGCACCCGAGCTCTCGCCCGAGATCTCCAGCTTCGAGGGCCACGCGTCCGTCAGGTGGTAGCGCGCCACGGGGTCGCCCTTCCTGTTGTAGGCAGTCACCGAGACGCTCTTGGTCGCGGCTCCCATGTCGCCGAGCATCACCAGCTCGTGCCAGGCGGCGATCTCGATGTTCCGGGTCATGCCCCGCTTCAGCGTGATCGACGGCGGCGTGCGCTTGCCGGGCAACCTCAGCTGGAAGTCCTCGCCCTTCGTCACGAGGGAGAGGTCGGCCGTCTCCACTCCGGATGCGATCGTCTCCAGCTCCTGGAAGATCGCGAGCGAGTGTCCGTCGATCGTGAGCTCGAACCGGGCGGCGGTCAGCCCGGACGAGTCCGGTGCCGCCGCGGCGCCCGCGGGGCCTGAGGCCCACGTCCCGAGAGCGGCGGCGATCAGGATTCCGGCGCCGAGGAGCACGGCGAGCAGCTTGCGTGACTTCATTCCTGCCTCCTCACTACGTCGTTCCGCTGACCGTAGGGGCGCCTCGGAGGCTCTGCAATCACCCGTCTATGCGCTCGTGGAAGCGTCCCACAGAGACGAAAAGGCCCGCAAGCGCGGGCCTTTTCGTCGACTGAGTAGTGAAATCCGGGAGCTGCTACGGCCGCTCGTCGGGATCGGCCGGCGCCGAGGTGCTGATCGGCTCGACCGGTGCGGGCGGCACCTCGTCGATGGCGAGGTCGTCGACCGCAACGTCCGACTGGGAGTCCTGAGCGTCGGAGCCGCCGGAGAACATCGCCTTGATCTTGTCCATGAGTGACATGGGTGCTCCTTCCAGAGCGAGGGAGAAACGATCCTACTCACGGGCTCGGGCCCCCGCCGCAACGGAGGCCCGGCCTGCATCTATGCGCGGAACGCGGTCGTAGTCAAGAGCGGCGGACGACGAGCGTCGCCTGCATGCCGCGCGCGCGGTGATCTGCGAGCGAGCACCAGAGGCGGAACCGACCCGGCAGGAAGCGCGCTTCGAGCTCGCCGACCGAGCCCGGCCGGACCTTGCCGATCCGGTACGTGCGCGTGCCGCCGGTGCGGCGCAGGCGCAGGTCGTGCTCGTCCTCGCCGTAGTTCGCGAGCTCCACGATCGCCGGGCCGGCCCTGATCGACTGGCGCGAGAGCGAGTAGCGGAACTCGTCCGCGCCGACCTGGAGCCTGGCCGGAGCCGGCGCGACCGTCACGGCCACCGCGGCGACGAGCGCGGCGATCACTTCAGGATCTGCGGCCGCTTGAACGAGCGCGCCGACGGGATGATCGCCTCGGCGTCGGCGCCGAGCCAGTCCTCCAGGAGCGCCGAGTAGAGCCCGCGGAAGTCCGATGTCGCGCGGAGGTTGCCGTGGTCGTCGAGGCTCGCGAGGCCCGGGAACTCCCCGATCATCGAGCCGTGGACGCGGCTGCCGACGAGGAACCCGATCCCGGCGGCGCCGTGGTCGGTGCCGTTGGAGCCGTTCTCCTTCGCGCGCCGCCCGAACTCCGACCACACGTGCACGAGCACCCGGTCGGCGAGCCCGCGCGCCTCGAGGTCGCGCTGGAAGGCGAGCAGGCTCTCCGCGGTGAGCTTCAGCCCGTCCGCGAGCTCGCCCGGCTGGTCGTCGTGGGTGTCGTACATCCCGGGTGCTGTCAGCGCCACTGCCCGGACGGGCAGGCCGGCGCCCAGCATCGCGGCGAGTCCGGAGAGCCGCCGCGGGAAGTCCTCGTCCTCCGAGCTCGGGTACGCGACCGGGCTCGTGAAGCCGGGCTTGTCGTCCTTCGGCTTGAAGGGCAGGAGCTGCCTGCGCAGCTGGGCCGCCTGGCGGGCGGCGGCCGTCGCCTGCCCGAGCGCGGCGTCGCCGCCGGTCGGCAGGGCGCCGAGCGAGCCCATCGCCTCGAGCATGCGCTGCTCGACGTCACCCCAGACGTTGCGCGTCCAGAAGTCGTAGCGATCCGGGCCGTCGATCGACGCCACGGGCACGCGGGCAGTGGCGAGCGCCGGTTGGAGTCGGGACTCGAGCGACAAGCCCTGGAGCGGGTTGTCCGGCGAGCCGACGCGGTCGAGCCACCGGCCGAGCCACCCCGTGCGCAAGCTCTCGCTCGTCGCGCCGACCTCCCAGAAGTGGCGCGACGTGAAGTGCGACTGGTCAGGCCCGGTGTAGCCGACGCCGGGCAGGACGCTCACCTTGCCCTCGCCGTGGAGGGTGGCGAGCGCTGCGAGCGACGGGTGCCAGCGCAGCCGCTCGTCCTCCGCGAAGGCGGCGCCGGCCGAGGTGGGGAGGGCGAGCCTCGGGCGCAGGCGCCGGTAGAGCGGATCGCCGTCGGGATAGAGCATGGAGAGCGAGTCGGCGCCGCCGTCGAGGAAGACGGAGACGAGCACTCGCTGCGGGCCGGCCGCTGCTGCGGCGGCGATCCCTTCCTCGAGCGCGCGCGGCAGCATCGACTGTCCGCCGTAGATCGCGAGCGCGAGCCCGGCGCTGCGCGCGAGGAAACCACTGCGCGAGAGACCCGAACCGGCGGGAACGGGCATGCCGGGCTCGATCGCCGGCAGGCCCCGGCCGGCCTCGGCCAGGCCGCGGCGGACGAGGTCGGTGCGGGAGAAGTCGGAGCAGCAGCGCGCCATCAGCTCGTCTGGAGGTCGGGGGACATGGCCACGAGCTGCCGGAGCGCGTTCGCGACGAGGACGGGATAGGAGCGCTTCTTCCAGCTCTGGTTCGCGTCGCCCATCGCCCGGCGGGCGAAAGCGAGCAGCGCTCTGCGCGTCTCGGGCCGGATCGTCGGGGAGCCCCAGAACGCGAGCGCGCTCTCCACGAGCGCCTCGGGCTGCGAGGGCACCGAGCCCGCCTGCTTGTCGGTCAGCGAGTACGGGCTCGTGACGTAGTTCGCGACCCACCACCTCCCGCGGAAGGTGGCCGTGTCGAGCCAGCGCTCGTCGTCCCAGCCGGCGACGTTCGGCGGCATGAAGAGCCGCTGCCCGGCCATGCCGGCGAGCCAGGCCCAGTCGTTCGAGTCGATCCCGCGTCCGACTCCGCGCAGCAGGCCGGCGGTGTAGACGGCGGGTGGCTTCACCATGCGCGGGCCTGTGTAGAGCGCGGGGTGCATGAGGATTGCCTCCACCACCGGACGGACGGCGTGGCTCTTCCCGTACAGCTGCACGAGCGCTCGGCGGGTGGCGCCGTCGGGCGGCGTCGGCACGAAGTAGCCCCACAGCTTGTCGACGAAGAAGGCCGGGTGGCTTCGGTGGGCGAGGCAGAGCTTGACGGCGTCCTGCCAGTCGAAGGCGCCGCGCTTGCCGAAGATGCGCTTCCGGCCGGCGTCGTGGCGCTCGCGGTCGTAGTGGAAGTTGTGTGAGCCGACGCCGCTGCGCCAGTCGTTGTCCCAGCCGGTGAGCGCGCGGGCCTGCTCGCGGACGTCCCGCTCCGTGTAGCCGTTGCCGGCGCCGAGCGTGAAGAGCTCCATCAGCTCGCGGGCGTAGTTCTCGTTCGGCGACCACTTGGTGTTCTCGGTGCCCGAGAGCCAGAGGAGCATGGCCGGGTCCTTCGTGAGCTCGAGCAGCAGCGTGTCGAAGGAGCCCAGCGAAAGCCGGCGCAGCGTGGCGTTCTGTCTCAGCATCAGCTTCTGCGAGCCGACGCCGGCCAGCGAGGTGGCGAACCAGTCGTGCCAGACGAGGGTCATCCGCTCCACGAGCGGACGTGACGTGCGCACCATGCGGTCGAGCCACCAGAGATGGTCGTGACCCCAGGCGTCGGCCGGTGCGAGCGCGCGGCCCTTGGAGTCCCGCGCCGCCGGGCCCTTCAGGCGCTCGGCGCCGGGGCGGGTCAGCGAGTGGACGGCGGCTTCGAGGCCCTTCGCGGCGAGCCGCTCGGCTTCGCCCTTGCGCGGGCCGAAGCCCGCGCGCCACAGCAGGCGCTCGGCCTGCGCGCGCTTGAACGGTCCGGTGTAGGCGGCGGCGCCCATTCCCCGTTCAGATATCGGCCGGAAGGCCCGCCTCCTTTATTCCGAACGGGTGAAGCCTGCGGGCCGCGCCACCGACGCGGCCCGCAGCGGCGTTACTTGGAGATCCTCTGGACGACCTCGCCGGTGAGGGCGTCGTGGCCGATCTGCGCCACGTCGGCCTGGGCGAGGATCCCGACGAGCTTGCCGTCCTCCTCGCACACCGGCAGGCGGCGGAGCTGGTGCTCGGCCATCAGGCGAGCCGCCTCCTCGACCTCCTGCTGCGGGTCGATCGTGACGACGTCCTTGGACGCGAGCTCGCCGACCGGGGTGTCGCTGCTCTTGCCCTCTCCGACGAGCCGGATCGCGAGATCGCGGTCGGTGATCATCCCGACCAGCCGGTCGCCCTCGACGACCGGGAGCGAGCCGACGTCCTTCGACTTCATCAGGCGCGCGGCCTCCTGGGCGGTGGTGCCGGGCTCGACGGTCGCCGGGCTCGAGGTCATGGCCTCGCGGATCGTGTGCGTGCTCTGCATGGTTTCCCCTCTCTGCTGTGTGGTCAGTCCGCTTGTGGAACGTCCTCGGCGTCGCCCTGCTCCTCTTCGGGATCAGGCACCGGCGAGCCCTCGAGCTCGTCGTTCCGGTCGTCCTCGCGGGGGTGGTCTTCGGGTGACTGAGTATCCTGAGTGGTCATGAAAGTGGTCCTGCCCGACTCGACCGAACTCGAACTTCCCGACGGCGCGACGGGGCTGGACGCCGCGCGCGCGATCGGCCCGAAGCTGGCCGAGCAGGCGGTGCTCGTGCGCACGAACGGCTCGGTGCAGGACGTGCGGCTGCCGCTCGCGGACGGGCAGCCGATCCAGTTTCTGACCACGCGGGACACCGACGACCCCGACGCCCTCTACGTCCTGCGCCACTCGGCGGCGCACCTGCTGGCGGAGGCCGTTCGGCGTCTCTACCCGGGCGTGAAGGTCGCGATCGGCCCGCCGATCGAGAACGGCTTCTACTACGACTTCGAGTTCCCCGAGCCGATCCGCGAGGAGGATCTGGAGCGGATCGAGGCCGAGATCGGGCGTCTGCTCGCCGAGGGTCGCACCTGGGAGCGCGAGGAGATCACCGCCGCGCAGGCGCGCCAGCGGTTCCTGGAGGAGAACGAGCCCTACAAGGTCGAGCTCGTGGAGACCGCCGAGGGCGCGATCTCCCTCTACAGCCAGGAAGGCTTCACCGACCTCTGCCGCGGCCCGCACCTGCAGGACTCGAAGCCGATCAAGGCGATCAAGCTGACCTCGCTCGCGGGTGCGTACTGGCGCGGCGACGAGCAGAACACGCAGCTGACGCGGATCTACGGCACGGCGTTCTACTCCCAGGCCGACCTCGACGCCTACCTCGAGCGACTCGAGCAGGCGAAGGCGCGCGATCACCGCAAGCTCGGCCGCGAGCTCGACCTCTTCCACCTCTCCGAGGAGTCGCCGGGCTCGCCGTTCTGGCACCCGAAGGGGATGGTGCTCTGGAACGAGCTCGAGGACCTGCGCCGCCGCGAGAATCTGAGGCGCGGCTATTCGGAGGTGAAGACGCCGCTCATCTACGACACCGGCGTGTGGGTGACGAGCGGCCACTGGGAGAAGTTCCGCGACAACATGTTCCTCGTCGCCGGCGAGGGGGAGGAGCCGCACGCGGCGCTGAAGCCGATGAACTGCCCCGGCCACATGCTGCTCTTCGGCTCGCAGCTGCGCAGCTACCGCGACTTGCCGATCCGCTACGCCGAGAGCTCGACGCTGCATCGCAACGAGCTGGCGGGGTCGCTCCACGGCCTGCTCCGTGTGCGGCACGTCACCCAGGACGACGCGCACATCTTCTGCACCGAGGAGCAGGTACCCGAGGAGATCGACCGGTGTATCGAGTTCGCGAAGGATCTGTACGGGCTCTTCGGGGTGGAGCCGTTCGCCGAGCTCTCGACGCGGCCGGACGAGCGGCTCGGCACCGACGAGGAGTGGGATCACGCCGAGGGCATCCTCCAGGCGGCGCTCGAGCGGCACGAGATCCCGTTCGTGATCGGCGAGGGGGAGGGGACGTTCTACGCCCCGAAGATCGACCTCCACATGAAGGACACGCTCGGCCGCTCCTGGCAGATGGGGACGATTCAGGCCGATGCGCAGATGCCGCGCCGCTTCGGGCTCACCTATATGGGCGCCGACAACGAGGAGCACACGCCCGTGGTGATCCACCGCGCGCTGCTCGGGTCGCTCGAGCGCTTCATCGGGATCATCGTCGAGCACTACGGCGGCGCGTTCCCGTTCTGGCTCGCGCCGGTGCAGGTCCGCTTGATCCCGGTGGGGGAGGGCCACCGAGACGCCGTGAACGCGCTCCGCGAGCGCGTCGAGGCGGAAGGGTTCCGCGTCGACGTCGACCAGCGCGACGAGACGCTCGGGAGGCGGATCCGCGACGCCGAGCTGCAGAAGGTCCCGTACACGGTCGTCTACGGCGACCGCGAGTCGGACGAGTCGCTCGCGGTGCGCGAGCACGGCGGCGGGCAGTCCACCAAGACCCTCGAGCAACTTCTTGCCGACTTCCGCGCCGGTGTTGCTACGATCGTCCCCTGAAAGCAGGAGCGGACCACTGCACCTCACCTTCCGGGCTCACACTCGCGAGGGTTCAACCGAGTTGGTTGGAAGAGAGATGTGGCCGCTGCTCGCAGCGGTTTTTGTCGTTCGAGAGAGAGGATCCGGATAGCTTGGTGAAGAGCCTTTGAGACCGAGACGGCGCCCCGAAGACCGGCGCATCCCACAGCCACAGGACCGGATCAACGAGAACATCCGCGTTGCGCAGGTGCGGCTCGTGGGGGAGGACGGCGAGCAGATCGGGATCAAGTCGACGGAAGAGGCCCGGGAGTATGCGTACTCGAAGGGGCTCGACCTGGTCGAGGTCGCGGCGCAGGCGGATCCGCCCGTCGCGCGGGTCATGGACTACGGCAAGTACCGCTACGAGCAGGAGCAGAAGGCGAAGCTCGCCCGAAAGCACCAGCAGCAGATCAACATCAAGGAGATCAAGTTTCGGCCGAAGATCGGCATTCACGACTACGAGACGAAGAAGGGCCACGTCGTGCGCTTTCTCAACCAGCGCGCGAAGGTCAAGGTCACGATCATGTTCCGGGGGCGCGAGAACCTGCACCCCGAACGCGGCCGCGACCTGCTGATGCGTCTCGCCGAAGAGATCAAGGACATCGCGGTGATCGAGTCGCCGCCGCTGCTCGACGGGCGCAACATGGTGATGCTGCTCGGCCCCACGAAAAACGCAGGAGTGACCACTGATGCCAAAGACGAAGACAGGGAGCGGAGCGAAGAAGCGCTTCAAGGTGACGGCGGGCGGGAAGCTGATGCGCCGGCACGCGATGAGCAGCCACAACCTGGAGCACAAGTCGCCGAAGCGGAAGCGGAGCTTCGGGAAGGATCACCCGGTGTCGAAGACGGACGCGCCGCGGATCAAGCGCCTGCTCGGACTGAGGTGAAGGTAGATGCCAAGGGTTAAGCGCTCCGTCCACGCGCGCAAGAAGCGCCGCAAGGTCCTCGGCCAGGCCAAGGGCTACTGGGGGCTCAAGAAGTCGAGCTACAAGTACGCCAAGGAGCAGGTCGAGCACTCGCTCGTCTACGCCTACCGCGACCGCAAGAACAAGAAGCGCACCTTCCGGCAGCTCTGGATCGTGCGCATCAACGCAGCTGCGCGGGCGAACGGGCTCTCGTACAACCAGTTCATCTCGGGACTGCACAAGGCAGGGATCGAGCTCGACCGCAAGGTCCTCGCCGACCTCGCCGTGCACGATCCGGCCGCGTTCGCGGCCATCGCCGAGCAGGCCAAGGCGGCGCACGAGGCCGCGGCCGCCTAGCCCGAGCGCGCTGAGCGAGCAGGCAGAGGTCTTCCGCCGTCAGGCGGAGCAGTGCGAAGGGCGCTCGCCGCTCTACGCCGACCTCTGCCGCCGTCTGGCCGACGATCCTCGCGTTCCCGGCCTCGTCGGGGAGCTGACCTGGGACGCGCCGCTGCGGTTGCTCGGGGGCCTGCACGCGCTCGTCCTCGGCGGCCGCGCGAGCTGGGACGAGCTGGACGCCGCACTCGCCGACGACGACCTACCGCGGCTCGCGCGGCGCGCAGTCCAGACGAACGAGGTTCGCCGCTCTTGGACGCTCCTGCCGTGCTTCCTCGAAGTCGCTCGACGAACGGGCGAGACGACGTTCGATCTGATCGAGCTCGGCTCGAGCGCAGGCTTCAACCTGCTCTGGGACCGGTACCGCTACCTGTACCAGGCGGGGAGCTGGGGGCCGGCGGACGCTCCGCTCGAGCTCGACGGTGAGGAGCGTGCACCGGTGCCAGAGGAGCTGCTCACGCTTGCTCCGCGCGTGCGCAGGCGCGTCGGCATCGATCTCGACCCGGTCGACGTGGCGACCGACGAGGGTGCGCTGCGGCTGCGCTCGTTCGTCTGGCCCGAGCAGGATGGGCGGATGGAGCGGCTCGAACGCGCGATCGCGGCGGCCCGTCGCGAGCCCCCGCCGGTCGTGCGCGGCGATCTCCTCGAGACGCTCCCTCGGCTCCTCGCGGAGCGGGCTTCCGACGCCCTGACCGTCGTCTACCAGACGGCCGTGCTCGGCTACCTCGATGAGGACGGCTGGATGCGCGTGCGCGAGCTGCTCGCCGAGGCGGGAAGCAGCGGCCGGCTCGCGCTCGTCTGGACCGCGCGACCGGCCGAGGACGTGCACGGCTACTGGGGCGTCTGGGTGCAGTTGTGGCCCGGCGGCGAGCCGGAGGTCGTCGCCCATGCCGACTTCCACGGAGCCTGGCTCGAGTGGCTCGGATGATCACCTCCGCCGCGAACCCGACGCTCAAGCTCGTGCGCAAGCTGCTGGCGCAGAAGCGCAAGCGCGAGGAGCTGGGGCTCTTCGTCGCCGAGGGCGAGGATCTCGTCGACGCGGCCCGTGACGCGGGCATCGAGCCCACCGAGCTGCTCATCGCCGGCGAGACGGTGGCGCCGGAGCTCCTCACCGAGCTCTCGACCCTCGCGCATCCGGCGCGCGTCGTCGGTCTCTTCCGCGCGCAGGATCTGCCGAGCGAGCAGCGCGAGGTGACGCTCGCGCTCTGGCAGGTCGGCGATCCCGGCAACGTGGGCACCCTCCTGCGCACCGCCGACGCCTTCGGGGCCGCCGTGGCGCTCTCGGCCGGCTGCGCCGATCCGCTCGCGCCGAAGGCGCTGCGCGCGTCGGCCGGTGCGGTCTTCCGGGTTCCGCTCGTCGGCTTCGACGAGGCACAAGGGCGACGCATCGCGCTGGTCGCCCACGGAGGCGCTCCGTTGCGCGACGTGGACCTGGCGGGACCTGTGGTCTTCCTGCTCGGCGCGGAGCGGGCGGGACTGCCGGAGGAGCTCGTCGCCGGGAGCGACCAGCTCGCGACGATCGAGCTTCCAGGTGCCGCGGAGTCACTCAACGTGGCCGCGGCGGGGGCCGTCGCGCTCTACGAGCGACACTGTCGCCAGGTCTGAAAATTCCACCTGTTCTTTCTGTCTTAACTGACGTAAGCTACTAAAAGATGGGTGCCGTCTCCGCCGTCGAGGATCCGCTGATCCAGCACGCCCTCCTGGGCGAGGCGGTCGACGACTGCCCCGCTGCGATCTTCGTGCTCGGCGAGGACCGCAAGTACGTCGCCGTCAACGCGTTCGCCTGCAAGCTGCTGGGCTACGACCGCAGCGAGCTGCTCGCACTCGACCCCGGTGAGGTCGGGCTCGAGCCGGACTTCGTCGCCCACGTCGCCGAGTTGAACCGGGACGGCATCAGCCGCGGGCAGGCCCAGCTCCAGACGAAGTCCGGCGAGCTGATCAACGTCACATACCGGGCCTGCGAGACGACGGCGGCCCGGATGCGCTTCTGGATCAGCGTCGCGTTTCCTGAGTGAGCTGAGCTAGCCCGCAGCGAGCACGGGCGAAGCCCGCGCTCGCGCGAAGTCAGGAACTGCGTGGGCATGGTCGAGCCATGCCCACGGCAAGACCCCTCAGCTAGCCCGCAGCGAGCACGGGCAGAGCCCGCGCTCGCGCGAAGTCAAGAACTGCGTGGGCATGTGCAAGACATGCCCACGGCAAGACCCTGAAGGGCCGCTTCGCGGCCCCGACCAGCTCACCCGCCGAGCCGAAGGGGGCTTACCACGCTCCTCCGCCTCCGCCGCCTCCGCCGCCGCCGCCTCCGCCCGAGAAGCCGCCGCCGAATCCGCCCGACCCCGACGAGGGCGGGGCGAGCGCCGAGCCGAAGCCGGCGGCGAGGTCGCCGATCCCGAGCGAGGTCGGGCCCGAGCCGAGGCCCCCGTAGGGGCTGATCCAGTAGAGCGAGCTCGCCTTCGCGAGCGCTTCGGGCATGTGCAGCTGCGCGCCCTGGAGCACCCGCTCCGCGATGCCGAACGCGATTCCGTAGACGAGGAAGCGCTCCCAGAGCTCCAGCGTCGCAGGCGGCGCCTCGGCGAGCCTCGGGAAGTCCGTCAGGTAGCGGCGAAACGCCTCCCAGCGCTCCGCCTCGGCCTGGGCCTCGGGTGAGCGCCGCCGCCAGAGCCGGCGGTTGATGAGCGCTCCGCCGAGGACGACGGCATTGAGGATCGAGCACGCTCCGAGCGCGATCAGCACCACGTCGCTCCAGCGCGGCGCGAACGTCTCGAGCCTCCGCAGCCCGAGAAAGAGCAGCAGCGCGCCGACGAGCCCGAACAGCAGCAGCCCGCCGATCAGCGTCACAAGGCCGTCGCTGCGGAACCAGCCCCGGGTGGAGACGGCGCCGCCGACTGCGGACTTGAACTCGGTGAAGCGCTCGGAGTTCGACTCACGGTCGGCTTCGATGCGCTCGCGGAACTCGGACAGGCGCTCGGGCCCGTCGACGAGGATCGCGTCGACGACGCTGGCCACCGGCGCCTCGAACGCCTCGACCGGGGCCTCGACGTCGGCGAGAGAGAGCTCCAGGTCGGCGACCTGCTCGGTGCGCAAGCCGCCCCAGACCTTGCGCTCCGTCGTCACGGGCTCCGCCTTGTACCGACCCCGCCGAATCAGGTCGAACAACGTGGCGGTGAACTCGAGCGACCCGGGAGTGCCGCCCTGCGCGAGCAGCGTCGGCACGAGCGCCGGCTGCGTCTCCGTCGGCGGCTCCTGCTCGTACTCGCGGTCGTAGCCGGTGCCACGCTCCCGCCCGAAGCGCCAGCCCACGAAGGCGATCAGCGCGAGCGCGGGACCAAGCCCGAGCAGCAGCAGGACGAGGAGCGTCCGGAGCGGGCTCGACAGCCAGTCGTCGATGCGCTCGCGGTCTCGCTCGTAGGAGGCGGCGTCCTCCTGCTCCTCCGCGACGATCCGGTCGAGAGCGGCGCCCGACTCCGTCTTCATCCCGAGCGACGAGTTGAACGCATTCCGCGGGACGAGCGCGCGGAGCTCGACGAACTGGCCGGGCGGGATGTCGAGCGCGCGCAGCGTCACCTGCTCGCCGTCGATCGTGATGTCGCCGCGCACGGCCACCGGATGACCCCAGGCGCGCTCGATCCGGCCGGGTGCGATCAGCGTGGCGGTCAGGCGGTCGAGCCGCTCCTCCCACTCGTCGCCCCACACCTTCAGGTTGACGTCGACGACGTCGTCGTAGCCGGTCGCGACTCCCCGCAGCCGGTAGTGGATGCGGAACGTCCGCTGCTCCGAGCTCGCGGCGTAGTGCCACACGATCCGGATGCCGTCGTCCGTCTCGGCCGTGCCGAAGGTCCCGGGCTCGCCGCTCGAGCCGAGCTCCGCGGAGGCGCCGGCTCGGTACGAGGTCCCGGACTCGAACACGCCGACCTCGTCGACCGCCTCCCCGTCGCGCAGCGGGATCTCCCGGAAGGCGCCCGTGTAGGTGCCGTCGAAGGCGAAGGTGATGTTCTCGTCGACGACGACCGAGCCGTCGGTCTGCACGCGCGCGACGACGTCGGCGGCAGGGAGGGAGAAGGACCGGGCGGAGGCGTTACCGGCGAGCGCGAGTGCTGCGACCGCGGCCGCCGCGAGCGCTAGAAGGCGACGCGAGGTGCCTCCCGCACGGCGTCCTCGGCCTCGAAGAACTCACGCTTGTCGAACCCGAACGGGCCTGCGACGACCACGCCCGGCACCGTTTGGATGGCGTTGTTGTACGTGAGCACGGTGTCGTTGTAGACCTGCCGCGACACGGCGATCCGGTTCTCGGTCTGGGCGAGCTCCTCCTGGAGCTGCCGGAAGTTCTCGTCGGCCTGAAGCTCGGGGTAGGCCTCGGCGACCGCGAACAGCCGGCCCAGCGCCTGGCTGAGCATGTTCTCGGCGCCTGCCTGCTCCTGCACGGTCCCGGCCGCCTGCGCGCGCGTGCGCGCCTCGGTCACCGCTTCGAAGGTGCCGCGCTCGTGCGCCGCGTAGCCCTTCACCGTCTCGACGAGATTGGGGATCAGGTCGTAGCGCCGGCGCAGCTGGACGTCGACCTGCGCCCACGCGTTGTCGACGCGGTTGCGGAGCCGGACGAGGTTGTTGTAGAGGAAGACGAGCGCGACGACGAGCAGCGCGACGACCCCGATGATGATCCACAGCACCGGCGGACCGTATCGTTACGCTGGGTCGCATGGCAACCGTCTCCGGTCTCTTCACCTCTCCGGGCCGCAAGAGCGGCGTCTCGACCGCGCACGAGCGCGTGCGCGCCGTCGCCGGCCACGGCTTCGAGGGCTGCGCGCACGCGAACCCGCCCAAGCGTGAGGTGCTGTTCGTCTCGCAGGAGCACCTCGACGGGCTGGAGCTCCAGCCGGGCACGATCCGAGAGAACATCACCGTCGCCGGCGACGACGTCGAGCAGTGGCCGATCGGCCAGCGAGTCCGCGCGGGCGAAGCGGTGTTCGAGATCACGATGGTCTGCGATCCGTGCGAGCGCATGGAAGCGCTTCGACCGGGGCTTCGCGAGCGGCTCGAGGGCAAGCGCGGCATGCTCGCGCGGGTCGTCGAGGGCGGCGACGTCGCGGTCGGGGACGCGCTATCGCTGCTGTAGCGGCCTTCAACGTCGCGCCGGTCAAGAGCCTCGGCCTCGAGCACCCGGCTGAGATCCTGCTCGAGCCGGTCGGCGTCCGCGGCAACCGACGTTTCTTCCTGATCCGACCGGACGGACGCCTCTTCCGGGGCGCCGCCTACGGTCCGCTCGTGCGCGTGCGCCCTGAGTACGACGCCGACGCCGAGCGGCTGACGCTCCGCTTCCCGGACGGCGCGGCGGTGAGCGCGGACGCCGTGGGGAGCGAGTCGGCAACGGGCGATTTCTGGGGGCGGCCCGTGCCGGGACGCGTCCTCGAGCCGGCGATCTGTGAGGCGCTCTCCGACTACGCCGGCAGGTCGGTGCGGATCCTGCGCGCGGCCGAGGACGGGATTGGCACCGATTCGCTCCATCCGGTCACGCTCGTGGGCGACGGCTCTGTTACCGAGCTGGGAGCCCGGCTCGGGGACAGGCACCTCGACCCACGTCGCTTCCGCATGCTCGTCGAGCTGACCGGCGTCGAGCCGCATGCGGAGGACGAGTGGAAAGGGAGTCTGGTGCGCCTGGGGGAAGCGGTCGTCCGCGTCGGCGGCCCCGTGGGACGCTGCGCGAACACCACGTACGACCCGGACACCGGCGTTCGCGACCACGACACGCTCCGCGCGATCCACGACTACCGGGGCAAGGTCGAGGGAGAGGTCTGCTTCGGTGTCTACGCCGACGTCGTCGAACCGGGCCTTGTGCGCGTCGGCGACGCAGTCAGCCCGGCCGCCTAGCGACGAAGACGACGTCCTCCTCGTCCACGTAGGGCCGCCGGTCGAACCAGCCGTACTGCGCCGCGACCTCGAACCCCGCGCGCTCGAGCAGGCGGCGCCACTCGATCGGGGCGAGCCAGGCGAGCAGCATCGTCGAGGCCGCCTCGCCGCGGCGCACGGAGAGGGTCAGCGTGCGCTCCCCCTGGTCCCAGTCGGCCCGCTCGAAGATCTCCGGCTCGCGCTCGAGCCAGCGACCGTGCGTCGCCTCGACGTCGTCCGCGCTCGGGGCGAAGACGTCGAAGATCAGCCTGCCGCCGGGGAGCAGCAGCGCGTGCACGGCACGCAGCGCCCGCTCGCGGTCCGCCTCGGTCGTCATGTGCAGCAGCGAGCGGAACGGAATGAGAGCGAGTGAGACTCGCTCTGTGACCGGCGGTTCCCGCATGTCGCCGAGCCGCAGGTCGACGAGCCCCTCGACCCCGGCGGCCACGGCGCGCTCACGGGCGACCTCGAGCATCCCGCGCGAGCCGTCGACGCCGATCACGCGGATGCCCGCCTCCGCGACCGGCACCGCGATCCGGCCGGTCCCGCAGGCGAGCTCGACCACCGGGCCGCCCGAGGCGAGCGCCTCCTCGACGTAGAACTCGATGTCCTCGACGACGCTCAGGCTCCAGGGGTCGTAGATCCGGGCGATCGCGTCGTACGGGGAGTGCATCACGGCTTGCGGGCGACCCAGACGAACTCCCGCGCTCCCTCGCCGAAGGGCGTGCCGTCGAACCAGCCGTGGAGCGACTCGACCTCGAGCCCGGCGACCTCGATCAGGCCCTCCCACTCGGACCGTGTCACCCACCAGATCGATGTGCCGCCGCCGTCGTCGAGGGCGATGTCGAGCCGGTTGTCGTGCGGGTGGTGGTGAACGACGTGTCCGATCCCGTGGACCACCTCGTGCATGCCGTCGTTGGCTGCAGCGATGTGCGGGCTGAACACGAACGCGTTCCAGGCGAAGCGACCACCGGGCCGGAGCGATGCGGCCACCCGCTCGAAGGTGTGCCTGCGGTCAACCCAGGTGGGCAGGTGGAGGAGCGAGCGGAAGGGGCAGTAGATCAGCGCTGCCGGCTCGTCCAGCTCGAGCTCGCGCATGTCGCCGTGCCGCAGCTCGAGCTCGACTCCCGCGGCGTCGGCGCGCGCTCGGGCCTCGGCGAGCATCGCCTCCGAGAGGTCGATGCCGACGATCCTGCGGCCGGTCGCGTGCGCCGCGGGAATCGCCACCCGTCCGGACCCGACGGCGAGCTCGACGACCGGGCCGTCGGCCTCGCCGACGAGCTTCGTGTACCAGGCGACGTCCTCGGTCATGTCGGCCGCCCAGCGGTCGTAAACCGGCGCGAAGACGTCGTATTCCGAAGGGGCCAAGAAGGCGATGATACAGTCGCCGCCGTGGACGCTCCTGCTCTGCAAACCGAGGCGCAGAGCGCGATTGCGGCCGCCGGGAGCCTCGACGAGCTCGAAGCAGCGCGCGTTCGCTACCTGGGCCGGAAGAGCGACCTGAAGCTTGCCCTGCGCGAGGTGCGCGACCGCGAGACCGGGATGGAGCTGAACGACGCGCGGGTCGCGATCGAGGAGGCGCTGGAGGCGAAGGAGCGGGAACTCGCGGCCGCAGCGGTCGTCCCCGACACCGATTTCGACGTGACCCTCCCCGGTGAGGCGCCGCCGCAGGGGAGCCTGCATCCCGTCACCCAGATCCGCCGCGCCGTGGAGGACGCGTTCCTCGGGCTCGGCTACGAGGTGCGCGACGACCGGGAGGTGGAGACCGTCGAGTTCAACTTCGACAAGCTCGCCTTCCCCGCCTGGCACCATGCGCGGTCGCCGCGCCAGACGTTCTTCTTCGACGAGAACCGCGTCCTGCGCACCGAGACCTCGGCCTCGCAGATCCACATCATGGAGGAGCGCGAGCCCCCCATCTACATGGTCTCGATCGGGCGCGTCTACCGGCGCGACACGATCGACGCGACGCACTTCACGATCTTCCACCAGTTCGAAGGCCTGGCCGTCGACAAGGGCCTGACCCTCGCCGACCTGAAGGGGACGCTCCTGCACGTGATGCGTGCCCTGTACGGGCCGGAGCGCGCCGTGCGCTTCCGGACCCACTACTTCCCGTTCACGGAGCCGTCGATCGAGCCGGATGTCTCGTGCCCGCTCTGCGACGGCGAGGGCTGCCGCGTCTGCAAGCACTCCGGCTGGCTGGAGATGGGCGGCGCCGGCATGGTCGACCCCGCGGTGTTCGAGAACGTCGGCTACGACCCCGAGCAGTGGAGCGGCTTCGCCTTCGGGATGGGCCTCGAGCGCACGGCGCAGCTACGACACGCGATCCCCGGGCTGCGCCCGCTCTGGGAGAACGACCTTCGGGTCCTCAGGCAATTCTGATGCGCGTCCCTTTGAGCTGGCTGCGCGACTACGTCGCGCTCCCCATGTCGGCGCGCGAGCTCGCCGACCGGCTCAGCGTCGCCTCGGCCGAAGTGGCAACGATCGAGCGGCGCGGCCCCGTCGACGAGGACGGCAATCTCGGCCTCTTCCGCGTCGCGCGCGTCCTCGAGGCGGGCAAGCACCCGAACGCCGACCGGCTTCAGCTGTGCCAGGTCGACGCGGGGGAGGGCGAGCCGCGCCAGATCGTCTGCGGCGCCTGGAACTTCGGCGCCGGCGACACGGTCGCCGTCGCCCTCCCCGGCGCCCGGCTCCCGGGGGCCGACGAGCCGCTAGGTGAGGCGAAGCTCCGCGGCGAGGTCTCGCGCGGGATGATCCTCTCCGAGCGCGAGCTCGAGTTGGGGACCGACCACTCCGGGATCATGGTGCTCCCCGAGACGGAGCCAGGCACGCCGCTCGGGGACGTCCTGCCGCTCACCGACACGATCCTCGACGTCGAGCCCACCGGCAACCGCGTCGACCTGCTCTCGATCTACGGGATCGCGCGCGAGGTCGCGGCGCTCTACGACCAAGAGCTCGCAGCGATGCCCGGCCGCGAGCCGGAGCGGAGCGGCGACGAGCCGGTCGACGTGCGCATCGAGGACGTCGTCGGGTGCCCTCGCTACATCGGCCGCACCTTCGCGGGAGTGGAGGTCGGCCCGTCGCCGGTCTGGCTGCGCGCGCGGCTGACCGCTGCGGGCATGCGTCCGATCTCGAACGTCGTCGACGTGACGAACTACGTCATGCACGCGCTCGGAAACCCGCTGCACGCGTTCGACCGCACGACGCTCGCCGAGGGGCGGATCGTGGTGCGTCGGGCGAGGCGCGGCGAGACGCTGCGCACCCTCGACGGCACGCTTCGCGAGCTCCAAGAGCAGGACCTCGTGATCGCCGACGCCGAGCGGGCCGTCGCTCTCGCAGGGATCATGGGTGGGGAGGAGACGGAGCTGCGGGAGACGACCACGGAGGTGCTGCTCGAGGCGGCGAACTTCGAGCCTGTGGCCCTGCTGCAGACCTCCGAGCGCCTGAAGCTCCGCACCGAGGGGTCGAACCGGTGGGAGAAGGGCGTCGACCCGCATCTGGCGCCGCAGGCCGCGACCTTCGCCTCGCAGCTCCTCGTCGAGCTCTCGGGGGCGCGCTGGACGGGCGACGCCGACGTGCACGGCGAGCTTCCGGAGCGTCCCGTCGTGCGCCTGCGGCCCGAGCGCGCGGACGCCCTGATCGGACTGGCCACCCCGCCGGCCGACCAGCGCCGCGTGCTCGAGGGGTTCGGCTTCGAGGTCGACGACGACTTCACCGTGACGGTGCCGACGTGGCGCGCCCGGGACGTGACGCGCGAGGTGGACGTGATCGAGGAGGTCGCGCGTGTCCGCCTCGACGAGGTGCCGTTCACGCTGCCCACGCGCCGCGAGATGTTCGGGGCGCTCACGCGGGAGCAGCGGTTGCGTCGCCTTGTCGAGGACACGCTGGTCGCGCTCGGCTTCGCCGAGGCCTACACACCGTCGCTCGTGCCCGCCGCGACCGAGCCGGACGGGCTCGCACTCCCGGAGCCAATCGGCGACCAGGCGACGCTGCGGACGACCCTGCTGCACGAGCTCGTCGAGGCGGCAGAGCGGAACCTGCACGCCGGCAACGAGCGGATCGCGCTCTTCGAGATCGCACGGGTCTACGTGCCGCAGGGCGACGGGCTGCCCGACGAGCACCTGCGCGTCTGCGGGATCGTCGAGGGCGGCTTCGCGCGGGCGAAGGGAGCCGTCGAGGCGATCTACGCCGTGCTCAAGGCGGAGCTCGTCGTCGAGCCGTTCGACCAGCCCTTCCTGCACCCCGGCCGCGCGGCGCGCTGCAGCGCGGGTTGGTTCGGTGAGCTCCATCCCGCCCGGGCCGACGGCACCTGGGGCGTGCTCGAGCTCGACCTCGAGCAGCTGTTCGCGGTCGCGCGCGAGCCGGTGCAGTACGAGGACGTGATCACCTACCCGGCCGTGAAGCAGGACCTGGCGTTCGTCGTCGACGCCGGCGTCCCCGCCGCCGACCTCTTCGCTGCCGCCCGCGAAGCCGCCGGCCCGGAGCTGCGCGAGGTGCGCTTCCTCAGCGACTTCCGCGAGCCGCCGATCCCCGCCGGGAAGAAGTCGCTCGCCTTCCGGGTCGAGTTCCGCTCGCCCGAGCGGACGCTCTCGGACGAGGACGTGGCGCCGATCCGCGAGCGGATCGTCTCCGAGCTTGCGAAGCGCTTCGACGCCGAGCTGCGCGCCTAGAGCGCGCTGGCCGCCAGGGCCGCGAAGCGGCCCTCTTCAGGGGTCTTGCCGTGGGCATGGCTCGGCCATGCCCACGCAGCTCTTGACGGTGCGCGAGCGCGGGCTTTGCCCGTGCTCGCTGCGGCAGGGGTCTTGCCGTGGGCATGGCTCGGCCATGCCCACGCAGCTCTTGACGGTGCGCGAGCGCGGGCTTTGCCCGTGCTCGCTGCGGCAGGGGTCTTGCCGTGGGCATGGCTCGGCCATGCCCACGCAGCTCTTGACGGTGCGCGAGCGCGGGCTTTGCCCGTGCTCGCTGCAGCCAGCTAGAGCGCGGAAGGCGCCAGGCGGTCGGCCAAGGCCTCGAGCACGCGGAGCTGGATGCGCGGCGAGTGATCGAGCAGCGAGCGGAAGCGGCCGTCGGTGATCACGAGCAGCTGCGAAGGGGAGGTCGTCGTCACCGTCGCGGTGCGCGGCGAGCGGGAGACGAGGGCGATCTCGCCGAAGAAATCGCCGGGGCCGAGCACGTTGACCTTGCGGCCGCCTCGCTTCACGATCGCCGAGCCCTCGAGCAGGACGAAGAACTCGCGTCCGCGATCGCCCTCGCGCGTCAGCTCCTTGCCCTCCGGGACGTCGATCTCGTCCGCGATCTTCGCCACCTCGGCCACCTCGGCACGCGTGCACCGCGCGAACAGCGGCACGGCGCGGATGTGATCGATCTTCGCGTTTCGCCCAAGCGCCATCGCGAGGCGAGTCTAGGCCATCGCGGGCCGCATTCCAATCCGGATCGCCCGCTGCCGCGTAGTTCCCGAACGATGCGCCTCCGCACCCTTCTCGTGCTCGCGTTCGGCGCGGCGCTCTTTGCGCCCGGCGAGGCTCTGGCTCAGACGCCGAAGCTGACTGCGACCGTCGGCCCCGGGTTCACGATCCGGATGCTCGGGCCGAACGGCCAGGCGCTCACGCAGCTCGATCCGGGCACGTACGAGATCGAGGTGAACGACCTCTCGGAGGAGCACAACTTCCACCTGCGGGGACCCGGGGTGGACCAGACGACGAGCCTCGAGTTCATCGGCACGGTCACCTGGACGGTGACGCTCGTCGAGGGCCGCTACACGTTCGTCTGCGATCCGCACAGCGACGTGATGAAGGGCGCCTTCGTGGCCGGCGACCCGCCGCCTCCGCCCCCGCCGCCGTTGCCGCCGCGCGTCACGAAGATCGTCGCCACGGTCGGGCCACGGGCCACGATCACCCTCCGGAACGCGAAGGGCGGACATCTGCACGGCCTGAAGGCGGGGCTGTACACGATCGTCGTCCGCGATCGCTCGAAGGTGCACAACGTCCATCTCGCAGGCGCAGGGATCAACCGCAAGACAGCGCGGGCCGGTACGGGCACGGTCACCTGGAAGGTGCGGCTCCGGAAGGGAACGCTCCGCTTCTACTCCGACGCGAGCCCGACGAAGCTCAAGGGCAGCGTCCGCATCGGCTGACCCCGGCTAACCCCGCCGGCTAGCCCCGCCGGCTAGCTCCGCCGGCTGGGCTTGACGAGCCCCGCGTCCTCGCCGCCGGCCGCCTTGATCTCCGCCTGGCGGTCGAGCTCGGAGTTCAGCTCGGCGCCGAAGAGCAGCGCGAACGCGGAGTAGTTCAGCCAGAGCAGCAGGACGATTCCGCTCGCCAGCGCTCCGTACGTCCTCGAGTAGGAGTCGGAGAAGCTCGTGTAGAGGGCGAACAGGCCCGAGAGCGCGAGCCACGCGAGCGCGCCTACGAGCGAGCCTGGAGAGATCCACTTCCAGTTGCGGACATCGACGTTCGGAGCGAGGTAGTAGACGATCGCGAAGAAGAGCAGGATCGCGACGAACGCCACCGGCCAGCGGACGACCGTCCAGGCGACGTCGAAGGCGCCGCCGAGGCCGGCGTGTGCGGCGATCGCCCGTCCGAGCGGGCCGCCGAGGACGATCAGGAGAAAGACCCCCGCGGTGGTCAGGCCGGTCAGGCAGACGAGCACGATCGCGATCACCCGCGTCTTCCAGAACGGCCGCGTCTCGACGCGGTCATACGCCCGGTTGACGGCCTTCAGCACCGCGCCCATCGCTCCACTGGCTGCCCATGTGGCGGCGGCAGCGCCCACGATGAACGCGACCACGGACGTGCTCGTAGAGGTGTCCGACTGGAGCGTGTCCACCGTCTCCAACACCTCTGCGGGCGCGATCGGCGCGAGGAAGTCGCGCAGCGCGTCGTAGGCGTTCACGAGATCGAGGAGGCCGACGAGGAACACGACGGCCGGGAAGAACGCCAGCAGCGAGCTGAAGGCGACCTGCTGGGCCAGCCCCGGGCAGTCGTCGCGTAGGAACGAGGCGAAGGAGCCTTTGAAGGCCGCGATCCATTCGCTCCGCGAGAGGCGGTGCGGGCTGGAGGGAACGGTTCCGATGCGGGCCCGCTCGGCGCGGGATCCCATCACTAGCGCTCTCGGCCCCGGCGGGCGAGCAGGCGCATCGTCGCGCCGATGCCGCCGGCCAGGAAGAAGCCCGCGCCGAGCGCGCCGACCGCCACGGCGGGAATCCTCGCCTGCAGCTTTGCGGCGACGTCCGTCGCCTCGCCCAGCCCGTGTCGCAGCTCCTCCACTGCCCGAGCGAGCTGCTCGCGCTCCGATTCGATCTCGCGACGGACCGTTTCGGGCGTGCGCCCGTTGACGCTAGCGGTGGCCATTGGGCTTCAAAGCCTCCGACGTCAGCTTCGCTTCGCGAAGCGCCTGCTCCGGTACGGGCGGTGTCCCGCGCCTGATCTGCGAGCGTGCGAGCAGGCCGAGGATTCCGGCGAGCACGAGCACGCCCACGGTGACGATGAGGAGCGCGAGCCAGGTGTCGACCACGAGCGCGAGCGCGGCGGCGATTGTCGCGAGCCCAAACCCGAGCGCGAAGAACACCATCAGGCCGGCGCCGAGGCCGAGGCCGGCGCCGGCGCCGAGCGCGCCGGCCTTGCTCTTCAGCTCGAGGCCCGCGAGCTCGAGCTCGAGCCGTGCCAGCGAGCTCGCGTGCTCGGCCACCTGCTTGGCGGCGCCTCCGACGCCCTGCTTCTCGGCCTCGCTAGCGCTTGGGGTGGGCATGGCCTCTCCAGTCGATCAGCTTCGCGAGGACGGTGCCGACGGCGAAGGCCGCCCCGGCGACGATGAACGGATTCGGGCCGCGGCCGCCCTTCTGCTCCTTCGGGAGCTGGGCGGTGCCGGGGCTCCGGCGCGCTGTGCCGGGCTCGCCGTCCTTCGGAGCCTCGCCCTTCGCGCGCGCGACGATCAGCGACGGCTTCAGCTTGCGCAGGAAGCTCGCGTCGTCGGCGAGCTCGTCGGCCACCTTGCCGCCGACGCCGCCCTTGGCCGCGGCCTTGTGCGCCAGCGTGTCGAGCTTGTCGGCGCCGCCTTCGACGATCCTGTCGCCCTTGGTGCTCATCGCTTGGTGGGCGGCTTCTCGCCCGTCGCTACGCGCCAGATCCCGGCCGCCGTGCGCCGTGCGACGAGCGTTGCGGCAGCGCCGATCGCGCCGTAGAGGCCCATCCAGAGTGCTTTGCGAAGCATGGGCTAGAGGTTGCCGTGGCCAGGCTTCGGCAAACCTCGCCGCGCCCGCTCTGCGGCACCGCGCAGACGTATCCTGCGGCGTATGCAGACCGAGGGACGCGGCCTGGGGAAGGCGGACCGGCAGCGGCTGATCGAGAGCGTCATCGGGAGGCGGCGCGTCGGTACCCAGCAGGAGCTGGGCAAGGTGCTCGCCGCGGCGGGCTGCTCCGTGGCGCAGGCAACGCTCTCGCGCGACCTGCGCGAGCTGGGCGTGGAGAAGGTGCGCGACGGGCTGGGGCTGCCGCGCTACCTCCTTCCCGGCCGTGCCCGTCCCAGCGACCCGAGCGATGCGCTCTCGTCCATCCTCGGCCGGCACGGCCGCACCGTCAGCGCTGCGCAGAACATCGTCGTCATCCGCACGGAGGTCGGCACCGCGGGCGCGATCGCGCGGGCGCTCGACCGCGCCGCGCACCCGCTCGTCGTCGGCACGCTGGCCGGCGACGACACCTGCCTCGTGATCGCGGCGGACGCGGCGGGCGCTGCGGAGCTCGCCCGCGAGCTGTCCTAGCGGGCGCAAGATGAGCATCCGCGGAAGCGGATGCTCATCGCGCGAAGACCCCTAAAGGGGCCGCTTCGCGGCCCGACCGCTCACCTTTGCTCAGCCGAGGTCAGTCGTGTCGGGGCGGACCTGGGCGCTTGGAGGCATCTCGCCGTGCTCGTCGAGCCGGTCGAACTCGTCGCGGTCGAGGTCGAGCTCGACGCGGCCCTCGACGATCGTGCCGACGCGCTCGGCGGGGACGTAGCGCGCGGAGCGCAGGAAGCCGGGCGAGACGGCGAGCCCGTTGAAGATGTCCTTGTCCGTGTCACCGACGACCTCGTGCACGGTGCCGAGCTCGCGGCTGTCGCGTCCGACGACGTCCCAGCCCTTCTCGATCAGGAACCAGGAGACCGGGTCGTCGCTCATACCGGCTTTCCCGCGACGTACCAGACCGGCCCCTGCGTGGCCACGTTGTGCGTGTCGGAGAGAGCGCGCAGGATCGCAACGCGTCCTCGGATGCCCTCCTCGTCGACGCGCTCGAGACAGCGGCGCACCATCTGGGGCGACGCGCCGTACCCGAAGCGGCGGGCGACGCGGAAGCGGAACGCCACCTTGGCCGGGTCGCGTGTCGGGTTCAGGGGTGAGAGCATGAGCGCGGTGCGCTGGACGTAGTCGCTGGAACCCACCTCGAGCTCGCAGAGGAGGTCGCTCCAGTCGCCCGGCAGGGTGGCGAGCGCCGTCTCCCACGCGGCGGCGAGGCTGGGGCCGACCGCGAGCTCGACGACGGGCTGCTCGGTCGCCGAGAGAAGGGTCAACGTGCCGGCGATACGTTCGCCGTCGAGCCGTTCGAGGAGGCGGCGGACCGCCTCCGGGCCGGTTCCCGCGCCGCTCCGGCTCGCGGTGAAGAGCAGCGCTCGATCCTTCCGGCCCGGGTTGGCCGGGCCGAGCAGAGCGGCGGCGCGCGCGTGCCGCTCGTCGTGTCGGACCTCGACCGCGAGTCTCGCCTCGCTCCAGTCGGCCGGGAGCTCCGACTCGATCCGGCGCCACTGTGCGACGAGCCTCATGGGGCGTCAGCTTAAATGAACCCGACATGGCCAAGGTCGAGAGGAAGCCGAGAGCGGACGAGGCTCTGTCCGAGGAGAGCCTGCGCGAGCTGTTCCACGAGATGCTGCTGATCCGGCGCTTCGAGGAGAAGGTCGAGGAGCGGTTCCGCGCCGGCGAGCTGCCCGGTTTCCTGCACGTCGCGATCGGCCAGGAAGCGGTCGCCTCAGGGGTGATGTCCGCGCTCGAAGAGGACGACACGATCATGTCGACCCATCGCGCACACGGGCACACGCTGGCGAAAGGCACGCATCCGAACGCGATCATGGCGGAGCTCTACGGCAAGCTGGAGGGCTGCTCGCAGGGCTACGGCGGCTCGATGCACCTCTACGACGTCGAGCGCGGCATGCTCGGCGCCAACGCGGTCGTCGGCGGCGGCCTGCCGCAGGTGACGGGCACCGCGCTCGCGTACAAGTTCCGCAAGCAGCCGCGCGTCTGTGTCGCCTTCTTCGGCGACGGCGCCACGAACACGGGTGCCTTCCACGAGGCGCTCAACCTGGCCCAGCTCTGGAAGGTGCCGGCGCTCTTCGTGCTCGAGGTGAACGGCTGGGCCGAGTCGACGCCGATGAGCCAGCACTCGCCGATCGACGACATGGCCAAGCGCGCCGTGGCGTTCGGCATGCGCTCGATCGACGTCGACGGCCAGGACGTCGAAGCCGTCCACGCGGCGACGCGCGAAGCGCGCGCGCATGCCGTCTCCGGTGAGGGGCCCGTCTTCCTGAACGTCCGCACCCACCGGCTCGTGGGCCACTACATCGGCGACCCCCAGGTCTACCGGGAGAAGGACGAGCTCGCCGCCGAGCGCGAGGCGAAGGATCCGATCCAGCTCCTACGCGCCCGCCTCGAGCTCTCGGACGAGGAGTTCGAGGCGATCGACACCGAGGTGACTGGGATCGTCGAGGCCTCCGTGGAGTTCGCGAAGGCCGGGACCGATCCGAAGCCCGAAGACGCCCTGAAGTACGTCTATGCCTGAGCTGACCTACCGCGAGGCGGTCCGCGACGCCCTCTCCTCCGCGATGCGCGAGGACGAGGACGTCTTCATCATGGGCGAGGACATCGCCGAGATGGGCGGCTCGATGGGCGTCACTCAGGGGATGCTGGCCGAGTTCGGCGCCGAGCGCGTCCGCAACACGCCGATCTCCGAGATGGCGATCGTCGGCGCGGGGATCGGCGCCGCGATGCAGGGCATGCGGCCCGTCGTGGAGATCATGTACCAGGACTTCCTGACACTCTCGATGGAGCAGCTCGTCAACCAGGCGGCCAAGCACCGGACGATGTCGGGCGGTCAGGTGAAGGTTCCGCTCACGATCCGCACCCAGGGCGGCGCCGGCTGGAGCCCGGGCGCCCAGCATGCGCAGCAGGTGGAGTCCTGGTTCGTGCACGTGCCGGGCCTGAAGGTCGCGTACCCGTCGACGCCCGAGGACGTCCGCGGCCTGCTCTGGAGCTCCATCTACGACGACAACCCGGTCGTCTTCTTCGAGCACCGGCTGCTCTATCCGCTCAAGGGCGAGGTGCCCGAGAAGCTCGAGCCGATCCCGTTCGGCCAGGCGCGCATCATGCGCGAGGGCACCGACGTGACGGTGATCGCGATCGGCAGGATGGTGCCCGAGGCGCTGCAGGCGGCGGAGCAGGCCGAGGCCGAGGGGATCTCGGTCGAGGTGCTCGACCCGCGGACGCTCTTGCCGCTCGACGAGGAGGCGATCATCCGCTCGGTGCAGAAGACGAATCGCTGTGTCACCGCCCACGAGGCGGTCACGCGCGGCGGCTTCGGCGCGGAGCTGACGGCCGTCGTCCAGCACGGCGCCTTCGACTACCTGGACGCGCCGATCGAGAGGGTGGGAGCGAAGTTCGCACCGCTCGCGTTCGCGCCGGCGATGGAGCAGTGGGTGGTGCCGCACGCGGCCGACGTGCTCGCGGCAATCAAGCGCACGGTGGCCCGCTCCTAGCGATGGCGACCGAGGTCAAGCTGCCGCGGCTGGGCCAGGGGATGGAGTCCGGCACGATCGTCAAATGGCTCAAGGGCGAGGGCGAGCCGGTCAAGAAGCGCGAGCCGCTCTACGAGCTCGACACGGACAAGGTGACCCAGGAGGTCGAGGCCGAGGCCGACGGCGTCCTGCTGAAGATCGTCGTCGACTCCGGCGAGGTCGAGGTGGGACGGACGATCGCCTTCATCGGCAGCGAGGGCGAGGACGTGCCCTCCGGCAACGGCGCCGCGCCCGCTGCACAGGAAGGCGAGACGGCCGAGGCCGACGACGCCACCGACGCCACCGAGGCCGGCGACGGCGCGCAGGAGGAAGGCTCCCCTGCAGAGGAGATGGACGACGAGCGCGAGCGCGGCCGTGCTGCCGCCGCAGCGACCGCCGAGGCCGAGCCGGTCGCCGCTGCCGCGGGCGAAGCCGACGGCCGCGTCAAGGCCTCGCCGCTCGCGCGCCGGCTGGCCCGCGAGAAGGGCATCGAGCTGGCCGAAGTGCGCGGCAGCGGGCCGGAGGGGCGGATCGTCGCCGAGGACGTCGAGCGCTTCCAGCCCGAGCCGCAGACCGCGCCCGGCGCGGCGCCCGCCGCAGGCGAGGTGGAGGAGATCGCGCTCACCTCCACGCGGAAGACGATTGCGCGAAGGCTCACCGAGGCCTGGCAGGCGCCGGTCTTCCAGCTCACCGTCTCCGCCGACATGACGCGTGCGCTCGAGCTGCGCGAGCGACTCGTCGGCCGCCTCGCCGACGGCGAGACCAAGCCGACGGTGAGCGACCTGCTGACGAAGGTCTCCGCCGCTGCACTCGCGCGTCACCCGGCCGTGAACGCGCACTTCACCGGCGACGCGATCCGCCGCTTCCCCGTCGCACACGTCGGCATGGCGGTGGCGGCGCCGAACGGCCTGATCGTGCCGGTCATCCGCGACGCCGACCGGCGCACGATCCAGGAGATCGCGGCGGCGCGGGCCGATCTCGTCGCCCGCGCGCGCGACGGCAAGCTCCAGCGCGCCGACCTGGAGGACGGCACCTTCACGATCTCGAACCTGGGGATGTTCGGGATCGAGCAGTTCATCGCCGTGCTCAACCCGCCGCAGGCGGCGATCCTCGCCGTCGGCGCGACCGTGGAACGGCCGGTCGTCCGCGCAGGACAGGTCGAGGTGCGGCCCATGCTCACGCTCACGCTCACGTGCGACCACCGCGCGATCGACGGCGCCGACGGTGCGGACTTCCTCCGCACGGTCAAGGAGCTGCTCGAAGAGCCTGCCCTGGCTCTCTAGATGGCCACCGTGTGGTATCGCGTCCGTGACCTCGAGCCGGCGCGTGCCTTCTACCGGGACGTGCTCGGCTTCGAGGAGACGTTCGTGGACTGGGAGGACCGGTGGTCGAAGCTCGTCCGCGGCGGGACGGAGGTGGCGCTCGCCGAGGGCGAGCCGGATGTCGAGGGCGGCGTGGCGCATGTCGACGTCGAGGACGTCAAGGCCGAGGCCGAGCGGCTGCGGGCAGCCGGCGTCGAGGTCGGTGTCGTCTTCGAGCTCACCGGGGAGATTCGGCTCGTGGACGTCTTCGATCCCGACGGCAACCGCGTCCAGCTTGCCCAGTCGCTCTGACATGGGCCTCGTGATCCGCAGAGCAGGCACGCAGGACGGGCGCTTCCTGCGCGACATGCTCCATCACGCCCTGTACTGGCGCGAGCGCGTGCCCGGCTCGCGCACGTCCCGCTACGTGCGCGGCTGGGGCAGGCCCGGCGATACCGCGCTCGTCGCGCTCGAGGGCGGCTTCGCCGTCGGCGCCGCGTGGTACCGCCTCTTCGACGCGGACGAGCCCGGCTACGGCTTCGTGGACGAGCGAACGCCCGAGCTCGCGATCGCCGTCGTCCCCTCGAAGCGCGGTCACGGGATCGGCGAGCAGCTGCTGGCGGCGCTCATCGAGAAGGCGCGCGCCGGCGGCTACGAGGCGCTCAGCCTCAGCGTCGAGCCGGGCAACCCCGCCCGCAAGCTCTACGAGCGGAACGGCTTCGAAGTCGTCCACCAGGGAGACGAGGCGTGGACGATGCGGGCGTCGATAGCATCGCCTGCGACTACTGACTGAGGAGTGAGCAGACATGGAATGTGACGTCGCCGTCCTGGGCGGAGGCCCCGGCGGGTACACGGCAGCGATCCGCGCCGCCCAGCTGGGCGCGAGGACCGTCTGCATCGAGCTGGAGCCCGAGCTCGGCGGCACGTGCCTGCGCGTGGGCTGCATCCCCACGAAGGCCTGGGTGCAGACCGCACACGCGATTCACCAGGCCGAGGACACGTTCGGCAAGCTCGGCGTCAACGTCGGCGCGCCCGAGCTCGACTTCGGCCGGGCGGCGGAGTGGAAGAACGCGGTCGTCAAGCAGATGACCGGCGGTGTTGCCGGGCTGCTGAAGGCGAACGGCGTCGAGTGGGTCAAGGGCCGGGGCCGCTTCACCGGCCCGAACACGATCGCCGTCGAGGGCGGCGAGGACGTCACCTTCAAGTCGGCGATCGTCGCGACGGGCTCCTACCCGCTGCGGCCCCCGATCGAAGGGCTCGACTCGCCCCGTTGCATCGACTCGACCGGCCTGCTCGCCGCGACCGAGGTGCCGCGCCGGCTCGTGATCCTGGGCGGCGGCATCATCGGCTGCGAGTTCGCGTCCATCTTCGGGCGGTTCGGCTCCGAGGTGACGATCGTCGAGATGCTCGACACGTTGATCCCGCAGGAGGACGCCGACGCGGCCAAGGAGCTCGCGAAGGCCTTCGGCAAGCGTGGGATCACACTGCAGCTCGGCAAGCAGTGCACGAGGGTCGACGACGACGGCTCGCAGCTCACCGTCCACTTCGGCGAGGGCGAGACGGTGCAGGCCGACGTGATGCTCGTCTCGGTCGGACGCGGCCCCGTGGTCGAGAACCTCGGCCTCGAGGAGCTCGGCGTCGAGCTCGACCGCCGCAAGGGCATCGCTGCGGACGAGCACCGCCGCACCACCGTCCCGCACATCTACGCCGTCGGCGACTGCGCCGGCTACTGGCAGCTCGCCCACACTGCGTTCCGCGAGGGCGAGGTCGCGGCGGAGAACGCGACCGGCCACGAGGCGACGGTCGGCAGCCCGGCCGTGCCGCGCCCGATCTACACCGACCCGGAGATCGCCGGCGTCGGCCTCACCGAGGCCGAGGCGCGCGAGCTGCACGGCGACAACGTCGCCGTCGGGGTGTTCCCGTGGGTCGCGAACGCACGCGCGGTGATGCAGAACGAGACCGTCGGCTGGGTGAAGTCGATCCACGAGACCAAGTACGGCGAGCTGCTCGGGATCGTCATGGTCGGGCCCCACGTGACCGACCTGATCGAGGCGGGCACCGTCGCGATCGACGCGGAGGCGACCGTCGAGACCGTCGCCGACGGCATGGCCGCGCACCCGACGCTCTCCGAGGCGATCAAGGAAGCCGGTCTCGTGGCGCTCGGTCGCGCCATCCACCTCCCGAACAAGAAGCGGGCGGCGGCGCCCTCCTAGACGGGAACTGCCGGAACCGGGGCCACGATCGGCTCCGGTTCCTCGTCTTCGACGAGCGGCTGCTCGACCCGCCGCAGGTTGCGGACGCTCGGAACGAGGAGCAGTCCGATGTTCGCCGCGACGCTGACTCCCGCCGCGAGGGCGAGCGTCAGGTCGATCCCGATCGCCTCCGCCAGTGGGCCGGCGAGGACGTAGCCGAGCGGCATGAAGACGAGCGAGATCGTCCAGTCGAGCGCGCTGACGCGCGAGATCGTGTGCTCGGGGATGTGCTGCTGGAGCATCGTGTCCCAGAGCGCGTTGCCGATCGAGATGCTGGCGAAGGCGATCGCGGCGACGACCATGAGGCCAGCGATAGGCAGTGGCGGGATCAGCGCCGCGAGCTGAGCCGAGACGAAGAACATGAGCAGGAAGGCAGGGATCAGAGGGCGCGCCGGCTTGTAGCGCAGCGCGACCATGCTGCCGACGAGGCCCCCGATCGCCCCTCCGGTGAGTAGCAGGCCCCAGTCCGAGGCGCCGCCCAGCTCCCGCTCGACGATGAGCGGGCCGAGCACGAAGTACATCGCGATCGTGACGTTCGAGATCGAGAACGTGATGAAGGACGACCAGAGCCACGTGCGCGAGCGCACCTCGCCAAGCCCGAGCCGGACGTCGGCGAGGAAGCTCCTCTGCTCCAACCGCTTGATCGCCGAGGGGAGGCGCATGCCGACGAGGCAGATCGCGCTCGCGACGAAGGTGAGCGCGTCGATCGTGAAGATCGGCCCGAAGCCGACGAAGACGACGAGGGCTCCGGCGGTCACGGGCCCGAAGATCTGGATCGCGTTCTGCGACATGCTGATCAGCGCGTTCGCCTCCTGCAGGCGCTCCGGGCTGACGATGGTCTTCACGAGCCCCGTCGAGGCCGGTCCGAAGAAGGCGCTGGCGCCGCCGAGGACGAACGACGCCACGATCAGGTGCCAGAGCGCGATCGAGTCGGTGAAGAAGGCAAGCGCGAGCAGCACCTGTGTGCCGGCGCGGACGAGGTCGGCCGCGATCATCACGAGCTGGCGCGGGAGGCGGTCCGACCAGACGCCGCCGACCAGGATGAAGATCACTCGCGCGCCAAACATCGCCGCGAAAACGAGCCCGAGGTCGGCGGCGGAGCCGGTCAGGTCGAGGACGGCGAACGTGAGCGCGAGCGGCACGAGCGCGTCCCCGAGCGCCGAGATCGCCTGGCCGAGCCAGAGCAGCCTGAACTGCCGCTCCCTGAGCGCCTCGAAGCTCGCGAGCAACCCCCTCACGCGCGGAGTGTCTCACGTGCGGCGGCCGGGGCCAACAAATGACGAGACGGTCTAAGGCCCCGAGCACGAGGCCGAGGTCGGGCGGTGCCGATCTCGAGCAAAGCGAACGCCGTCGCGACGGGAACGAGCGAGTCGCCGATCGAGGTGAGTGAGCGGGCCAGCCAGAGCAGCCGGAACTCCCGCTCGCGCAGCGCGTCCAGGCTCGTGGGCCACGCTCGCACGCGTCGAGTGTGGCACGGCCCTGCCCGGCGACGAAACGGTGACGAAACAGCGAGGCGCCCCCTTTGCGGCAAGGGGGCGCCTCGGGGAGAACCGGGCTGCGGGCGGCGCAGCCCTCGGTGGGGACGAGGGCACGTCCTTGGACATTGAGATGCCGTCCTTCAGGAAACCTTGCGCCGGTTCGGTTAGCCTCCGTGCATGAGCATCGTGAACAGGCGCAACGCCCTGCTCGGCTGGCTCACGTGGGTGACGGCGAAGCGCCTCGTCCGGAAGAAGGCGCAGGACGCAGTGCCGGGCACCGTCGAGGGATCGAAGCGGCCGAACAAGGGCGCGATCATCTCCGGCCTCGCGGCGCTCGGCGGCGTGCTCTGGTTCTGGCGGCGCAAGAGCTCCGACGAGACGCCGCCCACCGAGGACTGAGTCCGTCGTGAGCCTTTGGCGTGCGGCCCTCGACGGCCTGGTTCCGTATGAGCCGGGCAAGCCCGAGGAGGAGGTCCAGCGCGAGCTCGGGCTCGACCGCGTCGTCAAGCTGGCCTCCAACGAGGGGCCGTGGGGTCCGTTCCCAGCCGCGCTCGAGGCGCTCGAGCGGAGCGCGCCGCAGCTCAACCGCTACCCGGACGGCGGCACGTACCACCTGCGCAACGCGCTCGCCGAGCGGCACGGGGTCGGCCCGGAGCAGATCGTCACGGGCGCGGGAGCCGACGCGATCATCGGCCATCTCTCGGTCGCGGCCCTCGACCCGGGCGACGAGGTCGTCACGGGCTGGCCGTCGTTCATCAGCTACGTCCTCGACACGCTGAAGCTCGGCGCGACGCCGGTGCGCGTGCCGCTGCGCGACCACCACCTCGACCTGGAGGCGATGCTCGCAGCGATCGGGCCGCGGACGAAGCTCGTCTACATCGCGACGCCCAACAACCCCACCGGCACGATGACCGGCCGGGCTGCGCTCGATGCGTACTTCGAGCAGGTGCCCGAGCACGTGCTGACGGTGCTCGACCAGGCCTACCTCGAGTACATCGACCACCCGGACTACCCGGACGGGATCGAGGAGTACGTCAAGCGCGGCCGGCACGTGCTCGTCCTGCGCACCTTCTCGAAGATCTACGGGCTCGCCGGGTTGCGCGTGGGCTACGGCGTCGGTGCGGCCGAGACGATCACCGCGATCGGGAAGGTCCGTCGCGCCTTCGACGTGAGCACCCAGGCACAGGTCGCCGCGCTCGCCAGCCTGGACGACCCGGCGGAGCTGCTGCGGCGGCGGTCGCTCACCGCAGCGGGCCGCGACGAGCTCGCACGGTCCCTGCGGGCCAACGGGCTCGAGCCTGCGGGTCCGGCCGTTGCGAACTTCCTCTTCGCCGAAGTGGCCGAGGACGCACGTCCGCTCTTCGAGGCGCTCCTGCGGCAGGGCGCAATCGTCCGTCCGATGGGCGCGTTCGGTGCGCCCGGAGCCCTGCGGATCACGGTCGGCACCCCGGAGGAGAACACGTTCTTCGCCGACGCGCTTGCTTCGGTCAGCGCTGCGCGCCTGACGTAGCCGTCACATCCGTCGGCTATCCTGGCCCCTTCGCCGGCGCCCGCAGCCGGCGACGGCCTTATGCGGACAACGACGAAGAGAGGTATTGGCCGCGCCGCGGCTGTGAACGGGAACGACAGGCCGGTCCTGCCGCCTGGAGCGCTCTCCCCGATCACGGTCTACCGCCAGCCGGAGCCCGTCCGGCGCAGCCGGTGGGCGCTCGTGCGCACCGCCTTCCTCTGGCTGTTCGTCTTCCTGCTCATGTGTGCCGGCGCACTGGGCGGCGGCGCCTATCTCTGGTTCCACGAGAGCGTCGCGGCCGTCGTCCCGAAGACACAGGACGTGAAGGTGGCGGCGAAGCGGCTCGACATCGCGCTCCCCGGCCAGCCGGCGACCGCGCTCGTGATCGGCTACGACAAGCGGAAGGGCGAGGACGCCGGCATGCAGTCGCGCTCCGACACGATCATGCTCGTCCGCGCCGATCCGGACACGGACTCGATCTCGCTGCTCTCCTTCCCCCGCGACCTGATCGTGGACGTCTCCTGTCCCGGCGCGCTCTCGTATCGCGGCCGCATCAACGAGGCCTACTCGGAGTGCGGCACGAAGGGCACCCTCGAGACGGTGCGCAAGCTGACCGGCCTGAAGATCAACTATCTGATCACCGTCAACTTCCGCGGCTTCCGCCAGCTCGTGGACGCGTTCGACGGGATCTGGCTGGACATCGACCGCCGCTACTTCAACGATCGGGGCGGCCCCACGGGCTTCGCGACGATCAACCTGGTCCCGGGCTACCAGAAGCTGACCGGCTATCAGGCGCTCGACTTCGTCCGCTACCGCCACACGGACTCCGATCTCACCCGGGTCGCGCGCCAGCAGCTCTTCGTGCAGAGCTTCAAGTCGCAGGTCAAGTCCGAGTTCTCGATCACCACGCTGCCGAAGGTGATCTCGACGATCACGAAGAACGTCGAGGTCGGCGTGGGGGGCGGCGCGGAGCTCGACGGCGACACCGTGCTCGGCTACGCCCTCTTCGCGTACGGACTGCGCCCAGGCGGCTTCTTCCAGTCGCGGATCGACGGGCTCGAGGGGTATGCGGAGCTGACCGCCCCCGAGGAGAACATCCGCAAGGCCGTGCAGGAGTTCTCGAACCCGGACGTCGAGTCGCCGGAGAAGGCGACCGCGGTCGCCCTGGGCGAGAAGCCGAAGGCCAAGAAGGCGCCGCCGCCGCGCGACACCACGATCACCGTCCTGAACGGCAACGGCATCACCGGGTCGGCGACGAACGCGAGCTACCTGCTCTCCCAGCGCGCCTACTCCATGGTCTACCCGGCGGACGGTCAGCCCGCCAACGCGCCGAACTGGGAGTACTTCAAGACGCAGATCTCGTACGACCCGGCCCAGACGGGCTCGGAGGCGGCCGCGAAGAAGGTCGCGACGCTGTTCGGCACCGACGACATCCTGGCGCTGAAGCCGAAAATTCGGCAGCTCGCCAACGGTGCGATGCTGACCGTCGTCGTGGGCCAGACCTTCCACGGCACCCTCGCGGCGGCACCTGTCGACAAGACCCCGCAGCGCCAGCAGGCGTACGTCACGCCGGGCAAGGACGCCTCGATCGCGTACCTGCGCGAGCGCAAGGACAAGGTGCGCTTCCCGCTGCTCGTGCCGACCGTGATCGAGCGGAGCTCGTGGATCGACCGCGAGCGGCCGGTGCGGATGTACTGGATCGACGAGCCCGACAACGAGCACAAGACGGTCCGGCTCACCTACCGCACCGGTACGGGGGAGTACTGGGGCGTCCAGATGACCGACTGGGAGGACGCGCCGGTGCTCGCGGAGAGCAACGTCACCCGGATGATCAAGGGTAGGCGCTACGAGCTGCACTACACCGGCCCGAAGCTGCACATGGTCGTGCTGCGCGAGGGCGAGGCGACCTACTGGGTCGTCAACACGCTGCTCAACTCGCTCTCGAACGAGACGATGCTCGCGATCGCCAAGGGTCTGAAGCCGCTCGCCAGCATCAAGTAGGTAGGTTCCGCCCGATGTCTCGAGTCGCAGTCTTCGGGGCCGGCTACGTCGGCCTCGTCACCGGTGCGTGCTTCGCCGAGCTCGGTCACGACGTGACGATCCGCGACGTCCTGCCGGAGCGGATCGAGGCCCTGCGCCGCGGCGAGGTGCCTATCTACGAGCCGGGTCTCGAGGAGCTGCTCGCGCGCAACGCGGAGCGGCTCACCTACACGCTCGACGTCGCCGAGGCCGTCGCCGAGGCCGACTTCCTCTACGTGGCGGTCGGTACGCCGCCGACCTATTCCGGCGACGCCGACCTGTCCGCCGTGTGGACCGTCGTGGACGAGCTGCGCGGCCTCGAGCGAGCTGCGGTCGTCGTGATGAAGAGCACCGTTCCCGTGGGGACCGGCGCGACGGTGCGCCACCGCCTGGACGACGCCGGGCTCAGCCATGTCGGCTACGTCTCGAACCCCGAGTTCACGGCCGAGGGCACCGCGATCCGCGACTTCCAGCACCCGGATCGGATCGTGATCGGCTCCTTCGAGGACGCGCACGGCGACGCCGTCGCCGAGCTGCACGAAGGGATCGACGGCCCGATCGTCCGCTGCGACGTCCCCTCGGCCGAGATGATCAAGCTCGCCGCGAACGCCGCGCTGATGACACGGATCAGCTTCATCAACGAGATCGCGAATGTCTGCGAGGCGACGGGCGCCGACGTCGTGCAGGTCGCCGAAGGGATCGGGCTCGACCGCCGCATCGGCCCGAGCTTCCTGCGCGCAGGGATCGGCTATGGCGGCAGCTGCTTCCCGAAGGACTCGCTGGCGCTGAAGCAGCTTGCGGCGAGCTCCGGCTACCACTTCCAGCTCCTGAATGCGGTGATCGAGGTGAACGAGCTCCAGAAGCGGCGGGTGATCGGCAAGCTGAAGCGGCACCTCGGCAGCCTGCGCGGCACCTCGGTGGCGCTGCTCGGGCTCGCCTTCAAGCCGAATACGGACGACACGCGCGAGGCGCCCAGCCTCGTGCTGGCCGGACGGCTCGCAGCGGAAGGTGCGAGCGTGCGCGCCTGGGACCCGGTCGTGGACGGTCGCGCGATCCTGCCGCAGGCGACGATCCACGCGACGCCGCTCGAGGCGCTCGCCGGCGTGGACGCCGCGGTGCTCGTGACCGAGTGGTCGGAGCTCTCCGAGCTCGACTGGGCGGAGGCCGCGCGCACCATGCGCAACGCGCTGATCGTGGACGGGCGCAACATGCTCGATCCGGCCGAGCTGCGCGCCGCGGGCTTCGTGTACGAGGGCATCGGCCGCAACGGCCAGTGAGCCGGCGCCGGTGAGCCTGCCCGCAGTCATCCTCGTCGGCGGCCTCGGCACCCGCCTCCGGCCCCTGACCGACGAGACCCGGAAGGACATGCTGCCGCTCGTCGACCGCCCCCAGCTCGCCTACACCTTCGAGCACCTGCGTCGTCACGGCGTCACGCGCGCGATCGTCTCCTGCGGCTACCTGCCGACGCAGATCCAGGAGCGCTTCGGCGATCGCTACGGCGACCTCCGGCTCGAATACAGGGTGGAGGAGGAGCCGCTCGGCACGGGTGGGGCGATCCGCTTCGCGGCCGAGGGGATCGACGAGCCGTTCTTCGCGCTGAACGGCGACTCTCTGCGCGAGACCGATCTCGGCGCGCTGATCGCCTTCCACCGCGAGCGTGGGTGCCGCGCGACGATCCTGCTCACGCCCGTCGAAGACCCGACGCGCTACGGGCTCGTGCGCGTGAACGGGGACGGACGCGTGCTCAGCTTCCTCGAGAAGCCGCGGCCCGAGGAGATCGACACCAACCTGATCAACGCCGGCATGTACGTGCTCGAGCCGGATGTGCTCGACCTGATCCCTTCCGGGCGGGCGGTCTCGATCGAGCGCGAGGTCTTCCCACGGCTGGTGGAGGAGGGGGCCGTCTACGGCGTGGCGCTGGCGGGCTACTGGCTCGACGTCGGCACGCCCGACGCCTATCTGCAGGCACACCGCGATGTGCTGGAGCGGAACTTCGTCACCGAGCTGGGCGACCAGCTGGGCGCCGACTACACGCTCGTCGCGGAGAGCGCGCAGGTCAGCCCGCAGGCGCGGCTCGTCCCACCCGTCTACGTGGGTGCGGATGCGGTCGTCGGTGCGGGCGCGCGCATCGGCAGCCTGGCCGTGATCGGCGCCGGCGCGCACGTGGGGGAGGGCGCGACCGTGGAGTCCGCCGTGATCGGGGCCGGCGCCACCGTCGGCCGCGACGCCGACGTCTCGGGCTCGATCGTCGGCGAGCGTGCCGAGCTCGGCGACGGCTGCGTCGTCGCGGGCCTGTCGGTGATCGGCCCTGGCGCCACGGTGGGCGACGGGAATATGCTCGACCACGGAATCCGGATCGCAGCCGGCGAGACGATCGCCCCGAATGCCCTCCGCTTCTCATGAGCGCCGACGTGACCCCCGACATCGACTCCCCGAATCTCTCCTCACTCGACCGGTGGAGGTTCGAGGTGCGCAAGGTCGAGAAGCCGTGGGGGCACGAGCTGATCTGGGCGCTCTCGGAGCCCTACTGCGGCAAGGTGCTCTTCGTGAAGGCCGGCGCCGCGCTCAGCCTCCAGTTCCACCGCGAGAAGGAGGAGTCCTGGCTCGTGCAGTCGGGGAAGGCGAAGCTCGAGCTCGGCGAGGTGGGCCAGGCGGTCCTGAGCGAGGAGGTGATCGGCCCCGGCGATGCGTTCCACTACCGCCCGGGCACGGTCCATCGGGTGACGGCGATCGAGGACACGACCATCCTCGAAGTCTCGACGCCGCACCTCGACGACGTCGTCCGGCTCGAGGATCTGTACGGCCGCGAGGGGACGTCCGCCGCGTAACCTAGACCTTGCCACGACTCTGGTAAGGTTCCGGCCATGGAAGGCTTGACCGTGGGTGGTGCGGCGGCGCAGACCGGGTGGTCTGCGCGCATGTTGCGCTACCTCGAGACGAACGGCCTCGTCGTGCCGCGCCGCACCGCGGCCGGCTACCGCCTCTACGGTGAGCGCGAGCTGGAGCAGCTGCGGACACTCCGCAGCCTGCGGGAACGGTTCGGCGTCGAGCTCGGCGAGCTCGCGTTCGCCGATCGGCTCCGGCGCGAGCCCGCCCTCCGGAGCGCGGTCGACGCCTGGCTCGCAGCAAGCGGCCCGGCGGCCGACTGGGTCGACTGGGAGCAACGAAAGCACGAGCGACTCCTACTCGTGGCCTGATTCTCAACCAGCACAGCGAAAGGACCACATGGCAACCACGAAACGCTACGACGTGAAGGACCTCGCGCTCGCCGCCGACGGCGTGCGTCGGATCGAGTGGGCCGACCGGCAGATGCCGGTCCTCGCCGCGATCCGCGAGCGGTTCGAGGCGGAGCGGCCGCTCGACGGCTACCGCATCGCCGCGTGCCTGCACGTGACCACCGAGACGGCGAACCTGATGCGCACGCTGAAGGCGGGCGGCGCCGACGTCGTTCTGTGCGCATCGAACCCGCTCTCGACGCAGGACGAGACCGCGGCCGCGCTCGTGGACGAGTACGACATCTCCACGTTCGCGATCAAGGGCGAGGACAACGACACCTACTACCAGCACATCGAGGCCGCGGTCGATCACAAGCCGCACATCACGATGGACGACGGCGCGGACGTGATCGGCGTGCTCCACAGCGCACGCCGCGAGCAGCTCGGCGAGGTGATCGCGGGCACCGAGGAGACGACCACGGGTGTGATCCGGCTGAAGGCGCTCGAGCGGGACGGCAAGCTCGGCTTCCCGGTGATCGCGGTCAACGAGGCGCGCACCAAGCACCTCTTCGACAACCGCTACGGCACGGGCCAGTCGACGATCGACGGGATCATCCGGGCGACGAACGTCCTCCTCGCGGGCAAGCGCTTCGTCGTGGCCGGCTACGGCTGGGTCGGACGCGGCGTCGCGATGCGGGCCAAGGGCCTCGGCGCACACGTGATCGTCACCGAGGTCGACCCGATGCCGGCACTCGAGGCGGCGATGGACGGCTTCGAGATCATGCCGATGGCGGAGGCCGCCAAGGTCGGGGACATCTTCTGCACTGCGACCGGCGACAAGCACGTGATCGCCCACGCCCACATGGAGCAGATGAAGGACGGTGCGATCCTCTGCAACACCGGCCACTTCAACGTCGAGATCGAGATCGCCGCACTCCGCTCGCTCGCGAGCGAGTCGAGGGTGGCGCGCGAGTTCGTGGAGGAGTTCAAGCTCGCGGACGGACGCCGGCTCTACCTGATCGCGGACGGACGGCTCGTCAACCTCGCGGCCGCCGAGGGTCACCCGGCGATCGTGATGGACATGTCCTTCGCGAACCAGGCGCTCTCGGCCGAGTACGTCGTCCAGAACGCGGCTTCGCTGGAGAAGAAGGTCTACGTCGTGCCGAAGGACATCGACGACGAGATCGCCCGGCTGAAGCTGGCCACGATGGGCATCGACATCGACCAGCTCACCGAGGAGCAGGCCAAGTACCTCGCCTCGTGGGACGAGGGCACGTAAGCAAGCAGCGTGACCTGAGCCCGGAGCGAATCCTCCGCCTGGAAGCCGGCGCGGTGGTCCTGCTGGACCAGCGCCGGCTTCCGGACGAGGAGGTCGAGCTCCGCTGCGAGAGCGCGGCGGAGGTCGCCGAGGCGATCCGCGTGCTGGCGGTCCGCGGTGCGCCGGCGATCGGGATCGCGGCCGGGTATGCGTATGCGCTCGCGGCCGAACGTGGGGAGGACCTCGACGAGGCGTACGCCGTCCTCGCGCGCTCCCGCCCGACCGCCGTCAACCTGATCTGGGCGCTCGAGCAGCTGCGGGTCGACCCGACGCCGGAGCGGGCACGTCAGCTGCACGAGGAGGAGGTTGCGCGCTGCAGGGCGATGGCCGCCCACGCAGCATCGCTCTTCGGCCCCGGGACACGCGCGCTCACCCATTGCAACGCCGGCGGTCTCGCGACCGGCGGGTACGGGTCCGCCGTCGGCGCGCTCCGGACCGCCTGGGAAGCGGGCCTGCTCGCGCACGTCCTCGTCGACGAGACACGGCCGCTGCTCCAGGGAGCCCGGCTGACGGCGTGGGAGCTCGAGGCGCTCGGGATCCCGCACGCCGTGATCGCCGACGCTGCGGCGGCGCATCTGATGGCCCGCGGCGAGGTGGACTGCGTCGTCACCGGCGCGGACCGGATCGCGGCGAACGGGGACACGGCGAACAAGATCGGGACGTACGGGCTCGCCGTCGCCGCCGCGCACCACGGAATCCCGCTGTACGTCGTCGCGCCGACGTCGACGGTCGACGTCTCGACGCCGACCGGTGGGCTGATCCCGATCGAGGAGCGCGACGGCGCCGAGGTGACCGCGCGCTTCGACGCGCGCAATCCCGCCTTCGACGTCACGCCGGCGGCGCTGATCGCCGCGATCGTCACCGAGGTGGGAGTGCACCGCGCCCCGTTCGAGACCTCGCTGCCGCGACCGCTCCACGCTGCGTGATCGACGTCGACGAAGTCACGCGGGAGGTGCTCGACCGCTACGGCTTCGACGCCGAGCGATTCGAGCGGCTGCGCGGACGCGTAGCCGACGGCTCGCTCTCCGCGGCGAGCAACGTCGTGCGCGGTCGTGTCGAGCCGCCGGCGCCGGGGGACATCGTGCCGCTGCCGGGCCGCCAGGACGACGCCGATGCGCGTTCCGCGGGCCTCGAGGCGATCCGTGCCGGAGAGGTGGCGATCGTCGTCTTGAACGGGGGCATGGCCACGCGCTTCGGCGGCGTCGTCAAGGGCACGGTCGAGGTGCTGGACGGACGGAGCTTCCTGGAGCTCAAGCTCGCAGCCGCCGCGGAGGTCGCAGAACGGCTTGGCGCCGTGATCCCGGCCGCGGTGATGACGAGCTTCGCGACCGACACCGCCACACGCGAATTCGTGGCGGCGCGCGGCCTGCCCGAGCCGCTCTACTTCTCCCAGTCCGTCTCGCTCCGGCTCGAGCCCGACGGCACGCTCTTCCGCGGCTCCGATGGCCGCCCCTCGCTCTACAGCCCCGGCCACGGAGACTTCCTCGAGGCGATCCGCAGCTCGGGGACGCTCGAGCGCCTGCGGTCGGACGGTGTCCGCTACGTGACCGTCTCCAACGTCGACAACCTCGGCGCCCGCATCGATCCCGCGGTGCTCGGCATGCACATCCTCGAGGGCCGCCCGATGACGAGCGAGGTCGTGCGCAAGGAGGGGGACACGGGCGGCGCGCCCGCCCGCGTCGACGGCCGGCCGATGCTGCTCGAGGGGCCGCGCTTTCCCCCCGACTTCGATCAGGACGCGATCCCCGTCTTCAACGTGAACACCGTCACCTTCGACCTCGGCGCGCTCGACCGCACGTGGGACCTGACCTGGCTGTACGTGGAGAAGGAGGTCGAAGGGCGTCGGGCCGTGCAGCTCGAGCACCTCTTCCACGAGGTGAGCGCCTTCCTGCCGACGACGTATCTCGAGGTGCCGAGAACGGGGCCGCGCGGCCGCTTCTTCCCTGTGAAGACGCCCGAGGACCTGGCCGCCGCCCGGGGGCCGTTGCGCGAGCTGCTCGCTGCCTCGCCGCTCGATTGACCTCGGGGAACGTGGCACACACTCGGCACGGAATCGGCACAGACACGTGCCTAATGCGGCGGTAGCGTCGTCTGTGTGCTCGATCTGCTGCTCCCACTCCACTGCGCTGTCTGCCGGTCCGTGGGTGCTGCGATCTGCGCCGCGTGCAAGGCGTTGCTCGTTCGCCTGGCGCCGCCGCTCTGCGCCCGCTGCGGTGCGCCGGGTGCCTGGCCGGTGGAGCGGTGCGCGGAGTGCGCGGGGCGACGGATCGCCTTCGCCTCCGCGCGGGCGGCGATCCTCTACGACGAGCGTGCGCGCAGGCTGATCTCCGACTGGAAGGAGCGTGGCCAGCGGCGGCTGGCCGAGGAGGCGGCGACGATCGTCGCCGAGGTGCTCGTCCGGCCGGACGTGGCCGCACTCACGTTCGTGCCCGCTCAGAGGGAGCGAACGCTCAAGCGCGGTCACCGTCCGGCCGAGGCCCTGGCCCGAGGGCTCGGGCGTCGTTGGGGCCTCCCGGTGGAGGCGCTCGTGGGGCGTACGCGAGCGGTCGAGCGCCAGCGCGGCCTGGGTCTGAAGGAGCGGCGCCAGAACGTCGCCGGGGCCTTTGCTCCGGCGCGTGCGTCGCCGGCCACCGTCTGTCTCGTCGACGACATCTACACCAGCGGGGCCACAGCGGCGGCGGCGGCGACCGCGCTCCGGAAGGGAGGTGCGCGCCGGGTCGAAGTCGTCACGCTCGCGCGGGCAGTTCGCTGACCGGAAGCGTGGCGAGCCGATACTCTCTGGGCACCACCGGACGAGAGGAGACGCATGCGACTTCAGGTCAAAGGCCGGAATGTCGAGGTCAGCGATTCGATCCGGAGGTATGCCGAGGAGAAGCTCGGCAAGCTCGAGCGGCAGCTCGCCGATCCGACACAGGTGGAGCTCGAGCTCGCCCTCGAGCACAACCCGTCCATCGCCGCGGACCACATCGCCGAGGCGACGATCTGGACGAAGGGACCGACACTGCGCGCGCGCGAGAGCTCGGCGGCGTTCGAGGCGTCGATCGACCAGCTCGTGAACAAGCTCGAGCGGCAGGTGGAGCGGTATCGCGCGAAGCGCAGCCGACGCGAGACGGCGCGGCGAGCGAACGGATCGGTGCCGGAGGAGCCGCAGTTCTCGGCCGAGCAGCTGGAGCAGATGATCGTGAAGACGAAGCAGTTCGAGCTGCGCCCGATGTCGGCGGAAGAGGCGACGCTGCAGCTCGAGCTCGTCGGGCACGACTTCTTCGTCTTCATCAACGAGATGTCGGGAACGACGAACGTCGTCTACCGCCGCCGCGGCGGCGGCTACGGGCACATCGAGCCGCAGGCCTAATGCCGCTCTGGCGGCGGGAGGAGCCGTTGCACGAGCGGCTTCGGCGCGAGGGAGCGCTGGACGCGGCCGAGCGCGTGCCGCTCGACACGTCACCGCGCTGGGGCGAGGTGGGGATCCACGGGGTGCATCGGCAGCGGGTCTGGGATGCGATCGCGACCGTGGAGGCTCCGGAACTCGGTGGTGCCGAGGCGCACTTCGTCGCGCTCGCCGACGGCACGCTGATCGCCGAGACGGACGACCTCGAAGTGGGGCCGCTCGCCGACGCGCTGGACGGTCAGCTCGAGCCGCCATACCGCGCCGAGGCGGTTCGGCGGGGCGACGGTCTCTGGGCGGTTGCCGGCAGCCGCATCGTCGTCGTCGACGTCCGCGAGGAGATCGCCGGGGACCACGTGACCGTGACCATGCGCCGGGGCGAGCGGACCGTCGAGGTCGACGGGGAGCGGACGTTCGGGGGCCTGCCGACGCTCGAGCAACTGGTCGGAGACGACGCCGTCGTGACGGCACATCGGCTCGACGAGACGCTCTGGGAGGTCGAGGTCACCCCGCTCTAGCCGAATGCGTTACGGAATCGGTTGACGAAGAACCACGCGACGTCCGGTCGACGTCGCGAGCCGCGAGCCCTCGACCTGGACGTGCGAGCCGATGCCGACCTGCCGCTGGAGGTTGTCCGCGCTCATCCGTAGCTGGCGGATCTGACCGGAGAAGACGTAGTAGGCGAAGCTGGCGTCGGCATCCTCGAGCCGCGATCGTGCGGGCACGAGCCAGGTTCGCGGCCCACCCGACGTACGCACTTCGATCGTCCGGCCGTGCTGCACCACGAGCCCGCCGTTCACGAGCGCGACCGCCTCGATCGCCGACGCGTAGCTCTCCGTGCGCAGGACGTTGCCGCCGGCGTCGAGGACCGTGACGACTCCGCCGGCGCTCGCGACGGCCAGCTCGCCCCCGAGGGCCGAGAGCGCGGTCACGCGCGCGGGCGCGGTCCACGCGAAGCGTCGGGCGCCGTTCGTCCGCAGTGCGATCACCTCGCTGTCGACCGCGTAGGGCAGGATCCCGCCGGGAGTGCTGCTCTCGCCTTCTCCGAGGACGATGGGAGCCGCGTCGTCCGCGTCGCGGGTGATGAACCGCAGGCGCAGAGGCTTCGTCTTCGTCGTCGTCGCCGTCCAGAGCGTCCACTCACGCTGGTTGCCGCCGATGTAGTGCGCCCAGAGCACGCGGTTGCCTGCGATCGAGAGGCCGGAGATGCCGCTGCCCGTGCTCGTCTGCTCACAGGTCGTCGGGCGGGGGAAGGTCGTGACACCCCGCGTCACGAGGTCCCACACCTGCACCCGGTTGCAGTCACTCGCCGAGCGACCGGAGGCGTAGGCCACATGGCCGGCGTCGAACGCGAGCGCGGTCACGGAAGCGGGGGCGGTCACCGTCCGGGTGGGGGCGCCGGCGGCGGCCGGGACGAGGAGCACGGCGAGGATCGCGATTGTTGCGGAACGCATCAACGCGCACGGTAACGACAGCGGGTAAAGGGACGTGGCCGTCCATGTAAGGGCTCCGTGAACCCGCGACCGAGCGGGTACCCTGTGCCGAATGCCCAGCCCTGATTTCGGCCGCTTCGACAAGGTCCTTCGCCTCGGCGAAGGACGCCGCATGAAGCGCCTGCAGCAGCAGGCGGCCTACATCGCCACGCTCGAGCCGGAGTTCCAGGCGCTCTCCGACGACGAGCTGCGCGGCAAGACGGCCGAGTTCCGCCAGCGGCTGGAGAACGGCGAGTCGCTCGACGAGCTCCTCTTCGAGGCCTACGCAGCCGTGCGCGAGGCGCGCTGGCGCGAGTCCGAGCAGCGCATGTTCGACGTCCAGATGATGGGCGGGATCGTCCTGCACGAAGGCGACATCGCCGAGATGAAGACCGGTGAGGGCAAGACCTTCGTCGCCGCGCTCGCCCTCTTCCTGAACGGGCTGGACGGCACCGGCGTCCACCTCGTCACCGTCAACGACTACCTCGCCAAGCGCGACGCGGAGTGGAACCGGCCCGTCTACGAGCGGCTCGGTATGACCGTCGGCGCGATCCAGAACATGATGCCGTTCTCCGAGCGCAAGAAGGAGTACGAGGCCGACATCACCTACGGCACCAACTCCGAGTTCGGCTTCGACTACCTGCGCGACAACATGGCGGTCTCGCGGGAGGGCCTCGTCCAGCGCAGCCACGCCTTCGCGATCGTGGACGAGGTCGACTCGATCCTGATCGACGAGGCGCGGACGCCGCTGATCATCTCGGGCGAGCCCGAGACGGCGGCCACGACCTACTACGACTTCGCACGGATCGTGAAGGAGCTCGACGGGGCGCGCTCCACCCGCAAGGGGCAGAAGGGCGAGGACGAGACGGAGCTCTCGGGAGCCGACTACCTCTACGACGAGAAGCACAAGACGGTGTCGCCCGCGCAGACGGCGATCGAGAAGGTCGAGCGCGCGCTCGGGATCGAGAACCTCTACGACCCGACGAACGTGCAGCTCGTCAACCACCTGATCCAGGCGCTGAAGGCGCAGTCGCTCTACCAGCGCGACGTCGACTACGTGATCCAGGACGGCGAGGTCAAGATCGTTGACGAGTTCACGGGCCGGATCATGGAAGGCCGCCGCTGGAGCGAGGGGCTGCACCAGGCCGTCGAGGCGAAGGAGCGCGTGCCGATCCAGGAGGAGAACGTCACCCTGGCGACGATCACGCTCCAGAACTACTTCCGCCTCTACGAGAAGCTCGGCGGCATGACGGGCACCGCGAAGACCGAGGAGAAGGAGTTCGTCGAGATCTACGACCTTCATGTGGTCGAGATCCCGACCAACGTCGCGGTCGCGCGCCGCGACGAGAACGACTACATCTTCAAGACGAAGGAAGCGAAGTTCGCCGCGGTGATCGACGACATCGAGGAGCGCCACGCGACCGGGCAGCCGATCCTCGTCGGCACGATCGCGGTCGAGGCCTCCGAGTACCTCTCGGAGCTGATGACGCGGCGCGGGATTCCGCACAACGTCCTGAACGCGAAGGAGCACGAGCGCGAGTCCGAGATCATCAAGGACGCGGGCCAGCCCGGCGCGGTCACGATCGCGACGAACATGGCCGGCCGCGGCGTCGACATCAAGCTCGGCGAAGGCGTCGTCGAGAGCGGCGGCCTCTACGTGCTCGCGACCGAGCGCCACGAGGCGCGCCGCATCGACAACCAGCTCCGCGGCCGCTCCGGCCGTCAGGGCGACCCGGGCGAGACGCGCTTCTACCTCTCGGCGCAGGACGATCTCGTGCGCCTGTTCGCCGGCGACCGCATCCACGGGATCATGGAGCGCTTCAAGCTGCCCGACGACCAGCCGATGGAGGCCGGGATCCTCTCGCGCCAGATCGAGAATGCGCAGAAGAAGGTCGAGGAGCAGAACTTCGTCTCGCGTAAGAACGTCCTCAAGTACGACGACGTGATGAACACGCAGCGCCAGGTGATCTACGAGCAGCGCCGCCGGGTGCTCGAGGGCGACGATCTCTCGGAGGACGTGCGCGGCTGGATCGAGGAGGTCATCTCCGTCAACGTCGCCAACTCGACGGAGGGCGAGTTCACCGAGGAGTGGGACCTGTCGCCGCTCGTCCAGCAGATGCAGGCGCTGTACGGCACCGACATGACCGTCGAGGAATTGAAGGAGGAGGTCGAGCTCACCCGCGAAGGGCTGCTGGAGGAGTTCATCGAGGACGCGCTCGAGACCTACGACGAGAAGGAGCGCGACCTCGGCCCCGAGCTCATGCGCGACGTGGAGCGCTACGTGATCCTCCAGGTCGTCGACTCCCGCTGGCGCGCGCACCTGGACGCGATGGACTACCTGCGCGACGGCATCCACCTGCGCGGGCTGGCCCAGAAGGATCCGCTCGTCGAGTACCGCGCCGAGGGCCACCTGATGTTCGAGGAGTTGAGTCGCACGATCCGCGAGGAGGTCGTGCTGACGCTCTTCCACGCTCAGATCGAGGTGCAGCAGCCCGCGCTGGAGCGCGCTCCGCAGGGCGACGGCAACCTGCAGTACCAGCACGACACCGCAGCGGGCGCGGACGCGATCGCCGCCGCCGGTGTCGGCGCCGGCACCGCCACGGCGACCGCGCTTGCACCCGGACCGACCGCGATGGTGGCGACCCAGGGGACGGTCGTGAACGACGAGCACGACAACATCGGCCGCAACGACCCGTGCTGGTGTGGGAGCGGCAAGAAGTTCAAGAAGTGCCACGGCGCGTAGTCGTGACCGAGACCAGCGTCCCACTCGACCAGCAGCTCGAGGAGATCAGAGCCCAGCTTGCCTGGGTTCGTGATTACCTTTGACCCGGACTCGGTCACTGCCCGCATCGCCGAGCTCGAGCAGGAGCTGGGCCGGCCCGGCTTCTGGGACGACCAGCGCCACGCCGCCCGGGTCTCGACCGAGCACTCCCGCCTGACCAAGCGCCTCGAGCGCTACGAGCGCCTCCAGCGCGAGCACGACGACGCGGCCGAGCTGCTCGCCATGGATCCCGAGCTGGCGGGGGAGATCGAGGCGCAGCTGCGGCCCCTGAGCCAGGAGCTCGAGCGGCTCCAGGAGGATGCGCTCTTCGACGGCGAGTACGACAGCGGGGACGCCGTCGTCTCGATCCATGCCGGCGCGGGCGGCACCGACGCGCAGGACTGGGCAGAGATGATGCTGCGGATGTACCTGCGCTGGGCGGAGGACCGCGGGTTCGTGGCCGAGCTCGTCGATTCCAGCCCGGGGGAGGAGGCGGGCGTCAAGTCCGCGACGTTCACCGTCAAGGGCGAGAACGCGTACGGCGTCCTCAAGGCCGAGCGCGGCGTGCACCGGCTGGTGCGGCAATCCCCGTTCGACAGCGCCCACCGGCGCCACACGGCCTTCGCGCAGGCGGTCGTCGCCCCGCTCCTGCCCGAGGAGAGCGACGTCGAGATCGACGAGACCGAGCTGCGCATCGACACCTATCGGGCCTCTGGCGCGGGCGGGCAGCACGTGAACAAGACCGACTCCGCCGTCCGCATCACGCACCTGCCCACCGGGATCGTCGTCCAGTGCCAGAACGAGCGCTCGCAGACGTCCAACAAGCAGACCGCGCTGCGCATCCTCAAGTCACGGCTCGTCGAGCTCCAGGAGGAGGAGCGTGAGGCCGAGCTGGCCAAGGAGCGCGGTGCCGCGCAGGACATCGGCTTCGGGAGTCAAATTCGCAGCTACGTGCTCCATCCGTATCAGCAGGTCAAGGATCTCCGCACCGGCTTCGAGGTCGGGAACGCCCAGGGCGTCCTCGACGGGAACCTCGACGGCTTCGTTCACGCCTACCTGCTGGCCAAGGCTGCCGGCCAGGTCGTGTAGCCGCAGGAGTCGGCTAAACTGATGCAGCCTCCAGAAACCGGAGCGGCACGCCCCGTCGTGGGAGCCGAGCCGACTTCACCCCCTCATCCGGTGCAGGATCTCGACTTCACACAGCTGACCACGCCCGCGAACGGCGATGTGCCTGCGCTTCCGGCGGAGGACCTCACCGACGAGCTGAAGCAGGCGGCGCCGCCTGCACCCGAGGCCGGCCCGGGCACGATGATCGTGTTCGAGACGGTGACGAAGATCTACGAGCCGAATGTCGTCGCCCTGAACGAGGTCTCTTTCCGGATCGACAAGGGCGAGTTCGTCTTCGTCGTCGGCGCCTCCGGCTCGGGCAAGTCGACGATGATCCGGCTCCTGCTGAAGGAGCTCGAGCCGTCGAGCGGGCGCATCCTCGTCGGAGGCCGCGACCTGACTCGCCTGAAGCGCTCGAAGGTGCCGCTCCTGCGGCGGAACGTCGGCTGCGTCTTCCAGGACTTCAAGCTGCTTCCGAACCGCACTGCAGCCGAGAACGTCGCCTATGCGCTGAAGGTTCAGGGCGAGAGCCGGGCCAACATCCGGCGTAAGGTGCCCGAGGTGCTCTCGCTCGTGGGGCTCTCCGACAAGGTGTCGTCGCTCCCCGACGAGCTCTCAGGCGGTGAGCAGCAGCGCGTCTCGATCGCGCGCGCCGTCGTCAACCACCCGCCGCTCCTGATCTGCGACGAGCCCACGGGCAACCTCGACCCGGACACGTCGGTCGGGATCATGCAGCTCCTCTACCGGATCAACCGCGCGGGCACGACGATCCTGATGGTCACCCACGACCGCGAGATGGTCGACAAGATGCGCAAGCGCGTGATCGCGCTCGAGGACGGCCGGCTAGCGCGCGACGAGCGCCGCGGAGGCTACGCGTCCGAATGAGGATGCGCCTGCTCTTCTCGGAGTCGATCCGTTCGCTCGGCGCGAACCTGTCGACCACGATCGCCGCGACGATGACCGTGCTGATCGGGATGTTCCTGCTCGGCCTCTTCATCGCGCTCGGCTCGTGGGTCGTCTCCTGGTCGGATCACGTGAAGCGCGAGCTGTTGGTCAAGGTCTTCTTCGTCGAGAACGCGAACGAGAAGCAGTTCAACACGATCCGCACGCAGCTCGGGGCCGACCCGCGCATCAAGGACTACGTCTTCGTCTCCAAGGCCGACGCGCTCAAGCGGATGCGCGAGAAGTTCCCGGAGCTGACCGCGAACCTGCCCTCCAACCCGCTGCCCGCGTCGTACGAGATCGTCCCGAACAAGGCCGAGGACGTCGAGGTGATCGCGAACAGCCTCCGGCCGCTGCCGACCGGCGTGGAGAAGGTCACCTACGGCAAGCAGACCGCGGATCGGATCCTGCGCGTCGCGCGCGTGATCGAGATCGTCTTCCTCGCGGCCGTGCTCGTCCTGCTGATCGCGTCAACCTTGCTGATCGCGAACACGATCCGGCTTTCGATCTTCTCGCGGCGACGAGAGATCGAGGTGATGAAGCTCGTTGGCGCCACGAACTGGTTCGTGCGCGGCCCGTTCATGCTCGAGGGGCTCCTCTGCGGGCTCGTCGGCTCCCTCGTCGCCGTCTTCCTGCTCCTGCTCGGCAAGGAGCTCGCCCTGCCCGCGATCCTCGGCAGGATCGAGTCGTCGTCCGACGTCGAGGCCCTGGCGTTCTCGCTGAACGCGATCGTCCTGATCCTGGTCGGGCTCACGATCGGCGCGATCGGCTCCGGTCTCACCATGCGCCGCTTCCTGAAGGTCTAGCTCGCGATTCCTGGCCGGCCGGCTCCCGGCGGACGGAGTCCGCCTCCGCCGGCCTCGCGCGCCTGAGCGCACGCGGCTCTCCGGGTCTGGCCTACCGGCCTATCCCCTCCGGCCGCGCACACTCAGCCACGCGCCAGGAACGCGAGCGGCGGTAGCGTGACTCCGATGGCTGCGAAGAAGGAGCACCGGGGCCGCCAGAAGCGGCCGGGCCGCGCCAAGCGGCATGCGCGCCGGCGCGAGGCGGTACGGATCCCGGACCTGGAGATCACGCTCCCGACGAGGAGCTTCCAGCCCGAATCCGTGGTCGCGCACCTCGGGCCGACGAACTCCGGGAAGACGCACGCCGCGCTCGAGTTCCTGGCGGAATCCGGGCGAGGCGTCTTCGCAGCACCGCTGCGGATGCTTGCCCAGGAGGCGCACCGCCGCTTGTCCACGCAGCTCGGGCCTGAACGGGTCGGCCTCGTCACGGGCGAGGAGCGGGTGAACGAGAACGCGCCGATCGTCTGTTGCACGGCCGAGATGGCGCCGATGCGTGGCGAGGTGCTCGTGGTCGACGAGGTGCAGTGGGCGGACGACCCGGAACGCGGCGCCGCCTGGACGCGACTGCTCCTCGCGGCCGAGTACCGGCACATTCTGCTCCTCGGGGCGGTCGAGGCGCTGCCGCTCGTCCGCAACGCCTTCCCGGACGTGGACGTGCGCTTCTTCGAGCGGAAGGCGCCGCTCGACTGGACGGGATCGGTCGCCTTCGGCAGCCTCAAGCCGGGCACCGTCGTGGTCGCCTTCAGCCGCCGTGCCGTGCTCGCCCTGGCCGGTGAGCTGGCGCGCCGCCACCCAGGTCGCGTGTCCGTCCTCTACGGCGCGATGCCGCTCGCGTCGCGGCGCGTCGAGATCGACCGCTTCCTGAACGGCGCCGCCGACGTCTGCGCCGCGACCGACGTCCTCGGTCACGGCGTCAATCTCCCCTGCGAGACGCTTCTCTTCGCCGAGACGACGAAGTTCGACGGCCAGGAGCGACGCGAGCTCCACTCCTGGGAGATCGCCCAGATCGCAGGCCGAGCCGGCCGCTTCGGCCTCGTCGAGCGCGGCCATGTCGGCGTGCTCACGGGGATCGGCTGGGCACAGGCCGACCCGAACCTCGTCGAGTCGGCTCTCGTCCCACACGTTTCGATCGGCGACGGGCATTTCGGCTACCGCGTCGTCGACACCGCCCGGATGCGGCCACGGCTCGAGGATCTGCCGATCGAGTCTCCGGTGCAGCTCCCCGCCGCGTTGCGCGCCTGGCACAACGCGGCTCTGCGCCAATGGGCCACCGAGGGGTGGCTCTCGGTGGAGTCGATCGGCCCGCTGCTCGGCAGGCTCGACACCGTTCAGCGCCGGCTGCGCGAGAACGGCCGGAAGCTCTCGCTCGAGCAGACCTGGAAGCTCGTGAACGCTCCGGTGGACGAGGACAACGCGGAGCTCTTGGGAACGCTCGCCCTCGCGGTCGCGGGCGACCGCCGGCAGCAGCCCGTGCTGGGCTGGCTCCTGGACGCGAACCGCCTGCGGGACGCGTCGCTCGAGGACGCGGAGCACGCAGCTCGCACGGCCAGCATCCTGCGCTGGTTCGCCCTCCAGTACCCGGGCGTCGGCGGCGTGACGATCGAGCGGGCGGCGGCGCTGGAGCAGGCGGCGTCGGACCGGGTCACCGCGCGCCTGGCGGCGGAGGTGCGTTCGCCGTCGGTGGGGCGCTGCAAGTCATGCGGGCAGACCTGCGCCCCCTGGTTCCCGCTCTGCGACCGCTGCTTTTCGAAAGGCCGCCGCTAGTCCGGCGTCGTGCGGCGAAAGTGCAGGGCGACGAGGATCGTGGCCACGATCACGACGGCGGCAACCGCGTTCGGAATGATCAGCGCGAAGTTCTCTGCCGCGATTCCGTAGGCGAACCAGAGCAGGAAGCCGACGAAGAGCACGAGGAAGTAGCCGACGGAGATGATGTGGGAGTTCTGGTGCTCGATCATCTTCCGGATCTGCAGCACCGGACCGAGCGCCATTGCGATCGCCCAGGTTGCGGCGATGACGGCGAGAGCGGATTCCATGGAGACCTTCCTAGGCGAGGATGAGAGGAAAGCCCGAGGAGAGCCATGCTCGGATCGTCGATCCGCGGGCACGAGCAGGCGCTCCGATCGTACCTACAATCGCGGTCGTGGCCAGACCGACCGGAACCAAGCCGATCGCCGAGAACCGGCGCTCCCGCTACGACTACGAGCTGCTCGAGCGGCTCGAGGCCGGCATCGTGCTGACGGGCACCGAGGTGAAGTCGTTGCGCGAGGGTCGGGTCACGCTCGCCCAGGCGTATGCCGACCTGCGCGGGCCTGAGCTCTGGCTCGTCGGCGCCGAGATCGCCGAATACGCGCAGGGGAACAGCGCGAACCACGAGCCGACCCGCGACCGCAAGCTGCTGCTGCGACGGCCGGAGCTCGACTCGCTTGCCGGTCAGGTGCGCGAGAAGGGGCTGACGATCGTGCCGACCCGGATGTACTTCAAGGACGGCAAGGTGAAGGTGGAGATTGCGGTCGGCCGCGGCAAGGACCGCGGCGACAAGCGGCGCACGATCGCCGACCGCGACGCGAAGCGGCAGATCGAGCGCGCGCTCAGATCGCGCCGATAGCGCGGCGCACGGTCACATTGCCCGGCTCGACGACGTAGCCGTGGCGCTCGTTCAGGCGGCGGATCGGCTCGTTGCGGGCCTCGTTCGACGTCTGCAGCGACGTGAAGCCGGCGCCCTTGGCCCACGCGATCTGCGTGCGCTTGAGTGCAGCGGCGATCCCGCGCCCGCGCCAGGAGCGGCGGACGCCCGTGAGGTCGTGGAACGCGCGCTCGCGGTTCCCGGTCGAGAACGAGAACTTCGCGAAGCCGGTCACCTCGTCGTCGGCCAGAGCGACGAAGACCGCACGGGGGTCGTCGCCCGCGCCACCCATGTCGCGCTCCAGCCACTCCTCGAGCGAACCGATGTCGTTCTCCTCCTCGCCGGGAATGTCGAGCGTCGCCTCGGCCGCGACCTCGTAGATGCCCTGGGCGAGCTCGGGCCGGTCGGCCCAGGTCACGATCTCGATCCCGGCTGGCGGGTCGGGCTCCGGCGGCTCGATCGCCGTCAGATCGAGGACGAGCTGCGAGTCGCGTCCCACCTCGACGTAGCCTCTCCGCTCGGTCCACGCGAGGCTGTCGGGATCGTCTTCCTGCACAGGCCCCTCGAGCTCGGTCGCGCCACGGTCCCGTGCCCAGGCCTCGAGCGCCTGCAGCACAGCAGTGCCGGTGCCGGCTCCGCGGGCAGCCGGCTCGACGAGGGCTGCGCCGATCGCCCGGTGGGGCGGCGTGTGCCAGCCCGTCAGGGCAAACCCTGCCCCGACGGCACTCCCGTCGCGCTCGCACAGGAGCCAGACCATGGCCTCGGCCTGGCGGCGCCAGTCGAGGAAGCCGCCGACCGTCGCCTCCTCACGCGGCTGTGCGGCCTTTGCGATCCGGAGGAACGCGTCCAGCTCATCCGCCTCGATCTCCCTGATCTCCACGCTCGGAGGCTACAATGCGGCCAACACACATACGGGGGCGACCTGGTTTCGACGTGGTCGGTTCTCCGGCAGAGCTGCAAGCCGAGGTCCCCGGTCGGCCTCGTAAATCCACCGGGAACAGAACAAATGCGAAGAATGATCTCGCAATCGCGGCCTAGGTAACCCTAGGACTGGCGACGTCGCCCCTGGCTCGGCCCGAGGTCAGGGATGCGGCGCCAACGTTCGGGCTCGGCACCGAGGGAGAGCCAATCGCCCGAGGTGCGACGCTTCAGGATGGCTAGCCCGTCGGTAGGTCGTCTGCGAACCGGCCGCCGGGCGAAACCAAAGCGCAGACTACGCTTGTAGATGCTTTGTCCGGTGCGTCCGCGGACGCGGGTTCGATTCCCGCCGCCTCCACTACGACGTTAGCTAAACCAAAAACGGCGGCCGCTGGGCCGCCGTTTCTCGTTCTAGTCAGCCCACCAGTCGCGCTGGCCGTCGACGTCGTCGCGCGGAGACTCGCCGAGATTCGGCGCGCCGATGACGAGGATCTCGAGGCCATCCGGCCCGGCCTCGTAGCCTCGCCACGTCCCGGGCGGGACGCGCACCGCGTCCCATTCCTTGAGCTCGACGATCTCGTCGTCGAGCTTCATCCGCCCGCTCCCGCGCACGACCACGTACACCTCTTCTTGCTTCTCGTGCGTGTGGCCGTACGGAAAGCGATAGCCGGGCGGGACGCGCTGGTAGCTCAGGCCGGATTTCTCGAGCTCGAGCGCCTTGGTCGCCGCGCGGAACTCCAGGTCCGGCGCGCCGTCGAACCTGGAGCCGAGGTCCTCCAGATCCTCCCTGATGTTCCTGAGCGTGAACGGCACGCCGCAATCCTATGGCTTAGCTCCGAAGACCTCACCGCGCTTGACCTGGCCGGTGAGACGGTTCAGGATGCACGTCGCCTGCAAACGCAAGGGGGAGGAACCGTGACTGGAAAACGGCGGTTCGTGGCCGTCCTGGCCTCAGGGCTCACCGTCTCGCTGCTGACCACCGGAACGGCGCTCGCGCAGGAGGTGGACCAGGTCAGCGGCGTGGCCGTTGAGCAGGCGGACGGCTTCGCGTCGCTCAGCTGGGACACGGTTGCCGGCGCGACCGACTACCAGATCGAGCGGACCCCTGTCGGGGCAGACAACGTGCCGACCGGGCCGGCGGCGATCGTCGGCGTCTGGCGCCCGAACCGCACCGTCACACCCGACTCCCCGACCTTCGCGGAGGCAGGGTTCAACCCCGGTGATCGCTTCCAGTGGCGCGTGCGTGCGCGCACTGGCACGACGGCCCATCCGTTCTCGGCCGCGGTGTTCGACACGACGCTGCCGCAGTGGGGCGACCCGGCCGCCGCCGGGGAGAGCCTGCGTACGCAGTGGGAGTTGACCCAGGCAGCGCAGTTCACGAACGACGTGAACGAGTACGCCTACACCGCGGCGCTCGACACCGCCAGCGACCGCGTTCGCGTCGTGGAGATTGGCCGCACGATCCAGAACCGGCCGATCAACATGTTCATCATCGGGTACCCGACCCCGCCGAGGAACGTCAGGGCGGTCGCCGGGTCAACCGCTGCGCTGATCAACTGCAACGTGCACGGCAACGAGCCGTCGTCCCGCGAGGCGTGCCTGATCCTGGCCCGTGAGCTCGCATTCGCCGACGACCCGCGCACCCTGGCCCTGCTGGGGAGCACGACGGTGCTTATCGTCCCGACGATCAACGGCGACGGTCGCGCTGCCAACACACGCGGCAACCTGACCGGCCAGGACCTCAATCGGGACTATTCGCTGATCCGCGAGCCCGAGACGTTTGCGTTCGTCCAGATGATGCGCGACTACAGGCCGGAGGCGGCCTTCGACGGCCACGAGTTCGGGAACAACCAGGCCGGCGACCTGCCCGTGCTCCCACCGCGGCACCTGAACGTTGCGCGGTCGATCTTCGACCAGTCGAAGAGCATGATCGAGGACTTCTTCTACGAGCGCGGCTCGGACGACGGCTGGTGGTACTGCCCGTACGGGTGCCAGAGCGGCGGCGCGGTCGGACTCAGCCAGGAGACGATCCTGCGCAACCTGATGGGGCTGAAGAGCGTGATCGGCTCGTTGCTGGAGGCGCGCAGTGCGGGTGGGGCGACGCGGCCGAACGAGCTCAATGCGCCGAACAACCGCCGGCGCAAGACCTATTCGGCCATTTACACGTACCAGCAGTTCCTCGATTACCAGCTCGCGAATCAGCCCGCGATCGCGCAGGCGATCGAGGAGTCGATCGCGTTCCAGACGTCGAACACGGGACGGATCGTGTTCCGGGGGTCGTATCCGATCCCGGCCTTCCCGGCACCGCATCCGGGCGAAAGCCCGCCGCCGGACGAGGATCCCACTCCGGAGCAGATCCTCGATCCCCCGCCGTGCGGCTACGTGCTCAGCGAGCCGCAGTACTCGGGCGCACAGCCCGACGGCAGACCGGTGGGCGAGCGCCTCGTCGCGCACGGCCTTACGGTGGCTCACCGCAAGGGACGCAACGACTACTGGGTGCCGATGGACCAGCCACAGCGCGGGCTGATCCCGCTGCTCCTGGACGGGCAGGCCGAAGAGCCGATGGTTGCCGCGGAACGGGTCGCCTGCTAGCGGAGCACGCCGTCTATGACGTGGATCCTGGCGTTGGCGACGTCGTAATCGGCGCACACCGTCGTGGCGCGGTCTCCGAACTGCGCCATGGCGCCCGCCGGCGCGACGGTGAGCTCGTCGCCGGCGAGCGTGGTCACGCTGCCGGCGTCGCGCAGGTCGGCGAGCGAAAGGCTTCCGTCGACGATGTGGGCTTCGAGGAGGGCCCGGAGCTCGCTCTGGCGCGAGAGGAGGAGATCGTCGAGCGTCTGCCGGTCGAACGCGGCGGCGAACGCGGCATCGGTAGGCGCCAGGACCGTCACCCCGCCGGCCCTGTGCAGGTAGCCGGCCAACCCCGTCGCGCGCACCGCCGCCTCGAACGTCGTCACGACCGGGATCCAGGTGAGCGCCACGTCGGCGGGCTCGTCCTTGAGCAACGCCGGCGCTCCGGGATCGTCGCCCGACGGGAGCAGATCGCACAGCGGGCCGATCACCACCCCCGCTCGAGGGGTCTCGCGCGTCCGGGCGGTCGGCTCCGGCGTGTCGTCACTGCAACCTGAGCTGCCTACAGTCGCGGTCGCAATAACCAAAGCGGCGACGCCGCGACGCCTCAGCATCGCCGCAGTATGCCAGGGCGCCGGTCGAACGCACCGCCTCCACCTTCGGCTCAACAGAGCCGTTCTGGTGCCGGTCGATTGGTCGGCTCCTCGTCCTTCCGGCGCGAACGCGCCACGTTTCCTATGCTCCGGGACTCGGAGCCACCATCGGACGTTGACCAGTCCGGAGCGTGATTCGATCCGACGTTCCAATCCTTCTTCGGAGAGGGGAATCGCCGTCATGGGAAGCAGGGGAGCACGCACAGCGCTGCTCGCCGCGACGGTCGTCGCACTCGCGACCGCCGGCAGCGCGTACGCGCAGGAGACGGAGCGGGGCATCGACCCGAACCAGGGTCGCAGTCTCGTCGAGGTACATCTGGACAGCAAGGCCGATGCGATCGAGCTGCAGCTTGCGGCCGAGTCGTACGGGATCGACTTCAACGAGCACTACCTCCGCCACGACGGGAACGGCGGGGTCACGGTGACCGTCTTCGGCGGCGCCGAGGAGCTCGACGCGCTCGAGGCCGCCGGCTACAGCGTCGGCCGCACGATCGAAGGCCCGGCCACCTGGCGTGACCGCGCCGCGGACTGGCAAGCGGATGTGAGAGCCGAGAAGACCGCGGAAGCCGCGTCGCTCGCGGCGGGCTCTGCCGAGGTGGCCCCGCGCGGGGACATCATCGTCCTCCGCGTCGACTACTTCGAGAACTACGCCGGCCGCTTCCTCTCGGTCGAGGCGAAGGACGGCACGCGGGGCACGTCGACCACCGGCGCCTCGCTCGCGCTCTCGTGGAACACGGGTGGGAGCACGGCGATCGACCAGGGCCCGCGGACGATGAACGTCAACATCGACCCGGACACGACGCCCGACACGTACATCGAGCACCGGATCCTCGTGAAGGTCGGCGAGGTCGGCAGCACGACGCCGGCGACGCCGACGCGGATCCGGATCGGGTCGAGCCTCGGCGCCTTCGTCGAGGCCGACGTCAACACCTGGCTCGGCGGCGGTCTCCCGCCGATGAGCTCCAACTTCCTCAGCAACTTCACGACTCGCTATCTCGACCCGACCGAGCTCTACGGACGCTTCCGCGAGCTCGCGGACGAGTTCCCGGACCTGACGACACTGATCACGCTGCCGAACAAGACGAACGGGTACCAGCGGCGAGCGCAGGCGCTGATGGCCGGCCTCACGAGCCCGACGCTGACCGGGAACCTCGGTGGGACCGCCTCGACGCAGGCCGTCATCCTCACGTCGAGGGCCTGGGGCCACGAGGGCGGGAACGACCTCACCGCCGAGTTCGTCAACCCGGGGGTGCCGAATGCCCCACTCGCAGTGACCTTCACCGGCAACGACCTGAGCGTCAGCCTGGCCACTGACGCGAGCAGCGTGCCCACGAGCACGGCCGCCCAGGTCGTCGCCGCGATCAACGCGAGCCCGGCCTTCGCCAAGCTCGTCGCCGCCACGTACCGCGGCAACGCCGGCGCAGGCGTCGCGCAGCCGCGGACGAAGGGCAACTTGTCCGACTTCCTCGCGACGCCGACGAACGCGCACGTGCAGCGCGGGCCGTTCGAGTACTTCGTGATGCGGATCGGCAAGAACCGGCCGGGCAACAGCGGCGACCAGGGGATTCACGGCCGACGCGTCGGCGTGTTCCTCTACTGCCAGCAGCACGCCCGCGAGTGGGCGACGCCGTTGACCTGCCTCGAGACCGCGGAGCAGCTGCTCCGCAACTACGGGATCGACAAGACGACGCGCAAGCTCGTCGACGAGCTCGACATCTTCATCCTCCCGTCGTCGAACCCGGACGGCGCGCACTACTCGATGCACAACTTCGCGCAGCAGCGTCGCACGATGACGAACTGGTGCATGTTCGGGAGTCTCGAGACGGACGACCCGAACGCGGCGAACTTCTGGACGCCGCGGCCGAACTCGCTCCCCGGAGGCGTGGCTCAGCCGTTCAACGACTCGGCCGCCCGGAATGCCTGGGGCGTGGACATGAACCGCAACAACACCTTCGCCACCCTGAGCGACGGCTACATCGGGGCGTCCGCATCGTGTGTCTCGGATACGTTCGCAGGCCCGTTCGAGGCCTCCGAGCCGGAGATTCAGAACGAGCTCTGGATCGCGGACACGTTCAAGAACATCAGGTTCTCGAACAACATCCACAGCTTCGGCGGCTACTTCATGTGGGCGCCGGGCGCGTACCTGCCGGACCGCGGTGAGGGCCAGGCTGTGCACGCGAACATCGGCGTCGAGAAGTACTTCTTCCAGGCAGGTGACCGGATCCTGAACCGGATCAAGGAGGTCCGGAACACTGCGATCCTGCCGGAGCGCACGGGACCGATTGCAGACGTCCTCTACTCGGCGGCGGGCAACAGCGCCGACGAGCACTGGTACAACCGCGGCGTGATCGCGTACAGCTTCGAGACCGGCGCGGACCGGTTCGGGGCACTCGAGGAGACGACCCTCTCGCTGCCTGTCGCCGCCGGGGCGGCGGGGGTCCGGGTGGGCAACCGCAACCTGTTCACGCCGCTCGAGAAGGTGACGATCGACCCGGGGCTGCCGACGCAGGAGACGCGGACGGTGCTCTCGGTGCCGGCGCAGAACCCGCCGAGCCCAGCTCCCAACGTGCTCTTCACGGAGGCGCTGCAGTTCGCGCACGCCGCCGGAGCCGTCGCCCGTGGCCAGGACCTGACGCAACTGCCGGTCGGGTTCCAGCCGAACTACGAGACCGAGGGCAAGTTCGAGGCGCTCGAGTTCGCCGCGGGCAACTACGGCCTGCTCGAGTCGGCTTACGACTTCTCGAACGACAAGAAGGGGCCGGAGGTGATCATGACGGGTGCCCGCTCCTCGAGCACGCCGATCACGACGACGTTCCAGTACGTGAGCGAGCCGGCCGTGATCCGCTACACGACGGACGGGTCGAAGCCCAGCAACACGTCGACGCTGTGGGACGCGACGGGTCCGCGTGAGCCGGGCCAGTCGTTCGTCGTCACGACGACGACGGAGTTCCGCTGGCTGGCGACCGACATGGCCGGGAATCACACGACCGGCAGGGCGAAGTTCCAGATCAAGTAGGGCAGAACCAGGAACGGAAGGGCGGCCCGGGGCTCCGGGCCGCCCTCCTCCTTCTCGCCGGAGCGCTCGGCGCCGCGGCCCTGCTCATCGCGGTCGTCCTGGTCGTTCGAGAGGACGGCGACGAGCCGCCCGCCGCGGTCGAGCTCGACAGGTGCCGCGGGCTGCTCGCCGTGGCGATGCGGGACTGCGTCACGCAAGAGTTCCAGCGGCTCGTGGCGGAGGCGGATGATCCACGCCCGACGGTCGCCGCGATCGAGCGGGCTGTTCGGCGCGAGGGTGGCTTCGTGCTCTCGAACTGCCACGGGGTCATGCACACGGTCGGCCGCACGTACGCGGTGGACGAGAGCCTCTCCCTGGGCGACCTCCAGGACGTGCTTCCGCGCAGCAACGACCCGGGCTGCAGCGCCGGTTTCGCTCACGGGCTCGTCACCGGCGTGGCCCCGTCGATCGACGTCAGGCGGCCCCGCGCCGCCGCGGACATCTGCGCGGACGCCGGCACGCGCTACCGCCGCTACAGCTGCGTCCACGGGCTCGGCCACGCGTTCATGCGGATCCACGGCGACCGCCTCGAGCCGGCGCTCTCCCTCTGCCGCGCGCTCGGGCCGCCCGCACCCGACTGCGCCCAGGGTGCCTACCACGACTACTGGTTCGCCGTCGCCGGCGCGGACGATGCTTCGCTGCCGCCCGGCGCGGTCGCGGACGCGCGTCTCCTCTGCAGCGCGCAGCCGGCGGCGTTCGTGCGTCCCTGCTGGTACCGCGCGTTCGTCGACGACCGCCCGGAGGGAATCGTCGTCGACTCGGCGCTCCATCTCGACGTCCTCTGCGACGGCCTCGATGGGCTCCAGCGCGAGGCGTGCATCACCGGGGCCGCGGTGATCGGGCCTCCCGACCCGGAGCTCCAGCTCGAGCTTTGCGCCGAGTTCGAGGACGGGCGCGACGCAGTCGCATGCATTCGCGGCACGAAGGTGCAGAACCTCCTCGGCGCGTCGACTGAGGCCTACGTGCGGCTTCTCGGCGGCTGCCAGGCGTTCGCCGGGTCGGTGCGAGCCGCCTGCTACCGCTGGCTGGGGAAGACGATCGCCGTGATCACAGACGGTGACTTCGCTCGCACGGGGTGCCCGCAGCTCACCGGCAGTGCCAGGGCCGAATGCCGGGCCGGGGCAGCGTCGATGGAGCAGGCGCTCGTGACCTTCAGCTGACGGCCGGCATTGAGCCGGCGTCGGTGGGGAGTCGAGCAAATGCTCGATCTGCGCCTACGATTTCTGGATGAGGGTGGCCCTCGTGCTCGCGTCCACGTTGGCGGCGGCCGGCGCAGCCGCCGCTGGGCTCGGTACTCCCGCGCGTGTGACCCTGGACGGTGTCGGCGGCGCGCGTCCCGGAATGAGCGTCGCGGCATTGTCGGCCGAGTGGGGCATGCCTCTGCGGCCCAACTACGAGGTGCGGCCGACGTGCGGTACCGCAAGCATCGAGCGGCCGGGAATCCTGGGGCAGGCGATCTTCATGCCGCGCGGACGGTTCGGCGCCATCTTCTTCCTGAGCGGCGCCGTCACAGGCAGAGGGATCCGGATCGGGTCGACGCTCGCGGAACTGCGGCGCGCCTATCCAAACCTCAGCTCCCGGCCGGACCGATACATCCACGGCGGCCGCAACTACTTTCTGCGTCGCACGCGCGCCCCACACTGGGAGCTGCGCATCGACGTGAGCCCGGCGAAGCGCGTGACGCAGATCGCGTTCGGCGAGCGTGCGTCCGTGCGTCTCGACGAAGGGTGCGCCTAGTAGCTACCTAGAGCTTCATTTGCACACGGGTTCATCCCTCCTGGACGATGCCGGTGCTGGCGGGATCTCTAGGGTCGGCGCATGGCGTCCGAGTTGGCTGGTTGGCGCGAGGGCGCTGCGAAGCAGGCGATCGTCGAGTTCGTGAATCGAGCCTGTGGCGAGGGACCTGATCGCGTTCCAGTCGAGCAGCGGGTGGCCGTGTTCGACAACGACGGCACGTTGTGGTGCGAGAAGCCGCTGCCGATCCAGGCCGACTTCATTCTCCGGCGGCTGTACGAGATGGCCGAAGCCGATCCTGAGCTACGCGAGCGCCAGCCTTGGAAGGCAGCGTACGAGCGGGACTACGGCTGGCTGGGACAGGTGATGGTCGAGCACTACGCCGGCGATGACACGAATGTCCGGACGCTCCTCGGCGGGGTGCTCGCGGCGCACTCGCGGATCAGCGTCGAAGAGTTCGAGGAGCAGGCGGTCTCGTTCCTACGCACCGCGCAGCATCCGACTCTCGGTCGCGGCTATCTCCAGTGCGCGTATGCGCCGATGGTCGAGCTGCTCGACTACCTGGCGGCGAACGGATTCTCGACCTACATTGCCTCGGGCGGTGGCCGGGACTTCATGCGGCCGATCAGCCAGGAGCTCTACGGGATTCCACGCGACCGCGTGATCGGGAGCGCCACCGCGCTCGAATACGTGAGCGACGACAGCGGCGGAACGATCACGCGCAAGGCCGAGGCCGACTACCTCGACGACGGCCCACAGAAGCCGGTCCGGATCTGGAGCCGTGTCGGTCGGCGCCCGCTCCTCGCAGCAGGCAACTCGAATGGCGACATCCCGATGCTCGACTTCACCCAGCACGCCGACCGGCCGTTCCTGCGCCTGCTCGTTCTCCACGATGACGCCGAGCGCGAGTTCGACTACACGAGCGGCGCCGAGCAGGCGCTCGAGCGCGCCGATGCGAATGGCTGGACCGTCGTCAGCATGAAGGACGACTGGGTCACGGTCTTCTGATGTAAGGGGCGGTGAGGAGTTGGAAGCCTGGGAACTCGCGACGATCGCGCTGCTGCTGCTCGCGTTCTCGGCCATCTCTGGCCGGCTCGAGCGGTCGCTCGTCACGCCTGCGATCTTCTTCACCTCTGCCGGGCTGCTGGCAGGGCCGGTATTCGGCCTGGTCGACCTGAGTATTGGCAGCGAGCGCGTGAAGCTGCTCGCCGAGGGGACGCTGACGCTCGTCCTCTTCGCCGACGCCTCCCGGATCTCGTTGCCTGCGCTGCGCAAGGAGTTCGCGGTACCGGCCCGACTGCTCGGCATTGGCTTGCCGCTCACGATCGCCTTCGGCACTCTCGCCGGGGTCGGCGTGCTGCCGGGCGTCAGCCTGGTCGAGGCGCTCGTGCTCTCGATCATGCTTGCCTGCACCGACGCGGCACTCGGCCAAGCGGTCGTCACCGACGAGCGGGTCCCGTCCCGGATCCGACAAGGTCTCAACGTCGAGAGCGGCCTGAACGACGGTATCTGCGTCCCGCTCTTCTTCATTGCGCTCGCCCTCGCCGAATGGGATGAGGGGGCTTTGACGGCGCATGCTGCGGTGCACCTCGTGCTGGAGGAGATCGGCTACGGCCTCGTCGCAGGGGTGACTGCCGGCATTCTGGGCGCGCTCGCGCTCCGTCTCGCGCGTCGCTTGCCCGTGGAGGCGCACTGGCTGCAGATCTTGACAGTGGCGACGGCGCTCCTGGCGGCCGGGGTCGCGACCGGGCTCGGAGGCAGCATCTTCATCGCCGCCTTCAGCGCCGGGTTCCTGTTCGGCGTCATCGGCCGCGAAAGCGGCGGAGAGGTGTCGTATCTCGTCGACGAGGGCGGCGAGCTGCTCAACGCCGTCACGTTCACCGTCTTCGGCGCCGCAATCCTCGGGCCCGCGCTCGACGACCTGGGCTGGGAGGTGATCGCCTACGCCGTGCTCAGCCTGACCGCCGTTCGGATGCTGCCGGTTGCCCTCGCACTGCTCGGCACAGGCGCAGGCCGGCCGACGGTCGCGTTCGTCGGTTGGTTCGGACCGCGCGGCCTCGCGACGATCGTCTTCGCGGTAATCCTGATCGACGAGTCATCGCTCCCCAACGAGCGCACCTTGCTGCTCGCCGTGGTCGCGACGATCGGCATGTCGGTGTTCGCGCACGGACTCACTTCCCGGCCGCTCACGGATCGCTACGTCGGCTGGTATGCGTCGCACCCGAGCGAGCGACCGCCGCCGATGGAGAGCGTGCACGCGGCCGGGCACCGCTGGCGAAAGCGCCCCCCGTCTCCGCTCGTCGACAAGGGCCGCGACTAGACAAGGGGCCCGCTCCGAGCTCAGACCGCGACGTACCGGGCGCCGAGCGTCGTCGCGAGCGTCCGGTGCGCCGAGCCTGTGCCGAGGAGCACGGACCGCGCAGGGTCGACGTTGTGCGCTCGCGCGAACGCAAGCGGTAGCCCAGGCAGCGGCGGCCGGCACCAGCAGCTCGGCGGGCCGCCGGCGTGCGGGCACAGCGCCGCTTCGACCGGTCCGGTGACCTGGCTCGAGACGCGGGCGGCGACGGCCGCAAGCGCGGCAGCGGTGCCACCGGGGCTCCAGTCGAAGACCAGGTGAGGCGCGCCTCGATCACCGCCCTCCGCGAGCACCTCCTCCCAGCCCGGCGACCCGAGCGCGGCCGCCGCGACGAAGACGCCGGCCCGCGACGTTCCGGGGGCGGGCTCGCGCACGAAGGGAACCTGCTCCACGGTGCTCAGCCCCTCATCCAGTGACGGCGGCTCGAGCTCGCGGAGCGCCCGCATCTGGGACGTGGGCGCGAGCACGCCCTGCTCCCGCCGCGCCAGCACCCGCAGCTCCTCGGGGGTAGGGAGCGAGCCCCGACGTTCGAGCAACCGTTCGACGAGGTTGACTTGTGCCTGCGCGAGTGGGGTGTCGAGCCAGATACACCGCGCCGGGACGCGATGGCGGCTCGCCGCGTCGATGACGTAGCTCCGTGCGGCACGCGTGAGATACGTGTTGTCGAGGACGATCCGCCGGGCCCCCGACACGAGCTCGTCCTCCAGCAAGTCGGCGAGAGCGCGCAGCGTCCCTCCGCGCTCGTCGCGGTTGAGCCGCAGGTAGCCGCGGGCGACGTACTTCTCGGCTATCCGGCTCTTCCCGGCTCCGGGGATGCCCATGACGAGCACGACTTCGCCGTCCCCGTCCGCTCGCGGTTGCGGACGCGCGGGCGGTGCGGCCGGCTTGCCGAACGCACGCGAGAGAACGGCGCGGTCGTCGGCGTCAAGGTCGAGCGTCGCAGCACGGGCCGCGGAGCGGGCGGTCTCCGGGCGCCGGGCGCCGGGGATCGCGACGACGGTGGGGGAGAGCTCGAGCAGCCAGGCGAGCGCGACCTCGGCCGGGGTCGCGCCGCGCGCGGCCGCGATCTCGGCCAGCGCCTGGTGACGCGCGAGACGGCCCGCCCGGCGCACGCCGCCGAGCGGAGAATGGGCGAGCACCGCGATCGCCCGCTCGGCGCAGCGGTCGACGACCCCTCCGCGGAGGGCGAGGTCGTCGTAGGGGCTGAGCGCGACCTGGACGGCTGTGACGGGCGCGAGCTCGAGCGCCTCGTCGAGCTGACGCCGGTTGACGTTGGCGAGGCCAATGCTCCTGACGAGGCCGTCGTCGACGAGCCGGGCCAGCGCACGCACGGAGGTTCGCCACGGCGTCCGAGGATCGGGTGCGTGGAGCAGATAGAGGTCGATCGGCAGGCCGTCGAGAGCGGCAAGGCTCGCCTCGCAGTCGGCACGGATCGTCTTCGCTCGACCGTCCGCGACCCACCGGCCGCCGGGCCGCGTCATCCCGCCCTTCGTCACGATCCGTGCGTCTGTCTCCGCGCCGACGCTGCGAAGGGCGCGAGCCAGAAGCAGCTCGTTGCGCCCGTACGAGCGGGCGGTGTCGAAGACGGTGATGCCCGCCTCGGCGGCGGCCACGATCGTGTCGAGAGCGCGTTGCTCGTCGTGAGGCTCGTCGGTCGACAGGCGCATGCAGCCGAGACCGATTCGGAGCTCAGACGCCGACAGCCAGACTGGACGAGTCAGGCCACGGAGGCTACGCCAAGCGGTGCGGGCATACTGTCCTCCATGCGCGGATGGGCAGCCATCCCGGTCTGTCTCGCAGTTGTAGCGGGCGTCGTCGGTGTCGCGGCCGGCTCGACGAGCTCGACGGCCGCGACGCCCACGCTCAGCGTTCGCGAGTATCCCGTTCCGGCGGGAAGCCGGCCCCACGACGTCGCTCCCGCGCGCGACGGAGGCGTCTGGTACACGGCGCAGGGCACGGGGGAGCTCGGCTGGCTCGATCCGAAGTCGGGCAGGACGCGACACATTGCCCTCGGCAGCCGCTCGGCACCTCACGGCGTGATCGTCGGCCCCGACGGAGCACCCTGGATCACCGACGGCGGGCTCAACGCGATCGTCCGCGTCGACCCGAAGACGCGGCGCGTCCGTCGCTTCCCGCTGCCGGCCTCGTCGGGGTACGCGAACCTGAACACGGCCGTCTTCGACCGGCGTGGCGTCCTCTGGTTCACCGGGCAGAGTGGCATCTACGGGCGGCTCGACCCGCGGGTCGGGAAGGTGCGGGTGTTCCGCGCACCCAGAGGAGAAGGCCCGTACGGGATCACGGTGACGCCGTCGGGCGCCGTCTACTACGCATCCCTCGCGGGGAGCTACGTCGGCCGGGTCGACGTCGCGCGCTCCACCGTGCGCGTGCTGCAGCCGCCGACGCGTGGTCAGGGCGCGCGGCGCGTGTGGTCGGACTCGAAGGGGCGGATCTGGGTGAGCGAGTGGAACGCCGGCAAGGTCGCCGTGTACGTCCCTGCCACTCGGCGCTGGCGCGAATGGCGCCTCCCGGGGGCGACGCCGATGCCGTACGCCGTCTACGTCGACGAGGCGGACGACGTCTGGCTGAGCGACTTCGGCGCGAACGCCCTGGTGCGCTTCGACCCCGAGACGGAGAGGTTCACGAGTCTCCGGCTTCCGAGCTCCCCCGCGAACGTCCGGCAGATCCTCGGCCGCCGGGGCGAGATCTGGGGCGCCGAGTCCGGCGTCGACAAGCTCGTCGTCGTCCGGACGCGCTGACCCGAGCCCGTTCGCGCCGCCTCAGACGTGCGTGAGCACGAGGTCGAGCGGCCTGGGCACCTGGGCAGGCTCGAGCGCCTCGACGAGCAGGCGCGCGTAGCGGATCTTGCGGCGGCCGCCGCTGCCCATGAAACGCCGCAGCTGATCCTCGGTCGGCCGTCCTCGCCACGCAGCCTGCTTCTGGAGGGTGCGGAAGGATCCCAGCTCTCCCTGCGCTTCGACCACCTGCTCCACGGCCGAGGCGCCGAGGGCACGGATCAGCTCGTCCTCCAGATCGGACTCGCACACGTAGAAGCCCAGCTGCTCCATCTCGACGCGCGTCAGGTCCGAGCCGAGGCCGGCGCGGGCGAGACCCCGCCGGAAGTCGCCCATCTCGGCGGCATCACAGAGGCCGGCCAGCCGGACGTCGAGCCCTTGCGGACCGAATCGCCTCAGGAACTTTCCGATCGCCTGTGCACCCCCGATCGACACGACGGAGACGCCCTCGGCGTCGAGCTCCCGACCACGGCGCTCGGCGAGCGTCTCGACGGCCACTCGGTCGCTGATCCCTTCGACGAGCACGACCGCGCGCGCGTCAATGCCCGTGGGTACTTCGGCGTCTGCCATCACCGGCGGTCAGCGCCACTCGACGGACACGAGCGCCAGTGGCTGCTCATACCCCTTGAGCAGCTGCTCGCGGGGCTCGGAGACGCGGAACCCGGCGACGCCCTCAAGCGTCTCCCGGCTGACGAGGATCTCGGAGCCCGCGGCGGCGGCGCCGATCCTCGCAGCGACATGGACACCCTCGCCGCCGTAGTCCCGGGCGTCGGCGCCGCTGCGGAAGGCGCCACCTGTGTGGGCGCCGATCCGTACGTCCGGCGCCACGATCTCGTCCGCGAGTCTCCTCTGGATCGCCACGGCGGCTTCGATCGCGCTCTTCGGGCTGTCGAACGCGGCGAAGAAGCCGTCGCCGGTCTGCTTGATCACCTCGCCGCCGCTCTCGTCGATGCACGTTCGGAGCAGCTCGTCGTGACGGGCGAGCAGCTTCTTCCACTTCTCCTCGCCGAGCGTCCCGAGCAGCTGCGTGGAGTCGACGATGTCGGTGAAGAGAAACGTGCGGCGCGCCTCCAGCCGTCCGAGCAGCTCCTGTGCACGCTCCTGGTCGAGCCGCGCCCCGAGCCGCTCGAACGCGGCCAGTGCGGGCTCGAGCTCCGCGACGGCCGCATGCTCGTCACCTGCGCGCCTGAACGCCAGGCCGAGGAGGAGGCGCGCTTGCGCCGTCTCGTAGGGCGCTCCGATTCCCTGCCACTCGTCTCGCGCTTGTCGCAGCAGCTCCGCGGCCGCCGGCGCGTCACCTTCGGCGAGCGTGATCTGGCCCCGGGCGAGGTGGACGAGCGCATCGAAGGCCTCCGTCCTGCGGTCGCCCACCTTGTAGGCATCGACGATCTCCTCGATCTCGGCCGCCGCCGTGCGCGCCCCGCTCAGGTCCCCTGCCGCGATCGAGACCTCGACCTGCGCAGGCAGCAGGCGCAGCCGCTTCACGGGCTTCGGCTGCTCCTGGAGCGCCCGCGCGAGCGCTGCCGCCGCGTTCCCGACCTTGCCCTCGGCGAGGCGGAGGAGCGCGAGCCCCGGCTGCGGATCGCGCCCGAGCTCGTCGGCCGTGCGGTACGCCTCCTCGGCGGCGGCGAAGTCGCCGCGCCGGCGGCGGATCTCGCCGATCTCGTAGTAACCGCCGGCCGTGATCGTCCGGTCGAAGTCGTGGAGCTCCGCGCAGGCGGCGACTGCCTGTTCCTCCGCCTCCGGCCAGTCGCCGCGCAGCCGCATGATCTCCGCCCGATGAAGGCGGCACACGCCGGGGAAGCCGCTCACGTCCAGGCGGTCACACCACCGGTTCGCCTCCTCCGTCCACTCGGCGGCGCGACGGTAGTCGCCGATGTCCTGGCAGGTGCTGATCGTCGCGCAGTAGGCGATCCCGGTCGCGAACGGCTCGAGCTCGCCGCAGACCGCCGCAGCCGTGGTCTCGTCGTGCAGCACGAGCCCCTGCTCGACCTCGCCGCTGAGCACGAGCGCGCGCGCCTTTCCGACGAGGGCGAGCACCTGGGTGTTGCGATCCCCCACGCGCCGGCCGAGCTCGTGCGCGGCGTCGAACAGCTGCAACGCCTTCGGGAGATCACCCTCCACATGCAGCGCCGCGAGGCCCTGCATCGCCGTCAGGGTGGCGTGCTCGCGTGACTCCGGCTGGCCTTCGAGCAGGCGCTCCGCCGTGGCAAACCAGCCCTGCGAGACGGCGAAGGCGCCGCGGCCGAGGTGATCGTCGGCCAGCGCCAGCGCAAGCCGCGAAGCATCCACCGTCGCGCCCGTCGCGGAAAACGCGGCGTAGGAGCGCTCGCGCAGGGCGATCGCCTCGTCCAGCTTGCCCGTCCACCACGCGGCGCTGCCGAACAGCTCGAGATCCTCGGGCTGGAGGTCGGCGGAATCCACCTCCGCGTACGCGGCCCGAGCTTCCCGCCACGCGTGCCGGGCGGCGGCTTCGCGCGCCACGCCGAGCGGATCGGCGGTCGATGCCTCGATCGTGTCCATCAGACGATGGTGGAGCACGGGCTCTCTCCCCGCAAGGGAGAGAGCGGACTCAGTCCACCGACAGCAGGTCGACCACGAACACGAGCGGCTCGTGCGGTGCGATCACGCCGCCCGCCCCGCGCGCGCCGTATGCCATCGCGGAGGGGATCGTCAGCTTGCGCCGCCCTCCGACCTTCATGCCCTGAACGCCCGTGTCCCAGCCGGGGATGACCTGTCCTTTGCCGAGCTTGAACTCGAACGGCTGCCCGCGGTTCCACGATGAGTCGAACTCCTCGCCCGAGGAGAAGGAGACCCCGACGTAGTGCACCGACACTTTCGTGCCCGCCGTGGCCTCGGCGCCGTCGCCGACGGTGATCTCCTCGATCCCGAGCTCGAAGGGGATGTCGCCCTCGGGCTTGTCGATCTGCGGTCGTTCGAGAGGCATGTGTCCGGGCGCCCGCTAGTTCATCCGGCCCGAGGCGACTGCGACGCAGGCCTGGCAGGGCGGGAAGCCCTGGTTCCAGGGCACGTCCGTCTGGTCGACGCCGCAGAGCGCGCGATCGGGGTTCTCGTCGCCGACGAGGTGCTCCACGTCCTCCCACTCGGTGCCGTCGACCCGATAGGTCGGCTTCGTCTGGATCCGGTCCACCCTCCGAATCTAGCCGAGGTGAGCAGCCGCCGGGGTCGCGAACTCCGGCTGATCATGCGAACATACGTTCGTGTGGAGCGAGGCGACGATCCTGCACGCCGACCTCGACGCGTTCTTCGCGTCGGTCGAGCAGCGGGACGACCCTCGCCTGCGGGGACGCCCGGTGATCGTCGGCGGTGGAGTCGTGCTCGCGGCCAGCTACGAGGCCAAGGCTTTCGGCATCCGCACGGCGATGAGCGGCGGACGGGCACGGCGGCTCTGCCCGCACGTGGTCGTCGTGCATCCGCGCATGTCGGCGTACTCCGAGGCGAGCAAGGCGGTGTTCGCGGTCTTCGACGACACGACGCCTGTCGTCGAGGGGCTCTCGATCGACGAGGCGTTCCTGGACGTCCGCGGGATGGAGCGGATCGCCGGCACGCCGAAGGAGATCGCGGCGAAGCTGCGGCACACGGTGCTCGAGCGGGTCGGCCTGCCGATCACCGTCGGCGTGGCGCGGACGAAGTTCCTCGCCAAGGTGGCGAGCGCGGTGGCCAAGCCGGACGGGCTGCTCGTCGTGCCGCCCGGGCAGGAGCTGGCCTTTCTCCACCCGCTCCCGGTCGGGCGGCTGTGGGGCGTCGGCCCCGCGACCGCCAACAAGCTCAACACGCGTGGGATCACCACGGTCGGCCAGGTCGCCGGGCTGCCAGAGTCGGCGCTCGTGTCCATGCTCGGCCGCGCCTCGGGGCGGCACCTGTACGCGCTGGCCCACAACCGCGACCCGAGGCCGGTCCGGGCGGGCCGACGGCGGGGCTCGATCGGCTCGCAGCGTGCGCTCGGTCGCTCCCCGAGGTCGCTCGAGGCGGTCGACGCCGTCCTGCTCGGACTGGTCGACCGGGTCACGCGCCGGATGCGAGCGGCCGGGCGGGTGGGGCGCACCGTCGTGCTCCGGCTGCGCTTCGGCGACTTCTCGCGCGCGACCCGCTCGCACACGCTCCCGTTCGCGACCGCGGAGACCCGGACGATCGTCGCCACCGCGCGGGGGCTGCTCGCTGCCGCCGTGCCCACGATCGAGCGTCGAGGCCTGACGCTCGTCGGCCTGGCAGTCGCCAATCTCGAGGACGATCGCGCAGTCCAACTCGCCCTGCCGTTCGACGGGCGCAGCGATGCCGAGCTGGACGCGGCACTCGACCAGGTGCGCGACCGCTTCGGGTCGAACGCCGTCACGCGCGCCGTCCTGCTCGGGCGTAACCAGGGATTCACCATGCCGATGCTGCCCGATTGAAGCGCCGCGCACCGGGCAAGGTGGGTTCGTGGAGATCGCAGCCTTCGTCCTCGCCAGCCTCGTGGCCCTCGTCAGCGTCGTCGGCGTGCTCTGGGTGCTCGTCTGGGCGGCGCGCAAGGACGGCGAGCACGATCGGGCCGTGCAGAAGCGGCTCGGCATCCGCCGACGCACGCGGATCGGACGCTGACCGTGCTCCTCCCAGACCTGTGGTACCGGAACGCCGTCGTCTACAGCCTGGATCTGGAGACGTTCCAGGACAGCGACGGCGATGGCTGCGGCGACTTCGAGGGGCTGAGCCGGAGGCTGGACTACCTCGAGAGCCTGGGCGTGAACACGGTCTGGCTGGGCCCGTTCCAGCCCACTCCCAACCGGGACAACGGGTACGACATCGCCGACTACTACGGCGTCGATCCGCGCCACGGCACGCTGGGAGACTTCGTCGAGTTCCTCCACGAGGCGAAGAGCCGGGGCATCCGCGTGGTCATGGATCTCGTCGTCAACCACACGTCCGACCGCCACCCGTGGTTCCGTGACGCCCGCCGGTCGACGTCCGCTCCGTATCACGACTGGTACGTCTGGTCGAAGAAGCGTCCGCCGAACTGGAAGTCGGGGATGGTCTTCCCGGGCGTCCAGGAGCGGACGTGGACGCGCGCGCCGGAGGTGCGGAAGTACTACTTCCACCGCTTCTACGACTTCCAGCCGGATCTGAACATGGAGAACCCCGAGGTGCGGGAGGAGGTCCGGCGGATCATGGGCTTCTGGCTCGCGCTCGGCGTCGCCGGCTTCCGGCTCGACGCCGTCCCGTTCATCCTCGAGAAGCCGTCGGCGGACGGGGGCGCGCAGCCACTGCGCTTCGAGTACCTCGAGGAGATGCGGCGCTTCATCCAGTGGCGGGTCGGCGACGCGGTGCTGCTGGGCGAGGCGAACGTGCTTCCCGAGGAGGCGCGCCGGTACTTCAGCGAGCGCGGCGGGCTGCACATGATGTTCAACTTCTGGGTCAACCAGCACGCCTTCTACGCGCTCGCCTCGGGAGACGCGAAGCCGCTCACGCAGGCCCTGCGCGCCACCCGAACGCTGCCGCCGACCGCGCAGTGGGCGCAGTTCCTGCGCAACCACGACGAGCTCGACCTGGGCCGGCTGACGGAGGAGCAGCGGCAGGCGGTCTTCGAGCGCTTCGGCCCCGATCCACGCATGCAGCTGTACGACCGGGGGATCCGCCGCCGGCTGGCGCCCATGCTCGGCGACCGCCGGCGGCTCGAGCTCGCCTACAGCCTCATGTTCTCGCTGCCGGGGACGCCGGTCGTCTACTACGGCGAGGAAATCGGGATGGGGGACAACCTGGCGCTCGCCGAGCGCGGGGCCGTGCGCACGCCGATGCAGTGGTCGGCGGAGCGGAACGCCGGGTTCACCGCCGGCGAGAAGCCCGTCACGCCGCTCGTCTCCGGCGGGCCGTACGGCTTCGAGACGGTGAACGTCGACAGCCAGCAGCGCGACCCCGACTCGCTCCTGCGCTGGATGACCCGGATGATCCGGCTCCGCACCCAGTGCCCGGAGATCGGCTGGGGCGAGTGCAAGCCCGTCGCGACCCGCTCGCCACACGTGCTCGCGCTGCTCTATCGCTGGCGCGGGTCGGCCGTTCTCTGCGTCCACAACTTCGACGAGCACCCGCGCGAGGTGACGCTGCGCCTCGACGGCGAGGGCGCCGACCGGCTCGTCGACCTGATCGGAGACGAGCGCTCCGAGAGCCGTGACGGGACGCACCGGCTCTCGCTCGACGCGCTCGGCTACCGCTGGTTCGCGCTGGGACGTGGCGATGCCGCGCCCCGCAGGCGTACCGGTTAGGGTCGCCGGGTGAGCTTCTACGACTGGATGCTCGCCCTGCACCTGCTGGCGGCGTTCTCGCTCGCGGCGGCGCTCGTGCTCTACAGCGTGCTCGTGGTCGCGGGCCGGCGGATGGACTCGCTGGACCAGACCCGGCTGCTCTTCCGGATCGCACCGGTCGGCGGGCCGTTGATCGGCGCGGGCATGGTGCTCGTGCTCGTGCTCGGAATCGTGCTCGCGATCGATTCGGACGACTTCCAGGTCTGGGACGTCTGGGTGATCGCCGCGATCGTGCTCTGGGCCATCCTCGGCGAGGTCGGACGGCGCAGCGGCGAGTACTACACCGAGACGCAGAGGCTCGCCCAGAGCGGCGGCGCCGGCGTCGAGGGCGAGGTGCTCGCGCGGCTCCGCGCACCCACCGGCGCGCGCCTGCACTACGCCACAGTGGGGGTCTTCTTGCTCCTGCTCCTCGACATGATCTTCAAGCCGTGGGCGTGACCATGCTCGCCGCGATCCGGCCCGACGACATCAACGTCGCCCTGCTCGTGCACGTGCTCGGTGCGATGGTCCTCGTCGGCGCCCTGGTGACGGCCGCCGCTGCGGGAATCATCGGCTGGCGCGACGAGACGGCGGCGCTGCGCAGGCTCTCCTACAAGACGCTGCTCTTCGTGGCGCTTCCGGCCTTCATCGTGATGCGGATCGGCGCGGAGTGGGTCTACAGCAAAGAACAGCTCGACGAGCTGCCGGAGGACCCGGGCTGGATCGGGATCGGCTTCATCACGTCCGACCTCGGCGGGCTCCTCCTTCTCTTGGCCCTTGTCCTGGGCGGGATCGGCTTGCGGCGCAGCCGCTCGGCGAGCGGGGGCGGGCTGCTCAAGGCCAGCACCGTGATCGCAACGCTGCTCGTCGCGCTCTACGTCGTCGCGGTCTGGGCGATGGGCGCGAAACCGAGCTGACTCAGGGCTGCGAGCGCTCGGCGAGCATGTCCTGCATCCGCCCGATCTCGATCTGCTGATCCGACACGACGTGCCGTGCGAATGCATCCGCGCTCGACTCGAGCCCCCCGCCGGCTGCGTAGAGCTGCTCGACCATCGTCAGAGCGCCCTGGTGGTGGCGGATCATGAACGCGAGGAACAGCCGGTCGAACTCCACGCCGCTCGCCGCCTCGAGTTGCTGGAGCTCCGGCTCGCTGAGCATCCCCGGCATCACCACCTGTCCGCCCCCGTGTGCGTGCCCGTGGAGGCGGTGGAGCTCAGGCGCCGATTCGCCCCGCTCCTTCAGCCAGTCGCTCATCTGTGCGATCTCGCCCTCCTGCGAGACGTCGATGCGCTTCGCGAGCAGCTCCACCTTCGGGCTCGCGCTGCGCTCGGGCACGAGCGCCGTCATGCGGAGGGCCTGGGCGTGGTGGTGGATCATGCCTTGCATGAAGGCGACGTCCACATCGCCGTGCTCGGTGCCCTCGAGCGCCGCCAGCTCCTCGATCGAAAGCGTGCGCGACGGCTCGCCCGGGGCGCCGGGCTGCACGATGTTCGGGGCCGTCTCGCCTGTGCGCTGTCCTTCTTCAGCGTCCGACGAGCCCGTGCTGCAGCCGGCGAGGAGGACCGCGACGCCGAGCGCAGCCGCCGTGTAACGTGTGTTGCTTGCCTGCTGCACGGAGGTATAGGGTCGCATAACTAGCCTGCAGTGTCATCTCTCCTGGGGGTGTGACGATGGGGAAGCATTCGCCTCGAACCGCGCGACGGAGACCGCGCGGACGGCTACTCGTAGTACTCGGCACGTTACTGCTCGCCGCGGCGGCGACTTCGGCCGCACTGGCCGATCTGCCGTCCACGACCGACCCACGGGCGACGCTCAGCCCAGGTCTGTCCAACGCCGGCGTCGCCGCCAACGGAGTGGAGCTGCTCGCTCATCGGGACAAGCCCGCCGGCTTCTTCAACCCGGCTAACCCCGGCGACTTCGGCTTCGTCAACTCCGACCTCGCGTTCGAGGGCGACCACGCCTTCGTCGGGAACTTCAACGGCTTTCAGATCTACGACATCTCCGACCCGGCGAACCCGACGCTCCGTACCGCGGTCGTCTGCCCGGGCGGCCAGGGCGAGGTCTCGGTCTACGGGAACCTGCTGTTCATGTCGGCCGAGGAAACGCGAGCCCGCACGGATTGCGGCTCTCCCGGTGTTCCCACCGGTGATCCACTCCGATTCCGGGGCGTCAGGATCTTCGACATCTCGAACCTCAACGCGCCGGTGCAGGTCGCCACGGTGCAGACGTGCCGTGGCTCGCATACGCACACACTGCTGAAGAGCCCGCACGACGACGCGAACCTCTACGTCTACGTGAACGGCACAGGCGGCGTCCGCTCGGCGACGGAGATGGCGAGCTGCAAGGCGCTGCCGGCGGGGACGAATGTGACCACGCCGCACTTCGACGAGGGCCTCTCGCAGTTCCGGATCGAGGTGATCAGGGTGCCGCTCGCCGCACCGCAGACCGCGGCGGTCGTGAACGGGCCGCGGCTGTTCAAGAACGACGCGACCGGCCAGCTCAACAGCCTCCAGAATGGGCCGCCGATGCCGCTGCATCCGTCGGGGACGGCGTACTCGCCGTCGCCGAGCACGGACTCCTGCCACGACATCACGACCTATCCCGAGATCGACCTTGCAGCAGGCGCGTGCGAGGGCAACGGGCTGTTGCTCGACATCAGCGACCCTGCGAATCCGGTGCGGATCGACGAGGTGTCCGACCCGAACTTCTCCTACTGGCACGGGGCGACATTCTCGAACGACGGCACGAAGGTGGTCTTCACGGATGAGTGGGGCGGGGGCACGGCGGCTCGTTGCCGCGCCACCGACCAGCTCAACTGGGGCTCCAACGCGATCTACGACATCGTGGGCGGCCAGCTCGTGTTCCGGAGCTACTACAAGCTGCCCGTCGCGCAGGTGAACCAGGAGAACTGCGTCTCCCACCTGCCGTCCCTGATCCCGGTCCCCGGGCGCGACATCATGACCCAGGCCTGGTACCAGGGCGGCGTGTCGGTGATCGACTTCACCGACTCCGCCAATCCGAAGGAGATCGCGTACTACGACCGCGGGCCGATCAGCGCCACCGCGCTCGTGCTCGGCGGGCTCTGGTCGACCTACTACTACAACGGCGCCATCTACGGCTCGGAGATCGCTCGCGGCTTCGACGCGTGGGGCCTGACGCCGAACACGCAGCTGTCGGAGAACGAGATCAAGGCGGCGGGCGAGGTGCAGCTCGAGCGGCTGACCCCGCAGCACCAGCCGCGGCTCGTCAACGAGCCGAGCTTCGCCGTCGTCCGCTCCTACCGCGATCAGCTCGTCCGGGCGGAGGAGATCGACGCCAAGACCCTCGACCAGGTCGACAAGTTCGTCGACCGGGCGGAGCGATTCCTCGCCAACGGCCAGGAAGCCGCGGCCAAGGCACAGCTGAACGCCCTGGCGAACCAGCTCAAGGGCGAGCAGTACGACGCGCTTCGAGCAGCTCTACGCGCGCTCGCGGACGCGTAAGCGTGTAGCACCGGGAAGGGGCGCCCACGCGGGCGCCCCTTCCCACGCTTGTGCGCACGGATTACGCTCTCCCATCGTCCGCGCGCGCCTCACCCGTCACCTCGTTTCTCCTGCCTTTCTGGCCGCGCTCGTGCTCGCGGCCGCCGGCTGCCACGAGGACGACGCGGCCGAGGTGGCCGTGGAGCCGCCTCCGCCGGCTCAGAGCTTCGCTTCGCGACCCGACCTGCGGCCGCCGCTGGTCGAGATCACCCAGCCCGCGCGCGACACCTCGCCCGGCTATGTCTTCCTCGCGCCGAAGCGCACCGTCGCGCAGGCCGGCCCGATGATCCTCGACGAGGACGGCGAGCTCGTCTGGTTCCGACCGCTCGACACCGAGGGCGTGACCGACTTCCGGGCCCAGCGCTACGACGGCCGGCCCGTGCTCACCTGGTGGCGTGGGCAGTCGGAGCAGGGAATCGGCGACGGGCACTTCGTGATCGTCGACGACGCCTATCGTGAGATCGCGACGGTGTCGGCCGGGAACGGGCTCGCCGGCGACATCCACGAGTTCCTGATCACCGAGCGCGACACGGCCCTCATCCTCGTCTACCACCGCATTCCGCGCGACCTGAGCGCGGTCGGCGGCCCTGCCGACGGCGCGATCTGGGACGGCATCGTGCAGGAGCTCGAGATCCCGAGCGGGCGCGTCCTCTTCGAGTGGCACAGCGCCGAGCACGTCGAGCTAGAGGAGTCGTACGCCGAGGTGCCGCGGGCGGAGCGCGGGGCGGAGGCAGACGCGTACGACTACTTCCACCCCAATTCGGTCGAGCTCGACGACGACGGCAACTTCATCGTCTCCGCACGCAACACGCATGCGGTCTACAAGCTCGCACGCTCCGACGGGGAGGTGCTGTGGCGTCTCGGCGGCAAGCGGAGCGACTATGCGCTCGGGTCGGGCGCCCGCTTCGCCTGGCAGCACGACGCCCGTCGCCAGCCGGACGGCACGCTCACGCTCTACGACAACGTCGCCGACGAGGAGGATGCCGGCGGGGCTTCGCGGGTGCTCGTACTCGACCTCGACGACGAGCGGATGCGAGCGACGGTCGTCCGCAGCCACGAGCACCCGACCGGCCTCTTGGCGACGACGCAGGGGAATGCGCAGTTCCTCCCCGACGGCCATGTCTTCGTGGGCTGGGGCGCGCAGCCGTACTTCACCGAGTTCGACCGGGACGGGCGCGTCCTGCTCGACGGACGCTTCGGCGTCGACGGCACGGACTCGTACCGCGCCTACCGCTTCGCCTGGACGGGACGTCCGGTCGAGCGACCCGCGATCGCCGTCGAGGCCGGAGGTGACGGACGCGGGATCGCGCGTGCGAGCTGGAACGGGGCGACCGAGGTTGCGCGCTGGCAGGTGCTGAGCGGGAGGAACGCGCAGAGCCTCCAGCCCATCGCGGAGGGGGCCAGGCAGGGCTTCGAGACCGCAGTGCCGTTCGAGTCCGACGACGCTGTCGTCGCCGTGCGGGCGCTGAACGACCGCGGCGCCGTGCTCGGAACGTCGAAGGCCGTCGGCCTGGCGCAGCCCGACGACTAACCCCTCGGATCGTTCGGCGCCGGAACGACGAAGGCGCCCTCGGGCGCCTTCGCAAAACCAGACCGTGCGGCGGGCGCGCTACTTGACGACGAGCGTGCCTTTCATGCCGGCAGCCGCATGGCTCGGCAGCGTGCACAGATAGGCGAACTTGCCGGCCTTCTTGAAGGTGATCTTCAGCGTCGTGGTCTTCCCCTTCGCGATCTGCTTCGTCTTCTTGCCGGCGATCTTGAAGTCGTGTGCAAGCGCACCCTTGTTGGCGACCTTGAAGGTGACGACGCCCTTCTTCACGGTCTTCGGGACCAAGGTGAACTTGAACTCGGACGGCTTGCCCGCCGTCACGGCGACGGTGGCTGCGGACTGCGTCGCCTGCCCACCGAACGCTCCGGTGGCGGCAACGCTGAGCGCCGCGAGCGCGCCGGCGGCGACCACGGACCCCTTGCGAAGCTTGCTCAACGAAATCCTCCTGTGATTGATCCTGATCGTGCCGCGGCGACTTTATCAGCTTCAAGTCGGCAACCTGCGAGGCTGTCGTGGAGATGGCTAAGCGGCAGAACCCCCCTCCGGCAGGGAGCAGAGACGGCAGGGCGAATGCGCGCGGCATGTGGTTTCGCCGCCGCCGACGACAGGCGCAGCTCGACATGTCCGCCCTCGATGGGCTGTCGGACCTGGTCGAGCGGATCGTCGCGCTGCTGCCTGACCAGCCGGGCCGGCGGCAGTCGGAGCCTCCGCCGGAGCCTGTGCAGACGGTCGTCCGGGTGCAGACGCTGGAGCCGCCTCCCGAGCCGGTCCAGGAGCCGGTCCCTGAGCCGGCGGAGCGCGTCGAGGAGCCCCCGCCGCTCCTCTTCGTGGCGTCGCCGACCGGCTACCGCGTGGCCGAGCACACCGGAGCTGCGCTGTCGCCTGGGGACCGCGTGCAGCTCGTCGACGGCACCTACCGGGTGCTCCGCCTCGGCCCGTCGCCGCTGCCGGGGGATCGGCGGCGGTGCGCCTTTCTCGAGAGGGAGGAACCGTCCGCCGAGGCGCGAACCCCCGACGGGTGAGAGAGGAGAGTCAGATCGAGGACATGCGGGCTGCGGTCCGCGGTGACCGCGAGCGGGCCGAGCAGGCGCGTCAGCGCTCGTACGAGAACGTCAGGGTGCTGACCGAGCCCCAGCCCGCCGAGGAAGCGCCGGAGCCGCCGCCGCACGTCGAGGACCCGCCCAGTCGCGGGCTTCGCGGGTTCTTCAAGCGACGCTGAGCCCGCCGATACGCTGGCGGGGATGACGTTCTTCGCCCGGTTCTTCCGCCTCGTCTGGGGCGGTGAGGTCGACCGTGCCCTGCGTCCCGTGCTCGCCGTCGCGCTCGCGGGCTCGATCGCGGGCTCGTCGCTTTTCACGTTCATGGGCATCTGGGCCATCCGGGAGCTCGATGCGAGCGGCCGCCAGCTCGGCACGACCTTTCTCATCGGCGCGATCCTCGCGGCCGCTGCCGGGTACCTCGGCGGCCACCTCTCCGACCACTACGGCCGCCGCCGGCTGATCCTGATCGGCTGGGGTGGGGAGGTGCTCTACATCCCGCTCTTCCTGTTCGTCGGCCAGAACCTCCTGCTCGGGCTCGGGCTGATGACCGGAATGGCCGTGTTCGGCTCGATGGGCGGTGCCGCCGACCAGGCGATGGTCGCCGACCTCGTGCCGCCGGAGCGCCACGAGGCCGCGTACGCGTCTGTGCGCGTCGCGTCCAACCTGGGCGTCACGATGGGCCCGCCGCTCGGCGGGGCGATGCTCTTCCTCGGGAGCTGGAGCGGCCTCTTCGTCGGTGTGACGCTGCTGGCGGCGCTGGCCGCCGGGCTCGCCTATCGCTTCATCCCGGCGCGCGGGGCGTACTCGCCGGACCAGCCGCCGGAGCGCGGCTCCTTCGGGGTGATCGTGCGGGATCGCGTCTTCGGGCTCTTCCTGCTGTCCGGGATGCTCGCGTATCTCGTCTACGTGGCGTTCGAGGTTGCGCTGCCGATCTCGCTGACAGACACGCACGGGATCTCGCCCTCGACGTGGGGCTTCCTCGTGATCATCAACCCACTCTTGGTGACGCTCTTCCAGCTGCGGCTGACGCGGCGGGTGAGCCACATTCCGACTGCTCCGAAGCTCGTCGTGGCGATGCTGCTGATGGGCCTGCCCTTCCTGCTCCTGTCGGTGAGCGCCGCCATCCCCGTCGTGGCACTCGTGATCGTCGTGTTCGTGCTGGGGGAGATGCTGTGGGTGCCGACCTCGCAGTCGGTGATCGCCGGGCTCGCGCCCGAGGACGTGCGCGGCGCGTACATGGGCGCCTTCGGCAGCACGGCCGCAGCCGGGTTCGCGCTGGCGCCGTTCTTCGGCCTCCAGGTACGGGACAGCTTCGGTGACGGCGCGATGTGGGGCATGTTCGCGGGCTTCTCCGTGGCGGCGGCGGCGCTCGGAGCGATCGCCTGCCGGGGCGTGAACAGCCGTCGCGCGAGCGAGGGCCTCGAGCCGGCACGGGCGGTGTCGTAGCGATGGAGCGCCGCGAGCGCGAGCGGATCATGCGCCAGGGCGTCGTGCTGCCGGAGACGCCCCGCGAGCGCCGCGACCTGGCCGCGCTCGAGCAGGACCTGGTCGAGCACCCGCTGACGGGCCGGGCGCTGCGGCTGCGCTATCGGAACTTCACTGCGGACGCCGGCTCCTACCTCGCGTCGCTGGGCGGCCCGCTGCCGTACATGGCGCGGCTGCGAGAGATCACGGCGCGGATGGAGCGCCACGAGCGTGAGCTCGCCGAGCTCTACGAGGAGCTGGGAGCAGACGCGGCGGCGTGGCGGGCCTGGGCCGAGAGCTACGACTTCAGCGAGGTGAACGCGCTGATCGAGCAGCACAACCGCTGGTACCCGGTGGAGGCCCGGCTCCCGATGGATCCGCGGACGGGCGACTATGCGCTCGTCAACGGAGAGCGCTACTCGAAGCGTCCGCTGGACGCCGACTGGGTGCTGAGGCGCTTCCCGCCCACCTGAAGCTGGCCAGCAACGTCAGCAGGCAGAGCGCGGCAGCGAGGAGGTAGGGCGCCGCGTCGCCCGCTGCGTCGGCCAGTGCGCCTCCCGCCGACGGCCCCGCCATGTTCCCGGCCGCCCAGGCCGTGTTCATGATCCCGAAGCCGAGCCCCTGCGAGAGCCCGACCACCTCGGCACGGTCGGAGACGAGCGCCATCCCGGGCGTGTAGAAGCCCCCGAACGCGACGGCCGCCAGGACGACGAGCGCGCTCACGACGACGGGGTCGTGCGCGAACGCGAAGCCGACGGCGACGACGACGGAGGCCAGGAGCGCAGCCCGCACCGGCAGGAGCCGTCCGCGGCGGTCGGAGAAGCGGCCGACGAGAGGGTTGACGACCGTCTCGAAGAGCCCGGCCGCCAGGAAGACGCCGGCGATCGCGAGCGTGCCGTAGCCACCTTCGTCGAGGCGCAGCGGGACGAGCACGAAGTTGAGCCCGAAGAGCAGCGCCGGCAAGGTGTTCAGCCATAGGCCGCCCAGGAAGCGGGGATCGCGGAGCGCGCGTCCGAGGGCTGCCTCGCGCGGCTCCTCGGGCTGCGCGGGCGGGCGCGTCGACGCCCAGGCGGCCAGCGCCAGCGCGACGACGCCGACTCCCGTGAACGTCGTGCGGATGCCGATCGCCTCTGCTGCGGCGCCGAACGTCGGGCCGATGATGGCGCCGAAGACCGCCGCCCCGAACGCGAAGCCGAGCAGCTCGCCGCGTCGGGAGCGCGGCGACGCGACGGTGAGCCAGGCGAGGGCGCCGGCCCACGTGATCGTGCTGGAGGCGCCCTGGACGAAGCGGGCGAGCCCGAGCGCCCACGGCCCCTCGGCGAGCGCGAAGGCAAAGCTCGCCAGCGCGAGCAGGCCGAGGCCGAGCACCACGGCCCGCTTCGGGCCGAAGCGGGCGGCGGCAAGCCCGCCCGGAATGGCGCCGACGAGCGCGCCGGCGCCGAAGGCGCCCACGAGCAGGCCGGCGCCCGTTTTGCTGAGGTCGAACTCGTCGGCGTAACCGGGCACGAGCGGCGCGAGCGCGCCGAACAGCATCGCGTCCACGAGCACGATCGAGCTGACGAGGATCAGGAGGCGGCGCACTCCACGACGTTACCGACCGGCCGCAGACACGCTGCGGCCTGCGGATCGGGCTCAGGAGCGCTCGCCGATGAACCCGGGAGCGCTCGCCAATGAGCCCGGGAGCGAAGCGACCCTTTAGGGGTCTTGGCGCGGATCGGGGATCTGCTTTCGCAGATCCCCGATCCTGCTTGCGCCTAAAAAGAAATTCAGCGAGCCGGGTGCGCTTTCGTCCTCCGCCCCGACGAACTTTCGGCTTCAGCCTTGCGGCTTCCCCCTACGGCCTACCGGAGTGGACTCGACCTACTCGCGTCCCGTGCTCGCTGCAAGGGGGAATCTAGGGGCGGCAGAGACGGGGGTCAAGGGGCGAAAAAGTGAACATCTCGCAATTTGCGATCTTTTTCGTTTGCCGCGGCCGCATTGCTAATCGCGCCTTTAGCACAGGTGTCCGAATCGATAGAAAGGCGACCCCCCGAAGAGCCGAACGTCGACCATAACCCACCACGCCCAACCCGCGGAGAGACAACCACTTCGCCGAACGTCGCTGAGCGAGCCCGGGAGCGAAGCGACCCTTCAGGGGTCTTGGCGCGGATCGGGATCTGCTCTCGCAGATCCCGATCCTGCTTGCGCCTAAAAAGAAATTCAGCGAGCCGGTGGCGGTTTCGTCCGCTCCTCCGACTGACGTTTCCGCTTGCGCGTACTCGCCTTCCGGTGGAGCCTCGACCTAATCCCGCTCCGTGCTCGCTGCAAGAGGGAACTTAGGGGCCGGTGGGGGGCCGGTCAAGGGTCGCGGATCGGCGCTGCGCGCAAATTGCGGCTTTTTCTTTTCGCGAAGGCCGATTTGCCGTTCACGTCATACGCTCTAGTGCTGGATCGCGGCCGCTGCGGTGCTGGAGGAAGGCGGCTCGGGCGAGTCAGCAATCTATGCTGCGGCCGGCGCGGGCGGAAGGCCGGACGCGCAGGAACTTCTCGCAAAGAGCGATGTTCGAAGGAGGGTCGATGCAGCGCTTCGCCGGAAGGCACGTCGTCGTGACCGGCGGCGGCGTCGGGATCGGGAAGGCGATCGCCGAGCGACTGGGAGCCGAGGGAGTGTCGCTGTCGCTGCTCGCGCCGAACACCGACGAGCTCGAGGAGGTTGCGGACCAGGTCGGCGGCGACGCGCACTTCTGCGACATCCGCGACCGCGCGGGAGTCGACGCCGCCTTCGCCGCGGCAGCGTCCGCGCGGGGTCCCATCCAGGGGTTCGTCGCCAACAGTGGCGTCGGCGGCGGCAACGCGGAGGGCCGCGGCGACCGCTTCGAGGAGATCGTGCAGACGAACCTGTTCGGTACCTACTGGTGCATCCGCGCCGCCGTCCGCCACCTCGCGCCCGGGCCTGAGCGCCGCGACGTGGTCGTGATCGCGTCCATCCTCGCCCGGATCGCCGTCCCGGGCTACACGGCCTACAGCGCCTCGAAGGCCGGTCTGCTCGGGCTCGTGCGCTCGTTCTCCGCCGAGCTCGCGCCCGACGAGGTGCAAGTGAACGCGATCCTTCCGGGCTGGGTCGAGACGAACATGGCCTGGCAGGGCATCGACGAGATCGTCGAGGCGACCGGCATGACCCGCGAGGCGGCGGTCGCCGAGGCCATGCGCGAGGTGCCGCTCGGGCGGATGGGACAGCCAGAGGACATCGCCGGCACGGTCGCCTATCTGCTGTCGCCCGACGCGCGCGGCGTCACCGGCCAGACGATCGACCAGAACGGCGGCGCCTGGGTCGGGTGATCCTGCGGTGGGAGGGGCGGAGCGCCCCTCCCACCGGTTACAGCAACCTGCTGAGGCTAGGCGGCCGGCTGCGGCGGCAGCTCCCCGCGACGTGCGAGCTCCGCCTCCCGCCGTTCCAGCTCTTCCTCGGTGCCCTGGCGAACGGGTCCCTTGAACCAGTTCTTCGCCGACAGGAACCACCAGCCGCCGAAGACGATTCCGATCGCTGCGAACCACAGCACCGTGTAGTTCGTCAGCTCCCACGTGAAGTCGTCCTGCCACGGGAGCCCCGCCTTGTAGAGCGGGAAGACGAACAGGATCGTGATCAGAGCGACCCAGCCAAGGGACAGCAGGTCGATCCACTTGTAGTGCTTGCCGAGGCTCCACGCGCCCGGGATGAACTGGTCGTGCAGCCGGAAGCGCAGATAGACCGGGATCACGAAGGCGATGTACAGCCCGATCACCGCGATCGCGGTGCCGACGCCGTACCCGACGAGGTAGTTCCAGATCGCCGGGATCATCAGGATGCCCGACAGGGTGACGATCGCCCAGACGGCGTTGCGCGGGACGCGATTCGCCGCGACCTTGCTCCAGAGAGGATGGCCGGGCACGGCGCGGTCACGCGAGAACGCGTACATCATCCGCGACGCCGACGTGACGGACGCCGTGACGCAGAAGAACTGCGCGACGACGCAGATGAAGAGCAGTGCCTCCGCCCAGCGCTGGCTCATCGACTCGGCCCAGATCCAGGGGACGACGATGCCGATGTTCTCCAGCGCACCCTCGGTGCTCGGAATCGCGAACGTCACCGCCAGGAGCAGGATCCAGCCGAAGACGACGGAGACGACCACGGCCATGTACATGCCGATTGCCGCCTGACGTGACGCCTGGCGCGTCTCCTCAGCCATGTGCGCCGACGCGTCGAAGCCGGTGATCGTGTACTGCGAGAGCAGCAGGCCGAGTCCGAACACGAACCAGAACGCCGGATTGGAGAAGTTGTCGGTCGCGCTGCCGTAGCCCGACGCGTTCACGGTCTCGCCGAAGACGTAGCCGAAGCTCTGATGGTTGTCGGGGACGATGATCAGGACGAGCACGATGAACGCGACGCCGGCCATGTGCCAGTAGGCCGAGACCGTGTTCAGCAGGGCCGTGATGCTGACCTGGAACATGTTCACGATGCCCGCCGCAATCAGAAACGCCGCATAGAGGACGAAGATCGACGTGTTCGCCGAGAAGCCGAACCAGTCGTTCATGTGCGCCGAGTAGTCGAACCAGAAGTCGAACAGCACGGTGCCGAACGTCGCCAGGCCGTAGCCGATGGCCGCGGTGACCGCGATCTGGCCGATCAGGTTGAACCAGCCGGTTGTCCAGCCCCAGCCGGGACTACCGAGCTTCGAGGCCCAGTAGTAGAGGCCGCCCGCGGTCGGGTAGGCCGAGGCGATCTCCGCCATTGCGAGGGCGATGATCGTCGAGAAGAGGCCGACCAGCAGCCATCCCCAGATCACCGCGACGGGGCCGCCCCGCTCGAAGCCGACGAAGTACGAGGTCAGGCAGCCCGCAAGGATCGAGATGATCGTGAACGAGATCGCGAAGTTCTGGAACCCGCCCATGCCGCGGAACAACTCCTGCGCGTAGCCGAGCTTGTGCAGGGTCTGCTCGTCGGTGTCGTGCTGGCGCGGGCCCGGGGGTGACGCTGTATCCATCAGCCCTCCTCGACGTCGGTGTCGTGTCAGCGCGTATTACGCGCTTCTGTCACGATCGTTGTCAACGTGTCGGACAGCACGAGCAGTAGGATCGCCTTCGTGCTTGGCTTCGACGAGCTGAGAGCCGACGTGGAGTCGGGCGCGATCGACACCGTGGTCGTGGCTTTCACCGACATGCAGGGCCGCTTGCTGGGAAAGCGGCTGCACGGTGAGTTCTTCCTCGACGAGGTGGACTCCGGCCACGCGATCGAGGGGTGCAACTACCTGCTCGCGCTCGAGATGGAGATGGATCCGGTGCCCGGCTACGGGCTCGCGAGCTGGGAGCAGGGCTACGGCGACTTCGCGCTGACTCCCGACCTCCGGACGCTGCGGCGGATCCCCTGGCTCGAAGGGACGGCCCTCGTGCTCTGCGACGTCGGCTGGCACGACGGAGCTCCGGTCGCGCCCTCGCCGCGGCAGGTGCTGCGTGCGCAGGTGGAGCGGGCCGAGGCGCTCGGCTTCACGCCCATGCTCGGCTCGGAGCTCGAGTTCTTCCTGCTGCGTCAGAGCTACGCCGAGGCGCACGAGCAGCACTACCGCGGGCTGACCCCGTCGGTGCCGTACATCCTCGACTACCACGTGCTCGCCTCGAGCTACGACGAGCCGTTCATCCGGCAGATCCGGAACGGGATGCAGGCCGCGGGGATGAAGGTGGAGACCTCCAAGGGCGAGGCCTGGCCGGGACAGCACGAGATCAACTTCCGCTACGCGGACGCGCTGACGACGGCCGACAACCACGTCATCTACAAGAACGGGGCGAAAGAGATCGCGCACCTGAACGGGTGCTCGATCACGTTCATGGCCAAGCCCGACCACAGCTGGATCGGATCGTCCTGTCACATCCACTCGTCGCTGTGGCGCGGCGACGAGAGCGCGTTCGCGGGCGAGACCGCGGAGTTCCAGGGCTGGCTCGCGGGGCAGATCGCCTGCTCGGCCGAGCTTGCGGTCTTCCTGGCGCCGAACGTGAACTCCTACAAGCGCTTCGCGGCAGGCTCTTGGGCGCCGACGACCCTCGCCTGGGGCCACGACAACCGCACCTGCGGCTTCCGCATCGTCGGCCACGGCTCGGCCTTGCGCACGGAGACGAGGATCCCCGGCGCCGACGCGAACCCGTATCTGGCCTTCGCCGCAGTGATTGCCGCGGGCCTGTACGGGATCGAGCAGGGGCTCGAGCTGCCGCCGCCGCTCGAGGGCAACGCGTACGAGTCCGACGCAGAGCGCTTCCCGCACTCGCTGCGCGACGCGATCGCGGCGCTCGAGGGTGGGACGATGGCGCGGGCGGCCTTCGGCGACGAGGTCGTCGACCACTACCTCAACTACGCCCGCACCGAGCAGCGGCTCTACGACGAGGTGGTCACCTGCTACGAACGCGAGCGCTTTTTTGAGCGCGGTTAGCAGGAGCCGCTAGCCGGATGAGGCCGCTGATCGGGATCACGGCGTACGCGGAGCCGGAGGTGCGCTGGGGTGCGTGGAAGCTGCCGGCGGCCCTGATCCCGCTCGCGTACGTGGAGGCGATCGAGCGGGCAGGCGGGCGGGCGCTGCTCGTGCCGCCGAGCGAGGAGGGGATCGAGGAGACGCTCGACGCGCTGGACGGGCTGCTCTTCTCGGGCGGCTCCGACCTCGACCCGGAGACCTACGGGCAGGAGGCTCACCGGGAGACGACCGGCGTTCGGGCGGCGCGCGACCGGGGCGAGCTCGCGCTCCTCACCGCCGCGCTGGAGCGCGACCTGCCGCTGCTCGCGGTGTGCCGTGGCTCGCAGGTGCTGAACGTGGCGCGCGGCGGCGACCTCGTCCAGCACCTGCCCGACGTCGTCGGCGACGAGAAGCACAAGCACACGCCGGGTGTCTTCGCCGACCACGACGTCAGCGTCGAGCCCGAGAGCCGGCTCGCCGCGCTGCTCGGCGAGCGCGCGCCCGTGAAGTCGCACCACCACCAGGGCTTCGGACGGCTCGGCGACGGCCTCCTGCCGACCGCCTATGCCGAGGACGGGACGCTCGAGGCGCTCGAGGATCCCAGCAAGCGCTTTGCGCTCGGCGTCCTCTGGCACCCGGAGGCGGGGGAGGACGCGGCGCTCTTCGCCGCGCTCGTCGAGCAGGCGCGAGCCTACCGGGCCGCTAGGACCTGATCCGCTCGCCTTTCGGGTCGAAGAGCGGCTCCGACGCCACCTCGCCGGCGACCCACTCGCCGAAGATCTCCACCTCGACCGGCTGCCCCGGCTCCGCCTTCGCCGCCGGAACGTAGGCGTACGCGATCGACCGCTCGACGGTGTAGCCATAACCGCCGCTCGTCACGCGCCCCGCGATCTCGCCGTCGAGCCGGACCGGCTCCGAGCCGAGCGCGACCGAGCGCGGGTCGGCGAGGACGAGGCAGGCAAGCGAGCGCTCCGGCTCGCCCGCGCCGAGGAGCGCCTCCCGGCCGATGAAGTCGCGATCGAGCTTGACCGCGAAGCCGAGCCCGGCCTCGTAGGGGTTGTCGTCGGGTGAGATGTCGGCGCCCCAGACGCGGTAGCCCTTCTCCAGGCGCAGCGAGTCGATCGCCTTGTAGCCGCCGGCGACGAGACCGTGCTCCCGTCCCGACTCCCAGAGCGTGTCCCACAGCCGCAGCCCGTACTCCGTGCGGCAGTAGAGCTCCCAGCCCAGCTCGCCCACGTACGTCACGCGCAGCGTCAGGCACGGCACCGGCCCGACCGCTACCTCCCGCGCGCGCATGTAGGGGAAGTCGAGCGGCTCCACCACGAGCGGCTGCAGGATCTCGCGCGCCCGCGGCCCCCACAGCCCGAGACAGGCGTAGCTCGACGTCACGTCCTCGACCCGCACCGAGCCGTCGTCGGGCGCATGCGAGCGGATCCAGGCGAGGTCGTGCTGCCCGAAGGCGGTGCCGGTGACGATGCGGAAGCGGTCCTCGGCGAGTCGCGTCACCGTGAAGTCGCACTCGATCCCGCCTCGCGGATTCAGCATCTGGGTGTAGGTGATCGCCCCGACGTCGCGGGTGACGTGGTTGTCGCAGAGCCGGTCGAGCAGACTTGCCGCGCCTTCCCCCGAGAGCTCGATCTTCGCGAACGACGACTCGTCGAAGAGCGCCGCCCGCTCGCGGCAGGCTTGATGCTCGGCGCCGACTGCGGCCGACCAGAGCTTCCCGGCCCAGCCGCGCGGCCGCAGGGACTCGTCGCCGTCCGCCGCGTTCGGCTCGAACCAGTTCGCGCGCTCCCAGCCCGACTTCTCGCCGAAGACGGCGCCGAGCTCCTGCAGGCGGGGGTAGGCGGAGGAGATGCGGAGCGGCCGGCCTGCCTGCCGCTCGTGGCCCGGGTACTTGACGTCGTAGTAGGTCGAGTAGACCTCGGTCGCGCGCGCGAGCGCGTACTCGCGGCTGCGGTACGCGGCGCCGAAGCGCCGGGAGTCCATCTCCCAGACGTCGAGGCTCGGCGTGCCCTCGACGATCCACTCGGCGACGAGCTGGCCCATCCCGCCGGCCCCCGCCAGGCCGTGTGCGCAGAAACCGGCGGCGACCCAGAACCCGCGCACGTCGGTCGGGCCGAGAATGAACTCGTTGTCGGGCGTGAACGCCTCCGGCCCGTTGATCAGCCGCACGACCTCCATCTCCTCCAGCGTCGGCACGCGGCGGATCGCGTTCTCGAGCAGTGGCTCGAAGCGCGGCCAGTCCTCCTCGAGCAGCTTGCCGTTGAAGTCGGCGGGGATCCCGTCGAGTGACCACGGCGCGGGGTCGCGCTCGTAGCCGCCCATGATCAGGCCGCCCGACTCGGGGCGGAAGTAGACGAGCAGCGAGGGATCGCGCATCGTCGGCATGTCGAGTGGAAGCCCGCTCGGGCGGGTGATCAGGTACTCGTGCGCCATCGGCACGACCGGGACGGTGACGCCGGCGAGCCGCCCGAGCTCGGCCGCGAACATGCCGCCCGCGTTCACGACGATCTCCGTCTCGACCGGGCCGCGGTCGGTCTCGACGCCGGTGACCCGCCCGCGCTCGACGCGAATCCCCGTCACGCGGGTGTTCGTCGCGATCTCGGCACCCCGGCGGCGTGCTCCCTCGGCGAGTGCGAACGTGAGCTGGCTCGGGTCGATGTAGCCGTCGGTGGGGAGGAACGCTGCGCCCAGGACACCCTCCGTCGACATCGGCGGGAAGAGCTCCTGCGCCTCCGCGGCCGAGATCAGCTCGAGCTGCAGCCCGAACGTCTTCGCCCACCCGGCCTGGCGTGCGATTTCCTCCAGGCGCTCCTCGGAGGAGGCGAGCCGCAGCGAGCCGACCTCGCGCCACCCGGTCTCGAGCTCGACCTCCTCGCCGAGCGAGCGGTAGAGCTCGACGGAGCTCATCATCATCCGGGTCAGGCTGAGCGAGCCCCGCAGCTGGCCGACGAGGCCGGCCGAGTGGAAGGTGGAGCCGCTCGTCAGATCGGCCCGCTCCAGCAGGATCGCGTCCGAGCAGCCCAGGCGGGCGAGCCAGTAGAGCACCGAGCAGCCGCCGACGCCGCCACCGATGACCACGACTTGGGCGCGCTCCCTCACGGCGGACGACCCTACAGCGCTCGTTGTGCGCGGGCGAGAGCGCCCTGAAAGCCCGGCTCCGCGGCCGTGCGCGCGAGCCGGTCGAAGTGGTCGGCGACGTAACCGGCGAAGTCGAAGTCGAGCTCGGAGATCCCCTGCTGGACGAGGCCCCACATCGCCTCGCGGAAGTCGGACATGTAGCGCATCAGCCGCAGTGCGTCGAGGTCGTCCGGTCGCAGCTCGCCCCGGTAGGCGGCGAGCAGCTCCCGTTCCTCGTCCTCGCCGAGCTCGTGGTTGGCGGCGAGGTTGGCGAGGTCGAAGAAGGCGTCGCCCATGCCCGCGTACTCCCAGTCGACGATCACGAGTGCCTCGCCGGCGCGGATCAGGTTCGCGTTCAGCAGGTCGTTGTGACACGTGCGGAGCGGCTGCGCGCCGCGTCCGTGCTCGATCGCGTCCGCGAGCGCCTTCGCCTGCTCGAAGGCCGACGGGATCGCGACTCCGTGGGCGACCGCCGTCGCGCAGTACTGCTCGACGACGCGAAACGAGTCGAAGCGCGAGCCGATCGCGGGCCCCTCGTGGACGCGCAGAAGCGTCCGAGCGAGCTCGCGCAGCCGCTCGGGCCGGCGCAGCTCGTCGGGCAGGACCGGGCTGCCCTCGACGAAGCGCGTGACGAGATAGCCCTCAGGCTCGAGGAAGCGCACGACCTCGGGACCGATGCCCAGGCGGGCTGCGACGCGCGAGGCGTCGTGCTCGGCGTGCCGGTCGATGCCGAGCAGCTCGGTGTCCTTGCCGCCGATCCGGAGGACGAAGCTCTCGCCGTCGACCGAGACCTTGAAGTTCCGGTTGGTGATCCCACCGCCGAGCACTTCGAGCACGGGCCGCGACCCCGGCCAGACCCGCTGTGCGATCGCCGCGACGTCCACCCGCGCGATCGTACTGGGCGGCCGCGTCAGTTCGAGCTGGGCGGTGAGAGCGGCGGAGCGGCGGCGGGGACCGGCTCGCCAGGCCCGCGCAGGAGGGTGGGCGGAGCTGGGGCGAGTGCCAACGTCACCGGCGGCTCGGCCGGCGGCTGCTCGGCAACGGCCCGCGCACGCGCCGTCAGGGCGGCGACGAGCTGCTCGATCCGGGCATCGCTGCGGGCGATCCGGTCCTCGAGGACGAGCTGTGCTCGGGCCTGCTCCGCCATGCGGTAATACATCCGGCCACGCGAGTCTCCGACCACGAAGCCGATCAGGAGGCCGCATCCGAGCCCGACGAGCACCGTGGCGAGGCCGTAGCTGCCCGGGATCGGCCAGGCGAAGCTGAGCGGGCTGAGCGGGACAGCGCCCACGAGGACTCCGACGATGGCACCCGCGGCAATGCTCGTCCGCCCGACCGCGCGGCCCTTGGTGCCGTAGTACTCCACGAGCTCGGCGATTGCCCGCTGGTCGACCGCTGTCGCCACGATTCCGTCATCGGCGCCGCGTGCGCGCGGCTTGACACTCTGTTGGAATAGCGACGTGCTCACCGTCCTCAACCCGGCCACCGAGCTGCCGCTCGCGGAGCTCGAGCAGGCCGGAGTGGAGGAGACGGACGCCGCCGTCGCCCGCGCGGCGAAGGCGTTTCCGGGGTGGAGAGCAGTCGCACCCGCCGATCGAGGCCGCCTGCTGCGGCGGCTGGCGACGCTCGTCGAGGAGCACCACGAGGAGCTCGCGCGGATCGAGTCGCGCAACGTGGGCAAGCCCATCGCGGGCGCGCGCGGCGAGGTGGGGATGGTCGCGCAGGTCTTCCATTTCTACGCCGGCGCCGTGGACAAGCGGTACGGCGAGACGATCCCGGTGGCGGGCGGAGAGGCGCTGACCTTCCGCGAGCCGCTCGGCGTCGTCGGGTTGATCGTGCCCTGGAATTTCCCGCTCAACATCGCCTCGTGGAAGCTGGGCCCGGCGCTCGCCTGCGGGAACACCGTCGTGCTGAAGCCCGCCGAGCTGACGCCGCTGTCTGCGCTGCGCCTTGCCGAGCTCGCGCTCGAGGCCGGGATTCCCGAGGGCGTCGTCAACGTCGTGGTGGGCAAGGGCTCCGTCGTCGGGCAGCGCCTCGTCGAGCATCCGGAAGTGGCGAAGATCGGGTTCACCGGCTCGACCGAGGTGGGGCGGACCGTGATGCAGGGCGCGGCCGGGACGATCAAGCGCGTCACGCTCGAGCTGGGCGGCAAGTCGGCCAACGTCGTCTTCGCCGACGCCGATCTCGAGCGGGCGGCGGCCGCGGCGCCCTACGCCGTGTTCGACAACGCCGGCCAGGACTGCTGCGCCCGCTCGAGGATCCTCGTCCAGCGCTCCGTCTACGACCGCTTCCTCGACCTGCTGACGGCTGCGACCGCAGGCGTGCGGCTGGGCGATCCCGAGCGCGACGAGACGGAGATGGGGCCGCTGATCTCCGCCGCGCACCGGGAGTCGGTCGCGTCCTTCGTCGAGGGCGAGCCGCGCTTCCGCGGCGAGACGCCCGACGGACCCGGCTACTGGTTCCCCTGCACGCTCGTGGAGGCGTCGAACGACGACCGGATCGCCCGCGAGGAGGTCTTCGGCCCCGTCGCGGCCGTGATCCCGTTCGCCGACGAGGCGGAGGCGGTCCGGCTCGCGAACGACACGCCGTACGGCCTCTCGGGCTCGATCTGGACGCGCGACGGCGCGCGGGCACTGCGGATGGCGCGCGCGGTCGAGGCCGGCGTGCTGTCGGTCAACTCGAACAGCTCGGTGCGCGTCTCGACGCCCTTCGGCGGCGTCAAGCAGTCCGGCTTCGGACGGGAGCTCGGCATGCACGCGCTGGAGGGCTACTCGGACGTGAAGAGCGTGTACATCTCGACGGAGGAGTGAGCGTGGGCGGAAGGGTGGAGGGCAAGGTCTGCGTGATCACCGGTGCGGGCGGCGGCATGGGGCGCGATGCGGCCCAGCTCTTCACCGAGCAGGGCGCACGCGTCGCGGTGGCCGACGTCTCGCTCGACGCCGCGGAGGAGACCGCGGCCCTCTGTGCGGCCGGAACCGCGTTCGCGGTGCGGGTGGACGTCGCCGACGAGGTCGGCGTGCGCGATCTCATGGCCGCGACTGCAAAGCGCTTCGGCGGAATCGACGTCCTCTACAACAACGCGGGTATCTCTCCCGAGGACGACGCGTCGATCCTGGAGACGGAGGTGGACGCCTGGCAGCGCGTGCAGGACGTGAACACAAAGGGGGTGTTCCTGTGCTGCAAGCACGGGATCCCACACCTGCTCGAGCGTGGCGGCGGCTCGGTGATCAACGTCGCCTCCTTCGTCGCCATCCTCGGCGCAGCGACCTCCCAGATCTCCTACACCGCCTCCAAAGGCGCCGTGCTCTCGCTGAGCCGCGAGCTGGCAGTGCAGTTCGCGCGGCAGGGCGTGCGGGTGAACGCCCTCTGTCCGGGCCCGGTCGAGACGCCGCTCCTGCTCCGGATCTTCGGCGACGATCCGGCGGCCTACGAGCGCAGGCGGATCCATCTCCCGATGGGCCGGCTGGCCAAGCCGCGGGAGATCGTGAACGCCGCGCTCTTTCTCGCGAGCGACGAGTCCTCCTACGTCAACGGCTCCACGTTCCTCGTCGACGGCGGCCTCACCGCCGCCTACGTCACCCCGGAGTAGCAGCCGATCAGCTGGCGAGCCGCTGGAGCGAAGCGACACTTCAGGGGTCTTCGCGCAGCCGGAATCTGCTCCCGCAGATTTCGGCTGCTGCGGGCTGGATCAGACGCCGACGACTTGCACGAGCCAGCGGCGGTCGCGCTCGCGGTCGAGCTCGAGGAAGAGCACTCGCTGCCATGTGCCGAGGCAGAGCTCGCCCTCGCGCACCGGCACCGACTCGCCGGCCGGTCCGAGCAGCATCGACATGCAGTGCGAGTGTCCGTTCCCGAAGTCCATGTCCTCGGGGCAGATGTTCTCCGTGCGGCGATCCCAGTCGTCGTGGGCGTAGTAGTGGTCGCTCGGGACGAGCCGCTTCAGCAGCACGGCGAAGTCCTCGAGGAAGCCCGTCTCCCACTCGTTCACCCGCACGGAGCAGGTCGTGTGCGGCGAGTAGACACAGCAGATCCCGTCGCGGATCCCGCTCGCCCGCACCGCCTCGCGTACCTCTTCCGTGATGTCCGTGACGGACAAGCCGCCCGCCGTTCGAAGCTGCGTCTCCTGCTGATAGGCCTTCACGGTCCGGGTCGTCTCCTCGTGGGCGGGGCAGCGGCGCAGACATTGTGACAGCCGCCGTCCGAACGGCGTTCCGGGAACCGGTGCGGGCGCTACGCTCACCGCGCGGGCCCGTAGCTCAGCGGTTCAGAGCAGGCGACTCATAATCGCTTGGTCCCTGGTTCGAATCCAGGCGGGCCCACCTCGTTGGCGCAGGCTCGGAATCTGCGGAAGCAGATCCCGAGCCGCGAAGACCCCTGAAGGGGGCCGCTTCGCGGCCCACCCGTTCCCAGGCGGGAACCGCTTGGTCGTGCGGGTCATGCGTGCCAGTGGTGCCGGGAAAGCTCGTGTCGTGCAGGACCCGGGAGCCCTCCCATGTTTTCCGTCCGGACGGGCGGAGATGCTTCGGCCATGCACGCGATCGAGGTTCCTGATCCTTCGCCGCCGCAACCGCCTGCGCCGGTTCCGACGCCGGAACCGCCGGGTCCCGAAACCCCCCTGCCGACACCACCGCACCCTGATCCGCCGGATCCGACCGCGAACGGCTGATCTGGCGCCGCTCGAGCGCGCGGCAGGTCGGGCTCGATCGACGCGCTCGCTCCTGCATGAGTAGCGCTGTGAGAGCCGTAGCTTGACCACCCGCGCGTCGCCACCTTGTTTCGCAGGTCTGTCGGCAAGGGGAACCTTCCAGCATGTCCATTGGCCCTCATGCGGGTCGAGCAGCTGCCCAAGAGCGAAGCGATGTGCGCGAGGCGCAGGAGGCGGTTTCCCGCCCTCGGGCTCCTGGGATTCTCCTCGGCATCGGCCTCGGCGGCTTCGTCGATGGGATCGTGCTCCACCAGATCCTCCAGTGGCACCACATGCTCACGAGCGAGGGCAGTTATCCGGACACGACGGTTTCCGGACTGGAAACGAACACGCTCTGGGATGGCCTCTTCCATGCGGCCACGTGGGTCGCGGTTGCCGTTGGTCTCTACATCCTCTGGCGGCGTACGACGGACTGGCGCTGGGCGATCAACGGGCGCGCCCTCCTTGGCTGGATGCTCGTTGGCTGGGGGCTCTTCAACCTCGTCGAGGGGATCCTCGATCACCACATCCTCACGATCCACCACGTCCGCGAAGGGTCGAACCAGACCGCCTGGGATCTTGCCTTTCTGGCGTTCGGCGCGTTGCTCGTCATCGGTGGCGGGGCGCTGACCCGCTCCCAGAAGGGTGCCTCAGCTTCAGTTGCGGATGATCCGGATTCGACGGGCGTGATCGGTGGTCCCCTGGTTTGACGGCGCTGCCACGCGGTGATTTGCGACTCATGTTCGAGGAGCGCAAGCGGCGCATCGGCAAGAACGAAGGCAAGACTCGCGCCGTCAACGACATGGTGCGTCCCCTGGATCGCAACTGGATCACGATCCTCTGTGAATGCGGGGAGGCCGGATGTCGGGATCACGTCCTAATCGCTCAGGAGGAGTACGCCCGGATACGGGAAGAGCCGACACTGTTCGTCCTGCGACCCGGGCACGAGGCCGCCGACACGGAACGGGTTGTCGCGAAGCACCTCGAGTTCTGGATCGTCCGGAAGCGTCCGGGACTGCCCGCCGAGATCGCTCGCGCCACCGACTCACACGCCGGCTGAACCGTTCGTAGACGCTGTAGGCACGACCGGCGAAGGGTTGACTCGACCGGCCGGCGTCGCCCTGTTCGGCTCGCGAAATGGGATTTCACGCACGCCGTAACCAATCGAATGTGACGTGCGTTTATGAGTTTCGAAGCTGGCGAGGATTGGCGGTTTGTCGCCAACCCAGCCGAAAATCCACGAGGAGGGGTTAGATGGCAACACGAGTCGAAGATCGGACGCGAGCAGACGGCGTCCGCGGGGTCTCGGCACGCTCTCACGGCGTCGACGAGACGAAGGCCGCCTTCAAGACGACGGAGTTCATGGCGTATCTGGCAACCGTCGCCGCCGTGTTGATCGCCTCGGCGATCGATGACGGGATCGACGGCCGGCTCGCCTGGATCCTCGTTGCCGCGTTGGGGATCGGTTACATGCTGAGCCGCGGGTTGGCGAAGTCGGGCAGCCGTCACCGCGAAGGTAACGACACGGTCTAAAACGCGAGGGGAACGAGTGGCTCGCTGGCGGCAGACGCTCGGCCGCCAGCGAGCCATATATGTCGAATTTCGACGAACCGTGGGATCCGCTCCTCACGGCTGACCGAAAGCAGAGCGTTCGAAGTCCAAGAAAGGGGTCCTTCCATGATTCGCCGCATTGATCGAATTCAGACCGAGCTACCGCCTCCCTCCGACCCGGATCCGGCTGGCGCCGCCGCCGTGCAGGAACTGCTGGGCGGGAAGTTCGGCGAGATGTCGACGTTCCTGAACTACACGTTCCAGTCGTTCAACTTCCGCAACAAACAGGGCGCGCGGCCGTTTTACGACCTCGTCGCGAACATTGCGGCCGAGGAGTTCGGCCACGTCGAGCTGGTAGCGAAGACGATCAACACCATGCTGACCGGCGCCACGCCGACGACGACGTCGAATGGCCGCGGTCCGGGCAGCCCCCTGAAGGCGCTCAAGGATGTCGGCAACCCGCACCACTTCCTCGTCGGTGGCCAGGGCGCACTGCCGCAGAACTCGCAGGGCCGCCCCTGGAGCGGCGACTACGTGTTCTCGTCCGGCGACCTCGTCGAAGACCTCACGCACAACTTCTTCCTCGAGACCGGCGCCCGGAACGGGAAGCTGAAGGTGTACGAGATGGTCGAGCATCCCGCCGCGCGTGCGCTGACCGGCTTCCTCCTCGTCCGCGGCGGCGTCCACCAGGTCGCCTACGCGCGCGCGATCGAGAACCTGACCGGGGCCAACCTGATGAAGATGTTCCCCGCTCCGCGCATCCCGACCGAGAAGATCCCGGAGTGCAAGCCGCATCTCAAGCGCGGCGAGCACCTGAAGCTCTACCGCTTCTCACCCAGCGACTACCTCGAGCTGGCCGCTGTCTTCAACGGCCCGCACCCCGAGACCGGCGAGGAGCTGGAAGTCGTCGATGAGGCTCCGGAAGGGGTGCCCGCACACGACCTGGCTGCGCAGCCTGCCGTGTTTGCGCCCGACTACGCCCCTGAGGAGATCGCTGCGATCGCCTCGAAGCTGCGCAAGCAGGCCGGCCTCCCGAAGGAGCCCACGGGCGAGGTCGCGAACGGCAAGCGCCAGGCCGCCAAGCCGCGGCGCACTACTCGCAAGGCGAGAGCGACCGCGAAGACGTAGACATTCCGACCAGTCGAGCCCCTCTCGCGGAAGGCGTCGCGAGAGGGGCTTCCTCGTCGAAGAAAGCACGTGGGTTCCGCGGCTGGAGCGGGCTAGTTGGGCGGCCACGCGACGAGCAATCCGGCGGCGAGTGAAGTGCGTGCGTGAACCACCTGTCGGGTGAGGAGAAAAGCGGCTCTCGTCGACCACAGTGGTCTCAGCCGGGACGGAGTTGCGGCGCTGTCCCGGCCTCTCTTTCACATCCTGCGGCCAATTTCCACCAAGGAGACCGTCATGCAGATCAGCATCGAGAACCCCGAGCGGCTGGACGACTTCGTCGGCTTCCTGCGGCGCGGCGGCTGCATCGCCCTCAGGCTGAACGAGTCGACCGTCGAGGCGCTCGTGCCTGAGGTGGCCAGCCCCCTCTCCGAGCGGCGTGAGCTCGGCGCATACCTGCGTAGCTGGCAGGCGGCGACTGGCACGGCCGCTGTCACGCTGGTGGACAGTCGGGCCTTCGCAGTCGCCTAGTCGGGTCAAGCACCCAGGTGAACCACCTCCTGGGTGATGGGTCAAGCGACCCCGGTCGTGCAAGGTGTCAGTAGCGGCATTCGAGGCGGACGGAGCTCCTGCGGTGGCTCCGGCGCCTCTCGGATAACGAGGCGGGGCCCCTGCGGTGGCCCCGTCAGAGTTCTTGGACTGAGAGGGGAAGGAATGTCGATCGCCGTCTTCGGAGTAGCCCTGGTCGTCGCGGCTGCTCTCATCGCACTCTGGCTCGACGCACGCATCCCGAAGCTGGCGACGGTCGAGCTCGGGAGCATCGTCGGGCACGCCGTCCTGGCCATCCTGCTCCTGCACATCGTCCCGGGGGCGGCGGGGTCGACGGTGTCCACCTTGCTCGTGCTCTTCGGGGCGCTGCTCCCCGCGCTCGTCTACGCCTTCAGCGTCGCCATCTGGTCGATCCGGATGTGGCAGGGCGCGACGGTGCGCTCTTAGCTGCGGCTCTCGACGTTCTTGACCGTGTCGAACGAGTTCGTGTAGGCACGGTCGCGGCCGGGGCCGCCGTCGATCCGGTCCGCGTTCGCGTCCCAGGACCAGATGATGTCGGCTCCAGGGCCCGCGAAGACCGTGTCGGCGCCCTCCTTGGCGACGATGCGGTCGTCGCCGGCGCCGGCTCGAATCACGTTGCGACCCCCTCCACCGGTGATCACGTCGGCGCCGCCCAGCCCGCAGATCACGTCGTTGGCGGCCCTGCCGACGAGGTAGTCAGGCCCGGACGTGCCCACGATCGTGCACGGCTGGAGCAGCAGCGCGACCCAGACCGTCAGCGGGATCATGCGAGCAGGAGCTCCTCGCCGGCGCGAAGCCCGCGCCGTGCGCACTCGCCGGCCGGAAGCTCCAGCACGGCATGAGCACGCCGCCGCGCGAGCGTCCGCCACGGACGCACGTGCGGGGCGATGTCGACGACGACGTGCTTCCGATCGAGGAAGACCGCGTCGATCGGGAAGCGCATGAAGAACGTGTGGATCGACGCGGCCGGCGTCAACAGAATCCCTTCGCCGGCCGGGAGCTCGCGACGCCCCAGAAGGCCGCGCATGCGCCGGAGCGGACGCGCCGCGACGAGACAGTGCTCGACGACGACGCGCCCGTCCGGGCGGGTCAGGCTGACGTGCTCAGAAGCCAACGTGGATGTGATCCTCGTGGTCGGCGAGCGGGAACGAGGGACCGCCGAGCCCGAGCAGCGAGATCACCTGCTGCGGCTGGAGCTCGGCCGGCAGCAACAGGATCGAGCGGACGGCCGCCTCGGTCGTGCCGCCGGCCCGCTGGTCGCTGACGATCGACGTGCCGCCGACGACTGCGATGTCGACCGCGTGCCCGTACATGTGCGCCGAGACGACGCCGGGCCGGGCGAAGCGCCTATGCCCCGAGAAGAGGCTCGACACGGTCAGCGACCCGTGGCGTTCCGCGAGATACGACAGGAGCACGACGATGCGCACGTCGATCCGGCCCGCCTGGAGATCCTCACGCCCGCCTGCATAGAGCGTGACTCGCTCGTCGGCGAGCAGCCGCTTCACGAGACGCGGCTTGGCTTTCTGGAGACCGGTGATGAGCGACTCGATCCCGACGGCGCGGTAGTAGTCCGCGAGCGCGGTCGCACGATCGGCGTAGCTCGTCCGTCCCGAGAGCGCCAGGGTGCTGCGCCAGGCATCGCCCTGGAGCCGGCCGGCGAGCCGGTCGAGCTCGGGCCGGGTGGCGGGAGCGGCGCCGCGGTTCCCTTGCGCACGGAGGGCGCCCAGCACGGTCGCCCAGTCGGCGCCATGGGCACGTGCTGCGCGGGCGAGCGAGCGGGCGAACGGCCTCGCCAGCCGAGCTGACGCGGGGGTCGGATCCGGCAGCGCGCGGTTCAGCCAGATGGTCGATGCGCCGCCGTGCTGCGTCTCGATCTCGGCCGGCCGTGCAGGCGGCAGCTGCGCGCGGGCCGTGGCCCACTTGCGAGTTGCAGCGGGCCGACTCGCGGCCGGCGCCTTCGCCGGCTTCGTCGCGGCAGGCTTCGTGCGCAGCGGCGTGGCGGCCGGTGTCGAGGTCGCCGGAGCGGGAGCGGCGGCCGCAGCGTCGTGCTGCGTCGGAAGCACCTCGGCGTCCTCGGCCGGCGCCGGTGCAGGCTCGACCGCCGGAGCGGGCTCGGGCGCCGGGGCGGCCTCCGCTGCCGGTGCTGCCTCTGCCGGCTGGGCCTCCAGCGCGGGGGCGGGTGCGACATCCGTGGGCTCGGCGGCCGGGAGAGCGTCCGTCGCCGGGGCCTCGTCCGCCGGTGCGCCGGGCAAGCCGGCGAGCTCGGTCGTCTCGACCTGCTCGGGAGTGACTCCGGGATCGTCGATCAGCAGAGCGACCTGGTCGCCTGCTCCGGCGGTGAAGGCGGCGCCACCGAAGAAGAGAGCGGTGAAGGCGGCGGCGAGCGCGATGCGCGTGAGGGCGGGTCGCGGGCGCGGCGTCGGTGGCGGAGAGCTCTCGGGGACCGGCTCGAGCATGGGTGGCCGGAGCACGGCAACCGGCTCGGGCTTCGTTCTCAAGAGGGCGATGCCGCCGAGGACGAGCGCGGCGATCGTCAGGAAGAGGCGGTGTGAACTTCGCTTCCGGTTTGGCACGAGACCCAGCTCCTCACTTTCGTGTGAGCGCCGAATCTGGTGTCGGCGCAGGATTCCCCACCGCGCCGCAACGGTCGTCGAGTTCTCCTATATCGGCAGCACCTTTAGCGCCGGTCACTCGTTCGGGTGAAGTTCGAATGCACGTTGCATAAGTCACCCTTTCGAGGGCTTCGCGACCTGCGTGTATTCCCCGATTGTTGGCGAACGAAGTACCCAGTCAGGCGCCGCGGCACGCCGAGCAACATGAGACAGGAGTCTCTCGCGTGACCGATTGCATCGCCTGCACCTCGAATGACCGCCACCGCCTCCGGACGAGCTTTGCTCCGGTAGTCGCCACGTCTCTCTTGGAGAAGGAGGTGAATTACATGCTCAAGTTCTTCGTCGCCGCTCAGAACAAGCTGGCCGAGCTTCGCAACGAGGAGGGCCAGACGATGGCCGAGTACGGCGTCGTCCTTGCCGTGATCACCGTCGTGCTCGTCGGCATCTTCGGCACGCTCTCCGGCGCCATCCAGGGCGCCATCCAGGAGGTCATCGACGCCTTCTAAGTCGTCCACGATCCACCGGGCGGTGGGCTCCCGAAACGGAGCCCACCGCCACCGAAATAGACGCTATGACAAACACCCGCCGCCACAGGATCTACACCGACCAGGATGGTCAGACGGCCACTGAGTTCGCGCTGGTCCTGCCGCTCTTCTGCCTCGTGCTCTTCGGCATCATCCAGTTCGGGATCATCTTCAACAACTACGTGACGCTCACCGACGCGGTCCGCGCAGGCGCGCGTACCGCGGTCGTCAGTCGTCACGAAGGCGATCCCGGCGGAAAGGCCGTCGCACGGGTCGAGAGCGCGGCGAACGGGCTCGATCTTGCAGACCTGGACGTCAACGTGAGCGCCTCTGCCTGGGAGCACGGCGCCGACGTCACCGTCGAGGCCAACTATCCCTATGAAGTCAATCTGCTCGGACTCGTAGTGGCGGCCGGACGACTGTCGAGCTCGACCACGGAGAGAATCGAATGAGCTTCCGCGAAGAGCGTGGTCAGGCGATGGCCCTGACGGTCATCTGCCTGACGGTCCTGCTCACCCTTTCCGCCCTGGTGCTCGACATCGGCTCGTGGTACCAGGCTCAGCGCGAGACGCAGGCCGCGGCCGACGCTGCGGCGCTCGCCGGCGCGCAGGCGCTTCCCGACGACTCAGGTGAGGCCAGCGCGCTCGCCGCGAGCTACGTGACGAAGAACGGCGGCGGCGCGACGTCCATCTCCTTCACGACGAGGTCGCTCTCGAACGACACTGTCACCGTCGAGGTGGAGCGCGACGCGCCCGGCTTCTTCTCGAAGATCTTCGGCGTCGACTCCGTTGCCGTGGACGCAAAGGCGAGCGCGCGCTCCGGCGTCATGACCCATGCTCGGTACGCGGCGCCGATCGCGGTCGACGAAAGACATCCCCTGATCAGCGGCACGAGCTGCCCCTGCTTCGGCCCGGCGACGACCCTCGACCTCGAGAAGGTCGGCCCGGGCGCTTTCCGCCTGCTGAATCTCGACGACTCGCACGGAGGCACAGGGCCGAAGATCGTTGCCGACTGGATCCTGAACGGTTACGACGGCTACATGCCTCTGAACTGGTATTTCAGTGATCCTGGCGCGAAGTTCAACTCGTCTCAGATCAAGTCCGCAATGAACGCTCGTATCGGCGACGAGTTGCTCTTCCCGGTCTATCGGGAGACGCGCGGAAGCGGCGCGAACTTCGAGTACTTCGTCGTCGGCTGGATCGGTTTCGTCGTGTCGGACTTCGACGCCCACGGGAACGGCGGTGTCGTCAACGGACATTTCACACGCGTGATCTGGGAGGGAATCCAGTCGGAGTCCGGTACCGAAACCGACTTCGGCGCTCGTGCAGTTGAGCTCGTTGAATAACCAACCCGAATAACGAAGGAAGAAAGAGACGCTCATGACGTACAGAGTCAGAAATATCTCGGTAGCAGTCGCGCTCGCGCTGGTCGCGGCCATGCTGACGCTCTTCTACGTGACGAGCTACCAGCGCAACGTCCAGCGTGAAGAGGCGAACGTGAAGGTGTTCGTCGCGACGAAGGACATCCCGGCCGGAACCTCGGGCGCCGATGTCGCACAGAAAGGCATGCTCAAGACGACCGAGATCGCCCAGCGCAGCGTTGTGCCGGGCGCAATCTCGAGCGCCGACCAGGTCGAGCAGCTCGTGGCGACGGAGCCGATCCTCGCCGGCGAGCAGGTCTCGACCCGTCGCTTCGCCACCGCAGCCGAGCGCGGCATCGTCGCGCAGCTGTCCGGGACGATGCGAGGCGTTCAGGTGCCGGGTGACCAGCATCAGCTGCTCGCCGGGACGCTCAAGCGTGGCGATCGGATCGACATCGTCGCCTCGATAAAAATCGACCCGGACAAGGACGTGTTCGCGACGAGGATCGTCCTGCGCGACCTCGAGGTGCTGAAGCCGGCACCCTCGCCCGGGAACGGGGACGTCAAGGTCGCCTCGTCCGCGACGAATCTGGCGGCCCTGCTCGCCGTCACCGACACGCAGGTCCAGAAGCTCTTCTACGTGCTGAAGCACGGCGAGTGGTCGTTCCAGCTTCGGCCCGCGCTCAAGGCCAACGACAGCCCCGAGGCAGTGGTCTGGGCCGGCTCGATCCTGGCCGACGGCCTCCGAGGCGCCCAGCTCGAGCAGCTGGCAACAGGAGGTGCACGATGACCACCACGACAACGACCAAGGAGCGCCTCCGCATCTACGTGACGGGCTCGTGCGACGGGCTCGACCGGCTCCGCGAGGCACTCGCGTCCCATCCGGAGCTCGACTTCGTCGGCTGGAGCGAGAACGTGGGGGAGGCGACGGCGGCTCTGGCCGGCGGGCACCTCCAGGTCGTGGTCCACGCCACCCGTGACACGACCCTGCCCACCGTGGAGATCGCTGCGATCGGCGAGCAGACCCGGGCCCCGATCGTCGTGCTCGCCTCGGGCGAGTCGTCGACGCTGCTCGAGGCCGCGCTCGACACCGACGGCGTGGCGGACGTGATCCTGCTGCCGCAGCTGACCGAGAACGTCGTCTTCGCGCTGCGGAAGGCGGGCCACTCCGGCCGACGCCTCGCCGCCGACGGCGGGCAGGGGCGGGATGGCCGGATCGTCACGGTCTTCTCGCCCAAGGGCGGCACCGGCAAGACGGTCACCGCGACGAACCTCGCCGCGTCGTTCGCGAAGAACGAGAAGAAGCGAACGTTGTTGCTCGACCTGGACCTCCAGTTCGGCGACGCGGCGATCATGCTCGGGATCGAGCCGGAGAAGACGATCTACGACCTCGTCGTCGCTCCCGGCGAGCTCGACTCGGAGAAGCTGGCGGGCTACATCACGAAGCACCCGTCGGGCCTCGACATCCTGCCGGCGCCTCTGCGCCCGGAGGACGCCGAGCTCGTCACCGAGACCAAGCTGGCGCGGTTGCTGGAGGTTGCGCGGGAGTCGTACGACGTGATCGTCGTCGACACCTCGCCCTTCTTCCACGGCCCCATGCTCGCCACGCTCGACCGCACCGACGAGCTGCTGATGGTCTGCGGGCTCGATGTTCCGACGCTGAAGAACGTGCGCCTCTCGATGCAGACCCTCGAGCTGCTCTCGTTCCCGGCCCATCGCATTCGCTTCCTGCTGAACCGGGCGAACTCGAAGGTCGGGATGAGCAAGAAGGAGGTCGAAGGGGCGCTCGACGTCAAGATCCGCTTCGAGGTGCCGTCCGACCGGGCGGTCCCACTCGGTGTCAACCGCGGGCAGCCGCCCGTGATCGGAGATACCGGCTCGGACTTCGCACGTGCCATCCGTGAGGTCTCGAAGTCGCTCCTCGCACCGGAGCAGCCGAAGAAGAAGCGCATGCTCGCCGCGCTGGCGAGGTCGTAGGCATGGGCCTCCACGACAGGCTCTCGAAGCAGAACGGGAACGGGGCCGGTGGTGTGACCGCCGAGCGTCCGGCCACGCTGGCCGGCCCCGTTACATACGCCTCCGCGGAGCGCCCCGCGACCGCGGAGCCCTCCCCCGGCGATCCGTACGCCGAGCTGAAGACGCGTATCCACCACGAGGTGATCGCGAAGCTCGGACCGGAGCTCTTCAAGCAGCAGAGCGCCGGGGATCTGTCCGACCGCGTGCTGCACGCGGTGACCGAGCAGCTTGCGCTCGACCGGACGCCCCTGACGCGCGAGGAGCGCCGCAGGATCCAGCGTGAGATCGCCGACGACGTGCTCGGCTACGGGCCACTCGAGCCGCTCCTGCGTGACGACAGCGTCACCGAGGTGATGGTGAACAGCCACGACAAGATCTTCGTGGAGCGTGGCGGTCGGCTCGAGCGCGCGGAAGCGACCTTCGCCGACGACGCGCACGTGCTGCGCATCATCGACAAGATCGTCTCCCAGGTCGGACGCCGGATCGACGAGGCATCGCCGATGGTCGACGCGCGCCTGCCGGACGGCAGCCGTGTGAACGCGATCATCCCGCCGCTCGCGCTCAGAGGCCCGACCCTGACGATCCGGAAGTTCGCGCGCGATCCGTACACGATGGACGACCTGATCAACTTCGGGTCGCTCACCCCACAGGCTGCGCAGCTCCTCGCTGCCTGCGTCAAGGGCAAGCTGAACGTCCTGATCTCGGGTGGTACCGGCACCGGTAAGACGACGATGCTGAACGCGCTGTCGTCCTTCGTGCCGGGCGACGAGCGGATCGTGACGATCGAGGACGCGGCCGAGCTCCAGCTGCAGCAGGAGCACGTCATCACCCTGGAGTCTCGGCCGCCGAACATCGAGGGGCAGGGCGAGGTGCGCATCCGTGAGCTCGTCCGGAACGCCCTGCGCATGCGCCCCGACCGGATCATCGTCGGCGAGGTCCGCGGCGCAGAGACGCTCGACATGCTCCAGGCGATGAACACGGGCCACGAGGGCTCGCTGACGACGATCCACGCCAACACGCCGCGTGACGCGCTGTCGCGGCTCGAGACGCTCGTGTTGACGGCGGGCGTCGACCTGCCGCTGCGGGCCATCCGCGAGCAGATCGCCAGTGCCTTCGACCTCCTCGTGCAGATCTCGCGCCTGGTGGACGGCTCCCGCCGCGTCACGCACGTGACCGAGGTGCTCCGGATGGAATCGGACGTGATCACGATGCAGGACCTGTTCGTCTCCAAGGCGCCCGACGAGCACGAGGCCGCAGCCAACCGCGGGTCGCGCTTGCTGCTGCCGCTGTCCTGCAGCGGCCTGAAGCCGCACTTCCTCGAGAAGCTGTCGGCCAACGGCGTCGTCCTGCCGCCCACGTTCTTCCGCATGGACTCGGCGCAGGGACGCGCCGCCTTCGTGGCCGGCGGGTACGCGGGAGACTCGGAGTGAAGCGGGTCGCCCTCGCCCTGACCCTGCTGGCAGCGACGCTGCCCGCAGGCGCGGCCGCCGCGACCGGCGAGTTCGCAGGGGTCGACACGACCTCGTATCCGTCCGTCCGGGCGACGTTCGTGACCGCGGCGCCGACCGCGACGCCGCCGACCCTGACGGAGAACGGTGTCCCGGTCGTCGGCCTGGAGGCCGTCAATCTGGGGCGCGCGAAGAGCATCGTGCTCGCGGTCGACCGCTCGCGCTCCATGCGCGGGGAGGCCATCCTCGACGCCGCTGCTGCTGCGCGGTCGTTCGTGACGTCGAAGTTCGGGGCCGACCGCATCGCGGTGGTCACCTTCGGTTCGCGCTCGGCCCAGCTGACCGGCTTCTCGACTTCCCGCATCGACGCCGACGGCGCCCTGCGCGCCCTCGAGGTCGACCGTCGTCAGGGCACGGCACTGCACGACGCAATCGTCGCCTCCGCCGAGGCTCTGACGACCGAGTCGCTCGCCGCCCGCGTGATCATCGTGCTGACCGACGGCCGCGACGTCTCGAGCGCCGCGTCGATGGCGGACGCGATCGCCGCCGCCAAGGACGCCGGTGCGGCCGTCTACCCCGTCGCGATCGAGGGGCCACAGTTCTCGCCTGAGCCGTTGCAGCGCCTCGCACGCGAGACCGGCGGACGCTATTCCGGGGTGAGCAGCTCCGCCGCCCTGTCGGGCATCTACGCCTCGATCGCGCGGGAGCTCCGCCGCACCTGGCTGCTCACGTACGTCACGGCCGCGCGGCCCGGGGACAAGATCGAGCTCGCCACCGGCGGGACCTCAGCAGAGCTGCTCCTGCCCGGCCGCTCGGTCGCCGTGAAGCCCGAGGAGTCGAGCATGCCGGAGTCGCTCCTCCGGGGCGGCCCCAAGCTGATCGCGCTGCTCGTCGCCCTGTGCATCTTCGGTGCAGCAGTCTTCGCCCTGAAGGCGCCGCACGGGACCGGCCTGCGCCGGCGGATCGTGCCGCACCTCGGCCTGACCGACAAGAAGCGCACGCGCGAGACGGTGCAGGAGCGCTGGGCGACTGCCTCGACCGTGATGCGGGCGACGGAGCGGGCGTTCGGCCATCTGAAGGTGTGGCACTCGCTGCATCGCCTGCTCGAGCGGGCCGACCTGCCCTTGCGCACCGTCGAGCTCGTCTACATCTCGACCGGAGCCGCGCTCCTGCTCGCGGTGCTGGCGAGCCTCTTCGGCCTCCCGGCCTTCGCGGCACTCGTCGGGCTGGCGGTCGGCGCCGCATTGCCGGTCGCGTTCGTCAACCACAAGGCGCGCCGCCGGCTGGCGGCCATCGACGCGCAGCTGCCCGACCTCCTGATCACTTTGGCCGCCTCGCTGAAGGCGGGCCACAGCTTCCGTCAGGCCATCCAGGCCGTCGTGGACGAGGGCCAGCCCCCGGCGAGCAAGGAGTTCAAGCGCGTGCTGACGGAGACCAGCCTCGGCCGCCCGATGGACGACGCGCTGGCCGAGATGGCCGAGCGGGTCGGCTCGAAGAACCTCTCCTTCGTCGTTACGGCCGTCACGATCCAGCGCCAGGTCGGCGGCAGCCTCGCCGGCATCTTCGACATGGTCGCGGACGCGGTCCGCCAGCGGCAGCAGTTCGCGCGGAAGATCCGCTCGCTCACCGCCCAGGGCCGCCTGTCCGCCTACGTGCTCGTGGCGCTGCCGATCGGCCTCGCGACGATCCTGACGCTGATGAACCCCCAGTACATGGATCCGCTCTACCACACCTCGGCCGGCCACATCCTCATCGTCGGCGGCGTCGTGATGATGTCGCTCGGCTCGCTCGTGCTCAAGAAAATCGTCTCCTTCAAAGGTTGAATCAGATGCTTCTCGCCTTCGCCGTCATCCTGTTCGCCACCGCCGCCTACCTCGTCGGGGAGGCCGCGACCGCGTCTGCCCGCGAGCGTCAGCGCTCCCTCAACCGGGCCGCCAGCTACGGCCGGATCAAGCTGCACGGCTCGGGCCGCGACCTGCTCAAGTTCCGCGAGCGTGTGATCGTGCCCGCGGTGGGGTCGTTCGCGAGACTCGCGCTCAAGCTGAACCCACGCGTGTCGATCGAGGCTGTCGGCCTGAGGCTGCACGCCGCCGGGATGGGCAGGAGCATCTCGCCGACCTCCTTCCTCGCTGCACAGGCGGCCGTCGGCTCGGCCGGGGCGCTCTCCGGCTTCATGCTTGGCCTCGGCTCCTGGGGTGCGATGGGAGCCCTGGCAGGTGCGGCGACGCTGGGCGTCGGTGGCTTCAAGCTGCCCGGGATCATGGTCTCGGCGCGGGCGAGCCGGCGTCGCGAGCGGATCAAGGCGGAGCTGCCGGACGCCCTCGATCTGCTGGCCGTGAGCGTCGAGGCCGGGCTCGGCTTCGACGGGGCGGTGGCGAAGCTGACCGAGCACATGGAAGGCGCGCTGGCGGAGGAGTTCTCCCTGACGCTCGGCGGGATGCGGATCGGCGAGTCGCGCCACGACGCGCTGAAGAAGCTGGCCGAGCGGGCGGCCACGCCCGAGATCGGCGCCTTCGCCCGCGCGATCATCCAGGCCGACCAGCTGGGGATCTCGCTGGGGCGCATCCTTCGCGTCCAGGCGGCCGACTCGCGCGACAAGCGCCAGGCCGCCGCCGAGGAGAGCGCGATGAAGGCACCGATCAAGATGCTCTTCCCGACCGTGCTGTTCATCTTCCCGGCGATGTTCCTCGTCATCCTGGGCCCGGCGATGCTGAGCATCTCGAAGATCTTCTAGGGGGCGAACGTTGGCCGACTCCGACCACCCAATGGACACCGAGAAGGGCTTCGGCACCGGGCTCCGCGCGCAGCTCGCACAGCGCCGCAACGGCGGCGAGGAGGAGGAAGCCTCGGTGCCCGCTGAGGCGGAGCCAGCACCGCCCGTCTCGACGGAGCCTGCGTTCGTGGTCTACGAGACCGTGAACGCCGAGGCTCTGAACGAGCAGCTTCGGGCAGCAACCGCGCGCGAGCACGAGTTGCGGGGCGATCTCGCCGAGTTGCAGTCGCAGCTGGACGCCGAGCGTGAGGGCGGCCGCACCGCGGACACGCGCTCGGCGGAGATCGATGGGCGCGCCGCGAAGGTGGCCGCGCTCCAGGCAGAGCTCGAGGAGCGAGAGCGCGAGCTGGCCGAGCGGGCCGAAGCGGCGGCCTCCGAGCAACAGCGTCTGGCCGACCTGAGGGCGGAGCTCGTCGCAGCCGAGGCGCGCACTGCGGAGCGGGAGAAGCAGATCTCCGCCAAGTTCCGCGAGCTCCAGAGCAGCGACCGCAGCCGTACGGAGGCGACGGCGGACCTGGCGAAGCAGGAGGCCGCGATCGCCCAGCGTGAGCGGTCGCTCGAACGCGGACACGCCGAGCTCGACGCCCTCGAGGCGGAGCTGACGGCGCGCGTGGAGGCCCGGGCGTCCGTGCTCGAATCACGCGAGACGCAGCTTCGGGAGCAGGAGTCCGAGTTGGCCGAGCGGGACCGCACGGTCGCCGAGCGCGAGCGGGAGCTCGTGAAGGCGCGTGCGACCGTGACGGCACGCGAGGAGACGTTCGAGGCGCGAGAGGCCGAGCTGCGCGCCCAGGCGGATCGGCTCCTGGCCGACCGTGAGCGGCTGGACGAGGTGCGCGCCGGCGCGGGAGCGGTCGAGGGCGAGGTCGTCGCTCGGACCGCCGAGATCGCTGCCAAGGAAAGCGAGCTGGCGGCGCGCGAGGCGGAGCTGAACCTGCGTGAGTCCCAGGTCCGCCGCGAGGAGGCCGACACCAAGACCGAGGCCATGCTCGAGGACGAGGCGAGGCGGCTCGACGACCTCCGCCGGGCACTTGCCGCGCGCGAGGCCGAGGTCACCTCCAGCGAGACGCTGCTCGATTCGCACCGCGCTCGCGTGGAGCGCCGCGAGAAGCGCCTCGGCTCGACGGAGGAGTCGATCTCCGACCGGATGCGCGAGCTCGACGAGCGTGAGGCCGAGATCGAGGCCCGCTGGGCCAGGATGGAGGCCGACTTCGAGCTGCGGGACGTCAAGCTCGAGCAGCGCGAGCGCACGATCGGCGACCTCGAGATTCGGCTCGGCAAGAAGGAGAGCGACCTCGCCCAGTACGTCGGCCAGCTCCAGAACGAGATGGACCGGCGCGAGACCGACTGGTGGGAGAAGCAGCTCGGCAACCCGGTCGGCTCGCGCGACTAGACTGCCTCCTCTTCGAACCTCAGGGGGAGGTGGCATGAACCGCATTCGAATCGCCGTGCTCTGCGTGGTCCTGGCGTCGCTGAGCGCCGTCGCCGTCGCAACGGCGGCGAAGCCCGGCCCGGGTACGACCACGGGCAGCGGCAGGGTCTTCCTGCCGAATCCGGTCGCGTCCCAGCAGGACCAGACGCTGACCGACCAGAAGGACGCCGACTACGCAGCGCTCCAGCCGGCGTACCGGATCGTCACGCTCACGAACCTCGACGGCAGCGGCCGGCTCGTCGGCGACTGGGCGAACGTCCTCAGCGAGACCGGCAAGCCCGCGTACTCGCCGACGAACACGTTTCACTTCAACCGCTCGCAGGACCAGTTCGAGCAGGTGATGGCGTACTACTGGGTCACTCAGGCCCAGCTCTACCTGCGCGGGCTCGGCTTCGGCAGCACCTTCCGTGGCGTGAACAACGAGTCGCAGGACGTCCGCATCAACCAGTGGGGCGTGGACAACTCGTACTCGTGGGACAAGCACGACGTGCTGCGCTTCGGCAAGGGCGGCGTCGACGACGCCGAGGACGCCGAGGTGATCCTGCACGAGTACGGGCATGCGATCCACGACGCGCAGGGCGTCGACCTGCAGGGCGTGGAGGCCGGAGGGATCGGCGAGGGCTTCGGCGACTACTTCGCCGTCACCGTCACCGCCCATGTCGCGCCGACTCCGGACGCGCCTTGCGTGGCCGACTGGGACGCGACGTCGTACGACCCGACGGCACCGCACTGCCTACGCCGCACCGACACCTCGGCGCACTACCCCGAGAACCTGTCGGCGACGAGCGTGCACAGCAACGGCCTGATCTGGTCGGGCGCGCTCTGGGACATCCGGAACGCCCTGGGCCGGGTCAAGGCCGACACGGTCATCCTCGAGGCGCACTTCTCGATGGGCCTCGTGACGACGATGGCGTACGCGGCCGAGCAGACCGTCGCCACCGCGCAGCGGCTCTACGGCGCCGCGACGGCGGCTCAGGTCCGCGCCGCCTTCGAGGGCCGAGGGATCCTCTAGCGACGACCGGCTGAGCGTGCTGGTGGGGCCGCGCAGCGGCCCCCTTCAGGGATCCTCGCGCGAACACGGGCTTTGCCCGTGTTCGCTGCGGGCTAGTAGAAGCAAGCGAGAGGCCGGCGCAGAGCGCCGGCCTCTCTACCGAACGCTCCTTTCTGGGCCAGACGATCCATCCGCCGAAACGGACGGCTCGTCTGGAGGGGGAGAGGAGTCGCGTTCGGTAGGCGTATTCCTCGCAGATCGCGCGGACGATTGCCAGACGGCTACACTCAGGCCATGAGCGAAACCGGCACGATGCGGGTGAAAAGCGGCCTCGCCGAGATGCTCAAGGGCGGCGTGATCATGGACGTCGTCAACGCCGAGCAGGCCAAGATCGCGGAGGACGCCGGGGCGGTAGCGGTGATGGCGCTCGAGCGTGTCCCCGCTGATATCAGACGCGACGGCGGCGTCTCGCGCATGTCCGACCCGGAGATGATCACCTCGATCCAGGAGGCCGTGACCATCCCGGTGATGGCGAAGTGCCGCATCGGCCACTTCGTCGAGGCGCAGATCCTGCAGGCGCTCGAGATCGACTACATCGACGAGTCCGAGGTCCTCACGCCCGCCGATATCGCACACCACGTCGACAAGTGGGCGTTCACGATTCCATTCGTCTGCGGCGCCACGAACCTCGGCGAGGCGCTGCGGCGGATCGCGGAGGGTGCCGCGATGATCCGCACCAAGGGCGAGGCCGGCACTGGCGACGTCGTCAACGCGGTCACGCACATGCGCGCCGTCTACGGCGGCATCCGGCGGCTCGGGTCGCTGCCCGGCGAGGAGCTCTACGCCGAGGCGAAGGAGCTGCGCGCGCCCTACGAGCTCGTCAGCTGGGTGGCCGAGAACGGGCGCCTTCCGGTCGTGACCTTCACTGCGGGCGGGATCGCGACGCCTGCCGACGCGGCGCTCTGCATGCAGCTCGGCGCGGACGGCGTGTTCGTCGGCTCCGGGATCTTCAAGTCCGGCGATCCCGCGCTCCGCGCGAAGGCGATCGTCGAGGCGACCACGCATTTCCGCGACGCGGACATCCTCGCGCGCGTCTCCGCCGGTCTCGGCGAGCCGATGGTGGGCATCTCCGCCTCCGAGCTCGACCCGTCGGAGCTGCTCGAAACGCGCGGCTGGTAACACCTCCCACGTCCTGGCCGGTGGCTCCCGCCGGGCAGAGCCCGGCTCCGCCCCCTCGCGCGCCTGAGTGCACGCGCCTCTCGGGTCTGTGCTGACGCACTATCCCCTCGGCCGCGCACACTCAGCCGCACGCCAGAACGCGGGAGACGTTCTTGCCGATCAGGCGTACCTACAATCCAGCGCATGAAGATCGGTGTCCTCGCCGTGCAGGGCAACTTCCGCGAGCACGCGGCCGCACTCCGGCGGCTCGGGGCGGACGTCGTGGAGGTGCGCCTGCCCGAGCAGCTCGAGGGGCTCGACGGGCTCGTGATCCCGGGCGGCGAGTCGACGGCGATCACGCGGCTGATGCGCCTGTACGGGCTCGAGGACGCCATTCGCGCCTTCGCCGCACCCGTCTTCGGCACCTGCGCGGGGATGATCCTCCTCGACCGCGCCCACCTCGGGTTGATGGACGTCGAGGTCGACCGGAACGGTTACGGCCGCCAGGTGGCGAGCTTCGAGGCCGACCTCGACCTGGCGGGCGACGACGAGCCGCTACGCGGCGTCTTCATCCGCGCGCCTCGGGTGCTGGGCCACGGCGCCGGGGTCGAGGTGCTCGCCACGCACGCGGGCGAGCCGGTGCTGCTGCGCCAGGGGCGCTTCCTCGTCGCGTCGTTCCACCCGGAACTGACGGACGATCCCCGCGTGCACGAACGGTTCCTGGATCTCGTACGCGAAGCGCGTCATGATCCCGACGTCCCGCTGGCAAGCGTCCCGAGGGGGGACAGTGCGCAAGCACGGCTCCCCGAGGAGAGCGCAGACCAGCGGGGCGAGCGCGGTGGAGCCGGGCTCCGCCCGGCGGGAGCCGCGCGGTCGGGGTCATGAGGCGGGAGGAGAGCGGTGTCGGGGCATAGCAAGTGGTCGTCGATCAAGCACAAGAAGGGCGCCGCGGACGCGAAGCGGGGCAAGCTCTTCACGAAGCTCTCGCGCGCGATCATCGTCGCGGCCAAGGAGGGCGGCCCCGACCCGTCGGGCAACGCGTCGCTCCAGAACGCGATCGACAAGGCGAAGAGCTACTCGATGCCGAAGGACAACATCGAGCGCGCGATCGCGAAGGGGGCCGGCACCGAGGCCGATGCCGCAGTATTCGAGACCGTCGTCTACGAGGGCTATGGCACCGACGGCGTCGCCGTGCTCGTCGAGGCGCTGACGGACAACCGCAACCGCACCGCCTCCGACGTCCGCCACACGTTCGCGAAGAACGGCGGCAACCTCGGCACGACGGGCTCCGTGGCGTGGCTGTTCGAGCGCCGTGGCGTCGTGCTGGTCGACGCCGAGAGCGCGGACGAGGACGAGCTGATGCTGGCTGCGGCCGAGGGCGGCGCGGACGACCTCGAGCGCGACGGCTCCGTCTTCCAGGTCTCCGCCCCGCCGGAGAGCCTCGCCGCGGTGCGCGCTGCGATCGAGGGCGCCGGCTTCGCGATCGAGTCGGCGGAGGTCTCGATGATCCCGAAGACGACCGTCGAGATCGCCGAGGAGTCGTCGGCGAAGAAGCTCGTGCGGCTGATCGAGGCGCTCGAGGAGAACGACGACGTGCAGGACGTCTGGGCGAACTTCGACATCCCGGAGCAGGTGCTGGAGGCCGTCGCCGGCTAAAGGAACGTCCGACCGCCCGCCTAACCTTTCCTCGTGAAGGTTCTCGGTATCGACCCAGGGACTGCTGCGTGCGGGTACGGGATCGTCCACGAAAGCGGAGGCCGGATCAGGGCCATCGACCACGGGTGGTGGCAAACCCCCGCCCGGGAGCGCCCGGAGCTCCGCCTCAAGACGATCTTCGAAAGAGTCCAGCAGCTCATTGCGGAGCACGAGCCGGCCGCCGTCGCAGTGGAAGAGTCCTTCGTGGGGGCAGACGCCCGCACCGCACTCTCCGTCGGCCAGGCGCGCGGCGCCGTGCTGGTCGCAGCCGCATGCGCCGGCGTCGAGTGCACTGAGTACTCGCCGGCCCGCGTGAAGCAGGCGGTGTGCGGCTACGGCCGCGCCGAAAAGGCGCAGGTGCAGCGGATGGTGCGGGCGATCCTCACGCTCGACGCGATCCCCACCCCGAACCATGCAGCGGACGCGCTTGCGGTCGCGATCTGCCACGCGCTCGCGCCGCCGCTGCTCCGGATCGCAGGATGATCAGCAGGCTCCGAGGCACGCCCGTCGGCCGCAGCGCCGACGGCCTCGTGCTCGAGGTCGGCGGGGTCGGTTACCTCGTCGCCGCCTCCGCGGCCGCCCTCCGGAAGGCTGACGGAGCGGCCGAGGTCGTCGTGGAGACCTACCTGCACGTGCGCGAGGACGCGCTCCAGCTGTACGGGTTCGCCGACCCGTCCGAGCGCGAGCTCTTCACGCAGCTGCTCACCGTCAACGGCGTCGGCCCGAAGGTCGCGCTCGCGATCGTCTCGGGTTCCTCGTCGGGCGAGCTCCGCCGGGCGATCGCCCTCGAGGACGTCGCCCGCTTCCAGGCCATTCCGGGGATCGGCAAGAAGACCGCCGAGCGGATCGTGCTCGAGCTGAAGGGCAAGCTCGGCACCGAGGACGTGACACCGATCTCGGTCGCGGCCGGCACCCCGGCTCACCTGACGGCCCGCGACGCGCTCGTCGAGCTCGGCTACTCGGTGCTCGAGGCCGAGCAGGCGCTCGCGTCGGTCGACCCCGACCTTCCGGCCGAGGAGCGCGTCCGGCTGGCGCTGAGGCACGCTGCGTGAATGCGGTCACCGCTGCGGCGGTCTTGCCCGAGGAGGAGGAGCTCGAGCGCTCGCTGCGCCCGCGCACGCTCGACGACTTCGTCGGCCAGGAGAGCGTCAAGGAGCAGCTCGCGATCGCGCTCACGGCGGCGAAGGCGCGTGGGGAGGCGCTCGACCACGTCCTGCTCGTCGGCCCGCCGGGTCTCGGCAAGACGACGCTGGCGCAGATCGTCCGCGAAGAGCTCGGTGTGGGGATCCGCACCGTCGCCGGCCCCGCGCTCGAGCGCAAGGGAGACATGGCCGCGATCCTCACGGGGCTCGAGGACCGCGACGTGCTCTTCGTGGACGAGATCCACCGGATCAACCGCGCGATCGAGGAGATCCTGTACCCGGCGCTCGAGGACTTCCGGCTCGACATCATCGTCGGCCAGGGGCCGGCCGCGCGGACGCTGACGCTCGACTTGCCGCCGTTCACCCTCGTCGGGGCGACGACGCGCACGGGCCTGCTGACGACGCCGCTGCGCGACCGGTTCGGCATGACCTTCCGGCTCGGCTACTACGACGCAGGCCAGCTCGCGGCGATCGTGCGCCGGTCGGCTGGGATCCTCGGCGTCTCGATCGAAGCCGACGCCTGCGAGGAGATCGCGCGCCGCGCGCGCGGCACGCCGCGAATCGCGAACCGGATCCTGCGCCGCGTGCGCGACGTCGCCGAGGTGCGCCACCAGGGCGCGGTCACGAACGCGATCGCCCGCGAGGCGCTGGAGCTGCTCGAGGTGGACGACGAAGGGCTCGAGCGCACCGACCGCGAGCTCCTGCACGCGATCGCGTACAAGTTCGACGGGGGGCCCGTCGGCCTGTCCACGCTCGCGGTCACGCTCGGCGAGGAGACCGACACCATCGAGGACGTCTACGAGCCGTTCCTGCTCCAGCTCGGCTTCCTCCAGCGCACCCCGCGCGGGCGCGTCATCACCAAGCTCGGCCGGGCCCACGTCGGCGCGCCTGCCCGGGACGACGCCCTCTTCTGACGCTGTGGCGACGTTCATCGTCGAGCGCCCGACCGGAACCGCGTGGGTCGCCGGCGTCGACACCCGTGAGCAGCCGCTCTGGGACGAGCACGCGGCGTTCATGGACGACCTGTTCGACCGGGACCTCGTCGTCCTCGCAGGCCCGCTCGTCGGCCACGGGGGCGACGCCGTGCTCGTGATGGAGGCGGAGAGCGAGAGCGAACTGCGTGGCCTGCTCGAGCCGGACCCCTGGACACGGGAGGACGTCCTCCGCGTCGGCGAGATCCGCGAGTGGCGGATCTTCCTCGACGCGCGGCGGTGACGTAGCCTCGTCGGGGTGAGCCATCCCGAGCTGAAGGCCGAGCAGGCGTACGTCGACCGCGCCTACGAGTACCTGGAGCGCATGCGCGACATCGTCGCGCGAGCGGGCGACGCGGCCGACGGCGAGGTTGCTCAGGCCGCTCTCGATGCCTGGAGCTCCCGGCGCCTCGCGACCTTCGAGGACGCCGAGCGCGGTCTCCTCTTCGGCCGGCTCGACTTCGAGCGGGTCGAGCGGCCGCTGTACGTCGGGCGGCGCTGGGTCCACGGCGACCAGCAGGAGCAGGTCGTCGTGAACTGGCAGGCGCCGGCGGCGCGCCCCTTCTACACGGCGACGCCGGCCGATCCCCAGCGAGTGACGCTGCGGCGCCGCTTCCGCACACACGGGCGGCGGCTGCTCGACATCGCCGACGAGAGCCTCGACGGCACGACTCTCGACGGCGCCGCAGTGGGCGACTTCCTGCTCGAGGAGCTCGAGCGCAGCCGCGACGCGCACATGCGCGACATCGTCGCCACGATCCAGGGCGACCAGTACCGTCTGATCACGCGCGATCCCGGCCGGCCGCTCGTGATCCAGGGCGGCCCGGGGACGGGCAAGACGGCGGTCGGCCTGCACCGCGCGTCCTGGCTCCTCTACACCTTTCGCGAGCAGTTGTCCCGGGCGCGCGTCCTCGTGGTGGGGCCGAACCCCACCTTCATGGAGTACGTCTCGCACGTGCTGCCGGCGCTGGGCGAGAACGCGGTCGAGCAGCGTGCCGTCGCCGATCTCGTGGACGGGGTCTCGCCGACGCTCGTCGACCCGCCCGAGGTCGCGCGGCTGAAGGCCGACGAGCGGCTCGCCGAGGTGCTGGCCCGCGCCGCCGAGCTGAAGCTGGAGGGCTCGCCGGAGGAGCTGTTGCTGCGGCTCGAGGGCGAGTACATCCGCGTCCGCGAGCGAGAGGTGCGCGAGCTCCTGCGCGAGACCCGGGACGAGCACGGGACGACGGCGGTGGCGCGCGAGCGCTTCCGGATGAGCCTCGTTCGCGCGTTCTACGCCGACTACGGCCGGGTGCTCGGTGGGGCGGCGATCCGGGACGGCGAGCAGGTGGAGAAGGCGCTGCGCGCGGGCGGGTACCTGACCCGGATGCTCGACCGCGCCTGGCCGGCGGTCACGCCCGAGAAGCTCGTGCGCGCCTTCTTCTCGACGCCCGCGTTCCTCGCGGAGGCCGCGGACGGGATCCTGGAGCCGGAGGAGCAGCGCCTCCTGCGCCGGCGCGGGCGAGCCTGGAGCGACGGCGACGTCGCGCTCCTCGACGAGGCCCACGCGCTCATCGGGCAGCCGCCGCCCACGTTCGGCCATGTCGTCGTCGACGAGGCCCAGGACCTGACGCCGATGCAGCTCCGCATGGTCGGCCGACGCGCGCGCGAAGGTGCGCTGACGATCCTCGGGGACGTCGCCCAGGCAACCGGCGCGGTCACGTACTCGAGCTGGGACGAGGTACTGCCGTTCCTCCCGGGCGGCGGCGACGCCGACGTCGAGGAGCTGCGCCACGCCTACCGTGTGCCGCGCGAGATCATGGACTTCTCGCTGCCGCTCCTCGACGTGATTGCGCCCGGCATCGAGCGTCCCATCGCCTACCGCACCGGCGCCGAGCCGCCGCTCGTGCGCCGGGTCGCCGAGGACGCGCTCCTGCGGGAGGCCTACCACGAGGCGTCGCGGCTCGCACGCGAGGAGGGGCTCGTCGCGCTGATCGTCGCCGACGACCTCGTCGAGCCTGCGCTGCAGGAGGAGAACGCGTTCGAGGGCGTGCCGCTCCTGACCGCTCGCGACGCCAAGGGACTCGAGTTCGACCACGTGATCGTCGTCGAGCCGGCGCTCGTCGCGGCGCGCGAGCAGGGCTTGCGGCACCTCTACGTCGCGCTGACGCGCCCGACCAAGACGCTCGTTGTCGTCCACGCGCGGCCCCTACCGGCGCCGCTCTCCTAGAGTCCACGCCATGCCCGAGCTCTGGACACCTGGCATGGCCGGCCCGCTCGACGAGCTCGTTGCGCGCATCCACCGCCGCATCCAGGAGTTCGCGACCGAGCACGGGGTGGAGGCGATGGTCGAGGCCGAGCTCGCCGACGGCTCGCTGCTCCGGTTGAAGTCGATCTCGGCAGAGCCCGGCTTCGGCTTCGTCACGCTCTGCCCGCACACAGACACCGACCCCCAGGTGCTGATCGTGCCGCTCGGCTCGATCCGGCAGCTGACGATCACGCAAGCCGAGCCCGAGCGCCGGATCGGCTTCTCGCTGCCTGCCGAAGAGCCCAGCTAGCCGCTCTGGGCTTAGCTGCTCTGGGAGACGACCTCCGCTGGTGTGCGGCCGCGGAGGCGCTGCCAGCCGGCGAGGACACGTGGTGCCAGCGCCAGCGCGACGATGTCGAACCAGACGTAGCCGGACGCGACGCCGCTCGGCGGGTTCCCCTGCGGGACGCCCGTGCCGGGGATGATCGGGGCCCACTCCCAGGTGCCGATGGCAGTGCCGTAGAGCTCGAGCCAGGCCACGACGAGGAAGACGCCCGCGTACACAGCCGGTGCGCGGCCGCGGACGAGGTAGATCGCGAGCAGGCCGGCGCCGAGCGCGCCGCCGACGTCGGTGCGCGGCAGCACCGTCACGCCCGCGAGCCCCCACGCCAGCACGAGCACGAGCGCGACCCGGACGAGCCACGCCTGTGCGACCGGACTGCGGGCGGCGCTCGCGAGCGCCGCCCCTGCCAGATACACGAGCCCGTGGGCGGGCGGGACGAAGCTGGGCAGGTTCTCCAGCCGGTAGGTGTAGACGCCCCAGACGATCGAGCCGACGACCTCGGCGCACGTGGCGACGACGACGACGACGAGCGCCTGTGCGCGCAGCACCGGCGGTACGCCGCGGCAGGCGAGCCAGAGCGCGATCCACGTGAGCGCGCCGAGCACGAGCTGCTGCCGCGCGTCCACCTGCGTGTCCAGCGCCAGCAGGCCGCCGAGCCATACGACGAGCGCACAGCAGCGTAGGAGTGGCCGCGAGCTCACCTCGGCCCAGCCTACTAGCACTGGTAACGGGTACGACAACGTGCTACAAGCAACAAGCGAAAGTCTTTGTCCTGCGGCGACAAGGATGCTGATGATCCGACAGCTGACGCTCAGGCTGCTCGACGGCGAAGAGGCCGCCCGCTCAGCGCGTGTGGAACCAGGGCTGACGCGGATGCGCTTGCTTTCGCGCGCGGTCGCCGGTGGCGGTGCGATCGTCGCGGGTGGCGTCTTCCTCGGCGGCCTCACGGGAATCGCGACGGCGGCCCGGTCGGCGGAGCAGGACGTGCGAATTCTCAACCTCGTGCTCCTGCTCGAGGAGCTGGAGGCTGCGTTCTACGCGGACGCGCTGGATCGCGGCGCTCTCCGCGGCGAGCTTGCGGAGTTCGCTCGCGTCGTCGGCGCGCACGAGCAGGCGCATGTCGGGTACCTGCGCAAGGCGCTCGCAGACCGTGCAGAGGCGCGTCCCCGCTTCGACTTCGGTGACACAACGAGCGATCCCGATCGCTTCGCGGTGACCGCGGCGATGCTCGAGGACACGGGGATCGCCGCCTACAACGGGCAGGCCGTGAACCTGACGAAGCCTGTTCTGAAGGCGGCGGCGACGATCGTCTCGGTCGAGGCGAGGCATGCAGCGTGGATTCGCGACATCGTCGGCCGGCCTGCGGCGCCTGACGCGACGGACGATCCGGCGACCGAAGCGCAAGTGCAAGCGGCCGTGGACCGAACCGGCTTCGTGAAGGCCGGCGGATGAAGCCGCCCTTCACGCTCGGCCCGGAGCTCACCCTCGACGAGCTCGACCGCGACGGTGCGCTGCGCGAAACCGGCTCGCGGCTCTCGCGCACGCGGTTCCTCGGCGTCGCCGCAGGCGTGGGCGCCGCGTCGAGCATTTTCGTCACGGATGCACGAGGGGCCGCGAAGAGCGACGTCGACATCCTCAACTACGCCCTGACGCTCGAATACCTCCAGTCCGCCTTCTACACCGAGACGGAACGCATCGCGGCAGTCAGAGGGCAGGCCGCGCGCGCAGCACGTGTCGTCGGAGCCGTGGAGCGTGCACATGTGGACGCCTTCCGCAAGCTGCTCGGACGGAAGGCGATCAAGCGGCCTGCGTTCGATTTCCGCGGCACGACGGAGGATCAGCAGGCGTTCCTGAAGACGGCGGTCGCGTTGGAGGACCTCGCCGTCGCCGCCTATAAGGGCCAGGCGCATCTGATCGAGTCGGATGCGGTTCTGGCCGCGGCCGTGTCGATCCACTCGGTCGAGGCCCGGCACGCGGCGTGGATGCGTCATCTCTTCGGCATCCGGCCGGCGGCGAATGCGTTCGACCAGGCCAAGCCGCGTGGGGAGATCGAGCGGATCGTCCGCTCGACCTCGTTCGTCGTGGCGCGAGCGCGGACGCGGGGGAGAGGAGGGCCGAGATTCACCGGCTGATCCTGCTGCCGGCTCTCGTCATCGCCGCCGTGGTCGCCGCCATCGTCATCGCGCTCCTTGCCCGTCAGGACGACAACCCTGCGACGGTGGACAGCGGCGCCGTGCTTGCACCGTCGCCCACTCCCGCGCTGCTCATCGGCGAGCCGATCCCGCTGCGGACGGCGCGCGACGTCACGTACTGGGCGCCTGTCGTGCGCGCCGTTGCGGCACGCGCGGCGCCGTCTGCGACTGCGCGAACCGTGGCGCGTCTGACCACGCTGACGCCGGAGAAGACGGCGAACCTCGTGCTCGCGCTGAGCCGCGTGACCGACGCCCGAGGCCGGGTGTGGACGCGGATACGGCTCCCTGTGCTGCCCAACAACACGATCGGGTGGGTCCCCCGCGCGGCGCTCGGTGGTCTCTCCACGGTTCGGACCCGCCTCGTCGTCGATCTGGAGCGCCTGACGGCAACGCTCTACCGGGGTGGCAGACGCCTTCTCCGCGTCCCCATCGGAGTCGGTCGGCCGCAGTGGCCGACGCCGCGTGGTGAGTTCTACGTCCGCAACCGCCTTGCGAGCTACAGGAGTCCGTTCTACGGCCCGATCGCGTTCGGCACGAGCGCCCGCTCCGAAGTCCTCACCGACTGGCCCGCGGGCGGCTTCGTGGGTATCCACGGCACCGACCGGCCGGAGCTCCTGCCAGGGCGGGTGTCGCACGGATGCATCCGGCTGCGCAATCCCGACCTCCTTCGACTCGGTCGGCTGATGCCTGTGGGCACGCCGTTGACGATCCGCTGATGCGTCTGGGGCTGCTCGCCGCCCTGGTCGTCCTCGCAGCGGCTGTCGCGGCGCCCGGTCAGGCAGCCCCCGCGCCGCCGCCGGGCGAGCTCTGGTCTGAGTTCCCGCTCGAGCCGCGGGTCGAGACGGCACGGGCGGCGCCGACGGCGAATCCCACCCCTCCTCGGGTCGCCGCACATGCTCCTTCCCTGGTCGCCGCGCAAGCCCCGGCGGGCGAGTCGCTCGGACCGTGGCTCCTACTCGCCCTTGGAGCCGCCGCCGTCATGGCCGCGCTCGCGACGGTGGGCGCGCTGGGTGTGCCGATCGTGCGTTCGCGACACGAGGACGGAGCGATCGCTGTGCAGCCCGCTGTGCGGGCTGTGAGGCGGAAGAAGGTCGCGGTGAAGGACGTTCGACCGGAGCCCCCGGAGCAATCGCTGGTCGAGGTGCTCGCGCCGCACACGCGGCTTCACGAGGCCGAGCAGGACGAGGCGGAGACAGAGACACGACAGACAGGGGCCGAGGAGGCCTGCGAGATCGTCTGGTGGCGGGGCTACGTCAAGTCCCAGTTCTACGTGCAGTCGGACTCGCCCCTCGATGAGGTGCTCATGTCACGGCTCTTCCGTTTCCGTGGCAGCGAGGAGCCCGAGCCCGAAGGCGCCGCCGCCGACGCGCACCGGGCCCTCGTCGAAGAGCTCAGGGCCGCGGGCTGGGTGCCGGACGGTCGCGGCGAGCAGTGGTATTCAGAGCGATTCCGCCGGGGCGGCCCTACCGCTTGAACTGGAGCTCGTGCCACGAGGGCACCGGTGCGAGCTCGAGCAGCGCGCGGCCGCCGCGGGGCTCGGCGTAGCCGAAGTCGCCCGACTCCTCGTCCCAGGCGATCTCGAGCAGCCCCTCCTTGACGCGGTGGTCGAGCCATGCGCCGCGGAAGACGAGCTTGCGCAGCCAGTAGACGAGCGACTCGCCCTCGAGCAGCCCGACCCGCTCCCAGTGGCGGACGAGGTAGCGGCCGAGCGGACTGCGCGCGTCGGCGATGCGGCCGTCGGCGGCGAGCTCCACCAGATCGGCCGTCTCGTCCTCGTCCAGGTCGTTCGCCTCGATCAGGCCGAGACGCACGGCAGCGCCCGTGATCCGCTCCTCGAAATCGGTCGCGTTGAAGCCGAAGCGGTAGCCGAGGAACTCGACGACGTAGTCCTCGCCGGACGCGTAGTTCGTCTCTCCCATGGAGCCAAAGGGTACCCTCGGGGCGTGAACTGGAGGGTCACGATTCCGATGACGGCCGTCGTGCTGGTGGTGTGGCTCGTCGGGACGTGGATCACCAAGTACTCGCTCGGAGAGATGGCGATCCTCACCCCGATCGCAGTCGTCGCGCTGGGCGCGTTCGCCGGAATCTTGCTGCTCTGGGCCAAGGTCATTCGCGAGTCGCTGCACCGCCGCCGGGATCCCGGCAGCGACTCCGCGTAGCGCCGCCGTCCGACCTCGTCCGTACCGTCATCCGTCCATGCAGGACGGATCGTGGACGATCGAGCGCTCTGATCACCGTGACGTAGCGGCGCTCGCAGCGGCGCTCGAGATCGGCGAGATCACCGCCTCGATCCTCGTCCGCCGCGGCCTGCGCGACCCGGATGAGGCTCGTGCCTTCCTGGCCGGCGAGCGCACGCCGCACGATCCGTTCCTGCTGGGCGACATGGCCGCCGCGGTCGAGCGGATCCACGCGGCGATCGCCGCGGGGACGCGGATCTGCGTGCACGGCGACTACGACGTCGACGGCATCTGCGCCACCGCGCTCGCTGTCTTGACGCTGCGCGAGCTCGGCGCCGAGGTCGACTGGCACCTGCCGAGCCGCTTCGAGGAGGGCTACGGCGTCTCGGGCGAGACGATCGCGCGCCTGGCCGACGAGGGCTGCGGACTGCTGATCACCGTCGACTGCGGGATCACCGCCGTCGAGGAGGTGGCAGCGGCGAAGGCGGCCGGGCTCGACGTGATCGTCACCGATCACCATCGCCCCGGGCCAACGCTCCCGGACTGCCCGATCGTGGCGACGCGGCCGTCCGGATACCCGTTTCCGGAGCTCTGCGGCACCGGGGTCGTGCACAAGCTCGCGCAGGCGCTGCTCGGAGTCGACCACCCCGCGATCGCGCGGCACGCGGATCTCGTCGCCCTCGCGACGATCGCCGACGTCGTCCCCCTCCTCGACGAGAACCGCTCGCTCGCGATCGCCGGCCTGCGCGCGCTCGCCCGGACGCAGAAGCCCGGCCTCCGCGCCCTGATGCGCTCGGCCTCGGTCGATCCCGCGGCGATCGAGTCCTCGTCGGTCGGTTTCCGGCTGGCACCGCGCATCAACGCCGCCGGCCGGCTCGGCCGTCCCGACGCGGCGCTCCAGCTCCTGCTCACCGAGAGCGACGACGAGGCGAAGGCGCTGGCCGGCCAGCTGGAGACGCTGAACCGCGACCGCCAGGCCGTCGAGGACCGGATCCTCCGCGCCGCGATCGCGCAGGTCGAGTCGTGGCCCGAAGCCCGGCGCCGCCGCCGTGGCTACGTCGTCTGGGGGGACGACTGGCACGAGGGCGTGATCGGGATCGTCGCGTCCCGCCTCGTCGAGCGGTTCGGCCGGCCGGTCGTCCTGATCGCGGGAACGGGCGACGAGTGGAAGGGCTCGGGCCGCTCGATTCCGGCCTTCGACCTCCACGGCGCGCTCGGGGCCTGCGCCGAGCACCTCCGCCGCTTCGGGGGGCACAGGGCGGCCGCCGGCCTCTCGATCGAGGCGACGTCGGCCGAGGACGCGCGACTCGAGGCGTTCGCCGAGGCGTTCGCGGCGCACGCCGACGCAGAGCTCGGGGACGCCGATCTCACGCCCGTGACGAGGATCGACGCGATCGTGCCCGGCTCGGCTCTGACGCTCGCCCTCGCGAACGAGCTCGACCGGCTGGCGCCGTTCGGGCTCGGCAACCCCGACGTGACGCTGCTCGTGCCGAGCTGCGAGGCCGTCCAGCCGGGCGTCGTCGGCGAGGGCAAGCACCTCCGCTTCCGGGTCCGCTCCGCAGATCGCGACGTCGGCTCGGCGATCGCCTTCGGGCTCGGCAGCCAGCTCGACCGGCTCTGCCGCACGAACGGGCACGGTCCCCTTCGCTACGACCTCGTCTGCCGCCTGAAGGAGAACCGCTGGAACGGCACCGTCGCGCCCCAACTCGTCATCCGCCGCGTCTTCGACGCCCCGGACGGCTACGAGGAGCTGCGCGCGCACCTCGCAAAGCTGTGGCGGGCGGGGGAGAGCGAGTGGACGAGCGACGCACGCGCGATCTTCACGGAGCTCGAGCTGGCCGAGGGCGCGCGCCGGCAGCTCTACGAGTCGGAGGCGTTCCGGGCCTTGCTCGCCGGCGCGGCCGACGCGCTTCCGCGCGCCGCCTGACCTACCGGCCTGCGAGCGCGGCGCGCAGCGACCGCCGCGGCTGCCCCCGACGGCGCTCGCAGGCGCAGTCGTCGAGCGCGACGAGGGCCCGGGCGAGCCGTTCGGCCTTCCTCAACTGTCGTCTGCGGCGCAACACGGGCGTCATCATTCTCTGTTGTAACGCGTACTCCTGCGCGGGGGATTCGCCCTCGGGAGGGCGGAGTACACTGAATTCATGGCTGTGCTCGACGCTCAGAAGCATCATCAGGACCTCGTCGATGAGTTGATCGGCGCCGTCGAGGCCTACTTCCCGGCCGTCGACAAAGACCTGCTCGCACGGGCGTTCCACTATGCCGCGGCCGCGCACGAAGGGCAGCTGCGCAGCTCGGGCGAGCCGTTCCTGCACCACCCCTGGGCGACCGCGAAGATCTGTGCGGAGCTGCGCCTCGACGAGCAGTCGATCGCGGCGGCGCTCCTGCACGACGTCGTCGAGGACACCGAGGTCGACCTCGAGGAGCTCCGGGCCGAGTTCGGCGCCGAGATCGCGCAGCTCGTCGAGGGCGTCACGAAGCTGACCCGAACGAGCTTCCAGAGTCGGGAGCAGGCGGAGGCGGAGAACTACCGCAAGATGATCGTCGCGATGGCGCAGGACGTCCGCGTCATCCTGATCAAGCTCGCCGACCGCCTGCACAACATGCGCACGATCGAGTACCAGGGGAAGCAAGCGCAGGTGCGCAAGGCGAAGGAGACCCTCGAGGTCTATGCGCCGCTCGCGCATCGCCTCGGCATCCATGCGCTGAAGTGGGAGCTGGAGGACCTCTCGTTCGCGATCCTGCATCCGCGCAAGTACGCCGAGATCAAGGCGATGGTGGCCGACCGCCGCGCCGACCGCGAGTCGCAGGTCGAGAAGGCCGCCGAGGTGCTCGGCGCCGAGCTGCGCAAGGTCGACATCCCGGCCGACATCTCCGGGCGCGCGAAGCACTTCTACTCGATCTACGACAAGATGGCCAAGAAGGGCCGCGAGTTCAACGAGATCTACGACCTCACGGCCATGCGGGTCACGGTCGAGCGCGGCGGCGACGAGGGCACGCGCGACTGTTACGGGGCGCTGGGGCTGATCCACTCGCTCTGGAAGCCGATGCCCGGACGCTTCAAGGACTTCATCGCAATGCCGAAGTTCAACCGCTACCGGTCGCTGCACACGACGGTGATCGGGCCCGAGGGCACCCCGCTCGAGATCCAGGTGCGTACGCGGGAGATGCACGAGGAGGCCGAGTACGGGATCGCGGCGCACTGGCTCTACAAGCGCGGCAAGGGCAAGGCCGACGAAGAGTGGCTCTCCTGGGTGAAGTCGCTGCTGGACTGGCAGCAGGACGAGGCCGACCCGCGCGAGTTCATGAAGACCTTCCGCACCGACCTGTTCGACGACGAGGTGTACGTCTTCACGCCGAAGGGCGAGGTGAAGACGCTCCCGACGGGGGCGACGCCGATCGACTTTGCCTACGCCGTCCACACGGACGTCGGGCACAAGACGGTCGGGGCGAAGATCAACGGCCGCATCGTGCCGCTGCACTACCGGCTGAAGAACGGCGACTTCGTCGAGATCCTGACCTCCAAGTCGGGCCGCGGGCCGTCGCGCGACTGGATGTCGCTCGCCGCCTCGTCCCGCGCGCGCAACAAGATCCGCCAGTGGTTCCAGCGCGAGACCCGTGGCGAGACGGAGGCCAAGGGGCGCGAGATCCTCGACGGCGCCCTGAAGGCGCAGAACCTGCCCTACCGGAAGCTGCAAGGCTCGGCCGTGCTCGCCCAGGTGATCCGGGAAACCGGGTTCAAGAAGGCCGAGGACTTCTACGTCGCGCTCGGCTCCGGAAAGCTCCAGTCCGGCCAGATCGTGAACAAGGTGCTGCAGCGCCTGAAGACCGACGAGGTGGCCGAGGAGCCGATGGTTCCGCTGAAGGCGCCGAAGGCGCGCTCGACGGTGGCCGGCGACTCGCTGGGGATCAAGGTGCAGGGAATCGAAGACGTGCTCGTGCGGATGGCGAAGTGCTGCACGCCGGTGCCGGGCGACCCGATCCTCGGCTACATCTCGCTCGGCCGCGGGATCACGATCCACCGCGAGGACTGCCCCAACGTGCGGGCGCTGAAGCGGAATCCCGAGCGGTTCACGCCGGTCGAGTGGGACGGCGGGACGACGACGAGCTTCCGCGTTCAGGTGGCCGTCGACTCCTTCGACCGGCCAAGGCTGCTCGAGGACGTCGCGCGCACCTTCGCCGAGCACGGCGCGAACATCGTCTCCTACGGCGGCGTCGTGGAGGACGGGATGGCCCGCAACTGGTACACGGCCGAGGTGGCCGACGTGAAGGAGTTGCGCGCGCTTCTCTCCGCCCTGCGCAACCTCGACGCCGTGTTCGACGCGTACCGGGTCACGCCGACGTGATCCTGACAGGGCCGCGTCTGACGCTGACGGCGTTGGACGCGGACGCGGTGGAGGCGATGGGTGCGTCGCCGCTCCTGGACGGCGTGCACGAGTTCTTCGTCGCGCGGCTGCGCGAGGACCCGGGGGCGATCGGCTACTGGGTGTGGCTGGCGACGCTTGCCGACGGGACGGCGGTGGCGGCAGGCGGGTTCGGCGGCCGGCCGGGCCGCACCGAGCGGCTGACGGTCGGCTATCACGTCGACGAGGCGTATCGCGGCGAGGGGTATGCGACCGAGCTGTTGAACCTGCTCACCGAGTGGGCGCTCGCGCAGCCCGGCGTGAAGCTGGTGCGGGCGACGATCAAGCCGGAGAACGCCCCGTCTCTGCGCGTCGCCGAGAAGGCCGGCTTCGAGCGCGCCGGCCGGACGCGGACCGACGAGGACGGCGAGCTGCTCGTCTTCCTGCGGAGCAGCTGAGCCGTCCGCGCGGGCCGTGTCCAGGGCCTGGCCCCGGACACGACCCACGGAGACGGTTGCCGCGGCCTACGCGGCCGCGGGCGGTTCGGTGCCACCACCGAACCGGTGGCCGGACTCGCCGGCCGGGGGTGCTGCGTCTGGACCTCCGCGGAAGCCCGGGCCGCGGAAGCGCGGGCCGCCGCGGAAGTGCTCGCCGGGCGTCGCGTTGACGCCCTCCGTGATCCGGTCCTCGAGCTCCTCGACGATCCGGTCGCGCTGGGCGTCGGTGAGCCGGCCGCTCTCGACGGCCTGGGCGAGATCCGCCTTCGCGGCGGCGACGAGGGCGTCGACGAGCGCCGCCACCGTCTTGCCTTCGGCCTTCGCGATCTCGGCGAGCGTCTTCCCGTCGCGGAGCTGCTCGCGCAGCTCCGCCTGGGTGAGGCCGAGGAAGGAGGCGGCAGCGTCCAGGCGGGCGCCGGGACCGTGGCCGTGGTGCCCGAAGCCGGGCTCTCCGCCACGCAGGCCGAGCAGCGGGACGTCGCCGGACGCAATCCGCGCCTTCAGCTCCTCGCCCTGCTCCTTCGTCAGGCGCCCGTCGGCGACAGCCTCGTCGACACGGTTCTCCAGCGCTTGCTCGAGTGCGTCGGCGAGCTCGGTCGACTCGACGCCGAGCTGCTCGGCGGCGTCGTCGATGATGGCCGAGCTCTCCTGGCGGGGCGAGAGCTCGCCCGCGGCGTACGCCGCGCCTCCGCCGACCGCTGCGAGAGCCGCACCTGCGCTCACGACCAGTCGCATCCTGCCTTTCGCTGCCATCTCGTGCTCCTTCCTGTCGGGGTGAGTGCTACGCCGCCGGCCGGGCTTCGAGCGTCACCTCGACGCTCTCGGTCTCGCCGCCCCGGAGGACGGTCAGCTCGACGGTGTCGCCGGGACGGTGGGCGTCGATCGCCCGACGGAGCTCGTCGGCGTCGCGCACGCGCTCGCCGTCGACCTCCGTGATCACGTCGCCGCCGGTCGGGTAGGCCTGGCCGTCTACGGTCTCCGACCCGCTTGCGGCGCGGAGGCCCGCGTCGGCCGCCGGGGTGCCCGGGCTGACCCTCACGACTGCGGCGCCTTCCTCCAGCTCGAGCCCGTCGGCCACGGCTGCGGGGATCGACTCGATCCCGACACCGAGGTAGGCGTGCTCGACCTTGCCGCCGGAGATCAGCTGCGCCGCGATCTCCTCGACGGTGTTCGAGGGAACGGCGAAGCCGATGCCGACGTTGCCGCCGGAGTCGCTCTCGATCTGCGAGTTGACGCCGATCACGCGACCCTCGAAGTCGAGCAGGGGGCCACCGGAGTTGCCGTGGTTGATCGCGGCGTCCGTCTGGATCACGTCGTCGATCGCGAAGTCGTCCGGCGCGGTGATCTGGCGATGGAGCGCGCTGACGATGCCCGCCGTGACGGTCTGCTCGAGCCCGAAGGGGCTGCCGATCGCGATCGCGCCGTCGCCGACCTCGAGCTCGTCGGAATCGGCGAGGTCGAGCGGCTGGAGCAACGAGGCGGGAGCGTCGACCTCGATCACGGCGAGGTCGGTGGACGGGTCGCTGCCGAGGACGGTGCCGTCGTGGGTGGAGCCGTCCGAGAACTTGACGGAGACGGTGTTCGCGCCTTCGACGACGTGGTGGTTCGTGATCACGTGACCTTCGTCGTCGTAGACGAAGCCCGAGCCCTGCGCCTGCCCGTTCGCGGACGAGACGGTGATCTCGACAACGGCGCCGGACACGCGCTTGTAGATCTCGGCGACGGTGGAGTCGCTCGTCGCGGCCGCGGGCTGCGCGCTGGACTCGACAGCGGTCGTGCGCACGATCGTCGTCTCGCCCGCGCCGAGCGCGGCGTACGTGGCCGCGCCGCCGCCCGCGCCCAGGAGCGCCGTGGCGCTCAGCGCTGCTGCCAGGGTGGTCTTCGGTCGCTTGCGGAAGTCGATCATCGGGGAGCTGCCTTTCTCGAGGGTGGTGGTGTTCGTCCACCCAGGAGACCAGGGCTCCCTAAGGCGAGCCTGAGATCGGTCTAAAAATCGCCTAAGAGTCGGTCTGGGAGGCGAGGCGGAGCCGCAGGCGCGTCCCGCCGCCTTCGGCCGCCTCGGCGCTCACGGAGCCGCCGTGCGACTCCGCCACCTGGCGTACGATCGCGAGCCCGAGCCCCGACCCCGGCATCCCGCGCGCCGAGGTGGCGCGGTAGAACCGGTCGAAGACGAAGGGGAGGTCGTCGGCGCGGATGCCAGGCCCATGGTCGCGCACGGACACCTCGCCGTCCCGCACGGCTACGTCGACCCGGCCTCCGGGCGGGCTCCACTTCGCCGCGTTGTCGAGCAGGTTCGAGATCGCGCGCTCGATCTTGGCCGGCACGCCCCGCACCATCGTCTCCTCGAGCTCCGCCTGGAACTGGATCCCGGGGCGGTTGCGTCGCGTGCGCTCGATCGCCTCGGTCGTGACGAGGTCGAGCCGGACGTCCTCGGGCTCGCTGGGCGCCTCGTCGCCACGCGCGAGCTCGACGAGCTCGGCGATCAGCGCGGTCATCTCGCCGAGCTGCTCGGTGACGTCGTGGAGCAGCTTTCCGCGCTCGCCCGGTGGCAGCGCATCGGTGCGGGCCAGCACTTCGATGTTGGTGCGCAGGCTCGTGAGCGGCGTGCGCAGCTCGTGCGACGCGTCCGCGACGAGCTGCCGCTGCGCGCGCGCGGAGTCCTCGAGCGCCGCGAGCATCGTGTTGAACGTCGCTGCCAGCCGGGAAAGCTCGTCGCTGCCGCCCACCTCGATGCGGCGGGAGAGATCGCGCGTCTCGCTGACGTCCTCGGCGGCCTCGGTGAGCCGGCGCACGGGGGCGAGCACGGCGCGGGCGACGCCGAGGCCCAGCAGGGCGGCGAGGCCGATCCCGCCGAGAGCGATCAGGAGCAGCAACCTACTGATCCTGCTGAGTGCGCGGTCGACCTCGTTCAGCGGCCTCGCGATCTGGAGTGCGAACCCGGGCTGGTTGGTCGGCACGGTGTAGATCCGGACATGGGTGTCGGCCACGTGCGCGTCCTCGAAGAACGGACCTTCACTGCCGCCGGCGGTGTCACGGGTGCGTTCCGACACGGGCAGCGTGACGCGGGACCCGCGGGGTCGGATCGGCTCGCCCGACGCCCGGACGAGCTGGATCGTCCCCGGTGCGCCGCCCAGCGGGTCGCGCGGGAGCCCCAGGAACTCCTCGCCCGTGAACGCGTCCTCGTTGATGCCGACACGCGCGACCGCAGCACTCTTCTGCAGCGCCTCGTCCACTTCGCCGCGCAGTTCGTTGCGGACGAGCACGTACGTGAGCGCGGAGGCGCCGGCGACCGCGACTGCGACCGAGACTGCGACCGCGAGCGTGAGGCGCGCGCGAAACGTCACTGTTCCCGCTCCGATGCCGGCAAAGCCGGCACCTCCGCTCCTGGCGGCTCCGTCAAGCCTGCGCCGCCTCGCGCAGCGCGTAGCCGACGCCGCGCACGGTCTGGATCAGGCGGGGCTTGCCGCCCAGCTCGGTCTTGCGCCGCAGATAGCCGACGTACACGTCGAGCGAGTTCGAGCCGAAGCCGAAGTCGTAGCCCCACACGCGCTCGAAGATGACCGAACGCGTCAGCACCTGGCGCGGATTGAGCATGAACAGTTCGAGCAGCGAGAACTCCGTCCGCGTCAGCTCGATCGGGTCGCCGCCGCGCGTGACGATTCGCGTCGACGGGTCGAGCTCGACGTCAGCGAAGCGCAGCACCTCCTCGGACGTGCCGGACGTGCGCCGCAGAAGGGCGCGGAGCCGTGCGAGCAGCTCCTCGAGCGCGAACGGCTTGACGACGTAGTCGTCCGCGCCTGCGTCGAGCCCCGCCACCCGGTCGGCCACCTCGTCGCGCGCGGTCAGCATCAGCACGGGCAGCTTGCTGCCGCCGCGGCGCAGCCGCCGGCAGACCTCGAGCCCGTCGAGCCGGGGCATCGAGACGTCCAGCACGAGCGCATCCGGCTCTACGCTGTCGAGCTTGAGTCGGTCGAGGGCCTCGGCGCCGTCACTCGCGAGCTCAACCTCGTACCCCTCCAGCTGCAGCGCGCGGCGCAGCGCTTCGCGCACCGCGTCGTCGTCGTCCACGACCAGGATCCTCATGCGCACCATTGTGGCCGCGAAGCGCCGGAGTCGGCTAAGAGCCGGCTAAGAACGCCGCTCGAACGACGGATCGTGCGTCGAACCGGGCCGGTACCCCGATCAAGGGATGGACGCCGCCGCCGATCCGAATACATCTAGAGAGGGGAGAGGGGCTGCGGGCTAGCTGCGGCGCCCGTTCGATGCGGCACAGTCGAACGGGCGCGCGCCCCGCGCACGGCACTCCGCGCTCCCCCGATCGAGGGATCCGCGCCGCGCGGAAGCGGGGATGGCCGGTGACGCGTTTCCCGCCGAAGCACCTTGTATGCGGCGCTTCGTCCTTCCGGTGCTCGCGGCGCTTGCCGTGGGCGCGGCCCTGCTCGCGCAGATCGCCCCGGGCCAGTACGCGTTCTGGCTCGCCAACGGCGCCTGGACCGGATCCGCGCTGTTCGCGGTGCTCGCCCTCGCGCACGCCTGCCGACGGATCGAGGACGCCGAGCGCAGGCGGCCGTGGGCGTTCCTGCTCGCCGCCTGCTGCTGCTGGCTCGCCGGTCAGATCGCCTGGGACGTCCTGGGCGTCACGGCAGGAACCATGCCGTTTCCGTCCCTGCCGGACCTGGGCTGGCTGCTCTTCGCACCGGTTGCCCTCGTCGGTGTGTACCGGTTGACGCCCGCCTCACCGGGCGCGAAGTCGATCTCGGCGGTCGACGCGCTGGCCGTCGCGGTCGTGACCGGCGCCGTCGTCGGCGTCTTCCACTACGACAACGCCTCGCGCTCCGAGCTCTCGAACGCCGGGATCGCGATCGCCCTCGCGTACGCCGTGGGGCACTCGGCCGTCGCCGCGACCATCGTCCAGTCGCTGTGCACCCGGCTCAGCCTGCTACGCCGACCCGATCTGGCCCTGCTCACCGCGGGGCTGCTCACACAGGCCCTGGCGTTCTCGCTCTGGGCCGGGAAGCTGCTGGATGGCAGCTACCACCCCGGGCACGAGCCGCTCGACGTGCTCTGGACGCTGGGGATGGTCGCGATCGGCGCCGCCGGGCTGCGTGCCGTGCGCTCCGGGCCGCTGGCGCAGACGACCGAGCACGACCTCCGCCTGCGCGGGTTCATGCCGGGCGTTGCGTCGGTCGCGCTGTCGATCGTCCTGCTCGTCTTCGCGTCCACCGGGGCTCCGCACGGCGAGCGGATGGTGCTCCGAGCGACCGTGATCACGCTCTTGCTCCTGTTCTCCGTGCGCCACTTCTTCGTCTCCGCGGAGCACGCACGCCTCGTGCGCAGCGAGCGCCGGGCGACCGAGCGCGCCGATCGCTTCTTCCGACTGGCGCCGGAGATGTTCGCGATCACTGCCCCCGACGGCACCTTCACCCGCCTCAACCCGCGCTTCGAGCAGGTGCTCGGCTACGCGGAAAACGAGTTGCTCGGGAGCCCGTCACTCGACCTCGTCCACCCGGACGACCGGAGCGCGACCGTCGCCGAGCTGGCTCGGCTGACCGACGGCGGGCTCGCACTGGCCTTCGAGAACCGCTACCGGCGCAAGGACGGCGACTACGCATGGATGCTCTGGAACGCCCGGCGCGACCCCGAGACCGGGCTCGTCTACAGCGCCTCCCAGGACATCACCGACCGCAAGCTCGGCGAGGAGGCGCTGCGCGAGAGCGAGCGGCGGTTCACCGAGCTCGTCACCACCATCCCCGAGGTCTTCTTCATCGCGCACGCGGATCTCGCCGGGACGATCTACGTCAGCCCGGCGTACGAGCAGATCTGGGGGCGCAGCTGCCAGAGCCTGCTCGACGATCCGCACTCGTGGGTCGAAGCGATCCACGAGGACGACCGCGCCCGCGTGCTCGAAGGCGTCGGCCGGGCGAATATCGACGGCCGCGTCGAGCACGAGTTCCGGATCGTCCGGCCGGACGGCGAGATCAGGCTCGTCCACGAGCTCGTCACGGTCGTGCGCGACGAGCACGGGAATCCCGCCCGTCATGTCGGCATCGGCTCCGACGTGACCGAGCGGCGCGAGCTCGAGCGGCAGCTGCAACACGCGCGCAAGCTCGATGCGGTGGGGCAGCTCGCGGGCGGAGTGGCGCACGACTTCAACAACATCCTGACCGGCATCGCCGGCTACACCGAGCTGGCTCTCGACCGGGCCGATGGGCTCGACGACGAGGTACGCCGCGACCTGGAAGAGGTCCTCCGCGGCGCGCGGCGCGCGAGCCACCTCACCCGCCAGTTGCTCACCTTCGCGCGCCGCGAGGTGACGAGGCCGCAGATCGTCGACGTCAACGACGTGATCGACGGTCTGAGCCGGTTCCTCCGTGGGGCGATTCGGGAGGACGTGCTCGTCGTCACGGAGCTCACACCCGACCTGCCCAGGGTGAAGGTCGACCCCCACCAGCTCGAGCAGGTGCTGATGAACCTCGTCCTGAACGCAGGCGACGCCATGCCCGACGGTGGTGTCCTCACCGTCGTCACGTGCAGCGCCACGACCGACGAGGTGACGCTCGTCGTGAGCGACAACGGCACGGGGATGAGCGAGCAAACGCGCTCGCGGATGTTCGAGCCCTTCTTCACCACTAAGGAAGTGGGCAAGGGCACAGGGCTCGGGCTGGCCACCGTGTACGGGATCGTGGAGGAGTGCGGAGGCCGGATCGAGGTCGAAAGCCAAGAGGGCCTCGGCAGCCGGTTCGCCGTCACGTTGCCCGCGACGTACGAGCGGGCCGAGCGCCGCCCGCCGGTCGTGGAGGACCCGCAGCCCTGCGGCAGCGAGCACATCCTGCTCGTCGAGGACGACGAGCTCGTGCGCCGGCTCACCTGCGAGATGCTCGAGCGCGAGGGCTACACCGTGATCGCGGCTGCGTCACCGGACGAGGCCCTCCGGCACACCGGCGCTTGGGACCTGCTGCTGACCGACGTCGTCATGCCCGTGATGAACGGGCCCGAGCTGGCGGCTCGCCTCGTCGAGCAGCGCGGGTCGTTCCGCGTGCTCTTCACGTCCGGCTACTCCGGCGACACGATGGTCGAGCGGGGGACGCTCGATCCCAGCGTGCCGCTGCTCGAGAAGCCGTTCGGGCGGAGTGAGCTCGCTCAGGTGGTCCGGGCCGTCCTCGACGCTCCGCCGGCGGGCTACGGCGCCCATTCCTCGCCGCCGGTGTCCCAGCCGACGAGCGCATAGGGCGAGAGCAGCATCGCGACGCGCTCGAGCAGCGCGTGCTCGTCGTCGGAGGCGGCACCGCCCAGCTCGAGCTCCGCGACTCGCCGCCCCTCGAACTCGATCGGAACGGACGTCGTCTCGCTCTCCTCGCCGGCGGCCGGACCGGGCGAGAGCCGGTCGTTCTCGACGAAGCTGATCCGGACGAAGCGGCCGAGCTGCTCGTGCAGGGTCGCGACGACGTCGCGCAGGACGTCGTCGGCGTCGCCACCACGGTCGACGACGCGCTCGACCTCCTCCAGCGCGCCTGGTTCGGCCGTCACGCCTCCAGCGCCTCGCCCTCGAAGGCTCGGATCCGCTCCCGGTAGTCGTCCGGGATCTCGCACGCCTGCCGCTGGGCGAGGTCGACCAGCACGAGCGTCTGCGAGGCGGTCACCATCAGCGCGTCGTCCTCCATCCGGTAGGCGGCGCACTCGTAGGTCGCGCTGGTGCGCCCGATGCGCGCGAGCCGGACGAAGATCTCCAGCAGGTCGTCGAACCGGGCCGGCGCGTGGTACTCCACCTTGGACGCCCGCATCACGAAGTCGCGGTCGCCGAGCCAGGGGCCGGCCATGCCGAGGTGGCGGTGGTACTCGGTGCGCGCGTGGTCGAAGTAGGGGAGATAGCGGCCGTAGTAGACGATTCCCTGCGCGTCGGTGTCCGAGAACCAGACGCGCGCGATCGCGGAGTAGTGGAACGGCGGCTTGCGGTCCGTCACCTGGCCGAGCTCGGGGTTCATGCGCGGATCAGGCCGATCACCTCGTCGCGCTTCGCTTCCATCAACTCCTGCGAGTTCGCCTCCAGGTTCAGCCGCAGCAGCGGCTCGGTGTTCGACGGGCGGACGTTGAAGTGCCAGTCGTCGTAGTCGACCGAGATCCCGTCCAGGTGTGTGACCCGTCCGTCGGCGTAGCGCTCCTTCAGCTCCTGCAGCTTCAACGCCACGTCCGCGACCGGCGTGTTGATCTCACCCGTGATGAAGAAGCGCTCGCGGAAGGGCGCGAGCAGCTCGGACAGCTTCCGGCCCCGCTTCGAGAGCAGCTCCAGCACGAGCAGGAAGGGGACGACGCCCGAGTCGGCCTGTGAGAAGTCGCGGAAGTAGTAGTGCGCGGAAACCTCGCCGCCGAACACGGCGCCCTCCTTGCGCATGCGGTGCTTGATGTAGGCATGCCCGACGCGGTTCATCAGCGGTTCGCCGCCGGCGCGCTCGATCGTCTCCGGTACGGCGCGGCTCGCGCGCACGTCGTAGATCACCTTGCCGCCGCCCTCCTTCTCGAGGATCGACTCCGCGAGCAGCGCCGTGATGAAGTCGCCGGGGACGAAGTCGCCCGTGTCGTCGACGAAGAAGCAGCGGTCGGCGTCGCCGTCGTAGGCGACGCCGAGGTCAGCACCCTCCTCGGTCGTCTTGCGGATGATGAACTCGCGGTTCTCGGGCAGGAGTGGATTCGGCTCGTGGTTCGGGAAGGTGCCGTCGGGCTCGAAGTAACAGGCGACCGCCTCGACCGGCAGCCGCTCCAGCACGGGCGGCAGCATCGTCCCGGCCATGCCGTTGGCGGCGTCGATCACGACCTTCAGCGGCTTCATCGCCTCGACGTCGACGAAGGAGAGCACCTTCTCCACGAACCCCGGCCAGACGTCGTACGCCCCCACCGTGCCCCGCCGCGCGACCTCCCCGAAGCCCTTCAGCGCCCGGTCGCGTACGTCGAGGAGACCCGACTCGCCCCCGACTGGGAGCGCACCGCGGCGAACGATCTTCATCCCCGTGTACTCCTTCGGGTTGTGCGAGGCGGTGACGCAGACGCCGCCGTCCAGGCCGAGCTCGCCGACTGCGTAGTAGACCATCTCCGTGCCGACGAGACCCAGGTCCAGCACGTCCGCGCCGCCCTCCGCCGCGCCCTCGATCAGCGCGGCCGCCATCGCCGGTGACGAGATGCGCATGTCGCGGCCGACTGCGATCCGGCGCGGCTCGAACTGCTCCACGTAGGCCCGGCCGATCGCATGCGCGCCCTCCTCGTCGAGCTCCTCCGGATGGAGGCCGCGGACGTCGTATGCCTTGAAGACCTTGGGATCGAGCACGAGGCGATGCTACGGAACCTCGCGCGCCTCCGTCTGATCCACCCTCGTCTCTACAATTAGATGGTGGAACGGAAGCTCGCAACTGTCGTCTTCGTCGATTTGGTCGGCTCGACCGAGCTCGTCTCCACACGCGATCCGGAGGTCGTCCGCCGCCGTGTGACGTCCTTCTTCGAGCACGTCTCGCACTGCATCACGACCCACGGCGGCATCGTCGAGAAGTTCGCCGGCGACGCGGTCATGGCGGCGTTCGGCATCCCGCAGGCGCACGAGGACGACGCCGAACGAGCCGTGCGCGCGGCTGTCGCGATCATGGATTCCGTCCACGGCCTCGGGCTGGAGGCGCGGATCGGGATCGAGTCCGGCGAGGTCGTCGCCGACGACGCGGAGTCGACCTTCGCGACCGGCGAGGCGGTCAACCTGGCGGCGAGGCTCCAGCAGGCCGCCGCGCCGGGGCAGGTCCTCCTCGGTCCCTTCGCCCATCGCCTCACCGCCTCGGCGATCGAGGCGACGGAGCAGGGCACCCTCGACCTCAGAGGCTTCGGCGCGCCGCTCCCGGTGTACTTGCTCGATTCGGTGCGCGAGTCGACGAGCCGCGTCCCGACCGTCTCCGCGCCATTCATCGGCCGCGACGTCGAGCTCGAGCTGCTGCAGATGACCTTCGCGCGGACGGCCAAGGACGAGCGCGCGCACATCTTCACGATCTACGGCGAGCCCGGCGTGGGCAAGAGTCGACTCGTGAGGGAGTTCGTCGCCGGGGTCGAGGGCGCGACCGTGCTCGCCGGACGCTCCCTGCCGTACGGCGAGGGGATCACCTACTGGCCGCTGGCCGAGATGGTGAAGGTCGCGGCCGGGATCACCGACGACGACCCGGTCCAGCAGGCCGTGTCGAAGCTCCGCGCGTGCTGCGGCGACGACGCCGTCGCCGACCTGCTGGCGCTCGCGGCGGGCGTGCTGGAGGGAATCGAGACCGAGCGCAGCCAGCAGGAGATCGCCTGGGCAGCGCGCGAGTGGGCGGCCGAGCTCGCCTCCGCGCAGCCGCTCGTGCTCGTGTTCGAGGACGTTCACTGGGCCGAGGAGCCGCTGCTCGATCTCGTCCAGCACCTGGCCGAGCGGGTCAAGGATGCGCCCCTCCTGATCATCTGTCTCGCGCGTCCCGAGCTGCTCGACCTCCGGCCCGGTTGGGGCGGCGGGCGCCTGCGCGCCACCGCGATCGAGCTGGAGCCGCTCGGCCACGCCGACAGCGAGGAGCTCGTCGATGCGCTGCTCGCCGGTCGGGAGCTCACGTTCGGCGACCGTCGTGCGCTGCTGGAGAAGACCGAGGGCAACCCTCTCTTCGTGGAGGAGACGGCGCGGATGCTGCTCGAGGGCGGCAGCGCCAGGCAGCGGATCCCCGACACCCTCCAGGCGATCATCGCGGCCCGCATCGATCGGCTGCCGAGGGGCGAGAAGATCGCGCTCCAACGCGCCTCGGTCGTCGGCCGCATCTTCTGGGAGGGCGTGCTGGAGGAGCTCGCCCCCGACCTCGAGCTCGAACCTGCGCTCGACGACCTGCTCGGGCGCGACTTCATCACCCGGGAGAGCCGGTCGACGATCTCGGGCGAGAGCGCCTACCGCTTCAAGCACGTGCTGATCCGGGACGTCGCCTACTCCGGACTGACGAAGGGCGCCCGCGCCGACCTGCACCAGGTGGTCGCCCGCTGGCTCGGGGAGCGCGCCGCCGACGAGCTCGTCGAGATCCGCGCCTATCACCTCGAGCAGGCGGCGACCCTGCTGGAGGAGCTCGACGGCGTCATCCCGGCGGAGCTCGTGACGGAGGCCGCGGCGACGCTCGAGGCGGCCGGGCGCCGGGCACTCGCCCGCGAGGCCAACCGCTCCGCGCGCCGGCTCCTGCTGCGCGCGGTGGAGCTCGAGCCGACGCTCGACCGGCGCTTCCAGGCTGCGCGCGCGGCGTGGCGGCTCGACGATTTGCCGGCCGTCGCCGTCGAGATGGAGACCGTGCACAAGCTCGCCGAGGAGTCCGGCGACGAGACCATCCTGGGCCGCTCGCTCACCGCCCTCGCACACGTGACCCTGCTGCGCGACGCCGACCTGCCGCGCGCGCGGGCACTGGCGGAGAAGGCGCTGACGACGTTCGAGGAGGCCGACTCGGTCGGCCGATTCGACGCGCTGGCGCTGCTCTCGCAGATCGCCTGGTGGCGCGGAGACCTCGACGAGGACGAGCGGCACACGCGCGCGTCCATCGAGCTCGCACGCCAGCTCGAGCGCGAGGATCTCGAGGCGGACGCCGTGCAGCGGCTCGCGAGCGCGCACATCCAGCGCGGGGAGCTGGAGGAGGCGGAGCAGCTGATCGACCGCGCCTGGGAGCTCGCGCAGGGCAGCGGGAGCATCGCCGCCCGTGCCCAGGCGCTCGGCTCACGCGGCGACCTCGCCGCTCAGCGGGGCCGGATCGAGGCGGCGGAGGCTGCGTTCGACGAGGCCGCCGCCCTCTTCGAGGAGGCCGGCGCGGCCTGGCCGCAGGCGCGAATCCTGAGCAAGCTCGCCAAGGTCGCGCGCAGCCGTGGCGACCTGGCCGCGGCCGAGCGGCTCTTCCGCGACGCGATCCGGATCCTGAAATCGCTCGAGGACCGCGGCACCCTGTGCGAGAGCCAGCGCGGGCTCGCCCAGGTGCTGCTCGAGCAGGGGCGCCTCGACGAGGCTGAGCAGATGGCGCTCGAGGCGCGGCGGACGGTCGGTCCGCACGACCAGAGCTCACGCGCGACGACGCGGATGGCGCTCGGGCTCGTCCGCGCGGCGCAGGGCGAGGTCGAGGAGGCCGAGCTGCTGCTCCGTGAGGCCGTCGACATCGTCAACGAGACCGACTTCGTCATCCACCATCGCGAGATTCTCGAAGCGCTCATCGGCTTTCTGCGCGACCAGGGCCGCGACGCAGAGGCCGCCGCCTACGAGGAAGAGCTGGCCGCGCTCGCGCGAAGCGCCGCGCCGATCGCCTGAGTCGAGCCCACGTCCGGCGCCTCCGAGATGACCGTCGCCGGCCGCTCGAAGCGCGCGAGCGCGGCACCGAGAGGCTCGACGCGCAGCGTCCCCTCGCCGTAGGGCAGGTGCTTCGTCTCGTTGCGGTTCGCGTAGGCGATGTCCGAGAAGTGGATGTGGAACGGAGCGCCCGGCGCCAGCACCCCGTCGGCCGCCTCGAGCGCGTCGGCGAACGCCTCGGTCTCGGTGTAGGCGCCGTCCGAGGTGGCATGCATGTGCGCGAAGTCGAGCACGGGCCGGACGAAGGGCACGCGTGCGGCGAGCTCGATCACGTCGTCGAGGGAGCCGAGGTCGCGGACGCGGCCCATCACCTCGACGCCGAAGGGGACGAGCCGGCCCTTGCCTTCGAGTCGCTCGCCGAGCAGTCCGAGCTGCTCCACGACCGCGTCGAGCGCGTCCTGCCGTTCCCGTCCGAGCAGGAAGCCCGGATGGAAGACGACCACCTCAGCACCGCAGGCCCCGGCGAGACCGGCGGTGTGGTCGAGCATCCCGACCGCCATGCGGTACTTCTTGCCCAGGTCGAGGTGGCCCATGAAGCCGGCCAGGGGCGCGTGGATCGAGATCAGGACGTCGTGCTCGCGCGCCGCGGCACCGAGGCGCTCGGCAGCCGGATAGTCGATCTTGAAGCCGCCGCCGAAGCCGACCTCGCACGCGTCGTAACCCGCCGCGGCGACCGCGGCGACGGCCATTTCCGGCTCGACGTCGGTGGCGAGCCCGGCGGGGCCGAAGCGCAGGCGTTCCATGGGAGCGGACGCTACCGACCGATGTCGTCCGACGGGGGTCCTACCCTTTTCGACATGTCACAGCGTCCTTCGCGAATCGATCTGCTCGAGCTCGACATCGATCTTCGGCTCGCCGACCTCTGGCGCGAGGCGTCCGAGGTGGCCGAGTGGAACCTCGAGGTGATGGCCGCGTTCATGCGTGCCGCCTACGGCAAGGGCTACTGCGACGCCCTCACCGAGGACGCACCCGGGTCGCTCTGCCAGGATCACGGTTACCGCGTTCCCGGGCGGCGCGAAGTGGCGCCCAGAACCGTCTAGCCTCGGTACCATCACCGCAGTGGCCAGGAAGCGCAGCCCTGCGCGTCTCGTGATCGCGCTCTCCGTCGCCGCGGCGCTCGCGGTGTTCCTGCTCTACGCGTCGATCGCTGGCGGCGGCACGGCGATGGTGCAGCCGAGCGAGCTCGACGGCCGCACGAGCCGGGTGTCCCTTGCGGGCCACGTCGTCGGCGTTCCCACGGGGGATTCGTACGCCCCCGGCGGCCTCCGCTTTCAGGTGCGTGACATCAAGGGCGGCAAGACGGAGCTGGTGACGGTGCACTACACGGGCTCCGTCCCCGACCAGTTCCGGCCCAAGCGGGACATCGTCGTGGACGGACGACTGCAGAACGGTGTCTTCGTGGCCGAGCGCGACTCGCTGATCACGAAGTGCCCGTCGAAGTACGCCCCGGACAAGAAGAGCACCTAGTGCGACTTCAGGCAATGCCCTCCTGGCTCCTGGCGCGCGATCAGCGGCGCCATGCGTCGTCCTCAGTCGCGCCGATATCTTCGGATATCGGCGCTCCCTGCGTCCTAGCCTGGCTTGCTGCTCCCACGCCAGAAACCAGGCCGCACCACCTGAAGACGCACTAATGCCGGAGCTCGGCCGCGCCGCGCTCGTCGTCACGCTCGGGCTGGCGCTCTACGCCGTCGTCGCGGGTGCCTACGCCGCGCACACGCGCCGCCGCCGGCTCGCGCTTTCGGCCCAGAACGCGTTGATCGGTGCGTTCGCCTCCACGCTCGTCGCCTCTGGCGTGCTCCTCGCCGCGCTCGTCCGCAACGACTTCTCCTTCGTCTACGCCGCGGCGCACACGAGCCGCGAGCTCCCGACCGGCTACACGATCTCGGCCTTCTGGGGCGGTCAGGAAGGCTCGCTGCTGCTGTGGCTGCTGATCCTGACCGGCTACGCGGCCGCGGCCGTCCTCCTGAACCGGCGCAGCGCGCGCGACCTCGTCGCCTGGGTCGTGCCGGTGCTCGGGGGCATCGCGCTCTTCTTCGCCTTTCTCGTCGTCGCAGTCGCAAGCCCGTTTGCGACCCAGGTCGCGCCGCTCGACGGACGCGGGCTCAATCCGAGCCTGCAGAACCCGTACATGATGGCCCACCCGCCGTTGCTCTACCTCGGTTACGTCGGCCTCGCCGTCCCGTTCGCCTTCGCGATGGGGGCGCTGCTCGCCCGCCGCACGGACGAGCGCTGGATCATCTCGACCCGCCGCTGGACGCTCGTCGCCTGGACGGCGCTCGGCGTCGGACAACTCCTCGGCGCGCATTGGGCCTACGAGGAGGTGGGCTGGGGCGGCTACTACGCGTGGGATCCGGTCGAGAACGCCGCGCTGATGCCGTGGCTCGCCGCGACGGCGTTCCTGCACTCCGTGATGATCCAGGAGAAGCGCGGCATGCTGAAGGTCTGGAACGTCCTGCTCGTGCTGTTCGCGTTCGCACTCTCGCTCTTCGGCACGTTCCTGACCCGCTCGGGGATCGTCAGCTCGATCCACTCCTTCACCCAGAGCTCGATCGGGCCGTGGTTCCTCGCCTTCATCTGTGTGGTCGTGGCGGGGTCGCTGGCCCTGATCTTCTCGCGGCTGCCGATCCTGCGCGCGCGCTCGCGGCTGGAGTCGCTCGTCTCCCGGGAGGCGACGTTCCTCTACAACAACCTGCTGCTCGTCGCGCTGACGCTGACCATCCTCTGGGGCGTCGCCTACCCGATCCTGCACGAGGCGGTCTACGGCGAGCAGCGGCTCGTCGGCCAGGGCTACTACAACTTCTTCCTCCGCGTCTTCGGGCTGCCGCTCCTGCTCCTGATGGGGCTCGGGCCGCTCGTCGCCTGGCGGCGGGCGTCTCTGCGTAGCCTCGCGGTCACCTTCCTCTGGCCTTTCGGCTTCGCCCTCGCGACGGGGCTCGTGCTGCTGGCGCTCGGCGCGGGCTCGTCGATCCCGGGCCTGATCGCGTACACCTTCTCGGCGTTCGTGCTCGCCTCGATCGTGTTCGAGTTCGCTCGGGGGACGCGTGCCCGTCGCGCGCTCGCGGGTGGCTCGTGGCCGCGCGCCTTCTCCGACCTGGTCGGCCGGAACCGGCGGCGCTACGGCGGCTACATCGTCCACGCCGCGATCGTGCTGCTCGCGATCGGCATCGCGGGCTCGAGCGCGTACGACAAGGTGAGCGAGCGGCAGCTCGCGCCCGGGCAGACGCTCGAGGTGGGCGACTACCGCCTCACGTATCTGCGCCTGGACGAGCGTCCTGCGGCGAACGCCACCGAGGTGCGGGCGGTCGTGGGCGTCGAGCGCGGCGGGCGCGACCTCGGGACCGTCGAGGCGGGTAAGAACGCGTACACGGCGGAGCAGCAGGTCTCGAACGAGGTCGGGATCCGCAGCGACCTGGTCACGGGCGAGGACCTGTTCGTAATCGCCGAGCAGGTGAACGCCGATGGCACGGTCTACCTCCGCGTGTTCGTGAAGCCGCTCGTGAACCTGATCTGGCTCGCCGGGCTCGTCTTCCTGCTCGGGTCGCTGATCGCCCTCTGGCCGGACGCGCGGGAGCAGCGCCGGCTCGCGCAGCGCTACGCCCGCGCCGGCGTCGCCGTGGGGCGATGACGGTCGCGCTCCTGCTCGGCGCCCTGCTCGCTGCGGGCTGCGTCGTGCTCGTCGCGCTGCCGTACCTGCGGGAGCCGTCCACGGCGGACGACGTGCTCGACCAGCCGGGTGAGCTGGAGCGCCGGCAGCTCGAGCTCGCCGAGGTGCGCGACCGTGCGCTCGCCGCCCTGAAGGAGCTGGAGCTCGACCACCGCACCGGCAAGGTCTCGGACGAGGACTATCGCGCGCTCGTCGGGCCTCTCCGCCGGGAGGCGGCCGAGGCCCTGCGGGCGCTCGAGTTGCGGGCAGGTGCGGCGAAGCCCGTTGCCACGGACGTGTAGCGACCTTCCCGGCGGGTAGAGACGGACGGTGGAGCCACTCGGTCCCCAGCCGCCGGAGATCCCGGAGCCGTATCCGCCGCCGGGTGAGCTCGATCCACCCCAGCCGCCGGAGATCCCCGAGCCGTACCCGCCGCCGGGCGAGCTCGACCCGCCCGAGCCGCCGCAGATCCCCGAGCCCGGGCCGCTGTAGCCGCGGCTCGACGGCGCTGAGCGGGGTGTGTTCCAGCCTTCGGGCCCGTCGGCTCGGCACGTCTTCCCTGCAAACCTGCCGAAAAGCTCGCTAGACTGCTCGACGGCCGCTTCCGGAGAGGGACGGCCGACCCTCTGACGAAACTACCTTCGGGATGCCCCGTCTCCTCATCGGTCTCGCGGCGGCGTGCGCCTGCAGCGCGCTGCTCCTGGCGCCGACCGCTCCCGGCCAGGACGGAACCGAGCAACGCAAGCGGGCCGTCGACTCCAAGATCGACCGGCTCCAGGACAAGATCGACCGCGCCCGCGAGAAGGAAGGCGTGCTCAGCTCCCAGATCGCCGTGGTCACGGCGAAGATCCGCGCGCTCGAGGACGACGTCGGCGCTGCGGAGGTGCGGCTCGACCAGCTCGAAGGCGTGCTCGCCCTGCACCAGCGCAAGCTCGACCGCCTGAACGAGCTCTTCTTCACCCAGACGAGCCGGCTGATCTTCCTCCAGCGCCAGCACAAGGCCGCGATCGAGCGGCTGAACAAGCGGGTCGTGGAGATCTACACGTCCGATCCGACCGAGCCGCTGACCGTCGTGCTCGAGGCCGCGAGCTTCGGCGACATGCTCGATCAGCTGGAGTTCCTGGACACGATCGGCCGGCAGGACGAGAAGATCGCGCGCGAGGTCGAGCAGGCCAAGATCTCCATGCGCGAGACGCGCGAGGCGACGCGCAAGACGCGCAACCAGCAGCGGGAGACGAGGAACGAGGTGGCGGCGAGGACGGAGGAGCAGCGTGAGGTCCGCGACCGGCTCGCGTGGAGCCAGCGGCAGCTCGCGACCGCCCGTCGCGACAAGAACGAGGCGCTCGCCTCGACGCGCGCCACGCGCGAGGACTACCTGCACGAGGTCGAGGGCCTGCTCGCCCAGAGCGCAGAGCTTGCAGCGAAGATCCAGGCCGCGCAGTCGGCGGCCGTCTCGTCCTCCACGCCGATGACCTCGGCCCCGTCGGCGTCCGGGTTCGTGTGGCCGGTCCAGGGCATTCTCACGAGCTCCTTCGGCTGGCGCTGGGGCCGGATGCACGAGGGCATCGACATTGCCGTGGGCAGCGGCACGCCCGTCGTCGCATCGGCTGCCGGGACGGTGATCGTGGCCGGCTGGATGGGCGGCTACGGCAACCTCGTCGTGGTCGACCACGGCAACGGCATCGCCACGGCGTACGGCCACAACACGAGCGTCGCCGTGGGCGTCGGCCAGTCCGTCGCGCAGGGCCAGGTGATCGCGTACTCCGGGAACACGGGCAACTCGACGGGGCCCCACGTGCACTTCGAGGTGCGCGTGAACGGCGGCGCAGTCGACCCGCTCGGCTACCTCTAGCCTCCCGCGCCCCTGGCCGGGCGGCTCCCGGCGGGCGGAGCCCGCCTCCGCCGCCCTCGCGCGCCTGAGCGCACGCGGCTCTCCGGGTCTGGCCTCACGGCCTATCCCCTCCGGCCGCGCACGCTCAGTCACGCGCCAGGAACGCGGGAGGAAGCCGCAGACGGCGCACAGCGCTACGCTGCTGCGGCGCCGGGGTCTTCGCGCCGGAAGCCGTCGCCTGTGAGCGACTCGGGGAGCACCTCGGCCGTGACGACGTGCAGGTCGGGCAAGGCCCGCCAGCGCTCGTCGAGGCCCAGGCCGTAGCCGGCGAAGAGCTCGTCCGGGACGGTGAAGCCGACGTAGTCGAGCGGGACGTCGTCGACCAGCCGTCGATACGGACGATCGAGCAGCGTCACCGCCGAGAGGGACGCGAGCCGACGAAGCGACAGCGTCCGCGTGAGGAAGTTCAGCGTCAGCCCCGTGTCGACGACGTCCTCGACGACGAGCACGTCGCGTCCCATCACCGGCTCGTCGAGGTCCTTCAGCAGCCGGACGGAGCCGCTCCGGCCCCCTGAGTACGCCGCCAGCTCGAGGAAGTCGAGGCCGTGCTCGATCGGGAGCGCACGCGAGAGGTCGGCGAGGAAGACGGCACTGGACTTGAGCGGCGCCACGAGCAGGGGGTTTCGGCCCGCGTACACCTCGGTGAGCTCGGCTCCGAGCTCACCGACACGCCGGGCTATCTCCTGCCGCGAGAGGTAGACCGCCCCGATCGGATGGCCCTCCTCGCGGAGCGCGTCCAGCATCAGGTCGCGGTCCTCAGGACGCCAGCCTCAGCCGGTAGCGCTGTGCGAGCCGCTCGATGTCGCGGCGGTAGAAGAGCTTCACCTTCACGCCGGGATAGAGCCGGCGGACCTCGCGCAGCTTGCGGTTCTTACGCGTGACGAGCGACTGCCGCATCACCGTGACCTCGACGTAGAGGTCCTGCTCGGGGAGGTAGAAGTCCGGTGTGAAGGCGCTCGTGACGCGGCCGTCCGGGTCGCGGGCGAGCACGAAGGTCCTCGGCTCGTAGTCCCACCTGAGGCCGTAGAAGTCGAGGATCTTCGCGCACTCCAGCTCGACCTCGTTCGCGAACCTGGGCGGGGCCGCTCCGGCGTACGCCCTGAACGAAGGCTGTTGCCAGGGCACGGAATCCAGGGTACTCACCGTCCCGGACGGCCCCGTCTTACACTGCACCCTCATGGGCGCCGCTCCTCCCGACACGTTCACGATCGCCCATCTCTCCGATCTGCACTGCGGCGGGCAGTACTTCGTGCCCGGCCTACTCGAGCGTGCGATCGGCGAGATCAACGACCTGAGGCCGAACATCGTCGTCTGCTCGGGCGACCTGACCACCTTCGGCTTCAAGCACGAGTACCAGGAGGCGAAGAGCTACCTCGACCGGATCGAGTGCGACTCGCTGGTCGTGATCCCCGGGAACCACGACTCGCGGAACGTCGGCTACGTCCACTTCGAGGAGCTGTTCGGCGATCGCAACTCGGTACTGCGGGTGGGCGACGTGACGGTCGTCGCGGTCGACTCCACCGAGCCCGACCTCGATCACGGGCAGATCGGGCGGGGCCGCTACCGCTGGATCGAGGAGCAGTTCGAGCCTCCGGCACGCCTGCGCGTCTTCGTCTGTCACCACCATCTGCTGCCCGTGCCCGGCACCGGACGCGAGCGCAACGTGATCTACGACGCGGGCGACACGATCGAGACCCTCCAGCGCGCGGGCGTCCATCTCGTCCTCTCCGGCCACAAGCACGTGCCCTACGCGTGGCGGCTCGAGAACCTCTTCGTCGTCAACACGGGCACCGTCTCCTCCCTGCGCCTGAGAGGCAATACGAGACCCTGTTACAACGTCGTGGAGGTCTCCGGGAGCCACGTCGACGTCTGGCGCAAGCATCCGTTCCACGGGCAGGAGCGGATCATCCAGTTCTCGCTCGACACCTTCGCGTACGAGAAGTACACGGGCCGGATCGAGGACGAGGTGACGACCCGCTCATGACGAGGGCGGTGGCGCTCATCGACGGGGAGCACTATGCGCCGGTCGTGCGCGCGGCGCTCGAGGAGCTGCCGTACGACGTGGTCGCCGCGCACCTGCTCGGCGGCACGGAGAAGCTGCGCGGCGACGACGACTACGGGGTGCCGCTCGCCGACACGCTCGACCTCGCCCTGGACGAGCACCGGCCCGAGCTCGTCGTCGACCTCTCCGACGAGCCGGTGCTGGGGCCGCGCGAGCGCTTCGCGGTCGCGAGCCGCGTGCTGGCGCGCGGGGTGCCGTACGTCGGCGCCGACTTTCGCTTCGATCCGCCCGTCTTCGAGCCGTTCGAGCTGCCGTCGATCGGGATCGTCGGCACCGGCAAGCGGGTCGGCAAGACGGCGATCACGGCTCACGCGGCACAGCTGCTCTCGCGCGACCGCAAGCTCGTCGTCGTGGCGATGGGGCGTGGCGGGCCGCCCGAGCCGGAGGTCGTGAACGTGGCGCCGACGGTGGACGCGCTGCTGGAGCTGGCCGACTCCGGGCGGCATGCCGCGTCCGACCATCTCGAGACGGCGGCGCTCGCCGGCGTCACCACCGTCGGCTGCCGGCGCTGCGGCGGCGGGCTGGCCGGAGCCGTGTTCTCGTCGAACGTGCACGACGGTGCCCGTCGCGCCGTCGAGCTCGAGCCGGAGCTCGTCCTCTTCGACGGCAGCGGGGCGGCGCTGCCGCCGGTCGCGACGCGGCGGCGCATCCTCGTCGTGAACGCCCAGCAGGACCCGGCCGTCGCCACCGGCTATCTGAACGGCTACCGCCACCTGATCTCGGACCTCGTCGTGCTCACCATGGCCGAGGACGGCTCGGGGTGGGAGGAGCTGGCCGAGCGCGCCTCCGAGCTCGCTCCGCGGGTGGTCGCGACCACGCTGCGTCCGCGCCCCGCCGAGCCGGTGGCGGGCCGGCGCGTCGCGTTCTTCTCGACCGCGCCCGAGAGCGCACACGATTGCTTCCGACGGCACCTCGCCGACGAGCACGGTGCCGAGGTCGTCCACGTCTCGGGGAACCTCTCGAACCGGTCGATGTTGCGCGAGGAGCTCGCAGCGGTCGACGCCGAGGTCTTTCTCGTCGAGCTGAAGGCCGCCGCGATCGACGTCGTCGCGACAGCCGGGCGCGAGCGTGGGGTGGACGTGGTGTTGGCGGGGAGCGACGTGCTCTCGGTGGGCGACGGGCCAGGTCTGGACGAGGAGCTGCAGCGGCTGGCCTCGGAGGCCACCGCGTGAGCGAGCGGCGACACGGAGAGCTCGATTTTCTGGGCGGCAAGTCGGCGCGCTACTCGAAGGGGCTGATGGCGCGCGTGCTCGTCGCCGTCGGCGTCCCGGAGGAGCCCGCCTACGAGCTCGCGCGTCGCACAGAGGCAGACCTCGCCCAACGGGGATCGACGTCGGTCGACCTCGAACGCCTGCGTGAGCTGGCCGTGGACGTCCTCGGCGAGGTGCCGGGTAACCGCGCCGCGCGGCGCGTGCGTCAGTTCCGCGACCTCCAGGAGCTCGACGTGCCGGTCGTGCTGCTCGTCGGCGGCGGCACGGGCACCGGCAAGTCGACGGTGGCGACCGAGGTCGCGTATCGGCTCGGGATCACGCGCGTCACCTCGACGGACTTCGTCCGCCAGACGATGCGTGCGTTCTTCGCGAAGGAGTTCATGCCCTCGATCCACCACTCGAGCTTCGAGGCGGCGCTCGGGCTGACGAAGGCCGAGGAGGAGGAGTCGGGCGACGCGGCGCTGCTCGGCTTCCTCGACCAGACCCGGAACGTGCTCGTCGGCGTCGAGGCCGCGCTCGTGCGCGCCTTCGACGAGGGCTGGTCGATGGTGCTCGAAGGCGTGCACCTCGTCCCGGGGATGCTCTCGACCGAGCTCGAGGGCGCCCTCGTCGTCCAGTGCGTGCTCGCGATCCACGACGAGGAGATCCATCGGACGCACTTCCTGATCCGCGACGTGAACTCGGACGGCGTCCGGCCCGGGGACAAGTACGTGGCGGGGCTGCCGGAGATCAGGATGATCCAGGAGTACATCGTGGAACGGGCGCGGCGAAGCGACGTGCCGGTGATCGAGAACGAGAAGGTCAGCGACGCGATCGGCGCGGTGCTCGAGCTCGTGCTGGAGCGGGCCGAGCGCCACGCGCGAGTCGCGACGTGAGCGAGCAGGAGCGGCCCACGTGCCCCTGCGCGCTCTTCGCCCGCGCGACGGAGTGGGCTGCGCTCGCCGGTGCGCGCTGGCTCGGCCGCGCCGACCAGGACGCGGCCGAGGACGCGGCCGAGGGCGCGATGCTGGCCGGGCTCTCGCAGCTTCCGATCAGCGGCACCGTCGTGATCGGGCCCGAGGACGGCGAGCAGCTCACCGTCGGCCTGACGCTCGGAGCGGGCGGCGAGGCGTTCGACCTCGCCGTCGACCCGCTCGAGGGCCGCGGCGTCGTCGCGCGGGGCGGGAACGGCGCCATGTCGATGATCGCGGTCGGGCCGCCCGGCTCGCTGCTCCGCCTGCCCGACATGTACATGCGGCGCATGGCCGTCGGCCCTCGGGCGAAGGGCAAGATCGACCTGGCCAAGCCGGTCGCTCAGAACATCGACGCGATCGCCGAGGGCTTCGGCCGGAACGTGAACGACATCACGACGATCGTGCTCGACCGGCCCCGCCACCACGACCTGATCGAAGAGATTCGCGCGTCGGGGGCACGGATCAAGCTGATCCAGGACGGCGACGTGACCGCGTCGATCTCGGCGGCGGTCCGCGGCACGAACGACCATCTCGCGATCGGCATCGGCGGCACCCGCCAGGCCGTGCTCTCCGCGGCCGCGCTCCGCTGTCTCGGCGGCGAGCTGCAAGCGCAGCTGTGGCCGACGACGCGCAGGGAGATCGAGGAGGCGGCCGCGCACGGCGTCGACGACGTCAACCAGGTCTTCACCTCCGACGACCTCGCCCCCGGCGAGGTGATCGTCGTGGCGACGGGGATCTCGAGCGGCGACCTGCTGCGCGGCGTCCAGTTCCACGCCGACAGCGCGCGCACGCACTCGCTCGTGATGTGCATGCGCTGCAACTGGGTGCGCTTCACGGACGGGATCCACTTCTTCGCGCGCGACCGCCGCGAAGAAGTGCGCCTGCTCGGCTAGCTTCCCGCAGCGAGCACGGGCAAAGCCCGCGCTCGCGCGAAGGCAACAACTGCGTGGGCATGTACAAGACATGCCCACAGCAAGACCCCTAAAGGGACGCCTTCGGCGTCCCGACGAGTTCATGAGCTAGCCGCGGAGGCGCGCTCAATCTTTATGAGTTAGCCGAAACCGAGGATGAACTTGGCGTCTTCCGACATCCGGTCGGGCGTCCACGGCGGCTCGAAGGTGAGCTCCACCTCGACCTGGTCGACGCCCTCGACGGATGCGGCCGCGTCGTGGATGCCGTCCTGGATCATCTGGCCCGCGGGGCAGCCCATCGACGTGAGGCTGTGGATCACCTTCACGTTGGGGCCGTCGATCTCGACGTCGTAGAAGAGCCCCAGCTCGACGATGTCCATCCCGAGCTCGGGATCCTCGACGGTGTGCAGTGCCTCGATGATCGCTTCCTTGGTCGGCATGGAGCCAGTCTAGCCAGGCCGCCTACCCGGGGATGGTGAGGACGATCTTGCCGAGCTGCTCGCCGGCCTCGAGCCGCTCGTGGGCGGCTCGGGTCTCCGAGAGGGGGAAGACCGAGTCGACGTGCACGCGCGCTTGGCCGCTGCGCACGAGCTCGTACGCTCCGAGGAAGTCCTCGCGCGTGCCCATCGTCGAGCCGTAGATCGTCAGTTGCTTCCACCAGAAGCGGTGCAGCTGTGCCGGCGGATTCGGGCCGCTCGTCGCACCGCAGACCGTGACCCGCCCACCGGGCTTGACCGCCGCCAGCGAGGTCTTCCACGTCGCTTCGCCCACGGTCTCGACGACGACGTCCGCGCCGCCGGCCTCCTTCACCGCGGCCGCCACGTCGCCGCTCGCATGGTTGACCGCGAGATCGGCGCCCCACTCGCGCGCGCGCTCGAGCTTCTCCTCGCTTCCGGACGTGACGATCGTGCGCGCGCCGAGCGCCCGCGCGATCTCGAAGGAAGCGGTCGCGACGCCGCCGCCGATCCCCCAGATCAGCACGGTCTCGCCTTGGCGCAGCTGCGCCTTCGTGACGAGCATCCGGTACGCCGTCTCGAACACGAGGGGGAAGGCCGCCGCCGTCTCGAAGTCCAGCTCGTCTGCGAGCGGGAACACGTTCCCCTCCGGCACGGCGATCAGCTCCGCGTGCGTGCCGTCGGTGTGCTCCCCGATCACGGTGATCGACGCGCCGTGCTCCAAACCGGGGTTGATCACGACCCGTTCGCCCGTGTCGACTCGGACTCCCGCGCCGTCGGCTCCGAGGATCCGGGGCTTCGGCACCGAGGGAAGACCCTTGCGCACCCAGAGGTCGAGGTGGTTCAGGGAGGCGGCGCGCAACGAGATCAGCACTTCGTTCGGCCCGGCCACCGGGTCGGGAGCGTCCTCGTACCGGAGCACCTCCGGGCCGCCGTCCTCGTGGATGCGGATCGCCTTCACGGGCAGAATCCAACCATGACGGCCGCAGAGCTCGCCCAGCTTGCCGACGACCTCGGGCTGGACGCGGTCGGCGCGGCGCCCGCGGAGCCGTACGTCGACACCGAGCGGCACATCCGGGAGCGCCGCGCGCGCGGCCTGTTCGCCGACATGCGCTTCACCATGGCGCAGCCGGAGGTCTCGTGCCATCCGGAGACGCTGCTCCCGGGCGCACGGACCGTCGTCTCGGCCGCGCACTGCTACTACGTCCCGGGACCCGAGCCGGGAGCGGGGGAGGGCCGCTTGCCGCGCTACACGTGGTCCGACGGCTATGCCGAGCTGCGCCGAAAGCTCGACGAGCTCGGCCGGCGGCTCGGTGGCTCATATCGCGTGCTCGTGGACGCGAACCAGCATGTCGACCGGGAGGCGGCGGCGCGCTCGGGTGTGGGCTTCTACGGCAAGAACACGCTGCTGATCACCCGGCGGCACGGCTCCTGGGTCGTGCTGGGCACGCTCGTCACCGACGTGGAGCTCGAGGCGACGCCGCGGTTCGAGACCGACTGCGGCTCGTGCACGCTCTGCATCGAAGCCTGTCCCACCGGCGCGCTCGACGATCCCGGCACGCTCGATTCGACGCGCTGCCTCTCGTACTGGACACAGGCGCCCGAGTCGATCCCGGTCGAGTACCGCGGAGAGCTCGGAAGCTCGGTCTACGGCTGCGACATCTGCCAGGACGTCTGCCCGTGGAACCGCGGCGTCGAGAAGCGGCGCGCGGACGATGCGCTTCCGGGCGCGGCCGAGCCGACCGTCTCGCTCGTCGAGTGGCTGGAGGCGGACGAGGACGCGCTCGTCGAGCGCTTCGAGCGGCTCTACGTGCCGAGGAACGACGGGCGTTACCTGCGGCGAAACGCGCTTGTCGCTGCGGGCAACGTCGGCGGCGAGCGGGAGCGGCAGGTCGTGGAGCGCTACGTCGACGATCCCGACGAGCTCCTGCGCGAGCACGCGCGCTGGGCGCTCGCCCGCCTGGAGGGATCGGCGACTCCTAGCCGGGGACGCGAACGCGGGTGAGCTTGAGCTCGCGGAGGAGCGCCGCCGCGCGCTTCGCGACGATCGGCCTGAGCTCCGCCGGCTCGAGCACGATTGCCTCGCCGCGATCGGACATGATCTCGCCCACGAGCCAGTCTCCGTTGCCGACCCGGAGACTCGCGACCGCCGTCTTGTCCGTGAGCGGGATGGCGCCGCGCTCGACCTTCCAGCGCGCGATCTGCTTCGAGTAGAGGACTCGCGCCGGCCGGGTGTCCTCGAGGAAGTGCGGGTCGAACCCCTCGCGCGGCGCGAACGTCTCGTCGGTCAGCTTCGCCGAGCGCATCCGGTCGAGGCGGTAGCTGCGCGAGTTCCCGACCGTGACGTCCCAGGTGTGCACGAGCCAGTGGGGCATCACGCGCTCGAAGCTGTACGGCTCCACGCGCCGTGTCGAGCTCTCGTCCTCGCCCTCCTTGAGGTACTCGATCTCGACGATGCGGTGCTGCTCCATCGCCTCGCTCAGCGTTCGGACGAGGTGCTCCTCGTCGTTCACCTGCCGCGACTCGGGCGCCTGTGCGAGCTCGAACTGGCCGAATGTGTCCTCCAGCTTCTTGCGCACGCGGTCGAGCGGCGTATGTGCCCTCGCCGCGATCGTGGGCCCGACGATGTCGAGCGCCAACCGGATCGCCCGCGCCTCGAGCGGCGTCAGCCGCGGTGCCTGGCGGAAGACGTCGCCGTACAGCTCCTTGTCCACGCGAACCGTGTCGCCGTCGAGCTCCGCGTAGACGGTGTAGCAGCCTCCTCCGAAGTTGACGAGATTGAGCAGCGAGAGGTGCTCCTGAAGCTCGTCGGGTGGGATGGCGAAGCGCTCGGCGAGCTCGGCGGCGGGGATCGTCGCGTCGCGGCCGTCGCCGCAGGCGGCGAGCAGATGCGCGAGGAGCGCCTGGAGGACGGCGAAGCGCTCGGGCACGACAGGCGGCGCCGGCCGGTCCGACGTGGCTGCGGCACCGTCGGTCTTGCGCTCGCGTGCGAGCGACGGCAGCTCGCCGCCGTGGCCCTCGCGGACGCGCTCCAGAGCGCGCGCACAGGCGACGCGCAGCTCCTCGGGCTCGAGCGGCACGGCACGCCCGTTCTGGCGCAGCACCCAGCCTGCGAGGGCGTCGACGTCGGCGTAACGCGTCTCGAAGACGCCGTCCGTCAGGGCGCCGGCAGCGTCGAGGGTGCGGTGCACCCACCACGCCGTGTCCCCGGCGACCGCAATCCGCGCCGTCCCCGCTGTCGACCCGTGCTGCCAGTCCTCGCCGACACGGTGCGCGTCGACGTCGAAGTCCTCGGGCAGCCGGAAGTCGCGCTCGCGCCGCGTGGCGAAGCGGATGTCGCTGCGGATGCGCGAGATCCGGAAGGTGCGGATCGCATCGCGGTCGAGATCGAGGCCGACGACGTACCAGGTGCCGCGGTCGCGGCGGAGCGCGTACGGGTTGAGCGTCCGCTCCGCGACGCGGTCGGGCCTCGGGGACCAGTAGCTGAACTTGACCGTGCGCTGCTTCGAGATCGCCGCCTCGAGCTTGCTCAGCCGGCCGGCGAGCTCGGGCGAATAGTCGGGGTCGCGCACCTGGACGCTCGCCGCCGTATCGGTGGGCGCGTTGTCGAAGCCGGGCCTGCCGAGCGCGAGGTTCTGCAGTGCGAGCCGCAACGGCTCCGCGTACGCGAACGTCCCCTCGAGCAGGTAGAGGGCCGTCTGCAGCGCGGCCAGCTCCTCGTCGTCGAGCTCGAGCTTCTCGAGGAAGTAGTTCTCGGAGCGGAGCGTGTACAGCTCCTCGCCGGTGAACTCGTCGCGCTGCGAATGCAGCGGCACGCCCAGCGAGATCAGCTCGGCGCGGTCGGAGTAGTAGCGCCGCGCGAAGGCCTCGTCGGACATCTCGGAGTAGCCCTCGACATTGCCCTTCACGTCGCGCGCCGTCAGCGGTCGCCTCTCCGCCATCAGAAAGGCGACGAGCGAGAGCTGCCGGATCAGCTTGTCGGTGTCGTGCGACATGTGTGGCTTCGCGAGCTTAGACGCTCTTCAGTCTGCGCAAGATGAGCAGCCGCAAAAGCGCCTGCTCATCGCGCGAAAATCCCTGAAGGGGCCGCTTCGCGGCCCGACCCGCTCAATGTCGGGGCTCGCCTAAGCCGCGAGCGTGGAGCGCTCGAGGTGCTGGTGCGACGGGCAGTAGTCGCGCTCGGGCAGCGGCGTGCGCTGGCAGGGCTTGCCCTTTCGCGTGGTCGCCCGGCATCGTGCGATGCCGCCGTCGAGTGCGCCCGCCTCGAGCTGCTCCTCGATGAAGCCGACCGCCGCACCGACGCCCTCGGTGACCGCCCAGGCGACCTGCGCCTGTGCGGTGATCGGGAAAAAGCGCCGGATGTCCTGGAACAGCGCCCGGTCGGGCTTCGCGAAATAGTGCGGGTCAGCGGCGAGCCGCTCCATCGTCCCCTCGCACTGCTCGAGCACGGCGCGGCGCGACTCCAGTTGGATGGTCGCTTCGGCGTACGGGTCGATCAGATCCTTGATCGAGCGATAGATGGCTCGCGAGTATTGATACATACAGGCTTGTAGATGCAGCTGCTGAGGTTCCATCGAGGCGGTCATAGCTCCCTGGTCAAAACCACTGTTCAGGCCGAAAACTCTCGTCTGGGAGAGCGTCCCACAGCCGAGTATACGGACAACCCTGCGGTGTTACAAAGTCTTTAACTTCTGTTTTCGTGCGGGTAAACGGGCGAGGGGCGGAGCGGTGGTCTGGAGACCCGATCCCCATTCGGCGCTTCGTTTACACCTCTCGCCCCGCGCAGCGTGTGGCTACGGCACGATCTCGCGCTGGTAGGCGAGGGGGAAGGCGGACCGTGCGCGCGGGAGCGCGCTCGTTGCCTCCGCCTGCGAATCGAAGACGCCGCTGAAGACCACGTAGTAGCCAGGGTGGAGGCTCGCGAAACGCGACGAGTTGAGCACGCCGACGTCGGGCACGCCGTTGCGCCGGGCCTCTGCAGCGCGGGCATCGGCTGCGGCGCGGCCGCTCGATTGCGGGAGGGAGAGGAGAACGATCGTCCAACCGCGACGGACCCGGGGCCAGGCGAGCGTGGCGGGTGGGCGCGGCGTCGTCCGGGGCGGTGCCGTGGTGGCCGGAGCGGTGGTCGGCGCCGGGGTGGTCGGCTCGGGTGCGGTCAGCGTCGAGGTCGTCTCCGGCGCGCTGCGGCTGCCGCCGGTCGCGGTCGGCACTGCGGCAGGCGACTTGCCGTCGTCGGAGATCGCGATCGCAGCGCCCGTGCCGACGACCGCGATCAGGAGGCCGAGCAGCGCCGGGACGATCCAGCCTGCGGTCCAGGAGTGGCGCTCCGAGACGGACGCCGACGCGCGCTCGAGGGGCGTCGACCGCTCATTCGGAAGCCTGAGGCCGCACTCGAGGCAGTACTCCTGGTTCGGCTCGACGTCGGCCGAGCAGAGCGGGCACTGACCCGGCCCGGAGGTGGTGCGGTCGCCGTCCGGCTCGCTCATCGCGGCTCACCGGCCGGCTCCGGCTTCACCGGGCGGCCGCAGCTGGCGCAGAAGCGGGCTCCCAGGAGCAGGGGCGCTCCACACTCGCAGCGAGCGCTCCGCCGTGTGCCGCGCAGCGCCCGTGGGCCGCCGAGGAGGGCGTCGAGCTCGTGCACCCGCGCCTCGAGCCCGATCAGCTCCGCGCAGCGCTCGAGCACGAGATCCTCACGGAAGCGGTCGCGCCGGTACATCTCGAGCGCGAGGCCGCCGAGGTCGCGCAGCCGCTCTTCGCGTAGGCGTAGCAGCGCCCGGCGCTCGCGCCGGAGCTCTCCCGCGGCAGGTGCCGACCGACGTCGGCGGCCCGGTGTGGCGGGCGGCGAGTCGGACTGCTGCCGCAGCAGGCGTGGGAGCAGCGGTAGACGCGCCATCAAGCCGCGCGAGTGTACCAAGGGGGTCTGTCAGCGCTCGCCGCCGGGCGCGGATCCTATGCCGTCCCGCCGGTGTTGGGCCGCGGGCGGCCCCTTCAGGGATCTTTGCGCGCTGAGCATCCGCTCCCGCGGATGCTCAGCTTGCGCGAGAAATCACAGCTCGATGACGACGAGGCGCTCTTCGGTCATCTCGCGCACGGCCCAGGCGGGGCCTTCGCGGGTGTTGCCCGAGTCCTTGACGCCTCCGTAGGGCATCTGGTCGGCCCGGAAGGTCGGGGCCTCGTTGACCGTCACGCCGCCGAACTCGAGGCGCTGAGCCGCGGCGAGCGCGCTCTTCAGCGAGGCGGTGAAGATGCCCGCCTGCAGGCCGAAGCGCGTTCCGTTCGCCAGCTCGATCGCCTCGTCGAGCGTGTCGTAGGCGGTCACGGTGCACACGGGCCCGAAGACCTCCTCGCAGGAGACCTTCAGCTCGGGGCCTGCTCCGGCGATCACCGTCGGCCTGATCAGCTCGCCCTCGAGCGTGCCGCCGCACAGGATCTCGGCGCCTGCGGCCCGCGCCTCCTCGATCCACGCGAGCACCCTGTCGCGCGCGTCCGTGTCGATCAGCGGGCCGACGTCGGTCTCCTCGTCGGCGGGATCCCCGAGCCTGAGCGCCTCGACCTTCGGCAGGAGGCGTGCGAGCAGGTCGTCGTAGGCGTCCCGCTGCACGTAGATCCGCTGCACCGAGATGCAGCTCTGGCCCGCGAACGAGAACGCGTTGGCGGCCAGCCGGCCCGCGACGTCGTCGAGGTCCGCGTCCGCCTCGACGATCACCGGCGTCGCATTGCCGAGCTCGAGGTTGACGCGCTTGCGCGGCGCGCGCTCCCGCAGGCCCCAGCCGACGCCGCTCGAGCCGGTGAAGCTGATCAGCTTCACGCGCGCGTCCTCGACGAGCACGTCGCCGATCTCGCTTGCGCTCCCGACGAGGACGTTCAGCCACCCGGGAGGCAGCCCCGCCTCCGTCTCGAGCTCGGCGAGCAGGAGCGCGGAGAGCGGAGTCTGCGAGGCGGGCTTCAGCACGACGGCGCAGCCGGCGGCGAGCGCGGGCGCGATCTTGTGAGCGACGAGGTTGAGCGGGAAGTTGAAGGGCGAGATCGCGCCTACGATCCCGATCGGCTCCCTGAGCGTGAACGCCAGCTTCCCGGCGCCTGCCTGCGACGCCTCCATCGGCACCATCTCCCCGGCGAGCTTGCGCGCCTCGACCGCCGCCATCGTGAACGTCGACATCGCGCGCGCCGCCTCGACCTTCGCCGCCTTCAGCGGCTTGCCCGCCTCGGCGGAGATCGTGCGGGCGACCTCCTCGTGCCGCCGGCCGAGCTGACCGGCGACGCGCACCAGGATCTCGGCCCGCTTGTGCGCCGGGAGCGGCTTTCGCATCGCCTGCTCGGCGGCGTCGATCGCGCGGCGTGTCTCCTCGGCGCCGGCCCTGGCGACCCGTGCGACCAGTTCACCGGAATAGGGCGAGCGCACCTCATTCCACTCACCGGTCTCGACCCACTCGCCGTCGATCAGCAGCCGCTTCTCCGTCGCCGTTGCCGCCATGCCGCGAGTCTACGAAACTGGTTCCCGCGCTCGACATCCGGGTGGTAGCTTGAGTGAGATGGCCGACGCGCTGATCGTCGACGCGGTGCGCTCGCCGATCGGGCGCCGGAACGGCACGCTCGCGGGGACCCGGGCCGATGAGCTCGCCGGCCAGGTCCTGAACGGCCTAGTGGCGCGGCACGATCTCGATCCGGTCGAGGTCGAGGACGTGCAGATGGGCTGCGTCACCCAGATCGGCGAGCAGGGCTGGAACATCGGCCGGATGGCGACGATGGTCGCCGGCTGGCCCGAGACCGTCTGCGGCACGACCGTCGACCGCCAGTGTGGCTCGTCGCTCCAGGCCGCCTTCAACGCCGCCACTGCCGTGAGCGCGGGCCAGCTCGACGTCGTCGTTGCGGCCGGGGTCGAGAGCATGTCGCGCGTGCCGATGGGCTCGAACGGCGGCGACCTGTCCGACCGGCTGCACGAGCGGTGGCAGATCGTCCCGCAGGGGATCTCCGCGGAGGTGATCGCAGCGGAGTGGGGGCTGACGCGCGAGGCCCTCGACGCCTACTCGCTGGAGTCGCACCGGCGCGCGATCGCCGCGATCGACGAGGGCCGCTTCGAGCACGAGATCGTGCCCGTCGAGACCGGAGCCGCCGGCGCGGCCGTTCTGTTCGCGGTCGACGAGACACCGCGGCGCGACACCTCCGCCGAGAAGCTCGCGTCGCTCGCGCCGGCGTTCCTTCCCGACGGTGTGGTGACCGCGGGCAGCTCGAGCCAGATCGTGGACGGCGCCGCTGCCGTGCTCGTGACGAGCGAAGCGGCTGCAACGCGCCTCGGCCTCGAGCCGCGCGGACGCTTCGTCTCCTTCGGGCTCTCCGGCGTCGACCCGCACCGGATGCTGCACGGCAACCCCGAGGCGTGCCGCAAGGCGCTGCAACGGGCCGGGCTCTCGTGGGACGACGTCGCCGTGATCGAGGTCAACGAGGCGTTCGCCTCGGTTGTGCTCCAGTTCGCCAAGGACGCCGGGCTCGAGGACCGCTTCGCCGACATCAACCCGAACGGCGGCGGCATCTCGCTCGGGCATCCGCTCGGGGCGACCGGAGCGCGCGTGACCGCGACGCTGCTGGGCGAGCTCGACCGCCGCGAGGCGCGCTACGGCGTCGCCTGCATGTGCATCGGCTTCGGCCAGGCGATCGCTGCGGTTGTCGAGCGCTACTAAGAGCCGCCGGCCCTAAGATCGACGCATGGCTCCAGCCCCGATCGTGCTCGTTCCTGGGTTCTGGCTCGGCGCCTGGGCGTGGGACGAGGTCGCGGGCGTGTTGCGCGCCGACGGCCACAACGTCACTGCTCTGACGCTCCCCGGTCTCGAGTCGGCTGACGCCGACCGCTCGTCGATCACGCTCACCGACCACGTCGACGCGATCTGCGAGGCGGTGGAGGCGGCCGGCGGTCCCGTCGTGCTCGCCGTCCACAGTGGCACCGGGTTCTCCGGCTACGCCGCCAGCGACCGCGTCGCCGATCGGATCGCGGCCATGGTGTACGTCGACTCCGCGCCGGGCATCAGCCCGCTGAATCCGGGCTTCGACGACCCCGAGCTGCCGCTGAACTGGGAGGAGGTGGCGGCGGAGGAGAATCTCGACGGCCTCAGCGAGGAGCAGCTCGAGACGTTTCGGCGGCGAGCCGTCCCGGAGCCGGGTGGCGTCGTGCGCGGGGCTGTTGCCCTGACGAACGACGCTCGCCGCGACCTCCCGACGACGATCATCTGCACGGGCTTTCCGTCGACGCAGCTCAAGGCGCACGCCGAAGAGGACGACCCCGCCTGGCTGGCAGGCGTGCCCGAGCTGCGTGACGTCACCTGGATCGACCTGCCGACGAGCCACTGGCCGATGTGGTCGCGTCCCCAGGAGATCGCCGCGCTCATCGGCGACGTCGCGAAGGCTCACGCCTCCTAGACGCGCTCTGGCAGCCGCAGGTCGAGCTCGGCGCAGACCTCGGCCGCGACCTCGAGGAACGCGCGCGCGGCCGGCGAGCGGTGCCGGTCGCCGTGCCACGCGAGGGCGATCCGACGATCCGGGATCTCGGGCTCGAGCTCGAGCACGCGCACGCGCTCGTCGTGGACGTCCACGGTCAGGAGCGGCACGAGCGCCGCTCCGAAACCGGAGCCGACAAGCCCCTGCACCGTGCCGTTGTCGTCCGAGCGGAAGGAGACGTCGGCGGTGACACCGCGGATCGCGAGCTCGCTCTCGGCGAGCGACGTGCTGCGGCACGCGCGGTTGCCGATCAGCGGCACGTCGTCGAGCTCGGCGAGACTGGCGTGCGTCGCGTCGGCGAGGTCGTGGTCGGCGGGAACGACGAGGACGTACGGGTCGCGCAGCAGCTCCTGCGCGGCGAACGGGCCGTCCACGAGCGGGAGCATCGCGAAGGTGACGTCGAGCTCGCCTCGTTCGACGAGCCGGAGCAGCTCGTCGTCGATCGTCGACTCCGTGAGCTGGATCTCGACGCGCGGCCAGGCGGCGAGGAAGCGCCGCATCAGCTCGGGCAGGATGCGTGCGCCGACGCTCTGGAAGGTGCCGACGCGGAGCGCGCCCGCCTGGCCCTCGCGAAGTGCGGTCAGGTCGGCCTGCGCCGCGTGCAGGCGCGCGACGACCGCCTCGGCATGGCGGAGGAGCAGGCGTCCGGCCTCGGTGAGCGAGACGGCGCGCGGCCCGCCTGGGCGCTCGAGGAGCCGCTCTCCGACGATGCGCTCCAGCGTCTGGATCTGCTGGCTGACGGCCGACTGCGTGTAACCGAGCGCCTCGGCGGCCCGGCCGAACGAGCCTTCGCGGGCCACCGCCTCGAGGGCGGCCAGGTGGCGCACTTCGACGCCGAGCCAGCGATCAGGTTCCATGATCGAATTGAAGCATAATCCGATTTGCGCTAATAGTCCCTGCTCTGCACACTGCGGGCATGGCTTTCTTGCTCCTTCTCCTGCTCGTCCTGCTGGGTCCTCTCGCCGTCCTGTACGGCGTCGACTCGCGCGACACGCACAGCGACCTCACGTCCCGGTAACGCTCCGGCCGCCGCGACGGCGCCGTTAGGATCGCCGCCGTGGAGGTACGGAAGGTCGGAGTGGTCGGACTCGGCGCGATGGGCGCCGGCATCGCGCAGCTCTGCGTCGAGGCGGGGGTCGAGACCGTGGGCCGCGAGGTCACCGCGGAGCTCGGTGAGGCCGCGCGGGACCGGATCGCCCATTTCCTCACCCGCAAGGTCGACAAAGGGACGCTCGCGCAGGCCGACCGCGACGCGGCCGTCGAGCGGCTGGTGCTGACGACGGACGTGGCCGATCTCGCCGACTGCGACCTCGTGATCGAGGCGATCGTCGAGGAGCTCGAGCCGAAGCGCGAGCTGTTCGCCGAGCTCGACCGGCTGACCGCACCCGGGGCCGTGCTGGCGACGAACACGTCTGCGCTCTCGGTGACGGAGATCGCCGCCGCCACGGAGCGGCCCGAGCGGGTCGTTGGCATGCACTTCTTCAACCCGGCGCCGCTGATGCCGCTCGTCGAGATCGTCCGCGCCGAGCTGACCGGCGACGAGGCGTTCGAGACGGCGTTCGCGTTCGGCGAGGGCATCGGCAAGACGCCGATCCGCGCGCACGACACGCCCGGATTCGTCGTCAACCGCGTCCTGATCCCGCTCCTGAACGACTGCATTCGCGTCCTGGACGAGTCGCGCGTCAGCCCCGAGGACCTCGACACCGGGATGAAACACGGAGCCGGCTGGCCGATGGGCCCGTGTGCGCTCGTCGACCTCGTCGGGATCGACGTGCACGTGCACGCCTCCGAGGCGCTGTACGAGAAGACCCGGGAGCAGCGGATGGCGCCGCCCCCACGGCTCGTGGCGATGCGAAATGCCGGACTGCTCGGCCGCAAGAGCGGCCGCGGCTTCTACTCGTACGACTGAGCCTCCTCGGGGACCCGTCGCATCGGCACCCGCAGGCGCTTGGCCACGAACGGCAGCAGCGACCCCTGCACGAGCACAGAGAAGAGCACGACAACGAAGACGATCCGGTAGATCTCCGTGTCGTACTCCACCCCGGCGATCAGGGCCAGGGCTGCGAGCAGGATCGGGACCGCGCCCTTCAGCCCGCTCCACATCACGAACAGCCGCTCGCCGGGTTCGAGCCGAACGGGCAGCAGCAGTGCGCCGACCACGAGCGGGCGGATCAGGAAGCCGAGCAGCACGGCGAGGAGGAGGCCGTCGGCCCAGATCCCGGTCGACACGACCTCGCTGAGATCGATCGTCAGCCCGAGCGCGACGAAGACGGTGATCTCGGCGAGGCTCGCGAGCGAGGAGTGGAAACTGCGGATCTCGCGCCTCCGCGGCAGCCGCGCGTCGCCGATCAGCACCCCCGCGACGAAGACCGCCAGGAAGCCGGAGCCGTGCACGACCGTGGCGGCGCCGTAGACGACGCCGGCCGCGGCGAGCACGCGCAACGGGTAGAGCCCGGGCTCGGGCAACGGGAACCGCCGCAGCAGCGGCAGCAGCAGGGCTGCCGCGCCGATGCCGACCGCGAGACCACCCACCATCTCGACCACGAACTCGCGCACGACCGTCCAGAAGGAACCGTCGTCGGTAGTCGCCAGCTCGATCAGCCCGATCATCAGCGCGATTCCCACGGGATCGTTCGCACCCGATTCGCCCTGCAGGATCGTTCCGGTCCGCCCGCGGATCTCCCGCCCGCCGAGCACGGAGAAGGTGACGGCAGGGTCGGTCGGCGCGATCGCGGCGCCGATCAGCCCGCTCGTGACCCACGAGAGGTCGAGCAGGTAGTGCGCCGCGACCGCGACGAGCCCGGACGTCGCGAAGGTCCCGACGATGCCGAGCGAGAGGATCGGCAGCGCCGACTCGGAGAAGCGCCGCCACCCGATCTGCATGCCGCCGTCGAAGAGGATGACGATCAGCGCGACCACCGCGATGCGCTCGACGGTCACGAACGAGATCAGGCTCCCGAGCTCGGGCCAGACGTCCGAGGCGGCGGCCGCGACGAGGAGCAGGACCGCGGCGCTCGGCACGGCGAGGCGCTCGCTGATCGTCCGGCCGAACAGAGCGAGCAGAAGCGCACCGGACACGACCAGTACGATCTCGCCGAACGCTCCGATCTCGGCCATCGGACGACTCTAAGCGCTCGTTACACTTTCCTTACAAGCTGCTTAACCTCAACTCACTCGGGGCCGAGATACTCACAGCGATGCGTAAGCTCATCCTGCTCCTGTTCGCCTGCCTGCTGGCAGTGCCCGCACTCGCCTCGGCCGCGTTCCTGCGGAGCGCCGGCGACGGCACGCTCTCGGTCGAGGACGGCCAGGGCCGGATCGTCATCGACGTCCGTGGCGGCGTGATCGGCCGTTTCGATCGTGGCAACGTCACGATCCTCGACCGCACGCCCGAGGACGCGTACGAGCCGAAGGTCTGGGGTGCGACCCGCGAGGTCGTGGTCGGCCTGGAGCAGGAGCGCCACTACGGGCCCGGCGTTCGCTTCCGCCTGATCGGCGGCTCGTTCCGGATCGTGATCAACGGGGCCGGCATCGACCTCTCCGCCGTCGGCAACGGTGTCGTCTCGCTCGAGGGCAGCGGCCGGTTCCCGGGCGTCTACTCGCTCGACGGCGAGGACTGCGGAGCGCCCCGCGCCAAGTGCAAGGAGCTGCCGAACCCGGTGCAGCGCTTCCGGCTCGGCACGCCCGAGCCGCCGGAGCGCCCCGTCCCGTCACGCGAAAACGGCTGATGGCCGGCGGCGCGCAGACGATCCTGGTCGTCGAGGACGAGGCGTCGATCGCGTCGTTCGTCTCGCTCTATCTGAAGAACGCGGGCTACGAGGTGCGCGCCGTCTCGACCGGCAGCGCCGCGCTGACGCACGTGGCGGCCGACCTGCCCGCGCTGATCATCCTCGACCTGATGCTGCCCGACCTGGACGGAATCGAGATCTGCCGCCGGGTTCGCAAGACCTCGGACGTCCCGATCCTGATGCTCACCGCCCGCGACGAGGACGTCGACAAGATCATCGGCCTCGAGGTGGGGGCGGACGACTACCTGACCAAGCCGTTCAACCCGCGTGAGCTCGTCGCACGGGTCAAGTCCGTGCTGCGCCGGTCGTCGACCGAGCGCAGGCGCGACATCGAGGAGCAGGAGCTCCGCCACGGCCAGCTCGTGATCAACGCGGGACGGCGCGAGGTCAAGGTGGGCGAGGACGAGATCCAGCTCGCTCCGAAGGAGTTCGATCTGCTCTGGGAGCTGCTCGATCATCGCGGGCTCGTGCTGACGCGCGACCAGCTGCTCGAGCGCGTCTGGGGGTACACGTTCGCCGGCGACACGCGCACCGTCGACGTCCACGTGCGGCAGCTGCGACGCAAGCTCGGCGACGCGTCTCCGATCGTCACGGTCTGGGGCGTCGGCTACAAGGTGGGTCCCGTGCCCCCTGCAGCAGCAGCCTAGGAGAGCCCTGTGCTCCGCTCACTCCGCTTCCGCCTGCCGGCGCTCTTCCTGGCAGCGATCGCGCTCGCCTTCCTGGTGGCGAGCCTGGTCGCGCTGCGGCTCTTCCAGGAGCACACGCGGACGACGACGCTGAACGAGCTTCGCCGCGAGGCGCAGGGGCTCGCCCAGCTCTACGCGGAATCTGCGCTGCGGACGAGCGACGAGGACCGAGCGGCCCCCGTGTTCGCGGCCGCGAAGCTCGAGGCTGCCACCGGCGACAGGATCTTCTACGTCGGCACGAACGTCTTTCCCGGGGACGATTCCGGGCTGACGCGCCTGTCGGAGGCGGACGTGGGCGTGAACGTGCGCGAGGCCAACGGGATCATCACGTTCGAGTTCACCCCGCCCGGGGAGTCGCGCACCTACCTCGCGGCCGCGCACCCGCTGCGGCTCGAGGAGGGGACGCCGCCGTTCGGGGCGCTGATCGTTGCGAAACGCGAGAGCGAGCTCCGCGACGCGTGGGTGACGCTGATCTCGCGGCTCGCCATTGCCTTCGTCGTCAGCCTCGCGGTCGTCGGCGTGCTCGCCTGGTACCTGTCGCGGCGGATCACGGGGCCGGTGCTCGCGCTCTCGAAGGCCGCCGACGAGATCTCGGAGGGCCGGTACGACGTCGAGGTCCCACACGTGCCGACGCGCGACGAGATCGGCCATCTCGCCGATCGCTTCCGGCAGATGGCGACGCGCCTGGCGGAGGCGGAGGAGCTCGAGCGCAACTTCCTCATGTCCGTCTCGCACGAGCTGCGCACGCCGCTGACGGCGATCCGCGGTCACGTCGCGGCGCTCCGCGAAGGCGTTGTCACCGACCCCGAGCTCGCCGAGGCCTCGCTCACCGTGGTCGCGGAGGAGGCGGAGCGGCTGGGCCGCCTGGTCGGCGACGTGCTCGACCTCGCGAAGCTCGACGCGCATCGGTTCACCGTGCTGACCGAGGAGGTCGACATGGGCCGGCTCTGCGACCGGGCCTACTCGACGTTCGCCGACGAGGCCAGGCGGCGCGGGATCGACTACACGAGTCGCTCGGACGACGAGCCGGTGATCGTCTCCGACGGCGACCGCGTGCTCCAGATCATCTCCAACCTGCTCTCCAACGCCTTCCGCTGGACGCCCGACGGCGGCAGCATCGACCTCGCGCTCGCGAGCGCGAACGGCTCGGTCACGGTCGACGTCGCCGACACGGGGCCGGGGATCGGCGTCGAGGAACGAGAGCGGATCTTCCGGCCGTTCTGGTCGCGTGACGGCCGGGGCACGGGGCTCGGGCTTCCGATCGCGCGGGAGCTCGCGGTCGCGCTCGGTGGCCGGATCGAGCTGGAGACGGAACTGGGTGCCGGCAGCCGCTTCCGGCTCGTCCTGCCCGCGGACCGCGTCTGAGCCGTCCCACTCGAACGTAGGATCCCGCGGGTGTCGAGGCCCGAGCCCGTCGCCGATGTCCTGCAGCTGCCTCCGCGCCGGTCGGCGTCGGCTGCGCTCGTCGTCGCGCTGCGCCCGCGGCAGTGGACGAAGAACCTGCTCCTGTTCGCCGGCATCGTCTTCGCCGCCGAGGTCGCGGACCCCGGCCGTTGGGCCCGCGCGTTGACTGCGTTCGCCGTCTACTGCGCCGCGTCGAGCGCGGCGTATCTCCTCAACGACCTGCGTGACCTCTCCTCCGACCGCCTCCATCCGGTCAAGCGCCGTCGGCCGATCGCCCGGGGCGAGCTCTCGCCGCGCGCCGCGCTGCTCGCTGCCGCCGGCCTCGGAGTGGTCGCGGTCGGCCTGGCCGCGGCACTGGGTCTCACCGCACTCGCGTTCCTCGCCGCCTTCGTCGCGCTCCAGGGGCTCTACACGCTGAGCCTGAAGCACATCGTCCTGATCGACGTGATGGCCATCTCGGCGCTCTTCGTCGTTCGCGCGGCGGCGGGCGCCGATGCGGTCGACGTCCGGATCTCGCCGTGGCTGCTCGTGTGCACGGCGCTGCTCGCGCTCTTCCTGGCGCTCGGCAAGCGACGGGGCGAGCTCGTGCTCGTCGGTGCGGACGAGGCTCCCGGGCGGCCGGTGCTCGAGGGCTACTCGCTGGCGCTCGTCGACCAGCTCGTGACCATCGTCGCGGCGGCGACGGTGCTCTCCTACACGGTCTACGCACTCACCGCGCACGAGACGCAATTGCTCGCCGCGACGATCCCGTTCGTCGTGTTCGGCGTCTTCCGCTACCTCTTGCTGCTGCACCGCTCCGGCGGGGGCGAGGAGCCGGAGAACGTTCTGGTCTCCGACGTGCCGATCCTCACCGCGGTCGCACTCTGGGCGCTCGCGTCCGGCGGGATTCTTCTCTGGAGCTGAGCGCTAGGCGGCGCGGGCCTGGTGCACCGAGGCGTCGGCGTCCTGGATCCGCTCGATCCGCTCCAGCCGGTCGTCGACGCCCTTCCAGCCCGACGAGACCAGGTCGACGAGCAACGCCAGATCGTCGATGCGGGCGTGCCGCTCGGCGAGCAGGTCGCCCTCGAGCCGTTCGAGCCGCCTGATCGCCTGATTCAGCAGTCCGCGGATCTCCGCGAGGTTCCGCGCGACGGGCACGACCTCGGCCCGCAAGCCGTCCGAGACGGCCGCGCCGATCCGTTGTGGCAGCGTGCTCTCGAGCTCGGCCGCCGACACCGCCAGCGCCTCGATCTGCGCGCGCGAGCGCTCGAGGGCGGCTTCCAGCTCGGCCGGAGCAGTCCGCCCCGCCGCGGCTTCGGCGATGCGCGCCTTGGCCCGCTCGAGTGCGCCTGCGTCCATGGGGCGAGAGTACGCTCGCCGTCGGATGGACTCGCACGAGCTCGACTACGAGCTGCCGCCGCAGCTGATCGCACAGCACCCGGCGGCCCGCCGCGACGCCTCGCGGCTCCTCGTCTACGAGCGTGCCACCGGGGAGGTGCGACACCGCGCTTTCGCCGGGCTCACGGACGAGCTGGCCGGCGAGCTCGCGGTCGTGAACGACACCCGCGTCGTTCCGGCCCGGATCCGGCTCGAGCGGCCGAAGGGCGAGGTGCTGCTTCTCGAGCACGAGGGGGACGGCGTCTGGCTCGCGCTCGCCCGGCCGACGCGCCGCCTCCGGCCCGGCCACCGTCACGGCGCGCTGGAGCTGCTGGAGCACCTGGGCGAGGGACGCTGGCGCGTGCGGCTCGAGGGGGAGCCGGACGGGGAGACCCCGCTGCCGCCGTACATCACCGAGCCCCTCGCCGACCCCGCGCGCTACCAGACGGTCTACGCCGACGCAGCCGGCTCGGCCGCGGCGCCGACGGCGGGATTGCACTTCACCCCGGAGCTGCTGGAGCGGCTCGACGTCGAGCGCGTCACGCTCCACGTCGGGCTCGACACGTTCCGGCCGCTGACGACGGACACGGTCGAGGCCCACGAGCTGCACGGCGAGCGCTACGAGGTCCGGCCCGAGGCGTGGGAGCGAATCCGGGCCGCCGAGCGCGTGCTCGCCGTGGGGACGACGACCGTGCGCGTGCTCGAGACGCTCGTGCGTGGCGGGCCGCTCGCGGGCCGAACCTCGCTCTTCGTCACGCCCGGCTTCGAGTTCCGTCGCGTCGATGCGCTCCTGACCAACTTCCACCTGCCGCGCTCGACCCTGCTCGCGCTCGTCATGGCCTTCGCCGGCGTGGAGGAGACGAAGCGCCTCTACCGGCTCGCGATCGAGGAGCGCTACCGCTTCTACTCCTTCGGCGACGCGGTGCTCATCCTCTAGATGCGATCGAAGGCGAACAGGGCGATGAGGACGGCGGCGTTGACCGCGAGCACCGCGGCGGCGAGCCGGGGCACGAGGCGGATCAGATTCCCGGTCGACCGCTGCGAGCTTGCCAGGAGCACCGAGCACACGAGCCCGAGCAGCAGGTTCGCCAGCATGAGCACGACGGCGTCCCCCGCGAACACGGCGACCGCGGCGCCGAGCAGGAAGGGCGACCACGCGACCGCGAGGCGCTCGGGCGTTCGTCGCGAGCTCGACCTGGCCATCGCTCTACCCTTGCAGGCTTGAGCTTCACGCTGACCGCCACCGACGGCCGCGCGCGCGCCGGAGTCCTCCGGACGGCGCACGGGGACGTGCACACGCCTGCGTTCATGCCCGTGGGCACGAAGGGGACGGTCAAGAGCCTCGATCCGGACGAGCTGCGCAGCGTCGGCTCGCAGATCATCCTCGGCAACACCTACCACCTCCACTTCCGGCCCGGCGACGAGCTGATCGCCGAGCTCGGCGGGCTGCACGCGTTCTCGGGCTGGGACGGCCCGATCCTGACCGACTCGGGCGGCTTTCAGGTCTTCTCGCTCCGCGACACGCTGCTGGACGTGGACGACGACGGCGTCACCTTCCGCTCGGTCTACGACGGCGCGCCGGCGCGGTTCACGCCCGAGGGCGTGGCGCGCATCCAGCGCCACCTCGGCTCCGACATCGCCATGTGCCTCGACATCTGCCCGCCGGCGGGCGTCGAGCGGGCGGAGCTGGAGCAGGCGGTCCGGCGCACGACGCTGTGGGCGGAGCGCCAGCGGGAGGCGGAGCGCGCCCCCGGCCAGCTCCTGTTCGGCATCGCCCAGGGCGCCGCGGATCCCGAGCTGCGCCGCCGCTCGATCGAGGAGATCTCCGCGCTCGGTTTCGACGGGCACGCGCTGGGCGGTTTGGCAGTGGGGGAGAGCCGCGAGGAGATGTTCGAGGCGACGGCCTGGGCGGCGCCGCTCCTCCCGGCCGAGCGGCCGCGCTACTTCATGGGGATCGGCGACGCCGAGGGGATCCTGCGCGTGATCGAGGCGGGCGTCGACATGTTCGATTGCGTCCTCCCGACGCGGACGGCGCGCACCGGCTCCGCGCTGACGGCGACCGGGCGCCTCAACCTGCGCAACGCCCGCTACGCCCGTGACCCGCGCCCGCTCGAGGACGGTTGCGCATGTGCGGCGTGCGCCCGCTTCTCACGGGCGTACATACGCCATCTGATCAACCAGGAAGAGCTACTTGGCCTGCGGCTCCTGAGCCTGCATAATCTGACCTTCTTGCTCGAACTCACCGCGGGCGCGCGCGCGGCGATCGAACGAGGGGCGCTCGCGGCGTACACCGCCGAGCGACTCGCGCGACTCGCCGACGGCCCTCTGGAGGATCCTTGGGACAACTGATCATCATCGTCGCCATGTTCGCCCTGCTCTGGCTGCTCCTGATCCGGCCGCAGCGGCAGCGGCTGCAGGAGCAGCGTCGGCTCCATGCCGAGGTCGAGGTCGGCGACGAGATCCTCACCGCCGGTGGGCTCTACGGCGTCGTCCGCGAGGTGGGCGAGGACGACGACCTCGTCATCGAGATCGCGCCGGGCACGGATGTGCGGATGGCGCGCCGCGCCGTGGCGGCGATCGTCCCGCCCGAGGACGAGTACGAGGATGAAGAGATCGTGGAAGAGGAAATGGAAGAGCTCGTCGAGGACGAGCCGGGCGCGATCGACGAGATCCGTCGCTAACCTGTCGTTCGCCCCGCTGTGAACCGTCGACCGCACCTCATTCTCGTTGGCCTGATCATCGTCGGTCTCATCGGCGTCTGTCTGCTCGCCGTTCCCGGTTCGCCGCTCCACCAGAAGCCGAATCTCGGACTCGACCTCCAGGGCGGGCTCGAGGTGACGCTGCAGGCCGTGCCGGAGCAGGGGCAGGAGCTGACGCAGGCCGACCTCGACCGCTCCGTCTCGATCCTGCGCGACCGCATCGACCGGCTCGGCGTGGCCGAGCCCGAGATCCGCACCCAGGGCGACGACCAGATCGTGATCGACCTTCCCGGGATCGAGAACCCCGAGCGCGCAATCGAAATCCTCGGCCAGACGGCGCAGCTCGAGCTGTACGACCTCGAGGCAAACCTCGTCCGGCCCTCGATCGACGGCCAGAGCTTCCCGGTCCCGACCGATTCCATCTACGGCCTCCTCGCCGGGCAGCAGGCGCTCGTCGATGAGGACCAGAACACCAGTTGGTACCTGTTCGACAAGGAGAAGAAGCTCCGTGCCGGGCCGTTCAGGAACCGGGACGCGCTGCTCCAGAGCCGCGCCATCGAGCGCGCCGGAGAGCTGGGCAAGCTGCCCGAGGGCTGGCGCATCTTCGGCGTCCCGCCGCGGACGACGATCCTCTCCTGCGGCATCGGCGAGGTCGTGTGTCCGGGTGTCAACGTCGAGCGGCCGCAGCAGGACTTCTACTACCTGATCAAGCACACGCCGAACGCGGCCGCGCCGATCCCCGAGATGACCGGGGCCGACCTCAACCTCGACGGCACGCAGTCCGACTTCGACACCACGAGCGGACAGCCGATCGTGCTGATGCAGTTCACGAACGCCGGCGAGGACAAGTTCGGCGAGATCACCGCCGAGGTGGCGCGGCGCGGCAAGCGCTTCTCCAACCTGCTCGGCCAGGACGTCAACCACCACTTCGCGATCGTGCTCGATGGTCAGATCAAGTCATGGCCGACGATCGACTGGCGCGAGTACCCGAACGGGATCCAGGGCTCGAACGGCGCGCAGATCACCGGGATCGGCGACATCCAGGAGGCGCAGGACCTCGCGCTCGTCCTCCAGACCGGCGCCCTCCCCGTCGAGTTCCAGACGCTCGACCAGACGACGATCTCGGCCACGCTCGGCCAGGACTCGCTCGCAGAGGCGTGGAAGGCGGCGATCGCGGGGCTCCTGATCGTGGCCCTCTTCCTGCTCATCTTCTACCGCTTCCTCGGCGTCGTCGCCGTGCTCGGGCTCGGCATCTACGCCGCGTTCCTGTACGCGATGATCCTGATCTTCAACGTCACCCTGACGCTGCCGGGCTTCGCCGGCATGATCCTCACGCTGGGGGTGGCCGCCGACGCGAACATCGTCATCTTCGAGCGCGTGAAGGAGGAGTACCGCGCCGGCAAATCGGTGCGAGCCGCGATCGCGGCGGGTTACGGGAAGGGCTTCGCGACGATCATCGACGCGAACGTGGTCACCGCGATCACCGCCGTGATCCTGTTCCTCGTCGCGACCGCCGGCGTGAAGGGCTTCGCGCTCATGCTCCTGATCGGTACCGGCGTCTCGCTGCTGACGGCGGTCGCCGCGACCCGCGCCATCCTCGGCCTGCTCGGCGGTTTCAACTGGTTCGACAACCCCCGGCTGATGGGAGCCGAGGGCGAGCCTCCGAAGTGGATCCGCCGCGACTTCGTCGGGCGCCGCAACATCTGGTTCGCGATCGCCGCGGCGCTCGTCGCGGTCTCGCTCCTCGCGATCGGGATCAAGGGCCTCAACCTCGGGATCGACTTCCGTGGCGGCACGCAGATCACCTTCACGACACCGGAGCCGGTGCCGCTCGACGAGGTGCGCAGCGAAGCGGCCGACCTGGGCCAGGGCAACGCGCAGATCGTCGGCCGAGGCGAGGCGAGCGGCCCGAACGAGGACCTCTACGAGGAGTTCTCGATCCGCACCGAGGACCTGTCTCAGGCCGACCAGATCAGCCTGACGACGGATCTGCAACGCACCTTCGACGCCGACACGAGCGTCAGGAGCGTCTCAGGGAGCTTCGGGCGCCAGATCGCCGAGGGCGCGATCCTCGCCATCATCGTCTCGCTGCTCCTGATCGTCGGCTACATCTCGGCCCGGTTCCACTGGAAGTTCGCGGCGCCGGTGCTCGTCGCCCTCGCTCACGACGTGATCATCACGGTCGGGATCTACGCGATCCTCGGTCGGGAGGTGACGACGGCGACCGTGGCCGCGGTTCTCACCATCCTGGGCTTCTCGATCTACGACACGATCATCATCCTGGACCGGATCCGGGAGAACATCCCGCTGATGCGGCGCGCCTCGTTCCGCGTGCTCGCCAACGTGTCGCTCTGGGAGACGATCCCGCGTTCTCTCGCGACCACGTTCATCACGCTGCTGCCGATCTCGACGCTCTACTTCTTCGGCGGCGAGACGCTGAAGGACTTCGCCTTCGCGCTGCTGATCGGCATCGGTGCCGGCGCCTACTCCTCGATCTTCATCGCGGCGCCGCTGCTCGCGGTCTTCAAGGAGCGCGAGCCGGAGTATGCGAAGAAGAAGGGCGACGACAGCCTCCACGGCGTCACCTCGGTCGGTCTCATGCTCCAGGAGGCGGAGGAGCTCGCGGCCGCGGAGCCGACCCCCGAGCTCGTCCCCGCGGCGGCCCCGGGCGATCCGGACCTCGACGGAGACGGCGACCACCGCACGAGCGGCCCGCGCGCGACCGACGAGGTGAAGCGCGAACGGCGCCGTCAGCGCCGGAAGTCGCGCCCCCATGGCAGATCCCGCTGACCTCCCGCCCCTGGCCGTCGACACCTGCGGCCGGCGGAGCCGGCCTCCGGCGTCGACTCGCCCCGCTCGCGGCGCTCCGGCCGAGGGCCCGTACGTCCGTACTGTTCCCTCGGCCTGCGCACCGCGAGCGGCGCGCCAGGAACGGGAGGCACGTTGCCTGAGCATCAGATGAATTCGGACAACGGCTCCGGAGCCTTCGCGCTCCGCCAGCTCGTCGAGGAGCTCGGCGCCCAGCTGCGCTCGGGGGCCGAGAGACTCGGCGACTTGCCGCAGGAGACGGGCGACCTGATCGCCCGCGAGCTCGGGCTCGTGACCCGTAACGACTGGGACGCGCTCGAGCTCCGCCTCGCCCAGGTCGAGCATCGGCTGAAGCTGCTGGAACGGCCTCCTAGCGCCGGCGCCTGAGCCCCGGGAGCGAAGCGACCCTTTAGGGGTCTTCGCGCGATGAGCATCCGCTTCCGCGGATGCTCATCTTGCGCCAGCTAGATCAGACCCTTCGCCGCCAGCGGGAGAAGACGTCCTCGAGGTCGGCGCGCTTCTTGCGCGGGACGAGGACGAAGAGGCGGTCGCCGGGCTCGACGACGGTGCTGCCGCGCGGCGGGATCGTGTCGTCGCCGCGGGCGACGACCGCGATCAGGGCGCTGCGCGGCAGGCCCAGCTCGCGCACCGCGGAGCCGGCGATCGCGTGGTCGCCCGCGACCGCGAAGTCGACGAGCTCCAGTGACCCGAGCGCATCGACCTCGAACGGCGCGGGCACGATCGCCGGCCCAGGCGACACGAGGCCGAGGCGGTCGGCCACCCGCTCGAGCGTCGTGCCCTGCACGAGCGCCGAGACGACGACGACGAAGAAGACGGCGTTGAAGATCGTCTCGCGGCTCTCGATCTCGGAAGAGAGGACGAAGGTGCCGAGCACGATCGGAACGGCGCCGCGGAGCCCCGCCCAGCCCAGCAGGGCCCGCTCCTTGTGCGTGAAGTCGCTGAACGCGGTCGAAACCCACACCGCGATCGGCCGGATCAGCAGCACGAGCAGCGCCGCGAGCACGATCCCCGGCACCGCGACCGGCGGCAGGTCCTTGGGGAAGACGAGCAGCCCGAGCACGATGAACATCGTCACCTGCGCGAGGAAGGCGAGCCCTTCGTGGAACGAGACGATCTGGCGGCGGTAGCGGGAGGGCGTCGAGCCGACCGCGAGCCCGACCAGGTAGATCGCGAGGAAGCCGCTGCCGCCGAGCACGTCCGCGGTCCCGAACGCGAGCGCGCCCGCGGCCACGGACGCGACCGGTGCGAATGCGCCGATCGAGGGAGGTAGGCGCGCGAAGGCCCAGGTCGCGACTGCGCCGAGCCCGATGCCGACGACCAGGCCGAGCCCGATCTCGCGAACGACGAGGAGCACGAGCTCCGGGAACGCGAAGGTCGGCTCGAGGATCCACTCGATCAACCCGATCGTGAGCGCGATCGCCATCGGGTCGTTACCGCCGGTCTCGGCCTCGAGCGTCCTCGCCAGCCGCCGCCGGATGTTCGTGAACCGGAGCGTGGCGAAGACCGCCGCGGCGTCGGTCGAGGAGACGACGGCGCCGAGCAGGACGGCTTCGAGCCAGGTCAGGTCGAAGAGGTAGTACGCGGCTGCTCCGGTCAGGAGCGCAGTCACGACGACGCCGACGGTGCTGAGCAGCGCGGCCGGCACGACGACCTGGCGCAGCCGCCGCCACGAAGTCGAGAGCCCGCCCTCGTAGAGGATTGCGGCCAGGCCGATCACGCCGACGGTGCGCGCGAGCTCGGCGTCGTCGAACTCGATGTTGCCCGGGCCGTCCGAGCCGAGCAGCATCCCGAGCGCCAGGAACGCTACGAGTGAGGGAACTCCGGTGCGGGACGCTCCGAGCGCGACAACGATGCTCGCCGTCAGGATTGCCCCGACGAGCAGGAGAATCGTGCCCTCGTCCACGTTCCTATCTTCGCTGGTGGGAAGAGCGGCCGTCGCGTGGAACACTTCCGTGATGGCGACGCGACCCAAGGGCACACGCAACATCGGCCGGTTGTCCGAGATCGCGCAGGTCGCGGTGCGGCACGGCTTCGGCTATTTCTTCGAGCGCCACAAGCTCACGGACATCCTGCCCTGGACCGCGAGGGTGGAGCCCGTCGGGGAGGTCGGATCGGAGCGTGGACGGCACCTGCGCGAGCTGCTCGACGAGCTCGGCCCGACCTTCGTCAAGTTCGGACAGCTGCTCTCGACGCGGCCCGACGTCGTGCCGCCGGACATCGTCGCCGAGTTGCGCGGCCTGCAGGACGACGTGCGGCCGTTCCCCTTCGAGCGGGTGCGGGCGGTGGTCGAGGCGGAGCTCGGGCTCTCGCTCGAGCAGGCGTACCTCAGCTTCGAGGAGAGGCCGATCGCCGCGGCGTCGATCGGCCAGGTCCACCGTGCGACGCTGCCGAACGGGCACGAGGTGGCAGTCAAGGTGCAGCGGCCGGACGCGCCGCGGCAGATCGAATCCGATCTCGCGCTGCTCTACCAGGCGGCGCGAATCATCAAGGAGCGTGTCCGCTCGCTCGACTTCATCGACGCGAGCGCGCTCGTGGACGAGTTCGCACGCTCGATCCGACAGGAGCTGGACTATCGCCTGGAGGCCCGCCATGCGGACACCTTCCGGCGCAACTTCGCAGGCTCCGAGGTCGTGCGGGTGCCGAAGGTCTACTGGAGCTATTCGGGCCCGCACGTGCTGACGCTGGAGTTCCTGGACGGCGTCCAGCTCGCCGACCTCGACCTGGCGACCACGTCGCTCGAGACCCGCCGCGAGCTCGCGCAGCGGATGACGGAGACGTGGATGGAGATGATCTTCCGCCACGGCTTCTTCCACGGCGACCCGCACCCCGCCAACATCCTCGTCCTCGACGACGCCCGGATCGGCCTGGTCGACTTCGGCCTGGTCGGCAAGCTCACGGACGACGACATGTCCAAGCTGACGCGGCTCTTCATCGATGCCGCGACCGAGAACGTCGAGGCGCTGCCGAGACGCCTGGCCGAGCTCGGCGTCCGCTATCCGAAGGAGCGCGAGGAGGAGTTCACCGACGAGCTGCGCGACCTCTTCTACCGCTACTACGGAGCGAACCTCGCGGAGATCGACCCGATCCAGGTGATCCGGGAGGGCATGGCGCTGATCTACTCGATGAACCTGCGGCTGCCGACGCGCTTCGTGATGCTCGACAAGGCGATCGCGACGCTCGGCTCCGTCGGGATCGACCTCTATCCGGACTTCAACGTCTTCGAGGTCGCGCGGCCGTACGCGCGTGCGCTGATGCTGGAGCGGTTCACTCCCGGCCGGATCGCGCAGCGCGCGACCAAGGAGGGCCGGCAGCTCTTCGGGATCGCGCGCGACCTGCCCTACCAGGTGCACGACGTCCTCCAGGAGGTGCGCGACGGGCAGATCGAGGTCGGCTTCGTGCACAAGGGACTGGACGAGTTCATGCACAAGCTCGACGTGGCCTTCAACCGGCTCGTGGTCGCCCTCGTCGTTGCCGGTGGCCTGCTCGGCTCGTCGCTGATCGGGATCTTCGCGACGGACGGGCCGACGCTCGTCGGCGTCCACATCCTCTCGCTGATCGGCTTCCTGATCTCAGGGGTGCTCGGCGCCTGGCTCCTGCTCGGCGTCGTCAGGTCCGGGCGACTCTAGAAGCTGCTTCAGCCGCGCCAGGCTCGCCTCGAGCGAGCGCTGCGCTTGTGCTCCGGCGACGCCGCCTGCGAAGCGCAGGAGGCCGCCGAGCCTGAGCTCGAGGCTCGAGGTGAGCTCGACGCCGTCGCCGACCGGCGCCAGCCGGTGCGTGATGGAGGCGGTCACGCCGCGTCCCTCGGTCCGCACCTCGAGGTGGCGCGGCTCCTCGAGCGCGACGACGCTGCTCGTCACATCCATCCGTCGCCCTGCCTGCTCCATCGTCTCTCGGTAGCGCCCGTCGCCGAGCGACTCCGAGCTGACGAGCCCGCTCACCCACTGCAAGCGCTTCTCCGCGTCGAGTAGCCATGGAAAGACCTCCTCCGCCGAGCGCGCGATCTCGATCGATGCCTCGCTGCGGGCCATCAGGGAAGGCGGAGGCTCTCCACGGCGCCGCTCGTCGTCAGGCCGGGCTCCGGCCCGCCGGCGACCGCGTAGACCCGGTCGCGGTGGGCGACGACGCCGAGCCCGTGTCGCGGCGTCGGCAGGTCCGCGAGCCGCCGCCAGCGGCGCCCGCGTAGGTCGTAGGCGTACACGCTCGCGATCGTCCCCGACGGGGCCTCGCCCCCGACCGAGACGATCCGGCCGGAGACGACCGCGGCACCGGTCCCTCCGCGCGCGGACGGAAGCCGCGGCAGCGGGCTCCAGCGGCGGCGAGCAGGGTCGTAGACCTCGAAGGCCCGCGTGTTCGTGTCGTAGCCGGCGCTGCGGCCGCCGACCGCATAGACCCGTCCTCCGACCGCTGCTGCGGCCAGGTGCTCGCGCGCGGTGGGGCCTGGAGCGCGTGACCAGCGGCCCGTGGCCAGATCGAGCACCAGCGTCACCCGCGCAAGGCCGCCTCGCTCCTCGACGCCGCCGACGACGTAGAGCCGCCCGCCGGCGACCGCTGCTGCCGCCGCGGCGCGCGGCTCGGGGAGCTGTGCCAGCCGGCGCCAGCGGTTTCCCTCGAGCACGAATGCGGTCCTCAGCGGGCGCCGGTCGAGGCCGTAGCCGCCGAGGACGTACACGCGGCCGCGGGCCGCGGCCGCAGCGGCGTGGTCGACCGTGACCGGGAGGCTCGGCAGGCTCCGCCAGCGGTTCTCGCGAATCGAGTAGACGTCGGCGAGCGCCGAGTTCGCACCGCTCGCGACGAAGCCGCCGACGACCACGATCCGGTCGCCCGTGACCGCCGCCGCCACCTCCGTCCGCGGTTCGGGAAGCGGCGCGTGACGCTGCCAGCCGCCCACGGCTCCCGCCGCGGTCCCGGTTGCGACGAGACCGAGGACGATCGCCCAGACCCGCCGTGAACGCAACCGACGGCTGGGGAACGATCGTCGCAAAGTTGCAGGAAAGGACATCTGTCGGGGCTCGAAACCCGATGCTAGCTTCGCCGCATGGAGACCGCCCTCTTGCTCGCGGAGCCCGAATCGGAGACCCGGGGCTTCCTCGAGCGGCGGCTCGCCGACGACGGCTTCCATGTGCTCGGGGCGGCGTTCAACAGGGAGGCGCTCGAGCTCGCCGAGCGTGTGCGTCCCGATCTCGTCCTCCTCTCCGAGATCGACCTGTGCGCGCGTTTGCGCGAGGGCGAGCCCGGCCGCTCCTGGGATCGCAACGTGCCCGTGATCGTGCTCGGCCCCGAGCGCGTGGACGCACGGGAGCGCGTGCGCGCGTTCCAGCGCGGCGCCGACGACTATGTCCACCGGCCGATCGTGTACGAGGAGCTCGCGGCTCGGATCCGGGCGGTGTTGCGTCGCGCGGCGCCGCCCGCGGCCGAGCGTGTCGAGGTGGGCCGGCTCGTCGTCGACCGAACCACGCGCAGCGCGACCGTCGGCGGGCGGGCGGTCTTTCTGGCCGGCAAGGAGTTCGAGCTGCTGGCTCGCCTCGCCTCGGAGCCGCAGCGGGTCTTCACCAAGGACGAGCTCCTGCGCGACGTGTGGGGTTACCGGTCGTTCTGCCGCACCCGGACGCTCGAGTCGCACGCGTCGCGACTCCGGCGCAAGCTCGCGCTCGGCGCCGACGACCGCTTCGTCGTCAACGTCTGGGGGGTGGGCTACAAGCTCGTCGACTAGCCCCGAGCCACCCTCGCCGAGGCGAGCTACCCGGGGCGGCTCTCGGGGAAGCGCGGCAGCCCGTCGTCCGGAAGCGGCTCCCAGACGGCCGCGTAGGCGACGTAGGCGTGCGATCGCGGCCGTACTCCCGGATCGCCGTCGATCGCCCCCAGTCGCACGCCGGTATGGTCGGTCGTCCCGGGGTCGCGGGTGAAGAGCGCCGAGCCGCAGAGGCCGCAGAAGACCTTCTCGCGGCCACCCTCCGGCGCCCACGCGCGCAACTCCTGCTCGCCCTGCACGATCCGGACCGAGCCGGGCTCTGCGCGGGCGTTCGCCGACGCTGCCGTGCCGCTCCGCCGCTGGCACCGCGTGCAGTGGCAGTAGCCCGCCGAGAGCAGCGGCACCGCGATCTCGAAGCGCACGGCTCCGCAGCCGCATCCACCCGTGAGTGGACTGCCCACTAGTCGGCATGCCCCCGCGTGGCCCAGGCGTGGGCGTCGAGCGTGAACGGGGCCGCCGGCAGCAGCTGCCTGCAGCGGTCCATCAGCTCTGCGCGACGATCGGAGCTCGAGCCGGGCGACGTATGCCCCCGCGGGCCCGACGCCGAGAGTGAACGGCTCCCACCAGGTCTCGAACGTCTCGTGCTGGACCTGCACGGCCAGGTCCGTGTCCTCGACCTCCTCGAGCCCTGCAGCCTCGAACAGCTCGGTGAGATGGCCCTGACGGGCGCCTGCGAGCCCAGCTTCGTCCGGCGCGTCGGGATCGAGCTGGCGCACCGCCGTCCAGTACGGGCTGAGCGGCCCTCTCCCTCCGGCGTGGTCCCAGACACTTGCGACCACAATCCCGCCGGGCCGAGTGACCCGGGCCATCTCGCGCAGGCCGGCGACGGGATCCGCCATGAAATGGACGACGAGCTGCGCGATCGCGACGTCGAACTCGTCGTCGGCGAACGGCAGCTCCTCCGCGGCAGCCCGGCGGATATCGACGTCGGGGTGGCGCTCGCGTGCCGCGGCGACGAACGACTCGGAGGGGTCGACTGCCACCACCGCCTCGGCGCCGAGCCTCGCGACGAGCTCGCTCGTCAAGGCACCGGGACCGCAACCCACGTCGAGGGCCCGTTGTCCTTCACGCACGCCCGCGAAGTCTGCGGACAGGGGAGCCAGCGGGACCGAGTACCGCCCCATGAACCGGTCGTACGCGTTGGCCGAGACGGCGAAGCTCACGGCCTCACTCTAAGTCCATGCACGATCGCCAGGCGGTCAGAGGAGGACGCCTTCGAGCCGCAGCAGCCGCTCCTTCAGCTCGAGGCCGCCGGCGTAGCCGGTGAGGCTCCCGTTCGACCCCACGACGCGGTGGCACGGCAGCACGATCGCGATCGGGTTGCGGTTCATCACCATCCCGACGGCGCGGGCGGCCCGTGGCGCGTCGACCCGCTGTGCCAGGGCACCGTAGGTCGTCGTCTCGCCGAAAGGCACACGCGCGAGCTCACCGAGGACGCGCTGGGCGAACGGTGCGGCCCCGCGCAGGTCGGTATCGAGCTCGAACCCCTGCCGGCGGCCGGCGAAGTACTCGTCGAGCTGGCGCCGTGCGTTGTCGACGCTCGAGCCGGCCCTCAGGACGCGCGGGCCGAAGGCACGTGCGAGCCGGTCGAGGTACTCGTCGGGCTCGGGGTGGAACGCGACCCGGCAGAGGCCGCGGTCGGTGGCTGCCAGGAAGAGCGGCCCGATCGCCGACTCGACGACGTCGTAGCCGACGTCGAGCAGGCCGGCGTCGGCCGCTGCCTCGCGGAAGCGGGCGTCGAGCTCGGGGGAGACGGTGGGCGAAGTCATGTGGTACCTCCTGATGCGCGCAGGCGCCGGATCCCGGACGACGCGGCCTGGCGGGCCGCCTCCGGAGTGGATCCGAGGGCCGTTGCGATGTCGTCGTAGGCGAAGTCGTAGCCGTAGCGGAGCACCACCGCGGCGCGCTCCGTCGGTGGCAGGCCGTTGGCCAGGTGCTCCAGCTGGGCGTAGGCCGGGCGGCCGTCCTCGACGGGCAGCTCGGGCAGCTCGGGCGTGGCCGGCCGGGCGCGCCTGCCGCTGTCGATCACGAGCCGGGCCGCGATCGTGAGCACCCAGGCACGCAGGTGCTCGCCGTGGTCGAGCCGCGGATACGCGCGCAGCGCGCGCAGGAACGTCTCCTGGAACGCATCCTCCGCCGCCTCGCGACCCAGGCGGCGGCGCAGGAATCCGAGCACGATGTCGCGCTGCTCGAGGTAGAAGCGCTCGAACGGCGGAATCTCTGTCACGACCTCCATCATCTCTGTTCAACGCAGCGGCGGCCGCATCTGTGAGAGTGCGCCTGTGAAGGCCGCCGTGGTGGGCCACGTCGAGTGGGTGGAGTTCGCGCGCGTGGAGACGATGCCGCGCAGCGGCGCGATCGCACACGCCTGGGAGACGTGGGAGCAGGCGGGCGGAGGTGGTGCGGTTGCCGCGCTCCAGCTGGCGCGCCTGGGCATCGAGGCCTCGCTGTTCACCGCCCTCGGAGCGGACGAGCTCGGCAAGCGTGCACGGGCCGAGCTGGAGGCGGCGGGAATCACGGTGCAGGCCTCGGAGCGTCCCGAGCCGCAGCGGCGGGCGTTCTGCCACGTCGACGAGGGCGGCGAGCGGACGATCACGGTGCTCGGCGAGAAGCTCCGGCCGCGCGGGGGAGACGGCGAGCTGCCGTGGGAGTCGCTCGACGACTTCGACGCCGTCTTCTTCACGAGCGGTGACGCGGCCGCGCTCCGTCAGGCGCGCCGCGGGCGCGTCCTCGTCGCGACCTCCCGTGAGCTTGCGACGCTGAAGGCCTCGGGCATCGAGCTGGACGCACTCGTCGGCAGCGCCGAGGACGAGGACGAGCGCTACGTCCCGGGCGACCTCGACCCCGCCCCGCGGTTGATCGTCTCGACGTCGGGAGTGCTCGGGGGTTGGGCGCAGCCGGGCGGCCCCTTCCAGGCGACACCGCCGCCCGGAGCCGTCGAGGACACCTACGGGTGCGGCGACTGCTTTGCCGCGGGGCTGACCTACGCGCTCGCGCGCGGGCTCGAGACGAGTGAGGCGCTCGCCCTTGCGGCGCGCTGCGGCGCGGGCGCGCTCACCGGGCGCGGCGTGCACGCTGTCGCGCCGGGCGATTAGTCGAGGGAGCGAAGCTGGACGTTGTCCTCGACGCTGTCGGCGGTGAGGAAGCGCAGCAACCGGCGGCCCTCGGCCGCCACCGCCGCGAGCGCGCGCTTCGGGAGCGGGAGATGGCTGACGACGAGCGCGCCGTCCTCGGTCCGCCAGACGGCACGGGCGAAGCCGTCGACGAGCACCGAGCCGTAGCCGACGCCGCCCGCGTGCGAGAGGGCGGCGCGGTCGCCCTCCGAGATCACGCGGCTCCGGTCCGCGTGCGAGAGCAGCACGTTGTCGTACTCGGGCAGGAAGCGCACCGGCGCGGGTGTGTCGGGCGCGGGTCGAGGTGCGTCGGGAAGGTCGAACAGCTCCCGGCCGCGCTCGTCGCGGAACGTCCGTAACTTCGGCCGGAGCCGCTCCACGACCTCGCGCAGCCCGGTCAGGCGCGACCACGTCGTGGCGTCCGCGATCGTCGCCGGGCCGAAGGCCGCGAGGTAGCGGAGGACGACGTCGTCGAGCGACGGATCGACGACGAGCGGGCGCCCCAACCAGGTCTCGGCCGTCGTCGAGGTGACCTGGCCGGTACGACCCCAGAGGCCGCGGGGCGGAACCTGGACAAGCGCGAGGTGGCAGCGGCAGGCGTAGGCGAGGGCTGCCGGGTCGAGCCTCGGGAAGCGAGCCGCCAGCGCCTCGCGGAGCTGCGGGCCGGTCCGCGGAGCCTCGAGCAGCGACTGGGCGAACGCGAGCACCGGTGCGAGGTCGACACCGTCGAGCTTCGGCGAGAGGTCGCGGTGGCGTTTGAGCTCGGCGGTGAGGATGGGCTGGACGAGCGGGCGCAGCAGCAGGCAGTCCTCGGCGGTGACGAGGTGGATCGTCCCGCGCATGACGGGAACCCGGACCAGCTGCCTCGCCAGGAGGAGCTCGGAGACCTCGTCGGGCCGGAACCCCTCGAGCCGCGACCACAGCGCCGCGTACGGATTCGCCGGAACCTGTGCCTGTAGCCCGACGAGCTGCTGGACGCCTTCCAGCGCAGACAGGCTGGTGCGGCGGAGGAGGAGCTGGCGCTCCAGGGTGGCCCGATTCAAGGCCCGCCGGCCGAGCACCTCGGTCACCGCCGCATTCTGACGAGTGGAAGAAAAGAAGGCGTAGGGGTGGACAGGTGGGGATCAGTGGTTTAGAGTGGGGGAAAGTGGGTGACAGACCGACCGTGGAAGGGACCGCACGACATTGTTCTTCGGCGAGTACGAGCACACGATCGACGACAAGAACCGCCTCACGCTGCCGGCCAAGTTCCGGGACGCGCTCGCGGGAGGCGTCGTGCTGACGCGCGGGCTCGACGAGTGCCTCGACGTCTTCGCCCGGGCGGACTGGGACACGCTCGTCGACGAGCGCTTGGCGCCGCTCGACCCGTTCTCGAAGGAGGCGCGCGACCTGAAGCGGTTCTTCTTCGCCGCGGCGTCCGATGCGGAGCTCGACAAGCAGGGCCGCGTGCTCGTGCCGCCGGCTCTGACGAAGCATGCACGGCTCGGGCGGGAGGTGGTCGTCGCAGGCGTCCACGATCACCTCGAGATCTGGGACCGCACGAGTTGGGCGGCACACTCGACGAAGGTCGAAGGGAGCGCAGACGATGTTGCCGAACGTCTTGCACAGAAGCGCGTCTGATCACGTCCCTGTTCTCGCCGACGAGGTGCGCGAGCTGCTCGCCGTCGGGCCGGGGGACACCGTCGTGGATGCGACCTTCGGCGCGGGGGGCCACTCGGCTCTGCTCGCCGCCGACCTGGAATCAGAGGGCAAGCTGATCGCGATCGACCGCGATCCGAGCGTGCGCGTCTACTTCGACCGCTTCAAGGCCGGGGCCGGCGTCCAGGCACGGCTGCTGCGCGGGGAGTTCTCGATCGTGCTCAACCAGCTGGCCGCGAACGATGTCCAGGCGGACGCGATCCTGCTCGACCTCGGCGTCTCGTCGATGCAGCTCGACCGCCCGGAGCGCGGGTTCTCCTATGCCGCGGACGCACCGCTCGACATGCGGATGGACGCCTCGGCCGAGCTCTCCGCACGCGATCTGGTCAACGAGGCCGAGGAGCGCGAGCTGGCGCTGATCTTCCGGCGCTACGGCGAGGAGCGTTACTCGGGCCAGATCGCACGCGCGCTCGTGCGGCGTCGCGCCGAGCGGCCCTTCGAGCGGACGGGTGAGCTCGCGGATGCGATCAAGCAGGCGATCCCGACGCCGGCCCGCTTCGGCGACGGCCACCCTGCGAAGCGCGTCTTTCAGGCGCTGCGGATCGCCGTCAACGACGAGCTCGGCGCGCTCGAGGCGGCGTTGCCCGCGGCGGTGCGGATGCTGCGCCCCGGCGGGCGGCTCGCCGTGATCAGCTTCCACTCGCTCGAGGACCGGATCGTCAAGCGCTACTTCCGCGAGCAGGCGCGCGGCTGCACGTGCCCCCCGGAGTTCCCGATCTGCAACTGCGGCAACGAGCCGGTTCTGCGTGAGCTGACGCGCAAGCCCATCCGGCCGTCGGGGCGCGAGGTCGAGGCGAATCCCCGCGCGGCGTCGGCCAAGCTGCGGGTGGCCGCGAAGGTGCAGGCGTCCTGATGGCGAGCTGGGCCGGAGCCGCACGCGCGCCCGCCGTCTCCCGGCGGGCTGCCGCCCAGCCCGCGGCGCTGCCGCGCACGCGCAAGCGGGTCGCTCCGCGCCCGGTCGCCCGGCCGCGCACCTTCGGCGGAGTGGTCTGGATCGTCCTCTTCGGGGCGCTTCTCGCAGGCGTCGTCGCCGTCAACGTCGCCGTCCTGCAGCTGAACGTCCAGCTCGACGACCTCAACCGCGAGCGCTTCCAGCTTCGTGCCGACAACGCGGGCCTCAGCTCGCAGATCTCGAGCGCGGGTGCAGATGCCCGGATCGAGACGCAGGCGCGGAACAAGCTCGGGCTCGAGCCGGCCGAGACGACGGAGTTCATCGACCTGGCCCCCGCCGGGAAGTGACCGTCCGCACCTCGAACCGGCGGATCCGGCTCCTGCTCTGCCTCTTCGCGTTCGTCTTCGCGGGCACCCTTGCCCGCGCGGTCTGGCTGCAGGGGGTCCAGGCCGGGACGCTCGAGCGGATGGCCACGCGGCAGCACGTGGAGACGGAGAAGATCCCGGCCGGGCGCGGCACGATCTTCGACCGCACGGGCGAGCCGCTCGCGATCGGCGAGCAGGCGACGACCGTCTACGCCGACCCGCGCGAGGTGAAGAACCCGCGCAAGGTCGCGATCGCGGCCGCACACGCACTCGACCTCGACGCGAACAAGCTCTATCCCCAGCTCGCCGATCGGACGCGCCACTTCGTCTACGTGCAGCGCAAGGCCGACCCGGTCGCCGCAGCCAAGCTCGCGAAGCTGAACCTGCCGGGCCTCGGCTTCTACCCGGAGGAGCGGCGCACGTACCCGCAGCACAGCGTTGCCTCCCACGTCCTCGGGTACGCCGGCGTCGACAACGACGGGCTCGAAGGGCTGGAGAAGACGCTCGAGCGCTCGCTCGCCGGCAAGCCGGGCAGCCAGACGATCGTGCGCGACCCGTTCGGGCGCGCGATCGACGTGATCGGGACGAAGCCGGAGCGCCCGGGCAGCGACGTCTTCCTCACGATCGACCACCGCATCCAGGCCAACGCGGAGGCCGTGCTCCGTGCGACCGTCAAGCAGTGGAACGCGAAAGCCGCGACGGCGGTCGTGCTCGATCCGCACACGGGCGCAGTGCTCGCGATGGCGACCGCGCCGTCGTTCGACGCGAACAAGTTCAGCGCAGCGAGCGCCGACCGCAGGCGCAACCGCGCGATCACCGACACCTACGAGCCCGGATCCACGTTCAAGCTCGTCACCGTGTCCGGGGCGCTGTCGGAGAAGCTCGTCGCGCCGAGCACGAAGTTCAGGCTCGAGACGTCGATTCAGGTCGCAGACCGCATCATCCACGAGCACGACCCGCGCCCGACCCAGACGATGAGCGTCGCCCAGATCCTCTCCGAGTCCTCCAACGTGGGCACGATCACGCTGGCGCAGCTGCTGGGCAAGGACCGGCTGCTGGACTGGATCGGCCGCTTCGGTTTCGGCCACCCGACGGGCGTCGACTTCCCCGGCGAGTCGCCCGGGATCCTGCCCGGCTACTGGTCGGGCTCCACGATCGGCAACGTGCCGATCGGGCAGGGCATCGCCGTCACGCCGCTGCAGATGGCGGCCGCGTACGGGGCGATCGCGAACGGCGGCACACTGCACAAGCCGTATCTGATCGACCGCATCGGGGGCGAGCGTCGGCAGCGGCCGGCCGGCCGTCGCGTCGTCTCGGACACGGTGTCTGCGCAGGTGATGACGATGCTGCGCGACGTCGTGTCGGCCGAGGGCGGCACCGGCGCCGCCGCGGCCGTGCCGGGCTACACCGTGGCGGGGAAGACCGGAACTGCGGCGAAGCCCGAGCCGGGCGGCTACTCGACCTCCCGTTACGTCGCGTCGTTCGTCGGCGTCGTGCCGGCCAAGGACCCGAGGCTCGTGATCCTGGTCTCGGTGGACGAGCCGCGCCTGGCGATCTGGGGCGGCGTCGTCGCCGCGCCGGCGTTCTCGAAGATCGCGCAGTTCGGCCTCCAGTACCTGGAGGTCGCACCGGACGCCGATCCGCAGCCCTGAGCCGGGTCGGTAGTCTCTCCGCCCGTGGAGCTCGAGCGCCTGATCGCCGCGCTCGCGCCCGAGACGGTTCTCGGGCGGGAGCCCGTCGAGGTTCGAGAGCTGGCCTACGACGCACGCGCCGTGGCGCCGGGAGCAGCGTTCTTCTGCGTGCCGGGCGAGCGAGCCGACGGACACGACTTCGCGGCGCAGGCGGTCGAGAACGGCGCGGTGGCGCTCGTCGTCGAGCGCCCGCTGGAGCTACCGGCTCACCAGGAGGTGCCGCAGCTCGTCGTCGACGACGCGCGCGTGGCGATGGCGATCGCGGCCGACCTGTTCTTCGGCGAGCCGACGAAGGAGCTCACCGTGGCAGGGGTCACGGGCACGAACGGGAAGACGACCACCGCGTACCTGCTCTGGTCGATCCTCGACGCGGATGGGCAGCGTCCCGGCCTGCTCGGCACGGTGGAGAGCCGCGTCGGCGGCGAGGTGCGGCAGGTCGTCCGCACGACGCCCGAGGCGATCGACCTCCAGCGCACGTTTCGCGAGATGCTCGACGCCGGCGACCGCAGCGTCGCGCTCGAGGCCTCGTCGCACGCGTCGACGCTGCGCCGGCTCGATCGCGTCCGCTTCGACGCGCTCGTGTTCACGAACCTGACCCAGGACCATCTCGACTTTCACGGGACGATGGAGGACTACTACGCCGCCAAGCGCCGCCTCTTCACGGGCGCGGCGCCGCCCCCGGCCGCTGTGAACATCGGCGACGAGCTGGGGCGTCGTCTCGCCGAGGAGCTCGCTGAGACCCGGCGGGCGCCGCTCGTCACGTTCGGGTTCGCCGACGACGCCGAGATCCGTCCCGAGGACCTTCGGTTCGATGCCTCCGGCGCGCTCTTCCGGGCCGGAGGCATCGACCTGCGCACGAGCCTGCGCGGGCGCTTCAACGTCGAGAACGTCCTCGGCGCCGTCGCCGCCGCCCAGTTGCTCGACATCGACGACGAGCCGATCGCAGCGGGGGTCGCCGCGCTCGCGGGTGTGCCCGGACGGTTCGAGGCGGTCGACGAGGGGCAGCCGTTCACAGTGCTTGTCGACTACGCGCACACACCGGACTCGCTCGACAACGTCCTGCGCTCGGCCCGCGACCTCACCACCGGGCGGCTCCTCGTCGTCTTCGGCGCGGGTGGCGACCGCGATCGCGGCAAGCGCCCGTTGATGGGCAAGGTCGCGGCGGACCTGGCCGACCTCGTGGTCGTGACCTCCGACAACCCACGCAGCGAGGAGCCGCTCGCAATCATCCAGGACGTCCTCCAGGGCACCGGGACGGACGTGGAGATCGATCCGGACCGCCGCAGCGCGATTCGGCGGGCGCTGTCGCAGGCGCAGTCCGGCGACGTCGTCGTGATCGCGGGCAAGGGGCACGAGCAGGGCCAGGAGATCGGGTCGGAGAAGCTCCCCTTCGACGACCGCGAGGTCGCGCGCGAGGCGCTGCGTGGGGACGGCGGCTCGTGATCCCGATCAAGTTGGACGAGCTCCGTTCCCTCGGCTTGGGCGTGCTCGAGGGAGCGGGCACGGTGACCGGGCTGACGATCGACTCGCGCCTCGCCGGGCCTGGAGATCTCTTCGTGGCCGTGCGCGGCGGGCGGGCGTTCGTCGCGTCCGCGCGAGGGCAGGGCGCAGCGACGCTCGTGCCCGAGGACGAGCACGGGGCGCTGGCCGCTATCGGCAGCCTGCTCCGCGCCCGCAGCACCGCCCGCGTCGTCGGCATCACCGGCTCGACGGGCAAGACGTCGACGAAGGACATCCTCGCCGCGCTCTGCGCACCGGTGGCGCGCACGGTCGCGACCGAGGCGAGCTACAACGCGGAGCTCGGCGTGCCGCTGACGCTCGGGCGGCTCGAGGCCGACACCGAGCTCTGCCTCGTCGAGATGGGCATGCGCGGCTTCGGACAGATCGCGGAGCTCTGCGAGATCGCCCGCCCCGACGTCGCCATCATCACGGCGGTCGGTCCGGTTCATCTCGAGCTGGTGGGCTCGGTGGAGGGCGTCGCCCGCTCGAAGGCCGAGCTCGTGCAGGCGCTGCCCGAGAACGGGATCGCCGTCGTCCCGGTCTCGTCCGAGCTCGATGCCTATCTCCCGGACGGAATCGACGTTCGTCGGGTCGACGAGGTCGACGTCGAGCTGCGCGACGACGGCGCGTACATCGCCTTCGGCGGCAGGCGGATCCGGTTTCCGCTCACCTCCCGCCACCAGGCTCAGAATGCGCTCACGGCACTCGTCGCCTACGGGGCCCTCGGCCTGCCGCTCGAACGGGTGCAGGAGGGAGCGGACACCGTCGAGCTCTCGCGCTGGCGTGGGGAGGAGCTGCCGCTCGCCGGCGGCGGCGTCGTCGTCAACGACGCGTACAACGCGAACCCGACCTCGATGCGCGCCGCACTCGAGCATCTCGCGCTGCGCGGGAACGGCCGGCGGCTCGTGGCGATCCTCGGGGGCATGGCCGAGCTGGGCGGCCACGCCGAGCGCTACCACCGCGAGGTCGGAGAGCTCGCCCGCGAGCTCGGGATCGAGGTGCTCGCGGTCGGCGACCTCGCCCGCGACTACGGCGCCGACGCGTGGGTGCCCGACGCGGCGAGTGCCGAGGCCGCGGCGCGCGAGCTCGTCCGGCCCGGGGATGCCGTGCTGGTGAAGGCGTCGCGCGCGGTCGGGCTCGAAGGCATCGCACCCGCGCTGGCGAACGAACCCGCGTAGTGGTCCGCGTCCTCATAGCCGGCCTGATCGCGATGGTGATCTCGATCGTGATCGGGCCGAAGTTCATCGAGTTCCTGCGCCGGAACGAGCTGGGCCAGCCGATCCGGGAGGAGGGGCCCGCCGGTCACGTCGTGAAGCAGGGGACACCGGTGATGGGAGGGCTCCTGATCCTGCTCTGCGCGCTGCTGCCGTTTCTCGCGCTCTCGCAGTACACGCTGCCGGCGCTCACCGTCCTCTTCCTCACCGTCTCCTGCGGCGCGATCGGCTTCCTCGACGACTTCGTCAAGCTGCGTCATCGACGCTCGCTCGGGCTGAAGGGACGCTGGAAGCTACTGCTCCTGCTCGGGATCACCATCGTCGTCAGCATCGCGGTGGAGTCGCAGTCGCGGATCGGCACGTCGATCTACATCCCGATCGCCGATGTCGACGTGCCGCTCTCGTACGCCTTCTATCCCTTCCTCTTCTTCGTGATCGCCGGCGCTGCGAACGGCGTCAACCTGACCGACGGGATCGACGGGCTCGCCGCGGGGACGGGGATCATCGCGCTGCTCACGTTCCTCGCCATCAACGTGATCGGCTACATCCGCTCCGGGCCTCCCACCGACCGCTCCGAGTTCCAGCTCGACCTCGCCATCCTCGCGGCGGCTCTGATGGGAGGCGTGATCGGGTTCCTCTGGTACAACGCGTTCCCGGCCGAGGTCTTCATGGGCGACACCGGCTCGATGGCGATCGGCGGTGCGCTGGCCGGCTTCGCGATCGTGACCGGCACCGAGGCGCTCCTGATCCTGATCGGCGGCGTCTTCGTCGTGGAGGCGCTCTCGGTGATGATCCAGGTGCTCTCGTTCAAGTACACCGGCAAGCGAGTCTTCCTGATCGCGCCGCTCCATCACCACTTCGAGATGAAGGCCTGGTCGGAGACGAAGATCATGGTGCGCTTCTGGATCGTCGGCGCGATCCTCGCCGCGTGCGGCTTCGTCCTCTACTACCGCTACTACCTCCAGTTCTCACTCCAGTGACGCCGCCCGAGCTCCCGGCACGCGCGCTCGTCCTCGGGCTCGCGCGCTCGGGCGAGGCGGCGCGCGCGGCTCTCGAGGCGCAGGGCACGGAGGTGGTCGTTGCCGACCGCACGCTCGGCAACGACGGCGACCTGACGCTCCTGGACGGCGTCGAGCTGCTCGTGAAGAGCCCGGGCGTACCCGGCGACGAGCCGCTGCCCGCCGAGGCGCACAAGCGCGGGATTCCGGTCTGGAGCGAGATCGAGCTCGGCTCGCGGCTGTTGCCGAACCGGCTCGTCGCCGTGACCGGGACGAACGGCAAGACGACGACGAGCGAGCTGCTGGGGCACATGCTGGGCGCGCCGGTCGCCGGCAACGTCGGTCGCGCGCTCACGGAGCTCGTCGGGCAGATCGACGCGGTGACGCCTGTGGTCTGCGAGGTCTCCAGCTTCCAGCTCGAGGACGTGCACGAGTTCGCTCCCGTCGTCGCGATCCTCCTCAATCTCGAGCCGGACCACCTCGACCGCCACGGAACGTTCGAGGCCTACCGCGACGCGAAGCTCCGTGTCTTCGAGCGCGCCGGGACGGCGGTGGTGCCGCGCGGGTTCGGTGCGATCCCGGGCAGCGCGCACCGGATCGAGTTTGCCGCGGACGACCCGCTGCCCGAGGAGCCGCTCATCCCGGGTGCGCACAACCGCGAGAACGCCGCCGCGGCGACGGCGGCCGCACGCGCGCTCGGCCTCGACGAAGAGGCGATCGGGGAGGGGCTGAGCACGTTCCCGGGTGTCGCGCACCGGCTCGAGCCCGTCGGACGGATTGGCGGTGTCCGCTTCGTCAACGACTCGAAGGCGACGAACACGGCGGCGACCCGGCGTGCCCTCGCCACCTTCGACGACCCCCTGCACGTGATCCTCGGAGGCTCGCTCAAGGGAGAGCGGTTCGACGAGCTCGCACGGGCGGTCGCGGAGGCGAACGTCGTGAGCGCGTATCTGATCGGCGAGGCCGCCGAGCCGCTCGCGGTCGACCTCGGCTACGCCGGCGTCCCGTTCCTGCTCGCCACCACCCTCGCGCGCGCCGTCGCGGAGGCGGCGAGCGTGGCCCGGCCCGGCGAGATCGTGCTCCTCTCGCCGGCCTGTGCGAGCTACGACCAGTTCCGCGACTTCGAGCAGCGCGGAGAGGAGTTCAGGAGGCTGGTAGAGAACCTCGGAGGATGAATCGGGGCCAGCTCGAACAGCGCCTGCTCGTCCTCGTGACGCTCGGGCTCGTCGCCTTCGGGCTCGTGATGGTCTACAGCGCCACGTCGGCGTCCGCCGCGATCGGCGACGGCGATCCGATGACCTATCTGAAGAAGCACGCCGTCTACGCCGTGCTCGGCGTCGGGCTGATGATCGCGGCCTCGCGCTTCGACAACCGCCGTCTGCGGCTGCTCGCTCCTCCGCTCGTCCTCGGCTCGATCGTCCTCTGCGTCGCCGTGCTGGCCGTCGCGCCCGAGATCAACGGCGCCAAGCGCTGGCTCTACCTCGGCCCGATCTCCTTCCAGCCGTCGGAGCTCGCGAAGCTGGCGCTGCTCATCTTCGCCGCGGGATATCTCGCCCGCAACGGTGCGCCGCGCACGCTGGGCGAGCTGTGGCGGCCGGTCGGGCTGCTCACGACCGTGTTCGCGGGCCTGTTCCTGCTCCAGCCCGACCTCGGGACGACGATCTCGCTGATGCTGATGCTCTCGGGCATGCTCGTCGTCGCCGGTGTGCCGGCCCGCACGCTCGCTACGGCGGGTGGCCTGGCCGTGACGCTCGGGTTCGTCGCGATCTGGGCCTCGCCGTACCGCCGCGAGCGCGTCTTCAGCTTCCTCGACCCCTGGGCAGATCCCGAGAACGCCGGCTTCCAGACCGTGCAGGCGACGATCGGGCTGGGCTCCGGCGGGCTCACCGGCGAGGGTCTCGGGCAGAGCGTGCAGAAGATCAACTACCTGCCCGAGGCGCACACGGACATGATCCTCGCGATCATCGGCGAGGAGCTCGGATTGATCGGGACGACCGCAGTGATCGCGGCATTCGCGGCCTTCGCCTTCGCCGGCTTCAACATTGCGCTGCGCTGCCGCGATCCCTTCGGCAAGCTGCTCGCAGCGGGGATCACCTCGCTCGTCTGCGGCCAGGCGGCCGTGAACCTCGCAGCCGTGCTCGGGATCGCCCCGCTGACGGGAATCCCGCTCCCGTTCGTCTCCTTCGGCGGCACCAGCCTGCTGGTGCTGCTCGCCGCCGTCGGGATCCTCCTTAACATCGCGGTCGATGAGCGCGCACCCTCCCGAGCTGCCCAATCCAGAGATGCGATGTCTGGTCGCGGCGGGCGGCACCGCAGGTCACGTGCTGCCGGCGCTCGCGGTGGCGGAGGCGCTGCGCGAGCGCGGCGTCCACGTGACGTTCGCCGGGTCGCCGGATCGCGTCGAGGCTGAGCTCGTCCCGCAGCACGGCTACGAGTTCGACGCCTTCCGAATCTCCGGCTTCCCGCGCAAGCCCTCGCTCGAGCTCGCCCGGTCGCTCGGGCGGGCCGCGCTGGCGCCGGCGGCCTGTATCGCGATCCTGCGCCGCCGCAAGCCGCACGTCGTCCTCGGCGGCGGTGGGTACGTGGCCGGCCCGATGGTGGCGGCGGCGCGCGCGCTGCGGATCCCGGCCGCGCTGACCGAGGCCGATGCGCACCTCGGGCTCGCGAACCGGCTGGCGGCGCCGTTCGCCCGACGCGTGTTCCTGGCCTACGCGATCCCGGGCCTCGGGCGGCCCAAGTACCGGGTCACCGGCCGGCCCGTGCCGCTGGCCCACCGCGGTGCAACGCGTGCGGAAGCCCGCCAGACCTTCGGCCTGCCCGCCGGCGGGCCTGTGATCGCGTTCTTCGGCGCGCTCGCGGGTGCGCGCAGCCTGAATGACTTCGCCGTTGAGACGTACGGCGCCGCGGGGCCGGCCGTGCTGCACGTCGCGGGCCGGCGCGACTACGAGTCGCTGCGACCACGTGTGCACCGCGAGGACTACGTCCTGGTTGCGTCGACGGACGACTTCGGCGCCGCACTCGCCTCGCCCGACCTCGCGATCTCGCGCGCCGGCGGCACCGTCTGGGAGCTCGCCGCCGCGGGCACGCCGTCGATCCTCGTCCCGTACCCGCACGCGACCGGCGACCACCAGACCCTGAACGGCCGGCACTTCGAGCGCGGCGGCGGCGCAATCGTCGTCCCGGAGTCGGAGCTCGACCGCGTGCCCGCGCTCGTCGACGAGCTGCTGGCCGACCGGGCGCGCCTCACGACGATGCGAGAGGCGATGCTCGCGCTCTCGCGTCCGAATGCGGCGGACGAGATCGCTGAGGAGTTGATCTCGCTTGCACGCAGGTGACGTCGTCGCACGCCCGCCGCAGCCGCTCGCCGGCAGGCGAATCTGGTTCGTGGGCATCGGCGGCGCCGGCCTCTCCGCGTACGCCTTCCTCGCGCGGGCCTGGGGCGCGGAGGTCGGCGGCTGGGATCGGATCGAGACGCCCTACCTGGCAACGCTCGACGGGGTCGAGATCGAGGTCGGGGCGGAGCCGGTGCTCCGGGAGGGCTGGGAGACGGTCGTCTCGACGGCGTACGCCGGGCGCGTGCAGGGGCGATCGCGGGCGGAGTTCCTCGCCGAGCTCGTCTCGTTGCGCCGCTCGATCGTCGTCTCGGGAGCACACGGCAAGACGACGACGAGCGGGATGATCGCGTTCGTGCTCGCCGAGCTCGGCCACGATCCCGCCTGGCTCGTCGGCGGTGAGCTGCCGCAGCTCGGCGGCAACGCCGGCGCGGGGGAGGGCTGGCTCGTCGTCGAGGGCGACGAGTCGGACCGGACGGTCGAGGCGCTGCGTCCCGAGATCGCAGTCGTGACGAACATCGAGCTCGACCATCACGCGACCTTCGCCTCCGACGCCGAAGTGCGGGAGCTGTTCGACCGCTGGCTCGCGGAGGTGCCCCGAGTGGTGCGCGGCTGGGAGCTCGATCCCGTTGGATTCGAGCTGGCGGTCCCCGGCGAGCACAACCGCCGCAACGCTGCTGCTGCGCTCGCCGCGCTCGAGCTCGCCGGCGTCGTCCGTAGGGACGCCGAGCCGGTGCTCGCGGGCTTCCGCGGTGCCGGTCGGCGCTTCGAGCCTGTGGGGGACGCGGGCGGCGTGACCGTCGTCGACGACTACGCACACCACCCCGCCGAGATCGCCGCGACGATCGCCGCGGCGCGCGAGCGGACCGGCGGCCGCGTCCTCGTCCTCTTCCAGCCACACCTCTACACACGCACGCGACATCTCGCGCACGAGTTCGGACGTGCCCTGTCAGAGGCCGACGGGGTCTGCGTGACGGAGATCTACCGCGCGCGCGAGCAGCCGCTGCCCGGCGTGAGCGGCAGGCTCGTCGTCGACGCGCTGCGGCCGGGGTTGCGCGCCGGCTGGGCGCCCGAGGTGGAGCAGGGCGCTGCGCTCGTCGCCCGCTGGGCCCGGCCGGGGGATCTCGTGCTGACGCTCGGCGCCGGTGACGTCGACCGGGCCGGCCCGTTGATCCTGGACGCCCTCTCGTGATCGAGATCGAGGAGGGCGTCCCGCTCTCGAAGCTGACGACGATCGGCACCGGCGGGCCGGCTCGAGCGTTCGCGCGGCCGCAGAGCCTGGCCGAGCTCGAGCAGGCGCTCGGGTGGGCGGAGGAGCGGGGGATGCCGGTCGCGTCCGTGGGCCTCGGCTCGAACCTGCTGGCCGCGGACGAGGGCGTCGACGCGCTCGTCCTGCGCCTGTACGGCGGGCTCGCATCGGTGGAGACGAAGGAGAGCACGTTGACGGCGGGTGGGGGAGCGACGAACGCAGTCTGCCTCCATGCGGCGCGCACCGCCGGGCTCGGTGGGCTCGAGTTCGCGTGCGCGATCCCGGGCACCGCCGGCGGCGGCGTCTGGATGAACGCGGGCGCCTACGGGAGCGACTGGTCCGAGATCCTCGTCCGAGCCCGCGTGGTCAGCTCCGCCGGCGCGGGCTGGTGGACGCCGGCCGAGCTCGGGCTCTCCTACCGCCACTCCGATCTCCGCCACGGGCAGGTCGTCGCAGAGGTCGAGTACGGGCTCTCGCCGCGGCCGCCGGAGGAGATCAAGGCGACGGTGGCCGACCTGATCGCGCAGCGCAAGGCGACCCAGCCGACGAACAAGCGCACGTTCGGAAGCGTTTTCAAGAACCCGGACCATGAGCTCGGCGCGGGCCGCATGCTCGAGGTGTGCGGACTGAAGGGGCACCGCATCGGGGGAGCGATCATCTCGCCGGTGCATGCGAACTTCATCGAGAACGCCGGCGACGCGACGACGGCCGACGCGCTGGCGCTGATGGCCGAGGCGCGCCGTCGAGCCGCCGAGCAGTTCGGCGTCGACCTGCGCCACGAGGTCGAGCTCCTCGGCCCGATCGAGCTCGCCTAGCCGGCCGGTAGGAGCCTCTGCTGCGGCGGCGAACTCGCCAACCGTGGCCGGAAGGAAGGGATCACGCGACAACGCGCGTCCGCGGGCTCGCGCGGCGCCGGCCGCGGCGATTCCGCACGACGGCGTCGAGCTCCGCCGCTTCGCTCCCTCCGGCCGGTCGGTTGCCACCGGCCTCCTGATCCTGGCCGCGGCGCTCGGCGCCTACGGGCTTGCGCGCGGCACGTCCGCGTTCGCCGTCCAGGCGATCACCGTGCACGGCGCGCCCAAGGGTGTCGGTGCGCAGGTGGACAAGGTGCTCGCCCATGTCGAAGGGCGGAGCCTGCTCGCGCTCGACCTGCCGGCGCTCGAGACCGCCGTGGAGGACGTGCCCGCGGTCGCGTCCGTCGCGTTCGACCGGGGCTTCCCGCACACCCTGAACGTGCACGTCGTGCCCGAGGTCCCCGTGGCAGTCGCTCGACAGGGAACGGCAGCGTGGCTCGTCGCAGCAAGTGGTCGCCTGATCGCTCCGCTCGACCGCGGCGCCCGGCGCGGCTTGCCGCGGATCTGGCTCAAGCGGAGCGTCGAGCTCGCGCCGGGAGCATCGCTCACCGGCACCCCGCTTCGGGCCGCGCGCGCAGTCGCGCCCATCCCCGGCGCGAAGCTCCTGCGCGTGGCCTCGGTTCGCGCGAGCAACACGGAGCTGACGCTCGTCCTGCGCTCCGGGACCGAGGTCCGCCTCGGCGACGGCTCCGAGCGACTGCTGAAGCTGACGATCGCGCGCCAGATCCTGCCCTCCCTCGCAGGCTCGCCGGGCTACGTCGATGTCAGCGTCCCGGCCCGTCCGGTCGCCTCTCCAACCCTCAACCCTCAGGTTGACGTCGAGACTGAAACCTCGACCACGCCTTGAGTTCTCCGTTGACAGTGCCGACAAGGAGACGTACCCTCCACGCGGAAAGGTATCTCGGCCACCCGATGCTCTAGTCGAGCTTCAGGGTGAGAGCGCTCGAGACAGGACTTCACATGAGAGATGCATCCGGTAATTACCTCGCAGTGATCAAGGTCGTCGGCGTCGGCGGCGGCGGCACGAACGCGGTCAATCGCATGGTCGATGCCGGCCTCGGCGGCGTCGAGTTCATCGCCGTCAACACGGACGCCCAGGCACTCCTGATGGCGGACGCCGACGTGAAGATCCACATCGGCTCGAACGCGACACGGGGCCTCGGCGCCGGCGCGGATCCCAACGTCGGCCAGGCGGCCGCGATGGAGAGCCGCGACGAGCTGAAGGAGGCGCTGAAGGGCGCCGACATGATCTTCGTCACCGCCGGCGAGGGCGGCGGCACCGGCACGGGCGGCGCTCCGATCGTCGCCGAGCTCGGCCGCGAGCTGGAGGCGCTCACCGTCGGTGTCGTGACCAAGCCGTTCGCCTTCGAGGGGCGCCGGCGCGCCGAGCAGGCCGAGGTCGGCACCCAGAACCTGCGCGACCGGGTCGACACGCTGATCGTGATCGAGAACGACCGCCTGCTCCAGGTGGTCGAGAAGAAGACGCCCGTGACCGAGGCCTTCCGGATCGCCGACGACATCCTCCGCCAGGGCGTGCAGGGCATCACCGACCTGATCACCGTGCCCGGCATCGTCAACCTCGACTTCGCCGACGTGCGCACGATCATGCGCGACGCCGGTTCGGCCCTGATGGGCATCGGCGCCGCCTCCGGCGAGAACCGTGCGGCCGAGGCCGCGCGGACGGCCGTCTCCTCGCCGCTGCTCGAGCAGTCGATCGACGGTGCCACCGGCATCCTGCTCAACATCACCGGCGGCACCGAGCTCGGCCTCTTCGAGGTGAACGAGGCCGCAGAGGTCGTGACGAGCGCGGCCGACGGGAACGCCAACGTGATCTTCGGGGCCGTGATCGACGAGTCGCTCGGCGACGAGGTCCGCGTGACGGTGATCGCGACCGGGTTCGGCACGCGTCAGCGGCGCCGGCGCATCGAGACGCCCGTCGGCCAGCCGGTGCACGACACGCCTCCGCCTCCGCGCCCGGAGGGCGAGCCCTCCGACACCGAGCTCGAGATCCCGTCCTTCCTGCGCGAGGACTGACTCGCAGGTTTGAGGTTTCGCGGGCGCGGAATCACGCCCACATGCCCTCTTGGCTCGCTGCCCGGCGAGTCTAGGAGACCCGGTCCGACGCCCCGGCTTGCCGGGGCGTCGTGCTGTCGGCCCTTGGTTCGGTGTGACCACGCGCTGCTGGGGCGGGCCGGGCGAGTGCGATGCAAGGACGCAGGGAGCGGCCATAGCCGAGCTATGGCCGCGACTGAGGACGCCGCAGCGCGCCGTACGGCACGTTCCGGCAGCCCGTGCTTCACGCCGAACCAAGGGCCATGCAGTCGTTACAGTCCAGCGCGTGCCCGAGACGCTGCTGAGGACGCCGCTCCATGCCCGCCACGCCGCCGCGGGCGCGCGACTCGTCCCCTTCGCAGGCTGGGAGATGCCCGTCCAGTACGAGGGCGTGCTGCCCGAGCATCGAGCCGTCCGCACCGACTGCGGCGTCTTCGACGTCTCCCACATGGGCGAGCTCCATATCGAGGGGCCGACCGCCGGCGAGCTGCTGCAGTCGCTCCTCTCGAACGACCTCGACCGGATCGGCGACGGCGAGGCGCAGTACACGCTGCTGACGAACGAGCGCGGTGGCATCCTCGACGACCTGATCGCCTACCGGATCAGTGCGTACCACTTTCTCCTCATCGTCAACGCGGGCAACCGCGACGTCGCCTACGCGTGGCTGAAGGAGCGCGAGATCCGCGGCTCCGAGGTGCGCGATGCCTCCGACGAGTACGCCCTGCTCGCCGTCCAGGGGCCACGCGCCCTCGAGCGCCTCGGGCTACCCGAGGCGAAGCCGTTCACGCATGCGATGGGGGAGCTCGGCGGCGTCGAGGTGATGGTCAACCGCACCGGCTACACCGGCGAGGAGGGGTGTGAGCTGATGTGCATGGCCGAGGACGCCGAGGCCCTGTGGGACTGGGTGCTCGAGCGCGGGGCGGCGCCGTGCGGGCTCGGGGCGCGAGACACGCTCCGGCTCGAGGTCTGCTATCCGCTGCACGGCAACGACATCACGCCCGACACCGACGCGATCTCGGCTGGGCTCGGCTGGGTCTGCGCGCTGGAGAAGGAGTTCAGCGGCGTCGAGGAGCTGCGCCGGATCAAGACTGCAGGCCCGGAGCGAAAGCTCGTCGCCTTCGTGATGGAGGAGAAAGCGGTGCCGCGGCAGGGCATGCCGATCGGCGGCGGCGGCGAGGTCACCTCGGGAACGCATTCGCCGATGCTCGATCGCGGGATCGGCCTGGGCTACGTGCCGGTCACCCTGGCGGAGCCGGGGACGACGCTGACCGTGGACGTGCGCGGCAAGGACCGGACGGCGACCGTCGTCCCCAAACCGATCTACAAGCGAGAGGAGCAGTAGGTGGCTGCGTCCGAGGACTACCCCGAGGGGTTGAAGTACCACGCCGAGCACGACTGGGCGCGGATCGAGGGCGACGAGGCGACCATGGGGATCACGTGGTTCGCGCAGGACGCGCTCGGCGAGCTCGTGCACTTCGAGGCGCCCGAGGCGGGCTCGTCCGTGACCCGGGACTCCTCCTACGGCGAGGTCGAGTCGGTCAAGGCCGTCTCGGACGTGATCGCGCCGCTCTCCGGCGAGATCCTCGAGGTGAACGCGAAGGTGGTGGAGGCGCCCGAGACGGTGAACGAGGACCCCTACGGCGAGGGCTGGCTGATCCGCATCAAGCTCGGCGATCCCTCCGAAGTGGACGCGCTCCTCGACGTCGCTGCGTACAAGCAGGTGCTCGCCGACTCATGAGCGTAGGCACGACGGAGCGGGAACAGTGAGTCAGCTCTCGCTCACCGAGGACGACAGGGAGGCGATGCTCGAGGCGATCGGCGTCGCCTCCGTCGACGAGCTCTTCCGCGACATCCCGGCGGGTGTCCGCCTCGGGCGGCCGCTCGACCTCGAGCCGGCCCTGTCCGAGCCCGAGCTGGTGCGGCACCTCGAGGAGCTCGCGGCGCGCAACGTCGATACGACGAAGGAGCTTTCCTTCCTCGGGGCAGGGATCTACGACCACTACGTGCCGGCGGTCGTCGACGCCGTGCTCCAGCGGGGCGAGTTCCTGACGGCCTACACGCCTTATCAGCCCGAGCTGAGCCAGGGCGTGCTGCAGGCGATCTTCGAGTACCAGACGGCGATCTGCGAGTTGACCGGGATGGACGTCTCGAACGCGTCCGGCTACGACGGCACGACGGTGGCAGCGGACGCGTGCTTCGTCGCGAAGCACGTCACCGGCCGCTCGAAGATCGTGCTCGCCGAGACCCTCAACCCGCAGGTGCGCCGCGTCGTCAAGACGTACGCGCGTCGGCTTCGGCCTCGAGGTGGTCGAGGTGCCGCACTCCGCCGGGACCGTCGATGCGGCTCGGTGGGCCGACGCGGTCGAGGGCGCCGCAGCGGCGATCTTCCAGCAGCCGAACTTCTTCGGCTTGCTGGAGCCCGCGCCCGAGCTCGCGGCTGCGGCGGGGGAAGCAGGGGCGCTGGCGGTCGCGCACGTCGACCCGGTCTCGCTGGGCGTCCTCGAGGCTCCCGGCAACTACGGTTGCGCGCTTGCGATCGGCGAGGGCCAGAGCGCGGGCAATTACCAGTCCTACGCCGGCCCGCACTACGGCTTCCTGGCGTCCAAGTCCGACTACGTCCGGCGGCTGCCCGGGCGGATCATCGGCGAGACGACCGACGCCGACGGCAAACGCGGCTACGTGCTCACGCTCCAGACCCGCGAGCAGCACATCCGTCGCGAGAAGGCGACGTCCAACATCACGACGAACCAGACGCTGCTCGCGCTCGCCGGGCTCGTGCACCTCTCCTGGCTCGGGCCCGAAGGACTCCGCGAGGTGGGCGAGACCTGCATGAGCCTCGTCGGTTACGCGAAGGAGCGCCTCGGCCTGCCGCTCGCCTTCCGGGAGCAGGTCCCCTTCAAGGAGCTCGCCGTTCGCGTCGGTCGCCCGGCCGGCGAGGTGATCGCGGCCGCCCGCGAGCGCGGCGTGCATCCCGGCTACGCGCTCGGCCGCGACTACGAGGGGATGGACGACGTGCTGCTCGTGGCCCTGACCGAGAAGCGCAGCCCGGCCGACATCGACCGGCTCGCCGACGTGCTGAGCGAGGTGACGGGCTAGTGGAGCTGATCTACGAGAAGAGCCGTGCGGGTCGGCGCGCGTCCACGCTGCCCGCCTACGACCTTCCGGCCGCCGACGTTCCGGACGAGCTGCGTCGCTCCGACCCTCCGCGCCTGCCCGAGCTCTCCGAGCCGGAGCTCGTGCGTCACTTCACCGCGCTCTCGAACCGCAACTTCGGGATCGACAACGGCTTCTATCCGCTCGGCTCCTGCACGATGAAGCACAACCCGCGTGTGAACGAGCGCCTGGCGATGCTGCCGGGGTTCAAGGATCTCCACCCGCACCAGGAGGAGGAGGGCGCGCAGGGCGCGCTCGAGCTGATGTGGCGGCTGCAGGAGATCCTGCAGGAGATCTCCGGTCTCGACGCGTGCTCGCTCCAGCCCGCAGCCGGCTCGCAGGGGGAGCTGACCGGCCTGATGCTGATGCGCGCCTACTTCGAGGACCGCGGCGAGGGGGAGCAGCGCGACACGATCATCACCGCCGACACGGCCCACGGCACGAACCCGGCGAGCGTGACGATGGCCGGGTACAAGCTCGAGAAGGTGGAGACGGACGCGCGCGGCAACCTCGACGTCGCGCACCTGCGCGAGATGGTGAACGAGCGCACGGCCGGCCTGATGCTGACGAACCCGTCCACGCTCGGGCTCTTCGACGAGCACATCGAGGAGATCGCGAGCATCTTCCACGACGCCGGCTCGCTCCTCTACTACGACGGCGCGAACCTGAATGCCGTCTGCGGGATCTCCCGGCCGGGCGACATGGGCTTCGACATCGTCCACATCAACCTGCACAAGACGTTCTCGCAGCCCCACGGTGGGGGCGGTCCCGGCGGCGGGCCGATCGTCGTGCGCGACCGGCTCGAGCCGTATCTGCCCGTGCCGGCCGTCGTGCGCGACGGTGACCGCTTCCGGCTGGACGACGACCGGCCGAAGTCGATCGGCAAGGTGCGCGGCTTCACCGGGCCGTTCGGCGTCTTCGTCCGCTCGTACGCCTACATCCGGATGTACGGGCCCGGGCTGAAGGAGATGTCCGAGGTGGCGGTGCTGAACGCGAATTACTTGCTCGCCAGGCTGCGCGACGCCTACGAGCTGCCGTACGACCGCCTCTGCATGCACGAGTTCGTGCTCAGCGCGCGCGACCTGAAGCGCCGCCACGGCGCGACGGCGCTCGACGTCGCGAAGCGGCTGATGGACTACGGCTACCACCCGCCGACGATCTACTTCCCGCTCGTCGTGCCCGAGGCGCTGATGATCGAGCCGACGGAGACCGAGCCGAAGGAGCGCCTGGACGCGTTCGTCGACGCGATGCTCGCGATCGCCCACGAGGCGGCGGAGAGCCCCGAGCTGCTCAAGGAGGCACCGACCTCCCAGGCTGTGCGGCGCCTGGACGAGGTGAAGGCGGCGAAGCGCGCGGTCGTCAAGTACGGCTTCGACGAGCATCCGGACCTCTCGGCCGAGGCGGGCGAGCCGCGGCAGCTCGAGACGCAGAAGGGCGCGTAGTGCCCTCGCGTCGGGAGCTCGAGCAGAGGGTCGACGAGCTCGCCGAGGTCTACGAGGGCGCTGCCTTCGCTGACGCCGTCCGCAGTTACTCGGACGGTCTTGACGAGGAGGAGCGAGAGGAGCTGAAGGCGATCCTCCTGCGTCGCGCCCGCGCGCTCGAGGACGCGATCGGCGACCGCTTTGAAGCGCAGGGCTGGCTTCGCCGCACGTTCGGGCAGATGGGCGACGCCGGGAAGAAGCAGCGCTCAGGCGGCCGCGGCGGCGGGGACGCGCAGCAGCCCTAGACGCTCGAGCACGCCGATCACCTCCGCGGCGACCGGGTCGAACTCGCGCTCCGGCCAGACGAAGGCGTCGCCGGCGCGCTGAACCGAGCGGAGCTGGTCGCGCAGGCCTTCGTCGGCTGCGGTGACGAGCACCGTCTGCGCGTAGCTCCGCGCCCACAGCTCGCGGTAGGAGTCGAAGTAGCGGCGGTGCGTCCGCGAGGCCCGGGCCGGTGCACGTGAGTCGAGCTCGCGCACGGACGTGCGCCAGCGGCGGAAGGCCGAGTGGGACGGAGACGCAAAGCGCCGTGGCTGAGGCACGAGCTGATGGTCGAGCAGGTGCCCGAGCTCGTGCAGGAAGGAGAGCGGCACCCGGTCGTGGCGCCGCGAGACACGCAGGTCGATCGGATCTCCGTCGCGCATCCGGTAGCAGCCGCTCTGTCGGGTGGTCGCCGTCGGCCGGACGGGGACGGGGTGGAGGTCCGTGCACACGCCGTGAAGCGCGTCGGCCGCAGCGAGCGCGCGAGCGAGCTGCGGGTGCAGCGGGCTGCGCCGCGGCAGCGCGACGAGCTCGGTCAGCCGCCGCAGGCGCGGCGGTCCGCTGCGAACGACGGATGGCGGTGCCGTACGGCGCATGGACGCGTGAGGCTACGCGCGTCTGCGGACGGCCCGTGGTCGGCTATCGAGTGGCGGCGAGCTGGCCGCACGCGGCGGCGATGTCCCGGCCGCGCGTCAGGCGCACGGTCGCAGGGATGCGCGCCCGGTCGAGCACGTGCTTGAAGTCGGCGATCGCGTCGCGCGACGAGCCGTCGAACCTGCCCGTCGGGTTGTAGGGGATCAGGTTCACCTTGAAGATCTTCGGATCCAGCAGCTGCGCGAGCTCCTTCGCGCGCTCGGGCGCGTCGTTCACGCCGGCCAGCAGCACGTATTCCACGAACACCTTCCGGTGGCGCAGGTCGAAGTAGCGCCGGCACTCGTCGAGCACCTCCGGAAGTGGATAGCGGTCGTTCACCGGCATCAGCGTCGAGCGCAGGCGCGGATCGGCGGCGTGGATGGAGAGCGCAAGCCGGATCGGCTCCTCGACCTCGTCCACGAACCGTTTCAGCCCGGGCATCCAGCCGACCGTCGAGATCGTCGTGCGCCGGTGCGTGATCCCGATGTCCGGCAGCCGCCGTGCGGCGGCGAGCACCTCGTCGTAGTTGAGGAACGGCTCGCCCATCCCCATGAAGACGAGGTGGTTCAGGTGCTCGAGCCGTCGGAAGTGGAGGACCTGGTCGAGGATCTCGGAAGCGCGCAGGTTGCGGCCGAAGGCCATCGCGCCTGTGGCACAGAACGTGCACGTGAGCGGGCACCCGGACTGAGAGGAGACGCAGACCGAACGGCGGCCGTCGCGGTAACGCATCAGGACCGCTTCGACCGGGTGCCCGTCCGCGGTGCGGAAGAGCGCCTTCACGGTTCCGTCGGCAGCGTGGGCCTCGTCCACGACCGTCAGCGACGAGAACGGCACCGCCTCGGCGAGCTCCGTCCGGAGCGTCGCCGGGACGTTCGTCATCGCCTCGTAGCCCGTCACGCCACGCGCGGCCCACTCCCACACCTGGCGGGCACGGAAAGCGGGCTCGCCGCGGTCGGCGAGTGTCTGTTCGAGCAGCCCGAGATCCATCGGGCCAGGGTAGCCGTGCGGCCGATCCCTCCTAGAGCGCCGCGGCTGCGGCTTCGTAGCCCGGACGCAGCTCCTCGTACCGGCGCCACCAGCGGTCGCCGTCGCTGGAGAACGGAGCGGCGAGCGCCTCGAGGTGGGCCTGCCAGCCGGCGCCGTACCCCGGAGCCGCCTCGGCGTCCAGGTGGCGGTGGTCGAGCACGAGCAGCGTGCCGTGCTCCTGGCGGACGAGCTCGAACCGGACGACCGACTCGGTCTCGCCGGTGTAGTTCCAGTCGTACTCCAGCACGCGGCCGGGCTCGAGCTCACGGATGCGGCCGCGTGTCACCTGGTCGTCGGTCTCGCCGAACCGGAGCTCGATCTCCCCGCCGACGGCGAGCTCGAACCTCGTCGCCTCCGCGAGCCAGCCGCGGATCTGCTCGGGGTCGGTCAGGGCGGCCCAGAGCTCCTCCGGAGTTGCGTCGTAGAGCCGTTCGAAGCGGACGCTCATCCGTTCGTCCTCGCGCCGCAGGGTGCCCGGGGAGTCGGTCACGATTCCTCCTCGTCGGTCGTGCGGCGCGCGCGTCGCAGTTGGGTGTCGAGCGCGTCGAGCCGCTGCTGCCAGAAGCCGCGGTAGCGTCCGAGCCACGTGTCGAGCTCCTCGAGCGGAGCCGGGTCGAGCGAGTAGAGGCGGCGCTGTGCCTGCGGGCGCACGCGCACGAGCCCGCCCTCCCGCAGGACCCGGAGATGACGCGAGATCGCCGGCTGGCTGACCGCGAAATGGGCGCCGATCTCGCCGGCGTCCCGCTCGCGATCGGCGAGCAGCTCGACGATGCGGCGCCGGGTCGGATCGGAGAGTGCAGCCAGCGCGTCCACGTCCGAAATATAACGAATCGGTTATAGACGACGCAAGTCGTTAGGCTCCGCTGCGTGATCGACCTACGCTCCGACACCGCGACCCGTCCGACGCCGGGCATGCGCGCCGCGATCGCGGCCGCCGCCGTCGGCGACGAGCAGCGCCGCGAGGATCCGTCCGTCAACGAGCTCGAGGCGCGCGCCGCGACGCTTCTCGGCCAGGAGGAGGCGGTCTTTCTCCCGACCGCGACGATGGCGAACCAGATCGCTCTGCGGGTGCACACCGAGCCGGGCGACGAGCTGGTCGGAGAGGAGAACTGCCACGTCTTCATCTCGGAGCTCGGCGGGCCGGCCGTCCACTCGGGTGTCGTCACGCGTGGGCTGCCGGGCTCGGCCGGCCGCTTCACGCCGGAGCAGGTGCGCGCGGCCTACCGCGTACCGGCGATCCACTCCCCGCGCACCCGCGTTGTCTGGGTCGAGAACAGCCACAACGCCTCGGGAGGACGCATCTGGCCGCTGGCGGAGATCGACGAGCTGCGCGCACTCTGCGACGAGCTCGATCTGCGCTTCCACCTCGACGGCGCCAGGCTGCTGAACGCGGCGGTCGCGAGCGGGGAGAGCGCCGCCACGATCGGCTCCCGGTTCGACACCGTCACCCTCTGCCTCTCGAAGGGGCTCGGCTGCCCGCTGGGCGCCGTCCTCGCCGGCCCGGCGGCCGCGATCGGGAAGGCTCGGCGGCTGAAGCATCTCTTCGGCGGAGCGATGCGCCAGGCGGGAATCGTGGCCGCGGCAGGGACGTATGCGCTCGAGCACAACGTCGAGCGGCTCGCGGACGACCACGCGCGCGCCCGGCGCCTCGCGCTGGGCCTCGCCGAGGCCGGCCTGCGGCGTCGACCCGGATCGCGTGGAGACGAACTTCGTGCAGGTCGACGTCGCTCCGCTCTCGCACGCCGAGGCGATCGCGCTGCTCGCCGAGCGGGGCGTCGGGCTCTCGGCCACCGTGCATCCGGGTGTTCTCCGCGCCGTCACGCACCTCGACGTCGGCGACGACGAGATCGAGCGTGCGCTCGAGCTGATCCCGAGAGCGCTCGGAGCCCGTGTCCGGGCCTGAGCTGCGCGACGAGCTCGCGCGGCGGCTGCGCGAGGCCCAGACCGAGCAGCGACTTCCCTCGCTCGCCGCCTCGGTCTTCCGGCGCAGCGACATCCTCTGGCAGGACGCCCACGGCTTCGCCGACGTGGAGGCGGAGCTCGTCACCTCGCCGGACACCCAGTACCGCATCGGCTCGATCACGAAGACCTTCACGGCGGTCTGCATCCTCCAGCTGCGCGATGCGGGCGAGCTCTCGCTCGACGATCCGCTCACGGACTTCGTGCCGGAGAGCGCACACGGGCCGACCCTCGGCCGCATGCTCGCGCACGCCTCCGGCCTCCAGCGCGAACCGGCGGGCGAGATCTGGGAGACGATGCAGCTGCCCAGCCGCGAGGACCTCGTCGCGGGCACGGCCGACGCCGAGCAGCTGCTCGCTCCGGGCTCGTGGTGGCACTACTCGAACCTCGCTTACGCGCTGCTGGGCGAGGTCGTGGCGCGGAAGACGGGTGGCAGCTGGGAGGAGGCGTTGCAAGCACGCGTGCTCGACCCGCTCGGGCTCTCGCGGACGACGCCGACGGCAGAACAGCCCGCGGCACTCGGCTACTACGTCGAGCCGTACAGCGACGCCGTCCGGCTCGAGCCCGAGCCCGACCTCGGCGGATCGGGCGCGCTCGGCAAGCTCTGGTCGACCGTCCGCGATCTCGCGACGTGGGGATCGTTCCTCGTCACCGGCGACGACCGCGTGCTCTCCGCCGCGACGCTCGAGGAGATGGCGCACGTCCGCGCGATGGTCGATCACGAGAAGTGGGCGCTGGCGTGGGGGACGGGCCTCGAGCTCTACCGTTCGGGAGACCACGTCTTCGTCGGTCACGGAGGCGCGATGCCGGGCCACCTCGCGGGCCTCGTCGTCAACCGCAAGACCGGCATCGGCGCCGCGGTGCTGATGAACACGAGCGCGGGCGGCCGGCCAGAGGCATTGGCGCTGGACCTGGCGAAGGCGGCGATCGAGGCGCTGCCCGTGGAGCCGGAGGGATGGCGACCGGGCGAGACCGCTCCCGCCGAGGTCGAGCCGCTGCTCGGGCGCTGGTGGAGCGAGGGCTCCGAGCTCGTGTTCTCCTGGCGCAGCGGCCGGCTCGAGGCGCGGCTCGTGGACGGCCCGCCGGGCCGCGAAACCTCCTACCTCGAGCAGCTCGACGCCGGCCGGTGGCGGTGCGTCGAGGGACGCGAGCGCGGCGAGCTGCTGCGGGTGGTGCGGGCCGCCGACGGAACCGTCGAGAAGATGTACTTCGCGACGTACCCGCTGCGGCGCGAGCCGTCGACCTTCTAGCTCGTTGAGCCGGCGGGTGAGGCGGCGAAGCCGCCTCCTTCAGGGATCTTCGCGCGATGTTGATCCGCTTCCGCGGATCAGCATCCTGCGCCAGCCAGGTTAGAGCGGTCTGTCGCCTGCGATGTAGAAGGCGGTCGCGACGGCGGCGTAGGCCGCGATCAGGATCGCGCCCTTCAGCCGGCTGGAGCGGCCGTCCGCGAGCAGGATCGTCGTCACGACGACGGAGAAGGCGAGCGCGGCGATCTCCACCTTGCGGAATGAGAGCGCGAGCGGCTCGATCAGGAGCGCGAGCAGCGCGACCGCGGGGATCAGGAAGACGGCGACCTGGGCGCTGGACGCGAGCGCGATCTCCGCCGCGAGCTTGATCTTCCCGCGGGCGGCAACGACGACGGCACCGCCGTGCTCGGCCGCGTTGCCGACGATCGCGATCACAACCGCCGCGAGGAAGAACTCGCTCAGCCCCGACTCCTCGGCGAACTTGTCGATCGAGCCGACGAGGATCTCGGCCACCAGCGCAGTGACGACGGTCGCGAGCCCGAGCACGAGGAGCGCGAGGCGAAGGGACCAGCCGGTGATCTCCTCGCCGCTCGCGACGTGCAGGGCCGCGTGCCGCCGGAGCGAGTACCACGTGAGAATCACGTAGGCGACGAGCAGGACGATGGACACCGGGATCGAGAGCTTCACCAGCTCGTCGCGCTCGGGATCCCCTTCCCAGCCCGGAATCGAGGGGATCAGGAGCAGCAGCGTCGTCCCCGCGATGAGCGCGAGCGCGAGGAAGCTCGAAGGCCGGTCGATCTCACCCCGGCCGCCGAAGAGCAGCGAGAAGCCGAGCACGAGCAGCAGGTTGCCGACCACCGACCCGGTCAGCGACCCACGCACGACCTCGAACTCCATCGCGTTGACCGCGAAGAGCGCGATGATCAGCTCGGGCGCGTTCCCGAACGTCGCGTTCAGAAAGCCCCCGATCCCCGGCCCGGTGTGCTCCGCCGCGTGCTCGGTCGCCTCGCCGATCAGCCACGCGAGCGGGATCAGGGCGGCTGCCGCGAGCACGAAGTCGACGGTCTCCGGCGGGTGGAACAGGTAGTGGACGAGAACGACGATCGGCGCGAGCGCGACAGAAGCGAAGAGGATGCGCCGGACCATGAACCGGCGATCCTAACCACGGATGAACACGCGCTCGACGGTTCCCCGCGCCCGGGACGTGCCTGAAAATCGGGCGCTTGTCAAGTCTTGCGGCGCCGCGCGGGGGTACGCACAATCCGGGTGTGGACCAGCCTGCACAGGCACCCGTCGAGCTTCCGCTCCGGCCTCAGGACGAGGTCGAGTGCCGCCGGTGCGAGGTGCATTGCGACAAGGTGGTCTACCCGGGCGCCTGCCTCGAGCGCGCGTGCCCGTTCGTCTACGCGTACGAGGCGTGGGGACACACGTATATGGGCTGCATGCAGAAGGTGTACGAGGTCGAGATCGACCTCGACCTGCTGCGCGCGGCCGAGGCCCGGCAGGACGGCTTCGGCGCCGTGAAGGCGATGCGTCCGCCGCTGCCGATGTGCCGCACCGAGGTGGCGGGCTGCTACGAGGGCCGTCGCGACGAACTCGGCTGCCGCAACCCCGAGTTCTTCGAGGTTCCGCGCGGACGTCCGAGCTTCCGCGTCTTCGCGCAGATCGCCCCGAACGCCTAGAGCAAACTGCTCAAGTAAGGGCTGCTGCACGCCGAAAACGCCCGCATGGGTGCTCGCTCGCGTCTCGACCTGCTCGGCGTCGCTCTCTTCGGGCTCGCCGTCGTCGGTGTGGGCATCCTCGTCTTCAGCCTGCTCGTCGGCTTCGGGCCGGCGCTGGACGAGCTCGCCGACCGATGGCTGGGCCCGTTCGTCCCGCTCGTCGCTGCGGCCTCGATCCTCGCCCGCTGTCTGCCGCGCCCACGCGAGCGCACGGCCTGGGTGCTGGTCGCCCTCGCGCTGATCCTGTGGGGAGCGGGGGACCTCTGGTACTCGGTTTGGCTGTGGACTGCCGATCCGATGCCGTTCCCGTCCGCGGCGGACGTGCTCTGGATCGGCTTCTACCCCTGCGCCGTGGCCGCACTGCTGCTGCTGATCCGCAGCCGCAGGGGCGGAGCCGCCTCGCGCGTGTCGTGGCTCGACGGCGCGATCGGCGGACTCGGCATCGCCGCGGCGGGCGCCGCGCTCGTCTTCGCGCCGATCGTCGAGGCGACCGGGGGCTCGGCGCTCGCCGTCGCGACGAATCTCGCCTATCCGCTCGGCGACCTCCTCTTGGTGGCGCTCGTGATCGGGTTGGTCTGTCCGGCGGACGCCCGGGTCGACCGAACCTGGGCCGCGCTCGCGCTCGGCTTCACGGTCTTCGGCGTCACGGACAGCGTCTACCTGTTCCAGATCGCCGAGGGCACGTACGACATCGGGACGATCCTGGACGCCGGCTGGGTGCTGGGCGCGGCCGTGCTCGCCTCGGCTGTCTGGATGCCCGAGACGACCCGCCCCAGCACGGCGCGCGGCTGGAGCGCCTTCGCCTTCCCCGGCGTCTTCGGGGCGATCGCGCTCGCAGTCCTCGTGTACGACCACTTTCAGCCGGTGCACCTGCTCTCACTTGCGCTCGCGGTCGCGTGCATCGTCGCCGTGCTTGGCCGGATGACGCTCGTGTTCAGCGAGAACATGTCCATGCTGGCGTCGAGTCGCGAGGACGCCGACACCGACTCGCTCACCGGGCTCTGGAACCGCAGGAAGCTGGTCGCCGATCTCGAGCATGAGCGCTACGGCGTGCTCGTGCTGCTCGACCTCGACGGCTTCAAGTCCTACAACGACACCTACGGCCACGTCGCCGGTGACGCCCTGCTCGATCGGCTGGGGCACGGCCTGGCGGCGGTCGGCGCCGCTGCGTACCGGATGGGCGGAGACGAGTTCTGCGTTCTCGGCGGTCACGACGTGGACGGTGCGGCGCTCGCGGCGGAAGCCGCGTCCGCGCTGCACGAGCGCGGCGAGGGCTTCGAGATCACCTGCTCGTACGGATTCGTGACGCTGCCGCAAGAGGCGCGCGATGCGAGCTCCGCGCTTCGGCTGGCGGACCGGCGGATGTACGCACAGAAGCAGGTCCGACGCGCCTCGGCAGGTCGCCAGAGCAAGGACGTGCTGATCAGTGCCCTGGGCGAGCGGAACGCGTCGCTCCTCGACCACGTCGCGGACGTCGCCGAGCTCGCCGTGGACGTCGGCAGATCCCTGGGCCTCTCAGACCACGAGCTCGAACAACTCCGGCACGTCGCAGAGCTGCACGACGTCGGCAAGGTCGCGATCCCGGACGCGATCCTGCAGAAGGAGGGCGTGCTGAACGACGAGGAGTGGGCCTTCGTCCACCAGCACACGCTGATCGGAGAGCGCATCATCGCCGCCGCCCCCGCACTCGCCGCCGTCGCGCGTACCGTGCGCTCGACGCACGAGCGCTGGGACGGCAACGGCTATCCGGACGGCCTCAGCGAACACGCGATCCCGCTCGCAGCGCGGATCGTCGCGGTCTGCGACGCGGTCTCCGCCATGGTCTCGGAGCGTCCCTACCGGGATGCCGTGGATCTGCCCCAAGCGCTCGCCGAGCTCGAGCGCTGCGCCGGCTCGCAGTTCGACCCGGACGTCGTCGTCGCCGCGCGCGCCGTCCTCACCGGCGCGAACGCGCTCGCGGCTTAGCCGTCCAGCGGGCGTGCAGGGCACGCACCTTCTGCACCTCCGCAGCGTCGGGCCCGTGGTTGTCCGGTCCCGGTACCTCCATCACCGCGGGCAGGCCCTGCAGCGAGGGATGCGACAGGAAGACGCCGAGGTCCTCGCCGATCTCGCCCTCGAGCACGTTCGCGTGGCGGTCGCGGTTCGACCCGAGCGGCGCCAGGGCGTCGTTCACGTGGATCGCGCGCAGCCGCTCCAGGCCGATGCGCTCGTCGAGCTCGGCGAGACCGGCGTCGAGCACGGCCCGGTCGGTGACGTCGATGCCCGAGACGTACAGGTGACAAGAATCGAGGCAGACGCCGAGCCGGGGATGCAGGTCGAGCGCCTCCACGAGCGCGGCGACCTCGTCGAGCGAGCGTCCGATCGTGCCGCCCGCGCCGGCGGAGTTCTCGACCAGGAGCCAGGTCGTGTCCGAGCACTCCTCGAGCACCTGCCGGAGGGCCGGGACGGCTCGCTCGAGCCCGGCCTCGAAGCCTGAGCCCAGGTGCGACCCCACGTGGAAGACGACGCCGTCCGCCTCGATCGCGCAGGCGGCGCGCATCGTCGAGCGCATCGTCTCGACGCTCTTGCGGTAGATCTCGGCGTCAGGTGCGGCCAGGTTGACGAGGTAGAGCGCATGAATGAGCACCGCGCCGAGGCCGAGCTCGGCCCGCCGCTCGCGGAAACGCGCCAGGTCCTCCTCGGCGTGGTCGGGGAAGCGCCACATGCGCGGGCTCTGCGCGAAGAGCTGGATCGCATCGGCGCCCATCTCGACCGCCTTGTCGAGCGACCCCTTGATCCCACCCGAGCAATGGCCGCCGAAGAGCACGACGCTAGGCTAGCCGGATGGCCGTCCGCGTCCGCATGGCGCCGAGCCCGACCGGAGCCCTCCACGTGGGCGGCGTCCGCACGGCGCTCTTCAACTGGCTCTTCGCCCGGCACCACGGCGGCGAGTTCCTCGTCCGGATCGAGAACACCGACACGAGCCGCGAGGTGCAGGGAGCCGTGGAGCACGCGCTCGACTCGCTCGCCTGGCTGGGGCTCGACTGGGATCGACCGCCGACCTTTCAGCTCGACCGGATCGAGGAGTGCGCGGCCCTCGCCCGGCAGCTCGTCGCCGAAGGCAAGGCGTACGAGGACGAGGGCGCGATCAGGTACCGGATGCCCGACGAGGGCGTGACGGCTTGGGACGACGTCGTCAAGGGCCGGATCGAGTTTCCGAACGAGCAGCTCGAGGACCTCGTGCTCGTCCGCTCCGACGGCCGCCCGACCTACAACTTCGCGTCGCCGATGGAGGACGTCTGGGACGGGATCACTCACGTCATCCGCGGCGACGACCACATCTCGAACACGCCGAAGCAGATCAACCTAGTCCGCGCAGTCGGCGCCGACCTGCCGGTCTACGCTCACGTTCCGAACGTGCTCGCGACCGACGGCAAGAAGCTGTCGAAGCGGCACGGTGCGACCGGGGTGGACGAGCTGCGGACGGCGGGCTACGTGGCGCCGGCCCTGCTCAACTTCCTCGCGCTGCTCGGCTGGGCGCCGGACGGCGAGACGACGTTGATGTCGCGGGACGAGCTCGTCTCGCGCTTCGAGCTCGAGCGGGTGATCAAGAGCCCGGCCGCGTTCGACTACGAGAAGCTCGACTGGATGAACGGGGTCTATCTGCGCGGGTTCTCACCTGACGAGTACGCGGACGCGCTCGTCGCCTACCTGCGGGAGACGGGGATCGAGTGGCCGGAGGACCGCATTCGCGAGGCCGCGCCCCTCGTCCAGGAGAAGATCGCGACCCTCGGTGAGTTCCCGGACTTCGCCGGCTTCCTCTTCGGTGATGTCGAGCCCGATCCCGAACAGCTCGATGCCCGCGTGCTGAGCGCCGCGGCCGCTGCGCTCGCAACCGTCGAGCCCTTCGAGCCGGAGCCGATCGAGGCCGCGCTGAAGGCGATGTGCGAGTCGCTGGAGCTCAAGCCCAGACAGGCATTCGCGCCGATCCGGGTGGCGCTGACCGGATCGAAGATCTCGCCGGGGCTCTACGAGAGCCTGGCTCTCCTCGGCCGGGAGGAGTCGCTCGCCCGTCTTCGCAGGGGCGCTACGAAGGCGGCGGGCGAAGCCGCCTAGGCGGGCCTAGCGGGTCGAGCGCCCGCTGGAACTCGAGCCAGGCACGCCGGCGGTAGCTCGGAGTCGGCGCTGGAAGCTCGGGCGGCGGCCCGCGGCGCAACAGGTTGCGCTCGTGCTCCGGCTGCTGTTGGGGGGGCATCGTTCCCACTTACAACAGAGAACGGCTGCGTCGCCGGGAGCGTTACGGGCTCGTACGGTGCGAGGCGACCACCGAGGCCGCTACGAGTGCGAGCCCGACGGACCACAAGGGCCAGAGATCCACGAGTGCACCGCCCAGCACGGCGGCGAGCGCAGCGGCCAGCAGGACGACCGGGAGATACGCGGGTCGGAGCTCCTCCTGCGGCTTGGTGCCCGTCCCGGAGCCGTTGGCCCGGCGCAGCGCGAGGCGAACGCCGAAGAGCGCGACGCGCCACTCCCACACGAGCGTGGCGGCGGCATCGCTCCCGTGCTCCTCGAACGCAGCCGCAATGCAGGCGGTCTCCTCGCGGGCGATCTCGAGCGCCGCTCCGAGCTCCGAGTGGGCCTCCTCGCCGCCGGCCGTCGGCGGAAGGTCGAGCACCCGCTCGGCGGCCAGATGGAGCGCGTACTGGAGCGCAGGGAGCTCGTCGGCGTGGACGGCGAGCGAGGCGGGGTCCGCTGCGGCCGCGTCGAGTGCGCGCAGCGCAGGACGGAGATCGCGGCCGACGTGATCCAGCGCGCTCTCGTAGCCCTGCGTAGCACGCGATCCGACCGCCGGCTTCACCCTGCGACCCTCACAGAGCCGAGTCTAGCGCCGTCCTCGTCTAGACTCGCCGCGTCCAGATGGAAGCGCAGCAACGAACGATCCTCGTCGTCGACGACGAACCGTCGCTCCGGTTGCTCTGTCGGGTGAATCTCGAACTCGAGGGCTACCGCGTGTTGGAGGCCGAGACGGTCGATCGCGCGCGCGAGCAGCTGGCGGCCGAGTCGGTCGATGTCGTGCTCCTGGACGTGCACGTCGGCCCCGACAGCGGGCTCGACCTCCTCGACGAGATCGAGGCGCTCGAGCTGCCGGTGCGGGTCGTCGTGCTCTCGGGGACGAGCGAGATCTCCGCCGAGCTCCGGGAGCGCGTGGACGGTGTGCTCGGCAAGCCTTTCGCGCTGCCCGAGCTCTCGGCAGCGGTCCGCAGCGGAGGCTCGGATAGAGTCTCCGGCGCGTGAGCGTCGCGGCCGTCCGGACACCTGCGGAGTACGAGGAGCGCCTGGCGCGCTATCTCTTCGAGCGCTCGGAGGAGGGCCGGGCGGTGCGCGTGGGCGAGAAGGAGACGTCGGAGCAAGCTGCGATCGTCGAGCGCTACCGCGACCTCTTCACGAAGCCGCAGCTCGAGACGCTTCGCGAGGCCGAAGGCTCCGCGCCCGAGGCGGAGCGCGAGCTCCTCTACCGCCTGCGCAAGACCTGCGAGGCCGGCATCCTCGCCGCCGAGCTCGCCGGGCGTGAGGACGAGCTCGAGAACAAGATCCTGGCGGCGCGCGTCCCGTGGCGCGGCGAGGAGCTGCCGCTGCGCACTGCCCAGGCCAAGCTCGCCGTGCTGCCGGAGTACCGGGACCGGGACGAGCTCGGGGCGCTCTACAACGACGAGAACGCGACCTTCAACGCGGAGCGGCTCGAGCTCCTGACCGCCACCGACGCGCTGGAGGCCGAGCTGTCGGGAATCGCCGGCGCCGTCGAGCGGAACTCCGAGGAGAAGGGCATCTCGCTCGTCGAGCTCGAACAGGCACTCGATGCCGCGAGCCGAACGTCGAGCGGTGCCTACGAGCCCTTGCGGGAGCGCTGGTTCGAGAAGCTGCTCGGGCCGGACCGCGCCGAGATCCCCACCTCCAACCACACCAGCTACCTGCGCCGGCTCTCGCCGCTCGAGGCGACCTACACGAAGGAGCGCTCAGTGCCCGTGTGTGCGGAGACGCTGCGCCGGCTCGGCTTCGACATCGAGCAGGAGCGGGGGATCCGGCTCGACCTCGACGACCGTCCGCAGAAATCGCCGCGGGCCTGCGTGATCGCCTCCGACCCTCCGAACGTCGTCCACCTGATCACCCGGGCGCAGGGCGGCCTGCACGACTACGGGGCGTTCCTGCACGAGGCCGGCCACGCGCTCCACTACGCCGGCTGCGACCCGGAGCTGCCGTACACCTTCCGCAAGCTCTCGCGCGACCACGCGCTGACGGAGATCTACTCGTACATCCTCGAGGCGATCACGCGCGAGCCGGGCTGGCACGCCGAGCACTTCGGGCTCACGGATGCCCAGGCCGAGGAGAACGCCGAGGCGACGACGTTCCTCGAGGCTCTCCTCTTCAGGCGCTACGCCGCCAAGCTCCAGTTCGAGCTGGAGTTCTGGCCGCGTTTCACCGAGGACGGTGGCACGAGCGGCGGCTACTCGGAGCGGCTGACTGCAGCCACGGGCATCCACTACCCGAGCGAGAACTTCCTCACCGACATGGACGCCGGCTTCTACTCGGCCGACTACCTGCGGGCCTGGATCCGCACGGCGCAGCTGCGCGAGCACCTGATCGCCGAGGTCGGCGAGGACTGGTGGAAGCGTCCGGAGACCGGCGAGCGCCTGCGTGCGCTCTTCCGTGAGGGGACGCGCCCGACAAGCGAGGAGATCGCCGGGCGCATCGGCTACGAGCCGCTCGACACGCGGCCGCTCGTCGCCGAGCTGGTCAGCTAGGCGTCCCAGGCCACCCGGAGGCTCGACAGGCCGCGGGCGAAGAAGATCGGGTCGTACACGAGCGGCCCGTCGTCGGCCCGCCTCAGGTTGGGCAGTCGCTCGAGCAGGAGCGGGAGCGCGATCGAGAGCTCGAGGCGCGCGAGCGGCGCGCCGATGCAGAAGTGGATGCCCTTGCCGAACGCGACGTGCTTGCCGACGTCCGCGCGGCGCGGGTCGTAGCGATCGGCGTCGCCGAAGACCGCCTCGTCCCGGTTCGCCGAGCCGAAGTGCACCATCAGCCGCGCTCCTCGCGGTAGTAGCACGCCCCCGAGCTCGACGTCGCTGGTCGCCTCGCGGAAGAGCCCCTGCGCCGGCGACTCGAGCCGGAGGATCTCCTCGATCGCGGGTGCGACGAGGTCGGGGTCGCTCCGCAGCTCGTCGAGCGCGCCGTGCTGCCGCAGCAGCAGCACGAGAGCGCTGCCGATCGCCCGCGTCACGGTCACGTGCCCCGCAACGAGCAGGTCGAGCGGCACCCCTGCGAGCTCGACGATCGAGATCGGGTCGTCCTCCTCCGCCGTCGCCGCGAGCAGCGCGCTCATCAGGTCGTCCTGGGGCTGCCGCGACCGTTCCTCCATCGCCGCGACGAAGTAGCGCTGCAGCTCGACGGTGCCCTCCGCTGCGGCGACCTGCTCCTCGACCGAGCCCGTGGCTCCGTACAGGCTGAGCCAGTCGCGGCTGCGCTCGTGCAGCCAGTGCAGATCCTGCTCAGGGACACCGATCAGCTCGCCCATCACCCGGAGCGGCAACGGCCAGGCGAAGCGCTCGACCACGTCGGCCTCGCCGTCGCGCGCGAAGCCGTCCAGCAGCTCCCGTGCGATCGCCTCGATCCTCGGTGCCAGCTCGGCGACGCGGCGCGGCGTGAACGCCTTGGTGATCGGCCGGCGGATGCGCCCGTGGAGCGGCGGGTCCGAGTCGACGATGATCGGCATCTGGGGCCAACCCTGGGCGAGCACCTCGCGTACCTCGGGCAGGGGCTCGCGCGGCGCGGAGCGCAACGCGTTCCGCGAGGAGAACGTCTCGTCGTCCTTCAGCACGGCGAGCACGTCCTCGTGGCGCGTCACGACCCAGAGGTCGAACGCCGCGGCGTAGAAGACCGGTGCCTCGCGCCGTGCCTCGGCGTAAACCGGGAACGGATCGGCCCGCTGAGCCGGATCGAGCGGGTCGAACGCGATCTCACGCAAAGCGCGCGCCTGCAATCAGCTTCGCCACGGCCGCCATGTCCTCGCGGCCGTGGCCGGCCGCCGCGGCTGCCTCGAACCGCTCGCGCGTCCGAGCCGCGAGGGGCAGCTCGAGCCCGTGCTCCGCGGCCGCGTCGGCGATCAGAGCAAGGTCCTTGGTCGCCAGCTCGACCGTCGCCCGCGGCGCAAAGTCGCCGTCGAGGATCAGCCGGCCCCGGCCGCTGTAGATCGGCGAGCGCACGCCGGTTCCCTCCGCCAGGACGTCGAGCACGCGCTCCGGATCGACCCCCTGCGCCCTCGCGAGCGCGAGCGACTCCCCGATCAGCTCGACCATCGGGAAGACGAGCACGTTCAGCGCCAGCTTCAGGGCAGCTGCCGAGCCGGGCGAGCCCGCGTGGTGGATCCCGGAGCAGAGCCCGCCGAGCAGCTCGCGGAGGTGCGCCGCGTCCTCCTCGGCACTGCCACAGACCGCATAGAGCGCCCCCTGCTCGACCTCGGGGACGGAGCCGAAGAAGGGGGCGACGGCGGCCCGCCCGCCCGCGGCGCGGACTGCGGCCTCGAATCGCTCGGCGGCGGCGACGCTGGTCGTGGCGAAGTCGACGACGAGCGTCCCGGGTGCCAGGGCGGGGAGGAGGCGCTGGAGCACCTCCGCGGCGGCGTCCTCGTCGGCCAGGAAGAGGAGCACGGCGTCGGCCCCGGCGACCGCGCCCGCAGGTGTCTCGGCCACACCGATCCCTTCCTCCCGCAGCGGCGCGGCGTTCGCGGCGGTGCGGTTCCAGACGGTGACGTCGACCCCGGCGGCGGCGAGCCGACGTGCGGCGGGCGCCCCGATCAGCCCCGTGCCGAGCAGAGCGAGCTTTCTTGACATGTCACCGGAGACGTTCCAAGATCGAGGCCGGGAATGCAAGTCGGCTCCCGCCGAACCCTTGTCCAGGAGGTTCCGATGTCGCGGCCCGTCCCCGTCCGCGCGCTCACGGCGCTCGGCCTCTGCATCTTCGCCGCGGCGCTCTCGTTGGCCGGCGCCGTGGATGCCCGTCCCGACCAGGCTCGAACGACCGTCGACTACGCGACCTCGTTCGGGAACTTCGGCCGCGACGCCTACATCTACGTCGCCATCGAGCGCGGCTACATGCGCGATGCCGGCTTCGACGTCAACGTCACGCCCGGGACCGGCTCGGTCGACAACATCAAGCTCGTGGCCGCCGGCCGGCTCGACTACTCCCCCGTCGACATCGGCGCTCTCGTCGTGACGAGGGCGAACGAGCAGCTGCCGACGAAGGTGGTCAGCGTCGTCCACCAGAACACGATGTCGGCGATCTTCACGCTCGCCGAGTCGAACATCACGACGCCGAAGCAACTCGAGGGGAAGACGCTTGCCGATTCGCCCGCGTCGACGGTGCGGATCCTGTTCCCGCTCTACGCCAAGAAGGCAGGGATCGACGCCTCGAAGGTGCAATGGCGCGACGCGGCTCCGCCGGCGCTGCCCGCGCTGCTCGCCACGAAGCAGGTGGACGGGATCGGCCAGTTCTCGGCCGGCATCCCGCTCGCCGTCAAGGCGGCAGGCGGCAGGTCGATCAGGACGCACAAGTACTCGAAGGTGCTGCCGGGCCTGCTCGGCATCGGCGTGATCGCCTCCGACGAGAAGATCCAGCGCAACCCGGGCGAGGTGCGCCGGTTCGTCCGCGCACTCAACCGGGGGCTCCGCTGGGCGATCGACAACCCGGGTGCAGCGGGTGCGATCCTGCAGAAGTACCAGCCGCTCGCGGATCCGGTCACCGCCGCACAGGAGCTCCGGATCATGAAGTTCTTCGTCCAGACGAAGCCCACGCGGCGCCAGGGCTACGGGATCGGCTACATCGACCGCGGCAAGATCGCCTCGACGATCAGCGTGATCGCCAGCGGGTTCAGGCTCGAGCGCCGGCTGACGCCGACGGAGCTGTACTCGAGCGTGGCCGTTCCGGTGCGGACGGCGCGATAGCCGACGACGCGTTGATCCGGGTCGAGCGGGTCTCGAAGGTGTTCGAGGCCCGCTCGGGGCCGCCGGTCGCGGCCCTCGCAGCCGTCGAGCTGGACGTCCGGGAGAACGAGTTCCTCTCGCTGGTCGGTCGTTCCGGCTGCGGCAAGTCGACGCTCCTGCGCATCCTCGCGGGGCTCGTCCCGGCCACCGAAGGCGGCGTCACGATCGGAGGCGCGCCTGTCAAGGGCCCGCGCCGTGACGTCGGCCTGATGTTCCAGCGGCCCGCGCTGATGCCGTGGCGGAACGTGGTCGAGAACGTGCTGCTGCCGGCCGAGATCCTCGGTCTCGACCGGAAGGCGGCGCGGCGCGATGCCGCCGACCTGCTCGAGCTCGTCGGTCTCTCGGGATTCGAGCGTCGTCGTCCCTGGGAGCTCTCGGGCGGGATGCAGCAGCGAGTCGCACTCTGCCGTGCCCTGATCTCTAGGCCGGACGTGCTGCTCATGGACGAGCCCTTCGCCGCGCTCGACGCGCTCACGCGGGAAGAGCTCTCGCTCGAGCTGCAACGGATCTGGACCGAGCGCCGGACCACGATCGTCTTCGTCACGCACGGCATCGCCGAGGCCGTCGTGCTCTCCGACCGGGTTGCGGTGATGACGCCGCGCCCGGGCCGAATCGCACGGATCGTCCCGGTGCCGGTCGGGCGCCCGCGGGCGTACGGCGGCGACGCGCCGGAGGCAGCGGCGCGCGCAGAGGATGAAGTCCGGGCGCTGCTCTTCGAGAAGGAGGCTGCGTGACTCAGTCGCGCGGCCAGGAGGGGGCTCGGGGGAACCGCCGGGTTCCCCCGACCGAACGCGCCGCTGCGCAGCAGCGGCGACAGCGAGAAGAGGGCCCGCGGGGGAAACAGGGTTTCCCCCGCGCGACCGAGCCGCAGGCGAGGGAGGCTGCGTGAATGTCGTCGCCGGACCGGCGCCTGCCCCGCGACGGCGTCGCCGGCGCGTCGGCCGGGCGGCCGCCGGCTGGATCGCGCCGGTCGCGACGTTCGCAGCCCTGCTCGTCGCCTGGCACGCGGCGACGCGGGTCTTCGACTGGCCGATCTGGCTCGTGCCCTCGCCGCTCGACGTCGCCGACTCGATGTGGGAGTACCGCGAGCTGCTGCCGCGGCAGTTCTGGGTCACCTTGCTCGAGAGCCTCGCCGGCTTCGGTCTCGCCGCTCTGATCGGGATTCCGCTCGCCGTGCTGATCGCCGCCTCGCGTTTCCTCGAGCGCACGATCTACCCCGTGCTCCTCGGGCTGAACGCCGTCCCGAAGATCGCGATCGCGCCGATCCTGATCCTCTGGATGGGCTTCGGGTATGCGCCGAAGATCCTCGTCAGCTTCCTCCTCTGCGTGTTCCCGGTCGTGATCGCCACCGCCACGGGGCTGCGTTCGACGCCGCCCGACCTCGTCGAGCTGACCCGCTCGCTGTGCGCGTCCAAGGCGCAGGTGTTCTTGAAGGCCCGCTTCCCGGCGGCCCTGCCGCAGGTCTTCGTGGGGTTGAAGGTGGCGATCTCGCTCGCCGTCATCGGCGCCGTGATCGGGGAGTTCGTCGGCGCCTCCGAGGGGCTCGGCTGGGTGATCGTCAACTCGGGGGCGAACGTGAACACCTCGCTCGCCTTCGCGGCGATGGTGCTGCTCTCGGTGATGAGCGTCGTGCTCTTCTACGCGCTCGTCGCGCTCGAGCGGCTGCTCGTGCCGTGGGCGCAGCACGAGCAGGACTAACCGAACCTCTCGCCCGGAGTCACAGCCTTGACATGGGCCGCCTGACTGTGCATTGCTACACCTGAATCAGGTCTCATGTTTGGAGATCGATAACCCTTTCAGGAGGTCACGGAGAGATGCAGCGAAAGCGATGGCACGGGATCGTCGTGCTGGCAACCGGTGTCGCAGCGCTGGCAGCGCTGGCAGGCAGCGCAGAGGCGAAGCCAACGGCCGGCACCGGTACCACGGCGGCCGCGCCCTACAAGATCGGCATCGTCTACTCGCGCACCGGGCTGCTCGCGGCCTACGGCGCCGAGTACATCCAGGGCCTGCGCTACGGACTCGCGTATGCGACACAGGGCAAGCTGGCCGTCAACGGCCGCAAGATCGAGCTCACGGTCGTCGACGACGGTACGGATCCGGTCAAGGCCGTCGCCGCCGGCAAGGACCTGATCGGCAAGGGCTACAAGATCCTCGCCGGCAGCGTCTCCTCGGGCGTCGCGCTGCAGATGGCACCGCTCGCCGAGCAGAACAAGGTGCTGTTCATCTCCGGCCCCGCTGCGACCGACGCGATCACGGGCATCAACAAGTACACGTTCCGCTCGGGCCGCCAGACGTACCAGGACGTGAAGACCGCGGCGACGTTCCTGCGTGGGATCGGCAAGAAGGTGACGGTGTTCGCGCAGGACTCGGCGTTCGGTGCGGGCAACTACGCCGCCGTCAACTCGATCGTCGGCTCGCAGGGCCACAACGTCGGCCGGCTGCTGGTCCCGCTCTCGGCGCAGGACTTCACGCCGTTCGCACAGCAGGTCAAGCAGGCGAACCCCGATCTGCTCTTCGTCGCCTGGGCAGGCACGACCGCGCCCGCAATGTGGCGTGCGCTCGAGCAGCAGGGCGCCTTCGGCGTCTCGAACAAGATCACCACCGGGCTCGCCGAGCGCGCCACGTGGTCGACGTTCGGTGACGTCGCGGCGAAGATCGACTTCCTCTCGCACTACGTCTCGACGGCGCCGAAGAACAAGGTGAACGACTTCCTCGTCAGGTCGCTGCGCAAGCGCGGCCAGGTGCCCGACCTGTTTACCCCGGACGGCTTCGTCGCCGGGCAGATGATCGTCCAAGCGCTCCAGGGCGCCAAGGGCGACAACGTCGACCGCATGATCGCGGCGCTCGAGGGCTGGAACTTCGTCGGCCCGAAGGGACAGCAGTCGATCCGTGCGTCCGACCACGCCATGATCCAGCCGATGTTCCAGGTGAAGCTGGTCAAGGCAGCGAACGGGAAGTGGCAGCCCCAGGTGGTCTCGAGGATCAAGGGGCAGTTCGTCGCCCCGCCGGCACCCCGGTAGCCGGCTGACCACAGGCACAGGATCGTGGCCACCTCCGCTCCGATCCTCGCCACGCGCAACCTCGGGCTCGACATCGGCGGCGCGAAAATCGTCGCCGATGTCTCGCTCGCGGTCCGCGCGGGCGAGTTCGTCGGCATCATCGGCCCGAACGGCGCCGGCAAGACGACGCTCTTCAACCTGCTCTCGGGGCTCGCGCGACCGACGGCGGGCAGCATCGAGCTGTCGGGCCGGGACATCACCGGCGACCCGCCGTTCCGCCGCGCGCGGGGCGGCCTCGGCCGGACCTTCCAAGTCTCGAGCGTCTTCCCACTCCTGACCGTGCTCGAGAACGTCCGGCTCGCCGCGGACGCCGCGCTCGGCGGGACGATGCGGATCTGGCGGCGCGCCGCCGGGGTCGGCGTCGGGCGGGCGACAGCCGCGCTCGACCGCGTCGGGCTCGGCGATCGAGGCCTCTGGCCGGCCGGGCTGCTCTCCCACGGCGACAAGCGCAAGCTCGAGCTCGCGATGCTGCTCTCGGCCGATCCGCGCGTGATCCTCCTCGACGAGCCCATGGCGGGCGTCTCCGTCGAGGACGTCGCAGATCTCGTCGAGCTGATCCGCTCCGTGCACGCGGACGGCGCCACGGTGCTGATGGTCGAGCACCGGATGGAGGTCGTCGTCGGTCTCGCCGAGCGGATTGCGGTCATGCACCACGGCGCGCTGCTCGCCTTCGACGAGCCCGACAAGGTGATGGCGAACGAGACCGTGCAGACCGCGTACCTCGGAGAGCCGCTGTGAGCACACCGGCGAGCCTGATCCGCGTCGACGACCTCCACGTCTACCTGGGCGAGTCGCACGTCCTCCAGGGCGTCTCCTTCGAGGTACCCGAGGGCGGCGTCACCGCGCTCCTGGGCCGCAACGGCGTCGGCAAGACGACGACGCTCCGCGCGATGATGGGGCTGGTGCCGCGCCGGGGGAGCGTGACGCTCGCGGGCGAGGAGACGACGAGGCTCGCAACGCACCAGATCGTGCGGCGCGGGATCGGCTACGTGCCCGAGGACCGCGACGTGTTCGCAGGGCTCACCGTGGACGAGAACCTCCGTCTCGCCGAGCGGAACGGCTCGCTCCGGTACGAGCTGGTCTACGAGCTCTTTCCGGAGCTCCGTACGCGCGGCGGCCAGCGGGCCGGCACGCTCTCCGGCGGGCAGCAGCAGATGGTCGCGATCGCTCGCGCCCTCCTGAACGAGAACCCGGTGCTGCTCGTCGACGAGCCGACGAAGGGGCTCGCGCCCCTCCTCGTGACGGAGGTCGCGGCCGCGCTGGAGCGCGCCGCCGAGCTCGCCACCGTGCTGCTCGTGGAGCAGAACCTGGCCGTGGTCGAGCGGGTCGCACAGCAGGTGGTCGTGCTCGACGGAGGTCGGGTCGTCCACACGGGCCCGGCGGCGGAGCTTCTGCCCGACCGCGCGAAGATCCAGGCGCTGCTCGGCGTCAGCGGAGGCGGTCATTAGCACCTTCGTCCTCCTGACGATCACCGGATTGGGGCTCGGGGCGATGTACTTCCTGATCGCCTCGGGCTTGTCGCTGATCTACGGCCTCATGGGCGTGCTCAACTTCGCGCACGGCGCCTTTCTCACGGTGGGCGCGTACGCGACGTGGTGGATGTCGACGCACGTGGGCGGCGGCCCGGGCACGCAGCTGCTCGTCGGCGCGGTCGTCGGCGTCGCCGTCGGCGGGATCATCGCGGCCCTCGTCGAGCTCGTCCTGATTCGCCCGCTCTACCGGCGCCCCGTGGAGCAGGTCCTCGTCACCGTGGGACTTGCTCTGGCCTTGAACGCCCTGATCGAGGCGATCTGGGGCTTCGACGCCCGACCCTTCCCCGTGCCCCCCTGGCTGATCGATACGACGACGGTGCTCGGCGCCAACATTCCGAACGACCGGTTCCTGGAGATCGGCGTCGCCGCAGCGGTGCTCGTCGGGCTGACGCTGTTCCTGCGCTACACGCGGTACGGCCTGATCATCCGTGCAGGCGTCGAGAACCGCGCGATGGTGACCGCGCTCGGAATCGACGTGCGCAGGGCGTTCACGCTCGTCTTCGCGCTCGGAGGGATGGCCGCGGCGCTCGCCGGTGTCCTCTCGGGCGTCTACTACGGCGTCGTCGACCCGGGCCGCGGCACGTCGCTCCTGATCTTCGCGTTCATCGTCGTTGTGATCGGAGGCTTCGGCTCGATCGGCGGCACCGCCGTCGCCGCGGTCGCCGTCGGCTTGATCCAGCAGTACGCCAACTACTACGCCTCGAGCGGGCTCGGCGATCTCGCCGTCGTCCTGCTGCTCGCGATCGTGCTCCTGCTGCGCCCAGAGGGCCTCTCACCCAAGGTGGCGCATTGAGGCGCATCGTGCAGCTCGGCACTCCCGTCGTGCTCGTCGCGCTGCTCGCGCTCGTCCCGACGCTGTCGCTCGACCTTCCGATCGTGTTCGGCGGCCCACTCGACAGCCCGGGAACGCTCGGACTGCTGGCGCTCTGCCTCGTCTTCGCCGGCGTGGCGCTCACGTACGACCTGCTGTTCGGCTTCACCGGCCTGCTCTCGTTCGGGCACGCGCTCTACTTCGCGATCGGCGTCTACGTGATGGCGATCGCCTTGACGAAGTGGGAGCTCCCGCTCTGGCAGGCGTTCGCGCTCACGGCGGCGGTCGGGATCGGCGTACCGCTCGTGCTCGGCGCGATCAGCCTGCGCGTGAGCGGGATCGCCTTCGCGATGGTCACGCTCGCCTTCGCGCAGGCCGGCCAGGTGCTCGTGCAGAAGAACCCCGACCAGCTGACCGGCGGCGAGGAGGGCCTCGGCCTGAACTACGAGGCTCTGCCCGACTTCTTCGTCGGCGTCCTGAACGCCAAGTACCTCTACTGGCTCGCCCTCGGCTACGCCGCCCTCGTCTTCGTCGTCGTCCGCTTCGCCGTCTCCTCGTCGCCCGGGCATGTCTTCCAGGCGATCCGGGAGAACGAGCAGCGGGTCGAGGTGATCGGCTTGCGGCCCTTCGGGTTCAAGCTGATCGCCTTCGTGCTCGCCTCGTTCCTCGCCACGCTCGGTGGGGTCGTCTGGCTGATCGTGCTCGGCACCGGCGCGAGCCCGCAGGTGACGACCGCGAGCTTCACGCTCACGCTCCTCGTGATGGTCGTGATCGGCGGGGCCGGAACGCGCTACGGCGCCTTGCTCGGCGGCTTCCTCTACACGTTGCTCGACCAGCGCCTGGGCGCGCTCGCCGGCTCGTCGGAGGTGCAAGGGTTGCCCAACGTGATCCGCACCCCGCTCTCGGAGCCGCTGTTCATCCTCGGCACCTTCTTCATCCTGCTCGTCTTCTTCGTCCCGGGCGGGCTCGCGAGCATCGCACGGCGCGTGCGCCTGCTGCGACGGAGCGCGGGGCTGGAGGGAGCGCGATGAGGATCGCCTGGGAGCGTCACGGGAGCGGGCCGCCGCTGCTGTTGATCCATGGGCTCGGTTACGCGCGCTGGGGCTGGGAGCCCGTCGTGGAGCCGCTCGCGCGCTCGTTCGACGTGCTGCTCTTCGACAATCGCGGGATCGGCGAGAGCGACGCGCCTCCCGGCCCGTACACGGCGGCGCAGATGGCCTCGGATGCGCTCCAGGTCCTCGAAGAGGCGGACGTGGAGCGCGCGCACGTGCTCGGGACGAGCCTCGGTGGGATGGTGGCCCAGGAGCTCGCCCTGGCTCATCCCGGGCGCGTCGACAAGCTCGTGCTGGCCTGCACGACTCCCGGCGGGGCGGGCGCGTTTCCGATGCCCGAACGGACGGTTCGCCTGATGACGAACGGAGCCACACTGCGCGACTTCGTCGAGAACGCGCTGCACCCGGACGAGCGAGCCGAGCTGGTGGAGCGGATCCTCGAGCACCGGCTGGCGACCGCGCAGGCGCCTGAGGCGTGGGCGGCTCAGGCCGCGGCTGGCGCCGGCTTCGACGCGTACGAGCGTGTCGGCTCGATCGCGGCGCCGACGCTCGTGCTGCACGGGGACGGGGACGTCGTCGTCGACCCCCGCAACGCGGAGCTGCTCGCCGGGCTGCTGCCGCACGCGAGCTTCGAGCTCTTCCCGGGCACAGGCCACCTCTTCTTCTGGCAGGAGCCCGAGCGGTTTGCGCGGCTCGTCGGGGAGTTCCTGCTGTGAGCAGCGAGCTCACCCTGGGTCGCTGGATCCGCGACCGCGCCCGAACGACGCCGGATCGCGTCGCGATCGAATACCTCGGTGCGGAGACGACGTACGCCGAGCTGGACGCGCGCTCGGAGGTGCTGGCCGCCGGCCTCCGCGAGGCGGGCCTCGTGCGCGGCGACCGCGTCGCCACGCTCACGGGTACGAGCCCCGCGCACGTCGTCGTCTTCTTCGCCTGTGCGAAGGCCGGCCTGGTGCTCCTGCCGCTGAACTGGCGCCTGGCGCCGGCTGAGCTCTCGTACCAGCTCGCCGACGCGGAGCCCGCCGTGCTGCTCGCCTCACCCGAGCACGCGGGTACCGCCTCTACGCTCCACGACCGCGTTGCCGGTCTCGAGGACCTGCTCGCCGCGGGCGGCCGGCGTACGTCCACCCCCGCGGCCGCCGACGACGACGGGCTCCTGCTCGTCTACACCTCCGGCACGACGGGGCGGCCGAAAGGAGCGCTGCTCACGCACGCGAACTGCTTCTGGACGAACCTCTCCTTCGACCGGGTGGCGGGCCTCGCCGACGACGACATCGTCCTCTCGGTGCTGCCCCAGTTCCACTGCGGCGGCTGGAACGTGCAGGCGCTGCTCGCCTGGTGGAAGGGCGCGCGCGTCGTGCTCGAGCCGTCGTTCGACGCCGCTCGGACACTCGAGCTGATCGGAGAGCGCGGAATCACCACGATGATGGGCGTACCCGCCAACTACCTCTTCATGGCCAACGAGCCCGCGTTCGCCGGAGCCGACCTCTCCGGTCTGCGGCGGGCCGTCGTGGGCGGTGCGCCGATGCCTGAGGCGCTGCTCGAGACCTGGCGGGAGCGCGGGGTGGAGATCGTCCAGGGCTACGGCCTCACCGAGGCCGCACCGAACGTGCTCTGCCTGCCGCCCGAGGACGCGACGCGCAAGCGCGGCTTCGCCGGCAAGCCCTATCCGCACGTCGACGTCGCGCTCCGGGATCCAGAGAGTGGGCGGCACGTCGAGGGCATGGGGGAGGGTGAGCTCGTCGTGCGCGGCCCGAACGTCTTCGCGGGTTACTGGCGCGACCCGGAGGCGACGGCGGCGGCCTTCGCCGACGGCTGGCTCCTCACCGGCGACATCGCCGCCCGTGACGAGGACGGGTACTACCGCATCGTCGGACGCCTGAAGGACATGGTCATCAGCGGCGGCGAGAACGTCTACCCGGCTGAGATCGAGAACGTCCTGCACGAGCACCCGGCGGTCGTGGAGGCGGCCGTGGTGGGCGTCCCGGACGAGCGTTGGGGTGAGGCGTGCCTCGCGTTCGTCGTGCTGGGGGAGGGCCAGGGCGCCGGCGAGGAGGAGCTGCTCGGGTTCTGCCGCGAGCAGCTCGCGAGATACAAGGTGCCGCGGGAGGTTCGCTTCGTCGACGTGCTCCCCCGCAACGCGCTGAACAAGGTGGCCAAGACGGAGCTGCTGGAGCTCGTCCGATGACGAAGACCTTGACGCCACGCGGCGCGCGGACGCGCCGCAAGCTGCTCGAGGCCGCGGAGCGGGTTTTCGCCGAGCTCGGCTACCACGAGGCCTCGATCGTGAAGATCACGGAGGCCGCCGGCGTCGGGCAGGGCACCTTCTACCTCTACTTCGCGAGCAAGAAGGCCGTCTTCGACGAGGTCGTGCTCGACCTGAACGCACGCGTGCGCCATGCCATGACCGAGGCCTCGGCCGGCGCGCGCACCCGCGCAGAGCGCGAGCTGCTCGGCTTCGGCGCCTTCTTCCGCTTCACGGCCGAGCATCCGGCGCTCTACCGGATCGTCCGGCAGGCGGAGTTCGTCTCTCCCGAGACGTTGCAGCTCCACTACGAGAGGCTGACCGAGGGGTACGTCCAGGGCCTGCGCACGGCCATGGACGCGGGCGAAGTCGCGTCCGGGGATCCCGAGGTGCTGGCCTGGAGCCTGATGGGGATCGGCGAGCTCGTCGGCATGCGGTGGATCCTCTGGAACGGCAGCACGGAGATGCCCGAGCCGGTCTTCGACGAGCTGTCTCGGATCATCGTGCGCGCGCTCGGAGCACGGGATCTCGACCCGTGAGCATCGGCCTCGCGGCGACCGCCGCGTACCTGCCCGAGGGATGGATGACCGCGGCCGAGATCGGCGCCGCGAGCGGGATCCCCGAGCACGTGATCGTGGAGAAGTTCGGGCTGCGCGGCAAGCACATCGCCGCCGCCGACGAGCACGTCAGCGACATGGCCGTCGAGGCGGGGTCACGGCTGCTCGGCGAGCACGGCCTCGATCCGGCCGAGATCGATGTCGTCCTCTACTACGGCTCCATGTGGAAGGACTACCCCGTGTGGCAGGCCGCGCCCTGGATCGCGCATCGCCTCGGCTGCATGGACGCCTATGCGCTCGAGTACGCGAACGTGTCGTGCGGGACGCCGGTCGCGCTGCGGCTGGCGCGCAACTTCCTGCTCGCGGAGCCCGACCTGCGTAACGTGCTGCTCGTCGCCGCCTGTCGCGAGTCGTACCTGATCGACTACGGGAACGAGCGCTCGCGCTTCATGTTCAACTTCGGCGACGGTGCGGTCGCGGGCCTGCTGACGCGCGACGCGGCTCACGAGCTCTTGGGCGCCCATGCGGTCACCGACGGCTCGTTCGCCCTCCAGGTGAAAGTGCCGGCGGGTGGCTCGGTCGAGCCCGCGAGCGCGGCCAGCGTCGAGGCGCGGCGCCACTACCTCGACGTCGCGGACCCGGCGCAGATGAAGGGCGGGCTCGACGAGGTCAGCCTGCCCAACTTCGTCGCGGCCGCCCGCGGCGCGCTCGAGCGGTCGGGCGCGCGGCTCGAGGACGTCTCGTACGTGTGCGGGATCCACATGAAGCGCTCGATGCACGCCGCGATCCTGGACGCGCTCGGCGCCGAGCGGGCGGCCTATCTCGACGACACCGGCCACATGAGTGGCGTCGACCCACTCTTCGCGCTCGACCGAGCGGCGCGGGCGGGCGAGCTCGCGGAAGGCGACCTCGTGCTGCTGCTCGCCGCGGGCACCGGCTACACCTGGGCCGCGTCGGTGATCCGATGGTGATCGGCGAGCTCGTGGGGCAGGAGCTGGTCTCCGAGTGGCGCGAGATCGACCAGGCGCGCGTCGACCTGTTCGCGGAGGCAACCGACGACCCTCAGTGGATCCATGTCGATCCGGAGCGGGCGGCACAGGGGCCGTTCGGGAGCACGATTGCGCACGGCTTCCTGACCCTCTCGCTCGTCGTGCCGCTGTTCGAGGAGGCGCTGCCCCGGCTCGAGGGCTACGCCCTGACCGTGAATTACGGCCTCAACCGCGTCCGCTTCACGGCGCCGGTTCCCGTCGGCAGCCGCATCCGTGGGCGCTTCCGGATCCAGGCCGTGGACGAGGTGGCGGGGGGCGAGCAGTTGACCGTGGCCGCGACGATCGAGCTCGAAGGCAGCGAGAAGCCGGCCTGCGTCGCCGAGGCACTGTTCCGCTTCTACCGGAGCGCTGAGCGGCCCTAGGGAGCGGATCGGGTCGGCGGCGCCGCGGCGCCGCCGCGCAGGGGGCCGACGCCGGGGCGCGAACGAGACAGCGGGGCGCGCGCCCAGAGCGACCGTTGCCGCCCGAGCATCGCCTCAGCGGGGCGCTCGAGGTCGACGATCGCCTTCGGGAGCGCCGCACTCCCACGGGTGCGCGCCCCTCCGGCCTACCCGAAAACCTGCCCGCGCGGTCGGCTTGCGGGCGATCATGATTCGGGTAGTTGAGGGTGCGCCCCCCGGCGGAGGGAATGCGGCACCGGGTCGCCGGGGTGCGCCACCCTCAGCAAGGAATGCGCGTCGGGCTCGGTCGACGCGCCGCGGCAGGCCCGTACCTTGTGGGGGAGGGAGGCGCGAGAACGCCGCGGCGCGCTCCCCCTCAGTCTCCGCCCCCCGCCTCGCGACGACTAGGCCTCGAGCCTCCGATCGGGACTCCCGGGCGTTGGGGTTGCTCAACGCGCCGGGACGGCCGGGACGGCGGGCCTGCGCGAGAAACCTGGTCGAAGGTCGGTGTCATGTCACCTCTGCAACGTGCAGAGTTCTCGTTGTTGGGGCGAGCGCCGTGCGGGCCGCCGTCGGCGCTTGCCCCGTCATCAATTTCTCGGAGCCGTTCCTGATACAACGGACGTGGAACCGCAGGAGCGCGGGAGGCGGCCCTCCCCGCGCCTGCGGCGCCAATAGTCGCGCGACGAAGAGCTCAAAGGGGGTCGGCGTCGCGTCCCGAATGAGACAACGGGCGCGCGCCCACTGCGGCCGTTGCCGCCCGAGCGCTGCTCCAGTGCGGACGCTCGAGGTCGACGATCGCGTTCGGGAGTGGCCGCGCTCCCATGGGCGCGCGCCCCCTTTCCACGAGACGGCTGAGATCCACGGTGATCGTCTACGGTTCCGCTGGCGCTGCTCCGCCGATCGAGCGGAGGGTGTCGACGCTGTGTCCCGAATCAGGCGACGGGGCGCGCGCCTCAGCGACCGTGCCGCCCGGGCGCTGCTTCCAGTGCGGACGCTCGGGTAACGATCGCCTCCGGGAGGGCCGCACTCCCACGGGCGCGCGCCCCTGTGTCGAGCACGTCCGGACCATCTCGGGCGTACTCGTTGAGGGCATGGGGTACCGTGGCTTCCGTGGAGCGATGAGCGGATGAGCCAGCTGGAATTCGATGAGAACATCGCCCGACGGCTCGAAGTGCTCTATGGCACACGCGACGTGCTGCGCCGCCGGCAGCTGGTCCGCGACGCCCTCGGTGCGGCGCCGGGCGAACACATCCTGGACGTGGGCTGCGGACCGGGGTTCTACGTCGCCGAGCTGCTCGAGCACGTGGGCTCCGAGGGCTCGGTGGTCGGCATCGACAGCAGCCAGCCGATGCTCGCCGTGGCGGCGCAGCGCTCCAAGGGGCACGACAACGTCTCGTTCCACGAGGCGGATGCCACGTCGCTCCCGGTCGAGAACGCGAGCTTCGACGCCGCGCTGTCGGTGCAGGTGCTCGAGTACGTCGCCGACGTTCCGGCCGCGCTCAGCGAGCTGTACCGCGCCTTGCGCGCCGGCGGCCGTCTGGTCGTGTGGGATGTCGACTGGGCCACCCTGTCCCTGCACGCGACCGATCCTGCTCGGACGGAGCGCATCCTCCGATCCTGGGACGGGCACCTCGCGCATCCATCGCTACCACAGACCCTCACGGCGCAACTCCAGGGGGTGGGATTTCACGACGTCAAGCTCGAAGGCCACACCTTCGCGACCAACGAGCTCGATCCGGACACCTACGGCGGCTTCCTCGTCCCGTTCATTGCACAGTTCGTGGTCGGGCGTGACGGAATCTCGAAAGACGAGGCAGACGCATGGGAGGCCGAGCAGCGGGAGTTGGCGCAGCGCAGCGAGTTCTTCTTCGCCTGCATCCAGTTCTGCTTCACCGCAACGCGGCCCGGCTAGAAACAGACCCCGACGGCTGCGGTCTTCGACGTCGGCGTGGGTCGCGCCGGGCGCCCCCTTGTCGCTCCTCCGGGTGAGGCGTAGGGTCGCCTGACGGAGCACTGTCGAGTAAGGGGGGACGTGATGCGCGTGAAGGGCTTGCATCGGCTGGTCGGTCTTGCGGCGGTGTTGGTGGCGCTTGTGCTCGGGGTGAGTGCTCCCGCAGACGTGGGCAGCGGCACGGGGCCGCCGACGGCGATCGGAACGGGCGGCGCAGCTGCGTCCGTGGAGCGGCTTGCGACGCAGGCGGCGATCGACATCTTGCGCCGCGGCGGCAACGCGATCGACGCGGCGGTCGCCTCGGCGGCGGTGCTCGGTGTCACGGAACCGTTCTCGTGCGGAATCGGCGGCGGCGGCTTCATGGTCGTGCGGACAGCCGGCGGGTCGGTGACGACCATCGACGGCCGTGAGGTGGCACCGGCGGCGATGCACCCGCTGTCTTTCTGGGAGAACGGTGCGCCGTTGCCCTTCGTCGCGGCGCGTTACAGCGGTCTCTCGGTCGGGGTTCCTGGAACGGTCGAGACGTGGGTGGAGGCGCTCGAGAAGTTCGGGACGATGTCCCTCGCCCAGGTCTTCGCACCGGCGATACACGTTGCGCGTCACGGCTATGTGGTCGACCAGGTGTGGTTCGACCAGGTCGAGGCGAACCGCGACTGGTTCGACGACATCCCCGCCAGCGCAGCGCTCTTCCTGGACGCGGACGGGACGCCGCGCGACGTCGGCACGGTGTTCACGAATCCCGCGCTCGCTGCGACCTACGAGCGGATCGCGCACCTCGGCGCGAAGGGTTTCTACCGTGGCGCGGTCGCAGCTGCGCTCGTCGACGCGGTTCGGCATCCGGTCGTCAGCCCGACGGCGAACCACGTGTGGCGGCCGGGCGTGATCGAGATGCGCGACCTGCACCGCTATACGGCACCGGAGCGGGCGCCGACACACGTCAACTATCGGGGGCTCGACGTCTACTCGATGGGGCCTCCCTCGAGTGGCGGCTCCACCGTCGGCGAGGCGCTGAACATCCTCGAGGGCTACCCCCTCTCGTCGATGCCGCGTGAGGAGGCTCTCCATTACTACCTCGAGGCCTCTCGCTACTCCTTCGCCGACCGCAACGCGTATCTCGCCGACCCTGCCTTCTTCGACGTGCCCCTGAGCGGCCTGCTCTCGAAGGAGTACGCAGCGACTCGGCGGGCGCTGATCACGCCGATGGCCGCGCCGGGGGCCGTCCCACCGGGCGACCCGTATCCGTACGAGGGCTCGGAGACGACGACCCACCTGACGACCTCAGACCGGTCGGGGAACGTCGTCTCGTACACGTTCACGATCGAGTCGACCGGCGGCGCCGGCCTCGTCGTCCCGGGCTACGGGTTCCTGCTCAACAACGAGCTGACCGACTTCAACTTCGACTCCGCGACCCATCCGAACCGCGTCGAGGGCGGAAAGCGGCCTCGTAGCTCGATGGCTCCGACGATCGTCACGAAAGCGGGGTCGCCGTTCCTCGCGCTCGGCTCGCCGGGCGGGGCGACGATCATCACGACCGTCCTCCAGATCCTGCTCGACCGGGTCGACCTCGGCCTGACGCTCCCGCAGGCGATCGCCGACCCACGCGCCAGCCAGCGCAACGCCCTGAACACCGGCGTAGAGCCGGGGTTCCTCTCGGTCCCCGAGCGGGCGGCCCTCGAGGCCCGCGGCCATCACTTCATGAACGCGGGCGAGATCGGCGCCGCGGCAGCGATCGAGTTCCTCCCCGGTGGCGGCGTGCTCGCGGCTGCCGAGCCGGTCCGCCGCGGTGGGGGCAGCGCGATGACCGAGCGACCCTAAGCCCACATGGAGAATCAAGAGCGAGCGTATCGCCGCCTCGATCCAGTCGAGGCGGCGGTACGCCGCCGTAGCGCGGCAAACGTTGGAGCGGATTGCGGCTGTCCGCGCTCACCTTGAAGAGCCGCCGAAGGAACTCCTAGACTAGTTGCAAACCGCACCTACCTCGAAGCACGAGGGGAGTCAGATGAAAGCGCTACACGTTTCGCTCTGTGTGGTCGCAGGGGTCGTGCTGCTTGCGGGCCCTGTGCAGGCCAAGACCGGCGGACTGTCGTGTCACAAGATCAACGCCAAGGGCAACGGACAGGACCTGGGCGCCGGGAGCACGACGGCCCAGATCGTGGGTGGCGGGTTGCTGCACGGGACGACAGTGGGAACCTTCGCCATCGTCGCCGGTGCGCCACCGGTGTTCGCGATCGCGGGAACCGTCGTATTTACGACGAACGCCGGGACCCTGACGGTCGGCGTCTCCGGCACGTTCGATGTGTCGACAGGCGCCTTCAGTTCCACCGGCCCCGTTACCGGTTCAACCGGCAAGCTCGAGGGAGCGACGGGCTCGCTCACGCTCGACGGCGTTCAGGACCTCGGGACAGGGGCGTTCACGGAAACGGTCACCGGCAGCATCTGCGTCGAACTTTCCCCGTAGGCTCGCCGGCTCAGCGGCAGTGCGGCGCTGTCGCTGCGAGCTGATGGAACGCGGCACTAGGCTTGAGTCAAGCCTAGTGCTATAACGCACAAATAGCCGTTGCGGTGCGGTACCAGCGTCTGCTGACGAGGAGGTATCCAATGGCATTCCAGCCGCGGCAGCCAAGCCGGCCAACCATTCGGATCGCGATCCGGTTGTCCGTACTTCCGCTGGTTGCAGGTATCGCACTGGCGGCCTTAGCCCTTGTGCCGCCTGCAACCGCACAGCCGGACCGAATTCGCACCTGCGGTCAGCTCTCATTTCTTGCTCACCTGACAGCCGAGGTCCGCGTCACCGTGGGGACCATTCGAGGCATTCGGTACCTGGACACGCCATGCGGAACCGCGCGGAACGTCGCACAGCGATGCATCGACGGATTGGAAACGAAGGGTTGGAGATGCAGAGAGGACCCAAGTCCTCGTGTGCTCGTCAAGCTGCGTGGTGTTGGGCTGCCTCCCGGCCAGGCAAGGCTTGTGACGGTGCTCTTATGAGGTACCGCGGCTGTTTCCGATGAGTGCCGCCACGTAAGCGTCGACCAGCGTCGCACGGGGCGAGCATCCGCGACACGTCCAGCACACCCAGACCCGCATGACTGAACCAAACCCAGTAGCCATGCGGGCCGGCAAGGCCCATACGGGATTCGAACCCGTGCCGCCGCCGTGAGAGGGCGGTGTCCTAGGCCACTAGACGAATGGGCCGTGGCGGGCGTCAGTGTAGCGAAGGCCCTTCAGGCGCAGCACCGGCGCCCTCGGACGGTAGGCTCGCTCGGGTGGGCGAGCCCGCGATTCGTGTCTACCGGATTCCGTTCTCCACGAATGTGGAGCGCGTTTCGCTCGCGCTCGCGCACAAGGGGCTTGGCGTGGAGTGGGTGGACGTCGATCCGGCCGATCGCACCCCTGTCGTCCGTGCGAGCGGCCAGGAGCTCGTGCCGGTGCTCGAGCACGACGGCGTCGTCCTCGCCGACTCGCCCGTGATCCTGGAGTACCTCGAGCGGCGCTTCCCGGACCCGCCGCTCCTGCCACTCGTGGCGGCGTGGCGCGCTGAGGTGCTGATCTTCGTGGACTGGTTCAACCGCGTCTGGAAGCGTCCGCCGAACCTGCTCGCGGCCGAGGAGCTGAAGCCGGCGCCGGATCGCGAGCGGATCGAGGAGCTCGGCCGAAGGATCTCGGACTCGCGGCTGCTCTTCGAGGACCTGCTGGACGGGCGCGACTTCCTCTGGGGCGAGCTCTCGCTCGCTGACGTGACCGCGTTTCCGTTCCTCAAGTACGCCCTGCTCTGGGAGGAGGGCGATCCGGATCGCTTCCACGAGATCCTGCGCGACCACCTGCACTCGGACGGTCGCTTTCCGCGCCTCGAAGGCTGGATCCGGCGCGTCGACGCGCTGCCGCGCGCCTGACCTAGCCGGCGGCGTCGTCGGTCTCGCGCTCGTCGAGCCGGAGCTCGAAGAGGCGCCGCAGCTCCTCGCCGGTCGCGAGCACCTCGAAGCGGGGGCGCCGCGGCGGCAGCTTCACGATGCGCACGTCGCGCGTGCGCGCGCCGTGGCAGCGCGCATATGCAGCGGCTTCGTCGAGTGGCAGGGGGATGGAGCGGCGAAGAAAGCCCATCGGCGGGACAGACGTATCACGTGTCGCCGGAACCGTAAAGCTCCGCGCCAGCACTTTGCGGAAACATGACGACGGGAGCCCTTGCGGGATCCCGTCGTCGCTTGCTCGGGGCGGTCCGCTCTAGGGGAGAGACGAATTGCCCGCACGTCCGTTATCACCTATGCAAAGAGTCTTGTCAAGTCAGCGGTTTGTTTCAGCCCACAAAAAAGTCCCCGCAGGGCGGGGACCGGAACTGCGGGACTAGGATTCGAACCTAGACTACTCGGTCCAGAGCCGAGCGTCCTACCATTAGACGATCCCGCAAGGGTCGTGCGCGGCTCAGTTTAGCGACTAGGTTTCGAGCCTGTACACGGGGACGAGGCGCTTTTCGGCCTCTGTGTCGATGTGCGCGATCACCTCGACATAGGGCTCGAGACCCGAGCCGCGGAGCTTCGCCTTCAGCAGCCCGTCCACCTGGAAGAGACCCGAGGAGTTGTTCATCACGATCTCGATCCGCACCGGGTGCGTCTCCCCGTCGCCGATCGAGACGTCGTCGATCGCGGCCGCCGAGAGGGAGTGCATCGAGACACGGCCGCGCTCGAAGGGGATCCGGGAGCGGCCCTCGGCCATGTCGAGCGCGTCCGCCACGCGAAGGATGCCGGCCTCGAGTGCGAGCGGCTGGCCGTCGGCGCGATGGCTCGTGATCGCCTGCAGCACCTCCGAGACGACGACGGTCAGCTCGGGCTCCTCGTAGATCCCGTCCAGCAGCTCACGCAGCTTCGGCTCGGCGAGGAAGAGCGAGAAGTCCTCGTGCCCGTGCCGGTGCACCGACATGCCGATGCAGTGGAGCAGCGCGGAGAGGGTGACGATCACCTCCGCGTCCTCGCGGTCGAGCGAGAAGTCGCGCACCACCGACGGCTCGACCCCGTGCTTGAAGAGCTGGCGCAGGATCTTGAGCGCAATGTTCGCGACGATCTGGATGTGCACCCAGGAGTGGTCGTTGATCTCCAGGCGCACGACCGCGTTCACGTTCGAGACGTGCCACCAGCCTTTGAGCTGGCGGTCCTCGTTCACGCGCTCCATCACGCGGCGGAGCTTGCGGTTGCCGCGTACGGGGAGGTTGATCCGCATCTGCGCGACCGCCTGGGCCGGGGTCAGCCGGGTCTCGCGGCGCACCTCCGCGGGAATCGGCTCCTCGATCCGCTGCTCGGTCTCGGCGTCGAGGTTCGGGTCGTCGGACGGGTCGAGCTCGGTCATGAGAGCCTGACCACGACGCTGCGGGCGACCTTGTCGTGCCAGGTCTGGCGCCTCGTGTCCCACAGCGGCCAGAGGTGGTCGAGGATCCCCGGGAGGTAGAGCAGCCACCAGAAGAGGGTTGTCGCGAACCAGCGGCGGAAGGCGCGGGGGTAGCCGAACGCACGCTCCGGGTGCTCGTCGTCCACGACCTTGATCCCGAGCGCGATCTTGCCGATCGTCTGGCCGCGGTTGCCGATCATCAGGGTGTGGTAGATGCCGGGCGCCAGGATGAAGGCGACGAAGATGAAGGCTGCGCTGCCGTCGAGAATCGCGTCGTTCGCCTCCTCCAACCCCACGGCGGACATGACCGCGACGGCGGTGACCCCGCCGACGATCAGCCCGTCGATTGCCACCGCCACGAGCCGTCTCGCCCAGCTTGCGTAGGGCGGCGACGGGGTGCTCGACTCGTCGCCGAAGGACGTGCTCACGGCCCCGAGTCTACGCCACCTCCGCCGCCCAGTCGCCGTAGAGCCTGGTGTAGAGGCCGCGCGCGGCGATCAGCTCGTCGTGCGTCCCCTGCTCGACGACGCGGCCGTGCTCGAGCACGACGATCAGGTCGGCGTCGCGGATCGTGGAGAGCCGGTGCGCGATCACGAAGGCCGTGCGGCCGGCGAGCAGGCGGCGCAGCGCACGCTCGATCTGCCGCTCGGTGCCGATGTCGACGGAGGAGGTCGCCTCGTCGAGGATCAGGATCCGCGGGTCCGCGAGCAGGGCGCGGGCGAAGGCGACGAGCTGCCGCTGCCCGAGCGAGAGCCTCGTGCCGCGCTCGCCGAGCTCCGTCTCGTAGCCATCCTCGAGCTCGAGGATGAAGCCCTCCGCACCGACCGCCTGCGCGGCGGCGGCGATCTCCGCCCGCGTGGCCTCCGGCCGGCCGAAGGCGATGTTCTCGGCGACGCTCGACCCGAACAGGAAGCCCTCCTGCGGCACGATCCCGAGCTGGCGGCGGAGGGAGCGCTGTGTGACCGTGCGCAGGTCGTGGCCGTCGATCGCGATCCGGCCCGCAGTGGGGTCGTAGAAGCGCGCGATCAGCTTCGCGATCGTCGACTTGCCGGCGCCCGTGTGGCCGACGAGTGCGACGGTGGTGCCGGCGGGCACGTCCAGATCGAGCCCGTGCAGCACTTCCGGGAACTCTGCGCCGTAGCCGAACCGGACTCCTTCGAAGGAGACGCGACCGTCGATCCGCGGCAGCTCGATCGCGTCGTCGGCGTCCACGACCTGCGGCTCCTCGTCGAGCACCCCGACGATCTTGTCGAGCGCCGCGATCGCGGAGAGGAACGTGTTGTAGAGCTGCGAGAGCTGCTGGATCGGATCGAAGAAGTTGGAGAGATAGAGCGCGAAGGCGAAGAGCGTGCCGGCGCTCATGTCGCCGTGGTAGACGAGCCAGCCGCCGTAGCCGAAGACGATCGCGGTCGCCGCCGACGAGAGCAGGTCGACCGTCGGGAAGTAGATCGCGTTGAGGACGGTCGTCTCGTAGTTCGCGTTGCGGTAGCGCGTGTTGACGCCGCGGAACGCGCGCTCCTGCACGGGCTCCCTGGTGAACGACTGGACGACGCGCATGCCGGCGATGTCCTCGGCAAGGGTCGCCGTGACGAGCCCGAGCCGCTCGCGCACGTTCCGGTAGGCGCGGTTGGAGCGAGTGCGGAACCACGCCGTCGCGATCGCCATCAGCGGCAGCACGGTCAGCGTCGCGAGCGCCAGCCGCCAGTCGAGGAAGAAGAGGACGATCGCCGTGCCGCCGAGGAGCAACGTGTTCTGCACGAGGCTCGTGACGCCGTCGGTGACGAGCTGGTCGAGCGCCTCCACGTCGTTCGTGATCCGGCTGATGATCACCCCGGCGCGGTTGCGCTCGTAGTAGCCCATCGAGAGCCGCTCGAGGTGCCGGAAGAGCTTGTTGCGCAGGTCGGCGAGCACGCGCTCGCCCGTCCAGCCCGTGAGGTACGTGTTCGCCGAGGAGAGGAGGAGCGCGGCGACCGCGGCGACGAGGAAGAGGACGACGATCGTGGTCAGGCGGCCGAGGTCGCCGTCGTCGATGCCCTCGTCGATCGCGAGCTTCGCCAGGTACGGAGGCGCGAGCGCCACGAGCGTGTAGGCGAGCAGCGTCACGATCGCGAGCGTCGTCCGCCCGCGGTAGGGCAGGGTCAGTCGCGCGAGCAGCCCGATGCGGCGGCGCGTCCGGCGCCACGACCAGTCGGTCACCGCGCCGCCCTTCTCCTCCGTGAGGTGGCCCCCGGGCTGCCAGACCTTCACGCGGTCTCCTTGAGAAGGCCCTGGATCAGGCCGTGCTCGTGGATTTCGCGGAAGACGGCGTTCGTCTTCAGGAGCTCCGTCTGCGTCCCGCGCGCCGCGATGCGCCCGTGCTCGAGCACGACGATCTCGTCCGCCAGCGCGATCGTCGAGAGGCGGTGGGCGATGATGATCGTCGTCCGGCCGCGCATCGCCTCGGCCAGCCCGGCGCGGATGCGCGCCTCGGTGGTCGCGTCGACGGAGGCGGTGGCGTCGTCGAGGATCAGGATGCGCGGGTCGATCACGAGCGCGCGTGCAATTGCGAGCCGCTGGCGCTGACCTCCGGAGAGCGTGATCCCGCGCTCACCGATCACGGTGTCGTACCCCTGCGGCAGCTCCTCGACGAACTCGTGCGCCTGCGCGGCCCGCGCCGCCAGCTCGACTTGCTCGTAGGTCGCGTCGAGCACGCCGAAGGCGATGTTCTCGCGGACGGTTGCGGAGAAGAGGAAGGGATCCTGCGAGATGACGCCGATCTCGCGCCGGAGCGAGCGTCGTGTGACGTCGCGCACGTCTGCGCCGTCCACGAGGATCCGGCCGTCGGTGGCGTCGTAGAAGCGAGGCACGAGTGCGGCGAGCGTCGTCTTGCCGGAGCCGGTATGGCCGATCAGCGCGACCGTGCGCCCCGCGTCGATCTCGAGCTCGATCGCCTCCAGCACGGGACGGCCAGGCGTGTAGGCGAACGAGACGCCCTCGAAGCGGATCGTTCCAGGCCCGGCCGGCAGGTCGGTCGCACCCGGCCGGTCGTCGACGCCCTCGGGCTCGTCCATCACCTCGAAGATGCGCTCGCCCGAAGCGGTCGCGCGCTGCGCCTGGCCGACCCACATCCCGAGGCTGCGGAGCGGCACGATCAGCATTGCGAGCAGGAGGTTGAAGAGGAAGAACTGGCCCAGCGTGAGCGAGCCGTCGACGACCATCCGTCCGGCTGCGAGCAGCACGGCCGCCTGGGCGAGCATCGGCAGGAAGGCGAGCAGCGGCACGTAGAGCGCGCGCTGCCGGAACGCCCGCACGGTCTCGTTGAAGACGCCGCCCGACGCGCGCTCGAATTCCTCCTGGCGCCGTTCCTCCTGCGCGAACGACTTGACGACATGGACGCCGACGATCGATTCCTCCGCCACGGTCGCCACCTCGCCGAGCCGCTGCTGGACGTCGCGCAGCACCGGGTGGGAGACGTGGCTGTAGCGGTACGCGACCGCGACGATCACCGGAGTGATCGCGAGCGCGATCAAGGCGAGGCGCCACTCGACGACGAACAGGACAACAGTGACGGAGACGATCGTGAGCGCGTGCTGGAAGAAGAAGATCAGGCCGAACCCGAGGAAGAAGCGCACCGCCTGGAGGTCGACCGTCGCCCGCGACATCAGCTGCCCCGTCTGGTGACGGTCGTAGAAGCCGAACGAGAGCCGCAGCAGGTGCGCGTAGAGGCCCTCGCGCATGTCGCGCTCGATCCCGAGCGCCTGGCGTCCCGAGATCAGGCGGCGGCCGACCATCAACGCCGCCTTCACGATCCCGACCGCGAGGATCGCGACCACGACCCAGGCGAGCGTCTCCGTCCCACGCTGATCCTCGATCCCGTCGATCGCCACGGAGACGAGCACCACGATCGCGATCGCAGCCGCCTGCGAGCCGACGGCGAGGATCGTCGAGACGATGAGCGAGGTCTTGTAAGGCCGCAGGAAGCCGAGCAGCCGGCGGAAGGTGCGGCGATAGGGGACGGTGCTCACGGTTCCGAATGTATCCGCGCGAGCTCGCGCCGCACGTGCGTCAGAGCCTTGCCGAGGCGGGCGCGGTTGGCCGGCTCGTTCAGCCAGCCGCTCGCGCCCGAGGGATGCGGCAGCGGAATCACGATCGCTCCGTCGTGTTCGTAGCTCTTGCCGATCGCGTCGGTCAGCGTCTTGACGCCGAGCAGCTGCCGGAGCGCGAGCCCGCCGACCGTGACGATCAGCTCGGGTCGGAGCAGCCGGAGCTCCCAGTCGCGCCAGAAGCGGCAGAGCTCCTGCTCGCGCGGCGACGGGGTGCGGTCGCCGCGTCCGGAGGCGGGGCGGCCGGGGTAGCAGCGCGTCACCGAGGCGCAATAGAAGAGCTCGTAGAGCTCGTCCCCCTCGAGCCGGAGCCAACGCCGCAGCGTCGCGCCGGCGCGGCCGCGCCAGGGGAGGCGCTCCTCGCCCTCGACGACGCCGGGCGCCTGGCCGAAGAGATACGCGCGCTGGGCCGCGCCCCCAGGGGCGCGAACCGGCCACGATTCGAGTGGGTAGCCGGCCTCGACGCAGGCGCGGCAGGTCGCCAGGTCGCGTTGCAGGGACGCGAGCGAGCGGTACGAGCTCCTGCGAACCGTCACGAGGTCGAGCGGACGACGACGAACCAGTGGCCTTCGTGGAGCACGGCGCCGCCGCCGAGCTCCGCGGCGAGCCCCGAGCCGGTGAAGTAGCGCTTGTAGACGCTCCAGCGGGAGCCGTCGTCGAGCTCGCGCACCTGCTGCTCCTCCGGCTCCACGTCGTCGCGCAGCGCCGAGTCGACGACGACCAGCTCAGGCGCGACACGACGCGCCTCCGTGAGGAAGCGCGACCGCTCCGGCTCCTCGAGATGGCCGTAGAAGTGCCCGGTGACGATCCGCTCGAAGGCGCCGTCGGCGAACGGGAGCCGCAGCGCGTCGCCTTCCACGAAGCCTGCGGTGGGGACTCGGCGCGCTGCATGCTCGAGCATCGACGGGCTCGCATCGAGGCCGGTGACGTGGCCGGGGAGATGCTGGGTCAGGTAGCCGGTGCCGCAGGCGACATCTAGCGTCCTGGCGGGCGGCAGCTCCGTGAGCGTCGCGACCAGCGCCGCGCGCTCCTCCTCCCAGCCCGGACGTTCGCGGTCGACGAAACGGCCGGTGCCCTCCCACCAGTCGTCGTACTCGGGCGCCCGGGCCTCGTAGTACTCCTTCACCGCTCTAGGGTACGACCCGTGCTGGAGTCGGTGCCGAACTTCTCGGAGGGACGCGACGCCGAGGTGGTGGACGCGCTGCGCGCCGCGCTCGACGCCCCGGCGCGGCTGCTCGACGTCCACGTCGACGCCGACCACCACCGCTCCGTCTTCACCCTGGTCGGCGAGCCCGAGGTGCTGGCCGCGTCGCTGCTTGCGGGCATCGCCGTCGCGCGCGACCGGATCGACCTGCGCCGCCACGAGGGCGCGCATCCGCGCACGGGAGCGGCCGACGTCGTGCCGCTCGTGCCCCTCCGTCCGGAGGAGATGGCGACGGCGAGGGAGACGGCGCTCTCGCTCGCGCGCCGCATCGGCGACGAGCTCGAGCTGCCGGTCTTCCTCTACGGCGAGTCTGCGCCCGGCCGCGGCCCGGCGTTCTTCCGGCGCGGTGGGCCCGCGGAGCTCCAACGGAGGATCGACGCCGGCGAGCTCGAGCCCGACTTCGGCCCGCGGCGGCTGCACCCCTCCGCCGGCGGTGTGATCGTCGGTGCGCGGCGCGCGCTGATCGCGTTCAACGTCGACCTCCGTGGCTCGGTCGAGGTCGCGCGCGAGGTGGCGGCGCTCGTGCGGGAGCGGGACGGCGGCTTTCCGGGCGTGCGGGCACTCGGCCTCGACCTGCCGCGCGCCGGCGTGGCCCAGGTCTCGATGAACGTGGAGGACTGGGAGGCAGCCGCACTGCACGAGATCGTCGCGCGCGTGACCGCGGAGGCGGAGGCCCGCGGCGCGGAGGTGCTCGGGTCGGAGCTCGTCGGGCTGATGCCTGCCGGCGCAGCTGTGGCGGCCGCCGGCTCGCTCCTCCGGATCGCCGGCTTCGACGCCTCGCACGTGCTCGAGCTGCGCCTCCTGGAGGACGGCTGAGCTGCCTATTCGCGCGGCGGGCCGAAGCTAGACTCGCCCCGTGATCGCGAGTCCTGCGCTGACGGGCGACGACCTCCGGATCGAGGACGTCTGGGAGGTCGCGGTCGGAAGAGCACCGGTGGGTCTCGCCGATGAGGCACGCACGAAGATGGACGCGGCTCGCGAGCTCGTCGATCGCGTGGCGCGCGGGGAGCACACCTACGGCGTCAACACGGGCTTCGGACGCTTCGTCTCGCGGTCGATCCCGGACGAGCAGGTGGAGGAGCTGCAGCTGCGCCTCCTCCGCAGCCACGCGTGCGGCGTGGGGGAGCCCTATCCGCCCGAGATCGTCCGCGCCGCGATGCTCCTGCGCGCAAACGCGCTCGCAAAGGGTTACTCCGGTGCGCGCGTCGAGACCGTCGAGCTGTTGATCGAGTGCCTCAACCGCGGTGTCCTCCCGCACGTCCCCGCGCGTGGCTCTGTGGGCGCGAGCGGTGATCTCGCCCCGCTCGCGCATCTCGCGCTGCCTCTCGTCGGAGAGGGCCGCGCCACGGTGGAAGGCACGCTCCAGTCCGGTCGCGACGCTCTCGCGGCCGTCGGGCTCGAGCCGATCCGGCTCGTCGCGAAGGAGGGCCTCTCGCTGATCAACGGCACGCAGTTCATGGCCGCGATGGCCGCGCTGGGCCTCGTCCGCGCCTGGCGGCTCGCGCGGACGGCCGACCTCGCGTGCGCGCTGTCGCTCGAGGCCCTCCAGGGCTCCCGGACGAGCTTCCACCCCGCGATCCACCGAGCCCGTCCGCTCCCGGGCCAGCAGGACTCCGCCGCGAATGTGCTGCGGCTGCTGGAGGGCTCGGCGATCATCGAGTCGCACCGCTGGTGCGACAAGGTGCAGGACGCGTACTCGCTGCGCTGCGCGCCGCAGGTGCACGGCGCCTGCCGCGACCTGCTCGCCTACGTCGACGCGACGGTGACGGTGGAGGTGAACGCGGCGACGGACAATCCGCTCGTCCTCCTGGAGGAAGAGCTCGTCGTCTCGAACGGGAACTTCCACGGGCAGCCGCTCGCCTTCGGGCTCGATGCGCTCGCGATGGCCGTGGCGGAGCTGGCCAGCATCTCGGAGCGGCGCGTCGAACGCCTCGTCAATCCGTCTCTCTCCGAGGGCTTGCCGGCCTTCCTCACGGTCGAGGGAGGGCTCAACTCCGGCTTCATGATCGCGCAGTACGTCACCGCCTCGCTCGTCTCCGAGAACAAGGTGCTCTGCCACCCTGCGAGCGTCGATTCGATCCCGACGAGCGCGGGCCAGGAGGATCATGTCTCGATGGGCAATGCGGCCGGCCTGAAGGCGCTCCAGGTGCTCTCGAATGCCGAGCGCTCGCTCGCAATCGAGCTGCTCGCGGGGGCGCAGGCGATCGAGTTCCTGGCGCCGCTCGAACCGGGGCCGGGCGTGCGCGCGACGCACGCGGCCGTCCGGGAGCTGTCCGAGCGGCTGCGGGATGACCGCCCGCTCGCCGACGACATCGAGCGGGTGGCGCAAGCGGTCGCCGACGGATCGATCCTCGCCGCGGCCGAGAGCGAGATCGGGGCGCTTCGGTGAGCCGCCGCCAGCGCGAGTTGCCGCCGCTGCCGAAGCGGCCCTACCGGGACAGCTTCATCATGAATCTCGTGCTCTCGTGCGTGATTCTCGTCGTCGCGTGGTTGACCGGCGGCGACGTGGGGCGCGCGCTCGTCGTGGCGATCGGTTACCTGGTCGTGTCCACCGCCTGGAGCTGGTGGCGCTTCCGCAGCCGGATCGAGCAGGAGGCACAGCGGTGAGCGTCTCGTCCGTCGACGCCACGGTCGAGGCGCTCGTCGGCGACCTCGGAGCGATCAGCTCCCCGCGCGGGACCGGGCTGAACGCGCGGTCGTGGCAGACCGAAGCGCCGCTGCGCATGCTCCTCAACAACCTCGATCCCGAGGTCGCCGAGCGGCCTGAGGACCTCGTGGTGTACGGCGGCTCCGGCCGTGCCGCGCGTTCGCACGAGGCGTTGCGCGCGATCGTGCGGACCTTGCTGCGCCTGGAGGCCGACGAGACGCTGCTCGTGCAGAGCGGCAAGCCGGTCGGCGTCTTCCGCACGCACGCGGGGGCCCCGCGCGTCCTGATCGCGAACTCGCTGCTCGTGCCGCGTTGGGCGACGTGGGACGAGTTCCGGCGGCTGGAGGCGGAGGGGCTGACGATGTTCGGCCAGATGACGGCCGGGAGCTGGATCTACATCGGCACGCAGGGCATCCTCCAGGGCACCTACCAGACGTTTGCGGCGGCGGGCGAGAAGCACTTCGGCACCGCCGACCTGAGCGGCCGCACGATCCTGACCGCCGGTCTCGGAGGCATGGGCGGCGCACAGCCGCTGGCGGCGACGATGGCCGGCGCGGCGGTCCTCTGCATCGAGGTCGACCCGACCCGCATCGAGCGGCGGCTGGAGACGGGCTACCTCGACGAGGTTGCGGACTCCGTCGACGACGCCGTCGGGCGGATCCGTGCCGCAGCGGCCGATGCGCGGCCGCTCTCGGTCGCGGTGCTCGGCAATGCCGCCGAGATCGTGCCGGAACTGCAACGAAAGGGTGAATCCTTCGACCTCGTCACCGACCAGACGGCGGCGCACGATCCGCTCACCGGCTACGTCCCGATTGGCCTTTCGGTCGAGGAAGCCGCGTCGTTGCGCGCTTCCTCACCCGACGAGTATCTCCGCCGGGCCCGCGAGTCGATCGCGACGCACGTCGAGGGGCTGCTCGGCTTTGTCCGCGACGGCAGCTATGTCTTCGACTATGGAAACAATCTCCGAGGGGAGGCCTATGAGGCGGGCGTAGCGGAGGCCTTCTCATACCCGGGCTTCGTCCCGGCCTATATCCGGCCGCTCTTCTGCCGCGGCATCGGTCCTTTCCGATGGGCGGTGCTCTCGGGCGATCCGGACGACATCGCGGTGATCGACGCGGAGCTGCGGCGGCAGTTCCCCGACGATGTGCTGCTGCAGCGCTGGCTCGAGCTCGCGCCCGCGCGGGTCGCCTTCCAGGGGCTGCCCGCCCGCATCTGCTGGCTCGGCTACGGCGATCGCGCGCGGGCGGGGCGTGCGATCAACGAGCTCGTCCGCTCCGGCGCGGTGACGGCACCGGTCGTGATCGGCCGCGACCACCTCGACTCCGGGTCGGTTGCGTCCCCGTATCGCGAGACCGAGGCGATGCTCGACGGCTCCGATGCGATCGCGGACTGGCCGATCCTGAACGCCCTCCTGAACACGGCGGCCGGAGCCACGTGGGTCAGCGTCCACCACGGCGGCGGCGTCGGGATCGGCAACTCGATCCATGCGGGGATGGTCGTCGTGGCAGACGGCTCCGACGACGCGGCGGAGCGGCTCGAGCGGGTGCTCACGGCCGATCCGGGCACAGGTGTGATGCGGCACGCCGACGCCGGGTACCCGGAGGCACTCGATGCCGCCTCCGAGCACGGGTTGGACCTGCCCAGCCTGGACCTGCCCGGCCACCGCGGTCCCTGAGCAGCGTGCCGAGCCTGCTGATCCGCGACCTCGCGCAGGTCGTCTCGCCGGCAGGCGGGGCTGCTCCGTTGCGCGGGAGGGCGCTCGGCGACCTGGACTGGATCGACGACGGCTACATCCTGTGCGACGGCGCTCGGATCGCAGCCGTCGGCCGGATGCGCGATCTCGCGCCGCTCGGCGAGGAGGTCGAGGAGCTGAACGGGCGTGGGCGCTGCGCGATCCCGGGTCTCGTGGACTGCCACACGCACGCTGCGTTCGGCGGCGATCGCGTCGACGAGTTCTCGCTGCGTGCCGCAGGAGCCTCCTACGAGGAGCTTCATGCCGCGGGGGGCGGCATCCTCGCGACCGTCGCCGCGACGCGCGCCGCCGGCGAGGCCGGGCTCACCCGCGCGGTCGAGCGGCACCGCGGCTGGATGCTGCGCGCCGGCACGACGACGTTCGAGGCGAAGTCGGGGTACGGCCTCGACCGAGACACGGAGCTCGCCTCGCTCCGGGCGATCGCCGCTGCAGGAGGGATCCCGACCTGGCTCGGCGCGCACGCGGTACCGCCGGAGCAGGAGGACGGCGACGCGTATCTCGACTTCCTGCTCGCGGAGGTGCTGCCCGAGGCGGCGGAGCTCGCCGAGGCTGCGGACGTCTTTCTCGAGCGGGGTGCGTTCGACGCGACCCAGGCACGGCGCTACCTCGAAGCGTGTCGGGCAGCGGGGCTCGCGCTGCGGCTCCACGGCGACCAGTTCACGGAGGCGGGCGCGATCCCGCTCGCCGTCGAGCTCGGTGCACGTTCGGTGGACCATCTCGAGGCCACGGGAACGGCAGGGGCACGCACGCTCGCCGAGAGCGACGTCGTCGGTGTGCTGCTGCCCGTCAGCGCCCTGTTCCTCGATCGTCCGATGCCGCCTGGGCGCACGCTCGTCGACGCAGGCGCCGCGGTGGCTCTCGCCACCGACTTCAATCCGGGCAGCGCCTTCTGCGAAAGCCTGCCGCTCGTCTGCTCGCTCGCGGCCACCCAGCTGCAGCTCTCACCGGCGGAGGCGCTCGGCGCATGCACGGTGAACGCCGCGCACGTGCTCGGGCGCGCCGACCGGCTCGGGCGGCTTGCTCCGGGCTACGCCGCCGACGTGACGCTGCTCGACGCTCCCGACTGGCGCTACCTCGCCTACCACCTCGGCGGGCCCGTGGTCTCGGGCGTCGTCAAGGACGGCGCCGTCGCCTGGTAGCGCGGGGCATACTGATTCCATGCCGTCCAAGAAGCAGCGCCGCCGCCGCGCGAAGCAGCAGCGACACGAGTGGGAAGAGGTGTACGTCGACGAGGAGGGCCGGGAGCTCGATCCCGAGGAGGCCGAGCAGCTCGTCGGGCAGCCCGCCGCCCGCGCCTCACGCGGCAAGGCCGAGCGTGCGCAGACCCGCGGCGGCCGCGCCGTCGAGCCGCCGTCCTGGCGCAAGACGCTCCGGCGCGGCGCCCTCTTCTTCCCCCTGATGCTCGTCACGGTCTTCCTGCTCGCGGGCGAGGGGTCCACGACCGGCGGCAAGATCGCCCAGACGTTCGTCCTGATGGCGTTCTTCCTGCCGTTCAGCTACTTCATGGACTCGGTCGTCTGGCGGTCCTACCAGCGCCGGATCGCCAAGCAAGGCTCCGGCAAGGAGCGCTAGGGCGCGACGCTGCCGCGGTAGTGGCCGTCGCCGGGCCACGGAGCGAGCAGGAGCAGGATCCGCGCCCCCTCCTCGCTGGAGAGCGAATGGCGCTCGTCCGGATCGAACCGGAACAACGACCCGACGCCCGCGTCCTCCGTCTCGCCGCCGGCCGAGACGCGCACGCGGCCCTCGAGGACGGTGACCCAGGCGTTCTCCTTCACCTGGTGGTCGCCCATCACCTGGCCCGGATTGAGAACGAGCAGGACCGCGCGTGCCTCGTTGCCGGAGTGGACGACGACCGGGTCGCGCGTCCCCGCCGGAGCGGCGACGTCCATCAGGTTCCAGCTCTGCACGAGGGGCGAAATACTAACTCACCCCTCGTTACACTCAGCCGTCCCGATGCCGCTCGCCGTCCAACAGCTTCCGCTCGGCTCGATCGGGACGAACTGCTATCTCGTGCGGGGCAACGGGACGGCGTCCGAGGCGGCCGTGGTCGATCCGGGGGCGAATGCGGCGGAGATCCGCCTGGCGCTCGCCGCCGCCGGTGCGACGTGCGGCGCGATCCTGCTCACGCACAGCCACTACGACCACATCGGAGCGCTCGCGGAGCTCGCCGAGGGGACCGCTGCGCCCGTGTGGCTGCCCGCAGGGGAGCTGGACGTCTTCCGGAGGCCGAACGACTTCTTCGGCGCCCTGGGCGTCTCGATCCGCGGCTACGAGGGCGAGAGCACGCAACTCTCCGGCGGTGAGACGATCGAGGCGGCCGGAGTCTCGTTCGAGGTCACCTCGGTGCCCGGCCACTCGCCCGGTCACGTTGCGTACTACGCCGACGGCTGTCTCTTCTCCGGTGACGTCCTCTTTGCGGGCTCGGTCGGCCGGACCGACCTCCCGTTCGGCGACTGGGACGCGCTGCTCGACTCGATCCGCCGCCTCGCGGACGCGTATCCACCGGAGACGGTCGTCTATCCGGGCCATGGCCCGGTGACCACGCTCGGCGCGGAGCTCGCCCGGAACCCGTTCCTCGCCGAGCTGCGCACGTGAAGATCGAGGCGCCGCGCGGGACGCACGACATCCTGCCCGCGGATCAGCCGTTGTGGCGCAAGGTGACGCAGGAGGCCGAGCGGCTCTGCGCGCTCTACGGCTACCGCCCGATCCAGACCCCGGTCTTCGAGGACACCGAGCTCTTCCAGCGCACCTCGGGCGCAGGATCCGACGTCGTGCAGAAGGAGATGTACACCTTCACCGACCGGAGCGATCGCTCGCTGACGCTCCGTCCGGAAGGCACGGCGCCGATCTGCCGCGCGTACCTCACGCACGGGCTTCAGCAGGAACCGCAGCCGCAGAAGCTCTACACGATCGGCCCCATGTATCGGTATGGCCGCCCGGGCAAGGGGCGCTACCGCGAGCACTGGCAGCTCTCCGTGGAGGCGCTCGGCTCGGACGACCCTGCGCTCGACGCCGAGGTGATCCACCTCTACGACACGCTGCTGCGCAACCTCGGCGTCAGCGACTACACGCTCGAGCTGAACTCGATCGGCGACCGCAACTGCCGCCCGGCGTACGTCGCGAAGCTCTCCGCCTGGCTCGGCGCCCGCAGGCACGAGCTCGACGACGACACGCGCATCAAGCTGGAGACGAGCCCGCTGCGCGCGCTCGACAACATCGCCGCGAAGCCTGCGCACGTCCAGGAGGTGCTGCGCGAGGCGCCGGCGATCGGGGACTCGCTCTGCGACGCCTGCATCGCTCATTTCGCGGAAGTCCGCGCGCTCCTCGACGAGCTCGGGGTCGGGTACACGCTCGTGCCGACCCTCGTCCGCGGGCTGGACTACTACACCCGCACGACGTGGGAGTTCATCGGACCGCTCGCCGGAGCGAACTCGACCATCTCCGGCGGCGGCCGCTACGACGGGCTGATCGAGGAGATCGGCGGCCCGCCGACGCCGGGCGTCGGCTTCGGGGCGGGGCTGGAGCGCCTGCTGCTGGCCCTCGAGGACGCGAACGTCACCGCCGACCCGCCGCGGACCGACGTCTTCCTGGCCGTCGAACCGGGTGGGCCGCGCGCGCTGGCCCTGCGCTGGCTGAAGGAGTTGCGCGACGCCGGCGTCGCCGCCGACACGGACTATGCCGGCCGCTCGCTCAAGGGTCAGCTGACGCAGGCCGGGCGCTCGGGCGCGCACACGACGGTGATCGTCGGTGCGGAGGGCGCGACGCTCCGCCGTCAGGGCGCACAGGATCAACCGCTCAGCCATGCGGACGTCGTAGGCACACTCCTGCGATGAACTGGCGCACGCACATGTGCGGCGACGCTCGGAAGGAGCTCGTCGGCGAGTCGATCACGCTCGCGGGCTGGGCGGCGCGCCGCCGTGACCACGGCGGCCTCGTCTTCGTCGACCTGCGCGACCGCACCGGCGTGACGCAGCTCGTGATCAACCCCGAGCACGCCCCCGAGTCCGCTGCGCTCGCGCACGGCATCCGCAACGAGTTCGTCCTGCGCGCCGAGGGGAAGCTGGTGGCGCGCTCGCCGGAGACGGTCAACCCGGCGATGCCGACCGGCGAGGTCGAGCTCGCCGTCGAGCAGCTCGAGATCGTCAGCAGGTCGACGCCGCTGCCGTTCCAGCTCGACGAGGAGAACGTGGACGAGACGCTGCGCCTGCGCCATCGCTGGCTCGACCTCCGCCGCGACAAGCTGCAGCGCAACATCCGCCTCCGTGCGCAGATGGTCGGGATCATCCGCCGTGAGATGGAGGAGGCGGGCTTCCTCGACATCCAGACGCCGATCCTCTTCAAGCCGACGCCCGAGGGCGCGCGTGACTTCATCGTGCCGAGCCGGCTCCAGCCGGGCCGCTTCTACGCGCTCCCGCAGAGCCCGCAGATCCTGAAGCAGCTGACGATGGTGGCCGGCTTCGACCGCTACTACCAGATCGCGATCTGCTTCCGGGACGAGGACCTGCGCGCCGACCGCGTGCAGGAGCTCACGCAGCTCGACGCCGAGATGAGCTTTCCCGACCAGGAGGTCCTCTTCGCGCTCATGGAGCAGATGTTCGCGCGCATCTGGCGTGAGTGCCTCGGGATCGAGATCGAGGCACCGTTCCCGCGGATGACGTTCGCCGAGGCCGACCGCCGCTTCGGCTCGGACAAGCCCGACACGCGCTTCGCGCTTGAGCTCGAGGACGCCACGCCGGCGACGCGAGGCTCGCAGTTCGGAGTCTTCGCCGGGGCGGAAGCCGTGCGCTTCCTCCGGGTGCCGAGAACCTATTCCCGCGGCGAGCTCGCCAAGCTCGAGGAAGTGGCGAAGGAGTGGGGGGCGAAGGGGCTCGCGTACCTCGTCTACGACGGGGGTGAGATCCGCTCGCCGATCGCGAAGTTCCTCTCCGAGGAGGAGCTGGCCGCGCTCGACGGCAAGGACGGTGAGACGCTTCTCTTCGCGGCGGACAGCTGGGAGCTGACCTCGCGCGTGCTCGGCGCGCTCCGGCTGCACCTGGGGCGTGAGCTCGGGCTGATCGACGAAGGCGAGTTCACATTCCTCTGGGTGAACGAGTTCCCCATGTTCGAGCGGGACGAGGAGGCAGGACGCTGGACGGCGGTCCACCACCCCTTCACGCGCCCGACCGAGGAGTGGCGGGAGCGGTTCCCGGATCAGCCGGGCGAGGCGCTCGCGCATGCGTACGACTTGATCGTGAACGGCAACGAGCTCGGCGGCGGCTCCTTCCGGATCCACGAGCCCGAGCTCCAGGCGAAGGTCTTCGACCTGCTCGACCTCTCCCCGGAAGAGCAGCGGGCGAAGTTCGGCTTCCTCCTCGACGCGCTCGCGATGGGCGCGCCGCCGCACGGCGGGATCGCGCTCGGGATCGACCGGATGACCATGGTGCTCGCCGGCGAGCCCAACCTCCGCGACGTGATCGCGTTCCCGAAGAACCAGGCCGGCGTCGATCCGATGAGCGGCGCGCCGAGCGAGGTCACGCAGGAACAGCTGGACGAGCTCGGAATACGTCTCGTTGAGCCACCGGCCTAAGATTTCCCCCCAAACAGCCGATACAGCGGGCATACTTGCCCGAGCCGCGCGCTGCGGCGTGCCCACGAACCGGAGAGATAGATGTCGTCAGGTGATCACGAGCGTTCGAGTACCCCGTCGTTGACTTCATTGCCAACGCTGGAGCAGCTTCGCCGCTCCGGAGAAGGCTTCGACGAGACGAGCGTCCGCGACGCTTTCGACGCGTTCCGGCGGCACACGTCGCAGCTTCAGGCCCAGCTGCGGGTGCTCCAGGCCGCGCGCACGACGGCCAACGTCGAGCCGACCGGCCACGCGGTGCGGATGGACGCGCTGCACCTGATCCGCGCGGCCGCCGAGTTCGCCGACGTGCTCGAGCGCGACGCGCAGAATGCCTCGGCGTCGCAGCTCCAGCGCACCGAAGAGGACGTCCGCGCGAAGCAGCGCGAGCTCCAGGAGCGCGAGGCAGAGGTCGAGCGCTATCGAACCGAGTCCGAGCGCCAGCGCTCCGAGATCACGAACGCCGCCAAGACCGAGTCCCGTGAGCTGCTCGCGAAGGCGAACGCCGATGCGACGCGCGAGCTCCGCGAGGCGGAGACCCGCGGCAACCGCATGCTGGAGCAGTCGCGGCACCAGGCGACCGAGCTCACGAACGCGGCCCGCGCCGAGGTCGAGCAGACGCTCGAGTGGGCGCGTGCACAGGCCGGCGCCGTCATGGCGCGCGCGCAGAAGGGCGCCGAGCAGCTGCTCACCGCCGCCGGGCTGGGCGAGCCGGCGATGTCGCGCGTGATCGAGGCGATCATGAGCGCGAACGAGGCCGACAACGTCCGCGCGGGTACACCGGCACCCGCTCCGCCTGCACAGCCCTACGTCGCGCCGGTCGAGCCCCGACAGTCGGAGCCGCAGCCATCCGAGCTGCCGCCCTCGATGCCGCCGGTGTCCGAGCCTCCGGTGTCCGAGTCGCCGCCCTCGAACGACGCCGAAGCAGTCGAGGCGACCGAAGAAGCGGAGCTCGACGAGACGCCGGCCCCGGCGCCGCACTCGGGCCCGCCGCCCGTTTCCCCTGCCTCACCGGACGCGCCCGTCGAGGGCGACGAGCCGGTCTCGCCGGGGGAGCCCGAGCCCGAGAAGTAGGCCGCTGGCATGCTCGGTCGAACCTGGCCGCGGTTCGCGCTCGAGGCGCTCTTCCTCGTCGCGGTGGCCGTCGCCGCAGGCCTGCTCGACCTCGGCATCGCCGCGATCGTGGGTGTGATGGTCGTCGCCTACGCGGCGACGGTGCTCGTCGAGTGGGCGGCCTCGCGGTCGCGCTCGCAGAGGCAGGAGCCGGCTCCGCTCCTCGACAAGCCCGAGCCCCCGGCGTTCGAGCCCGAGCCCGAGGCTGCACCCGAACCGGAACCTGAACCCGAGCCCGAGCCGGAACCGGAGCCCGAGCCTGAGCCAGAACCGGAACCGGAGCCCGAACCGGAACCTGAACCCGAGCCCGAGCCGGAACCGGAGCCCGAGCCTGAGCCCGAGCCAGAACCCGAGCCGGAGCCCGAGCCCGAGCCGACGCCCGTCCCACCGCTCGCGTCCGTGCCCGATCCGGAGCCTGAGCCGGAACCGACTCCCGAGTCCGAACCGGAGCCCGAGCCGGAGCCCGAGCCGACTCGCGTGGTCGCGCTGCCTCTGCCCGTGCAGCCGCGGGCCTGGAACCTGTGGGAGATCGAGCGCCTGCTACGGGACAGCGAGGGGGCCGATCCCGCCCGCGAGGAGGAGCGCAACTACCTGCTCATGTACCTCCGCGACTTCGCCTCGCCCGACGGGGTCCTGCCGGTCGACTTCGACGCGCTCGTCCGTGAATCGTTCGGCGAGCTCGTGGCGGGCCACAGCACGTGACGCTCTCGGTCCTCCAGCGGACGATCGTGCTGGCCGGCATCGCGCTCCTGGCAGCGGTGGGGGCACTCGCCCTGACCTCGCGCGACGACGCGGTCGCCACGGGCGCCGGCCCGCGCGCAGTGCCGACGCCCGACGGCGGGTGGTACACCGCCCTCGCCGGGTCGCGGGGTACGGCGCACGACGCCGAGCGGACGACGTGCCGGCAGATCCTCACCGGCCGCTCGCTCGGTGTCACCCATCCGACGCTTCCTTGCGGCGCCAAGATCTTCGTCCGCTACGACGGAACCGAGCTCCTGACCGAGGTGATCGACACCAGGCTGAAGGAACCGGGGAGGCAGTTCGAGCTGACCGAGGCGCTTGCGCGCAGGCTGGAGCTCGAGGGCACGCAAGAGCTCCAGTGGCGCTTCGCCACACGCTGACGGGATACACTGCGTGCGCTCGACCCTGTGCGTGGCCTTGCGTGTAAACGTGAACCAACGCTCACGTGAAGGGAGCCTGGGTCCGGTCTAGACCTCATCCGTCGACGTCCGGCACGGCACCCACCTGGTATAGCCAGGTTCGCATCGGCGCAAGGAATCATCGGCAGGGTGGGGCGCATCTCTAGCTAGCGCAAGATCGGAATTCGCGGAAGCGAATTCCGATCGCGCGAAGACCCCTGAAGGGTCGCTTCGCTCCCTGGCTCGGACACCGCGGCTAGGCTGAGGTTCGATGTTCGAGTTGGTTGGCGATTCTGCGCGCGGCTCTGAGTTCGCGCTCGTGCGGCTCACGGTCGACGGCGACCGAATCGTCTCCGCCGACGCTCCCGGGCTCGCACGCCCGCTCGAGGGGCTGACGCTGCTCGAGGCGGCTGCGGTGCCGGGCGAGACGCTCGCCGCCGACGCGCTCGCGAACGCGCTCGGGCCTGCGTTCACTGCGCCGCCGGTTCCCGGCCGGGTCGCAGTCGCGATGAGCGGCGGCGTCGACAGCGCGGTCGCGTTGTTGCGCGCCGGCCCGCATGCGATCGGGGTCACGCTGCGTCTGTGGCTCGACCCGGCCGGGCCCGACTCCGAGCGCGCCTGCTGCTCGCCTGCGGCCGTGATCGCGGCCCGGGAGAGCTGCCACGCCCTCGGCCTGCCGCACGTGACGCTCGATCTGCGCGAGGAGTTCCGGCGCGCGGTCGTCGCGCCGTTCGTCGACGGGTACGCCGCCGGGGAGACACCGAATCCGTGCGGGCGTTGCAACGGCAGCTTCCGCTTCGCCGAGCTGCTGGCGTTCGCCGAGCGTGCGGGGGCGGAGAAGCTGTGGACGGGCCACTACGCCCGCATCGTCGACCACGGAGGCCGCCGGCTGCTTGCGCGGGCGGTCGACGCGGACAAGGACCAGTCGTACATGCTCGCCCAGCTCGACCCGGCCTTGCTCGACCGGATCGGCTTCCCGCTCGGGGAGGGAACGAAGACCGAGACGCGCGCCGAGGCCCACCGGGCCGGGCTCGCGGCGGCCGAGCGGCGTGAGAGCCAGGAGGCCTGCTTCCTCGCGGGGGACGACTACCGCGCCTTCCTCGGCAGGAACGGCCTCGCGGTCAGCGACGGCCCGATCGTGGACGAGAGCGGCTTGGAGCTCGGCCGGCACGACGGCTCGTGGCGCTACACACCCGGCCAGCGGCGCGGGATCGGCGTCGCCGCTTCCGAGCCTCTCTATGCGCTGCGCACCGACGCCGCCACGAACACGGTGGTCGTGGGCCCACGCGAGTCCCTCGCATGCAGGCGCGTCGCGGTGCGCGGGCCCCTGCATCTGACCGTGGCCAGGGCGGACGCGAAGCTCCGCCACCGCTCGCCGTCGGTGCCCGCACGGGTCGAGCCCACCGAGGGTGGCTACTGGCTGGAGCTCGAGGAGCCCGCCTACGGCGTGGCCCCCGGTCAGGTCGTGGCGCTCTACGACGGCGACGCGCTGGTCGGGTCCGGTGTGGTGTCGTCTGCGAGTCGCAATTAGGATCACCGGCATGCCGCTTCTTGCCGTCAGCGCGGGGGACGTCGCGTACTACGCGCTCGCCCTCTTCCTCGTCGCCACGGGCATTGGCATCGGCTATGCGTTCTTCCGCCTGGGCGGAACCTTTGTGCGCCTCTCCGCGTTTATCGGGGGAACGCAGGAAGAGCTTCTGCCCGTGATCAACAAGGTTGGAGGGAGTGTCGACCGGGTGAACGCACAGCTGGACAAGGCAGACCGTGTGACGGACAGCGCAGTGGACATGGCCGACAGCGCGGACACGGCCGTGCGCGCGGTCAGCTTCGCGATCACGCGCCCCGTGCAGAAGGCCTCCGGTCTCGCAGCCGGGCTCAGCCATGGGATCGCCGCGTTCAAGACGCGGCGCGACTGGAACGAGGCAGTACGGGTCGCCAAGGACGCCGCTGCCCGGCGCGAGCGCGAGCTCGAGGAGGAGCTGCGCGCCGCAGACGGTGAGTCGGTCTAAATGGACGAGATCCGCGTCACGATGCCGAGCGAGCGTCCGTTCGGAGCTGTCGCCGGGCTCGTGCTCGGCGGTGTCGCCGCCCGCCACGGGCTGACGATCGACGTGCTCGACGACCTCCAGGTCGCGCTGGAGAGCCTGCTCGACCGCGACGCGCAGGCGGACGAGGTCACGCTCGTGCTGCGAGTCCGCTCGGAGACCGTCGAGGCATCGGTCGGGCCGTTCGACCGCGCGGCGCTCGCCGAGCTCGAGCAGGACGCGGGCGAGAGCCTCGACCTGCGCCGGCTCCTCGACACCGTCGTCGACGACGTCTCGCTCGCCGACCGGGACGACGGCTGCTGGGTCGAGCTGCGCAAGACCTACCAGCTGGCGGGGCGCGCCTGATGCCGCGCGAGTCGGACAAGATCCTCCTCCGCCGCTATCACGAGCAAGGCGATCTCGCCGCGCGCGAGCAATTGATCGAGCAGTACCTCTCGCTCGTCCGCTCGCTGGCGCGGCGGTACAGCTACCGGGGCGAGCAGCTCGAGGACCTCGTTCAGATCGGCTGCATCGGCCTGATCAAGGCGATCGACCGCTTCGACCTCGACCGCGGCGTCGAGCTCACCACCTATGCGACGCCGAACATCATCGGCGAGATCAAGCGGCATTTCCGCGACAAGGGCTGGGCCGTGCGCGTGCCGCGCGGGCTGCAGGAGCTGAATGTCCAGCTCTCGAAGCTCGTGGAGGAGCTGACCGTCCAGAACGGCCGCTCGCCGACGATCCCGGAGCTCGCGAAGGCTGCGGGCGTGGAGGAGGAGGAAGTGCTCGAGGCGCTCGAGTCCGGGCGCGCGTACACCTCGCTCTCGCTCTCCTCCGGCGGCTCCGACGAGGACGGCGAGCTCGACCCGCTCGAGTCGCTCGGGACGATCGAGCACCAGTACGAGGTCTCCGAGGACCGCGCAGTGCTCGCACCCGGCTTCCGGGCGCTCGACGAGCGCGAGCGGCGCATCCTCCACCTGCGCTTCTTCGACGGGCTGACGCAGTCGCAGATCGCGCAGCAGGTCGGGATCTCGCAGATGCACGTCTCGCGCCTGATCCGCCGCGCGCTGGAGAAGATCCGCGACGAGATCGCCGGCGACGAAGACTTCGAGACGCCCGCCAAGCGCGCCGCGGGCTAGACCTACACTTCAGGCGTGCGCACCACCGCAGAGCTCCGCGAGGGCTTTCTCTCCTACTTCGAGTCCAAGGGCCACAAGCGGCACCCGTCGGGCTCGCTGGTCCCGCCCGACTGGGACCGCTCGACGCTCCTGAACAGTGCCGGCATGCAGCCGCTGATGCCGTACTTCCTGGGCCGCGAGACACCCCCGGCCCCGCTCCTCGTCACGGTGCAGAAGTGCTTCCGCACGCCCGACATCGATGAGGTCGGTCTCGACGGCCACCACCTGACCTTCTTCGAGATGCTCGGCAACTTCTCGTTCGGCGAGTACTTCAAGGACGGCGCGGTCGACCTGGCGTGGGAGTACCTGACGCAGCATCTGAAGATCGACATGGAGCGCTTCTGGGTCACGATCTTCGCCGGCGATCCGGAGCTCGGGCTCGGTGAGGACGAGGTTGCGCGTGCAGCCTGGCTCAGGGTCGGCCAGCCGCCCGAGCGCATCCTCGCGCTCGACCGCTCGCACAACTTCTGGTCGGTGGGAGGGCCGGGGCCGTGCGGGGGCGACACGGAGATGTTCTACGACCGGGGCGCAGGCGTCGGCTGCGGCCGCGCCGAGTGCGCGCCGGGCTGCGACTGCGAGCGCTTCCTCGAGTTCTGGAACCTCGTCTTCATGGAGTTCGAGCTCCATCCGGACGGCAATGTGACGCCGCTGCCCAAGCAGAACGTCGACACCGGCATGGGGCTCGAGCGCACCGCATCGATCCTCCAGGACGTCCTCTCGGTGTACGAGACCGACGGCTACCAGGCGATCATGGCCTGGATCGCCGAGCAGAGCGGCGTCGCCTACGGCGAGTCCGAGCGCGCGACGAAGGCGCACAGGATCCTCGCCGACCACGGCCGCGGGATGACGTTCCTCGCCGCCGACGGCGTGACGCCGTCGAACGAGGGCCGGGGCTACATCCTGCGGCGGATCATCCGCCGGGCCGTGCAGCAGGCGCGCGCGATCGAGCTCGAGCACCTGTGGCCGCTCACCGACGTCGTCGTCGAGCAGATGGCTCCCTCGTACCCCGAGCTCGCCGCCGGCCGGACGGAGATCCAGCAGGTCGTGCGGGCCGAGGAGGAGCGGTTCTCCGAGACGCTCGAGCGCGGGCTCAAGGTCTTCGAGGAGCTGGCAGCGGGCGAGACGATCTCGGGTGAGGAGGCGTTCAGGCTGGCAGCGACCTACGGGTTCCCGGTCGAGCTGACGGTGGAGCTCGCGGAGGAGCGCGGGCAGGCGGTCGACGTGGACGGGTACCGCGACGAGATGGCGCGCCACCGCGACGTCTCGCGGGCCGGGTCGGAGTCCGGGGTGCAGCGGGCCGCCGAGTTCGGCGCAGGCACCGACTTCGCGACGGAATTCGTGGGCTTCGACAAGACGGACGTGCTGACGCAGATCGGCGCGCTCGAGGAGCTCGGCGACGGCACGTTCCTGGCCAAGCTCCGGGAGTCGCCGTTCTACGCCGCCGGCGGCGGGCAGGTCACCGATGCGGGTGAGCTGATCCACGAGGAGACGGCTGTCACGGCGACGCTGCGTGAGGCGCACCGGCTCGGCGACGACCAGGTGCTCGTCTTCGAGGGTGCTGGCTTCGCGGCAGGCGACCGGGTGCGCGCCGTCGTACCCTGGGCGGTGCGCTTCCCGACGATGGCGAATCACACCGCGACGCACCTCCTCCACGAGGCCCTGCGCCAGGTGCTCGGCGAGCACGTGAAGCAGGCGGGATCGGCCGTGCGGCCCGAGAAGCTCCGCTTCGACTTCAGTCACGAGCAGGCGCTCACCCCTGAGCAGCGCGCCGGGGTGGAGCAGATCGTCAACGAGCAGATCTTTCGCAACCGGGCCGTGCGGATCTTCGAGACGCCGATCGAGGAGGCGAAGCAGCTTGGCGCGCAGATGCTCTTCGGCGAGAAGTACGGCGACGTCGTCCGCGTCGTCGAGATCGACGGCTTCTCCCGTGAGCTCTGCGGCGGCACGCACGTGCGCTCGACGGCGGAGATCGGGCCCTTTGCGATTGTCTCCGAGGGCTCCGTCGGCTCGGGCGCCCGGCGGATCGAGGCCGTCACCTCCGGCGAGGCCTTCGCCCTGCTCCATGCCCGCGCTCGCGAGGCCGACGAGCTCCGTGCCGAGCTCGAGCGGGTGCGCAAGGAGGCGAAGCGCGCCCCTGCGGCCGCGGCCTCCGAGGACTTCGTGGTCACGCGCGAGACGCAGGCGGGCGACGTCAACGTGCTCGTCGTCGAGGTGAGGAGCGGCGATCCTCTGGACGTCTCCGACCGCCTGAAGCAGAAGCACGCGCCTGCCGCCGTCATCGTCGGGGCGTTGACCGACGGAACGGCGCAGCTCGTGGTCAACCTGGACAAGTCCCTCGAGGCGCGCGGCGTGCACGCGGGGAACGTCGTGCGCGAAGCGGCGCCCCTGATCGGGGGCGGCGGGGGCGGGCGCCCGACGATGGCCCGTGCCGGCGGCAAGCGTCCAGAAGGGCTCGAAGAGGCGCTGTCGACGGCGGAGCGCCTGATCACGGCGGCGCTGTCGTGAGGGGCCGAGCGTGAAGGTGCTTGCACTGGACTACGGCTCGGCTCGGACCGGCGTCGCCGTCTCGGACGCGACCGGCACGCTCGCGCGGCCGCTCACGGTCGTCGAGCGCGCGGCCTCCGAGGCCGGGCTGCGCCGGCTCGCCGAGCTCGTGGCGGCGGAGGACCCCGAGCGGATCGTCGTCGGGCTGCCGCTGACCCTGCGCGGTGAGGCAGGCAGCCAGGCGCAGGAGACGGGGCGGTTCATCGCCGCGCTCCGTGCAGCCGTCTCGGTGCCGGTCGAGAGCTTCGACGAGCGCTTCACGACCTCCCTCGCCGCCGGTGCTCCGTCCTCCCGCGCGCCCGAGGACGCGCGCGCGGCCGCCCACCTCCTCGAGAGCTACCTGACGTGGTCGAGCAACCGGGTGTAACGAGACAGCGGCCGTCGCGCAGGCAGGTTGCGCTGCGGCGGCTGGTCGCGGCAGTCGTCTTGTTCGGCTGCCTCGGCGTGGCGCTCTGGTTGGGCGTCACGGCGCTCGGCGACTCCGGGGACGAGGAGGCCGCGCCGCCGGCGACGACCGCCGCGCCGCCTGCGCCCGTCCTCAGGATCATCTTCCCGGAGGGCTTCACACGCGACCAGATGGCGGCCCGGGTGGGCGAGGTGCGCACGATCGCCAAGGAACGGCGCAAGATCACCCCGAAGCTGACGGCGAAGGGCTACACGGCGGCGACCGAGAAGGCGAAAATCCCAGCCGAGTTCCGGAAGGACGCACGCGGAATCGAGGGCTTCCTCTTCCCGGCCACGTACGAGTTCACCGCCAAGACGACCGCGAAGCAGCTCGTCGCCGACCAGCTGGCGTTCTTCGAGGAGAACTTCTCGAAGGTCGACATGGCGTTCGCGAGAAAGAAGAATCTCACGCCCTACGACGTGCTGATCATCGCGTCGATGGTGGAAAAGGAGACGATCGCTCCGGACGAGCGCCCCAAGGTGGCGGCGGTGATCTACAACCGCCTCAAGGCCGGGATGGAGCTCGGCATCGATGCGACGATCCGCTACGGGCTCGACGTTCCCGGAACCGAGCCGCTGCGCGTCTCGCAGCTGGAGAGCGACAACCCGTACAACACGCGCAACCGCACCGGGCTGCCGCCCACGCCGATCGCGAACCCCGGCCTCGCCTCGATCCAGGCCGCCGCCCACCCGGCCGACGTCGACTTCCTCTTCTTCGTGCGCAAGCCGGACAAGATCCACCACTTCTTCACCGCGAGCGAGGACGAGTTCTTCGCCAAGGCCTGCGAGTACGGCTTCGGCTGCAACTGAGCGTGATCGCGGCGACGACCAGGCTCGTCGGGCTGCTCGGACACCCGGTCGCGCACTCGCTCTCGCCCCGGATGCAGAACGCCGCCTTCGCGGCGCGGGGGCTCGACTTCGCCTACGTCGCGCTCGACGTGCCGCCGGAACAGCTCGAGGACGCCGTGCGCGGCCTCGTCGCTCTCGGCTTCGCCGGGGCGAACGTGACGGCGCCGCACAAGCTCGCCGTCGGCGCGCTCGACCTGGTCGAGGCCGCCGTCAGCTCGGTGAACACCCTGGTCTTCCGCGACGGGCGCGTCGAGGGTCACAGCACAGACGCCGCGATCCTCGACGGCTTGGCCGCCGAGCGGCCGGTGATCCTCGGCGACGGCGGCTCGGCGCACGCGTTCGCGGAGGCGCTGCCGCACGCGCGAACGTTCTCGCGTCGCGGTGAATGGCCGCCCGAGGTCGCCGGTGCCGATCTGGTGGTCAACGCGACGAGCGCCCGGGAAGAGGCGCTCGTGACGCTCGACGCCGGCCAGACGCTCGTCGACCTGCCCTATCCCGACACCGCCACGGCGGAGGCGGCGCGCGCGGGTGGCGCCCGCGTCGTGGGCGGGCTCGAGGTGCTCGTCGCCCAGGGCGCGGCGGCGTTCGAGCTGTGGACCGGCGTGCCCGCACCGGTGCCCGTGCTGCGCGCCGCAGTAGATTTGCCCGCATGACGCTTGCGCTGACGACGGCCGGGGAGTCCCACGGGCCGGCGCTCGTCGCGATTCTGACCGGGCTCCCCGCCGGCCTCGACCTCGCCAAGGACGCGATCGACGCCGATCTGCGGCGGCGGCAGCTGGGCTACGGACGCAGCCCGCGCCAGCAGCTCGAGCAGGACGAGGTCGAGGTGCTCGCCGGCCTCCGCCACGGCCGCACGCTGGGCACGCCCCTTGCGCTCGTCGTCCGCAACCGCGACCACGCGAACTGGGCGTGGGGGATGAGCCCCTGGCCGCCTGACGGCGAGCCGTCCGGGAAGGGCACGAAGCCGGTGAGGCTGCCGCGCCCGGGCCACGCAGACCTCGCCGGCGTGCTCAAGTACGGCCATGAAGACGTCCGCGACGCGCTCGAGCGTGCGAGCGCGCGCCACACGGCCGTGCACGTCGCGGCGGGTGCGGTGGCGAAGGCGCTCCTGCGCGAGCTCGGGATCGAGGTCGCGGGCCGCGAGGTGGAGATCGGCGGCGCAACCGGAGAGGACGAGATGCACGCAGCGGTCGACGCCGCCCGCTCCGACCGCGACACGCTCGGCGGCGTCGTCGAGGTGCGTGCGACCGGCGTCCCTCCGGGGCTCGGCTCCTACGCGTCCAAGGAGGACCGGCTCGACGCGCGCCTCGCCGCGGCCTTGATGGGGATCCAGGCGGTGAAGGGAGTCGAGGTCGGCGAGGGCTTCGGGCTGGCGCGCCGCCGCGGCTCCGAGGCCCACGACGAGATCGAGCCCGGCCTCCATCGCCGCTCCAACCGTGCCGGCGGGATCGAGGCCGGTATGTCGAACGGGGAGGAGATCGTCGTGCGCGCGGGGATGAAGCCGCTGCCGACGCTGATGAAGCCGCTCGACTCGGTCGACCTGGACACCGGCGAGGCGGCTCAGGCGCTCGTCGAGCGCAGCGACGTCGCGGCCGTGGAGGCGCTCGCGGTCGTGGCCGAGGCGGCTGTCGCCTGGGAGCTCGCCCGGGCGGCGCGGGAGAAGTTCGGCGGCGACTCGCTGGGCGACTTCGTCGGCGCACACCGCGCGTATCTCGACCGCATCCCGTGGGCACCGCGCTAGACCGTCACGTCGTCCTCGTCGGCTTCATGGGCGCCGGGAAGACGACCCTCGGGCACGAAGCCGCGCGCCGAACGGGTCTCGGCTTCACCGACGTCGACGCCGCCGTGGAGCACGAGGTCGGCGTCAGCATCCCCGACTTCTTCGCCAGCCACGGTGAGACTGAGTTTCGGCGGATCGAGACGGAGCTGAGCGTGAGGCACCTCGAGCACGAGCCGGAAGGGATCCTGTCTCTGGGCGGCGGAGCCGTCACGTCGCCTGCCGTGCGGGACGCGCTGAGGGCCCGCGCGGTCACGGTCTGGGTCGAGGTCGACGCCGACACCGCCTGGGAGCGCGTCCGGGGCACCGACCGGCCTCTCGCCCAGGACGAACCCGGCTTCCGCCGCCTGTTCGAGGAGCGACGGGCCTTCTACGAAGAGGTGGCCGACGTGACGGTACGAGACGTCGACGGCGTCGTGCTCGCCGCAGGCGGCGTGCACGTCGAGACGGGCGCGCTGGGCTGGCTCGGCGAGCTCGTCCCGGGCGACGGGCCGGTCGCGCTCGTCGCCGACCGACACGTGGCGGGCATCTACGGGATGGAGGCGCAGCTCGGGCTGGGGTCGCGCGAGGTGGCCGTGCACGAGGTGCCTGCGGGCGAGGAGGCGAAGACGCAGAAGGTGCTGGAGCGGCTCTGGCGGGCGCTGCGGCTGGAGCGCGGCGGCACGCTCGTCGCGCTCGGAGGCGGGTCCACCAGCGACGTCGCCGGGCTTGCGGCTGCGACCTACCTCCGCGGGATCGACTGGGTCGCCGTTCCGACGACCCTGGTCGGCCAGGTCGACGCGGCGATCGGGGGCAAGACGGCGATCGACCTCCCCGAGGGCAAGAACCTCGTCGGCGCCTTCCACTGGCCCGTGCGGACGGTGATCGACCCGGCGCTGCTCGAGACGCTGCCCGAGGGGGAGTCGCTGAACGGACGGGCCGAGCTGGTCAAGACGGGCCTGCTCGCCGGTGAGCCGATGTGGGAGCTGCCGCTGGCCGAGGCGGTACGGCGCTGCGCCGCGTTCAAGACGGCCGTCTGCCTCCGCGATCCGCACGACCGAGGCGAGCGCAACCAGCTCAACCTCGGCCACACCTTCGCGCACGCCCTGGAGACCGCGGCCGGGTTCGAGCTGCCACACGGGCGCGCCGTCGCGCTCGGCCTCCTCGCCGCGCTCCGGCTCTCCGGGCTCGATCCCGCGGTCGTCGAGGCGGAGCTCCGGCCGGAGCCCGTCCAGGTCGACCGTGAGCGGGCCTGGGCCGCGCTCGCGCGGGACAAGAAGGCGGAGGGCGGCGTGCCGAAGCTCGTCCTGCTCGACGCGCCGGGCCGCCCTCGAATCGGCGTCGAGCTCCCGGAGGCCGAGATCCGGGCGGCCCTCGATTCCCTGATCGCCGGGTAGAGTCGCGCGATGCGCGTGGGAGTCCTGAACGGAGTCAACCTCGACGTCCTCAGCCGGCGCGACCCGGCCATGTACGGGAAGCTCTCGCTCGCCGAACTCGAGTCGCAGATCTACAGCTGGTCGAAGGACCTCCAGCTGACCACGCGCTGTCGCCAGACGAACCACGAGGGCCAGTTCGTCGAGTGGTGCCACGATGCGCTCGACTGGGCCGACGGCGTGATCCTGAACCCGGGCGCCTGGACGCACTACAGCTACGCAATCCGGGATGCGGTCGAGCTGTTCGAGGTGCCCGTCGTCGAGGTGCACCTGTCCAAGATCGAGGAGCGCGAGGAGTTCCGGCGCCACTCCGTGCTCTCCGACCTCGCGAAGAAGCGGATCACCGGCAAGGGGCCGGACGGATACCGTGAGGCGCTCGTCTACCTCGTGGAGGCTGTGAAGAAATGAGCAGGATCGAACGTCTCGCCGCGCTGCTCGACGAGCCTTTGCTCGTCTCGAGCGGCGTCAACGTCCGCTACCTCACCGGCCTCGCGAGCTCGAATGCAGCCCTGCTCGTCGATCCGGCGGGCGACGCGACGCTGTACACCGACTTTCGCTACGCACGCAAGGCGAGCGCACTCGACGGCGTCAGCTTCGTGCAGACCGCGCGCGACGTCGTCGCTGACCTCGCCACACGCTTCTCGGGGAAGACCGTGTGGGTCGAAGCCCACGTCCTCACCGCGGCGGCGTTCGAGACACTCCGCTCCGGTGGCGTCGACGCCGTGCCCCAGCAGGGGCTCGTCGAGCGGCTGCGCGCGGTCAAGGATCCGTCCGAGCTCGAGACCTTGCGCGAGGCGGCTGCGATCTCCGACCGGGTCTTCGGCGCGCTGGCGGAGGAGCGGTTCGTCGGCCGGACGGAGATCGACCTGGCCTGGCGCGTCCGCGAGCTCTTCCACGAGCACGGGTCGTCGGAGCTCTCCTTCGACACGATGGTGGCCGCCGGCGAGAACGGGGCGAGCCCGCACTCCGACAACCGCGACGTCGCCGTGCCGGCGAACACGCTCGTGATCGTCGACGCCGGCTGCAGCGTGGACGGCTACGCCTCCGACTGCACGCGCACGTACGCGACCGGTGAGCTGCCCGACGAGCTCGCGAAGATCTACGAGACCTGCCTCCAGGCGCAGCTGGCGGGGCTCGCCGCGATGGGGCCGGGCGTGACCGGCCGGGCCGCGGACGGCGCCGCGCGCGACGTCATCTCCGCTGCCGGCTGGGGGGAGAACTTCGGCCATGGTCTCGGCCACGGGATCGGCCTGGCCGTGCACGAGGCGCCGAACGCGCGCGTCGAGTCGACCGACACGCTGGAGGCCGGAAACGTGCTCAGTTGCGAGCCCGGGATCTACCTGCCGGAGGTGGCGGGCGTGCGCATCGAGGACATGGTCCTGATCACGGACGACGGTCGCGAACGGCTCACGCAGGTCGGCAAGGAGCTCGTGAACGTCAGCTAAGCTGGCCCGCGCTCATGGCCGACGTCGTCTCCACGAACGAGTTCAAGAACGGCATGCACGTCGAGATCGACGGCTCGGTCTGGCGCATCGTCGAGTTCCAGCACGTGAAGCCCGGCAAGGGCGGCGCGTTCGTGCGCACGAAGGTGAAGAGCGTCGACTCGGGCTCGGTCGTGGACAAGACCTTTCGCGCCGGCGAGAAGTTCGCGCGCATCTACACCGAGGTCAAGAACATGCAGTACCTGTACGACTCGGGCGACGAGGTCGTCTTCATGGACGAGCAGACCTACGAGCAGCTGACCCTGCCGCACGACTCGCTCGAGGCGGAGCTGCCGTACATGCAGCCCTCGAGCACGATGCAGCTGCTGTTCGTCGGCGGCAAGCCCTCGGGCGTGCAGCTGCCCGCGTCGATCGAGCTGGCCGTCACCGACACCGAGCCCGGCGTGAAGGGCGACACGGTCTCGAACGTGACGAAGCCGGCCACGCTGGAGACGGGCGCAGTCGTCGCTGTCCCGCTCTTCGTCAACGTGGGCGACCGGATCAAGGTCGACCCGCGCGAAGGTCGCTACATCTCGAGAGCCTGACGCACCGGCCGGGGCGGCTCCCGCCGGGCGGAGCCCGGCTCCGCCGCCCTCTCGCCGCTCGCGGCGCTCCAGCCGGCGGCCCGTACGTCCGTACTGTGCCACCGGCCTACGCACCGCGAGCGACGAGCCGGAGCGTCAGGCGAGCCGTAGCGAAATCGATTGGCGGCGTGCCGGATAGGCTCTAGCGCGTGCCGCGGCTCGTCGACACCTCCATCCGCCTGCTCTCGCAGGAACCGCTCGCCGGTCGCATGCCGACCGCGGACCTGCTCGACCTGGCCGAGGTGCTCGACCGGGCCGGCTACGCGTGCCTGGAGGTCTCGGGCGGAGGCGTCTTCGACTCGGCCGTGCGCCGCGGCGTCGAGAGCCCCTGGGAGCGGATCCGCGCGCTGCGGGCGCGGACGAAGACGCCGCTCGGGCTGGCGCTGCGCGGACGCTTCCTGGTCGGCTCGCGGCCGGTGAGCACGGACTTCGTCCGCCGCTTCGTCGCGTCTGCGGCCGAGAACGGGATCGACGTCTTCCGCCTGCACGACCCGCTGAACGACGTCTCGAACCTCCGCGAGGCGGGGGAGGCGATCGTGGACGCCGGTGGCGAGTTCCACGCGGGGCTCGTCTACAGCCCTGGCCGCACGGGCGAGGCCGACGCGCTCGTGCAGCAGGCCCGCGAGCTGCCCGAGCTCGGCGCGACCCGCGCGCTCATCCACGATCCCACCGGCGGCCTCGAGCCGTACCGCGCGTACGATCTCGTGTCGCGCGTCGCAGAGTCGTCCGGGCTCCCGGTCGGCCTCTACTGCCAGGGGGCGTCCGGCAGCGGCCTGGCCGCGGCGCTCGAGGCGGCGCGGGCCGGCGCCGACATCATCGCCACGACCGTCTACCCGCTCGCGCTGACGCTGCACCGGGTCTCGGGCGAGTCGCTTGCCTCCGCGCTCGCCGGGATGGGGCTCGAGACGGGAATCGACATCGACCGGCTCTGGGAGGCCTCCGATCTCGTCGACGAGCACATCGGCGACGAGCCCGTCGCTCCGCTGGCGCCGCGCCTCGCGGTGCGCGCGGCCGAGTTCGACTTGCCCCCGGGGCTCGTCGCGGCGCTCGACACGCACCTGCGGGCCCACTCCGCCGGCGATCGGCTGCTGGAGGTGCTCGAGGAGCTGAAGCAGGTCCGGGCCGAGGCGGGCTCGCCGCCGCTCGCCGCCCCGATCGGCCAGATCCTCGCCTCGCAGGCGCTGATCCACGTCCTCTCGGCGCGGCGCTACGGCAACGTCGTGGACGAGTTCCGCGCGCTCGTGCAGGGTCGCTACGGGGCACCTCCGGGCGAGATCGACGCGACGGTCGCGCGTGCCGTGGCGCTGCTCTCGGACGGGATCCCGTTCGACGAGGACCCACCCACCGCCGACGACGTGCGCGCCGAAGCGGAGGGGCTCGCCGCGAGCGAAGAGGAGCTCGTCCTGATCGCGCTCTTCGGTGAAGAGGCGGAGCAGCTGCTGCGGACGATCCGGACGCGCCACTCACGCGACGACTCGCTCGGCGCGGGCGGCGTCGACCAGTCGCGCGCCGAACGGATCCGCGAGCTGGTGCGGATCGTGCAGGAGAGCGGCGTCGCCGAGGTGGAGATCGAAGACGACGGCATGCGCGTCTCGGTGCGGCGGCGCGAGGAGCAGACGCCGATCCAGGTCCCCGCGCCACTCGCCGACGAGGAACCAGGCGAGCCGCCGGTCGTCCCCGCCGCCCCGGGAGCGCCGCACCGGGTCGAGTCGCCCATGGTCGGCGTCTTCTATCGCCAGGCCGAGCCGGGGACACCGCCGTTCGTCGAGGTCGGCGACGCCGTCGAGCCCGGCCAGACGCTGTGCCTGCTCGAGGCGATGAAGCTCTTCAACGAGCTGAAGGCCGACGCGGCCGGCCAGGTGATCGCGATCCACGTCGAGAACGGCCAGCCCGTCGAGTTCGGCCAGCTTCTGTTCGAGCTCGAGCCGATCGCGCCCCCGCCGGCCCTCTGATGTTCGCCAGGGTTCTGGTCGCGAACCGGGGCGAGATCGCCGTCCGGGTGATCCGCGCGCTGCACGAGCTCGATGTGGAGGCCGTCGCCGTCTACTCGACCGCCGACCGCGACTCGCTGCACGTGCGGCTCGCCGACCGCGCGGTTTGCATCGGGCCACCCGCCGCCGCCGAGAGCTACCTCCGCATTCCCGCCGTGATCGCCGCGGCCGAGACGACGGGCTGCGAGGCCGTGCACCCCGGCTACGGCTTCCTCTCGGAGAACCCCGAGCTAGTGCGCGCGTGCGCCGACAACGACCTCGTCTTCGTCGGCCCGCCCGCCGACGTGATGGAGCGCATGGGCGACAAGGCCCGTGCGAAGGCCGAGATGCGAGCCGCCGACGTGCCGCTCGTCCCGGGCACGGAGGGAGGCGCCTCGCTCGCGGACGTCCGCGCCGCGGCCGACGACCTCGGCTACCCCGTCCTGCTGAAGGCGGTCGCGGGCGGCGGCGGCAAGGGCATGCGCCTCGTCCGCGCGCCCGAGGAGCTCGAGCCGGCGTTCTCGACCGCTCGCAGCGAGGCCGAGGCGGCCTTCGGCGACGGCACGCTCTACCTGGAGAAGGCGCTCGTGCCCGCGCGCCACGTCGAGATCCAGGTGCTCTGCGACCGGCTCGGCGGGGTGCTGACGCTCGGCGAGCGCGAGTGCTCGATCCAGCGGCGCCACCAGAAACTGATCGAGGAGTCCCCGTCGCCCGCGCTCGACGCGGCGACGCGCGAGGAGATGGAGGCCGCGGCGGAGCGAGCGTGCCGGGCGATCGGCTACGAGGGCGCCGGCACGTTCGAGTTCCTGCTCGGCACCGACGGTGCCTTCCATTTCATCGAGCTGAACGCGCGCCTCCAGGTCGAGCACCCGGTGAGCGAGCTCGTGACCGGGATCGACGTCGTCCGCGAGCAGCTGCGCGTCGCCTCGGGGGAGGCGCTGCCGGTGACGGGGCGCGCCGCGCGGCGCGGGCACGCGCTCGAGATCCGGTTGAACGCGGAGGATCCCGCCCGCGACTTCGCGCCGGCCCCGGGGCGGATCACCCGTTTCCGGCCGCCGCTCGGCCCGGGTGTGCGGGTGGACACGTACCTCGAGGAGGGGTCGTCGATCTCGCCCTACTACGACTCGCTCGTCGCGAAGCTGATCGTGTGGGCGGAGGACCGCGAGTCGGCGATCGCGCGCGGCGTGCGTGCGCTGGACGAGCTGGAGCTGGAGGGCGTGCCGACCACGCGCGGGCTCGCGCTGGACATCCTGCGCTCCGAGGAGTTCGCGAGCGGCGTGTACTCGACGAGCTTCCTCGACGAGATGGAGGGTCGGCTGCCGTCCCTGACCGCGGCGCCGGTGGAGGCAGCGCTGTGAAGCACGACGGCCACACGATCGCGGGGCCCGGCGGCACGATCCGGATCGAGGGCGACGCGCTCGCCGCGCTCGTCGTCGCTGCGGCGGAGCACGTCGACGGCGCGCGCGTGCGCCGGCCGCGTCGCGGGCTCTCAGTGGCCATCGCCGACGGTCGTGCGCGGGTCGAGCTGGAGCTGGCCGTGCGCTACGGCACGTCGCTGCCCGACCTCGGCGCCGCCGTGCAGGCGGCGGTCTCCGACGCGCTGCGCCGCTCGGCCGGCCTCGAGGTCGACGGGGTCGACGTCTCGATCGAGGAGCTGGAGCGGTGAGCGGCCGGCGCCAGTCGCGGCGCACCGCGCTCTTCCTGCTCTACCAGTGGGACCTGACCGGCCAGCCGCTGAGCGCGCTCTACGAGGGCGATCCGGACGAGTTCGCGCTCGGTCTCGCCCAGGACGTGTCCGCGCGCGCCGCGGAGCTCGACGTCCGCATCACGGAGGTCGCCGAGGGCTGGACCGCCGACCGCCTCGGTACGCTCGAGCGCAACATCCTGCGGATCGGGATCCACGAGCTCGAGAAGGAGAGCGTGCCGCCCGAGGTGGCGATCAACGAGGCGGTCGTGCTGGCGAAGCGCTATGCATCGGAGGACGCGGCGCGGCTCGTCAACGGGATTCTGGGACGCGTGGCGAGGGAGGAGGCGGCATGAGGCGTAGGCTTGACGGAGCCGTTCAGCGAGCGGAGGTGCCGGCTTTGCCGGCGCTGGAGCGGGTATGAGCGGTACAGCGGACGAGGCACTCGGGCGGGCGGAGGAACTGCTCGAGCGGCTGAAGGCGACGCGGGCCGAGCTGGAGCGGCTGGCGGCCGAGGAGAACGCCGAAGCGGCCGTGGAGGTGCTCACCGAGCTCGCCGAGCTGGCCAAGGAAGTCGAGGCGGAGCTGGCGAAGGCCCGCGCGCGAGCGGATGCGCCGCCACAACCCTGACGCGCTGCGCGACCTCGTCGAGGGCTACCTCGGCGAGCTCGCCTTCACGCCCGAGCTCGGCGCGCTCGAGGAGGCCCTGCGCTATCCGCTCGAGTCCGGCGGCAAGCGGATCAGGCCGGTGCTCTGCCTTGCGGCCGGCGAGGCGCTGGGCGCGGAGGCGGAGCGGTGCCTCCCGGCGGCGGTGGCGCTCGAGCTCGTGCACACGTTCTCACTCGTCCACGACGACCTGCCCGCGCTCGACGACGACGACGAGCGGCGCGGCCGGCCGAGCGCGCATGTCGCCTTCGGTGAGGGCGTCGCGCTCCTGGCCGGCGACGCCCTGCTCGCAGAGGCGTTCCGGCTGGCGCTCTCATACCCGTCCACGGCCGTCGCGCGCGAGCTCGCGCAGGCGACGCTGGGGATGATCGGCGGCCAGTACCGCGACGTCACCGGCGACACCTCCGATCTCGCCGCGTTGCACCGTCTGAAGACGGGCTGCCTCTTCGCCGCCTCGGTCGGGCTGGCGCTCTGCGTCGCCGACGTGCCCGAGCGGGAGCAGGGGCCCTGGCGTGCCTTCGGCGACGAGCTCGGGCTGCTCTTCCAGATCGTCGACGACGTGCTCGACGGCGACGGCTATGCGGAGCGCCACGGCGCCGACGGCGCCCGGGCGCTCGCCGACGAGGCGGCGGCGGAGGCCCAGCGGCGGCTCGACGCGATCGCGGTCGACACGTCGGTGCTGGCGGAGATCGTCGACGGGCTGGCCGCCCGCACGTCCTAGCGGTCGAGCTCGGAGGCAAGCAGGTCCATCAGCAGCCCGTCGCGCCAGACGCCGTCAGGATCGAGCCAGTGCTCGCGCATGATCCCGACGCGACGGAAGCCGGCCTTCTCGTAGCAGCGGATCGCGCGCTCGTTGTGCGCGGCGGGATCGATCACGAGCCGGTGGTGGCCGCGGTCGACGATCAGGTGGCGCACCATCGTGCGCACCGTGTCCGTGCCGAGGCCGCCGCCCTGGTACGGCGTGCCGAGGAAGAGGTCGATGCCCGCATGCTCGTACTCGGGGTCCTCCTCCTCGTAGTACTGGATCATCCCGGCGACCTCGCCGTCGACGACGATCGCGAACACGACCACGCCCTCGTCCTCGTCCTCGCCACGTGCCTTCTCGCCCACGTGCTCCGTCGTCAGGCCGCGCCACCAGCGCGCAACCTCGGGATCGCCGCCGAGCTCCACGAGCCGAGGGACGTCGGCCTCGGTGAGCGGGCGCACGACGACACGCTCTCCGCGCAGTTCCACGACCCTCTTGTAACAGGAGCGGGCACTACCCTTCGGCGGGTGAAGAAGCGAATCGACGTCCTGCTCGTGGAACGCGGGCTCGCGGAGAGCCGGGCGCAGGCCCAGGCGCTCGTCCTCGCGGGGCTCGTGCCGGGCTACGACAAGCCCGGCCACCAGCTCCCCGAGGACGCCGAGCTGACCGTGAAGGAGCGGCCGCGCTATGTCTCGCGCGGCGGCGAGAAGCTCGCCAACGCGCTCGCGCAGGTGTCGGTCGAGCTCGAAGGACGCGACTGCATCGATCTCGGCGCCTCGACGGGCGGCTTCACCGACGCGCTGCTCCAGCACGGGGCCGCGCGGGTGATCGCGATCGACGTGGGCTACGGGCAGCTGCACCCGAAGCTGCGCTCCGACCCGCGCGTCGTCGTGCTGGAGCGGACGAACGCCCGCGCGCTGACCGAGCTCCCGTTCACGCCCGAGGTGCTGGTGTGCGACGTCTCGTTCATCGGCGTGCGGCTCGTGCTCGAGCCCGTGCTGCCGCTCCTAGCGGACGGGTGGCAGGCGCTCGTCCTGGTCAAGCCGCAGTTCGAGGCCGGGCGGGCCGACGTCGGCCGTGGCGGCGTCGTCCGCGACCCGGAGGTGCACCGGCGCGTGCTCCGGTCGGTCGTCGAGGCCGCCCCAGCCTGGGGTGCCAGGGCGGTCGGGGTCGTAGACTCAGGGCTTCCAGGCCCCAAGGGGAACCGTGAGTTCTTCGTCCACCTCGTCCATGCGCCGGAGGCAGAGCCACTCGATGACATCGACGACCGGATCGACGCCGCAGTCGGCTAGGGCGGTCACCCGCGCCGCGGTGATCACCCACGGCAAGCGCGGGACGATCGGACCTGCGCTCGCACGGCTGACGACGGTTGCGCGTGAGGCGGGCGTGGAGCTGATCGTCGGCGAGGACGAGGCGGCGAAGCACGAGCTGACACGCGCGAACGGCGATGTGACCGCGGCCGACCTCGCGGTCGTGCTGGGCGGGGACGGCACGATGCTGCGCGCGCTCGGCACCTTCCTCGGCACCGGGGTGCCCGTGATCGGCGTCAACTTCGGCCGCGTCGGCTTCCTCTCCTCGATCCCGGCCGAGCAGCTGGAGACGGGCCTGGCCCGAGTCTTCGCCGGCGACTACGCCTCCTTCGAGCTGCCGACGCTCGACGTCGAGGTGGGCGACGAGCAGCGCGTGGCGGTCAACGACCTCGTCGTCACGAGCGCCGAGGTCGGCCGCATGATCCAGCTCGAGTGGGCGGTCGGGGGCGAAGGGCTCGGCCGGCGCGGCTGCGACGGCGTCGTCTGCTCGACCCCATCCGGCTCGACGGGCTACAACTTTTCGAACGGCGGCCCGGTGCTCGTCTGGGGCCTGGATGCGATGTCCGTCACCTTCGTCGCGCCGCACTCGCTGAACGCGCGGCCGCTCGTCGTCGCCCGCGGCAGCGACCTGCTCGTCTGGAACCGGACGCCGGACGTCGCGGCGGCGGCGCTCGTGGACGGCCATCGCGTCGTCGACTTGGCCCCGGGAGGCCGTGTGCGGGCGCGGATCGGCGAGCAGCGCTCGCTGCTCGCGACCCTCCCCGAGGTGACCTTCTTCAGCCGCTACAACCGGACCTTTGCTTCGTAGCCTGCGCATCGAGAACCTCGTGCTGATCCGGGCTGCGGAGCTGGCGCCCGCGGAGGGGCTGAACGCGATCACGGGCGAGACGGGAGCGGGGAAGACCATCCTCGCGCACGCGCTCGGTCTGCTGCTCGGCCAGAAGGGCGACGCGGCAGCCGTCGGCCCCGGAGGTTCAGAGGCGTACGTCGAGGCCGAGTTCGACGTGCCCGAGGGGTTTTTCGACGACGACGAGCTGGAGAGCATCGCGGAGCTCGCTCCGGAGGACGAGGCGGGGCTCGTGCTCGCGCGCCGCGTCTTCGCCGACGGGCGCACGCGGGCGTACGCCTGGGGCCGGGCAGTGGCCCGGGAGGACCTGGCCGCAGCCACCGAGCGGCTCGTCGCCATGTCCGGCCAGTTCGAGCAGCGCCGCCTGGCGCGGCCCTCGTACCAGCTCGACGTGCTCGACGCCTTCTGCGGCGAGGAGCAGGGACGCCGGCGCCGGGAGGCGCGGGCGGCGTGGCGCGAGCTCGGTGCGGCCCGCAAGCGCCACGAGGAGCTGACGCGCGACGCGGCGACGGAGATGGCCAGGCTCGCCGAGCTGGAGGCGCTGGTGGCGGCGACCGAGGGGCTCGCCCCGGACACCGAGGCAGCGCTCAGCGCCGATCGCGACCGGCTGCGGCACGTGACTGAGCTCGCCGAGGGCGCCGCGACGGCCGCCGAGGCGCTGGCGCCCGAGGACGGCGACGGCGCGGCGACGCTGGCCGGAGTCGCCGAGCGGGCGGTTGCGCCCCTCGAGCGAATCGCTCCCGAGCTCGCACGCGCGGGCGAGGAGCTGCGCGACCTGGAGCTGCGACTGCGGGAGCTCGGCTCCGACCTGCGGGCCTTCCTGCTCTCGCTGGAGGCCGACCCGGATCGGATCGAGCACGTCGAGTCGGAGCTCGAGCGAGTCTCCGACGCGAAACGGCGCTTCCGCTGCGCGAGCTACGAGGAGCTGCTCGCCCGCGCCGGCGAGGCCCGTGCCGAGCTCGGCGCGCTCGCGGAGGGCCACGATCCCGCCGCGGCCGCAGCGGAGGCGCTCGCGGCCGCCGAGGAACGCGTGCGGCGGCTGGCCGACGAGCTGCGCTCCGTCCGTACCGGCCAGGCCGAGGCGTTCGCGGACGCCGTTGCCGCCGAGCTCCGCGGCGTCGGGATGGGCGAGGGCGAGTTCCGGGCCGAGCTCCGCGAGCGGGAGCCGGGCACGACCGGCGCGGACGAGGTCGCCTTCCTGATCCGCCCGAACGCGGGGATGCCGTTCGGGCCGGTCGCCGAGACCGCCTCCGGCGGCGAGCTCTCGCGGGTTGCGCTGGCGATCGCAGCGGTGGCCGGCGGGCTGACGATGGTGTTCGACGAGATCGACGCCGGCGTCGGCGGCACGACGGCGCACGCGGTCGCCGACACGCTGAAGCGGCTCGCCGAGCGGGCGCAGGTGCTGACGATCACGCACCTGCCGCAGATCGCGAGCGTGGCCGACAACCACTACAAGGTCGAGAAGATCCCCGCCGATGGGGCTACATCGAACACCGTCCTGACGCAGATCTCGCTGCTAGACGACGCAGAGCGGCGCGACGAGCTGGAGCGGATGCTCGGAGGCCGCGAGTTCCTGTCGGCCCTCAAGTGAGCCTCGTCGAGCACACCGGGACGGCCCGCCTCGGCCGCAGGACGAAGGAGCTCGTGCGCCGGCTCGGACCCGGCGACATCGCGATCATCGACCACACCGACCTAGACCGCGTCTCGGCGGAGGAGCTCGTCGAGGCGGGGGTGCGCGTCGTCGTCAACGTGGCCGCCTCCCAGAGCGGGCGCTACCCGAACCCAGGCCCGCTCCTGCTCGTGCGCGGCGGTGTCCGGCTGATCGACGCGCCCGAGGCCGACCTGTTCGAGGCTGTCTCGGACGGCGAAGCGCTGACCGTCCGCGGGGCGAGCCTCTTCCGGAACGGCGACTGCCTCGCGACCGGCCGCGCGCTCGAGGAGCACGAGCTCGAGCGGTCGCTCGCGGAGCAGCAGGGCCGCGTGACCGAAGCCCTGGAGGCTTTCGCAGACAACACGCTGCGCTACCTGCGCGAGGAAGGGAATCTGCTCGCCCAGGGCCTCGACTTCCCGCAGCTGCGGACGAGCTTCCGCGACCGGCACGCGCTCGTCGTCGCGCGTGGGCCAGGGCACCGGCGTGACCTGCGCATCGTCCGCCCGTACGTGCGCAACTTCCGGCCGGTGCTCGTCGCGGTCGACGGCGGAGCCGAGGCGCTGCTCGAGGCCGGCTGGAAGCCGGACGTGATCATCGGCGACATGGACTCCGTCTCCGACGACGGCCTGCGCTGCGGCGCTGAGATCGTCGTGCATGCCTACACCGAGGGGCACGCTCCCGGAGAGGAGCGGCTCGAGCGCCTCGGCGTGCCCTTCCATCGTGTCGCCGCGCCCGGCATCTCGGAGGACATCGCCTTCCTGCTCGCACACGAGAAGGGCGCCGAGCTGATCGTCGCGGTCGGCACGCACTTCAACCTCGTCGAGTTCCTCGAGCGCAACCGGGCGGGGATGTCCTCGACCTTCGTGACGCGGCTCAAGGTGGGGGAGATCCTCGTCGACGCGAAGGGCGTCTCGCGGCTCGTCAGCAGCCGGATCGGCGTGTGGCCGCTCGTCTCGATCGCGACGGCCGGCCTGGCCGGGATCGTGGTTGCGATCGTGGCGTCGCCGGCGCTCAGGAACGTGCTCACCGCGCTCGTGCCCTGGCTGTAGCGAGCCCTCTGCGACACTGCGCCCATGTTCGACCTGCGCTACCACGTCGCCTCGCTGACGGCGGTCTTTCTTGCGCTCGTGATCGGGATCCTCGTCGGCGTCGGCATCTCCGGCCGCGGCTTCGTCACCGACGCCGAGCGTGACAACTTCAACGACCGTCTGGCGGCGCTCGACGAGCAGCTGCAGGAGGAGGAGTTGGCCGTCGACGACCTCGAGCTGCGCCAGGAGGCTGCGCAGGAGTTCGTCGAGAGTGCCTACCCGGTGGCCGCGGCCGGTCGCCTGGAGGGCAAGAACATCGCCGTGCTCGTCATCGGCTCGTTCGACGAGGCGACGGTCGCTTCCGTCGCGGGCGCGGTCGAGGATGCGAACGGCGACCTCGTCCGGGTGCGAGCCGTGACGGTGCCGATCCCGACCGAGGAGGTCCAGGGGGCCCTGCTTTCCGATGCGGACACCGGCGAGTACGTCGGCTCGGAGGAGCTCGACGACCTCGGCCACGAGCTCGGGCGAGAGCTCGTCGAGGGCGGGGAGACGCCGCTCTGGGACCTGCTGACGCCGGATCTCGTCGGCCAGCGCCGGGGGAGCGCCCTGCCCGAGGCCGATGCGGTCGTCGTCATCCGGCAGGCGGAGCCGCAGCAGCGCGAGACCGCACGATTTCTGAGTGGCCTCTATCGCGGGCTCGCGTCGGCGGGTGTGCCGGCCGTGGGCGTCGAGCCGACGAGGGTGCTCCAGAGCGCGATTCCCGTCTTCTCCCGCGCCGGTCTCTCGACCGTGGACGGGGTCGACACGCCGCTCGGCGCGCTCGCCATGACCTTGCTTCTGGCCGGGCCCGAGAGCGGCGACTTCGGCATCCGGGACACGGCCGTCGACGGCGTCCTGCCGACACTCGAGCCGCTGCCGCCTGCGACCACGAGTGGCTGAGGCCGGGCTGACCATCCTCGTCGCCGCCCGCGACGAGGAGGCCCGGATCGGGACGACGGTCGCGCAGCTGCGCCGGCTCTTCCCCGACGCCCAGGTGCTCGTCGCGGACGACGGCTCGCGGGATGCGACGCCGCACGTCGCCGCCTCGGCGGGCGCCCGCGTGCTGCGCTTTCCGCACCGCGGGAAGGGCCAGGCGCTGACCCTCGCCGAGCGGGAGGCGCCGCCCGGTCCGCTGCTCCTCTGCGATGCCGACCTGCGCGGTGACCTGCGTCCCCTGCTCGAGAGCGAGGCCGATCTCGCGATCGCGGCGTTCACGCGGCGGCAGGGTGGGGGGTTCGGGCTCGCGAAGGAGACGGCGAGACGGCTGATCGAACGGGCCTGCGGCTTCGAGTCCCGCGAGCCGCTCTCGGGGCAGCGACGGCTCTCGAAGCGGGCGCGCGCCGAGTGCTTCCCGCTCGCGGCCGGGTTCGGCGTCGAGACGCGGATGACGGTGGACGCCGTGCAGGCCCGCCTCGACGTGGCGGAGGTCGAGCTCGACCTCGAGCACCGGGCGACGACGCGCAACGCGCGTGGCTTCCTCCACCGCGGCCGCCAGCTCCGAGATCTCCTGCTCGCCTTCGGCCCGCAAGCGACGAACCACCGTGGGCTGCGGCTGCCGCTCGTGGGCTGGGTCCTGGGCGTCGTGCAGCCGGGCGCCGCCCCGGTGGCGCTGCTCGGCTTGGCCGACGATCTCTGGAGCGGCGAGGAGCGAGGCTTCCGGGCGCACCTCCGCTCCGGCCGGACGACCGGAGTCGTCAAACTCGTCGGCATCCCCGCGTACGCCCTGCTGCGAACGCGATCGGTCTCGGGCGCGCTCCTCGTCGCCCTCGCTGCGAACACGTTGAACCAGCTCGACACGCGCCCGGGGCGGGCGCTGAAGGCGTTCGGCCTCGGCGCGCTCCTGCTGCGCAGACCGCCCCCCGGCGCGGTCGCCGCCGCCGTCCTGCTGGCTCCCTACGATCTTGGCGAGATGGCGATGCTCGGCGACTCGGGATCGAACGCGCTCGGCGCCGTGCTAGGTTTCAGTTCCGTGGAGCGGTTCTCACGGAGGCAACGCTGGAGCGCGATCGCGGCGCTCGCGGGTCTCAACCTCCTCGGCGAGCGCCGCTCGCTCGGCACGCTGATCGAAGGGACACCGCTGGTTCGCGAGCTCGACGCGCTGGGGAGGCAAGCCACATGACCGGGTCCGCCACCGGCGACACCAAGTACATCTTCGTCACCGGCGGCGTCGTCTCGGCACTCGGGAAGGGCATCGTCGCCGCCTCGCTCGGCCGGCTGCTGAAGGCCCGCGGCCTCAGGGTGCAGGCGCAGAAGTTCGACCCGTACCTGAACGTCGACCCGGGGACGATGAGCCCGTTCCAGCACGGTGAGGTCTTCGTCACCGAGGACGGCGCCGAGACCGACCTCGACATCGGCCATTACGAGCGCTTCATCGACGAGAACATGTCCCGCAACGCGAGCCACAGCGCGGGCGCGATCTGGGAGGCGGTCCTGCGCAAGGAGCGCAAGGGCGAGTTCCTGGGCGCGACCGTGCAGGTGATCCCGCACATCACGAACGAGATCAAGGCGCGGATCAAGCGGGTGTCCAAGTCGACCCCCGCCGACGTCGTGATCAGCGAGATCGGCGGCACCGTCGGCGACATCGAGTCGCTCCCGTTCCTCGAGGCGATCCGCCAGTTCCGCCGCGAGGTGGGGCCCGAGAACGTCCTCTACCTGCACTGCACGCTGGTGCCGTTCATCGAGGCGGCGGGCGAGCTGAAGACGAAGCCGACACAGCACTCGGTGAACGAGCTGCGCCGGATCGGCATCCACCCCGACGTGATCGTCTGCCGCTCGCACGAGGAGCTCTCGCAGGAGATCAAGGACAAGATCGCCCTCTTCGCCGACGTCGACGTCCGCTCCGTCGTGGCCTGTCCGGACGTGTCTGACGTCTACCTGGTGCCGAAGGTGCTCCAGGAGGAGCGGCTCGACGAGCTCGTCTGCGAGCAGCTCGGGCTCGTGACGGCACCCGCCGAGCTCGGCGAGTGGCAGACGCTGATCGACCGCATCGGCGAGCGGAGCGGCGAGGTGACGATCGCGCTCGTGGGCAAGTACGTGAAGCTCCACGACGCCTATCTGTCGGTGCACGAAGCGCTCAAGCACGCCGGTGTCCACCAGGGCTGTGCCGTGCGCGTGCGCTGGATGGACGCGGAGAACATGTCCTACGAGGAGGCGGCGGAGCTGCTCGAGGGGGTCGACGGCGTGCTCGTGCCCGGCGGCTTCGGCTCGCGCGGGTGGGAGGGGAAGATCCTCGCCTGCCAGGTCGCCCGCGAGCGCGAGATCCCATACCTCGGCATCTGCCTCGGGATGCACGTGGCCGTCTCCGAGTTCGCCCGCCACGTCTGCGGCCTGGAGGGCGCCAACTCGACGGAGATGGATCCCGAGACCCCGTTCCCCGTGATCGACCTGCTCCCCGAGCAGAAGGAGATCGAGGATCTCGGCGGCACGATGCGACTGGGTGCGCAGGCGGTGGAGGTGGCGGAGGCCACGCGCACGCGCGAGATCTACGACGAGCCGGTCGTCCACGAGCGCCACCGGCATCGCTACGAGGTGAACAACCACTACCGCGAGCAGCTGATCGCGGCGGGGCTCGTCGTCTCGGGGACGTTCCAGGAGGGACGCCTCGTCGAGGTGATCGAGCTGCCCGACCATCCGTGGTTCGTGGCGAGCCAGTTCCATCCGGAGTTCAAGTCCCGGCCCACACGCCCGGCACCGCTCTTCCGCGAGTTCGTCGGCGCGGCGCTCGCGCGAGCCCGCACGCGCGACGTCGTCGAGCTGCGCGCCGCGGGTTGACCGGCGCGCGCTAGCCTCCGCGGGTGGCCGACCCGCTCGACCTCTTCCTCGAGCTCTGCGCGCTTCCGAGCCCGCCGGGCGACGAGCGCGCCGTGGCGGACACGGTGGGCGCGTACCTACGTGACCTGGGGCTCGACGTGGACGAGGACGACGCGGGCGCACGGATCGGCGGGAACACGGGCAACCTGCTGGCGCGGCTGCCCGGCCGCGTCGACGGCGGCACTCCCGTCTTCCTGTGCGCCCACCTCGACACGGTTCCCCCGGAGGGTGCGATCGAGCCGGTCGTGGCGGACGGCGTCGTCCGCAACGGGGGTGGCACCATCCTCGGTGCCGACAACAAGGCGGCGGTCGTGGCGATGCTCGAGGCGGCCCGCCGGGTCCTCGCCGAGCGGCGCCCACACGCCGGCGTCGAGCTGCTCTTCACGCCCAAGGAGGAGGTGGGCCTGCTCGGCGCGGGGGCCTTCGACCACACCCGGCTCGAGGCCGAGCTCGGATACGTCTACGACCAGGGCGCGCCCATCGGCGAAATCGTGCTCGGGGCCCCGTACGGGCGCACGATCTCGGCGCGCTTCCACGGCCGCGCCGCCCATTCCGGGATGCATCCCGAGGAGGGGCGCTCCGCAGTCGCGGCGGCCTCACGGGCGATCGCGGATCTGCGACTGGGGCGGATCGACGAGGAGACGACGGCGAACGTGGGGCTGATCTCGGGCGGGACGGCGCGGAACATCATTCCGGAGTGGTGCGTGCTCGAGGCGGAGGCGCGGTCGCACGACGAGCGGAAGCTCGCGGACGTCGTGCAGGAGATGCTGGACACGTTCGGCTTCGCGGCGAGCCTGGCCGACTGCACCGTCGAGACGGACGTGAGCGACACGTACGCCGGCTATCGCTTCAGGCGCGACGAGCGCATCGTCGTCCTCGCCGAGGCGGCGCTCAGCAGCTGTGGCTACGCCGTCACGCCCTCCCTCTCCGGCGGCGGCGCGGACGCGAACGTCTTCAACGCGCGCGGGCTGCCCTGCCTCAACCTCGCCAACGGCATGACGGCGATTCACACGCCCGACGAGCACATCGCCGTCGCCGATCTGGAGGGGATGGTCGACGTGACCCTGGCGCTGATCGATGCCGCTCGGGCTTAGGCGCGGCACCGTCACGGCGGTGCTGGAGGAGGCGCGCGACGAGCTCGTGCGCCTCGAGGTGGACGGGGTGGCGTGCGTCGCCTACCCGCGGCTGACGGGGCCGGTCGAGGTGGGCGACGACGTGCTCGTGAACGAGCAGGCGCGGCTGCTCGGACTCGGCTCGGGCGGGTTCGACGTCCTCTACGCGAACCTGACGCGGGGACTCGGCCTGCCCGTGGAGGAGGGCGCACACGTGATGAAGCTGCCCTACTCGCCGGGCCAACTGGCGCTGCGCCACGCGGAGGAGGCGGACGAGCTCGACGGGGCACTCGACGGCCTGCCCGTAGTCCTCTGCACGCTGCACAGCCAGGTCGTGCCGGTCTGTGCAGCGCTCGCCGGCGTGCGTGTCGCCTACGTGCAGGTTCCCGGAGGAGCGCTGCCCGTGTCGCTCTCCGACGCCGTGCGTGCGCTGAAGGAACGAGGTCTGGTCGAAGCAGCGGTTGCGGTCGCGCCCTGTCTCGACGGCGACGTCGAGTGTGCCACCGGCGCTGCAGCGCTGGCGTGGTCGAAGGCGCGCGGGCTCGACGCCGTCGTCTGTGCCGTGGGGCCGGGGATCGTCGGCACCGGCTCGCGTCTCGGCCACGGGGCACTGGCGCTTGCGGACGCAGCCAACGTCGCGAGTGCGCTCGGCGGCCGGCCCGTGCTCGCCGTCCGCATGTCGGGCGCCGACGCACGGGAGCGTCATCGCGGCGTCTCGCATCACAGCCGGGCCGTGCTCGACCTCTGCCTCGGCGTCGTGACCGTGCCGCCGCAGTCGGCCGGCGAGGGCTGGGAGGAAGCCTGCGCCGGATTGCCGCTCGACCACATGGGGCGGGGCCCCGAGGAGGATCCGGACTTCTTCCACGCCGCGTTCGCGGCGGGGGTGGTCGCGCGCGGATTGGTCGGCTGATGGAGAAACGTCGGCTCGGGCCGGTCGTCGGCCTCGGCACGTGGAACACGTTCGGAGCGAACGAGGCGCTCGCGCGCGAGGTCGTCGGCGTCGCTCTCGACGCCGGATGTCGGAACATCGACTCCTCGCCGATGTACGGCTCCGCGGAGCGCTCGCTGGCCGCCGCACTCGAGGGACGTCGCGGCGAGGCGGGCGTCCTGACGAAGATCTGGAGCGGCTCACCGGTCGAGGCGCGCCGCCAGCTCGATGCGCAACTGGGGTGGTACGGCCACGTCGATCTGGAGCAGGTGCACAACCTCGTGGCCTGGGAGGAGCACCTGCCGTGGCTCGAGGAGGAGCGCGAGGCCGGGCGGATCCGGCTCCTGGGGGTCACGCACTATCAACCCTCGGCGTTCGACGAGGTCGCGCGCGCCCTGCGGACGCGTCGCTTCGACGCGATCCAGCTGCCGTACAACCCCGCGGAGCGGAGCTGCGAGCGGGAACTGCTGCCGCTGGCCTCGGAGCTCGGCGTGGCGGTGGTCGTGATGCGGCCCCTGGGGGAGGGTGAGCTCCTGCGGCGCCCGCCGAGCGCGGAGGACCTGCGGCCGCTGGCCGAGCTCGGTGTGGAGACCTGGCCGCAGGCGTTGCTGAAGTGGGCGCTCTCGGACGAGCGGGTCGACCTCGTCATCCCGGCGACGTCCAGCCCGGCGCACGTCGTCGAGAACGCGGCCGCCGGCTCGCCGCCCTGGCTGGGCCGGGAGGAGCGCGCCTACGTGGAGCGGCTCGCAGGCCGCTGAGGAGCGCTTTCGTCGGCTCGGGCGCGCCCACGTCTCTCGAGCCTGGACGTAAGACCGACCCGCCACCCACCCCCCGCCCAACAGAAGGGTGGGGCTGACCGTAGCGCCGGCTCCACTTCGAAAGGTCGCGAAAGCGTGCCGGAGCTCGGAAGAGTCTGTGCCGATTTCTCCTGCGTGCGCAGGGGTTTCGCGACGAGGTATCGTTGCCGGCCATGCGCATCGGCGTCGCCAAGGAGATCAAGCCGCAGGAGTACCGGGTCGCGCTGACGCCCGCCGGGGCGCGCGAGCTCGTCCTCAAGGGGCACGAGGTGCTCGTCGAGACCGGCGCCGGCGCCGGCAGCGCCTTCCCCGACCCCGACTACGAGGCGACCGGGGCACGGATCGCCTCCGTCGACGAGGTCTGGGAGCGCGCGGAGCTCCTGCTGAAGGTGAAGGAGCCGATCGCGTCGGAGTATCCGCGCCTGCGGGAGGGACTCGTTCTCTTCACCTACCTGCACATCGCCGCCGACGAGCCGCTGACGCGTGCACTCACCGACAGCGGGATCACTGCGGTGGCCTACGAGACCGTCGAGACGGACGACCGGCGCCTGCCGCTGCTCGCGCCGATGAGCGAGGTGGCGGGCAGGCTGGCCGCTCAGGCCGGTGCGCACTACCTCGAGAAGCCGAAGGGCGGCCGTGGCCTCCTGCTCGGCGGGGTGGCCGGAGTCTCGCCCGGCAAGGTCGTCGTGATCGGCGGCGGGATCGTGGGCTACAACGCCGGCGTGATCGCGCTGGGGCTCGGTGCGCAGGTGACGATCCTCGAGCGCTCCGTCGACAGGATGCGCCACCTGGAGGAGATTCTGCACGGCCGCGTCAGCCTCGTCATGTCCTCGAGCCTCCAGATCGAGGCTTCCGTCGCGGACGCGGACGTCGTGATCGGCGCGGTTCTGATCCCCGGCGCCCTGGCCCCGAAGCTGCTCACTCGCGAGATGGTGCGCGGGATGAAGGAGGGCGCCGTCTTCTGCGACGTCGCAATCGACCAGGGTGGCTGCGCGGAGACCTCGCATGCGACGACGCACGACGATCCCGTGTACGAGGTCGACGGCGTCACGCACTACTGCGTGGCGAACATGCCCGGCGCCGTCCCTGTGACCTCCACGAAGGCACTGACGAACGTGACGCTGCCCTACGTCGAGGCGATTGCCGACCTCGGGCTCGCCGAGGCGGTCGCGCGCGATCGGGCGCTGGCGCGCGGGGTGAACGTGAGTGACGGCCGCATCACCTACGAGGCCGTCGCCGAGGCGCACGGGCTCGACTTCACGCCGCTCGACGACGTGCTCGCCGCGCCGGCCTGAGGCCTACTCCGCGGCGGGCTTGGCCTTGGCCTGCTGATCCTTGACGGCCTTGGACGGGCTCAGCTTCACGACGGCGTAGGTGACGGCACTGGCCAGGCCGACGACGGCAGCCATGTAGATCGCCAAACCGATGAGCCCGAGGACAGTGTCCATGCGCGCCGTAGAATAGCCGCATGCCGCGCGCGTGCGTCATCGTGCTGGACGCCGTCGGGGCGGGAGAGTTGCCCGATGCGGCCGAGTACGGGGATGAGGGGTCGAACACGATCGGGAATGTCGCCCGCGCCGTAGGTGGCCTCGACCTGCCCGCGCTCGAGGCGCTCGGCCTCGGCAACGTGATGCCGCTCGAAGGCTGTCCGCCCCAGCCGGGGGCTCCCGCGATCGCCGGCCGGCTGGTCGAGCTCTCGAAGGGGAAGGACACGACGACCGGCCACTGGGAGCTGATGGGCGTCATCACGCCCCAGGCCATGCCGACCTACCCGCACGGCTTTCCGCACGACGTGATCGATCCGTTCATGAACCGGACCGCCCGCGGCGTGCTCGGCAACAAGGCCGCGTCGGGCACCGAGATCATCGACGAGCTCGGCGAGGAGCACCAGAAGACCGGTAAGTGGATCGTCTACACCTCGGCGGACTCCGTCTTCCAGATCGCGGCGCACGAGGACACGATCCCGCTCGAGGAGCTGTACGAGGGCTGCCGCGTCGCACGCGAGATCCTCAACGGCAAGCATGCGGTCGGGCGCGTGATCGCGCGGCCCTTCACCGGGACGCCGGGGAACTACGAACGGACCCCGAACCGCCACGACTTCTCGCTCGAGCCGAAGCGGCCGAACTACCTCTCGCTCGTCCGGGACACCGGCCGGAAGGTCTACGGCGTCGGCAAGATCAGCGACATCTTCGCCGGCTGCGACATCGACGAGTCCCATCCGACCAAGTCGAACGTGGAAGGGATCAACCAGACCGTCCGCCTGCTCAAGGAAATCGACGACGGCCTCGTCTTCGTCAACCTCGTCGAGACCGACATGCTCTGGGGCCACCGCAACGACCCCGAGAACTTCCACCGCTGCCTGCAGGACTTCGACCGCAGGCTGGAGGACATCCTCGAGGCGCTCCGGCCCGGCGACCTGCTCATCCTCACCTCCGACCACGGCTGCGATCCCACGACGCCGTCGACCGACCACTCGCGCGAGCACGCGCTGCTGCTCGCGTACGCCGCGGGCCGGAACGCGCGCGGCGCCGTTCACGAGGGAGGGTTCGCCGACGTCGGCGCCACCGTGAACGCCTGGCTCGGGGGCAAGGCTCCAGGCCGTGGCATCCCGGGCGAGCCGATCCTCACGCCGTGAGGATCGACGACCCGGTGGCGGTCGCCCGCCAGTACGCGACGGAAGGCAACCTCGAGGCTCGTCGCTCGCTCTATGCGCACACGGAGGGCCTGGACCCGAGAGAGGTCGCTTTCGACGCGGTGGCCGAGGCTCGCCCGACCCACATCCTCGAGGTCGGAGGTGGGCCTGGAGAGCTCGCAGCACGGCTCGGCGACGAGCTGGCGGCCGACGTGACGATGCTCGACATCTCCGCCCGGATGGTGGATCTGGCGCGCGAGCGCGGCGTGGACGCCCGGGTGGGTGACGTCCAGCAGCTCCCCTTCGACGACGGCTCGTTCGACTGCGCGGTCGCGGCGTGGATGCTCTTCCACGTCCCCGATCTCGACCGCGGTCTCTCCGAGCTCGCGCGCGTGCTCCGGCCGGGAGGGCGGCTCGTGGCCGTGACGAACGCCGAGCACCATCTTCGGGAGCTGCGCGAGCTCGCCGGCAGCGCCGCCTGGGGGAGAGTCTTCACGCGCGAGAACGGTGCAGAGCTTCTGGGCCGGCACTTCACGAGCGTCGAGCGGCGCGACGCCGACGGCTGGATCACGATCGAAGACGACGAGACGATTCGCGGCTTCGTCGACTCGCTCGACGCGGAGGAGCCGATCGAGCTGCCCGCCTACGAGCTGCCGCTCCGCAGCCGCCGCGCAACCTCGATCTTCGTCGCCACGCGATGATCCATCCCGCCGAGCTGATCGAGCGCAAGCGGAACGGCGAGGAGCTCTCGGACGAGGAGATCTCCGAGCTGATCCTCGGCTATGCGCGCGGCGAGATTCCCGACTACCAGCTGGCCGCCTTCTGCATGGCCGTCTACTTCCGCGGGTTGAACCCGGCCGAGACCTACGCGCTCACGGACGCGATGATCCGCAGCGGCAAGACGCTCGACCTCTCGGAGGCGCTCGGCCGCAAGGTCGTCGACAAGCACTCGACCGGCGGCGTGGGGGACAAGACGTCGATCGCCGTCGGCCCGATCGTCGCCGCCTGCGGCGTGCCGGTCGGGAAGATGAGCGGCCGCGGGCTCGGGCACACGGGCGGCACCCTGGACAAGCTCGAGGCGATCCCCGGCTTCGCGGTCGACCTCACCACGGAGCGCTTCGTCGCCCAGATCCGCGAGGTGGGGCTGGCGATCGTCGGCCAGACGGAGGACCTCGTCCCGGCCGACAAGCAGCTCTACGGCCTGCGCGACGTGACCGCCACCGTCGACATCGTGCCGTTGATCGCCTCCTCGATCATGTCGAAGAAGATCGCCGGCGGCGCCGATGCGATCGTTCTCGACGTCAAGGTCGGCGACGGCGCCTTCATGAAGACGATCGAGGACGCCCGCGTGCTCGCCGAGGCGATGCTCGAGCTGGGGCGACGTGCCGGGCGCGAGGTCGTCTGCCTGCTCACCGATATGGACCAGCCGCTCGGAGCTGCGGTCGGGAACGCGCTCGAGATCGGCGAGGCACGCAACACGGTGTGCGGCGACGGCCCGCCCGACTTCACGGAGCTCGTGCTCGACGCCTGTGCGCGCATGCTCGCCTTCTCCGATCTCGGCATCGACCTCGACGAGGGGAGGCGCCGCGCCGAGGACGCGGTCGCCGACGGCTCCGCGCTCGCCGTCTACGAGCGCTGGATCGAGGCGCAGGGCGGGGATCCTGACCCGAACGTCCTGCCGCGGGCGCCGGTCGTCCGCGAGGTGCGGGCTCCCGCAGCGGGCACCGTCACGGCGCTCGGAGCGATCCGCGTCGGCGTCGCCGCGCTCCACCTCGGCGCCGGACGGCGCGCGAAGGGCGACGAGATCGACCACGCCGTCGGTGTCGTCTGCAGGGCGAAGCGGGGCTCGGAGGTCGCGGCGGGCGACGTGCTGGCGGAGGTGCACGCGCGCGACGAGGCCGCGGCCGACGAGGCGGTCGGAGCCGTGCTCGCCGCATACGAGCTCGGCGACGGCCGGCCGAGGCAGCACCCGATCCTGCTCGACGTCGTCGGCGGCTGAGCCCGCGATGCCCGAGCTGCCCGAGGTCGAGACCGTGCGGCGGCGGCTCGCACCCGTGCTCGAGGGCCGCACCTTCGAGGACGTCGAGATCCTGGACACGCGCCTGACGCGGCCGGTGGAGCCGCTCGAGGTGGCCGCGGAGCTCGCGGGCGAGCGCGTGGAACGGGTCGACCGGCGCGGCAAGTACCTGATCGTCCACTTTCGCTCGGGACGCGCGCTTCTGATCCACCTGCGCATGACCGGCACGCTCCTGCACGAGCCGGAAGGCGCGACCCACGTCCGCGCGCTCGTCACGCTCGACGACGGCACGACCGTCGCCTACCGCGACGTGCGCCGCTTCGGCACGTGGCTGCTGCTCGAGCCGGGCGAGCTCGTCCCGTACCTCGACGAGCGGCTCGGGGAGGAGCCGTTGCTCGCCGCGTTCACCGCCAAGGGGCTGGGCGAGCGGCTGCGCGGCCGTCGCGCGCCGCTGAAGGCCGCCCTGCTCGACCAGCGCACGCTGGCCGGGCTGGGGAACATCTACGTGGACGAGGCGCTCTGGTACGCGCGCCTGCATCCGCTGCGCCCGGCCGGCGGGCTGGACGCGGACGAGCTGCGGCGCCTGCACCGGGCGATCCGGCGTGCGCTCGAGCTCGGGATCGCGCGGCAGGGCTCGACGCTGACCGACTACCGGCTCCCGGACGGCTCGGCCGGCGCGATGCAGCACGAGTTCCGCGTCTACGGCCGGGCCGGCGAGCCGTGCGACCGCTGCGGCACGGAGATCGCGAAGACGCGTGCGGGCGGCCGCGGCACGTGGTTCTGCCCGCGCTGCCAGCCCGCGGACGGCTAGGCCGGGGGCGCGGCGCGTGCCGCGAGCCCCCGGCCTCGGGGTCTACTTGCCCTTGCCCTTGCCGTTGCCCGGGTGCGGCTTGTCGGAGCTGCCCTGGTCGGGCTTGCCCGGCTCAGCCTTGCCCTTCGCAGCCTCGGGCGTCGCCTTCTCGCCCTTCGACTTCTCTGCCTTCGACTTCTCGGCCTTGGCAGCCTTGGCCTTGGCGGCCTTCGCCTTCGCGGCCTTCGCCTTGGCCGCCTTGATCTTCGCGGCCTTCAGCTTCGCCTTCTTGGCCTTCGCCGCGGCGCAGGTGCCGACGGTGTCACCGTGGCGCAGGTGCGCAGGCACGGCGGCCTTGCCGACGGTGATCGTCTTCTTGCCCTTGTGGCAGAGCGTCACCTTCTTGCCGTACTGGCCCTCCGCGGCGGTGCCCGAGTTCTGAGCCATCCCGGCACCGCCGAGCGTGGCGAACAGGGCGACCATGCCCGCGGTGAGACCGATCGCGGCGAGGCCTCGAGCCTGCCTGCTCTTGAAGTTCCCTGATTGCTTCACATTCGTCCTTTCGAGGAGCGTGCGGGCGTCTGCTGGGAAGACGGCAGCCGGACCCAGCACTTGCGCGGTCTTTCGTTAACGTTCTGTAAGGAGCTCATCGACCTCGGGACCCAACGGGTTGAGTCTTTTCGCCTCTTCGAGGGCCAGGGCGCGCTCGGCGCCCCGGGTCACGATCGCGAGGTCGTACCAGACGCTCCAGTCCGTCCGGTCCAGCTCAAGGGCATGCGCAAGGCTTTCACGTGCCGCACGATCACGGCCCTGGGCCAGCTCGGCCTCACCGCGCGCCTGCCACGGCTTGTGCGACCACGGCATCCAGGCACGCGCGCGCCGCGCCTCGGCCGCTCCCGTGGAGAGGGAACCGCTCGAAGTCGCCTCGGCGCTCGCGGCGAGCGCACGGTTGCCGACATGTGCGACGAGTGCGACCGCGAGCACGGGAAGCGCCAGCGCGAGCGCGACCCGACGCTGTCGACGGCCGAGCTCCCTCCACGGCTCGTCACCCCACGCGAGGAGCGCCACCGCGCAGAAGAGCGCCGGGACCGTCACCGCCGGCACCTCCCAGTGCCAATCGACCGCGGCGTGCACGAGAAACGCGACGTAGGCGCCGGCGGCCGCGGCCGCCAGCAGCCGGCGCCGCGCCCGTCGAAGCGCGACCAACGGCAGCGCCAGGGTCGCGACGAGGAGGAGGAGCCCGAGCGGCCCGAGCTCGGCCAGCGTCTCGAGGTACAGGTTGTGCGCGTCACGCGCGTAGAAGGACGTCGGTCGTCGCTCGAGCCAGTAGCGCTCGAACTGACCGGCGCCGGCGCCCAGCAGCGGCTCGTCCCGCACCATCCGTCCGGCCACGCGCCAGTACTCGCTCCGGCCGTTGCCGGAGGCGCTGAGGAGGCGGCCCTCGAGGTCGCCGCTCCCCGCCGGCAACGGCTGCGAGAAGGAGTCGGCGGCGCGCTCGACGATGCGGACCGGCCCGCCCGCCGCGACGACAGCGGCGATCGAGACGGCGCAGGCTGCCGCGATCGCCGCAGCCGCAAGCCCGCGCGCGAGAGGCTCGCGGATCCGGACCCGGTGCTCCGCGAGCCGAAGCAGCGGTACGAGCGCCGCTGCGACGACGCCGAGCAGGACCAGGGTTCGGGCGACGTCTTCGCCCTCTGCCTGCGCCGTCTGGAGCGTCGCGCCGGCCGCGGTGAGTGCCCCGTGGCGCGAGGCGTCCTGCACTGCGAGCAGGGCCGGCGCTCCCAGCACGACGGTGCTGAGCACCAGCCGCCAGCGACGCGGGTCGACCGCGAGCTGCACCGCGAGCCCCGCCGCCAGCGCGACGAGCGCACCGCGGCTGAAGGTGAAATAGAGCGTGGGCAGGAGGACGACGAGCGCAACTGCGGCAGCCGCCCGGCCAAGGGAGGCGGAGTGGGCGGCGAAGCCGATGGCGAGCGCGATGCCCAGCGCGACCAGCAGGCCGAGCGCGTTCCAGTAGCCGAGCGGCTCCGCCAGCTGGTACCCGCTCGACGGGTCGTACGCGCCGCCGAGGTGGCCCGGGAAGAGCCGTGTGCCGAGCGCGTAGAGCGAGAGCACGACGATCCCGGCGAGCGCCCCTGCGAGGAGCGCGCTCGCGCGTTCGCCGATGCGCGGCCAGAGCAGGACAGCTGCCGCTGCGGCGACGTAGAGCAGGCCGCGTTCCGCCTCCAGCACCGGCAGATGCGCGCCGGGAGCCCAGAGCGCCGAGAGACCGGCCCAGAGCGCGAGTGCGGCGAGGCCGGCGAGGAAGCCGAGGGCGCGCCGGCCGGGCAGGGCCGGCTCGGTCAGGAGCAGCGCACCGACCGCGACGAGCGCGAAACCGAGGATCCCGAGGCCCCAGTCGGTCGGGAAGTAGCCTCCGTCCGCGGCCCCGAGGGCGACGACGGCCGACAGGGCGGCCACGAACGGCGCGACGACGCCGGCGGAGGGCAGGGAGAGAGGGACGCTCTTGATCGGCCGAGGCTACAAGCCGGTGGAGTCGGCCCGGCTCAGGCTGCGAGGCGCTCGTCGAGCGCGCCGGTCTGGTCGAGCCGCCAGAGCTCGGTGTAGCCGCCGATCGGCTCGCCGTCGATCAGGATCTGCGGCACGGTCCAGCCGCCCGTGAGGTCGTAGATGTGCTGCCGGAAGGCGGGATCGTCGTCCAGCATCAGCTCCTCGTACGCGAGGCCCTTCCCGTCGAGGAGTGCCTTTGCGCGGACGCAGTACCCGCACCAGCGCGTCGTATAGATCTGAATGCGGGTCACTGGTGCTTGCAACGTACATGCGGCCGGAACCGTTACCACCGGCCCTCGCTCTAGACTCGAACCGTGGCGAGGACTTCCAGGACGGAGGCCGTGATCCTGCGCTCGTTCCGGTTCGGCGAGGCGGATCGCGTCCTGCACGTCTACACGGCCGACCGTGGCCGCGTCGGCGCCGTCGCGAAGGGCGTGCGGCGCACGAAGTCGCGCTTCGGCGCGCGGCTCGAGCCGCTCTCGCACGTCGAGCTGATGCTGCACCAGGGCTCGGGCGAGCTCTGCACCGTCACGGGCGTCTCCCTGATCCACTCGCATCACGAGACCCGCGAGGAGCCGTACCGGCTCGCGATCGGGCTGATCGGCGCCGAGGCGATGCTGCGCCTCTTCACCGAGCAGGAGGCGAGCGACCGCGCCTTCACCGCGCTGACCCGCTTCCTCGACACGCTCGACGTGGTCTCGCCGCTCGCGCCGGCCGCCGCGCGGCTCGATCCGCTCGCGCTCTCGTTCCAGCTCAAGCTGCTCTGGCTCTCCGGCTACATGCCGCACCTCGACAGCTGCGTCGAGTGCGGGCTCGTCGAGGACCTCGTCGGCTATCTGCCCGCCGCCGGCGGAGCCGTGTGCCGCTCGTGCGGCCCGGGGACGGTCGCGCTCTCGCCCGAGGGCCTGCGCGGGATCCGGGCGCTCCTGACGAGCCCGCTCGCCGACGCGCAGGACGCCGGGCTGAGCGACCGCGGAGCACGCGAGACGCTCGCGGTCGTGCAGGCGTCGTACGAGCACCACGGCGGCTTCCGGCTGCGCACCCTGTCCGCATGATCCGAGAGCTTCCCGGCGGCTACGAGTTGGACGACGACCGGGCGCGGATCGACCGGCATGCGGTGCACGCGTACATCTCGGGCGAGGCGTACTGGGCCAAGGGGCGGGAGCGCGAGACGATGGACGCGCTGATCGAGAGCGCCCAGCGCGTGTGCGGGCTCTACCACGAGGGCGCGCAGGTCGGCTTCAGCCGCTCGCTCTCCGACTTCCACGTCCGTTCGTACCTCGCCGATGTCTACGTGCTGCCCGAGCACCGTGGGCGCGGGCTCGGGGTCGAGCTCGTCCGCTTCAGCGTCGCGGAGGGCCCGCTTGCCGGCACCGCCTGGCTTCTGCACACGGCCGACGCGCACGCGCTGTACGGCAAGTTCGGCTTCGAGCCTGCGAGCGAGCGCGTGCTCGAGCGCGGCCGCCCGGCCTAGGCCGGCTTGGGCGAGCTCCAGGGCTCGGCGAGCCGGTCGAGCAGGTGCTCGCGGACACCGCCGAGCGGGAGCCGCTCCTGCGCGAGCGAGTCGCGGTCGCGGATCGTGACCGTGTCGTCTGCGAGCGTCTGCTCGTCGATCGTCAGCCCCCACGGCGTGCCGATCTCGTCCTGGCGCCGGTAGCGCCGGCCGATCGCGCCGCCGTCGTCGTACTCGACGCTGAGCACGCGCCGCAGCTCGTCGTAGAGCGAGCGCGCCTTCCCGACCATGTCGTCGCTCTTGCCGATCAGCGGCAGCACCGCGGCCTTCACCGGCGCGAGCCGGGGGTGAAGCCGGAGCACCGTGCGCTCGCGCTCGGCCACGACCTCCTCGTCGTAGGCGTCGATCAGGAACGTCAGCAACGAGCGGTTGAGGCCGAGCGCCGGCTCGACCACGTGCGGGACGAAGCGCTCGCCGGTGCCCGCGTCCACCCATTCGAGCTTCGTCCCGGAGGCCTCGCTGTGCTGCGTCAGGTCGTAGTCGCCGCGGTTCGCGACCCCTTCGAGCTCTGACCAGCCCATGGGATAGAGGTACTCGATGTCGCTCGTCGCGCTCGAGTAGTGGGAGAGCTCGTCGGCGTCGTGCGGGCGCACGCGCAGGTGGCTCTCGCGCACGCCGAGGCCGGTGTGCCAGCGGAGCCGCTCGGCGACCCAGTAGCGGTACCACTCGTCCGCATCGGCCGGCGGGACGAAGTACTCCATCTCCATCTGCTCGAACTCGAGCGTGCGGAAGATGAAGTTCCCGGGCGTGATCTCGTTGCGGAACGACTTGCCGACCTGCGCGATCCCGAACGGCGGCTTGCGCCGGGCGATCTGCGCGACGTTCTTGAAGTTGATGAAGATGCCCTGGGCGGTCTCCGGGCGCAGGTAGACCTGGGTGCCCGTCTCCTCGACGGCGCCGACGCGCGTCTCGAACATCAGGTTGAACTGGCGCGGCTCGGTCAGGTCGCAGTCGGGTGTCTCGCCGGGGCGCTTGCTCGGCCGCTTGCCGCAGCGGATCTCCTCGTGCTCGAGATCGTTGAGGTGGTCGGCGCGGAAACGCTGCTTGCACGTCCGGCAGTCGACGAGCGGGTCGGTGAAGCCACCCACGTGGCCCGACGCCTCCCAGACACGCGGGTGCAGGATGATGGACGAGTCGAGGGCGACGATGTCGTCGCGCTCCTGCACCATCGCCTGCAGCCACGCGTTCTTGACGTTCTCTTTCAGCAGCACTCCGTAGTGGCCGTAGTCGTACGACGAGCCGAGCCCGCCGTAGATCTCCGAGGACGGGAAGACGAAGCCCCGGCGGCGGCACAGGGAGACGATCTTGTCCATCGTTACGGAGTCGGCCATAGGTCGGCAGAGGCTACCGGGTAGCCTCCGCGCGATGACGCCCGCCCGGACCCCCGTGGAGCTGCACATCGTCTCGGACTCGACGGGCGAGACCGCCGCGCGCCTCGTGGCCGCGCTCGAGGCCCAGTTCCCCGAGCAGCCGTTCGAGGAGATCCGCCACCCGCAGATCCAGACGATCGACGACCTGCAGCTGGCCGTGAACCGCGCGAAGGGCCGCTCGGCCGTCATGGTGTACACGCTCGTCGACCGGGAGATGCGGGAGGCCATGCGGACGCTGTGCCGCAGCGCCCGGCTCCACTACTGCGACCTGCTCGGACATCCGATCGAGTCGATCGCGAAGGTCTCCGGGATGGCGGCGAAGATGAAGGCCGGCGCCCGCCCGCCGCTCAACTCGGCGTACTTCAAGCGGATGGAGGCGATCGAGTTCGCGGTCAAGTTCGACGACGGCGTCGGCAGCGGCCTGCGCGAGGCCGACATCGTGCTCGTCGGGGTCTCGCGGACCTCGAAGACGCCGCTCTCGATCTACCTCGGCTACCTCGGTCACAAGACGGCGAACGTGCCGGTGGTGAAGGGGATCACGCCGCCGAAGGAGCTGTTCGAGATCGACGCGGCCAAGATCGCCGGGCTGACGATCGACGCCGAGCGGCTGGCGGAGATCCGGAACACGCGCGTCCGCTCGATGGGCGCGACGAACCGCCGCTACGCCGAGCTGCTGGAGATCTACGAGGAGCTGGAGCAGGCGGAGGAGCTGCACCGCCGCCTGGCGTGCCCGGTCGTCGACGTGACCGGCCTCTCGATCGAGGAGACGGCTCACCGCGTGATCCGGCTGCTCGACCGGCGCCGGCAGGAGACCGCGGCCCGGTGAGCACGCCGTCCGCGCGGCGCAAGCCACCCGTGCCCAGGTGGCGCTGGGCGCTCTGGCTGACGATCCTCGGCGCTGCCGACCTCGCCTTCTACGTGATCCTGACGCCGATCTGGCTCGGCCTGCGCGGCGCCGCCTGGCTGGCCGAGTGGCGCTCTCGCCGCAAGCGCCTAGCCGATCCGGCGTAGCGCATCCCCGAGGGCCTGACCGCCCTCCAGCACCGGCGCGAACAGGTCGCCGTGCTCCTCCACCCGCTTCAGCACCGCCTCCATCGTGAAGCGGCCGGGATCGAGCTTCGCGGTCACCTCGTCCCAGCGGAGTGGCGTCGAGACGGGCGCGCCCGGCTTCGGCCGGACGGAGTAGGCGGAGGCGATCGTCTTGCCCTGGCCGTTCTGGTGGTAGTCGAGCAGGACGCCGTTGCGCTTGCGCTTCAGCCACTCCGTCGTGATCACGCCGGGGTTCTGCTCCGCGAGCCGCTTCGAGACCGCCTCGGCGAAGGCGTGCGTCTGGCCGAAGCGGTACCGGCGCGTGACCGGGACGAGGACGTGAATGCCCTCCGAGCCGCTCGTCTTCACGTAGGAGCGCAGCTCGAGCTCGTCCAGGGCCTCGCGCACGAGCTGCGCGGCGCGCACGGCGAGCGGGAAATCGCCGTCGGGCGGGTCGAGGTCGAAGAGCACGTAGTCGGGGCGGTCCGGCTTGTCCACGCGGGAGTACCACGCGTTCATGTCGATGCAGTGGTACTGCACCATCAGGAGCAGGGCCTCGCGGAAGTTGACGAGCGGGAAGTCGACCTCGCGCGAGCCGGCTGGCTTTCCCTTTTCGGGCCGCGGGTGCGTCGTGAACGTGCGCGTCGGCAGCCAGTCCGGCATCCCCTTCGGCGCCTGCTTCTGGAAGAACGAGCCGCCCGCGATCCCCTCGCGCCAGCGCTTCATCGTGAACGGCCGGTCGCGCAGGTGCGGGACGAGCACGGGCGCGATCCGGTCGTAGTAGTCGAACAGATCGCCCTTCGTGATCCCCGACTCGGGGAAGAGGACCCGTTCGGCGCTGCTCAGCCGAACGTCGCGAGCCATCGCTCCACCTCCCTCGGCGTGCGCAGGCGCACGAGGTCGTAGGGAGCGAGCCGCTCGGGATAGTCGCGCCGGTGGCGCGGGTGGTTGCTGAGCGCGTACCAGATCAACGAGTTGCGGCTGAAGAAGACGTTCCGAACCGACTCGCGATTCCCGTTCCAGAGCTCCTCGCGGCGAACGATGCGCCCGACGGTGCGACGGAAGAGCCGCGGCAGCCAGACGCGCACGGGCAGGTCGAGCCAGACCACGAGGTCGGCGTTGCGCAACACCAGATCGCCGAGCTTGCCCCAGTAGCCGCCGTCGATCACCCACGCTTCACCGGCGACGACCGGCTCGACCTTCGCGCGCAGCTCAGCGGCGGTCGCCTCGGTCCAGTTCGGCCCGTGATGGAGTGCGTCGAGCTCGACGAACGGCACGTCGAGCCGCCGGGCGAGCTCGCGCCCGAGTGTCGTCTTGCCCGAGCAGCTTGCGGTCGCCACGATCGAGAACCGCCTCACAGCAGGCGCGCCTCGCGCGGCTCCTCGCCCTGGGCTGTCACGCGGTAGCCGCGGGCGCCGGCACGTTGCGTCACGATCTCCGCGAGCTCGCCGTCGCGGAACACGAGTGCCGCGTCGTCGTCGGCTGCGAACCCGGGCGCCATCCCGTCCGCGACGAGGCGGCCGTAGGTCGGCCGGCGGTCGAGCTCCCCGTCGTAGTGCGGGCAGAAGCTGCCGCGGAGGAAGCCGAGGCCGTCGCCGAGCGGACGCAGCGGGCCGAACGAGTCGGTGACCGAGTCCTCGAACCAGCAATTCGCGCCCGCACTCCAGCCGGCCAGCACCGCGCCGCGCTCCAGTGCCGCCGCGCAGCGCCTCGTCGAGCCCGTGCACGCGCCAGAGGGCGAGTGCGTTCGCCGTGTTGCCGCCGGCCACGTAGATCACGTCCTGATCGGCGAGCCGGGCGGCGGGGTTGTCCGGGCGGCCGAAGAGCTCGATGTGCGTCGGCAGGCAGCCCCGGGTGCCGAAGGCCTGGTAGAAGCGGAGGATCGGCTCCGCGTGCTCCGCGACGGCGGTGGCGAGAAAGCACACGCGCGGGCTCTCGGTGCCCGTCAGGTCGAGCACGAGCGACTCGAGCTTGGAGTGGGGGTCGAGCAGGCTCCCGCCCCCGATTGCGACGATGTGCCCAGCCACGTGGTCGAGTATGGCAGCGCACGCTTGTGGGAAGATCGCCCCGGTGCGTTACGTCTACGCCTTCGACGAGGACTCGAGCGGCGGTCGTGAGCTGCTGGGAGGCAAAGGGATCGGCCTGGCGGAGATGACCGCGCTCGGCGTTCCCGTGCCCGCCGGCTTCACGATCACCACCGACGCCTGCCGCGCGTACATGGCGGCCGGCCACACGCTGCCGGACGGGCTCGACGCGGAGATCGCCGAGCACATCGCGGCGCTCGAGGCCAACGCGGGCAAGCGCTTCGGCGATCCCGACGACCCGCTGCTCGTCTCCGTGCGCTCGGGTGCGGCGGTCTCGATGCCCGGGATGATGGACACGATCCTCAACCTGGGTCTGAACGACGTCGCGGTACAGGGGCAGGCGAAGACGACCGGGAACCCGCGCTTCGCCTACGACTCGTACCGGAGGCTGATCCAGATGTACGGGGAGGTCGTGGACGGCGTCGAGGGCTACCGCTTCGAGCAGGCACTCGCCGACCTGAAGTCGCGCCGCGGCGCGAAGCAGGACGTCGAGCTCTCGGCCGACGACCTCGCTGAGCTGATCGAGACCTACAAGCGGGTCTACGCAGAGGAGACCGGGGCCGGCTTCCCGCAGGATGCCCGCGACCAGCTCGAACGGGCGGTCCGCGCCGTCTTCGATTCGTGGAACTCGCCGCGCGCGCAGGTCTACCGGCGCACCTACGAGATCCCCGACGACATCGGCACGGCCGTCAACGTCGTCCAGATGGTCTTCGGCAACAAGGGCGACACCTCGGGCACCGGTGTCTGCTTCACGCGTGACCCGTCCACCGGCGAGAGCGGCCTCTACGGCGAGTTTCTCCAGAACGCGCAGGGCGAGGACGTCGTGGCCGGGATCCGCACACCCGAGCCGATCGAGCGGATGGGCGAGCTCCTGCCGGAGTCGTACGCCGAGCTGCGCGAGACGATCGCGCGCCTCGAGGAGCACTACCGCGACATGCAGGACATCGAGTTCACCGTCGAGGACGGCAAGCTCTTCCTGCTCCAGACCCGTACGGCCAAGCGCACGGCCGCGGCCGCGCTGAAGGCGGCGGTGAACATGGTCGACGAGGAGCTGATCTCGAAGGAGGAGGCGGTCGCGCGGATCGACCCCGCGCAGCTCGATCAGCTCCTGCATCCGATGATCGACCCCGCGGCGGAGGTGAACGTGGTCGCGAAGGGGCTGAACGCGTCCCCGGGCGCGGCCTGCGGCGCGATCGTCTTCGACGCGGACACGGCCGAGGAGCGCGGCAAGGCGGGGGAGAGCGTCATCCTCGTGCGCTGGGAGACGACGCCCGACGACTTCCACGGGATGGTGCAGGCGGCGGGGATCCTGACGGCGCACGGGGGTCTCACCTCACACGCGGCCGTCGTGGCGCGCGGGATGGGCACGCCATGTGTGACCGGCTGCGAGGCGCTGCACGTGGACGTGGCCGCGAAGATCGCGCGCCTGCCCGGCCACGAGCTCCACGAGGGCGACACGATCACGATCAACGGAGGCACCGGCGAGGTGATCGTCGGCGCCGTGCCGCTCGTGCCCCCGCAGATCAACGACGACTTCTCGGCCATCCTGGAATGGGCGGACGGCGTGCGGCACCTGAAGGTGCGTGCGAACGCCGACACGCCCGAGGATGCGACCAAGGCGCGCGAGTTCGGCGCCGAGGGCATTGGCCTCTGCCGCACCGAGCACATGTTCGCCGACGCCGAGCGTCTGCACCTGGTGCGCGAGATGATCCTCGCCGCGGACGAGGACGGGCGCCGCGCCGCGCTCGAGCGACTGCTCCCGATCCAGCAGAGCGACTTCGAGGGGATCTTCGAGGCGATGGCCGGGCTGCCGGTGACGATCCGCCTGCTCGACTGGCCGCTGCACGAGTTCCTGCCCGCACTCGAGGAGGAGCAGGACGAGCGCATGCGCGAGCGGATCCGCGCGCTGCAGGAATCGAACCCGATGCTCGGCTGGCGCGCGTGCCGGCTCGGGCTCTTCTTCCCGGAGATCTACGAGATGCAGGTGCGGGCGATCGTGCGAGCCGCGCTCGCCGTGCAGGAGCGCGGCGGGACGGCGCCGCTCGTCGAGATCATGCACCCGCTCGTCGGCTTCGGCGAGGAGCTGCGCCGGCTGCGCGAGCTGACCGTCCGCGTCGCCGCCGAGGAGGGCAAGCTCGAGTACCTCTGCGGAACGATGATCGAGCTTCCGCGCGCGTGCATCCGGGCGGACGAGATCGCCGCGCACGCCGACTTCTTCTCCTTCGGCACGAACGACCTCACGCAGACGGCGCTCGGGATCTCGCGCGACGACGGCGGTCGCTTCCTCTCGCACTACCTCGAGCACGGGGTGCTCGAGCGCGACCCATTCGAGACGATCGACCAGGAGGGCGTGGGCGAGCTGATGCGGATCGCCGTCGAGCGCGGCCGGGGAGCGCGCGAGGACCTCAAGCTCGGCATCTGCGGCGAGCACGGCGGCGAGCCGCGCTCGGTCGCGTTCTGCCACGGACTCGGGCTCGACTACGTCAGCTGCTCGCCGTACCGGGTGCCGCTCGCGCGCCTCGCCGCAGCGCAGGCCGCCCTCGCCGAGTCGGGCGTCGTCAGCGTCGCCGCCGGCGGCTGAAGCTGGAGGGTTTGGCGGAATGCCGCTCGTCGTCGGGGTTGTGCTGCTCGTTCCGAGGCAAGGACGCAGGGAGCGTCGATAGCTGAAGCTATCGACGCGACTGAGGACGCCGCATCGGGGCGAGCAGCGCGGCCAGACGGCACAGCTGTATTTCGCCAAACCCTCCTAGGCGTAGCCCCGGACCTTCCAGTAGGCCACGGCGACGCTGAGCAGGCCGATCGCAGCCAGACCCACGTACCCGAGCACGTCCATGCGCGCGTAGCCGACCTTCTGCTGCCCGAAGCGCGACATGACCAGGATCGCCAGCGCACCGCCGATGAAGCCGCCGATATGCCCGCCCTTGGAGATTCCCGGGATGAAGAGCGTGAAGGCGAAATTGATCACGAGCAGCGGGATCACGCTGCCGCCGAAGATGTAGGTGCCCTGGCGCTCCAGCACGAGGATGGCGCCGAAGAGCCCGAAGATCGCACCCGACGCGCCGACGGTGACCGCCTCGGGTGTCAGGAGCAGCGCGCCGGCCGAGCCGGCGAGACCCGAGACGAGGTAGAGGAGCAGGAACCGCGCCGAACCGATCGCGTTCTCGAGCGCCGGCCCGAAGAGCCAGAGCGCGAGCATGTTCATGGCCAGGTGGATGGGGCCGTAGTGCAGGAAGGCGGCGGTGATCAGGCGCCACCAGTCGCCGTCGGCGACCGCGGGGCCGAAGAGCGCGCCGTTGAAGAAGATCGAGCCGGAGTTCGCGCTGATCGGCGCGCCCTGCGCGAGCTGGAGCAGGTAGATGCCGACGTTGAGCCCGACGAGGCCCTTCGCCACCCAGCCCGGGCTGCGCGTGGTCTGCGACTGCACCCGCTGGACGACGCGCTTGGCCCCCTGGGCCTCACCGGCGTGCTCGGGGCAGCGGATCCCGACGGGCGCGAAGCGCATGCAGTCGGGGCAGAGCCCGCGGCCGCACTCCGAGCACGAGACGCCTGTTTCCCGGTCCGGGTGCCGGTAGCACGTGAGCGTCTCCGCCATCGTGATTAGCCTAGCTGCCTGCCCTGCGGGTGCAGGTCGCCTCGGGCCGGCTGCGGGGGATCGTCGTCAGGCGACGCAGGCCGCCGCCACGCGGGCGGCGGGGAGCATGACACGGAACGTCGTGCCCGCGCCGGGCTCGCTCTCCACCTCGATCGTGCCGCCGCTCTGGCTGACGACGCCGTACGCAGTCGCGAGCCCGAGGCCCGTGCCCGTGCCGACGGGCTTCGTGGTGAAGAACGGCTCGAACACGCGCAGCCGTGTCGCCTCGTCCATCCCGATGCCGGTGTCGTGGATCTCGATCGCCACCTGAGCGCCGGTCGGGAGCTCGACGTCGCGGGTCGAGATCGTCAGGCGGCCGCCGTCGAGCATCGCATCGCGGGCGTTCAGGGCGATGTTGAGCACGACCTGAACGAGCTGGTCGCGGTCCACCTCGACGTCGCTGAGGCGTGGGTCGAGGCACGTCTCGAGCTCGATCTGCTCGCCGATCGTGCGGTGCAGCATGGTCTCGAGCTCGGAGACGATCCGGTTCGGGGCCAGGCGTTGCGGCAGCAGCACCTGCTTCCGGCTGAACGCGAGCAGCTGCCGGGTCAGCGCAGCCGCGTGGCCCGCAGCACGCTTCAGCTCGCCCACGTCGAGGCGGCGCGGGTCGTTCTGCTCGAACGAGAGCTCGAGTAGCTCCGCGTAGCCGCTGATCGCCGTGAGCATGTTGTTGAAGTCGTGTGCGACGCCGCCGGCGAGCTGGCCGATCGCCTCGAGCTTCTGTGACTGGCGCAGCTGGTCCTCGAGCTCCTTGCGCTCGGTCAGGTCGAGGAAGAACCCGTGGGAGAAGAGCGGCTCGCCATCGTCGCCGAAGACGCGGACGTTCTTCTCCAGCACCCAGACCACGCTTCCGTCGCGATGCACCATCCGGAACTCCGACCGGAAGGGCTCGCGGCGCCGGCGGGACTGCTCGAACTCGGCCTGGACGCGCTCGCGGTCGTCGGGGTGGAGGAGCGAGTCGTAGAGGGTGTTGTCCTCGGTCCACGCCTTCGCCGGATAGCCGAGCAGCGGCTCGATCTGCGGGCTGATGTACAGCGTCTTCGGTCGCTCGACGCAGGCGGTGACGTACGTGGCCAGTGGCAGCTCCTCGACGAGGCCTCGGTAGCGGGCCGTCGTCGTGCGCAGCTCGATCTCGGTCATCGCCGCCGCGGCCAGCGTCTCCAGCGCGTCGATGTCGGCGGGCTCCCAGCTGCGGGGCTGCGTGTCGAGCACGCAGATGCTGCCGAGCACGTAACCGTCGAAGCTGAGCAGCGGCACGCCGAGGTAGGAGACGATGCCGAGCTCGCCGACCGTCGGGTTGTCACGGTGGAGGGGATCCTCGCGGGCGTCGTCGACGGCGAACGGGAGCCCCGTCTCGATCAGGTAGCGGGAAAAGGAATACGAGAGCGGCAGCGATCTCGTCGTTGCGACGGGCTCGGGCAGGCCGAAGCCGCTCTTGATGAACTGGCGCTCCGCATCGATCAGGGCGAGCGCAGCCGTGGGAGTGGACAGCATCCTGGCCGCCAGGCGCGTGAGCCGATCGAACTCCTCCTCGGGCGACGTGTCCAGGAGCCCAACCAGCCGCAGGGCATCGAGTCGTCCAGCGTCGGTGAGGGCACCGGCCATGCCGTTCTGATCGACAGAATGCCCCCAAAAGTAAAATCTGCTTGAGGCGGTTTGACAGGAACACCTGTTCGGGTATAGAACATACGTTCCGGTGATCGCCTGTCTCCTCATCCCTGGCTTCGAGTTGCGGGCAGCGCTGAGGGAACGGCCGCGCCTGGCGCTCGAGCCGGCGGCGTTGGCGCCGCTGCCCGGGACGGAGCCGCTGATCGGGCCCGTGACGGCCGCGGCCGAGCGCGTCGGGGTGCTGCCGGGGATGCGGCTGGGCGAGGCGCTCGCGACCTGCCCGCAGCTCGTGCTCGTCGAGCAGGACCCGGCCGCGGTCGAGCGCGGGTGGGAAGGGGTGCTGCAACGGCTCGAGGACTCGGGCTTCGCCGTCGACCCCGACGAGCCGGGGCGCGTGTACTTCGAGACGAAGGGCGTCGAGCGGCTGTACGGAGGTTTGGAGGCGGCGCTCGAGCGGGCGCTCGCCGCCGTCGGAACTGCCTGGGATCCACGCGTGGGCGCTGCGCGGCGCCGGTTCGCAGCACTGGCTGCTGCGAGCGTCGCGCGTCCCGGGCAGGCCATCGTGGTCGCGGACGGGAAGGAGGAGGGCTTCCTCGCACCGCTGCCGCTCTCGCTCCTGCCGCTTCCCGCCGCGCGCTACGCCGAGCTCGAGGGACTCGGGGTGCGCAAGCTGGGGGAGCTCGCGGCGCTGCCCGGGGGAGCAGTCGCCGAGCGGCTCGGCCCGGATGGGCGGCGGGCGTGGGCGCTCGCACACGGAGGGGAGCAGGGTCGTGTGCGAGGCCGGCGCCAGGCCGCCGAGCTGGCCGAGGCGCTCGAGTTCCCGGAGGCGATCGCGAACGAGCTGACGCTCCGGCGCGCGTTCGGCGCCCTCCTCGACCGGCTGCTCGCCCGCCCCGAGCGGGCGGGTCGGCCGCTGCGGAAGGCGGCGCTCTCGGCGCGGCTCGTCGGCGGCGGCTCGTGGCGGCGCACCGTCACCTTCCGCGAGCCGATCGCGGAGCGTTCGCGGCTGCGCGCGGCGCTCGGGCCGAAGCTGCTCGAGATTCCCGCGCCCGTCCTCGAGCTGCGCCTGGAGGCGGTGGAGCTCTCGGAGTCGGTCGGCCGGCAGCTCGAGCTCGTACAGCCTGTCGGAGACGAGGTCAATGCCCGGCTGAGCGACGGCCTGCGCCAGGTCCGCGCGAGCACGGGCTCCGGCTCGGTGTGCGCAGTCGTGGAGGTGGCGCCGTGGTCGCGGATTCCCGAGTCCCGCGCGCTGTTCGTTCCGCGGGACGAATGATGTTTCGGACGCTGACCGTCGGAGCTCCGTTCCGCGGCCGGAGGGCGATTCACTCGCCCGGAGGCCCGCCGCGCGATGGCGATCCGCAGCGCTGAAGGAGGGGGCTCGCGGGGGAACCACGGGTTCCCCCGCGCTCGCTCCGCGGGACGAATAAACGCGCCGCGGCCCGCGCTGGTCGAGGCGTCACCGGTCGGTGTGCCCGTGCGGGTGAACCGAACCGGAGTGGCGGTGCTGCGCGAGGAGTGGCGCGTCGTCGACCGCTGGTGGACCGACGATCCCGTCGACCGGCGCTACTTCGACCTCGTGCTCGAGTCGGGCCAGCACGCCTGCGTCTTCCGCGACGAGGAAGCCGGATGTTGGTTCTCACAACGAGCCTAGAGGGTGAGTGCGTGGTCGGCGAAGTCCTCCCAGCGGTCCGCGTGCGCTGCCGGCACGACCACCCATTGCTTGAACGGTCGGCCTTCGCCGGAGGGATCGAAGAGGTGGGCGCCGTCGAGCGCGAGCGCCTCGGCGTGCCGCTCCGGGTCGGTCAGCTTGAAGACCATCGAGCCGCGCGTGAAGCCGGCGATCATCTTGCCGCGCGCCTTCACGCACGGCATGCCCATCATCTGCGAGAGCTGGACGAAGTCGTGGCGGAAGGCGAGGAAGTCGGCCAGGTCCTCGTAGCGCTCCCGCGCGTCCACGAAGTGAGTCTAGGGGGAGGAGACCTGCACGGTACGCGGCGCGGGCGGCTCGTCCGCGGTGACGAGCGCGTGTGCGAAGAGCGCGGTCGTCACCAGGGAGATCGAGGCCATCAGGATCGCCAGCGTCCGCATGCAGGAATTGAACGCACGAGGGGTCTGCAGAGATGCGGCTAGGCGGGCGCCTGGTCGAAGCGGGCGCGCGCCGCCGCTGCGCTTTCGTCCTCGTCGCGAGCGGTGTGGAGCGCCCGGACGAAGTCGCCGAAGCCGGAGCTCGGCGCGTGGATGTCGAGGAAGCGCACGGGCTCGTTGCCGCGGAGCTCGAAGGTGTGGGGGACTCCCGCGGGCACGTGCGCCCAGGTCCCGGGGCCGGCCGCGAGCTCCTGTTCGCCGACGACGAGGGCGAGCTCGCCCTCGAGGACGTAGAACGACTCGCTGTGCCTCGCGTGGAGGTGGGCAGGGGGCGCCGGGCCGCCGGGGTCGCTCGTCACCTCGCAGATGCCGATCTCGTCGACGTCGGCGAGGAGTGCGACTCTGAGGCCGGGCCGGTCGGCGACGAGCTCGCCTCTGCCGATGCTCGCCCCGGCGGGCGACCGGCCGCCGTCGGCAGGCGGCTCCTCCTGGTCGTAGACGAGCGTGCGGCCGTCGCGAACCGCGCGCAGGTAGTCGGCGAAGCCCTGGCCGGGAGCGTGGAAGTTGAGGTAGCGCAGCTCGGCGTCGCTTGCGTTCCGGAAGCCGTGGACGACGAGCGGCGGCACCCGGGCGAGCATCCCCGGCTGCGCGGTCGCCGTCTCGCCCGCCGGACCGAGCCGGACGGTCAGCTCGCCGGCGAGGACGTAGAAGAGGTCGGTGTGCCGCCGGTGCACGTGCAGGTCGGCCCCTTCGCGGTGCGGGCCGAAGCGCGACCAGGTCGCGTGCAGCTCGTCCCCGTCGGAGAGGATCTCGACCCGCCGGTCGGCCGAGTCTCCGATCACCTCGCCTCCGCCGGGTGGTAGGAGCATGAGCTCTCTCATTCGCAGCGGCTCCCGCGTTCCTGGCGCGTCGCTCGCGGTGCCGGGCCGGAGGGGACAGTATGAGTAATACGGCCCCGGAGAGCCCGGTGCCGCGAGCGGCGCGAGACGCCTCCGGAGGCCGGCTCCGCCGGCCGGGAGGAGGCGCCGGCCAGGGGCGCGGGTACGTCGAGCTTCACAGCCATTCAGCGTATTCGTTCCTCGACGGCGCGTCGCACCCGGAGGAGCTCGCGCTGCGCGCGGCCGAGCTCGGCTACGAGGCGCTCGCACTCACGGACCACGATGGGGTCTACGGCTCGCTCGAGTTCGCCCACGCGGCGAAGCACTTCGGTGTCCGGCCGATCACGGGCGCCGAGGTGACGCTCGGCGGCGGCGGCGTAGGCTCGACGGAGCCGCAAAAGAGCGGAGGTGCCGGCTTTGCCGGCGCCGGAGCGGGACAGCCGGACATCATGTGACGCTCCTCGTCGAGTCGGCGGCGGGCTACGCGAACCTCTGCCGGCTGCTGACCTCGGCGCACGCCGGCACGCGGCCGAAGGAGGGGGCCGACCCGCTGCCACCGTCGCTCGATCCCGCGCTCCTCGCAGAGTCGAACGACGGGCTCGTCTGCCTCTCCGGCTGCGCGCGCAACGGGCTCGGTGTGCGCGATCCGAATGCGGCGGTGCAGCTCGCGCGCGCCTTCGGAGACCGCTTCCTCGTCGAGCTCCAGCGCCCGTTCGAGCGCGGTGACGCGCACCGGAACGCGCTCCTGCGCGACCTCGCCGAGCACCTCGGCGCGTCTACGGTCGTCACCGGCAACGTCCACGCGCACCACCCGCGCCGCACGCCGCTGCAGGACGTCCTCGTCGCGATCCGTCACCGCTCCTCGCTCGAGTCGTGCGAGCGCGAGCGGCGCGGCAACCACGAGAGTGTCCTGCGCGCACCCGCCGAGCTGCTCGACCTCTTTCCCGACGACCGCGACGCCGTCCGCCGCACAGCCGAGCTGGCCCAGCGGCTCGAGTTCGACCTCACCGCCGAGCTCGGCTACCGCTATCCCGACTTCGCGGACGGGCGGGACCCCGCGATCCGCCGGCTGGCCCAGGTGTGCGAGTCGTCGTTCGCCGATCGCTATCCACCGAGCAACAGGCGGCTACTCGGTCGTGCCCGCACACGGCTGCGGGACGAGCTGGCGCTGATCGACGAGCTCGGGCTGGCCGGCTTCTTCCTGCTCCACTGGGAGGTGCTGGAGCTCGCGAAGGAGTGCGCCGCGCAGGTGCGCGGCGTCGGATCGCCGCGCCGTTGGCTGCCACCGGGGCGCGGGCGCGGCAGCTCGGTCGGCTCGATCGTCTGCTACCTGACCGGGCTCTCGCACGTCGATCCGGTCGCGAACGACCTCTCGCTCGGCCGCTTCCTGAACCGCGAGCTCGCCTCGGTGCCCGACATCGACCTCGACTTCCCGCGCGACATCCGCGAGAAGCTGATCGTCGCGGTGACGGAGCGCTACGGCCGCCGCCACGCCGCACTCGTAGCCAGCTTCGCCACCTATCGCTCCCGTGGGGCGATCCGCGACGTCGGCAAGGCGCTCGGCCTGCCCTTCGCCGAGCTCGAGCGGCTCGCGCGCGTCTCGGACGGCTGGAACGCAAAGCGGGTCGCGGAGGAGCTCGGCCTGCTCCCCGACGCGGAGCGCAGGCTGCTCTCGCCGCGCTGGCGCGCCTTCGCGGAGCTGACCGCCGAGATCGGCGGCCTGCCGCGCCACATCTCGCAGCATCCCGGCGGGATGGTGATCTCCTCGCGGCCGCTCGACGAGCTCGTGCCGGTGCAGCCGGCGGCGATGGCCGGCCGCCAGCTCTGCCAGTGGGACAAGGACTCCTGCTCGGATGCGGGCTTCCTCAAGATCGACCTGCTCGGCCTGGGGATGCTCTCAGCGGTCGAGGACTGCGTGGAGCAGATCGCCGAGGTCTACGGCGAGCCAATCGACCTCTCACGGATCCCGCTCGACGACGGCGATGTCTTCGCGGAGATCCAGCGCGCCGACACCGTGGGCGACTTCCAGATCGAGAGCCGCGCGCAGATGCAGAGCCTCCTCCGCACGAAGCCGGCCGACCTCGACGACCTGACCGTGCAGGTCGCGCTCGTGCGGCCGGGGCCGATCCAGGGCAAGGCCGTGCACCCGTACATCCATGCGCGCGAGCAGCTCCGCGTCGACCCGTCGTACGTGCCGCCGGTCGACCACGAGCTGCTGCGCGAGCCTCTGCGCGAGACCCACGGCGTCGTCGTCTTCCAGGATCAGGTGCTCGAGGTGGCGATGGCGCTCGCGAGCTTCACGATCGGCGAGGCCGAGGGCTTGCGGCGTGCGATGAGCCGCAAGCGCAGCGAGGAGGCGATCGAGGCGTTCCGCGCCCGCTTCGTCGAGGGCGCGGCGGCGAACGGCGTCGACCCGGTGACGGCCGACCTCGTCTACGACAAGCTCGCGTCCTTCTCCGGCTTCGGCTTCCCGAAGTCGCACGCGGCCGCCTTCGGTCTGCTCGCCTACCAATCGGCGTGGCTGCGGCACCACTATCCGGCGGAGTTCCTCTGCTCGCTGCTGAACGCGCAGCCGATGGGCTTCTACCCACCCGCCAGCCTGGTCCGGGACGCGCAGCGGCGCGGAGTGGAGGTACGGCCCCCCGATGTGAACCTGAGCGAGGCCCGCTGCTCGCTCGAGGAGAGCACGGTCCGGCTGGGGCTCTCCTACGTGCGCTCGGTGGGGACGGACGATGCGGAAGCGCTCGTCGCCGAGCGGGAGGAGCGCGGCCCGTTCGCCGGGGTCGGCGATCTCGCGCGCAGGGCGCCGCTCGACGCGCGGGAGCTGGAGGCACTCGTGCGCAGCGGCGCGTGCGACCGCTTCGGGAAGCGCCGCGACCTGCTCTGGGAGCTCGGGCTCGTCGTCCGGCCCCAGACGGTGCAGCGGGAGAACGTCCAGCTCACGCTGTCGCTCGAGCCGACGGCGGCGACGCCGGACCTACCCGACCTGACGGACTGGGAGCGGATGCTCGCCGACTACGCGGGCACGAGCGTCTCGGTCGGCCTGCATCCGCTCACGCTGCTGCGACCGCACCTGCCGCCCGGGGTGCTCGCGAGCCCGGAGCTCCTGGAGGCCCGGCATCGCAGCCGCGTCGCCTACGCCGGGCTCGCGATCGCGCGCCAGCGTCCTGCCACGGCCAGCGGCATCGTCTTCATGCTGCTCGAGGACGAGCACGGCCAGGTGAACCTGATCGTCTCACCCGAGCTCTACGAGCGGCGGCGCGCCGTCGTCCGCGGCGAACCGCTCCTGCTCGTGCACGGGCGCTACGAGCGGATCGGCGAGAACCGCAACATCGTCGTCGACGAGCTCGAGAGCCTCGGCCCGCTCGCCCGCCGCGTCGCGCGGAGCGACGTCGGCGCTTCGCTCCCTCCGGCCCACCACTTCGGGCATAGGTAACCGCCCGCCGGGGCACAACCGCGCGGTGCGGATCGACGGCTACCTGCCTCTGCGCGACTACGCGCTGATCGGCGACGGGCGCACGACGGCGCTCGTCGGCCGCGACGGCGCGATCGACTGGCTCTGCCTGCCGAAGCCGGACTCGCCACCCGTTTTCGATCGCCTGCTCGACGCGCGCGGTGCCGCCCTCGAGTTGTGTCCCGACGAGCCGTTCAGCGCCACGAGGCGTTATCGCGAGAGCACGAACGTGCTCGAGACGACCTTCACCACCGGCTCCGGATCGGTTCGGGTCACCGACGCGATGACCTGGGAGCGCGAGCGCCCTCACGAGCTCGTGCGGCTCGTCGACGGACGCGCGGGCAGCGTGCCGATGCGCTGGACCTTCACGCCGCGCGACGCTCTCGGGAGCGGCCCGGCGCAGCACGAGGAGCTGACGCTCCGCACCTGGAACGCCGGCGACGGGCACTTCACGCTGGAGGAGGGCGCGCGCGCCACGATCGCGCTCACGCTGGGGCCGGCGCCGACGAGCCGCGAAGAGGTCGAGCGGCGCCTGGAGCGCACGTCGGCGGCCTGGATGGACTGGGCCGGACGGGCGGTCTACGAGGGCCCGTGGCGCGAGCAGGTCGTGCGCAGCGCGCTCGTCCTGAAGCTGCTCGCCTACGAGCCGACCGGGGCGATCCTCGCCGCGCCGACGACGTCGCTCCCGGAGCGGATCGGCGGCGATCTGAACTGGGACTACCGCTTCTCGTGGCTGCGCGACGGGATCTACACAATGCGGGCGCTGCTCCACCTCGGCTACGTGGACGAGGCGGAGGCCTTCTTCCGCTGGCAGCTCGAGGCGACCAGTCCGACGGCCCCGGAGGTGCGCCCGCTCTACGCCGTCGACGGCGGCGCCGGCGTGGACGAGGTGGAGCTCGACCTGCCCGGCTACCGCGGCTCGCGACCTGTGCGTGTCGGGAACGCGGCGAACGAGCAGCTCCAGCTGGACAACTACGGGCACCTGCTCGAGAGCGCTTCGCGGCTGCGCGCGCGCATCGGCTCGCTCGACACGGTCGCCGGGGCGCAGCTGGCGGGGTTCGCCGACTTCGTGGCCGAGAAGTGGGGCGATCCGGACGCCGGGATCTGGGAGGTGCGGGACGGGCTGCGCCACTTCGTGCAGTCGAAGGCGATGTGCTGGACGGCTCTCGACCGGGCGGCGAAGCTCGCCGAGCTCGGCGCTCTGCCCGACCGTGGCGCGACCTGGCGCCGGGCAGCCGACGACGTGCGCGACTGGATCGAGCAGGAGGGGTGGGACGAGGAGCGCGGCAGCTACCGGCGCGCTCCCGAGCTCGGCGACGAGGCGGACGCGTCGCTCTTGACCCTGGCGCTCTGCGCCTACTCGCGCCCGACCGATCCCCGCTTCGTCTCGACGCTCGCGGCGATCCGGCGCCAGCTCGACGCCGGCGGCCCGCTGCTCTACCGCACGGGCGGCTGCCGCGAGCAGGAGGGCGCGTTCCTCGCGTGCTCGTTCTGGCTCGTGGACGCGCTCGGCCGCGCGGGTCGCGTGGAGGAGGGGAACGAGCTGATGAGCGAGCTCGTCGAGCTCTCGAACGACGTCGGCCTCTATGGCGAGGAGATCGATCCTCCGAGCGGCGAGCTGCTCGGCAACTTCCCGCAGGGGCTCGTGCACCTCGCGCTCGTGAACGCCGCCGTCTCGATCTCGGGCGTCGACGAGGACGAGGGCTAGGCGCGCAGCCGACCGGCCTCCGCGTCCTCCAGGAGCATCGCCGTGTTGATCAGCCCGATGTGCGAGAACGCCTGCGGGAAGTTGCCGACGAGCCGCCGCTCGCCCGGGTCGTACTCCTCGGAGAGCAACCCGAGCTCGTTGCGGAGCGTGAGCAGGCGCTCGAACATCTCGACCGCCTCCTCCATCCGGCCGAGCAGCACCAGGTTGTCGACGAACCAGAAGGAGCAGAGGAAGAACGCGCCCTCGCCGGGGGGCAGCCCGTCGACTTCCCCGGCATCCTCGTCGTGGAGGTAGCGGCGCACGAAGCCGTCGTGCAGGAGCTCCCGGCGCACCGCCTCGAGCGTGCCGGCGACGCGCGGGTCGTCGGGCGGCAGGAAGCCGACGAGCGGGATCGTCAACAGGCTCGCATCGAGCCGCTTCGAGCCATAGGACTGGACGAACGAGCCGAGCTCCTCGTCGAAGCCGCGCTCGAGCACCTCGGCCTGGATCTCGTCGCGGGCTCGGCGCCACCGCGCCGCAGGCCCCTTGCGCTCGAACTCCTCGACCAGCCGGAGGCCGCGGTCGAAGGCGACCCACGCCATCACCTTCGAGTGCGTGAAGTGCCGACGCGGGCCGCGCACCTCCCAGATGCCCTCGTCCGGCTCGTGCCAGCGCGACTCGAGCTCCTCCAGCAGATGGCGCACGAGCGCCCACGCCGCGTCGTCCGCTTCGAGACCGCGCCGCCGCGCCTGGTAGAGCACGTCGAGCACCTCGCCGTACACGTCCAGCTGGAACTGCTCGCTCGCGCCATTGCCGACACGCACCGGCTTGGAGCCTGCGTAGCCATCCAGCCAGGGCAGCTCGAACTCCGTCAGACGCCGTTCGCCGGCAGGCCCGTACATGATCTGGAGGTCGTCCGGATCTCCCGCGACCGCGCGCAGCAGCCAGCTTCTCCACCCGCGTGCCTCGTCGACGAAGCCGTTCTCGAGCAGGGCGTCGAGCGCGAACGTCGCATCACGGAGCCAGCAGTAGCGGTAGTCCCAGTTGCGCACGCCGCCGATCCGCTCCGGCAGCGACGTCGTCGGCGAGGCGACGATGCCTCCCGTCGGACCGTAGGTCAGCGCCTTCAGCACCATCAGTGAGCGGACGACGGCGTCGCGCCAGCGGCCGGCATAGGTGCAAGGGCCGAGCCATTCGCGCCAGTACGAGCACGTGTCCACGAGCGCCTGCTCCGGGTCGACGGGCGCGACGGTGTCGTGGTGCGAGGGGAACCACGTAAGCGTGAACGGGATGCGCTCCCCGGCCGAGACCGTGAACTCTGCGATGGTGTGGAGGTTCTCGCCGCGGGTCTCGACGGGCGTCTGCAGCACGACGGCGTCCGGACCGGCGATCGCGACCAGTGAGGCGTCCGAGGTGCTGCGCACCCAGGGCACGATCGAGCCGTAATCGAAGCGGATGACGAGCTCCATCCGCATCCGAACCGTCCCTTCGAGCCCCTCGACGATGCGGACGACGTCCGGATCGGCGCCACGCGGCGGCATGAAGTCGATCACGCGCGCCGAGCCGTCCGCGGTGTGAAAGTCCAGCTCGTGCACGAGCGAGTTGTCGCGGTAGCGCCGCTCCACATGTTCGACTTCGCAGTCCGGAGCGAGCAGCCAGCGCCCGTTCTCGTCGTTGCCGAGCAGCGCAGCGAAGCATGCGCCCGAGTCGAAGCGCGGGAAGCAGAGCCAGTCGATCGAGCCGTTGCGGCCCACGAGCGCCGCGGTCTGGAGATCTCCGATCAGGCCGTAGTCCTCGATCCGCATCCGGCAATCCTCCTCTAGAGCCGATCGCGAATGCGGGGGAAGCGCTTCGCTGCTGCTCGGTCGAAGGCATGCTCGTACTCGCGTGCTGCCTCGTCGTCGAGCGTGGCGGCATAGGTGACCCGCAGGTCGATCAAGCGGTCGGCGAGCGAGTCGAGCACGAGCTGGTAATCGCCGTACGCCTCCTCGGCGTCCTCGCGCTCTGCCGCGTCGTAGGCACGCTCCGCCTCGTCGGCCTCCGCGAGCAGCTCGGCTTCGTCCTCGCCGAGCAGATCGAGCTGGCGCCGCACGAGCTCGGCGAAGCGACCGCGGCGCAGGAAGCTCAGCGGAGCTCCCGGTAGAGCTCGAGATGTGCGCGGGCCGACGCCTCCCAGGTCAGCTCCTCGCGCGCACGGAGCGCGCCGGCACGGGCGGCGGCGAGCGCCGTCTCGTCGTCCAGGAGCGCCCGGAGCGCGGCCGTGAGGCCCTCGATGTCGTCCGGCGCGACCACGCGCCCCGCGCCGTAGGCCGAGACGACCTCGCCGAGGCCGCCGACGTCGTAGACGACCGCCGGGATCCCCGCGCCGAGCGCGCGCAGGAGCGCGCCGCTCTGGTCGAGCTCCGGCCGGTACGGAAAGACGGCGACGGTCGACGCGCCGAGCGCGCGGTCGATCTCTGCCTCCGTGAGGAACGCGTTCGAGTCACCCGCCACCCGGAGCTCGGCCCCGGCTGCGTGCGCTGCCCGCCTCGCGTGGTCGAGCTGCTTGTACGGGCGCACGAGCCCGAGCGCGAGGACGGTGCGGCCATCGTCCTCCCGCGCCGGCTCGCTGGGCCAGACCGGATGCGGGATCACGCGGAGCTTGCCTGCGGGAACGCCGAACGCGGCCAGCGTCTCCCGGCCGCGCTCGCTGTGCACGACGACGCGCTCGAAGCGGGCGAAGAGCCGACGCCAGAGGGCGTGCTTGCCCGCCGTCCGGCGCGGAAGCAGGTCGTGTGCGGTCAGGACGAGTGGCGCGCGGTGGCGCAGCAAGCGGACGTCCAGCTCCGGAGCCGCGAGCCACTGCACGTGCACGACGTCGGCGCGCGTGGCGGCGAGGCGCGCCAGCCCCAGCGGATGCTCGAGCGCCTTCAGCGGCAGCCGGAGTCGCGAGCGTCCGAAGAGCCGCGACGAGAGCGGGTAGAAGAGCTCCTTCCGCTCGTAGCCGTCGGGGGCGGGAACGTCCCCGAAGCGGAACCGCGACGTGACGAGCTCGACGTCTGCGCCCGCGCGGGCGAGGGCGACGGCGAGCGCGTGGTCGTACGGCGGCGTGAACGCGGGAGGGTCGGCGAGGACGACGCGCACGCTCGTAGACTAGATCCGGCCGTGGCCCTGCTCGTGCGCAGCTGGAACGTCTTCCACGGCAACACCCATCCGCCTGAGCGCAGCAGCCACCTGCACACGATGATCCAGCTCGCGAGCGCGGACGATCCGGACGTGCTCTGCCTGCAGGAGGTGCCGCTCTGGGCGTTGCCGCGCCTCGCGCGCTGGAGCGGCATGACGGCGCGCTGGACCGTGACCCGAAGGCCGTGGCTCCCGGGCTGGCTGGGAGGGTTCATCACGCGCCTGAACAACGGCGTGCTGCGCTCGGCGATCGTGGGACAGGCGAACGTGATCCTGCTCGGGCCGAGTCTCGAGCCGCGCGAAACGCATGACCTGCGGATCGACGAGGGCCGCCGGGAGCCCCGCTTCTGCCACGCGGTCCGCACCGACCGGCTCGTGGTCGCGAACCTCCACGCCACCAATGACTTCCGCCGGCCGGAGATCCCGGCAAGCGAGATCCTGCGTGCGGAGGCGTTCGTGGAGCGAATCGCCGGCGACCTACCGGTCGTGCTGGCAGGCGACTTCAACGTGCGCGCCGAGCACCTCGTCGGCCTCTCGGGCTGGTCCGAGCTCGGCCAGGGGATCGACCACGTGCTCGTGAAGGGTCTCGAGGCGAGCTCGCTCACCGTCTGGCCCGAGGAGCGCCGCCGTCACAATGGCCGCGTGCTCTCGGATCACGCGCCTGTGGAGGTGAGGATCGGGTGACCTTCGAGGAGGCGAGAGGGCTCTTTCCGGTGCTCGAACGGGCGGCGTATCTGAACGCCGGTACCTTTGGGCCGCTCGCGCGCCCCACGATCGACGCGATGCAGGCTGAGCTCGGCGCCGACGGCGAGCGCGGGCGGCTGGGCAAGGAGTACTTCGATCGCATCCTCGGCCTGCGGCAGCGCCTGCGCGAGCGACTCGCCGGCCTCGTCGGAGTCGAGCCGGGACAGGTCGCGCTCACCGGCTCGACGACCGACGGCTGCAACATCGTCCTTGCGGGGCTCGACCTCGGGCCGGAGGACGAGATCGTGACGACGACGGACGAGCATCCCGGCCTCGTGCTGCCCCTGCACGTGAGCGGCGCCCGCGTCGTCGTGGCCGACCCGGAGCCGGAGGCGATCCTCGCCGCCGTGACGCCGCGCACGCGGCTGTTGGCGCTCTCGCACGTGCTCTGGACGACCGGGCGCGTGCTGCCGGTGCGGGAGCTGAAGGCGCAGACCGGCCTGCCGATCCTCGTCGACGGCGCGCAGTCGGTCGGCGTGATCCCCGTCGAGGCGCAAGGGCTCGACTACTACACGATCTCGGGCCAGAAGTGGCTCTGCGGCCCGGACTCCACCGGGGCGCTCGTCGTCGCCGATCCGGAGCGCCTGCGCATCCGGCGGCCGAGCTACTTCGCGCAGACCTCGTTCGAGCCCGACGGCAGCTTCGTGGCGCGCGAGGGAGCGGCTCGCTTCGACCCGGGCTGGCTCGCTGCGTCGTCCCTGGCCGGGCTGCTGGCTGCGCTCGACGTCGCTCCCGACTGGCGGTTCGAGCGGGCGGCGCAGCAGGCCGCACGCTGCCGGGCGCTGCTTGCCGAGAAGGTGGAGCTCGTCGCGGGCGATGCGACCCTGGTGTCGTTCCGCCACGACGACAGCGCCGGCGTCGTCGCGCGCTGCGCCGAGCGCCACGTACTCGTGCGCGAGATCCCGGGCAGGAACCTCGTCCGCGCCTCCTGCGGCTGGTGGACGAGCGACGACGACCTCGAGCGGCTCGCCGACGCGGTCCTCGGCTAGGCCGCGTCGGCGGCGGTACGCAGGCCCAGCTCGCTTGCGATCGGCTGCAGCGCGCCGACGACGTTGGCGATGTGCTCGTCGAGCTCGAGCCCGATCAGCTCGGCGCCCGCGTACACCTCGTCGCGGTGCACGCCGGCCGCGAACGAGGGTTGCTTCAGCTTCTTGCGCACCGACTTCGGCTCCAACCCGTCGAGCCCGGTCGGCCGGACGAGCCCGCACGCGTGCACGAAGCCGGACAGCTCGTCGCAGGCGAACAGCGTGCGCTTGAGCGGCGTGTCCCGGGGCATGGCCAGGTGCTCGGCGTGCGAGAGCACTGCCTCGATCACGTCCTCGGGATAGCCCTCGTCACGCAGGATCGGTGCGCCATCCTGCGGGTGCTTGTCGAGTGTCGGGTGGATCTCGTAGTCGAAGTCGTGCAGCAGCGCGACGACGCCCCAGCGCTCCTCGTCCTCCCCGAGGCGCCGCGCGTACGACCGGGTGGACGCCTCGACGGCGAGCGCGTGTCGCAGGAGCGACTCGCCCTTCGTGTAGTGCGTCAGCGTCTTCCACGCCTGCTCGCGCGTCGGCTCCATCGGCCGTCTACGATACCCCGCCTCCGACCTGCGGTTCCGATCGAGAGACGCCGACACCCGTGACCTCTACGCTTGCCACCGAGAAGCTGATGCAGTCCTTCGTGATCGAGGGCGGACGCCCCTTGAACGGCACGGTTCGCGCCGCCGGCAACAAAAACGGTGCGCTGCCGCTGCTGGCGGCGTGCGTGCTCGCGACGGAGCCCGTGCTGCTCACGAACGTGCCGCGGATCCGCGACGTCCAGACGATGATGGAGCTGCTCGCCGACATCGGCGCCGACGTCGACTGGAGCGGCCCGAACGAGGTGAGAGTCGACACGTCGGGAGTGCACAAGACCGAGCTCGACGAGGTGCTGTGCCGGCGCATCCGTGCGTCGTTCCTGCTGGCCGGCCCGCTGCTGGCGCGGTTCGGGCGCGCGGTTGTGCCGCCTCCGGGCGGGGACGTGATCGGCCGCCGCCGACTCGATCCGCACATCCACGCGTTCGCCGAGCTCGGGACCGAGATCGTCCTGGACGGCCGTTACGAGATGCGGACGTCCGGCCTGCGCGGCAAGCGCGTGTTCCTCGACGAGGCCAGCGTGATGGCGACGGAGAACGCGATCATGGCGGCCGTGCTCGCGGAGGGCGAGACGGTGATCGGCAACGCCGCGTGCGAGCCTCACGTCCAGGATCTCTGCCGCTTCCTCGTCTCGCTCGGCGCCCGGATCGACGGGATCGAGTCGAACGTGCTCCGGATCGAGGGCGTCGAGACTCTCGGCGGCGGCGACTGGCGGGTCGCGCCCGAGCACATCGAGGTCGGCAGCTTCATCGGCCTTGCAGCCACGACGGGCGGGGACGTGACCGTCGAGGGCGTCGAGCCCCACGACCTGATCTCGATCCTGCCCGCCTTCGAACGGCTCGGCGTGAGCGTCGAGGTCGGGGAGACGAGTGTCCGGATCCCGCCCGGCCAGGAGCTCGAGATCCAGGACGACCTCGGCGGGCAGATCCCCAAGATCGAGGACGGGCCATGGCCGGCGTTCCCCGCCGACCTCACCTCGATCGCCGTCGTCACCGCCACGCAGGCCCACGGGACGATCCTGGTCTTCGAGAAGATGTTCGAGAGTCGGCTCTTCTTCGTCGACAAGCTCGTCGGCATGGGCGCGCGGATCATCCTCTGCGACCCGCACCGCGTCGTCGTGACCGGCCGTGCGCAGCTCTACGGCGAGCGGCTGACGAGCCCGGACATCCGCGCGGGGATGGCGCTCCTGATCGCCGCTCTCTGCGCGGAAGGCACCTCCACGATCGGCAACATCGGCGAGATCGACCGCGGCTACGAGCGGATCGACGAGCGCCTCCGCGCGCTCGGCGCACGGATCGACCGCATGGAGTCGTAAGCCGTTACGGGATGCGGAGCGAGAGGGGGCGGCTCGTCGCTGCGGCGAGGTCGCCGCTACCCGCGAAGCGCACGCGCAGGCGGTGCGAGCCCGGCTTCAGCCTGAGCTGCCAGACCGCACGGCCGGCCGTGTCGGTCGCCGAGCTCGCCGTGGGTGCCCAGCGGCCGCGGACGTGGGTCTCGAGCACGAGTCGGCGCGAACCGGCCGTGGCTGCGAGCGCGTCGACCGACAGGCGCGCGGCGAGCGAGACGGAGCCGGAGACGCGCTTGGCCGTCCTGCCGGCGGCGAGCTCGAGCGAGGTTCGGGCCGGGCGGAGCGACACCGTCCACGGAGAGGAGACGGCGGCCGGCCGGCCGTCGCCGGCGAGTGCGGTGATCGTGAAGCTGTAGGCGCTACCCGGCGCCAGCGAGTAGGCGGCCGAGGTCTCTGTCGTGGTGGACGTGAGCACGCGCTCATCGCCGCCGTCCTGGGCCATCGTGACGCGGTAGGCGGCGCCAGGCGCGCTGCTCGACCACGAGAGCGAGACGCGCGATCCGGATGCGCGACCCCGGACCCTGAGGCCTGACTCGGCAATCGCCGTCGCCCGCGTCACCGCCGCGGCGACGTCGAGGACCCCGTACCCCAGCTGCGCGTTCCAGCGCCCGCCCCCCGAGGCCGTCTGCTCGAGGAGCGTGGCCACCTCCTCGGCCGTCAGCGCGGGGTTGGCCGCCCAGACGAGAGCCGCAGCGCCGGCGACCTGCGGAGCCGAGTACGACGTGCCGGTGCCGTAGCCGTAGACGCCGGCGAGCGAGCCGGGGAGCTGCACGCGCGGGTAGCGCCCCGCCTCCGACGAGCTGGAGACGGCGGCGAAGACACTCTCGCCCGGCGCTGCGAGCGACAGGTGCGAGCCGGTGTTCGAGAAGACGGCGCGCTCGCCGAGGCGCGTCGAGGCGCCGACCGAGAGCCCCGCGCCGCCCGCGCCCTTCGAGCCGGGCGGCTGGAGGAGCGCCGCTGGATACTCGACCTGGTTGCCTTCGAGATAGCCATTTCCGACCGCCGCGACGAGGAGCGCTCCCTGGGAGACCGCGTAGTCGACCGCGCGCCGCTCGACCGTCGACGTGCCCGGGCCGCCAAGGCTCAGGTTGATCACGCGGGCGCCGTGGTCGACGGCCCAGACGATCGCCGCTGCCTCCTCGACGTCGCTGAACGAGCCGTCGGCACGGCCCGCCTGGACGACCATCAGCCGCGCATCACCGCCGCTGCCCGCGATCCCCTCGCCGTTCGAGACAGAGCCGGCGGCGAGCGACGACACGAACGTGCCGTGTCCGTTGCGGTCGGTGACCTGCGCCGTCCGCGTCCGCACGTTGTAGGTAATCGGTTGCTTCGCTGCGAGATCGGGCGCGGTCAGGTCGGCGCCGGTGTCGACGACCGCGATCGTCACCGCCTGCGCGCCGCGCACAACCGCATCCGGGACCTGGTCGAGGCGCGTCGCCGTGTACTGCCACTGGAGCGCGCCGGTGACCGTGGCGACCGCAAGCGCGGGCTCGTCGTGGGACTGCCGCCGGTTGCGCGGCTCCACGTCGACGATGCCCGGGAGACGCTCAACGGCGTCCACGAAGCGGATCAGGTCGCCGCGGGGGCGCACCTCGACCGCCCGGAGAGCCGGAAGCCTGCGCACGATCTGCGCCTCATGCCCGGCGAGCGCCGCCCGGAGAGCGGACTCGCTCGAGTAGGAGACGATCGCCGTGCCGCGCGGCCACGCGTTCGCCGTCCCGCTCGAGACGCCGGCTTGCGCCGCGCCGGTGGCGATGCAGCCGGCGGCGGCAATGATCGAGGTTGCCCGTATGAGCCCCATGCTCTCCCAGTCCCAGTGCGGATTCGTGTGTGGGAATCCGCACGAATCATCCGCGATTCCGGCCGGGAAAGAACCTCCCGATTCGTTTAGTCTCGCCCGATGAGCGCTCGCGTCGCCGTTGGCGCCGGGACGGCGAACGTCGCCACCGGCCTGCCCGTGCTCGACCACCTGCTGACGCTGCTGGCGCGCAGCGGGCGGTTCGACGTTGCGCTCGAGCTGCCGCCGGGCGACGCCGAGGCGGAGGTCGCTGCGGCGGGACGGGCGCTCGGCGACGCGTTCTCACCGCTGCTCCGCGCGGAGGGCGCGCGCGGGCACGGAGCGGGCGTGCTCCCCGCACGCGAGGCGCTGGCCCAGGTCGTGCTGGAGGTGTCGGACCGGCCGCTCGTCGCCAGCAACGTCGACCTGACAGAGGCGCGCGCGGGAGGCTTGGCCTCCGACCTCGCCGCGCGCTTCCTCGACGAGCTCGCCCGCGCGGCGAGCCTGACGCTGCACGTGCGCCTGATCGACGGCGACGACTCCCAGCACGTGCTCGAGGCGATCTTCAAGGCCCTGGGCGCAGCGCTCTCTCAAGCTTGCGCAAGATGAAGATCCGCGGAAGCGGATCTTCATCGCGCGGAAGATCCCTGAAGGGGCCGCTTCGCGGCCCAGCCCACCGAAGGAGTCCAAAATGGCAGAGAAGGAGATCATCCGCACCGAGAGGGCGCCGGCCCCGTTCGGTGGTGCGCCGTACAACCAGGCGATTCGCATCGGGGAGCTCGTCTTCGTCGCGGGCCAGCTCGGGCTGCGGCCGGGCGAGAGCGCCATGGCCGGCACGACCATCGCGGAGCAGACCGAGCAGGTGCTCACGAATCTCGGCGCGATCCTCGAGGAGGCCGGCTCGAGCCTCGACCGGCTCGTGAAGACGACCGTCTTCCTCACGAGCCTCGACGACTTCGCCGGCATGAACGAGGTCTACGCGCGCCACGTGGGCGGCCGCCCGCCTGCGCGCTCGACGATCGAGGTGAGCAAGCTTCCGTCCGGTGCGCTCGTCGAGATCGAGGCCATCGCCCACCTGTAGGAAGAATGGCGCAATGCAGCGCCGGATCGAGGACTACGTCCGCTCGCTCGGCCTCGACGCCTACCTCGTCGGCGGTGCCGTGCGCGACGAGCTGCTCGGCGGCGCGGCGAAGGATGCCGACTTCGTCGTGCCCGGAGTGGACACGGAGCGGCTTCGCGACCTGCTGAGCCCACACGGCGCGGTGGAGGACCTGCTCGTCTCCGACCGGCTCGTCGGCCTGCGCTTCTACCCGCGCGACCGCGACGTGCGCGCCCTGGTGCCGGCGGGGATCGAGTTCGCGCCGCCGCGGCGCGAGGTGAGCACCGGCCCCGGCCGCCACGACTTCGAGATCGTCGCGGACGCCTCGCTGCCCGTCGAGGAGGACATGAAGCGGCGCGACTTCACGATCAACGCGATCGCCCGGCGCCTTGCGACCGGCGAGTACGTCGATCCGGTCGGCGGCCGCAGCGACCTCGAGCAGCGCGTCCTGCGCACCGTCTCGGCGCAGAGCTTTCGCGAGGATCCGCTGCGGATCGTGCGCGGGCTGCGCTTCGTGGCGCAGCTCGGCCTGGAGCCGGACGACGCGACGCGCGCGCAGATGCACGAGAACGCCGCGTCGATCGACCTCGTCGCCCCCGAGCGGATCGGGGGCGGGCTCGCCGCCGACGGGCAGGGCGAGCTCTCGAAGCTGCTGCTCGGCAAGGAGCCTGCGCGCGCGCTGCGGCTCGCGCGGGACACCGGCGTGCTCACGCACCTGCTCCCGGAGCTCGCTGCGGCGGTGGGCTACGAGCAGGCCAGCACACGCCAGCACCTCACCCTCGACGAGCACGTCCTCACGGTCGTCCAGGGAACGGCCGACGCCGGCGACCGGCTGGAGGTGCGGCTGGCCGCGCTGCTGCACGACCTGGGCAAGCCGGAGGCGGACCGGACCGGCGAGGACCACGCGGCGGCAGGAGCTGCCGTGGCGGAGCACGTGCTCGAGCGGCTGCGCTATCCCGTGCGGCTCCAGCGCCACGTGACGGCGCTCGTGCGCGAGCACGCGTTCCACGAGCTGCCGGACCCGCGCGCGGTCGACGCGCGCAGGTTCCTCGCGCGCCACGGCGACGAGCTGGCCTCCGACCTGCTCGCACACAAGGCCGCGGACATGGCCGCGAAGGAGCGCACCGGCGACGAGCACGCGGCGTTCGCGCGCTTCCGTGAGCTCGTCGCCGAGGAGCGCACGAGCGCGCACACGCTCGGCGCCCTCGCCGTCGACGGCTCCGACCTGATCGCGATTGGCTTCCGGGAGAGCCCCGAGCTCGGCCGGGCGCTCGCGCTTCTGCTGGCCGAGGTGGTGGAGGAGCCCGAGCGGAACACCCGGGAGTGGCTGCTCGAGCGGTCGCGTACGCTCCTGACGTGATCCGCTGGGACGTCCCAGGCCCCTACGAGGTCGTCTTCTCGACGCGCACCGGCGGCGTCAGCGAAGGCCCGTATGCGTCGCTCAATCTCGGCCGGCTGACGGGCGACGACGTCGACCGGGTCGACGAGAACCGCCGTCGGCTCTGCGCGGAAGTGGGTGGGAGCCTCGAGCGGCTCGCGCTGAACCGGCAGGTGCACTCCTCCGTCGTCCACCGCGCCGAGCCAGGCCTGCACGGCGAGCCCGGCGACGGGCTCTGGACGGACGAGCGCGACGTGCCCGTCCTCGCCTTCGCCGCCGACTGCCTGCCGATCGCGCTCGTGCGCACCGGCGACGACCCTGCTGCGGCGGTGCTGCACGCGGGCTGGCGCGGCCTGCTCGACGGCGTCGTCGCGGCCGGCGCCAACGCCCTGGGCGGAAATCAGCGCGCCTGCATCGGCCCGGCGATCGGACCGTGCTGCTACGAGGTCGGCCCCGAGGTCTCGGAGCCGTTCGCCGAGGCCTTCGGCGCCGATGTCGTCCGCGGGCGCAACCTCGACCTGCGGGCCGCTGCCGAGCGTGCGCTCCAGGCGGCGGGCGTGGAGGAGGTCGAGCACGTCGAGCTCTGCACCGCCTGCCACCCGGAGCTCCTCTTCTCGCACCGCCGCACCGGCGAGCCGCGCGGCGTCCAGGGCGTGATCGCGCGTGTCGCCTGACGCGATCCGCACCGCGTACGCCCGGATTCGGGCCGAGGTCGGCCCGGCCGTGACCGTGGTGGCGGCGACGAAGTACGTCTCGCTCGAGGACATGGCCGTGCTCGCCGAGGCCGGGGTGGAGGTGGTGGGCGAGAACCGCGCTCAGGACCTCGAGCGCAAGCACGCCGAGTACGGCGACGCGTTCAGGTGGCACTTCATCGGTCACCTGCAGTCGAACAAAGCCAAGCTCGTCGACCGCCTCTGCGAGCTCGTGCACTCCGTTGACTCCGACTCGGCCGCCCGGCGGCTGACCGTGCCCGCGCTCGTCGAGGTCAATCTCTCCGGTGAGGAGACGAAGGCCGGGGTGCCGCCCGAGCGGCTCGCCGAGTTCCTCGCCGCGTACCCCGCCCGCGGGCTGATGACGATGCCTCCGGCGACCGACGATCCGGAGGCGTCGCGGCCGTTCTTCCGTCGGCTGCGTTCGCTCGCAGTGGAGCACGGCCTCCCCGACCTCTCGATGGGCACCTCCCAGGACTACCGCGTCGCCGCCGAGGAGGGCGCGACGCTCGTGCGGCTGGGTTCAGTCCTGTATCAGGGGTAATATTGCCTGCTGCCATGGGCTTTTCGGACGTCTGGAACCGCACGCTCGTCTACTTCGGGATCGCCGAGGACGACGACTGGGACGAGGATGGCTACGCCACCAATGAGGAGCTCGAGCGCAGCTACGGCGCCCGGGAGCGGGCGAACGTCCGCCGGCTGCAGCCGCGCCGTGGCCGCGACTTCGACGACTGGAGCGATCCGGAGCCGGCCGCCGCTGCGAGCACCGCCGTGATCCGCCCGACCACGCGCCTGCGCGGCGTCGAGGCGGCTGCGAGCACGGGCTCGGTGAAGGTGCACCTGGTGCTGCCGCGCAGCTTCAACGACGCGCAGCAGATCGCCGACCGCTTCAAGATCGGCGTCCCCGTGATCCTCAACCTCCAGAGCGCCGACCAGGAGCTCTCCAAGCGCCTGATCGACTTCGCGAGCGGGCTCACCTACGCCCTCGACGGGGGCATGCAGCGGGTCGCGGACAAGGTCTTCCTGCTCACGCCGCGCAACGTCGAGGTCTCCGCCGAGGAGCGGGCCAAGATGCTCGAGCGCGGCGGCTTCTTCAACCAGGCCTAGCGGCCCCTGGCCGGCTGCGCCTCCCGGCCGGCGGAGCCGGCCTCCGGCGCAGCCTCGCGTCAGGAAACCGCTAGTCGGCCGCGTAGGAAAGCCGACGGCAAGGGAGAATCCAGGGAGACATGGGCGACCTCGTCGCAGCATCGCTGCCTGCCTACGGCCTCCTTGCGGACACCGCGAGCTCGGTGGCGCAGTTCGTCGGGACGTTCATCTTCGTCTACATCCTGCTGCTGTTCGCGTACATCCTGACCTCGTGGATCCGGCTTCCGTACCGGCCCTGGCTGAACCGCGTGCAGCGCTTCCTGTACGACGTCTGCGACCCGTACCTGCGCATCTTCCGGCGCTTCATCCCGCCGTTCGGGCCGCTCGACCTCTCGCCCATGATCGGCGTGATCACGCTGATCGTCTTCGAACGGCTGCTGACAGCGCTGATCGAGGCAGTGCTCTAGGAGGAGACCATGGCGCTCACCCCCGTCGAGATCCGTCACATCCAGCTCGGGAAGGGCCTGCGGGGCTACCGCCGCGCGACCGTCGACCGCGTGCTCGGCGAGATCGCCGACAGCTTCGAGAACGTCTGGCGCGAGCGCGCCGACCTCGCCGACAAGGTCGAGGCACTCGAGCACGACCTGCAGCGGCACAAGGAGCTCGAGGAGCTCTTGCGCACGACGCTGGTCTCGGCCGAGCGCTCCGCGACCGAGCTGAAGGCCGGCGCGCGCCGGGACGCAGACACGATCGTGGCCGAGGCACACGCCGAGGCGCGTGCGGTCACGAGGCGCGCAGCGGCCGAGCGCGAGCGTCTGGACGCCGAGCTGCGCCGGATCACGTCGCTTCTGCGCTCGGCGCTCGAGACGGTGGCCGAGGCCTCTGCGGACCGCCGGGAGCCCGTCGGCGAGTCCACGGGCGAGATCCGTCGACTGATCTCGTAAGCCATCTCGTAAGCCATCTATCCTGAGGGGCGATGAGCGGCGCTCCCAAGACGCGACTGCGGCTGCGCGTGGCCCCCGGGGCGGCGCGGCCGGCCGTCGTCGGCCGGTACGGCGAGGCCTGGAAGGTCCGCGTCGCACCCGCGCCCGAACGTGGGAAGGCGAACGACGCCGTGCTCGCGCTGCTCGCGGAGACCCTCGCGATCCCACTGGCGAGCGTCAGCCTCGTATCGGGCGGTTCGTCCCGCGACAAGCTCGTCGAGCTGCGCGGCCTGACGCCGGACGAGATCGACCGACGGCTCGCGCAGGCGGGCGGAGAGGAGACGCGGGCATGACCATCGACACGGATCGCTTCCGCGGGGCGCTGCTGAAGCAGAAGGAGCATCTCGTGGCGACGATCGCGAACCACGACATCGGCGGCGCGTCGCTGACCGACGAGACCGGTGAGCTGTCCGGCTCGACCTCCGACAACCATCTCGCCGACTCCGCGACCGAGACGTACGAGCGCGAGCTCGACGAGGGGATCGAGGAGGACGCGGTCCGGCAGCTGCGCGAGGTGGAGGAGGCGCTCGAGCGGATCGCGGCCGGCACCTACGGGATCTGCGAGGCCTGCGGACGGGAGATCCCCGAGGATCGGCTGGAAGCGGTCCCGTGGACGAAGCTCTGCATCGACGACGCCCGGAAGCAGCAGCGTTGACCGAGCCGGCCCGCCGCGAGTCGCCTCGCCCGCTCGACGTCCGCGTCGGCTCGTCCACGAACGCGCTGCGGCCGATCTCGTCCGCCGAGCGCTCGCTCGCCGCAGGACGGCGGCAGTGGCTGGGTCTGGGCTCGATCGCCGTCGCCGCCTTGTTCGCCGACCAGCTGACGAAGCAGATCGTCTCGGGCGCGCTCTCGTTCGGAGAGGCGGTGCACATCGCAGGGCCGCTCTCGATCCACCACGTGCGGAACTCCGGCATCGCGTTCGGGCTCTTCTCCGACGCCACCTCGATCGTGATCGTCCTCACGGCGCTGGCCGTCACGTGGATGCTCGCCTTCTTCGCCCGCTCCGGGCAGCGGCACCCCGTCCTGCCGGTGGCGCTCGGCTTCGTGCTCGGCGGCAGCACCTCGAACCTGCTCGACCGCGTCCGGCTCGGCCACGTGACGGACTTCCTCGACATCCGCTACTGGCCCGCGTTCAACCTCGCCGACATGTTCATCGTCGTCGGCGTCGCGATCCTCTTCGTCGCACTCGCTTCCGCCGACCGGAGGCCCACCCGGCCGACCCCGCTTGGCAACTCTCCGCTTTCGCGCTTCTGAGCCCGACCGGCTCGACCGCGCCGTCGCGGCCCGGCCCGAGGTCGGTTCGCGCGGCCTCGCCGAGCGGCTGATCCTCGCCGGCGACGTCGTCGTCGACGGAGAGCCACGCGGGAAGAGCTTCCGGCTCGAGGGCGGGGAGGACATCCACGTCGAGCTGCCCGACGAGCCCGGCGCGCTCGTCCCGGAGGAGATGGACCTCCGTGTGGCCTGGGAGGACGAGCACCTGGTCGTCGTCGACAAGCCCGCGGGCATCGTCGTCCATCCCGGCACGGGCCATCAGTCGGGGACGCTCGTGCACGGGCTGCTGGCGCTCGATGCAGCCGGCGGTGACGACGACCGGCCCGGGATCGTGCACCGGCTCGACCGGGACACGTCGGGGCTGCTCGTCGTCGCCCGTTCCGAGGAGGCGCACGCCCGCCTGCAGGAGCTGATCCGGCGCCGGCAGGTCGAACGGCGGTACCTCGCGCTCGTTCGCGGCGCGCCGCGCTCACGCACCGGCCGGATCGAGGCGGCGATCGGGCGCGATCGCACCGACCGCACCCGCCACTCGCTCGACACGCCCAACCCGCGGGACGCCGTGACGTTCTTCGAGGTCGTCGAGCTCCTGCCGGCGCACACGCTCCTCGACGTCAAGCTCGAGACGGGGCGGACCCACCAGATCCGCGTCCACCTCGAGGCCGTCGAGCTCCCGGTCGCCGGCGACCCGGTCTACGGCGTCTCGGGCGACCTCGGTCTCGAGCGGCAGTTCCTCCACGCGGCGCGGCTCAGATTCGCGCATCCGTTCACGGGCGCCGAGGTCGCCGTGGAGTCGCCGCTCCCGGACGATCTGGCCGCGGCGCTCGAATCTGCACGAAGCCGCTAGCATAGGCCGCGTCCAGTTCCCTCTCCCCGGTGGGAGTGAAGCGTGTGGGGGTGCCGAGCTCTGAGCCCGGTTCCACTCGCAGCCTGCCGGCAGCACACCAAACCAACCATGAAAGGGGCCAGTCCCTTGGCAGTTGTCTCCATGCGTGAGCTCCTGGAGGCCGGAGTCCACTTCGGCCACCAGACCCGCCGCTGGAACCCGAAGATGAAGCGCTTCATCTTCACGGAGCGCGGCGGCATCTACATCATCGACCTCCAGCAGACCTCCGAGCTGCTCGAGGAGGCCTACGACTTCGTGCGGAACATCGCGGAGCGTGGCGGCTCGATCCTTTTCGTCGGTACGAAGAAGCAGGCCCAGGACGCGGTCACCCAGGAGGCGGCGCGGGTCGGCATGCCCTACGTCGCGAACCGCTGGCTCGGTGGCCTGCTGACCAACTGGAAGACGATCTCCGATCGGATCTCGCACCTGCACGAGCTGCGCCGGCTGAAGACCGAGGGCCAGCTCGAGCTGCTGCCCGCAAAGGAGCGGATCACGATGCTCGCCGAGCTGGAGAAGCTCGAGGCGAACCTCGGCGGTGTCGCCGACCTCAAGCGCCAGCCCGATGCGATCTTCATCGTCGACCTGAAGAAGGAGCAGCTCGCGGTGCGCGAGGCGCGCAGGCTCAACATGCCGATCATCGCGCTCGTGGACACGAACTGCGATCCGGACGAAGCCGACTACATCATCCCGGGGAACGACGACGCGATCCGCTCGTGCTCCCTGATCGTCCGCGCCATCGCCGAGGGCATCGCAGCGGGCAGGACGAAGGTGACCGAGCGCGAGCTGACCGAGGCCGCCCCGAACGGCGCGGCTCCCACGGACGCAGACGCCGCTTCCCCCGAGGCAGAAGCCGCGGTGGTGGAACCCGAGCTCACCCCGGCCGAGCACGAGCAGCTCAGCCAGGGCGAGAGCACGGTCGAGCCGGAGGCGACCACTGAGGCCGCGCCCGAGGCCGAGGTCGAAGCCGAAGCCGAAGCCGAAGCAACGGCAGAGCCGGCCGCAGAGCCCGCCGCCGAGGCCGATGCGCCGACGACCGAGAGCGAGGCGACATGACGACGATCTCTGCGAGCCTCGTGAAGGAGCTCCGCGACGCCACCGGTGCGGGGATGATGGACAGCAAGCGCGCCCTCCAGGAGACCGGCGGCGACCTCGAGGCGGCGCGCACGCTGCTGCGCGAGAAGGGCATGGCCCAGGCCGGCAAGCGGGCCGACCGTGCCACGAGCGAGGGCCTCGTCGGCTACCACCAGTCGGAGGGCAGGGTGACGATGGTCGCCGTCGGTTGCGAGACCGAGCCCGTCTCCAAGAACGAGGAGTTCCAGGCGTTCGCGAAGAGCGTGCTGGACGCCGTCGACGAGAGCGGCCCGGACGCCGTGGCCGCGCTCGAGGAGCGGCGCGTGGAGCTGATCGGCAAGCTGGGCGAGAACATCGTCGTCACGGGCGCCGAGCGCTACGAGGCCGGCTCCGGCGAGACGCTCGGGGCGTACGCGCACCCGCCCGCCAACAAGATCGGCGTCCTCGTCGAGCTGGAGGGCGGCTCGCCCGAGCTGGCACGCCAGCTGGCGATGCACATCTCGTTCGCGGCACCCGAGTGGATCTCGAAGGACGACGTCCCGGCGGACGCAGTCGAGGCCGAACGGCAGATCTATCTGAACTCGGACGAGCTCGAGGGAAAGCCCGAGCAGGCGAAAGAGAAGATCGTCGAGGGCATGCTGGCGAAGCGGTTCTTCGCCGCCCAGCCGGGCGGGGCGCTCACCGAGCAACCGTGGATCCACGAGCCGTCGCAGACCGTGGGCCAGGCGCTCGCGGACGCCGGCGCGCGCGTGGTGGCGTTCAAGCGCCTCTCTGTCGCAGAATAGGCTCGCACCGATGACCGTCTCCAGCGAGGAAGCCGCGGCTCGGACACCTGCAAGCGCAGGCGGTGCTCCCGCCTTCAACCGCGTGCTGCTGAAGCTGTCGGGCGAAGCCCTCATGGGGGAGGAGGCCTACGGCCTCGATCCCGCGACGGTGGAGGCGATCGCACGGGAGCTCGTCGACGTCCAGGCCGAGGGGGTGGAGCTCGCCGTCGTCGTCGGAGGCGGGAACATCTATCGCGGGATCGCCGCGGCAGCCGACGGGATGGACCGGGCGACGGGCGACTACGCGGGGATGCTCGCGACCGTCCTGAACGCGCTGGCGCTCCAGGACGCGCTCGAGCGGCTGGGCGCTGTCACGCGGGTGCTCTCGGCGCTCGAGGTCTCGGAGGTGGCGGAGCCGTACATCCGCCGCCGCGCGATGCGCCACCTGGAGAAGGGACGGATCGTCATCTTCGCCGCCGGCACGGGCAACCCGTTTTTCACCACCGACACCGCGGCCGCCCTGCGTGCGCTCGAGATCGGGGCGGAGGCGCTGCTGATGGGCAAGAACGGCACGAAGGGCGTCTATGACGGCGATCCCCGCACCGACCCGGATGCGGCCTTCCTCCCGGAGCTGACTCACCTCGAGGCGATCGAGCGCGGGCTCCGCGTGATGGACACGACGGCCCTCTCGCTCTGTATGGAGAACGACCTGCCGATCCACGTCTTCGAGCTTGCGGCGGGCAACATCGGCCGCGTCGCGGGCGGCGAGCGCGTCGGCACGCTCATCTCCACTCCCGCCCGCGGCGCCGGCCCGGCGAGCACGACCACGATCCCGACCGAGGAGAGTTGATGCCCACCATCGAGGAGTTCCTCCAGGACGCGCAACGGCGCATGGACAAGTCGATCGAGACGACGCGCACCGAGTTCAACGCCGTCCGTACCGGCCGCGCCTCGGCGGCACTGCTCGACCGCATCTCGCTGGACTACTACGGCACGCCGACGCCGCTGAAGAACATGGCCACGATCGGCGCTCCGGAGCCCCGCCTGCTCACCGTGCAGCCGTTCGATCCCACCCAGATCAAGGCGATCGAGAAGGCCGTGCAGGAGTCCGACCTCGGCCTCACGCCCTCGAACGACGGCAAGATGATCCGCCTCCCGATTCCCCAGCTGACCGAGGAGCGCCGCAAGGAGCTGGTCAAGATCGTCCGCAAGTCGGGCGAGGAGGGCAAGGTCGCGATCCGCAACGTCCGCCGCGACGTGATGAAGCACCTCGAGGAGCTCGTCCGCAACGGCGATGTCGGCGACGACGAGGAGCGCCGCGGCGAGCAGCAGGTGCAGAAGCTGACCGACGAGCACACGAAGACGATCGACGACCTGATGAAGCACAAAGAAGCAGAGATCATGGAGGTCTGAGGTCTCCGCCGACCTCAAACCTCTAGACGTCGCCCGCAGCGTCGCGATCATCATGGACGGCAACGGCCGCTGGGCGGAGCGGCGCGGCCTGTCGGTCGCCGACGGGCACCGGGAGGGCACGCGCGCCCTGCGCCGCACCGTCGAGGCCGCGATCGACCTCGGCGTCGGCTCCCTCGCCGTCTACGCCTTCTCGACCGAGAACTGGGGCCGGCCGACCGACGAGGTCGAGGCGTTGATGGAGATCTTCGGCGAGACGATCGAGCGCGAGCTGCCCGACCTGGCCAAGCAGGGCGTCCGCACCCGCTTCATGGGCCGCCGCGACCGCGCGCCCGACTCGCTCCGGGAGCAGATGGAGACGCTCGAGGCCGAGACCGCCGCGAACGACCGGCTCTCGCTCTGGATCGCCTTCGACTACGGCGGCCGCGCCGAGCTCGTGGAGGCGGCCCGGCGGCTGCTCGAAGCCGGCGTAGAGCCGGACGATCTCGACGAGGATGCGCTGGCGGCACAGCTCTACGCGCCCGAGCTGCCGGATCTCGACCTGCTCATCCGCACCTCGGGGGAGCTACGGATCTCGAACTTCATGCTCTGGCAGCTCGCCTATGCGGAGCTCGTCTTCACCGACACGCTCTGGCCGGACTTCGGCGAGGCGGATCTACGCCAGGCGCTCGCCGACTACGCGAGCCGACGACGTCGCTTCGGCGCCCGATGAGACCGCGCCCGTGAACCAGTTCATCTCCCGCGTTGTCGTCACGATCGTGGCGCTGCCGCTCGTGCTCTGGCTTGTCTGGCTCGGCGGCTGGTGGCTGTTCGCGCTCGTCCTCTTCGCGAGCCTCGTCGCCCTGCACGAGCTGTACGGCATGGCCCGCAGCCTGCGGCCGCTCGTGCTCGCGGGCTATGCGGGTGCGGTCGCGACGCTCCTCGGTGCGCAGCTCGGCGGGTCGGAGTGGATGGTGGGCGGATTCGCGCTCACGCTCCTGCTTGCGTTCCTCCTCTACGGGATCGCGGAGACCCGGCAGACGGGCACGATCACGATCGGCTCGACCGTGCTCGGCGTCGCCTGGATCGGCCTCGGCCTGGGACACGTGCTGCTCCTCCGCGACATCCCGGACGACGGGCGGCTGCTGATCTTCACGGTGCTGCTCGCCGTCTTCGCCGACGACACGGCGGCCTACCTCGTCGGCAGGCTCGTGGGACGGCACAAGCTGGCGCCCTCGCTCTCGCCCGGTAAGACCTGGGAGGGCTTCGTGGCGGGAACGGCAGCCGCCGTCGCTGTTGCCTTCTTCGCTCTCTACGACCAGGACTCGCTGACGATCCCCGAGTCACTGGCGCTCGGCGGCGCCGTCGCCCTGGCCGGTGCGGCCGGCGACCTGTTCGAATCCGCGCTCAAGCGAGACCTGCAGGTGAAGGACTCAGGGCGTCTGCTGGGCGGGCACGGCGGCATGCTCGACCGGATCGACGCGCTCCTGTTCGCCGCGGTGGCGGGCTTCTACGTGGTTCTCGCTTTCGGGTACGCGTGATCCTTGCGCCTACACTGAGCTTGTGCGGCGTGTAGCCCTCCTCGGCGCCACCGGCTCGATCGGCCGGCAGGCGATCACGGTCATCGAACGGGAGCCTGAGCTGGAGCTCTGCGCCCTCTCGTCCGGGTCGACCGAGCTCGGCGGGCTGGCCCGCGAGCACGGCGTCGAGCACGTGGACGTCGGCGGCGACGCAGTCGCGCTGCTGGAGGCATCCGAGCCGGATGTCGTCCTGAACGCGGTCGTCGGCTTCGCGGGCGTGCGCGCGACGCTGTGGTCGCTCGAGCAGGGAGTCACGCTCGCGCTCGCGAACAAGGAGAGCCTCGTCGCCGCCGGAGAGCTCGCCCTGGCGGCGCACGAGCGCGGGGGAGGGCTGCTGCTCCCGGTCGACTCGGAGCACTCCGCGCTCTTCCAGTGCCTCGAAGGCAGGAGGCCGGAGACGGTCGACGCGCTCGTCCTGACCGCGTCCGGGGGGCCGTTCCGCGGTCGGACCCGAGAGGAGCTCGAAGGCGTGACCGTCGAGGACGCGCTCGCGCACCCGACCTGGGCGATGGGCCCGAAGATCACCGTCGACTCCGCCACGCTCGCGAACAAGGGCCTCGAGCTGATCGAGGCGCACTTCCTCTTCGGCGTGCCGTACGAGCGGATCGAGGTCGTCGTGCACCCGACGTCGGTCGTGCACGCGCTCGTCCGGTTCCGGGACGGCGCCGCGCTGGCGCACCTAGGCCTGCCGGACATGACCGTCCCCATCTCCTTCGCGCTCAGCTATCCGGAGCGCGCGCCGGTGCCGGTTCCGGCCCTCGACCTCGCGTCGGGCCTCACGCTCGAGTTCGCCGCTCCGGATCTCGAGACGTTCCCGGCCCTCGCCCTGGCCCGCCGCGCCGGCGAGGCGGGCGGGACGTTCCCGTGCGCCTTCAACGCCGCCAACGAGGTGGCCGTGGACGCCTTCCTGAACGCGGGTCTGCCCTTCCTCGCGATCGCGGAGACGGTGGCGGCGGCACTCGAGGCCGTCGACGGCGGCCGCGCCCGCGATCTCGACGATCTGCTCGAAGCCGACGCAGGCGCACGCCGTGTCGCCCGTGACGCGCTCGCCGACCGCGGAGTGGCGCTCGCATGAACGTCGGAATCGCGATCCTCGGCCTGGGCCTGCTGATCCTCATCCACGAGGCCGGCCACTTCTTCGTCGCGCGCGCGGTGGGGATGAACCCACGCAAGTTCTACCTCGGCTTCCCTCCGGCGCTCGTCAAGCGGACGCGCAACGGGATCGAGTACGGCATCGGATCGATCCCGCTCGGCGGCTACGTGAAGATCCCGGGGATGCACCGGCCGGCCGCCGGTGATCTCGACATCCACTTCGGGCGCGCGGTCGCAGAGGAGCCCTCGCTGACCTCGCCCGTCGAGGAGCTGCGGCGGCGCCTCGAGCGGGCAGACCATGCGGGAGCGCGCGAGGCGGTGAGCGAGCTCGGAGCGAGGATCGAGGCGACGGAGCTTTCGCCCGCGGCTGCGAAGAGCGCCGAGCGCGGCTTGACGGAGATCGACGACGCGCTGGGGCCCGACGCGTACTGGCGCGCGAAGACGTGGAAGCGGGTCGCGGTCATCTTCGCCGGCCCGGGCGCCAATCTGCTGCTCGCGGTCGTCCTCTTCGCGGCGCTCTTGCTCGCTGCGAGCGGCGCCTTCCGGCTCGGCTTCGTGCTCGGCGTCGACGACCAGGGCGGGGCGACCCGTCTCGTCGAGGAGGTCGTCGAGGACACCCCTGCGGCCTCGTCGGGGTTGCGCGCCGGCGACCGGATTCTGGCCATCGACGGCCGGCCGGTGGCTGTCGACGAGATCCGCGACACGATCTCCTCCTCGGAAGGGCAGCCGCTGACGCTCACCGTGCTACGAGCGGGTGAACGCGTCCAGCTCGGGCCTGTGAGGCCGGAGCAGATCGGCGACTACTCCTTCGGCGAATCCATCTGGCAGGCGGTGCGCTTCACCGGCATCGTGACGAGGGAGATCGGGGCCACCCTCGGCCGGCTCGTCACCGGCGAGGGCCGCGAGGAGATCTCCAGCCCGGTCGGCATCGTGCAGGGATCCTCGGAGGCAGCGGACCGGGGCGCCAACGACTACCTCTGGGTGCTGGGCCTGATCAGCCTCTCGCTGGCGCTGCTCAACCTGCTGCCGCTCCTGCCCCTCGACGGCGGCCACATCGCGTTCTCGCTGATCGAGGGCCTGAGAGGCAAGGCGGTCGCACGCGAGGTCTACGAACGGGTTTCCGTGGCCGGAATTGCGGTCGTACTGCTCCTGTTCTTCATCGGTCTCTCGAACGACATCGGGCGGCTCGGCAGCTAGCTCGCCGCCCTCCGGCCGCACGCGGATTCGCGTGAGGCGGCGTAAGCTCCTTTCGTGTCCATCCTCGTCGAAATCGCCGGTCGAGCCGACGTCTCCGTCGAGGGCGTTGTCCGGGTTCTGACCAGGGAACCGGTCAGCTCGGCGGTCAAGGAGCGCGTACTCGCGGTCCTCGACCAGCTGGATGCCGAGCAGACGCGCGTGCTCGAGCGCTTCGCGCTCGCCGCCGTCCACGACGTGGTCCCGCTCGACCCGGAGGACGAGCTGTCCGATGCCGACGAGACGGATGCACCGCCGTCCGTGCACGAGGGCCAGCTCGCACTCGGCGAGTCGCCGGTATCCGGACACCCGACGTTCGACTCGGCGGAAAACGGCGCGCCCGCGGCAGGCGGCCCTACCGAGCTGGAGCTTCCGGTCGGGCTCGGGACGCTGCTCGAGGAGCTCGTGGGCGCCGTCTGGGAGATCAGGCACGAGAGCCGCTCCAACCGCCAGGAACGGCTCGACGACCTCGCCGTCCTGGTCGACCTGATGACGACGAGCTGGCAGGGAGTGGACCGGCGGCTCGCTCGGCTCGAGCAGCTGCTGGCACGCCGCGAGGCGCGCTGGCAGACCCCGGTGCCCTTCCCGGCGCAGTTCGAGCGGACCGCTCCGCAACCGCTCATCGATGCCGGCCCGCCGCCGGCCGTACCGCCCGACGACGCCGACGACGCACGGACCTGGTGGAAGCGGAGCTGGCCCCCGTTCGCGGGCACCCTGCTCCTGGTCGTGTGCATCGTCGGCGCGATGCTCGCGTTCGACCTGCTGCCCTCGCGCGCAGAGGGCCCGACTCTCCGCGAGCCCGAGAACGGCTCGGAGACGACCGGCGCCGGCACGGCGACGACAGGGACCGGCTCGAGCTCGACAGTGGGGCCGTCGACCGGTTCGGGGACGGGGACGCAGACGACGGCGCCGTCGACGACGGGCTCGGCGCCACAGCAGGCTCCCCCCGCGCAGCAGCCACAAAGGACGACGACCGGTGCCGCGCGCCAGGCGCCGCCGCCCGCCGCGACAGGGACGACCCCGACGACCACCGGCGGCTCCGCGATCCAGCCCGCCCAGGTATTCGTCTGGCCTCCGGTCGAGGGTGCGACCGCCTACTCGGTTCGGTTCTTCCGGCAGGGAGAGCCCTTCTACACCGCACGCGTCGCGGGGCCGCGGCTCGCGATCCCGAGGCGCATCGTCTTCACGCCCGGGGCCTACCGCTGGGTCGTGCGTCCTCAGACCGCGGGCGGTCTCGGCAACCCGATCATCGACTCCACGTTCTCCGTCGCACGGCCCTGACCTACACTTTCCGGCGGTGGCCTCGGACGTACAGATCAAGGTCGGCGGCGTCGCGATCGGGGGTGGCGCGCCCGTCGTCGTCCAGTCGATGACGCTGACGCCCACCCGCGACGTCGAGGCGACGACTGCTCAGATCGCCGCACTCGCCTCGGCGGGCTGCGAGGTCGTGCGCTGCGCCGTTCCCAAGAGCGAGGACGCCGCGGCGCTGGCGCGCATCGTCCGCCTCTCGCCGATCCCGGTGATCGCCGACATCCACTTCAATGCGAGCCTCGCCCTGAAGGCGATCGAGGCGGGAGTCGCGGCCGTGCGGATCAACCCGGGCAACATCGGCGGTCACGACAAGGTCGAGCTGGTCGTCCGAGCCGCACAGCGGGCGCAGATTCCGATGCGGATCGGGGCCAACTCCGGGTCGCTGCCGAAGCACCTGCACGAGCTGGCCCAGGCCGACCAGGCGGAGGCGCTCGTCGCCGCTGCGCTCGAGGAGGTGGAGCTGCTCGAGCGGCTCGACTACCGCGACTTCAAGATCTCCGTCAAGTCGACCCATGTCCCGACGATGATCCGCGCGTACCGCATGCTCGCCGCGAAGGTGCCCTATCCGCTCCACCTCGGCGTCACCGAGGCGGGCACGCCCTTCGCAGGCTCGATCAAGAGCGCGGTCGGGATGGGTGCGCTGCTCTCGGACGGGATCGGCGACACGATCCGGGTCAGCCTCACGGCCGACCCCGTGAGGGAGGTGGAGGCCGCGTTCGAGATCCTCAAGGCGCTCGGCCTGCGCGAGCGAGGCCCCGTGATGATCTCGTGCCCGTCCTGCGGACGCGACAACGTCGGAGTCGAGAAGCTCGCGGTGCGGGTCGAGGAGCGGCTGAAGGCCTATCCGCAGGCCTTCGAGGTGGCCGTGATGGGCTGCGCCGTGAACGGGCCGGGGGAGGCGGGCGACGCCGACTTCGGGATCGCCGGCGGCCGCGACGTCGGCTTCATCTACGCGCACGGCCGCGTGCTGAAGAAGGTCTCGTCGGACATCCTGATCGACGAGCTCTTCTTCGAGATCGACCGCTGGATCGAGGCGGGGATGCCGCGTCCCAAGCGGCTGAAGATGGCCAAGCCGGCCGCGCTCGCGATGGCCGAAGCCTCGCTGATACCCCTCGACTGATCTCGCCAGCGCAAGATCGAAATCTGCGGAAGCAGATTCCGATCGCGCGAAGACCCTGAAGGGCCGCCTCCGGCGGCCGACGTTTCACTAATCTCTTGCGAATGATTGCGCGTGCCTCCAAGCTGCACCTGCCGACCCTGCGCGACGCGCCGGCGGACGCGGAGGCCGTCTCGCACAAGCTGCTCGTCCGCGGCGGCTTCATCCGTCCGGTGAGCCTCGCGGGCCTCTGGACGCTGCTGCCGCTTGGCTGGCGCGTGCACCGGAAGGTGGAGCAGATCGTCCGGGAGGAGATGGACGCGATCGGCGCGCAGGAGATGCTCGCGCCCGTGCTGACGCCGGCAGAGCTCTGGATCACGTCCGGCCGCTACGGGATTCCCGAGCTCTTCAGGCTCAAGGACCGGAACGGCCGGGACTTCGTTCTCCCACTCACCCACGAGGAGACGTTCGCGTTCCACGCGGTCGAGCTGCAGAGCTACCGGCAGCTGCCGCAGTCCTGGTACCACTTCCAGACGAAGAACCGCGACGAGCCGCGCCCCCGTGGCGGCCTCCTGCGCGTCCGCGAGTTCATCATGAAGGACGCGTACTCGTTCGACCGCGACGCGGCTGGACTGGACATCAGCTTCCAGTCGCACAAGGGCGCCTACGAGCGGATCTGGGAGCGCTGCGGGATCGAGGCCCATGGAGTCCAGGCCGAGAGCGGGATGATGGGCGGCAGCGAGTCGCTCGACTACCTCGCGCCCTCCGGCTCCGGTGAGAACACGCTCGTCACGTGCGAGAACGGCGACTACGCGGCCGACCTTGAGATCGCCCTCGGGGTGCCTCGTGCGCCGGACTTCCCGCCGCCCCTCGACGCGCCGGAGGAGGTGGAGACGCCGGATACGCGAACGTGCGAGGCGCTTGCGGAGCTGCTCTCGATCGACCTCGCCGCGACCACGAAGGCGATGCCGGTGGTGAAGGACGACGGCACGCTCGTGCTCGCGCTGCTGCGCGGCGACGACCGGCTCGAGGAGGCGAAGCTCCAGAGCGCGCTCGGGGCGGACTTCCGGCCCGCGACAGACGACGAGATCCTCGCAGGCTTCGGGGCCGAGGGTGGGTCACTCGGCCCGGTCGGCTTTTCCGGGCCCGTCCTCGCGGACGAGACGCTCCGGGACGGCCAGTTCGTCGCCGGCGCGAACCGCACGGGCTGGCACGTGCGCGGGGTCGAGGCCGGTCGCGACTTCCAGCCGGAGTTCGCCGACATCCGCCAGCCGAAGGAGGGCGACGCGTGCCCCGTGTGCGGCGGCCGGCTCGGCTTCCAGACTGCGATCGAGGTCGGCCACATCTTCAAGCTGGGAACCAAGTACTCGGAGGCGTTCGGCGCCAAGTACCTCGACGAAGACGGGGTCGAGAAGCTGATCGTGATGGGCTCCTACGGCATCGGGCCGGGCCGTGTGCTCGCGGCCGCGGTCGAGCAGCACCACGACGAGGACGGCATCGTGTGGCCGGCCGCGATCGCGCCGTACGACGTCCACATCGTCGCGCTCGCCTGGGACAACCCCGAGATCGCCGCCATCGCGGAGGAGGCGGCGGCCAGCCTCTCCGCGGAAGGGCTCGACGTCCTGCTCGACGACCGCGAACTGCGCCCGGGCGAGAAGTTCGCCGACGCCGACCTGATCGGCTGTCCCGTGCGCGTCACCGTGGGCAAGAAAACGCTCGACGACGGTGCCGTGGACGTCCGCTGGAGGGGGACGGGGGACGAGGAGCGCGTTGCGCGTTTAGAGCTTGCAAAACGGGTAGTCGGAGCCTGATGTCCCGTCGAAAGAAGTACAGCGACGATCCGTTCGGCTCGACCATCGAGCGGCTGATGACCGAGACCGGGCTCACCTATCGCGGCCTCGCTGCGAAGACGAACCTCTCGGCCGGGTACCTGAACCACCTGGTGCACGGCAACCGCCCGGTTCCGTCCAAGGCCGTCGTGGAGCGGCTCGCGCACGCCCTCGGGATCGAGGCGGAGCACTTCCGCGAGTACCGCCTGCGCGTGATCACCGACCGGCTCGAGACGCGGCCTGACCTGATCGACCGCCTGTACAAGCGCCTCAGCGCCTAGGCACCGCTCCCGCGCAGCATTTGTCGGCGAGCGCCATGCGCTCGTAGGGTGTTGACTCCGCCGAAACCGGAAGGAGCCAACGTGAACGGCACGCCTCGTGCGAAGAGCGGCCCGGGTGGGTTCAGCTACAAGTCGATCGGCGGGGTCGCCCTCGCTCTACTGGTGCTGCTCTTCATCGCGCTGAACAGAGACGAGACCGAGGTCTCGTTCGTCCTCTTCGACGCTCAGACGTCCCTGTGGCTCGCGCTCAGCGTCGCCGCGGCGGGTGGGTTCGTCGCGGGGCTGCTGATCGGCCGGCAGCGCTACCGCAGGTAGACGTCCGCCAGCCACAGCCCGTTAGACTCCGGCCCGGCATGGACTGGAAGCTCGAGCTGGTTGGGATCCCCGTCTCGGACGTCGACCGCGCCAAGGCCTTCTACACGGAGCAGGTCGGCTTCGTCGCAGACCACGATCACACGGTCAGCGACGAGATCCGTTTCGTGCAGCTGACGCCGCCCGGCTCGGCGTGCTCGATCGCCTTCGGCACCGGGATCGTGGACACGCCGCCGGGCTCGGTGCAGGGGCTGCAGCTCGTCGTCGCGGACATCGAGGCGGCGCGCGTCGAGCTCGCCGGGCGCGGGGTGGAGGTCGGCGAGGTCCAGACGTTCCCCTGGGGCGCGTTCGTCTTCTTCAGCGACCCGGACGGAAACGGCTGGGCCGTGCAGCAGCTACCGCCCCGCGACTAGCCGGCCCAGCAGCAGCCGTCGACACTCGGCGACAAACGCCTCCCGGATCTGTCATCGTTCGCGCCGGTCTGCGGTATGCCCGAATGGCTCGGCCGCCTTCGGGACCGACAGGGGGGTACGGAAATGCGCTACAAGCCGCCAGGACCGATTCTGGTTCTTGCCGCTGCGCTCGTCACACTGCTGATCGTGCCGGGCTCGATGTCAGGGGCAAGCTCAGGCGATCCGTTCGAGGTTGCCATGAGCTACCTCGAGAAGAACGCGGCGGACCTCGGCGTGGGAAGCGCCGACGTGTCCGGCGTCTTCGTGACCAGCAACTACCGAAGCGCCCACAGCGGCGTCACGCACGTCAACGTGAACCAGCGGTTCGAACAGCTGGAGGTGTTCGGAGGACACGCGACCGTCAGCGTGGCCGCCGACGGCAGCGTGATCTTCGCGGGCGGCAGCCTCGTGCGGCTGGGCAACGCGTCCGGCACCGCCGGTGTGGAGGCCACGCAGGCGGTCGAGGCCGCGGCCGACGGGCTCGGCCTGGGCGAGCCGACCAATCTGCGTGTGCTCAGCGAGAGCCGTAGCCCGGCGCGCGAGACCGTCGTCTCCGACGGCGGGATCTCGGCTGCACCGATCCCGCTCCGCCTGGGCTGGCAGCCGACCGGCAGCGGGCTGCGGCTGGCCTGGCAGCTCGTCATCGACGCGACTTCCGGAGACAACCTCTGGAATGCGGCGGTCGATGCCCAGACCGGCGCGCTCCTGGACGCGGACGACTGGACGTCCAAGGACGGCCTCGCCGATCTGAGTTCCACGCTGGCCCGTCCGAGCGCGCCGGCGCCGAGAAGCCCGCTTGGCGCGTTCACCTCGTCGCTCGTCACTCCCAACCCGGTCATCGACGGCTCGAGCTACCGCGTGCTCGAGTTCCCGACCGAGAGCCCGAACGACGGCCCCCGTTCCCTCGTCACGAACCCGGCGGACGCCACCGCGTCGCCCTTCGGGTGGCACGACACGAATGGGGCGGCGGGACCGGAGTTCACGACGACGCAGGGCAACAACGCCCACGCCTACCTCGATCAGGACACGAGCAACACGCCGGACTTCGGCGGGAGCCCGGACGGAGGCGCAGGCCTCGACTTCGACTTCCCGATCGACTTCACGCAGCACGCGCAGAACTACCGCGAGGCCGTCGTGACGAATCTGTTCTACAGCAACAACACGTTCCACGACATCATGCACGGCTTCGGCTTCGACGAGCCGTCGGGAAATTTCCAGGCGAACAACTACGGCCGCGGCGGCGGCGGGGGCGACTACGTCCGTGCCGAAGCCGCCGACGGCAACGGGATAAACAACGCCAACTTCTCGACGCCCGCCGCTGACAGCGGCACGCCCCGGATGCAGATGTTCCTCTGGCCGGGAAACCAGTTCGGCGCCCAGAACCAGGTGGTCGTCAACGGAGTCGGCTCGTTCGACTCCTCGTGGGCCCGCTTCTCGCCCGCACCGACCGTCGCCGGAGACTCCGGTCAGCTGATCGACGCCGGGACGGGCTGCGCGCCGGCCGACTACGCGGGCGCTCCGGCCGGAGCGTGGATCGCGATCGTCACCGGGAGCAACCTGGGTTGCCAGAACGTCGACAAGGCCCGGCAGGCGAGCACGGCCGGGGCGGAGGCGCTGATCGTCGCGCTCAACACCGCCGGCGCCGCGCCGATCCTGACCGGCTCGCTGGCGGCGGCTCCGCCGACGATCCCGGTCGCCAGCATCACGCAGGCGGACGGGAACACGATCCGGGCCGCAATCGCCGGCGGGACGACGACCGGGACGGTGCGCAAGCACCCGAGCCATCCCGGCATTCGCGACGGCGATCTCGAGAACGGGATCATCATCCACGAGTACGGGCACGGCATCTCGAACCGCCTCACCGGCGGGCCTGGGATCAACTGCCTGAGCGGCAACGAACAGGCCGGAGAGGGCTGGAGCGACTACTACGCGATCTCCATGCTGCTCGACCCGGCTCTGGACGATCCGAACGAGCCGCGCGGGATGGGGCCGTACGCGCTCTTCCAGGACGACCGCCACGGTGCGGGCATCCGGCCGCGGCCGTACGCCCGTGACATGGCGATCCAGCCGTTCACGTACGACAGCATCAAGACGGGTGGCTGGCTCAACGGGACGTCATTGGCGCTCCCGCACGGGCTCGGCCACGGCTGGGCAGCCGTGCTCTGGGACCTCGATTGGGACCTGATCGACAAGCACGGCTTCAACCCGGACCTGTACGGAGCCTGGGACTCGGGCGGCAACAACCGCGCGATCCAGTACGTCACCGACGGCCTCAAGCTCCAGGGCTGCGGCCCGGGGCTCGTCGTCGCGCGCGCCGCGATCATCGCAGCCGCGGACGACCTGTCGGAGGGTGAGGACACCTGCACGGTCTGGGCCACGTTCGCGCGTCGCGGGCTCGGCTTCAGCGCCGTCCAGGGCACCACAAACCGCGACGACAACCAGGAGGCGTTCGACACGCACCCGGACTGCCACGAGGGCTTCCTCGGCGGGATCGCCGACGAGCCGTCGCTGAACGTCGTCAACGGCGGTGCGAACCGAGACATGGAGTTCACGATCGGCGGGAACCAGGGGCTGGACATCCTGGCCAGCGACAATCCGTACTCGCGGATGGTGGACTGCACTACGCTCCGGACGATCGACCCGAGCTCGCCGTTCATCACGCCGCGGCCGATCCCGGTCCCGGCGCAGTCACCAGGTAAGTCCGGGCTCACGTACGACGCAGCCAAGGACGTCTACACGTTCCCGTGGAAGACGCTCAAGGAGTGGAACGGCAGCTGCCGTGAGTTCGTGCTCACCCGCAAGGACGGCGTCCAGCACCGTGCGTACTTCCGCTTCGGCACCGACCCGTCGTTCCCGGTCTCCGGACACGTCCGCGGCACGGACGGTCAGGCGATCGCCGGCGCGACGGTGTCCTTCACCGGCACGCAGACGCCGATCACGACGACGACGGACGCGAACGGCTTCTACTCGTTCGCCAGCATCGTCAGGGGGCCGTACACCGCGACCGCCTCCGGCGGTGGCTGCGTCGGCTCGGAGACGAAGCCGGTCGTCGTGCAGGGCCCGACGACGGTCGACTTCACGCTGCCGCAGAGGTCCGACTCGTTCGGCTACACGTGTGAGGAGGAGACGGCCGGGTTCACGCAGGCGGCCAATGTCCTGCCGCTGACTGGCGACGACGCCGCGCTGACGGTGCCGCTGCCGTTCCCGTTCACGTTCTACGGCCAGCAGTACAACACGGCCTTCGTGGCGACGAACGGGCACGTGAACTTCAACGCGCTCAGCACGGCCATCACGAACACGGCCATCCCCACCACGGCCGCGCCGAACGCGGCGATCTACGCGTTCTGGGACGACCTGTTCGTGGACGCGTCTGCAAGCGTGCGGAGCGAGCTCGTCGGCGTCACTCCGAACCGGAGGTTCGTGATCGAGTGGCGGAACGTCCACATCTTCGGTGACACGACGCAACGCCTGGACGTCAGCCTCGTGCTGCACGAGAGCGGGGAGGTCGTGACCCAGGCGCGGAACCTCGCCGACAACGGACGCGAGACGGGTAACTCCGCCACGCTGGGGATCGAGAACCAGACAGGCACGGTCGGGTTGCAGCACTCGTTCAACGAGTCCGTGCTGCTGGTCGAGCCTGCGGTCACCTCGGTGCGGTACCGGCCGCCGAGCTGACGCCGCGCTCGTAGGACGTAGGGAGTCACGACGAGGGGCCTCGCGCACGCGGGGCCCCTCTCGTTTGGCCGACGAAGGGGTTCCTTGTATCGTCCTGCTCTCGTGCTGGCCACACTCCTGATCCGCTGGGCAATACTCGCCGGAGCGTTCGCGATCACCGCGTGGCTCCTCTCGGGCCTGGACGTCTCCGGCGGGGTATGGGGCTATATCTGGGTGTCGGCGCTGTTCGGGATCGTCAACGTCTTCCTCGGCACGATCCTGCGCATCATCACCCTGCCGCTGACGCTGATCACCTTCGGGCTGTTCCTGATCGTGATCAACGCGCTGCTGCTCCAGATCACCGACGGGCTCAGCGACCACCTCACGATCGACGAGTTCTGGTGGACGGCGATCTGGGCGGCGATCATCCTCGCGCTGGCAACGGTCGTGCTGAACGCGCTCGTCCGCGCCGCCACGGACCGCTGACGGAGCGCTGCCCACAGTCTCGGCCCGGCTGGGGTTCGGATCACCCCGGTGAGGTGAAGAGGGCCCGACACCTTCGGCGTAGGATCGTCACCACCGCGAGGAGGTGATCATGCTCGCCCGCCTGCACAGACTCAGAGCCACAGCGTCGCAATACGAGGCCGGGCTCAAGATGGTGCGCGAGGATCTGCTGCCGTGGGCCCGCGAGAGCGACGGCTACTGCGGCGCCGTCGGCCTCGTCAACCGCGAGACCGGAGAGGCCCTTCTCGTCACGCTCTGGGCGGACGAGGAGACCCGGGGCAAGAGCGCCGAGGCGGCGGAGCGGCTGAGCTCGATGGCCGCGCTCGCATCGGGGGCCGACCAGGAATCGCTCGACGACTTCGAGGTCAGCATCGTCGAGCTGGTGGCTCCGCAGCCTCCCACGGCGTGATCGGCTGAGGCCGATTCGGCGTGGCGTGTGGCGCAGCCTGGTTAGAGCGCGCGTCCGCGGACTGATTCCAGCCCGTAGTGGAGGTGGACGACGCCGTTCGCGAAGCGGCGTTCAGCCAACAGCTCGAGCTTCACGCGAACACCGTGGGGGAGTGCCTTGTTGCCGCCTCCCACCGCGATGGGGGAGAGCAACAGGTGGAGCTCGTCGACCAAGCCGGCCGCGATCGCCTGGGCCGCGAGGTTCGATCCACCCACGCTGATGTCGCGCGCCGCTTCGAGCTTCAGCTGCCGGACGGCGTCGGCGTCGAAGTTTCGCTCGATCCGGGTCCGCGAGGTGGACGCAGCCTCGAGCGTCCTCGAGTACACGATCTTCTCGGCCGCCTGCCAGATTGCCGCGTAGTCCCGGATCGCCGGCTCTGCGTCAGCGAGCAGCTCTTCGTTCTCCCATACCGCCATGACCTCGTACATCCGGCGCCCGTAGAGGTGCGTGCCGACCGGCCGCTCGAGCTCATTGACGAAGGCATGCACCTCTTCGTCGGGCTCAGCCCAATCGAACATGCCATCCTCGTCCGCGATGTAGCCGTCCAGTGAAGCGAGGACGGCGTAGATCAGCTTCGCCATGCCACACCCGTCAACGCCACGCCGCCAGGCTCCATCGGCCCGAGCGTAGCCGCTCAGGAGCTCAGATGAACGGCGCGTGGCGCCATGTGACGCGCGAGGGGGCCGTGGTCGGCGGGGCAGCAAACGGCTTGCTACCGTGCGCAGCGTCGCGGGGCGTGGCGCAGCCTGGTTAGCGCGCTAGTCTGGGGGACTAGAGGTCCCGAGTTCGAATCTCGGCGCCCCGATGGACGGAAGCCCCGCAAACCGGGGCTTTCTGTCTGACAGGGCACGTGACGGGTGGGCCACTAGCGGGCCAAACCTGAGGATGCATCGGCAGGTTGTGGAGGCGGCTCCCGGATAATCGTTCGATGCGCGTCGCATCGCTTACAGGGCTGATGGCAGGTGTGCTCGTGCTCGGGGTCGCGGTGCTCTACGTCGCGATCCTCAGAGCGCAGGATGAAGGTCTTTCCGGCCTATCAATTTCATGGGCGGCCGCCTTCGTCGCGGTCGGACTGATCGGTGTGACTTCTTCGTTTGTGCGGGCTGATCGCACGCGACGGGCCGTCTTCGCAGCATGTGCGTTCGTGATGCTGGTTATCGGAGTGCTGGCCATGTTCTCGATCGGCGCATTACTCATCCCGGCGGCAATCCTGTTTGCGATCGCTGCACGGGCCACCCATACCAGTGCCCCATCGGCAATTCGCTAGCAGGCGGGAACGGGGCGTCTGCACGTCTCGCCTGGGCGAGTGCGCGGGAGTACACCCTGACGGTGATCTAGGCGTCGCTCGTGCGGGGTGGAGGACGCGGGCGCGAGTTGTGGCGAAGAGCAACGTCGCCTCGATCCGCGTGCTCGAGAAGTGCGGGTTCGTCAAGGTTGGCGAGCACGCGGGCAACTACGGGATCGAGGAGCTCCTCCTGGAGCTGCGGGCATGAGGACAGACCTGAGCATAGGGCTCAGGAGGAGCGGGCGTAGCTTCCGCCAGCGTTCGGGAATGTCCCTTGAGGTCCTAGAGTGACTGCCAGAGGTAGAGGTTATTGCGTGGGTTAACAGCGACGCGAGCCCAACCTCGCGATTCCCCTCCACGTGCTGAGGGGCTGTCGCGGCCACGAGTTCCGGGCGTTCACCGGGCTCACGCCGACCCGGTACGTCGAAGTCCGGCGGCGGACGGCTGGCCGCTGCCGGCAGATTGATTTCTTACAGAAGCGACAGCTCACGACACGTTAATTTGGGGCACCCCAAAGCAAGGAGAGCCCCGTGGGCAAGGTGGTCATGTACAGCTCGGTGTCGGTGGACGGCTTCGTCGCGGACGAGAACGACCAGCCCGGACCGCTGTTCGACTGGTTGTCCAGCGGTGACGTCCCGTTGGACGAGAGCGGCGAGGTGAAGGTGTCGCAGACGTCCTACGACTACACCCGGCCGTACTGGGACCAGATCGGGGCGACACTCGTCGGCCGCCACGTCTTCGACTTGACGGACGGCTGGGACGGGAAGCCTCCGGGCGGGATCGACCACGTGGTCGTGGTGACGCACCGGCCGAAGCCCGAGGGCTGGGACCCCGAGGCGCCGTTTCACTTCGTCGACGGCGTCGAGGCAGCCGTGGCCAAGGCGCAGGAGCTTGCGGGTGACCGCATGGTCGAGGTCGCCGCTGGCGACGTCGGTGGCCAGGTGCTTGCCGCGGGCCTGATCGACGAGGTGCGCATGGACGTCGTACCCGTCGTGTTCGGGTCCGGCAAGCGCTACTTCGGGTCGGTCCACGCGCAGCACCTGTTGGAGGATCCTGACGTGGTGATTCAGGGCACCCGGGTGCTTCACCTGCGCTATCGGGTGCGCCGTTGACCGAGCTGAGCGGGTACGCGAAGAAGCCCCACTGCACCCGGTGACCAGAGAAGGGTTGCAGCCACCTCCGAGTGGAGACCAGTGCCTTGGGCGCGCGCCCAACAGCGACCGTGCCGGCCGCGAGCAGCTTCGCCCTTCCGGCTGACTCGTGGTTAACGATCGCCTTGAGGGAGTGGCCGCACTCCCACGGGTGCGCGCCCTTCGCGCACCGAATGGGCGCTCGATCACGTTGGCAACGGGGCGAGAGTGTGCGCCGCGGCGGCCCGCGCCGCACTCTCGCCCTTGCCGTCGGGCGTTGCGCTCCCACGCCGAAAGGATGGTCCGGAGCCCTCGCGAGCAAGCTCACTCGTTCGAGCGATGCTCGATCGCCGAACATGACGGAGGATGAGGCCAACGCCCCCTGCGGTTGGGGCGGTGGCTGGGGAGGATGCGGCGGTATGGGGAAGATCAAGGTGGTCCTCGCTGAGGATCACGCGCTGATGCGCGATGCGGTGAGACTCGTCTTCGACGAGGAAGAGGACGTCGAGCTCGTCGGCGAGGTCGCGAACGGGCACGACCTGTTGCCCCTGTTGGCGAGGGTCGAGGCCGACTTCGTGCTCCTCGACGTGCAACTGCCCGGCCTGGACGGTCTCGGCTGCCTCGAGGCGCTCGCGGAGCGCCACCCCCAGATGAAGGTCGCGATGCTCTCGGCCGTCGAGGATCCGCAGGTGATCGAGGCGGCCTTCCGGCGTGGCGCGCGTGGCTACATCCTCAAGTCCGTGAACCCGTTCGACCTGCCCGCCGCGATCCGCCAGATCGTCGACGAGAGCGTGATCCACCGCTCGCTGGCCGCCGTGGATGGGGCGACCCCGGCGGCGCGTGCAGGCGGCCTATCCGAGAAGGAGGTGGCCGTGCTCGTCGAGCTCTGCCACGGACACACGAACAAGCAGATCGCAGCGAGGCTCTGGCTCAGCGAGCAGACGGTCAAGTTCCACCTGCGCAACGTCTACCGCAAGCTCGGGATCAAGAGCCGTACCGAGGCACTCCGCTACGCCTACGAGCACGACCTCGCGGCCGCGTCGGCGCCGGCGGCCTAGGCGGCTTCCAGCAGCGTCGCCCGGAAGTCGGGGTGGCCCGACGCCCAGGCCCTGACGAAGAACACCAGCTCTGTCGCGGCGTGCGTCGCATCGCCGCCGTCCGTCAGCCACGGCACGAACACCTCGATGGTGTTGCGTGCGGTCAGGGCGGCGAGGCAGTCCGTCTCGTTCAGTGCGCGGACGAGCTCGAGCGCGACGTCGGGACGACTGATCAGAAGCTTCATCGGCTGCTCACTCCGTGAATCCGGGATGAGCCCGCTCCGACTCGTGCGAACGTCGTTCGGCCGGCGTGCGAAGGAGCCGCTCGAATCGCCGGCGAACGCGCTCGACCGCAGTCGCGGCGCCCGTTCCGGGCGTCGTCGTCGGCTTGTCCGACGGCGCGTTCGATCCGCTCCAGCTCGGCATGACTGCAGCATCGCTGTGCGCCGTCGCCGCGCCTCCGACCATCCGGGCGGTTCGAGGTGCCCACGTGGGTAGTCGAGACGCCCGCAAGCCGCCCATCCGAAAGGGCGCGTTGAACACCACCAATGGGTGGGGGGTGTCGAAGAGCTCGTCCGCACGATGGGAGCAGTGGGTATTTGCGTTCGCCGTGCACGCCGCGCGGCTCGAGAAGGAGTGTCGACGTTGAACGAACTGCGGTCTTCCAGGAACGATGCGAGCCCGGTGCGAAGTCGCGCCGAGTCGCACCCGGCGAAGCGAACTCGGTCCCAGATCGGGCGGATGGCGGCACTCGCGAGCGCGCTCCTCTCCCTGGCGGTGCTGGCAGGTGCCGGCTCGGCGTCGGCGGCGATCCCGTCCGGCTTCCTGGCGATCGTCGACCAGCAGGGTGTGAACGACGTCAACGCCGACCAGAGCGATCTCACCCAGATGGGCCGTGAGGATGACGACCCGGCCTTCTACAAGCTCTTCTGGAGCTGGGACTCGACGTCGCTCTGGACCGGTAAGGGACAGACCGGCGACGCGTGTGCCCTCTTCGACTCCGGCGGCGACGGCAAAGTCGACTTCGCCGCGTGTGCGCGCATCGAGAATCCGAACGCGAATCCGGCCCTGGCGAAGCTGACGGCGGACTCGCCCTTCCTCTTCGCGTGCTCGAATGCACGCGACGACCGCTGCTCACATCCGTCTCCGCTGCTGGCGACGGGGATCCAGGCGGGGACGATCGACTCGGGTGGCCTCGACCGCACCGGGAATCTGATCACCGACACGGATCCGTTCGCGCCGGCGGGCTCGAACTCGCCGAACGACGTGACGCTCCAGATCAACATCCCGAAGCTCGTGATCGCGAACGCCGTACTCGTGAACGTGTGCTCGTATCCCTCCGCGGGGAACGGTGGCAACAACAACCCGTTCGACTGCATCGCCAACCCGGGTAGCGGCTTCCTCGTGATCGTCAAGGATGCCGGCGCCGACACGACGACGAGCTTCCCGTTCGCCGTCTCGCCGGTGCCGACGGGCATGAATCCCGCCCGCACGATCGTCGGCTCTGGGCGTACGGCCCCGATGGGCCTCTTCGTCGGAAATGCGACCGAGACAGTCACCGAGGCGCTACCGGCAGGGTGGAGGCTCTCGAGCGCATCGTGCACGGTGGGCACGACCGCGACCGGCACGTTCGACAGTGCGGGCAAGCGCGTCACCGGCATCTCGATCGCGTCCGGCCTGGAGACGATCTGCACGTTCGTGAACGTCAAGGACAACCCGTCCCTGTCGCTCGTGAAGTCGGCCTCGCCGTCGACATACGACGCTGTTGGTGACTCGATCTCGTACGGCTATCTGGTCACCAATACCGGCAACGTGCGTCTGGCCGGGCCGGTGACGGTCGCGGACGACAAGGCGACGGTGACCTGCCCGGCGCTGAGCACCGTCGGCAACAACGACGGCTTCCTCGATCCGGCCGAGGCGATCACCTGCTCGGCGACGTACTCGATTACGCAGGCCGACCTGAACGCCGGCTCGGTCACGAATCTCGCCAAGGCGAGCGCAGGTGGGGTCGATTCGAACCAGGACACCGAGACGGTCACGGCGGTGCAGAGCAAAGACGCTCTCGCTCGCGAAGTCGGCGAACCCGTCCACGTACTCGGCGGTCGGCGACACGATCTCGTACAGCTACCTGGTCTCCAACACCGGCAACGTGCGTCTGGCCGGGCCGGTGACGGTGGCCGACGACAAGGCGACGGTGACCTGCCCGGCGCTGAGCACGGTCGGTAACGGTGACGGCTTCCTGGATCCGGCCGAGGCGATCACCTGCTCGGCGAGCTATGCGATCACGCAGGCCGACCTGAACGCCGGCTCGGTCACGAACGTCGCGAAGGCGAGCGCAGGTGGCGTCGACTCGAACGAGGACACCGAGACGGTCACGGCGGTGCAGACACAAGACGCTCTCGCTGGCAAGTCGGCGACGCCCGTCCACGTACTCGCGGTCGGCGACACGATCACGTACAGCTACCTGGTCACCAACACCGGCAACGTGCGTCTGGCCGGCCCGGTGACGGTGGCCGACGACAAGGCGACGGTGACCTGCCCGGCGCTGAGCACGGTCGGTAACGGTGACGGTTTCCTGGATCCGGCCGAGGCGATCACCTGCTCGGCGAGCTATGCGATCACGCAGGCCGACCTGAACGCGGCTCGGTCACGAACATCGCGAAGGCAAGCGCAGGTGGGGTCGACTCGAACGAGGACACCGAGACGGTCACGGCGGTGCAGAGCAAAGACGCTCTCGCTGGTCGAAGTCGGCGAACTCGCCCTCGACCTACGACGCGGTCGGTGACTCGATCGCGTACAGCTACCTGGTCACCAACACCGGCAACGTGCGTCTGGCCGGCCCGGTGACGGTCGCGGACGACAAGGCGACAGTGAGCTGCCCGGCCCTGAGCACGGTCGGCAACGGTGACGGCTTCCTGGATCCGGCCGAGGCGATCACCTGCTCGGCGACGTACTCGATCACCCAGGCCGACCTGAACGCCGGCTCGGTCACGAACCTCGCGAAGGCGAGCGCAGGTGGGGTCGACTCGAACGAGGACACCGAGACGGTCACGGCGGTGCAGACAAAGACGCTCTCGCTCGCGAAGTCGGCGAACCCGTCCACGTACTCGGCGCGTCGGCGACACGATCTCGTACAGCTACCTGGTCACCAACACCGGCAACGTGCGTCTGGCCGGCCCGGTGACCGTCGCGGACGACAAGGCGACAGTGACCTGCCCGGCCCTGAGCACCGTCGGCAACGGTGACGGCTTCCTGGATCCGGCCGAGGCGATCACCTGCACGGCGACTACTCGATCACGCAGGCCGACCTGAACAGCGGTTCGGTCACGAATCTCGCGAAGGCGAGCGCGGACGGGATCGACTCCAACGAGGACACCGAGACCGTCGATGCGGTGAAGAACAAGACGCTCTCCCTGGTCAAGTCGGCCTCGCCCTCGACCTACGACGCTGTCGGTGACTCGATCGCGTACAGCTACCTGGTCACCAATACCGGCAACGTGCGTCTGGCCGGGCCGGTGACGGTCGCGGACGACAAGGCGACAGTGAGCTGTCCGGCCCTGAGCTCGGTGGGTAACGGTGACGGTTTCCTGGATCCGGCCGAGGCGATCACCTGCACGGCGACGTACTCGATCACGCAGGCCGACCTGAACAGCGGTTCGGTCACGAATCTCGCGAAGGCGAGCGCGGACGGGATCGACTCCAACGAGGACACCGAGACCGTCGATGCGGTGAAGAACAAGACGCTCTCCCTGGTCAAGTCGGCCTCGCCCTCGACCTACGACGCTGTCGGTGACTCGATCGCGTACAGCTACCTGGTCACCAATACCGGCAACGTGCGTCTGGCCGGGCCGGTGACGGTCGCGGACGACAAGGCGACAGTGAGCTGTCCGGCCCTGAGCACGGTCGGCAACGGTGACGGCTTCCTGGATCCGGCCGAGGCGATCACCTGCACGGCGACTATCGATCACCCAGGCCGACCTGAACGCCGGCTCGGTCACGAACGTTGCGAAGGCGAGCGCAGGTGGGGTGGACTCGAACGAGGACACCGAGACGGTGCACGCAGTGCAGAACCGTGAGCTCGCGCTCGAGAAGACGGCGACGCCGTTGACCTACGATGCGGTCGGCGACCTGATCTCGTACGACTACCTGGTCACGAACACCGGCAACGTGCGTCTAGCCGGCCCGGTGACGGTGGCCGACGACAAGGCGACGGTGACCTGCCCGGCCCTGAGCACCGTCGGCAACGGTGACGGCTTCCTCGATCCGGCCGAGGCGATCACCTGCACGGCGACGTACTCGATCACCCAGGCCGACCTAAGCGCAGGCTCGGTCACGAACCTCGCCAGGGCGAGTGCCGGCCAAATCGTCTCGAACGAGGACCAGGCGACGGTCACGGGGATCCCGACGCCTCCGGTTCCTCCGACCCCGCCGACGCCTCCGACCCCGCCGACGCCCCCGGCCCCGCCGACGCCTCCCGCGGCGCCTGCGATCGACCTCTCGATCACGAAGACTGATCGTCCCGATCCCGTGTTCGTCGGCGCCAGGCTGGTCTACACGCTGACGGTGCGGAACGCCGGTCCCGACACGGCAACGAACGTCCGCGTCGTGGACGCGCTTCCCGACGGGACGACGTTCATCTCCGTGAGGAGCAGCCAGGGCACGTGTACCGGCGGCCAGATCGTTCGCTGCAACCTGCAGGCGCTGCAGAGCGGCGGTCGCGCAGTCATCACGATCGTGGTTCGGCCCACCGAACCGGGCGCCCTGATCAACGAGGCGACGGTCGTCGGCGAGGAGCCCGAGTCGAACACGACCAACAACCGGGCGACCACGCCGACGCTCGTCAAGGGTTCGTTCCGGCCGCCGGTGGCTTCGTGCCCGGCGCTCACCGTGCAGCCGCGGTCGCTCTCGGTGGGTCGGCGCGGTCTCGTCAGAGTGCTCGTCACCGACGGCGGGCGCGGCGTTCGCGGCGTGCGGATCCTGGTCGAGGGTCCCGGGCTGCACAAGGCCGCGGAGACGAACACCCGCGGCAGGGTGGGGATCTCGGTGCGGCCGCCCCGCGCAGGGATCGTCGTGATCCGGATGACGAATCAGCCCAGTCGGTGCTCGACGAGGAGGATCGGTGTCGTCGGTGTCTTCCAGCCACCGTCCGTCACGGGCTAGCCTCGTCGCCTGCCTCGCGCTCGCGCTTCTCCTCTGGACGGGGGAAGCGCGAGCAGAGGCCGGCGGCGCGACCGTCCCAGCAGCCGGGCACATCAACTGGGCGCAGGTGATCGTCCGGGCGAAGCCGAGCGTGACAGCCGCGCGGACGACGGTCCTGACGCAGTTCCGGCCGGACTTCAGGCCCCGCGTCGTTCTTGCCTTGGGCGTTCGTCACGACGGTGAGGGGCAGCCCTCGTGGTACCGAATCAGCCTGCCGGGCCGTCCCAACGGACGGACCGGCTGGGTGCCCGCCGGCAGCGTCGACTTGAGGCCGATTCGCAAGGAGATCGTGATCGACCGCAGCGAGCGCACGCTCGAGCTGCGGGATGCCGGCCGTGTCGTCCTGCGGACGCGGGTCGCGGTCGGTGCCTATGGGATGGAGACGCCGCTCGGGCGCTTCTACGTGATGGCAAAGTTCCGGCCGACGGCGTCGGTGCTCGGAGCGTTTGCGTTCGAGACGAGCGCCTACTCCAAGCTGAGCGAGTGGCCCGGCGGAGGGATCGTCGGGATCCACGGCACGAACACGCCGTCGCTGCTCGGACAGGCGGTCTCGCACGGCTGCATCCGGGTTGCCAACGAGGCGATCCTCCGCCTGCGGCGGCTCGTTCCGGTCGGCACGCCGATCAGGATCCGCGCGTAGCCGTCAGCTGACGGCGGCGACGAACGACGACCTGGACGCGGTCACGCGGTAGCCCCGGTCTTCGAAGCGGTGCGCCTGCACGAAGCGCTGCCAGCCGCCACCGCGGGCGCCTGCCACCGCCAGCTCGGCGAATCGGTAGGAGAAGCGGTTGCAGACGCGCGAGCCGCCGTCCCACGTCTCCGCTGTCGCGATCGGCTCGAACCGGCCGCTGCTACCCGGCAGGTGGATGGGCTTCGAGACCGGCTTGCCGTTCAGCCAAACCCGCCACCAGTTCGGTCGCTGCCCAAGCTCCAGGACGGCGACGCGCTGTCGCTGGCCAGGCGCCACGTCGGCGTCGAGCTCGTGGTAGCGAGGCGGTCCGGCACCCGTCGTGACCTCGTAGTAGAGGTTGCTTCCGGTGCCGTGAAACGCACTCAATCCGACCTGGAGCCACTGATCCGTGCCGCCCGGGCCGAGCCCGGAGCCGCCGACTCCGACCCAGGCGGCAACGTGGCCGTCACGCACCTGGGGGTTGGCGAGAGCCGTGAGGGTCGCCTTGATGCCGTGGCCGCGGTGCGCGCTCTGGAAGCCCGCATACGAGTAGCCCGCCTTCCCGCACGGCTCGAGCGCAGCCGCCTCCGGCGCCGACGCCAGCGCCGCTGTCAGCGCGCAGGCAACGGCGCACGCCGACCCGAGCAGCCGCGTGAACCAGGGTCCGATCGCCGTTCGGACGTACACAAAACGGTCATCGGGACACGTTTGGACGGCGGTGATCCCTCGATTATGGGATCAGGCGCGATGGCGTGCCGCCGGTGTCAGACGGACGTCGCGGAGGGCGGCGACCATTGCGGCAACACCGCGCGGACCACGGTCGGCCCGCCCGGGCCGCTGTCGAGCTGGAGGCCTCCGCCGAGAAGCCGGAGTCGCTCGTGCATGCCCGCCAGGCCGATGCCTCTCTGGCCGTCCTCGTCGGGCTCGACACGTGCGGGGTCGAAGCCGTGGCCGTCGTCGCGAACCTCCATGCAGACACCGGCGTCGTCGGCGCGCAGCGCTACTTCGACCGTGAGGCTGCCGCTGTGCTGTCTGATGTTGCTCAGCGCTTCCTGCAAGACGCGCAGGAGCGCAATTCTCTGGGAGGAGGTCAAGGAATCGAACTCCCCGTCGCACGCCAGTGAGGTGCTCATACCGGTGCGCCGACCGAGCGCACCCAGCTCCCGTGCAACCGCGTCCGGCAGGGGCTGTTGCAGGAGCGACCGCGGCTCGAGTGAATGTGCGAGGTCGCGTAGGTCCTGATGGAGCTCGGCCAGCTGTGACTCGAGGTCGGCGAAGCGACCGACGACCGGCGCATGGTGCCCGGTCTCGACGAGCGCAAGCACCTGCTCGCGGAGGAGCCGCACGTCCTGGGCGAGGACGTAGACCTGCTGGAGCGGGCCGTCGTGGAGATCGAAGCCGAGCCGGACGAGCAGCCGCTCGTTTGCCGCCGCCAGCCCCGGCTCGTGCCTGGGTGCATCGGTCTGGGTCGGGATCGCGCTGCTCATCTGCTGAACGGCGGCTTAGGCCGATTCGACGGTGAGTGCAGAGGCGAGCCCGTTGCGATACGCATACCGAGCCGCTTCGGTCCGGCTCGAGATGCCGAGCTTCCGGTAGATGTTGCGCAGGTGGAACTTGACGGTCTGCTCGCTGATCCAGAGCCGGCGACCGATCTCGCGATTCGAGAGTCCTCCCGCGACCGCGTCGAGCACGGCCGACTCGCGCTCGCTGAGCGCGATCGCACCGGCTGCCGGCAGGGCGACCGCCGGCGTCTCGGCCCCCCAGACGGCGAACGACTTACCGGACAGGGCGCTCCGGAGGACAACGGCCAGATCGACCGGCTCGACGGTCTTGACGACGTACCCGCGTGCGCCGGCACGGCGCGCGGCCTCGATCTGCGCCTCGTCGCTGTAACTCGAAAGGATCACGACGGCGATGCCCGGATCGTGCTTGCGGAGCCGTTCCAGGCAGGCGAGCCCGTCGAGCTCCGGCATGCGCAGGTCGAGCAGCACGACGTCGGGGCTCGTCTCGCGCACGGCCGGGACGACGTGACTCCCGACGGAGACCTCGCCGACGATCTCGAAGCCGTCCGCGTCGCCGAGTGCGCGCCTGATCGCCGCCAGCATCAGCCGATGGTCGTCAGCAACCAGTACTCGAAGAGTGTCCATGCGCCGCAGTCCTTTCGAGGCTTCCGCGAGAGAGAGCCGTTGTCGGACGATCGCCTATGCGGGCGGACGATGCGTCCCCCATTTGGGCGACGGTGGCCGCGCCGCGCGCCGTCTCGAGAAAGTGCAGCCACACGCGGCTACTCTGCTGCTCGCCAGGGTTGATTGAGGTGGGGGTTGAACGTGCTGCGTTTCTGCTCGTTCGTCGGCGGCGTGCTTGCTATTGCGGTGGTGCTGGCCTCGGTCGGTGCCGCGATCACGCATGGCGCAGCGGCAACTCCTGTCCGGACCACGGCACCGGCCCCCGTTCCGTCGCTGACTCCCAAAGCGACCGCGAAGCTCTGGACGACGCTCGTCCGGCAGCCTCGTCGACACCGCTTTGCAACCGCCGAATGCCGGCCGCTCCGCGCAGTCTTCTATGCCGCGACCGACTGGCTCCGGCTGTCTACGAAACTTGCGGCCACGGCCTCGCCGTGCGCGCACTACTACATCTCCGTGCCGCCGCTGGTGGCCGACAAGTCGCAGCCGCGGCCGGATCAGGCCTGGCGGATCCGCGCGCTCGGGCCGTCGTTCCATGCGCTGGCGGAGATCAACGTCACCGGCTGGACGTCCTGGGTCGCGACGACGGGGAACAGCTGGTCCGCCGCCGGTGTCGAGGCACGGCGACGGATGGCAGCCGCAGGCTACGACGTCGGAGCCGGAGACAGCTGGGCGCTGAACGAGCTCTCGTCCGCGGTTCGAGCGGGGACGGGGAACGCGCGCGCCAACATGCGCGCGTTCCTCAACGGGCTCTACGACGGTGACGGGACGACGCCGACGCGGGGTGCCGTCTTCACGACCGGGATCGGGCAGGCCACGGGCGAGCTCTCGGTCTATCAGGCGCGGCTGCAGGACTGGTACGAGGACGCCGCGTTCTGGAGCGACATGCAGCGCGTAACGAGCGATTGGTCGCAGGAGGTGTACGGCGATGTCCGCCATTACGCCGTCGCTGGAGCCTCGCGAGACGAACGGCGCAATGCCCTGAACGAGTACCTGCTGCACCAGCTGTCGCTCGCAAACGCGGCGCCAGACACCTCTTCGCCCGCCCGCGCAGTGCTCGGTGGCACGTACGCGCCGGTCGCAAATGCAGCGTGGCAGTACGACGAGGCCTTCGGGTGGACGAACGTCCCGGTCGACCTCATGCAGGACTACATCTCGGCGCAGACCTACGCGCTACGCGCGGCCGGCATCGGCGGCTTCGGCTTCGCCTGGTCGCCGAGGAACCTGGCCGGCATTCCACCGGCGGACTTCGCCTCGCAGACGGGCCTGCTGCTCGATCGCCTCGCGGCGTCGATCTCCGATTCCAGCGAGCTGCCGGAAGGCGCCTGCGGCACCGACTGGTGCCGTCGAGATTTCGACGGCGCCGCCTTTACCGCGGGTTGGCGGAGCTTCGCGAGCTGGAGGCCCTCACGGCTGACATTCACGACGCCGCCGCAAACGGTCGCGCCGGCCACGACGTCCGCTCCCATCTCGGTGCAGCTGGAGACGAGCACGGGGATCGCCTACACGACCGGCACGCCTGTCCCGATCGAGCTCACCTCGACATCGTCGACCGCCCAGCTCGCACTCGACCCGGCCGCCGCTTGGGCGCCGACCCTCACGGCGACGATCCCGAGCGGCGCGAGCACCGTCAGCTTCTACGTCCGTGACACGACCAGCGGTTCCAGCACCCTCACCGCGGCCGCCGCCGGCAAGGCAGCCGGAGCGCAGACCGTGACCGTTGCGTCCCAACCGGAGACGCCGCAGCCGGGCGGCGGGAGTGGTGGAGGGGGCAGCGTGCAGGCGGACGTCGGCGTGACGGTGAGCGCGGCGAAGACCTCACTTGTGCCGAACGAGGCCGTGGAGATCAGGGTGGCGGTCGCGAACAAGGAGATCGCAGCGGCGACGGGGTTGCGGGCGCTGATCACATTGCCGCCGGACGCGACCCTGCTCGGGCCGCCGGCCTTCGAGCGCGGCTCGGGCTGCACCGGCACGAGCACCCTCGACTGCAGCCTCGACTACCTGCCTGCGAACAGCTCGACACTGCTTCGCTTCTCGATCGCCGTCGGCGCAGTGGGCGTCAAAGCGATCGGCGTGCGTGTGTCTGCGAACGGCGGCGACCGAAACGAGCTGGACAACAGCGGGTCGGTGACGCTCCAGGTGACTGCTCCGCCGCCGACGCCGGTCGCTACCCCCGCCAGGCAGGCCGGCTCGAAGGGCGCCACGAGGAACGGCACGAACGGGCCGAACCTGCTCGTCGGGACCTCCAGGGCGGACATCCTGAACGGGCGCGGCGGGAATGATCGTCTCCTCGGCCGCGGCGGCAACGACCGTCTCTTCGGTGGCGCCGGGCGTGACGTGCTCGACGGCGGCGCCGGAAACGACACGATCGCCGCGGCCGACAGGGCGAAAGACACGATCCGCTGCGGCAGCGGCCGCGACGTCGTCGTCGCCGACCGCATCGACGCGATCGCGCGCGACTGCGAGCGCGTCCGTAGACGCCGCTGAGCCGGAGCCACCCGCGAGACCGTCGGTCCCGACGTAAGAGCGCGGCGGACTCCGACACCAACGGGCATCACCGATTCCCCGAGGAGGGAGACGACATGCCCTACGGCTCTTGGATCAACGACCTGCCGACCGCGTTCTTCATGGTCGTGCACATCGCCGCGTTCACGATCGGGGCCGGGTTCGCCTGGCTGGCCTTCAAGCGGCAGCTCAGCCTGCTCGGGACCGGCTTCGCGCTCTTTGCCGCGGCGGAGCTGACCTACATGACCTACCACCTGGACTGGACCGTGTTCCTGTTCGCGCACACGATCGCCGAGGTGCTCGACCTGGTCGCGTTCGTGCTCGTCTTCGCGGCCACGATCTGGCAGACGGTCGAGGCGCGGCAGGCGGCGGAGGTGACCCGCTGATGCGGCTGCCTGCCCGTCGCATGGCACCGGCTGCGGGGCTCGCCCTCGTGTTCGTCCTCGCGGGTTGCGGCGACAGCGAAAGCGAGAGCAGCGAGCCCGTGGCGACGAACGAGGTCTCGATGGCCAAGAGCTACGTCTTCGAGCCGAAGGCCGTCGCGATCGACGCTGGCGGGGCCGTCACCTGGACGAACAACGACAACTTCACCCACACCGTCCAGGTCGACGGACAAGAGGACCACAAGGTCGATCAGGGCGAAAGCGTCTCGATCGAGTTCGACACGCCCGGTACCTACCACTACGTCTGCACGCTGCACGAGAACGACATGGACGGGGAGGTGATCGTCCGATGAGCGGCCTCCGGCGCGACGTCGTCATCCTCAGCTGCGCCGTCAGCGCAGGCATCCACGGCGCGCTCGCGCCGGCGCACTTCGCCGAAAGCGCGGGGGCGGGCCTCGGGTTCGTCGCCTCGACGATCCTCCTGGCCGGGCTCGCCGTCTTCCTGACGGTGCACCCGGCCAGCTCCCTGCCACTGGCGGGCGCGGCGATCGCCTTCACCGGTCTGCTCGCCGCCTACGCACTCGCGGCGACGACCGGATTGCCGGTGCTCCATCCCCGGCCCGAACCGGTCGACGGCCTCGCCCTCGCCACCAAGGCGTTCGAGGTCGTGGGCCTGGCGACGGCGCTCAACCTCCTGTGGGGCGGCTCGGTGCTGGCACTGGGAACCCCTCGACCGAAAGGACACCTGACATGAGCGAGACACGGACTTCTCGGCCGATCCCCCTCGCCTTGACGATGCTGGTGGCGTTCTTCGCCGCCCTCGCCGCACTGGCGGTCTCGAACGGCCATGACGCAATGGCGCACGGCAACGAATCGGCGCACACGCCGATGGCTACAGACAAGGCGGAGGCGCTTCGCGCCGACATGCGCGTGCTCTGGGAGGACCACATCGTGTGGACACGCCTGGCGATCATCTCCCTCACTGCGGGGACGGCGGACACCGAGGCGACGGTCGCCCGGCTGCTCCGAAACCAGACGGACATCGGCAATGCCGTCAAGCCCTTCTACGGCAAGGCGGCCGGGAACAAGCTGACGGCGGAGCTCCGGAAGCACATCCTGATCGCAGCCGACGTGGTTGTCGCCGCCAAGGCGGGCGACCGGGCGAAGCTCGCCGACGCCCAGGCTCGTTGGCGGGCGAACGCGGACGACATCGCCGGCGTGCTCGCAAGCGTCAATCCGCGCCACTGGAAGCTCGGAGCGATGAAAGCCGAGATGCACAAGCACCTGGCCCTGACGACGGAGGAGGCAGTGGCCCGGATCGGGGGCGACTGGGCCGGCGACGTCGCCGCCTACGACAGGGTCCACCGCCACATCCTGCACATGTCCGACGCGCTCGCAGACGGTCTGATCAAGCAGTTCCCGAAGCGGTTCCGCTGACGGCGTGTCCTCCCCTTCGTCCCGGGGCGCGCCTCGGCCGCCCCGGGACGATTCGCGCCGCCAGGCGTAAGAACCCGACCCGTCGCGACACCAACGTCGCTGTGACGAGCATTCTCTCAGCGGCGCCGACCCGCCCCGCTACGCTCCCGCTGGTGTCCAAGCTCCAGCCGACCGTGGATCTCGAGCTCGCCGAGCCCGTCGCCTTGCCTCTCGACGAGGAGTCGCGTGAGTGGCTGCGCTGCCTGCACGCCGAAGGCCCGGTGAAGGATGAGGCCGTCGCGCGGCTGCACGGGCTCCTCCTGCGCGCGGCGCGGTTCGAGACGTCCCGCCGCCGCCTGACGCTGCCGCACCTGCGGGGAAACGACCTCGACGACATCGCCAACCAGGCTGCCGATGACGCGCTCGTCAGCGTGCTGAGGCGACTCGACGACTTCCGCGGCGCGAGCCGCTTCACCACGTGGGCGTACAAGTTCGCCCTGCTCGAGGCAGCGGTCAAGCTGCGGAAGCGCTCCTGGCAGGGCCGCGAGGTGCCGCTGGAGCCGGAGACGTGGAACCAGTTCGCGAGCGCGGGGCCGGCTCCCGACGAGAAGCTGGAGCAGAGTGAGCTCGTGACCACGCTGCAACACGCCGTCGCCGAGGTGCTGACGCCGCATCAGCGGAGCGTTCTCGTCGCGCTGGCTCTGAACGGCGTCCCGATCGACGTCCTGGCGGATCGGCTCGGCACGACACGCGGGGCGCTCTACAAGACGCTGCACGATGCGCGGCGCAAGCTGCGCAGGCACCTGGACGATCGCGGACTCTCATTCGAGTCGCCAGTGGAGGAGGGACGATGAACGAGCGACCGGATCTGCCGGAGGTGGTCGGCCGGATGCTCGGCCCTGCCGGGCCCGAGATCGGCTGCGACGAGTGCTTCGAGGTGCTCGACCGCTACGTCGAGCTCGAGCTGGCGGGCGCGGACGCCGACGCGGCGATTCCGGGGCTGCGGGCTCATCTGGCCGGCTGCCCCGCCTGCCGCGAGGAGCACGAGAGCCTGCGCGCGCTCGTCAGCAGCACCCCGAACGAAAAATCCTCCTAAAAGGTCTAGAAACCAGCCGATTCTCACAGTAGAGTCGCCCGGCGGTGAAGTTTCTCTGCGGCACACTCGCGGCGCTCGCCTGCCTCGCGGCCCCGGCTGCGGCCTCGGCCCGGGCGGACATCGATGCGGGCGGCTCCCAGGGTCCAACGTCCAGCGCCGAGACGGCGATCTTCTACTACGCGTGGTTCGGGACGCCCGAGGGCGACGGGGCGTTCCACCACTGGCAGCAGGGCGGCAACGCACCGCCCGCGCACGTCGGCTCGAGCTTCTACCCCTCCCGCGGGGCGTACTCCTCGTCGGACGCGCTCGTCCTGGGCGGGCAGATGCGCGAGATCGCCGGCGCGGGCATCGGCACCGTGATCGTCTCGTGGTGGGGCCGGGGCTCGCTCGAGGACGGGCGTCTGCCGCTCGTGCTGGCGGCGGCCAGCGGGCAGGGGCTCTCCGTCGCCGCGCACCTCGAGCCCTACGCAGGCAGGACGGTCGCCTCGACCGGCACCGACATCGCCTATCTGCGCGGGCTCGGCGTGACCGATTTCTACGTCTGGTCCTCCGTCGACCTCCCCGATGACGAGTGGCTCGCGCTCAACCGGACCTTGGACGGGGTCCGGCTGTTCGCGAACACGAACCTGCCTGGCAAGGCCGCGGCCGGAGGGTTCGACGGCGTCTACACCTACGACGTGCTGCTGTACGGCGGCCGCTTCTTCCCACGCTACTGCGCCCAGGCCCGCCGGCTCGAGCTCCTCTGCGCGCCCTCGGTCGGCCCCGGCTACGACGCGCGGCGGGCCACGCCCGACCAGCGCCTGCGACCCCGCAGGAACGGGGCCACCTACGACGCGATGTGGCAGGGCGCAATTCGGGCGCGCGCCGACGTCGTGACCGTGACGAGCTACAACGAGTGGCACGAAGGGACCCAGATCGAGTCGGCACGGACCGTGGCCGGCTATGCCTCGTACGAGGGCGCCTGGGGCCGCAAAGGCCCCGCTGCGGAGTCGGCCTATCTCGACCGCACCGCGTACTGGGCCGCGCAGCACACCGCCGCACGGCAGTAGCCGGCGCGGCCGCTAGACGACGACATCCGCGCCGCAGCCCGCGACGAGCGCGTCGAACACGTCGCCCGGCGCGACACCGGCCAGCGAGGGGTGCCCGAGGTCGATCTCGACCTCCGGCCAGCCCTCGAGCCCGAGCGAGCGCCCGCCCTCGTCAGCGCCGAAGCAGAGCAGCCGCTCGGTGCCGAAGACGCCGCGGCGGCCCGTCTGCCGGCGGGCGATCCCCTCCAGCTCGCGCAGCTCCTCGAAGGGGTCGATGCGCACGTTGGAGTCCGACCCGACGCAGAGCGAGATCCGCCGGTGCTCGATCCGGGCCGCGGGCAGGAAGCCGTCGGCCAGGTCGGCCTCGGTCGTCGGGCAGGCGCAGACGGTCGTGCCTGTCTGGGCGAGCAGATCGAGCTCGGCACCGTCGGCATGCGTGGCATGGACGACCGTCGTGAGTGGGCCGAGGCACCCTGTGCGGGCGAGCAGCTCGATCGGGCGGCAGCCGTGCTCGGCGAGGCACTCCTCGACCTCGCGGGGCTGCTCGTCCGCGTGCACGTGGAGCGGCAGGCGCTCGGCGGCCGCGTAGGAGCCGATCTGCTCGAGCCAGTCGGCCGGGCAGGCACGGACGGAGTGGGGGGCGAGGCCGACGCGGAGTCCCTCGCCGCGCAGCGTCTCGACCTGCTCGAGGTACTCGGCCACCGAGCCTTGCCGCATGCGGGGAAGCCCGCCGCGGGCGTAGGCGACGTGGAGCAGGACGAGCTCGACACCGGCTTCCGAGGCAGCCTCGGAAGCGGCCCGCGCCTCGTCGACGCCGAGGTAGTGGAACTCACCGACCGCTGTGTAGCCGGCTGCCCGCATCTCGCGGTACCAGCGCGTGTACTCCTCCCGAACGAGCGCCGGCGTCTGCCGCTCGGCCTCGGCGAGCATGTGCTCGCGCCAGGCCCAGAAGTCCCCGCCGCCCGCACGCCCGCGCAGCGCCCGCTGGAACGTATGGCTGTGCGCGTTGACGAAGCCGGGGAGCACGAGCGACGCCGTCACCGCTCTATCCTTGCAGCATGGCCACGAGCGCCGTGCCCGCTCCGCTCGCGCAGCTTCCGAATGCGCTGACGGTGCTACGGCTTGCGCTGATCCCCGCTTTCGTCGTCGTCTACCTCCGTGCCGACGACGGCTCGAGCTGGGCGGCGGGCTGGATCTTCCTCATCGCGGGGGTCACCGACCAGCTCGACGGTTACCTCGCGCGACGCTGGCGGGTCGAGTCGCAGTTCGGCCGGGTCGCCGATCCGCTCGCCGACCGGCTGATGATCGACGCAGCCGTGATCCTGCTCGCCTACGAGGGGAAGCTGCCGTGGGCGGCCGCGGCGGTGATCGTCGCGCGGGACGCGTTGCTCGTCGGCGGCTACAAGCTCCTGATGCCGAAGGACTACGAGCTCTCGGTGAGCCGACTGGGGAAGATCGCGACCTGGCTTCTCTACCTGTCCGTCGGGATCCTGGTCGTCGTCGGGCAGGACACCGACTGGCCGCTCTGGCTCTTCTTCTTCGCGCTCGGTCTCGCACTCGTCGCGGCCGCGCAGTACGTGCTGAAGGCACGCCGCGAGGTGCGCACGTGAAGGCCGTCGTGATGGCTGGAGGCGAGGGCACCCGCCTGCGCCCGCTGACGTCGAACCAGCCGAAGCCGATGGTGCCGATCGTCGGCAAGCCCTGCATCGAGCACATCGTCGAGCTGCTCCGCGGCCACGGCTTCGAGGAGGTCGTGATCACGCTCGCCTTCCTGCCCCAGGCGATCCGCAGCTACTTCGGCGACGGCGAGGCGCTCGGGATGAGCATCGAGTACTCGGTCGAGGAGCTGCCGCTCGGGACGGCAGGGTCGGTCGGTCGCGCGCGGGATGCGCTGGACGAGACGTTCCTCGTCATCTCCGGCGATGCGCTCTGCGACGTCGACCTCGGAGCGCTGGTCGCGTTCCACCGCGAGAAGGGGGCCGCGGCGACGATCGGGCTCAAGTCGGTCGACAACCCGCTCGAGTTCGGGATCGTCGTCACCGACGAGGAGGGGCGGATCGAGCGCTTCCTCGAGAAGCCGTCGTGGGGCCAGGTCTTCTCGGACACGATCAACACCGGCATCTACGTGCTCGAGCCGGAGGTGCTGCGGCACGTCCCCGCCGAGGGCACGTACGACTTCTCCAAGGAGCTCTTCCCGCTGCTCCTGGAGATGGGCCGGCCGCTCTACGGCTACGTGATGGACGGCTACTGGCAGGACATCGGCAACCTCGAGCAGTACCGGCAGGCGAACTTCGACGCGCTCGACGAGAAGGTGCGCCTCTCGATCGGCGGGATGCGCCTGCGCGGAAACGTCTGGCTCGGCGAGGGCGTCGAGATCGACGACGTGGAGGAGATCCGGGGGCCGGCGTTCGTCGGCAACTACTGCCGCGTGGCACGAGATGCTCGGGTCGGCCCGTACACCGTGCTCTCGAACAGCGTCACGCTGCGCGAGCGCGCGCAGACGACGCGCAGCGTGGTCGACAGCTCCACGCACATCGGGCGGAGCACGCTGATCGAGGGCGCGATCGTCGGGCGTGCCTGCGACCTCCGCGACCACGTCCGCATCCACGAGGGCGCTGCGATCGGCGACGAGGTCACGATCGGCTCGGAGTCGAGCATCATGCCGCACGTCCGGATCTACCCCTACAAGGAGGTGGAGACCGGATCCCAGGTGCACGAGAACCTGATCTGGGAGTCACGCGCCTCCACACGGCTCTTCGGCAAGGACGGGGTCAGCGGGCTCGTCAACGTCGACCTCACGCCGGAGACGACGGTCCGACTGGCCGCTGCGCTCGGCACCGCCCTCAAGCGCGGCTCGCGGGTGGTCGTGAGCCGCGACTCGGGAGCCGCGTGCCGGATGATCAAGCGCGCGATGATCTCGGGCCTGAACGCAACCGGGGTCGACGTCGCCGACCTGCGCGTCTCGCCGCCCTCGGTCAGCCGGCACGTGCTGAAGACGCAGGCGTTCGACGCGGGCGTCCACGTCGGCGTCAGCCATCTCGATCCGGAGGCCGTCTTCATCCGCTTCTACGAGCCGCCGGGCATCCTGCTCACCGCCACGCTCCAGAAGGAGATCGAGAAGAACTTCACCCGGCAGGAGCTCCGGCGCGCCGCCGCGGACGGGGTCGGCTCGGTTTCCTACCCGGCCCGGGTGCGCGAGAGCTACGCCCAGGACCTGCTCGATTCGCTCGACGTCGACGCGATCCGCGCGCGCGGCTTCCGGATCGTCGTCGACTACGGCTACTCCGCGGCCTCCTTCGTGCTGCCCCTCATCGTGGGGCCGCTCGGCGTCGAGTCGCTGTCCGCTCACGGCTTCTTCGCGGACGAGCGCGGCAAGCGCGCCTCGCTCGCCGAGTCGATCGGGCACACGAAGCGGCTGGTCTCGGCGATCGGCGCCGACCTGGGAGCGGTCTTCGACCCTGCCGCCGAGCGGCTCTACCTCGTCGACGACGCCGGCAAGGAGGTGCCCGTCGAGCAGGCGTTGCTGCTCTTCCTGCGGCTCCTGGGGACGAATGGCGCGCGCGGGAAGGTCGCGTTCCCCGTCACGGTGACGAGCCAGGTCGACGTCCTCACCGACGAGAAGCTCGAAGTGGTGCGGACTCCGCACTCCCTGGCCGACCTGACCCGGGCCGCCTCCGGTGAAGGCGTGATCTTCGCCGGCGCCGTCGGCGGGGGGTACGTGTTCCCGGAGTTCCTGCCCGCGTACGACGCGATGACGAGCCTCGCGAAGCTGCTGGAGCTGCTCGCGCCCGAGCAGCGTCGTCTCTCCGAGCTCGTCGCAGAGCTGCCCGCGTCGACCCTCCTGCACCACCAGCTGGCGTGCCCGTGGGCGAAGAAGGGGCTCGTGATGCGGCTCCTGAACGAGCGCCTCGCCGGCCGGGACCTCGACCTGACGGACGGGATCAAGCTGATCGGCGACGGCGGTTGGTCGCAGGTGCTGCCCGACCCGGACGAGCCGCTCCTCCATCTCTACGCCGAGGGCGCGACGACCGAGGCCTCGGCGGCACTCGAGCTCGAGCTCCGCGAGCTCGTCGAGGAGGTCATGCAGGGAGACGCCGATCCGGCGCGAACCACGGTAGAAGCCTCAAGCTGAGGTTGACCCCTCGGCGTGGCTGCTGCTTTACTGAGTGGCTCGCCCCCGACGAGAAAGGCGCGAAGTGGAGGAAAGGCACGTACAGCCCCTGCCCGATCTGGCCACGCTGTCCGACGACGACCTGAAGACCCTGATCGAGGAGCTCACGGTCGAGGAGAACGAGGTCTCGTATCGGCGCCGCCTGCTGCAGGGGCGGATCGACATCCTGCGCGCCGAGCGCACTGCGCGGTTGAAGGGGAAGGGCGTGAGCGACGTCGACGTCGACCGCCTCACCGACATCCTTGCCTCGCGCAGCAGCCCGACCGCCGACGGCGACGAGGCCACTTGAGTCACGTCTACTGCCCGGAATGCGGGTTCCAGAACCCGGAAGCTGCGAACTACTGCTCCAAGTGCGGCTCCCATCTGCGCAAGGACGATCCGGACGAGCAGACGATGACCTTCGCGCCCGAGGACCTCGCGGACGATCCCGCCGCGACGCTCGGCGACCTGCCCAAGGGGCCGGCGCTCGTCGTCCGCTCCGGCGGCGGCAGGGCGGGGGAGAGCTTCTTCCCCTCCGGGGAGCGGACGCTGATCGGCCGTTCGCCCGATTGCGACGTCTTCCTGGACGACGTCACCGTCTCGCGCAAGCACGCGGAGATCCTCCGCGACGGCGAGACGTTCACGATCAAGGACCTCGGCAGCCTGAACGGCACCTTCGTGAACCGGCGCCGGATCGAGAGCGGCGAGCTCGAAGACGACGACGAGGTCCAGATCGGCAAATACCGCCTGACCTTCCTGCGCCGATGAGCACGACGGCACCTCAGCGGCGGGACGAGCAGCGCCTGCACACGATCGGTGCGGTCTGTGCACGGCTGCAGGGCGAGTTCGAGGACATCTCGATCTCCAAGATCCGCTACCTGGAGGACCAAGGGCTGCTCGCCCCCAAGCGCACGCGCGGCGGCTACCGCCTCTTCAGCGAGGAGGACGTCGAGCGGCTGGAGACCATCCTGAGGCTGCAGCGAGACGAGTTCCTGCCGCTGCGCGTGATCCGCCAGGAGCTGGCCACCGGGGGCTCCGCAGCGGAGCGGAAGCGCCGGCGCCCGGCGGGAATCGGCGAGCGCGAGGACGAGCTCGACCTCGCCGAGCTGTGCGAGCGGGCCGGAATCGACGCCGAGCTGGCCCGGGCGCTGGAGGAGTTCGGGCTGCTCGTGCCGCGCCTCGAGGCCGGTCAGCGGCTCTACCGCGAGAGCGACGCCGACATCGCGTCCGCCTGCGGCAGGCTCGCCCATTACGGCATCGACGCGCGTCACCTGCGCACGTTCCGCAACTCCGCCGGGCGCGAGGCCGGCCTGCTCGAGCAGCTGGTCGCACCGGCGCTCCGGTCCCGAAACGCCGAACGGCGCAAGGCCGGGCTCGACGACCTCCAGGTGCTCGCGGAAGCGTCACAGGAGCTCTCGCGGCTCCTGTTCTGGCGCGAGCTGCGGGCTCTCGCAGAGCGGTAGAGGGGAGCGGTAGAGTCCCGCCGGTGACGATCGACCTGCGCACCAAGGTCCGCGAGGTGCCGGACTTCCCCCAGCCGGGAGTCGGCTTCAAGGACATCAGCCCGTTGCTCGCCGACCCGGCGGCGCTCGATCAGGCGGTCGAGCAGCTCGGCGAGTGGGGGAGCGCAAAGGCGCCGCAGCTCGTCGTGGGAGCAGAGGCGCGCGGCTTCATCCTCGGGGCCGCGCTCGCCCGGCAGATCGGCTGCGGCTTCGTGCCGGCGCGCAGGCCCGGCAAGCTGCCGCCGGACACCGTCAGCGTCACGTACGCGCTCGAGTACGGCGAGAACGCGCTGGAGCTGCATCCGTCGTCCTTCTGGCAGGGCGTCCGCGTCCTGATCCATGACGACGTGCTCGCGACCGGGGGCACGGTCGACGCGATCGGCGGCCTGATCGAGGAGCTCGGCGGGGAGGTCGTGGGTTGCGCGTTCATCATTGACCTCACCTTCCTGGGCGGGCGCGAGAAGCTCGCGCGCTACGAGCTCCACTCGCTGATCGAGTACTGAGCCAGATCCCCCTTCCCGGGCTGCGTCGGCCCCGTCCGACGTGCCGATGAAGCTGTTGCAATGTACGACGCGCTCACGGGCCGCTACACGTTCTCGTGCCCCCACCGCGAGGAGGCGCGGGTGATGCTGTCCGCCTTCCGCCGGCTGGAGCGCCTGCCGGGTGCAGCCCATCCGGCCGTGTACGGCGTCCGCTTCGACTGTGGCTGCGGCGACGTCCACCCGGGGCTCGTCTCCCACGACGAGCTCGACTGGGCGCCGCTGGGCGCCTCCGCAGGCCGCTTCCTCAACCTGATGACCTCGACCTTCGACGACGCCTGGCCCGAGCTGGCCGAGACCGCGGCCGCGCGCGTGCGGGCGGGGGAGTGGCCGTGGAGCTTCTTTTGCTACGCCGAGGGCAGGTCACGGCCCGTCTTCCCCTCCTCGTTCGTCGCGGTGGCGCCGGGCGAGCAGGCGCTCGGCCTCGCCGTGCGCTGTCCGGCCTGCCGCGCGCTCTCGGTCAACCTCGTCTCCAGGGCTCACGTGGACGTCCCGTTCTGGAACGACGCGAAGGTGGGGGTGGTCGATCACGTGTTCGCCGACGACGCCTTCGACGCCCTCGAGAGCTTCCGTGCGGAGCTCTTCTCGTCGCGCTTCGACGAACGTCGCCTGAATCTCCAATAGCTCCGGTTGCGTTTTACCTGCACGGGGGAAGAATCGATCCCGGATCAAACGCGAACGGAGGCTGATCATGATGGGCATCACCAGAGGGGTTGCGACCCTGATCGGAGCGGCAGTCGCCGGCTTCTTGATCTGGCTGGCGGCACAGATGGGCGACGGCTCTGCCGGCGAGTACTGGGCGACCTACGGGCTGATCGCGGCGGCGGGGCTGACGATGGCCCTGTCCCAGATCCTCGGTGGCTGGACGAAGTGGGGCTGGCCACGGCTCTCCGCCGGCGTCTTCCTGCTCGGCTTCCTGCCCGTCCTGCTCGTGGGCGGTTGGGTGCTCCTGGCGGCACAGCCGGCCGACTTCTTCAACACGTCGAACTGGTCGCGTGACCTGGGCATCGACGGCGTCGTCGGCGACCTCGGCGCGGTGCTCGGCGCGATCGCGTTCGGGATCGGCCTGACCTTGGGGCTCACCTTCGACACCGTCGGCCCGCAGCGCGACGTCGTCGTGGACGACGTCCGCCGGCCCGAGCCCGTCGCCACGACGGCTCCCGTGTCGACGACCGACGACGGTCCCACCCGCGTGGACGACCGGGCTGCAGACGAGCCCCTGACGGCCGAGCGGGTGGAGGACGAGGACACGGAGGAGCACGGACACCGCTTCGGCCTGCGCCGCAAGCGTCCCGTCGCCACCAGTCCGGGTCCACGCGACGAAATGTGACTTGACCCCTGAGCTCAGGGATGAAGCCGCCGTTTCGAGCGGGCCGATAGGTCCTGTGATGGACGCCGCCGCCGCTGCCGCGAAGCTGAGGGCTTCCGCCCTCCTGCTCGAGCACTGCTTCGCACTCGACGGCGACCGGCGGCGTCCCACGGCCCGCGCCCGCCTGGAGTCGATGCTCGGCACCGAGCTCACCCGCAGGCTCGTGCTGTCGCTCTGCCAGTAAGCGCAAGATCGGAATCTGCGGAAGCAATTCCGATCGCGCGAAGATCCCTGAAGGAGGACGCTGCGCGGCCTCACTTGCGGATTGGGACAGCCTGAGCGCTAGCGGGGGCCGGGGAGGTCCTCGCCCGTCAGGCGCACGAACAGGAAGATCGCGCCGCCTGAGACAAGAGCGAGGATGAACGCCGTGGCTCCCGAGACGCCGACCGCGAGCATCCCGAACCAGAGGATCAGGAAGAAGAGGACGGCCCAGCCGAACGACTGCAGCCCGTGGTCGATGCTCGGCATGCGGAGGTGCATCGGCGCGATCGTACTGCACGCGGGCACGCTCGCCACCCCCGAACGAAACTTCACGCAAATTGCACGGTTCGGGTCGCACGGCGCCTTGCTCGCGGGTGGCGTTCCCTCTACGTTCTCCCCTGCAGGGAGCACGGAGCGCGAGTAGGTCGAAGCCGAGCTCGAGGGCCGTACGCGGAAGCGGAAAGTCAGCGGGTTCGGTGGACTAAAGCGCCACCGGCTCCCTGAATTTTTGCGCAGCAAGAGGGATCCGCGGGAGCGGATCCCTCTTTGCGCGAAGACCCCTGAAGGGCGCCGCTTCGCGGCGCCACCTGGCGGATGATCAGCCGTCGAGGACTGACTCGTCGAACGGAACGAGGGATACGGCAGCCGGCGTGGCGTGCCGAGAGGGAGGAGGACCGTCCGCAACTCGATCATGCCGCCGCACATGCCCGAGACCGCCGCTTCCCGTTCCGTCGCGCCGACGGCGTCGACCCCTTGCGGGTGCGCCTCTCGTCGGCTAGGGTCGCCCGGTCTTTCAGGGCCAGAGGGCAAGGGGGAACGATGAGGGCACACGCTTCGGGACTGACACTCGCGCTCGCCACGGTGGCCGTTGCGGCCGTCGCCGTACTGCCGAGCAGCGTGCCGGGCACGCCTGCTTCGGCGAACGCGGTCGTCGGCAACTGCACGCCGGGCAGCGACTGGGGCACGCTCCGCCAGGACCTGGCGGTCCGGGTCGTCGAGCTCGTGAACCAGCACCGCGCCGCGCGAGGCCTCTCGCAGCTCACCGTGACGACCCCGCTCACGAACGCGGCGATCTGGAAGTCGCGGCACATGGCCAGGTACGTCTACATGGCGCACGCCGACCCGGCTCCGCCGGTCGCGCGCAGCGTCGGCGACCGCCTGCTCGCCTGCGGCTATCCCGCGTCGAGCGCCGGGTGGGGCGAGAACATCGCCTATGGCTACACGTCGGCCGACGCCGTCATGCAGGGCTGGCTCAACTCGCCCGGCCACCGCGCCAACATCGAGAACCCGAGCTACCGGGCGATCGGGGTGGGGGCGGCGGCGGCGAGCACGGGCCGTCTCTACTGGACGCAGGAGTTCGGCACCTCGACCTCGGGCAGCACCCCGCCGCCGACGTCCGCCTGCTCGAATGGCCTGGACGATGACGGGGACGGGAAGGTCGACTATCCCGCGGATCCGGGCTGCTCCAGCTCGACGGACACGAACGAGTACAACGCGCCGCCCGCGGCCGCCGCCTGTGGCAACGGCCTCGACGACGACGCGGACGGCAAGGTCGACTACCCGGCCGACCCCGGCTGCTCGAGCACGACCGACAACGACGAGTTCAACGCGCCGCCACCGCCAAGCTACGCCTGCTCCAACGGCCTCGACGATGACGGGGACGGGAAGGTCGACTATCCCGCGGATCCGGGCTGCTCCAGCTCGACGGACACGAACGAGTACAACGCGCCGCCCGCGGCCGCCGCCTGTGGCAACGGTCTCGACGACGACGGGGACGGGAAGGTCGACTATCCCGCGGATCCGGGCTGCTCCAGCTCGACGGACACGAACGAGTACAACGCGCCGCCCGCGGCCGCCGCCTGTGGCAACGGTCTCGATGACGACGGGGACCGCAAGGTCGACTACCCTGCCGATCCCGGCTGCCAGAGCCTCAGCGACAACAACGAGGCCGATCGCTCTCGGTAGGGCGCAGGTGGGTGACCGGCCCGGCCAGGCCTCCGTGTGCCAACTTGACATAACGCCCATTACCGTGCGTAGGCTGGACACAGGCGTTTGAGAGGGAGAAGCTCGCGGGTAGAAGCCGAACAGGCCGCCGCGCGCCCCACTACATGACAACGATCGACATCGATCACTTCCTGCGCAACGACGACATCCAGCAGTTGCTGGACGCGGCCGAGCAGGCTGGGTCGCTGCGCGCGCTCGAGCTGGCCGAGGTGATCGAAGCCCACGAGCTCGATTCGCTCGAGCAGGACGCGCTCATGCGCGAGCTCGAGCAGCGCGGGATCGAAGTCGCGGACGAGCCGAAGGTCGAGGAGCGCCCCGCCGAGGAGCCGGCGCCCCCACCGCCGCCCGCGGCCGTGCACCAGGAGACGACCACCGATGCCCTTCAGCTCTTCCTGCGGGAAGCCGGCCGCCACCAGCTCCTGACGGCGGCCCAGGAGGTCGAGCTTGCGAAGAAGATCGAGCGCGGCGACGCGCAAGCGAAGCAGCACATGATCCAGGCGAACCTCCGCCTGGTGGTCTCGATCGCCAAGAACTACCGCAACCAGGGCCTGCCGTTCCTCGATCTGATCCAGGAGGGCACCCTGGGCCTGATCCGGGCCGTCGAGAAGTTCGACTGGCGCCGCGGCTTCAAGTTCTCCACGTACGCCACCTGGTGGATCCGACAGGCGGTCGCACGAGCGCTCGCGGACAAGGCGAGGACGATCCGCATGCCCGTGCACATCGTCGAGCGGCTCCAGAAGATGAACCGCGCCGAGCGGACGCTCTGGACGCAGCTCGGCCGTGAGCCCACGCTCGAGGAGATCGCCGAGGAGGCCTCGCTGCCGCTCCAGCAGGCGATCGAGGTGCGCGCCGCCGCACGGGCGTCCACGAGCCTCGACCAACCCGTCGGCGAGACCGAGGACGCTGTCTTCGGCGACTTCGTCGCCGGCGACGGGCCGCTGCCGGAGGAGCAGGTCGAGGTGTCGCTGCGCAGCCAGGCGCTGCGGGAGGCGCTCGAGGCGCTCACCGACCGCGAGCGCCAGGTCGTCGTGCTCCGCTACGGGCTCGCTGACTCTGAGCCGAAGACGCTCGAGGAGATCGGGCGCCGGCTCGGGCTCACGCGCGAGCGCGTGCGCCAGATCGAGCTCGACTCGCTCAAGCGCCTGGCCTCGCTCCGTGAAATGGAATCCGTCGGGCTGTAGCTCGTACGACGCTTGTGAGACCGGGGCGCGAAGCGCCCCCTTCAGGGATCTTCGCGCGATCGGGATCTGCTTCCGCAGATTCCGATCTTGCGCAGCTAGCTATGTCCTGAGGTAGAACTCGAGCCCGGGTGCGACGTTCCGGAGCTCGCGGAGGGCCCGTGCTTCGAGCTGGCGCACGCGCTCGCGGGTGATGCCGAGGCCGGCACCCACCTCCTCGAGCGTCTGCGGGACGGCACCGTCGAGGCCGAAGCGGTGCGAGAGGACGTGGCGCATGCGGGGATTCAGTCGTTCGAGCGCGTCTGCCAGCTCCTGTGAGCGCAGGCGGTCGGAGGTCTGCACATCGGGCTCGATCGTCTTCGTGTCCTCGATCATGTCGCCGTAGAGACTCTCGCCGTCGCCGACGGGCGTCTCCAGGCTGACGGGGTCTTCGACGAGCTCGAGCAGCTCGCGGACGCGCTCCGGCGTGAAGCCGCTCTCCAGGGCGATCTCGTCGTCCTTCGGCGCGCGGTTCAGCTTCTGCGCGAGCACCCGGCGCGCGCGTGTGACGCGGCGCACCTGGTCGGCCACGTGCACGGGCAGCCGAATCGTTCGGCCCTGCTCGGCGAGCGCGCGGGTGACCGCCTGGCGGATCCACCACGTCGCGTAGGTCGAGAGCTTGAAGCCGAGCTTGTAGTCGAACTTCTCCACCGCGCGGATCAGGCCGAGATTGCCCTCCTGGATCAGGTCGAGGAGCGGCACGTTCGCCTTTGTGTAGTTGCGCGTGATCGACATCACGAGCCGGAGATTCGACTCGATCAGCTTCCTCTTCGCATCCTCGTCGCCGAGATCCTTGCGGCGCGCGAGCTCGCGCTCCTCGCCCGGCGTCAGCAGGCGACCGTCGCCGATCTGGCGCACGTAAAGCTTGAGTGGATCCTGCGTGGTCGTCTCGACCACGGCGGCCGCGGGCTCGTCCTCCCCCGGCTGGGCTTCCGGCTCGGCAGGCTCGTCGAGCGCCGGCAGCAGCTCCAGGTGCGGCTCCGCGGCAGCGGTCTCGGCAAGGTGCTCGGCAGCAGTCTGGCGCTCCACGACCTCTCTATCGGCGTTCCGCGCGCCGCGCTTGAGCAGCAGCTACAGGATCAAGGGAAAACGGCCGATCTCACGAACCTGAGAGGGAAAATCCATCCTAACTTGAGCAAAACATCTGTCGTCTACGGTTCGTAACGCGGAAACCACTCCAACCGACGACCATCCTAGGATCCAATCCTGAATGTGCGGCATCGCCGGATACAGCCTGAGCCCCGAGTCGAGCGTCAACCGGACGCTGTCGGCGCAAGCGCTGCTGGCCGGGATCGCCGAGCGCGGCGCGGACGCCGTCGGGTATGCCTACCGCAGCACCGGCAACGAGATCGCGGTGTACAAGCGGCGCTCTGGCGCCTGTGCGCTCCTCGACGAGCTGCGCGTGCCCTCCGGTGCGACCCAGGCGCTCGTACACGTCCGCGACTACACCAAGGGCCATCCGCGGATCGAGGCCAACAACCACCCCATCCGGCACGGCGCCGTCGTCGGGATCCACAACGGGATCATCGTCAACGACGAGGAGATCTTTGCCCGCTACGGCTTTCCCCGTGCGGAGCCTGAGATGACCGTCGACTCGGAGGCGATCTTCGCCCTCGCCGAGCACTCCGAGGGCAGCAGCGAGGCTCTGGAGGAGCTCTACGGCGCCATGGCGACCGCCTGGCTCGACGAGCGGGTCCCCTCCACGCTCTTCCTCGCCCGAGCGATCGGCCGGCCGCTCTGGGTGGGCACGGGCGGACGCGAGCTCTTCTTCGCCTCGACCCGTGAGGCGCTCGAGGTGCTCGAGCACACGCTCCGGGTGGCCCTGCGCAAGCGTGAGGTCGACGAAGGCACCCTCTTGCGCATCGAGGAGGGCCGCGTCGCCTCGACCGAGCGGTTCCGGCCCGACCGGTCGTACGTGGAGGAGACGATCCTCCCCTCCGTCCGCGCCCCGCAGGAGGGCATCTCCTGCCTCCAGCGCCTCGCGGCGATCGCGCTAGGTTAGCGCTGCCTAGCCCGCAAGCGGGTACGGGCAAAGCCCGCACCCGCGCGAAGACCCCTGAAGGGCCGCTTCGCGGCCTACCAGCTCAATGGCAACCGGTGCAGCCGCAGCGGGTACGGGCAAAGCCCGCACCCCCGCGTAGACCCCTGAAGGGCCGCTTCGCGGCCTACCAGCTCAATGGCCACCGGTGTGGCCGCAGCGGCCCCGGGCAGGACCACGCTCGCCGCCGCTAGCCTCCGACCGTCCCGTCCGGCGCCACGTCGACGTCCTCGTCGAGCAGGCGCTCCCGGACGAGGTACTGGAACGCGGCCCACGCCGGCTGCACGTCGATCATCCGGTAGATCTGCCACTCGGTGAGCAGCGCTGCGTCCTGCTTGCGCGCGACGGCCCAGTCGGCCATCTTGGGCAGCCGTCCCAGCGCCTGTGCGAGCACGGCTCCCTGCTCAACCGCGCGCTCCAGCCGCTCCTCCCCCACCGGCACGTCGAAGCCCGCCTCGCGGAGCGCCTGGGCGAGCGAGCCGAACGTGTGCCAGAGCAGGGACTTCGACGGCATCGAGCCCTTGCGCTCGTCGATGTCGCGGGCCGTCGGCGTGCGGCCGAGCTCCTCCCCGAATCTGCGCAGCTGGCCGAGCAGCTCCTCGCGGGTAGCGAAGCGACGAGGCACGAGCCCCGCCTTGCGCTTGGCGGCGTTCCAGCTCCCGAAGTGCTCGATCACGGTCTGCGGATGCACAGTCGTGGCCGCGTCGGCTGCGAACTCGCGCATCGTCGGCGAGCGACCCAGCCGCTCGGCCGACTCCGTCAGCTGAGCGAGGATCTGCTCGTCGGTGTACCGCTTGCGGATTCCCGCCTGGAAAGCGGCGAGCGCCTGCGGGTCGATGCCTGCCACCGCAGGGTGACGGCGACCTCGTGCCATGCAATCATTGTAGAGCAGACTGGCTTAGTTGCAAGTGCGGCCGAGCAGCAACGGCGAAAACTTGCCTCTGTTGTTGGACTTGGGTCGCAGGCGGCGGCCCCGTTAAGGGTCTTTGCGCGCGCGCTAGGAAACTGCGAGCAGCTTCGGCCGTGCGCCCGCGTCGTGCGGCAGCGACTCGCCCGGGAGGATCCGCTCGAGCGCGGTCACGCAGCGCGGGCAGAACTGCGTGCCTGCGGCGTGTCGGAGCTCCTTCAGCGCCTCGTCGAGCGGCCGCGCGGCGCGGTAGATCCGCGTCGTCAGCATCGAGTCGAGCGCGTCGGCGACGTGGATGATCCGCGCCCCGAGCGGGATCTCCTCCCCACGCAGCCGGTCCGGGTAGCCCGTGCCGTCGAAGCGCTCGTGGTGATGCCGGATCGCCGGAACCGCGTCGTTCAGGAACCCGAGCCGGTCGATGATCCGAGCACCTTCGTCGGCGTGGCGCTGCATGAGCGACCACTCCTCGTCGGTGAGACTGGCCGGCTTCAGCAGGATCGAGTCCGGGATCGCGAGCTTGCCGATGTCGTGGAAGAGCGCAGCATGGCCGAGCAGGTCGAGCTCGGCCTGCGAGAGGCTCAGCTCGCGGCCGATCGCGAGCGCGAGCTGCTGCACGCGGCGGGAATGACCCGCGGTGTACGCGTCCCGGGCATCCACGGTCGCGGAGAGGCTCTCCATCGCGGCCGTCGAGCGCTCCTTCAGCAGCCGGTTCGCCTGCTCGAGCGAGACGTTCTGGGTGTGGATCGTCTCCGCCGCCTGGCGCAGCTTCTGCGCGCTCTTGCGCGTGTGCGAGAGATACGCCTCCTGGGTCTTGCGCATCAGGAGGAGCGGGACTGCGAAGACGGCGAGGGCGTACAGCCCCGCCGCGTGGTAGGCGATCGCGATCACGCTGCCGACGAAGCCGTAGACGAGGTAGTGCGGCGCCAGCCAGAGGAAGCGCTCGTGCCAGACGCGCCACCAGCGCTCGTGGCCCTCGACGGCGAGCGCTAGCGAGAGCAGGCCGGTGTTGACGGCGAAGTACGCCGCGCCCGCGGCGAGGCCCGCGGCGGCCGTCACGAGCTCGCCCAGGCTTCCGTCGAAGCCGGCGGCGAAGGCGCTCGCCGCGGCGAGCGACGCGAGCGTGAGCGTGCCGATGTTGAAGATGACCGTGTGGATCGGCGTCCGGCGCGCGCTCCACTCCACGACGGCGGTCGTGACGGCGAGCGCGAGCGCGGCACGTGGGCCGAAGAGCGCAGCCCCTGCGAGTGCGCCGACCGCGCTGACCGAGATCGAGCCGTCGTCCACCTCGAGCGCGAGCGCCTGGCCGATGCCGACGAGCGCGATGATCGCGAGCATCCCCAGGACGTCGGTCGAGGAGCCGAACACGAGCCCGAGCGCTCCGGCGATCACCCCGAGCACGATCACGGCGACAACGAGGCCGCCCAGACGGGCGGAGAGCTGCAGGAAGCGCGGCCCGTGCACAGTGTGCTGCGTGTGTCGGCGCTCCGAGAGCGGTGTCGCCTCCGGCACGCGCGGCAGGGGCGCCCGGTGGTCGCCGTCCTCCGGCACTGCCACGAGCGGGACGGTGCGCTCCTCCGGGACGAGCAGCGGCTCCGAGCTCGCCCCGAGCACGCGGTTGCGGCCCTGGAGCTTCGCCCGGTAGACCGCAAGGTCGGCCTGGTGGATCAGCGCGTTCGCGTCGTCCGCGTCCTTGGGATAGCCGGAGACGCCGATCGAGACGGTCGCGCGGATCGGCTCGCTCGAGGTCTCGACCTCGAACAGGCGCTCGGCGACCGCGCCGCGAATCCGCTCGGCGATCTCCATCGCCTGCTCGGGCGGTGTCTCGGGCAGCAGGATGCTGAACTCCTCGCCGCCGAAGCGTGCGGGTACGTCGTAGTGGCGCAGCTCACCGCGGAAGACCTCGGCGATCCCCTTCAGGACCGCGTCGCCGGCGAGGTGGCCGTAGCTGTTGTTGATCTCGCGCAGCAGGTCGAGGTCGGCCATGATCAGCGACATCGGCCGCTGGAAGCGCTGCGAGCGTCCCAGCTCCTCGGTGAGCGCAGCCGCGAAGTGGCGGGCGTTGAAGAGCCCGGTCTTCGGGTCGACGCGCGCCTCGGCCTGGAGCTGCGGTACCGAGAGGGCTCGATGGATCAGCAGCAGCGGTGTGATCGCGAACGGCACGAGCCACGGATTGCCGGTCCAGAAGGCGGCGAGGACGACGCCCAGCGCAGCGAACACGAGCTCGGTCGAGAGCGTCTGGTACGAGAAGATCTGGCGCATCGGGTGCCCATGCACCCAGTGGATCATGGGCGCGATCAACGCCGAGTTGAGGGTCACGAAGACGATCGACGCCGCGACACCCGCCGCTGCGAAGCGCACGTCCTCGTTCGGCAGCAGGCCATGCGCGTTCAGGACGGCGTGCGCCACGGCCCACGCTCCCATCGTGGCCAGCGTGTGGTCGAAGATGTTGAACGTCTGCACATACCAGGTCGTCCTGCTCCGCAGCCACTCGGGGACGTGCTGGACGAGCGCGACCAGGACGAGCAGCTCGAGCGGCAGCAGCAGCACCGCGGCGATCAGGAAGACCCCTGTCGTGTGGTACGACTTGTTGCCGGGCGTGCGCACGACGAAGAACTGCGCGAGCGCGACGGCGATGCCGAGGATGATGAACGTCGGCCAGCCCGGTGTGTGGCGGTTCAGCTGCGTCAGGTACGGCGCGACGAGGATGAGCGTCGTCGCGGCGACGGCGATGAAGTAGGCGATGACGCGCGGAGAGAGCTTCTGGAGCGGCGCAAACGACGTTTCCTCGGGCTCGAGGACGTCGTCGTACGGGATCGAGCTCATCGGGATACTCCGCTGCAGACCGTCATTGCCGCTCGTCTCCTTCGATGCCGCAAGAATCGAAAGCGTGGCCAGGGGGCCGCGTCGCACGGTACGGGGCGCGAAGCGCCGATTCATCCCCCGTTTGCGGTACCCCGTCGAGCATCCCCCGTTGGGGTGAGTGAGGGGGCCGGCACGGAGCCGGCCCCCTCCTCGAGCCCTTACGGACTGGTGGACGTCGCGGTCGCGTTACCCGCGGCGGCAGGTGCCGCCGCGGCCGCATCCGCAACCGCGTCCGTCGCTTCCCCGGCGTCGTCGGCCGCCGGAGCGACCTCCTCAGCCGTGGGCAGCGCCTCACCCGGAGCGAGCAGATCCGGATCGAGCGCCGCCGCGGCGGCCTCCTCCGGGGTCAGCTCGTACGGGTCGTCGGCGCTGGGTGCCTCGCCGTCGGCGTTGTCCTCGCCGGAGGCGTTGCTCCAGGACACGTTGCTCCAGGAGACGTTGCTCCAGGACACGTTGCTCCAGGAGACGGCGTCCCAGGAGACGTTGCTCCAGGACACGTTGCTCCAGGAGACGTTGCTCCAGGAGACGTTGCTCCAGGACACGTTGCTCCAGGACACCGCGTCGAACACGCGCTGGCCGCCCGAATTGGTCTTCACGAACGCGTTCAGCGCTGCGTTCGGGTTCGCCGAACGGGCCGACAGAGCACCGCGCACCGCGTTGACCTGACCGACGCCACAGGCGTTCGGCGAGCCGTCCGGCACCGGCCGGGAGCTCTCCATGATCGCGCCCTTGACCTGATCCGGCGTGAAGCCGGGGTTCCGGGCGAGGATCTGTGCCGCGAGACCCGCGGCGACCGGAGCCGCGAACGACGTGCCGGACAGCTCGATGTATCCGGCAGCCTTCTTGTTCTCCCGCTTGTCGTACGCGAGCGTCGAGGCGTCCGGGATCGGGCCGACCATGTAGCGACCGGGTGCGCACACCTCGGGCTTCCAGAAGCCGTCGGGAGTGCGACCGTACGCCGACCAGGGGGCTTCCTTGTCGTCCTTCGGCTTCGCCGTCCCGCCGATGTCGACCGCGCCGACCGTCAGCACGAACGGGTTGCTGCCCGGTGCGTGGAGGACGCCGCTCGGTCCGTCCGGCGTGCCGTAGTTCCCGGCAGCCGCCACCACCACGACACCTGCGAACCACAGCTTGGTGACCGCAGCGTTGAGCGGGTCCTCGTAGAACCGGTTGACGTTCGCCGAGTGGAGCGAGAAGTTCGCGACCCGGATGTTGTACTTGTCCTTGTTCGCGAGGATCCACTCGGCCGCCTTGATCACGTCGCTCGTGAGGCCGGAGCCCGAGTCGTCCATGACGTCCAGCGAGACGAGCTTCGCGTTGGGAGCCACGCCGGCGTAGCCGGGCGCCGAGCCCGCAGCGATGCCTGCGACGAAGGTGCCGTGCCCGCGCCCGTCACCGGACACGTTGGGCCTGCCCGAGCTGACCAGGTCGACCTGCTCCAGCACGCGCTCGCTGAAGTCGAGCCGGCTTGCATCCACGCCCGAGTCGACGATCGCGATCGTCGGGGCCTGCGGGCCGTCCCACAGCTTGTTCACGCCGGACTCGTGCGGCCAGAGCTGCGTCGAGCTGTACTTGCCGTGAGGCAGAGTCGGCTCGTCGACAGTGACCGTGAGACCCGGGATCTTGGCAAGCTTCTTGATCTCCTTCGCGGACAGCTCCATCGCCACCGCGTCGATCAGACCGAGCTTGTGCTTCAGCTTGCCGAGCCCCCGTCCAGCCCTGTCGGCCCCGTCGAGGCCGTTGTCGGACTGGATGATGACGCGGATCTTCTCGTCCGGATTGTCCTTCGACTTCTTGAGGAGCCCCGGTGCGATGTGCGTGCCCTTGACCGGTTCGGTCACGGAGCCGCTGCCGCTGTTTGCGCTGCCCTTGCCGGAGTTGTCACCGGCGGCTGCCGCCAGCGGCATCGCCAGCGCGAGCAGCATGAGCACGACGACCCCTCGGCCGCCCTTGCCCCACAGAGCATTCGACCGAAGCTCGCCGCCGCGGTTGCCGGAGCCCCAGAGGGCACTCTGACGCACGTCTCCGCGGTTGCCGCTTGAGTTTCTCGCCATCTTTCTCCTTGTTCGCGCCGAGACGCGAGCCGCATTTACAAACAGGTCGGAGCCCGACTGCCACAGCTGGACTCCTGGAGGAACCGCGCAGACTGTATGGCCGCCTTTGGTGAGGCTCTTACCCCTTTCGGGTGAGGACGGGGTAAGTTCACTCGGACGAGGGATCGGTCGACGCGCGGCGTCGATCATCTAGGCTCGAAGCGCATGAGCGCCCGGCTTGCCGTCGAGTCCATGGCCGCCCGCGCGGCTGCTCGCCTCTCACGGCTCGCCGGAACGGGGGGCGGAACGACGATCCCGGGGAAGCTGCTCTGGAAGCTGGACCCGGGCGCGATCGACGCGCTCGCGGCTCGGCTGCCGCAGGGGGCGGCGGTCGTCTCCGCGACGAACGGGAAGACGACCACGACCGCGATGGTGGCCGAGATCCTCAGCGACCGCCGCCTCGCCTGGAACCGCTCGGGCGCGAACCTCGTCTCGGGCGTCGCGTCCACCCTCCTCGCTGCCCGCGACGCCGAGCTAGGACTGCTGGAGGTGGACGAGGGCGCGCTGCCGGAGGTGCTGCGGCGTGTCCGGCCACACGCGATCCTCCTGGCCAATCTCTTTCGCGACCAGCTCGACCGGTACGGGGAGCTCGAGCACATCGCCGAGCGCTGGCGTGCCTGCGTCACGGAGCTCCCGGACGAGACCACGCTTGTCGTGAACGGTGACGATCCCCAGGTCGGCGATCTCGGCCGCGGGCGCGCCGCGACCATTCCGTTCGGGCTCGACGATCCGCGGCACTCGCGACCTGCGCTCCAGCACGCCGCCGACTCGCGCTACTGCGTCGTCTGCGGCCACCCGTACGAGTTCCTCGCCGCCTACGTCGGACACCTCGGCGACTACCGCTGCCCGGCGTGCGGTCACTCGCGCCCGGCGCTTCAGGTCGTCGCGCGCGAGATCGAGCTCCGCGGGCTCGACGGCACGTCGTTCCAGCTCGTGACGCCGCAGGGGTCGACGTCAGTGCGCCTCCCGCTGCCGGGTCTCTACAACGTCTACAACGCAGTCGGCGCTGCCGCGCTCGCGCAGGCGCTCGGTTCCTCGCTCGACGAGATCCGCGACGGTCTCGAGCGTTTCGGGGCCGCATTCGGCCGCTTCGAGCGGATCGCGGCCGGCGACAAGTCGATTCTCGTGCTCCTGATCAAGAACCCGGCCGGCGCCAATGAGGTCATCCGCACGCTCGAGGACTCGGGGGCGCCGCCTCTCCTGCTGATCGCGCTGAACGACGCGATCGCCGATGGCAAGGACGTCTCCTGGATCTGGGACGTCGACCTGGAGCCGCTGCTCGCAGGAGCCGATCGAGTCATCGCTTCGGGAGACCGTGCCGCGGAGCTGGCGCTGCGGTGTACGTACGGCGGCCTCGCCGAGGACGCGGTCGAGGTGGCGCCCCAGCTCGAGCGGGCGCTCGACCGGGGGCTCGCGCTGACGCCTGCGGGCGGCGAGCTCGTCGTCCTCCCGACCTACACCGCCATGCTCGCGCTGCGCCGGATCATCGCGGAGCGAGGCCTCGTCGAGCCGTACTGGGAGCGCCCGTGAGGATCAGAGTCGGCCACCTCTACCCGGACTACCTCAACATCTACGCCGACCGCGGCAACATCGCCGTGCTGAGCCGGAGGGCGTCGCTGCGCGGTCACGAGCTGGAGGTGGCGGGCGTGTCCGTCGGCGATGAGCTGCGGTCGGGCGAGCACGATCTGCTCTACGTCGGCGGCGGCCAGGATCGTGAGCAGGCGCTGATTGCTCCGGACCTCGCCGCCAAGGGTGCAGCGATCCTCGAGTCGGCGGCCGGAGGTGCGGTCGTGCTCGCGGTCTGCGGCGGGTACCAGCTGCTCGGCCGCGGCTACCACGACCGGCACGGCGGCGATCTGCCGGGCGTCGGCCTCTTCCCCCACGACACCGTGGCGGGCGAGCGCCGCATGATCGGCGACGTGCTGCTCGAATGCGAGCTCGAGCCCGGCCGGCGGCGCACGATCGCGGGTTTCGAGAACCACGCGGGCCGAACGACGCTCGATCCGGGAGCGGAGCCGCTCGGACGGGTGGTGGCCGGGTTCGGCAACGACGGCGAGTCCGGCTTCGAGGGCTGTCGCGTCGGCCGTGCCGTCGGCACCTACCTGCACGGGCCGCTCCTGCCGCGCAACCCGTGGCTCGCGGACTGGCTGCTGGCGCAGGCGCTGGCCCACGCGACCGGCGGCGAGGCGCCGGAGCTCGCGCCGCTGCCCGACCGGCTCGAGGCCCAGGCTCACGCGGTGTCGGCGCAGCGAGCCAGAGACCGCGGCGGCCGGTACTAGCAGCCTGTTGAGAGCTTCGGTCGCGCGACAGCGTTTCGGGCTCGCCCGACCGAGGTACGGGCCGAATGGGTGACTCGATGGCATTTGAGAACCTCACCCGCGGCTCGCCCTCCTCGCGCTCCCTCTTGGAGTCGATCGACCCCCTGAGTCGAAGCGCCGTCATGGACCTCGTCCCCGAAAAGGAGACGCCATGACCACAACCACCGTGAGCCGGCCGAACGCCGAGGTTGCCGCGCGCGGTGGAGGATGATTCGGCTCAGGTGACGGAGTGCGCGGAGGCCGCCGCGGCGGCTTCCAGGATCGCGTGCGCGCTGCGCTCGACGTCCTCGTCCGAGGTCTGCCAGCTCGAGACCGAGATGCGCATCGCCGCGCGGCCCCGCCAGACGGTGCCCGAGAGCCAGCAGGTGGCATCTTCCTGGACGCGCCTGACCACCTCCTGCGTGACGCCGTCGTCGTCGCCGAAGCGAACGAGGACCTGGTTCAGGACGACGTCGTTCAGCACCTCGACGCCCTCGGCCGCGCCCAGCAGCGCCGCGAAGCACTGGGCGTGACCGCAGCTGCGCTCCACCAGCTCGGCGATCCCCTGACGTCCGAGCGAGCGGATCGCCGCGTAGACCGGAAAGCCGCGCGCACGGCGTGAGAACTCCGGCGTCCAGTCCACCTCGTCCCGGGCGGCGTCGGGGTCGGTCTGCTCCAAATAGCTCGCATGCACGGAGATCGCCGCGCGGTGCGCCTCTGGGTGGGCACAGAAGGCAATCCCGGAGTCGTAAGGGACGTTCAGCCACTTGTGGGTGTCCGTCGCCCACGAGTCGGCCCGGCTCGCGCCGGCGACGAGGTGACGGTGGCGCGGCGACGCCGCGGCCCAGAGCCCGAAGGCACCGTCCAGGTGCAACCACGCGCCGGTCCCCTCGACGACGTCCGCGATCTCGTTCAGCGCGTCGAAGTTGCCGGTGTTGACGTCACCCGCCTGCGCGCAGACGATCGTCGGGCCGGCCGTCGTCGCCAGCGCCTCGCGCAGCGCATCCGGGCGCATGCGCCCCTGCTCGTCCGTCGCGACCGCCTCGATCTGGTCCGAGCCGAGGCCGAGGTACCGGAGCGCACGGCCCACCGTGACGTGGCTCTCCTCGCCCACGAGGATGCTGATCCGGGGCGCACCCTGTAGGCCCCCGCGTGCGAGGTCCCAGCCGGCCGCCTCGAGCACGTGGTGGCGTGCCGCGGCGAGCGCCGTGACGTGGGCCATCTGACAGCCCGTGACGAACGCGGCCGAGACACCGCTCGGCAACCCGAGCAGCTCGGTGAGCCAGCCAAGGCTGACCTCCTCGACGACCGCGGCACTCGGACCGAGCACGACGAGGCCTGCGTTCTGATCCCAGGTCGACGTGAGCCAGTCGGCGGCGAGTGGCGCCGGCAAGGCGCCGCCGACGACGAAGCCGAAGAAGCGGCCGCTGCCCGAAGGAACGACGCCCGGCTCTGCGGCGGCGATCAACTCTGCGATCACCTGCTCGGCGTCTGTCGCCTGCTCGGGGAGCGGCCCGCCGAGCGCCTCACGCAGCTCCTCGATCGTCGCGGTGGCGGCCACGGGCCGCTCCGCGACCGAGCCGCGGTACTGGGCGGCGTAGTCGGCCGTGAGCCGGAGCAGCTCCTGATCGGCCATGTCGGACATGCTACGACCGCGTGCGGGTCGCCGGCAGGCCCGCGACAGCCGCGGCCGCCTTCAGGATCGCCGTCACGCTCCGGTCGACGTCGGATTCCGTTGTGCGGAAGCTCGAGACGGAGATCCGCATCGCCGCACGCCCCTGCCAATCGGTGCCGCCGAGCCAGCAGGTGCCGTCCTCCTGCACCCGCCGCACGACGTCGCGCGTCGTCTCGTCGTCGTCGCCGAAGCGCACGAGCACCTGGTTCAGGACGACGTCGTTCAGGATCTCGATGCCGGGCTCGGCGCCGAGTAGGCGCGCGAACATCTGTGCGTGGTCGCAGCAGCGGTCGACGAGGTCGGCCACGCCCTGCCGTCCGAGTGCCCGGAGGGCCGCCCACACGGCGAAGCCCCGGGCGCGGCGGGACGACTCCGGGACCCAGTCCGACGGGCTGCGGCCGTCGACGCGCTGGAGGTAGCTCGCCGCGACCGCCATCGCCTTCGCCTGTGCCTTGGGATGGCGGCAGAAGACGATGCCCGAGTCGTACGGGACGTTCAACCATTTGTGCGCGTCGGCGGCCCACGAATCGGCGCGCTCCGCGCCCGCGACGAGGTGACGGTGACGCGGGCTCGCCGCGGCCCACAGGCCGAAGGCGCCGTCGACGTGCAGCCACGCGCCTGCCGCCTCGCAGGCGTCCGCAATCTCCTCCAGCGGGTCGCAGGCGCCAGTGTTCACGTTGCCCGCCTGTGCGCACACGATCGCCGGTCCCTCCCCCGCGTCGAGCGCGGCGCGCAGCGGATCGGCTCGCATCCGCCCCTGCTCGTCGGCCGGGACGAGCACAAGCGTGCTCGTGCCGAGGCCGAGCAGCCGGAGCGAACGGTCGACCGTCACGTGGCGTTCGGCGCCGGCGAGCAGGCGGATGCGCGGGGCGCCGTGCAGCCCGTCCGCGGCGACGTCCCAACCCGCGGCCTCGAGGACGTGCCCGCGCGCCGCCGCGAGTGCCGTCGTGTTGGCGGTCTGCGCGCCGGTGACGAAGCCGCTCGAGACTCCCTCCGGCAGCCCGAGGATCTCCACGAGCCAGTCGGAGGCCACCTGCTCGACGGCGGCCGCCACCGGCGACAGGGTCACAGAGAAGCCGTTTTGATCCCAGGCGGTCGCGAGCCAGTCCGCGGCGACCGACGCCGGCAGCGCGCTGCCGATCACGAAGCCGAAGTACCGCCCCGTCTGCGTGCCCACCACGCCCGGCTCGCCGCCGGCAATCAGCGCCGCGACGACCTGCTCGTCGTCGGTGCTCAGCTCGGGCAGCGGCCCGCCGAGCGCCTCGCGCAGCTCCTCGAACGACGCCTGCGCCGACACCGGACGGTCGTCCAGCGTCTCGTGGAACTGCGCCGCGTACTCGGCTGTGAGCCGATAGAGCTCCCTTACGGAGTCCACAACGCACCAAGATAGACCGCGGGGTCCCCCGGCTGCCACCGCGCCAGGAAGCGCTGGATCGGCGGATGCAGCACGATCCCCTCCAGCTCGTCCGACCGGAAGAGGCGGTGGCCCCGCACGGCCTCGTCCTGCGAGACGACGCCCTCGAGTGAGCCGTCGAGGTCGCCGGCGAAGATGATGTGCACGACGTGCTTCGAGATCAGGCTCCGTTCAGGTGAGATCGAGTCGGCGATCGCCACCGGGCCTTCGAACGACGGCGGCGTGATCCCCACCTCCTCGCGCATCTCGCGCTCGAGCGCCTGGATCAGGTTCTCGCCCGAGTGCACGCCGCCGCCCGGGAGCAGCCAGGCCTCGCGGCCGCGCTTCTCGTGGCGGCAGAGCAGGAGCTGATCGTGCCAGCGCAGGACGGCGGACACGCGGACTCGGGGCTCCGCGCGCACGTCTCAGGCCCGCGACGATCCGAAGCCGCGGACGCCGCGCTCGCTCGCAGGCAGATCCTCCACCTCGAGGAGCTCGATCTGCGGCAGCTCCAGCACGACGAGCTGGGCGATGCGCATTCCCGGCTCCACCGTGAAGCTCTCGCTCGCGTCGGTGTTGAGCAGGACGACGCGCAGCTCGCCGCGATAGCCCGCGTCGATCAGCCCCGGCGAGTTCACGACGGTGATCCCGTGTCGGGCTGCGAGGCCCGAGCGGGGTTGCACGAAGCCGGCGTGCCCTTCCGGGATCGCGACGGCAAGCCCGGTTCCGACCGTCTCCCGCGCGCCCGGCTCGAGCACCGCGCGCTCGCAGGCGGAGAGGTCGAGGCCCGCGTCACCCGGATACGCGCGCTCGGGCATCGTCGCCTCGGGGCGCAGGCGCGTGATCGGGAGCTCGATCACGTGGTGTCGGCTTTGCGGACGCGGTGAGGGGCGTCCGCGACGAGGTACTCGGCGAAGCGCCGCACCTCGCGCTGGGGCAGGCGGGCGCGAACGGCGACGCCGTCTTCCCCGTCCTCGCGCTCCTCGATCGGAGCGCCCAGGGCATACAGCTCGGCGAGCTTGCCGCCCTCCTCGTACGGAAGCAGCAGCCGGACCTCCTCGTAGCGGTCTGCGAAGCGCTCGTGGATCCGTTCGCGCAGCGCGTCGAGCCCGAGCCCGGTGGCGGCCGACACCTGGAGCGCGCCGGGAAAGCGATTCGCGAGCCGGCGGCGGCCCAGCGGATCGACCCGGTCGATCTTGTTCAGGACGAGCTCGACCGGCACCTCGTCCGCGCCGATCTCGCCGAGCACGTCGTCGACCGATCTGATCATCTCTTCGAGGCGGTCGTCGCTCACCGAGGCATCGAGCACGTGCAGGACCAGGTCTGCAACGAGCGTCTCCTCGAGCGTCGAGGCGAAGCCCTCGACGAGCTGGGTCGGCAACCGTCTGATGAATCCGACGGTGTCGGTGACGAGGTAGTGCTTCCCGTCGTGGTCGAACCCGCGCGTCGTCGGGTCGACGGTCTCGAAGAGCCGGTCGTCGACAGAGACGTGCGCGCCCGTGAGCGCGTTCAGGAGCGTCGACTTGCCGACGTTCGTGTAGCCGGCGAGTGCCACGGTCGGCGTCCCGCTGCGCGTGCGTGCCTTCCGGCGCAGGCCGCGTTGCTTGCCAAGCTCGCGGAGCCGCCGGCGCAGCAGCGAGATGCGCCGGCCGGCGAGCCGCCGGTCGGTCTCGAGCTGCGACTCACCCGGGCCCCGGGTGCCGACGCCGGCGCCGAGCGCACCGGTGCCGCCGCCGAGGCGCTCGAGGTGCTTCCACATGCCGCGCATGCGCGGGAGGTTGTACTGGAGCTGCGCGAGCTCGACCTGGAGCTTGCCCTCGGCGCTCTTCGCATGCTGGGCGAAGATGTCGAGGATCAGCTGTGTGCGGTCGACGACGCGCGCGTCCAGCGCGTTCTCGAGCGTGCGCTGCTGTGTGGGATCGAGCTCACCGTCGACGAGCAGCACCTCGGCTCGCGCATCGCCGTAGGTCTGCTTCAGCTCCTCGAGCTTCCCCTTGCCGACGTAGCTGCGCGGATCGGGGTGCGGCCGCTGCTGGACGACCTGCTCCACCGGCGCGACGCCGGCGGTGCGCGCAAGCTCACGCAGCTCCGCGAGCTCCTCGTCAGCGTCGACCCCCTTCGCCAGCACGGCGAGCACGAGCGCGCGCTCGGGCTCGGCGCCGGTGAGGCCGGAGTCTGCGGCGGCATCGGGCTGGCGCGTCACACCGGGGATTGTGCCACGCTTGCCCGCATGGCCACGATCGCGGACCGGCTCGCGGCGCGCACGCTCGAGCTCGTCGACATCCCCTCCGAGAGCCGGCACGAGGCGGCGATCGCAGCTCATATCGTTTCGCTCGTTCCCGGGTCGTTCGAGGCCGAGTACCAGAGCGACGATGCCTTCGTCTTCGTGCGGCCGCGGCGCGAGGGCCGCGAGCTCGTCGTGCTCGCGGGTCACTACGACACGGTGCCCGCCCAGGACAACCTTCCGGGGCGGCTGGAGGACGGCGTCGTCGTGGGACTCGGAGCCAGCGACATGAAGGGCGGCCTCGCGGTGCTGCTGGAGCTCGCGCGCGAGCTCGAGGCGCAAGGCGTCGAGCCTGCCGTCGACCTCGCGCTGCTGCTCTTCGGCAAGGAGGAGCTGCCCCCCGAGTTCAGCCCCCTCCCCCACCTCTTCGACACCTCTCGGGTCGTGCACCAGGCCGACCTCGCGATCCTGCTGGAGCCGACCGACGGCACCATCCAGGCTGGTTGTCTCGGCAACCTGAACGCCCGCATCTCGTTCGAGGGAATCAGCGGGCACTCGGCGCGGCCGTGGACCGCGGAGAACGCGATCGAGGCCGCGCTCGAGGGTCTGCGGCCGCTCGCCGCGATCGAGCCGCGCCCGGTCGAGGTCGGCGGGCTCACGTTCACCGAGGTGGTGAGCATCACGCAGATCCACGGCGGCATCGCCGACAACGTGATCCCGGACCGCGTGACGGCACATGTCAACTTCCGCTACGCGCCCGACCGCTCTCCCGCGAGCGCCGAGGTGCACCTGCGTTCGCTCCTCCCGCCCGGAGCGACGTACGAGGCCGCCGGAGACTCGCCGCCTGCGCGGGTCGTGACGGACTCGCCGCTCGTCCAGCGGCTCCGACAAGTGGGCGGGCTGGAGCTCGAGCCCAAGCAAGCGTGGACGAACGTCGCCGACTTCACCACGCGCGGAATCGACGCCGTCAACTTCGGCCCGGGCGCCACGCGTTACGCGCACCGCCGGGACGAGCGGGTCGAGCGCGCAGCGCTCGAGCACGCGTTCGAGTCGCTGTGGCGCTTCGTCACGGGTAGCGTCTGACCCGTGCCCATCTCCCCCGTCCTCGAGCGGCAGGCGACGTACCCCTTCGTGCGGCTGAACGAGGCCGCGGCCCGTGTCGAGGCACGCGGCGTCACCGTGCTCGACTTCGGGATGGGCGATCCGATGGAGCCCACCGATCCGCTGATCCGCGAGGCACTCGTCGCGGGCCTCCGCGACCGCATGGGGTATCCGGCCGCTGTCGGGCTCCCCGAGCTGCGCGAGGCGATCGCCGCCTGGGCCGGCCGCCGGTTCGGAATCGAGCTCGATCCGGACCGCGAGATCGTGCCCACACTCGGGAGTAAGGAGGCGATCTTCAGCTTCGCCCAGATTGCGGTCGACCTCGAACGCGGCAAGGACACGGTCGCCTACACCGAGCCCGGCTACCCCGTCTACGAGCGCGGCGCTCTCTTCGCGCATGCGCAGCCGCTCGCGCTGCCGCTGCTCGAGGAGCACGGGTTCCTGCCGGACGTCGATGCGATCGACGCCGAGACCTGGAGCCGGCTCGCCGTCCTCTGGGTCAACTACCCCAACAACCCGACGTGCGCCGTGGCGCCGCTCGCCTTCTACGAGCGGCTTGCAGCGTTGGCGCGGGAGCACGATTTCGTGCTCGCCTCCGACGAGGCCTACACCGAGCTCTGGTTCGAGGAACCGCCAGCGTCTGCGCTCCAGCTGACCGACCGGACAAACGTCGCCGTCTTCAACACGCTCTCGAAGCGCTCCTCGATGACTGGCTACCGCAGCGGCTTCGTGGCCGGCGACCCCGAGCTCGTCGCTGCGCTCAAGGCCTTTCGACCGACGATCGGCACGGCACCGCAGGAGTTCGTCCAGCGCGCCTCCGTCGTCGCTTGGGGCGACGAGACGCACGTCGAGCGGACGCGCGCGCTGTACGGCCGGAAGCGCGCCCTCTTCCTCGACCTCTTCGCGCGCAAGGGCATTCGCGTCGCCGGCAGCGAGGCGACGATGTACCTCTGGCTCGAGGTGCCCGCCGGAGAGAGCTCGGAGGGCTTCGCGCAGCGGCTGCTCGAGCACGGCGTGCTCGTCGCGCCCGGCGCCTACCTCGGGGCAGCAGGCGAGGGTTATTTCCGGCTTGCGCTCGTCCCCTCGGAGGAAGAATGCGCTCGCGCGGTCGCGATCCTCGAGGAGGTGCTGTGAACCCGGAGCTCGCGGAGGAGATCGTCGCCGCGCTTGACCGCGGCGAGCGCCGTGCCGCCTCTCCGGTCGACGGCGACTGGGTCGTCGACGTCGAGGCGAAGGAGGCGATCCTCGAGTACTTCCGGCTGCGCAAGGTCGAGCCGATGGACGTCGGCGGGCTGCGGTTCCTCGACAAGATCCCCGTCAAGACCGACTACGCCGAGCGCGGCGTGCGCGTGGTGCCGCCCGGAGTCGCACGCTACGGGTCGTTCCTCTCGGAGGGCGTCGTATTGATGCCCGGGTACGTGAACATCGGTGCCTGGGTCGGACCGCGAACGATGATCGACACCTGGGCGACCGTGGGCTCGTGTGCGCAAATCGGAGCCGACGTCCACCTCGCCGGCGGAGTCGGGATCGGCGGCGTCCTGGAGCCGCCCAACGCGATGCCGGTGATCGTCGAGGACGGTGCGTTCATCGGCTCGCGCTGCATCGTCACCGAGGGTGTCCGGATCGGCGCCGGTGCCGTCCTTTCCGCGAACGTGTCGCTGACCGCGAGCGTTCCGGTGATCGACGTGACCGGTCCCGAGCCGGTCGAGCACCGAGGCAGCGTGCCGCCGCGCGCAGTCGTCGTGCCGGGCACGCGCCCGCGGCAGTTTCCCGCCGGGACCTACCAGCTCGACTGCGCGCTGATCATCGGCTGGCGCCGCGAGTCACACGACGAGCGCCTGAGCCTGAACGACGTGCTCCGAGAGTTCGAGCTCGCGGTCTAGCCGCCCCGCGACCGAGACTGCGCGAGCTCAGACGCTGGTCTCGCCCGTGCAGATCTGCTCGGCAGGCCCCGTCAGGGTGGCGCGGTTCTCGCCGTCGAGCGACACTCCGAGCTCCCCGCCCGGCATCCGGACGGTGACGGGGCTCTCGCACCACCCGTTCACGACGGCGGCCGCCGCGACGGCCACCGCGCTCGAGCCGGACGCGCTGGTCTCACCGGCCCCGCGCTCCCAGACGAGGGCCGTCACCGCGTTCAGGTCGTCGACGCGGACGAGTTGGACGTTCGTCCGTCCGGGAAAGCGCTCGTGAGCCTCGATCAGCGGGCCGAGCCGCAGCAGATCGGTGCGCTGAGACTCGCGGCGGCGGACGACCGCGTGCGGGTTGCCGACCGACACGGGCGTCAGCTCAACGCGTTCCTGGGCGAGCTCGAGCGTGATCGTCTCGCCGATCTCGACGGCTCCGACATCCATCTTGATCCGCCCGTCCTCGAGCATCTGCGCGGCGTAACGGCGACCGTCGACGGCAATGACGACCGACTCCGCCCCGGTGCGGTCGCTCAGCCACCTCGCTGCGATCCTGGTGCCGTTGCCCGAGAACTCCGCGAGTGAGCCGTCGGGGTTCCAGATCGCGAGCTCGGCCGTAGAGTCGTCGACGCTCAGCACCTCGAGGACGCCGTCCGAGCCGACCCCGTAGCGCACGTCGCAGAGGAGTCGAGCCTGGTCGGCGCCGAGCGGCCGCTCGAGGTCAGCCCGCTCGATGAGCAGGTAAGAGTTGCCGAGCGCGTGCCACTTCGAGAACCGCATCCGCCACCTCGTCGACAGGTCGATCTGCGGCGACCCTAACGAGGTCGGGAATCCGGCGCATCCACTTGCGCTGGTAGGCCGCGTAGCGGCGGGTGCGCGCAGCGATCGCCTCCAGCGCCTCGTCGGGCGGGAGCGTCGCCGCCTCCTCGAGCCCGATCACCTTCCGCGCCGTCGACGAGATCGCTCCGTCGAGCGCTGCCCTGGCTTCCGCGGCAGCGCCCGCGGCGAGCATCGCCTCCGTACGCTCCGCGATGCGGCGAGACACCGTCTCGGTCGGTACGTCGAGCCCGACGATCGCCGTCGGATGCCGCGTGTCCCCGCCCCAGAGCCGATCGCTCTCGGGGCGAAGCGACGAGCCTGACTCGGCCAGCTCGAGCGCGCGGACAACTCGCCGCCGGTCGTTCGGGTGCACCGCGGCCGCGGCGGCGGGATCGCGGGACGCGAGCTCGGCATGCGCAGCCGCGGCGCCTTGTTCGTCGTAGAGCGCGGACCACCGCTCACGTGCCCCCTCGGCCGGCTGCGGCGGCAGCCTGAGCTCGACCAGCGCAGCGCGCAGGTAGAGGCCGGTGCCACCAACGATCACCGGCAGTCGACCGGCCGCAAGGATCTCGTCGATCGCCTCGTGCGCGAGCGACGCGAACTCTCCGACCGAGGCATCGTGGTCGAGCGGCCAGATACCGACGAGGCGCGTCGGCGTGTCGGACTGGTTCGTCAGGATCGGCAGGCCGCGGTACACCTGCATCGAGTCGGCCGAGACGAGCTCGGCCGGGACGCGTTCTGCGATCGCCTCGGCGACCGCGCTCTTGCCCGAGGCGGTCGGGCCGAAGATCGCGAGGACGGTCATGCCCGCTCCGGCGCCGGCAAAGCCGGCACCTCCGCTCTTGGCGGCTCCGTCGAGCCTACGCCGCTCATCCCCGGAGGCGCGCACGCACGGCGTCGAGGTCGCCCTCGGAGACGCCTGCGTCGCGCAGATACCCCGCCGCGCCGCCGCGAGGCTCGAGCTCCGCCAGCACGGCCTCCATCGCCGCGGGAGGGGTCGCGACCATGCGGCGGCGCCGTTCGCGCTCGCGCTCGTCGGCCGCTTCGGCGATCCACGGCCCGCTGAACGGCGCGAGATTGCGTTCGCTCACGGCATAGTCGGCGGCCACCTCCGCCACGGGCACGCCTGCCAGGCGCAGCAGGAGCGCGGATACGAGCCCGGTGCGGTCCTTGCCTGCCATGCAGTGGACGAGCACTCCGCCCTCCCGGGCGCCTGCAACCGCGGAGACGGCGAGCGCGAAGCCCTCCGAGAACCGGCCGAGGAACTCGAGATAGACGGCCGTCGTCGCCGCTGCCGCATCGGGGGCTGCCTCCGAGATCGCCTGGATCTCCTCCCACTGGGACGACGCCGGGTCGGGGAGCACGGGCACGTGCACGACGTCGACCGGTACCTCGAAGGGCGGATCGGCCTCGAGCTCGTCCTGGAAGCGCAGGTCGACGATCGTGGCGATCCCGTAGTCGGCAAGCTGCGTCCACCCCGCTTCCGACAGCCGCCGCACGCTGTCCGCGCGTACCACCGCGCCGAAGGCGGTCGTCCCGCCGTCCTCGGTCGGGTGGCCGCCCAGGTCACGGATGTTGGCGCACCCATCCCAGACGAGCCGGCGGTCGCGCACGCGCGTCAGGACGGCTCGGAGGCCAGGGTCTTCCAGCCGACCGAATCGCCTTCGTTGACGACCGGCCGGTTCTCGTCCGGGTGCGCCTCGCGGTGCTGCCGGAACCACTCCACCGCGCGCGGGATGCCCTGGTCGAGCGGCACCTGGGGCGTCCACCCGAGCAGGTCGTGCGCCTTGCGGATGTCGGCGACGTACCGCGTCACCTCGCCGAGGAGCGAGGGCGCGATCGTCATCTTCGGCTCGGTCCCGAGCTCGGCTGCGATCAGCTCGGCCGCGCGGACGAGGCTGTTCCCCTCCCCATAGGCGAGGTTGATCGTCTCGTTCGCCACGCGACCCTCGGCGAGCGCCTCGATCCCGCGCACGATCCCGTCGACGCAGTCGTCCACGTAGGTGAAGTCGAGCACCTTGTCGGCGCCGCCGTAGACCGTGATCGGCTCGTCGCGCGTCATCGAGTGGATGAAGAGCGGCAGCACGCGCGACATCCGGTGCAGGTCGTTGTCGAAGCGCCCGTAGACGTTGGAGAAGCGGAAGGCGACGTACTTGAGCCCGTAGCAGCGCGCGTAGGCGTAGATGAACGCCTCGCTCGCGATCTTGGAGGCCGAGTACGGGCTCTCCGTGTAGGCGAAGTCGGCGGTCGCCTCCCCGTAGCCCTCGAAGCGGTGCACGTCGCCGTAGACCTCGCGTGTGGAGGAGAAGACGAGCGGCAGCCGCCCCTGCCGGCAGTACTCGAGCACGTTGAACGTCATGACCGCGTTCTCGAGCGCCCGGTGCGGCTGTGCGACGAGCTGGTGCACCTTCGCGTGCGCCGCCAGATGCACGACGAGATCGACCTCGGGGTACTCGACGCCGCCGATCCCGCCCGGATAGGCGGGGTAGTGGCCGGACAGGTCCTGGAGTAGGTAGCGGAACTCGTCCGTCCACGTGTTCTGGCGCTTGTCGACGCCGAAGACCTCGTGGCCGTCCGCCAGCAGGCGCAGGCTCAGGTTCGTCCCGATCTGGCCCGACGACCCGGTCACGAGAACCCTCACGCGGGCACAGCCGTTCGTTGCGTCCCGCGCAGCGTCGTCGAGGTCGCGCCGGAGATCTCGATCTCGACGAGCTCGCCCGGTTGCGCCGACCCGGTGAAGTTGACCGTCGTGTTGCGCCGGGTGCGACCGCGAAGGACGCTGGCGTCGGTCCGGCTCGCGCCCTCCACGAGCACCTGCTCGACGCCGCCGACGCGCGCCGCGTTCCGCTCCGCGGCGATTCGCTGCACGACTTCCACGAGCCGCTCGATGCGGTGGCGCTTCACGTCGTCGGGCACCTGGTCGGGGAGCTCGGCGGCCTCGGTGCCGCGGCGCGGCGAGTAGACGAAGGTAAACGCGCTGTCGTAGCGCACCTCCTCGACCACCTCGAGTGTCTCCCGGAAGTCGGCTTCGGTCTCGCCGGGGAAGCCGACGATGATGTCGGTGCCGAGGGCGAGGTCGGGAATGGCGTCGCGCAGCCTCCCCACGAGCTTGAGGTAGCGGTCGCGGTCGTAGGTGCGGCGCATCGCCTTCAGGATTCGGCTCGACCCCGACTGCAGCGGCAGGTGGATGTGCTCGCAGACGGCGTCGCACTCTGCCATGGCGGCGATCACGGGCTCACGGAAGTCCTTCGGGTGCGGGCTCGTGAAGCGGATCCGCTCGATCCCCGCGATGGTGTCGCAGGCGCGCAGCAGCTCGCCGAACTCCGTGTGGAGCTCCGGTGCGAGGTCCCGCCCCCAGGAGTTGACGTTCTGGCCGAGGAGGGTGATCTCCCGCACGCCGTCGGCGGCGAGCTGTGTCACCTCGGCGACGACGTCCCCGGGGCGGCGGCTCTGCTCGCGTCCGCGTACCGCCGGGACGATGCAGTACGAGCACTTCGAGTTGCAGCCCATCGAGATCTGGACCCAGGCCTGGTAGGTGCGCTGGCGATGCCGCGGGAGGTCGCCGGCGAAGTGCTCGTGCGTGCCGAAGCGTCCGCGCGGGACGGTGCCCCCCGCTCCCAGCCATTCGCCGAGGTGCGGGATCGAGCCCGGCCCGAAGGCGACGTCGACCTCGGGATAGAGGCTGAAGAGCCGCTCCTGCTGCGCCTCCGCGTAACAGCCGCCGACGGCGATCACCTTGTCCGGATCGCTCCGCTTGAGCGCGGCCGCCTGCGCGATGTGCGCCGCAAACTTCGTGTCCGGCTTCTCGCGGATCGTGCAGGTGTTGAAGACGATCACGTCCGCCTCCGCCTGCGAGGGCGCCTCGCCGATGCCGAGCGACTCCAGCATCCCCTTGATCCGCTCCGAGTCGTGCGCGTTCATCTGACAGCCGAACGTGGTGACGAAGTAGCGCTTCACGGCCGCCCAGTCTAGCCTCGCCGCAAGTGACGGTCAGTTACTTGGCCACCTCGATCGCGCGGCTCTCGCGGATCACGATCACCTTCACCTGGCCGGGATACTCGAGCTGATCCTCGATCTCGCGGGCGATCTCGTGGGAGAGAAGAACGGCGCCGTCGTCGTCGATCTCGGTCGGCTCGACCATGACCCGGATCTCGCGTCCGGCCTGCAGGGCATACGCCTTCGCGACGCCGGGCTTCTGGCTGGCCAGCTCCTCCAGCGCTGCAAGCCGCTTGATGTAGTGCTCGAGGCTCTCGCCGCGCGCACCCGGGCGCGAGGCCGAGATCGCATCGGCGGCGATCAGAAGCACGGCCTCGACCGTCTGCGGCTCCACCTCGTGGTGGTGTGCCTCGATCGCGTGCACGATCCCCTGCGACTCGCCGTAGCGCTTCGCCCACTGCGCGGAGATCAGCGCGTGCGATCCCTCCACCTCGTGGGTCATCGCCTTGCCCAGGTCGTGCAGCAGCGCCGCGCGCTTGGCGGTCCGGACACTCGCGCCCAGCTCGCTCGCCATCACCCCGGCGAGGTGCACGACCTCGAGCGTGTGCTTGAGCACGTTCTGGCCGTAGCTCGTGCGGTAGCGCAGCCGGCCGAGGACCTTCGAGAGCTCCTCGTGGACGTCGCCGCAGTTCGCCTCGAACACCGCCTGCTCGCCGGCGAGGCGAATGTGCTCCTCGAGCTCCGCCTTCGAGGAGTAGTACATGTCCTCGATCCGGGCCGGATGGATGCGCCCGTCCTCGATCAGCTTCTCCAGCGTCATCTTCGCGAGCTCACGGCGGATCCCGTCGAAGGAGGAGAGGACGACCGCCTGCGGCGTGTCGTCGACGATGAAGTCGACGCCTGTCAGGTGCTCCAAAGCCCGGATATTGCGACCTTCGCGGCCGATGATCCGCCCCTTCATGTCGTCGGACGGCAGCTCGACGACCGAGACGGTCGTCTCGGAGGTGTGGCTGGCAGCGACGCGCTGCAGCGCGTCCGCGACGAGATTCCGCGCGCGGCGGCGAGCCTCGCCACGGGCCTCCTCCTCGAGCTGCCGCGCCGTCCGCGCGAGCTCGTGCCGGATCAGGTCCTCCGAGCGCTCGAGCAGGTGGTGCTTCGCCTCGGCCACGGTCAGCCCCGCGACCCGCTCGAGCTCCTTGACAGCAGTGTCCTTCGCCGCCTTCAGGTCGTCCTGGAGCTGACGCACGTGCACCTCGCGGTCGTTCAGCCCCTGTTCACGGCGAGCGACGTCCTCCGCTCTGCGAGCGAGCTCCTGTTCGGACGCCTGCGCCCGCTCGTCGATCTTCGCGATCTCCGTGCGGCGATCGGCGACCTCCTGCTCGATCTCGGCGCGCAGCCTGACGGCCTGCTCGCGCGCCTCGATCTGACCTTCGCGACGGATCGTCTCGGCCTCGCGGGAGGCCATGCGGACACGTGAGTCCCCGCGGAGGAGCAGCGCCGCAGCGGCAAGCCCCGCCCCGGCCGCGAGTCCGATGAGCGCCGCAATGACCGTGAGCATGGCCGTCTGCCTCCGTGGGAGAAGGTCGATTGCCGCAGCGTTCTGCTGCTTGCGCAGCAACCGCGGATGCTCACATCCGGCGCTCGGCCCGCCCGGCCGGCTCCGGCTCTCGGCGCGTCAGATCAGCGGAACGCCGGCGTCTCCTCGTCGTCGCCGGGGGCAGAATGGTTGAAGAGCTTCAGGGTTCAGGGTTCAGTGCCTTCAGAAACGGGTTTCAGGAAACTACGCGCTATGCAGGTAAAACGTCGAATGGAAGCCCCGTCACTCTACCTCTCCCGGGCCGTCCAGCGCAACGGCTGAGGCGATCGCGTCCTCGTCGAACCCCCGGGCGGCAAGATGACGGGCCGTCTTGACGCTGTGGCCGCGCCTGGCCACGACCCGCTCGGCGCGGACGAGCTCCGGCTCTAGGCCTACGAGCGCGGCGTCGATCGTCTCTGCGGCCACTCCGCGCCGCTCGAGGTCGTCACGGATCAACGCGTCCCCCGAACCGCGTGCCGCAAGCGCGGCGGCACGCGTGTCCGCGAAACGCCGGTCGTCCACGTAGCCCACGCGCTCGAGCAGCTCGAGCACGTCCCGCCGCTCGGCCGGCCCGGCGCCGCGTGCGCTCAGCCGCTCGTCGAGCTCCGCGACCGAGCGGTCGCGGGCTCGCAGTGCGCGCAGCGCAGCCTCGACGGCCTGCGACGGCTGCGTCACGTCAAGCGGCGGCGCTCTTCGCGTCGGACTCGATCTGCTCGTCCACCGAGGCCGCCCGCTGCTCGGCCGCGACGCTCGGCAGGAGCCGTGCGGAGACGATCTGCTCCGGCGGAGCCTCCGCCTGGATCTGAGCGAGGATCGACTGCACGAGATCCGGGTGCTCCTTGAGGAACGCGGTCGCGTTCTGCCGGCCCTGGCCGAGCCGCTCGTCGCCGTAGCTGAAGTACGAGCCCGACTTCTGGACGATCTTCCGCTCCAGCCCAACCTCGAGAACGGTGCCCTCCCAGGAGATGCCGGAGCCGTAGATGATGTCGAACTCCGCCTGCTTGAACGGGGGCGCGACCTTGTTCTTGACCACCTTGACGCGAGCACGGTTGCCGTAGGCCTCGGCCCCGTCCTTGAGCGTTTCGATCCGGCGGATGTCCAGCCGTACCGAGGAGTAGAACTTCAGCGCCCGCCCGCCCGGGGTCGTCTCGGGGCTGCCGAACATGACGCCGATCTTCTCGCGCAGCTGGTTCGTGAAGAGGCAGATCGTGTCGGTGCGGTTGAGCGTGCCGGCCAGCTTGCGCAGAGCCTGGCTCATCAACCGTGCCTGGAGCCCCACGTGGGTGTCCCCCATCTCCCCCTCGATCTCGGCCTTCGGCGTCAGCGCCGCGACGGAGTCGACCGCGACGACGTCGAGTGCGCCGGAGCGCACGAGCAGCTCCGTGATCTCGAGCGCCTGCTCGCCGGTGTCGGGCTGCGAGACGAGCAGCTCGTCGACGTTGACGCCGATGTTCTTGGCGTACGTCGGATCCATCGCGTGCTCGGCGTCGATGAAGGCGCAGATGCCGCCGCGGCGCTGTGCCTCGGCGATCACGTGGTAGACGAGCGTCGTCTTGCCCGAGCTCTCCGGGCCGTAGATCTCGACGACGCGGCCGCGTGGCAGCCCACCGATGCCGAGAGCGAGGTCGAGCGAGAGCGAACCCGTCGAGACGGCTCCGATCGACACCTGGGCCGAGTCGCTCATCTTCATGACCGAGCCTTTTCCGAACGTCCGCTCGATCTGCCCGAGGGCGACGTCGAGAGCTTCCTCGCGGTTCATCCGCTCATCCTCCTAGCGATTTTCAGTTAGCACTGCGACTTCAGTTAGCACAGCAATTTTTCAGTTAGTTCAGCGCAAACGATTCGAGCACCTCGTAGCGAGCACCGGAGGGGTGCAGACGGGAAAGGAAAGCAGCCGCGTCGGACGGAGCGATGCGTCCGAGGTCGGGAAGCGGCGGCCGGAGCCGGGGACGCTCGCGGAAGCGCACGACGGTGACGTGGGGCAGCCACGGTCGCGTCTCCTTCCGGTAGAAGCCGAGCTGCTCGAGACGTCCCTGGACGTCTTCGGCCAGCTTGGTGGCGCGAAGCTCGTGGTCGTCGAGCACGAGCATGCCGACCGAGCGCCCCTCGCGATAGGCCCGGACCTCGAGCTCGGGCGGCTGCGCGCGACCGCAGGCCTCCTCCAGCGCCTGCACGATCGCCGGAAGCTCTCCGGCCGGCCGCGAGCCGAGAAACGCGAGCGTGAGGTGGAGGTTGGCTGCGGGGACGAGCCGTGCGCCCCCTCGCAGGCCAGAGCGGAGCTCGCGCTCCTGCCAGGCGACGAGCTCCGAGACGGCGTCGTCGGCGAGCCGCAGGCCGAGAAAGAGGCGCAGACGCTCATCGCCTTCCACGCTAGCGGGCGAAGTCACACGTCTCGGTCACGATTCTGTGTCAAGAGACGCCGGGCGAGATGGAGCGAGGCGACCACCGAGCGGCGTCGGATGGAGTCGCGGTCGCCCGGGAAGCTGAACGTGGAGCCGTGACCGCCGTCCGGCGTCTCGACGTGAAAGTAGACGAGCCCGACGGGCTTCTCCTCGGTGCCACCGCCGGGGCCGGCGACGCCGGTGATGCTGATCGCGACGTCGGCGCCGAGCCGCTCCCGCCCACCACGAGCGAGCGCGGCGGCCACCTCGGCCGACACGGCCCCGTGCTCCTCGATCAGCTTTGCCGGCACTCCGAGCACCCGCTCCTTCACCTCGTTTCCGTACGCGACGACCCCGCCGAGCGTCACGTCGCTGTAGCCCGGGACCGCGGTCAGCCGGGCCGCCAGGAGCCCGCCCGTGCACGACTCGGCAGTCGCGAGCGTCAACCCGCGGTCGCGGCAGAGGGAGAGCACGATTTCCTCGACCGTGCGACCGTCGTCGGAGTACAAGTAGCGCTCCAGCCGGTTGCCGATCGCGTCCGCGAGCGCCTCCGCGCGCTCGACCGCGTGCGGCTCGGCGAGCAGGTCGACGACGATCTCGAAGTCGCGCGCGCAGATCGTCACCTCCACCCCGTCCCCGTCGCCTCCCGCCTCGTCGAAGGCCTGCGCCACGGTCGATTCGCCGAGCCCGAACAGGCGCAGGGAGCGCCACACTGGGGGCGTGCCGCCGTCGAGGACGCGCCGCACCGGCTGGGTCGAGAGCGCGTTCGGCCAGAGCCGCTGGAGCTCGGGCGGCGGCCCCGGCAGCACGATGACCGGCGTGCCCGCCACCTCGACGACCATCCCGGGCGCCGTCCCGGCGAGCCCGAGCGACTCTGCCCCGGCAGGCAGCATCGCCTGCTTCCGGACGCCGTCTGCGAAGTCCACATACGGGCGGTTCATCCGCTCGGCGACGCCGCGGGCGACCCCCTCGATCTCTGCCTCGAGATCGGGGCGCAACTCCAGCTCGACCCCGGCGATCTGCGCCACGGTCGCGACGGTGCGGTCGTCGTGGGTCGGCCCGAGCCCGCCCGACACGGCGACGAGATCTGCGCCGGCAACCGCCTCCCGCAACGCCTGCTCGAGCTCGCCCGCACCGTCGCCGACGATCTGGATGCGCGCCGGCTCGACGCCGAGCGCGAGCAGCGAGCGCGCGAGGAAGGGCCCGTTCAGGTCGGTGCGGTCACCGCGAACGAGCTCGCTGCCCGTGACGACGACCACCGCGCGCGGGCGCTTGCTCAAACGACGGTCAGGCGGGGTCGGCTGCGACGATGCGCTTCGAGGTCACGAACACGCCGCGCGTCTTCACCGCGGGCTTCAGCTGGACCCGGTTGCCGTTCAGCTTCACAACGACGTTCTTCGGTGTTCGCACCTGGAGCCAGAGCACCCGCCCGGTGAACCGCTGCTTCTGGCCCCGCTCGATGGTGCCGGTGAACTCGGCGAGCCCGATCGCGTCGCCGCGGCGGACGTCCACGAACGAGTCACCGCGTGTAGCGATCACCTCGAGGGTCGCGATCCCCTTGGCCGCCGGCGCAGTGGGCGTCTGCGTCTCCGGCTTCGTGGCGCCCGTCTCCTGCAGGCCGGGCACGCGCTCCTGCTCGGGATTGCCGAACTGCCACGCGGCGATCACGAGCGCGGTCACGATCCCGATCGAGGTGAGCGCGAGCAGGACGACGTTGGACTCGCGCCGGTCGCGCTTGCGGCGCCGGGCCGCCGGAACGCGCCGCGTGGAGAGCGGCGCGTCGTCCTCGCCGGTGACGTAGCGGGAGTTGTACTCGTCCACGTACAGCTGCCCGTCGAGGCCGAGATACTCGGCATACGAGCGCAGGAAGCCCTTGATGTAGGTGTGCGAGGGCAGCAGTTCGAAGCGCTCGTCCTCCAGCGCACGCAGGTACTTCGCCCGGATCTTGGTCGCGTGCTCGAGCTCCGGGAAGTCGAACTCCTGCCGGAGGCGCGTCTCGCGCAGGCTATTGCCGATCTCGAACACGCCCCGATGGTAGCGGCCGGACGCCGCGGCTGTTAATCGGCCACGGTCGAGAGCACGAAGTAGACGCCAACGGCCATCGCGGCGGTGATGCCGAGCAGGAAGCCGGCCATGCCGAGCACCCGCCCGACCCTCGCCGACCGCGCTCCGGGCGTCGGGCCGAGCGTGACCGCCCCGCCGCGCCTCGCCCGCCGCGCGAGCGAGACCGCGAACGCCCCGAAGAGCAGCGCGAGCGGGATCGCGAAGGCCGCGTCGAGCAGCTCGTACGCCCGCGACCAGCGCGTGGCCGCGATCGCGACCGGCAGCGTCGCAAGCGAGAGCAGTCCGAAGAGCACCGACGCCCGTGCGCCGGCTGCCCCAGGGCGGCCGTTATTGCTTGACGTAAGGCCGACCAACTGCGGCAGGTGGGAACGAGCGGCCGATGACACCGGCGACCACGATCAGGGTGAGGACGTACGGCAGAGCCTGGAAGAGCACTGCGGCCGACTCGGAGTACGCGGGCAGCCGCTGGGCCAGCGCACTCGAGAACCCGAACAGGAGCGCGATCGCGGCGGCGCTGAAGGGGCGCCAGTTGCCGCAGATGACGACAGCCAGCGCGATGAAGCCGCGCCCCGCCGTCATGTTCTGGTTGAAGGAGTTGACGAAGCCGATCGAGAGGTAGGCGCCGCCGAGCGCGGCGAGCACGCCCGAGAGGATCACGGCCGCGTACCGCGTCTTGTAGACCGAGATGCCGACGGTCTCCGCGGCGCGAGGGTGCTCGCCCACGGAGCGCATCCGCAGCCCGATCGGCGTCTTGAAGAGGACGAACCAGGAGAGCGCGACGGTCGCGAAGGCCAGCCAGATCATCAGGTTCAGCTGCCCGAAGATCGGCCCGATGAAGTACCAGTCGTCCAGGAACGACAGGTGCACGTCGGGGATCTCCGGGATGTCGGTGGGCGTGCCCTGGCCGCCGTAGATGTCGATGAAGAGGTAGCCCGTGATCCCGAGCGCGAGGAAGTTGATCGCGAAGCCGCCGACGATCTGGTCGGCACGCAGGTGGATCGCGAAGAAGGCGTGGACGAGGGCGAAGAGCGCGCCCGAGACCGCGGCGGCGAGCAGCCCGAGCGCCCAGGACTCGAGCTTGTCCGCGGCGAGGATCCCGAAGAACGCGCCGCTCAGCAGCATCCCCTCGAGCGCGATGTTCGTGACGCCGCTGCGCTCGGAGAAGATGCCGCCCATCGCCGCGAACGTGAGGGGCGTCGCGTAGCGCAGCATGGCGGCCAGGAGTGCCGACCAGACCACGACCTGGTCGAGGTGCGCGACGCCGGACAGGGTGGCCACATAGCCGAGCCCGATCCCGGCGACGCCGGCGACCATGGCGCCCCAGCCGAGCCGGACGACGCCGCGCCGGACGGCGTAGGCGCCCATGACGACCGCGACGAGCCCGATCACGAGCGGCACGATCGGTGTGCGAACCCCCTCCCAGCGCGTCGCGACGGGTGGGAGCTCGACCCAGAAGGCGAGGAGCCCCGTCAGGATCCCGAGCCAGGCGACCGCACGGGGTCCGCGAGGCAGGCGCGCGCGCAGGCGGTCGATCACGCCGCGACTCGCTTGCGGAGGCGGAGCTTGTGCAGCACCCAGAGGATGAGGACGTCCGCGCCCACGAAGAGGACGACGAGCCCCTGGATCATCACCGTCAGGTTCGAGGCGAGCTCGGGCCTGAAGATCTCGGGATCGAGGTTCCTCGTCGACGTGCCCACAGTGAGCGCCGCGAAGAGGAGGCCGGCGAGGCCGATCCCGATCGCCGTGTTCCGCCCGAGCAGGGCGACGGCGATCCCGGTGAAGGCGACCAACGAGGTGATGAGGACGTCGTTCGTGTTGATCCGGTACTGCCAGCCGAGGATGTCGATGGTGCCGGCGAGACCGGCGAACGTGCCCGAGATGGCCATGGCCAGGAAGTAGTTGCGGGCGACCGAGATGCCGCCGTAGCGGGCGGCCTCGGGGTTGAACCCGACCGCGCGCACCTCGTAGCCGAGCGTCGTGCGGTTCAGCGTGATCCAGTAGACGACGAGCGCCGCGAGCGCGACGAAGAAGCCGACGTGCAGACCCTGGAGCAGCGGATCGCCCCAGAGGAGGCCGAGCTTCGACTCCTCGAGGACGTCGTTCGAGACCGGCACGGACGGCTGGGTGTCGTTCTGGAGCGGACCGCCCAGGCTGAAGAGAAAGACCCCCACCCACACCGCGATCCAGTTGAGCATGATCGTCGTGATCACCTCGTGCGCGCCCACGGTGGCCTTCAGCAGGCCCGCGATCCCCGCCCACAGCGCTCCGGCGAGCGAGCCGGCGATGACGGCGAGCAGGATGTGGACGAGCCCGGGCAGCCCGGGCAGCGACGACCCGATCCAGACGGCCGTGATCGCACCGGCGAGGTACTGGCCCTGCCCGCCGATGTTGAACATGCCGCAGCGGAACGCAAACGCGACCGCGAGCCCGGTGAGCACGAGCGGCACCCAGATGATCAGCGTCTGCTGGAGGTTGACTGCGGCGAGCGACTCGAAGTCGTTCGTGTTCCACGGGAACCAGACGTACGTCGACGTGAACGGGAGGCGGATCTCGTAGGAGCCGACCTCGAGGAACCAGTTCAGCCCGGAGCCCTCGAAGATCGCCTTGTAGGTCGTGAGCGGGTTCTTCCCGGTGGTGATGAGGACGACCAGGCCGCCGATGAAGAAGGCGAGGATCGTCGTCAGGACCGGGACGAGGATCCCGCCGGCCTTGTGCCAGACGGCGACCTTCGTCGCGACGCTCGGCGCGTAGTCGCCGCCCGTGCGCTCCTGGGTGACCTTGCCCGACCCCTCCTCGGGCGGGCCGCCCTCAGGCTCGCTCATACCCGCTCCAGCGCCGGCAAAGCCGGCACCTCCGCGCTGGTCCGCTCCGGCGCGGCTCCGTCGAGCCTACCCGGCTGAGCGGCTCCGCCGAGCCTACGCCGCTCATGCGGCCTCTCTCCGGCCGCCGCCCGTCATCGCGACGCCGAGCTCCTCCTCGGTCGCGCTCGGCGGGAACTCACCCACGATCTCACCCTCGTAGATGACGAGGATCCGGTCGGAGAGCGACAGGACCTCCTCCAGCTCGAGCGAGACGAGCAGGACGCCGCGTCCCTCGGCGCGCTCCTCGACGAGGCGCCGGTGGACGAACTCGATCGCGCCGACGTCGAGCCCGCGGGTGGGCTGCGCCGCGATCAGCACGCTCGGGTTGCGGTCGATCTCGCGGGCGAGCACGACTTTCTGCTGGTTGCCGCCGGAGAGCCCTGCGGCCCTCGTCTGCGGGCCACCGCCGCGGACGTCGAACTCCTGCAGGAGCTTCCGCGCACGCTCCACGAGCCGCTTCGGAAAGAGCCACGCATAGCGCGACGCGGGCGGGGAGTCGTAGTCGTGGAGAGCGAGGTTCTCCGCCAGTGTGAAGTCGAGGACGAGGCCACGGCGCTGCCGGTCCTCCGGAATGTGCCCGAGCCCGGCGTCGAGCGTGTGCTTGACGCTGTCGCCGGTCACGTCCTTGTCGGCGATGACGATCTGCCCGGACGTCGCCCGGCGCAACCCGGCGATCGCGTCGATCAGCTCCGTCTGGCCGTTCCCGTCGACGCCGGCGATCCCGACGATCTCGCCGCCGTGCACCTCGAACGAGATCCCCCGCACCTTCTCCAACCCGCGTTCGTCGGTCACGTGCAGGTCGTCCACGCGCAACAGCGGCTCGCCCGCGGTCGAGGCGCCCTTCTCGACGCGCAGGAGCACCTCGCGCCCCACCATCAGCCTCGCCAGCTGCTCCTCGGTGGCGCCCTGCGTCGACAGCGTCTCGACCCTCTTGCCGCGTCGCAGCACGGTCACGCGATCGGCGATCTCGAGCACCTCGTTCAGCTTGTGGCTGATGAAGATGATCGACTTGCCCTGCGCTGTGAGGCTGCGAAGGATCTCGAAGAGCTCCTTCGCCTCCTGCGGCGTCAGCACGGCGGTCGGCTCGTCCAGCACCAGGATGTCGGCGCCGCGGTAGAGGGCTTTCAGGATCTCGACGCGCTGCTGCTGCCCGACCGTGATGTCCTCCACGAGCGCCCGCGGATCGACCGCAAGCCCGAAGCGCGTCGAGAGCTCCTGGACGCGCTTCTCTGCCGCGCCGTAGTCGAGCAGGACACCGCTCTTCACGGGCTCGGTCGCCAGCACGATGTTCTCGGCGACCGTCATCACCGGGATCAGCATGAAGTGCTGGTGCACCATGCCGACGCCGTTCTCGATCGCGGCGCGCGTCGACCCGATCTCGACGGGCTTGCCGTTGATGCGGATCTCGCCCTCGTCCGGGTGGTAGAGCCCGTAGAGGACGTTCATCAGCGTCGACTTGCCGGCGCCGTTCTCGCCCAGCAGGGCGTGCACCTCGCCGTGGCGGAGGTCGAGGCTGACGTCGTCGTTGGCAACGATGCCCGGGAAGCGCTTGGTGATTCCCCGCAGCTCGAGAACTGGCCGCTGATCCGCCTGAGCCATCGCGCGATCCTAACCTGGTTTGCTGCAAAGGAGCACGGCCAAACCTGCGATCAATAGGTGAGGCGGCGACGCCGCCTCCTTCAGGGGTCTTGCCGTGAGCATGGCGTAGCCATGCCCACGCAGCTCTTGACGTCGCGCGGGTGCGGGCTTTGCCCGCGCCCTTGCGCAAGAGAGAGCCCTAACCGCCGACTGTGTCGGGGATGTCGGTCAGCGCGCCGGAGCCGATCTGCTCCTGGACGTCGTTGACCTCCGCGATGATCTCCCCCGACACCTCGGACGAGATCTCGCCGAGCCCGACTGCGCCCGACGCGACGTCGAACGTCGTGTCCTCGCCGCCGGCGAAGCTGCCGTCCTGGACGCCCTGGATCGTCTGGAAGACGGCCACGTCCACCTTCTTCAGCGCGCTCGTGAGCACGTGCTCGCCCAGGAAGCCCTGGTCGGCGTCGACGCCGATGCCGTTCACGTTCTGCTCCTCCGCCGCGTTCAGCGCGCCGAGCCCGCACTGGCCCGCCACCTGGAAGACGACCGTGGAGCCGCGCGAGATCTGGTTGAGAGCGATCTCCTTGCACTTGGCCTGGTCGACGAAGTCCTGCGAGTAGGCGTTGATGGTCGTGATCCCGGGGGTCGCCGCCTCGGCGCCCGCCTGGTAGCCGGCGATGTAACGGTCGACCGGCGGGATCTTCTGGCCGCCCACGGAGCTGATCGTGGGATTGGCGGTGCCCGCCTCGGCGACGAAGAGTCCGGCGAGATACCCGGCGAGGTAGCCCGCCTCCTGCTCCTTGAAGAGCAGGCCCCGCACGTTGGCCGGGCTCGACTCCATATCCGACTGCGGGTAGTCGATGATCGCGAAGTTCACGTCCGGGAAGCGGTTCGCCACGGTCTCGACTGCCTCCGCCATCAGGAAGCCGACGCCGATCACGATGTCGTAGTCCTGCTGGGCGAGCGTGGAGAGGTTCGGGACGTAGTCCGAGTTCGCGCGCGAGATGACGACGCGTCCCTCGACCCCGAGCTCGTCCTCGGCCCGTTCCAGCCCCTGGTTCGCGAGGAAGTTGAACGAGCGGTCGTCGAGACCGCCTATGTCCGTGACGAGGCCGACCTTGATCGCGGGCCCGGTGCCGCCCGTTGTGTCGGTGCCGGTGTCCGTGGCGGTCGTGCCCGCTGCGTCCCCATCGTCCTCGTCGTCGTCCCCGCCGCAGCCCGCCGCCGCGAGCACGAGCACTGCGAGAAGTGCGAGCAAGAGGAACCGGAGGTGCTTCCCAGCCGTCACGGGTCCAAGTCATACCAGACGGCCGTACTCGGCAAACAACCCGAGCGGCCGAGCACCCGTGGGAGGGCGGGCCTACTGCTGCAGGCCCGCCCTCCGCAACGGAGTGGAACTACTTCTTGACCGTGCGGCCGATCTTGATCTTGCCGGCAGCGATCTGAGCGGCGACCTTGTCGAGCTTCGCCTTGAGCGTCTTCGGGGCCTTGGCGCTGATCCGCCCGTAGCCGACGCCCTTGTTCTTCACGTTGAAGAGCGTGTCCGTGCCGCCCTTGAACGTGCCCTTCTTGACCATGTTGATCGTCGAGAAGACGGCCACGTTGACCTTCTTCTGCGCGCTCGTGAGCACGTGTGCGCCGATGTAGCCCTGATCGGCGTCGACACCCACGCCCCACTTGCTCTGCTCCTTGGCGGCGGAGAGCGCGCCCAGGCCGCACTGGCCGGCGACCTGGAAGATCACGTCGGCACCTTCCGCGATCTGGTTCAGCGCGATTTCCTTGCACTTGTCCTGAGCGACGAAGTCCTGCGAGTAGCCGTTCAGGGTCTTCATGCCCTTCTTCGTCGCCTTGGCGCCCTTCTGGTAGCCGGCGATGAACGCGTCCACGGGCGGGATCTTGATCCCGCCGACGGAGCCGACCACGTTCGACTTCGAGACCGTCGCCGCAGCGACGCCCGCGAGGTACCCCGCCTCCTGCTCGGCGAAGATCAGGCCGCGGACGTTCTTCGGCTTGCCCTTCAGCGCGACCCACGGGTAGTCGATGATCGCGAACTTCGTGTTCGGGAAGCGCTTCGCGACCGCAGCGACCTGGTCGGCCATGAGGAAGCCGACGCCGATCACGAGGTCGGCGTCGTACTGCCGCACGGCGGCGGACAGGTTCGGGATGTACGCAGCGTTCGAGCCCGAGATGAACACCCGGCCCTGGATCTTCAGCTGCTTCTTGGCGTCGTTCAGGCCCTTGTTGGCCAGGAAGTTGAACGACTTGTCGTCGAGGCCACCGATGTCGGTGACCAGCGCGACCTTGAGCGGCTCCTGCGCCGTGGCGCCGGCTGCGTCCGTCTTCGCCGACCCGGTGCCGGCAACCGCGAGCGTCACGACCGCGATGAGTGCGGCCGCGAGCAGCGGCATCAACTTTCTTGCTTTCACTTGCCCTCCTTAGGAGTTACAAATCAATCCACCGCGAGACTTGGACGCTTGATTCAACCCTAAGTTGGCGCAGATTGAAAGACCTTGCCGCAAATTCTGAGATTTACGGCGCGTGGACCATGCGCTCGACCGCCGCTTCGTCCACCAGGACGCGCCGCGGCTTCGAGCCCTCGTAGCCCGAGATGATCCCGCGCCGCTCCAGCATGTCGATCAGCCGCCCGGCTCTCGTGTAGCCCACACGCAGCCGTCGCTGGATCAGGCTCACCGACGCCGTCTGCGTCTGCACGACGATCTCGATCGCCTTGTCGAGCAGCGGGTCCTCGTCCGGGTCGAAGTCGCCGTCGTGCGCGTCGACGTCGTCGTCGAGTGACTCCGGCGCCTCGAGCAGGGTCGCGTCGAGCTCCTGCTCCCGCTGGTGGCGGCACTGCTCGACGACAAGCGCGACCTCGTCCTCGCTCACGTACGCCCCCTGGACACGCTGTAGGCGCGAGGTCCCGAGCGGCTTGAAGAGCATGTCGCCCTGACCGAGCAGGCTCTCCGCGCCGGAGCCGTCGAGGATGACGCGGGAGTCGGTCTGGCTCGAGACGGCGAAGGCGATCCGGCTCGGCACGTTCGCCTTGATCATCCCCGTGATCACGTCCACCGACGGCCGCTGGGTCGCGAGCACGAGGTGGATGCCGACCGCACGGGACTTCTGCGCGAGCCGGATGATCGCGTCCTCGACGGCCTGTGGACTGATCATCATCAGGTCGGCCAGCTCGTCGATCACGACCAGCAAGTACGGGAGCGGATCCTCGCCGCGCGCCCGGAAGGCGCGGTTGGCCTCGGGCAGGTTGCGCGCGCGCACGATCGAGAGCCGCTCGTAACGGCGCTCCATCTCCGCGACGACGTTCGTCAGCACCGCGCTCGCCTCCTTCGGGCTCGAGACGACGGGCGTCAGGAGGTGCGGGATGGACTCGTAGTAGTTCAGCTCGATCCGCTTGGGATCGATCAGGATCATCCGCACCTCGTCCGGGGTCGAGCGGAGCAGGATCGAGGTGAGGATCGTGTTGATGCAGCCCGACTTACCGGAGCCCGTCGTGCCGGCGATCAGGATGTGCGGCATCCGCGCGAGGTCGGCCCAGACCGCGTTCCCGGAGATGTCCTTGCCGAGCCACACGGCCAGCGGGCTGGCGCTACCGGGCAGGTCGTCGTAGATGTCGCCGAGCGTGACGATCTTCGGCGCGAGGTTCGGCACCTCGACCCCGACGGCCTGCTTGCCGGGAATCGGCGCGAGGATCCGGATCTCGGTCGTCGCGAGCGCGTAGGAGAGGTCGTCCTTCAGCCCCGCCACCTTCGAGACCTTCGTGCCGGGCGCGAGCTGGAGCTCGTAGCGCGTCACGCGCGGCCCGGCGATCTGGCCGACGATCGTGGCGTCGACGCCGAAGTTCGCCAGCGCCGTCACGAGCGTGTCCGCGGTGCGTGCGTTCGCCTGCGTCGTGTCCCCGGTCTGGGCGGGTGAGACCTTGAGCACCTTGCGGTCGGGCAGCACGTAGTCCGCGTCGATCCGGTCGACGTCGAAGGTCGGCGCCGCATACTCGCCGGTGGGCTCCTCCTCGAGCCCCTCGGAGACGACGTCGGGGTAGTCCTCGACGACGTCGATGGGCGGCTCGTGGACGAGTGCTGCCGGCGGGCCGGAGACGTAGGCGGTCTCGGCCGTCTGATCCTCCTCCATTCGCTCCGGCCGCTCGAGCGAGCGCCGCGCGGCGGTGTGCGCGCGGCGGAGGTGCGACCCCGAGCCCCGGAGGATCGCGCCGGCGGAGGCGCCCGTCAGGAGCAGCGCTCCCGCAGCGAGGGCGGTGACGCCGACGAGGAACGAGCCGGTGTCGCCGAGCAGTTTGGCGAGGCCGCCCCCGAGGACCTCGCCGACGAAGCCTCCGTGCTCGGAGCCGAGCGTGATCATCAGCCCGGCGCTTGCGACCACGAGCCCGGTGCGGAACGGGTTCACGTCGACGAGCGCGCTGCGGAAGAGCATCAGCCCGCCGATCGCGACCAGCGCGACCGGCACGACGTACGCCGCCCCGCCGACGACGTCGCGCAGCGCCTGCTCGATCTTCTCGCCCGCCAGGCCGCCCTCCCAGCCGAGGTAGAGCAGCGTCGCGAGGAACAGCCCGGACGTCGCGAGCGCGAGCCCGACGAGCTCCGGATGCTGGTGCGCTGCGCGTGCGCGCTTGCGCTTCGTCGTGCGCTTGCGCACGCGCGAGGGTGTGCGCGGCCGCAGTGGCCGCTTCTTCTTCCTGGGCGCCATGAAAGGGCGGTTCGACGTGTGGAACCGAAGCCCTGCGCCCACCGGGTGGCAGAGTCTCGCCGATGCCGCGCGCCGCCCGCACAGCCGTCACCGTCGTCTTCTTCGCGAGCGGAGCCGCGTACGGCAGCTTCGTCTCGAGGATCCCGGCGCTCAAGGAGAAGCTGGATGCCAGCGAGTCGGAGCTCGGCCTGGTGCTGCTCGCGGGGGCAATCGGCTCGGTCCTGACGCTGCCGCTGGCCGGGTGGCTGGCGGGGCGCGTCGGCAGCCGTCTGGTGACGCGCGCAGCGCTGGCGGCGGTTGCGGCGACCCTCCCGCTCCTCGCGATCGCGCCGTCCCTCGTCGCGTTCGCGCTCGTGTTTGCGCTGTTCGGCGCGTGCACGTCGACGCTCGACCTCGCGATGAACGCACATGGCGTCGCCGTCGAGGAGCGTTATGCGCGGCCGATCTTCTCCTCCTTCCACGCCTCGTGGAGCATCGGCGGGCTCGTCGCCGCAGGCGTGGGCGGCGCCGCGGCTGCACTCGGCGTTTCCCCGCTCGCGCAACTCTCCGGCGTCGCCCTCGTGATCGCCGCGATCTTCGTCTGGAGCTCGCGCGGGCTGCTGCCACGCGAGGCAGACGCCCGTCCGGCCGACTCCGGCTTCCGCCGGCCCTCCCCCGCCCTGCTCGCGCTTGCCGCGCTCGCGTTCGCCGGCCTGCTGGCCGAAGGCGCCGCGGCGGACTGGAGCGGTGTCTACCTGGACGACTCGGTCGGCACGGGAGAGGCAGCGGCGACGGCGGGTTTCGCCGCCTTCGCGGCCACGATGACACTCGGCCGCCTCGTTGGTGACCGACTCACGGAAGCCTGGGGGCCTGTCTCGCTCACCCGCCGGGCAGGTCTGCTCGCGGCAGCGGGAATGGCCCTCGCGCTCGGCATGGGCGACGTGGTCTCCGGTGTGGTCGGCTTCGCCTGTCTCGGGCTTGGTCTGGCCACCGTCGTGCCGACCGTCTTCCGTGCCGCCGGAAGGCGCTCGTCCTCGCCGGGCGCCGGGATCGCTGCCGTCTCCACCGTCGGCTACTCCGCCTTCCTCGTCGGCCCGCCCGCGATCGGGTTCCTGGCCGAGGCGGTGGGCCTGCGCGCCGCGCTCGCGGTCCTCGTCGGCCTGTGTCTCCTGATCGCCGCGCTCGCGGGTGCTACGCGCGTGGCCTGACCACGCTCCAGACGAGGAGCGCAGCGCCTGCGACCACGATTGCGAGCCCGAGCAGGGCGCCGCTCAGCAGGAGCACCATGCCGATGGCGAGCGAGAGGCCCCCGATCGAGGCCGCGACGAGCTGCGGGATACCCGGCATCAGCCGAGGCTACCGATCCGCTCGAGCAGGAGCTCGAGAAATGCCTCGCCGTCGACCTCGACCGCGACGTCGGCGTTCGGGTCCCGCTCGGTCCGGTGCCAGAGGTCGACGACGGTGCGCCCCCGGCAGAGCTCGGACTCCAGCTCGACCTCGACGTTCACGTGCTCGGTGCGCAGGAGGCCGGGCTGGAACGCGTACGCGAGCGCGAGCGCGTCGTGGATCGGAGCGCCATCCCAGCCGTAGGTGCGCGCGTGGTAGCGCTTGAAGAACTCGACGAGCTCGGCGACGAACGTGCCGACCCGGCCCACGGCCCGGAAGCGCTCGGCCCAGGCCGGAGTGAGCAGCGCGCGGTGCGTCACGTCCAGCCCGACCATCGTCACCGGCACGCCCGCGTGGAACACCGCCTGCGCCGCCTCGGGATCTGCCCAGATGTTGAACTCGGCCGCCGGGGTCATGTTGCCCTCGGCGATCGCGCCCCCCATCAACACGATCCGCTCCGGCCGCAGGCCGCGGTCGAGTGCCAGCGCGACGTTCGTGAGCGGCCCGACGGGCACGAGCACGACCTCGGGCGTCACGCGCTCCAGCAGGAAGTCGACGGCGTGCTGCTCGAGCGGCCGCGCACCGGCTGCAGGCAGCTCGGGCCCGTCCAGACCGCTCTCGCCGTGCACGTGCGCGGCGACATGGAGGTCGCGCACGAGCGGGCGGTCCGCGCCGGCCGCCACGGGGACGTCGCTCCGCCCCACGAGCTCGAGGACGCGCAGGGCGTTGTCGGTCGTCTTGTCGAGCGTCTGGTTGCCGTGCACCGTCGTGACGCCGAGCAGCTCCACCTCCGCGCTCGCGAGCGCAAGGAGGAGCGCGATCGCGTCGTCGTGGCCGGGGTCGCAGTCGAGGACGAGCTTCACGTGCCGAGTATCTCGTCTAGCTCCGCTTTGGTGGGCAGGGACGGCTGAGCGCCGAAGCGTGACGCAGCCAGTGCCCCGGCGGCGCACGCACGCTGCAGCGCTTCCTCGCGCTCGCGGCCCTCGAGCAGCGAGACGAGCAGGCACGCGGTGAAGGCGTCGCCGGCCGCAGTGCCGTCGACCGCGTCGACGGGGGGCGGCGCCGCACGCGCGACCTCCTCCCCGTCTTCCAGCAGGACCGCGCCCTCCGCGCCGAGCGTGAGCGCGATCAAACCGTCGCGGCGGACGAGTGTCTCGAGCTCGTAGCGGTTGACGACCGTCAGGTCGGCGTCCACGTCGACCGGTCGCGCCGGCGCGGCATTCAGGCAGAAGAGGCCCGTCGTCCGGTGCCAGGCGTCGAGCACTGCGTCGTCGGGGATCTCGAGCTGGCAGAGCACCGCGTCTGCCGCTCCCAGCTCGACGCCGTCCAGCTGCGCCGGTCCGACCTCCGCGTTCGCTCCGGGAGCGACCGCGATCTGGTTCTCGCCGGCGGCGTCGACGAGGATCAGAGCGACTCCCGTCGGCGCGTCCGCGCGGGACGCCTCCACGGTCAGGCCGGGCTCCTGCGGCAGCGCCTCGTCCGCGAAGGGGTCGCGCCCGACGGAGCAGACGAGAGTGACCTCCGCCCCGAGCCTGGCCGCCGCGACCGCCTGGTTCGCGCCCTTGCCACCGGGGATGCGCTCGAAGGTGGCATCGGTCACCGTCTCGCCGGCCCGCGGCAGCCGCTCGACGCGGGCGGCGAGATCGAGGTTGACAGAGCCGACGACGATGATGGTCGGAGGGGCCACGTGCGGAACTGGTGCTAGGCGGCGATCGCGCGCAAATCGTCGACCGTGGCGCCGAGCAGGGTGTCGCGCAGGTCGAAGAGCCCCGCCCAGAGCGACGACGCGTCGAGTGCGGTGTCCATGCGCTCTGCGTCGGTGAGGCCCTGGAGCGCACGCAGGAGCACAGCCAGCTCGAGATAGGCGGCCGTGACGCGGTTCGGGCACGCCGTCACGCCGGCGCGGGTCAGCACCGGGGTCCACTCGACGAGCTCACCGGCTCCCGGGCCGCCGTACCAGGAGCGGCCCTCGGCCGTGTCGGCCTCGAGCTCGAGCAGGTAGCGGGAGAGCGGAGCCTCGAGCCCGGCGAGCGCGGTCTCGACACGGTCGGCGGCGTGGCGCAGAGCAGCCTCGCGCGCACCTGCGGTGGAGGGCGCGGCCTCGCCCTTGCCCCAGCGCTCGAGCAGACGGCAGAAGGCCAGCGCGGACACCTCGCACGCCCGCAGCTGGGAGATCAGCCGCCGCGCCGTGAGAACGTTCGGCGCGTGCCGGACGAGCACGTCGGGCCAGTCAGCCACGGCTCTAGACCTCGATGACCACGGGCAGGATCATCGGGCGCCGCCGGGTGCGGTCGTAGACGATCTGGCCGACCGCATCGTGCAGGTGCTCCTGCAGCAGCTTGATCTCGCGGATGTCGTCCTGCTCGAGCTGCTCGAGCACGCGGGCCGCCTCAGCGCGCAGCTCGTCCAGGAGCTCGTCGGACTCGCCGAAGCCGCGTGCGATCAGCTCGGGCGCGGCGGCGTTGCCGTTCGAGCTCGAGAGCGTGGTCACGATGATCAGCACGCCGTCCTCGGAGAGGTGGCGGCGGTCGCGCAGCGCGACGTCCTGGACGTCCCCGACCCCGAGGCCGTCCACGAGCGTGACTCCGGCCTCCACCCGGTCGACGATGCGGGGCGCAGCTCCGGGCCGCAGCTCGATCACGGAGCCGTTCTCCGCGATCACGATGCTGTCGGCCGGCACGCCGGCGTCGCGCGCGAGCTGACCGTGCGCCGCGAGCATCCGGTACTCGCCGTGGGCCGGCACGACGCTGCGCGGCCGTACGAGCGCGAGCATCGTCCTGAGCTCCTCGGAGCACGCGTGACCGGAGACGTGGACGTTCGCAATCTCCTGATGCAGTACCTCGGCGCCCATCTTGGCCAGCCGGTTGATCGAGTCGTGCACCCGCAGCTCGTTCCCCGGCACGGGCTTCGCCGAGAGGATGACCGTGTCGCCGCGCTCGATCGAGATGGACGGATGGTCGCCGTAGGCGATGCGCGTGAGCGCCGACATCGGCTCGCCCTGGCTGCCGGTGCAGAGGATCATCACCTCGCCGGGCGGGAGCTCCATCGCCTCCTGGGGCTTGACGAGCATCGAGTCGTCGATCGACAGGTAGCCGAGCCCACGGGCGATGTTGAGGTTCTTCTTCATCGAGCGGCCGACGATCGCCACCTTGCGGCCGACCTGGGCGGCGACGTCGATCGCCTGCTGCATCCGGTGCACGTTCGAGGCGAACGAGACGACGAGGATGCGGCCGCGGCGCAGCGGGATCAGCGTCCGGAAGGCCTCCCCGACGAGCCGCTCGGAGCCGGTCATGCCCGGCCGCTCCGCGTTCGTCGAGTCGCCGAAGAGCAGGTCGACGCCCTCGTTGCCGAGCTCCGCGAGCCGGCCGACGTCCGTCTTCAGGCCGTCGACGGGCGTATGGTCGAGCTTCCAGTCGCCGGTGTGGACGACCCGGCCCGCCGCCGTGTCGATCACGATCGCCATCGCGTCGGGGATCGAGTGCGCGACGCGCACGAAGTCGAGCCGGAAGGAGCCGACCTGGATCGGCTTGCCCATCTCGGCCTCGCGCAGCCGGGTGGCGCTGCCGAGCCCGTGCTCGTCGAGCTTGGACTTGATCAGGCCGAGCGTCAGCTTCGTCGCGATCACCTCGTCGCAGTCGACCTGACGGAGGAGATACGGGAGCCCGCCGACGTGGTCCTCGTGGCCGTGGGTGAGCACGACCGCGCGGACACGGCGCTCGAACAGATACGAGAGGTCGGGGAGCACGAGGTCGACCCCGAGGTGCTCGTCGCGTGGGAAGGCCAGACCGGCGTCGACGACGATGATGTCGTCGCCGTGCTCGTAGACGGTCGTGTTCTTGCCGACCTCGCCCAGCCCGCCCAGCGGGATGAGCCTCAGGGTTCCCTCCATCAGCTCAGTGTAGGTGCGTGTCTAGACGGCCGCGTGCTGGAGGAGCCCGAGCCGGTCGAGACAGGCGCGCACGCGATCGCGCTCGTCGTGCGTCGCCTCGACGAGCGGCAGGCGGTGGCCGCCGACCTCGTGGCCGAGAATGTTCAGCGCGGCCTTGATCGCAATCGGGTTCGGCGCGACCCGCAGGAGATCGATCGACGGGCGCAGCTGCTCGTCGAGCTCACGTGCGCCGGCGGCGTCGCCGGCCCGGAAGCGGCGCACGACCTCCTTCACCTGCGGCCCGACGACATGCGTGTGCACGCAGATCCCGCCCGCGCCGCCGAGCTCGAGGAAGGGATGGACGAGATCGTCGTCGCCCGCATAGAGGTCGAGACCGAGCTCGACGATCGCGCGGGCCTGCTCGAGGTCGTCGTTCGCCTGCTTGACCGCCCCCACGTTCGTGATCTCGGCCAGCGTGGCCAGCGTCGCAGTCTCGAGATTCAGCACGGTACGGGCCGGGATGTTGTAGACGACGATCGGCTTGTCGGTGACCGCGGCGATCGCCTCGAAGTGGGCCACGATCCCCCGCGGCGGCGGCCGGTTGTAGTAGGGCGTGACGACGAGGAACCCGTCGACGCCGAGCTCGTGCGTCCGCTCGGTCAGATGGACGGAGTGCGCGGTCGCGTTCGTCCCGGTTCCCGCCACGACGGTCGCGCGCTCGCCCACCTCCTCCACGGCCGCGGCATAGAGCTCGAAGCGCTCGTCGTCGGACAGCGTCGGGCTCTCCCCCGTCGTGCCCGTGACGACCAGGCCGTCGGAGCCGTTCTCGACCAGGTGCCGCGCGAGCTCCCGGAAGCGGGCGAGGTCGACGGAGCCGTCGCGGGCAAACGGCGTCACGATCGCGGTGAGAATCTCGCCGAGCACGGGCTGGCCGGGCACGCCGGGATCCTACATCCGGACGCCGACGGCGAACCCGGTCACAGCAGCGCGTCGAGGCCGAGCGTGAGACCGGGCGGCAGCGTCGGCAGCCGCTCGAGCACGAGCAGGATGCCGGGCACGAAGGCCTCCCGCGAGCTGGTGTCGTGCCGGATCGTCAGCGTCTGCCCGGGGCCGCCGAAGATCACCTCCTGGTGGGCGACGAGGCCGGGCAGGCGCACCGAGTGGATCGGCGTGGCCTCCCCGATCAAAGCAGCGGTCGCCTTCGCCGTCCCCGACGGCTTGTCCAGCTTCGTCTCGTGGTGCAGCTCGACGATCTCCGCGTCCGGCAGATGCCGGGCCGCCTCGGCGGCGAAGCGCATCATCAGCACGGCGCCGACCGCGAAGTTCGAGGCGACGAAGAGCGGGAGCCCGCGTGACCGGGCGCGCTCGTCGAGGTCGGCGAGCTCCTCCGTGCCCAGGCCGGACGTCCCGACGATGCAGGGGACGTTCTCCTCCAGGGACCGGCGCACGAGGGTGTAGACGACGTCGGGGCGCGTGAAGTCGATCGCGACGTCGTGCCCGCGGACGAGCTCGATGCGGTCGCTGCGGCCGATCGGCGTGACCTCGTGACCGGCCGCCTCGAGCGCGGGGACGAGCACGCTCCCCACCTTGCCCCGGTGTCCGAAGAGGGCGACCTTCACGCCGCGGCCGGCGTGCTCAGGGCGGGGTTGACGCGCTCCACGGCGGCTCGGAACAGGGCCTCGCTCGGGCCGATGCCTGCCGCCGACAACCCTTCCAGGGCGAGCAGGTCGGCCGCGAGTGCCGCGACGTCGTCGGCCTGGACCGCGTCGATCCGCTCGATGATCTCCTCGAGCCCGAGCAGCTCCGTGCCGGTGACGACCGACTTGCCGAGCCGGCTCATCCGGTTCGAGGTCGACTCCATCGAGAGGAGCATGCGGCCCTTCAGGTTCTCCTGCGCCCGCTCGAGCTCCCCGGCCCGCACATTGCCAGCGGCCACGTCTGCGAGCTCGCGTGCCGCGATCTCCAGGCACTCGACGAGGTTCTCCTCGCGCGTGCCCACGTAGAGGCCGATCTGGCCGGCGTCGGAGTACTGCGACGCGAAGCTGTAGACCGAGTACGCCATCCCGCGCTTCTCCCGGATCTCCTGGAAGAGGCGTGACGAGGCCGAGCCGCCGAGGATCGCGTCCAGGAGGGAGGCGGCGAAGCGTCGCTCGTCGCGGCGCGAGATCCCCGGCGCGCCCAGGCAGACGTGGTACTGCTCCGTGTCCTTGCGCTGGAAGCGCAGGCCCGGGGCCGAGCGCCGCCCGATCGGCTTGCGGGCGCGGCGTGTGCCAGGCCCCGTCTCCGGTGTGCGCGCGGCGAGCAGCTCCATCAGCCGGCCATGCTCGACGTTGCCGGCGGCCGCGACCACGAGGTTCCCGGCCGTGTACGCCGAGCGGTGATACGCCGCCAGAGCCCTGCGGCTGACGGACGAGATCACCTCGGCACGGCCGATCACGGGCCGTCCGAGTGGGTGGCCGCCGAACACGGCCTCGGCGACGACGTCGTGCACGAGGTCCTGTGGATTGTCCTCGACCATCGCGATCTCCTCGAGCACGACCTCGCGCTCGGCGTCCACCTCGGCGAAGGCCGGGTCGTAGACCATCCCGGCGATCACGTCGAGGGCGGGCTCGATCCGGTCGTCCGGCACGCGGGCGTAGATGACGGTCGTCTCGCGGGAGGTGGCCGCGTTCAGCTCACCGCCCAGGCCGTCGAAGATCTCTGCGATCTCCTGCGCGCTGTGCGTCCCCGAGCCCTTGAAGAGCAGGTGCTCGATGAAGTGCGAGACGCCTGCACGCGCCTCGGTCTCGTCGCGGGAGCCGGCGCCCACCCAGAAGCCGAGCGAGACCGAGCGCACGCTCGGCACGTGCTCGCTGATCACACGCTCGCCCGTCGGGAGCGTGGAGAGCTCGTACTCCTGCATCGGCGGATCGTAGCGCCGTCTACGAGCGGGGTTGACTTGGGCCGCGATTCCGACTTTGCTCAGACGGTCCAGGGATCGGGAGGCCAGATGACGAGGATTCGCAGAGCTCCGGTGCTCATGTTCGTGTTGGGCGCGCTGACGGTCGGCGCGATCTTCGCCGGTCAGGCCGGCTGGGCCGCGCTCGGCTCCCAGGCCGCCGACGAGCAGATCTTCGCGTGCGCGAAGACCCAGAACGGGCAGCTTCGGATCGTCGAAGCCGGGGACGGCTGCCTGCCGAGCGAGCAGGCGCTGTCGTGGAGCATCGAGGGCCCACAGGGCGACCCTGGCCCGACGGGGCCGCAAGGCCCGCAGGGCGCACAAGGCCCCCAGGGCGCCAAGGGCGACACGGGCGCCACCGGCGCCACGGGCCCGCAGGGGCCGCAGGGTGAGACCGGCGCCACCGGAGCACAGGGCTCGCAGGGCGAAACGGGCGCGACCGGGCCGGCGGGGCCGGCGGGACCCGAAGGGCCGCCCGGCTCGAGCACAGCCGAGCTGACGAGCCCGAACGGCCTCTTCAAGGTCGAGATCACGGATCACGGCGTCTTCATCCGCGGGCCTGGTGGCACGGTCTTCGTCGACCACCGCGGCGCCGACACGACCTCCAACCGCTACTACGGCCGGTGACCCCCATGAGCGAGAACACGACCACTTCCACGAATACGAGAGCCAGCCTCCTGAAGCGGCTCGCCCTCCTCGCGGGCGGCGTCGTCGGCGCCGGCGTCGCGGTGCGGAGCACGGGCGGCGACGAGCCGGCGGCCGCTGCGCCGACACGCAGGACGAGCGAATTGACCCTGTACGGCCGCGACTGGCGGCTGCACCGACCCGGCGTGGCCTTCGGGAAGCTGCCGACGGCGAGCGATCCCGCGCTGCCGAGCGGACGGATCGTCGACCGCCGCGAACGCGAGCTCGGCCGGTTCCGGGCTGCCGCGCTTCCCGGCGCCGCCGCGTTCCACCTGCACACCTTCGAGCTCGCCGAAGGAACGATCCTCGGCATCGGCGCGAACAGACTCGACGAGGGGAGCTACGCCATCGTCGGGGGAACCGGCCGCTACGCAGGCGCGTCGGGCACCTACACGGCCCGGCAGCACCTGCGCGAGCTGGGCGGAGACGGCACGGCCGAGTTCACTCTGAACCTGAATGCCTGGGAGGCCTAGACGATGGCTGTAGACATGTTCCTGAAGATCACCGAGATCCCGGGCGAATCCCGGGACGACAAGCACAAGGACGAGATCGACATCTACTCCTTCAGCTGGGCCCTGAGCCAGTCCGGGACGGCCGCCGGTGGAGGTGGCGGCGGGGCCGGCAAGTCCGACTTCCAGGACTTCTCGTTCGCGATGCCCGTGAGCAAGGCCTCACCGAAGCTGTTCCTCGCCTGTGCGAGCGGCCAGCACCTGAAGGAAGCGACCCTGACCGTGCGCAAAGCCGGAGCGACGCAGCTGGACTTCCTCGTCTACAAGCTCTCCGACTGCATCGTCAGCACCTTCCAGGAGGGCGGCGACACCGGCGGCGACATCCCGGGTGATGCGTTCAGCCTCAACTTCGCGAAGATCGAAGTCTCCTACAAGGAGCAGGACCTCAAGGGCGGCGTCGGCGCGGAGACCAAGGCCGGCTGGGACCTGAAGCAGAACACGCCCGTCTAGGCGGAGCGGGCGCCCGCACACGGGCGCCCGCCTTGCCTCATCCTTCAGCGGAGGAGCCATGAGAACCGTCCCTCCTCCACCGTCCGGCAGCCCCGAAGAGATCGCAGCGCTGCGCGCGCTCCTGGCCGCCGCGGGGTACACGGGGCCGGCGATCCAGTCTCGGCTCGGCACGGAGCGCGACATTCTTTCGCGGCCCGGCGACTTCCCCGCGCACCTCCGCCGCCTCGAAGGTGATGACAGCGCACTCGCGAGCCTGATCCGGATCTTCGTCCTGCTCGCGAGCGAATCGGCGGAAGCCGCAGACCGGATCTTCGCCCCGCTCGGCGCTGGCGGCCTGGAGCGGCTGGGGCTCGTCACACGTCGAGACGGGAGGCTCGTCGCCACGGTCCGCCTGATCCCGCACGACGAGCTCGTGATCGCCTCCGATCTCGGCGAATCCGACGCAGGCGCCGAGCACGTCCCCGGCGTGCAGCGGCCCTCGAACACCCTCGCCAACCTCACCGTCCGCCGACCGTTCAGGAGGGCTCTCGACGTCGGCACGGGCAACGGCATCCAGGCGCTGCTCGCCGCTCGTCACGCCGAGACGGTCGTCGCCACCGACGTGAACGAGCGCGCGCTCGGCTTCGCGCGCTTCAACGTCGGCCTGAACGGCGCCGAGAACGTCGAGCTGCGGCAGGGCACGTTCCTGGAGCCGGTCGCGGGCGAGCGCTTCGATCTCGTCGTCGCGAACCCGCCGTACGTGATCTCACCCGAGTCGAGCTTCGTCTTCAGGGACAGCGGGCTCGGCCGCGACCAGGTCAGCGAGCAGCTCGTCCGCAGCCTGCCGGCCGTGCTCGAGGAGGCTGGCCTGGCGACGATCATGGTCAGCTGGGTGCAGGAGGGCGACGACGTCGCAGCGCGTCCGGGGGAATGGCTCGCCGGCTCCGGCTGCGACGCCTGGATCTTCCATTCGGGTACCGACGACGCCCTCAGCGCCGCCGCCGGCTGGAATCGCAACATCCCCTCCGCGGCTGAGCGCGCGGAGAAGATCGACCGCTGGCTCGAGTACTTCCGTAGCGAGGGCATCGAAGCGATCTCGTACGGCGCGATCGTGCTCCGCAGACGCTCGGGCGGAGCGAACTGGGTCCGCTCGACCGAGCTGCCGCGACGGCACGTCGGGCAGGCGAGCGCCGCACTCGAGCGCATGTTCGCCGCGCAGGACTTCCTCGAGGGCGCTTCCACCGACGAGCTCCTCCTCGGGAGCCGTCTCCGCGTCGCGCCCGACGTCACGCTCGAGCAACAGCTCGGGCAGGACGACGGCCGGTGGGCGCTCCGCCAGGCCGAGCTGCGGCTCGAGGGTGGCCTGGGCTTCACGGCGGGGCTCGATCCGAGCGCGACTCGCGTCGTCAGCGGCCTCGACCCGTCACGGCCCGCGCGCGCGTCGCTCGAAGAGACCGCGGATGCACTCGAGGCTCCGCACGACGAGTTCCTGCGCTCGGGAGCCGAGCTCCTCCGCCTGATGCTCACGCTCGGCTTCGCCGTCCCGGCGGACGACGACTAAAGCGAGGGGGCGGCTCTCGCCGCCCCCTCGGGGTGCTACGGGCTCGCCTCGACGCTAGTCGCGGCGGGGGCCGCGGTCACGGCCGCCACGGCGGTCGTCCCGGCGCGGCCGGTCCTCCTCCGGCGGCCGCGGCGGCGCCGACTTGGCCCGCTCGATCAGCTCCTCCGGGGAGACCATCTTGCCGTCCTCGTGCTTCGCGACGAGCTTGAGGCCGATCCGGCCACGGGCCTTGTCGACCTCCTGCACGACCACGTCGACGACGTCGCCACGCGCCATCACGTCCTCGATGTGCGCGACCCGGCCCGGGCCGACGTTCGAGACGTGAAGAAGGCCGTCCGTGCCCTTTTTCAGCTCGACGAAGGCGCCGAACTGCGTCGTCTTCACGACCTTGCCGGTGTAGGTGTCCCCCACCTCGGCCTCCTTGGTCAGCGCCGCGATCGCCGAGATCGCCGCATCGCCCTTGGTGCCCTCGGTCGCGTAGACGAGGATCGTCCCGTCCTCCTCGATGTCGATCTGGACGTCGAAGTCGGACTCGAGCGAGCGGATCGTCTCGCCGCCCTTGCCGATCACCATCCCGATGAAGTCCGGGTTGATCTGGATCGACTGGATCCGCGGCGCATGCTCGGCCATCTCCGAGCGCGGCTCCGAGATCGTCTGCAGCATGATGTCGAGGATCGACTCGCGCGCCCGCTTCGCCTGCTCGAGCGCGTTCCGCATGATCTCCTGCGTCACGCCGGTGATCTTGATGTCCATCTGGAGCGCGGTGATGCCCTCCCGCGTGCCGGCGACCTTGAAGTCCATGTCGCCCAGGTGGTCCTCCGCGCCCTGGATGTCGGTGAGGATGACGTAGTCGTCGCCCTCCTTGACGAGGCCCATCGCGATCCCGGAGACCGGCGCCTTGATCGGCACGCCGGCGTCCATCAGCGCGAGGGTCGAGCCGCAGACCGAGCCCATCGACGACGAGCCGTTCGACTCCAGCGTCTCCGAGACGAGGCGGATCGTGTACGGGAAGTCCTCGGCCGGCGGGATCATCGCCTCGAGCGCGCGCTGCGCCAGGGCGCCGTGGCCGATGTCACGGCGCTTCGGGCCGCGCATGAAGCCGGTCTCCCCGACCGAGAACGGCGGGAAGTTGTAGTGGTGCATGTAGCGGCGGTCGGTCTCGGGTGAGAGATCGTCGATCCGCTGGCCTTCCTTGGCGGTGCCGAGCGTCAGCAGCGTCATGATCTGCGTCTGCCCGCGCTGGAAGAGGCCCGAGCCGTGCGTCCGCGGGCTGACGCCCACCTCGCACTCGATCGGCCGGATCTCCTCCGTGCCACGCCCGTCCGGGCGCCGCTTGTCGATCGCGATCTTCTTGCGGACGAGGTCCTTGTAGACCGCCTCCGCCGCCTTCTTGACGTAGCTCTTCGTGAGCTGGTCCTTGACGACCGGGCCTTCGCCCTCGACCGTGGCCGGACCGACCGGGAACGGCAGCTGAACGCCGTCGATGATCCGCTCGAAGAGCAGGCTCCGCTTGGCCGACTTGAGCTCCTTCGAGTCCTGCTCGGCGTCGGTGAGCGCCCGCAGGTCGCTCTCGAACTGCTCGCGCACCGGGCCCTCGCAGGCGACGAGCCGCTGCTTCTCGAACAGCATGTCGAGGCTCGCCTTGACCTGCATCCGGCGCTGGATGTCCTCCTCCGTGGAGTCCATCGAGAGCTCGGGTGCGAGCTCGTCCGTCAGCTCGTCCAGCACGGCCGCGCTCTCGCGGAGGCCGTCACGCTGGATGCGCTCCCAGATCGTGTGCCCGTGCGAGCCCTCGAGCTCGGCTGTCAGGTCGCTGTCGAGCCACTTCGGCTTACCGATCTGGCGACGCAGGTCGTCCTGCGCCTCGCACAGCTTGCGGATCTCGTCGTGCGCCAGCTCGAGCGCCTCGAGGAGCACGTCCTCGGGCACCTCGTCCGCACCCGCCTCGACCATCGTGAGGCCGTCCTTCGTGCCGACGACGATCAGGTCGAGCGCCGAGTCCTCCCACGTCTCCTGCGAGGTCGGGTTGACGACGAGCTCGCCGTCGATCCGGCCGATCCGCACCGCGCCGACAGGCCCGAAGAAGGGCAGCGGCGAGATGTGCAGCGCCGCGGAGGCGCCGTTGATGCACAGGATGTCGTGCGGGGTGACCAGGTCCGCGGAGAGGACGGTGCAGATCACCTGCACCTCGTTGCGGAAGCCCTTCGGCCAGAGCGGCCGGATCGGGCGGTCGATCATGCGTGCGGTCAGCGTGGCGCGCTCGGTGGCGCGACCTTCCCGCTTGAAGAAGCCGCCCGGGATCTTGCCCGCGGCGTACATCTTCTCCTCGACGTCGATCGTGAGCGGGAAGAAATCGGCGCCCTCGCGGGCCTCCGTCCGTCCCACGGCCGTCGCGAGCACCATCGTGTCGCTCGAGCGCACGAGCACGGCGCCGTCCGCCTGCTTGGCGAGCTTGCCGCTCTCGAACGTGAGCTCCTTCCCGCCGATCTCGACGGTGACCGAGGCCAATTGCCCCGTTGTAATACTCATCTTCTTCGTTCCTCCACTCTGCTTGGTGGAGAGTGGAAGATTGGGCCAACCCGTCGCTCTGGCTGCGCTGGGCTCGCCCAAGCTTCCACTCCCCGGTGACGAAGCTCTAGCGCCTGAGGCCGAGCTCCTTGATCAGGGCCCGATAGCCCTCGAGGTCGTGCTTCTGCAGGTACGTCAGGAAGCGACGCCTCCGGCCGACGAGCTTCAACAGCCCGCGGCGGGAGTAGTGATCCTTCGGGTGCGTGCGCAGATGCTCGGTGAGGTCGTTGATCCGCCTCGTGAGCATCGCGATCTGCACCTCCGGCGAGCCCGTGTCGGTCCCGTTCCGGCCATGCTGGTCGATCAGCTCCTGCTTGACTTCCTTGGTGAGGGCCATGTGTGCCTCCTCTAGTGGGTTCCCCGGAGTCCCCGCGCGGCGTGAAGGAAGGCACGGCCGGCCGAGAGCTCGGACGCCGGTAGGGTAGCAACCCGTGCTGGACGGGGCTCTTGCTGCTGCCTGCGAGCAGGCGCTGGTGCGCTGGAGCGTGCCCGGCGCCGCGATCGGCGTGCTCGTCGACGGCGAGCGGACGACCCAGGGCTTCGGCGTGCTCGACCTGCGCACCGGCGCGCCCGTGAGCGCGGACAGCACGTTCCGGATCGCCTCGATCACGAAGCCGTTCACGGCCACGCTGGCCCTCTACCTCTCGTTCTCGGGGCTCGTCTCGTTCGACGAGGAAGTCCCCGGGCCTGTCGAGGGGCTGACACCGCAGCACCTGCTCTCACACCTCGGCGGGTTCGAGGGCGAGTGCGGCGACCTCGCGCGCTTCGGCGAAGGTGACGATGCGCTGCCGCGGCTCGTCGCCGAGCTCGCCGCGCAGCCACAGATCGTCCCGCTGGACGAGGTGTGGTCGTACTGCAACGCGGGCTTCTGGCTGCTCGGCCAGTTCCTCGCCGACCGCGCGGGCTCGACCTACGAGCAGACGCTCGCGGACTGGGTCCTCAACCCGCTCGGGCTCTCCGGCACAGGCTTCGGTGCTCCGGAGGCGACGGGGCACCTCCAGGTCGCGCCAGGGAGCTCTGAGCACGAACCGGTGGACGGCGGCTACCCCCGGGCTCGCAACGCCTCGGGCGGGCTCGTCTCGAACGTGGGCGACCTGCTCGAGTTCGCCGCCTTTCACCTCGGCGAGCGAGACACCGAGGCGCTCCGCCGGCCCGTCGTGGACACACCCGGCGGCGACTACGGCTTCGGGTTCTGGCTCGAGCGGGTCGGCGACCACGAGCTCTGGGGGCATACGGGCAGCTACGGCGGCTTCGAGTCGCGCCTGGTACTCGAGCCCGGGTCGGGCTTCGCCTTCGCCGGCCTCACGAACTCCGGACGCGGGAGCGTCGCGCTGGAGCAGATCCTCGACACCGTGCTCGAGCACGCTCTCGACGCCCGGCGCGAGCCGCCCGAGACGGTGCCGCTCGCCGCGGCGGAGCTCGCGCTGCTCGCCGGCTCCTACGGCAATGCCGAGCTGGAGCTGGAGTTGCAGCCGGAGGGCGACCGGCTCACCGTCGAGGCGGTCGAGATCGACCGGGTCTCGGGGGCACGCACGCAGTTGCCGCCGCTGCGGGCGCGGTCGCTGGGTGCGCGGCTCTTCGCGCTGGAAGGCGACGAGTGGGAGCGCGCACGCTTCGACTTCCACCCGCGCGACGGAGCGCCGCGGTTCGTGCGCTTCGGAAGCCGCCTCGCGGAGCGACGCTGAACGGCGGAGTCGCAGCCGGGCACCACGCGACCGTCGAGGCGGGGATCGAGATCCTGCAGGACGGCGGGACCGCCGCCGACGCCGCGGTGGCCGCGTCGCTCGCCTCCTGCGTCGCCGAGACCGTGATGACCGGCCTCCTCGGGGGCGGACACGCGATCTACTGGGACGGACGGCACGCGGTCAACCTCGATTGCTTCGTCACCGTGCCGCACGGCCCGCGCGGGGACGTGCTCGAGCTCGCGGTGCCCTTCGGCGAGGAGGTCGTGCACTACGCGGTCGGGCCGGGCACCTGCGGCGTTCCGGGCCTCCCCGCCGGGCTGCACGCGTTGTGGGAGCGGTTCGGCCGCCTGCCGTGGCCGCGGCTCGTCGAACCGGCCCTGCGGCTGGCGCGCAGCGGGGTGCGGATGCCGCCCGCGCACGCCGCCTGTCTCGAGATGCTCGGGCCGGTCTTCACGCTGACGGCCGACGGGCAGGCGATCTATGCGCCCGAGGGCGAGCTGCTGCGCACCGGCGAGACACTCGCTCAGCCCGGCCTCGTCGGCGCACTCGAGCTGGTCGCCGCCGAGGGCGCGGCCACCGTGTACCGCGGCTCGATCGCCGAAGCGCTCCTCGGCGTCGACGGCGTCGGGCTCACGCCGGCCGACCTCGCGGAGTACGAGCACCGCTGGTCGGCCCCCGTCGAGACGCCGTACGCCGGAACCCGGTTCCTGACCCGGGCGGGCCTCTCGGGTGTCCCGGCCACCCTCGCGCGCCTCCGGCCGCTACGCGGGCTCGCCGAGCCCGACCGCGTTGCCGCCCTGCTCGAGGCGCTCGCCGGGCCGGTGCCGGACGGCCACACGACGAACCTGACCGTCGTCGACGCGGAGGGCTGCGCCTGTGTCCTCACGACGAGCCTCGGGCTCGGCACCGGCGACTTCCTCCCGGAGCTCGACCTGCACCTGAACAGCATGCTCGGCGAGGTCGACCTCCACCACGTCCCGCTCGAGGCGGGAGCCCGGATGGAGAGCATGATGGCGCCGAGCCTGGCCTTCGACGCCGACGGGCTCGTGCTGGCGATCGGCTCCGCCGGCGGAACGCGGCTCAGGACGGCACTCGTAGGCGTCGCCGCGTCGATCCTCGACGAGGGGCTCGAGCCCGTCGCAGCGGTGGAGAGGCCCCGGTTCCACTCTGTCGGTCGGCTCGTGCACGCCGAGCCCGGCATCGACGACGGCGCGCTCGCGCAGCTGGAGGCGCAGGGACGCTCGGTCCGCCGGTGGCCGGCGCAGCACCACTACTTCGGCGGTGTCAGTGCGGTCGGCCGGAGCGGGTGCGCGGGTGATCCGCGTCGAAGCGGACACGCCGCTGCGCTGCGCTAGCGGGCTCCACGTCCGCCCAGCCCAGGTAGCCGCAGTGCGGGCAGCCCGGATTCGTGGAGATCGTCCCGCCGCCGCGCGGCTTCGAGTAGACGGCTGAGCACTCGAGGCACTGCACGGTCTCGGTGGTCTCCAGCTTGGTCACTCGCGACGGCTCTACTCGTTGCGGCTGCACACCTATGAGATACCCAAGGTCGACGAAACTTGCATCATCCGCCGCCGATTTCGTCGGCCTAGACGGGTCGGTTCACCGCCCGGGTCCGCTCGACGTCGCGCGCGATCTGCTCCACGAGCTCGGATTCGCTGGCGAAGGCCCGCTCGTCCCGCAGCCGCTCCCACAGCTCGACGACGAGCCGCTGCCCGTAGAGATCGCCGTCGAAGTCGAGCAGGTGCGGCTCGATCCGCCGCTCCTGGCCACCGTAGTGCGGGTTGATCCCGATCGAGATCGCAGCGCGGTACTGCTGCTGGTCCGGGGCCCGTGCGGCGCCCGCGTAGATGCCGAACCTCGGCACGAGCAGCGCCGGGTCGAGCGCCAGGTTCGCGGTCGGGTAGCCGAGCGTTCCGCCCCGCTGGTCACCCGGCACGACGACGCCGTCGAGCTCGAACGGGCGGCCGAGCTGGCGCGCGGCCCCGCCGAGCTCGCCCTCGTGCACGAGGCCTCTGATCTCGGAGGACGAGACGCCGTCCACGAGCGGCACGCGCCGCACCTCGAAGCCGAGCCGCTCGAGCGTCCCGAGATCGCCCGAGCGCCGGTGGCCGAAGCGGAAGTCCTCGCCCGCGACGACGACCTGCGCGCCGGCGAGCCGCTCTGCGACGAACTGCTCCGGCTCCTGCGCCGCCGTCTCGAGCGTGAACGGGATCACGACGACGTCGGCGGCGCCGTGCTCGCGCAGCAGCTCGACGCGTCGCTCCGGCGAGCAGATCAGCTCCACCTGGTTCCCGTGCACCACCGTCCGCGGGTGCGGGTGGAACGTAAGCGCCGTGACAGGCAACCCCGTCTCGAGCGCGACCTCGAGCACGCGTCGGTGACCCAGGTGCACCCCGTCGAACGTGCCGATGACGACGGCGCCGGTCACGGCAGCAGCGCCAGCGCCAGCTCGGTCGGGACGATCCGCTCCTCGTCGGCGTCCTCGACCCGGAACGGGCCGACCTCGGTGCGGCGCAACGTCCGGCAATGACCACCGAGCGCCTCCGCGATCGCCCGCACGTAGGTGCCCGAGCTGACCAGCAGATCGAGCCGTACCACCCCGTCGGCGTAGGCGAGCAGCTCGAGCTCGTGCACGAGCGAGCGCCGTAGCGGCATCTCGACGGCGACGCCGCGCCGGTGCAGCCGGTACGCGCGCTCGCCGCCGATCTTGACCGCCGACGCGGCCGGGATCGGCAGCTCGATCTCGCCGCGGAGTGGCACGAGCAGGCGTTCGAGCTCGTCCGGCGCCGGCGGCTCCTGCTCGTCGACGACCTCCCCCTCGACATCGCCGGTCGAAGTTCGCGCGGTGACGTCGATCTCCGTGAGATAGCGCTTGTCGAGCCCGACGAAGGATCCGGCCACCTTCGTCGCGCGTCCCGAGAGCAGCACCAGCAATCCCGTCGCGAACGGGTCGAGCGTGCCCGCGTGCCCCATACGCGTGCCCGTACGCGCGCGAATCCTGTTCACGATCGCGAACGACGACGGGCCTGCCGGCTTGTCCACGAGGATGATCCCCGCCGGCTCGAGCCCACGCGGCGGCATCAGGCCGAGCCGATCACCAGGCCGCAGGACGGGCGATCACGCCGGCCCTGCGGCGGCGCGGGCGGCGGAGAACTCCCGGACGATGAACTCCGTGATCGCCTCGACCGACTCGTCGCTCGAGAAGCCCGCGGCCTGCCGGTGCCCACCGCCGCCGGACTTGCGCGCGATCGCGGAAACGTCGAGCTCGTCGTGCGAGGCCCGGAGTGAGATCCGGCGGGCCGGGCTGCCGCCACGCGGCGGCTCGCGGATCAGCGCCGCCATGTCCGCACCCTCGACGGCACGCAGGAAGTCGATGATCCCCTCCGAGTACGGCTCCACCGCCCCGACCTGGGAGAAGTCGTCGCGCAGGAGGTGGGAGACGACGAGACCGCCGCCCTCGTACACCGCGGCGCGTTCCAGGGCCCGTGCGAGCAGCTTCAGCTTCGCGAACTGCACGCTCTCGTAGACGCCCTGGAAGACCTTGTGCACGTCGGCGCCGGCCTCGACCAGCTCGGCGGCCAGCCGCAGCGCCTTCGGCGTCGTGTTGGCGTACTGGAACCGCCCGGTGTCGGTGACGAGCGCGACGTAGAGCGGCTCGGCGATCTCGGGCGTCACCTCGACGCCGAGCTCGGCGAACACGTCCCGCAGCACCTCCCCCGTCGACGAGGCATCGGCCACGATCAGGTTGACGTCGCCGAACCTGGAGTTGTCGTGATGGTGGTCGATGTCGATCGTGAACGGCGCCTGGTGCAGCACGTCGGGGTCGGGCCCGAGCCGCGACTCGTTCGCGCAGTCGACAGCGACGAGCACGCGCTCGGCCGCGTCCGCGGGGAGCACACGTCCGAGGTCGCCCAGGCCCATGAACGAGTACTCGGCGGGCAGCGGGGTCGCGCCGGCGAGGTACATGACACTGTCCTTGTCGAGCTGGAGCAGCGCCCGCTGCATCGCGGCGAGCGACCCCAGCGCATCCCCGTCCGGGTTCTCGTGCGTCGTGACGAGAAAGCGATCGTGGGAGCGGATCGCCTGAGCGACCGCCTCGAGGTCAGCCTGCGTCTTCGTCAGATTCGGGGGCGAGCTCATCGATGAGTTTGGACATGCGCACGCCGTGCTCGACGGTCGGATCGTATTGGAACGCGAGCTGGGGAGTGCGCTTGAGCCGGAGCTCGCGCGAGAGCCGCCCCTGGAGGACACCGTGGGCCGCATCGAGCGCGGCCATGCTCCGCTCGCGCTTGCGGTCGTTGCCGAGCACGCTGACGAAGACGCGGGCGTGGCGGAGGTCGGGCGACGTCTCGACTCCCGTCACGGTGACGAAGCCGATGCGCGGATCCTTCAGCTCGAGGAGCGCCTCCGACAGCACCTGGCGGAGCGACTCGTTGACTCGGCGCATCCGCTGGGCCATCGACCTAACTTATCGGCCGCCGCCGCGTCCCGGTGGTCGTGAGCCGCCGTCTCCTCGCCCTCCTCGCCACCCTCGCCGCACTCGCAGCGACCGGCGCCGCGCTCGCGACTCAGGACCAGCGTGGCGCAAGCTTCGAGGTGCTCGGCCACGTCAGGGCCGCGGGTTACAGCGGCGACGTCGTCCTGCACCGCCGCCACGCCTACCTCTCCAGCCACAAGGGCGCAACGAGCTGCAGCGCCGACGGCGTGCGCGTCTACAGCCTGCGGAACCCGCGGCGGCCGCAGCGGATCGCCACCTTCGGGCGGATCCCCGGCACATGGACCGAGAAGACGATCGTCCGCCGGCTCGCGACCCCGTCCTTCACAGGCGACCTCGCGGTCACGAGCGTGCAGAACTGCCGCGACGGCGCCTTCCGCGGCTTCGCGCTCTACGACGTGACCCGTCCGGGCCGACCACGCGAGCTCGCCCGCGTGCGCACCGAGCCGCGCGGCTCGCACGAGATCTGGCTCCAGCCGGTCGGGCGGCGCGCCTACGTCTACACCGCGATCATCGCCTCCGAGATCCTCTCCTCCTCGAACGGCGCACCAGGCGACCCGGACTTCCGCATCTACGAGGTCACCCAGCCGCGGTCACCCGTGCTGCGCGGCGGCTGGGGCGCCTGGGCGGCACTCGGGCTCGTCCCCTTCCACGACCCGAACCGGAGGCTCGAGGGGAACTTCGTGCACTCGGTCGTCGGCGACGGCAGCAGGGCTTACCTCTCCTACTGGGATCTCGGCACCGTCGTGCTCGACGTGCGCGACCCGGCGAGACCGCGCTACGTCGGCAGGACCCGAGCGACAGACAACGCGCACTCCGCGTGGCTCGGCCCGCGCGGACTCCTGATCGAGACCCACGAGGCGAGCGGCGGCGTCGCGACGTTGCACCGGCGCGGGGCCGGCGATCCCGTGGAGCTCGGCACCTTCGAGCTCCCCGACGCCGTGATCCGGCGCGGGCACCGCGCCCGAGGGCTCTCCCCCGTGTCCGGGCTCGACCTCACGGACAGCGTGCACGACGCGAAGCTGCAGGGGCAGACGGCGCTCTTCTCGTGGTACGGCCAGGGCGTCGTCGCCGCGGACGTCTCCAATCCCCGGGAGCCGCGCTTCCTGGCCCGCTTCCTGCCCCTGCCGGACGACGATCCCGAGAAGCTGCTCTGCCCTGGCCGCCGCTGCTCCGCCGTCTGGGGTGTCGACGTCGAGGGCGACCTCGTGGTCGCCTCGGACATGGTCAGCGGTCTCTGGGTGCTGAGGCTCGTTGGCGCAAGCTGAGCATCCGCGGAAGCGGATGCTCAGCGCGCGAAGACCCCTAAAGTGTCGCTTCGCTCCGGCGCACAGACACGGGCGGGCTTACTCGCGCGCTAGGCGTCGTCCAGCGTCACGAGTTCCCGCTCGACGAGGGCGAGCTCCCACTCGCGCGAGGCGAGATAGCGCTCCGCATCGGCGAGCAGCCGCTCGGCGTCGCGGTGCTCGCGGGCGACGAGCGCGAGCGTGATCCGCGCACGCTGCCAGACGTCGTGGTGGTCGACCTCGGCGACGGACGCGCCGAAGCGGTTCGCCAGCTGCGCCTTGGCCGAGCGCAGGTACGACCGCTTCTCCTTCAGCGAGTGCGCTTCCGGGAAGTGCAGCTCCGCCGAGAGGATCCCGACCCAGCCCCGCGGCATCGCTAGCCGGCGCAAGACGCGCATCCGCAGAAGCGGACGCGCGTCGCGCGAAGATCCCTAAAGGGCCGCTGCGCGGCCGGACTTGCCGGCACTACGACGTAGCAGGCGCCGCGCCCGCCGGCTCGTCGAGCGACGTCCGCTCGACCTCGCGCGTCTCGTACACCTCGAGCACGTCGCCTTCCTTCACGTCGTTGAAGTTGTCGAGCAGGATCCCGCACTCGAAGCCCTCTGCCACCTCGCGCGCGTCCTCCTTGAAGCGCTTCAGCTGCGCGATCGTCGTGTCGTAGATGACGGTGCCGTCGCGGATCACGCGCACCTGGGAGTTGCGGCGCACGACGCCGGAGGTGACCATGCAGCCCGCGATCGTGCCGAGCCGCGAGACCTTGAAGAGGGCGCGCACCTCGACCTCGCCGATCGTCTCCTCCGTCTGGACGGCGGTCAGCATGCCGACGAGCGCCTGCTCGATGTCCTCGGTGAGCTGGTAGATGACGCGGTACGTGCGGATGTCCACGCCCTCGCGCTCGGCGAGCTGGCGCGCCTCCACGTTCGGGCGCACGTTGAAGCCGACCACAAGCGCCTGCGAGGCCGCAGCGAGCATGATGTCGCCCTCGGTGATGCCGCCGACGCCCTGGTGGATGACGTTGACGCGCACCTCGGGATGCTGGATCTTCGCGAGCTCCGAGATCGCAGCCTCGACGGAGCCGCCCACGTCGCCCTTGAGGACGAGGTTCAGGTCCTGGACGGCGCCCTCCTGGAGCTGCGAGAAGAGCGACTCGAGCGAGACGCCCGACTTGGAGCGCTGGGCGTGCTGCTCGGTGCGCAGGCGCTGGCCGCGGCGCTGGGCGAGCGAGCGCGCCTCGCGCTCGTTCTCGACGACGCGCGCGAGCTCTCCGGCGGGCGGCGGGGCGTCGAAGCCGAGGATCTCGACGGGCGTGCCCGGCCGTGCCTCTTTGACCTTCTCGCCGCGATAGTCGTAGAGCGCACGCACCTTGCCGTACGCGTCGCCGGCGACGATCGCGTCGCCGACGCGCAGCGTCCCGCGCTGCACGAGCATCGTCGCGACGGGGCCGCGGCCGACGTCGAGCCGCGACTCCACGATCGGGCCGGACGCGTCGGCGTTCGGGTTGGCGGTCAGCTCCAGCTCGGCGTCCGCGACGAGCAGGATCCGCTCGAGCAGGTCGTCGAGGTTCTGCTTCTGCTTGGCGGAGACGAGGGAGAACTGCGTCGTGCCGCCCCAGTCCTCGGGCTGGAGGCCCTCGGCGGCGAGGTCGGACTTGACCCGGTCGGGGTTGGCATCGGGCAGGTCGACCTTGTTCACGGCGACCACGATCGGCACCTCGGCGGCACGGGCGTGCGAGATGGACTCGCGCGTCTGCGGCATCACCGAGTCGTCGGCGGCGACCACGAGCACTGCGATGTCCGTCACCTTGGCACCGCGGGCGCGCATGGCGGTGAACGCCTCGTGGCCCGGCGTGTCCAGGAACGTGACCTTGCGGCCGTCGACATCGACCTGGTAGGCGCCGATGTGCTGCGTGATCCCACCCGCCTCCGTCGTGACGACCGACGTCTCGCGGATCGCGTCGAGCAGCGAGGTCTTACCGTGGTCGACGTGGCCCATGATCGTGACGACCGGCGGCCGCGGCGCGAGATCCTCCTCGGAGTCCTCGAAGACCTCCGGGAGCTCCTCCTCGTCGGCCGCGTGCTTGATCGTGATCTCGCGGTCGATCTCGGTGCCGATCAGCTCGACCTCGTCATCCGAGAGCGACTGCGTGATCTGGACCATGTTCCCCAGGCCCATCATGATCTTGATGATCTGGGCGGCGGGGATGCCGAGCGCCTGCGAGAGGTCGCGGACGGTGACGCCCGACGGCACCGTGACGGGGCCGGTCGGAGCGACGACCTCCTGCTTCTCGCGCTTCGGCGCGTCGCTCGGGCGGCCGCGTCCCTGGCGGTTGTCGCGCCCGCGCTGGCCGCCGGCGCCCTCGATCACGACGCGGCGCTTGCGACCCGGCGCTCCCTGGCGGGGGCGGATCGGGCGATTCGGCTTGTTCGGTCCGTCTGCCATCAGCTCTCGATTCTAGTTGCGGGCTCGTAGAGACGCGCGAGCGCGGGGTCGACCAGCACGGTTCGTCTCAGGATGCGGTTGAAGGATCGATTCGCCCGGGCGCGCTCGAAGCAAGGGAGCCTCGGACAGGTGTACGCCCCGCGCCCCGGCTCCTGGCGACCCGGAACGAGGTGACCTTCCCGCGCCGCGAAGCGCAGGAGCTCGGCCTGCGGCGCCTTGCGACCGCAGCCCGCGCAGGTTCGCTGGGGCAGGCTCACGCCCCAGCGCTCTGCTCCTCCCCACCCGCGTCGACGGCGGTCGGCACGACCGGGGGCTCGCCCTCGTTCGGGCTCTCGGCCTCGACGTGCTCGACGGCCTCGATCTCGGCCTCGACCTCCTCAGGGGTGAGCTCGGCCTCCACGGGGGCCAGGTCGGCCTCGGTGCCGACGAGCGCCTGGTGGGCCGGGACACCGCAGTACTTGGAGCCCGGGAGCGCGGCGTTCGGGCAGCGCTTGCCGTTGGAGAGGACGGCGCCGCAGCGGCCGGTGTACTCCTCGCCGTCGGCGCCCTCGCCGGCGTAGGCCGCCTCGGCCTCGGCGCGGGCGAACTCCTCGTCGGACTGGATATCCACCTTCCAGCCGGTCAGGCGGGCGGCGAGGCGGGCGTTCAGGCCCTCCTTGCCGATCGCCAGCGCGAGCTGGTCGTTCGGGACGACGACGGTCGCTTCCTTCGTCTCGTCGTCAATGTAGACCTCGCGCACACGTGCGGGCGAGAGCGCCTTCGCGACGAAGCGCGCCGGCTCCGTGTTCCACGGGATGATGTCGATCTTCTCGCCGCGCAGCTCGGAGACGACCATGCGGACGCGCGAACCGCGGGGCCCGACGCAGGCACCGACCGGGTCGACGCCCTGGGCGTGCGACTCGACGGCGATCTTGGAGCGGTAGCCCGGCTCGCGTGCGACACCCCGGATCTCGACCAGCCCGTCGGCGATCTCCGGGACCTCGAGCTCGAACAGCGTCTTGATCAGCTCGGGATCGCGCCGGGAGAGGATCACCTGCGGGCCCTTCGTGCCCGAGCGGACCTCCGTGATCACGGCCTTGATCCGCGAGCCCTGCTCGTAGCGCTCGCCGTCCACCTGCTCCGAGCGCGGCAGCAGGGCCTCGACCTTGCCCAGGTCGACGAGCACGTTGTTGCGGTCGCCCGCCTGCTGCACGATCCCGGTGACGACCTCGCCCTGCCGGTCGATGTACTCCTCGTACATCATCGCGCGCTCGGCCTCGCGGATCCGCTGCTGGATCACCTGCTTGGCGGTCTGCGCCGCGATGCGACCGAAGTTCTCGGGGGTGACGTCAGCACGCTGGATCTGCTGCTCGGGCACCTGCGACCAGTCGAGCTCGAGGTCGTTCTCGTTGATCAGCGTGTGCTGGCGCTCGCCGGTCTCCTCCTCGAGCCGCTCCAGCTCGTCGATCTTCGCCTCCATCGCCTCTTCCAGCAGGCGCTCCTCGAGGTCGCCGGGGATCTCGATCGAGAAGACGCGGAACTCGCCCTCGTCGTCGAGCTCGACGACGGCATGGCGAGCCGCCCCGGGCGTCTTCTTGTACGCGGCGAGGAGCGCATCCTCGAGCGCGGTGACCAGGGTGTCGCTCTCGATCCCCTTCTCGCGCTCGATCGTGCGGACTGCTTCGATGATCTCCTGGGACATGGCTCCTCCGCTCTAGTTCTGCGACTCGGTGTAGATCAGGTTGCCCCGCACGATCGACTCGTACGGGATCTCGACGGGCTCTTCGCCGGCACGGACGGTCACCGCGGACTCGCCGGCGCTCAGCACCTCGGCGCGCAGCCGCTTCTTCCGGTCCTCCGTGCGCAGCGAGACCGTCCGGCCGACCACATTCCGGAAGTGCTCCGGAGTGCGCAGCGGGCGCTCGATGCCCGGCGACGAGACCTCGACGGCGTACTCGGCCAGATACGGGCGCAGCACCTCGGTGACGCGCGCGCAGAGTGCGTGATCGACGCCCTGCGGATGGTCGACGAAGACGGTGAAGCGATCGGGCGCGGACAGCTCGACTGCGAGCACCTCGACGCCCGGCAGCGCCGTTCCGACCTCTTGCCCGATCTGATTCGTCAGTGTCTTCTCCTTGTCGTGCGTTCCGCTCAAAGTGCCCTCTCAACAAAAATGGGCGCCGCGCGCCCACTCTGTAAATCAACATCGTGTCCAGCAGGTGAAATGTGGTGTCTCCAGGATAGCAAGCGCTAGGCCGTTCGGCCTATCCGCAGCAGCGGCTCAGCCCAGGCCGAGCGCGACGATCCCGGCGACAACGAGCGCCGCGCCGGCCAATCTCATGCCGGTGACCCGCTCGCCCAGAATCGGTGCGGCGAGGACCACGGCGAAGAGCACGCTCGTCTCCCGCACGGCGGCCACAGGCGCGGCCGGAGCGAGCCGCAATGCGGCGAGGACGAGGACGTAGGCGAGGAAGCCGCCGCAGCCGGCAAGGACGACGGTCGGCCGCAACTCCGCCCGCAGGCGCTCGCGGCCGCTGACGAGCGCGGCGCCGACCGCGGTCGGGATCAGGGCGAACAGGAGGTACGGCACCGGCTCGGCATGGCGGATCCCCTCCGCGTCGACCAGCGTGTACGCAGCGATCTGGGCCGCGATCACGATCCCGAGCAGCACACCCAGACGGTCTCCACCCCCGATCCCGCGGACGAGCACGACACCTGCCGCGACAGCGAGCACCCCAGCCGTCTCCCAGCCGGTCGGAACCACGCCCGTCGCGAGCGCGCCGAGCAGCACGAGCACCGGTGCCCCACCGCGGGCGAGCGGATAGACGAGCGAGAGCTCCGAGCGCTGGTAGGCGGCGGTGAGCGTGAAGAAGTAGGCGCACTCGAGCACAGCCGAGGCGAGCAGCCACGGGATCGCCTCGCGCTCGATCCCCCACGTCAACACCGCAAACGGCGCCGCGACGATGAGGCTTGCAGAGAGCGCGACGGCGGTCGCCGCGAGCACGTCGCGCGAGCCGGCCAACAGCAAGTTCCAGAGGGCGTGCAGGAGCGCGGCGCCGAGCGCCAGCCCGAGGGCGGCACTACTCACTCGAGGATGATCGTGACGGGGCCGTCGTTCACGAGCTCGACCTGCATCCGAGCGCCGAAGCGACCTGTCTCGACCTGCAGGCCGATCTCGCGAAGCGCGGCGCAGAAGCGCTCCACGAGCGGCTCCGCGAGCTCCGGCTTCGCGGCCTCCATGAAGCTCGGTCGGTTCCCTTTGACGGTGCTCGCGAGGAGCGTGAACTGGCTGACGACGAGTACGGAGCCGCCGGTGTCGAGCAGCGAGCGGTCGAAGCGGCCGTCGTCGCCGGCGAAGACCCGTAGGCGGGCCACCTTGCCGGCCAACCGGTCGGCGTCGGCGGCTGTGTCGCCGTCGGCGACACCGACCAGGACGACCAGACCGGCATCGATCGCGCCCAGCGTCGCCGCCTCGATTCGCACCGAGGCTCGGCTGACCCGCTGCAGGATGGCCCGCATGGCGCTCACGACTATGCCACCGGCGAGAGCCGCCCCGGCAACCACGTTCCGAGCCGCCTGCCATACTGCGCAGCTTGCGGCGGGAGGTCTCAGGGCTGGTTCAGGGTGTTCGGGTGCGCGCGACTGTCGTCGCGGCGCTGCTGTGCGCACTCGCAGCCGTCGGGCCGGCGACCGCGGCACCGCGCTTTGGGATCGCGGACGACGCCGGGAAGTACGCCGACGACGGGGGCCCGGCCTTCTTCGAGCGCATCCGGGCGCTCGGCATGACGGACAACCGCATCACGATTCTCTGGCATCCCGACCGGCCGGCCACGATCGTCGAGCGCGCCTTCCTCGACCGGGCCGTCCCGGCCGCCACCGCCGAGGGTGTCCGGATCGTCTTCCACGTCTATCCGGCGCAGCCCAGAGGCCTGACCGCCGCGCCCGTGCGCCAGGTCCAGTTCGCGCGCTTCCTGGGCCAGCTCGCACGCGCCTATCCGGACGTGCGCGAGTTCGTGGTCGGCAACGAGCCGAACCAGCCGCGCTTCTGGCAACCACAGTTCACCTCGGCCGGCCGAGGTGCCTCGGCACGCTCCTACGCCACGCTGCTCGCAGGCTCCTACGACGCCCTCAAGGCGGTGAGCCGGGAGATCAAGGTGATCGGCCTGGGGCTCTCCGGACGCGGGAACGACGTCCCGTACGCGCGCTCGAACGCCTCCACCTCGCCGGTCCGCTTCCTGCGCGACCTCGGCGCCGCCTACCGTGCGAGCGGCCGCAAGAAGCCGCTGATGGACGAGCTCGGCGTCCATCCCTACCCCCGCTCGGATCGCGACTCCGTGCTCACCGGGGATCGTTGGCCGCGGGCGGGCCTCGTCAACCTCGGCCGCGTGAAGCAGGCCTTCTGGGACGCGTTTGCCGGCACCGCCCAGCCGACGGTGGAGGACGGGCTGAAGCTGCGCATCGACGAGATCGGCTGGCAGGTGGCCGTGCCGGAGAGCCGGGCGGACGCCTACACCGGTCGCGAGACGTCGAGCGTGACGAGCGAGCCCGCCCAGGCGGCGAACTACGTGAAGCTCGTGCAGCTGGCGGCGTGCGATCCGAGCATCTCGGGCCTCTACCTGCTCCATCTCAAGGACGATCCGGACCTGGAGCGGTTCCAGTCGGGCCTCGAGCGCGCCGACGGCTCTCGCCGACCCGCCTTCGCGGCCGTCCGGCAGGCCGTCCTCCGCGCGCGTCGCGGCTGCGCCGGCAAGAAGATCGCCTGGCGCCACGCGACCACCGTCGTCGGTGCACGCGCCGGCTTCGGCGTCACGAGCCGGCCGTCGTGGCACCTGCGCCGAAACTGGAGCTTCACGGTCACAGCCGGCGAGGGGGCGCTGTTCCGCGGCGCCATCTACCGCGCTCCCGCCACTGCGCGGACGCTCGCCCGGTCGCTCGCGAGCCGCGTCGCCCCAGGCGCCCTTGCGACGACCACGGGAAGCGTGCGCGCCGGGTGGCGGCCCCGTGTGACCTTCAAGGGCCTGCGCCTCGCTCCGGGGCGGTACGTGTACGCGGTGCGGCTGCGGGCGAGCATGAACACACGCCGGGCGAGGGTGCTCGTCAGCCGCCCGTTCGTCGTGCGCTAGCCCTCTTCCGGCTGCTCGCCCTCGAGATCCATGATCCGGTCGGCGTAGCGCTCGCTCTCGGGGCTCATCGAGCTGGCGAGCTTGTAGTGGCCGTTCGCCTCCGCATCGCGGCCCTGCTTCTCCAGGGCGCGGCCGAGCGCATAGTGCGCGTAGTCGTCGGTCGGCGAGAGCTCGAGCACCGCGCGAAACTCGCTCTCCGCCTCGCTCCAGCGCTGGATCCGGAAGTACGCGATCCCGAGCGCCTCCCGGATCGACGCCTTGTTCGGCTCGAGCCGCTTCGCCTTCTCGAGCGCCACCGTTGCCTGCGCGGCCATGCCCTGCTGGAGGTGGTCGCGCCCGCGCTGGTAGAGGTCGTACGCGTCGCTCACTGTTCCCGCTCCGGCGCCGGCAACGCCGGCACCTCCGCTCGTTGAGGCGGCTCCGTCGAGCCTACGCCGCCGAGCGCCCTCAGGTACGTGAAATTCTCCATCAGCAGATCCTCGGGGGTGGTGAGGTCGCGCGTCGGCCCGATCTCGATCCCCGCGACTCGCTCTCCCGCGTCGATCGCCTGCTGAAACGCGACCGCGAGCTCGAACGGCGCGCTGCCGGGGAGCGACGCGATCCGCCGTGCGATCCCCGGGCCGACTGCCCACAGCGGCGCTGCCACGACGCCTGTGCCGGCATCGAGCAGGCGCTCGACCGCTCCCGCGCGCAGCCGGACGCCGGCAGAGCCGTCCTCCGGCCGCCCGCTCGCACGGCAACGGCTCCGGCGGCGGCGGAGTCGTTGCGAAACGCGGCTGCGAAGCGGCCGACGTCCCCGGCTGCGAACACGGTGTCGGCGCCGAGGACGAGATACGGAGCGCGGGCCTGCGCGGCGACCACGGCGTCGGCCGAGCCGTTCGGCCCCGCCTGATGCGCGTAGCGGATCGAGAGCCCGAACGCAGCGCCGTCGCCGGCGAGGCGCTGCACCTGCTCGGCCAGATGGCCGACGACGACCGTCACGTCGCGGCAGCCCGCGTCGGCGAGGTCGCGCAGCAGCCGTGCGAGCACCGGCCGGCCATCGATCGGCAGCAGCGGCTTGGCGTACCGCTCGCTCAGCGGTCTGAGCCTCGTCCCGAGGCCCGCCGCCATCACGACCGCCGGCAGCACTAGGCGCGCAGCGAACGCAGGGTGACGAAGCCGCGCAGCCGCTGCGTCCGGCCGAGAGCGCCGCGGATCGCGTGCAGGAGCCGCCTCAGTTCGGCGCGGGTCGCCGTCGCTGCGGCCTCGCTGCCGGCCGGCGGGCCGAAACGCGCCGCCGCAACTGCCTCGGCGAACGGTCGCCCGTCGATCCCGAGCTGCGAGCGGACGAGCTGGTGCAGGTCCTCGGGGGTCGCGCTCGCGTCCACGGTCAGACCCTGGTCGACGAGGAAGTCGGCGAGCTCGCGGCGCGCCGCGCCAGCCACCCGCCGTGGGTCGCTCGTGAGGTAGCGCGAGCGTCGCCAGGCGAGCTTCGCGAGCCCGATCGACGTCCCAACGCCGACCACGACGAGGATCAGCAGCCAGAAGGCGCCGATGCCCTCCTCGACGCTCACCGGTGGCGCGCTCCGCGCGCGTCCTTCCTGCAGCAGGGTCAGCTGGCCGAGCCCGGTGCCCGGGTCGGGCCCACGACCGGTGGACGGCGTGAACGCGCGGGAGGCGGCGTCCGGGTTGAAGGTCTGCGAGGAGGCGCTGTAGTTCGCCGCCAGCTCGCCGCGGCCAGGGGTCGGGTCGAACGTGAGCCAGCCGTACTCCGGGAACCAGACCTCGACCCAGGCATGCGCGTTGTGGTCGGTCACGTTCCAGACGCCGTCGCGGTACGTGCCGCTCGCGAAGCCGGCTGCCACGCGCGCCGGAATGCCGAGGAAGCGCAGCATCAGGGCCATGGCGCCGGCGAACTGCTGGCAGTAGCCACGCTTGCTCTCCGCGACGAAGTAGGCGAGCGGCGGCGCACCCCCGGAGGACGGCGGCTGCTCGTCGTAGACGAAGCCTCCCGTCGTGCGCAGCCACGCCTCGATCGCCACCACGGCGCCGTACGGCGTGCGTGCCCCCCGCGCGATCCGCTCGGCCTGCTGAGAAAGCCCCTGGTAGGCGGAGAGCGAGTGGCTGCTGTCGTCGTCGAAGATCTCCGCGGCGGCGGCTTCGCGTCCCGGGCTGCCGAACTCGGGCAACAGCTTGCGCTCGAGCCGCAGATACTGGTCCAGCGCGTCGGGGTAGTCGGCCTCGAGCTGTGCGAGGTCGACAGGCCTGGGGGTCGGCGCGTAGCTGGAGACGGTGTAGCGCTCGCCGCGCTCCAGGTCGCGGTTCAGCCCCACGAGCCCGTCGGCGTACTTCGTCACGAGCCCGAGCGAATCGCCGTCGATCCCGACGGGGGTGCTCGCCGCGACCAGGTGCTTGTCACGCAGGCCGACCACCTCCACGTCGTGCGTGACGAGGTCGTCCTCCTCCCGCGCCGTGACGGGCAGCAGCGGGTCGCTCGGCAACTCGCCGGTCGCGAGCTCGCTCACGCGCACCTCGAGCTGCTCGCGCCAGTGGTCCTCGACGAAGCGGTTGAGCGTCGTCGCACGCCAGTAGAGGCTGCGGTTGGTGCCCGAGATCCGCAGCACCGTCGTCTTCTGCTTCGGGAAGTCGATCCCGGAGTAGTTCGCGTCCCAGACGTAGGAGACGCTGACGGGGGCGTCGGGCCCACCGTACGGGTCCCAGCGCTGCCAGCCCAGCACGCCGTCGCGCGCGACCGCAGCCGTCGTCGACACCCCGGCGGCCACGAGCACGACGACCACGCCTGCCGCGAGCGCGAACGTCGGCCGCTCGACGCGCAGCCCCGCGAGGATCCAGAGCGCGCCGACGAGGATCAGCGCCCCGAAGGCGATTCCCTGCGACTGCAGCAGCGTCGCGGGCCAGCCTGCGCCGGCCAGCAGCACGAGCACGGTCGGCAGCGGCCGCCGTGACGACGCCGCCAGCCCGAGGGCGAAGCAGAAGCCGAAGATGGCGAGGAGGACGACGCCGTGCATCTCCGGGTACTCGACGGCTGAGAACGGGACGCGGACGTCGTAGAAATGCGCGAGCCCGGTGTCGACCCGGTCCCAGGCGATCGGGAAGAAGCCGCCCTCTCCGAGCGGCCGGTCGAGCGCGAGCCAGGCAGCGAAGAGCACGACGGGGCCGGTCACCAGCAGCCGGAGGCCGAGCGACGGGAGCAGCGCGGGCACGAGCGCCAGCAGCACGATCCACAGCGCGTCGCCGCCGCCTCCGCTGGGATCTTCGAGCCGCATCCACGCCGACGCGATGATGATCGCCGGGAGGACGTAGACGATGGCAGTCCTACGCATGCAGGGCTCCCCGCGCGGTCGGGGCCGCTCCCAGCGCCGAGCGCAGGTCGTCGCCCTCGCGCACCACCGCGACGGGCACCCCGGCCGCCTGGAGGCGGAGCAGCTCGGGCTCGGCCTTCGTCGGCCGGCCGGCGAAACTGGCGCTGTCGATCCAGACGAGGGAGACCCCGTGGTTCGTGAGCGCGCGCTGGACGAGCTTCGTCGCCAGCGCAGGCGCGAGCCGAGCCGTGACGACGACGAGCTCCAGGGCCCGCGCCGCCGGTCCGCCTTCACGCGCAATCAGCTCGACCACCGGACGGGAGGCACCGGGCTCCACGGCCGCCAGCTCGCCGAGAGCGGCATGCCAGTCGGCCTCGAGCGACGACACCCGCACGCTGACAGGCCGGTCCGCGTTCAACGCAAGAACGGCGCGGCGGCCCCGCGAGGCGTGGGTGCGCAGGATCGAGCCGGCGGCGCGCACCTGGACGTCGAAGCTCTCGCCGACCGTCGCCGAGTCGGCGTCGAGCACGATCGCGATCTCGTCCCGCGGAGCGTCCTCGAGCTCCTTCACCATCAGCTGGCCGCGGCGCGCGGTCGTGGGCCAATGCACCTTCCGTAGCGATTCGCCGCGCTCGTACTCCCGCACCGAGTGCAGATCGAAGCCCGACGGTCTGCGGAGCAACAGGCGGCGGCCGTCCTGAGCGTTGGCCCCACTCTCGGAGAAGAGCCCCGGCAGCTCCACGAGCCTCGGGTAGACGACGAGCGAGCCGGCGGGAGCGAGCTCGACCTCGGCGCACGCAAGCCCGAACGGATCCTCGATCGCGGCGTGTGCGCTCTCGACCTCGTAGCGGCCGCGCGGGACCCGCTCGAGCACGTAGGTCCCGCGATGCGCCCGGTGGTCACGCCGCAGCGGCGTCTCGTGCTGGCCGAGCCTCGCCAGGCGCTCGCTGATCGCGAGCGACGGCGGGGGCACCGTCGCCTGCGGGAGCGCCTCGAGCGTCACCCAGACGTCGTCGCCCTCGAGGAGCGCGCCCCGACCGGCACGGCGGCGCAGCACGATCGGGCCCGCTGCGAGCCGCACCCACGCACGGGCGGCGAGCGGGGCGAGCACGAGCCCCGTCGCGGCCGGGTACAGCACAGTGGCCCCGAAGAGCCACGCGACCCCGTACGTGACGAGGCCGAGCGCGAGGACGAGCTTCCCCCGGTTGGTCACCGGCTAGACGGGGACCGGCGTCTGGTCGACCGCCTCCTGCACGATCTCCTGCGCCGTCAGACCGGCCGAGCGGGCTTCGGGAGCGAGGATCATGCGGTGCGCGAGCACGGGCGCCGCGAGGGCTTTCACGTCGTCCGGGAGGACGAAGTCACGGCCCTCGGAGAGCGCTCGGGCCTTCGAGACGCGCAGCAGCGAGATCCCGGCCCTCGGGCTCGCTCCAAGAGCCAGGCGTGGGCTCGAGCGCGTGTGGCGCAGGAGCGCGACGACGTAGCGGTTGAGGCTCTCCTCGACGAAGATGGCGCGGGCGTCGTCGATCGCCCCCACCAGCTCCTCGAGGCCGGCCACCGGCTCGAGCGTGTCGAGCGGCGGCGCGGTCGTCTGCTCGTTCAGCATCCGGGCCTCGTCGGCGAGCGGCGGGTAGCCGAGCGAGATGCGCATCGTGAAGCGGTCGAGCTGTGCCTCGGGCAGCGGATAGGTGCCCTCGTACTCGATCGGGTTCTGCGTCGCGAGCACCATGAAGGGCCGCTCGAGCACGTAGCTCGCCCCGTCGATCGTGACCTGGTTCTCCTGCATCGCCTCGAGCAGGGCCGACTGCGTCTTCGGGGAGGCACGGTTGATCTCGTCGACGAGCAGGACGTTCGCGAAGACGGGCCCCGGCCGGAACTCGAACTCGTTCGCGCGCTGGTTGAAGACGTTGACGCCCGTGATGTCGGAGGGGAGCAGGTCGGGCGTGAACTGCAGGCGCGAGAACTGGAGGTCGAGCGAGCGTGAAAGCGCCTTCGCGAGCATCGTCTTCCCGACCCCGGGAAAGTCCTCGATGATCAGGTGCCCCTCGGCCACGAGGCAGAGCACGCACAGCCGCAGCGTGTCCTCCGGGGCGTGCACCACCTTCGCGAGGTTGCGCGCGACGCGGTCGAACGTCTCCACTTTGGGCGCGAGCGTCGCCGGATCGCTCTGCGCCTCGAAACTACGCGCCTCCATGGCGCTCCTCGAGCAGCCGCTCGACCTCGTCGACGACGGCTGCAGCGATTTGCTCCTTCGGTGCCTTTGACACCTCGCGCTCCCCTCTCCTCGTCACCAGGACGACCTCGTTGTCGAGTGCGTCGAATCCGATCCCGTCGGAACCCACATCGTTGTAGACGACCAGATCGACGTTCTTGTCGTCGAGCATCGTTCGCTTTCGGTTAAGGCCCGCCGCGCCCGACTCGGCCCCGAACCCGACCAGAACCTGTCCGTTGCGGGTTCGCTCGCCGAGCATGCGCAAGATATCTACGGTCGGCTCGAGCGAGAGGTTCCACGGCTGGTCGTCCTTGGGGCGCTTGCCGGCGAGCTGCTCGATGGGCCGGTAGTCGGCGACCGCAGCCGCCATCACGACCACATCGGCCGTGTCTGCCCGGGCCGCGGCCTCTCGCTCCAAGTCGGCAGCGGTCGGCGTCTGGACGACCTCGACGCCCGCAGGCGCAGGCACGGCGAGGTTCGCGGCCAGCAGCGTCACGGTCGCTCCACGCCGGCGCGCCTCCGCGGCGACGGAGACGCCCATCCGGCCCGAGGAGCGGTTCCCCAGGAAGCGGACGGTGTCGAGCGGCTCGCGGGTCCCGCCGGCGCTCACGAGCACCTTCTTCCCCGCCAGGGGGCCGGTCATGCCTGCTGTCTGGGAGTCTCCCAGGAGCCGAAAGAGCGCGGCCGCGATCTCCTCGGGCTGCGCCATGCGCCCCGCCCCCACCTCGCCCTCCGCCAGCTCGCCCTCGTCGGGCCCGACCACGACAGCGCCCCGCTGCTGCAGGAGCGCGAGGTTCGCCTGCGTGGCCGGGTGCTCCCACATCCGCGTGTTCATCGCGGGCGCGACCACGAACGGCCCCCGGTGGGCCAGCGCAGCCTCGGTGAGGACGTTGTCGGCCAGTCCATGTGCGAGCTTCGCGAGCGTGTTCGCCGTCAGGGGGGCGATCACAAGCGCGTCGGCGCGCTCGAGATGCGGATACGGATCCTCGGTGCGGGGCTTGCGCGCGAGCGCGAAGAAGGTCTCGGCCGCGACGAATCGCTCCGCTCCCGGGGTCGGCAGCGGCAGCACGTCGTGGCCCGCCCGGACGAGGAGTCGCAGCAGCTCGCAGGCCCGGTACGCCGCGATGCCGCCGGTGACGCCGAGGAGGATCCGGCCCATCCGGACATTGTGCCTACTACCTTCAGGTGCAGGGCTTTCAGACAGCGCTGACGTCGCTCGTGTTCTGGTGCGTGGCTGAGCGCGCGCGGCCGGAGGGGATAGGCCGAGAGGCCAGACCCGCAGAGCCGCGTGCGCTCAGACACGCGAGGGCGGCGGAGGCCGGCTCCGCCGGCCGGGAGCCGCCCGGCCAGGGCGCGGGCGCACACAAGCGAACGGCCGCTCTCGCGGCCGCCTCTGAACTACCTGTGCCTGCGCGCTACTTCTTGACGTTCTTGGGGTAGCTGTACTTGATCTTGCCCTGGCTGATCTCCTCCAGGGACATGGTCAAGTAGTTCTTCGAGCGCGACTCGACGAGCGGCGGCGGGGCCTCTTCGAAGCCCATGCCCTCGCCGAGCTGGTGGTGGTAGTTGTTGATCTGCCGTGCTCGCTTCGCGGCAACGATGACGAGCGCGTAGCGCGAGTCCACGTTGTCGAGCAGGGCGTCGATGCGAGGATGAATCATGGAGCCATGGTAGCGGCGAGGGCCAGCTCCCGCTCGACGAGAGCCACGAGCGCCTCCGTCGCGCGGTCGACGTCGTCGTTTCGCACCATGTAGCGGAAGCGATAGGCCTGCTCGAGCTGGTGCACGGCCAGCGCGATCCGATCGCCGATCTCGCCGGCGCTCTCGGTCGCCCGCGCGACGAGCCGCCGCTCGAGCTCGGGGACGTCCGCGGCGATGAAGAGGGTGACGCTGCCCTCGACCTCCTCCTGGACGCGCAGCGCGCCTTCGGTCTCGAGCTCGAGCACGCAGACGCGCCCCTCGGCGGCGACCCGGTCGAGCTCCGACGCGAGCGTGCCGTAGCGGCCGCCGACGTATTCGACGTGCTCGAGGAAGCCGCCCTCCTCGATGCGCCGGACGAACTCGTCCTCGGCCAGGAACCAGTACTCGCGTCCGTCGACCTCACCGGGTCGCTGCGTCCGCGTCGTCGCCGAGATCGCCACCTCCAGCTCGGGCAGCCGGTCCACGAGCGTCCTGATCAGCGTCCCCTTGCCGGCGCCCGAGGGCCCCGTGATCACGAAGACAGGCAGAGGCCGCCTAGCGGTTGAAGAGGCCAATCAGCTCGGTGCGCTGGCGCTCGGAGAGGCCGCCGACGGTCTTGGACTGGCTGATCCGGCACTGGTTCAGCAGCCGCGCCGCCTTCACGCGCCCGAATTTCGGCACCGCCATGAGCATGTCGAAGACCTTCGCCGTCGAGACGTACTCCGGTGGGTCGAGGAGGATCGCCTCGATGCCGACGCGGCCGTCCTTCAGGTCCTTCTTCAACTTTGCCCGCCGGACCCGGATGTCGTTGGCCCGCTTGAGGGCTTCCATCCTCTGGTCGAGCGACCGCAGCGGAGCCTGCGCTTGCGTCTTCGACGGCACCATGAGCGCGGGATACTAGCAGCCCCACCCGATCGGTCAAGCAGTCGATTTTTGCCCGTTTGCAGCCTTTTTTTGCGCTCTGTTGTCAAGACTGGAACCGCTCATTTGCAGGGACGAATGCGCGAGGCGGTAGGCGTCCAAGTGATGTCCGAGGCCGCGGGCGGCGCACTCGGCGGCGAGCTCAGAGCGGATTCGCGACGGCGAGTCAGGGTCCGAAAAGAGGACCGTGCCGAGCGCGACCGCGCTCGCCCCGACCGCGATCAGTTCGAGCGCGTCGAGCCCGCTCTGCACTCCGCCCATGCCCACGATCGGCAACTCCACGGCCCGCGCGCACGCGAAGACGGCGGCGAGCGCGACCGGTTTCAGGGCCGGCCCCGAGTAGCCGCCGGCGCCGGCTGCGAGCTGCGGCCGCAGCGTGCGCTCGTCGAGCGCGAGGCCGCGCAACGTGTTCACGAGCGAGAGCCCGTCCGCGCCCGCCGCCGCGGCCGCCCGCGCCTGCTCGGCGATGTTCCAGGTGGATGGAGAGAGCTTCGCGTACAGGGGCAGGCTCGTCGCCTCGCGGCAAGCCGCGACGATCTCGGCAGCGGTCTCCGCGGCGTCGTCGACGTTGGGGCACGAGAGGTTGAGCTCGATCGTCACGTCGTCGAGTGCGGCGCACGTCTCGGCGTAGTCGCGGCCCGAGAACCCACCCACGGAGACCCAGAGCGGGACCCCCAGCAGGCGCAGTTGCGGCAGCGTCTCGGCGAGGAAGTGCTCACGGCCGGGATTCGCGAGCCCGATCGAGTTGAGCATCCCGGCCTCGGTCTCGGCGATCCGGACGGGCGTGTTGCCGCCGCGCGGCTCCGGCGTGATCGTCTTCGTCACGAACGCGTCGAGGGAGCGCGCCACCTCGGGCGCGGTGAGCGCGTCGAGGCAGCCAGAGGCGTTAAGCAGCAACGAGGACCGGGCCTTCGACGCACAGCCGTTTGAGCTCGCCGTCCAGCTCCACCACGCAGCCGTAGCACGCGCCGTAGCCGCAGGCCATCGGCGCCTCCCAGGCCAGCTGGGCCGTGGGCACGAGCCCGCGCAGCGCGTCCAGCATCGGCTCGGGACCGCACGCGAGCGCGTCGATCGGACCCTCTGGGAGCAGCTCTGTGACGTAGATGGGCTCGACGCAGACCTCGGCGTTCGGCACGAGCGCAGCCGCCTCGGCATGCCAGTCGCTGCGGAAGCCGAGGAGCGCGGGCGGGCGGCCGAGCCGGTCCGAGAGGAACGGCAGCGGCGCGATCCCGATCCCGCCGCCGACGAGCAGCGGCCGCTCGACGTCGAGCTCGAACCCATTCCCGAGCGGGCCGAGCACGTGCAGGCTCTCCCCCGCGTCGAGCCGGCACAGCGCCCGCGTGCCCGGCCCCACCGGGTCGATCAGGAACGCCAGCTCCGACGCCGTCGCCAGACAGACGCTCATCGGCCGCGGCAGCACTCTGCCCGGCGCCTCGAGCATGAAGAACTGCCCCGGCACGCCGGCGTCCACGTCGCCGCGCTGCACGCGCAGCAGCGTGTAGGGCCCGATCTGCTCGGACCCCGAGACGCTAAGCAGCCGCCGCTTCAACCTCCAGCCTTTCCTGCAGCGAGCGCGCCACCTCGCTGCGCGCATTCGCGATCGCGTCGACCGCGAGCCGCGCGGCGGCGAGCGTCGTGATGCACGGGATGCGCGTGGAGAGCGCGGTCTGACGGATCAGCGCGCCGTCCCGCCGCGCTCCGGAGCCCTGCGGCGTGTTCACCACGAGCGCGCAGCGGCCGGAGCGGATGGCATCGAGGACGGGGTCGCCCTTCTCGGCCGTCTCCACCTCGAGGCCCGCCTCGGCGAGGATCCTCGCCGTGCCTCCCGTCGCGAGCAGCCGGAATCCGAGGCGTGCGAACGCCGCGCCGACGGGCGCGATCCCGGCCTTGTCCGCGTCGCGCACCGACAGGAAGACGGTCCCGGTGAGGGGCAGCGGGCGGCCGGCGGCCCGTTCGGCCTTCGCAAACGCGGTCGGCAGGTCGGCCGCGCTCGCCATCACCTCGCCGGTCGAGCGCATCTCGGGGCCGAGCACCGGGTCGGCGCCGGGGAAGCGTGCGAACGGGAGCACGGCCGCCTTCACGCTCACCTGCTCGGGGCGGCGCTCCTCCGGGAGCCCGAGCTCGTGCAGCCGTGCTCCACCGGCGAGGCGTGCGGCCGCATCGACCAGGTTGACGCCGGTCGCCTTCGACGCGAACGGGACCGTGCGCGACGCGCGAGGGTTCGCCTCGATCACCGAAACCACGCCGTCCACGAGCGCGAGTTGCACGTTCAGGAGGCCGACGACGCCGAGTGCAGGCCCGAGGCGGCGCACGATGCGACAGATCTCCGCGTGGGTGTCCTCGTCGAGGGAGGGTGCGGGCAGCACGCAGGAGGAGTCGCCGGAGTGGACGCCCGCCTCCTCGACATGCTCCATCACGGCGCCGATGTAGACGGAGACCCCGTCGCAGAGCGCATCGACGTCGATCTCGAGCGCGCCCTCGAGGAAGCGGTCGACGAGCGCCGGTCCAGTGACGTCGGCCATCGCCGCGCGCACCTGCGCCTCGTCGTAGCAGACGCGCATCGCACGGCCGCCCAGCACATAGCTCGGCCGCACCAGCACGGGGAAGCCGACGCGCGCGGCGACGGCCGCTGCCTCGTCGGCGCTCTCCGCCATCCCCCACTCCGGGCAGCGCACGCCGAGCTCGGCCAGCAGGCGGCCGAAGCGCTCGCGCTCCTCGGCCAGGTCGATCGCCTCGACGGGCGTGCCCATGATCGCGTACCCGGCCGCCTCGATCGCCCGGGCGAGCTTGAGCGGGGTCTGGCCGCCGAACTGGGTGACGACGCCGACCGGCCGCTCCCGCGCGAGCACCGGCAGCACGTACTCCTCGGTCAGCGGCTCGAAGTAGAGCCGGTCGGACGTGTCGTAATCGGTCGAGACGGTCTCCGGGTTGCAGTTGACCATCACCGCTTCGTAGCCCTGGGCGCGGAAGCTCTGCACCGCGTGGACGCAGCAGTAGTCGAACTCGATCCCCTGGCCGATCCGGTTCGGGCCGGAGCCGAGGATGACGACGCGCGGCTTCTCCCCGAGTGGCGGCGCCTCGTCGGCCTCGCCCGTCGTCGAGTAGTAGTAGTTCGAGGCGGCCTCGACCTCGCCGGCGCAGGAGTCGACGCGGCGGTAGACCCGCTCTCCCTCGGGCAGGCCGTGTGCCTGCAGCTCCTCGAGCTCACGCCGGAACCAGGGATGCAGCCCCTCGGGCAGGTCGTCCAGGCTCGCCCACGGCGTCACCGCGCCCGCATCGAGCTCGCGGCTGGCGAACGCCTTCGCGAACGCCTCCTGGAACGTTCGCCCGATCCCCATCGCCTCGCCGACGGACTTCATCTGCGTGCCGAGCGTCGTGTCCGCACCGGGGAACTTCTCGAAGGCGAAGCGCGGCACCTTCACGACGACGTAGTCGAGCGTCGGCTCGAAGCTCGCGGGCGTCGTCCGCGTCAGGTCGTTCGGGATCTCGTCGAGCGTGTAGCCGACGGCGAGCTTCGCCGCGACCTTCGCGATCGGGTAGCCCGTCGCCTTCGAGGCGAGTGCCGAGGAGCGCGACACGCGGGGGTTCATCTCGATCACGCGCAGGTCACCCGTGTCGCGGCAGCGCGCGAACTGGATGTTCGAGCCGCCGCACTCGACCCCGACGGCGCGGATCACGGCGACGGCGGCGTCGCGGAGCTCCTGGTAGGCCTCGTCGGACAGCGTCAGCTGCGGCGCGACGGTGACGGAGTCGCCCGTGTGCACGCCCATCGGGTCCAGGTTCTCGATCGAGCACACGATCACGACGTTGTCGCGGTGGTCCCGGATCACCTCCAGCTCGAACTCGTCCCAGCCGCGTACCGACTCCTCGACGAGCACCTGGCCGATCGGGCTCTCGCTCAGGCCGCGCTCGACCTGGGCCCGCAGCTCGGCGGAGGTGGAGACGAAGCCGCCGCCGTGGCCGCCGAGCGTGAACGCGGGCCGGACGACCGCCGGCAGGGCCACTCCCGCGAGGTCGTCCGGCGAGGTGACGATGCGCGAGGACGGCACCGTCAGCCCGCAGCTCTGCACCGCGTCGCGGAAGAGCAGGCGGTCCTCCGCGCGCTTGATCACCTCGACGTTGGCGCCGAGCAGCTCGATCCCGAGCGCGTCGAGCACACCCGCCTCGGAGAGCTCGATCGCGAGGTTGAGCGCGGTCTGGCCGCCCAGGGTCGGCAGGAGCGCGTCGGGCCGCTCACGCCCCAGCACGTCGGCGACGCCCTCGAGGTCGAGCGGCTCGAGGTACGTCCGGTCGGCGAAGCCCGGGTCGGTCATGATCGTGGCCGGGTTCGAGTTGACGACGATCGTGGTGTAGCCGTCCTCGCGCAGCACCTTGAGCGCCTGGCAGCCGGCGTAGTCGAACTCGCAGGCCTGGCCGATCACGATCGGCCCCGAGCCGATCAGGCAGATCGAGCGGAGGTCGTTTCGCCTAGGCAACGCGCACCTCCTCGAGCCAGCGCTCCAGGATCGGCCAGGCGTCGTGCGGCCCCGGGCCGGCCTCCGGATGGAACTGCACCGAGCGCGCCCGCAGCTGGGGGAACTCGAACCCCTCGACGGTGCCGTCGTAGAGCGAGACGTACGTCGCCTCGGCGTCATCGCAGGGCGCGACCGCGAAGCCGTGGTTCTGGCTCGTCACGAGCACACGGCCGGCGCGCCGGTCGAGCACGGGATGGTTCGCGCCGCGGTGGCCGAACGGGAGCTTGAACGTCTCGTGACCGGTCGCGAGCCCCAGCAGCTGGTGGCCGAGGCAGATGCCGAGCACGGGCACGCGGCCGAGCAGCCGCTCCACCTCGCGTACCTCGCCGGTGAGCGGCTCCGGGTCGCCGGGGCCGTTCGAGAGCAGCACCGCGTCGTACCGGGCGAGCTCGTCCGCGTCCACCTCGTGCGGGAAGACCGTGACGTGGGCGCCCGCACCGGCGAGCCGGCGCAGGATCGAGCGCTTGCAGCCGTAGTCGACCACAGCGACTCTCGTCGCGCCGGCGTCGCTGTAGACGTACTCCTTCGGCGTCGAGACCTGGGCGACGAGCGCCGCACCCTCCATCGCCGGCAGCTCGTGGACCGCGGCGACCGCCTCCTCCTCGGACATGCCGCCCGCGACCGCGGCCGCCCGCAGGGAGCCGCTCTCGCGCAGCTTGAGCACGAGCGAGCGGGTGTCGATGCCGGTGATCCCGACCAGCCCGCGGCTGGCCAGCCACCCTGTCCACTCCGGGCCGCGCGCCTCACGCATCAGCGCCGCCCGGGCATGAGCCCATTGCGACTCGGACCGGCCCTCCGCCACGCCGTAGTTGCCCACCATCGGAGCGGTGAAGCAGACGAGCTGCTCGGCGAAGCTCGGGTCGGTGACCGTCTCCTGGTAGCCGGTCATCGCCGTCGTGAAGACGGCCTCGCCGAACGCGACGCCCGGCGCGCCGACGGATTCGCCGCGGAAGATCGTCCCGTCCTCGAGCGCCAGAAACGCGCTCATGGCCGCCACTCCTCCGCCTCGCGCTTCGAGACCCAGCGGCCCGTCTCGCGCCAGACGCGTCCGCGGGCGCCGGCAAGAGCGGCGTTCGCCTCGCTCCAGCCGTCGAACGCGACGGCCTCCTCGAGCGCGGCCTCGATCGGCTCACGGGCCACCGGCTCGAAGAGCTCGGCCCAGGGCGGCCCCAGCAGCGGCAGCGCGTGCTGCTCGGCGATGGCACGGTCGAGCACGAACCAGAACGAGGGCTCGGCATCCGGGTCGAGTCCGACGTGCTCGGCGGCATCCCCCTCCGCCGTGTTGAGGTTGAGCTCCCAGCGCGTGCTGCCGCGCGGGTAGACGACGAGCTCCAGCTTGCGCGCCGGCACCGGGATCGCCGCTGCCGCGGCTGCGAGCGCACGGCGCTCGTCCATCGAGAGCGAGCGGCTCGTCGACCGCGACCACGTCGACGTCGCTGCGGCCGTGCTCGTACGCGCCGAGGGCCGCCGACCCCAGCAGGTAGACGGCGTCCACCGGCACGGTCTGCGACAGCACGTCGACGAGCCGGCCGAGATACGGCTCCAGCTCGGCGGGGATCCCCACAGCGGTCATCACGCGGCGTGCACCACCCGTCCGTCGGCGACCGTCTTCACGACGGCGCCGCGCAGGCGCTCGCCGAGCAGCCAGGAGTTGGCCGAGCGCGAGCGGAAGCCTTCCTCGGTCACGGTCCACTCCGCGTCCAGGTCGAGCAGCACGAGATTCGCCCGTTCCCCGACCTCGAGTCTCGGCTCGGGCAGGCCCAAGGCCCGGGCTGGGCCGGCCGACATCCGCTCGAGCAGCGTCTCGAGCGAGATCAGCCCTGGCAGGACGAGATGGGTATGGAGAGACGCAAACGCCGTCTCCAGGCCCGTCACGCCGAAGGGCGCGGCCTCGAACGGAACGTCCTTCTCCTCGCGCGAGTGCGGCGCATGATCGGTCGCGACACAGCCGATCGTGCCGTCCCGGATCCCGTCGACCAGAGCCTGCCGGTCGTTCTCCGAGCGCAGCGGCGGATTCATCTTCGTATTCGGGTCGAGCGAGCGCACCGCGTCGTCGGTGAGCACGAGGTGGTGCGGCGTCACCTCGCCGGTCGCGGCCACACCGGTGTCGCGTGCCCGCGCGAGCGCGTCCACCGACTCGCGGGCGGAGAGGTGCATGAGGTGCACGGGCCGGCCCTCGTAGGCCGCGAGCCCGAGGTCGCGCTCGACCATCGTGCTCTCGCCCACCGAGGGATAGCCGGCGAGGCCGAGCTCGGCCGAGACTGCGCCTTCGTGCACGTGGCCGTCGCGGGAGAGCGTCGGCTCCTCGCAGTGGAGCGCGAGCGGCCGGCCCGTGACCGAGCCGTACTGGAGGGCGCGCTGCAGCAGGCCCGCCGAGACGACCGGTCGGCCGTCGTCGGTGAACGCCGCGGCGCCGGCATCGGCGAGCTCGCCCATCTCGGTCAGCTCCTCGCCTCCGAGCGAGCGCGAGATCGCGGCCATGAACCCGACCGGTACGACCGCCTCGCGGCGGGCGGTCTCCAGGAGACCGCGCAACACCGGGGCGGAGTCGACGGCCGGGTCGGTATTCGGCATGGCGAGGATGGCGCAGTACCCGCCCGCGGCTGCCGCCTCGGTGCCGCTCGCGATCGTCTCCTCGTCCTCGCGACCGGGCGTCCGCAGGTGCACGTGCGGATCGACGAACGCGGGTGCGAGCACTGCGTCGCTCGAGCCGCCGGGCTCGATCCGTGAGATCACGCCCTCCTCCACCGTCACGAGCACGCGACGCCCGCCGGCGAGGCGCCCTTCGAGCGTCAGCGAGTCGGAGCGGCCATTCCGGCAGACGAGCATCACGCCACCGCCCCGAGACGCGCGGACGCGGCGCCGGCGGCGACGAGGTCGTGCAGCACCGCCATGCGCACGACGAGCCCCGCGCGCACCTGGGCCAGGACGAGCGAGTCGGGCCCGTCGGCCACGCGCGGGTCGATCTCGACGCCACGGTTCATGGGGCCGGGGTGCATCACTTTCTGTCCAGGCCGGAGGCGCTCCGGCGTGATCCCCCAGCGCGCGCTGTACTCCCGCAGGCTCGGGACGTAGCTCGCCCCCGCGAGCATCCGCTCGCGCTGCATGCGCAGGACGTAGACGACGTCGGCGGAGCCGATCGCGTCCAGTTCGGAGGTCGTTTCGCAGCCGAGTCGCTCGATCCCGCGTGGCAGCAGCGCAGGCGGAGCGACGAGCGTCGTGTGCGCCCCGACGAGCCCGAGTGCCTGCACGAGCGAGCGAGCGACCCGCGAGTGCAGCACGTCGCCCACGATCGCCACGTGCAGCCCCTCGAGCCGCCCGAGCGCCTCCCGCATCGCGTAGAGGTCGAGCAGCGCCTGCGTCGGGTGCTGGTGCTTCCCGTCCCCCGCGTTGACGACGTGAGCGGCGGTATGGCGTGCGACGAGTGCCGGTGCGCCGATCTGCGGGTGCCGGATCACGATCACGTCGGGCTCGTACGCCGACAGCGTCAGCACCGTGTCCTTCAGCGACTCGCCCTTGTCGGCGGACGAGCCGGAGCTCTTGATCGTCAACGTGCCGGCGGAGAGGCGCTTCGCGGCGAGCTCGAAGCTCGACGACGTCCGCGTCGACGATTCGTAGAAGACGTTCAGGACGAGCTTGCCGCGCAGGATGGGCAGCGGCTCGGGGCCGTCGAGCCCGTGCGCCGCCTCGAGCAGCCGCTCGACGTCGTCGCGAGTCAGGTCGCCGATCGAGAGCAGGTGCTTCATGACCCTTCCTCGGGAGCGTCGACGAGCAGGATCTGGTCGATGCCGTCCGTCTCCTGCAGCTGCACCTGGATGCGCTCGCTCCGCGCCGTCGGCAAGTTCTTGCCCACGTAGTCCGGGCGGATCGGTAGCTCGCGGTGGCCGCGGTCGACGAGGACGGCGAGCTGGACCCGGGCCGGCCTACCCTGCGCGAAGAGCGTCTCGATCGCAGCGCGGATCGTGCGGCCGGTGTAGAGGACGTCGTCGACGAGCACGCAGGTCGTGCCCCGCAGCTCCAGGCCGAGCTCGGTCTCGTTGACGACTGGCTGGGACGGGCCGCGCTCGCGGTCGTCGCGATGGAACGCGATGTCGACCGCGCCGAGCGCGACCTCGACACCGCTCCGCTCCTCGATCAGCTCCGCCAGCCGCTCGGCGAGCGGCACGCCACGGGTGCGGATGCCGACGAGCGCGAGCGACTCGAGCTCGTCGTTGCGCTCGATGATCTCGTGGGCGATCCGCGAAAGCGTGCGCGAGAGCCCCTCGGCGTCCAGCAGGGTCTTGACCGGCCGTCGGCTCGCCGAGGACTCGGGGACGTGCGTGCTCATTCCACTCCTTCTCGGTCTCTCTGGACCGGGTTAAAGGGTCGGTCGGCAGTGTACGCCGCCCGGTCGGACGACGCTACTCACGGTTCGCGAACACCGGGGCGGTAAGACTCCCGCCCGTGACCTCCCGACGCGCCGGCACGATCGTGGCGGTCCTCGTGATCGTCTCTGCGGCGATCCGCTTCGCGGCTGCGCGCGGGTTCGAGCCGGGCTGGATCGCGCCCGACGAGGCGATCTACTCCCTGCTCGGCCGCTCCCTCTGGGAGACCGGCAGTGCGACGCTGCTCGGGTCGGGCGGCTACAACGCGCTGCTCTACCCCGCTCTCACCGGTCTGCCGCTCGCGCTCGCCGATCTCGGGACCGGCGTCACGATCGTGCAGGCGCTCCAGGCCCTCGCGATGTCGGCTACGGCCGCCGTGGTCTACCTCTGGGGCCGGCGCCCGTTGGGAGACGTCTGGGCGCTGGTCTCAGCCGTGCTCGTCGTCGCGATCCCCGGTTTCTCCTACACCGGCCTGCTGATGACGCAGCCCCTGCTGTACCTGCTGACGACGCTCACCCTGTGGGCTCTCGCGGCGACGCTGGAGCGCCCGACGCTCCGGCGCCAGGCCGTGGTGCTGGGTGCGCTTGCGCTCACGGCCCTCGCCCATGTCCAATCCCTGGCGCTCGTGCCGACCGTGTTCCTCGCCGTCGGGCTCCAGTGCGCCTTCACCCGCAGCCTCGAGCCTGCCCGCCGCGTCGCCGCCCTGCTCGGGACCCTGGCGGCAGGGGGACTCGTCGTGTTGATCGCGGCGGCCGTGTCGGGCAGCTGGAGCGAGCCGCTCGGTGCCTATGGCGCCGCCGTCGGCGGTTACGAGCTCGCTGCGGCTCTGGCGGACATCACCTGGCACGCCGCCGGAGCGTTCGTCGTCGTCGCCGGGATCCCGCTCGTCGCACTCGTGCTGATGCTGATCGAGTGTGCGAAGCGAAGCGAGCGCGACCCTGCCGCGCTCGCCCTGGTCGCGACCGCGAGTGCCTGGTCGGTGTGCCTGATCCTCGAGATCGGGATCTTTGCGTCGCGTTGGGTCGGGCACATCGCCGAACGGGACCTGCTCACCCTCGCGCCGCCGATCTTCCTCGTCTTCGGGCTCTGGCTTTCCCGTGGCGGGCCCCGCCGGAGTGTGTGGGCGCAGGCGGCGGCGCTGCTCGTCGCGGTTCCGGTCGTGCTGCTCCCCGTCAAGCGGTTCGCCGTGCAGGAGGCGGCCCTCGACGCGTTCAGCTTCGTGCCGCTCTGGAAGTTCGCGAGCGCCACGTCGGAGACGGCGCTCGAGGTCGCCTTCCCGCTCGTGGCCGGCGCCCTCGTCGCCGCCGCCGTGTTGGTGCCGCGCCGGGCGCTCGTCGTCCTGCCGATCCTGGTGTTCGGGGTGCTCGCGACTCTCTCGATCGCGTCGACGAGGGAGATCGCGCGGCTGAGCCTGGCCGACAAGGTGTGGGTCTTCGACACGGGTGAGCCACGCTGGGTGGACGCCGCGGCGGACGGTCCGGTCACCTACCTCCACGTAAGCAGGGCCGTCCCCGCCGGCGTGTGGAAGCACCTCTTCTGGAACGACAAGATCGATTCCGTCGCGATGATCCCCGAGGCGGCGGCGCTGCACCCGCTCGAGCCGACGACGGTCTCACCACGCTTCGACGGCCTGCTGCTCAGTACCGCCGGCGAGCGGCTCCCGGCCGAGCTCGTCGCAACGTCGTCCGATCTGGAGCTCGTCGGCGAGCGCATCGCCGCAGCTCCTCGCTCCACCGACCTCCCGGGGCTCTCCCTCTGGCGGATCGAACGACCCGCGCGCGTGCGTACCTGGCGAGCCGGGTTCCAGCCCAACGGCGACATCCTGGGCGAGGCTTCCGTGACCGTGTACGGCTGTGGCCCGGGCCGGTTGGAGCTGACGCTCCTCGGCAAGCAGGGCGAGCCCGTCGAGCTGAGCGCGGACGGGATCCCGCGAGGCCGGATCACGCTGGCGGGCGGCGAGGTCTGGCAGGGCAGCCTCGCGTCGCCGCCCGATGCCGACGGCGAGACGACCTGCGTGTTCGGGATCTCGAGCCCCGGCCTGCTGGGCTCGACGATCATCGAGTGGATCCCGGGCTAGCTCTCCGTGGGGACAGACGGCGGGGCCTCGGCTCGACGCCGCCGGGCGCCGCTGCGGACGAGCTCGGGGACACCGCGCTCCGCGAACGGCAGCTCCACGGTGTCGAAGTCACGCGGGACGACGGTCTCCGCGAAGACCTCGCGGGCCTCGCGCTCGACGTCGCCGCCGGAGTAGCGGTTCGAGATGTGCGTCAGCGCGAGCAGCTTCACACCGGCATCCCGCGCGACCTCGGCCGCGTCCCGCGCCGTCGAGTGATCCGTCAGTCGCGCCCTGTCGGCCTCGTCCTCGCAGAACGTCGCCTCGTGGACGAGCAGATCGGCGCCGGCTGCGGCGTCGACGACCGACTGCACAGGCGCGGTGTCGCCGCTCAGCACGACCTTGCGGCCCAGCCGTGCGGGGCCCAGCACGTCCGTCGCGGTGACGACGCGCCCGTCGGGCAGCGTCACCGGCTCGCCGCGCTGCAAGGTGCCGCGGGCGGGTCCCGAGGGGACGCCGAGCCGGTCGGCCGTCTCGACGTCGAATCGACCGGGCCGCTCGTGCTCGACGAGCGCGTACCCCAGTGAGGCGGCGCTGTGGCGGACGGCGAACGGCCGCAGCTCGTAGCCGTCCCGCGCGAGCACGTCACCTGCGTGCAGCTCGGCGATCTCGTACTCGTACGTGAGCCGCCCGAAGATCCGACGGAGGCCCCCGATGAGCTCGCCGAGCCCGGCCGGGCCGTAGAGCGTCAGCGGCGCCTCCCGCCCGCGCAGCGCGAACGTCTTCAGCATCCCGGGCAGGCCGAGGAAGTGGTCGGCGTGGAAGTGCGTGACGAAGATCTCCTCGAGGTCGACGAGCCCGACGTCGGAGCGCAAGAGCTGCCGCTGGGTCCCCTCCCCGCAGTCGAAGAGCAGGCGTTCGCCGCCGCGGCGCACGAGCGTGGCGGCAGGAGCGCGCCGGGCGGTCGGCATCGAGCCCGACGTCCCGACGAAGACGACGTCGAGGTCCATGGCCGACCGATTCTAGGCGCGGGCTCCTCTACGGAAGGATCAGCACCTGGCCGGGAACGATCGTCGTCCCCTCCAGGTCGTTCCGCTCGCGCAGCTCGTACACGCCCTCGCGCGGATCGGAGTAGCTCCGCGCCGCGATCGACCAGAGCGTGTCGGCCGGCCGGACGACGTAGTGGCCCTCCGGCCCGGATGCGTCCGAGGAGCGCGCGAAGGTCGCCCAGAGAAAGACGGCGGCAGCGGCGACGATCAGAAGGCGTCCGAACA